>NZ_JALPRD010000006.1 GCF_023197165.1 Sphingopyxis sp. MSC1_008
CTTCAGGGGAGGGTTGGGGTGGGGCATGTGGGCACGACGCCCTCCCCGCTGCGACTAGCGAGCAAGCTCGCAAGTCTCGCTGCCCCTCCCGCAAGCGGGAGGGGTGAGATTAGTAGCCGTTCATGCGGGCGACCTGGTCGATGTGGTAATGTACATCGCCCATAAATTCGGCGAGCGCGCGGTCGCGTTTCATGTAGAGGCCGATGTCATATTCGTCGGTCATGCCGATGCCGCCGTGCATCTGCACGCCTTCGCGCACCGCGAGATTCGCGGCGCGGCCGGCCTTCGCTTTCGCGACCGACACCATCAGCTTCGCGCCCTCGCTGCCCTGATCGAGCAGTTCCTGCGCCTTCATCACCGTCGCGCGCGCGACTTCCATCTCGCCATAGAGATGCGCGGCGCGGTGCTGGAGGCCCTGGAACTCGCCGATCAGCTTGCCGAACTGCTTGCGTTCCTTGAGGTAGTTCACCGTCATGTCCATCGCGCCCTGTCCGACGCCAACCATTTCGGCGGCGGCACCGGTGCGGGTGGCGGCGAGCAGCGCGTCGAGAATGTCCTGCCCAGCATCGACTTCGCCGATCACCGCGTCGGCATCGACCTCGACGCCGTCGAGGGTGACGTGGCTGGCCAAGCTGCTGTCGACAAGACGGCGCGGATCGGCGGTGACGCCCTTCGCATCCTTCGGCACCGCGAACAAAGTGATGCCGCCGTCGGTCTTCGCCGCGACAATGCTGATGTCGGCGACATGGCCGTGGAGCACAAAGCTTTTCTTGCCGTCGAGCCGAAACCCATTCCCGGCGCGCGTCGCGGTCGTCGCGATGCGGTCGGGGCGGTGTTTCGCCCCCTCGTCGATCGCGAGCGCGACGATCGCCTCGCCCGATGCGATTGCCGGAAGCCAGCGGCTTGCCTGCGTGCCGCCCGCCTTCGCGAGCGCGGCGACCGCGCCGACGCTGGTCGACAGGAAGGGCGACGGGGTCAGGTTGCGGCCGATTTCCTCGAGCACGATGCCCGCCTCCATATGCCCCATGCCGAGCCCGCCATGTTCTTCGGGAACGAGCATGCCGGGCAGGCCCATTTCGGTGAACTGCGCCCAGAGGTCGCGCGAGAAGCCGGTCGCGTCGGCGCTGTCGCGCAATTTGCGCAGATGCGAGACGGGCGCCTGTTCGGCCACGAAGGGCGCGACGCTGTCCTTGAGCATCGCCTGGTCGTCATTGTGATACAAAGGCATGGGTCAGGCTCCGGGCAGGTCGAGGATACGCTTGGCGATGACGTTGAGCATGACTTCGCTCGTCCCGCCTTCGATCGAATTGGCCTTGGTGCGCAGCCAGCCGCGCGCACGCGCGCCGCCCTTGGTCTCTTCGCTGTCCCATTCGAGTGCTTCGCTGCCGCCGCCCGACATCACCAGCTCGTGGCGGCGCTTGTTGAGCTCGGTGCCGACATATTTCATCATGTTCGACGACGCGGGATGCGCGCGGCCCGTCTTCCACATGTCCATGAAACGCTCGCCCATCGCGCGATAGGCAAAGACATCGACGTCGAACGCCGCCATTTCGGCGCGCAGGATCGGGTCGTCGAGTTCGCCCGCTTCATTCTTGCCGAACGCCTTGGCAAAGGCGCCGCCGATGCTGACCATGTCGCCGCCCGCGCCGCCGCCCGAGATCATCTCGCGTTCGTGGCCGAGCAGATATTTGGCGACGTCCCAGCCGCGGTTGATTTCGCCGATAAACTGCGTCTTGGGCACTTCGACATCGTCGAAGAAGGTTTCGCAGAAGGGCGAGTTGCCGCTGATGAGCAGGATCGGCTTGGTCGTGACGCCCTTGCTCGCCATGTCGAAGAGCATGAAGGTGATGCCCTGATATTTATTCGCCTTGTCGGTACGGACGAGACAGAAAATCCAGTCGGCCTTGTCGGCGTAACTCGTCCAGATCTTCGATCCGTTGACGACCCAATGATCGCCCTTGTCCTCGCCAAAGGTCTGCAAGCTGACGAGGTCGCTGCCCGAGCCAGGTTCCGAATAGCCCTGGCACCAGCGGATTTCGCCGCGCGCGATCGGGTTCAGATACTCGACCTTCTGCTCCTCGGTGCCGAATTGCAGCAGCGCGGGGCCGAGCATCCAGATGCCGAAGCTGTCGAGCGGCGAACGCGCGTTGATGCGCTTCATTTCCTGTTTGAAGACCTTGGTCTGCTCGGGGGTCAGCCCGGCGCCGCCATAGGGCTTGGGCCAGTCGGGGACGGTGTAGCCCTTCGCGACGCAGGCTTCGAGCCAAGCTTTCTGGGCGTCATTCTTGAATACCCAGTTGCGCCCGCCCCAGCAGACGTCGCCTTCGTCCCGCACGGGCTCGCGCATTTCGGCGGGGCAGTTCGCCTCCAGCCATTCGCGCACCTCGGTGCGGAAAGCGTCCAGTTCGCTCATCCTTTTGGCTCCTCTTCTGCCGCCAAATCTACGTCCGCTTCGCTGCTTTACGCAAGCGTCAACTTGGATCGACGCGCCTGCCGTTACGGCGCCGTAGCGTCGGTTCGACCGCCGTTGACGCGTCACCTTTGGCGCCTAAGCTAAGTGGCAAAAGAAAACGGGAGAATGGGTCAATGCGATTCGCAGGCAAGATAGCCGTCGTCACCGGCGCGGCGTCGGGCATCGGCAAGGCAGCGGTTTTGAAACTCGCGGGCGAGGGCGCCCACGTCTTCGCCGCCGACATCGACGAGGCAGGCGGACGGGCGCTCGCCGAGCAATCGAACGGCAAGATCGATTTCGTCCGCTGCGACGTCACCAAGCCATCGGACATCGAGGCGCTGATGAATAAAGCCGCGGCGAAAGCCGGCGGGATCGACATCGTGTTCAATAATGCCGCCGCCGCGGGCGACCGCGCGCCGATCGACGAGATCAGCCCCGAAGGCTGGGACCTGACGATGGACCTGGTGCTGAAGTCGGTCGCGATGGGGATCCGTTACGCCGCGCCGCATATGAAGGGGCGCAAGGGCGCAAGCATCGTGAACACGGCGAGCGTCGCTGCACTCGGCGCGGGCTATTCGCCGATCGCCTATGCGGTGGCGAAGGCGGGCGTGCTGCATCTCTCCAAGGTCGCCGCGACCGACCTCGCGCGTTACGGCATTCGCGTCAACGCGATCTGCCCCGGCTTCATCAACACCAATATCTTCACCTCGTCGCTCGATGTGCCCGACGAACATAAGGATCAGGCGAAGGCGATCATCGCGGGGATGAGCGAGGCAGCGCAGCCCGTCGCGCGCGGCGGCCAGCCCGAGGATATCGCCAACGCCGTCGCCTATCTCGCAAGCGAAGACTCCTCCTTCATGACCGGCACCCACATGCTGGTCGACGGCGGGCTGACGATCGGCCAGCGCCACGCCTGGGATCCCGAAGCCCCCGGGCTGTTCGACGCGCTCGTGGCGATGGAGGAGGCCGCCAAGGCCGGAGCCGACGCGTGAGCGCGGCGGCCGCGACGGTTCCTCCGCCCAAACGCCTGCCCCTATGGCTGAAGGCGACGCACGGCCTTGGCAGCATCGCTTACGGGGTCAAGGATAATGGCTTTTCGACCTTCCTGCTGCTCTTTTACAATCAGGTCATCGGCCTCGACGCCGGCATCGTCGGCGCCGCGATCATGGTCGCGCTGATCGCCGACGCCTTTGTCGATCCGGTGATCGGCGAGCTGACCGACCGCACGCGCAGTCGCTGGGGCCGCCGCCTGCCGTGGCTTTACGGCGCCCCGATCCCGCTCGCGATCGCGTGGATGCTGCTGTGGAGCCCGCCCGAGATGAGCGACACGATGACCGTCGCCTGGCTGATCGGCTTCGCGATCGTCGTCCGGTCGCTGGTATCGATGTGCGAAGTGCCTTCGGTCGCGATCGTCCCCGAGCTCACGGGCGATTATGACGAGCGCACCGCCGTCATGCGCTATCGCTTCCTGTTCGGCTGGGGCGGTGGGCTGCTGATCCTTCTCCTTGCTTACGGCGTCTTTTTCGGCGGCGCGAAAGGGCTCGTCGATCCCGACGGCTATTTCCCCTATGCCCTCGCCGGCGCGCTGATGATGGCGGGCGCGGTGCTGATCTCGGCCGCGGGGCAGCACAAAAGGATCGCAGTATCGAACCTCGCCGATGTGAAGCCGGTGATGACGCTGCGCCACATCCTGCGCGATATGCGCGATACTTTGTCGAACCGCGCCTTCCTGTGGCTGATCTTCGCCGCGCTGTTCGGTTTCATCAATCAGGGCATCACCTTTTCGATGAACAATTATCTGCTCGGTTTCTTCTGGCAGTTCACGCAGGGCGAAATGGTCGCTTATGTCTTCCTGCTGTTCGGGTCGATGATCGCGGCCTTTCTGCTCGTCGCGCCGCTTTCGGCGAAGCTTGGCAAGCGCGACGGAGCCATTTTCGCCGGCGCCGTCGCGCTGCTCGTCAACAGCGGCATCTATTTCGCGTGGATCCAGGGCGTGTTTCCCGGCCTGCCGGGCAAGCCGAGCGTGGCGACGATGTTCGCGCTCGTGTTCGTGTCCAACAGCTTCTCGATCATCCTGATGATCCTGTCGTCGTCGATGATGGCCGACGTCGTCGAAGCGTCGCAGAGCGAAACGGGGCGCCGATCGGAAGGCCTGTTCTTCGCCGGCTATTTCTTCATGCAGAAATGCGCGACGGGCATCGGCATTTTCGCCGCCGGGCTGATCCTGTCGTTCGCGGCCTTTCCGGCGAATGCGAAGCCGGGGGAGGTCGGCAGCGACGTGCTCGGCAATCTCGCGCTCGGCTATGCGCTTGCGATCCTGATCATCGGCACGCTGGGATTGATCGTGATGCGGCGCTTCCCGATCTCGCGCGCCGATCACGAGGCGCGGCTGGCGTTGCTGGGCGACGCCGCGCGCGGCGAACCCGATGCCACGGGAGCGCATCCGTAGCGATCGTGTCGCCAAGCGGCGGAATGATGTAATTTTAGGGCCGCGGGACTTGGCAAGGCCGGCGAATCGGTCCAAAGGTTTACGTGAACGTAAAGGGAAAGGACGCGCAGATGGACTTCGATCTCACCGACCGGCAGGTCTATTGGCGCGACCGGGTCCGCGATTTCATCGAGCGCAAGGTTCGCCCTGCGGTCCCGACCTATCAGGAGCAGGACAAGGCGGGCGACCGCTGGAAAGTCATCCAGATCGTCGAGGACCTGAAGGCCGAAGCGAAAGAAGCCGGCATCTGGAACCTGTTCATGCCGCCCAAGTCGGGCGCGCACCACCATGTCGACGAGACGTTCGAATTCGAGGGTCCCGGCCTCACCAACCTCGAATATGCGCTGTGCGCCGAGGAAATGGGCCGCGTCGGTTTTGCGAGCGAAGTGTTCAACTGCTCGGCGCCCGACACCGGCAATATGGAAGTGTTCCACCGTTACGGGACGCGCGCGCAGAAGGACAAATATCTCGGCCGCCTGATGAACGGCGAGATCCGTTCGGCCTTTCTGATGACCGAGCCGCGCGTCGCCTCGTCCGACGCGACGAACATCGAAACGCGGATCGAGCGCGACGGCGACGACTATGTCATCAACGGCACCAAATGGTGGTCGTCGGGCGCGGGCGATCCGCGCTGCGAGGTCGCGATCGTGATGGGCAAGACCGATTTCGCTGCCAAGCGCCACGCGCAGCAGTCGATGGTGCTGATGCCGCTGAACACGCCCGGCGTGAACATCCTGCGCCACCTGCCCGTCTTCGGTTATGACGACGCGCCGCACGGCCATATGGAAATCGAGCTGAAGGACGTCCGCGTCAACGCCGAGGAAGCGATGCTGCTCGGCGAAGGCCGCGGGTTCGAGATCGCGCAGGGGCGCCTCGGGCCGGGGCGCATCCACCATTGCATGCGCACGATCGGCGTGGCGGAAGAAGCGATTGCGAAGATGGCGAAGCGGCTCCAGTCGCGCGTTGCGTTCGGCAAGAAGGTCGCCGAATACAGCATCTGGGAACATCGCCTCGCCCGCGCGCGCATCGATATCGAGATGACGCGCCTGCTCTGCCTCAAGGCCGCCGACATGATGGACAAGGTCGGCAACAAGTCGGCCGCTGCCGAGATCGCGATGATCAAGGTGCAGGCGCCGAACATGGCGCTCAAGATCATCGACGACGCGATCCAGGCGCATGGCGGCGGCGGCGTGTCCGAGGATTTCGGGCTGGCCAAAGCCTATGCGCATCAGCGCACCCTCCGCTTGGCCGACGGGCCCGACGAAGTCCACGAACGCGCGATCGCGCGCATCGAATTCGCCAAGCATAGCGAGGCGAGCGCGCCGGGCTTTTCGTCGGGCGACATCGGCGTTTCGCGTTAAAACCTGAATTCGGAGAGATATTGTGACCAAAGCCGCGATTCTGATCGAACCGGGCAAGCCGCTGTCGATCGAGACGGTGCAGATTGCCGATTGCGGCCCGCACGAGGTGCGCATCCGCACCATGGCGTGCGGGCTCTGCCATTCGGACCTGCATTTCATCGACGGCGCCTATCCGCACCCCCTGCCCGCGATCCCCGGCCATGAGGCCGCGGGCATCGTCGAGGCGGTCGGCAGCGAGGTGCGCACGGTCAAGGTCGGCGACGCGGTCGTCACCTGCCTTTCGGCCTTTTGCGGCCATTGCGAGTTCTGTGTGTCGGGCCGCATGTCGCTGTGCATGGGCGGCGATACGCGCCGGCCCGCAGGGTCGGCGCCGCGCATCACACGCCCCGACGGGTCGCCTGTCAACCAGATGCTTAACCTGTCGGCCTTTGCCGAAACGATGCTCGTCCACGAACATGCGTGCGTCGCGATCGATCCCGCGATGCCGCTCGACCGCGCGGCGGTGATCGGCTGCGCGGTGACGACGGGCGCGGGCACGATCTTCAATGCGTGCAAGGTCACGCCGGGCGAAACCGTTGCGGTCGTCGGCTGCGGCGGCGTCGGGCTCGCGACGATCAACGCCGCGAAGATCGCGGGCGCGGGGCGCATCATCGCCGCCGACCCGGTTCCCGAAAAGCGCGCGCTGGCGGTCAAGCTCGGCGCGACCGACGTCGTCGACGCGCTCGCCGACGATGCCGCGAAGCAGATCGTCGAACTGACGAAGGGCGGCGTCGATCATGCGATCGAAGCCGTGGGCCGCCCCGCATCGGCGAGCCTTGCGGTCGCCTCGCTCCGCCGCGGCGGCACTGCGACGATCCTCGGCATGATGCCGCTGAGCGAGAAAGTCGGGCTCAGCGCGATGGACCTGCTTTCGGGCAAGAAATTGCAGGGCGCGATCATGGGCGGCAACCGCTTCCCGGTGGACATCCCGCGGCTCGTCGATTTTTACCTCCGCGGCCTGCTCGACCTCGACTCGATCGTCGCCGAGACGATCCCGCTCGCCAAGGTCAACGAGGGTTTCGACAAGATGCGAAAGGGCGACGCCGCACGGTCGGTGATCGTGTTCGACCAATGACGCTCGACGCGCAAAAGGCGTTCAGCGGCACCGTCGCGCCCGAGGGCGCCGACGTGCTCGACGAGACGAAGCTGACGGCGTGGATGGAAGCGAATGTCGAAGGCTTCGAAGGGCCGCTGACCCAAGGCAAATTCGCCGGCGGCCAGTCGAACCCGACCTACAAGATCAGCGCGCCGTCGGGCAATTATGTGCTCCGCCGCAAGCCCTTCGGCCCGCTGCTCCCTTCGGCGCACGCGGTCGACCGCGAGTATAAGGTGCAGGCGGGACTCCACAAAATGGGCTTCCCGGTCGCGCGCCAATATGGCCTCTGCACCGACGAGGATGTCGTCGGCAGCTGGTTCTATGTGATGTCGATGGTCGATGGCCACACGATCTGGGACGGCGCGATGCCGGGGTCGACCCCCGAGAACCGCCGCGCCACTTACGAAGCGATGATCGATACGCTCGCCGCGCTGCACAGCGTCGATGTCGAGGCGGCGGGGCTGTCGGATTTCGGCAAGCCGGGGAATTATTTCGGCCGGCAGGTTGATCGCTGGACAAAGCAGTACCGGCTGTCCGAAACCGAGACGATGGACGAAATGGAGCAGTTGATTGCCTGGCTGCCCGCGACGCTGCCCGAGCAGACGCGCACTAGCGTCGTCCATGGCGATTACCGCATCGACAATATGATCTATGCCAAGGATCGCCCCGAGGTGCTCGCGGCACTCGACTGGGAGCTCTCGACATTGGGCGATCCGCTCGCCGATTTCACCTATGTCGCGATGGCGTGGGTCACCGAAAATGGCGGGCGTTCCGGCGTCATGGATCTCGATCGCAAGGCGCTCGGCATCCCCGAACTCGACGAGATGGTCGAGCGTTATTGCGCCGCCACGGGCCGCGACGGCGTGCCCGACATGAACTGGTATTTCGCCTATAATTTCTTCCGCCTCGCCGGCATCATCCAGGGGATCAAGAAGCGTGTGATCGAGGGCACCGCCTCGTCGCAGCACGCCAAGGACATGTCCGAACGCGTCCGTCCGCTCGCCGAACGCGCGTGGGACTTTGCAAAGAAGGCCGGCGCATGAGCCTGTTCGACATGACGGGGCAGGTCGCGCTGATCACCGGATCGTCGCGCGGCATCGGCAAGGCCACCGCCGAAGCGATGGCCGAACAGGGCGCGAAGGTCGTGATTTCGAGCCGCAAGCAGGATGCGTGCGACGCGACTGCGGCCGAAATCAACGCGAAGTTCGGCGAGGGGACCGCGATTTCGGTCGCCGCCAATATCTCGTCGAAGGACGATCTCCAGAAGCTGGTCAACGAGACGCGCACGGCGTTCGGCAAGATCACCGCGCTCGTCTGCAACGCCGCGTCGAACCCCTATTACGGCCCCGGCCTCGGCATCAGCGACGACCAGTTCCGCAAGATCATGGACAATAATATCCTGTCCAACCACTGGCTGATCACGATGGTCGCCCCCGAGATGCTCGAACGCGGCGAAGGGTCGATCATCATCATCAGCTCGATCGGCGGGCTCAAGGGATCGCCGATCATCGGCGCTTACGGAATTTCGAAAGCGGCCGACATGCAGGTCGCGCGCAATTTCGCGGTCGAGTTCGGGCCGCGCGGGGTGCGCGTCAATTGCATCGCGCCGGGACTGGTGCGCACCGACATGGCGCGCGCGCTGTGGGAAAATCCCGAAAACCTCAAACGATCGACCGCCGCTTCGACCTTGAAGCGCATCGGCGAACCGCACGAGATCGCGGGCGCCGCAGTCTTCCTTGCCAGCAAGGCGGGGGCATTCACCACCGGCCAGACCATCGTGTGCGATGGCGGGGCCACGATTTCGGGAGGCGCATGATGGGCGCGTTGGACGGCAAGGTTGCGATCATCACGGGGGCCGGTTCGGGCATCGGCCGCGCGAGCGCGCTGCGCTTCGCCGCCGAGGGTGCGAAGCTCGTCATCGGCGACAAGACGGCGACGGTGCACGAGACCGCGAAGCTGGTGAAGGATGCCGGCGGCGAGGCTGTGGCGCTCGAAATCGACGCCGGTGTCGAGGCCGATGTCGCCTCGCTCGTTGCGACCGCGAAAGACACGTATGGCGCGCTCGACATCGCCTTCGCCAACGCCGGGATTATCGGCGACATGGGCGGCATCTTCGATTTCGACCCCGATGCCTGGGCCGAGACGCTGCGCGTCAATCTGATCGGCCCCGCGCTGATGGTGAAACATGCCGGCAAGGCGATGGTCGATCAGGGCCGCGGCGGCGCGATCGTACTGACCGCGAGCGTCGCGGGTTTGAATTCGGGGGCGGGCCCGGGGGCCTATTCGGCGTCGAAGGCGGGGGTGATCAACCTCGCCAAGGTCGCGGCGCAGCAGCTCTCGACGAGCGGCGTGCGCGTCAATGCGGTGTGCCCCGGCCTCACCGAAACGGGAATGACCAAGCCGACCTTCGATTATGCCAAGGCCAAGGAAGTCACCCACAAGCTCGGCCAATTGAACCCGCTCCGCCGCGCGGCGCAGCCCGAGGAACTCGCCAATGTCGCGCTGTTCCTCGCGAGCGATCAGGCAAGCTATGTCAACGGACAGGCGATCGCGGTCGACGGCGGCCTCACCAGTTCGCATCCGGTGACGCGCCAGTTGCTCGGCCAGACCTCGCACTGATAGATCGATCATCATGGCACATGGATTCGACACCGCGCGGCTCGACCGCATTCCCGCCTTTCTCGCCGCCAAATATGTCGACACCGGCCGCCTGCCGCACGCCGCGACTTTGGTGTCGCGGCGCGGCGAGATCGCGCATTTGTCGTGCATCGGCGAGGCGCGGCCGGGCGAGGCGCTGAAAGAGGATGCGATTTTCCGCATCGCCAGCATGACCAAGCCGATCACCAGCATCGCCTTCATGATGCTGGTCGAAGAGGGCAAGGTCGCGCTGTCCGATCCGCTCGTCAAATTTTGCCCCGAGTTCAAGGACACCGGCGTGTTCGTCGCGGGCGGCGGCAATGTGCCCTTCCTGACGCGGCCGCCGGTACAGCCGATCCGCATGGTCGACCTGCTGCGCCACACCGCGGGGCTGACCTATGGCTTCCAGGAGCGCACTCCGGTCGACGCCGCGTACCGCAAGGCAAAGATCGACGATTTCGACGCCGATTATACGATGGACAGCTTCATCGCCGACCTTGCGAAGATTCCGCTGCAATTCGACCCCGGCGCGCATTGGAATTATTCGATGGCGACCGACGTGCTCGGCGCGGTGATCGAGCGGATCGAAGGCAAGCCGTTCGGCGAGGTGTTGCAGGAGCGGATCTTCGCGCCGCTCGGCATGGTCGACACCGGCTTCAAGGTGCCCGCCGACCAGCAGCACCGGCTGACCGACGCCTATGCCTTTCATCCCAAGGACAAGATGCAGGATTTCGACAGCGGCGCGCGGAGCCGCTGGGCAAAGGATCGCAGCTTTCAGTCGGGCGGCGGTGGGCTCGCCTCGACGCTGCACGATTATCACCGTTTCTGTCTGATGCTGCTCGGCGGCGGCAAGCTCGGCGATGCGCGGATCATCAGCCGCAAGACGCTCGAGCTGATGACGTCGAATCATCTGCCCGGCGGCGGCGATCTGACGCAGCACAGCGTCGGCATCTTCTCCGAGGCGGAAAATGCCGGGATCGGCTTCGGTCTCGGCTTCGCGGTGAACGAAAGCCCCGCGCAGACGATGACCCCCGGCTCGGTCGGCGACTATTATTGGGGCGGCATGTTCTCGACCGGCTTCTTCGTCGATCCGGTCGAACAGATCTGCATGGTCTTCATGACCCAGCTGATGCCCTCATCCACCTATCCCGTGCGGCGCGAGGTCAAGACGCTTGTCCACGCCGCGATCGACGATTGAACCAAGGAGCCTTTCCCATGTCCGAAGAAACCCCCGTCAGCGTTACGCTGGAGAAGGACGGCGATGTCGCCGTCATCATCGTCAACAATCCGCCGGTCAACGCGCTGAGCTGGCACGTCCGGCAAGGCCTCGAAGACAATTTCGGCGCCGCGCTTGCCGATGACAGCGTCAAGGCAATCGTGCTGCGATGCGCCGGCGGCACCTTCATCGCAGGCGCCGACATCAGCGAATTCGGCAAGCCGCCGCGCGGCCCCGATTTCAACGCAGTGCTCAACAGCATCGAAGCGGCATCGAAGCCGGTCGTCGCGGCGATTCACGGCACCGCGCTCGGCGGCGGGCTCGAAACCGCGCTCGTCTGTCATTACCGCATCGCGGTGCCGTCGGCGAAGCTCGGCGTGCCCGAGGTCAAGCTCGGCCTGCTCCCCGGCGCGGGCGGCACGCAGCGCCTGCCGCGCGTCGTCGGCGTCGAAGCCGCCGCGACGATGACCTCGACCGGTGATCCGCTGCCCGCAGCCAAGGCGAAGGAACTCGGCCTCGTCGACGCACTCGCGGGCGAGGACAGCCTTGCCCAAGATGCCATCGCCTTTGCGCGCACAAAGATCGCCGACGGCCCGCGCCCGACGCGCGAGCGCCCGGTGTTCGGCGACGTCGCCGTGATCGAACAGCTCAAGACCGCCAACGCCAAGCGCTGGCGCGGCTTCGAGGCGCCTTACGCCAACCTTGCGTGCGTCGAAGCGGCGACGCGGCTGCCCTTCGAGGAAGGCCTCGCGTTCGAGCGCGAGCAGTTCATGAAGCTGATGTTCGGCAGCCAGTCGGCAGCCCAGCGCCACATCTTCTTCGCCGAACGTCAGGCCGCGAAGATCGACGGCCTGCCCAAGGACACGCAGCTGCGCGACATCAAGAAGGTCGGCGTGATTGGCGCGGGCACGATGGGCGGCGGCATTTCGATGAACTTCCTGCAGAAGGGCATCCCCGTCACGATCGTCGAGATGCAGCAGGAAGCGCTCGACCGCGGCACCGGCGTGATCCGCAAGAATTACGAAGCGTCGGCCGCCAAGGGGCGCTTCAAGCCCGAGCAGGTCGAGGCGATGATGGGCATCCTGACCCCGACGCTCAACATCGACGACCTCGCCGACTGCGACCTGATCATCGAGGCGGTCTATGAGAATATGGACGTCAAGAAGGACATTTTCGGCAAGCTCGACAAGATCGCCAAGCCCGGCGCAATCCTCGCGTCGAACACCAGCTATCTCGACGTCGACGAGATCGCGACCGCGACCAGCCGCCCCGGCGACGTGCTCGGCATGCACTTCTTCTCGCCCGCCAATGTCATGAAGCTGCTCGAGGTCGTGCGCGGCGAAAAGACCGCGCCCGACGCGCTGGCGACGGCGATGGCGATCGGCAAGAAGATCGGCAAGGTCGCGGTGGTCGCGGGCGTGTGCGACGGCTTCATCGGCAACCGCATGCTCAAGCCGCGCCAGGTCGAGGCGATGAACCTGCTCATGGAAGGCGCGACGCCGCAGCAGATCGACAAGGTCCATGTCGAATTCGGCATGCCGATGGGGCCGTTCCAGATGAGCGACCTCGCCGGCGTCGATATCGGCTGGCACCGCGACCCGACGCGCATCGAAAGCATCCGCGACGCGCTCGCCGCGGTCGGTCGCTGGGGACAGAAGACCGGCAAGGGCTTTTACGATTATGACGAGAAGCGCAATCCGTCGCCCAGCGCCGAAGTCGCCGAAATCATCGAGGATTTCCGCCAGCGGTCGAACAAGGCGAAGCGCGAGATCAGCGATCAGGAAATCATCGAGCGCACGCTGTATCCGATGGTCAACGAAGGCGCGCTGATCCTGTCCGAAGGCAAGGCACAGCGCGCGTCGGATATCGATGTCGTGTGGATCTACGGCTATGGCTGGCCGGTCTATCGCGGCGGGCCGATGTTCTGGGCGGGGCTGGAAGGCACCGACAAGATCGTCGCCGCGCTCGAGAAACATGGGTTTGCGGTCGCGCCTTTGCTGAAGGAAAAGGCAGAGGCGAAGTCGGGCTTCTAGGCCCTTCTCCGCTTACGAAGATCAGGCCGCCTGTCCCGGCGTGGGGCAGGCGGCCTTTCTTTTGCCCTCGCGCCGCCGCAGGTGCGACCGGAAACTTGCGATTCAGGGTTAAAGCGCTGGCAAGACCTGCCGTTACGGCAGAGCATGAACATCATGTCCGCTCTTGCCGTCTTGCTGCTTGCCGGAAGCGCGCCCGCTGCTGCCCCCGTCGCGGCGCCGCAGGTGACCGCCGTCGCGGTAGCGCGCGCGCGAATCCTGGCGCCCGCCGAAGTGCGGCGGGTTGGCGACCGGATCGAGGTCCGGACCGGCGAGCGCAAGGCGCCGACGCAGGTGCATCGGACCGAGCGCCGCGACGGCGGCGAGACGGCGGATTTTTATTGACCTCAATTCCCGTTCGCATCGAGCGAAGTCGAGATGCCCCTCAAACTTGCACTGTACCGATGGGTGTCTCGACTTCGCTCGACACGAACGGATGAAAAGGCGGTCAGCCCTGCAGCGTCTTGATGATCGCCGAAAAGTCGCGGCCGTCCTTGTCGGCTTCGACAAAGGCTTCGTAGAGTTCGCGCGCCTTCGATCCCATCGGGACATCGGCATCGACGCTCGCGGCTGCCTCCATCGCGAGGCGCAAATCCTTGAGCATCAGCGCCGCGGCGAACCCGCCCTTATAATCATTGTCGGCTGGGGTGGTCGGCCCGACGCCGGGGAGCGGCGCATAGCTGGTGAGCGACCAGCACTGGCCCGACGACACGCTCGCGATGTCGAAGAATTTTTGCGGATCGAGCCCAAGCTTTTGCGCGAGCGCGAGCGTCTCGCACGTCGCGACCATCGACGCGCCGAGCAGCATATTGTTGCAGATCTTCGCTCCTTGTCCGGCGCCCGCGTCGCCGGCGTGGATCACCGCCTTGCCCATCTTCGCGAGGATCGGTTCGGCGCGCGCGAAGCCTTCGTCGGTGCCGCCGACCATGAAGGTCAGCGTGCCCGCGTTGGCGGCGGCGATGCCGCCCGACACCGGCGCATCGACAGCGACGAGGCCCTTGGCGGTTGCGGCTTCGATATTCGCGCGCGCGGTCGCGACGTCGATCGTCGAGCAGTCAAGGAGCAACGTGCCCGCCGCCGCGTTCGGAAAGACCTCGGCTTCATAGACCGAGGCGACATGCTTGCCCGCGGGGAGCATCGTCACCACCGCTTCGGCGCCGGTGACAGCTTCGGCGGCCGATACGGCGCGCGAACAGCCCGCTTCGACCGCACGCATCAGCGCCTCTTCGCTGAGGTCGAACGCGCGCACCTCATGCCCCGCCTTCGCAAGGTTCGCGGCCATCCCGCCGCCCATATTGCCGAGTCCGATGAATGCGATTTTCATGTCAGCGACCCTTCCACACGCCTTCGCGCTTTTCGATGAAGGCGGCCATGCCTTCGGCCTTGTCCTCGGTGGCGGCGAGGATCTGGAACAGGCGGCGTTCGTAGATCAGGCCCTGATCGAGCGTGGTTTCGAACGCGGCATTGACCATGTCCTTGTTCACCATCGCGGCCATCGGCGGCATTGACGCGATCGTGGTCGCGGTCTTCACCGCTTCGTCGACCAGCGTTGCATGCTCGACGACACGCGCGACGAGGCCCGAGCGTTCGGCTTCGGCGGCGTCCATCATCCGGCCGGTCAGGCACATTTCCATCGCCTTCGCCTTGCCGATCGCGCGCGTCAGCCGCTGCGACCCGCCCATGCCCGGCGCGACGCCGAGCTTGATTTCGGGCTGGCCGAATTTCGCCTTGTCCGACGCGATGATGAAGTCGGCCATCATCGCAAGCTCGCATCCGCCGCCGAGCGCGAAGCCGTTGACCGCGGCGATCCACGGCTTGCGGACCTTCTTCACGAAGTCGCTCGTCCATTTCGAGAAGAAATCTTCGAGGTAGAAATCGGACGCCGGCTTATCGGCCATTTCCTTGATATCGGCGCCCGCGGCAAAGGCCTTGTCGCCCGAGCCGATGAGGACGGCGCAGCGCTGGCTGTCGTCGGCTTCGAAGGCCGCGAAGGCGGCGATGAGGTCGCCCAGCACGCCCGAGTTCAGCGCATTCAGCGCCTGCGGGCGATTGAGCGTCACCAAGGTGACGGCGCCGCGCTGTTCGACGAGAAGGGTTTCATAGCTCATAGTCTTGTCCTGTGTTCAGCGGTTGGCGTCGATGTTGCGCAGCAGCAAATCGAGCTGCACCGGAGTGGCATGGTCATGTGCCTCGTCGGTCGAGGTCGGATGGTTGTCGTAGGGAATGGGCTCGTCGAACTGGTCGGCCGCCAGATCCCAGTAGCGCCCATCGATCCGGTTGTAGAAATGCGTACCGCCCTTCGTCGCGGTCTTCACGATGTCGCCGCCGAAATGATGATGCACCGCGAGCGCGGTGACCGCGCACTGGTTGCGGCACGGATTGGCCGGGTCGAACGGGTCCGATATCGTCTCGGCCGACCAGCTCCGCTTCACCGCATGATAAAGGGCGATCGGGTCGGCGAAGCTCACAGCGGCGACCATTTTTCATTCTCGGGCAAAGGCGCGAAGATCGCGTCGATCCAGTCGTCGGTGACGGCCTCGGCGGTCGGCGGATCCCACTTCGGGCTGTTGTCCTTGTCGATGATCAGCGCGCGAACGCCTTCGAGGAAGTCGTGCATCTGGACGACGCGGCTGCCGATTGCATATTCCTGCGTCATCTGCGCGGCGAAGTCGTGCATCTCGCCGCCCTCCTTGAGCTGGCGGAGCGCAACCTTGCACGTCTGCGGCGACTTGCCGTGGAGCGTCGCGAGCTCCTTTTCGGCCCATTCGCCGCCGTCGGCTTCGAGCGCGCCGAGAATATCCTCATAGGTATCGCTCGCAAACAGCCGGTTGATCCGTTCGAGATGCTGGGTGATTCCGGCGGGCGGCGCGGTGACAGACAGCTCGCCCAATATGCCGCCGATGCGGTCGGGATCGACCGCGATGCGCGCCTTTGCTTCGGCAAGCTTCTCGGACGGAACGTAATGCGTCGCGAGCCCGAGCGCGAGGCACTCCGCCCCGTCGAGCCGCGCACCGGTGAGCGCGAGATAGGCGCCGACGCGCCCTTCGAGGCGCGGTAGATACCAGCCGCCGCCGACGTCAGGGAACAGGCCGATCCCCGTTTCGGGCATGGCGAAGCGCGTGTGCTCAGTCGCGACGCGATACTTCGCCGGCTGCGAAATGCCGACCCCGCCGCCCATCGTGATGCCGTCCATGAAGGCGACGACGGGCTTGGGATAAGTGAAGAGCAGATGGTTGAGACGATACTCGGTGTGGAAGAACTGGCGCGCTTCCTTGCCATCCTTCGCGCCGCTTTCGGCGAGCATGCGGATGTCGCCGCCGGCGCAGAAGCCGCGGCCCTCGCTATGATCAATGATCACCGCCTCGACGGCATCGTCATCTCGCCATTTCACGAGCGCATCGATCATCGCGTCGCACATCGGCAGGTTGAGCGCGTGGATCGCCTTCGGGCGATTGAGCGACAGGCGGCCGACGCGAACGTCGGCACCGATCAAAACATCGTCTGTCATTGGCGCAGCAGGTCCCTTCCCACGATCATCCGCATCACCTGGTTGGTGCCCTCGAGGATCGAATGGACGCGAAGGTCGCGCCAGAAACGCTCGATCGGATAGTCGCGGAGATAGCCGTAACCGCCGAACAGCTGGAGCGCGTCGTTGACGATCTTGCTGCCATTGTCGGTCGCGAGCCTTTTCGCCATCGCCGAGAAGCGCGACTTGTCGGGCGCGTTCGCGGTGACCTTCGCCGCCGCCATATAGAGCAGAGCGCGCGCGGCTTCGAGGTCGGTGGCCATGTCGGCGAGCATGAACTGGGTGTTCTGGAAATCGGCGATCGGGGACCCAAACTGCTGGCGGTCCTTGGTGTAGGCGATCGCCTCGTCGAGGCAGCGCTGCGCGCCGCCCAAGGAGCAGGCGCCGATGTTGAGGCGCCCGCCGTCGAGCCCCGCCATCGCGAAGCGGAAGCCGTCGCCCTCGGCGCCGACGAGATTTTCGACCGGCACGCGGCAATCCTCGAAGATCACCTGCGCGGTCGGCGAGGCGTTCCAGCCGAGCTTTTTCTCGGGCGCGCCGAAGCTGAGGCCCGGCGTGTCCTTTTCGATGACGAGGCAGCTGATCCCCTTCGACTTTTCCTCGCTGGTGCGGACCATGCAGACATAGATGTCGTTATAACCCGCGCCCGAGATGAACTGCTTCGTGCCGTTGAGCACATAATGGTCGCCGTCGCGCTTGGCCGTCGCCTTGAGCGCCGCGGCGTCGGACCCCGAGCCCGGTTCGGTCAGGCAATAGCTGGCGATCTTCTCCATGCTGACCAGCTCGGGCAGGAAGCGCGCCTTGATCTCCGCCCCGCCGAAGCGGTCGATCATCCACGTCGCCATATTGTGGATCGAGACATAGGCGCTGGTCGCGGGGCAGCCATAGGCCATTGCCTCCATGATCAGCGCCGCGTCCAGCCGGCCGAGCCCGATACCGCCCGATTCCTCGGCGACATAGATGGCGCCGAAGCCCAGCTCGCCCGCCGCCTTCCAGACGCCGACGGGATAATGATGTTTCTCGTCCCATTCGGCCGCGAAGGGCGTGATGCGGTCGGCGGTAAATTTGCGCGCCATATCCTGGATGGCGAGCTGGTCGTCGGTAAGCTGGAACTGGTCGGTCATGTCATTTCTCGATGATGGCTTCGGCTTCGATTTCGACTTTCCACTCGGGGCGGATCAGCGCGGGCACAACCAGCATTGTCGATGCCGGTCGGACATTTTTGAATGCCGATCCGTGCGCGCGCCCAACGAGGTCGGCGTCGGCGGCGTCGGTGATGTACATGCGCGTGCGGACGACATCGGCGAAGCTGCCGCCGAGCGCTTCGAGCGCTTCGCCGATGATCGCGATGCAGCGCGCGGCCTGAACCCCGGCGTCGCCGGGAGTCGACGAGCCATCGGCCTCGATCGGCGCGCAGCCCGCGACGTCGATGCGGTTCCCCACCCGAACCGCGCGGCTGTAGCCGAACACCGGTTCGAAGGGGGAGCCCGAGCTATGATTGCGGCGCGTGCTATCAGCCACAGCTGATCCGTTCGATCTTGAGCGCGTCGTCATAGGAGACGGTGAGGCGGTCGGGGCGGAAATCCATCGTAACGGCGGTGCGCGGCGGCACCCAGCGCAGCGTCCGCGCGCCGCTGCCCTTGAGCAGCTGGCCGCCAACATCGGCGGTTGCCGTCTGGCCGACGAGCGATTGCACCGCGTCGGCGTTGCACGCAGCCTCGGCAGGCGGGGTCGGGGTCGATTCGACGGGCGGCCGCTCCTGCGTACAGGCGGCGAGCGGCAGAATGGCGGCAATTGCCAAGATGCGAATGTCCATCGTGAGTCTCCCTTTCAAAACCGTTATCCGGCGCAGCGCGTATAGCGCATCGCGCCCGCAGCGGCACCCTCGCCGGAGTCGCGGCGGACGAGCGTCTTGCCGCCTTCGGCGAGATCGAGTTGCATCCGGCGATCCCATTCGACGCCTTCGCCGCTGAATTTATAATCGGCGACGATCCGCCCGGCATCGCTTTCGCGAACGCGCGACAGTTCGCCGTGCGATTCGTAGAAGCGCAGGTTCGTCGCATCGATCGTCAGTGCGGTGAGGTCGGTGCCCTTCTTCGCCTTGCAATCGGCAACCTTGAGCGCCCAGCGGCCGCGGATTGCGGACGGGATCGTCTTGCCGTCGCCAGCGGTTTCGGTTTCGGGCTTCGCGGGGGTTTCCTCCGCCGCATCGGGCAGGTCGGCATCGACCGCCGGTTCGGCAGGCGCCGGGCGCTCGGCCTTTTGCAGCGGCGAAATCGCCGCGCTGTCTTCGGGCTGCGACTTGTCCTCGCCGCCGCTGCACGCGGCGAGCAGCAGCAATCCGGCGGGAAGCATCAGGCGGGTCATCGGCAATCTCCTTTGCAAAGAGAATGCCCGGCGCGGCGTGCGGGTTTCATCGCCGCGCATCATTCGCCGAGCACCTTTTCACGGAACACCGCGGTCGCGAGGTCGGTCTGGTTATAGCGATACCAGCGCGGCGCCGGCACCCCTGCCTGCCACGCCAGCGCCTCGGTCAACGTGCCCTGCGCCGACGGCGTGTCGGGCATTTCCTTGCCGATCGGGTCGGCATAGGCGGTGTCGGCGCTGACGATGGTCCAGCCCGCTTTGCGCAAACCGCGAACGAGGTCACCGATATGGAGCGCGGCGAGGTCGGTTTCGTGGAGCAGCAGCATCTGCACCGGCTGGCGGCCGGTGACGCGCCGCATCATCGCATCGGCGAAATCGGCGGCCTCGACATGCCAGGTGACGTAGAGGGTGCCGAGCGCCTTGCGGTCGACTTTTTTTCCCGCCTGCGCCGCTTCGCGCGTCTGGCTTTCGAGGTGCCAGTCGGACGATTCGGCCGTGACATAACCGTTACGGAGCCCGCGTGCGGCAAGACCGGCGCGCAAGGCATCACGCTTCGCCTTGTCCTTGCCGCCTTCGTCGAGGAAGGGGAAACGGAACCACGGGCGATAGCCGGGACGGCCCTTGAGCCAGACCTCGGCCGCGTCGATGTCGGCAAGATAGACTTCGGTATCGGTCGTGCTGAGCCGCTTGTGGCTGTTGCCATGGTTCGCGATGACATGCCCCGCAGCGACATAGGCGGCGATGCGTTCTTCGCCGCCGACGCCGTCACCCTGCCCGATCGCGCCCGGATTGACGAAGAAGACCGCCTGCGGAGCTTTCGCCTTCTTCAGCTCGGCGATGATGCGTTGCGTGCGCTCGTCGGGCGTGAAGAAGGCCCCGCGCCCGCGCGGCGCGTCGTCGAACGACAGCGCGATCATCTTCTGCGCCGCCGCCGGAACCGGCAGCAGCAACAGAATCAGCAAAGGCAGAAGCCAGCGCCGCAGCAAAGCGGCGTCAGCCCATCGTGGGGATGACGAACGCGTTGCCGCCGTCGGGCGAACCGTCGGGCCAGCGCTGGGTGATCGTCTTGACCTTGGTCCAGAATTTCACGCCTTCCATGCCGTGCTGGTTGGTGTCGCCGAACGCCGAGCGCTTCCAGCCGCCGAAGCTATGGTACGCGACCGGCACCGGGATCGGCACGTTGATGCCGACCATGCCCACATTGACGCGCGCGGCGAATTCGCGCGCGGCGTGGCCGTTGCGCGTGAAGATCGCGACGCCGTTGCCATACTGGTGCTTCGAGGGCAGTTCGAGCGCGGTTTCGAAATCGGGCGCCCGGACGATCTGGAGCACGGGGCCGAAGATTTCTTCCTTGTACGATTCCATGTCGGTGGTGACATGGTCGAACAGCGTCGGGCCGATGAAGAAGCCCTTTTCGTGGCCCTGCAAGGTGAAGCCGCGGCCGTCGACGACGAGCTCGGCGCCTTCGTCGGCGCATTTCTGGATCCAGCCTTCGACCTTTTCCTTGTGCGCCTGCGTCACCACCGGGCCGTAGTGCGCCTCGGCATCGGTCGACACGCCGACGCGCAGCGCCGCGATCGCGGGGATGAGCTTAGCTTTCAGACGCTCGGCGGTGTCTTCGCCGACGGGGACGACGACGGGCAGCGCCATGCAGCGCTCGCCCGCCGACCCGAAAGCCGCGCCGGTCAGGTCATTGACGACCTGGTCGAGGTCGGCGTCGGGCATGACGATGCCGTGATTCTTCGCGCCGCCCATCGCCTGCACGCGCTTTCCGTTGGCGACACCGCGGTTGTAGACATAATGCGCGATGTCCGACGACCCGACGAAGCTGACCGCGCCGATGTCGGGATGGTCGAGGATCGCGTCGACCATTTCCTTGTCGCCGTGGACGACCTGGCAGATGCCTTCGGGAAGACCCGCTTCGAGGAAGAGTTCGGCGAGGCGAACGGGGACCGAGGGATCGCGCTCGCTCGGCTTGATGATGAAGGCGTTGCCCGTCGCGATCGCGACGCCCGACATCCACAGCGGGATCATCGCGGGGAAGTTGAACGGGGTGATGCCCGCGCCGATGCCGATCGGCTGGCGCATCGAATAGACGTCGATGCCGGGGCCGGCGCCCTGCGTATATTCGCCCTTCAGCACGTGCGGGATGCCGCAGCAGAATTCGATGACTTCGAGCCCGCGCTGGATATCGCCCTTCGAATCGGCGATCACCTTGCCATGCTCGCTCGACAGCATGTGCGCGAGGGCGTCCATATTCGCTTCGACGAGGCGCTTGAATTCGAACATGACGCGCGCGCGTCGCTGCGGGTTGGTGGCGGCCCAGCCGGGCTGCGCCTTTTTCGCCGCGGCGACTGCACGGTCGAGAAGCGCCGCGTCGCCAAGCGCGACCTGCGCCTGCACGCCGCCGCTGTTGGGGTCGAAAACGTCGCCCTGGCGGGCGCTGCCGCCGGTACCGCCGACGATGTGATGGTCGATCTGTCGCATATCCGAGTCTCCCGTAAAATCTTGCCGCTGCCACAGACCATGTGGGCCTCATTTGCAAGGGATAGACTTGCAGGACGATACTGCATATTTGCAGGTCATGGATTGGGATAGGCTGCAATATTTCCTGTTCGTCGCGCGCCACGGCACGCTTGCGCGCGCCAGCGCGGCGCTGCACGTCGATGCGACAACGGTGAGCCGGCGGGTGAGCGCATTGGAAACCGCGCTCGGACAGACGCTCTTCGAACGCGCGCCGTCGGGTTTCGTTCTGACCGCGGCGGGCCGGGCGCTCGTTCCGCACGCCGAAGCGATGGCGGCAGCGGCGGCGCGCATCCATTCGGCGCGCGAGGATGCGTCGACGCTGTCGGGGCAATTGCGCGTGAGCGTGTCCGAAGGCTTCGGGAACAGCTTCATCGCGCCGCGGCTGGCGGGTTTCGTCGCGGCGCACCCCGAGCTTGAAATCGACCTTGTCGCCTCCTCGGGCTTCCTCAATCCGTCGCGGCGCGAGGCCGACATGGCGGTGCTGCTCGCGCGGCCGCGCAAAGGCCCGCTGATCACGCGCAAACTGTCCGATTACAGCCTCGGCATTTATGCTCCTGCTGATCGACCCGACTGGCAGGAAGCGGTTGCCGCCGCGCCGCTGTCGCGCACGGGAATTCCGGTGATCGGCTATATGCCCGACATCCTCTATGCTCCCGAACTCGACTATCTGGGCGAGATCGAGCCAGGGCTGCGCGCGACGGTGCGCTCGTCGTCGATCCTCGCGCAGCGGCGGATGATCGCGGGCGGCGCGGGGGTCGGCGTTTTGCCCTGTTTCCTTGCGGCGGGCGATCCGGGGCTGGTGCGCGTGCGGCCCGAGCAAACGGTCGCGCGCGCCTTCTGGCTCGCACTCCACCGCGACGTCGCGCCGCAGCCGCGCATCCGGGCGTTCATCGACTGGCTCGATGCCGAGGTGCGCGAGAGCCGGGGGTTGCTGGTCCCCGCTTAAGTCGGACGCCAGTCGGAGGCGATCAGGCCGCCGTCGCCGAACAGGCGTTCCATGACATCCGCACCGGCCGCCGCTTCGCGCAATTTGTCCGCGAGTGGATCGTCGATCGGATGGTCGCTGCGCAGGAAGGCGACCCATGCCGCGATGGCCAGTTCGAGCGACGGGCAACGCTGCCCGCGCGCCTGATGCCACGCCAGCGTTTCGAGCCAGCGCTGGGGAATCTTCTGGCTGCCGTCCATCGCGATCTGGATCAGGCGATGGTGGAGCGCGGGGTTGGCGAAGCGACCGAGCAATGCATCGGCATAGGCGGCAAGGTCCTGCCCCGGTGCGGCGTCGATCGTCGGCGCAGCCTCGTCGCGCATCAGTCGGTCGATGACCGGACAGATATCGGAATCGGCGATCGCCTGATGGACGAACTCGTGCCCGCGCCCGAGCCCGATATAGGCAAGCGCCGAATGCGCGCCGTTCAGCATGCGCAGCTTTGCGGTCTCGTAAGGCGCGACATCGGCCACCAGTTCGGCGCCGACCTGTTCCCAGCGCGGGCGCGGGCCGGCGAAATCATCCTCGATCACCCACTGGCTAAAGCCTTCGGTGACGACCGCACCTTCGTCGCGCGCGCCAAGTACGGCTTCAACCGCCGCGCGGTCGGCGTCGGTCGTCGCAGGAACGATGCGGTCGATCATCGTCGCGGGACAGGTGCATTCGCCATCGAACCACGCCGACAGGTCGGACTGATAGGCGGCAAGATAGTCGCGCATCAACCGGCGTAGTACCGCGCCATTGCCCGCGAGATTGTCGCAGCTGAGCAAGGTGACGCCGCGCAGCCCGGCCGCCTTGCGCGCCGCCAGCCCGGCGGTGACGAGGCGATAGAGGCTCGAGGTGCCGACCGCTGCAGCGAGATCGAGCGAACCGTCGGGGCGGCGCAGATAGCCTTTCTCGGTCACCGTCAAGCTGACGATATGCGTCGTCGGCGCGGCGATAGCATCGATGACCGCCCGCGGATCTTCGCCCGCAACGAGCACCTTCTGCACCGCGCCGATCAAGCGCAATTCGCTTCCGGCGGCGCGGCGCGTGCTGACCGTATAGAGCCCGTCCTGCGGATTGAGTTGAGCCGCGACGTCGCCCGAGCGCAGCGACACGCCGACGATGCCCCAATTGCGGTCGCCCGCGCCCATCGCATCGTCGGTGTACACCGCCTGATGCGCGCGGTGAAAGGCGCCGATGCCGATATGGACGATGCCCGCGGCTTGGCGATCGCGGTCGTAGCCCGGCGCTTGCACCGACGCCGGAAGCGGCGTTTGGCTCGTGAGTCTCACAGCTTGTACGCGGCCTTGGCGAGATTGTAGCTGAGGTCGGCCGCGAGTTCGGCCGCCTCCCATTCCTCCATCCGATGCTCGGCGACCAACTGCGCGAGGAAGCCGCAATCGATGCGCCGCGCGACATCATGGCGCGCGGGGATCGACAGGAAGGCGCGCGTATCGTCGTTGAAGCCGACTGTGTTGTAGAAGCCCGCGGTTTCGGTCATCTGGTTTCTGAACCGGCGCATCCCTTCGGGGCTGTCGTGGAACCACCAGGCGGGGCCAAGCTTCAGCGCCGGATAATGGCCCGCGAGCGGCGCGAGTTCGCGCGCATAGCTTGTCTCGTCCAATGTGAAGAGGATGATCGTCAGCGCGGCTTCGTTGCCATAACGCCCGAGCAGCGGACGCAGTGCATGAACATAGTCGGTCGCCGTCGGAATATCGGCGCCCTTGTCGCGGCCGTAATGTTCGAACAGCCAGGGGTTATGATTGCGGAAACTGCCGGGGTGGATCTGCATCACGAGCCCGTCGTCGAGGCTCATCCCCGCCATCACCGTCAGCATATGCGCACGGAACAGCTCGGCATCGGCGGCGCTGACGTCGGCGCTCGTGACACGCGCGAACAGCGCGCCGGCATCGGCGTCCGACAGGTCGGCGGTTGCCGCGGTCGGGTGACCATGGTCGGTCGAGGTCGCGCCCATTTCGGCGAAAAAGGCGCGGCGCTCCCGATGCGCGGCGAGATAGCCCGTATAGCTGAACGCATCCTCGCCCGACAGTTCGGAGAAGCGTTTCAGATTATCGCGGAACCCCTCATACTCGGGATCGACCACCGGGTCGGGACGATAGGCGGTGATCACGCGCCCGCCCCATTCACCGCTTTCATTCGCGGCGCGGATAACGCCATGATGCTCGAGCGTGTCGAGCGGGCTTTCGGTCGTCGCGATCACCTCGATCCCGAAGCGGTCGAAGAGCGCGCGCGGGCGGAAGGCATCGGTCGAAAGCGCCTCGGTGATACGGTCATAATAAAGGTCCGACGTCTCGGCCGAAAATTGCACCTCGAAGCCAAAGGCTTCGGCAAACACCCAGTCCATCCACATCCGCGACGGGGTGCCGCGGAAGAGATGATAGTTCTGCGCGAAGATCCGCCAGCTCTCGCGCGGATCGGCGCCCTTGTTCCGGATACCGAGCGCATCGAGCGGGATGCCCTGCGAATAGAGCATCCGGAACACATAATGGTCGGGGTGGAGCAAGAGCTCCGCCGCGTTGCCGAAGGGCGCGTTGCCCGCGAACCAGCTGGGATCGGTGTGCCCGTGCGGGCTGATGATCGGCAGGTCCGCCACCTCCTTGTAGAGCCGGCGCGCGATGTCGCGCTGCGCCGGATCGGACGGAAAGAGGCGGTCGGGGGAGAGCTGCAGCGGACGCGGCATGGGCCTATTTCGCACCTTCCACGCTGACCGGCTCAAGACGCGGGCTCAGGATGTGGACCGCGAGCACGGCGAGGAAATAGACAGTCGTGCACGCGGCGAAGATGAGCGTGTAATTGCCACCCGTCGCATCGAGCACGAGCCCGGTCGATTTCGCCATGATCATGCCGCCGACGCCGCCCATGAAGCCGCCGAGCCCGATCACCGACCCGACCGCACGTTTCGGGAACATGTCGGGCGGGATCGAGAGGATCGTCGACGAAAAGGCCTGGTGTCCGGCCAGCGCGATGCCGATCAGCACGACCGCGAGCCACATATTCTCGAGCCCGGTGACGAACAGCAAGGGCAGCACACACAGGCCGGCGCCGATCATCGTGACCTTGCGCGCGAAATTGACGCTGCGACCCTGCTGGATCAGCTTCGACGACACCCAGCCGCCGAGGACACTGCCGACGTCCGAAAGCAGATACATGATGATCATCGGCAGCAGCACGATCTTGAGATCGATATTGTAAGTCGTGCTGAAATATTTGGGCAGCCAGAAGAGCATCAGGAACCACACCGGATCGGTCAGGAATTTGGCCACCGCGAACGCCCAGGCCTCGCGCTTGGTGACGATCTTGCCCCAGCCGATGCGCTCTATCTTTTCGGGCGGGTCATGCTCGATCCATGCGAGTTCGGCTTCGCTGACCTTCCCGCTTTCGCGCGGGTTGCTGTAGAGCCAGAGCCAGAGCAGCAGGAGCAGGACGCCGAAGGCGCCGGTGTAGATGAAGGTTTCGCGCCAGTCGAAGCCGAGCACGCGCATGCACAGCGCGACCGTCGGTGCGGTCAGGATGACCCCGATCGTCGTCGCGCTGTTGACCCAGCCGATCGCGTAGGAGCGTTCCTTTTGCGGGAACCATTCGCTCGATGCGCGGACGACCGACGGGAAATGCCCCGCCTCGCCGACGCCGAGGATGACGCGCGCCACCATGAACGAGACGACCGAGGAAGCGAAGCCGTGCGCGACATGGCCGACGGTCCAGATACTGATCGCGATCGCATAACCGACCTTGGGGCCGAAACGGTCGATCAGCCAGCCCATGAGCAGGAAACCGAGCGCATAGGCGGCCTGGAACGCGGTGACGATGTTGCCATAGTCATTCTCGCTCCACCCGAGCTCGGTGCCGAGCGTCGGCGCGAGCAGGCCGAGCATGGTGCGGTCGATATAATTGACCGTGGTCGCCGCGAACAGCACCCCGACGATCAGCCAGCGGTAGCGGCCCGACCTTGGCACCGGCGCCGCCGTACCTCCGTCCGCGAATGCCTGTGCCATAAACCTCTCCGTTCTGTTGCTTTAGTAGCTTTTGATCGAGCAGCCGACGCGGATTTTTCCGTCGAAGAGTGCCTCGGCGCGCTGGCCCGGCCTGATTTCATGAATACCGGTGATCGCGCCGGCGGACACCCAGGTCCCGGGTGGAATAGCTATGCCGCGCGCACGCAGGACGCCGATGAGGAACAGCGCCGAGCCGAAGGGGCCGTCGAGCATGGTCTCCATCGTCGCCGCGCCGACCGTTTCGCCGTCGATCGCCATTTCGACCGGCATGCGGATCAGGTCGGCGTCCTGCCAATCGGCGATCGACGGGCCGAGGATCAGCCCTTTGTTGTTGCCATAATCCGACGCGGTGACCGCGGGGCCGTGCCGATTGATTTCGGGAAAGGGCGAGCTCGCGATCTCGATGCCCGTGCGGACGTCGGCGATGCATTCGCGCACGCTGTCGATGTCGTAATCGCGCGTGCCAACCTCGCCAAAGCAGAGCAGTATCTCGGCCTCGGCCGCAGCGAAACCGTCGGCATAGACCGGCATCACCGGATCGGCGCTACCGACGATTTCGTCGGTAAAGATTGGGCCGGTCAGGCGGTTGCCGCCATAACGAGCGACGAGTTCGGGGGGGATGCGCCCGACCTTCCATCCACCGACGCGACGCCCGTCGAGCGCGATCGCGCTGTCCTGGATCGCATAGGCATCCGCCATCGTCTGCGGCATCGCGCCGGGATAGACGGTAAGCGGTGTCTTTCCCGCACGCGCGTCGATGAATGCACGCGCCACATTCTGTTGATCGCTTGTCGCCAGCATCTTTCTCATTTCCCTCTTCCGCGAAGCGGTGTAAGAGACACCGGTGTCAAAGGCAAGTCAATATCGGATGTATGACAAATTGTTCCGCCGTGCCGGGTGCTGAGCGGCGATGACCGGCGCCAGCATAATTCGTGCGATCCGCGTCCATAACGCCGACAATGTCGCGACCGCGATCACCGACATCGCGGCCGGCGACCCCCTGTTCGCCGACCGCGATCTTCGGGCAGCCGCCGCCGTGGAGCGCGGGCACAAGATCGCTCTCGCGCCGATCGCGCGCGGCGAAGCGGTGATCAAATATGGCTTTCCGATCGGAATCGCGACCGCCGGCATCGCGCCGGGCGACCATGTCCACAGCCATAATCTGGCGACCGCGCTCGGCAGCGATGGCGATTATCTTTATGCACCGGGCACGAGCGAAGCGACCCCCGATATCAAAGCGGCGCCGACCTTCCGCGGCTATGTCCGACCCGACGGCCGCGTCGGCACACGCAACGAAATCTGGATCCTTCCCACAGTCGGCTGCGTCGGCAATCTCGCCGCGCGTGTCGCGCGGATCGCGGGCGCGCGCCATGCGGGGTCGGTCGACGGGGTTCATGCGTTCAAGCATCCGTTTGGCTGTTCGCAGCTTGGCGACGACCTCGGCCATACGCGTGCGTTACTCGCGGCGCTCGCGCAGCATCCCAACGCCGGCGGGGTGCTGATCGTCGGGCTGGGGTGCGAGAGCAACCAGCTCGGCGCGCTGATCGACCTGATTCCGCCCGAACGCCGCGCGCATATCCGCACGCTATCGGCGCAGGCAGTCGAGGATGACGAGGCGGCGTGCCTGACGCTGGTCGACGAGCTGGTCGCGGGCTGCGCCGATACGCCGCGCCGCGAGGTGCCGCTGTCGCAACTGGTGCTCGGGGTGAAGTGCGGCGGGTCCGATGGGCTGTCGGGGCTGACCGCCAATCCGCTCGTCGGGCACATGGCCGATGTCGTCGCGGCGGCGGGCGGCAAGGTAATACTGACCGAAATCCCCGAGATTTTCGGCGCCGAACAGCTGTTGATGGACCGTGCGGTGTCGCGCGCGGTGTTCGACGACACGGTCGCGCTGGTGCAGGATTTCAAGGATTATTTCGTTCGCAACGGCGAACCCGTGAGCGAGAACCCCTCGCCCGGCAATATCGCGGGCGGGATCACGACGCTCGAGGAAAAATCGCTCGGCGCGGTGCAGAAGGGCGGCAAGGTGCCCGTCGTCGATGTCCGGCGTTATGGCGGCGAAGCGACGCTGCCGGGCCTCACCCTGCTCGAGGCGCCGGGCAATGACGCGGTGTCGTCGACCGCGCTGACCGCGGCGGGGGCGACGATCATCCTGTTCACCACCGGCCGCGGCACCCCGCTCGGCTTCCCGGCGCCGACGCTGAAGATCGCGTCGAACAGCACGCTGGCCACGCGCAAGGCGGGCTGGATCGATTTCGATGCGGGGGCGGTGCTCGACGCGGGCTTCGACAGCGCGGCGGATGCGCTGCTCGACCTGATCGCAGCCACCGCGTCGGGTGCGCCGACCAGAGCCGAAGAGAATGAGGAGCGCGATATCGCGATCTGGAAATCGGGCGTGACGCTTTAATCGAGCGCGCGGAAGGTGAAGTTGCGGAAACGCGCCTCGCCCTGCCCCGCCGAATAGAGCCCGGGGCGCAGCATCAGGAAACCGCCGCGCACATTGTGGTGGTAACCCGAGACCTCCATGCCGCGATCGAAGCGGCCCCACGTTTTTCCGCCGTCACCGCTCGTGTCATAGGTGACGATATGCCGGTCGTTGGTGACGCGCATCCGCATGCGTGTCCCATGCGGGTTGGCCGGCCGCGCGCGTTCGATGCCATATTGATGCGTGACGAAGCGCTCGCCGTCGAAACCGAGCCCGCAATAGAGCCTCTCGTCATAGAAGAGGATCAGCCCCGCGGTGCCGCCGGGCGCGATCTCGATATCGCATTCGAAGCGGTACGCCTGATCGCCCGCGATGAGCAGCAGCGGGGAAGAGTCGACCGGTGCCTTGCCGCGCGCCGCGAGCACCAGCGCGCCATCCTTGACGCGTGCGCGGCTACGCTCATCGGCGGCGGGCTTGAAGAAATTCCATTTCGCGCCGAGCGCGAGCGTGGTGAAATCGTCGGACAGCGCCATGCCGTGCGGTCCCGCGATCGTGCCGCCCTTCGGCTTGGCGATCGGCCGCGACAGATCGCCGCCCTTCATGCGGAACCAGCCGTCGTCGGTCCATTCGATCGGGTCGAGCAAAGCCTGGCGGCCCAATGTCCAATAGCCGTTCTCGAAGCCGTGATAGACGCTCCACCAGTCGCCCGCCGGGCCCTCGACGAGCGTCGCATGGCCGCGCGACCACCATTTTTCGGCGGCCGATCTGGTGCGGACGAGCGGGTTCGCGGGGCAATTTTCCCATGGGCCGTGGATCGATTTCGAGCGCGCGGCGATCACCATATGGCCCGTCGGCGGGCCCGCGGTGCCGCCGACCGCGGTGATCATGTAATAATAATCGCCGCGCCGCGTGATCTTCGGCCCCTCGGGCGCAAAGCCTTCGACGACCCAGTCGGCGGGAAAGCGCCACGGGTCATAGACATGCTCGGGCTCGCCGATGCGCGACAAGCCGTCGCCCGACAGGCGGACGCGATCGCCGCCCGACAGGAACAGCCAGCGCGACCCGTCCTCGCCGACCGCATGGCCGGGGTCGATATGGTTGGGAAGACCAAGGTCGATGGGCTCGCTCCACGGCCCCTCGATCTTGTCGGCCCAGATCACCCAGCTTGTATTCGGGCCTTTCGTGGGGATGTAGAGATAATAGCGGCCCTTGTGCTTGCACAGTTCGGGCGCCCAGACCGATCCGATATTCTTCGTCAGCGCGGGGCCGATCGGGCGCCAGTTCACGAGATCGCGCGAATGCCAGATGACCAACCCCGGATAGCTATCGAAGGTCGAGAAGGTCATATAATAATCGGCGCCGTCCTTCAGGATCGACGGATCGGGATGGTCGCCCGCCATGATCGGGTTGAGGAAGCGCCCGTCGCCAAGGTCGGCCTTGCGCTGGCCATCGAAGCCCTTGGCCCAGGCGGGAACGGGAGACGATGGCGCGGGCGCAGTCCACGCGGCAGACGCGCCGACTCCTGACAACCCGCCCGCGAGCAGGCCTCCCCCGGCGAGCTTGAGCATGTCGCGGCGATCGGTCACGCGTCTCTCCTTAAAAAGAAAGGCCCGGTCCCCTGAAATCGGAAACCGGGCCTCACCGGGACGAACCCATTTGCGTCAGATCTTGACGCGCGCGCCGAACAGGAAGGTGCGGCCGAAATGGTTATTCTCGTAATTGCGGTCGGCATCGATATCGGTGAAGCGATAGCGATATTCGTCGGTCAGGTTGATGCCCTCGACCGAAATTTCGATATTGTCGGTGATCGCGTAACGGACCGACGCATCGACGTTGATCGTCGAGCCATAGCCTTCGAACACGTTGCCGGTGCCGCTGTTCGCGTCGGCATAGCGGCTGCGATAGCTGACCGAGGCGCGGGCGCTGAACTTGCCGTCGTCATAATAGAGCGTGCCGTTATAGGCGCGCTTCGACAGGTTGAAGAGCGTGCCGTTGCGGATCGCACCAACGTTGGCGCCGCCCGGGACGATCGACGGACCGGCGACCGAATAATCGGCGTCCGAGTCGACATAGGTCGCGTTCACGATGCCGCCGAAGTTCGACAGGAAGCCCGGCAGGAATTTGAACGGTGCCTGCAGCGAGACTTCGATGCCTTTCAGCTTTGCGCCTTCGCCGTTGCCGATCGAGTTGATCGTCCAGATCTGGCCCTCGGGATTGATCGACGCGGGGCTGCTCGGCGGGATGATCGACGTCGGCAGACCGGTCGAGGCAAAGGTGCCACTGGTCGTCGTCGCGACCGGGAAGCTGGCGATGTCCTTCTTGAACAGCGCGACCGAGAAGATCGACTGCGGTGCGAAATACCATTCGAACGCAATGTCATAGGCGGTCGCGCGGAACGGATCGAGGAACGGGTTGCCGTAGTTGATGCGATAGTTGAACCCGTCGACGGTTCCGCCAGGTGTCAGATTGCCGAGCGTCGGGCGCGTCATCACATCGGCCACCGCGGCGCGAATGATGATGTCGTCATGCGGGAACAGCGCGAGGTTCATCGACGGCAGCCAGTCTTCATAGCTGCGCTCGACCGTCACCGCCGCGCCGCTGCTGAGCCCGCTCGACGTCTGGTCGGTACGGACGTAGCGCACGCCGGCGTTGAGCGCATAGCGCAGGCCGCCGAGTTCGCCCTTGGCGTCGAACTGCAGATAGCCGCCGGTGACCTCTTCACGCACAGCACGATTATTGCCGGCGTCGATCGCGGCGACACGGTCGTAAAGCTTGGTGAAGGCGGTCGTCGCGTCGAGGTTGGCGACCAGCCACTCGGTCGTCGTGCCCGACGGCTGGCCCGCCTTGCCGAGCGTGAACAGCTCGGCGAGCCCCGAATTGACCGGGAAGCCGTACACCGCGGCGGGGCCGAAGGCCGACGACGGCGAGCAGGCGAGCGTGCCGAGGACACGGTCGACGCCGCCGTTGCCGCACACGACGGTGTCGCGCGTAAAGGCGATGCTGGCGAAGTCGAAGCGGCGATAGACGCCGCCCGCCTTGACCGTGAAATCATCGCTGATGTCCCATTCGGTGCGCAGCTGCGCGGTGCGGAACTTGTTCGCGACCTCCGACGGGCGATCGCGGATTTCGGCGAGCTGGAAATTCGCCGGGTTGGTGACGCTGGTGCCAAAGGTCAGCAGCGGACGTTCCATGTCGCTATAGTCGTAGCGATAATCCTGCGCATCGCGGTCGTCGAAGACGATCGTCGTTTCGAGCGGGATCGACGCGGTCGATTTCGACAGGCCGCCGAGCAAGGTGAAGCGGAACGTATCGCTGACATCCTGGTCCCATGTCGCGCCGACCTGCCAGAATTCGGTCTTCGCCTTGCGCAGATAATGTTCGGTGCGCACCCACGCGTCGTCGAACGTCGCCGAGATCAGATTATTGTCGCCGTCGATTTCGTAATCGCTGACGTTGATCGAGCGTTCATTGCTGCGCAGCAGCACCTCGGCCCAGCGCTCGCGGCGCTGATGCTTGAAGCTCGAATAAAGTCCGTCGAGCGAGATTTTGGTCGCATCGCTCGGCGCGAACTGGATCGATCCGGTGATGCCGAGGCGCTTTTTGTCGTGCGCGATTTCGCCGTAGCGCGGGATGCGCGGGTGGAAGGCGAGCGAGACGGCATCGCATGCGGCGCCCGGGATATAGGTGCCGCCAGAATTGGCAGCGGTCCAGCACGGGGTGCCATCGACCGAGTCGAAGCGCGCCTGCGCCCAGCGAACCGAATTGTTACCGAGTTCAAGCGTCTTCTGGTCCGAATAGGCGGCCGACACGGCAAAGCCGAGCGTGCCGGCGTCGTTCACCCAGCTGAGCAATCCCGCAACGCGCGGGCCGACTTTTTCAGAGAGGTCGTTGTAGCTGCCCTGCGCCGACAGCGCGGCGGTGAAGCCGCCCTTGCCCGCGAGGGGGTTGCCGGTGTTGAGGTCGACCACCGCGCCGAGCGAGCCTTCGTCGAGTTCGGCCGACGCGGTCTTGTGGACGACGATCGAGCTGAACAGCTCGGACGCGAAGACGTTGAAGTCGAACGCACGGTCGCGGTTCGCCGACGCCCCGTCGGTCGAAGTCGCGACGGTTTCGAGCCCGTTGACGCGGACGCGGGTGAATTGCGAGCCGAGCCCGCGCACGGTGATGCCGCGGCCTTCGCCGCCATCGCGCTGGATCGTGATGCCGGGAATGCGCTGCAGCGATTCGGCAAGATTCTGGTCGGGGAATTTGGCGATATCTTCGGCGACGATCGCATCGACTGCGGCGACCGATTCGCGCTTCACGTTGAGCGCGGCGCCGAGCGAGGCCCGGAAGCCGGTAACGACGATCTCGTCCCCGCTCGCGACGGTTTCGTCGGCGGCCGCAACAGCGTCCTGCGCCCAAGCGGGCGACGCCGCCAGCACGGCAAGCGATGCTCCGCACGCCAGCCGGGTCAAAGTGCGAATGCTCCGCATTGCATATATTGCCATTATCATCCTCCCTTATCGCCCCGTTGCCCCCGCTTGCGCAAGGAATGACACCGGTTACTTTACTGGACAAAGCGATTTGGCAAACCGCTTCATCCGTCGATTTTTCAGAGGTTGATGGCGGCCGCCTTCCTATGCGGCGAACCGGATCAGACCCTCTCCCTTGGAAATATTTTCTCGTTGACCGATTGGGGTAACCGGTGTCAGAAAGATTGCGGATTGCGACGAACATGTCAATACCCCAATGATGAGGAGAGACAGGATGGCCAAAAATCCTTGGATAACTGCGGTTTTTCTGGCCCTTAGCCTGTCATCGGGTTCGGCGATGGCCGCCGAGGCGGCGCCGCTTGCTTTCCCCGGCGCGGTCGGTCCGGCGGCGCAGACCCCGGGCGGACGCGGCGGTCAGATCCTGCGTGTCACCACCCTCGCGCCCGAAGGTCCGGGCTCGCTGAAGGCGGCGATCGAGACACCGGGGCCGCGCATCATCGTGTTCGAGGTCGGCGGCGTGATCGACATGGGCCGCAGCACGATCGAGATCAAACATCCTTATCTGACGATCGCCGGCCAGACCGCGCCCGGGCCCGGCATCACGCTGATCCGCACGGGCATAGATGTGAAGACGCACGACGTCGTGATGCGCCATCTGCGTGTCTACACCGGCGTCGACGGCCAGCCGAAACGCAGCGGGTGGGAGGCCGACACTTTTTCCACCGTCGCGGCGCACAATGTCATCGTCGACCACTGCACTTTGATGTGGGGCATCGACGAGAATATGTCGGCGTCGGGGCCGCGCTTCACCGGCAAGAGCGTCGACGAGTGGCGGAAGGGCACGAGCCACAACATAACCTTTTCGAACAATCTGGCGGCCGAAGGGCTCGCCAACGCGAGCCACCCCAAGGGCGAGCACAGCAAGGGGTCGCTGATCCACGACAATGCGACGGGGATCGTCTTTTACCGCAACGTCTGGGCGCATAATGTCGAGCGCAACCCGCTGATCAAGGGCGGCGGGCAGGCGCTGATGATCAACAATCTGATCTACAACCCCCAGCACCGCGCAGTGCATTACAACCTGATGAACCTCGAATGGGTTGGGCATGAGTATGTGACGGGGCAGATCACCGCAGTGGGCAATGTGATGCGCGGCGGCAACGACACCGATGCGGGCCTGCCCTTCCTGATGCTCGGCGGCGACGGCGACCTCGAATATTATGGCAAGGACAATCTGGCGGTCGACCGCCACGGCGAGGCGCTTCCCGAATTTGGCCGTTACGGCGAGACGCAAGCGAAGCTGATCCGCGCCAAGGCGCCGCTCGCGCCGATCGGCGGTTACACTATCCTGCCGGTGCGCGACGTCGAAACCTCAGTGCTGGCGACCGCCGGCGCGCGGCCGTGGGCGCGCGATGCCGAAGAGATCCGCGTGCTCTTCTTCGTCGCCGAAGGCCGCGGCGACGTGATCGACGACGAGAAGGAAGTCAGCGGTTACCCCAAGGTCAAGGAGGTGCGCGCGCCCTTTGTCGCGGCCGAGTGGGACCTCGCGACGATGGAGCCGAAGTCGGGCCGCTATCCGGGCCAGACCGCACCGCTGCCGCAAGAAAATCTGTCGGCGCGCGACCGCGCGTCGCGGACGGCGAATTGACGATGAGCGCGCTGCTCGCCCTGCTCCTTGCCGGCGGCGGCGCCCCGGCGATGGTCGTGATCGACGAGGCGGCGACGGTACGCGAAGAAGCGCCGCCGCACGGCGCGATCGGCCTGTCGACCGCGTACCGGATCAGCGATGCGGTCCCCGCCCCGCGCAGCTTCGAATTCCGCAAGCGCGCGCTGCATGTCGGCGCGGCGATCGGCGTGCATCCGATCGACCATGACGAGATTTATTATGTCCTGTCGGGCACCGGCGTCGTCCATTCCGACGGCGAAGAGAAAGAGCTGAAGGCGGACACGGCCGCGTGGCTCTACAAAGGCGCGAAGGTCGGCATTCGCCAGACGGGGCGCGAACCGCTGGTGCTGATCATCGCCTATCCGAACAAGATGGCGAGCGAATGACATTCGGCCGCCGCGCGCTGCTGACGGCCAGCCTCGCGCTGCCCTTCGCGAGCGCCGCGGCGAAAGAGGCGTGGACGCGGCCGGCGGGCCTGGCACCCGACGCGAGCGTCGCGCTCTGGTCCGACGGTCATATCCGGCCGCCCGCGGGGCTCGTCGAGGCGGTCGTGCAGCGGAGCCAGGACCCGAACGCCAGCGACCGGATGCTGCAAGGCATCTCCCGGCCGCGGCTCGACATCTTCCGACCGGCGAAACCCAATGGCGCGGCGGTCATCCTCGCGCCCGGCGGCGGCTATCGCTATGTCGTGATCGACAAGGAAGGCTATGAGCTCGCGCGCTGGCTGCGGGCGCGCGGCGTCACCGTCTATGTCCTCTTCTATCGCCTGCCGGGCGACGGCTGGATCAATGGCGCCGACGTCCCGCTCGCCGATGCGCGGCGCGCGGTGCGGCTGGTGCGCAGCCGCGCGAAGATCGACGGAATCGATCCGGCGCGCGTTGCCTTCGGCGGCTTTTCGGCGGGCGGACAGGTCGCGACGAGCCTGCTCACGCGCTTCGACGCCAATGTGTATGCGCCGGTCGATGCCGCCGACGCGCTGCCGGCGCGTCCCGATGCGCTCGCCGCCATCTATCCCGTCGTGTCGATGGACCCGGCGATCGCGCATGCGGTGAGCCGCGAGAAACTGATCGGCGCCAACCCCGATGCCGCACGCGAGAAACTCTATTCGCCCGAACGCAATGTCCGCGCCGACCAGCCCCCGCTGTGGCTGCTCCACGCCGAGGACGACAGCGTCGTGAAGGTCGAGAACAGCGTCCGGCTACGCGAAGCAACGCGCGGTATCGGTGCGCCATGCGAAGCGCATTTCTTCGAGCGCGGCGAGCATGGCTTCGGGCTGATGAAGGCGGCGGGGCTGCCTATTGCGATCTGGCCCGAGTTGCTATGGAACTGGCTTGAGTCGCACCGGATCGTCTAGCTGCCCGGCTGGATGTACGGCACCCGCGCGAACAGCTCGCGCTCCCACTTGCGCGGATCATTTTCGACGCGGCTCGCGGTATCGAAGATCATCGTCAGGCGCGTCGCCAGATCATAGGCGGGCCAGCCCGGATCGCCGGTGCGCGCGAAACGGACGAAGGCATCCATCACCCGGTCGCTCATCGCCTGCTGCGCGGGGGTGGGATCGGGGATCATGCCGAAACCGAGCGCGATATCGTCGGCATGTTTCGCTTGCCCGAAATCGAGTTGATAGACGAAGCCCGGATGTCCGGCGCGCGCGCGCGCCTCGGCCTCCTCGACCTGCCCGCGCCAGCTGCGCGCGGCAGTGATAATGCGGTGGAACAGATCGAGCGGCCCAGCCTTCGGATAGCGGACGCGGAATTGGCCGACGACCCACGACGGCTCGATATCGATGCGCATCTCGGGCGCGATGCGCGCGGCAAGATTGCCGAAATCGAGCCCCGCGAGTTGCTTGCCATCGGGCGCGTAGAAAGCGCGCGTCTCCATGACCGTGTTGCCGAGCATCATCGGGATGCCAAGCGACTGCGGCGCGGCGTCGGGCCAGAAGGGGTGGCGCACCAGATGCCTCATGTCGAGCACTGGGCCCATATAGAGACCGCCGCCGAGGATCGGATCGGTCGCCGACAGCGCCGCAACGAGCTGCTCGACCGGCGCGGTCGCGGGGTCGACGCCCTGCCCCAGCTTGGCCAAAAACGCCTGCGCACGTTTGGTCGCGTTGAGCGGTCCCGAGGCGGTGACCTGCTGCCCGCTCATCGTGATCGCCTTGTGAAACAGGCCTTTCGCTTCGGGCATCGCCATCAACGTCGCGATCTTCGCCCCGCCGCCCGACTGGCCGAAGACCGTGACATTGGCGGGGTCGCCGCCGAAACTGGCGATGTTGCGCCTCACCCATTGCAGCGCGGCGATCAGGTCGAGCTGTCCCGCATTGCCGCTATCGGGGAAACGCGGGTCAAGCCCGGCGAGGTAAAGATAGCCGAGCGCGTTGAGGCGGTGGTTGACGGTCACGACGACGACATCGCCGCGCGCGGCGAGCGCGGCGCCGTCGTTGACCGGGTCGGTAACGCTGCCGGTCGAATAGGCGCCGCCATGGAAATAGACCATGACGGGGCGCTTCGCAGGCTTTTCGATGTCGGGCGTCCAGACATTGAGGAACAGGCAATCCTCGCCTTGCGGCTGATAGCGGCTCCCCGTTTGGGGGCAGGCGGGGCCGAAAATATCACCCCGTAATTGCTCGGCCTTCGCTACGGCGGTCGGCGCGCGAAAGCGGAGGGCGCGGCCATAACGGATGCCCGTGAAAGCCCAGGATTGGCTGCCGCCAAAGCTGCGGCGTGCGCCCGAATGATAGACACCGTCGGGAGCGCTTATCGCTCCGATACGATGGATCGGCGTGAAGACCTCGGCCCGCGTAACGGCTGAAAAAAGAAGCGAGCTGCCGGCCGTTGCCAGAAGCGCGCGGCGGCTGACAGCGTCAGCGCCGGACATCGAGCCCGCCGCCGTGGAAGGCGTCAATATCGGCTTGGGCGAAACGGCTCGCGTCGCCTGGCAGCGAATGTTTGAGACAGGTGAGCGCGAGGCCGCTTTCCGCCATCGCCTTGGCGTCGCCGCCCGACAGGTGCGCATGGAGCACGCCCGCGGCAAAGGCGTCGCCCGCACCGATGCGGTCGACGATGCCCGTGACGTCGATCTCCGGCGTCTGGTAGCCGCTGTCGCGCAGGTCGACGCGCGCGGCGATGCGGTGGTGGTCGGCGGTGGCGGTGTGGCGCGCGGTCGAGGCGATCAGCTTGAGGCCGGGGAAAGCGGCGAAACCCGCTTCGGCGGCCTCGCGTCGCCGGTCCTCGCCCTCGCCGCTGAACTCCTGGCCGAGCACGAGCGACAAATCGCGGTGGTTGCCGAACAATATGTCGGCGGTGCCGATCAGTTCGGAGAGGATCGTGCGCGGATCGCTATCCCACGCCTCCCACAGCATCGCACGGTAATTGCCGTCGAAACTGACGGGAACGCCGAGCCGTTTCGCCGCGCGCGCCGCCGTAAGCGCGGCCTCTGCCGAGCGCGGCCCGAGCGCGGGGGTGATGCCCGACAGGTGGAGCAGACCCGCACCCGCCAGCAACCGGTCGAAATCATAATCCTCGGCCCCCGTCGCCGAGAAGCTAGACCCCGCGCGGTCGTAGACGATCTCCGACGCGCGCAGCCCGGCACCGACGCTGAGGAAATAAAGCCCCATGCGCCCCGCGCCGCTGGTGACGGCACCGCAATCGACGCTCGCGCCGCGCACCGCCGCCACCGCACCGCGACCCAGTGCGTTCGAAGGGATTTTGCTCACCATCGCGCAATCATGGCCGAGGTGCGCGAGCCCGATCGCGACATTCGCCTCGGCGCCGCCGACGTGGAGCGCGAGCGACGGTAATTGCATCAACAGCTCGTTGCCCGGCGCGGTCAGACGGATCAGCAGTTCGCCGAAAAAGACAAGGCGGCCGGTCATCGCGGCAGGCTAGCGCGCTAGCCAGCCGCCGTCGACGGCGAGGATATGGCCCTGTACATAGTCCGACGCCGGTGACGCGAGGAAGACCGCGGCGCCGCCGATGTCGGCAGGGTCGCCCCAGCGGCCCGCCGGGATGCGTTCCATGATCTGGCGATTGCGCGTCTCGTCGCCCTGCAGCGCGGCGGTGTTGTTCGTCGCGATATAGCCGGGCGCGATCGCATTGACCTGAATGCCCTTCGCCGCCCATTCGTTTGCGAGCAGCTTGGTGAGCCCGCCGACTCCCGATTTCGACGCGGTATAGCTCGGGACGCGGATGCCGCCCTGAAAGGTCAGCATCGAGGCGATGTTGATGATCTTTCCCGAACCGCGCGCGATCATGTGGCGGCCCACACTCTGGCAGAGGAAGAAGAGCGTCTTCAAATTGGTGTCCATCACCGCGTCCCAGTCGGCCTCGGTGAAATCGACCGCATCGGCGCGACGGATGATCCCGGCATTGTTGACGAGGATGTCGATGCGCCCATATTCGGCGAGCACCGCATCGACGAGCGGCTGCACTGCGCCGACGCTCGACAGGTCGGCAGCGAAATTCTCGCCGCGGCGGCCGAGACCGCGTACCTTGCCGACGGTCTCGTCGGCGGGCGAGCGGCCCGCGGCAGCGATGTCGGCGCCGGCTTCGGCGAGCGCAAGCGCGATCCCCTGCCCGATGCCGGTGTTGGCGCCGGTAACGAGCGCGACTTTTCCTGTGAGGTCGAATAGCGGCATCGTTCCGTCTTATCCTTTCGTCACCCCGGACTTGATCCGGGGTCCATGACTTGATGCGCCTCGCTCGCCAATGGATCCCGGATCAAGTCCGGGATGACGAAGGAGGCAAAGACGGCTCTAGCTCAGCTGACAGATGTCGAGGACGTTCATGTCGGTATAGTCCTGATTCTCGCCCGCCATCGCCCAGATGAAGGCATAGGCCCTGGTGCCCGCGCCCATGTGGATCGACCAGGGCGGCGAAATCACCGCTTCCTCATTCTGCATGACGATGTGGCGGGTCGCCTCGCCTTCGCCCATGAAATGCATGACGCGGTCGGTGTCGACATTGTCGAGTTCGAAATAGAAATAGATCTCGCTGCGGCGCTCGTGGATGTGCGGGGGCATCGTGTTCCAGACGCTGCCTTCCTTGAGCACGGTCAGCCCCATGACGAGCTGCGCGCTGTCGCAGACGCCGGGAATGACGAGCTGGTAGATCGTGCGCTCGTTCGATTCGGCGAGGCTGCCGCGGTCGAGCGCATTGGCGTCTGCGATGCCGAGCTTGCGCGTCGTGAACGCCTTGTGCGCCGGGCACGACGCCAGATAATAGCGCGCGCCCGATCCTGCGAATTCGACGTCCTTCGCGCCCATCGTCACATAGAGGCAATCCTTGTTGCCGAGCGTGAAGCTCTCGCCATCGACGGTGACGGTGCCTTCCACCGACGAGACGTTGACGATCGCGAGCTCGCGGCGTTCGAGGAACGGGTGCCCCGCCGCCGACGGCGGCTCGCTCTGCGCGGGCAGCTTGACCGGCGCCGAACCGACGGCAACCCCGCCGATCACGAAGCGGTCGGCGTGGGTGTAGTTGAGGACGCACTCGCCTTCACGAAACAGGTTCTGGATCAGGTAGCGATCGCGCAGCTCGGCGTTCGACACCTCTTCCATCATTACCGGATGGGTGGCGTAATAGGTCTTGGAAAACATGGGATCGCATCCTCGCTCGAGATTTCTGGCTTGCTGCCTTGCTAGTTTTGATGGTAACCGGTGTCAAGAGGCGTTGGCACCCCCGCCGGGCGGTTGATTTTACGCTTTCGAGCGCCCATCAGCATGGAAAGCGCGAGCCGGGCCAGAGGCTTGCAGGGGAAAGAGCGAATATGGCGGCACAGAATAAGGGGCCGGGGGGCAAGCAACCGACGATCAACGACGTCGCGGCGCTTGCGGGAGTGTCGAAAAAGACCGTGAGCCGGGTGATCAACCGCTCCGAATTCCTGACCGACAAGACGCGCGCCACGGTCGAAAAGGCGATCGAACAGCTGGGCTTCGTGCCCAATCCGCAGGCGCGCGCGCTCGCTTTTCGCCGCAACTTCCTGATCGCGCTGCTCCACGACAATCCGAACGCGCAGACGGTGCTCAATTTCCAGCGCGGGGTGCTCGACGCGATCAAGGACAGCGACCTTGCGCTGCTCGTCCGTCCGGTCGACCGCGGGTCGGACAAGATGCTCGACGATGTGCGCACCTTCCTCGAAAAACAGCGGCCGATCGGCGCGATGCTGCTGCCGCCGATTTCGGAGAATGACGAGCTTGCCGCACTCTGCGAGGATCTTGGCGTGCGCTACGTCCGTATCGGGTCGGCGCGGATCGACGACGAAAAGCATTGCATCTCGTCGAACGACCGCGAGGTCGTCGCCGAGGCGGTGCGCGGGCTGATCGCGCTCGGCCACCGCCGCATCGGTTTCGTGCGCGGTCCGGTCGGTTTCCGTTCGGCCGCCGAGCGTGAGGAGGGCTTCCGCGAAGCGCTGACCGAGGCCGGGCTCGACCTTCCGGGCGAACTCTATGCGCCCGGCAATTACCGCTACACTGCGGGTATCGAAGCCGGCGAAGCGCTGCTGTCGCTGCCCGTTCCCCCGACCGCGCTTTTCTGTTCGAACGACGAGATGGCGGCGGGCGTGATGAGCGTCGCGCACAGCAAGGGCATCAAGGTCCCGGGCGAATTGTCGATCATCGGCTTCGACGACAGCCCGACCGCGACGCATATTTGGCCCGCGCTCAGCACCGTGCGCTGGCCGATCCGCGAAATGGGCATCCGCGCCGCGCAGACGCTCGTCCCCGATTTCCTCGGCCCGGGCGCCAAGATCGTTGACGACGAAGGCACTGTGCTCGCCTCGACCTTTGTCGAGCGCCAGTCGGTCGCCCCGCCGCCGGAGCGCTGAGAGCTCAGCGGCGGCGACGGGCAAGCTGATATTCGTAAAGCGACGGCACGGCGGCGACCGCCTGCCCCGTACCCTCGATATAGGGCGCAGGGGTGTAGCTGACCGTAATCTTGCGATTGGCGTGCAGGCCGACAATTCGCTCGCCAGGTCCTTCGAGCCCGCTCGTGATCGCGACCGTCGCATCGGCGGGCACGCTTTCGGGCATCACCAGCTTCGCGTTCCACAGCGTGTTGTAGAGCCCGTGCCCCGGCTTCCAATAGGGTGCGCCGCCGCCAACCCACAGCTGGTAGTGCCAGCCGTCTTTCCCCTGCTTGGGATCGGTATGCATCACGATCGCGTCGAACAGATTCTGGTGGTTCGACCCGCTGTGCTGGTCGATGATCGCGTCGCGGTCGACGACCGAACGCAGGAACACCGATCGCGTCGAGCGCGTGTTGATGCTCACCGGATGGACGACCGGATTTTCGACCTTCAGATCCTTGACGAGCACATTGTGCACCGCGCCGACGTGCACCGAATAATGCGCGCGGCGGTCACCCGTCGTGGTGATGTCGGCGATCGTAAGGCTCGCGGCATTGTCGGTGAGGATGCCGCTATCCGCGCGGTCGATCGTGAGCTTGCTGACCCAGCCGTCGAAGACGCCGGTCATATAGATGCCGTTATAGCCCTGCTCGAGATGATGGCCGAACGCCGGCGCCTCGGGGAATTGCAGCCGCAGATTCTGGATGCCGACGTTCGTCAGATGCGTCCAGTCGGCAACCACCGCGGGCTGGTCGGCGCGCACATCGTGGAGCAGCGGATCGCCGAGCGTCACCGTCTTGCCGCGAACCGCCGCGACGCGCGTCGCCTGCGCGACGACCGGACGATTGGGTGAGGTCCAGTGGTGCGACCCGATCGGCAGGTCGGTGTCGCCGTAGAGCGATTTCAATATCTGGCTCTTGGGTCCGTCGACCGAGAACCATTGCAGCTGCACGACGTCGCCGACCTTGAGCTTTGCGGCATTGTCGACGGTCAGGGTGCGGCCGAACTGCTTGCCCGAAACGCCGGTCGCGAGCACCGGGTCGCGGACGTCCTTCGTCCCGTCATAGGAGACCGGACGGCTGCCTTCGGGTGCGACATAGATCATCCCGCCTGACCAAGTATATTCGGTGAAGAGATAGTCGATATTATGCTCGGGCTCGACCTGCTGCTTTTTCTCGCGCACCAGATATTCGCGCAGCTCGTCATAGTCGTGGCTTTTGTCGATCAGCTTCAGCGGGCGCGGAAACCAGAGTTCGCTGCCGCCGGGGCCATTGCCCGCGCCGTCGAGAATGATGTCGCTGCGCGTGATGCGCAGCACTTCGGTGATCTGCGTGCGCCCCTTGGGAAAGCGCAGCGTCACCTTGCCCTTCACCGCATTCGCGGCGGCAAGCGCGCGCAGCACCGCTTTCGTATCGTCGAGCCCGTCGTCGGGGATCGCGCCGTGATCGGTCACATCGACGATCGTTCCGGCGTCGGCGGGGATGGTAGCGACACCGAAACCATAGCCGGCGTAGCTGAAGTCGGGCAGCGGATTTGCCGCCGCGGTCGCCGGGTCGGAAAGGATCTTCGGCAGTTTCGCCGGCTGCGCCTGGAGCGGGAACGTCAGCGCCGCGCCGAGCGCCAGAACCGAAACAAGGCGCGCACGCCGATCACGCGAAATCATAACCCGATACACTCCCTGCGGCCCCGTTTGGCATTACCCCTTTGGCATGGCGGAGCGCGACCCACACCGCCATGCCGGGGACCTCTTTAAAACTTCGCGCGCACGCCGACCGAGAAACGCCGTTCGGACAGGGCATAGCTGTTGAGCGCGGTCGTGTTGAAATTGCTGTACTCGGTCGTCGCCGATTTTTTCGGCATCAGATTTTGCGCCTGCAGCGACAGCGCGATATTCTTGGTGATGTCGACCCCGACCTGCGCGTCGAGCTGCGAGCGCGAGCCGACGAAGCTCGGCCGTCCTTCAGAGAATTCGAACACCGCCTCGTCGCGGTAGTTGTACGCGATACGCGCCGAGAAAGGACCCTTTTCGTAGAGGCCGACGAGGTTGTAGCTGTTCTTCGACACCGCGACGAGCGGGAAGCCCGCGCTGTCTTCCGAATCCGAGTAAGTGTAGTTCGCGATCACCCCGAAGCCGTCGAGCGGTGACGGCAGGAAGTCCATGAACTGCTGGACGCCGATTTCGAAACCCTTGATCTTCGCGCTCGACAGATTTTCGGGGCGCGCGAAAGTCAGCTCGCGGCCTTGCGGATCGAGCGTCGTATCGACGCCGGTGGTGACGAAGCTCGCGATGAAATTCTTCACATCCTTGTAGAAGACGGCGCCCGAGATCAGCGAGCTCTTGCCCGTATAATATTCGAAGCTGACATCAGCCTGCGTCGAGATCGGCGGTTCGAGATCGACATTGCCGCCGGTGACCGACAGGTTCGTCGCGTTGAAGAAGGTCGACGGCGCAAGGTCGGCGATCGAGGCGCGCTGCATCGTCTGCGACCCCGATACACGGATCAGGAAATCGTCGGTCACGTTGAACGCGATATTCGCGCTGGGCAGTATGTTCGTGTAGCGATTCTTGTCGGTGCGCAGCGTGCTGACGGCGCCGACATTGACGTAGCTGTCGACCGACAACCGCGTCGACGCGATGCGCACCCCGGCGTTCGCCTTGTACGGGATGCCCCCAATCTCGCCCTCGCCCGACACCATCAGGTAACCGGCCAGCGTCTTTTCGCTGAAATCATAATCGCGCTGGAGATTGGGCAACAGCGTCGAGCGTCCGTCCGGATCGGGGTTCGGCTCGGCCGCCTGCGCGCGCGTAAAGACATAATCGAAGGTCGGCGCGGTGCTCAAAAAGCTGCGCGGGAAGGTCCCCGGAATGTCCGACAGGAAATCGCCCGCATCGACGAGCTTCAGATAGGGCTCGATCTCGGCGCGGGTCGGCGTGACCTGGCTGCGGAAGGCGTTCGAGCGCGCATGCAAATCGGTGTAACGAACCCCCGCGGCGATCGTGACGCCGCCGGTTTCATAACTGACGTCGAGCTTGCCCGTATATTCGTCGAGCAGGCCGATCAGCCGGTTGCTGCGCACGCCGTTGTTCGCGGGGTTGTACGACGCATAGTTCGCGGGGTTGAACGGCCCGGTCAGCGTCAGCGACGGGATCGTCGTGTCGCGGAAATCGAACGCGCCGGGGACCAGCGCGGTGCCTTGCAAGGTGATGATCTGGATCGTCTGGTCGATCGTGCCCTTGCTGTAATAGCCGTCGGCCTCGATCGTCAGCCCGTTATCGCCCTCATATTTGCCGTTGAGCCCATAGAGGAAGCTTTCGGTCGGCTCGTTGCGGATCTGCCCCGCGGTGGTAACGGTGCCGTTGGCGTTGCCCGCGACGACCACGCCGTCCTCGACGACGCGATTGGTGACGGGATTCGTGCCCGTCGGCAGGCGGAAGGCGAAAAAGTCCTGCCGCCGCCCGGTCTTGAGCTTTGAATAGAGCGCGTCGGCGGTGATCGTGAACTCGGGGGTCACCTCGAACTGGATCGCGCCGTTGAGGCCGAGGCGCGAGCGGTCGACGGTGAACTGCTCATATTGCAGCAGCACCGGGGTCGGGACCACGCCGCCGCCAGTGCCCGTATAGGTACGATTGAGGAAATTGTTGCGCTCGAACGTCTGCGTCGTCGACGTGCGCTTCTGATATTCGCCCGCGATCATGACGCCGATACGGCCGTCGGCGAATTTGGTCGTCGCGAAGCCGGTGATCGCGGGTTCGAACTTTTTCGAATTTTCCGAATAGACGCCCTGCGCGCGGACCGAGATCGTCGGTTCCTTGAACGACAGCGGCTTGGGTGTGACAAGGTTGACCGTGCCGCCGAGGCCACCCTCGGCATTGCTGGCGAGCGGCGACTTGCGCACTTCGAGACGCCCGAACAGGCTCGACGGGACCGAATCGAGCCCCGACGAGCGGCCGAGCTGGTCGTTCTCGGGGGGCGACAGGCGCGCCGACCAGCCGAGCAGCGTGCGGCCGTCGACCTCGACGCGGACCTGTTGCAGGCCGCGCACCGACACCGACTGGCCTTCGCCGAAGACGCGGGTGATCTGGACGCCGGTCACGCGCTGCAGCGCTTCGGCGACGTTAGCGTCGGGGAGTTTGCCGACATCTTCGGCGGTGATGACGTCCATGACCTGGTCGGCTTCGCGCTTGATGTCGGCCGCCTGCGCGAGCGAGGCCCGGATACCGGTCACCACGATCGCGTCGTCGGCGGCCGGAGCCGCCGCATCCTGCGCATGGGCCGGCGATAGCGCCAGCGCCGCAAGCGATGCCCCGCCCGCCAGTTTCGCCAATGTCCGGACGCCCCGCCTTGCCTGAATAGCCATCTTCATCCTCCCACGTCGGCGGCGGGCCTGTCGCCCGTTCGCCCATGATTTCCCCATGGAGATTGCGCCTGATGGTCAGCCCTTGTGGCCGCGCCAGCCGCCTTCCCGTTTCTATTTCGTTGCCCGGCACTGGTAACCGGTGTCACAAATGATGCGGGAAATACCGGGCCCCTGTCAAGCAATAATTGTATGACAACTACCCTCCTTGTATGACAACTCGGATGGACAATGGCCGCGGTGGAAAAATTGTCGTAATTTGTCGCATCGCCCGCATTGCGCTTGCATGGGGCAATCCAATGGGTTGAAAGGGCGCAACCTCCCCCGCCTCCCGGCGAACCGATACGAGAACAACCAACTATGCTGGACAAAAGGTCGCTGTCGCTGACCGGAGTGCTGTGTGCCGCGGCTCTATCGCTCGGCGCCTGCTCGGGTCAGGATGAAAGCAAAAACGGCCGCGGCGCGCCCGAGGTCGGCTATGTCGCCGTGAAGGTCGAGCCGGTGCCCGTTACCACGTCGCTCGGTGGCCGCACCGTCGCGTTCGAGACGAGCGAAGTACGCCCGCAGGTGAACGGCCTGATCCGCCGCCGCCTGTTCACCGAAGGCGGCTTTGTGCGCGCCGGCCAGCCGCTCTATCAGATCGACGCGAGCCTCTATCAGGCGGGGGTCGACCAGGCCGCCGCGAACCTGGCAAGCGCGCGAGCGAGCGCGCAGGCGGCCGACGAACGCGCGCGGCGGCTCGAGCCGCTTGCGAAGATGCAGGCGGTCGCCGAGCAGGATTACACCGACGCGCTGGCGCAGGCACGGATGGCGCGCGCCGCGGTCGCGCAGAACAACGCCGCGCTCGAAACCGCGCGGATCAACCTGCGCTATGCGACGATCACCGCGCCGATCAGCGGCCGCATCGGCCGCAGCCTTGCGACCCCCGGCGCGCTCGTCAGCGCGAGCCAGGCTAGCCCGCTTGCGGTGATCCAGCAGACCGACCCGATGTATGTCGACATGCAGCAGTCGAGCGCCGAGCTCACCACGCTGCGCCAGGCGATCGAAAGCGGCGGCGTCACCGCGGGGAGCACCTCGGTGCGCCTGCGCATGGAGGATGGCAGCGCCTATCCTTTCGCCGGCACCGTCCAGTTTTCCGACATCACGGTCAACGAGGCGACGGGCACGGTCACGCTGCGCGCGCGCTTCCCCAATCCCAAGGGCGTCTTGCTGCCCGGCATGTTCGTGACCGCGCTGTTCGACCAGGCGGTGAATCCTGCCGCGATCCTGCTGCCGCAGGCCGCGGTGCAGCGCGATTTCGACGGGTCGGCCTTTGTCTACCTCGTCGGCAAGGACAACAAAGCGGCGCGGCGCAAGATCGTCGCCGACCGCACCTCGGGCGCCAATTGGGTCGTCACCGGCGGACTGAAGCCCGGCGACCGCGTGATCACGCAGGGCATCGGCAATCTTCGGCAAGGGGCGGCGATCCGCCCCGTGCCCGCGAGCAGCGCGCAGCGCGTCGGCACCCAGCCCAAGGGGACACCCCAGGGCGACGGCGACGCCCCGATGAAGGGCAAGTAACCTCTTATGTCGCGCCTTTTCATCGACCGGCCGATCTTCGCCTGGGTGCTGGCGATCATCGTCATGCTCGGCGGCGCGGGCGCGCTCTTTTCGCTGCCGCTCGAGCAATATCCCGACATCGCGCCGGCACAGGTCAATATCCGCGCCTCCTATCCGGGCGCGTCGGCCGAGACGATCGAGAACAGCGTCACGCAGGTGCTCGAACAGCAGCTGACCGGCATCGACGGCCTGCTCTATTTCAGCTCGCAATCGAGTTCGCGCGGGCAGGCGAACATCACCGCGATCTTCGACAAGGGGACCGACCCCGACATCGCGCAGGTGCAGGTCCAGAACAAGATCGCATCGGCGGTTTCGCGCCTGCCGCAGCAGGTACAGCAGCAGGGCGTGCGCGTCACCAAGTCGAATTCGGATTCGCTGCTGCTCGTCGGCGTTTACGACACCACCGACACACGCGTGAACCAGGACGTGTCCGACTATATGGCGTCGAACATCCAGGACCCGCTGTCGCGCGTCGAGGGGGTCGGCGATGTCAATATCTTCGGCGCCCCGCATGCGATGCGAATCTGGCTCAATCCGCAGCGGCTCGCCGCAGTATCGCTGATGCCGAGCGACGTGATTTCGGCGATCACCGCGCAGAACAGCGAAGTCGCGGCGGGCGACGTCGGCGGCCTGCCTTCGCCGCAGGGCCAGATGCTCAACGCGACGGTCACCGCGCAGTCGCGGATGCAGACGGTCCCGGAGTTCGAGAATATCGTATTAAAGACGCTGCCCGACGGGTCGAGCGTGCGGATCAAGGATGTCGCGCGCGTCGAGATCGGCGCCGAAAGCTATGCCGTCGTCAGCCGCATCAACGGCCATCCGGGCGCGGGCATGTCGATTTCGCTGTCGCCGGGGTCCGACGCGCTCGAAACCGCCGACCGGGTCAAGGCACGGATGGTGGAACTCGCCGCCGATTTCCCCGACGGGCTCACCTACAGCTATGCCAATGATTCGACCGCCTTCATCAAGCTGTCGGTGAGCGAGGTGCAGAAGTCGCTGTTCGAAGCGATTTTGCTCGTCATCCTCGTGATGTTCGTCTTTCTGCAAAGCTGGCGCGCGGTGCTGATCCCCGCGATCGCGGTGCCCGTCGTGCTGCTCGGCACCTTCGCGATCTTCTATATACTGGGGTTCAGCATCAACACGCTGACGCTGTTCGGGCTGACGCTCGCGATCGGCCTGCTCGTCGACGATGCGATCGTCGTGGTCGAGAATGTCGAGCGATTGATGGAAGAAAACCCCGGCATGTCGGCGCGCGACGCGACGATCCAGTCGATGAAGGAGTTGCAGGTCGCTCTGATCGCGATCGCGCTCGTGCTGTCGGCGGTGTTCCTGCCGATGGCGTTTTTCGGCGGGTCGACCGGCGTCATCTATCGCCAATTCTCGGTCACCATCGTCTCGGCGATGGCGCTGTCGGTGCTCGTCGCTTTGATCCTGAGTCCCGCACTCACCTCGACGCTGCTCAAGCCGAAGAGCCATGGCGACGCCCCCGCCGAGGGCGGGCGCTTCCCGCGCGCCCGCGCGCTGCTCGAACGCGCGAAGATCGGCTTCAACACGCGCTTCGACCGCTCGGTCGACCGCTATGTCGGCAGCGTTACCAAGGTCGTCGACCGCAAATGGATGTTCCTCGGCATTTACGCCGTGCTGCTCGTCCTGCTCGTCGTCCTGTTCCTGCGCCTGCCCGGCGGCTTCCTGCCCAATGAAGATCAGGGACGCGTTTCGGTGCAGTTCCGCCTGCCCGCCGGTGCGACGCAGGCGCGCACGCTCGAAGTGCGCGACGAAATCGAAAAATATATGCTGGCCCATGAAAAGGCCAATGTGCAGGCGCTGTTCCTGATCGCCGGTGGCGGCGGCGGCGGCGCTTCAGGACAGAACACCGGCCAGGGCTTCGTCAACCTGACGCATTGGGACGACCGGCCGGGCAAGGAGAATACCGCCGACGCGATCGCCGAGCGCGCGCGCAAGGCCTTGAGCGGCCTTCGCGATGCCCAGATTTTCGCACTCGTGCCGGGCGCGGTGCGCGGGCTCGGCGATTCGTCGGGCTTCACGATGCAGTTCCAGAACCGCAGCGGGATGAGCCGCGCCGAATTCGCCGAAGCGCGCGAAAAATTGCTCGCCGCGGCAAACGCCAATCCCAAGCTGACTTCGGTGCGCCTGTCCGACCTTCCCGATGTCGCGACGCTCAAGATCGACATCGATACGCAGCGGCTGACCGCGTACGGCATCGACAATGCCGATGTGAACTCGACCCTCGCGACCGCGTGGGGCGGGCGCTACGTCAACGACTTCATCGACAAGGGCCGCGTCAAGCGCGTCTATGTCCAGGGCGACGCTCCCTATCGCGCGCGCCCCGAGGACCTCGGCCAATGGTATGTGCGTTCGGCCGACGGCGAAATGTCGCCCTTCTCCGCCTTCGCCAAGACTGGCTGGTCGACGACGCCGAGCAGCAGCTCGCGTTTTCAGGGCGTGCCCGCGTTCGAAATCTCGGGCCAGCCCGCGCCGGGCACCAGTTCGGGCGAGGCGATGGACGAAATGGAGCGGATGGCGAACGAGATCCCCGGCACCAGCGTCGCCTGGTCGGGATCGTCGTATCAGGAGCGCCTCTCGTCGGGGCAGGCGCCCTTGCTCTATGGCCTGTCGCTGCTCGTCGTCTTCCTCTGCCTCGCGGCGCTCTACGAAAGCTGGTCGATCCCGCTCGCGGTGATCCTGGTCATTCCGCTCGGGCTGGTCGGCGCGATCTTTGCCGTCAATCTGCGCGGGCTCGAAAACGACGTCTATCTCCAGATCGGGCTGCTCACGACGATGGGGCTCGCGGCAAAGAACGCGATCCTGATGATCGAATTCGCCGAGCAGGAAGAGCGCAAGGGCAAGCGCGTGATCGAGGCCGCGATCGCCGCGGCGCGCATCCGCCTGCGCCCGATTTTGATGACGAGCTTTGCCTTCATCTTCGGCGTGCTGCCGCTAGCGATCGCGACCGGCGCGGGCGCGAACAGCCGCGTCGCGATCGGCACCTCGGTGATCGGCGGCATGCTCACCGCCGCCTTCCTCGCGATCTTCTTCATCCCGCTCTTCTTCGTCCTCGTCCGCCGCGGCGTGCGCGACGGGCTCGCGGCGGCGCGGGCACGCTTCGGCAAGAACAAGGGCGAAGGCGCGGCGGAGGTGCCGGTATGATCCGCGCCCGCGCCCTGCTGATGGCGAGCGCGCTCGCGCTCGCCGGCTGCTCGCTCGCCCCGAAAACGGTGCTGCCAACGCCGCCGGTGCCGCAAAGCTGGCCCGCCGGCGACGCCTATTTGCTCCAGAGCGAGGCGGCGCTGCCGGTCCTCTCGTTCAAAAGCGTCTTCACCGATCCGCGGCTGCAATCGCTGACCGACCAGGCGCTCGCGAACAACCGCGACCTCCGCGTCGCTTACGCCAATGTCGCCGCGGCGCGCGCGCAGGTTCGCGTCACCCGGTCGGGGCAATTCCCCGAACTCGGGATCAGTGCCGGGGCTGGCTATTCGGATAGCAACAGCGGCGCCGGAAGTGGAGGGGGCGGCGGCGACTTCTCGCTGCGCGGCGGCATCACCGCGTTCGAACTCGACCTGTTCGGCAAGCTCGCCAACGCGACCGAAGCCGACCGCAACCGCGCGCTCGGCACCGAGGCGGCGTCGCGCACGGTGCGGCTCGCGCTGATCGCCAATCTCGCCGACGCCTGGGCGACCTATGGCGCCGACCGCGACCTCCTCAAAATCGCCGAGGACACCGCCGCCAGTGCGCGCGAAAGCGTGCGGCTGACCAAGGCGCGGCTCGACGGCGGCGTCGCGCCGCGCACCGACCTGCGCCAAGCCGAACAGATTCTCGCGACCGCCGAGGATTCGATCGCGCAGCAAAGAACCGCGCTCGCGCAGGACGAGAATCTCATCCGCCTGCTCGTTGGCGGCGATGTCGACCGCGCGTTGCTGCCCGCGAGCCTCACCGAAGTGACGCCCGCCATCGTGTCGCTGCCGGCTGGGGTCAGCTCCGAAATCCTGCTCCGCCGTCCCGACGTGATCGAGGCGGAATATGACCTCCGCGCTGCCAACGCCGACATCGGCGTCGCGCGCGCGCAGCTCTTCCCGTCGATCTCGCTAACCGGGCTGCTCGGCTTTGCGAGCAACGCGCTCTCCGGCCTGTTCGACAGCGGATCGTTCAACTGGTCGGCGGGCGGCGATGCCACCGCGACGATCTTCGACGCCGGCGGCCGCCGCGCGGGGGTCGCGGTGAGCGAGGCGCAGCGCGACGCAGCGCTTGCAGGCTATGAAGGCGCGATCCAGACCGCGTTCCGCGAGGTCGCCGACGCGCTCGCGGTGCAGGGCACGATTTCCGAGCGGGTGCGCGCCGCCGCCGCGAACACCGAAGCCGCCGCCGACACCGCAACGCTCGCCGACGCGCGCTACAAGGGCGGTGTCGACAGCTTCCTCTCCAGCCTCGACGCGCAGCGCAGCCTCTATTCTGCGCGGCGGAGCGAGATCGGAACGCAATTGCTGCTCGTCAGCACACGAATCGCGCTGTTCCGCGCACTCGGCGGCGACAGCAGCGCGGGTTCGGCCGTACCTGCATCCCAGTAGCTTCGTCTCCCCGGACTTGATCCAGGGTCCACGACCACACCGCCGGAACGGATGCCGGATCAAGTCCGGCATGATGAAAAGGGCATTCCTCGACTCATCTTGACAATCGCCTCCGCTCGCGCGCTAATAGAACATATCAGGAACAAATGATGCGCGAGTCGTCTCCCATACTCGCCGGGCTGCGTAAACGCATCGCCCGGCTGGCCGCCAATGGCGGTTTCGAAAGCCGCCGGGCCGAAGGCTGGCTGGCGAGCGGACACGCGCGCTTCGACGCGGCGATCGGTGGCGGGCTCGCAGTCGGGCGGACCCATGAATTTTTCGCCGCCGATGCGCTCGACGCGACGAGCGCCGCCGCCTTTGCCGCGCTCATCGCGCTGCGCACGCCGGGCAAGGCACCGCTGATCTGGCTGCGCACGAGCGATGCCGGCAAGCGCACCGGCCATATCTATGCGCCCGGCATCGCCGAGCTCGGCGGCGACCCCGACCGGCTGCTGCTCGTCGAGACCGCCGATCCCAAAATGCTGCTCGCCTGCGCGAACGATGCGATCCGCTGCGCGGGATCGGCGGCGGTGATCGTCGAAAGCTGGGGCAAATTCCCTTTGTTCGACCTGACCGCAGGGCGCCGCCTTGCGCTCGGCGCGCGCGATGCGGGGACCACGCTGCTGATGCTCCGGCTCAACGCCGCGCCGGCGCCGAGCGTCGCCGAGACGCGCTGGAGCGTCGCCGCCGCGGCCTCGCACGCCCTCGAAGCCAACGCCCCCGGCGCCCCCGCCTTCGACCTCGAATTGCTGCGCTGGCGCGGCGGCGCTGCGCCCGCGCGCTGGCGACTGGACTGGAATCATGACGAAAAAGCTTTCGGGCCAAATGCTGGCAACGCGGCGCTATCTGGCGCTCTTCTTCCCCTTCCTGCCCGCCGAGCGATGGCTTCGCACGGCGCCGCGGCCGCCTGACGCCCCGCTCGTTTTCGCCGAGAAGCAGCGCGGCGCGATGCGGATCGCGAGCGTCGATGCAGAGGCGGAGGCCGTCGGGTTGCGCATCGGCATGCCGCTCGCCGATGCGCGCGCGCAGATCGGCGAACTCTCCGTCGTTTCTTTTGATCCCGTGCTCGATCAGGACTGGCTCGACCGGCTCGCGCAGGGCTGTGCGCGCTACTCTCCGCTCGTCGCGCTCGACGCGCCCGACGGGCTGATCCTCGACATCGCGGGCGCCGAACATCTGTACGGCGGTGAGGCGGAGCTCGTACGCGATGTCGAAATGCGCCTCGCGCGGCTCGGCATGACGCTCCGCCACGCGCTCGGCCCGACCGCCGATGCCGCGCGCGCGCTTGCACGCTATCAGACGCGCCCCGCCCCCGACGAAGGGCAAGCGATCCGCCGCCTGCCCGTCGCCGCGCTCGAACTCGAAAGCGAGGCGACGACCGCGCTCGTTCGCGCCGGACTCAAGACGATCGGCGACCTCGCAAGCCGCCCGATGGCGAATATCGCCGCGCGCTTCGGCGCCGACGCTGCGATGGCGCTGCGCCGCCTGCTCGGCGACGCGCCCAGCCCGCTCGACCCGCGCATCGCCCTGCCACCCGTCGTCGCCGAACGCCGCTTTGCCGAGCCGCTCGGCAGCACGGCACACGCCACCAAAATCCTTGCCGAACTTGTGGGCGAAGCGATCGAGGAGCTTGGCGGACGCGGCAAGGGCGGACGCCATTTCCGCGCGACCTTCTTTCGCAGCGATGGCCTTGCGCGAAGCATCGCGATCGAAACCGGCCATCCGACGCGCGACGTGGGCCTTGTCATGCGCCTGTTCGCCGAGCGGATGGACAGCCTCGCCGACCCGCTCGACCCCGGCTTCGGCTTCGACATGATCCGCCTCGCCGTGCCGCGGCTCGAAGCGCTCGGCGCGACGCAATTGAAACTCGAAGGCGGCGCCGTCCGCGCGGCGAACGAAGGCGCGGCGATGAATGAGCTCGCCGACCGGCTGACGACGCGGCTCGGGCGCGGGCGCGTGCGGCGGCTGCGTCCCGCCGACACGCATATTCCCGAGCAGGCGCAGCTCGAATTGCCCGCGGCCGACGCGCCGCCCCCGCTTCCGTGGGCGGCACCCGAGAGCGGCGAGCCGCCGACACGTCCCTTCCACCTCTTCGACCCGCCGCAGCCGATCGAGGTGATCGCCGAGGTACCCGACGGGCCGCCGCATCATTTCCGTTGGCGTCGCGCGACGCACGCGGTGCGCCGCTACGAAGGCCCCGAACGCATCGCCGCCGAATGGTGGCGCCGCCGCGACAATGGCGGGCTGACGCGCGACTATTACCGCGTCGAGGATGCACAGGGCCGCCGCTTCTGGCTCTTTCGCCACGGCCTCTATGACGAAAAGCCCGACCCGCGCTGGTATATCCACGGGGTCTTCGCATGAGCGACGCAGACGCCGATCCCGGCTTCGCCGAACTGGTCGCGGCGACCAATTACAGCTTCCTGCGCGGCGCATCGCATCCCGCCGAAATGGTAGCGGAAGCGATCAATCTTGGCATGACGGGCATCGGCATCGCCGACCGCAACAGCGTGGCAGGGGTGGTGCGGGCGTGGGCGTTTCTAAAAGAGCTGCAGATCAAGAAACCCGAAATGGTGGAAGGCTTCCGGCTGGTGGTCGGGGCAAGGCTCGTCTTCGCCGACGGCACGCCCGACATTGTCGCCTATCCGGTCAGTCGGCACGGCTGGGGCCGCCTGACGCGGCTTTTGTCGACCGGTAATTTGCGTACGCAAAAGGGCGACTGCGTTCTCGAGTTGGGCGACCTGCTCGACCATTGCGATGACCTGCTACTAATCGCGATGGAAGGCGACGAAGCGCTGCTCCGTATCCTCAAGCGCGCGCGTCCGAAGTCGGTTTGGCTGGCGGCTACAATGCCGCAATCAGGCGCCGATGCGCGGCAGCTGGCTAAACTCGAACGTCTATCAGCCGTGACAAATGTTCCGCTGCTCGCGACCAACGATGCACTATATGCCACCGCCGCTCAACGCCCCCTCCACGACATCGTCACCTGCATCCGCGAAGGCGTAACTGTCCGGAAAGCCGGCAAGCTGCTACGCGCCAATGGCGAACGCCATCTGAAGGCTCCCGCCGAGATGAAGCGGCTTTTCGCACAAAGCCCGAAGGCGATGGATGCAAGTGTCAAGCTGCTCGCTCGCATCGGCTTTCGTCTCGACGACCTGAAATATGAATATCCCCACGAACCTGTTCCACCGGGCTGGAAGCCGTTCAATTATCTCCATCATCTGGTGAAGACGGCAGCAGAGAAGCGGTATGGCGCGCCCCTCGGGGAAAAGGTCCGGAAGCTCATCGGGAACGAGCTTCGCCTGATCAGGCGGCGAGACTATGTCTATTATTTCCTGACGGTTTACGATCTCGTCCGCTTCGCCCGAGCGCAGAATCCGCCAATCCTTTGCCAAGGTCGAGGATCGGCAGCCAATTCGATTGTCTGCTTTTTGCTTGGCGTCACTTCGGTCGATCCGATCGAACACAAACTCCTCTTCTCCCGGTTCGTTTCGGCCGAGCGCGACGAGCCTCCCGACATCGACGTCGATTTCGAGCATGAGCGGCGCGAAGAAGTCATTCAACACATCTACGATCGTTATGGCCGCGAGCGCGCTGGCATCGCTGCAACCGTCATCCACTATCGCCCGCGCAGCACGATACGAGAGGTCGGCAAGGCACTCGGTTTCAGCGAGGATGTCACACAGCGCCTCGCTGACACGAGTTGGGGGAGCTGGGGTGACGAGGTGCCGGTCGAGCGTCTCGTCGAGGCTGGGCTTAACCCGCACAATGGCGAGATCGAACGTCTCCATCGATTCGTCGGAGAATTGCTCAAGGCTCCTCGACACCTGTCCCAGCATGTCGGCGGCTTTGTGTTAACCGAAGGCCAGCTCGACGAACTGGTGCCGATCCATAATGCCGCAATGGAGAAACGCACTTTCATCGAATGGGATAAGGACGATATCGACGCACTCGGGTTGATGAAGGTCGATGTGCTTGCTCTCGGCATGCTGACCTGCATCCGCAAATGCTATGACTTGATGCGCGAGCACGGACTGGGCGACCACACACTCGAACTCGACATCGATTGCAAGGATCCGGCCGTTTACGACATGCTCTGCAAGGGCGACAGCATCGGTGTCTTTCAGGTCGAGAGCCGCGCTCAAATCAATATGTTGCCGCGGCTGAGACCGAAAAAATTTTACGACTTGGTTGTGCAGGTTGCGATCGTTCGCCCTGGCCCGATCGAAGGGGATATGGTGCATCCCTATCTGCGTCGACGGAACAAGGAAGAGAAGGTGGAGTATCCCTCCCCCTCCCCTCAATATCCACAAGACGAGCTCGTTGATGTTTTGGGTGACACCTACGGCGTTCCACTCTTCCAAGAGCAGGCAATGAAACTCGCTATCGTTGCAGCAGGCTTCACGCCCGAAGAAGCGAATGGCTTGCGGCGCGCGATGGCAACGTTTCGTAATGTCGGCACCATCGACAATTTCGAAGAGAAGATGGTCGAGGGCATGGTGGCGAGGGGATATGAGCGTAGCTTCGCCCAACGCTGCTATAGCCAGATCGAAGGCTTCGGCAGCTATGGTTTCCCCGAAAGCCACGCCCAATCCTTCGCGCGGCTCGTCTATGTCTCGTCGTGGATCAAGCATTATCACCCCGCCGTCTTCGCCTGCGGCATCCTCAATTCGCAGCCGATGGGCTTCTATGCCCCCGCGCAACTCGTCCGCGATGCGCGCGAGCATGGGGTCGAGGTGCGCGAGGTCGATGTGAATGCGAGCCATTGGGACAACAGCCTTGAGCGGAAAGAGGACGGCAGCCTCGCGCTGCGGCTCGGCTTCCGGCAGGTCGACGGGTTTCGTGAAGAATGGGCGGCGCAGATCGCTCTTGCGCGTACCGCTCCCTTCGCCTCGGTCGAGGAACTCGCGCGCCGCGCGGGCCTGCCGTCGCGTGCGCTGCGCCTGCTCGCCGAGGCCGATGCGTGCCGGTCGATGGGGCTCGAACGGCGGCCGGCGCTGTGGGACGCGCGGCGCGTTCGCCAGGGCGTGCTGCCGCTGTTCGGCGCCGCCGAAACCGACGAACTCGGTGCCGAGAAGGATGCCGAGCTGCCGCCGACCCCGATGGTCGAGCATGTGCTCACCGATTACCAGACGACCCGGCTGTCGCTGAAAGGACATCCGATGGCATTCCTGCGGCGCGATTTCGAGCGCGAGGGCGTGCTGAGCGCGGCGCAGGTTATGGCGGCGAAGAACGGGTCGATCATCCGCACTGCGGGCGTCGTGCTGATCCGCCAGCGTCCGGGCAAGGGCAATGCGATCTTCATCACGCTCGAGGATGAGGGCGGGATCGTCAACATCCTGCTCTGGGCGCGGCATTTCGAACGCTATCGCCGCGCCGTCATGGCGTCGCGGCTGATGCTCGCCGAGGGCGAGGTGCAGCGGAGCAAGGAAGGGGTGATCCACCTGATGGCGACGCGCATCGTCGACCGCACCGCGATGCTCGACACGCTGGGCAGCGACCGCCGCTTCGACCCCGATGTCTGCCGCGCCGACGAAGTGAAGCATCCGCAGCACCCGCGCGGCTATGCGGCGAAGCATGGCCACCCGCGCGACGTCCGCATCTTGCCCAAGTCGCGGGATTTTCATTGAGGTGTGTTTTCCGGCTGACGCCGGAAGCTAGAAAAGATGATGCCCCGGCTGTGGGGGCCGGGGCATCGGATCAGGCTATCTAAGGGACCAACCGAATATAGCCTGAAATTAGTTCGCGAAGTTTAGCCGCGGAGCAGGTTCATCACGCCCTGCGAGCTCTGGTTCGCCTGGGCGAGCATCGCGGTCGATGCCTGTGCCAGAATGCCGGCAGCCGCGAGGTTCGTCGATTCGACCGAGAAATCGGCGTCTTCGATGCGCGACTTGGCTTCGTCCAGATTGGTGACACGCGACGTCAAATTATCGACAGCCGAGGTCAGGCGGTTCTGCTGCGCACCGAGATTGGCGCGTTCGGCGGCGACATTGTCGATCGCCGTGTCAAGCACTGACAGCGCCGCGGTGGCACCGGCCTGCGTACCGACGTTGATTGCGCCGACGCCGGTAAGCGCCGTACCGCCCGTGGCGAGGCTCGCGATGGTGATGTTCACGACTTCGGTATCATTGATGCCGGTCTGGATGTCGAAACCGGTGGCGGCGCTGCCGTCGAGCAGCTTGTTGCCGTTGAACGTGGTCTGACCGACGACGTCGCCGATCTGCGCGATCAGCGCGGTGACTTCCTTCTGCACCAGCACGCGATCGGGATCGCTGAGCGTGCCGGTCGATGCCTGCATCGACAGGTCACGCATACGGACGAGGATGTCCGAGATGCTGCCGGCGGCGCTGTCGGCGGTCTGCGCGAGCGAAATGCCGTCGTTGGCGTTGCGGATGGCCTGCGTGAAGCCACGCGATGCAGCTTCCATGCGGGTTGCGATGGCGAGGCCGGCGGCGTCGTCCTTCGCGCTGTTGATGCGCTTGCCGCTCGACAGGCGTTCCATTGCCTGCGACTGCGCCTGGCTGGCGACGCGCGAGTTGTTCTGGGCGCGAAGCGCGCTCACATTGGTGTTGATGACAGTCATCTTTGTTCCTTTCCGGCCTCGATGGCCATTCCCGTGATGTGAGGGCTCGAGGAGCGGTCACGAAAGCAGTAACGGCGGGCGTCGGCGGCGCTTAAGCCCGCCTGTCAAAAAAATGCCGAAACGGCCTAATGAGCCGAGACAATCCCAATCAATATACTGAAAACAAAACATTAATTTTTTTGGCACGCGCTTTGCATTGTTCTTTGCGTGCGGCACATCGCCGCCATCAGGACGGATGGAAAGCAATGAGCACGATTGACCCGAGCCGGCTGCTGCAGATGCGCAGTTCGATCCTCAATCAGAACCAGGCGCTGCAGCGCGCCGCGGGCCGCGGCGGCATCGGCGCAGCCGAAGGCGGCGTCGGCGGTGCAGCGGGCGCCCCCGATTTCGGCGCGGCGATCAACAATGCGCTGCAACAGGTCAACGCGCAGCAGTCGAAGGCAAGCCTGATCACCGAAGCCTATGAGCGCGGCGACACGCACGACATCGTCAGCGTGATGATCGAGCGCCAGAAAGCCTCGCTCGGCTTCGAAACCACCCTGCAAGTCCGCAACAAGCTGCTGTCCGCCTATCGCGACATCATGAACATGCCGGTGTAATCCATGGCCGAGACCCAGATCCTTACCCCCGTCGACGACGGTAGTGCGAACCGCCTCCCCGCCCCCGTCCTGGGCGGCCGGCTCGCCCCGCTCACCGGTTTCTTCCGCCAGCCGGCGGTGCAGCGCGCGCTGCCCGCAATCGCGATGACCTCGGCGATCGGCATCGCCGCGCTCGCTTATTTCACGATGCAGGCGGCGCCGCAGGCGCAGCTGTTCGCCGGGCTCGACGACACCGACAAGGCGGCGGTCGCCGACGCGCTGCAGACGCAGGGCATCGGCCACAGCATCGACCCGACCACGGGTGCGCTGACCGTCGACGCCGACAAGCTGCATCAGGCGCGCATCGCGCTCGCTGGACAGGGCCTGCCCAAGGCGGCGCCAAGCGGCGACAGCCTGATCGCCGCGCTCCCGATGGGGTCGAGCCGCGCGATCGAGGGCGAAGCACTCCGTTCGGCGCGCGAAGCCGACCTGTCGCGCACGATCGAGACGATCGACGCAGTCAAGAGCGCGCGCGTCCATGTCGCCGCCGCCGAACCCAGCCTGTTCGTCCGCGAAGACAAGCCCGCGACCGCATCGGTGATGCTGACGCTCCAGAACGGTCGTTCGCTTTCCGATGGCCAGGTGCAGGCGATCCGCTTCCTCGTCGCCTCGTCGATCCCCGGAATGAACGCCGATCAGGTGTCGGTGATCGACCAGCGCGGCGCGCTGCTCTCCGACACCGCCAGCGGCAGCGACATGAAGGCATTTCAGCTGCAGCTGCAGGTCGAAGACCGCTTCCGCCGCGCGCTCGACACCTTGCTCGGCCCGATGCTCGGCGCCGGCAATTATACCGTCGAGGTCCACGCCGACGTCGACATGTCCGAAAGCCAGGCGACGCGCGAAAGCTTCCCCGAGAATGACCGCGCGCTGACCAGCGAGCAGATCACGCGGTCGACCAGCGGCACGAGCGCGCCCGCGGTCGGCATCCCCGGCGCGCTGTCGAACCAGCCGCCGCAGGCGACGACGGTCACCGCCAACGCACCGCAACCGACGCCCGCCGCCCCTCCGGGCACCGAGAGCAATGAAAATGCCGCGCGCGCTTATGAAGTCGGCCGCGAGATTTCGGTGACGCACTCGCCGCAGGGCAAGCTGCGCCGCGTCTCGGTCGCCGTCGCGCTCAACCAGGGCAAGAAGGCGCTGACGCAGGCCGATCTCACGAAAATCGACAATCTGGTGAAGGGTGCGATCGGCTATGATGCGACGCGCGGCGATCTGATCGCGATCAACCAGCGTCCGTTCGTGGCTGTAGAAGACACCGCGCCCGCTTTTTACGACCAGGGCTGGTTCATGCCGCTGGTCCAGCAGGTCGGCGCGATCCTCGCCGCGCTGCTCGCTTTCCTGTTCATCGGCCGCCCGATGATCCGCGCCGCCAAGGAACGCGCCGCGAAGCGCATCGCGCAGAATCAGGAACTCGAAGCGTCGCTGCTCGCCGCCACCGACCGCCCGGCGCTCGCCAGTGGTCAGGGTGGCCGCGAAATCACCCTCGAGATGATCGAACAGGCGCCGAGCTACGAAGCGCGCGCCAACCTCGTCCGCGCCTTCGTCCGCCAGGATTCGGCGCGCGCCGCACTCGTCGTCCGCCACCTGATGCAGGAGGGCGCCCGTGCCTGAAGTCGCCGAACTCGATAACGCACCCGTGATGCCCGCGATCGAAGGATCGGCCGCCGCCGCGATCCTGCTGATGCTGCTCGACGAAAGCGAAGCCGCGACGATCCTGAAACAGCTTGGTCCCGAAGAGGTCCGTCAGCTGGCGAAGGCGATGTTCGACACCGCCAACGCCAGCGAGCAGCAGATCGGGCAGGCGCTCGACCGCTTCGTGACGCGCAGCCGCGACGTCAGCGCGCTCGCGATCGGCGCCGACACGCGCATCCGCACCGTGATCAACGAAGCCGTCGGCAACGTCCGCGCCGACAATATTCTCGCCGCTGTCGCGCCGCAGCGGAGCGCCGCGTCGCTCGAAATGCTGCGCTGGATGGATGTCGACGCGATCAGCGGGCTGCTCGCCAGCGAACATCCGCAGGTCGGCGCGCTGATCCTCTCGGTGCTCGTCCCCGATGTCGCCGCGCGCGCGATCGAAACGCTCGACGAAGTGCTGCAGGCCGACCTGGTGCTGCGCGCCGCGATGCTCACCTCGGTCCCCGCCGCGGCGATCGAGGATCTCGAGGCCGTGCTCGCGAGCGCCAATGTCGATGGCCAGCGCGTCGCCAAGCAGGCGATCGGCGGCCCGAGCGACGTCGCCAAGATCATGAAGAAAATGCCGAAGCAGCTGTCGGAGCGCACGCTCCGTTCGCTCAAGAAGCACGACCGCATCCTCGCCCAGACGATCGAGGAAGAGATGTTCATCTTCGAAAATCTGCGCGACCTCGACAAGAAGAGCCTCAGCGCCGTGCTGCGCTCGGTCGATGCCGCCCAGCTCGCGATCGCGCTCAAGGGCGCCGACGACGAGATGGTCGACATGTGCCTCGCAACCATGTCGCAGCGTGCCGCCGAAACGATCCGCGACGAAATGACCGAAATGACGATGGTCAAGCGTGCCGACGTCGACGATGCGCAAAAGAGCGTGATGCAGATCGTCCGCCAGATGGCCGCATCGGGCGAAATCATGATCGCGGGCGGAAGCGACGATTATGTCTGATCGAGCCACCGAATCCGGCTTCGCCCCCGTCTCGCTCACCGAGGCGATGGCACGCGGCAGCGGCTTCCGCCCGATGTCCTTCGCGCCAGCGACCTATGCCGCACAGCCCGCCGAAGAAAGCTTTGACGAGCTCGACCTCGAAGACCCCTTCGCGCTCGGCCTCGCCGAAGGCCAGCGCCTCGCCGAAGCGGCCTTTGTTGCCGAGCGTCACCAGCTGCTCGCGCTGCTCGCGGGTGCCGAAGCGCTGCAGGACGAGCCGAGCGAAGAACTCGCGCAGCTGATCGCCGAAACCGTCGAACGGCTGGTCCGCCAGATCGTCGCCGCCGCGCCGATCGACGCCGAATGGCTGCAGGCACAGGCCGAAACCGCCGCCGCGATGGTTGCCGACGCCGACAAGGCGCGCACCCTCTGGGTTCATCCCGAAGACGCCGCGCTGCTCGCCAATGCTCCGCTGGCGATGGCGGTCGAGAGCGATCCCGCGATGGTGCGCGGCACCGTCCGCCTCGAAACCTCGACCGGCTGGATCGAACATGGCCGCGCCGTCTATCTCGACGAACTGCGCACCGCGCTCGGCACCGGACATACCGCATGACGCGCCGCCTCGCCATGAGCGCGCAGCAGCTGCTCGACCCCGTCGACCTGACGAACGCCAGCCCGCGCCGTATCGGCACGCTCGTGTCGCACGAGGGCATCATGCTCGAAGTGTCGGGTTTCCCGCAGCCGCTCGGCAGCAATGTCCGCATCCGCTCGGCAAATAATGACTATGTCTATGGCGAGGTCGTCGGCTTTCGCGGTCACCGCAGCCTTGTCCTGCCCTTCGACACCAATATGCCGCTCGTTACCGGCGCACCGGTCGAGCCGCATGGCGCGTCGAGCATGGTTGCGGTCGGCAAGACTTTGCTCGGCCGCATCATGGATGCACAGGGCAACCCGCTCGACGGTCGCCCCGCGATCCAGTCGCAATTCCAGTGGCCGCTCGCCGGCCGCAAGGTCAACCCGCTGCGCCGCGGCCGCGTGACCAAGCCGCTCAACATGGGCGTGCGCGCGATCAACGGCCTGCTCACCGTCGGCGAAGGCCAGCGCGTCGCGATCATCGCAGGCTCGGGCGTCGGCAAATCGGTGCTGATGGGCCAGATGATCGCGGGCACCGAATGCGACGTCATCGTCGTCGGGCTGATCGGCGAACGCAGCCGCGAAGTCAGTGACTTCGTCGAAACCAAGCTGCCCCCCGAAGTGCGCAAGAAATCGGTCGTCGTTGCGGTTCCCGCCGACCACCCGCCGCTGCTCCGCCTGCGCGCCGCGATGCGCGCGACCGCGATCGCCGAGGCATTCCGCGCCGAGGGCAAGAAAGTGCTGCTCCTGATCGACAGCCTGACCCGCGTCGCGCATGCGCAGCGCGAGATCGGCCTGACCTTGGGCGAGCCCCCGACGATGAAGGGTTATCCGCCGTCGGTCTTCGCGCTCATTCCCTCGCTCTGCGAACGCGCCGGCATCGACCGCGAAACCGGCGGATCGGTCACCGCGCTCTACACCGTGCTCGCCGATGGCGGCGATATCGACGATCCCGTCGTCGACAGCGCGCGTGCGATCGTCGACGGCCATATCATCCTCTCGCGCCAGCTCGCCGAACAGGGCGTCTATCCCGCGATCGACGTCGCGCGTTCGCTGTCGCGCACGATGGTCGATTCGGTCGATCCCGAACATGCCGCGGCCGCCGCGCGCTTCCGCCAGCTCTGGTCACTCTATGAAGAGAATCGCGACCTGATGCTGATGGGCGCGTATGTCGCCGGCGCCGATCCGGTGCTCGACACCGCCATCGCGCGCCACGCCGACCAGCTCGCCTATGTCTCGCAGCCTGCCAAGGCGCAGGTCGATTTCGATATTTCCCGCCAAGCCCTGATTGAAGGATATTCCGCATGAACGCCCGTACCGCACGCCGCAAACGTATCATCCGCGTGCGCTCCGTCGAACATCAGCTGGCGGAGGCCAATCTGGCCCGCGCCAATGGCGAACTGGCGAACCTCGTCGAACTCGCGAAGCGGCTCGAAACGCTGCGCGTCGACCTCGCGATGGCGAAGGGCGCGGTCGCCGGCCGCGCGCTCAACACGATCGGCGAACTCGCGATGCGGCTCGACATCGCGCAGGAAAGCCTGACCGCGCCGCTGAGCAACGCCAGCGAGCGCCGCGACCAAGCCGGCGCGCTGGCGCAGAGCGCGATGGTCAAGGAAGAATCGGCGGTCCGCCTGTACGAACGCAGCCGCAAGGCGGCGCAGGTCGAACAGGAACGCCGCGACGACGCCAACCGCCCGCACCGCCCGCGCACGGGCATGCGCCTGCGCCTGATCGAAGGCGGCGCGTCATGATGAGCGCGCCCTCGCTCCCCACCGTCCAGGGCACGATGCCCGCGGGCTTCGCGACCTTCCTCGCCAACATCGGGCAGCTGCCCGAGGGTGGCGGCGAAGGCGGTTTCGACCAGCTGCTCGCCGCCGCGCCGGTCGCCGTCGCGCCGATCGCGAATCCTGCCGCCGCGACGATCAAGATCGATCCCGCACCGGCCGTCGATGCCGCGGCCCCGCAGGTCGACGCCCCGGTCGAACCGGACGCCACCGCCGAAACCCCTGCGGTGAAGGCCGAGCCAGCCAAGGCCGATCCAGCGGCGCTGGCCGCGAACCTGCTGATCGCGCTGAACGGCAGCATCCCCGGCGCCGCGCCCGCGCAGACGTCGGGCAAGCCCGTTCCGGCCAAGCCCGAAACGCAAGCCCCCTCATCGGACACGGCGGAGACCGGTGAGACCGCGGCGGCTGCGCCCACGACAAATTGGGCCGCGATCGTAGCGGCCGCAATCCCCGCCGCCGCAACTCCTGCCGCCGCAAAGCCCGCAAAGTCGGCAGAAGCCGCGGCGGCTCCGGCCGACACCAGCGCCCCCGCGCTTCCCGTTGCCGCGCGCCCGCGCGATGCCGCGATGCCGATCCTCCCCGGAGCCGAGGCAGCCGTCGCCAAGCCCGTCGAGGCGGCGCCATCGATGACGATCCTCTTCGCGCAGCCCGCCGCACAGGGCGCCGCAACGCGCATCGAAGCGGCAGCACCCGTGGTGATCGCCGAACGCGTGCTCGACATGGACAGCGACGGCGCATGGATCGACCAGCTCGCGCGCGACATTGCCGCGACCAAGTCGGAGAGCGGCGACATCAGCTTTCGCCTGATGCCGAAGCATCTCGGCCGCCTCGACGTCGCGATGCAAATGGGCGACGAAGGCGTGTCGCTGAAGATGGACACGCGTCACGAAGCGACCGCGACGATCGTTACCGCCGCGCAGGGCCGCCTCGTCGACGAACTGCGCCAGCAGGGGGTGCGCGTCGCCGGCGCCGAAGTGACCTGCACGCCGGGCGAGACCGGACGCCAGTCGCAAAGCCAGGGTCAGGGTCAGGGCCGCTCCGCCGCAGCCGACACCTCGCACCTCATCGAAACCGCCACCGAACGCGCCAAGCCGCGTGACGAAGACCGCGCCGCCGACCGCCGCGGCCGCTTCGCCTGATCAGAAAGGGTCCCATCATGGCCAAGGATAATATCGAAGGCGCCCCCAAGAAGAAGGGCTCGTTCAAGAAGCTGCTGTTCATCGGCGTCGCCGCAATCGCGCTGATCGGCGCGGGTGCGGGTGCGGGCATCTATTTCGGCGCGCTGCAGGCGCACGAGGCGAAGCCCGAGGATCATTTCCCGAAGCTGGTCGAACGCAGCGAAGGCGAGCCCGAACCGGCCGCCGAAGGCGACGACAAGGAAGCCCCGCCCAAGGTCGGCACGGTGTCGGTCCCGAACGACAAGTTCAAGGTCGATCCCAAGAAATATGAGATCACCTATTATCCGATCGCCGACAGTTTCACGACGAATCTCGCCGACGGGTCGGGGTTCCTGCAGGTCGGTATCAGCCTTTCGACCTTCTACGACGGCAAGGTTATCAATAATATCAAACGGCAGGCTGTTCCGATCCGTTCGGTCGTGCTTATGGTGCTCGCCGAACAGGATCCGGCGTTGCTCTCCACATCACAGGGGAAACAGCGGCTGCAGCGTCAGCTGACGGCCGCGATCAACGATGTGTTGCGCGACAAGGAAGGTTTCGGGGGCATCGACAATGTTTATTTCACGAGCCTGGTGATTCAGTGACCACCAGCGCCAAAACCGTCAAAGCCGTGAAGGCACCGGCCGCACCTGCACCCGCAGCTGCGGCCGCGCCTGCGGATACGAAGGAGTCGCTGTTGCTGCGCAGGGCGGCGGACGGCTACGCCTTCCCCGCGCTTGAGGGCGTGGCGAACCAGTTTGCCCGCAGCCTGCGCGACCTGATCCGCGCGCTCGGCGCGCCGGCGATCCAGATCGAACGGTCGGGCGCCGAACAGGTCAGCTTCGCCGAGTGGAGCGCGGCCGCGGCACCCGCCATTTTCTGGCGCTATCATGCGCCGCCGCTCAAGGGTCCGGTGGTGCTCGCGGGTTCGCGTTCGCTGCTGCTCCAGCTTGTCGACATCTTCTATGGCGGCCGCGGCCAGCTCGCCGCCGAGCGCGAGGAATTGACCGACGCCGAGGATCGCTTCGCGGCGCGCCTCGGCCGCGACATCGGGATGCAGCTTGCCGCCGCCTGGCGCGGCAAGCTCGCGATCGAACCCGAACTCGATTGCGTCACCGCTGATCCCGCCAAGCTTGCTGCGGTGCGCGCCGACGATGAATTGTTCGTCCAGCGTTTCACGCTGCGCGGCGCCCCGTTCGAGGGGCGGACGATCATGTGCGCCTATCCGGTCGCCGCGTTGCGCGGGATCGCGGGCGACGAGTTGCTCCCCGAAGCGCAAGGCAATGGCGCCGACCCGGTCTGGGCCGGCGCGCTCGACAGGGCGTTGCGCGACGTGCGCATGCCCGTCCGCTCGGTACTCGCGCGCCCCGAGATCAGCCTCGTCAAGCTGCTCGCGCTCGAGGTTGGCGACATCATTCCGCTCAATATGCCGCGCCATGTGCCGGTGACCGTCGCCGGACGCAGCTTCGCGCTCGGCAGCATCGGCGAGGCCAATGGCAACGCCGCGATCATGATCGAACATATCGAAAAAGGACCGGACCATGACTGATATCAGCGACGCCCCGAAAGCGCGCGCCGACCGGCGCGACAAGAGCATCGCCGCCGCACCCAATTTCGACCTGCTCGCCGGCGTCTCGCTGCGCGTGTCGGTCGAGGTCGGATCGACCTCGATGACGCTCTCCGAACTGCTCGCGATCGACGAAGGCAGCGTGATCGAACTCGACCGCGCCGCGACCGATCTGCTCGACATTTATGCGAACGGCACGCTGATCGCGAAGGGCGAGATCGTCAGCGTCGACGGCCGTTACGGTATCCAGGTCGCCGAAGTCCTCGCCCCCGCGCGCGGGCTCGAAGGTTTCGAGCGGAGAGCCTGATGTTCGAATATATCCTCCGCCTGCTCATCCTGCTGCCGCTTGTCGGCGGCATGGCGTGGGGCAGCCTGTGGCTGTGGAAGCGCGTCCAGATGGGCGTGCCGTTTGGCGGCGGCGCAGCCAAGGCGCGCGCCGTCGAAATGATCGATGTGCTGCCGCTCGGCCCGGGATCGAAGCTCGCGGTGGTCGAATTCGCGGGACAGCGCGTGCTGATCGCGGTGTCGCGCAACGGCATCACGCGGATCGCCGACGACAGCCAGGGCGACTTCCATGCGGACTGATCGCCGCTTCTGGCTGCGCACTGCAGCGCTCGCCGGCGGCGCCGCGCTGCTCTGCGCCGCGCCCGCCGCCTATGCGCAGGCGGCCGACGGGTTGAGCCGCGCTGTCGGCGAAATCGGCGGCGATGGCCGTCCGTTGAGCCTGTCGCTCCAGATCCTCGTCCTGATGAGCCTGCTGACGGTGTTGCCGTCGCTGCTGCTGATGATGACGAGTTTCACGCGCATCATCATCGTGCTGTCGATCCTGCGCCACGCGCTGGGACTGCAACAGACGCCGCCGAACCAGGTGCTTGTGGGCCTCAGCCTCTTCCTGTCGCTGTTCGTGATGCAGCCGGTGATTAGCGAAGTGAATCGCGTCGCGATCGAACCTTATGGCCAGGAACAGATCGATATCGGCGAGGCCGTATCGCGCTCGGGCGTCGCGCTCCACGGCTTCATGATGAAGCAGACGCGCAAGACCGACCTGATGATGTTCGCGAAGATCGCGAAAGCGCCGACCTATGCGAGCCCGAAGGACGTGCCCTTCTCGATCCTGCTCCCCGCCTTTGTCACCAGCGAGCTCAAGACCGCATTCCAGATCGGCTTCCTGATCTTCCTGCCCTTCCTCGTCATCGACCTGATCGTCGCCTCGGCCTTGATGTCCTTGGGTATGATGATGCTGTCGCCGACGATCATATCGATGCCGTTCAAGCTGCTGCTCTTCGTCCTCGTCGACGGCTGGGCGCTGACGATGGGATCGCTCGCCTCCTCCTTCGTGAGTTAGCGCGGTGGAGGCCGACTATTTCATTGGCGTCGCGCAGCAGTCGCTGTGGATTCTCGCGCTCGCGTCGGCGCCGCTGCTGCTGCCTGTGCTCGTTATCGGCGTCCTGCTCGGCATGGTGCAGGCGGCGACGTCGATCAACGAACAGACGCTGACTTTTGTGCCCAAGCTGATCGTCGCGGCGATCTGCCTCGCCATCTTCGGCGGCAGCATCCTTGTCCTGCTCACCGATTTCACCCGCGAAATCTTCGCGCAGATCCCCGGTCTGGTGAAGTAATCCGGGGATGAATCCCGCCGACATCCCGAATATCGAGGCGATGCTCCAGCTATGGATGCTGGGGATGATCCGCCCCGGCGCCGCGTTCATCGCCGCGCCGGTGTTCGGCGCGACGAGCGTGCCGGTGCAGCTGCGGCTGGTGATCGCGCTCGCGGTCGGGGTGCCCGCGGTCGCGGCATCGGGCATGGCATTGCCGCCCGAAGGCATCGTGTCGGTCCCGGGGTTTTTCCTCATCATTGGCGAGGTCGTCATCGGCCTCGCGATGGGCTTCGTGCTCCAGATGGGGCTCGCCGCCGCCCTGCTCGCGGGCGAGGCGATCAGCAATGCGATGGGGCTCGGCTTCGCATCGATGGTCGATCCGCTCAGCGGCGCATCGAGTTCGGCGATCGGCCAGTTCCTGTCGATGATGGCGACCGCGCTGTTCCTTGCCGCCGACGGCCATCTCGTGCTGATCGACATCATCGTCGACAGTTACAGCGCGCTGCCCCCCGGCAACGCCTTTCCGTCCTGGGACGCGATCGGCGGGCTGATCCGTTTCGGCAGCCTGATGTTCGCGGCGGGGCTCACCATCGCGATGCCGGTCGGCTTCGTGCTGATCCTTGTCCAGATCATCATGGGCGTGATCGGCCGTTCGGCACCGGCGCTCAACCTGTTCGCGGTCGGTATTCCCGCGACCTTGCTCGCCGGGATCGTGCTGCTCGGCGTCGCGACGCCCGCAATGGCCGAGGCGATCGCGCGCATCCTGTCCGACGCGCTCGACGCGGCGCGCATGGTCGCGGGAATCTGAGTCATGGCGGGCACGACCGAGAAGGACCAGAAAACCGAACAGCCGACGGCGAAGAAGCTGTCGGATTCCGCGCGCGAAGGCGATGTGCTGATGTCGCGCGAACTCGCCACCGCGCTGATGATGCTCGCGGCTGCGGGCTGGATGGTCGCCGCGGGCGGCTGGTTCGTCCAGTCGGCGGGCGACCTCGTGCGCCGCGGCCTGACATTGACCGCCGCCGACGTCGCCGATTTTGCGCCCGCCGAGGCGCTGATGCGCAACGGCGCCGAAATATTGCTGCCGCTCGCGAGCCTGTTCGCGCTTGCGATCGGCGCCGCGGTCGCGGGTCCGGCGATGCTCGGTTCGTTCGGCTGGCGCGGCAAGGCGCTTCACTTCAAGGGCAACCGCATGAGCCCGATGGCCGGGCTCAAGCGCATGTTCGGGATGCAGGGCGTCACCGAGCTCGGCAAGGCGCTCGCCAAAGTGTTGCTGCTCGGCAGCATCGGGTACTGGCTCGTCCTGAACAGCCTGCCCGCGATCATGACGATGGCGTCGACCGACCTGATGGCGGCGATCGGATTGGCTGGAAAGGAAATCGGCCATGCGATGCTGACGCTCGCCGGCGGGCTTGTCGTCATCGCACTGATCGACGTCCCGGTGCAATGGTTCCAGCGCAACCAGCGGCTGATGATGAGCAAGCAGGAAGTGAAAGAGGAAATGCGCCAGTCCGACGGCGCCCCCGAACTCAAGCAGGCGCAGCGCCAGCGCGCGCACGACATATTGAGCGGGTCGGCGCGCAAGGCGGTGTCCGACGCGACCGTCGTCCTGACCAACCCGACGCGTTTCTCGGTTGCGCTGCGCTATCGCCCCGGGGTCGATGCGGCGCCCGTCGTCGTCGCGCGCGGCCGCGGCGACGTCGCGCTGTCGATCCGCGAAATGGCGCGCGGCGCCAATGTCCCGCTGCTCGAATATCCGGCGCTTACACGCGCGATCTATTTCACGGCGCGCGCGGGCCGTGTGATCCCCGAGGAATTGTTCGTCGCGGTCGCAACCGTGCTCGCTTTTGTGTTCCAGCTCGAACGCGCGGCCGCCGAAGGCACGGCGCCGCCTGCGGTCGACGTCCCGTCGTCGCATCGTTTCGATCCCGAAGGGCGACGTCAGGCTTAATATCGCGTCGCGGCCGCCGTTAAGGGGTTCGAAGGATATTTTGCCATGGTCAGTTCAATCGCCAACAGCCTCGGCTTCGGATCGGGCCTCGACGTCAAACAGCTCGTCACCGACCTGTCGAACGCATCGCGCGACCCTAAGATTGCGCGCATGAACTCGCTCAACCAGGCGAACCAGACGCGAATCAGCGCGCTGGCGCAGGCGCGATCGGATCTCGACGGCTTCGCCAATTCGCTGGGCCAGATGGTCAGCGACGGCACGCTGCGCAGCACGCCGACCGTTTCCGACGAAAGCGTGCTCGGCGCCACCAGCCGCGCCGGCCTCTCCGCCGACAGCTTCGCCGCGACCGTCGTCGTGAACCAGCTCGCGCGCGCGCAGACCAATTATTCGGGCGTCGTCGCCGACCGTGCCGCCGCGATCGGCGCGGGCACGATGACGCTGACCGTCGGCGGTGTCGCCAAGACGATCACCATCGGCGCGACGAACAACAGCCTCGACGGGCTGGCCAATGCGATCAACGCGAGCGGCGCTGGCGTAACCGCGTCGATCATCGCCGATGAGGGCGGCCACCGCCTGATCGTCAAAGGCCCGACGGGCGAGGTCGGCGCCTTCACCCTCGCCGCCGACGCCGGTGCCGACCCGGGCCTCGCCGCCTTTTCTACCAGCGGCGGCATGACCGTGGGCCAGACCGCCGCCAACGCCGAATTCACCATCGACGGCGTGGCATTCAGCCGCGCGAGCAACATCGTCGACGATGTGATCCCGGGCATGTCGCTCACGCTGAAAAAGGCGGCGCCCGGACAAGGCGTCGATATCGGCGCGAGCCGCCCGCTCGAGATGATCAAGCAGACCGTTGGCGATTTCGTTTCGGTCTATAACCAGCTCAAGAAAAGCCTTGTCGCGGCCTCCAGCATGTCGGGCGCGACGACCTCGCTCCGCGAGATCGAACGCGAACTTTCTGGCCTGGTCAACAAGGTGCTTTCGAGCCACGGCAGCATCAACAAGCTGTCCGACATCGGCATTTCGTCGACGAAGGACGGCCTGCTTTCGGTTGACAACGCCAAGCTCGACAAGGTGCTCGCCAGCGATGCGGGCGCGGTCGAGGCGCTGTTCAATCCGCGGCGCGATGCGACGCATACCGAAATGAGCGATCCCGGTATCGCTTTTGCGCTCGACGCGATCCGCGACAAGGCGGTCGGCGTCAATGGCGCGATCAATCGCGTCTCGAAAACGCTCAACGCCAAAAAGGAAAATCTCGTCGATCAGCTCGAGAAGATCGAGGAGCGCGAGAGCGCTTATAAGGCGCGGCTCGAGAAGCAATATGGCACGCTCGAAGCCAAGCTTGCGGCGTTCAAGGCGACGCAGACCTATCTCGAACAGCAAATCAAACTCTGGACGAACCAGGGTAACGACTAAGAACTAGGACTTGGGGACCGCCGCCGTGAACGCTACCGCCTCGACCGTCCGGGCGACCGGGCTTTATCGCCGATTGCAGCATGAAAGCCGCGCCGCCGCAGCCGACCCCGTCGAGCTCGTCACCATGCTCTATGACGAGCTGGAGACCGCGGTGGGCGTGCTGGGGGCGATGATCCGGCAGGGGCAGCGCGTCTCGGCCACCGAGCCCGCGCACCGCGCCCGCGCGATCCTGATTGGCCTCGATGCCGGACTCGACCGTGACAAGGGCGGCGATGTCGCCACCGCGCTGTCGCGCGTCTATCGCAGCATGCGCCGCAAGCTCGACGATGCGGTGTTGGCGAACAGCGCCGAAGGACTCGCCGAATTGCTCGAGGGAATTTTGACGATCAGCGCCGCCTGGCGCCAGCTTCGATAGCGTTTCTCCACTGACGTGGAACGGCACCGGCCCGCCCCTCGAAGGAGGTGCGGGCCGTCTTCGTTTGAATGAGCCCGCTGGTTACCCGGCCGCCCATGGTGGGGACGGGCGGCCGGGTGGTGCGGGAGCGGACCAGAGCTCCCTTTTTCAGCGGGTGCTGAAACTTGTGTCGCGGGCCGTCAGGCAGCCTGCTGGTGGACGCCATATTTGCGCATCTTTTCGATCAGCGTGGTGCGCTTCAGCGTCAGCAGGCGCGCCGCTTCCGAAATAATGCCGTCGGCGAGGTCGAGCGCGACGTGGATCTGTTCGAGCTCGATCGTTTCGATCTCGCGCTTGAGGTCGATCGGGCGGCCCGGTGCCGGCGTCTTGGCGTGCGCCGCGGCCGGGGCCACATCTTCCGCGGTGGCCGGCACCGCGACGGGGCTGCTGGGGACAGCCCGTCGCGGTGCTAGCGCTGCGGTGGGGTTCAAAAGCATGGCGACGTCGTCGAGACCGAGCGTCTCGCCGCCATGGAGAACGCTGGCGCGTTCCACAAAATTGCGCAGTTCGCGGACATTGCCCGGCCAGCCATGCTGCATCAGCAGCGTCATCGCCGCATCGTCGAAACGGCATTTGGCGTCGGCGGGCATCTGGCGCTGGAAATGGCGGATGAGTGCCGGAATATCCTCGACGCGGTTGGCAAGGCTGGGGACCTGGAGCACAACCACGCCGAGCCGGAAGAACAGGTCTTCGCGGAATTTGCCATCGGCGATCGCGGCGCCGAGATCCTGGTGGGTAGCCGAAATGACGCGGACGTCGACGGCCTTCACATCGCTGCTGCCGACGCGGACGATCGTCCGGTCTTCGAGCACGCGGAGCAGTTTCACCTGCATGTCGAAACGCATGTCGCCGATTTCGTCGAGGAAGAGCGTGCCGCCCTCAGTCGCTTCGAAATGGCCGATGCGGCGGGCATGGGCGCCGGTGAAGCTGCCCTTTTCATGCCCGAAGAGTTCGGATTCGATAAGTTCGCCGGGGATTGCGCCGCAGTTGATTGCCGAGAAAGCCTTGCCGGCACGGGCGCCTTCGTCGTGGATCGCACGGGCAACGAGTTCCTTGCCCGAGCCCGACGGGCCGCAGAGCATGACCGAGGCGTTCGAGCGCGCCACGCGGCGGATCATCTCGCGCAGCCGGCAGGTCGCCGGGCTCGTGCCGATGATCAGCGCTTCGAGCGCCGTATTGTTATTCTGCCCCACAGTCATTTCAGTCTCCACCGCACCGCCCGCTCGGTGCCCCCTTCGATGGATTCAGGAATTGACGAAATTGGTAAACGAAAGCTTATCAGCCGTCACCTAACCCATTCAAATTAAAGAGATATTGCCAGATTGGAAGTAATTAACGCGCAATCGCGTTAACTATCTCCAATATGCTGCCAAACTGGCACTAATTGCCATGCGCCTAGCGCCAGCCCAGCGTGATCGAGATGCGGCGATTACGCGGATCGAATCGGTCGGAGGGGACATAGGGCTCCCGATCGGCGACCCCTTCGATTCGCGAGAAGCGATTCGAGGCGATGCCGCGGAACTCGAGATAGTGGCGCGTGACCTCCGCCCGGTCGACCGACAGGCGCCAGTTATTCGTCCCCGACTTCGCCGACCAGGGGGCGGCGTCGGTGTGGCCGCGGATCATCACCTGGTTCGTTACCGCCGCGACGGGCTTCGCGATTTCGCTGAACAGCCGCGCGCCGTCGGGGGTCAGCTGGCTGGTGCCGATCACGAACATCGAAAAATCCGCATCGTCGACGACGTCGATGCGCAGCCCCTCGAGCGTTTCGGTAAAGCGGAGGTTGGGCGCCAGGCGCTTGAGGTCGCCTTTTGCCTGCAATTGATCCATCAGCGTCTGGGCGAGCTTCCTGAACTGCTGCTTGTCGCTCGCGCGCTCGCGCCCCGACGCTTCGCGCGGTCCGCCGTCGGCGTCGCGCGGGATCGTCATCGAGCGCGTGCCCGTCTGTGCCGCACCATGCGGATATTTGTCCGCCGACACCAGCGAGTCGCCGCCGAACAGGCCGTTCGACCCCGCGGTGTCCTGTTTGCTCTGGACGATCGTCGGCGCAAAATAGTCGGCGAGCGCCTTGCGCTGCGCCTCGTTCGTCGCACCGAGCAGCCACATCAGAAGGAAGAAGGCCATCATCGCGGTAACGAAGTCGGCATAGGCGACCTTCCACGCGCCGCCGTGATGGCCGCCGTGCGCCTGCTGGATCACCTTCTTGACGATGATCGGCCGCGGCATGTTGGGACGTGCGGCCATCAGCGACCCCGCATTCCGTCGAACACTTCGGCAAAGCTCGGCTGGTTATGATGGTCGACGCCCGACCGCGCGGCCTCGATGACCAGCGGCTGCGGGTGGCCGTGAAGCGACGCGATGATCAGCTGCTTCACCGTGTGATAGATGGCGGCGTCGCTTTCGATCACCGCCTTGGCGCGCGTCGCGAACGGGCCAACGAGGCCGTAGGCGAGGAGCACGCCGAGGAAGGTGCCGACGAGCGCCGAACCGATCATCGCCCCCAGGATTGCCGGCGGCTTGTCGATCGAGCCCATCGTCTTCACGACGCCGAGCACCGCGGCGACGATGCCGAGCGCGGGAAGCGCGTCGGCAAGGCTCTGCAGGCCTTCGGCGGGCTTCATCGAATGATGATGGTGGCTCTTCAGCGCATTATCCATCACCTCTTCGACCGCGTGCGGATCGAGCGTGCCCGACGACACGACGACGAGGCGCAGCGTATCGCAGATCAGGTGGACGAGCGTATCGTCCTTCAAAAGCTTGGGATATTGCTGGAAGATCGTCGAGTTTTTCGGATCCTCGATATGCGGCTCGACGGCAACAGGTCCTTCGGTGCGCATCATCTTCATCAGCGTCGAGACGAGCAGGATGCAATCGAGATAGTCCTGCTTCTTATACTTCGGTCCCTTGAACACCTTGGCGAGCCCGCCGCCCAGCGCCTTCAGATCGGCGCCCGAATTGCCGATGATCAGCGAGCCGAGCGCCGCACCGCCGATGATCAGCATCTCGTGCGGCAGCGCGTGCATGACGGGACCCAGATTGCCCCCGGTCAGCGCGAAGCCCCCGAAGACCAGCAGGATCAGTACGACAATGCCGACAACGGGAAACATGTGCGAGCAAACTCCATTCGGACCCGGCTGTCGAAGCCGGCCCCCGCAAATTCAGGGACGTCTTGATAAGTAACGGCAGCGGCGCCGAAAAATTGAGGGCCGTCAGTTCAAAATATCGAACAAGCTCTGCCGGTTGATCTTCGCAAAGGCCGCCTGCGCCGCCTGCAGCGTCAGATCCTGGGCATTGAGCTGCGCGATCGCGACATCGAGGTCGGTGTCCTCGACTGACGATCGTTCGTCCTTGAGCGTGATCCCGCGCAATGCGAGCCCGTCGCCGATGCGTTCGAGCCGTCCGCCCGACAGGCCGATTTCGGCATGTTTATCAGCGGCATGGCTGATCGCAGTGTCAAGTGCCGTGATCGAGGTTCCCATTGCTGCCTTGTCGCCCGCCGCAACCGCGGCCGCCGCGTCGCGAATGCCCGTCGACAGGCTGTTCCCGCCGACGACAAAAACATCCGCCGCCGACGGAACGGGCGCAAAGCTAAGATCCGAATCGAAACGCATCACGCGCGCGGTGCCGGTCGCGAACACGGGCTCGCCATTCGAATCGCGCGTTGCAGCCAGCGCATCGAGCTCGTCGGCGATCGTGCCGAGCTCGGCAGCGATCGTCGCCCGGTCGGCGGGGTTCGTCGTGTCGCTCGACGCCGCGAGCGTCAGCTCGCGCGCGCGCGTCATCAGGCTACTGACCGACTTCATGACGCCATCGGCCTGCGACACCAGCGCGTCGGCCGAATTCACATTGGCCGACCAGGCGGTCATGCTCGCCTGCGTCGTGCCGATCGTCGCGATCCGCCGCGCCGCGACCGGATCGTCGGACATGCGGAGCAATTTCTTGCCGCCCGAAATCTGGATCTGCGTGCGCTCGAGCGCATCGGCGAGCTTCTGTTGGCGCGCGATTTCGCGCGTCATGCGGTTGCCCACGGCGTTGATCATGATCCTGACCCTTCCTTAGAGCGAGCTGAGCAATGTTTGCATGGTTTCGCGCGCCACCTGGATCGTGCGCGCGGCGGCCGAATAGGCTTGCTGGAAGCGCAGCAGTTCGGCGGCTTCGGTGTCGAGATCGACCTGACTGACGCCGTCGCGCGCCGCGGCCGAGGCATCGGCGCGCGTCGCCGCGGCGGCGTCCTGTGCCCGCGCCGACGACACCGCCTGCGCCTGTGTCGCCAGATGGCCCGACCAGCGTGCTTCGGGATCGTTCGCGCCGCGCATCGCACCGAGCGCAAGCATATTGCCGTTGCTGCCCGACGCATTCGCCGCCGCCACCTGATCGGGGGCCAGCGGCGCGGCGGCCAGCGTGGCCGCGCTGGTGCCGGTGAACAGCGGCTGCCCCGGATTGCCGTTGGCATCGGTGCCCGCCTGGTGCGCGGCGTTGAGCTGGTTCGCGAACTGCGTCGCCATCGTGTCGAGCGATGCGCGCTGGTCGGCGACATGGTTCGCCCCCTCGGCGAGGCCGGCGAGCGAGCCGGTCGAGATCGCAAGCGGCGAACCGCCGACGCTGTACGACAGGCGTCCGTCGGGGGCCGCAGTGACCGAAATCGGGTTCACGACGCCGCCGCCGACGAGCAGGTCGCCCGATCCGGCCGCGCGCAGCGTCACCGCGCCATTGTTGTCGAAGGTCGGGCTGACGCCGGCCTGCGACGACAATTTGTCGAGCAGCCGGTCGCGTTCGTCGAGCAGGCTCGCCTCGTTGGTCGACCCCGGCCGCGCCTTGCGCAAGCCGATGTTGATCTGTTCGAGCGCGCCCAGGTCCGCATTGAACTGGTCGACCTCGCTTGCCGCGGCGCCCTCGATCCCCTCGCCCATCTTGTCGAGCTCGTTCGCCGCGGTGCGGAAGCCTGACGCGGTATCGTCGACCGATTGCAGGAACTGCGCACGCAGCGTCCGGTTCGACGGATCGGCGGTCAGCTGGTCGGCGGTGGTGTAAAGCTTGGTGAGCCCCGTCTTGATACCGTTGGTTTCGTCGCTGAGCGCGCCTTCGACCTTGTCGAGCCAGCTCAGTTTCGTCGCCGAACGATTGGCATCGCCCGAGGTGATGCGCGAATCCTCGATCAGCCATCCATCGACCGAGCGGTCGATGCCGCGAATGTCGACGCCGCCGGGGTTGGTATTGCCGCGGTAAAAGATCGAATTGCCGCCACCGACGGCTTCCATCATTTCGAGCCGGCGCCGCGCATATCCGGGGGTCTGGGCGTTGGCGATATTGTCGCCGATCGTCGAGAGCGCACGCGAATAGGCTTTGAGCCCGCTATAGCCGATGCCGAGCAGGTCGCTCATTGCACGCCTCCCCCAATGCGTCCGGCGTGGCCGGCAAGCTGGCCGCGGAACTGCCGCTCAACCATGTCGGCGATGCCGAACTGGCGCATCGCGGCGAGGCTGTCGGCGGTGCGCGCGTCGGCCATTTCGCGGAAATTGTCGGTCGCGCTCGACCCCAATATATCGTCGCCGAGCTTGGCCTGCCGCATCGACGCCATCAGCTGGCGCAGGATCACGGCTTCGAATGCCTCGGCCGCCTTGCGCAGCCCGCCATCGCCGCCGCCAGCCGCAGCGGGCGTCGGCGTGGCACCGATCGGAGAAATAGGGCTCGTCATATGATCACCAGTTCCGCAGTGAGCGCGCCGGCCTGGCTCAGCGCCTCGAGGATGGCGACGAGGTCGCCCGGGGGAACGCCCATGCGATTGATCGCATCGACGAGTTCGGAAAGCGAAGCGGTCGGCCTCACCAGCATCACTGGACGATAGTCCTGTTCGACGCTGATATCGCTCGACTCCTCGACCGCGGTCTGCCCGCGGCTGAACGGAGCGGGCTGCACCACCATCGGCGATTCCTTGATCGAGACGGTAAGTTTGCCCTGCGTCACCGCAGCGGTGCCGACGCGGACCGCGCCATTGATGACGACGGTGCCGGTGCGGGCGTTGACGATGACCTTGGCGGGCGGCTCGGCGCGCTGGACGCCCAGATTCTCGATCTGCGAGATCAGGCGCATGCGCTCGTCGCCGTTGCCGCCGGTGCGGATCGCGATGCTGGCGCCGTCGATCATCGACGCGCTGCCGGGCAGCGCGGCGTTGATCGCATCGGTGACGCGCTTGGCATTAGTGGCATCGAACTGGTGGAGGTTGAAGGTCAGATAGCTCGATGTCGCAAAGCCGGTGTCGACCGCGCGCTCGACCGTCGCGCCGTTCGCGATGCGGCCGCTCGACGGCACATTGACCGTCAGTTTCGATCCGTCTGCGGCATCGACGCCGAGCCCGCCGATGACGAGATTACCCTGCACCATCGCATAAATCTGTCCATCGGCACCATAGAGCGGCGCGAGCACAAGCGTGCCGCCGCGCAGGCTTTTGGATTTGCCGATCGCCGACACGGTGACGTCGAGGCGCTGGCCGGGCTTGGCGAACGGCGGCAGCTCGGCGGTGATCATCACCGCCGCGGCGTTCTTGAGCGCGGGGTTCACGCCCGGCGGTAGTGTCAAGCCAAAGCGCGACACCGCGCCCTTCATGCCCAGCGTCGAATAGTCGAGGCTGTCGTCGCCCGTGCCCGCAAGGCCGACGACGATGCCGTAGCCGGTGAGCTGGTTGGCGCGCAGGCCCTGGAACTGGCCCATGTCCTTGATCCGCTCGGCGTGCGCGGGCGCCGCAAAGGCGAAACTCGCGAGCAAGAGCGCAAAAAGGGTGAACAGGGTCGGACGCTGGGTCACTTCAAATTCCTCTGTTAGAACGGGCTGATGATCGAGAAGAAGCGCTGCAGCCATCCTTGCTGGCTCGCGCGGGCGATCTCGCCCTTGCCGACGTAACGGATCTTGGCATCGGCGACGCGGGTCGACAGGACGCGGTTTTCGGGGCTGATGTCGATCGCGCGGATGATTCCGGAAATCTGGACGCGTTCGTCGCCACGATTGAGCGTGAGCAGCTTTTCGCCGCGCACGAACATCGTCCCGTTCGGATAGACGGCGGCGATCGTCACGCTGACTTCGCCCGACAGCGCGTTCGACTGCGACGCGTCGCCCTTGCCCTTGAACGCCTGGCCACCACCCATCGCGATGTCGCTGGGGTTGAACAGCGACAGCGGACCGGTGGTCGGCGGCGTCAGGCCGATATCGCCGTCGCGCTGCGTGCCCGCGGCATTGCTTTTCGTCGCGGCGGTGCGCTCGACGAGCTGGATCGTGATGATGTCGCCGACGGCGCCTGCGCGGCCACCCGAGGTGAGCGCGACATAGCTGCCCTGGAAGATCGAGCCGTTCGCCGGCGGCGGTGCCGGCGGCAAAGGCATCGACACCGAAAAGGCGTCGGGCGGCAGCTTGTCCTTCGCGAGCGCCGTGACGGGCGCCAGCGCAAGGGCCAGGATCGCCAGCTTAGAGAGTCTGCGAGGCATTTTTCATCATCTCGTCGGTGGCCGAGATCATCTTCGAATTGACCTCATAGGCGCGCTGCGTCTCGATCATGTCGACGAGTTCCTCGACGACATTGACGTTCGACCCTTCGAGCATGCCGCCGCGCAGCGTACCGCGCCCTTCCTCGCCCGCACCACCGACCAGCGGCGCGCCCGAGGCTTGCGTCTCGACGAGCATATTGCCGCCGATCGCCTGCAGTCCCGCCGGGTTGGCGAAGCGCGCGATTTCGATTCGCCCGAGTTCGAGCGCGGTGCCGTCGGCGCCGGTCGCCGACACGGTGCCGTCGAGCCCGATCGTCACATTGCTGGCATCTTCGGGAATCTGGATCGCGGGCGTCATCGGCTTGCCGTCCGAGGTCACGATCGTGCCGTCGGGCGAGCGGCCAAAATTGCCCGCGCGGGTATAGCCGGTGCGCCCGTCGGGCATTTCGACCTGGAAATAGCCGGCGCCGTCGATCGCGACGTCAAGCCCATTGCCCGTCGCCTGGAAGGTGCCCTGCGTGTCCATGCGTGCGGTGCCGTTGAGCGCGACGCCGGTGCCGAGGTTGAGCCCGGTCGCATAGCGGTTTTCCGCCGTCGACGGCGCACCCGGCGCGGTCATCATCTGATAGCTCAGCGTCTCGAAGCTCGCGCGGTCGCGCTTGAAGCCCGTGGTGTTCACGTTGGCGAGGTTGTTGGCGATCACCTGCATCCGGAAGCCCTGGGCATCCAGACCGGTCCGCGCGACGTGCAAGGCACCGATACTCATTTCATAATCTCCTTAACGGGGAAGCTGCATCAGATTGGCCGTCGCGCTGTCCATGTCGCGCACGTCGCCGATCATCTTCAATTGGGTGTCCCAGCTGCGGCTCGCCTCGATCATCTCGACGAGCGCGGCGGTTGCGGTGACGTTCGATCCTTCGATCGAACGTGTGAGAAGCCGCGCTTCGGGATCGTCGGGCAATATGCCCCCGCCCTTGACGCGGAACAGGCCGTCGAGTCCCTTGGCGATGTCCGACCCCGTCGGGGTCGCAAGCCGCAGCCGGTCGACCTCCTGCGGATTTTCGGGATCGCCGCCCTGCGGCACGATCCACACACGGCCCTCCTGGTCGATATTGATCGCGTCGGCGGGCGGGATCGTCACCGGACCCTGGCCGCCCTGCACGGGATTGCCGTCGCCGGTGGTGAGCAGCCCGCTCGGCGAGATCTGCAGGTCGCCGCGCCGCGTATAGGCTTCTTCGCCATTCTTCGCCTGCACCACGAGCAGCGCATCGCCCTGCATCGCGATGTCGAGGTCGCGCCCCGTCTGGGTGACGGTGCCCGCCTTCATGTCGGCGCCGAGCACTTCCTCGGACGACATGGCGCGCGCATCGAGCCCGCTGCCGTCGAGCCACAGCGATTGCGCGCTCGCCATGTCGGCGCGGAAGCCCGGCGTCTGGGCGTTCGCCAGATTGTTGGCGATCGCCGTCTGCCGGGACATGCTGCCCCGCATCGCGGCGAGGTTGGTATAGATAAGGCGGTCCATCGATAATCTCCCGGCAGGCGGCGGTCAGGGCTGTGTCAGCGCATGCCGATGATCGTCTGGGTCAGCTGCGACGCGCCCTCGATCGCCTTGGCATTCGCCTGGAAATTGCGCTGCGCCGACATCAACATCACCAGTTCCTCGGTAATATCGACGTTCGAGCGTTCGAGCGCGCCCGAGCGGACCGCGCCCATCGGGCCGTTGGTCGCGGCGTCGATCGTTGGCGGGCCGCTTTCGCCCGTCGACTGCCAGTGCGCATCGCCCGTCGGACGCAGGCCCGACATCGTCGGGAAGGTCGCCATCGCGACCTTGCCGAGCTTCTGGTCTTCGCCGTTCGCGAAGGTCGCGGTGACGAGGCCGTCGAGGCCGATCGTGACGTTGACGAGACCCGAGGTCGGATCGGTCGGCGCACCCGAGGGCAGACGGAGGTCGAAGGCGCCGGCGAGCGTGTTGTTCGTGACATTGCCGTTCGCGTCGATCGGAAGAAGTTGCAGCTTCGCGCCCGTCGAATCGATGACATAACGGTCGGGGGTCGGTTCGAACGAGCCGTTGCGCGTATAGCTGATCGCTTCGCGCGGCGGTTCGCCCTTCACGATGAACATGCCCTCGCCGACGATCGCAAGGTCGAGCGTCTTTTCGCTCGCTTCGTACGAGCCCTGCGTGAACTGCTGGGTGATGCCGTTGAGACGCGTGCCCTGGCCTGCGATCATCTTGGTCGACTGCGTCGGCGACGAGGCGAAGATATCGCCGAACTGCGCCTTGCTGCGCTTGAAGCCGATCGCGCCGGCGTTCGCGATATTGTTCGAGATGACCGACATGTCGGTCTGCGCGCCCTTGAGGCCCGAAAGCGAAGTATAGAATGACATGGACTAATCCTTCCTGAAAGATGGGGAGTTTAAGTGGTGGGCGGCGTCGGCGTCGGCGTCGGCGTTGCTGCCTTGATGTCCTTGAGCAGCTGGGTCTGCGCGGTGAGCTGCTCCGAAATCTTCGAGAGCACCGTGTTCGTCTCGCTGATCCCGGCGAGGCTCGAGAATTGCGCCATCTGCGCCACCATCTGCTGGTTATCGACCGGGTTGAACGGATCCTGCTGCGACAGCTGCGCGGTCATCAGGCGAAGGAAATCGCTCTGATCCATCTGCTGGCTGGTGCCTTTGGGGTGGATCACGGGGTTGTTGTTGGTGATGCTGTTGACGCTCATTTTACTGTCCCATCCTGAGGGTTTCGTTGATCAGGCCCTTGGCGGTTTCGAGGACCTGGACATTGTTCTGATACTGGCGTGCGGTCTCGACCATCTCGACCAGCTCGGCGGCGCTATCGACCGCGGCTTCCCAGACGTTGCCGTCGGCATCGGCGAGCGGGTTCGACGGATCATGCCGTTTCGACGGTGCCATTTTCGAGGTCGTGACCTGGTCGATCTGCACCGTCGCGCGGCCATGATCGTCCATCACGGTGCGGAACACCGGCTTCAGCGAACGAAAGGCGCCGGCTTCGCTGCCCGCAACCGTCCCCGCATTGGCGAGGTTCGACGCGGTGGTGTTCAATCGGACGAGCTGCGCCGACATCGCGCGGCCGCTGATGTCGAAGACGGAGAAATTGCCGTTCATCATCATTCGCCCTTGAGCGCGCGCGACAGCGTGTTGATACGCCCGCTGAGGAACGAGAGGCTCGAGCGATAGGCGAGCGCATTTTCGGCGTAGGCGGTCTGCTCGGTCGCCATCTCGACGGTGTTCCCGTCGAGCGACGCCTGGACGGGGACGCGATAGCTGATCGCGCCCTCGGTCGAGCCGCCCTGCTGCGCCAGGTCGAGCGCCTTGGCGAAATCGAGATCGCGCGCCTTGTAACCCGGCGTCGCGGAGTTCGCGATGTTCGACGCGAGCATCATCATGCGCTGGCTGCGCAGCTGCAGCGCGGTGGCGTGCAGGCCAAAGAGTTTCTCGGATGCCATCATCAACTTCCTTTCGCCGGGATCCGGCCGGTTGGCACGGACGCGCGGAAAAACACCAAGGCAATAATGCAATGGACGTGCCAAACATGATTTATCCATATTTTTCAGTTGGTTAATTTAGGCCAATGTCTGCGGCGCATGTGGCTCGTCAAAAATCTGACGACGCCGCGCGCGGCCCCGGCAAACCGCGCATCAAACCGCGACTGGCACGCTTCCTGCAAATTACCGAGCGACCATTTGGACCGAAGGAGATGGACCTTGTCCCGTAACATTCTCGCGCGCCTCGCCGCGTGCGCCGCCACCCTTTCGCTCGCCGCGCCGATCGCGGCGCAGGCGCAGCAGGGCAACGAGGATTGGCAGACGATCGACGTGCTGACCGATATGGTCGCCAATGCCATGGGTCGCAACGCGACCCCGGTCGATCGCCGCATCAAGCTGGCACGCTGTCCCGAACAGGCATCGATCACCGCGCTCGACGCCCAGACGCTCGCGGTCCGCTGCGCCTCGCTCGGCTGGCGCCTGCGCGTGCCGATGACGGCGCCCGCCGGTGCGTCGCCGGTCGCGGCGAGCTTCGCGCGCCCCGCGGCAAGCGCGCCCGTCATCCGCCGCGGCGACAATGTCCGCGTGACGATCGAGACCGAAAGCTATTCGATCAGCTATGCCGCCGTCGCGACGCAGGACGGCCGCGTCGGCGAGACGATTGCACTGCGTGGTGCCGACGCCAAATCGACGCTCAGCGCCACCGTCACCGGAGCTGGCCGCGCGACCCTGCACGACTGATTACCCTCGCTTACCCACGCACTGGGCCCGGGCTGTCGGCTTTCCGACGGCGCCGGGCCTTTCTTTTGTCTTTTTTGCGGTGGGCCGCCTTAATCGCCCGGAACGGCGTCCGTTAAAGCCTTCGTGAACCGCGTCGTCACTTTTCTGACGGCACCGGATGGAGGCTTTTATGTCGGGTGACAGCAAGATCGGACCAGTCGGCGGCATCGGCCGTGCCGGCCCGCTGCGCAGGGTCGCCAGCGAAGCGGCGAGCGCAATGCGCGCGCCAGCGCAGCTCCAGCCGGCGCAGGACAATCTGCCGACCGCGCGCCTGACCCGCCTCGCGGGCAGCCTCGCCGATCAGGCGCCGCCGGTCGACATCGCGCGCGTCGCATCGCTGCGCACCGCGATCGCCAATGGCAGCTATGGCGTGCATCCCGCGATCATCGCCAGTGCGATGCTCGATTTCCATGGCGGGGCCGAATGATGCTGGCAGAGATGGAAGAGATTGAATCGCGACTGGCAATATTGGTGGGTGCGCTCGACGGGCATGACGCCGGCGCGATCATCGCGGCGACCGAGGAGCTCGCGACCGCGGTGATCCTCTTTCGCGGCGCGAACATCCCCGCGGGCAGCGAACATCGCGCCCGCGCGCTGATCGGGAAGACGCTCGGCCAGCTCGAAGCCGCCGCGATGCGCGTCAATATCTTGAAGAACTGGACGCGTCAGAGGATTGACAAGAGCCACGAAATCCGCGGCACCCGTCCGCGTGGAGCGGCTTTAAGCTACTGATAACCACATAATTTCCGGCCGTTTCCAAAAAATGGCACGATGATTGCTTTTGGTCTGCTGAACAAGCGGAACCAACAGTATGAACGCAATCAACAATCCCCGGGGTTCGACCCGCATCGCCGCCCCCGTGATGGATGCGGTGCAGAATGCGTCGGCACGCTCGGGGGTCGATTTCGATTATCTGTTCGACGTTGCGCGCGTCGAAAGCGGCTATAATCCGACCGCAAAAGCGCAGACCTCTTCGGCGCGCGGCCTGTACCAGTTCACCAAGCAGACCTGGCTCGCGACGCTCGACCGCCATGGGGCGAACCATGGCCTTGCCTGGGCCGCCGATGCGATCGGCCGCGACGCGTCGGGCCGGCTGACGGTCGCCGATCCTGTGCTGCGCCAGCAGATTCTCGACCTCCGCGACGACCCGACGGCGTCGTCGAACATGGCCGCCGCGCTGACCGGCGACAATCGCAACTATATCGAAAGCCGGATCGGCCGCAGCGCCGAGCCCGTCGACCTCTACCTCGCGCATTTCCTCGGGTCGGGTGGCGCCGCCAAATTCCTGACCGCGCTCGAAACCAATCCCGACCAGCCCGGCGCATCGATGATGCCCGAGGCCGCGGCCGCGAACCGGTCGGTCTTTTACGCCCCCGACGGCAGCATGCGCAGCCTCGCCGAGATCCGCGAACGCTTTCGCGTGAAACTCGAGGACGGCGGCAAGATCGAAAATATGAAGCCCTTCGCCCCCGCCGGCTGGCACGCTGAGGCGAGCAGTTCGAGCGGTCTCGCGAACAACGGCGGCGGACGCCCGCCCTTACAGATGATGGATATCCAGCCTATGCCCAGGAAGCTCTCGATGGGCTTTGCCGCCGATGCCTATCGGCGGCTCGCGTCGCTCTCGGGAGGCGCGGCATGACCGGCGGCTTCAATCTGGCCAACATCGGCCGCATCGCCGGCATATCGGCGCTGCCCGTGGGGATGCTGATCGTCGTCGGGCTGATGGTGATCCCGGTCTCGCCGTTGATCCTCGACATCAGTTTCGTCGCGAACATCATGATCAGCCTCTTGATCCTGATGGTCGCGCTGCAGGCGTCGAAACCGCTCGATTTCTCGGCCTTCCCGACCGTCTTGCTGCTCGCGACATTGTTCCGGCTCGCGCTCAACGTCGCCTCGACGCGCGTCGTGCTCGTCCACGGCCACGAAGGCACCGCGTCGGCGGGCCATGTGATCGAGGCATTCGGCCAGGTGCTGATCGGCGGCGATTATGTCGTCGGCCTGTTCGTCTTTTTCGTGCTGATGATCATCAACCTGATCGTGATCACCAAGGGCGCGGGCCGCGTGTCCGAAGTGTCAGCGCGTTTCACCCTCGACGCCTTGCCGGGCAAGCAGATGGCGATCGACGCCGATCTCAACGCCGGACTGCTCAGCCCCGAAGAAGCCAAGGCGCGCCGCGTCGAAGTCGCGACCGAGGCCGATTTCTACGGCTCGATGGACGGTGCGTCGAAATTCGTGAAGGGCGACGCCGTCGCCGGCCTGCTGATCCTGTTCGTCAATATCGTCGGCGGGCTCATCCTCGGCATCTTCAGCCATGGGCTCAGCTTCTCCGAAGCCGGCAGCACCTATGTCACACTCGCGATCGGCGACGCGCTCGTCGCGCAGATCCCGGCGCTTTTGCTCTCGATCGCCGCCGCGGCAATCGTCACTCGCGTCGCCTCGCCCTTCGACCTCAGCGGCCAGATCGGCAGCCAGTTCGCCTCGCCCGCCATCTGGATGGCGGTCGGCGGCATCCTCTTCATCCTCGGCCTCGTTCCCGCGATGCCGCAGATGCTGATCCTGCCCGCCGCGGCTTTGTCTTTCGGTGTCGGCTGGCAGCTGCGCCGCAGCGCCGCCGCGGTCGCCGACCTGCCCGAACCCGCCGCCCCCGCGCCCGACCCGTCGCTTATCGAATGGGCCGACGTCAGCGACGCGAGCGCGTGCCAGCTCGAGATCGGCTACGCGCTCGTCACCCTTGTCGACGAACGCAAGGGCTCGCCGCTGATGACGCGCATCACGGGCATCCGCCGCCAATTGTCGAAGGAACTCGGCTTCGTCGTGCCGCCGGTGAAGGTCACTGACGACCTGTCGCTGCCCGGCAACGTCTATCGCATCTCGGTCGCCGGGGTGATCGTCGGCGAGGACGAGGTCTTCCCGAACGAAATGCTCGCGCTCGATTCGGGCGACCTCGTCACCAAGGTCATCGGCCGTCCGTGCAAGGACCCGACCTTCGGCCTCGACGCGCTGTGGATCCCGAAGGCGATGCAGAATGATGCGATCGCCGCGGGTTATACCGTCGTCGATCCGGCGACCGTCGTCGCGACGCACCTCAACAACAGCATTGTCGGCGCCGCCGCCGAGCTGTTCGGCATCGACGATGCGCAGGCGCTGATCGACAATCTCAAGACGCATTATCCGCAGCTCGCGCAGAATCTAAGCCCGCAGGGCTATTCGCTGCCGCGCGTCGCGAGCCTGTGCAAATCGCTGCTCATCGAGCGCGTGCCACTGCGCGATTTCCGCAAGATCGCCGAGGCGATGGTGGCGCTGTCGCCGCAGCAGCTGGGCGAGATCGACCTGATCGAAGCGGTGCGCCAGCGCATCGGCGCGCTGATCGTCCAGACGATCGTGCCGAGCCGGATGCCGCTGCCCGTCGTCACCTTCAGCCCCGAGGTCGAGGTGCTGCTCAACCAGGCGGTGCGCGCCAACCCCGCCGCCGAATGGCCGTTCGAGCATGGCATGGCGATGACGATCATCGAACAGGTCGGCCAGGCCGTCGAACCGTTGCTGCTCCAGACGCGCAGCTTCGCACTCGTCGCCTCGCCGATCTGCCGTTCCGCTCTTTCGCGCCTCGTACGCGCCACTTTCCCCGACGTCGCCGTCATCTCCTACCTCGAGATTCCGGCGACCAAGCAGACCGAAATCGTCGCGACGATCGGCGCCGAAGTGCCCCGCCTCGCGTCCGGGCCCGAGGCCCACATGGAGGACCAATCGCATGAGAATTGAGCCCGCCGAGCAATTTGCCGGGACCGCCGGCCGCGCGCCGCGCGCGCGCGGCTACGGCGAAAGCGTCGAGGCGCTGGTCGAGGAATATTCGCCGCTGGTCCGCAAGATCGCGTGGCAGGTATTTTCGCGCGTGTCGCGGACAAGCGAGCTCGACGATCTGATCCAGACCGGGCTGATCGCGCTGATCGAGGCGAGCCGCAATTATGAAGAGCGCGGTTTCGCCTTTGCCACCTATGCCACGACGCGCATCCGCGGCGCGATGATCGACCAGCTGCGCCGCGAGGCCGATGTCGGCCGCTCGGCGATGGTCGCGGCGAAGCGAATCCATGCGATGCGCGCCGCGCTCGAACAGCAGTTGATGCGCGCGCCGACGACGGCCGAAATGGCGGTCGCGTTCGACATGTCGGCGGAGGATTATTTCGCGCTCGAACGCAACGCGACGCACGGCCGGTCGACCTCGCTCGACGAGCTCACCGACGTCGGCGCCTTTCTGGCGGCCGACGACGATGCGGGTGCCGACGAACGGTGCGAGCAGGAGGATTTGATGGGCGCGCTGCGCCAGTGCGTCGGGCGCCTGTCGCAGCGCGAACAGATGGTGCTCCAGCTCTATTTCTTCGAAGAGCTCAACCTGCACGAAATCGGCCTGACGCTCGACGTCAGCGCCGCGCGCATCTGCCAGATCAAGCGCGAGGCGATGATCAAGGTCGATCGCATGATGAAGGAAATGACCGAATAGGGCCGGGTGCGGCACGCGCGACCAGTCGGCCCCGCACCCGGTTCGGGGGTTAGGTCCTGACCCTCAGGCTGCCAGCGTTTGTCCGCCCTGCCAGGCGGCGCCGATTTTTTCGAAATAGCTGGCCATGCGTTCGGTCCCGACGTCGGTCAGCCGGACGATCGTCCGGCGCCGGTCGCGCTCGTCGATTGAGCGGTGCAACAGCCCGCGCCGTTCGAGCGCCGCGATCATGCGCAGCCCCGACGACAGCGGAACGCCCGCGCCGGTCGCTAGATCGCTGGCGCTGAGCACGCGGCCATGCGCGCCCGCGAGCATCAGGTCGAGCATCATATCCCACGTCGGACCCGACATTTCGGCGGTGCCGAAATGGCTGCGGCGGATGCGCCGGACCTGGATGCTGAACGACAGCTGGTCGAGCAGCGCCGCGTTCGACGCCGTGTCGCCGCGCGCGCTGTCGATGGCGCGCACGGTCGCGCCCGGCGTTTCCTCGCCGCGGCTCGCCAGCAGGTCGTGGATCTGGTCGACCCGCGATTTCAGCTCGGCAATTTCTTGATTCGAAAATTGCTGCATGTGATGCCCCTGGGGAGCCACATATCAGGCCGTGACGTTTTCCCGCCGGCTGGACGATCCCGATGCATAGATGATCAGCAACAGGATCGGGTACGATATATAGACTGACAGGAGCGAATAGGGTCGCGCCAATATCTCCGAGAACATATATTTCTGGATATGGCCGAAAATGGCGATCAGCTGCCATCCGGTAATCCAGTAGGGCCAGAAACTCTGCGTGCGCATGGCAATGAACCAGAAGCTAAGCAGAACCAGCATGTCGATGATGAAGATATTCAGTTCGATATCGGTCCAGGTCGGAAAGGGCGTCAGGGCACTGGTGAGGACCGAGGCGATCAATGCTGTATAGGCCGCCCAACGTTCAAGCGGTCCGCCGCGTCGGATCGCGACGGCCACCGTGATGAGCAAGACAACATAATAAATCGCCACGGACCACATTGTGGCTGTCAACCTTTCTTGCGGATCAACCGGCCTTCGCGAACGTAGCAGCACCATCGCCCGAGCGATCGTTGCTGCCTTCGTCGACCAGCTTCGCAGCGGCCGGCTTGACGCCCGCGCCGAACATCCGCGTGCCGAGACCGACTTCCTTTTGCGTCACGGTCAGCGCCAGATGCGCGTCGGTCAGCAGCTGGCGAACTTCGCCGGCGGCGGCGAGCGCATTGGCGACTTTCGCCATCGCGTCCTGGCCGACGATTGCCGACATGTTGGTTTCGCGGCGCGCGGTGGGCAGCGTCGCGGCGAGCTGGGCGATGCGGATCATCGCTTCGTCGATGGCGTCTTCGGCCAGATGCAGGTCGGAAGCGATCTTCTTCGCCGCAGAAACTCGTTGATTCAGCATCATCTTTTTCCTTGAAAAAGAATGCTACCGGTTCCCCCCCGCAGCATTCGTTCGAACATCAGGTCAGAACACGACCGAGTCCGACAAGGATCGAATAGAGGGCGGAAAAAGCCAGGATTGTCGCAAATGCGATCAAAATCGGCCAGATTATCCTTTCCATCAACCCATGCCGGTTGGCCGGCTGGGACGCGGTAGGAAATGGCGAACCTATATCGAATAATCGCCGAAACGAACTGCGCCCCACCTCCGCATCGGGGGGCGGAGATACGTCGCCAAGGTCGATCAATTGATATGTCAAAGGCTGATAAGGGGTAACATGATCGAAGACACCGTTAACAGCAAGGATACGCGCAGCTTCTATCCTGTTAGAAACATTAAGTTTTTTTAACACACGGCGCACGCGTTCGTCGACGGTGTGCGGCGAAACGTTCATCAGCCGCGCGATCTGCTTGGAATTTTTGTGCTCGTAAACGTGCCGCAACGTTTCGATCTGCGCGGCAGACAGCAGGCTTATGTAATTGTCGGGGTCGCCTTGCACGAGGTTGGAATAGAGCATCACGAGTCGAAATCAAGGTCAGTAGATAGCTAATTTCCCGCACGGCCCGTTCTGGAGCACGCGCTCGGCGCCCGATCGCACCAATCAATAGCGCGCAGGATCGGTCGCGCGGCTATCGGCTCTCCTTGAGCGTGCGATAGCGCAGGATCGATTTTTCGATGTGCCGGCGCGCGGCGCGGCGCGCGGCGACCGGGTCGCCCGCCTCGATCGCGACGACGATCGCCTCATGGTCGCGGTTGATCGTATGCGCATAGCGTTGATGCTGGACCGGATCGTCGCCTTGCAGGTACAGCCGCCGCGACGGGACGAGCCGCACGCCGAGAAACTGGGTGAAGCGCAGGAAATAGGAGTTGCCCGTCGCGCTCGCGATCGCGGCGTGAAAGGCGGCGTCGGCGGCGACCGACGCGTCGACGTCGCTGCTTTCCTCCATCGCGTCGAGCGCCCGGCGCAGCGCCGCCAGATCGGCGTCGGTACGCCGCCGCGCGGCGAGGTCGGCCATCTCCGCCTCGAACCCCATGCGCATTTCGAGCAATTTCAGCACATCGTCGATCTCGCCGATTTCCTCGGCGGTAACCTGGAAGGCGCGATATTGCGCGCCGTCGGGGACATAAGCCCCCGACCCGCGCCGCGAGACGAGCAGGCCACGCGCGGCGAGGCGCGAATAAGCTTCGCGCACGACGGTGCGGCTGACGCCGAACGTCTCTGTGATCTCTTTTTCGGTCGGGAAACGCGATCCGACGGGCATTTCGCCCGTTTCGATCTGTTCCTCGAAACGCTGGACCAGATCGTCCGCCAGCGACGCCGCCTTGGTTACCGCCATGGATGCTGCGTTATCATCGCGCCGCGAAACTGGCTAGGGCCGGAAATCGGGGCGCTGCGCGTCGACATAGCTATTCCAGTCGCCCTCTGCCGCAAAGTCGCCCCCGCGATCCCACGCCGCGCCGCTGTAATAGACAAAGGGCTGCCCCGGCCGGACGCGGACCAGAATCAGATAATTGTCGGTGTCTTCGGCAAAGCCCGCAAAAGCCGCCGGATCGACGATCACCGCCGCCGCCATGCGTCCCTTGCCGCTATCGCCTTCGGCGGGGCCCCACCAGCTCATCCGCGCGGTGGCACTATCCTTGCGGATCTCGCCCAGCTTGTTTCCGTTTATCGGCCGCTTCGAAATGCCGATGCCGACGATCAGTTCGGCGTCGCTGCTCGACGCGATGGTCGAGGTCATCCGCGTGAAATTCGTCCCCGCCGGCAGCGTGAAGCGCCGCGTCTCGCGCACCGTGCGCAGCGTATCGACCGGCCACGGCTCGTAATCGACGGTGAAGTCGGCGACCTCGGGCCCCGATTGCAGGATGCGCGGCCGCACATAGTTGCGCGACGTCCACAGCTTGTTGTCGTACCAGATGCCGAGCCCGCCGGTGCCGCGCCCCGTCCCGACATTATAGAAGTCGATCCCTTCGCCATGGTCGGCATGCTGGTCGCCCGTGCGCAGCTGGCGGTCCATGAAGGGCCAGCGCACGCGCTTGCCCCACGCGTCGATCCCCGACGACGAGGGCGGCTCGGCCTTCTCAAGCGCGCGGCCATAGATGCGGTGCGCGATCCGGTCGTTTTCCCAGAGCAGATCGTCGAAGCGATAATCGGCGATCACCACCGCCGCACGCGCCTTTTGCTCGTCCGCCGTGGCGGGCCGAAGCGGTTTATGCTCCTGCGCGCCGAGCGGCGCGGCGAGCAAAACAAGTCCAAGGAAAGCCAAACGCATTACCAACTCCACATCGTTCCGTCCTCGAGCCGGTTCACCGGCAGATAGGCGCGGGCATAAGGAAAAGTTTCGGCGAGCGCCTCGTCGATATCGACGCCGAGCCCCGGCGCATCGCCCGGATGGAGCATGCCGTCCGCGAACCGATAGGCGTGCGGGAAGACCGCGTCGGTCTCGACGGTGTGGCGCATATATTCCTGGATCCCGAAATTGGGGATCGAAAGCCCAAGGTGCAGCGCCGCGGCCATCGTCACCGGCGACAGGTCGGTCGCGCCGTGGCAGCCGGTGCGGATCTGGTGGAGGTCGGCGAGGGAGGCGATCTGCCGCATATGCGTGATGCCGCCCGCATGGAGCACCGTCGCGCGGATATAGTCGATCAGCCGGTTTTCGATCAGCGCCTTGCAATCCCAGATCGAGCTGAAGATTTCGCCGACCGCGAGCGGGGTTGTCGTGTGCTGGCGGATCAGGCGGAACGCCTCCTGATCCTCCGCCGGGGTCGCATCCTCGATCCAGAAGGGACGCCAGGGTTCGAGATCCCTGCCGAGCCGCGCCGCCTCGATCGGGGTCAGGCGGTGGTGAACGTCGTGGAGCAGATGGACGTCCCAGCCGAGCGCCTCGCGCGCCGCGGCGAAGAGTTCGGGGACGATTCGCATATATTTCGCGGTCGACCAGACATTCTCGGTCGGCAGGTCATTGTCGGCGGGTTCGTAGAAATAGCGCTCCTTGCTGACGCCATAGGTCGATGCCATTCCGGGCACGCCGCATTGCAGGCGGATCGCCTTATACCCCTGACGCTGGTAATCGAGCGCTGCTTCGATCGTGTCGGCGATCGTCGTGCCATTGGCGTGGCCATAGACCATGCAGCCCTCGCGCGCGGCACCGCCGAGCAACTGATAGACCGGCAGTCCCGCGACCTTGCCCTTGATATCCCACAGCGCCATGTCGACCGCAGCGATCGCCGCCATCGTCACCGGCCCACGCCGCCAGTAGGCGCCCTTGTAGAGATATTGCCAGATATCCTCGATTCGGTGCGCGTCACGCCCGATCAGGCAGGGGACGACATGCTCCGACAGATAAGCCGCGACAGCGAGCTCGCGGCCGTTGAGCGTCGCATCGCCGACGCCGGTCGTCCCGTCGTCGCACTCGATCTTCAGCGTCGTGAAATTGCGGCCCGGCGCGGTCAATATCACCCGGGCTGACACGATCTTCGGCATTCCATCCCCTTATCGCCACATGGGCTAGTTGTGTGACAACCTTATTGACACTCGACGCAAAAGGAAAGAGGTATGTCACCGGTGTCAAGGCAAAAAGGCCTGCACCGTCCCGGGAGAGGAATCGCGATGCGCAGCGCCAGATGCACCCCGCCCGCCGCAAGCGCGCGCTTTTCGGCCATCGCATCATCGCCGTGGACGCCGTCGCCTCGCGCCATGCGCGCAGCGCGCACGACCCATGGCAAGATCGCGCCGAAACGCCCCTCCTCTCGCCGGTCGCCCCTTAGCCCGCAAAGGATATAACATGCCGCTGAGCCTCCTCGCCCTGATGATAACTGCTCCCGCCGCCGCGGTGGCACCCGCCGAACCCGCGATGCCGCAGCCCGCGGCGATCCTCGCGCAGACGCGCCGCGTCGCCGACTGGCAGCTCGCGAACCGCACCAACTGGGCGACGATGCCCGCGGCGCGCAAGAGCGTGCAGGAAGTACGCGACTGGCAGCAGGCAACCTTCTGGGTCGCGCTGACCGAGCTCGCGAACCGCGACAAAAAATATGCGCAGCCATTGCTCGATCTCGGCCGCGCCGAGAAATGGCAGCTTGGCGACCTCGCCTATCACGCCGACGACCAGCTGATCGGGCAGGCGTGGCTGTGGGCGGCGCAGAATGGTGCGGGCAAGGGCGCGATCGCGCCGACGAAAGCTTATTTCGACCATTGTCCTCGCGAATCGCCCGACGATCAGCCTTGAATTCATCCCCGTCGCGCCGGGCAAGGGCACGTCGAAATGCACCGACCGCTGGTGCTGGTGCGACGCGTTGTTCATGGCGCCGCCGACCTTGCTGCGGCTGTCGAAGGCGACCGGCGACAAACGCTACGCCGATTTCGCGCATGAGGAATTCAAGGCGACGACCGACTATCTCTTCGACCCGTCGGAAAATCTCTATTTCCGCGACAGCCGCTTTTTCGACATGCGCGACGCCAAGGGCCGCAAGCTGTTCTGGAGCCGCGGCAACGGCTGGGTGATGGGCGGCCTCGTGCGGATGCTTCAGGTGATGGACAAGAAGGATCCGAAGCGGCCAATCTACACGAAACTGTTCAAGGATATGGCGGCGAAACTCGTGACGCTGCAAAAGGCCGACGGCTATTGGCCCGCGTCGCTGCTCGACAACGACCCCGGCACCCCGCCCGAATCGAGCGGCACCGCCTTCTTCACCTATGCCTTTGCGTGGGGCGTCGACAACGGCCTGCTCGACCGCGCGACGTACGAGCCCGCCGCGGTGCGCGGATGGGATGCGCTGCAGCGCGCGGTGCAGCCCGACAGCATGCTCGGCTGGGTCCAGCAGGTCGGCGACCGGCCCGACAGCGTCTCGGCGAAAGAGACGCAATTTTACGGAAGCGGCGCCTATCTGCTCGCTGGCTCCGCGATGTACGACCTGTCGAAAAAGCGCGTAAAGCGTTGATATGAAACGGGCCGGCCCGCCGTAGCCGGCCCGCAGCCGCCCCCAAAACGCGGGCGATTGACTTACGCCCTCAAAGTTGTAATACATTTCGTAAGTTGTATTACATCTAAAATTGACACCGGTATCAACCGGGTCAGTGCCGCCACCAGGGGCGGCGTTAAAAAGGAGAGGGAAATGAAGTCACCATCGGCCTTGCCGACCCGCGCCGCCCTGCTGGCGTCCGCTGCGCTATTTACTGCGATGCCCGCGTGGGCACAGGAAGCCCCCGCCGAAGTCGAGAGCGAACAGGCGGCGGCGGTCGATGGCGGTGACGAAATCCTCGTCACCGGCACCCGCGCGACGCAGCGCAGTTCGATCGAATTCAAGCGCGCCGCCGACGTCGTCGTCGACGGCCTCGTCAGCGACGAAATCGGCGCGACTCCCGACAATTCGGTCGGCGACACGCTCGAACGCATCGTCGGCGTCTCGGCCGACCGCTTCAAGGGCAACGCCAACGAGCTGTCGGTGCGCGGACTCGGCCCGACCTTGAGCTTTTCGACCTTCAACGGGCGTGAGGTGTCGACCGCGGGCCCCGACCGTTCGGTCGCTTTCCAGCAATTCCCGTCCGAACTCGTCAACGGCGTCCTCGTCTACAAGACCCAGCGCGCCGATTTCCTTGAGGGCGGCGTCGGCGGGATCATCGAACTCAAGTCGATGAAGCCGCTCGATTACGGCAAGCGCCGCATCCAGTTCGAGGTGCGCGGCGATTTCCAGCCGCAGGACAATGACGTCTATCAGCACGACGGCCTCGGCTATCGCGCGAATTTCTCGTACACCGACCAGTTCGAAACCGGGCTCGGCGATATCGGTGTGTCGATCGGTTACCAGCGGCAGGACACGACCGCGCCCGAGGACTATTACAACGCCAATTCGACCTTCCAGCTCTGCAACACCTCGGCGAACAATCCCTTCCAGCTGACCGGCAGCGCCGCCGCGCAGATTGCGGCGGGCGCCAGCCAGAACTGCACCTTCGCGACGGGTCCGCGCTCGGTTGCGCCGAGTGCGGGCGCGACGCCCGTGGTGGTCGGCGAAACGCGTGGCCCCGCCTATTTCGCCAATACGTCGCGCAGCTTCCGCACCCAGACGACGTCCGAAGTGCGCGACGGACTGATCGGTGCGATCCAGTGGCGCCCGTCGCCCGAGTTCGAAATCGCGATCGACGGCCAATATTCAAAGCGCAACAGCCTCGAGGACCGCAACGTCCTCGGCATCACCGAAGGGCTGCGCGGGGTCCAGCCGCTGGTCATCGGCAACGGCGACAACGGCTATTCGCCCGGCGCGCTGATGAGCTATCGCGGCAATTCGAACCTCGAAAACCAGCTCGAAACGCGGCGGCGCGTCGAGGAATATCTGGGCGGCGGTTTGAGCCTAATCTGGTCGCCCGACCGCTGGAACGTCGCGTTCGACGCCTCCTATTCGAACAGTCACCGCACCGAGACGCAGAAGCAGACGCGCATGCGCTCGACGCGTCGCGTCGGCTATACGCTGACCTATATGGACGACGATGTCGTGCCGGTCGTCGCGTTCGATAATTTCGACATCACCGACCCGAACCTGTTCCTCGCGAATGCTGCCAACTCGGTCTATGCGCGGCGGCGCTTCGTCACCGACCGCACCGACCGGATCTGGGCCGCGCGGCTCGACATCGACCGCGAGCTCGACGGCTTCATCACCAGCGTGAAGTTCGGGGGCCGCGTCTCAGACCACAATCGCACCAACGACAATGCGCGCAACAACGACCTCAACACGCTGGCCGCCATCAACGGCCAGACGCCGGCGCAGCTGATCACGCAGGCGAACCAGCAGTGCCGCGTCCCCTTCACCACCACGTCTTACATGAAGGGCATGGGGACAAATGTCACACGCTGGGCGACGTTCGACAACGACTGCCTGTTCCGGACCTTCACCGGCAGTGATGATGCCCTGCCCTATCCCGAGGACGGCCGCGACCCGAGCGACATCGACGTCACCGAACGCATCTACGCCGCCTATGCGATGGCGAATTTCGAATCCGACATGGGCAACGTACCGTTCAGCGGCAATGTCGGGCTGCGCTGGGTCAAGACCGACATCACGTCGATCGGTTTCCGCCAGCCCTATCGTATCACCATCGATACGGTGGGCGACACCTATTCGATCGGCGTCGACCCGACCCGCCCGCTCGAAACGAACCGTGTCAAAGGCAGCTATAATTATTTCCTGCCGAGCGCGAACATCGCCTTCGACCTGTCGCAAGAGGTCAAATTGCGCCTCGCCGCCTATCGCGCCATCGCGCGCTCGGGGATCGAAAGCTTCGGCGCGGGGGTGAACCTCAACCCGACGACGTCGGCGACGGGGGTCGACAACATCATCTTCAACGCGACGACGGGCAACCCGAACCTCAAGCCGCTGCGCGCGTGGAACCTCGACGCCAGCCTCGAGCTGTACGCCTCGCAGGACACGCTGATCTCGGTCGCGGGCTATTATAAATGGGCGAAGGGCACGGTGATCAGCGCCGAGGAGCCGATCCCCACCGATGTCACGATCACGACGATCCGCGACGGCGGCGCGCCGGTGACCGAAACCGTCACCATCGCCCCGGTGGCCCCGACGAACGACGCCGAGACGCGGCATCTCTATGGGGTCGAGGCGACCGCGAGCCATGCCTTCACCTGGCTCCCCGACCCGCTCGACGGGTTCGGCATCCAGGGATCGGTCAACCGCGCCTTCGCCAATTTCGAATATCCCGACACCTCGCCGATCGCCGACTATGTCGACCCCGCAAATTTGATCGGCTTGTCGAAATGGACCGCGAGCGGATCGGTGTGGTTCGAAAAATGGGGCCTCTCGCTCCGCGCGAACCTTCGTTACCGCTCGGGCTATTACAAACCCAACGGCGGCACCAACCGCGAGATCCGCGGCGGCACCTATCTCAACCTGTCGGCGCAATATGATCTCACCAAAAATGTGCAGATCAAGCTGCAGGCGCTCAACGTCACGAACACGCAGGATATCATGTACAAGGGCGGGTACGACAGCATCGCCGAGGTGTCGCGCAGCGGCCCGCAATATTTCTTCGGCTTCCGGGTCCGCCTGTGAAGCCAGCGATTTTAGCCCGACTCCCTTGGGCTATCCTGGCCGCCGCCGCGTCATTTCCGTCCGCGGCGGCGGCTTTTTCCTCGGATTCCACCTGCAACGCGAGCGAGGGCTATTCGGCATCGTTCGACGGGCGCCGCACCTTCACGCTGCGCCCCGCCGATCTCGAAGCGATCAAGGCGGCGCTGCCCACCGATCCGGCGATCGGCGCCGCCTACCGCGAGTTGGTCATACGCGCCGACAAGGCGCTCGCATCAAAGCCCGCGTCGGTGATGGACAAGCGCAGCATCCCCGTGTCGGGCGACCGCCATGACTATGTCAGCCTCGCGCGCTATTGGTGGCCGAACCCCGCCAATCCGAAAGGCGCCTATGTGCGCCGCGACGGCGACACCAATCCCGACGTCGAAAGCAACCGCTTCGACCGCTCGGCGCTCAGCCGCATGGCGCGCGAGGCCGATACGCTCGCGCTCGCTTATTATTACAGCGGCGAGCGCAAATATGCGGAGGGCGCGGCGCGGGTGATCCGCACGTGGTTCCTCGACCCCACCACGGCGATGAATCCGAACATGAATTTTGCGCAGGCGGTGCCGGGCGTGTCGAACGGCCGCGCCGAAGGTGTGCTCGATGGTGCCAGCTTTATCGGCGTGATCGACGCCGCGGGGCTGATCGGCCCGTCGGACGCGCTGACGCCCGCCGAGACGGCCGCGCTCGAACGCTGGTTTTCACGCTATCTCGACTGGATGCTGAACAGCCCGAACGGCAAGGCCGAGGGTAAGGCGTCGAACAACCATGGCCTGTGGTACGACGCGCAGGCCGCACGCTTCGCGCTGTTTGCTCGAAGGCCCGACATCGCGCGCCGGATCGTCGCGGCCTTTCCCAAGGCGCGGATAGCGCAGCAGATCGACGCATCGGGCGCGCTGCCCAAGGAACTGACTCGCACACGCAGTTTTCATTACTCGCTCTATGCATTGGGAGCCGCTTACACCGTCGCCGACAGCGCAGCATGCCTCGGCATCGACCTCTATCGCGCCGACGAAAAGGGCCGCTCGCTCCGCAAGGCGACCAACTATGTCGCCGCCTGGCGCGGCCGCGCCGCCGACTGGCCGTACAAGGAGCAAGGCTGGCCCGCCGACACGCTCGACGCACTGCTCGTCCGCGCCGACGATGCTTGGGGACCCGGCGCCTATCCGCGCACCGTCGGCGGCGACCTGTTGCTACGCCATCGCAACCGGTAAGGACACAGGATGATCGCGCGCCGCTCCCTGCTCCTCACCGCACTGCTCGCCGCACCGGCAGCATGGGCACGCCCGCGGCCCGGCGCGCTCGACATCCGCGCGATCGAACGCCGCCGCCTGCTGCCGCAAGCCGCAGCGCTGCTCGGCGCCGAACCGCGCACCATCGCCGCCATTCCCGCGCCGCGCAGCCCGGCGGGGCCGCACGACTATTATTCCGAGGGCGATTATTGGTGGCCCGACCCGGCAAACCCCGGCGGTCCCTATGTGCGCCGCGACGGCCGCTCGAACCCCGACAAGTTCGACGGCCACCGCGACGCACTGATCGCCTTCGGCCGCACCGTCCCGGCGCTCGCAGCGCTATGGGATCTCACCAGCGAGACGCGTTTAGCGGGCGCCGCGATGCGCCACCTCCACGCATGGTTCGTCGATGCGAAGACGCGGATGAATCCGAATCTCGACCATGCGCAGGCGATCATCGGCGTGAACAGCGGCCGCGCGATCGGCGTGATCGACACGCTGCAGATCGTCGAGGTCGCGCGCGCGGTGGCGCTGTTGGCGCGCAAAGAGGCACCGGGCTATGCGGCGATCCGCGCGGGCGTTGAGGGCTGGTTCGCCGACTATCTGGACTGGCTGACCACCTCGCGCTTCGGCACCACCGAGCGCGACGAAAAGAACAACCACGGCACGTGCTGGCTGCTCCAGGCGGCGTCCTTTGCCGCCTTGCTCGGCCGCACCGATATTCTCGAGGATGCGCGGGGCCGGCTCCAAACCGTGATCATCCCGACGCAAATCGAGCCCGACGGCCGCCAGCCGCTCGAACTCGCGCGCACCAAGCCTTATGCCTATTCGCTCTTCAATCTCGACGTGCTCGCCGCCTCGGCGTGGCTGCTCGGCGGCAGCGAGTTGATCGACTGGAAGACGACCGACGGCCGCTCGATCGGCGGCGCGATCGCGTGGATGGCGCCGTTCATCGCGGACAAGGCGGCATGGCCGCTGCCGCCCGATATCGAATATTGGGGCGGCTTTCCGGTGCGCCAGCCGAGCCTGCTCTTTGGCGGTCTCGCGCAGAAACGCAGCGACTGGCTGGACCTCTGGCAACGGCTGAACCCCGATCCGACGATCGGCGAGGTCGTGCGCAATTTCCCGGTGCGCCAGCCCCTGCTCTGGCTCTAGTTGCGCCCGCCGACCAGCCCGCGCGCGATCACCTGCGCCTGAATTTCGGCGGCACCCTCGAAGATGTTGAGGATGCGCGCATCACAGAGCACGCGGCTGATCTCATATTCGAGCGCATAGCCATTGCCGCCGTGGATCTGCAGGCTCGCATCGGCGTTCGACCAGGCCGCGCGCGCCGCGAGCAGCTTCGCCATGCCCGCCTCGATGTCGCAGCGCTTGCCGCCGTCCTTCGCGCGCGCCGCAGCATAGCTCAGCTCGCGCGCGGCGACAAAATCGACGAGGCTCATCGCCAGCTTGTCGGCGACGCGCGGAAAGTGGACGATCGCCTTGCCGAACTGCTTGCGGTTCAGCGCATAGTCGAGCCCGAGTTCGAGCGCGCGTCGCGCGACCCCGACCGCGCGCGCCGCCGTCTGGATGCGCGCGCCCTCGAAGGTGCGCATGAGCTGCTTGAACCCCTGCCCCTCGACGCCGCCGAGCAGCGCGTCGGCGGGCGCATGCATCGCGTCGAACTGCAACGCATATTCGCGCATCCCGCGATAGCCGAGCACCTCGATCTCGCTGCCGCTCATCCCGGCGGCGGGAAACGGATCACTCTCGGTCCCGCGCGGCTTGGGCACGAGCAGCATCGACAGCCCGGCATAGCCTTTCGCGTCAGGGACGGTCCGCGCGAGCAAGGTCATCAGGTCCGAACGCGCGGCATGGGTGATCCAGGTCTTCGCGCCGTCGATCACCCAAGTCTCACCTTCGCGTCGCGCGCGCGTCTGCAATGACCCAAGGTCCGATCCGACATCGGGTTCGGTGAACACCGCCGTCGGCAGTATCTCGCCGCTCGCGATCTTCGGCAGCCATTCGGCCTTTTGCGCGTCGGTGCCCCCCGTCGCGATCAGCTCACCCGCGATCTCGGACCGCGTGCCGAGCGACCCCGCACCGATCCAGCCGCGCGACAATTCCTCGGTGACGATGCACATCACCAGCTTCGACAGGCCAAGCCCACCAAATTCTTCCGGGATACAGACGCCGAAGGTGCCGAGATCGGCCATTGCCTGCACCGTCGCATCGGGGATTAGGTCGTTCGCGAGATGCCAGCCGTGCGCATGCGGGACAATCTCGGCATCGGTGAAGCGGCGGAACTGGTCGCGGATCGAATCGAGATCGGCGTCGTGCAATGTCTCGCTCGGCCAATGGCCGTCGGCAAGCGCCATCGCGACGTCTACGCGCACCGCGGCATGGTCGGCGTCGAGCAGCTCGGCGCAGGCATCGGCGAACGCGCGCGCCTCGGCGCCCAGCCCAAGATCGGCCGGGCGGAAAATCTCATTCTGCCCCATCGGCAACCCGCCGACGAGCTGGCCGATCCCCTCGGCGAACGCGAGCGCCGCGACCTTCGCATCGAGCGGGTTCGAGTCCTGGCCGGACTCACACCAGCTCAGCACCGCTTCGAGCGCCGCCACCGTCGTCGCGACCCACGCAAAGCCATGCGCCGCGCGCTGCTCGCGGTCGATCGGCGCGTGCGCCAATCGTTCGGCGAGCGCCGCTTCGGCCGCGGCGCGATAGGCCTGCGCCGCCGTCAGCGCCTCGCGCAAATCGGCCATGGTCAGGCGGCGCGCTCGAAGATCGCCGCGATGCCCTGCCCGCCGCCGATGCACATCGTCTCTAGCCCATAGCGGCCGTCGCCGCGCACCAGCTCGCGCGTCAGGTTCGCGAGGATGCGCCCGCCGGTCGCGCCGATCGGATGCCCGAGCGAAATACCCGAACCATTGACGTTCAAAATCTCGTTCCGGCTGTCGTCCTCCGACCAGCCCCAGCCCTTCAGCACCGCGAGCACCTGAGGCGCGAAAGCCTCATTGAGCTCGACAAGGTCGATGTCGCCCCAGCCAAGGCCATTGCGTGCGAACAGCCGCTCGACTGCGGGCACCGGCCCGATGCCCATCCGGCTCGGGTCGCAGCCCGCCGCCGCCGAGCTGTGATACCAGGCGATCGGTTCAAGCCCGAGTTCATCGAGCTTGTCCTCGGCGACGACAAGGCATGCCGCCGCGGCGTCATTCTGCTGGCTCGCATTGCCCGCGGTGACGACGCCGCCCTCGAGCGGGCGTAGCTTGCCGAGCGTTTCGAGTGTCGCGTCGGCGCGGTAACCCTCGTCGTGCGCGAAGATGATGGGATCGCCCTTCTTTTGCGGCACCGATACCGGCACCAGTTCGTCGTCGAACAGCCCGTTCGCCCACGCGGCCGCCGCGCGCTGATGGCTGCGCACCGCATAGGCATCGCACGCCTCGCGGCTGATATTATAATCCTTGGCCAGATTTTCGGCGGTCTCGATCATGCCGGTGATGACACCGAAGCGTTCGACCGGCTGCGACATCACCCGCCCGCGCGTCAGCCTGTCGTGGAGCGTGAGGTTGCCCGCGCGCACGCCCTTGCGAATGTCGGTGCTGTAATGCTCGACGTTCGACATCGATTCGACGCCGCCCGCGACGACGACGTCGGACATGCCCGTCTGGACCATCATCGCGGCGTTGATCACCGCCTGCAACCCCGACCCGCAGCGGCGATCGAGCTGGTATCCCGGCACTTCGAGCGGCAGGCCCGCGGCGAGCCACGACCAGTGGCCGATGCTCGGCGCCTCGCCATTGCCGTAACCTTGCGAAAAGACGACGTCATCGACGCGCGCCGGATCGATCTGCGTGCGCTCGACCAGCGCCTTCAGGATCACCGCGCCCAATTCGCCCGCGGTCATCGAGGACAGGCTGCCGCCGAACTTGCCGACGGCGGTGCGGATCGGGGCGACGATGGCGGCGCGGCGCAGGGTCATGTCAATTTTTCTCCATAGGGTCAGCCGACGCCGACGATACCGGCATCGATCAGCCGGGCAAGCTCACCCGAGGAAAGCGACAGGCGCTCGCTCAATATTTCCTCGCTATGCTGTCCGTTGCGCGGCGCCGGCCGCGGCCGCTGGCGCTCCGCCTGCGGCAATGTCGCAAAGGCGCCCGCGGCGGGATAGGCGAAACCGCTAGGATTGTCGGCATGCCCGAAGATCGGATTGTCGCCGACCAGCGCCGGATCCTGCACCGCATCGTGCATCGTGCGATATGGCGAATGGACGATTCCCCCGGCGTCGAACGCGGCGGCGAGGTCGGCATGGTCGCGGCTTGCGATCGCCGCCTCGAACAGCGGATAGAGCGCATCGCGATGCGTGAAGCGCAGCCCGTCATCGGTCGCGAACGAGACGCCGCGCGCCGCCTCGACCGCGCCGATTGCCTCGCCAAGACCGAGCGCCGAAATAAGGTTCGCCCATTGGCGCGGGGTGACGACGACAATCATCGTCCGCTGGCCGTCGGCCGTGACAAAATCACGCCCGAACAGGCCATAGACGGCGTTGCCGAGGCGCGGCCGGTTTGCCCCCGTATAAAGCGCTTCGGCGACCCCGCCGAGATTGGCGACGGTGCCGATCGCGACGTCGGAGAGCGGCAGGCGCACCTCGCCGCCCTCGCCCGTGACGGTGCGGCGCTGCATCGCCGCGAGCAGCGCAAAGGCGGCATAGGCGCCCGTCAGCAAATCCCACGCCGGCAGCACATGGTTGACTGGCTCGGGACCCGCGCCGGTCAACATCGGATAACCAACGCTGTTGTTCACCGTATAATCGAGCGCGGGCGACCCGTCGGCCCAGCCCATCACGCGGATGGTGATCAAGTCGGGCCGCCCTTCGGCCAGCCTTTCGTGCGACAGGAAGCCGCCCACCGGAAAATTGGTGATAAACTGCCCCGTCGCGCGCACCAGCGCCTGAAGCAACTCGCGCCCCTCGGGCCGCGCCAGATCGAGCGCGACTGATTTCTTCGCGCGATTCAGATTTTCCCAATAGAGCGAGTCATTGGCATCGGTCACCGGCCAGCGCCGAAAGTCGGGGCCGCCGCCGATCTGGTCGACGCGGATCACTTCGGCGCCCATTTGCGCGCAGTAAAGCCCGGCGGTCGGAGAGGCGACAAAGGACGAAGCTTCGATCACCGACAGGCCGGCCAGCAGATCGTACATCCGGCGCCAATCTCCCCCGAGAGCCTCCCGCGAAGTCCCGGGCTCGAACGGCCGCAGGAAGCTATCTGGCGCACCCGAAGGGATTCGAACCCCTGGCCTCTGCCTTCGGAGGGCAGCGCTCTATCCAGCTGAGCTACGGGTGCTGATAGAGCGCGGCCTCTAGCAAGCCCGCGCCGCGCCAGCAATGGCCTATCGACCGACGCGCGGCGATGTGCGAAGCGGCGCCATGGAGATCGGGGACATAGCGTGACGCCATCCGAACAAAGCTGGCCGATGGCCGCCGACCTGTACGGCGAGATGCAGCTCGAGGCGCATCCGCCCGCGCGGCACCGCTGGCGCGACTATCTGCCGGGCGTCCTCGTCACCGCGATCGCCGCGCTCGCGGCGGCGTGGCTTGCCGACCATTATGCCGCGCCTCTGGTGCTGATGGGGTTGCTGATCGGGCTCGCGATGAGCTTTCTGTCGCAGGACAAGCGGACCCACGCCGGGCTCGACCTGATGTCGCAGACCGCGCTGCGCATCGGGATCGTGCTCGTCGGCGCGCGAATCACCGCCGAACAGCTCGCCGAGCTCGGGCCGTTGCCCTTCGCCTTGCTCGTCCTGATCATGCTCGCTGTCATCATCGTCACCGTGGCGAGCGCGCGGCTGTTCGCGCAGGACCGCCACGCCGCACTGCTCGCCGGCGGCGCGACCGCGATCTGCGGTGCGTCGGCTGCGCTCGCACTTTATTCGCTGATCGGCGACAAGCGCGTCGACCAGGCGCGTTTCACGCTGACACTCGTCGGCATCACCGTCGCGAGCGCGCTCGCGATGACGCTCTATCCGGTTCTGGCGGCGCAGCTCGGCCTGACCGATGCGCAGGCGGGATTCCTGATCGGCGCGTCGATCCATGACGTCGCGCAGGCGATCGGCGGCGGCTTTTCCTTCTCGCAGCCGGCGGGCGAGGTCGCGACGATCGTCAAATTGACGCGCGTCGCGCTGCTCGCGCCGATGCTGATGCTCGTCGCGCTCTGGCTCGGCCGCAGCGGCGAAGCGGGCGACAAGAAACGCATTCCGCTACGCCTGCCATGGTTCATTCTCGGCTTCCTTGGCGTAGCGGCGCTCAATTCGCTGATCGCGATCCCCAAGGTCGCTCAAGACACGGCTGCTACGGGCGCACAGGCGTTGCTGCTGCTCGCGATCGTCGCGACGGCGATGAAGGCGCGCCTCCATCTGTTGCTCGACCAGGGATGGCGCAGCTTCGCGCCGATCATCGTCGCGACGGTGACCAGCTTCCTGCTCTCGCTCGCCGCCGCGCTCAGCCTGTGACGCTGTGACGTCACGTTAAAAATTGGGGTTTCAGCTCTTTGGTAGCGCCCAACTGACGGTCAGCTGCGTCGCGCGGCGCGGGATATCGAGCTTCGCCTCGCTGAAATTGACCTTTTCATTCGGCGGCAGCATGCGCACCGGCGGCTTGATCGTCCAGCTATAGACGATCGTCCCCTGCGCATCGCGCAGTTCGGCGAGGATCGGGGGCACGCGCTGTTCGCGGTCGGTCGGATTGATGATCACCCCCGACGCGGCGAAATAAATCGTCCCGTCGGCGAGTTCGCGATGATCCTGGTTCGGCGGCAGTTCGATCACCAGGTCGGGCTCGTCGACCCCGCCCGGCAGGCCGAGGCCCTGCGCCCAGCCCGGCAGGCCGAAATACATGAGCCCCGCGGTCGCCGCGAGCATCAGCGCCGCCGCGCTCGCCGCGATGACCGTCCAGCGCTTCGCCGGATTGCGCCGCGGACGGCGGAACGGCAGCGGTGTATCGTCGATGACGGGCGTCGCGCGCGGGGCCGGCTCGGCCGTAAAACTCGGCGGAACTCGCGCCGGCGCGGGATCGGGTTCGGGAAAATCGGAATAGCTCGCGGCCGGTCGCGGCGCCGCTTCGGGAGCGGGCGCCGGTGCGGGTGCGGCGACGGGTTCCGGCGCGCTCGGCGCGGGCGCGGGTGCAGCCATCGCGGCCGCGGCGTTCGGCTCCTGGAACCAGCTGTGGCGGCAATTGGCGCAGCGCACGGTGCGGCCCGTCGGTCCGATCGCCGTATCGGGAACGACGTAGCGCGTATTACAGGACGGGCAGGCAAGGATCATCGCCTCCCTCTAAACACGCTGATTCGCGGCGTTGCAAGCCTCGCGTGTCCACTCCCGTCTTGTCCTCTGTGGATAGCCGTGCGAGATGCTGGCTGATGAGCGGACCAGCGCCCCTGTTCTTTGACCCGACGCTGGCGCGCCGTCGCGCGCGGGCGACGCCATGACGGACGCGGCTCCGGCGCGGCCCGGCGGCGCGATGGTCGAATTCGACGGCGTCGGCCTTCGCTATGGCCCCGATGCCGAGGTTTTGAGCGACATCAGCTTCAACCTTCAACCCGGCAGCTTCTATTTCCTCACCGGCGCATCGGGCGCGGGCAAGACGTCGCTCTTGAAGATGCTCTATCTCGCGCAGCGGCCGAGCCGCGGGATCGTCCGCCTGTTCGGCGAGGATCTGGTCGCGATGCCGCGCCACCGCCTTCCGGGCTTTCGCCGCCGGATCGGCGTCGTGTTTCAGGATTTCCGGCTGATTCCGCATCTCTCGGCGCGCGACAATATCGCTCTGCCGCTGCGTATCGCGGGGGTCAGCGAAGAGGATCTGTCGGGTCCCGTCGGCGAGATGCTAAGCTGGATCGGCCTCGGCGACCGGTCCGATGCCCGTCCCGCGACGCTGTCGGGCGGCGAGCAACAGCGCGTCGCGATCGCGCGTGCGGTGATCGCGCGGCCGCAGCTGCTCGTCGCCGACGAGCCGACGGGTAACGTCGATCCCGAAATGGCGATGCGCCTGCTCGGGCTGTTCGAGGCATTGAACCGCCTCGGCACCACGGTCGTCGTCGCGACGCACGATATCCACCTGATCAGCCGCATCGAGAATGCGCAGATGATGCGGCTCGAGCGCGGACGGCTTTCCGACCCCACCGGCGCGCTGCGCTATCCGCCGGCGAACCGGGCATGACGGGGCAGGCATGATCATCCCGCGCGTTCCCGTCCAGCATCGCCGCCTGCTTCCCGACCGCCGCCTGTCGGGGCCGACGCCGTGGGTGATCGCGATCCTGATGATGCTGACCCTGCTCGCCGCCGCCGCCGGATTCGGGCTGGCGCGCTCGGCAAATGCCATCGGCGCCGCGATCGCCGGGCGCGTGACGGTCCAGATCGTCACCGCGAACCCGGTGACGCGCGCCGAGCAGGCCGTGGCGCTCCGCCGCGCCGCCGCCGCGCAGCCTTTCGTCCTCTCGGCGCGCGCGGTCGAACGCGAAGAATTGCAGGCGACGCTCGGCCAATGGTTCGGCGCTGCAGAGGGCGACGACCCGGTGCTGAAATCGCTTCCTCTGCCCGCGCTCGTCGACATCGACTTTGTCGGCGAAGACCGCACCGGTCCGATGCGCCAGTTGCAGGCGCTCGTCGCGCGCGAGGCGCCCGGCGCGCGGATCATCCCGCACGCCGAATGGCTGGGGCCCGTCGCGCGGCTGATCCGCTCGCTCGCGTGGATCGCCGGCGGCATGGTGCTGCTGATGACGCTCGCCAGTGCCGCGGTGGTGATCATGACCGCGCGCGCCGCGCTCGCGACGCATTTCCCGACGATCGAGATGCTCCACATGATCGGCGCGACCGACCGCCAGATCACGCGGCTGTTCCAGCGCCGCATCGCGATCGACACTGCTTACGGCATCGCGCTCGGCACCGTCGTCGCCGCCGCGATCCTGCTCTTGATCGGCTTGCAATGGTCGGGGGTCACAGCGGGACTTGCGGCGACCGCGTCGCTTGGCCCCGCGGGCTGGGCGCTCTTGCTGGCGCTGCCGCTATTGGCTATCGCGCTTGCAGCCCTCACCGCGCGCCAGACCTTGCTCGCGGCGCTCAAGAAGATTCTATGATCAAGCGCCTGATTTCCCTGTTGTTCCTGGCCTGGGTGCTCGGCTTTGCATGGTTCGCGCTGCTGCTGCCGCTGCCCGCCGATGCGCAAAAGACCGACGCGATCGTCGTGCTCACCGGCGGCCCGGGACGTATCGACCGCGCGCTCGAACGGCTCGAGGCGGGCGATGCCAAGCGCCTCCTCATCAGCGGCGTCGCGCGCGAGGTGAAGCCACGCGAGCTTGCCGCCGAGTATAAACGCCCGGTTTCGCTGTTCGACTGCTGCATCGCGCTGGGGTTCGAGGCCGAGGATACGCGCTCGAACGCGACCGAGGTCGCAACCTGGGCGCAGCGCCGCAAATACAAGAGCATCCGGCTGATCACCACCGACTGGCATATGCGCCGCGCCGAATATGAAATCGGCCGCGCGGTCGGCGACAAGGTGACGATCCTGCCCGACGCGGTGCGCAGCCAGCCCAATTTCGCGACGCTGTTTCGCGAATATCATAAATATCTGGCCGGACTGGCGGGCGGGCTGCTCGGCCTGTGAGATACGCCATCGCCCTGTTCCGCTCGATCCTGTTCTGGATCGCCTTTTTCGTGATGAGCGCCATCTCGTCGATCGGCGGGGTGATCGCGCTGCCGATCTCGCACCGCGGCACGATCTTCTTCGTCCGCATCTGGGCGCAGGCGCACCGGCTCTTCTGCCGCTTCCTGCTCGGCCAGACGATCGTCGTCGAGGGCGAGATGCCCGACATCCCGGTCCTCTATGTCTTCAAACATGAATCGGCGTTCGAAACGGTCGAGCAGCCGATGCTGTTCAAGCATCCGGCGGTGTTCGCCAAGGAAGAGCTGTTCTCTATCCCCGTCTGGGGCCAGGCGGCGCGTTTCTATGGCCTGATCCCCGTCGACCGCGACGGCGGCGGCAAGGCGATGCGCGCAATGCTCGGCGCCGCGAAAGCGGCGCTCGCGAAGGGCCGCCCTCTCGTTCTCTTCGCCGAGGGCACGCGCGTCCCGCACGGGCAGGCGCCGCAGCTCCGCCCCGGCTTTGCCGGCATGTACCGCCTGCTCAATATTCCGGTGATTCCCGTCGCGGTGAACAGCGGCCTCGCCTTCCCGCCGCGTCGCTGGGTCAAATGGCCGGGGACGATCACCTACAAGATCGGCGAGACGATCCCCGCCGGGCTGCCGCGCGAAGACGCCGAGGCGCGTGTGCGCGTCGCAATCAATGCGCTGAACCCGCCTGAGGCGTTGCCGGAAGCTTGATTGTCGCCCCCGCGGAGGCGGGGGCCGCTGGCAACCTTGCGCTACGTCGATAGCGGCCCCCGCCTTCGCGGGGGCGACGTGTATTTCTTAGTGCTTCCGCCCAAAGTCAGGCGCCGCATCATCCTGCCCCTGTTCGATGATCGAGCGCCGAATCGCGCGCGTGCGCGTGAACCACTCCTCGAGCTTGTCGGCGTCGCCGCGGCGGATCGCCTGCTGGAGCACGGTCAGATCCTCGTTGAAGCGCTGCAAGGTCGCGAGCACCGCATCCTTGTTGGCGAGGAAGACGTCGCGCCACATCACCGGGTCGCTCGCCGCGATGCGCGTGAAGTCGCGGAAGCCGCCCGCCGAATATTTGATCACCTCGCTCTCGGTGACCTCTTCGAGTTCGCTTGCGGTGCCGACGATCGTGTAAGCGATGAGGTGCGGCAGATGACTCGTTACCGCGAGCACCATGTCGTGGTGCGCGGCGTCCATGATATCGACCTTGGCGCCCAATGCCTGCCAGAAGCACGTCACCGCCGCCACGGCGTCTTCGCGCGCGCCCGCGCCCGGGGTGACGATGCACCAGCGGCCTTCGAACAAGGACGAAAAACCTGCCGCCGGGCCGCTATTCTCCGTCCCCGCGACCGGATGCGCCGGAATGACGGCATGATCGGGAAGCGCCTTCGCGAGCGCCTCGGCAACCCCCGCCTTCGACGAACCGACGTCCGAAATAATCGCATCGGCTTTCAGCCCGGGCGCGATCGCGACGGCCGCGTCGGCCATCCGGCCGACCGGCACCGCGAGGATGACAAGATCGGCGTCGGCCACCGCGGCAACCGCGTCGTCGACAATCGTATCGCAAAGGCCAAGCTCGCCCGCGATGCCGCGCACCTCGGCGCTCGCGTCATGACCGATGACCGCGACCTGCGGCAACCGCTCCTTGATCGCGCGCGCGATCGACGAGCCAATCAGGCCCAGCCCGACAATCGCGACGCGATCAACGCTCGACGCCCTTGGCATCAGCCGTTCAGCGCGGCGCGGATCGCCGCCGCCAGCCCGCGCGTCTCATCCTCGGTGCCGATCGTCATGCGCAGCGCATTGGGCAATCCCTGCCCCGGCAGCCAGCGGACGATGTAACCCGCCTCCATCAGCCGGTTATAGACGGTCTCGGCGCTGACATCGCCTTCGAACAGCACGAGCAGGAAGTTGCACGCCGACGGCACGACGCGCACGCCATGATTGCCGAGGCTTTCGAGTTCACCCGCCAGCCAGGCGCGCCACTCGGCATTATGCTCGCGGCTGTGCGCGACGAATTCCTCGTCGCCAAGCGCCGCGACCGCCGCCGCCTGCCCCGCGCGCGTGACGTTGAACGGCAGGCGGATGCGGTGCAGCGCCGAAATCACCTCGGCGGCGGCATAGCCCCAGCCGATGCGTTCGGCCGCCAGCCCGTGGATCTTCGAAAAGGTGCGCGTGACGAATACATTCGGCTGCGTCTTCGCCAGTTCGAGCCCGCCGTCGTCCTCGGCATCGGAGAGATATTCGGAATAGGCCTGGTCGATCACGAACAGGATATTCTTGGGCAGCCCGGCATAGAGCCGCGCAACCTCTTCGCAGGTCGCGAGCGTGCCCGTGGGGTTATTCGGATTGGCGAGATAGACGACGCGCGTCTTCTCGGTCACCGCGGCGAGCAGCGCATCGACGTCGGTCGCATAATCCTTGTCGTCGGCCTCGACCGGCACTGCGCCGACGCGACGCGCGGCGATTTCATAAACCGCGAAGCCGTAGCGAACATATAGGATCTCGTCGCCCACGCCGGCATAGGTGCCCGCCGCAAGGTGGAGCAGCTCGTCGGATCCATTGCCGCAGATGATCCGCGCCGGATCGAGCCCGAACTTCGCCGCAATCGTCTCGCGCAATTCCACCGAACCCGGATCGGGATAGCGCGACAGCGCATCGGGCGCCGCCTGCGCCGCAGCGAACGCCGCACGCGCCTTTTCGCCGGTGCCCAGCGGATTCTCGTTCGCCGAGAGCTTGATCAACGGACGTCCGTCGGCACCCGCGGACTTGCCGGGAACATAGGGGGCAATGCCGCTGATCCACGGCTTGGGCTGAAGGCTTTGGGTCGCGTCGGTCATGCCGCGCCGTTTAACGGCTATCCTGCGCGAGTCCAGTACGTTGACAGGGTGTGCGCGCCCGCTTAGCCCCGCGCGAACCATGGCGAGCCTGCTCCACGATATCCGGCATCACAGCGTGACGATCGCCGCGCCGCTGCCGCTCGACAGCGGGCAGGTCTTGCCCGCGGTGACGATCGCCTATCAAAGCTATGGCGCATTGAACGCCGACAAGTCGAACGCGGTGCTGATCTGTCACGCGCTCACCGGCGATCAATATGTCGCGAGCGACCATCCTGCGACGGGCAAGCCCGGCTGGTGGGCGCGCATGGTCGGGCCCGGCAAGCCGATCGACACCGACCGGTTCCACGTCATCTGCGCCAATGTGCTCGGCAGTTGCATGGGGACGAGCGGCCCCGCGTCGCCCGACGCCGCGACCGGCGCGCCGCTCGGCATGGCGTTCCCCGTCATCACGATCATCGACATGGTACGCGCGCAGGCGATGCTGCTCGATCACCTCGGCATTTCGCGGCTTCATGCCGTCGTCGGCGGATCGATGGGCGGCATGCAGACGCTTGCGTGGGCCGCAACATACCCCGACCGCCTCGCCTCGGCGCTCGTCATCGCGAGCGCGGCGCGCCATTCGGCGCAGAATATCGCATTTCACGAGGTCGGACGGCAGGCGATCATGGCCGACCCCGACTGGCAGGACGGCCAATATTATGGCAGCGCGCGCGCGCCGACCAAGGGCCTCGCGGTCGCGCGCATGGCGGCGCACATCACCTATTTGTCCGAGGAAGGGCTGACCGAAAAGTTCGGCCGCCGGCTGCAGGCGCGCGACATCAAGAGCTTTGGTTTCGACGCCGATTTCCAGGTCGAATCTTACCTCAGGCATCAGGGGCTCGCCTTCACCGACCGCTTCGACGCCAACGCCTATCTCTATATCACGCGCGCGATGGACTATTTCGACCTCGCCGACCCGCACGACGGGCGGCTTGCGGGCGCCTTCGCCGCGGCAAAGGATGTGCGCTTCACGCTCGTCAGTTTCGACACCGACTGGCTCTATCCCACGTCCGAATCGCGCCGCGTCGTGCAGGCGCTGCAGAGCGTTGGCGCGGCGGCGAGCTTTGTCGAACTGTCGGCGCCCTTCGGCCACGACAGCTTCCTGCTCGACGTCCCCGCGCTCGACCGCCTCGTCGCTGGCGCTTTGGGATCGGGTTTCTGATGGCGCTGCGTCCCGACCTCGCGATCATCGCCGACGCGGTTCCCGCGACGTCACGCGTCCTCGACGTCGGCTGCGGCGATGGCGAGTTGATGGTTGCGCTGCGCAACAAGGGCGTCGATGCGCGCGGGCTCGAGATCGATCCTGCGAACGTTACCGCCGCGATTGCGCGCGGCCAGTCGGTCGTGCAGGGCGACGCCAACCGCGACCTTGCCGACTATCCCGACGACGCGTTCGACTATGCGATCCTCTCGCAGACGCTGCAGACGACCGAGCGCCCCGACCGCGTCGTAGGCGAGTTGCTGCGCATCGCGCCGCGCGCTTTCGTCAGCTTTCCCAATTTCGCGCATTGGCGTGTGCGCCTCGCGCTGCTGTGGAACGGGCGGATGCCGGTGACGCGGCTGTTACCCGTCGCCTGGTACGAAACGCCGAACATCCACCATGTCACGGTCAGCGATTTTCGCGACCTCGTCCGCGCCAAGGGCATCAAGATCGAGCGCGTCTGGCATCTTTCGGGCGACAAGCCGGCAAGCGACGCCGCCGCAAGCTGGCGCGCCGAACATGCGATCTTCCTGATTTCGCGCTAATCCTGCTTTTTCAACCCGTTCGCGAGCAGATCATTCGCGATGCGCGCAATCTCCGAAATATCGCTCTCGGTATCCCATAATCCGTAGCGCATCCCCAGAAACACGTTCATCCCGCCGATCGCCCACGCGTGGATTTCGCTGACGTCATCGCGAATCTCGCCGCGCGCCGCCCCGCCCTCAAGCCGCTGCCGGACGCGCGCGACGGTCGTTTCATAATGGCGGCGATAGCTTTCATAATCGACGAATTCGGCCTCATCGATGATGCGGTAGATCTCCTTATGCGCGCGCACGAAGCCCAGATAGGATTCGAGCCCTATGCGTTCGGCGCTGATCTCGTCCGGCGCCGCCTGGACGACCGGCGTGACATGATCGCGTAACCGTTCGCTCATATAGCGGACGAGCGCTTGGAAGATTTCCTCTTTCGAATCGAAATAGGTGTAGAAACTGCCGAGCGCGGTTCCGGCGCGGCGCGTGATCGCGCTGATCGACGCTTCATGGAAACCGCGCTCGCCGAATTCGATCGCCGCCGCGTCGAGCAGCTTGCGCAGCGTCCGCCGTCCGCGCTCGGTGCGCGGCGTCTTGTCGCGCGCGTCGCCCGCGCCCTGCCTGGTTTCGGCATGCTCGGTTCCGGCCTGACCCGTTTCGCTCTGCGGCTGATCCATGACTGCCTTTCCGTCTCCCCCTCCGTCCGGCCCCACCTGCATCGTGGCATTTCCGCACCACTGGCAAGCAAAAAGCGACGGAGTCATATTCCAAGTTGAAACTTGGTTCATGTTTCATTATTGGATGCGGCGCGGCTTGGCAAGCACCGGCCCAAGAAAAGCAAACAGGGTGGCGAGGGGTCACCCGCCACATGGGAGAGTCATATGCGTCCTTTCGCCAGCCCGCTGCGTCGTGCCATCCTTGCCACCAGCGCGCTTTCCATGATCGCCTTCGCGCCTCCCGTCTTCGCACAGGAAGAGGGCGCGAGCACCGACACCAGCGATGGCGACATTGTCGTCACCGCCCGCCGCCGCGAAGAATCGCTGCTCGATGTGCCGATTGCGGTCACTGCCTATTCTGGCGCGGCATTGGAACAATCGGGTGCGTCCGACATCACCGCCATTTCCGACACGACCCCCAACGTCACGCTGGAAAATTCGCGCGCGACCAACTCGACGCTCACCGCATTCATTCGCGGCGTTGGCCAGCAGGATCCGGTGGGCGGGTTCGAGGCGGGTGTCGGCATCTATCTCGACGACGTCTATCTCAATCGTCCGCAGGCCGCGGTTCTCGATATCTATGATGTCGAACGGATCGAGATTCTGCGCGGCCCGCAAGGCACGCTTTACGGCCGCAACACGATCGGCGGCGCGGTCAAATATGTCACCAAGACGCTGCCGCAGGACTTTTCGCTGAAGATGCGTGCGACTTATGGCACCTATGACCAGGCCGAAGGCGTGATCACCGCCAGCGCGCCGATCGGGGATCTGCTTCGCGTCGGCGGATCGCTTGCGCGCTTGTCGCGCGGCGGCTTTGGCAAGAATCTGACGACCGGGCTCGACAATTATAACAAGGATATCTGGGCGGGACGGGGCACCGTCGAACTGGGCGGCTATGGCGAACCGGTCCTGATCCGCATTTCGGGCGACTATACCAAGGACAAGTCGCAGCCGCGCGGCGGCCATCGCCTGATCCGCAGCCTCCAGACCGGCACCCCCGTGCTCGACGATGTCTATGATACCCGCGGCGGCCTCGTCACGCCCAAGCAGGATATCGAGGCTTATGGTCTGGCGATGAATGTTTCGGCCGAACTGTCGGACACGATCACGGTGCGCAGCATCAGCGCCTGGCGCAAGGACACCAGTTTCGGCCCCATCGATTTCGACGCGCTGCCGGCCGTGGACGTTGACGTTCCGGGCATCTACAAGAATGAGCAGCTCAGCCAGGAATTCCAGCTGCTTTACGAAAGCGACCGGCTGAACGGTCTGGTCGGATTTTACTATCTCGATGCGTCGGCCATCACCAATTTCGACGTGCTGCTCTATACCACGGGCAATCTGCTCGGCTTCCCGCAGTTTTCATCTTACACCGCAGGAACGGTGAAGACCGACACTTGGTCTGTCTTCGGTGATTTCACCTACGACATAACCGACCAGCTTTCGATCTCGCTGGGCGGTCGCTACACGTCGGACGTCCGCGATGCGCGCATCTTGAAGCAACGCCGCATCCTCGGCCCCGACCCCCAGCTCGGTGGTAATGCGCCCATCGCGCTGGTCACCGATTCCGATTTCAAGGGATCGCGCAAGTTCACCAAATTCACCCCGCGCGCCTCGATTTCGTTCAAGCCGACCGACGATCATCTGATCTACGCGTCCTATTCGAGCGGCTTCAAGGGCGGCGGTTTCGATCCGCGCGGCAACTCCACCGGCGCGCCGGACACCAACCGCGACGGCGTGCGCAGCTATGACGAGATTTTCAGCTTCCTGACCTTCGATCCCGAAACGGTCGACAGCTACGAAATCGGATACAAGGGGTCGCTGGCCGATGGCCGGTTGCGCCTGGCTGTCACGGGCTTCCGCGCCGATTACAAGGATGTGCAAATCCCGGGCTCGGTCGGCGTCGACAACAATGGCGACGGCGTGTTCGAAACCTTCGCGGGGATCACCACCAACGCCTCGAAGGCCCGCCTGCAGGGGGTAGAAGTCGAAAGCTCCGCCACGCTGGCGCGCGATTTCGCCGGAGACGGATCGGCGATCAATCTGGCGGGTACGCTTGGCTATATCGATGGAAAATATCGGTCGTTCATCAACAATCTGGGCGTCGATGTTGCCGATTTCCGGCGCATCCAGAACACGCCAAAATGGACGGCGTCGGGCACGCTTTCCGGGCAGTTCCCGGGCTTCTCGGGCTCGATCAACGCGTCGACCACGCTGTCCTATCGCAGCAAGACCACCCAGTTCGAAACCCCCAGCCCGTTCCTCGATCAGAAGGGCTATGCGTTGTGGGATGCGAATCTGGTCTGGTCGTCGAGCGATGACAGCTTCTCGATCGGCCTTCATGCCAAAAACATCCTGGACAAGCAGTATAAGACGTCGGGCTATCAATTCGTCGCGGTCAATCCGACGACGGGTGCGCCCATCCTGACTCAGGCTGGCAACGTCACGCCTGCCCTTGGGCAGGAAGGCGTGCTCACCGCCTTCTACGGCAACCCGCGACAGGTCTTTGTCACCGGCACCGTCAAATTCTGATCTTCGGATAAGGGGGAGAAAGGGGCGTCCGTCGCGGCGCCCCTTTTTCTATGGCGTGAGCGGCGGTGCCCCCGTCGCGGCGACCATGCGCTCGCCGTCGATGACGATCGGGCTCGCGACGCCGTCGATCGACGCCCCCTCGGGGCGGAAACGCATCCCGCGCGCCTGCACCTGCGGATCGGCGAACACTTGGGCAAGGTCGTTGATCGGTCCTGCCGGCACCCCCTCGGCCTCGAGCGCGAGCGACAAGGGCTGCGCGTCCCACCCGGCGATCTTTGCCGCGAGTAGCGGGATCAGCTCGGCGCGGTTCGCGAGCCGCGCGGCATTGTTCGCGAAACGCGGATCGTCGGCCCATTCGGGCACGCCCAATATGCCGCAGAGCCTCTGATACTGCCCGTCGTTGCCGACCGCGATCACCAGCTGACCGTCGGCGGTCGCAAACACCTGATAAGGAACGACATTGACGTGGGCGTTGCCCATTCGCTTCGGCACCACGCCGCTTGCCAGATAATTGGCCGCCTGGTTCGCCAGCACCGCGACCTGGCTGTCGAGCAGCGCCATATCGACATGTGCGCCCCCGCCCTTGTCATCGCCCGCGACGTCACGACGTCGCAGCGTGGCGAGGATCGCCACCGCCGAATACATGCCGGTGAAGATATCGGCATAGGCGATCCCCGCCTTTTGCGGCGCGCCGTCGGGCTCACCGGTCAGCGACATGAAACCGCTCATCGCCTGGACGATATAATCATAGCCCGCGCGGTGCGCATAAGGCCCGGTCTGTCCGAAACCGGTGATCGAGCAGACGACCAGCCGCGGAAAATCGGCGCGCAGCCGCGCCGGGTCGAGCCCATATTTGACGAGCCCGCCGACCTTGTAATTTTCGATGACGACATCGGCACCGGCAAGCAGCGCGCGCACTTCGGCCTGCCCCTCGGCGCTCGCGATATCGATCGCGACGCTCCGCTTGCCGCGGTTGCAGCTGTGATAATAAGCCGCGCCCAAGGCTTCGCCGTCGGCGCCGGTGACGAAGGGCGGGCCCCATTCGCGCGTGTCATCGCCCGCGCCCGGCCGCTCGACCTTGATCACTTCGGCGCCAAGGTCGGCGAGCAATTGCCCGCACCACGGCCCAGCGAGCACCCGCGCCAGTTCGACGACGCGGATGCCCTCCAGCGGTTTACGCAAAAGCCGAAATACCCGTGATCGCGCGGCCGAGGATCAGCGCATGAACGTCGTGCGTGCCCTCATAGGTGTTCACCGTCTCGAGGTTCACCGCGTGGCGGATCACATGATAGTCGGCCGAAATGCCGTTGCCACCGTGCATATCGCGCGCGACGCGGGCGATATCGAGCGCCTTGCCGCAATTGTTGCGCTTGAGCAGGCTGATCGCGTCGGGAATCAGGCGCCCCTCGTCGATCAACCGCCCGACGCGCAATGCGGTCTGGAGTCCCAGCGCGATCTCGGTGAGCATGTTTGCGAGCTTCAGCTGCACGATCTGGTTCGCTGCCAGCGGCCGCCCGAACTGCTTGCGCTCGCCGGTATAATTGCGCGCCGCTTCATAGCAGAATTCGGCCGCACCCATCGCGCCCCAGCCGATGCCGTAACGCGCGCGGTTGAGACAGCCGAACGGGCCTTTGAGTCCCGAAACATGCGGCAACAGCGCATCTTCGCCGACCTCGACCCCGTTCATCACGATCTCGCCGGTGACCGAGGCGCGAAGGCTGACCTTGCCCTCGATCTTCGGCGCCGACAGGCCCTTCATCCCCTTTTCGAGCACGAAGCCGCGGATCGCGCCGTCGTGCGCCTCCGACTTCGCCCACACGACGAAGACATCGGCGATCGGCGAGTTGGTGATCCACATTTTCGCGCCCTTGAGGCGGTAGCCACCCTCGATCTTCTCGGCGCGCGTGCGCATCCCGCCGGGGTCGCTGCCCGCATCGGGCTCGGTCAGGCCGAAGCAACCGACGAGTTCGCCCGAGGTCAGCCCGGGCAGATATTTCCGCTTCTGTTCCTCGCTGCCATAGGCGTTGATCGGATGGATCACGAGCGAGCTTTGCACCGAGCAGGCCGAGCGATAACCCGAATCGACGCGCTCGACTTCGCGCGCAATCAGCCCGTAGCTGACATAGTTGAGACCGGCGCCGCCATATTCGGGGTCGATCGTCGCGCCGAGCAGCCCGAGCGCACCCATTTCGGACATGATCTCGCGGTCGAAGCGTTCGTCGAGAAACGCCGAGGTGACGCGCGGCAACAGCGCATCGGTCGCATAGGACCGCGCGGTATCGCGGACCATTCGCTCCTCTTCGCTGAGTTCGGCGTCGAGCTGGAGGGGATCGAGCGGGTCGAGCGCTTCGATGCGCTGCGGATCGGCGAGGGCCATGGAACGGGCTTTCTCTCTAAAGGGCGCGCAGCCCTCTAGAGGGTTTGCGCCTACGGGGTCTGTTCGGCCGGTTTGCGGGCCAGCGCGGCAAGGGGGCTGTCGCGCGGCTCCAATATCGCCGCCGTCTCGATCAGGTCAAGCGCGCGCCGCGCTTCGTGATAGCGCCGCGCATCGATCAGCCACTCGCTCGCGACCTCCGACCCGGGCATCGCCTCGACCTCGGCGATCGCGAGATCGGCCTGCCCGGCCGCAAGGTAGCGCCGCGCGCGATCGAGCCGTTCGGAGGCGCGCGGCGACTGCGTTCCCGCGGCGCGCACCACGAACAATTCGCCGAGCTCGCGGCGCAGCCCCGTCCACAGGCTGCCGCCTCCGTCGCCGCCGCGCCCGACAAGCTGCGGCCCCATCGCATCGAGTTCGGCGCGCAGCTGTTCGAGCGTCACCGGATCGCGCGACGTATCAATGATCGTCTTGACGGCGTTGGGCTGGTCGTCGCCAAAGCGAAGCCGCAGCTGCGCGTCGAGATAGCCCAATGACAGCCCGCGATCGAGCGCGCGGCGCACCGCAAAGGCGACGAGCAGCCCCTCGGCGCGCGACGCATTGCCCGACGCCGATTCGGCTTCGAGCGTAATCCGCGACAGCCGTTGTTCGAGTTCGGCGACGCGCGCCGCGAGCGCGTTGGCGCCGTCGATCGGCGCGACCATCAGCGGCGGCGCATTGGCCCCGCTTTTTGCCGCAAGCGGATTGGCCGCCCCGGCGGGCGCCGCGACCATTTTCTCCGCGGGTGGTACATTCATGCCCGTCAGCCAGCGATTCACAGCCCATCCGCCGCCGGCGATACCGATCAGAAGCAGCAGGAAGGCACCGATGGCGAGAGCGCGAAACGATAGTCCCCTTTCGGGTACTGCCTCGTCCGCCGACGAGGACGTGTCGATGCTGTCGATTGCCATGTTTCTCTTTCGAACGACCCTATTTTGCACCCTTGTGCCACAAAGCACGCGCTTGTGCCAATATTGCGACATCGTCGGGATGTCCCGCAACGGCGAGATCGCGCCAACCGTCGCCCGCCGAAGCCGCCGCCGCCGGGCTGATCGCGACGAGCGACAGGTGCGCGCGCGCGCCGCCGACCAGCTGCGCAATGCGCTGGGCAGCGCGCGCCGAATGCGCGAGCAGCGTCGCGGGGGCGGCGATCAACGCTTCCCATTCGGCCGGGACCGGGGCGGGATCGACGGCATAGCAGGGCAGCGCCGTAATCATCGCCCCCCGTGCGTCGAATTCCGACCGGTCGCGGCCGCAAAGCCACAGAATATTGCGGATATTCCCTGACGTCATATCGTCAAGAAGCCGCTGCGCACCCGACGATCCGGTCATCGCCACCGTCAGGCCCGCGGCCTCGGCCGCGCGCGCGGTCGCTGCGCCGACGGCATAGACGGGCAGCGACGCCAGCCCAGCCAGCCCGCGCCCCGCCAGCCTTGCGGCAAAGGCGCTGGTCAGCAGCAGCGCGTCGAAATTTCCGGGATCGGGCGGGCACCAATCGATCGCGCGTGCGGCAAAAAGCGGCATCGCACGGGCGTCGAACCCCATCGCCCGCGCCCGCTCCACCGTCGCTACGTTGCCCGGCTCGGGCCGCGTGACGATCAGCGGCGGGCCACCGGTCATGCCGCGAACAGGCTCCGCACGCTCTCGGGCGCCTCGCCGAGCAGGCGATGCGCGAGCGCCGCCGGTGCATCGGAATCGGCAACAAGAATGTGACCGGCGGCATGTTCGGCCCCATCGTCGGAGAAAATCTCCGCATCGAGCTGCAACGTGCCGTCATCGCGCCAATGCGCATGCGCCGCGACGGGCGAGCGGCAGTCGCCGCCGAGCGCCGCCAGAAACGCGCGCTCGGCCGCGACGGCACGGTGCGTCGGCGCATGGTCGATCGCCGCCAGCAGCGCGCGCGTTGCCGCGTCGTCGGCGCGGCATTCGATCCCGATCGCACCCTGCGACGCCGCGGGAAGCAGCAGGCTCGCCTCCTGCACCAAACCGACGTCGTGCATCCCCAGCCGCTCAAGCCCCGCCGCCGCGAGCAAGGTCGCGTCGGCATCGCCGCCCGCAATTTTCGCGAGCCGCGTCGCGACATTGCCGCGCAGCAGCACGGTTTCGAGGTCGGGACGGATCCGCTTGACCTGCGCCGCGCGGCGCGGACTGCTCGTCCCGAGCCGCGCACCCTGCGGCAGGTCGGCGATCGTCGCCGCCGCGATCCCGTCGCGCACCACCAGCCGGTCGCGCGGATCGGCGCGTTCGAGCATCGCGCCGAGGAAAAAGCGCGCGTCGCGGATCGTTTCGACATCCTTCAGCGAATGGACCGCGATATCGATCGTTCCGGCATCGAGCGCGGCATCGAGCTCGCGCGTCCACAGCGCCTTGCCGCCTACCTCGGCGAGCGCGCGATCCTGGATCTTGTCGCCCGTCGCGGTCATCGGCACGATTTCGAGCGCCGTCATATCGATGCCATGGCTGGCAATCAGCGCGGCGGCCGCCATATGGGCCTGTGCCATCGCGAGCGGCGAAGCGCGGGTGCCGATACGCAGCGGGCTTTCGGGGGTCGGAAGTCTATTCATCGTCCCGCTGCTAGCGCGGGTTGCCCTGCCGATAAAGGGGCGGGTAAAGGAACGCGCAACAATATGACCCTGATCCTCGGCCTTGAATCGAGCTGCGACGAAACCGCGGCAGCGCTCGTCGACAGCGAACGGCGGATTCTGGCGCATCGTGTCGCGGGGCAAGAGGCCGAGCATAGCCCCTATGGCGGGGTCGTTCCCGAGATCGCGGCGCGCGCGCATGTCGACCGGCTCGCGCCGATCGTCGAGGGCGTGCTCGCCGACGCGGGCGTGTCGCTCGCCGACGTCGACGCGATCGCCGCGACCGCCGGGCCGGGGCTGATTGGCGGCGTGATGGTCGGGCTCGTCACCGGCAAGGCGCTCGCGCACGCGGCGAACAAGCCGCTGATCGCGGTGAACCATCTCGAAGGCCATGCGCTGAGCCCGCGCCTCGTCGAACCCGGCCTCGCCTTCCCCTATCTGCTCCTGCTCGTATCGGGCGGCCATTGCCAATTGCTGCTGGTGAAAGGCGTGGGCGATTACCGCCGCCTCGCCACCACCATCGACGATGCCGCGGGCGAAGCCTTCGACAAGACCGCCAAGCTGCTTGGCCTCGGCTATCCCGGCGGCCCCGCGGTCGAGCGCGTTGCGAAGGACGGCGATCCGCATGCGGTGCCGCTGCCGCGCCCGCTCGTCGGCAGCGCCGAGCCGCATTTCTCTTTCGCGGGGCTCAAGAGCGCGGTCGCGCGCGCCGCCGCGTCGGGGGCGCATAGCATCCCCGACCTTGCCGCCTCGTTCCAGCAGGCGGTCGTCGACTGCCTCGTCGATCGCAGCCGCATCGCGCTCGCCGCCTGCCCCGATGCGACCGCTTTCGTCGTCGCGGGCGGGGTTGCCGCCAATGGCGCGATTCGCGGCGCGCTCACCGATCTCGCGGCGCGCTTCGACAAGCCGTTCGTCGCGCCGCCGCTCTGGCTCTGCACCGACAATGGCGCGATGATCGCCTGGGCGGGCGCCGAGCGTTTCGCCGCCGGCCTCACCGACCCGCTCGACACCGCGGCCCGCCCACGCTGGCCGCTCGACCCCGAAGCCGAAGCCGTGCGCGGCGCCGGAGTGAAAGCATGACGTCATATTCCAAATTCGGTGTGATCGGCGGCGGCGCATGGGGCACCGCGCTGGCCCAGCTTCTCGCCGCCGATGGCGCGCCCGTCCGCCTCTGGGCGCGCGAGCAAGACGTCGTTGCAGCGATCAATGCCGAGCACCGCAATCCGGTTTTCCTTCCCGGTGCGACGCTCTCGCCCTCGCTGACAGCGACCGGCAACCTTGCCGACATGGCCGATCTCGACGCGCTGCTTGTCGTCGTGCCCGTACCGTTCCTGCGCTCGGTGCTCGCCGAACTGAAGCCGGGCGATGCGCCGCTGATCTTTTGCAGCAAGGGCATGGAGGCGGGCAGCTTCGCCTTTCCGATCGACATGGCGCGCGATCTGGCGCCGTCGCGGCCGCATGCCGTGCTCTCCGGCCCGACCTTTGCGCACGAAGTCGCCGCCGGGCTGCCGACCGCGATCACGCTCGCCGCCGCTGACGCCAATCTCGCCGCCGAAATCGCGCAGGCGCTCGCGCGCCCGCACTTCCGCCCCTATGTCTCGACCGATGTCATCGGCGCCGAGATCGGCGGTGCGGTCAAGAATATCCTCGCCATCGCGTGCGGCATCGTCGACGGCGCCGGGCTCGGGCTCAACGCGCGCGCGGCGCTGATCAGCCGCGGCTTTGCCGAAATGACGCGTTTCGGGCTGGCCCGCGGCGCGCAGGCCGAAACGCTTGGCGGGCTCGCGGGCCTCGGCGACCTCGTCCTCACCTGCACCTCTTCGAATTCGCGCAACTTCGCGCTCGGCCAGGGGCTCGGGCGCGGCGAGCGGGCCGAGGCGCTGATGGCCGACCGCCGCACCGTCGCCGAGGGTGCGTTCAGTGCGCCCGTCGTTGCCGCCGCGGCGCGCGCCGACGGCATCGACATGCCGATCACCGACACCGTTGCGCGGTTGGTCGCGGGAGAAACGCGCGTCACCGAAGCCATTCAGGCATTGCTCAGCCGCCCGCTGCGATCCGAAGGGCGATGAATTGCTTCACACAATTGCCTGCCTCCCTCGCCCGCGCTAAACAGCACGTCAGGGCAAAGCAGAAGGGGCGCCAGGCTTGAGCCATACGGACAGCGCAGCTGCGCCCCGATCGCCGGACGTTCCTTCGGGGGACGCGGACACGGCCGCGCTCGCCAAGGGCGGACGCACCAATTTCTTCGGATTCATCCTCCGCCTCGTCGCGCGCTTGCCCTTCCTCTATGTCGCGGGCCGCTGGTACGGGCCGGAAGCGGTCGGGCGTTTCGCTTTCGCCGTGCTCGTCATCGAACTCGTCGCACAGCTCGCGACGCTCGGCCTCAAGCGCGGCCTCGCCGAACAGCTCAGCGCCCCCGGGGCGGAACAGCGCACCGTCGTATGGGACGGCATGTTCGTCGCCTTTGTCGCATCGGCGGCGGGGTCGTTGCTGTTGGTGCTGCTGCCGCAACTGATGTTCCCGTCGGGCGGCATCGACAGCGCCGATCGCTGGATGGCGCTGCTCGTCTTCGCGATCGCGGGCACCGATATCGCACTCGCCGCCTGCGCGTATAAATTCGACGTCGGCGCCACCGTTCGCGCCCGCGCGGTCGTCGAGCCGTGGGTGATCAGCATCGCCGCCGCGGGATTCTTCTTCGTTTCGAAGCGCGACGGGCTGATGCTCTCCTATGCCGCTGCGATGCTCGGCGCCTTCCTCACCGCGCTGGTCCCGATGCTGCGTCATTATGGCGGGCCGCGAGGGTGGCAACCGCATCCCGCGCACCTGATCGCAGTTGCGCGGCGCAACGCGCCGCTCGCCGCCGCCGACGCGATCGAATGGGGCACGCGCCGCCTCGACCTGTTCATCCTTGGCCAGTTCACCTCGCCGACGATCTACGGTATTTATTATATGGCGCAGCAGGTCGCGTCGCTGCCGCAAAAGCTCAAGACCAGTTTCGAGCCGATCCTGGGCCCCGTGATCACGCGCAATCTCGCCGAAAAACGGCTTGCCGCCGTGGCGGCGCAAGTGAGCCAGGTCGGTTTCTGGATCATCGCCGCCCAAGCAGGCGTCGCGCTCGCGCTCGGCATTCCGGGCGAAGCGGTGATGGGCCTCGTCGGTCCCGAATTCGTCAGCGGCACCGCCGCGCTCGCCTTCCTCCTCGCCGCCGAGGTCGTTGCCGCGACCGCAGTCGTCAGCGAGGCCGCGCTCGTCTATGTCGCGCGCCACCGCAATTTGCTCATCAGCATCGCGACGCTCGCCTTGCAGGCGGGGCTCAGCGTCGCGCTGATCCTGATCGCGAAATCGATGGGCCTGCCGCCGATCTATTACGCCGGCGCCGTCGCGCTCGCGCTGATGCTCGCACTCGGATTTGCGTCGCTCGTGAAGGCGCGGCTGCTCGCGCGCATCCTCGGCGCGCCGGTAAACAGCCTGCGCTGGGCGCTCGTCTGGGCGACCGCGGGCGCGACCATCCTCGGCTACGGCGCGACGCAGCTTCCCGAATGGGCCGAGCTCTTGATCGGCGTGCCCTTCATTCTCGGCATCTATGGCTGGCTGATCTGGACGCGCGGATTTGGTCCGGCGGATCGCGAGCTGTTCAGGAAACACCCCGAACCCGCCGCGGCCCCCGCCGGCTGATCCTTACTCGACCGCTTTCTGCGCCGCGTCGCCGACATTCTCGGCGGCATCGCCGACCTTTTGCGCCGCGTCACTGACCGCGCCGCTCTGCGCCTTGTCGTTGGCGAGAAACTGGAAGGCGAAAAAGGCCGCAACCAGAATCGCGACGAGGAAAATCAGCCCCATCCCGAACCCGCCGCCACGGCGCGGTTCGCGGTCGATAACCGTGGTCGTGTGCGTCGTCCCGTCGGGATCGCGCGTCTCGTGAATTTCGTCGGCCATAAGAATATCTCCCATGCTGTCTGGCGCATAGGACGCTTCACGGCCGACGAAGGTTCCTAGCCCAGCCGTTCGGCGATCTTCGCCTTGAGATCGGTCTGCGCGCGCGGGCCGACCTGCGCGATGATTTCGCGCGCGCACACGGCGCCCATCGTCAGGCAATCGGCGATCGGACGGCCCTGCGCCTGCCCCGAGAGGAAACCCGCGGCGAACAGGTCGCCCGCGCCGGTGGTATCGACGACGGTTTCGATCGGCTCAGCGCCGACCTCGGTGCGTTCGCCACCCGTGATCGCAAGCGCGCCGTGCGAGCCGCGCGTGACGACGAGCAGCGGCACCTGCGCCGCGACGCTTGCGACGGCGGCTTCGAAATCCTCGGTTTCGGCGAGTGCGCAAATCTCGACCTCGTTCGCGAAGAGGATGTCGAACAGCCCCTCGGCGATCAAATTGCGGAAATCGGCACCGTGGCGGTCGATGATGAACGCGTCGGACAGCGTGAAGGCGACCTTGCGCCCCGCCGCGCGCGACACGTCGATCGCGCGCCGCATCGCCGCGCGCGACAGCTCGGGATCCCACAAATAGCCTTCGAGATAGAGAATCTCCGAATCGGCGATCCACGCTTCGTCGATCATCGACTGCTCGAGCAGGTGGCTCGCACCGAGGAAGGTGTTCATCGTGCGCTGGCCGTCGGGGGTGACGAGGATCAGGCAGCGCGCGGTCGGTGCGCCTTCGCCGAGCGGCGGGGTTTCATAGGCGACGCCGAGCGCGCGCAGGTCGTGCGTGAAGACATGGCCGAGCTGATCGTCGGCGACCTGCCCGATAAAGCTGCAACGCTGGCCGAGCGCGGCCATTCCCGCCAATGTATTGGCCGCCGAACCGCCCGACATTTCGATCGCGGGTCCCATCGCGGCGTAAAGGCGTTCGGCCTCTTCGGCGTCGATCAGCCGCATCGACCCCTTGGTCAGACCTTCGGCGGTGATCAGCGCATCGTCGGCGCGGGCGATGACGTCGACAATGGCGTTGCCGATGGCGACAACGTCGAAACGGGCGGTGGAGGCCATGAAATATCCTGTGATGCGTGGGAAAAGCTGCCGCGCGCCTTAGGCGGCGGGGCGCGCCAAGGCAAGCATAACGCTTGACCCGCGCGCGCACGCCCACCATCCCTGCGGCCATGGCCCGCGCCGTTCACGCCTTCCTGCTCGCGCTCAGGGACTTGCCGCAGCCCCGCGTGATGCGCGTGCTGGCGCAAAGCCTCGCGCTCACGCTCCTGCTCCTCGCCGTCGCGGGCGCCGCGATCTTTTTCGCGACGCGCTGGGCGCTGGCGCACTGGAAATGGCTCGACGAAGCGCAGCTCGACATGGCCGGTATCCTGGTCATCCTTGCGATCATCGCGGGAAGCTGGCTGCTCTTCCGCGCCGTCGCGATCGTCGTCGTCGGCCTGTTCGCCGACGGCATCGTCGCCGACGTCGAAGGGCGCCACTATCCCGCCGCCGCAAGCCAAGCCGTCGATGTCGGCTGGCGCCAGAATATCGGCCTCGCGTTCGCGTCGCTGGTGCGGCTGATCGGCGGCAACCTGCTCGCGCTGCCGGTTTACATCCTGCTGCTCGTTACCGGCATCGGAACCCCGATCTTCGCCCTGCTCGTCAACGCGGTGCTGCTCGGCCGCGATCTCGAGGCGATGGTGCTCGCGCGCCATCCGGGCCGTCCACGGCTCGACCGGCCGGCGCGCTGGTCGCTCGGGCTGCTGTCCGCCGCAAGCTTCGTGGTGCCCATCGCCAATCTGTTGGCGCCGATTTTGAGCGCCGCTATGGCCGTGCACATGCTGCATCTGCGGGACGGGAAAGAGAAAAAATGATCAAAAATGGACAGTTGACCGCCATCGCCGGTCTCGCCCTGACGCTCGGCGCGTGCGCCGGCCCCGCGATCCCGCGCCCGTCGACACCATCCGCCGCGACCCCGCCGCCGGCAACGGTGGTCCGGCCGGTGCAGAACAACGCGCTGATCGGCAACAGCGCCGATGCGATCGGCCGGATGTTCGGCAAGCCGCACCTCGACGTCACCGAAGGCGCCGGCCGCAAGCTGCAGTACGCAGGGTCGAACTGCGTCCTCGATATCTATTTCTACGCCCCGCGCGCGGGCGCGAATCCCGTCGCGACGCATGTCGATGCCCGCACCCCCGATGGCCGCAATGCCGAAGTGAACAGCTGCGCCCAGTCGTTTCAACGCTGATCGCCAACCCTCGTCAGGCGTCATGACGCCAGCTCGGCGAGCGCCCAGAGCGCGGCGTCGGCAACCATCGGCGATTCATCCTTCGCCAGTCGTTCGAGCGCGGGCACAAAACGGAGATCGCCGCTGTTCCCCGCCGCGATCGCCGCGTTGCGCACCATCCGCCCGCGGCCGATCCGCTTGATCGGCGACCCCGCGAACACTTGCCGGAAATCGGCATCGTCGAGCGCGAGCAGGTCGGAAAGCGACGGCGCCGCCAGTTCGGCGCGCGGCAGGAAGGCGCGGTGCGCGTGCGCGGTTTCGGCGAATTTGTTCCACGGGCACGCCGCAAGACAATCGTCGCAGCCATAGATGCGGTTGCCGATCCCGCGCCGCAGCGCGACCGGAATCGGGCCATTATGCTCGATCGTCAGATACGAGATGCAACGCCGCGCATCGAGCCGGTACGGCGCCGGAAACGCCTGCGTCGGACAAACGTCCTGACACGCCGAACAGCTGCCGCACGTATCGCGCCCCGGCGTCGACGGCGTGAGGTCGAGCGTCGTATAGATGGCGCCGAGGAACAGCCAGCTGCCATGATCGCGGCTGACGAGATTGGTGTGCTTGCCCTGCCAGCCGAGCCCCGCCGCCGCCGACAGCGGCTTTTCCATCACCGGCGCGGTGTCGACGAACACCTTGACCTCGGCGTCCTTTGCTTCGGTGACAAGCCAGCGCGCAACCGCCTTCAGCGCCTTTTTTACGACGTCATGATAATCGCCGCCCTGCGCATAGACCGAGATGCGCCCGCGACCCGGATGATCGGCGAGTGCCAGCGGATCGAGCGCGGGGGCATAGCTCATGCCCAAGGCGATCACCGATCGGACCTCGGGCCACAGCCCCTTGGGCGATCCGCGCTGCGCGGCGCGGCTTTCCATCCAGATCATGTCGCCGTGGCGCCCCTCGGCGAGCCATTGGCCCAGCCGCGCCGCGGTCTGCGGCGCCGCATCGGCATGCGCGATCCCGAACGCCGCGAACCCATGCGCGCGCGCGACGGCTTCGAGCCGTTCTTCGAGGGGAGGCGTTTCCAGAGGCAAGGCTTCGGCAACCATTGCCGCTCTATACGCGAGCGGCCTCGCCGTGCCATAGTTTGGTGAGCGCAAGATTGGGGACCCGGGTTTGAACGATTTCAGTGTCGAGGCGAATGGCCTCACCAAATATTTCGGCAATTACAAAGCGGTCGATCATGTGTCCCTCGCGGTGCCGACGGGCAGCATCTATGGCGTGCTCGGTCCCAATGGTGCGGGCAAGACGACCAGCCTGCGCATGACGCTCGGCATCATTGACCCCGATGAAGGCACAAGCCGGCTCCTTGGCGGGCAGCGGCCGCAGTCGGTGCGCCACCGCATCGGCTATCTTCCCGAGGAACGCGGCCTCTATCCCGGGATGAAAGCGCGCGAGGCGATCGCCTTCATGGGCGCGCTGCGCGGGCTCGACTGGTCCGAGGGGCGCCGCCGCGCCGCGGGCTTCATGACCGAACTCGGGCTCGAACGCGTGATCGACGAAAAGATCCGCAAGATGTCGAAGGGCATGGCGCAGATGATCCAGCTGATCGGCTCGATCGTCCACGCCCCCGACCTCATCGTCCTCGACGAACCCTTTTCGGGGCTCGATCCGGTCAATCAGGAGCGGCTCGAAATGCTCGTGCGGCGCGAGCGCGATCGCGGTGCGACGATCATCTTCTCGACGCATGTCATGGCGCATGCCGAACGCCTCTGCGACCGCATCGCGATCATCGCGCGCTCGGCGCGCCGCTTTGAGGGAACGGTCGACGAGGCGCGCGCGCTGCTGCCGATGCAGGTGCGCTACACGCCGCGCACCGCGGGCGACCCCGCCGCGGTCGCCGCAAACCTGCCGGCGGGGGCGGAACTTCGCGATGACGCCTGGCATTTCGCGATTCAGGACGCCGATGTCGAGCCGTTGCTCGCGCGCATCACCGCGAGCGGTCATGGCGTCACTGGCCTGTCGATCAGCCGCCCGGCGCTGCACGACGCCTTTGTCCATATCGTCCGCCAGGTCGACGCGGGGTTCGACGCCGATGCGACCGAGGACGCGGTAGAGGAGGCCAGCGCATGACCCCCTTCATTCGCAGCATGTTCGTCGTTGCGCGGCGCGACTTTCTCGCGATCGTCGCGACCCCGACCTTCCTTCTCTTCCTGCTCGCGCCCCTGTTCATGGTCGCGATGGGCCTCGCCGGCGGCATGGGCGCGTCACAGCTTGCCGACAGCGCGCGCGGCGCCGGGCGCATCGTCGCGATCGCCGACGCGGCGGATGTGGAGGCGCTGCGTGCCGCCGACCGCCGCCTGCGCGATGCCTTTACGCGCGGCGAAGCCCCGCCGCCGCTCGAATATCGGATCGCCGGACCAGACGCGCCCGCCCCACTCGCGATCACGCGCGAAAAAGGCACCGATACCTATGCGGTGATGAGCGGCCCGCTCGAAAGTCCGCACATCGTCGAGCGCAATGCCGAAGGCAGCTCTGGACGCTATCTTAATCTGCTCGCAAACCAGGTCCTGCGCGATCGCGCCGCCGGCGACGTCGCCCCGGCGAAGCCACGCTTCGAAAGCATCCAGCGCGGCGGCACCAGCATCGCGGTGCAGCAATCGCTCGGGTTCGGGGCGGTCTTCATCATTTTCCTCCTGACCCTGCTGCTCGCGGGCCAGACGGTGAGTTCGCTCGCCGAGGAAAAGGGCAACAAGGTCATCGAAATCCTCGCCGCCGCGGTGCCGCTCGAAAGCGTCTTTCTCGGCAAACTGCTCGGCATGCTCGGCGTCGCCGTGCTCTTCATCGCCTTCTGGATGATCGTCGCGATGGGCGGCGGGCTGATCGCCGCGACGCAGGTCGACCCCGCCGCGATCGCCGCCGCGGGCAAGGCGGGCAAGGCGACCGCCGCGCTGGCATCGATGCCCGCAACGGGCTGGCCCTTCTTCCTCGGCATCGGCTTTGCCTATTTCATCCTGTCCTTCCTCCTGCTCGGCGCGGTCTTCCTCGGCGTCGGCGCGCAGGCGGGATCGGTGCGCGAAATCCAGATGCTCAGCCTGCCGATCACCATCTTCCAGGTCGGCATGTTCAGCCTGTCGGCGGCGGCCGCGAGCGCGCCGGGCAGCGGCCTCGCCCATTTCGCGCAGATCTTCCCCTTCTCCTCACCGCTCGCGATGGCGGCGCGCGCCGCGACCGACGATGCCAAGGCGGTGCATTTGCTCGCGCTCGGCTGGCAGGCCATCTGGGTCGCACTCGTGATCTTCCTGTCGGTACGCTTGTTCCGGTCGGGCGTTCTCAGCAGCGGCAGCGGCTGGAAATTCTGGCGCCGTAACAAGGCCGTTCTGTCGGCCGCGGCGGCGGCGCAGGCCGCTTCGTCCCAGTCTCATTGACAAAGCTGTTAGCAGTGGCATTCTGCAACTGATTTCGCCGACGGCGGCAAGCGTCGCGGCGAGTCCCTTGCAAAGAGAGGAGGCCCCCCGATGGCGACCGCAGCGAAGCCCCAGCCTGTCACTCATGCCTATGACATGAGCCCCGCCGCGATCTATTCGGAGGATCGCTGGCAGGAGCCCTTCGCCGAACTCCGCAAATTGGGCGGCATCGTGAAGTGCGAGGACAGCGTCCACGGGCCCTATTGGAATATCGCGAGTCACCAGGCGATCCAGCATGTCGAGGCGTTGCCCGACATTTACAGTTCTTCGTGGGAATATGGCGGGATCACGATCCTCGAACGCGACGAGGATGAGGATTTCAAGCTGCCGATGTTCATCGCGATGGACCGGCCGCAGCACACCGACCAGCGCCGCACCGTCGCCCCGGCCTTCACCCCCGCCGAAATGACGCGGCTTAGCGAAGACATAAGAAACCGCACCGGCGAAGTGCTCGACGGCCTGCCGTGGGGCGAGACGTTCGACTGGGTCGACCGCGTGTCGATGGAACTGACGACGCAGATGCTCGCGATCCTGTTCGATTTCCCGTGGGAAGACCGGCGCAAGCTCAGCGAATGGTCCGACTGGATGGGCGACGTCGAACTCGCGCAAAAGGTCGAACTCAAGGAACAGCGCCGCGCGGTGCTTGAGGAAGCTTTCGTCTATTTCCAGCGGCTGTGGATGGAAAAGGCGAACCAGCCGCCGACCCCCGACCTGCTTTCGATGATGCTGCACAGCGAAGCGATGAGCCACATGGACAAGTACGAGTTCATCGGGAACCTCGTCCTCCTGATCGTCGGCGGCAACGACACGACGCGCAACACCATGTCGGGGCTCGCTTACGGCCTCGACCAGTTCCCCGAGCAGCGCGCGAAGCTCGAGGCCGATCCGGCACTGATCCCCAATGCGGTCAGCGAGATCATCCGCTGGCAGACCCCGCTCGCGCATATGCGGCGCACCGCGCTCGCCGATGCCGAACTGTTCGGGCACCAGATCGCCAAGGGCGACAAGCTGATCCTCTGGTATCTGTCGGCTAATCGCGATGAAAGCGTGTTCAGCGACGCCGACGACATCGACCTGACGCGCGAAAACGCGCGGCGGCACCTCTCGTTCGGCTATGGCGTCCACCGCTGCGTCGGCGCGCGCCTTGCCGAGCTGCAACTGCGCATTCTGCTCGAGGAAATGGCGGCGCGGCGGATGCGCGTGACCGTGACGGGCACCCCCGAGCGCGTCCATGCCTGTTTCGTCCACGGTTTCCGGTCGATCCCCGTGCAGATCGAGAAATATTGACGCGCCCCTGTAACCCTTTGGCCACGGCGCACGTATCGAGAATATGATCGAACGTCGTTACATCCTCGGCGGACTCGCGCTCGGCGGCGCTATCATCGGCGCGCCGATGCTCTTCGCCAAATCGTCGCGTCCGAAAGCGCAGCCCGGCTGGCAGCTTTCCGACGCCGAATGGAAAAAGCGCCTGTCGCCGCTGCAATATCGCGTGCTCCGCGAAGCGGCGACCGAGCGCCCCTTCACCAGCCCGCTCGACAAGGAAAAGCGCAGCGGCACCTTCGACTGCGCCGGCTGCGCGCTGCCGCTCTATTCGAGCCGGACCAAGTTCGACAGCGGCACCGGCTGGCCGAGCTTCTGGGCACCGCTGAAGGGCGGGATCGCCACCGCAACCGACCATGAACTCGGCTATGCGCGCACCGAAGTGCACTGCAAACGCTGCGGCGGTCATCTCGGCCACGTCTTCAACGATGGGCCGAAACCGACGGGCACGCGTTATTGCATGAACGGTGCGGCGCTGACCTTCCGCGCCGCCTGACGCCTTACTCGGGCTTCACCCGCCACACCGACAGCCCGGCGCGCGACGCGATCGGCACCGCTTCGAGCCATACGGGCGGCGTTCCCGCGTAAAGCTCTGCCGCGAGCGCATCTTTTCGCGCCCGGCGATATTTCGAGAAGTCGTTCGCGGTGCGGCAAAACGCAATCAGCGTCGCCGCCTGCTTGCGGACGAGCGCCTCGGCCTGTCCCGGATCGCCGGCGAAGACGCGGATCGAGTCCGCCATCGCCTCCTTATTACGGTGATGCGGCGTCGCGACCAGGCTGTGGCGCGTCCAGAAAATCACCGGAGCCCCCAGATCGATCGGGGTCAGGATCGTCGTCGTCGGAAGGCGGTCCAAGTCGGCGATCGCCGCGGGATCGAGGCAATTTTCCTTATAGGGATTGGCCGCGGCGGCCTCTTTGCTCGCCTTCTCCTCCTCGGCTTTCAGCGACGGCACGACCAGCCCGAGCACGGCGGCCACCGCCATGCTGCCGAGCAGCGGCAGCGTCAGCGCGGCGGCAGCCGACGCGAGGATGCGCGGCAAGGTCGATGGAATCGTTCGCGCCCACGCCCAGGCGCGCAGCCCGAGCCACGCGCAGCCGGGCAAGGCAAAGACGTGCGCGGTCGAAACGCTGCGCAGGACGACCACCGACAAGGCCGCAGCGCCGATCAAGGCGACGATGATCGTCGCCCAATTCCGGCGGTCGACGGCCGTCGAGCCGCTTCGCCACGCAAGCAGCGACCCGGCAAGTCCGATCAGCGACGGGACAAGCACATGGATCGCATCGTGCGGCCCCGACACCCACAGGGGCTGGCCCTCAAGGACATTGCGATACCAATATTTCACGACGATCGGATCGAGCGTCGCGAAGGGCCCGTTCGCGCATTGCGGTTCGGTCCACACCAACGCCCCCGCCGCCGCCACGCCCGCCAGCCCCAGCAGCAGGAAGCGGATCCAAGGCTGGCCCGGATTGCCCCGCGCGGCCGCGAAAGTCACCGCCGCGGCGGCCGCGAACGCCGCCATATAGGGCGCCGAAAGCGAATCGCACCAGCTGCCGAGCAACCCCACGGGGCCGCGCGTCGCAAATTGGAGCAGCAAGGCGCCGCCCGCGAGCGCGCCCATATAGCCGCACAGCCGGGCGCGATCATCGGCGCGCCCGTGCAGCGCCCAGCGTAGCGCGGCAAGGCCCGCGAACAGCGCAACAATCGGCAGCCCTTCGATCGATATTGCGAGCAGCGCCGCGGCGAACAGTCCGCCGAGCACACCCGCCCGCCATGTTGCGGGCCGCAGCGCCTGCGCCATGACCAGCATCGCGAAGAAAATCTGCCAGCCGTGGTGGTCGACCCGAAGCGGGCGGAACTGCACCAATATATAGCCCGACATGATCAGGAAGAGCGGCACGACATAAGCGATCCGCCGGTCGGACAAATTGCGATAACCGAGCACGCAAGCCGCGCTGAGCGCAGCGCCGAGCAGCGGCGGCCACAAGGTCATCACGATCCGTTCGGCCATCGCCTGCCCGAACAGCGGTTTAAGGAGCCAGATCCCCGCCGCGAGCGGCGCATCGACGATGCGCGACCAGTGCATCAGCACCCCGCCGCCCGCCGGATTGACGCGATATTGCGAAAGGTCCCACCAGCTTTGCCCGGCAAGGAGGTCGCGCACCTGCGCCATGCGCATCGCATCGTCGGTATCCGACAGATCGAGCGCGCCGATCGCATGCCATTTGGCGACGATTGCGACGAGGCTCATCAGCCCCCAGATGATCAGTGCGATCCGCACCGGAGTGAACCACGGGCCCAGCACGATACCGCCGGGCGCCGGAGCGCGAACCGACGGCTCCGCGCCCGCTGGAAGCGCCGACGCGTCGCTCATGCCACGGCAGCCCGGAACACGATATGGCGACGCAGCAAATAGGTCGTCTGAAAGCTGACGACGATCGCCGCGAGCTTTGCGAGCCGCGGATCGAGGCCGAGCGCGCTGCCGCCGCCGACGAGCGCTGTCGTGACGGCGAGACCGACGAGCGCCGATCCGACAAAGAGCAATTTCTGGCGATGGCGTTCACCCGTGCCGCGCGCCGCGGCGCCGTCGGCAAAGACGAGCCGGCTCGACACCATCCAGTGCACGAGAATCCCGGCGCAATAGCCGGTCGCCGAGGCCGTTACGGGCGAGAGCCCGGCGTCGAGCAGCAGCAGGAAAAGCCCCGCATCGCTACCGAGCGCGAGCCCGCTCGCGAGCAGATAGTTCAGCCAGCGAATCTCGCCGCGCCGCACCGACGCGATCAATCTGGTCACCGGTAGCATGGCGCCGATCCCCCCGGCCAAGCGCTTACGCGGCCTTCGCCACGCGCGCAGGCACGTCGCGAACCGACGCGAGCGCGGCCTGTTCGCCCTCGGTGCCGCTCTCATGATATTCGGCATCTTCGTTGACGCCCCAGATATCATAGAGTTTTTCGCCCGCGACGATGTTGCGCACCGTCAGCATCGCGGTCATCATCGCATGATCCTGGTTGTTGTAACGGTGCATGCCGTTGCGCCCGACCATGTGCAGCGTCGGATAGCACGCCTCGAGCTCGCTGCGCATCGTCTCGACGTGCAGGGCATAATCATCGTCATAGACCGGATAGGCCTTTTCCTGGCGCACCACCGCGCCGCCGACGACGTCTTCGGGGTCGCAGAGGCCCAGGATTTCCATTTCCTTCGTCGCCAGCGCGACCAGCTTTTCGTCGCTCGCCGCCCAGAGCCCATCGCCCTCGAAACAGAAATATTCAAGCCCGACGCACGCGAGTTCGGGGTCGGGCACCATTTCGGGCGACCAGCTGCGGAAATTCTGTACCCGGCCGACCTGCACCTTGCTGTCGTGGATATAGATCCAGTTGTCGGGGAACAGGTCTTCGGAGCGAATCTTGAGCGCGACGGTCAGGAAATCGCGATATTTGAGGTTCGGCGCGGCATTCAGCGCGCACGCCGGCAGCGGATGGATACGCGCCGCGAGTTCGCGCATCGGCGCCGAGCTGATCACATGGCCCGCATCGATCACAACGTCGCCGTCGGGTCCCGTGGCGGTCATCCGCCAGCGGCCGCTCACCTGATCCTGCGTCAATTGCTTGAAGCTGTGGCCCATCAGCACATGGTTGCCGCCCGCGACAACCTTGTCGCGCGCCGCATCCCACATCATGCCGGGGCCAAGCCGCGGGTAGCGGAAGGTTTCGAGCAGGGTCTTGGTCGCCATGCCGTCGTTCGGACGCTTGTTGAGCCCAAGGCTCCGCTTCAGCCCGTCGATCACCGCACCGCCGAGGCTAAGCCCCTTGATGCGCTGCGCCGCCCAGTCGGCCGACATTTCGTCGCACGGCATGCCCCACACCTTCTCGGTATAGGTCTTGAAAAAGATCGAATAAAGCTTCCGCCCGAACTGGTTGATCGTCCAGTCCTCGAAACTGCGCACCGTCTTTTTCGGCAGCAGCTTTGCCTTGGCATAGCTGATCATGCACAGCGTCGAACGAACGACGCCGAGGTTCCACAGCGCCTCGAATGCGCGCAGCGGATAGCTATAGAATTTGCCTTCATAATAGATGCGGCTCATCCGCGGGCGCTCGATGAAATCATGCGGAAGGATCTCGTTCCACAGATCGACGACTTCGCGGCTCTTCGAAAAGAAGCGGTGGCCGCCGATGTCGAAGCGAAAACCCTCATGCTCGACCGTGCGGCTGATCCCGCCGACGTAGACAGGGTCCTTTTCGATCACCGTGACGCTATACCCCTGCTGGGTCAGCTGATAGGCGGCAGTCAGTCCCGCCGGGCCGGCGCCAATGATGGCGACGTCGGCGCTCGTCGGGCGGCTTTTCGAACCAAAAGCGTCGGACATTATGATGTTTCCCCACAGGCAAATTCATGCTCGCTACCCCTGTGGCCAATCATGGATAAAAAGTGGTTAACACCGCTTCGCGATTCTCGCGAAAACGCGGCTTCGCGTCTTGGGAAGCGATCCATCTTGCTGTAAAACCACCTTAGCCAAGGAGGCGCACGGCATGGCAGGCGGTCTGGCAATCGTATTGAGCGGCGGCGGCGCGAAAGGCGCCTTTCAGGTCGGCGTCGTCCACGAACTCGTCGTCAATCGCGGCGTCCGCCTCGACATTGTCGCGGGCGTATCGACCGGCGCGATCCAGGCGCTCGGCGTCGCGCAGGACGATGTGCCCGGCCTGCTCGACGCCTGGCTCGGCATTCGCGGCAACAGCTCGATCTACAAATCGCGCCCGCTCGGCGTCGTCGGCGGCTTGCTCGGCGAGGATGCGCTCTACGACACCGCGCCGCTCAAACGGCTGCTCAAGGGCTTCGCGAACGACGCAAAACTGCGCGCGAGCGGGTGCAAGTTGCTGCTCGGCGTCGTCAATCTCGGCACCGGCACCTATCGCAGCATCGACGAGAGCGTGCCCGGCATTCACAATTGGGTCTACGCCAGCTGCGCGATGCCGCTGTTTTTCGATCCGCTCAAAACGCGCGCGAGCGACGGGACCGAGGAACAATGGGTCGACGGCGGCGTGCGCGACGTGACTCCGCTCAGTTCGGCGCTTGAAATGAACCCGCGCGGGGTGATCGCGGTGCGCGCCTCGCCCGCGCCGCGTCCCGGCCCGGTGCGCACCTTCCCCAATCTGATCAAGATCGGGCTGCGTGCCGTCGATATATTGCAATCCGAAGTGTCGGCGAACGACCTCGCCGGCGCCGCGCTGATCAACGACCTGATCGCAGCGCGCGAGGGCCAGCTTCGAGCGCTCCAGAACGAAGGCATCGGCGGCGCGCAGGCCGCGCGCATTCTCCGCCCGCTCGACGTCCAGATCGCCCGCTACCGCTTCGCCCCGATCCGCATCATCGAGCCCGAGGAAGAAGTCGCCGAAACGCTCGAATTCAATCCCGCGAAGATCCGCGCCGCGATCGACGCCGGCCGCCGCGCGGTCGACCGTGAATGGGACGCGCTGGAGCCGTTGCTGAGTTGACGGCGATTAAACGTCCACATTCGACCGATTGTGGACCTTCTTCCCATCGTCATCCCGGACTTGATCCGGGATCCATAGCTGCGCCGTCGTCGTGGATCCCGGATCAAGTCCGGGATGACGAAGCGGGAGTGGTTTGCCGTCCGCTCACCACCCCAAAGCAGCGTAGCGACTATAATCCATCACCCCCTGCGTCCGGCGGCCCGCGAGCGCTGTTTCCGCCAGGCTGCGCCTCATCCCGCATCGCAACATCGCGGCGCAGCGGCTTCAGCGTGACCGTTCCCAGCCGTACGCGCGGCGTCGCCTTGCCCGGAACCGCGCCGATCGCAAAAGCCCCGTCGAGCCTCAGCACCGCCGCCGACGCCTTGCCCAGCCGCACCGTATAGCGCCCGTAAGCGACGCCCTCGAACAGGAAATAGCCGTCGAATTCGGTGATCGTCGTCGCGCGCACCCGGCCCTCGGCGTCAACGAGTTCGACCCCCAACCCCTCGATCGGGTTGCCGCCATCGCGCCGAAAGCTGCCCTCGATCTCGCCCGCCGCCGCCATCGGCAGCAGCACGCGCGTCGCGACGCCGGGCCGCGGCGTCACCACGACCCCCGGCAGCGCGGGCTGGACGTAGGGATCGGGCAGGCTGCCCGCGTCGATGCCGATCATCACGGGCCGGAAGGGTTCGAGCCCGTCGATCGCGCCGCGCCCCGTCTTGTCGGTCGCGGCATCGACAAAGGCGTTGCCCGCGGTCAGCGGCACGTCGGGAAGCGCGGCTTCGCCCGGCTGGCGGATGCCGTCGCCATTCTCGTCCATCCACACTTCGGCGACCACTTGCCCCCGGCTGGCAAGCTTTTCGCTCGACACCCGCCAGCCGCCAGCCGACCTCGGCCCAAAGCTGAAAGCGAGCGCGAGCGATGCCGCGACCGACCCGTCGCTCGCGACCTCGCCGAATCCAGTCAACTGCAACTTGTTGAAACGGCGCGTATATCCCAGCCCCGCCCGCGCGCGATCGAGCCCGCGGTCATAGCCGAGCTCGGTGCGCCATTCGGCGTCGCCCTTCCCTGCCCATTCGCCGATCACGGTCATGCGCGAATCGGCATTCGCGCCCGACAGCGCAAAACGCGCCTCACCACGGACGCGAACGCGCCCGATGCGGGCGTTGGCAAGCAGGCTGGCGGTGAGATTGTCGGGCGGATCGGGGCCGATCGGCACCTTGGTCCGGGTCCAGTCGAGCTGGCCGGTAAAGGTCAGCGCACGGAAGCTCGCCGACGCGCGCGCGCTCGCTTCCAGACTGTTGACCCCCGACCATCTCTCGACCTGCCGCACATCGAAATGCAGCGGCAGCACCGTGGATCCCAGCTTGACCGACTGGTCGACGGCCACCGAGTATATTCCGTTGATATTATTGATCAAACGGTCCGAAACAAAGCCGCCCCAACCGCGCATCGCATCGGCGCGCACATAGGTTTCGCCGAACGCCGCAAGCCAGCTCGCGCGCGCCGCGAAGCCGCCATTGTCGGCGTAGGATCCCCCGACTTCGAGCAAGGTCGGCCCGATCGAGCGGCGCAGCGCCACCTCGCCATAATTATAGCGGACATTTTCGATCAGCAGGCTGTGGACATAGGCGGCCGCCGACGTGCGCGTGTCGAGCCCACGCTCGATCCCGATCGTCCCGCGCCAGCCGCGGCGGAACGCCCCGCGCCCCCGGTCGCCGAATTCGATCAGGTCGGCATTTTCCTGCGCGAAGCCCGCCCAATACCAGGTCTGCTGCGGCGGGATCGAATCCATCCCCACCTGCACCTGTCGGATTTCGCGGCGTATCTTTCCCTGCGGCCCATAAAGCACAATCTCGAAGCGGTTCGCGCCATATTGCAGCGGCACGTCGATAAACTCGTACCGCCCGTCGCCGTTCGGGCTCGTGAAAGCGAGCAATTGCCCATTGCGATACAGCTCGGCATCCCAGCCTGCGGGCAGATCGCCGCGAAAGGTCGTTTTATCGAAAGCGTCGGGGCGTTCGATCGGCCGATTTGTCAGTACCGCGCCGCGCCCCGGTGCCGACGCTGCGACGATTCCCGTCGAGAGCAGGCTGACATCGCCCAGCCCATAATGCGTCGCCTTCAGCGGCCCGAGCAGTTGCCCCTGCGGATCGGTGCGATAGAGCCGCATGCGTAAGGTGTCGGGCACGCCCTCATTGTCCGACGACAGCCGCGCGTCGAAACTCTGCCCGACCGCCTCGCCCGCCGCGAAAATCTCGTAGCGCCCCTGGACATAGGATCCGCCGCGTTTGTCCGACACCACCCCCGCCGACGCGACGACATCGACCGACGGCGTCGCCCACGCCTGATATGGCCGCGCCGTCTGGGGGAGGGTCGCGAGATCGAATGCGACTTGCGGGCGGATCGACGCCGCGCGCGCGCGCCGCTCGGCGGCGAGTTGGAACGGCAGCTTGTCCTTCGAATCGATCCGCAGCACCGCATTCGACAGATCGGCAGCGAGCGGCACGCCGAGCCAGCTATTGAGGCTATCGAGATCGACGCACCAGCCCGCGGGCGTGTCGCGGATCGTTGTTGCGGCCAGGCGAAAGCCCTCGCTCCCCGCGCGCACTTCGCCCGCATCGCGGTCGATCGTCAGGCTGCGCCGCTCGTCGAACACCCAGCCGGTTGCGCGACGCAACTTCTTGTCGACGCGCACCGCCAAGTCGAGCGCGAGCACGACATCGCCCAGGTCGACGCACACACCCTGCGGCGTCTGATAGCCGCGCACCCCGTCGCCGAGCCGATATTGCCCCGAGCGCACATCAAACAGCCAGCTGTCGTCCTCGTTCGGCGCCCAGTTGTCGTTGGTAATCGATACCGGCTTTTTCTGGGCGGCTTCGGCGCCGACGGGAACAAGCCCCACCAGCGCCAGTCCGGCCAGTATCGCCGTGGTTAGTCGAGAGAGCGCCGCGCGGATCATTGCCCCGCCCGCTTCGCTCCGATCTATCCGATCATTTCACCACCCGCTCGGCCTCGTCGATCGTGCCGCCGCCGATTTCGCGATCCTCTGTGTAGCGAATATGCACCGGCCCCTTCAGCTTCGCCGCAAGCTCGTCCGGAACGCGGAGCGACACCTTGCGCGCACCCACCTCAGGATAGACCGCAATACCGCGCGCGACGAGCAGCGGCTCGGGGGTCCCCGGCCGCGTCACCTCGATATCGCCATAGACCGACCGGCTGCCCGTGCGCGTCAGGTCGAAATTAAACGCCGGCCCATCTTGCGTGTCGCTCACCCACGCCTCGCCGATCGACGCCTCGGCGCCGAGGTCGCCGACGCGGACGATCACCGGAATCGTGATCCCGTAGATCGGCGTCAGCGCGATCGACACGCCCTCGCTTGCCGGCTTGGGCTCGCCAGTCGCCGGCGCGGCATCGGGCACCGCACGGAACAGCATATGCGCCCGATATTCGCCCGGCGGCGTCCCCTCGGGCAAGCGCACCCCGACGCGTACGACCTGCGGCTGGTTCGGCGGCAGGGTGACACGGCGCGGGCTGAACACGATCATGTCGAGCGCGGCCCGCTCGGCCGCCGTCACATTCTCTTCGGCGATCTCGTTGAGCCCGCCCTCGGCGGTCATCCTTTTGATCTCGAGGCTGATGCGATAGGTCGCGGGCTCGGTGCCGATATTGTTCAGCACCACCTCGGTCCCGCGCGATCCATCGAGGATGACGCGCGTCGGCGCGACGAGCAGGTCGCCCGACGCCAGCGCGGGCGAGGCCGCGGTGCCAAGCGCAGCCGCGGTGAACAGGCCAAAGGCCCTCAAAAAACGAAGCATTGGATACGATCCCCACAATCGTCCGGGAAACGGCCCCACACCGTCCCAATGGTCGCATCCTGTCTGCGCCGACATGGTTGATATTTCGCTAACCATCGAGTGACTTGCGCAAAAAAGGGGTCGCCGGACGCAAGCCCGACAACCCCATTTTAACGGCTGGCGGATCTCGGCCCGCCAAGCCCCCCAACCTTTATTGGTAATTTGCGGTGACGTTGAACGTCCCCGAATAGTCGCCCGACGCCTGGTTGGCGCCGACGCTCAGCGTGCCGCCGACCTGGAAACTGCCCCCGGTCGGGCTCAGCGTAATGTTCGGCGACGAATAGGTCAGCGTCGACGTCATCGTACCGCCGAGCGAACCGTTGAGCGTGACGCTCGAATCGCCGCCGACCAGCACCACGGCACCGTTCGTGCCCTGGACGGTATAATTGCCCGCCGTCGTCGTCCCCGTGCAGGTCAGGCCCGCGCCGCAGGTCGCGGCACCAGCGGTCGACACCGCGACGGTCGAGGCGGTCGCGCCGCTGATGATCGTCGCATATTGCAGGTCGCTGGTCTTGGTGAGCGTGATCTGGCGCAGGATCTTGGCCGTCGCCGTGCCCGAGGCCGACGCCGCATGCGCCGCCGAGGCGTTCATGGCGAGGGCAGCAATCGCGGCGCCCGCGAGGGCGCGCTTCATTCCATAGTTGCGCATATGATTTGGTCCCTTGAATTCGGTCTAAATTCGAATGGAAATCCCACCCCATTCGGCGACCTACTTAGCGGGAGACCTGTTCAGGCTTTGCCAGCAAGCTTGGTTAACAGCACAAAAGGAATTGGCCCGTGCTGCGCAATGTAATCGGGCGAAATCAATGTTTTAACAGCATCTAAAGCGAATCGGGGGGGACCGCGTTTCCGTCACTAACGGCCCGGACTGGCACAAATTAAGCGGCGCCGGATCAGAATCGCGCGTGCGCCGACAAAGCGCAAATCAGATCGATTCACCCGACAAGCGCTGGCAGATCATGTCGAGCTGGTCGAGCGACGCGAATTTCAGCGTCAACGCGCCCTTGCCCTCGCCCGCATATTGAATCGCGACACCGATTCCGAGCAGTTCGGACAAATGCCGCTCGACCGCGACGATATCGGGATCGCGCCCGCCGTCGGCGCTTTTAAATTCAAGCGGCGCCTTGCGCGGCGCATCGCCGCCCCTGCCCGTGCGCACCAGCGCCTCGACCGCACGGACCGACAGCCCCTCCTTCGCGACGCGGCGCGCGATCGCCTCGGCGTCGTCGGCGCCGATCAGCGCGCGCGCATGCCCCATCGCGAGCGATCCGTCGCCGACCAGCGCCTGCACGCTGGCAGGCAGGTCGAGCAGGCGCATCAGATTCGCGACATGGCTGCGCGACTTGCCGACCAGTTTCGCCAGCGCTTCCTGATTATGCCCGAAATCCTCGATCAGGCGGCGATAGGCGCTCGCCTCTTCGATCGCATTGAGGTCCTGGCGCTGGATATTCTCGACCAGCGCGATCTCATAGGTCGCGGCATCGTCGAGTTCGCGCACGAGCGCGGGGATCTGATGCAGCCCCGCGCGCTGCGCCGCGCGCCAGCGCCTTTCGCCGGCGACAAGCTGATACCCCTCGCCATCGGGTGCGCGGCGGACGATGATCGGTTGCAGCAATCCGCGCAGCCCGATCGAATCGGCAAGCTCGGCAATCGCATTTTCGTCGAAATGGCGGCGCGGCTGGCCCGGCAGCGGGCGAATGGCCCCGACGGGGACATGCTGCACCGAATCGCCCGTCACCGGCGTGGCTTTCGCGGCGCTGCCGGGTGTCGCGAGCACCGGCGCCTCGACCGCGACATCGCCAAACAGCGCATTGAGACCGCGGCCGAGGCCCGAGGGGCGCTTGCGTGCAGGCGTCGATTCCGATCCTGTTTCGTCTTGATTATCAGACATTTAAGCAGCCTTGCGGACGTTAGGAAGCCGATCGATCAACTCGCGCGCGAGTGCGATATACGCCGCCGATCCGGCGCAGCGATGATCATAGATAAGCGCCGGCAGGCCATGGCTCGGCGCCTCGGACAAGCGAACATTGCGCGGGATCACCGTTTCGAACACGACCGGGCCAAGCACTTCGCGCACATCATCCGACACCTGATCGGTCAGCCGGTTGCGGCGATCGAACATCGTCAGCGCGACGCCCAGGATCGACAATTTCTGATTGAAGCGCTCGCGCACGCGCTCGACCGTGGTCAGCAGCTGGCTCAGCCCCTCGAGCGCGAAAAACTCGCATTGCAGCGGCACGATCAGCGATTCGGCCGCGATCAGCGCGTTGAGCGTTAGCATGCCCAAGGATGGCGGGCAGTCGATCAGGCAGATATCCCACTGCCCCGCCTCGGCGCCCGACAGCGCCTGTTGCAGGCGGTGCAGCCGGTCCTGAAATTCGATCAGCTCGATCTCGGCGCCCGAGAGGTCGACCGTCGCGGTGACGATATCGAGCCGCGGCACCGCAGTCGGAATCGCACATTCGGCGAGCGTCGCGTCGCCGCGCAGCAGTTCATAGCTCGAACATTCGCGTTGCGACTGTTTGATGCCGAGCCCCGTCGACGCATTGCCCTGCGGATCGAGGTCGATAATCAGCGTGCGCCAGCCCGTTGCTGCGAGCGCGGTGGCCAGGTTGATCGCGGTCGTCGTCTTGCCGACCCCACCCTTCTGGTTCGCCACGGCAATGCGGATCATCGCTTTCCTCGCTGTTTTGCCGTGATTTTTCCGGAGCCGATCAAAATCTGGCTCTCGGCATCGGTGCGGCTCTGTTCCACGTGGAACATTCTCTGCCATGGCTGGGGCAGCAAAGCCAGTTCCTTAACCGCGTTTCGGCCTTTTGGCAGCAGCCAACGCGTCGATTCGGTGGAAAAACGGGCGGATAAGTCGAGCAGCTTGTCGAGAGGCGCAAAAGCGCGCGCGCTGATCGTCGCGGCAGATCGGGTCTCGATCCGCTCCAAGGGCGCTTCGACGACCTCGACATTTGCAAGGCCAAGCTCGGCAGCGACGTGCCGCAAGAAGTCGCAGCGTCGTTTTCGCGATTCAACGAGCAGCACCGGCCGATCGCTCAATATAGCAATCACCAGACCCGGCAGCCCCGCGCCGCTCCCTAGATCGATCCAGAGACCGTCGCCGTCGCGCGTGTCCAACGAGAGCAGCTGCGCGCTGTCGGCGATATGCCGGACCCACATCGTCGGGATCGTCGATGACGCGATCAAATTCTGCTGCGCACTTTCGGCGATCAGCAGATCGATGAAGCCCTCAAGCTGTTTCCATTGACCAGCGGTCGGCGCAAAGGCCTCGCCGATCCAGGCGCGCGCGGCATCCTCATTATCGAGCAGGTCAACCGACACGCGCACATCCTCTATTCTCGAACACCGGCCGGCTCACGCCGCGCGCCGCCGGCTATGCACCATGATCGCGGTCAGCGCCGCGGGTGTTACACCATCGATCCGCGCCGCCTGCCCCAGCGTCTCGGGCTGCGCCTTCGTCAGCCGCTCGACCATCTCGCGCGACAGCCCGCCGATCGCGGCGTAGTCGAGCGCCGGATCGAGTATGATCGCCTCATTCGCCGCGAGCGCGCGGAGCTCGGCATCCTGCCGCGCGATATAGGGCGCATAATGCGCATCCTCGGTGATCTCGGACAGGATCGCCCGATCGATCGAATCCAGTTCGGGAGCAAGCATGGCGAGCCGAGCCATCGTCATATCGGGATAGCGCAGCAGGTCGATCCGCTTGCGCGCGATACCATCGCCCGGAAGCGCCAGCCCCACCACGGCATAATCGGCGGTCGCAACCGGGGCATCGAGCAAAGCTTCGGCGCGCGCCCGCTCACCCTGCCGCGCCGCAAATAGCGCGGCCGTCGCGGGCCGCACCAATCCCAATGCGATCCCCTTCGGCGTCAGACGCGTCGCGGCATTGTCGGCGCGGAGTCGCAAGCGATATTCAGCACGCGCGGTGAGCATGCGATAGGGCTCGGTCACCCCCTGCAACACGAGGTCATCGACCATCACGCCGATATAAGATTCGGACCGATCGAGGATCAATGGATCGCGACCCTGCGCAGCGAGCGCGGCATTGGCGCCGGCGACCAGCCCCTGCGCCGCCGCCTCTTCATAACCGGTCGTGCCGTTGATCTGCCCCGCGCACCAAAGTCCCGGCATCGCGCGCACCTGCAAGGTCCGGTCGAGCGCGCGCGGGTCGATATGATCATATTCGACCGCATAGCCCGGGACGACCATCTCGACGGCTTCGAGCCCCTCCATCGTCCGCAGCATCGCAAGCTGAACATCGGCGGGAAGCGAGGTCGAAATCCCGTTCGGATAGACGAGGAAGCTGTCGAGTCCCTCGGGTTCGAGGAACACCTGATGCCCGTCGCGGTCGGCGAAGCGGTGGATCTTGTCCTCGATCGATGGGCAATAGCGCGGTCCCGCTGCACCGATCGCGCCAGTGAACAAAGGCGAGCGATCGAGGTTCGCCGCGATGATCGCGTGGCTTTCGGCATTGGTCCGCGTGATCGCGCAAAAAATCTGCGGCACCGTGCGTTCGCTGTTCCACGTGGAACAGGTCCAACGCGCGCCCTCAGCGCTATCCGAGGGCTGCTCCTCAAGCCGCGCCCAATCGATCGTCCGTCCGTCGAGCCGCGGCGGCGTACCCGTCTTGAGACGCGCCATCGGCAGGTCGGCCGCGCGCAACTGTTCGGCGAGCCGGAGTGCGCCCGCCTCGCCGATGCGGCCGCCTTCCATCCGCTCTTCACCGCGGAAGAGGCGCCCACCGAGGAATGTACCCGTTGCAAGCACAACCGCGCCGGCCTTCAAAACAGCGCCGTCCGCCAGATCGAGCCCTTCAACGCGGCCATCGTCCGACAGGCGAAGCGCAGCCGCCTCCCCCTCTACCACGGTCACGCCATCCTCCGTCGCGAGCAATGTCTGGATCGCCTCGCGATAAAGTTTGCGGTCGGCCTGGATGCGCGGTCCCTGCACCGCTGCACCCTTCGACGCATTGAGCATCCGATAATGGATCGCCGCGCTGTCGGCGGCGCGTGCCATCCAACCGTCGAGCGCGTCGACCTCGCGCATCAAATGGCCCTTGCCGAGCCCGCCGATCGCCGGATTGCACGACATCGTCCCGATCAACTCGGGATCGAAACTAACGAGCGCGACGCGCGCACCGAGTCGCGACGCGGCCGCTGCGGCCTCGGTTCCGGCGTGCCCACCGCCGACGACGATGACATCGAAAATCGCTTCACTCTGCATGATTGCCGCGCCTTTAGCGCAAAGCGCGCATCGAATCCACCGCGTCGCGACCGATGCGATGTTTCACGTGGAACATCATTTCCCGATGCAGAAACGGCCGAACAAGCCGTCGAGCATGTCCTCGACTCCGGCGCGCCCGGTGATCCGGTCGAGCGCGGCCGCGGCGAGCCTAAGCCGCTCGGCGAGCAGGATTAAATCGCGCGCTTCGCGTGACCCCGCCTCGATCGTCAGCCAATCGCGGGCCTCGACGAGTGCTACACGCTGGCGCTGGCGCAGCGCCGCTTCGCCTTCGCGCGGCAGCAAGGTCCGCGCCATATCGACGATATAGCGATGGAGTTTGTCCATCCCCTCGCCCGTCGTCGCCGACAGGATCAAATCGCAATGCGCCGCATCGGCCTCCGCCGCCGCGTCGGCGCGCCACCGGTCGGCCTGCGCCGCAATCAGGATCGCGCGCGGATGTTCGGGCACCTCCTTGGACGGCCCCAGCCACAGCAGGATATCGGCACTCTCGACCGCCGCCCGTGCCCGGTCGATCCCGATCGCTTCGATAACATCGGCGCCCTCCCGGCGGATCCCCGCCGTATCCGAAAAGCGCATCGCAATCCCGTCGAGCGCGAGCGGCGTCTCGATCACATCGCGCGTCGTCCCGGCCACCGGCGAAACGATCGCCAGCTCGCGCTGCGCCAAAGCATTGATCAGAGTTGATTTTCCGGCATTCGGCGGCCCCGCGATCACCACCGACAATCCCTCGGCAATCACCTCCGCCGCCGGCCGCGCCAGCCATTCCTCCAGCTCTTCCGAAAGGGCCGTCATCCCCGCGATCAGACGCCGCGCGACAGCTTCGCCGACTTCGACATCATCTTCATCGGCGAAATTCAATTCGGCCTCGGCGCCCGCCATCAGCGCGAGCAGCGAATCCTGCCACCCCGCAACCGCGCGCGAGACGTGCCCGCTCGCCATGCCGAGCGCCTGAACGCGCTGGCTTTCGGTCTCTGCCGCAAGCAAGTCCGCCAGCCCCTCGGCCTCGGCGAGGTCGATCCGGCCGTTATCGAACGCGCGCCGGGTGAATTCGCCCGCGACCGCGGGCCGCACACCCGGCATCGCGCCAAGCGCCGCTTCGACCGCCGCGACCACCGCGCGACCACCGTGCAGATGCAGTTCGGCGAGATCTTCGCCAGTCGCCGTCGCTGGACCCGGAAACCAGAGGATCAAGGCGCGGTCGAGCGGCGTACCATCGGCGCTTTTCAGCTCGGCCAGCGAGGCTTGCCGTGGCGGCGGCAACCGCCCCGCGAGTGTTTTCAGCGCCGCCCCAGCCGCCGGCCCGCTGACGCGCACAACGCCGATCGCCGCCGGCGGCATTCCGCTCGACAGCGCAAAAATCGTATCGCTTACAACGTCTTGGCTCAGCTTTTGCGTCCCCGCGCCGGCTTGTCGTCGTCGCTCGTGCCCGCGCTTTTGGTCGCGCCGCCCATCAACCCGCCGCCGAATTGCCCGAGCAGCGACTGGACTAGCCCGAGCCCGCTTTCGCCCATTGGCACCCAGGTCTTGACCATCTGCTGGACCATGTCGGGGGTAATTCCCTTCGCCATCAATTCCTTGACGCGATCGAGATAAATGTCGTGCAGCGGCTCGAGATCGGGAAGCCCGACCAGGCGCCGCGCCTCTTCGGGGGTGCAATCGATCTCGATATTGAACTTCATCGCCTGTCTCCGCCCCGAAATGCCGGTAAGCCGCTTGAGCCACGCCCGCAGCACCGCTAGCTTCGCGCTTTCACTGCAAAGAAGCAAGAGTCAGGAGAGCTCCCCAATGTCCGCGACGAACACCACCATCCCCGCGCTCGATGGCGAGGGCGATATCCCCGCCTATGTCGCGCACCCCGACGCCGACGCTTCGCGCGCGATCATCGTCATTCCCGAAATTTTCGGCGTCAACGAAGGCATCCGGCAGAAGTGCGACGATTGGGCGGCCGAAGGCTATCTGGCGATCGCCCCCGACATCTTCTGGCGTTTCGCGCCGGGGGTCGAACTCAACCCCGATGTCGAGGCCGAACTGCAGGAAGCCTTCGGCTATTTCGGCCAATATGACGCCGACGACGGGGTCAAGGATATCGAAGCGGCGATCCGCTGGCTGCACGGTCAGGGCGCAAGCAAGGTCGGCGCGGTCGGCTTCTGCCTCGGCGGTCGCCTCGCCTATATGACTGCGGCGCGAACCGATATCGACGCGTCGGTCGGCTATTATGGCGTCATGATCGACCAGATGCTGAACGAAAGCCATGCGATCGCGCATCCGCTGATGCTCCATATCCCGACCGAAGATCATCTCGTCGACCATGACGCGCAAAAAAAGATCCACGAAGGGCTCGGGTCCCATCCCAAGGTCACGCTTCACGATTATCAGGGGCTCGACCACGGTTTCGCCGCGACGATGGGCAACCGCCGCAACGAGGAAGGCGCTGAGCTCGCCGACGGCCGCACCCGCGCCTTCTTCGCCGAGCATCTCGCATGAGCGCGCCAAAGGGAGCAGGGGCCGGTCTCGCCGCCTGGCACGCCTATATGGCGGGCGGCGGCGACCCGCAGGCGCTTCGCGACCTGCTCGCCGAGGATGCCGTGTTCCACTCGCCCGTCGTCCACACGCCGCAGGCGGGACGCGACAAGGTCTTCGCCTATCTCCACGCCGCGAGTGACGTCCTCGGTGGCGACGATTTCCGCTATTTGCGTGAGATCGTCGACGGCGACCAGGCAGTGCTCGAGTTCCAGAGCGTGCTCGACGGCATCCAGATCAACGGCGTCGACATCATCATCTGGAACGATGATGGAAAGATAAGTGATTTCAAAGTGATGATTCGCCCGCTCAAGGCGATCAACAAGGTGTGGGAGAAGATGGGCGAGATGCTCGCGGCGCAACCGAACTGATCGCGGCACCGCCGGTGGGCCGCTGGATCGCCTTTCCCGTCCTCCTTGCCGCGATCGGCTTCGCGGCTTGGTGGCCGCCCGCGCGGTGGACGCTGATCCTGTGGGTGCCGCTGCTCCTCATCGCCATTTATGACGCCGTCCAGCGCCACCACAGCCTGCGCCGCAACTTCCCGCTGATCGCGCGCATCCGCTGGTTGTTCGAGGAGCTGCGGCCGTTCCTCTACGCCTATATCGTCGAAGGTCCGCTCGACGGCCGCCCCTTCGCGCGCGCCGAGCGCGATATCGTCTATGCCCGCGCCAAGGGCGAACTCGACAGCCACCCCTTCGGCACCGAACTCGATGTCTATTCGGACGAATATGAGTGGATGAGCCACAGCATCGCGCCGACGATGGCACCCGACCGTTCACGGCGCGTCCGCGTCGGGACCGCACAGTGCGCGCGTCCGTATGACGCCGCATTGCTCAATATCTCGGCGATGAGCTTCGGCTCGCTCGGTGCCAATGCGATCGAAGCGCTCAACCTCGGCGCGCGGCTCGGCAACTTCTATCACGACACCGGCGAGGGGGGCTTCAGCCCCTATCACCGCGTCCACGGCGGCGATATCGTCTGGGAACTCGGCAGCGGCTATTTCGGCTGCCGCGACGCGGCGGGCCGCTTCGACCCCGGACGCTTCCGCGATCGCGCGGCGGAGGATCAGGTCAAGATGATCGAGATCAAGCTGAGCCAGGGTGCGAAGCCCGGGCACGGCGGCGTCCTTCCAGGCGCCAAGGTCAGCGCCGAAATCGCCGCAACGCGCGGCGTTCCCGAAGGACAGGACTGCATCTCGCCCGCCGCGCATTCGGCGTTCGCCACCCCGATCGAGCTGGTCGAGTGGGCCGCCAGATTGCGCGAGTCGTCAGGCGGCAAGCCCGTCGGAATCAAGCTCTGCGTCGGGCAACCGCACGAAATTTATGCCGTCATGAAGGCGATGATCGAGACCGGGATTCGCCTCGATTACATCGTTGTCGACGGCGCCGAGGGCGGCACGGGCGCGGCGCCGGTCGAATTTTCGAACCGCGTCGGCATGCCGTTGCGCGAGGGTCTGATCTTCGTACGCAACGCGCTCGTCGGATGCGGCCTCAAGGAAGAGATCCGCCTCGCCGCGTCGGGCAAGGTCCATTCGGGCGCGGGGCTCGCGGTCAATTGTGCGCTCGGTGCCGACTGGTCGAACGCCGCGCGCGCCTTCATGTTTTCGCTGGGCTGCGTCCAATCGCTCAAATGCCACACCGACATGTGCCCGACCGGGGTCGCGACGCAGGATGCCGGCCGCCAGAGCGGACTCGTCGTCGAGGACAAGGCCGAACGCGTGCACCGCTTCCAGGCCGCGACCGTTTCGGCGCTGTGGGATATCAGCTGCGCGATGGGCCTCGACACCCCGTGGGCCATCCGCCCCGATCATCTCCACGAACGCCTCAATTCGGCGCGCTCGGACTCGATCGACCGCATCTACAAATTCTACGAACGCGGTGTTCTTCTGGCCGATCCCGGATCGGTGGCGAGTGCCCGCTACTGGGCGATGGCACGCGCCGACAGCTTCCGCGCCGCTGTCTAGATCAGGCTGAGCTCAGCGAGCTCGCGGTAAAGCTCGGGCGGCAGATCCGCGAGCCCGTCGCCTTCGCCCACGCCCTTGGGCGCATCGCCGTCAGCAAGGTAACGCCACCCCTGATGCGCCCGTTTCGGCTGCGGATGAATACGCTCGAGCTGTGCTACACACACGATATCGATGCGCCCGTCGCTGCGATCCTCGAAGCGCAATATTTCGACGCGCCCGACCAAAATGTGCTTCACGATGAAATGCAGCTTGCCGCCGATCAACTCGTCGGCGCGCTTGGGCTTGAACCGCGTCGCGAAACGGATCTCGCCATCTTGCGCATAATTGGCGATCCGCGCTTGCAGCGCCGGATAGTCGGCGCAGCCGACGGCGACGCGGGTCATGTGAAGCGGAGGCATGATGAAGAGATGGGGGCGGACAAGAAAAAAGCCAGCCCTTCGCGGGGCTGGCTTTTCCTTTTTAGCCGAACAAGGTTCCGATCCCGACGCCGGGGTCGACCCAGCCTTCATAGATCATCTTGACCGCAACATAGACGATGACGGCGAGGCCGAAATAGGCGATCCAGCGGTAACGCTCGATATATTTGGCGATGATATTCGCCGCGAGGCCCATCAGGGCGACGGCAAAAATCAAACCGACGATCATGATGCCCGGATGCTCGCGTGCCGCACCGGCGACCGCGAGCACATTGTCGAGGCTCATCGACACGTCGGCAATAGCGACTGCCCAGGCTGCACCGGCAAAGCTCTTGGCGGGCTTCAGGCCCGAATGCTCGTCGCCCGCAACCTCGGGCGAACCATGCGACTGGCCGGCGTGACGCAGCTCACGCCACATTTTCCACGCCACCCAGGCGAGCAGCAGACCGCCGATGAAGATCAGACCAACGATCCCCATCAATTGCTGCACGACGAGCGCGAACGCGATCCGCAATACCAGTGCCGCGAGCACGCCGATCAGGATGACCTTCTTGCGCTGATCGGCGGGAAGCCCCGCGGCCAGCGCGCCGACGACGATCGCATTGTCGCCCGCGAGGACGAGATCGATCATCAGCACCTGCAGGAACGCGGCTAAAGCCGCCGGCTCGGTGATGTTCGAGAAATCCTTGACGATCGCTGCCCACATGCCGGCAGGCCCGCCAAATCCTTCGGTAGCCGCACTGGCTTGAACTAAAAATTCCAGGATCACACCGCGTCTCCGAAATAGCTGACCTCTGGCATAGGGTCATAAAAGTGATGCAGCAACGCCCGCCACTGCTGATAGCGATCCGATTGCCGGAAGCCGTCGCGATGGTCCTCGACCGACCTCCACTTCACTAAAAGCAGATAAGCCTGTCCGGTTGCTGTCGGGCGGCGAATTTCGAGCGAAATAAAGCCCGGTGACGCCTCGATCAACGGCCGCGCCTCGGCGACGGCCGCCTCGAAATCGGCTTCGCTGCCCGCACGGACGTGCAACAAGGCGTGTTCGATCACGGCCATCGCGTCGACTTACTGGTTCATGCTGTCGAAGAAATCTTCGTTGGTCTTCGAATCCTTGATCTTGTCGAGCAGGAATTCCATCGCGTCGATCGTGCCCATCTGCATGAGGATGCGGCGCAGCACCCACATTTTCGACAGCTTGTCCTTCTCGACGAGCAATTCTTCCTTGCGCGTGCCCGACTTGCCGACGTCGAGCGACGGGAAGATGCGCTTGTCGGCGACCTTGCGGTCGAGCACGATTTCCGAGTTACCCGTGCCCTTGAACTCTTCGAAGATCACTTCGTCCATGCGGCTGCCGGTGTCGATCAGCGCGGTCGCGATGATCGACAGCGAACCGCCTTCTTCGATGTTACGCGCGGCGCCGAAGAAACGCTTCGGACGCTGCAACGCATTGGCGTCGACACCGCCGGTCAGCACCTTGCCCGACGAAGGGACAACAGTGTTGTAGGCGCGGCCGAGGCGCGTGATCGAGTCGAGCAGGATGACGACATCCTTCTTGTGCTCGACGAGGCGCTTGGCCTTTTCGATCACCATTTCGGCGACCTGGACGTGGCGCGTCGCGGGTTCGTCGAAGGTCGAGGAGACGACTTCGCCGTTCACGCTGCGCTGCATGTCGGTGACTTCCTCGGGACGTTCGTCGACGAGGAGGACGATGAGGTAAACCTCGGGATGGTTGTCGGTGATCGCCTTGGCGATATTCTGCAGCAGCACGGTCTTACCCGTGCGCGGCGGCGCGACGATCAGCGCGCGCTGGCCCTTGCCCTGCGGGCTGACGAGGTCGATCACGCGCGCCGACTTGTCCTTGACGGTCGGGTCGACGGTGTCGAGCGACAGCTTCTGGTTCGGATAGAGCGGGGTCAAGTTGTCGAAATTGACGCGGTGACGAACGACGTCGGGATCGTCGAAATTGACGCTGATCAGCTTGGTCAGCGCAAAATAACGTTCGCCGTCGCGCGGGGCGCGGATTTCGCCTTCGACGGTGTCGCCGGTGCGCAGGCCATATTTGCGGACCTGGTTCGGCGAAACATAGATGTCGTCGGGACCGGCGAGATAATTGGCCTCGGACGAGCGCAGGAAACCGAACGAGTCCGGGAGGACCTCGATCGTGCCCGACCCGATGATTTCCTCGCCCTCTTCGGCGAGTTCTTTCAGGATCGAGAACATCAGGTCCTGCTTGCGCAGCGTCGAGGCACCCTCGACCCCCAGTTCCTCAGCCATTTCGACAAGCTGGGCGGGGGCTTTGGTTTTAAGTTCTTTAAGATGCATGGATGGATTCCAGGATAGGTTTTGGGAGAAAATTACAGTCGATTTCGATGCACCGCTGGGGTGCCTATCCGGCCGTGGGACGACCGTTACAGATAGCTTCGGCGCGAGGAAGCGCCGCCCGCGCAGCGCGGGGTTGATCGGCCCCTATATCCGGGCCGGGTTTAAGTCAATCGGGCAGCGGCATACCGCAGATCGACGACGCCGGTTTCGGGTGAAGAATGATCCTTCAAACTTCGTCATGCTGAACTTGTTTCAGCATCCACGGTCTGAGTTCACGTCCGGCACTGCGCCGAAAGAAAGCACAGGCCATGGACCCTGAAACAAGTTCAGGGTGACGAGAAAGCACGAAATCAGCTTAAAATCAGGGGCGGACGACCACGAGGATGACGATGATCGCCGCGGCGATCCCCGGCACTTCGTTTAGCATCCGCAGCCGCTTTTCGGTGAGCGGACGCTCGCCGCGCGCGAGTTTCTTCGCATAGCCGATCATCCAGCCATGATAGCCCGACAGCGCCAGCACGAGCAGGAATTTGGCGATGAACCAGCCCTCGTGCCAAAAATCGCCGTTGAAGGCGAGCATCAGCCCGAAGATCCAGACGATGATCAACGCGGGATTCAAGATGATCCGCCGCAGCCGGTCCTCGCGCTCGATCCACCTTCCGTCCTCGTCGGACCCGACGGGGCATTGATGGTGATAGACGAAAAAGCGCGGCATCATGAACAGGCCGGCCATCAGGAAAATCACGAAAATGATATGCGCCGCTTTGACCCAAAGCATCGTCGCCCCCAGAAAGCCTGTCAGTTCCATATGTTATCCGCCGCGAACGCGTCTGATCAGATGTTCGACATGGGCAATCGGCGTGTCGGGCACGATCCCATGGCCGAGATTGAAGATATGGGGACGCGACGGGAACGCCGCAAGGATTCGATCGATCGCGGTATCGAGCGCTTCGCCGCCCGCGACGAGCGCGAGCGGATCGAGATTGCCCTGCACCGGCAGATGCGCCGGCAAGATGCCGTCGGCCCACAGCGGATCGACCGTCTCGTCGAGCCCGATCGCATCGACTCCCGTCTCGTCGGCATAGGCGCGGAGCTTGCCGCCCGCACCCTTTGGAAAGCCGATAATCGGCGTATCGGGATGCAGTGCCTTCAGACGGCGAACGATTTCGGCATTGGGCGCGATCACCCATTGCTCATATTGCGCCGGCGACAGGCTGCCCGCCCAGCTGTCGAACAATTGCACCGCGTCGACGCCATTTTCGATCTGGCCCGAAAGATAGGTGACGGTGAGGTCGACGATCGCATCGATGATCGCCTGGAATGCCGCTGGATCGCCGAACGCAAGCCGCCTGGCTGCCGCCTGGTCCTTCGACCCCTGCCCCGCCACCATATAGGTCGCGACCGTCCACGGGCTCCCTGCAAAGCCGAGGAAGGTCGTTTCGGACGGGAGCGAGGCGGCGACGCGCGTCACCGTCGCATAGACGGGATCGAGCCGCTGATGCGCCGTCTCGAGCGACGCCAGTGTGCTATCGACGAGCGGCGGGGCAAGCCGGGGTCCCTCGCCCGCCTCGAACCACAGATGCTGGCCGAGCGCATGCGGAATGACGAGAATGTCGGAGAAGAGGATCGAGCCGTCGAAACCGAAGCGCCGGATCGGCTGCAGCGTCACTTCGGCGGCAGCCTCGGGATCATAGCATAGCTCAAGGAATCCGCCCTTGGTTTCGCGAAGGGCGCGATATTCGGGCAGATAGCGTCCAGCTTGGCGCATCAGCCAGAGCGACGGGCGCTCCTGACGCACCCCGCGCAGCGTTGCCAGCAAGCTCTTCGGTGACGCCTTCACGCGGGCCCTCTTTCTCTTCTCAATAATATATAGAATATGATTGTGGTGGTTAGTTGGTCGGCGGACAACGCGGCTTTAGGCCGGGGCGTCCTTTTTGCCAACAGCTTGACTCCATCGCGCCCGCCGCCCGCCACAGAGTCGCCCGCGCTTCTCCCGCTATTCACAGCCTGTGGATAAGATTCGTCCCTTGTGGATAAGCGATAGAGCGGAATCGACACGGTCGGGGATGAATCGATCGTCCCGATTTGCTCCCCGCGCTTCTCCAAAACTTATCCACAGGACTCTATTCGTCATCCCGGACTTGATCCGGGATTGCCTTTTTCGGGAGTTTCCCGCCATGGTGCCGCGATGGGCCGGCTCCACCTACATCTCATATCCGACTCCACGGGCGAGACACTCGAAAATATCGCCAAGGCGGCGATCGCGCAGTTCGACGATGTCGAGGTCGTGCGCCATTTCTGGCCGATGGTGCGATCGGAATCGCATCTCGACCGGATCATGGCCGAGGTGCAGGCGAGCCCCGGGATGATCCTCTTCACGCTGGTGAACGGCGAGCTGCGCGTAAGCCTCGAGCGCCGCGCGACCGCGCTCAACCTGCCGACGGTCGCGGCGCTTGATGCGGTGACCGACGCACTGTCGCGGATGTTGGGGCAGGAAGCGAAGGCGCGGCCCGGCCGCCAGCACCAGCTTGACGCCGCCTATTTCGCGCGCGTCGAGGCGATCCAGTTCACCGTCGCGCACGACGACGGCATCGGCTGGGAAAATTGGGAACAGGCCGACATCGTGCTTGCCGGCGTGTCGCGCACATCGAAAACCCCAACGAGCATCTATCTCGCGAACCGCGGTTTCAAGACCGCGAATATCCCGATCGTCCCCGAATCGCCGCCGCCCAGCGCGCTGTACACGCTGAAGCGCCCGATGATCGTCGGGCTCACCACAGGGCTCGACCGGCTCGTGCAGGTACGCCGCAACCGCCTGCTCTCGCTCAATCAGGCGCCCGAAACCTCCTATGTCGACGACGAGCGCGTGAAGGCCGAACTTGCCTATGCGCGGCGGATGTTCGCCGACAATGGCTGGCCGGTGATCGACGTCACGCGCCGCTCGATCGAGGAAACCGCCGCAGCGGTGATCAAGCTCGTCGAAGATCGCGCTTCGGTATGACCCTTCTCCTCGCCTCGCAGAGCAGCGGCCGCGCCGCGATGCTTCGCGCCGCCGGGCTCGACTTCGAGACGAGCGCGGCGCATGTCGACGAGGAGGCGCTCACCGCCTCGCTGCTCGCCGCCGGGCAGACCCCGCGCAACATCGCCGACGCGCTCGCCGAGGCGAAAGCAATCAAAATCTCGTCGCGGCTTCCGGGCGTGACGGTGCTCGGCGCCGACTCCACCCTCGCGCTCGACGACGGCTCGATGCTCGCAAAGCCTGAAAGCCCCGAAGACGCTGCTGAGCATCTCCGCCGCATGGCGGGCACGCGCCACCGCCTGTTCAGCGCCGCGGTCGCCGCGCGCGACGGCGCGCCCGTGTGGCGCGCGATCGGCGAGGCGAAGCTGTGGATGCGCCCCTTGTCCGAAGCCTTCATCGCCGACTATGTCGCGCGCGAATGGGACAGCATTCGCTGGACCGTCGGCTGTTACGAAATCGAAGGAGCGGGCGTGCAATTGTTCGAAAAGGTCGAGGGCGATCCCTGGACGATCATCGGCATGCCGATGCTCCCCTTGCTGGCGTGGCTGCGCACCACCGGATTGGCGGCATCATGAGCAAACCCTATGCCGAAGTGATCGGCGATCCGATCGCCCAGTCGAAATCGCCGCTGATCCACAATTTCTGGCTCGAAGCGCTCGGGCTCACCGGCGACTACGCCCGCGCGCATGTGAAGCCCGACGAGCTCGCCGCCTATATCGCCGAGCGCCGCACCGATCCCGACTGGCGCGGCTGCAATGTGACCATGCCGCACAAGGCGGCGGTGATGGATCTCGTCGACGATCCCGGCGACATCCGCGGCACGATCGGCGCGATGAACACGATTGTCCGGCAAAAGGACGGATCGCTGATCGGCACCAACACCGACGCCGCGGGCTTTTATTCGCCGCTCGCCGAACTCGATCTCGAGGGCGCGCCGGTCGCGGTCGTCGGCGCCGGCGGCGCGGCGCGCGCCGTGCTGTTCGCGCTCGCCCGCGCCCATGTCGGCCCGGTGACGATCCTCAACCGCAGCCCATTGAAGGCGATGGGCCTGCTCGCGACCTTCGGCCTCAAGGGCGATGTCGTCGCCCTCGACGCGCAGCTGCCGCCGGTGTCGCTGCTCGTCAATTCGAGCAGCCTCGGGATGAAGGGCCAGCCGCCGCTCGATCTCGACCTGTCACCGCTCGCCGAAGACGCAATCGTCTACGACCTCGTCTATTCACCGCTGCAAACGGGCCTTCTCAAGGCCGCCGAAGCGCGCGGGCTCGATACGGTCGACGGGCTCGACATGCTGATCGGCCAGGCCGCGCTCGCGTTCGAGCTGTTCTTTGGCAAATCCCCGCCCGAAGGCCGCGACGAGGAGCTGCGCGCGCTGCTTACGGCATGACGCACCGCAAACGCCTTGGCTCGCGGCTCCGCCGTCCTTTCATCCTCGGCCTCACCGGGTCGATCGGCATGGGCAAGTCGACCGCGGCGATGATGTTCGAGCGCGAAGGCGTGCCGGTGTTCGACGCCGATGCCGAGGTCCACCGGCTGCAGGGCCCCGGCGGCGCGCTCGTCGCCGCGATCGAGGCGCGCTTTCCCGGCACCACGGGTCCGAACGGGGTCGACCGGCAAAAACTCGGCGCGCTGGTGCTCGGCAATACCCACGAACTCGCCGCGCTCGAGGCGATCGTCCACCCCGCCGTCGGCCGGGCGCAGAAACGATTTCTTGCACGCCACCGCGCCCGCGACGTCGTCGTGCTCGATATCCCCCTGCTCTTCGAAAAGGGCGGCTGGCGCAAGGTCGGGGCGATCGCCGTCGTCTCGTCGCCGGCATGGATGCAGCGGAGGCGCGTGATGCGCCGCCCCGGCATGACCGCGGCGAAACTGAAAGCGATCCGCCGGTTGCAGGTCGCCGACCGCATCAAGCGGGCGCGCGCCGATTTCATCATCGAAACGGGCCGCCCCAAAAGCGAGACGCACCGCCAGATAAGATTCATCGCCTCTTGTTTCCACGCCCGATAGGGTCCAGATTAAAGCCTCGATGCGCGAGATTATTTTCGATACCGAAACCACGGGTTTCGATCCCAGGAGCGGGGACAGGCTGGTCGAAATCGGGTGTGTCGAGCTGGTCGACCGCCGCGAAACCGGCGTCACCTTTCACGCCTATTTCAATCCCGAACGCGACATGCCCGCCGCCGCCGAAGCGGTCCACGGGCTGTCGATCCAGTTCCTGTCGGACAAGCCGCTGTTCGCGACTCGCGTCGACGAACTGATCGAATTTCTGGGCGACGCGCCGCTCGTCGCGCACAACGCCGCCTTCGACTTCGGTTTCGTCAACGCCGAGTTTGCGCGCGCCGGCCGCCCCGCGCTCGACATGGCGCGCATGTGCTGCACCGTGCAGATGGCGCGCAAGCTCCACCCCGGCGCGAAACACAGCCTCGACGCACTCTGCACGCGCTACGGCATCGACCGCAGCCACCGCGTCAAGCATGGTGCGCTGCTCGACGCCGAACTGCTCGCGCATCTTTACATCGAAATGACCGGCGGGCGGCAGATCGGCCTCGGACTCGCCGCGTCGAGTGCAAGCATCACCGTCTCGACCGCCCCGGCATCCGCCGCATCGCGCGGCCCCGACCGCCCCTTTCGCGAACCCCGTCCCCATATGGCGTCGGCCGCCGAACTCGCGCGCCACGCCGAATTTGTCGCAGGGCTGAACCAGCCGCTGTGGCTCGATACGGTGTGATGACCCTCCCTTAAGTCATCGCACCGGCCAAGAAGGAGAAGAAAAATGGAAATCCGCGTCTCTGGCCACCAGATCGAAACCGGCGAAGCATTGCAGTCGCACGTATCGGATCGGATGAACGCGATTGCCGACAAATATTTCTCGCGCGCAATCGGGGCGCACGCGACCTTCGGGAAGGGGCCGCACGACAGTTTCCAGTGCGACATCGTCGCGCATGTGATGCAGGGGCTGGTGCTGAAGGGGCACGGCCAGGCGCAGGACGCGCATGTCGCATTCGAAGGCGCCGCCGAGCGCATCGAAAAGCAGCTCAGGCGCTATATGCGGCGATTGAAGGATCATAACAACGGCGTGGCGGCACCTTCGCCGACGGTCGACGAGATCGAGGACAATGCGGGTTACACCGTGTTCGACGGCGGCGGCGAAGACGATGCGGGCGATGCACCCGCGATCATCGCCGAAACGCGCGTCGATATTCCGAGCAGCAGCGTGTCCGACGCGGTGATGATGCTCGACCTCAGGAACACCAATGCGCTGCTCTTCGTCAACAGCCGGACGGGCACGCACAATATGGTCTATCGCCGCGATGACGGGACGATCGGCTGGGTCGAGCCACGATAGGGCTGGATTTTCTCCGCCATCCGGCTTAAGGGCCGCGCCCAACGATGCCCGAAGCCGGGATGGCGGGGGGCCTGCCACGACAGATCCGCGATCGCCTGCCAGCAACTAAGTGTCTGGCGGCGGCCGGCGTTTAACAAGATTTGACCAGAGCAATGAATCTTTCTTCCCTTCTTTATCCGGCGACCGTGCGCGCGCACGTCCAGCTCGATTCGAAAAAGGCGCTCTTCCCGTTCGTCGGCGATCTCGCGGCGCGTTCGCTCGGCCTCGATGCGGGCGAAGTCAGCGAGGCCTTGCTCGAACGCGAACGCCTCGGATCGACCGGTTTCGGGCGCGGGATCGCGTTGCCGCATGCCAAGATGGCCGATCTCGGCGGCGTGCGCGGGCTGTTTCTGCAGCTTGCGCGTCCGATCGACTTCAACGCGGTCGACGGGCTGCCGGTCGACCTGCTCTTCATCCTGCTCTCGCCGCTCGATGCCGGCGCCGATCATTTGAAAGCGCTCGCCGGCGTATCGCGCATGCTGCGTAACGAGGCGATTGCCGAACGGCTGCGCGGCGCGAAGAATGACGAAGCGCTGTATGCGATGCTCGCCGACACCGAAACGCGTGACGCGGCATAACGCCGCGCTGCGAGCCATCCCATGATGCGGCTCAAAAGCCGCTTTCTCGTCGACCTGCTGCTTCGCCGCACCGAAGCGGCGGGCGGCTTTGCGACCGTGATTGTCAAAGGCGACGAAACCTCCGGAATCATCCTCGTCCAATGCAGCGACCGCGGTGAACCGGGGCCGCTGCTCGAACGGCGCTTTTCGCCGGGCGGCCACTATATCTGGGAGTCGGTCGGCCCCGCCGACGCAAAAGATGGTGAATCGCGCACAAACTATCAGCAGCGGCGGCAAAAGGCCGATCCCGATATGTGGCTGATCGAACTGGATATCGCAGATGCGCCACAACTCGTCGCGGAGTGGGCCGCGTTAACTTGACTCTGTTGCGGCGCAACATAACTGGCGCCCATTCGATAACGCGTAGGTCGTTCCGCGGGTTGCACTGTTTTGCAGCGCTCCCGGAAAAACGGTTTGGACACGCAGTCGGACGATGACCGCAGGCGGCGATACAGGACCATAGTCCCCCGCCTGTTTTGAGAGGTTCGGTTCATCGGCCGCACTTTTGACGGACACTATGAGTCGCATTCTGAACGTAGCCGGCATGGCTGCCGTCGGCATGACTGCCGCCTCCATGCTGCTTTTGGCGGAACCGGGCTTCGCAAGCGATCTTGCGGCCGACGCCAATATCCCCGCGATCATCCTGCCGGGCGCCGATGCGCCGGCCGCGGATGAAACCGCGAACCTGCCGACCGATGCCGAACTGCCGGTCGAAGACAGCAAGACAATCGAAGACGAATCCGCGCCCGAGCCGCAGCCGGCCCCGGTGACCGCCGATTCGCTCGCCGAACTCGTCGCCGCGACGCCGAAGCCCGCCGAGATCGATCCCGAACTGCGCTGCCTCGCCGGCGCGGTCTATTTCGAATCGCGCGGCGAATCGCTCCCCGGCCAGCTCGCGGTCGCGCATGTCGTGATCAACCGCGCCCAGTCGGGCCGCTTCCCCAAGAGCCTTTGCGGTGTCGTGCTTCAGAAGAGCCAGTTCAGCTTCGTGCGCGGCGGCCGGATGCCCGCGGTGCGCAACACCGCGCTGTGGGACAACGCCGTCGCGATCGCGCAGATCGCCCGTGACGGCAGCTGGAAGAACCACGCCCCGGGCGCGCTCTTCTTTCACGCGCGCTATGTCTCGCCGGGCTGGCGCAAGACGCGCATCGCGCAGATCGACAACCACATCTTCTATCGTTGACCGGACGGGCGCGGTGACAAGCTGCGCCCTCCTCTCTTCGTCACCCCGGACTTGATCCGGGGTCCAGCTGCGCCACCGTCGATGGATGCCGGGTCAAGCCCGGCATGGCGACGCGCAGGCATCCCGTTCATTGCCAAGCCATATTTGCTGGCGCATGATGCACGAATGACGCGTCATTTTTCCGCCGCCCTGCTCGCTGCAGCGGCGCTCGCTCTCGGTGGCTGTGCCACCGCGGTTCCGCCGGTTGAAGTCACGCGCTTCCACACCAACGCGACGCCCAGTTGGGCGCCGGGCACGCGCTACGCCATTGCGACCGCGCCGCTCGATGCGCCGGCGCCGCTCGGGACACCCGGGACGTTCGATGCGCCGGGGGCAGGCGCCCCGGGCGCCGGCATGCCCTCGCTCGAATGGAACAGCTATCGCGCCGCGGTCGACCAGCAGCTCCAGCGTCAGGGGCTCGTCGCCGCGGGCTCTGGCGAACGCGCGCCGCTGCTCGTCCGCATTTCCTTCGATCGCGCCGAACAGCTGCCCGAAGGCCGCCGCTCGCCCGTATCGGTCGGTGTCGGCGGCTCGACCGGCAGCTATGGATCGGGGGTCGGACTCGGAATCGGGATTAATCTCGGCGGCGGCCCCAAGCGGATGGCCGATCTCCAGCTTTCGGTGCGCATCGACAATGCCGCGACGGGGCAGGCCTTGTGGGAAGGCCGCGCGTTGACCGCGGTGCCGGTGAAGTCGCCCGCCAACCAGACCAGCCTCGCCGCCGCGAAATTGGCCGAAGCCTTATTCAAGGACTTCCCCGGGGAATCGGGACGCACTATCAGCGTCAAATGACCATCAGCATCAACGCCGCTTTCGACAGCGGCAATATCGTCGTGGAAAATGTCGACGGCACGTCGGCGCGCCTTTCGATTCGCAAGGACCGCGAATCGGACTTTTTCCAGTGGTTCCATTTCCGCGTCTCGTGCGCGGTCGGCGACGCGCTCGACCTCGCGATCACGGGGCTTGGCGATTCGGCCTATCCCGATGGCTGGCCGGGTTATGCCGCCTGCGCGAGCACCGATCGCGAAACCTGGTTCCGCCTCGATACCAGTTACGAAGCCGGCACGCTGACGATCCAGCACACCGCCGAAAGCCCGATCCTCTATATCGCCTATTTCGCGCCTTACTCGATGGAGCGCCATCACGAGCTCGTCGCGCAGATCGCCGAATATGAAGGCGTGACCTACCGCTGCCTCGGTACCAGCCTCGAAGGCCAGCCGATCGACTGCCTCGAGCTGGGCACGGGCGAGACGCAGGTCTGGCTCTATGCGCGCCAGCATCCGGGGGAGAGCATGGCCGAATGGTGGATGGAAGGCGCGCTCGAAAAGCTCGTCGACCCCGCCGATCCGCACGCGCGTTCGCTGCGCGCGAAATGCCGTTTCCACATCGTCCCCAACATGAATCCCGACGGCTCGTGCCGCGGCCATCTGCGCACCAATTTCGCCGGCGTGAACCTCAACCGCGAATGGGACAATCCGACCGCCGACCGCAGCCCCGAAGTGCTCGCGGTCCGCAATGCGATGGACGAAAGCGGCGTCGACTGGGCGATGGACGTCCACGGCGACGAAGCGATCCCCGCGGTCTTCCTCGCGGGTTTCGAAGGCATCCCGTCGCTCAAGTCCGAACAGACCGAAAAATATAAGGCGTTCGAAACCGCGCTCGCCGCGAACACCCCCGATTTCCAGGTCGCCCTCGGCTACGCCGAAACCGCCCCGGGGCAGGCGAATCTCTCGATGTCGACAACGCAGCTCGCCGAGCGTTTCGGCGCGGTGTCGATGACGCTCGAAATGCCGTTCAAGGACAATCGCGACCTCCCCGACCCGGTCGCCGGCTGGTCGCCCGAACGTTCGAAGCTGCTCGCGCGCGCGTGCCTCGCGACGCTGGACCAGCTTCTCTGATGCGAAAGGCGGACACCTGGCGGATCGTCGAGGACGATCTGTCGGGCGCCGCCATCCGCGCATTGCTCGAGCAACATTTCGCGGGCATGCTCGCGAACTCGCCGGCCGGAAGCTGCCACTTCCTCGATTTCGACGGGCTGCGCGCCGACGGCGTGACCTTCTGGTCGATCCACCGCGGCGACGAGCTCGCGGGCTGCGGTGCATTGAAGATGCTCGATAGCGCGCACGGCGAAATCAAGTCGATGCGCACCGCCGAAGCCTTCCTGCGGCAGGGCGTCGCGGCGCATATGCTCGATCATATCATCGACGCGGCGCGGGCCCGCGGTCTCGAACGCCTCAGCCTCGAAACCGGATCGAGCGGCGCCTTCGAACCCGCGATCGCGCTGTACCAGCGTTACGGTTTCACCGAGTGCGAGCCCTTCGCCGATTACCGGCCCGACCCGTTCAGCCGCTTCATGACGCGCGTGCTTTAGACACGAAAACGGGGTCCGGAAGGGACTCCGGACCCCGCGATTTCGTTCAATCGGGCGCCGTTTACGCGGCCTTCTTGTCCTCGATCACCGGCGTGCTGCCGCCGATCGCGATCTTGTGCGGCTTCATCGCCTCGGGCACTTCGCGCACCAGGTCGATCGCGAGCAGCCCGTCGGCGAGGTCGGCCTGTTCGACGCGTACGAAATCGGCGAGCTGGAAGCGGCGTTCAAACGCGCGCGTCGCGATGCCGCTATAGAGCAACTGGCGCGCCTCGCCTTCGGCGACCGGTGCCTTGCGGCCGCTGACGGTCAGCATATTCTGCTGCGCGGTGATGTCGATCTCGTCGGACTTGAAGCCGGCGACCGCGACGGTGATGCGGAAATGGTCGTCGGCGAGTTTTTCGATGTCGAACGGCGGATAATTTTCGGCGCCCGAACCACCCGTTTCGAGGAAATCGAACAGGCGGTCGAAACCGACGGTCGAACGGCGATAGGGGGTCCAGTCGAAACTGTTACGCATGGATCTTTCTTCCTTTTACAAAGCGAAGTCAGGGACCGCGGCGGCCGCCGCGATCGCCACCCGGCCCCGTGTCGGCGGCCGGATGACGCCAATCTGGGTGCAGGTGAAACCATTTCAAGAGGGCGGTTGGCGTTCGGCGAAAACCCGCGCTAAAGGGCGGCACGTCTCTCCAACCGAAGGATCCGAAATGCCCCAGCTCATCCTCATCCGTCACGGCCAGTCGCAGTGGAATCTCGAAAACCGCTTCACCGGCTGGTGGGATGTCGATGTCACCGAAAAGGGCGTCGCCGAAGCGGTCGCCGCGGGCGAGCTGATGAAGGCGAAAGGCATCGCCCCCGACACCTGCTTCACCTCGGTCCAGTCGCGCGCGATCAAGACGCTGAACCTCGCGCTCGAGGCAATGGGCCGGTTGTGGCTTCCCGTCACCAAGGACTGGCGCCTCAACGAGCGCCACTATGGCGGGCTCACCGGGCTCGACAAGGCCGAGACCGCGGCGAAGCATGGCGACGACCAGGTCAAGATCTGGCGGCGCAGCTTCGACATCCCGCCGCCGCCGCTCGAAGCCGGCTCGCCGTGGGACCTGTCGACCGACCCGCGCTACGCCGGCATCGACATCCCCTCGGCCGAAAGCCTCAAGGACACGATCGAGCGCGTGCTCCCCTATTATGAAGCCGCGATCGTCCCCGAACTCGCCGCAGGCAAGACGGTGCTGATCTCGGCGCACGGCAACAGCCTGCGCGCGCTCGTCAAGCATCTCTCGGGCATTTCGGACGCCGACATTACCGGCCTCGAAATCCCGACCGGCCAGCCGATCGTTTATGAGCTGAACGACGATCTGACCGCGCGCGAGCGTTACTACCTCAGCGAGCGTTAAGACGTGTACCCCGGCGAAAGCCGGGGCCCATGCGGCGGCTATGGACCCCGACTTTCGTCGGGGCACACCGTGCTGCGATCGGATGCCTAAAGCGTCCCCGTCACCGTCAGCTGGAAAAACCGCCCGAACTTGCGCAGCCGCTGCTCGCTGAACGCGACCGGCCCGTCGCGCCGGTCGGCGAACACCGTGCGGTTGAACCCATCCTTCATCCCCGCGAGGTTGCGGTACGACAGCTTCACCGTGAAGCCCGCGACATCCTTATGCTCGACGAACGCGGTGACGAACGGCCCGTCGGTCGATTCATGCTCGATCGCCCCGAGCCGCAAATTCGGGCTGTAGCGCTCGTCGAAATAGCCGCCGCCCCACGCCAGATTCGTCCCGGGAATATCGTGACGCAGGCTCAGGTCGACGACATATTCCTGCCCCTCGCTCTGGTCGCGCCACAGGTCGGTCAGCGGATCGCGCACGCGGTTGCGGCGCCACGTGATGTCGCTGTTGATCCGTGCGCCCTTCCAGCCCAGCCGGTCGAGCAGCAAGGTCGCCTTCGAACTGATGCGATAAAGATGCGCGGGCGGCAGGTTGCCGCGTCCTTCGGTGGTCGGCGACAGCGGCACCTGATCGACCAGATCCTCGGCATAGGCATAGGCAAAGGCGACCGACGCATTGCCCCACGCCCCCATGTCCTGCACGAACTCCAGCTCGCTGCGATTGACGATCGGCGGCACGAGCAGTCCGTTGCCGCCATTGCCCTGCCCGTTCGCGACATCGACCGAGCTTGCGAAGTCGAAGAAGTCGAGCTGGTCGACGCGGCGCTGGAGGAACCAGTTGACCGTCGTTTTGCCATCGATCTTCCAAGCCAGCGCGACCTTGCCCTTCGGCCGGATGAAGCGGCGCGTGAGCCCGCCCGGACCCGACGATGTCAGCTCGCTATATTCGGCGCCGAGGTTGACCTGCGCGGTCAAATTGGACGCGAGCGAACGCCCCCACGTCAGCGACGCCTCGCCGCGCTTTTCCTCGACCTTGGTCCGTTCGCCGCCGAAGATAACGGGCCGGAAACTGCCATCGGGTTGCAGCACCGCAAATTCGGAATCGACATCGAGCGTATTGTACGCGCCCTCGAGCGCGACCTGCCAGTCGGTGCCGCCCGCCGTGCGCCAGCTATATTCGCCGCGCAGGATCGATTCGCCCTCGTCGGCGGTCTGCTTGAACCGCTCGCCGGTGCGTCCGCCGATTTCGCGATCGACGATGAAACTGTCGACAAACGGGCTATGCTCGAACCGGTACAGCGTGAGCAGCTTCAGCCGCCCCTTGCCCAGCCCCAGCTCATAATCGCCGCCGATATCGAAATTATGCTCGTCCTCGGTGAAGCGGAACGCCTCGCGCACCGTGCCGGCGCCCGGCTGAACCGACGTCCCGTCCACCCGCTCGTCGAGGCCCACCAGCTGACCGCCCAGATTGAAATTCCATTTGTTGCCGTTCGCGGTGGTCCGCGCGAGCGCCGCCGACAGGCGCGGCTGGTCGGCATTATAGCGGCCGAACTCGTCGCGCACGAACAACAGATCGCCATTGCCGTCGAACCGCTGTTCGGGCCCCCAATGCCCCTGACGCCGCGCTTCGTTCTTCAGGCTCAGCGTCACATTCGTGCCGCCGAGCTTGCCCGTCGTCGAAATCTCGCCGTTCAGCCAATTCTTGTCGAGCCGCGGGCGCCATTCGGGTTGCCAGCGGATCGTCGTCTTATACCCGCCGCTCCCCGCACCCGCTATCAGCACGACGTTCGCAACCTGTCCGTTCAGCCCCGGAACGTTCAGCCCGGCGCCGTCGACGATATCGATATAGGCGACCTCGGCGGCGGTGATGCGCGCGAGCGCGGTGCGCGAGTCGGTCGACTTGTTCGCGATGCGTTCGCCGTTGATCAGCACATTTTCGGTCGCCGCGCCCAGCCCGCGCTCGCCGCCGTTGGTGCCGGTGACGATCAGGAAGCCCGGCACCTTTTCGACCATGTCGAGCGCGGTGCGCGGCGCGAAGCGCGTGAAGTCGGTGGGGGTATAGCGTTCGGCGCCATTCACCGGCACCGGGATTGCGGGCGGCGCGTCGCCGGTGGGTTCCTGCGCCGCGGCGGGCGCGACCGACAGCAAAGCCAATAGGACCAGCGATGACCCGTGAAAAACGGCCGACATAATTCCCCCTCGCGGCCGCTATCGAAACAGAAGGCCTCCCCAATCGCGAATAGTTCGCAATAATTATCTTGTTATATGATGTCTACCAACGGGCAGCAGCGCTCGACGAGCGTCGGTTACGACGATGAAAACGTCGCCCCCGCGAAGGCGGGGGGCCGCTATCGGCATGGCGCAAGGTTGCCAGCGGCCCCCGCCTTCGCGGGGGCGACGGGACTTCTCAATCGCGCAGCAGCTCGTTGATCCCGGTCTTCGCGCGCGTCTTCGCGTCGACGCGCTTGACGATCACCGCACAGTACAGCGACGGCCCCGGCGACCCGTCGGGCAGCGGCTTGCCCGGCATCGCGCCCGGAACGACGACCGAATAGGCGGGGACTTCGCCGATAAAGACTTCGCCCGTCGCGCGGTCGACGATCTTGGTCGACGCACCCAGATAGACGCCCATCGACAGCACCGCGCCCTCGCGCACGATCACGCCCTCGGCGACTTCGGCGCGCGCGCCGATGAAGGCACCATCCTCGATCACCACCGGTCCCGCCTGCAGCGGCTCGAGCACGCCGCCGATTCCGGCGCCGCCCGACAGATGGACGTTCGCGCCGATCTGCGCGCAGCTGCCGACGGTCGCCCAGGCGTCGACCATCGACCCCTCACCGACATAGGCGCCGATATTGACGAAGCTCGGCATCAGCACCGCGCCCTTGCTGATATAGGCGCCGCGGCGGACGATCGAACCGGGGACGGCGCGGAAGCCCGCGTCGCGAAAGCGGTTCTCGCCCCAGCCGGCGAATTTCGACGGCACCTTGTCCCACCAGCGCGCGCCGCCGGGGCCGCCTTCGATCAGCTCCATGTCGTTGAGGCGGAACGACAGCAGCACCGCCTTCTTCAGCCACTGGTTGACCTGCCACGTCCCGCCCGCATCGCGTTCCGCGACGCGATAGCGGCCGTCGTCGAGCCCGGCGAGCGCGGTCTCGACCGCGTCGCGCACCGCGCCCGTCGTCGTCAGCCCCAGCGTGTCGCGGTCATCCCATGCGGCTTCGATCGTCGATTGCAGGTCGGTGGTCATGAAATTCCCCATGGTAAAGGCAGATTGTCGAGCCAGTCGGCGATGTCGTTGACGTGGAAATCGACCTGATCCGGCAGGTGGTCCCGATGGCCGCTTTCGCTGCCATTGTCCAGCCAGACGGTCGTCATCCCAAGCGCTTTGGCGGGCGTCAGGTTGCGCGCCATATCCTCGACGAAGACGCTCTTCATCGGGTCGACTTTCAGATGCGAAATCATCATCGCATAGGCCTCTGCGTCGGGCTTCGGCGTATAGCGCGTGACGCGGATATCGCAGATGCCGTCGAACAGGTCGGCGATCCCGCGCGCATCCAGCACGCGCGCCGCATAATCGGCATCGGCGTTGGTGAAGATCAGCTTGCGCCCCGGCAGCCGCTCCAGCCCGGCGCGCAGCCGCGTATCGACGCTCAGCCGGTCGAGCGCGATGTCGTGGACGTCGACCAGAAAATCCTCAGGATCGACGCCGTGGTGGCGCATCAGCCCCGCCATCGTCGTGCCATGATCGTGGAAATATTGCTTCTGCACCCGCCGCGCCTCGACCGCGTCGACGTCCAGCAACCGCATGATGAAGGCGCCCATGCGCGCGTCGATCAGGTCGAACAGCTTCGCCGACGGCGCATAAAGCGTGTTGTCGAGATCGAAGATCCAGCTGTCGATATGGTCGAGCGGGGCGGGCATGCGCGCCGCATAAAGGCTGGGGTGCGTGGGGGCAAGTTGCCGTGATAAATCCTCCCTGTCGCGTAGCGATGGGGAGGTGGCAGTCGCGTCAGCGACTGACGGAGGGGCGATGGCGCGAGGTCGCTGCCCCTCCACCACCGCCTGCGGCGGCGGTCCCCCTCCCCATGCCTGCGGCACGGGGAGGATCAAGGCACGCGCAATTAACCGCATCATGCTACCCCTCCCCCCTCCGCCGCGCTAAAAGGCGGATATCAGGGCAAAGGGGTACGGCGATGGCCGACGCGAACCGAAGCAGCCGCATCCGCTGGATGGCCGGCCGGCGTTTGCCCCTTTTGCTCGGCATCGCCGCGCTCTCGCTCGCCGCATGTGGCGGTGGTGGCGGCGCGCGCCCCTCGCCGACCCCAGCCCCGCCGCCTGCCCCTGCGCCGACTCCTACGCCCACGCCGACCCCCACCCCACCGCCGACGGGCAATTTCAACACCGCCGAAACGCGCATGTCCGACGGGGTCAATTTCCACGGCGCAATCACCGCCTATCAGGCGGGCGCGACCGGACAGGGCATCCTCGCGGGCGTCATCGACGACGGGATCGATCAGGACAGCCCCGAATTCGCCGGCCGCATTTCGTCGCAATCGATCGACCTCGCCGGATCGCGCGGTATCAATGGCGAGGGGACGCACGGCACCAACGTCGCGCAGCTGTTGCTCGGCGGCAAGAATGACGCCGGCACCTTCGGCATCGCGTTCAACGCCAACCTGCTCGTGCTGCGCGCCGACCGGCCGGGGAGCTGCGCGACCGAGGATCCCGCCAACGACGAAAGCGGCTGCCGCTTCCCCGAAACGGCGATCGCGGCGGGGCTCGACCATGCGGTCGGCGCGGGCGCGCGCGTCGTCAACATCTCGCTCGGCGGCGAAGACCCGCCCGGTGCGACCTTGCGCGCCGCGGTCTCGCGTGCGACCGCGGCGGGAATCATCGTCATCGTCTCGGCGGGGAATGAAGGCGATACGACCGCGAACGGCAACGATCCGAACAACCCCGAACGCTTCGCGCAGGGGCTTCGCGATGCCGGCGGGGGGCTCGTCATCATCGCCGGATCGGTCAATGAAAATGGCGCTATCTCGGGTTTCAGCAACCGCGCCGGCGGCTATGTCGGCTCCTACCTGAGCGCGCTCGGCGAGGGTATGTGCTGCGCCTATGAAAATGGCGCGCTCAAGACCGAGGGCAATTTCGTCTTCGTTTTGAACGGCACCAGCTTCGCGGCGCCGCAGGTCGCGGGCGCGGTCGCGCTGATCGCGCAGGCCTTTCCGAACCTGTCGAGCCAGCAGATCGTCTCGCTTCTTTATCAATCGGCGCGCGATGCCGGCGCCGCGGGTGACGACACGGTCTATGGACAGGGCATCCTCGACATTGCGCGCGCCTTCCAGCCGATGGGCGCCACATCGCTCGCGGGCACTTCGACCGCGGTCGCGCTCGACGCGCCGCTCGGCGTCCTCGGCGGCCCGATGGGCGATGCCGGCGGGGCCGGCACGACGGGCCTCGTCACCGACGGGTTCGGCCGCGCCTTCAACGTCGATTTCGGCGGGTCGCTCGGTCCGCGCCGTCCCGACTTCAAATTGTCGGGCGCGATCGGCGGGCTCGTCCGCCAGCAAAGCGCCGCCAGCCAATCGCTCGCGCTTTCGCTCGTCACCGCACCCGGCACGGGCGGCACCGATACGCTCGCGGGCCTTTCCTTCCACGACGCGCAGCGCGCGCGCACGCTTGCCGCTTCGGTGATGACGCGCCTCGACGCGCGCACGCTTATCGGCTTCGCCGCCGGGCGCGGCACCGGCGGCCTGCTCGCCGGCGAACGTGGCGAGAGCGGCCACGCAATGCTGATCGGCGACGCCGCGCACGAGGGCCTCGGCTTCGCCGCGAGCCCTGGAATCGGTACAATAATCCGACATAATATTGATAATAATCAATATGTTAATGTGATTTTGGAAAATGGCTGGGTGTCGGGCTCGCGCTGGCAGGACGACCCGCTGCTCCGCTACCGCTCGGGCCGCGACAGCCGCTACCAGCGTGTCGGCGCCGCATGGGACGCGCGCTTCGGCCCCGTCCGCACCGCGCTCGGCGCCAGCTGGCTGCGCGAATCGGACAGCCTCCTCGGCGCCCGCCTCGGCCCGATGTTCGCCGCGAGCGGCGCGACCAGCCTTGTCGGCGACGCCAGCCTCATCCTCGATATGCGCAATGATTGGCAAATTGCGGCCGCCGCGCGCCAGATGTGGACGCGCCCCGACAGCCAAGGCCTGATCGCGGGCGGCGCGCTCTGGTCGACCGCCTTCTCGTTCGACATCGCCAAGGCGAATCTGGTGCGCCCCGGCGACCGCGCGGCGCTCCGTTTCGCGCAGCCGCTGCGCGTCGCGCGCGGCGGTATCGATCTGATGCTTCCCGTCGCGCACGATTACGCGACCGGCCGCACCGACTTCGACCGCCGCACCTATAATCTCGCGCCCACCGGCCGCGAACTGGTGGTCGAGGCGAGCTATGCGCTGTCGCTCTTCGGCGGCGAACTGATCGCGAACAGCTGGTGGCGGCAGGACCCCGGCCATATCGCCGCGATGCCCGACGACCAGGGCGCGGCACTCCGCTTTACGATGGGCTTCTGATCGGCTTTAACACGCCCCAAAGATCAAAACAGGGGATGCCAAAATGAAGCCGATTCATATTCTTCCGCTCGCGCTGATCGGCGCGGCGCTCGCCTCGCCGCTCGCGGCACAGGCGCCGACGCGCACGGTCATCCACGCCGGCCAATTGCTCGCCGAACCCGGCAAGCCCGCGCGCGGCGCCTCGACGATCATTGTCGAGGGCGGCAAGATATTGAGCATCGCCGACGGCTTCCAGCCCGCCGACCCCGGCGCGACGCTGATCGACCTCAAGGACAAATATGTCCTTCCCGGCCTCATCGACAGCCACGTCCATCTGACCAGCGACGCGGGCGGCATCGCCGGTCAGCTTGAGGAGGTGACGCTCAGCCCCGCCGCGCAGGCGTTCAATGCTGAGGCGAACGGGATGAAGACGCTGCGTGCGGGCTTTACCACGTTGCGCAACCTCGGCGACGGCGACGGCGCGACCCTTGCTCTCAGGGATGCGATCCTCGCGGGCAAGGTGCAGGGGCCGCGCATCGTCGATGCTGGCAACAGCATCTCGGGCAGCGCGGGGCATATGGACGGCTCATTGGGCTATCGCGACGAGCTCCGCCCCTTCTTCACGGGCGCGGGCAACACCTGCAACGGCGCCGACGATTGCCGCCGCGCGGTGCGGCTCCAGATCGGCCGCGGCGCCGACGTGATCAAATTCGCCTCGACCGGCGGGGTCAACAGCCGCATCGGCGCCGGCCTCGGCAAGCAGATGTTCGATGACGAAGCGCAGGCAATCGTCGATACCGCGCATCTGTTCGGCAAGAAGGTCGCGGTCCACGCGCATGGCGCCGACGGCATCCGCCTCGCGATCGACGCGGGTGCCGACTCGATCGAGCATGGCACGATCCTCGACGAGGCGACGATCGCGGCGTGGGCGAAATCGAAGACCTGGTATGTGCCGACGCTCTCGACCGTGAACGGCTACAAGGAACGCCTCGCCGCCAACCCCGACGCGTATGAACCCGACGTGCTCGCGAAGATCAAATGGCGCATCGAGATCACGGGCAAGAGCTTGCAGCAACTCGTCCCGCGCGGCGTGCGCATCGCGTTCGGCACCGACGCCGGCGTGTCGAAGCACGGCCGTAACGGCGACGAATTCGAACTGATGGTCCAGCATGGGATGAAGCCGGTCGAGGCGCTCAAGGCCGCGACGGTCAATGCCGCCGACCTGCTCGGCCTGTCGAACGAGATCGGCACGATCGCGCCGGGAAAGAGCGCCGACATCATCGCGGTGGCGAGCGATCCGGTCGCCGACGTGCGCGTGTTGAAGAAGGTCGACTTCGTGATGGCGCGCGGGACGGTGGTCGACTGATCAGAGCGCGCTTCGCAGCGTCAGCCACCGTTCGAGCTTCGCCGCGAAGCCGACCGTATGCGCGGCGCTGCTCGACGGCAGGTCGACCAGTGCGATTCCATCGAGCCGCGGCAATTGCCTCCGTCCGATCGCCGCGGCCTTGCCGCCATTGAAGGCGATCATGCCGAGGTCGGGCAGACCGGCGATCAGCGCCGCGAGATCGTGCGCCTCGGCTTCGCGGATTTGGCTGTCGCTGCTCATGTGCCGTTCGGCGCTGCGGATCACGTCCCACAGCCCGACCCTTGCCACGCGCAGTGCGGCCAGCCTGTCGCCATAGGGCAGGTCCGCGAGCGGCTGGCCGATAACCGCGCCGAGCAGGCGCCAGAACTGGTTCGTCGGATGCGCATAATATTGCTGCTCGGCGAGCGAGCGGACACCGGGCAGGCTCCCTAGAATCAGCAAGCGCGCATCGGGCGCGACATGCGGGGCAAAGCTGGCGTGGCGGATGGCGGGCATGGTTCCCGATAGCCCGCTCGGGCCAGCGCAACAATATTGCCCGCCACTTGACCCGTGAGGGAATCGGGTCTAGGGGCCCGCTCGACCGAAAAGGGCAGTTTGCTGCCTCTTTCAGTTGCAACAGCGCTTGAACATTGCTGGCGCGGATGGAGCCTCCGGAAGATCTTAGCGATCCGCCGGGGTCTTTTGCTGTTATCAGGTCGGCCGTTTTTCGCCATTTTTGGCGGGTTAGCGGCCGGAGCTTCGTCCACCGCAGTACAGTAACCGTTCGCTCTGATGGGCGGACATTTAAAGGTGAAGCATTCATGCCCACGATCAACCAGCTGGTCCGCAAGGGCCGGACTCCCCAGAAGGTGAAGTCCAAGGTCCCGGCGATGGACGCAAACCCGCAAAAGCGCGGCGTTTGCACTCGTGTCTATACGACGACCCCGAAAAAGCCGAACTCGGCGCTCCGTAAGGTTGCGAAGGTCCGCCTGACCAACCAGCGCGAAGTCATCACCTACATCCCCGGCGAAGGCCACAACCTCCAGGAACACAGCGTTGTGCTGATCCGCGGCGGTCGTGTCCGCGATCTTCCCGGTGTGCGTTACCACGTCCTGCGCGGCGTGCTCGATACGCAGGGCGTGAAGGACCGCAAGCAGAGCCGTTCGAAATACGGTGCGAAGCGTCCGAAGTAAGGACCGCTTTTTCGGCTATTTGATCATCCCAGGCTGCCCTGGCGCCGGGATGCTGTTGTAAAAGGAATTACCTATGGCTCGTCGTCGTCGTCCTGAACGCCGCGAAATCCTGCCCGATCCCCGTTTCGGTGATACGGTGCTGTCGAAATTCATGAACAGCGTCATGCTGGACGGGAAAAAGTCGGTCGCCGAAAGCATCGTTTACGGTGCGCTCGAATCGGTCGAAGCCCGTGCCAAGAAGGAACCCATCGGCGTGTTCCACGAAGCGCTGGCGAACATCCGCCCGAACATCGAAGTCCGCAGCCGCCGCGTCGGCGGTGCGACCTATCAGGTTCCGGTCGAAGTCCGTCCGGAACGTGCGCAGGCGCTCGCGATCCGCTGGCTGATCACCGCTGCGCGCAACCGCAGCGAAACCACGATGGCCGCACGCCTGTCGGGCGAACTGCTCGACGCGTCGAACAACCGTGGCAACGCCGTGAAGAAGCGTGAAGACACGCATCGCATGGCCGAAGCCAACCGCGCCTTCTCGCACTACCGCTGGTAAGCGCGCGCGGGGCGCTGCCGCGTCTCGCAATCGTAACAATCATTCCTATATCGGGGACGGCCCCAAAGGCCGTCCCCCACATCCAAGGAAAAGACCATGGCACGCAGCCATCCGCTCGAAAATTATCGCAACTTTGGGATCATGGCGCACATCGACGCCGGCAAGACCACGACGACCGAGCGTATCCTTTACTACACCGGCAAGTCCTACAAGATCGGCGAAGTCCATGACGGCGCCGCGACGATGGACTGGATGGAGCAGGAACAGGAACGCGGCATCACGATCACGTCGGCTGCTACGACCTGCCTGTGGAAGGCCGAAGAGGGCCAGGGCCCCGAGCATCGCCTGAACATCATCGACACCCCCGGCCACGTCGACTTCACGATCGAAGTCGAACGTTCGCTGCGCGTGCTCGACGGTGCGATCACCGCGTTTGACGGCGTTGCCGGCGTTGAGCCGCAGTCGGAAACCGTGTGGCGTCAGGCCGACAAGTATAAAGTTCCGCGCATGTGCTTCGTCAACAAGCTCGATCGCACCGGCGCCGACTTCTATTATTGCGTCCAGACGATCATCGATCGCCTCGGTGCGACCCCGGCCGTCCTCTATCTGCCCATCGGCGCTGAAGGCGACTTCAAGGGTCTCGTCGACCTCGTCAACGAGCGTGCGATCATCTGGAAGGATGAAAGCCTCGGCGCCGAATTCTTCTATGAAGAAATCCCCGCCGACCTCGTCGACAAGGCTGCCGAATATCGCGAAAAGCTCGTCGAACTCGCCGTCGAACAGGACGACGACGCGATGGAAGCCTATCTCGAAGGCACCGTCCCCGACGTCGCTTCGCTCAAGAAGCTGATCCGCAAGGGTACGCTGGCACAGGCGTTCGTTCCTGTCCTCTGCGGCTCGGCGTTCAAGAACAAGGGTGTCCAGACGCTGCTCGACGCGGTTGTCGACTATCTGCCTTCGCCGCTCGACATTCCTGACGTCCAGGGCCTCAAGCTCGACGGCGAGACCCCCGATTCGCGTCCGCCGGCCGACGATGCGCCGCTGTCGCTGCTGGCGTTCAAGATCATGAACGACCCGTTCGTCGGCTCGCTGACCTTCGCCCGCATCTATTCGGGTACCCTCAACAAGGGCACGTACCTGAACTCGGTGAAGGACAAGAAGGAAAAGGTTGGCCGCATGCTGCTGATGCATGCGAACAGCCGCGAAGACATCGAAGAAGCCTATGCGGGCGACATCGTTGCGCTCGCCGGCCTCAAGGAAACAACCACCGGGGACACGCTCTGCGCCACCAGCGCGCCGATCATCCTCGAGCGGATGGAATTCCCCGAGCCGGTCATCGAGCTGTCGGTGGAACCGAAGACCAAGGCCGACCAGGAACGTATGGGCATCGCGCTCAACCGCCTGGCTGCCGAGGATCCCTCGTTCCGCGTGTCGACCGACCATGAATCGGGCCAGACGATCATCAAGGGTATGGGCGAGCTTCACCTCGACATCCTCGTCGATCGCATGAAGCGCGAGTTCAAGGTCGAAGCGAACGTCGGCGCGCCGCAGGTGGCGTACCGCGAATCGCTCGCGAAGGCCGTCGACGTCGACTATACCCACAAGAAGCAGTCGGGCGGCTCGGGCCAGTTCGGCCGCGTCAAGGTTACCGTCGCTCCCGGCGAACGCGGCGCGGGCATCACCTTCCTCGACGAGATCAAGGGCGGTAACATTCCGCGCGAATATATCCCGTCGGTCGAAAAGGGCATGCGCGAGTCGGCCGAGAATGGTCACATGATCGGCTTCCCGATCATCGACTTCGAAATCAAGCTCACCGACGGCGCGTACCACGACGTCGACTCGTCGGCGCTGGCGTTCGAAATCGCGGGCCGTGCGGCGATGCGCGAAGTGGCGGCGAAGGCCGGCATCAAGCTGCTTGAGCCGGTGATGAAGGTCGAGGTCGTTACCCCTGAGGAATTCATGGGCGACGTGATCGGCGATCTCAACAGCCGTCGCGGGCAGATCCAGGGCACCGACAGCCGGGGCATCGCCCAGGTCGTCGAAGCGATCGTGCCGCTGGCGAACATGTTCGGCTACGTCAATCAGCTGCGCAGCTTCAGCCAGGGTCGCGCCAGCTACTCGATGCAATTCTCGCATTATGAAGAAGTGCCGACCAACGTCGCCGAAGAAGTGAAGGCCAAGATGGCCTGATGGGTCAAAGCCGCGCGGGCTTGCACCGCGCGGCAAGACCCTCTAAGGGCGGCGCCTGATTCAGCGGGCTCGTCCAGGACTGATCAACGCAAACATTGAACAAGAAGGTTGTTACATCATGGCCAAGGCTAAATTTGAGCGGACGAAGCCGCACTGCAACATCGGCACCATCGGTCACGTCGACCATGGCAAGACCTCGCTGACCGCAGCGATCACCAAGGTGCTCGCCGAAACGTCGGGCGGCGTCGCCGTTGACTTCGCAAACATCGACAAGGCTCCCGAAGAGCGCGAGCGCGGCATCACCATTTCGACCGCACACGTCGAATATGAAACCGCTGGTCGCCACTATGCGCACGTCGATTGCCCGGGCCACGCCGACTATGTGAAGAACATGATCACCGGTGCTGCCCAGATGGACGGCGCGATCCTCGTTGTGTCGGCCGCTGACGGCCCGATGCCGCAGACGAAGGAGCACATCCTGCTCGCGAAGCAGGTTGGCGTTCCGACCATGGTCGTCTTCCTCAACAAGGTCGACCAGCTGGACGATCCCGAGCTGCTCGAACTCGTCGAAATGGAAATCCGCGAAGAACTTTCGAAGCGTGGCTTCGACGGCGACAATATTCCGATCATCCCGGGTTCGGCGCTTGCCGCTCTTGAAAGCCGCGACGACAACATCGGCAAGGAAGCAATTCTGAAGCTGATGGAAGCCGTCGACAGCTGGATCCCGCAGCCCGATCGTCCGCTCGACAAGCCCTTCCTGATGCCGATCGAAGACGTGTTCTCGATCTCGGGTCGCGGTACCGTCGTGACCGGCCGTATCGAAACCGGCGTCGTCAAGGTTGGTGAAGAAGTCGAAATCGTCGGCATCAAGGACACCAAGAAGACCGTCGTCACCGGCGTCGAAATGTTCCGCAAGCTGCTCGACCAGGGCCAGGCTGGCGATAACGTCGGCGCGCTGATCCGTGGTGTTGCACGTGAAGACGTCGAACGTGGCCAGGTTCTCTGCAAGCCCGGCTCGATCAAGCCGCACACCGAATTCACCTCGGAAGTCTATGTGCTGTCGAAGGATGAAGGCGGCCGTCACACGCCGTTCTTCGCCAACTATCGTCCGCAGTTCTACTTCCGCACCACGGACGTCACCGGCGAGGTTATCCTCCCCGAGGGCACCGAGATGGTCATGCCGGGCGACAACGTCCAGCTGGCGGTCAAGCTGATTGCCCCGATCGCCATGGACCAGGGTCTGCGCTTCGCAATTCGCGAAGGTGGCCGCACGGTCGGCGCAGGGGTTGTCGCGACGATCACAAAGTAATATAGGGCCGCGAGCCGCCTGATTCGGAAGCGATTCGGGCGGCTCGTAGCTTAAAGAATTTTGATGGCCGAGCCGGCTTCCACTAGGAGGCCGGAACAGGCCATTTCGGCTCTTTCGCATCGTTAGACGGGATTCGACTGGAACAGTCATGGAAACGCAGAATATTCGCATTCGCCTGAAGGCCTTTGATCACCGCGTGCTCGATCAGGCCACCACCGACATTGCCGATACGGCACGTCGTACCGGAGCGCTTATTCGCGGCCCGATCCCGCTTCCGACGCGTATTGAAAAATTCACCGTGAACCGCGGCCCGCATGTCGACAAAAAGTCGCGCGAGCAGTTCGAGGTGCGTACCCACAAGCGGCTGCTCGACATCGTGCAGCCCACCCCGCAGACGGTCGACGCGCTGATGAAGCTCGACCTCGCCGCGGGCGTGAACGTTGAGATCAAGCTGGCCTAAGGCCAGCGAAGCCCCGGTGAAAACCGGGGTCTCTATCGGCAGGACACTTCGGTGACTGCATTGTCCGGCGCGAACCGGACCGACGATAGGGTGGATACCGCCGGTCGTTTCTTCGGAAACATCAGACCGGGCTGCGTCCCCCGTCTCGCCGCTCTCCTACGGGAAGGTGGCACCTCAGCCCGGACGGGGCGATGCATCGAAATTTTGGGCTGGGAGGGTTCTCGTCGGGGTTCGCCTTGATGGGGTCCCACACGCCGTGCGGAATGGTCCGCCCGGCCTCTGTTGAGGAGTATGATCATGCGGACTGGCGTGATCGCGAAGAAAATGGGGATGACCCGCCTGTTTCAGGACGACGGCCGCCACGTGCCCGTCACCGTCCTGAGCCTCGAAGGCTGTCAGGTCATTTCTGTGCGCGAACAAGAACGTGACGGCTATGTGGCCGTTCAGCTCGGTGCCGGCTCGGCGAAGGCGAAGAATGTTGCGAAGCCGCAGCGTGGGGCTTTCGGCAAGGCCGAAGTCGAGCCCAAGGCGAAGATCGTCGAATTCCGCGTCGCCGACGACGCGACGCTCGACGTCGGCGCCGAACTGTCGGCCGACCATTTCGTCGCCGGCCAGATTGTCGACATCCAGGGCGTGACCCAGGGTAAGGGCTTTGCCGGTGCGATGAAGCGCTGGGGTTTCGGCGGTATGCGCGCGACCCACGGTGTTTCGATCAGCCACCGTGCGCATGGTTCGACCGGTAACCGCCAGGATCCGGGCCGCGTCTTCAAGAACAAGAAGATGGCCGGCCACATGGGCGCCCGCAATCGCACCCAGCAGAATCTCGAAATCGTCCGCACCGACGTCGAACGCGGCCTTCTCTTCGTCAAGGGCTCGGTCCCTGGCTCGAAGGGCGGCTGGCTGATGGTCCGCGATGCGGTCAAGCTGCCGCGCCACCCTGAAGCCCCCTATCCGGCGGGCATCAAGAGCGCAGCGAACGCCAATCAAGAAGCCCCGGCTGATGCGCCTGTGGAAACCCCGGTTGAAGAAACCGCGGTCGATACTGCCACCACCGACGGCGCACAGGAGTCCTGATCATGAAGGTCAAGGTTCACACCATCGACGGCAAGGCCGGCGCGGACATCGATCTTAACGACGATGTGTTCGGCGTCGACCCGCGTGCCGACATCCTCCACCGTGTCGTCAGCTGGCAGCTCGAAAAGCGCCGTGGTCCGGCTCGCGCCGCCCGCGAACGCAGCGACGTGTCGCGCACCGGCAAGAAGTTCGGTCGCCAGAAGGGCGGCGGTACCGCTCGTCACGGCGATCGCGCAGCCCCGATCTTCATCGGCGGCGGCAAGGCGCATGGCCCGCGTGCCCGCACCTTCGGCCACTCGCTGAACAAGAAGATCCGCACGCTCGGCCTGAAAATGGCGCTGAGCGACAAGGCGAAGGGCGGCAAGATCCTCGTTCTCGACACGCTCGAGCTCAAGGACGCCAAGACCAAGGCGCTCGCCGGCCAGCTCGGCAAGCTCGAACTCGGCAATCGCGCACTCTTCATCGACGGTGATGCAGTGCACGAAAGCTTCGCCATGGCGTCGGCCAACCTCATCGGCATCAACGCGATGCCGGCCGCGGGTGCCAACGTCTATGACATTTTGCGCGCCGATACGCTGGTTCTGACCCGCGCCGGCCTCGAAAAGCTGGAGGCACGCTTCAATGGCTAAGGCAAAAACAGTCGACGCGCGTCACTATGACGTGATCCTCGCTCCGGTGATCACCGAAAAGTCGACGCTGCTCAGCGAAAATGACGCAGTGGTGTTCAAGGTTGCGAACGACGCAACCAAGCCCGCGATCAAGGCCGCCGTCGAGGCGCTGTTCGATGTCAAGGTTCTCAGCGTCAATACGCTGATCACCAAGGGCAAGACCAAGCGCTGGAAGGGCAAGCCCTACACCCGCAGCGACGTGAAGAAGGCGATCGTTCGCCTGGCCGAAGGCCAGACGATCGACGTCACGACCGGCGTCTGATTGTAGGAAGAGGCAGAGAAAATGGCACTTAAATCCTATAATCCGACCAGCCCCGCGCAGCGCGGCCTGATCCTCGTCGACAAATCGTCGCTGTGGAAGGGCAAGCCTGTCAAGGCGCTGACCGAAGGCAAGAACAAGACCGGTGGCCGCAACAACAAGGGTCATGTGACCTCGCGCGGTATCGCTGGTGGCCACAAGCAGAAGTACCGCTTCATCGACTTCAAGCGTCGCAAGTGGGACATGCCGGCTACCGTCGAGCGTCTGGAATATGACCCCAACCGCACGGCGTTCATCGCACTCGTCAAATATGAAGACGGTGAACAGACCTACATCCTGGCGCCGCAGCGTCTGGCCGTTGGCGACACCGTCGTCGCCGGCAAGAAGACCGACGTGAAGCCGGGCAATGCGATGGAATTGTCGCAGATGCCCGTCGGCACGATCGTCCACAACATCGAGATGAAGCCGGGCAAGGGTGGCCAGATCGCCCGTTCGGCTGGCACTTATGCACAGGTCGTCGGTCGTGACCGCGGTCTCGTCATCGTGCGTCTCGGTTCGGGCGAGCAGCGTTACATTCGCGGCGAGTGCATGGGTACGGTTGGTGCGGTGTCGAACCCCGACAACCAGAACACCAACCTGGGCAAGGCCGGCCGTAATCGCTGGCTCGGCAAGCGCCCGCTGACGCGCGGTGTTGCAAAGAACCCGGTCGATCACCCGCATGGCGGCGGCGAAGGCCGTACCTCGGGCGGCCGTCACCCGGTTACCCCGTGGGGCAAGCCGACGAAGGGTGCGCGTACGCGCCACAACAAGTCGACCGACAAGATGATCATCCGGTCGCGTCACGCGAAGAAGAAGAGGTAAGCCATGGCTCGCTCGGTCTGGAAGGGTCCTTTCGTGGACCTCCATCTGCTCAAGAAAGCCGAAACGGCCCAGGACGGCGGCAGCAATGCCCCGATCAAGACCTGGTCGCGTCGGTCCACCATCCTGCCGCAGTTCGTGGGGCTGACCTTCAACGTCTACAACGGCCGCAAGTTCGTGCCGGTGTCGGTCAACGAAGATATGGTCGGCATGAAGCTGGGTGAATTTGCGCCGACGCGCTTCTTCCCCGGTCACGCTGCCGACAAGAAGGGCAAACGCTAATGGGCAAGGAAAAGTCCCCCCGCCGCGTTGCGGATAACGAGGCACTCTCGGTCGGCACGCAGATTCGCGGTTCGGCTCAGAAGCTGAACCTCGTTGCCGCGCTGATCCGCGGCCGCAAGGTCGAAGACGCGATGAACATCCTCACCTTCTCGAAGAAGGCGATGGCTGTCGACGTGCGCAAGGTTCTCGCCAGCGCCGTCGCCAACGCGGAAAACAACCACAACCTCGACGTTGATGCGCTCGTCATCAAGGAAGCGAGCGTTGGCAAGTCGATCTCGATGAAGCGCTGGCACGCACGTGGCCGCGGCAAGTCGACCCGGATCGTCAAGCCGTTCAGCCGCATCCGCATTGTCGTGCGCGAACAGGAAGAAGAGGCGTAAGATGGGCCAGAAGAGCAATCCGATCGGCCTGCGCCTGCAGGTCAACCGCACCTGGGACAGCCGCTGGTTCGCCGAAGGCCAGGACTATGGCCGCATGCTGGTCGAGGATCTGAAGATCCGCCAGTATGTGTTCAAGAACCTGCCGCAGGCCGCGATCTCGAAGGTCGTGATCGAACGTCCGGCGAAGCTGTGCCGCGTCTCGATCTATGCCGCCCGTCCGGGCGTCATCATCGGCAAGAAGGGCGCGGACATCGAAAAGCTGCGCAAGAAGCTCGGTGAACTGACGGGCAGCGACGTGTCGCTGAACATCGTCGAAATCCGCAAGCCCGAAGTCGACGCCAAGCTCGTCGGCCAGGGCATTGCCGACCAGCTCGAACGCCGCGTCGCGTTCCGTCGCGCCATGAAGCGTGCGGTTCAGTCGGCGATGCGTCTGGGCGCCGAAGGCATCCGCATCAACTGCGCCGGCCGTCTCGGCGGCGCGGAAATCGCACGTACCGAATGGTATCGCGAAGGCCGGGTGCCGCTTCACACGCTGCGCGCCAACGTCGACTACGCCGAATCGACCGCACACACCGCCTATGGCGTGTGCGGGATCAAGGTGTGGATCTTCAAGGGCGAGATTCTCGGCCACGACCCGATGGCGACCGACCGTCTGATGCTCGACGCACAGACGACCGGCGTCCGTCCGGCTCGTGAAGATCGCCGCTAAGGACTGCTGACATGCTGCAACCGAAAAAAACCAAGTTCCGCAAGGCTTTCAAGGGCCGCATCCATGGCAATGCCAAGGGCGGAACCAGCCTGAACTTCGGCTCCTACGGGCTGAAGGCGATGGAACCCGAGCGTATCACCGCACGTCAGATCGAAGCGGCTCGCCGCGCGATCAGCCGCGCGATCAAGCGTCAGGGCCGTTTGTGGATCCGCATCTTCCCCGACGTCCCCGTGTCGTCGAAGCCTGCCGAAGTCCGTATGGGTAAGGGCAAGGGTTCGCCGGAATTCTGGGCCGCTCGCGTGAAGCCGGGTCGCATCCTGTTCGAACTCGACGGCGTTCCCGGCCCCGTGGCCGCGCTGGCGTTCGAACGCGCTGCGATGAAGCTGCCGATCAAGACGAAGGTGATCGCCCGTCTCGGCGACACCTCGCATCTGGAGGGTTAAGGGCCATGTCCAAGACCGAAGATTTCAAGGCCAAGACCGACGACCAGCTCGCCGAACAGCTTGGCGAACTGAAGCGCGAGGCCTTTAACCTCCGCTTCCAGGCGGCCACCGGCCAGCTTGAAAAAGCATCGCGCGTCAAGGAAGTGCGGCGCTCGATCGCCCGCATCAAGACGCAGCAGACCGAGCGCACGCGCTCGGCCGCGAAGTAAGGAGACTATCGATGCCGAAGCGCATTCTGACCGGTACGGTGGTGTCCGACAAGGGCGACAAGACCGTCGTGGTGAAAGTCGAGCGGAAGGTGAAGCACCCTCTGTACGGCAAGATCATCCGCCGTTCGAAAAAGTACCACGCCCACGATGAGGACAACGCCATCAAGGCCGGCGAAACCGTCCGCATCGAGGAAACGAAGCCGATTTCGAAGCTGAAGACGTGGAAGGTGCTCGACAAGGTCGACACCCACAGCAAGCCCAAAACGGCTGCTGACGCCTGAAGCTGAGTTTCACGGAACCGCCGGGGCATCCCGGTAGGCCAAAAAAGAAGGAAATGCATCGATGATCCAGATGCAGTCACAATTGGAAGTCGCTGACAACAGCGGTGCCAAGCGCGTCCAGTGCATCAAGGTGCTGGGCGGGTCGAAGCGTCGTACTGCCGGCGTTGGCGACGTGATCGTCGTGTCGATCAAGGAAGCTCAGCCCCGCGGCAAGGTGAAGAAGGGTGATGTGCATCGCGCCGTCATCGTCCGCACCGCCAAGGACGTGCGCCGCGCCGATGGCTCGGTCATCCGTTTCGACAGCAACGCCGCCGTGCTCGTCAACAAGAACGAGGAGCCGATCGGCACCCGTATCTTCGGCCCCGTCGTCCGCGAACTGCGCGGCCGCGGCTATATGAAGATCATCAGCCTGGCACCGGAGGTTCTCTGACCATGAGCATGGCAAAGATCAAGAAGGGCGACACGGTTGTCATCCTGTCCGGCAAGGACAAGGGCAAGACCGGTGAAGTGACGCAGAGCCTGCCGAAAGACGGCAAGGTCGTCGTCGCTGGCGTCAATGTCATCACGCGCCACCGCAAGCCGAGCCAGACCAACCCGCAGGGTGGCCTGGAACGCAAGGAAGCGCCGCTGTACGCGAGCAAGGTTGCGATTGCCGATCCCAAGACCGGCAAGCCGACCCGCGTTCGTTTTGAAACCAAGGACGGCAAGAAGGTCCGCGTGGCCGTGAAGTCCGGGGAGACGCTCAATGGCTGACAATTACACCCCGCGCATGCGCACCCGCTATGACGATGTGATCGTCAAGGCGATGACCGAGAAGTTCGGTTACAAGAATGCGATGGAAGTGCCGAAGATCGAAAAGATCGTGCTCAACATGGGCGTCGGCGAAGCCACGCAGGACAAGAAAAAGGTCGAATCGGCAGCTGCAGAAATGGAGCTTATCGCCGGCCAGAAGCCTGTCGTGACCAAGGCGAAGAAGTCGATCGCACAGTTCAAGCTGCGCGAAGGCATGCCGATCGGCTGCAAGGTAACCCTGCGCCGCGAACGCATGTATGAATTCCTCGATCGCCTGATCACGATCGCAATGCCGCGCATCCGCGATTTTCGCGGCGTGTCGGCGACCAGCTTCGACGGCCGTGGCAACTATGCCATGGGTCTGAAAGAGCAGATCATCTTCCCCGAGATCAACTATGACCGCATCGACCAGGTGCGCGGCATGGACGTGATCGTCACCACCACCGCCCGTACGGACGATGAAGCCCGCGAACTGCTCAAGCTGTTCGGCTTCCCCTTCCCGATCGAAGCGCAGGAAAAGGAAGCCGCCTGATCCCCCTGGGATCTGGCAGGCTCTTTCAAGAAGGAAAGAGAACTTAAGTCATGGCGAAACTGAGTTCGGTAAACAAGAACGAGCGTCGCAAGCAGCTGGTAAAGAAATACGCCGGCCGTTATGCGAAGCTGAAGGCGATTGCAGCGGACAGCTCGCTCGACGATGGCGAGCGTCTGATCGCGCGCCTCAAGATGGCGGAAATCCCGCGCAATGGTAACCCGACCCGCATCCGTAACCGGTGCGAGCTGACGGGGCGCCCGCGCGCTTATTATCGCAAATTCCGGCTGTGCCGTATCCAGCTCCGCGATCTGGCCAACAAGGGCCTGATCCCCGGTGTTGTGAAGTCGAGCTGGTAAGGGACTGACAAGATGGCAATGACCGATCCCCTGGGTGATATGCTCACCCGCATCCGCAACGGCCAGACGGCGAAGAAGGACAGCGTCCTGACGCCGGCTTCGACCCTGCGTGTCCGCGTTCTCGATGTTCTCCAGCGCGAAGGCTATATCCGCGGCTACAGCGAAGAAGCGCTGGGTGCCAAGGGTCAGCACAAGGGCATCCGCATCGAACTGAAATATTTCGAAGGGCAGCCGGCGATCCGCCATGTGGCGCGCGTTTCGAAGCCGGGCCGCCGCGTCTATTCGGGTTCGAAAGAACTTCCGATCATTCGCAACGGCCTTGGTATCACCATCGTGTCGACCCCGCGCGGCGTTCTCTCGGACGCCGAAGCACGCGAACATAATGTCGGCGGCGAAGTGCTGGCGGAGGTGTTCTGATGTCGCGCATTGGTAAAAAGGCAGTACCGATTCCGGGCGGCGTCACCGCCGCGATCGATGGCGGCCAGCTGTCGGTCAAGGGACCGAAGGGCACGCTCGCGATGCCGCTTTCCGACCTCATCAACTATGAAGTCGGCGAAGGCAGCATCTCGGTTCAGCCCGCGAACGGCACCCGCGAAGCTCGCGCTTTCTGGGGCATGCAGCGGACGCTGGTGCAGAACCTGATCACGGGTGTGACCGAAGGCTTCACCAAGGTCCTCGAAATCACCGGTGTCGGCTATCGCGCCAACTCGCAGGGCAAGAATCTGAAGCTGCAGCTCGGCTACAGCCACGATGTCGATTTCGCGGTGCCCGAAGGCATCGAGATCAAGACGCCGGACAACACGACGATCGAGATCAGCGGCATCGACAAGCAGCAGGTCGGCCAGGTCGCGGCGGAAATCCGCCGTTGGCGTAAGCCCGAACCCTATAAGGGCAAGGGCATCAAATATCGCGGCGAGTACATCTTCCGCAAAGAAGGCAAGAAGAAGTAAGCCATGGCACATCTTACCCCTTTCCAAAAACGCCGTCAGCGCGTCCGTACCGCCCTCCGTCAGCGCGCGGGTGGCCGCGCTCGCCTGTCGGTGCACCGTTCGGGCCGCCACATCTATGCACAGCTCATCGATGACGCTGCCGGGCAGACGCTCGCTTCGGCCTCGACGCTGGACAAGGATGTCCGCGGCAAGACCGGCGCGACCACGGCAGCTGCGGCTGACGTTGGCAAGCGCCTCGCCGCAGCTGCGAAAAAGGCGGGCGTGACGCAGGTCGTGTTCGACCGCGGCGGTTTCCTGTTCCACGGGCGCATCAAGGCGCTGGCCGACGCGGCTCGCGAAGGCGGATTGGAGTTCTAATCATGGCAGACGAAGTACAGAACGTCGAAGGCGCTCCCGAAGCAGCCCCTACCGATGGCCAGGCTCCGCGCCGCGGCCGTGGCGGCGGCCGCGATGGTGGCCGTGGCGGTCGTGACGGTGGCCGTGGCCGCCGCGACGATCGTCGCCCGCGCGACGAAGATGGCGGCGAAGAGCTGATCGAAAAGCTCGTCCACATCAACCGCGTCTCGAAGACCGTGAAGGGCGGCAAGCGCTTCGGTTTCGCCGCGCTCGTCGTCGTCGGTGACGGCAAGGGCCGCGCCGGTTTCGGTCATGGCAAGGCGCGCGAAGTGCCCGAAGCCATTTCGAAGGCAACCGCTGCCGCGAAGAAGGCGATGATTCGCGTTCCGCTGCGTGATGGCCGCACGCTGCACCATGATGGCCGTGGCCATTTCGGTGCCGGCAATGTGACGCTGCGTTCGGCACCCGCCGGTACGGGCATCATCGCCGGTGGCCCGATGCGCGCCGTGTTCGAATCGCTGGGCGTGGCCGATGTGGTGACCAAGTCGGTCGGCACCTCGAACCCCTACAACATGATCCGTGCGACCTTCGAAGCGCTCGGCGAGCAGACCAGCCCGAAGTCGGTCGCGCAGCGCCGCGGCAAGAAGGTTTCGGACCTGATCAAGCGTGGCGGTGCATCCGACCGCGCAGCCGAGGCGGAAGCCGCGGCGGTGACGGAGTAAGACGATGGCTGACAAGAAGATCAAGATCCGCCAGATCGGTTCGCCGATCCGTCGTCCCAAGAGCCAGCGTGCGATCCTGACCGGCCTCGGCCTGGGCAAGATGCGCCGCGAGGTCGAACTGGTCGACACCCCGGAAGTTCGCGGCATGATCCGCAAGCTGCCGCACATGGTCGAAGTCGTCGAGGGCTGAGCCCCTCGCGACCCGACCTTACACCTATCAGCGCGATAAAAGCGAAAGCGAGTGCAATGACGATCAAGCTTAATGAACTTCGTGACAATGATGGCGCCCGCAAGGGCCGTATGCGCGTCGGACGCGGCATCGGTTCGGGCAAGGGCAAGACCGCCGGCCGCGGCCAGAAGGGCCAGAAGGCTCGCAGCGGCGTCGCGATCAACGGCTTCGAAGGCGGCCAGATGCCGCTCCACATGCGTATCCCGAAGCGTGGCTTCAACAACATCTTCGGCAAGGATTTCGCGATCGTGAATCTGGGCATGATCCAGAAGCTGGTCGACGAGAAGAAGCTCGACGCCAAGGCTGTCATCGATCACGCCGCGCTAAAGGCCGCTGGCGTTGCCCGCGGCGGCAAGGACGGCGTCCGCCTCCTCGCCAAGGGTGAAATCACCGCGAAGCTGAACTTCGCCGTTGCCGGCGCGTCGAAGGGCGCGATCGAAGCGGTCGAAAAGGCTGGCGGCAAGGTCGAACTGCCCGAGCCGAAGGCCGAAGGCGAAGGCAAGAAAGCCAAGCGCAAGGCCGAAGCGGCCGCCAAAAAGGCTTGATGCACCTGGGGGCGGGTCGGCACAGGTCGATCCGCCCCCGACGCATCTGAATTCGGGCCTTTGCCCTTGCGCTTCGTGACTGGCGAACGCACATAGGCGCCGGGTCGCGGGGGCGCGGTCCGCCACTCGAGGAAAGATCACCATGGCCTCTCGCGCCGACCAGCTTGCTTCCAACCTGAACTTTTCGAAGTTCGGTCAGGCGACCGAACTCAAGAACCGTATCTGGTTCACGATCGGCGCTCTGATCGTCTTCCGTTTCCTGTCGTTCGTGCCGCTGCCGGGTGTCGACCCCGTTGCGCTGGCGTCGCTCTACAGCCAGGCGGCGTCGGGCGGTGTGCTCGACATCTTCAACACCTTCTCGGGCGGCAGCCTGGAGCGCATGAGCATCATCGCGCTCGGCGTCATGCCCTATATCACGGCGTCGATCGTCGTGCAGCTGGCGGCGGCTTTGTCGCCCAGCCTCGCCGCGCTCAAGAAAGAGGGCGAAAGCGGGCGCAAGAAACTCAACCAGTATACGCGCTACGGCACGGTTTTCCTGACCGCGATCCAGGGCTATTTCATCGCCGTCGGGCTCGAATCGCTCGGCGCGACGCAGGGCATCGCCGCGGTCGTCGACCCCGGCATGATGTTCCGCATCGGCGCGGTCATCAGCATCGTCGGCGGTACGCTCTTCCTGATGTGGCTCGGCGAACAGATCACCAGCCGCGGGATCGGCAACGGCGTGTCGCTGATCATCATGGCGGGCATTCTCGCGCAGCTGCCGCGCAGCTTTGCGCAGATGTTCACGCAGGTGCGCGAAGGCTCGATGGGCGGCGGCACGATCCTCGCGGTCGTTGGCGGCGCGATCGTCATCATCGCGTTCATCAGCTTCATGGAGCGCGCGCAGCGCCGCGTCCTCGTCCAGTATCCGAAGCGCGCGACGCAGCGTGGCGGGATGCAGGCCGACCGCAGCCACCTGCCGCTCAAGGTCAACACCGCGGGCGTGATCCCGCCGATCTTCGCCTCGTCGCTGCTGCTGATGCCGCTGACGGTCACCCAGATGATGGGCCAGAACGTTCAGGGCGACACCGCGACCGGCGATTTCCTGATCACGCTCAACCAGTATCTCGCGCACGGCCAGCCGCTCTATATGGCGCTCTATGCCGCGGGCATCATCTTCTTCTGCTTCTTCTACGTCGCCGTCGTCTTCAACCCCGAAGAAACCGCCGACAATCTGAAGCGCCAGAACGGTTTCATTCCCGGCATCCGCCCGGGCAAGAACACCGCCGCCTATCTCGATCATGTGCTGACGCGCATCACCGTGCTCGGTGCGGCCTATCTGGCGGCGATCTGTCTGATCCCCGAATATTTCATTGCCGGATCGGGTCTGCCGTTCCAGCTCGGCGGCACCAGCCTGCTGATCATCGTCAACGTGACGATCGACACGATCAGCCAGATCCAGAGCCACATGCTCGCGCATCAATATGGCGACCTCATCAAAAAGGCCAAATTGAAGGGGGGCGTTGCGCGGCGCTAAAGCGCCCGCTACGCCAACCGCGACACGGTAGGGCAAACAGGGGTCCCCATGACGCTGAATATCATTTTGCTGGGTCCGCCGGGTGCGGGCAAGGGAACGCAGGCGGTGCGCCTGGAAGACGAGCATGGCATGGTCCAGCTCTCGACCGGCGACATGCTGCGTGCCGCGGTCAAGGCGGGCACGCCGATCGGCGTGCAGGCGAAGGCCGTGATGGACGCGGGCGAGCTCGTCTCTGACGAGATCGTATCGGGCCTGATCGGCGAACGGCTCGACCAGCTCGGCAGCGACGTCTCGGTGATCTTCGACGGCTATCCGCGCACCGCGGCGCAGGCCGAGGCGCTCGACACCATCCTGTTGGCGCGTAGCCGCAAGCTCGACCATGTGATCGAGCTGCAGGTCGAGGAAGACGCGCTCGTCGACCGCATAACCGGCCGCTTCAGCTGCGCCAAATGCGGCGCGGGCTATCATGATCGCTACAAGCTGCCCAAGGTGGACAATGTTTGCGACGTTTGCGGCAGCGACGAATTTAAACGCCGTCCCGACGACAATGAGGAAACGGTGCGCACGCGCATGGCCGAATATCGCGCCAAGACCGCGCCGATCCTGCCGATTTACGAAGCGCGCGGGATCGTCACCCACGTCGACGGCATGGCGCCGATCGATCAGGTAAACGACGCGATCGAAACCATCCTCGCGGGCTGAGGCTAGTCAGTCCCCCCGGCGCCGGTTATTGAGGCGCCAAGGGGGACAGGCTGATGGCAATTTCCAGATATTTCGCAGGTGCGGCGGTGATCGCGGCGCTCGCTTTTGCGCCGGCTGCAAACGCCAAAGTCGTCGACCAGAGCGAAATCGGCTTCACCGTCGCGCATACGGCGCAGGTCGCCGCGACCCCCGCCGACGTCTGGAAAATGCTCCGCATGCCGCAAAGCTGGTGGTCAAAGGATCATAGCTGGTCGGGCGATGCCGCAAATTTCTGGCTCGATCAGCAGGCGGGCGGCTGTTTCTGCGAAAAATTGCCCGACTCCGGGTCGGGCGTTGGCAGCGTCCAGCACGCGCGCATCCTCTTTTCGAAACCGAACCAGATGCTGCGCCTGTCGGGCGCATTCGGGCCGCTGCAGGGCGAGGCGCTCGATGGCACGCTGACGATCCAGATCAAGGAAACCCCGACGGGCAGCGCGTTGCGCTTCGACTATGTCGTCGGCGGCTATATGCGCTTCAAGGTCGCCGACATCGCGCCCGCGGTCGACAAGGTGATTGGCGAGCAATTGCTCGGCCTCGCGAATGCGCTCGGCGGGGCGCTTCCCCCGACGCGCGACGAAAAGGCAGCGGAAGAAGCGGCCGAGAAGCCGAAGGGCGAAATCTTGCCCGCGAAGGAAGAGCCGGGACTGGACGCCGCGGTCGCCGATCTGGTCGAGGACGAAGCGAAACCCGCCCCCGACGAAAGCCGCTAGGCGTCGGGCTTTCCGCGCAGCTTCGCGAGCGCCGCAAACGGCCCCGCGGCCCCTTCGCTGAGCACGCCCTTTTCGGCGAGGATGCGGTCGGCGTCGGGATGGCGCGGGAAGGGATCGAGCGCGAGTGAGAGGGTCTGCACCGCCGCTTCGCCGAGATCGGCCCGGTCGCCTTCGAGCGGCAAAAGGTCAAGATCCTCGCTGCCGATCTCGATCTCTTCATCCTCGCCAACCGGCGCATCGACGTCGCGCAGGAACCGCAGGTCGAAGGGTTCGACGATCGTCGCCGGAACGGGCAGGTCGGTCGCAGCGCATGCCTGCACCACCTTGGCCTGCACCTCGCCCTTCGCGCCGATGCCGCCGGCGATCGCGCGCACTTCGCCGGTGACGACGAAGCGGTCGAGCGCGACCAGTGCCAGCCGCCTGGCGATCCGCGCGCGCGTCTCGGTATCGGCCTCGACCGAAAGGGTGCGGCCATGTGCGGCGTCGGCCAGCGTCACGACGAGCGAGAATTCGGGCGGCGTGCTCAACGTGCCGCTCCGCCCAGATGATCCGCAACAATAAGATCAGAGACCGGGGTCGCCGCGAGCGCGGCCCGTAGAACAGCGACTTCTGCCATCACATGCGCGAGCCCCGCTTCGGCAGGCTCTTGACCGCGCCACAGATTGCGGACCAGCGCGCCGCGCAATTCGCCCGATCCATCGGCGGCGCGATAGGCGCCAAGCCGTCCTCCAAGCGCGCTCATCATCCGGCCGACCTGCTTGCCGACGACCATGTCGCCAAAGCCGATCTGGCGCATCTGCCCGTCCATGTCGTTCACGAACAATTCGGTGAGCTGGACGCCCGCGAGTCCGTGCGCCGGCTCGTCGTCGATCCGGTGCAGCACGAGCGCCAGCACGAGGCTGATCATGTCGAAGCGCCCATCGAGCGTGTCGGGGACGGTGCCCCCCGCATACCAGTGCGGTGCGCGCGCGGTGGCAACGACGGCGTTCCACAGCGGGCGGCGCGCCTCGCGCGGGTCGGGCTCGGATTTGAAGAATTTGCGAAGTGAGAACATGGCAGCTGCTTAGGCGCATTCGGGCCGCCCGAAAAGGGCCGCCGGTCAGCTTGTGGCAAGCTTTGCCGCGGCACAAGCAGCTTGTGTGCGCTGTCCGCTTGCGGTTAAGAGGCGCGAGAGCCAGCGCCGACCGCCCGGACAAGCGGCGGACAGGCGCAACGGAGATTTTTGATGCCGAATTCGATCCTTTCGCTTCCTGCCCCGCGCGCGCGCCTCGTCGTGCTCGGCCTCGCCGTCGCCTTGACCGTTAGTGGTTGCGCGCAGCTCAAGGGCCGGCAGGGCTATGTCGTCGATCCGTTGCTGACCGAGGCGATCACGCCGGGCGTCGACAACCGCGAATCGGTCGAAAAGACGCTCGGCCGCCCGACCTTCGTCGGCCAGTTCAGCGACAATGAATATTATTATGTGTCGCGCGAAACGCGTCAGCTCGCCTTCGCCAAGCCGCGTCCGGTCGATCAGCAGGTGCTGCGCGTTCGCTTCGACGCCGCGGGCAACGTCGCCGCGGTCGATCGTACCGGGCTCGAACTGGTGAGCAAGATCAGCCCCGAAGGCGACAAGACGCCGACGCTCGGCCGTCATCGCAGCTTCTTCGAAGATATCTTCGGCAATATCGGCGCGGTCGGCGCGCCGGGTGCGGGTGCTCCGGGACAATAAGCCCGAAGACACGGCAACGGACAGGAAAGCGGCGGCGCCCCGGGGCACCGCCGCTTTTTCTTATTGCGCGATCCCACCCGCCGCGAGCACCGCGAGGGTGACGAGGTCCGACGCGGTCGACGCCATCGTCGCGACCTGCACCGGGTTCTCCATGCCGACGAGCATCGGGCCGATCACCGCGCCGCCGCCGAGTTCGCGCAGCAGCTTCGCCGACAGGTTCGCCGACTGCAGGCCCGGCATGATCAATACGTTCGCAGGCCCCGACAGACGGCAGAAGGGATAATTTTTCATCACCTTCTCGTTGAGCGCGACGTCGGGCGCCATTTCGCCTTCATATTCGAAGCCGGGTTTCCGCTGGTCGAGGATCGCCACCGCCTCGCGGATGCTGTCGAGCCAGCTTCCCTCGGGATTGCCGAAGGTCGAGTAGGAGAGGAAGGCAACGCGCGGTTCGTGACCCATGCGCCGCGCGACCTGCGCCGTGCGCTCGGCGATATCGGCGAGCATCTCGGCGGTCGGGCGTTCGTTCACCGTCGTATCGGACATGAAGATCGTGTGATGCTGATCGACGAGAATGTGGATGCCGAACGGTGTCTTGCCCTCGGCATGGTCGATCACGCGCCGGATTTCGCGCATCGACTGCGAATAGGTGCGCGTCGTGCCCGTGATCATCGCATCGCCAAGACCCATTTTGAGGAGCAGCGAGCCGAAGATGTTGCGGTCGCGATTGACCATGCGTTCGACATCGCGGCGGAGGTATCCGCGGCGCTGCAGCCGTTCGTAAAGCATGTCGACCATCTGCGGCACATGCGGCGAATTGACGCTGTTGTGGACCTCGAAGCTTTCGGCGTCAGCGACGCCCATCGCGCGGAGCTTGTCGTGCAGCCCCTCGCGCCCGACGAGCACCGGGATCCCGTAGCCGCCGTCGCGGAACTGGATCGCGGCGCGCAGCACGACTTCTTCTTCGCCTTCGGCAAAGACGACGCGCTTCGGATTGTTGCGCGCGGCTTCATAGGCGAGCGTGAGGACCGAGGTGGTCGGATTGAGCCGGGCGCGGAGCTGGGTGCGATATTCGTCGAGATTGTCGATCGGGCGTTGCGCGACACCGCTCTTCATCGCCGCTTCGGCGACCGCCGCCGGCACGATTTCCATCAGCCGCGGATCGAAGGGCGAGGGGATGATATATTCGGGACCGAAGCTCGACGCGCGCCCGCCATAGGCCGCGGCGACTTCCTCGGGCACCTGCTGGCGCGCAAGGTCGGCAATAGCGTACGCAGCCGCTATCTTCATCTCCTCGTTGATCGCGGTCGCATGGACGTCGAGCGCGCCGCGGAAGATGAACGGGAAGCACAGCACATTGTTGACCTGGTTCGGATAGTCCGAGCGTCCGGTCGCGATGATCGCGTCGGGCCGCGCCGCGCGCGCATCCGGCGGCGAGATTTCCGGATCGGGGTTCGCCATCGCGAAGATGATCGGCGCCGGCGCCATGTCCTTCACCATCTCGGGCTTCAACGCGCCCGCGGCCGACAGGCCAAGGAACACGTCGGCGCCGACGAGCGCTTCGGTCAGATTCCGCGCTTCGGTCGGCACCGCATGCGCCGACTTCCACTGGTCCATGCTTTCGGTGCGGCCCTGATAGATCGTGCCCTTGCGGTCGCACATGATGACATTTTCATGCCGCACGCCCATCGCCTTGATCAGCGCGGTGCAGGCGATCGCCGCGGCGCCGGCGCCGTTGACGACGACCTTCACCGTCGCAAGATCGCGGCCCGTCAAGTAGCAGGCGTTGATCAGGCCCGCGGCGGTGATGATCGCGGTGCCATGCTGGTCGTCATGGAACACCGGGATGTTCATGCGTTCTTTGAGCGCCGCCTCGATGATGAAGCAGTTGGGCGCGGCAATATCTTCCAGGTTGATGCCGCCGAAGCTCGGCGCGAGCAGTTCGACCGCTTCGATGAAGCGCTGGGGATCTTCGGTATCGACCTCGAGGTCGATCGAATCGACGTCGGCGAAGCGCTTGAACAGCACCGCCTTGCCTTCCATCACCGGCTTCGATGCGAGCGCGCCGAGGTTGCCGAGCCCGAGGATCGCGGTGCCGTTCGAGATCACCGCGACCAGATTGCCCTTGATCGTATAATCATAGGCTTTCGCCGGATCCTCGGCGATTGCGAGCACGGGAACCGCAACGCCGGGCGAATAGGCAAGGCTGAGGTCGCGCTGCGTCGCCATCGGCTTCGACGCGACGATCTCGATTTTCCCGGGCCGGCCATAGGCGTGGTAAAGCAGGGCCTCGCGGTCCGAAAACTGTACCTTGCTGCCGCTGTCCATCATTTATCCTCTCAACTGATCCACAAGCTGCGCGCCCGAGCCCATTCCCTAGCGTCGCCAAGCGGAAATGGAACCCGCGAATCGCGCGCGCGTCTTGCCACGGCCCCATATCCATCCCTAAGCATGTCGCATGCCTGTCACCGCCCGCTCCGCCGCCAATATGAACAACCCCGCGCCCGCGGCGACGCCGATGATGGCGCAATATTGGTCGCTGAAAGACAAGGCGGGCGATTGCCTGCTCTTCTATCGCATGGGCGATTTTTTCGAGCTGTTCTTCGACGATGCGAAGGCCGCCGCGTCGACGCTCGACATCGCGCTCACGTCGCGCGGTGAGCATGACGGGCAGCCGGTGGCGATGTGCGGGGTGCCCGTGCACGCCGCCGAATCCTATCTCGCGCGGCTGATCCGCGCTGGCCACCGCGTGGCGATCGCCGAGCAGATCGAGACGCCCGCCGAGGCGAAAGCGCGCGGCGGGTCGAAGGCGCTCGTCGCGCGCGACATCGTGCGCTTCGTCACCGCGGGCACGCTGACCGAGGAGAGCCTGCTCGAGGGACGCAGCGCGAACCGGCTTGCGGCGCTCGCGCAGATCGGCAGCGATGGCGAGGTCGCGATCGCTGCCGCCGATATTTCGACGGGGCGCTTCGAGGTCGTCGCGGTGCGCAGCGAGCAGGTCGATGCCGAGCTCGCCCGGCTCGCGCCATCCGAATTGCTGCTCAGCGAAAGCGCCGACGAGCTGCCGATCTCGTCGGCACGGCAGATCGTGCGGCGACCGTCCGCGGACTTTTCGAGCACGAGCGCGCAGAAACGCCTTGAAACCTTCTTCAGTGTCCAGACGCTCGACGGCTTCGGACAGTTCGGTCGCGGCGAGATTGCCGCGATGGGCGCGCTCGTCGCCTATCTCGACCATGTCGGCACCGGCGGCCCGACCTTCCTCCAGCCGCCGCTGCGCCACCTCGCATCGGGGCGCATGGCGATCGACGCCGCGACGCGCGAGAGCCTCGAGCTCGTCCGCACGATGGCGGGCGCACGCGAAGGCAGCCTGCTCGGTACGATCGACCGCACCGTTACGGCGGCGGGTGCGCGATTACTCGCTGACGATCTTGCAAGCCCGCTCACCGACAAGGACGCGATCCTTGACCGGCTCGATCTCGTCGATGGCCTCGCGCGCGATGCTTTGTGGCGCGGCGAGCTGCGCGCGGCGCTGCGCGCGCTCCCCGATGCCGGACGTGCGCTCGGGCGTCTTGTCGCGGGGCGCGGCGGGCCGCGCGACCTCGCGCAGCTGCGCGATGCGCTCGGCGGCGCACGGCTCTTGCGCGAACGGCTTGCGCGCCGGCCCGACCTGCCGCCTTTGCTCACGCGGCTGCTTCCGGGGCTCGACGGCCATGGCACGCTCGTCGACGAACTCAGCCGCGCGCTGATCGAAACTCCGCCGGTCGACGCCGGACAGGGCGGCTATGTCGCCGAAGGCTATGACCATGCGCTCGACGCACTGCGCGAAACCGCGCGCGATGGGCGCAAGGCCATCGCCGGGCTCGAAGCCGACTATCGCGACCGCACCGGGATCGCGTCGCTCAAGATCCGCCACAATGGCGTGCTCGGCTATCATGTCGAAGTGCCCGCGAAGCATGCTGATGCGCTGATGGCGCCCGAATCGGGCTTCACGCACCGCCAGACGCTTGCGGGGGTCGTGCGTTTCAATTCTTCGGACCTCCACGAAGCCGCGAGCCGGGTGACGCAGGCGGGCGTCCACGCGATCGCCGCCGAGGCCGCGCACCTCGAATCGCTGACCGACGCCGCGATCGCGCGGCGTGAGGCGATTGCTGCATCTTGCGACGTGCTCGCGCGCATCGACGTCGCCGCGGCGCTTGCCGACCATGCGATGAGCCATAATTGGTGCCGCCCCGACCTAGCCGACGAGCCGTGCCTCGACGTCAGCGGCGGGCGGCATCCGGTGGTCGAGGCGGCACTCGCTAAATCGGGCGAACGCTTTGTCCCCAACGACGTGTCTTTGTCGGAACGCGATCGCCTCTGGCTCGTCACCGGCCCGAACATGGGCGGTAAATCGACCTTCCTCCGCCAGAACGCGCTGATCGTCGTGCTCGCGCAGGCGGGCGGGTTCGTGCCCGCGGGTGCGGCGAAGCTCGGGCTCGTCGACCGCTTGTTCAGCCGCGTCGGCGCGAGCGACAATCTCGCGCGCGGGCGCTCGACCTTCATGGTCGAGATGGTCGAAACCGCGGCGATCCTCGCGCAGGCGACCCCGCAAAGCTTCGTCATTCTCGACGAGGTCGGGCGCGGCACCTCGACCTACGACGGGCTCGCGCTTGCCTGGTCGGTGGTCGAGGCGGTCCACGAGGTGAACAAGTGCCGCTGCCTCTTCGCGACGCACTATCACGAACTCACGCGCCTCGCCGAGACGCTGAACGCGCTGTCGCTCCATCATGTCCGCGCGCGCGAATGGCAGGGCGATCTGGTGCTGCTCCACGAACTCGCCGAGGGCCCCGCCGACCGCAGCTATGGCCTTGCGGTCGCGCGCCTCGCGGGTGTCCCTGCGGGCGTCGTCAAGCGCGCCGAGGCCGTGCTCGCGAAGCTCGAGGCGGGGCGCGAGAAGACCGGCGGGCTCGCCGCGGGGCTCGACGATCTGCCGCTCTTTGCCGCGACGCTCGCCGAAGCCCCCGCCGCGGTGAAGGATGCGCTGCGCGAGGCGCTTGGGGCGATCGATCCCGACGCGCTTGCCCCGCGCGAGGCGCTCGACGCGCTCTATACGCTCAAGCGGCTGATGGCGGACGAGCGATGAGCGACCTGTTCGACAATCTCGACCAGCGCCGCGCGATCATCGACCGCCGCGCGCTGTCGGGGCGGCTCGAAGAGATTGCCGGCGAAACGAGCGACACGGGCAAACGCCGCCGCGCGATGGTCGACCTGCTCAAGGGCGCGCTCGAGGATGGCCGCGCCGAGATCGAGCGCCGGTTGCTCGAACGCCCCTCGTCGGGGCGCGTCGCCGCCAATGCGACGGCGTTCCTGATCGACCAGATCATCCGTCTCAGCCATGATTTCACCACCGGCCATCTCTATCCGTCGGCGAACCGCTCGGCGGGCGAGCGCATCACGCTGATCGCGGTCGGCGGCTACGGCCGCGGCGAAATGGCGCCGCACAGCGATATCGACATCGGCTTCCTGACCCCGTTCAAGCAGACGAGCTGGACCGAGCAGGTGATCGAGGCGCAGCTCTACACTTTGTGGGACCTCGGGCTGAAGGTCGGTCATTCGAGCCGCTCGCTCGACGAGATGGTGCGCGCCGCGAAGGAGGACCTCACGATCCGCACCGCGCTGCTCGAAGGGCGCTTCATCTGGGGCGACCGCGACTTGTACGACCAGGCGTCGGCCCGCTTCGATGCCGAGGTTGTCGCGGGCAACGCGCGGGCGTTTGTCGCCGAAAAACTAGCCGAACGCGACGAGCGCCACAAAAGGATGGGCGATTCGCGCTATGTCGTCGAACCCAATGTGAAGGAAGGGAAGGGCGGCTTACGCGACCTCCACACGCTTTTCTGGATCGGCAAGTTCATCCACCGCGTGCGCACCGTTCCCGAACTGGTCAGCGCGGGGCTTCTCTCGGGCCGCGAGCTTCGCCAGTTCGAGCGCGCCGAAAATTTCCTGCTCGCGGTGCGCTGCCACCTCCACACGCTCGCCGGGCGCGCCGAAGACCGGTTGACCTTCGATTTCCAGCCCGAGATCGCGCGGCGGATGCACTTCGCCGACCGGCCGGGCAAGAGCGCGGTCGAGCGCTTCATGCAGCTCTATTTCCTCCACGCGAAAAGCGTCGGCGACGTCACCGGCACCTTCCTCGCGCATCTCGACGACCAGATGGCGGCGCGCGGGCGGCGCTTCCTGCCGACGATCCGGCGGCGGCCGGGCAAGCTCCATGGCTTCGTGCTCGACCGCGGCCGGCTCGCATTGCCCAGCGACGATTTCTTTCAGGCGGACCCGGTGCGGTTGATCGAGATTTTCGCGCTCGCCGACAAGCACGGTCTCGAAATCCATCCGCAGGCGATGCGTCAGGCGCGCCACGATGCGAAGCTGATCGACGCGCGCGGGGTGCGCCGCATCGCGCGCGCGAACGAGCTGTTCCTCGATGTGCTGACGAGCCCGCGCGATCCCGAAACGGTGCTGCGCTGGATGAACGAGGCGGGGGTGTTCGGCCGCTTCGTGCCCGACTTCGGCCGCGTCGTCGCACAGATGCAGTTCGACATGTATCATCATTATACCGTCGACGAGCATACGATCCGTGCGATCGGCCTCTTGGCGGACATCGAGCAGAACCGGCTCAAGGACGATCATCCGCTGTCGACCGCGATCATGGACCAGATCCATTCGCGGCGCGTCGTCTATGTCGCGGTGCTGCTCCACGACATCGCCAAGGGGCGCGGCGGCGACCATAGTGTGCTCGGCGCCGAACTCGCGCTGCGCGTCTGCCCGCGACTCGGGCTGAACGACGCCGAGACCGAAACCGTCTCATGGCTCGTGCGCTATCATCTCCTCATGTCGGCGACCGCGTTCAAGCGCGACCTCGCTGACTTCAAAACGATCCTCGATTTCGCACAAATCGTTCAGTCGCCCGAACGCCTGCGCCTGTTGCTCGTGCTTACCGTCGTCGACATCCGAGCGGTCGGGCCCGGGGTGTGGAACGGCTGGAAACGCCAGCTGCTCACCGAATTATACGACGCTGCGGAGGAAGTGCTGCGCCTCGGCCACAAGCAACGTGGTCGAGAACAACGTATCGCGAGCAAGAAGGAAGCGGTTGCGGCGCAGTTCGGTTTCGACCGCAAGACCTTCGACAAGGTCGCGAAGCGTCTTCCCGAAAGCTATTGGATCGCCGAACCGGTCGAGGTCATCGCGGCGAACCTCGTCCACATCCGGCAGGCGGGCGATGCGCCGCTGCATATCGCGGCGGTTCCCGATGACGATCGCGGCGCGACGCTGGTGATGGTGCTCGCCGCCGACCATCCGGGCCTCTTCTACCGCATCGCGGGCGGCATCCACCTCGCCGGGGGCAATATCATCGACGCGCGCATTCACACGACGCGCGACGGGCTCGCGCTCGACAATTTTCTCGTCCAGGATCCGTTGGGGCGCCCATTCGCCGAGGCGGGGCAGATCGGCCGGCTGACGCGCGCGATCGAGGATGCGCTCGCCAACCGGCATAAATTGCTGCCCAAACTCGAAGCGCGGGCGCTCCCGCGCACGCGCGCCGAGGCATTCCGCGTCGCGCCAAACGTCTTCGTCGACAACAAGGCGTCGAATCGTTTCACGGTGATCGAGGTCAATGCGCAGGACCGGCCCGCGCTGCTCAACCAACTCGCCTATGCGCTCTTCCAGTCGAAGGTCACGGTGCATAGCGCACATGTCGCGACCTATGGCGAGCGCGCGGTCGACACCTTCTATGTCACCGATCTGATCGGCGACAAGATCGACAGCGCCGCGCGCGTGAAGAGCCTCGAGAAACGCCTGCTCGAAGCGGCGACGAGCCATAGCGAGGACGCCGTCGCGGCCTAAAAGTCGAACCCCTGCTGAACCGGGGCGACGGCGACGGGCACACCTTCGAGTTCGAGCATCCGCGCCTTGGACGTCGACCCGCCGGGCGCAGAGAAACCGCCGATCTTGCCGCCCGCGGCCAGGACGCGGTGGCAGGGGACGATCAGCGGGACAGGATTCGTCGCCATCGCCTGTCCGACCGCGCGGGCATGTTCGGGGCCCGCGTCCAGCGCCCGCGCGACCGCGCCATAGGTGGTCGTTTCGCCCCAGCCGAGCTTGCGTACCAGAGCATAGACCTGTGCGAAGAAGGGCGGCTGCTCGCCCAGATCGATCGGCGCGTCGAAAAACTCGATCCGCTCGCCTTCGAAATAACGGATCGCGGCGTCGATGACGGCCGCTATTTCGGCCGGGGGCTCGGTACGCACCGCGCCGGACAGGCGGCGCAAAATGGCGCGTTCGGCTTCGGCCGCGGTCGGCGCGGGCAGGCGAAAACTTACGATGCCGGTGCTCGTCCAGCCGATGGCCGCGATGCCGGCGGCGGTTTCGATAAGTTGATAATGGCTATGGCCGGGCATGTCCGTCCCTCATCTTGGGTCCGATATAGGGCAATATTTCGCCAAAACCATATCGCCGGCGATGCTTGCCCTTCAGTCGCTTGCCGGTCCCGCCATGATCGCCGCCGCCGTCAGCAGCCCGCCGTTGAAGCGCTGCGACAGCGCGGCGTCGGGGATCGCGTTGAAGGCATGGATCGCGCCGGCATAGCTGCGCAGGTCGACGGGCACCCCAGCCGCGACGAGCCGCCGTGCATAGTCGAGATTTTCGTCGAAGAAGAGGTCGAGGCTGCCGGTCGCGATATAGGCGGGGGGCAGGTTCGACAGATCCTCGGCCAGACTCGGCGAAAACCAGCCGCGCCGGTCGTCGTCGGCCTTGTAATCGCCCTGTAGCGCGCGCCAGCCGAAGCGGTTGCTCGCGCGCGTCCAGATGAATTCGCCGGTCGTCGGATTCTTGTACGGACAGGCATCGCCGCCGGTGCGGTGATCGAGCATCGGATAGGTCAGGAGCTGACCGGCGATTGCCGGGCCGCCAAGATCGCGCGCCATGATCGCGAGCGCCGCGGCAAGCCCGCCGCCCGCGCTCTCGCCCGCGACGATGATCCGGCCCGCGTCGAAGCCGAGCGCCTCGGCCTGGCCCGCGAGCCAGACCAGCGCCGAATGGCAATCCTGCTGCGGCGCGGGAAAAGGATGTTCGGGGGCAAGACGATATTCGACCGACACGACCGGCACCCCGGCCGTGGCGGCGAGCAGCGCGGGTCCGGCCTGCATCTGTTCGACCGACCCCATCACCATGCCGCCGCCATGGATGTGCAGGATCGCGCCGCCGCCCGCGCGCGTGTCCGCCGGACGGAATAGAAAGACCGGGATGTCGGGTCCGCCATGGACCGACGGCACGACCAGCCTTTCGGGGACGATCACCGGCGGCGGCAGGATCGAATAGGTCTCCGCCGCCTTGGCGCGAAGCTCGGCGATCGGCGCCGCTTCGAGATCGACGCGCGGAAACAGGTCGATCAGCGGCGCAATCTCGCGGTCGACGAGGTGGCGGGTGTCCATATCAAACTCTCCCTTTCTTCCTCGCCGCCGCGAAGATCAGCCGCGCAGTGTTGCTCCGGCCTTCGCCGCCGCGGCGACGACCTTGTCGGCGATCGCCTTCAGCTCGGCGTCGGTGAAGCTCTTCTCGAGCGGTTGCAGCTCGACCTCGACCGCGAGGCTTACCTGACCCTCGGGCACGCCCTGGCCGGTGAAGCGGTCGAACAGACGCGCGTCGACGATGCTCGCCTTGTCGGCGCTGCGGATCGCGCGCACCAGATCGGCCGCAGTCAGGCTGGTCGGCGCGAGGAAGGCGAAGTCGCGGCGCACCGATTGCAGCGCGGGCGGCGTGAACGCCGCGCGCGCGGGTCCGCTCGCGCGCTTGGCGGGGACCGCATCGAGGAAGATCTGCACCGCCATCACCGGGCCGTCGACATCGAAGGCGCGCGTCAGCAACGGGTGGAGCGCGCCGAACTCGGCGAGCACCGCCTTCGGGCCGAGCCGCAGCGTCGCCGACTGGCCGGGGTGCCAGATGCTGCCCGGCGTGACCGCTTCCATCACCTGCAGCCGGTCGGCGGGCGCGCCCGCGGCTTTGAGCAGGGCCAGCGCCGCCGCCTTGGCGTCGAAAGCCTCGAATGGCGCCGCCTTGCCCGCCTGCCAACCGCGCGCGCTTTTGTCGCCCGCCATCAGGATGGCGAGTGTCGGATGCTCGGCGTCGGACAGATAGCGTCGGCCGATCTCGAACAGGCGGATGCTGTTCGCGCCGCGATTCTGGTTGCGCTGCGCCGCGGCGAGCAGGCCGGGGAGCAGCGACGGGCGCATGACTTTCAGGTCTTCGCTGATCGGGTTGGCGAGCGACCAGGTGCCGCCGCCGAACGGCGCGGCGTCGCTTTCGCTGATGAACGACCAGGTCACCGCTTCGTCGAAACCCGCTGCGGCCGCGGCGCGGCGCACGCGGCGTTCGAGCAGCTGTTCTGCGGTCGCGGTCGGCTTCGCGACGCCATCGGTGCGCGGCAGCGGGACCGATGCCACGGCGTCGAAGCCGATGATGCGCGTGACTTCCTCGACGATATCGGGCGCGGCGTCGACATCGCGGCGCCAGCTCGGCACCGCGACCTGCCAGCGGCCGCCCCCTCCATTTGCTGCGTCGATGACGCTGAAGCCGAGTGCGGCGAGAATTTCTTTCTGCCGCTCGGGGGCGATCGCTATGCCGCCGAGAGTCGCCGACAGCGCCGGGTCGTAATCGACCGTCTTCACCTCGGCCGGCGGCACGCCCGCGCGCGTGACGGCCGAGGGTGTGCCGCCGCAGATCGCGAGTACATGCGCGGTGACGATCGCCGTCGCATCGTCGAGGAACGCGGGATCGACCCCGCGCTCGAAGCGGCTGCGCGCGTCGCTGGTCAGCGCGAGCGCCTGGCCCGTCAGCGCGATGCGCTCGGGGGTGAAATAGGCGACCTCGATCAGCACGTCGGTCGTCGTCTCGCTGCACCCGCTATGCTCGCCGCCCATGATGCCCGCGATATCGTGGACGCCATGATCGTCGGCGATCACTGTCATCGTGTCGGTGAGGCTATAGTCCTTGCCGTTCAATGCAGTGACCGTCTCGCCGTCTTTCGCGCGGCGCGCGGCGAGCGCGCCGGTCAGCTGGGCGCGGTCATAAATGTGACTCGGGCGGCCGAGGTCGAACATCACATAATTGCTGATGTCGACGAGCGCCGAGATCGAGCGCTGCCCAACCGCTTCCAGCCGACGCCGCATCCATTCGGGGGCGGTGCCGTTTGTGACGCCGCTGATCGTCCGGCCGTAAAAGGCGGGACAGCCCTCGGGGTCGTCGGTACGGATTTCGGTTGCGGGCGCGCCTTCCCCGGCGATTGTCGGGATATCGAGCGGCTTCAGCGTGCCGAGCCCCGCGGCGGCGAGGTCGCGTGCGATGCCGCGCACGCCCATGCAGTCCTGCCGGTTCGGGGTGATCGAAATGTCGATCACCGGATCGCCCGCACCGCTGTAATCGGCGAAGGGCGTGCCGATCGGCGCGTCGGCGGGCAGTTCGATGATCCCGTCATGGTCGTCGCCCAGCTCGAGCTCGCGCGTCGAACACATCATGCCGTTCGATTCGACGCCGCGCACTGCCGCGACCTTCAGTTCCATGCCGTTCGCCGGCACGACCGCGCCGGGCAAGCCGAGCACGCCGATCAGGCCCGCGCGCGCGTTGGGCGCGCCGCACACGACGGTCAGCGGCGCGCCGCCGTCGCCGGTGTCGACCGTCAGCACCTGCAGCTTGTCGGCCTGCGGATGGCGTTCGGCGGTCAGCACCTTGGCGACGCGGAAGCCCGCGAGCTTTTCGGCGGGGTTCTCGACGCCTTCGACCTCGTGGCCGATGCGGTTGAGCGTCGCGACGACGTCGTCGACGCTCGCGCTCGTGTCGAGATGCTCTTTCAGCCAGTCGAGGGTGATCTTCATGCCGAAATCCCCCCGCTCAGCGTTGGGACACTCAGTGCGCCGAACCCGTAATGCGACAGCCAGCGCAGGTCGCCGTCGAAGAAGGCGCGCAGGTCGTCCATGCCATATTTGAGCATCGCGAGCCGGTCGACCCCGACGCCGAAGGCGAAGCCTTGCCACTCGTCGGGGTCGAGCCCGCAATTCGCGATCACGCGGCGGTTGACCATGCCGCTGCCGAGCAGTTCCATCCACGCATGGCCTTCGTCGTCGCCATTGCCGCCGACGATGCGGCGGCCCTTTTCCTGTTTATAGCCGACATCGACCTCGGCCGAGGGCTCGGTGAAGGGGAAATAGCTGGGGCGCAGCCGCAGCACGATGTCGTCGCGCTCGAAATAGGCTTTGAGGAAGGTTTCGAGCGTCCATTTGAGATGGCCCATATGGATGCCGCGGTCGATCACAAGGCCCTCGACCTGATGGAACATCGGGGTGTGCGTCGCGTCGCTGTCGCTGCGATAGACGCGGCCGGGCGCGATGATACGGATCGGCGGTTCCTGGCTCATCATCGTCCGGATCTGCACCGGCGAGGTGTGCGTGCGCAGCAACATCGCCCGGCCCTCGGCATCGTTCATCTGCGATGGGAAATAGAAGGTGTCGTGCATCGCGCGCGCGGGATGCGTCTCGGGAATATTGAGCGCGGTGAAGTTGCGCCAGTCGTCCTCGATCTCGGGACCCGTCGCGACGGCGAAACCCATGTCGGCGAAGATTTCGGCGAGTTCGTCCATCACCTGGCTGACCGGATGGACGCTACCGCGTGGGCCTGCATCGGCGGGCAGCGACATGTCGATCGCCTCAGCGGCGAGTTTCACGTCGAGCGCCGCGGCATCGAGCGCCGCCTTGCGCGCGCCGAGCGCGGCGGTGACCGTTTCGCGCAGCGCGTGGATTTCGGGGCCCTTCGCCTGCCGCTCGTCGGGGGTCATGCCGCCCAGCGTCTTGAGAAGCGCGGTGATGGCGCCGGCCTTGCCGAGCGCCGACACGCGCAGCGCCTCGACCGCGCCCACGTCGGCCGCTGCTTCGATGTCGCCCAACAACTGGGTCTGGATGGCCTCGATATCGCTCATCGTCATTCGTCCTGTTCCGGCGGCGCTGGCGCTGCCGGCCTGCATTTCTGTCTTTCATGGATACGGCGGCTGCCCGCGCGTCCGTCGCTTGCCGCTTGCACCGAACACGCGGCGTGGGTCAAGTCTGGCGACGCCCGGCGCCGCGCAAAACGAGGCTATTCGGCGGGCTTGTGCAGGCCTTGCACCGCGGCGCCCGCGGCGGCGGCGCGCGCGAACGCCGCAGCGCCGAGGATCGGCTTGGGCATGGCCGCATAATCGCGCGGGCTCATCCCCATGAAGCGCTGGAAGTCGCGGGTGAATTGCGCCTGATCGTAATAATGATGGTCCATCGTATCGATCCACGTCATCGATGGATCGAGCATGAAGCGCGCGAGGCTGCGCAGGAAGCGCTGGCGCAGCAACAGCAATTTGGGCGAAAAGCCGAAGGCGCGGTGGCTGAGGCGCTCGATCGATCGTTCGGAGAGCGACAGCTTCGCAGACAGATCGGCGACGCTCGTCACCTCGTCGTCGACCAGCGCTTGATGCGCGGCGAGGATGGCCGGATCGTCGGGGGGCGCATCGGCGAGCAAGGCGCAGACATGGGCGTCGATCAGCGCCGCGGCGGCGTCGACGTCATTCACTTGGCGTAGGGCGTCGAGCAATGGCGCGAAGGGGGTGAAGGCCGGATGGGTGCTGCCGTCGGTCATCCGGTCGGCCAGCTCCTCGGCGGGCAGTGGAATGAATTTGGCCCAGCCCATCGGCAGGATGCCGATCCCCCAGGTGCGCATATTGCCCGCCGCGAAATAGGTGGCGGTGCTCGTCGGTCCGGTGGCGATGAAGCGCGGCGTTTCGACCACCGGGGTGGCGCCAATCGCTGCGCGCGGCGGGTCACCCTCAACAAATCGCAGGTTCGCCCATTCGGGATGCAGGTAATCCTCGACCCGTGCGCTGCCGGAAACCGCGACTTCGCTGAGGTAGATGGTGCTGACATAGGGGCGCAGAGCGGGCGACAGCGGGAAGAAGCGCGTGGCGACACGCGCGCCGGCGGGAAGGTCATGAGATGCGTCGCGTTGCGCCATGCTGTCCCGTTTTGAGCTAAAAGAGCATGAATAACAATGCCCCGACGCCACTCGCTGTCGGGTTCTTACAATTTTATATGCTGTGACTGCGTCATAGTTGCGTGGCCCGCTCCGAAAGGGGCGTGCGAGGAGAATCGTGACGCGACGCCAACAGGGTGGGGCCTGGCGGGGACCTGAAATAGACGACTGATTTTCCGAGCTTCGTCCCGGCCGGCAGCTTTCTGCGACCCACGGCTTTTCGGAACGGGCGGGGGGGGCGATGGTTTCCACTGGAACCATTGTCGAGGCGGTGCGGAGCGCGAGCTCCGCGCCGCCTCTTCGTTTGGGCCCGTGGCGATAGATGTCCGCTTCGGGTGGTAGCGGACGGCGCTTCATTTTTCTTCGTCATCCCGGACTTGATCCGGGATCCCGCTTTTTGAAGCACACGACCGGTCGCTTCTAGCCATTGCGACCCCAAAGAAAAAGGGCGGCCCCAACGGGACCGCCCTTGTTTCGTTTCGCTTGGCTGAAAAGCGTCAGGCTGCCTTGGGCAGCGCCGCTTTCGCCTGGGCGATGATCGCCCCGAAGACATTGCCTTCGTTCATCGCGAGGTCGGCCATGACCTTGCGGTCGAGCTCGATCCCGGCCAGCTTCACGCCGTGCATGAACTGCGAATAGGTCAGGCCCTCGGCGCGGACCGCGGCGTTGATGCGCTGGATCCACAGACCGCGGAAATTCCGCTTCTTAACCTTGCGGTCGCGATAGGCGTATTGGCCGGCCTTTTCGACCGCCTGCTTGGCGACGCGGATGGTGTTCTTGCGACGGCCATAATAGCCCTTCGCTTGTTCCAATACGCGTTTATGCTTGGCGCGCGTGGTGACGCCGCGTTTGATGCGTGACATGCTCTAGCGCTCCTTACTTCAGGCCGTAGGGCGCCCAGAGGCGCACATGGGCCACATCCGAATCGCTCAGCACGCTGGTGCCGCGGTTGGTGCGGATATATTTCGCATTGTGGCTGCTCAGGCGGTGACGCTTGCCGACGACGCCGTGCTTCACCTTGCCGGAGGCGGTGAATTTGAAGCGTTTCTTCACACCGCTCTTGGTCTTCATTTTGGGCATTTTGGTCTCCTTTGGAAGTCCGTTTGCGTATCGGCCTGGCAGCCCTTTCAGCCAGCCGACACAATCGGAAGCGGGGCGCTTAGGGGGATTCGCCCGGAAATGCAAGCGATTCGGGGACTAAAAACTGGCGCCGTCGACCTTCTGGATCGTGAGGGTATCAAGGTCGGCGTCGGGGACACAACGCAGGTTCACCGCGGCCATCTTCGATCCATCGGGACCGGTGCCGACCGAGAAGCCCTGGCACCCGCATTCGGTGCAGAATTGATGGTCGATATTATGCTTGTTGAACTTGTAGCTTCCGAGCTTGTCGGCGCCGCTCTCCAGCCGGAACTGGTCGATGGGCACGAAGGCGAGCAAGAAGCCCTTGCGCCGGCAGTGTGAGCAGTTGCAGCTCATCGCCGTCCCCGGAATATCGCCCTCGACCGTAAAACTTACCGTGCCGCAGTGGCAGCTGCCGTCAAAAGCCATGCTTCATTCCCTTCTTTCAATGGTGGCAGGCGAGCCCCTGGATCACATCCTCAAGACGCGCAGGATCGCCCAATGCGATGACATGACCCGCGCTGTCGGCGTTGAGCGGATCGCCGTTCCAGTCGCACATCGTCCCGCCCGCGCCCTCGACGATCGGCACCAGCGCGGCGAAGTCGTGGAGCTTCAGCCCCGCCTCGACGACGAGGTCGATATGCCCGCTCGCAAGCAGGCCATAATTATAACAGTCGCCGCCGAAGACCATGCGCTTGTGCGACGTCTTCGCCGCGAGCGCCATGAAATGCTCGGCGTCATGGTCGGCGAAATATTGCGGGCCGGTGGTCGCGAGCACCGCGTCGCCCAGCTCGCGGCAGGTTCGCGTGCGCGCGGGCGTGCCGTTGAACAAGGTCGGCTGACCGAGCGCGCCGACCCAGCGTTCGCCATTGATCGGCTGGTCGATGATCCCGAGGATGGGCCAGCCGTCCTGGAGCAGCGCGATCAGCGTGCCGAAAATCGGGCGCCCTGCCATGAAGCTGACGGTGCCGTCGATCGGGTCGAGCACCCATTGGCGCGACGCGTCGGGGCGCTCGGCGCCATATTCCTCGCCGATGATCCCGTCGCGCGGCGCCTCGGCATCGAGCAGGCGGCGCATCGCGGCCTCGGCGGTGCGGTCGGCCTCGGTCACGGGCGAGGCGTCGGCCTTGGCCTCATGCGCGAAGGCGGCGCGGAAGAGCGGACGGATCGCTTCGCCAGCGGCGTCGGCGAGGCGATTGGCGAGGGTAAGGTCTGATGTGATCGACATGGCCCTGCGCTAGCCCAGCGGGGCTCCGGCCGCCAGTCCATGCAAACCTATTGTACCAGCCGAGACCTGATTTTATCAATTTTACAATTTTGATATAAATTGTAAAATCACTCGCATGCCGGGCGATTTTCCTCTCGATCCGATTGTCGCGACCTTCGCGCGCTATGGCCTGCGCAAGACGTCGATGGAGGATGTTGCCATCGCGCTCGGCGTCTCGCGGCAAGCGCTCTATAACCGGCATGGATCGAAGGGGGCATTGATCGGCTGGGCGACCAAAAGCTTGGTCGACAGCTCGCTGGTCTCTGCGCTCGCCAGCATCGACCAGCCTGCAAAGACGCTCGTCGAACGTTTGACCGATGCGCTCGACGCATGGGTCGGCCGGCATATGGACGCGCTGCACGCGTCGCCGCACGGCGCCGAGATCGTGGCGACGCTCCAGCGCGATCCGCCCGAGACGGTCCGTGTGGCCGAGCGCCGGCTCGTCGCCGCGATGGCAGAGGCGATCCGGTTCAGCGGGCCGGGCGCGGCGGTCGCGCGCGCGGGCAGCATGGCGCAGGCTCTCTGCTGGACGGCACGCGGACTGGTGTATGCCGTGCCCGATCACGCGACCTTCCGGCGGCAGCTCGATCATATCGTCGGCGCGCTCGTCGCACGCTGAGCGACCGGGTCAGGGCTGGTAGCGATAGTCCCACTGGTGGGCGTTGGCGCCGATACCTTTGCCGAAATTGACCAGATTGCCGTCGGGATCGCGCACCCAAAATTCACGTTGCCCATAAGGCTGGTCCTTCGGGCTCCCCCAGCGATCGGCGGGCAGAGTCTTCAGCGCTGGTTCCATCTCGGTGAATAGCGCATCGACATCGCCGACATCGATATAGGCATGGCCAGAACCCGGCGGATTATAGGACGCCGCCTCGAGGGCGAGCAGGCGAAAGGCGATGCGATCGCGTTCGACATAGGCATAGCCGCCTTCGTCCACATGGACGGCAAAACCCAGAATGTCGCGATAGAAGGCCAGCGCAACCTCCATCGCGGCGACCCCGAAGAACGGCGTCACCTGGATGAAGGAGCGAACCACGCTCGGGTCAGTCGAAAAGTGAGGAAACGCTCGATTCGTCGGCGATGCGCTTGATCGCTTCGCCGAGCAGCGGCGCGACGGTGAGCGCGCGGACCTTGCTGCTGTCGTTCACCGCATCGGTCGGCTGGATCGAATCGGTGATGACGAGTTCGGTCAGCTCGCTCGCATCGACGCGCGCAACCGCACCGCCCGACAAGACGCCGTGCGTACAATAAGCGACGACGCCTTCGGCGCCCGCGGCCTTCAGCGCTGCGGCGGCGTTGCAGAGCGTGCCCGCCGAATCGACGATGTCGTCGATCAGGATGCAGAAGCGGCCCTTCACGTCGCCGATGATATTCATCACTTCGGATTCGCCGGCGCGTTCGCGGCGCTTGTCGACGATCGCGAGCGGAGCGTTGTCGAGCCGCTTGGCGAGCGCGCGTGCGCGCACCACACCGCCGACGTCGGGCGAGACGACCATCAGATTCTTGCCGGCAAAGCGCGCCTGGATGTCGGCGCTCATCACCGGCGCGGCATAAAGATTGTCGGTCGGGATATCGAAGAAGCCCTGGATCTGCCCAGCGTGGAGGTCGATCGCGAGCACGCGGTCGGCGCCCGAGGTAGTGATCAGGTTCGCAACGAGCTTCGCCGAGATCGGGGTGCGCGGTCCGGGTTTCCGGTCCTGGCGGGCATAGCCGAAATAGGGGACAACCGCGGTGATGCGCTTGGCTGAGGCGCGGCGCAGCGCGTCGTTGATGATCAGCAATTCCATCAGATTGTCATTCGCGGGGAAGTTCGTCGGCTGAACGACGAAGACGTCCTGACCGCGGACATTCTCATGGATCTCGACGAAGACCTCTTCGTCGGCGAAGCGGCGCACGCTGGTATCGGTCAGCGGCAGTTCCAGATAGTCCGCGATCGCGCGGGCGAGGGGAAGATTGCTGTTGCCGGAGATCAGTTTCATGGGGTGCGATGCCCTTTCGCGGCGGACGGGATTGCGCGCCCCCTTAGCCAGCGCGGGCGGATAGGGGAAGGGGTTAAAGCCCGATCCGCGCGATCGCCTTGGTCGGAGTGCGATTTCAATTGCTCCCGCGGCCGCAGTTGAAATCGGCGCGCGTCGGCCTAAACCACCGGCATGACACAAAAGCTCACCATCGTTCTTTCCCAGATGACGCAGGTCGTCGGCGACCTCGCCGCCAACGCCGCGGCGATGCGCGCGGTGCGCGCGCGGCATCCGGACGCCGATCTGATCCTCTATCCCGAACTCCAGCTGATCGGTTATCCGCCCGAGGATCTGGTGCTGAAACCCGCGCTCGCGGCGCGCGCCGCGACGCTGCTCGCCGAGCTTGCCGCCGACACCGCCGATGGCGGCCCTGCTATGCTCGTCGGTTCGGTCGAGTGGGAGGAGGGCAGCCTCTATAATATCGTCGCGCTGCTCGACGGCGGCCGGATCGTCGCGACGCGGCGCAAGCACGAACTCCCCAATTACGGCACCTTCGACGAAAAGCGCGTGTTCGTTCCCGGGCCGCTCCCCGATGTGGTCGAATGGCGCGGGGTGAAGCTGGGGCTGCCGATCTGCGAGGATGGGTGGCTGCCCAAGGTGTGCCAGCATCTGGTGGGGCAGGGCGCCGAACTGCTCATCTCGGTCAACGGCAGCCCGTATGAGATCGACAAGGACGAGCGGCGCCTGACGCAGGTGTTCGCGAGCCGCGTCGCCGAAACAAGGCTGCCGGTGATTTTCCTCAACCGCGTCGGCGGGCAGGACGAGATCGTGTTCGACGGCTGCTCGTTCGTGCTGAACCGCGACGGGACGACGGCGCATCGGCTGACCGACTGGGAGTCTGAGGAGCGCGTGACGCACTGGACGAAGGGTGCCGAAGGCTGGCGCTGCGAAGCGGGCGCAATCGCCGAGTGGGAGGCGCATCCGGCCGACATCTATAGCGCGATGATCATATCCTTACGCGACTATGTCGAGCGCAACCGTTTCCCCGGCGTCGTGCTCGGCCTGTCGGGCGGGATCGATTCGGCGATCTGCGCCGCGATCGCCGCCGATGCGCTCGGTCCCGACAAGGTGTGGTGCGTGATGATGCCGAGCCGCTTCACGAGCGAGGCGAGCCTCGACGATGCCGCGGGCTGCGCGGCGATGATCGGGTGCAGGCTCGACACCATTTCGATCGTCCCCGCGGTCGAGGCGTTCGATGCGATGCTCAGCGGAACCTTCGCCGACAAGGACGTCGATATCACCGAGGAAAATGTCCAGTCGCGTATCCGCGGCGTGACCTTGATGGCGCTCAGCAACAAATTCGGACCGATGCTGCTCACGACGGGAAACAAGAGCGAGATGAGCGTCGGTTATGCGACGATCTATGGCGACATGGCGGGCGGCTATAATCCGCTGAAGGACGCGTATAAGATGACCGTCTTCGCGGTCGCGAAATGGCGCAACGAGAATGTGCCCCGCCTGTCGCGCAATCCGGTGACGCCGGTGATGCCCGATACGATCATCACCAAGCCGCCGAGCGCCGAGCTGCGCCCCGACCAGAAGGACGAGGATAGCCTGCCGCCCTATGCCGATCTCGACCGCATGCTGCATATGCTCGTCGAGGAAGAGGCGAGCGTCGACGATGTTGTAGCGAAATATGGCTTCGATCGCGACGCCGTGGCGCGGATCGAGCGATTGCTGATGCTCGCCGAGTATAAACGCCGTCAGGCGCCGCCGGGGGTCAAGCTGTCGACGCGCAATTTCGGGCGCGACCGGCGTTATCCGATCACGCATGGGTTTCGGACAGCCTGACTCGCGTCGCGCGCGAAACAGGCTATAGGCGCGACCATGACCGTCGTGACCCGCTTCGCTCCCTCGCCGACCGGCACCCTGCATGTCGGCAATGTCCGCACCGCGCTCCACAATTGGCTGTGGGCGCGCAAGCATGGCGGGCGCTTCCTGCTGCGCATCGACGACACCGACCTCGAGCGGTCGAAAGAGGAATATGTCGATGCGATTCGCGCCGACCTCGCGTGGCTCGGTTTCGATATCGACGGCGAGGAACGGCAGTCGGCGCGCTTCGCGCTTTATGAGGCCGAGTTCGAAAAGCTGAAGGCGGCGGGGCGCGTCTACGCCTGTTACGAGACGCCCGAAGAACTCGATATCCGCCGCAAGATATTGCTCTCGCGCGGTCTCCCGCCGGTTTACGAACGTAAGCTCGAAGGCGCGCCGGTCCCCGAGGGCGTGGCGCCGCACTGGCGCTTCCGGCTCGATCATGATGCAGCGATCGAGTGGACCGACATGGTCCGCGGTCCGCAGCACTTCGAACCGAAGACGATGTCCGACCCGGTGGTGCGCCGCGCCGATGGAAGCTGGCTCTATCTGCTGCCGAGCGTCATCGACGATATCGCGATGGGCATCACGCATGTCGTGCGCGGCGAGGATCATGTGTCGAACACCGCGTCGCAGGTCCAGATGTTCGCCGCGCTCGGCGCGATGCCGCCCGCCTTTGCGCACGAGGCGCTGCTCGTCGGGACCGAGGGAAAATTGTCGAAGCGGCTGGGCTCGCTCGGCATGGCCAGCCTGCGCGATGAAGGCATCGAGCCGATCGCGCTCGTCGCTTTGCTCGCCCGATTGGGGACAAGCGATCCGGTCGAGCCGGTGACGCTTGTCGCGCCGCTGATCGAAAGCATCGATTTCGCGCGCTTCGGCCGCGCCCCCGCGCGCTTCGACGAAGCCGAACTCGCGTTGCTCAACCAGAAGATATTGCACCACACCGATCATTCCGCGGTTGCGGACCGCCTGCCCGCCGTGATCACCGAAGCGCGCTGGAATGCGATTCGGCCCAATGTGATGACGGTGGCAGAGGCGGCCGAGTGGGTGCCCGTGTTCGATGGCCCCTTCGCCCCGCCGCCCGCCGAAGCGGCTGACCGGCCGGTGCTCGCCGCGGCGGCACAGGCCGCACCCGCGATCGACTGGGGCGCCGATCCCTGGCACGCGCTAACCTCGGCCGTAAAAGAGGCGACGGGGGCAAAGGGCCGCGCGCTCTTCCTGCCGCTACGCCGCGCGCTCACCGCCCGCGACCATGGTCCCGACATGGCCGAACTGTTGCCGCTGATCGACAAGGATCAGGCGGTGGCGCGGCTTTCCGCTCGCTGACGACGCTGCGCGGCTTGCCTACCAATCCGCTTGACATGTGACGTAATGTTATAATATCACGTTGATCTGACCTGGCCGATAGCAACGGTCGGAACGCGGCGGGGCCGGGTCATACAGGCAAGGAGAGATGCCATGACCCTGATACCCTTGATTTCAGCCATTATGGCGGCGCCCGAAACCACCACTGCGCCCGCCGGCGCGTCGGCGGCTTTGCCCCGTAACAGCTATGGAAGCGATGCCCGCCACCACCCGGTTGCCGCGCTGTTCGCGGTGGGGCTGCCCGCCGCGCTGGTCGTCGCGGTCGCATTGTCGCCGATGATTATTGAAATGGTGCCGAAGAGCGAGCCGATGACCGGCACGTTGATCAAACTGCAGCAACCGCCACCCCCCGAACCGCAACCCGATGCCAAGCCGCAGCACCAGCCGACCAAGACGGTTATCGCTGCGACCGATTCGCCGCTGCCGCCGGTAAGTCAGGATCCGCCCGTCGGCTGGATCAACGAGCCCTATGTTCCGCCGGCGGGCACCGGCACGGGAACGACCGTGCCCCAAGTCATAGATCCGCCCGCGCAGCCCCCCAAGCTGGCGCTCGCGCGGCTCGACGAGCGTTATGCGGGTCTTTTTCAGCCCGATTATCCGGCGCGCGAACAGCGCGCGGGGATCCAGGGCGTCGCGGTCGTCCGTGTGCTGATCGGCACCGACGGACGGGTGAAGGCGGTCGAGCTGGTCAGCACCGACGATCCGGCGTTTTTTGAGGCGACGAAACGGCGGGCGCTTGCCAAGTGGCGCTTCAAACCCGCGACGCGCGGCGGGGTGGCCGAGGAAAGCTGGAAGGAAATGCGCGTCCGTTTCGAGATCAAGAACGCTTAAGGTCACAATCCGACCCCTCCCGGACGGGCGGCCGATGTGCCGCCCGTCCTTCCTTTCGCTTGACAGAAAGGCCGAATCCCGCCAAAGGCGCCCGGATATTGAGGGGCGGCGCGGCGTCGCGCGGCCCTTTCATGTTTTTCACACCACGTCGGGGCCCTAGTCCCGCCGCATCCCTCGGACCTCCGGTGGATGTGCAGTTATTTCGAGGAACAGGGCCATGGCCAAGCCGACGACCGTCAAGATCAAGCTGGTGAGCACCGCCGACACGGGCTTTTTCTATGTCACGAAAAAGAACCCGCGCACGATGACCGAAAAAATGACGGTGCGGAAGTATGACCCGCGTGTCCGCAAGCACGTCGAGTTCAAGGAAGCCAAGATCAAGTGACGCATTTTCCCGCGCGGCATCGCCGCGCGGTTTGAAAATGCGTCATCCCCGCGGAGGCGGGGATCCAGAAGGGTGGCCGCGTGCCGCCCTTTTTCTTGCCCGGAGAATGTCGGCTTTGGGGTGGTGAGCGGACGGCAAACCACTCCCGCTTCGTCATCCCGGACTTGATCCGGGATCCATAGCTGCGCCGTCGTCGTGGATCTCGGATCAAGTCCGGGATGACGATGAAAGGAAGGTCAACTTCCGGTCGCTAACGGCCGCCCACCCGGCGGCGCCCCGTCCCCGGCCGCGGCCATCCTCACCAATCGCGCAGCGGCCGGCGCGCTACCTCATTCTCGATGATGTGTCGGATCGTGATCAGCGTCTTGAACGAATGCACGCCCTTGTCCTCGCCCAGCGCGCGGCGGGTGAAGGCGTCATATTCCTCCATCGAGCCGATCTGCACCTTGAGCAGGAAATCATCGTCGCCGGTCACGTCCCATGCTCCCGTGATTTCGGGATGGCGGGCGATCTCGCGTGCGAAAGCGTCCATGGTCTGCGGCCCCGCCTGTTGCATTTGGACGAGGATATGCATGGTGAGTGCCGATCCGGTCAGCGCCGGATCAACCACCGCGATGTCGGCAATGATCACCTTTTCGTCGCGCAGCCTGCGCAGGCGGCGAAGCACCGCCGACAGCGACAGGCCGACCTTGTCGGCGAGGATTCGCGCGGGCTGGAGATTGTCGTGCCGCACCAGCGTGAGCAGCCGGCGGTCGAAATCGTCGAGGTCGATCATTTTTCGCATGAATTTATCAATAATGCGAAAATTGGTCGCGTGCACGATCAATTTTGGCGCCGATTGCCGCATTTGCCGGGGTAAATAGGACTCGTCCGGGCCGCCTCCCATCTTCCGCGGTTCCGGGTGAAGGAGACATTAGATGACCCGTAACACGTCTGAAACGCGCTGGATCAGCCGCATCTGGACCGCCGCCGTCACGGCCTCGGAGGCCGCCGTCGCTATCCATTATTCGGCGCCGTGGCAGCGCACCGCCCCGCGGCTTTCGGAACGGACCGCCCGCGACGCTTGCGCCGCCTGACGGTCCGCCCTGCCCGCAGCGGTCAGCAGCGACGCTTGCGGTCGATCTCGCGGCCGAGCAGCGCGCCGCCGGCGGCGCCGAGGATCGTGCCCGTGGCGCGGTCGCCACGCCGGTCGACTTCGCGGCCGAGCAAGGCGCCCGCGGCGCCGCCGACGATCAGCCCGGTCGTACCGCTCGTGCGGCAGTTCCGATAATAGCGTTTATCGCGATGGTGCCGGTAATCGCGGCGATCGTGCCAGCGATCGTGGCCGCGGTCGCTATAGTATGAATTGCGATGATGGCGGTGGCGCGCCTCGGCTTCGGTCGGTATCGCAGCCAGCGTGGTCGCGCCGATCAAGGCGGTCAGCGCTAGCCTCTTCATCAAAAACATCTTATATCCTTCCATCCTGAACCCCCGCGATCGGGATTAGGAACTGAAAGCTGGCCGGTGGCTGAACCCGGCGGTGCGCTCGCGCCGCGGGCCAGCGATTCGCCGATGATTTTGGGCGGTCCGTCGCAATCGGTGCCGCGCGACCCCCGCTAGGCGAAGGCGCCGACGCTCTCGATGAATTTGATCACCGAAATCGGTTTCGAGACATAGGCTTCGGCCCCCGCCGCCTTGATCTGCTCCTCGTCGCCCTTCCCCGCATAGGCGGTCACCGCCATGATCGGGACCGCGCGCAAGGTCAGGTCGGCCTTCATTTGGCCGATCAGGTCGAGCCCGCTGACATGCGGCAACTGGATGTCCATGATGATCAGGTCGGGCGAGACTTCGCGCGCCTTCGCCAGCGCGTCGCGTCCGTCGCGCACCGGATGCGCGCTATAGCCATGGGCGTTGAGCAGGTCGCAGAAGAGACGCAGGTTGAGCTCATTATCTTCGACGACCAGGATGGTCTTGCCCATGTTACTTATGTTCCCCACCTTGCATCCGCGGTCCGTTTAGGCGAATCGGCGGCACGACACAATTAGGGACACACGACTTGCACGATGGCGATGCCGCGCTGGCGCTTCAGGCGCTCGGCTGGATTTTGAGCGACGAACCGCGCGCCGAACGGCTGCTTGGCCTGACCGGGCTTGCCCCCGACGAACTGCGCGCCTCGCTCGGCGAGCAGGCGACGCTCGCGGCGATCCTGTCGTTCCTCACCGCGCACGAGAACGACCTTGTCGCCTGCGCCGATGCGTTGCAGGTGCCGCCCGCCAGCCTCGCCGCCGCCGCCCAGCGACTCGAAGGAACCGCCGCATGAACCGCCCGCTCGTCATCACCGATTGCGACGAGGTGCTGATGCACATGGTCGTGCCCTTCGCCGAATGGGTCGACGCCGAACATGGCGTGATCTTTCGCATCGAGGATGCGAGCTTCGCGAGCGCGTTGAAGCGCAAGGAATGCGGCACGCCGCTCGAGGCGGCCGAGGTGTGGCCTTTGCTCGACGGTTTCTTCCGCAAGGAAATGACGCGGCAATATCCGATTCCCGGGGCGCTCGCGGCGATGGCGGCGATCGCCGCCGAGGCCGATATCGTCGTCCTCACCAACGTCGGTCCCGAACATCAGCAGGCGCGCATCGAACAGCTCGCGCTCCACGATTTCCACGCGCCCGTCATCGGCAGCCGCGGCGGCAAGGGCGAACCGGTGCGCCGCCTGATCGAAGAATATAAGCCTTCGGTCGCGGTCTTCATCGATGATCTGGCCGGCCATCATCAATCGGTCGCGCACGAAGCACCCGACGTGTGGCGCCTCCACCTCGTCGGCGAGCCCGCGATCGCGGACAAGATTGCGCCGTCACCCTTCGCCCATGCGCGAATCGACGATTGGACTGCGGCGCGCGACTGGATATTGGCGCGCCTTGCCGAAAACATCCCCGCCCCGGCCCCCGAACCGGTTTAATCAAGGAACTCGCCATGGATATCGCCGCCAAAATTGCCGAACTCGGCCTCGAACTCCCCAAGCCCGCCGCGCCGGTTGCCGCCTATGTCCCGGTCGTCGAACATGGCGGCCTGCTCTATGTCAGCGGCCAGCTGCCGTTCCGTGACGGGCAGGTCGTCACCGGCCGCCTGGGCGAAGACGTCGACGTCGCGGGCGGGCAGGATGCCGCGCAGCGCGTCGCGCTGATGCTTGTCGCGCAGATCGGACAGGCGCTCGGTGGTGACTGGTCGCGCGTCGAGCGCGTCGTCAAGCTTGGCGTGTTCGTCAACAGCACCCCCGGCTTCACCGATCAGGCGAAGGTCGCCAATGGCGCGTCGGAGCTGTTCGAGACGCTGTTCGGCGAAGCGGGCCGCCACGCGCGCGCCGCGGTCGGCGTCGCAGTGCTGCCGCTCGGCGCCGCGGTCGAGGCCGACGTGATCGTCGCGGTGAAGCCCGCCTAGGAATTCCGGTGGCAGAGGCCGACCCACCCGCGCGCACGATATCGCTCGGAACCGGCGTCGCCGCCATCGACGCCGCGGCATGGGATGCCTTGCACGATGGCGGCAATCCGTTCGTCGGCCACGCCTTCCTGACGCTGCTTGAACAATCGGGCAGCGTCGGACCGGGGACCGGCTGGCAGGCGGCGCCCTTGCTGGTCGAGGATGCCGGCGGGACGCTCGTTGCCGCCGCGCCCGCGTACCTCAAATCGCACAGCCAGGGCGAATATGTATTCGACCATGCCTGGGCCGATGCCTGGGCACGCGCGGGCGGCGACTATTACCCGAAACTGCAGATCGCGGCGCCCTTCACCCCGGTGCCGGGGCCGCGTCTGCTCGCGAAAGACAGCGGCGACGCCTTGCTGTTGCTTCGCGCGGCCGAAGCAGTGGTGCGGCAGAACCAGCTGTCGTCGGCGCACGCCACTTTTGTGGCGCCCGACCAGATGCCCTTGTTCGAGGAAGCAGGCTGGCTCGTCCGCCGCGATATCCAGTTCCATTTCGCGAACGCGGGTTATCGCAGCTTCGACGATTTCCTTGGCACGCTGAATTCGGCGAAGCGCAAGCAGCTCCGCAAGGAGCGGCGGCGCGCGGTCGAGGGTCTGCGGATCGAGGAACTGACCGGAGCCGCGATCGATCCCGAACATTGGGACGCGATGTGGCTTTTCTATCAGGACACCGGCGCGCGCAAATGGGGGCATCCGTATCTGACGCGCGAAGCGTTCGACCTGATGGGCCGGGCGATGGCGGAGCAGATCATCCTGCTGATTGCCTATGACAGCGAGGAGCGCCCGGTCGCTGGCGCGCTCCATTTCGTCGGCGCCGACACGCTCTACGGCCGCTACTGGGGCTGCCTCACCGAGATCCCCTATCTGCATTTCGAGCTATGCTATTACCGCGCGATCGACATTGCGATCGAACGCGGCCTGCGGCGCGTCGAAGCCGGCGCGCAGGGCGGGCACAAGCTCGCGCGCGGCTATGGCCCCGTCGCGACCTGGTCGGCGCATTTCATCGCCGATCCGGGCTTTCGCCGCGCAGTCGCGGACTATCTCGAACAGGAACGCCGCGCCGAAGAATCTGAGATGGAGTGGCTGGAAGGGCAAACGCCCTTCAAGCGGAAAGATTAAGCGGCGAAGCGGCGGGCGGCGGGACGGCGGGCGGTCTCGTCGAGCCAGGCGCGCGCCTGGCGCTGTGCCTCGGCGATTTCGTCGCGGCTCATTTCGTCCGACAGGTCGGCGCGGCATTGCTGGCCTTCGATGTTGCCGCCGAGCGCGGCAAGATTGAACCATTTATGCGCCTGGATCAGGTCGACATCGACCCCGCCGGTGCCGGTCGAAAATGCGATGCCGAGATCGAAATAAGCGTTGGCGTCGCCGCGGGCGGCGTCGAGCAGACGGCTCTCGATCAGATATTGGGCAGACTTCAGACTATTCGCCATGATAACCCCCTTTGCCTCCACCCCACATGGAGACCTCGGGGCCCAAAGTTGCGGTTTATAGTCAACAAAGCGTTAACGGCGATCCGACTTTTTTGTGGATATCGTCTGAGGGCCCCGGAAATCGGTGGGTTTTGGCGTTAATCGCCGACCGGAAGATTGTCGATCAGCCGCGTTTTTCCGATCCGTGCCGCCGCCAGAAGCCGCGCGGGCTTCCGAAAAGCGTCCAGTCTCTCGAGGCTGACGGCATCGGCGAGCGCGACATAGTCGACGCTGTCGAAGCCCCCCCCGACGATCACTGTCTCGGCCTTGGCGAGCGCTTCGCCGACATCGGTGCCGCCCGCGATCGCTTTCGCCGCGGTGTTAAGCGCACGCGGAAAGATGGTTGCCGCCGTGCGCTGTTCGGGGGAGAGATAGGCGTTGCGCGACGACAGCGCGAGCCCGTCGTCATCGCGCGCGATCGGCGCCCCCAAAATGTCGATGCCGAAATCGAGGTCGCGCGCCATGCGGCGGATGATCGCGAGCTGCTGCCAATCCTTTTCGCCGAAGATCGCCACGTCGGGCCGCACCTGGTTGAACAATTTGGCGACGACGGTCGCGACGCCGTCGAAATGGCCGGGACGCGCGGCGCCGCAATAATCGGCGCCGAGTTCGGCGACCTCGATATGCGTGCTGTGCCCGCCGGGATACATGACGCTGACATCGGGTGCCCAGAGCAGGCTGGTGCCTTCGTCGACGAGCATCGCGGCATCGCGCGCCTCGTCGCGCGGATAGGCGGCGAAATCCTCGTTCGGGCCGAACTGCGTCGGATTGACGAAAATCGACACGACCGCGTGGTCGGCGACGCGCTTCGCCATGCGCACGAGCGAGAGGTGGCCGTCGTGCAGCGACCCCATCGTCGGAACCAGCGCGACGCTCTTGCCCCCCTGCTTTAGTGCAGTAACGGCACGGTGCAGCATTGCGATGTCACGGATGATTTGCACGCCCGGTCGCCCTCCGATATTGGCGCGACTATATCACTTCGCGCGCCGGCCGCCCATGCCGCGCAAACAGGAAAATCGCAACGCCCCATGACGACCTCAGCGACGAAGCCCGCACCGCACCGCATCATCTTTGCCAATGAAAAGGGTGGGACCGGCAAATCGACTTGTGCCGTGCATTTCGCGGTCGCGCTGGCGAGCCAGGGCTGGCGCGTCGCGGGGATAGATCTCGACCCCCGTCAGCGCACCTTCCACCGCTATCTCGAAAATCGCGAGCAGACCGCAAAGCGCCGCGAGATCGCGCTGCCGACGCCGCGCTTCGAAGTGTTCACCGGCTCGACGATCGAGGAACTCGACGAGCAGGTCGCGGCGCTGAGCGAAGACGTCGATTATCTGATCGCCGACACCCCGGGCCGCGACGACGTCTTTGCACGCCACCTCGCGACGAGCGCCGATACGCTCGTCACGCCGATCAACGACAGCTTTATCGACTTCGACCTGATCGGACAGGTCGACCCCGAAACCTTCCAGGTCACGCGGCCGAGCTTCTATTCCGAACTGATCTGGGATGCGCGCAAGACGCGCGCGAAGACCGACGGGCGGACGATGGACTGGATCATCCTGCGCAACCGCCTCCAGCATGTCGATGCGCACAATATGCGCCGTGTCGGCGAGGCGTTGACCCAATTGTCGCGGCGCGTCGGGTTCCGCGTCATCCCGGGGCTCGGCGAGCGCGTCATCTATCGCGAGCTTTTCCCGGCTGGCCTCACGCTGCTCGACAAGGCGCACCTTGGCGGCATGGGGATTGGCCACGTCGTCGCGCGGCAGGAACTCCGCGAGGCGATGGGCGGACTGAACCTGCCGGTGCGCGAAAGATTGCATCCGGACGGGGATTTGTTCGCCGCCGCCTAGTACGGACCCTAGCCCTTCTCTCCCCAAGAGGATCCAAGATGACGCACAATTTCCACCCGACGCTGCTGCGCGAATATGACATCCGTGGGGTCGTTGGCGACACGCTGTCCGACAAGGACGCCCATGCCATCGGCCGCAGCTTTGCGACGCTGGTCCGCCGCGCGGGCGGCAAGCGCGTTGCCGTCGGCTACGACGGCCGCCTGTCGTCGCCGATGCTCGCCGACGCGCTGATCGCCGGGATCAACGCCGCGGGCGTCGACGCGCTCAACGTCGGGCTCGGCCCGACGCCGATGCTCTATTATGCCGCATCAACCGAGGATGTGGAGGGCGGCATACAGATAACCGGCAGCCACAACCCCCCCGACTATAATGGCTTCAAATTTGTGATGCAGGGGCGTCCCTTCTACGGCGCCGATATTCTCGGCATCGGCGAAATGGCCGCCGCGGGCGACTGGGATAGCGGCGAAGGCACGTCTGAGAGCATCGACATCGTCGACGCCTATGTCGACCGGCTGGTCGAAGGATTCGCGGGCGGCGCCTTCCGTATCGGCTGGGACGCCGGCAACGGCGCCGCGGGCACCGTCATCGAGAAACTCACCGCGCGCCTTCCGGGCGAGCATCACCTGCTGTTTACCGACATCGACGGCCATTTCCCGAACCACCATCCCGATCCCACCGAAGAGAAGAATCTCGCCGATCTCAGGAAGCTCGTCGCGGAGAAGAGCCTCGACTTCGGCGTCGCTTTCGATGGAGACGGCGACCGCATCGGCGCGATCGACGGCGAGGGCCGCGTGATCTGGGGTGATCAGCTACTGCAAATCTATGCCGCGGCGGTGCTGCAGGACCTGCCCGGCGCGACGGTCATTGCCGACGTGAAGGCCAGCCAGGCGCTGTTCGACCGCGTTGCCGAACTCGGCGGAAAGCCGATGATGTGGAAGACCGGCCACAGCCTGATCAAGGCGAAGATGAAGGAAACCGGCAGTCCGCTGGCGGGCGAGATGAGCGGGCATATCTTCTTCGCCGATCGCTATTATGGCTATGACGACGCGCCCTATGCCGCGGTGCGGCTGATCGAGGCGGCGACGAAGCTCGGGCAGAGCGTCACCGAACTCCGCGGCAACATGGCGCCGATGGTCAACACCCCCGAAATGCGCTTCCAGGTCGACGAGAGCCGCAAATTCGCCATTGTGGATGAAGTCCTCGACCGGCTCGCGGCATCGGGCGCACAGGTCGACCGCACCGACGGCGCGCGCGTGCTCACCGACGACGGCTGGTGGCTGCTCCGCGCCTCGAACACACAGGACGTGCTCGTCGCGCGCGCCGAGGCAAAGGACGAGGCGGCGCTAACGCGGCTGCTCGCGGCGATCGACGAACAGCTCGCTTTGTCGGGGATCGTGCGCGGACCGCAGGCGGCGCATTGATAAAACCAAAATCCCTCTCCTTCAGGGGAGGGCAGCGAGACTTGTCAGCTTGCTGGCTTAGTCGCAGCGGGTGGGGACCAGCGACCTTGCGCCAGATTTCGATCCCCACCCCAACCCCTCCCCTGAAGGGAGGGATTTTGAGGGATGCAAAAATCTTGCCAGATTGACGTTTGCCGCGTCGCTGGGGTAACGCCGCCCGGGGGCTAGAAACGGAACCGACCGACCTATGACCGACGACGAATCCAATGCGGGCACGCTGACCGAGGGCGATCATGGCGTCACCGAGCACAAGGCGCATGTCCGCGAGGACGCCGCCGCGGGCAACGGTCTCGCGGTCATCTCGATCGCCAAAAGCTATGACAAGCGCGTCGTGCTGTCGGATGTGTCGCTGTCGGTCGGCAAGGGCGAGGTCGTCGGCCTGCTCGGCCCGAACGGCGCGGGTAAGACGACCTGCTTCTATTCGATCATGGGGCTGGTGAAGCCTGACGCCGGGCGCATCATGCTCGATGGCGCCGACATCACCGCGCTGCCGATGTACCGGCGCGCTATCCTCGGTCTCGGCTATCTGCCGCAGGAAACTTCGATCTTTCGCGGGATGACGGTCGAACAGAATATCGGCGCGGTGCTCGAACTCAGCGAGCCCGACAAGATCGCGCGCGAGCGGCGCATGGAAGAATTGCTCGACGAATTCGGCCTCACGCGCCTTCGCGATTCGGCGGCGATGGCGCTGTCGGGCGGCGAACGGCGCCGCGCCGAAATCGCGCGCGCGCTCGCGGCCAACCCGTCGATCATGCTGCTCGACGAGCCTTTCGCCGGCATCGATCCGCTGTCGATCAGCGACATCCGCGATCTGGTCGTGGACCTCAAGACGCGCGGCATCGGCGTGCTGATCACCGACCATAATGTGCGCGAAACGCTCGACCTCGTCGACCGCGCCTGCATCATCTACGACGGCAAGGTCCTGCTTGCCGGCTCCCCCGAAGAGCTCGTCGCCGACCCCGAGGTGCGCCGCCTCTATCTCGGCGAGGGCTTCTCTTTGTGATCGATTAGCCACCGATGGCGTTGGGTCCGCGCCTCGATCTCCGCCAGTCGCAATCGCTGGTGATGACGCCGCAGCTGCAGCAAGCGATCAAGCTGCTGGCACTGTCGAATCTCGAACTCGAAGCCTATCTGGCCGAAGCGCTCGAAGGTAATCCGCTGCTCGATACGGCGTCCGCCGATAGCGACGGCAGCGCGGGCGATCCCGATAGCGTGCCCGGCGGCGACGCACCGGCGGCCGAGGCCGCCTCGCTCGACGCCGATCAGGCGCTGTCTGCCGACGGCGGCACCGCGAACGACCTCGACGTCGATCTCACCGCCGACAGCTTTCATCACGATAGCGCGAGCGACAATATCGGGCTGTCGGGGTCGGGCGAGGACATCGATTTCGACAGCTTCGCCGACCATGACGGCACACTCCACGACCATTTGCTCGCGCAGGTCGGCGAGCGCTTCAGTGGGATCGAGGCGATCGTCGCGGGCCAGCTCGTCGCGTTGATCGACGAGGCAGGGTATCTGCGCGCCGATCTCAACGAACTGGCCGCCCAGCTTGGTGTCCCACTCGCCTTGCTCGAAGATGTGCTGGCGGGCATCCAATGTTTCGACCCGTCGGGCGTCGGCGGGCGCGACCTTGCCGAATGCATCGCGATCCAGGCGCGCGAGGCCGATCGCTACGATCCCGCGATGGCGACGATGATCGCGCATCTCGAACTCGTCGCCAAGGGCGCCTTTCCGCAACTGAAGCGCATCTGCGGGGTCGACGACGAGGACCTCGCCGACATGATTCGCGAACTGCGCGGCTACGATCCCAAGCCCGGCCTCAAATTCGGCGGCGACGGTGCGCCGGCGGTCGTTCCCGATCTCTATATCCGCCAGACCGCGAAGGGCTGGGCGGTCGAGATCAACAGCGGCACCCTGCCGCGGCTGCTCGTCAATCGCCGCTATTACACCGAACTGGCGCAGGGCGCGGCGGCGAAGAGCAAGGCCTGGCTGTCCGAACAGCTTGCGGGCGCCAACTGGCTCGTTCGCGCGCTCGACCAGCGGCAGCGCACGATCGTCAAGGTCGCGAGCGCGATCGTGAAGCAGCAGGAAGGCTTTTTCCTCCACGGCGTCGCGCATATGCGCCCGCTGACCTTGCGCCAGGTCGCCGAGGAAATCGGCATGCACGAATCGACCGTCAGCCGCGTCACGAGCAACAAATATCTGAGCTGCGCGCGCGGGCTGTTCGAGCTCAAATATTTCTTCTCGAGCGGCATTTCGGCGGTCGAGGGCGAAGGCGCGGTGTCGGCCGAGGCGGTGAAGAGCCGGATCAAGGCGATGATCGAGGCCGAGGATGGCAAGGCGATTCTCTCGGACGAGACGATCGCGCAAAAGCTGTCGGCCGAGGGCCATGACATCGCGCGGCGCACCGTCGTCAAATATCGCGAGGCGATGGGATATGGCTCGTCGGTGCAGCGCCGCCGGCAAAAGGCGCTGGCGGGCTGAAATCGGCCGGAAAGGCGGTTGACTTTCGGACCGCTTCCCCATAGTTGCGCCGCTTCGCGTCAATACGCCAAGATTTACGGACAGAGATCATGAAGATTCGCAACAGCCTGAAGTCGCTGAAGGACCGCCACCGGGATAACCGCGTTATCCGCCGCCGTGGCCGCACCTATGTGATCAACAAGACCAACCGCCGCTTCAAGGCGCGCCAGGGCTAATGCCCCTGCGCGGGGTGATTTCGCCCCGTTTGCTTTTGGTGAACAGCGTTACGCCGTCGGATGCTTCCGGCGGCGCTTTCGCGTGTGTGGAGGCCGCATGATTCGCCGTAGCGTGATTTTCGACGTCGGCCGTGTCCTCTTCGACTGGGACCTGCGTTATCTCTTCGCCAAGCTGATCGCCGAAAAGGACGAGCTCGAATGGTTCGTCGCCAACGTCGTCACGCCCGGGTGGCATTTCCAGCACGACGCCGGCCGCCCGCTCGCCGAGATGGTGCCCGAGCTGAAAGCTGAGTTTCCCGATCATGCGCCGCTGATCGACGCCTATGCGGCGCGCTTCAACGAGACGATACCCGGCCCGATGCCTGGCAGCCTCGAACTCGTCGAACGCCTCGACGCCGCGGGCGTGCCGCTGTTCGCGATCACCAACTTCGGCCATGAATTCTGGGAAGCTTTCCGCCCGACCCAGCCGGTGTTCGACCGCTTCCGTGATATCATCGTGTCGGGCACCGAAAAGCTGATGAAGCCCGACCCCGCGATCTACGCCCTGGCGATCGAGCGATTCGGCATCGATCCTGCGGGCGCGCTGTTCATCGACGATGTCGCGGCAAATGTCGCGGGTGCCGAATCGGCAGGCATCGCCGGGCATCGGTTCGTCGATGCGGCGACGCTGGAGCGCGACCTTATCGCACGTGCTTATTTGCCCTGATCGCCGCGCGATGTTTTGCCGAGCGCTTCCCAGGCAAGCGACAGGGCGGTTTCCAGCGCCTGGTCGGCCGGCACCGCGACATCGGGTTTAACGCCGACATCCTGCCAGTTGGTTCCGGTAATCGGGTTGACCGACCGTTTTTCAGGCAGGCTCAGGGCAAAATGTGGATGAACGCGACGATATTCGAATGGGTTGGCGCCGCCCCCCGTAACTTCGCCGACGATCGTCGCGCGTTTCAGGGCTTGAAGATCGTAAGCTAACGCTTCGGCGGCGGAGAAGGTGCGATTGCTGGTCAGGATATAGACTGGCTTCGTATCGCCGAACCGGCGCCCTTCGGGCGGCGCAGGCGAGACATGGGCCGTTGTCTTGCCGCTCGGGCGGTCGAAACTTCCGCTGAGCGGCGATCCTCCGGGAACGAGCTGGCCGACGATCATATCGACTGTCTCCATGCCGCCGCCATTCTTGCGCAAGTCGATGATGAGTGCGTCGCCCTGCGCGGCGACGGTCATCATCGCGGCAATGACGTCGCCGCCAAGCGCCGGAGGCGGGAAGACGCGAAGGTCGATCAGCATGATATTGCCGTCGAGGCGTTCGATCTTCTGCACGCCATGATTGACCTGGGCGCCGTAATATCGCGCTATTTCGGCCTCCAGAAAAGCATCTTCGCCGCCATCGGCCGGAATTGGATCGGCGCTGTAATCGACCGCGAAATGGCCATCGCCCGAAGCCTGGCGCAGCCAGCCGGTGAGCGCTTTGGCAAGCATCGGCCCGTCGGCAACGTCTTGCCACTGTCCTTTTGCCCGGCGGAACTCGGCAGCGAGGCGGCGCCCCTTATCGGGATCGACATAGCGGGCTTCCAGCAGGCGGGCGATTTCGTCGATCGTCTCCCGCCGATCGGCCGTGCTGACGGGCTGAGCCCAGGCGGGCAGCGCAAGGCAGGCGAGGCATAGCGACAACATCGCACGTTTCATTCGGAGCGTTCCTTATCGATGAGTTCGCCGAACGACTGGCGCTCGAGCTGTTCGAGCGCGGCGTCGATGGTCGTCCCCAGCGGTTGAGGCAGCGCGGCGTCGAGCGCTCGCGCCGCATTGGTGGTCGCGTCCCAGACCTTTTCGAGGTCGGGTATCATTGCGCGCCCCGCGACGGTCAGGGCGAAGCGCCGTTCGCGCCGGTCGCGGCCCGGGATCGATTCGATCAGTCCTTCGCGAACCATTGTTTGCAGCGTCTGTGTAGCGGCGGGCTGGGTAAAGCCGAGCGCCGTCACGCATTCGCCCACCGAAGCCGAATCGCGGGCCATAAACAGCCGGAAATAGGGATAGAAGCGCGGCCGGAAATTCAGGCCCGCATCGCGGTAGGCCTGCTCGACGGCGTCATCGAGCGCTGCCAGCAGCAGGCGCAGACGCGTTCCAAGGCCCGGACGGAAGTTCATATATAAGCGCTTATATAATTGGATGCGCCGATGCAATAGCAATGAGGGGCAACGCCAACGGTTTTGCCGCCAGCGTTAATCCTGGATGGCTATTTCTCCACCCCGAGCTGCGTCAGTACGAACGCGAATTCCTCGGCGTCCTCGCGCAGTGCGCCCCAGCGGCCCGATTTGCCGGCGTGGCCCGCACCCATGTTGGTGCGCAGCAGCAAGGTTGCGTCGTTGGTCCGCGTCGCGCGGAGCTTGGCGACCCATTTGGCGGGTTCCCAATAAGTCACGCGCGGGTCGTTGAGCCCCGCCGATACCAGCATCGGCGGATAGGCTTTCGCGGTCACATTGTCGTAGGGGCTGTAGCTCAGCATATAATCGAACGCCGCCTTGTCGGTGATCGGATTGCCCCATTCGGGCCATTCGCCGGGGGTCAGCGGCAGTTTTTCATCGACCATCGTGTTGATCACATCGACGAAGGGCACGCCCGCGAGCACCGCGCCCCACAGCTCGGGCGCCTGATTATAAACCGCGCCCATCACCTGCCCGCCCGCCGAGCGGCCCTCGATCGAGATTTTTCCCGCGCTCGTATATTTCGCCGCGATCAGGCCCTTGGCGACGTCGATGAAGTCGTTGAACGTGTTCTTGCGCTCTGTCGTCTTGCCCGCGAGATACCAAGCGCGGCCGAGGTCGTCGCCGCCGCGGACATGCGCGATCGCATAGATCATGCCGCGATCCACGAGGCTCAAACGCGTCGTCGAGAACCCCGGCGGAACGCGATATCCATAGCTGCCATAAACATAGAGATGCATCGGCGCGCTGCCGTCGCGCGGGGTGCCCTTTTTATAGACGAGCGACACCGGAACCGGGGTGCCGTCGCGCGAAGGCATATTTACCAATTCGGTTACATAATCGTCGTGATTATAACCGGAGGGAATTTCCTGCACCTTCAGCGTTTCGAGCTTGCCGCTCGCCAAATCATAATCGAACACCGTGTCGGGGGTGACCATCGATTCATAGTCGAGCCGCAGCTTGTCCTGATGATATTCGGGATTGTCGCCGAGCCCCGCGACATAAGTCGCTTCGGGGAACTGGATCCGGCCGGGGGTCTGCGGCGCGTCATATTGGCGAATATCGACCTGATCGACGCCCTTCTCGCGCGTTTCGAGTACGAAATAGTCGCGGAACACCGACAGGCCGGTGATGTAGCTCGCATCCGATCCGGGGATCAGCGTCTTCCATTCGTCGGGCTTTTTCACGCTCGCGGTCGCGACGCGGAAATTGGGGTGCTCGTCGTTGGTGTAGACGTAGAGCGTGCCGCCCCGCTCATCGACGCTATACTCGCGGCCCTTCTTGCGCGCCGACACGAGCTGCATCTTCGCCTCGGGATTGTCGGCGGGGAGCAGGTAAACCTCGCTCGTCTCGTTATCGCCCGTCGCGATCACGATATAATTGTCGGCGGCGGTCTTCCCGATCCCGACGCCGAAGCCGATGTCGGCTTCCTTGTAGAGCAATTTATCCGCGCTCAGCGGGGTGCCGAGCTTGTGCAGCCGGACATTGTCGGTGCGCCAGTTCTCGTTCGCGAGACCGTACAGCAACGCGTCGTTCTTCGCGGTCCACACCAGCGACGACAGCGTGCCGGGGATGACGTCGGGCAGCGCCTCGCCGGTCGCCAGATTCTTGAAGCGCACCTCGAAGCGTTCGGAGCCATTGTCGTCGACCGCATAGGCCATCAGCTTGCCGTCGGGCGACACCGACACGTCCGACAGGCGGAAATACTCCTTGCCCGCGGCCATTGCGACCTCGTCGAGGATCAGCACCGGTTCGCCCCCCGCGACGGGTTTGCGATACCATTTCTTATATTCGGCGCCTTCCTCATATTCGACCCAGTAGACCCAGTCGCCGTCCTTCTGCGGAACGCTCGAATCGGCTTCCTTGATCCGGCCCTTCATCTCCTGGAACAGCGTTTCGACCAGCGCGGCGTGCGGTTTCATTGCCGCGTCGAAATAGGCGTTTTCGGCCTTCACATAGTCGAGCACATCCTTGTCATCGATCACCGGATAGCTCTCGTCCTTCAGCCAGTGATAGGGGTCGGAGAGTTTTTTGCCGTGCAGCGTCACTTCGTGCGGGCGCTTTTCCGCGACGGGGGCGGCGGGCAGGGCAGGGATCGAGCTGGTCAATGCGGCATCTTTCTCTTTGGCGAACAGGGCAGGCGATGCGACAAGCGGGGTGGCAATTGCTGCCAGAAACATCCAAATAGCGCGCATCGAAAAATCCCCCGCGGTGTCGCCCGAGTGGGCGGGATCGCTGCGATGTAGGAATAAGGAACGTCTGATGTCCAGCCCCGTCCCCCAATCGCCATATGCAGAGCGTCTCGCCCGCGTCCGCGCCGCCCTTGCCGCGCGCGGCCTCGACGGCTTTGTCGTGCCGATCAGCGACGAGCATATGAGCGAATATGTCGGCGACTATGCGCAGCGTATGGCGTGGCTGACGGGCTTCGGCGGCTCGGCCGGCACCGCGGCGGTGCTGCCCGAAAGCGCGGCGGTGTTCGTCGACGGGCGCTATACGGTGCAGGTGCGCGACCAGGTCGACGGATCGCTGTTCGATTATGTCGGTGTGCCGCAGTCGAGCGTCGCCGAATGGCTCGGCGGACATGTCAGCGCGGGGCAGAAAATCGGCTTCGACCCCTGGCTCCACGGCATCGACTGGGCGCGGGGCCTGGGCAAGGCGCTGGCGGACAAGGGCGCGCAGTTGGTGGCGGTCGACATCAACCCGATCGATGCTGCGTGGGACGACCGGCCGGCGCCGAGCGCGGCGGCGGTTACCGTCTATGACACGAAGCTTGCAGGGCAGGCGGCGACCGACAAGCGCGCCGTGATCGCCGACTGGCTGAAGGCCAAGGGTCTCGACACGACGGTGATGACCGCGCTCGATTCGGTCGCATGGACCTTCAACATCCGCGGGTCGGACGTCAGCCACACGCCGGTCGGGCTCGCCTTCGCATTGCTCCACGCCGACGCGACCGCCGACCTGTTCATCGCGCCCGAAAAGGTCACCGACGCGGTGCGCGTGCATCTGGGCAACAGTGTGCGCATCCACGACCGCGACGCGTTCGAGGCCGCGCTCGCCGATCTCAAGGACAAGAAGGTCGCGGTCGATCCCGACCGCGCGGTCGCGGCGATCTTTACCGCGCTCGAAGCCGCCGGCGCGAAGATCGAGCGCCACCGCGACCCTGCGGTGCTGCCCAAGGCGATCAAGAATGCGACGGAACTCAACGGCACGCGCGCCGCGCATGTCCGCGACGGCGTCGCGGTATCACGCTTCCTGCAATGGATGGAGGATGTCGCGCCGCAGGGCGGGCTCGACGAACTCGGCGCCGCGGCGAAGCTGCGCGATTTTCGCGACGAGAATGGCGCGCTCGTCGATTTGAGCTTCGACACCATCTCGGCCGCCGGGCCGAACGGCGCGCTGCCGCATTACAAGGTCGATGCGACCACGAACCGTGCGATCGAGACGGGCACGCTCTATCTCGTCGATTCGGGCGGGCAGTACGCCGACGGCACCACCGACATCACGCGCACGATCGCGATCGGCGCGCCGACTGCCGAAATGCGCCGTCGTTTCACGCAGGTGCTGAAGGGGCATATCGCGCTCGCGACCGCGCGCTTCCCCAAGGGGACACGCGGCAGCCAGCTCGACATCCTCGCGCGCCAATATCTGTGGGCCGACGGGGTCGATTATGCGCATGGCACCGGCCACGGCGTCGGCGCCTATCTCGCGGTCCACGAAGGGCCGCAGCGCATCGCCAAGCCGTCGGGCGGGCAGGCGGGGACCGAGGAGCCGCTCCACGCGGGGATGATCCTCTCGAACGAGCCCGGTTACTACAAGGCGGGTGCGTTCGGCATCCGCATCGAAAATCTCGTCATCGTGGTGCCGCAAAGCATCGACGGCGCCGAGGAGGATATGCTGGGGTTCGAGACGATCACCTTCGCTCCGATCGCGCAGAACCTCGTCGACGCCGCACTGCTGTCGGGTGCCGAGGCCGACTGGCTCGACGCCTATCACGCCGCGGTGTTCGAGAAACTCGCGCCCGGAATGAGCGGCGACGATCGCGACTGGCTCGAAGCCGCGTGCGCGCCGCTCGACCGCGCGCCCGCCGCGCTCGCGGCCTGATCCGCGCGTGACCGATATCCGCAGCGACGTCCCGCTCGCCGATTTCCGGGTGCAGGAGCGCGTCCGCGTCCGTTTCAACGAGATCGACGGCCAGAATATCGTCTTCAATGCCAATTATCTCGTCTATGCCGACATCGGCGTAACCGAATATTTCCGGGCGCTCGGTGAGGGGCAGCCCGGGCCCTATTTTCACCAATATGGTACAGATATTCGCGAGACGCATTGCGAGATCGATTATCACGCCCCGGCGCGACTCGACGAGCTGATCACGATCGCGGCGCGAATCAGCCGCTTCGGGCGCACGAGCTTCACGGTCCATTGCGGTATTTTCCGCGCAAATGAGCGGCTCACCGATATCGAGATCAGCTATGCCCATCTCGACACCGACAACGGGACGCCGACGCCGCTGCCGGGCAGCTTCATTGCCGAAGTCAGGCGATTCGAAGCAAGGACGCCCGTGCAGGACTGATTCGGATGTTCCGAATCGACCCTCTCAACCAAAAAGGTCGAAAAAAAAGGGCCACCCGAGGGTGGCCCGTGAAAGTTTTGGGAGAGGATGCCTAAAAGGCGAGTTTGTTATTGCACTGCACAATGATTGCTGCAACTGCGAAATGAACATCTGCTATTGCATTTTTTGCAATCGAGAACGTTTCCAGCGTCCATTTGGCGCAATCACCCGCCATTCGCGCCCCCTCGCAAATTGTCGCGACATCGCCTAAATTGGGGGGATGGGAATGTTCAACAAAATGGATGTCGGCGGCGGGCTGTCCGATTTCTGGGCCTATGTCCGCGAACCGCGCCCGCATCGCTGGGCGGTCTGGGGCGTCGCACTGGCGCTGACCTGGCTGATTTTCACCGGGGTCGAGAAATATCTGATCCCTTATGAAAAGCCCAAGGAGCAGATCATCTATTTCGAGAATTGGACCGCGAACCGCAGCGCCGCCGAAATCCGCGCCGACTGGGTTGCGCGCGCCAAGGAGACGACGCTGCACAACGCGCAGAAGCGCGCTGAGTATCAGCGCTTCGCCGACAGCCTTGGCATCGAATATGATTCGGCCGAGGCCGACAAGGTGACGCGCGAGACGCTGGGCGAAGAAGCGGCCGCGGCGGCGAAGAAAAAGCCCGAGCCGGTGCAGATCCGCTCGACGCTCGCCGAACGCGCGGCGCGCGGCACGCAGCCCAAAGCCGCCGACTGACCGGATGCAGCGCGGCCCCGCCGATGCCGACTGGATGGCGGCCGCCGTCGCGCTCTCGCGCCGCGGCCGCTCGGCGTCGGCACCAAATCCCAACGTTGGCTGCATCCTCGTCAAGGACGGCCGCGTCGTCGCGCGCGGCTGGACCCAGCCGGGCGGGCGGCCGCATGCCGAGGCGATCGCACTCGCTGCCGCAGGCGCCGCCGCGCGCGGCGCAACCGCTTATGTCACGCTCGAACCCTGCGCCCACGCGAGCCCACGCGGGCCGGCGTGCAGCGATTCGCTGATCGCGGCGGGCATCGCGCGCGTCGTGATCGCCGCGCAGGACCCCGATCCACGCACCGACGGCAAGGGCATCGCGCGGTTGCAGGCGGCGGGGATCGAGGTCGTCTTCAATGTCCTGCCCGCCGCAGCACGCACCGCGATGGCGCCCTGGTGGACGCGGCACAGCGACGGGCGGCCGTTCGTGACGCTCAAGCTCGCGACGTCGCTCGACGGTTGCATCGCCCGCGCCGACGGATCGAGCCGCTGGATCACCGGGACACGCGCCCGCGCGCACGGGCATCTGGAGCGCGCAAGCCATCAGGCGATCCTCGTCGGGCGCGGGACGCTCGAAACCGACGCACCGAAACTCGATGTGCGGCTGCCGGGGCTCGAAGATCGCAGCCCCCGCAAATTCCTGCTCACCCGCGGCGAAGCGCCCGCAGGCTGGACCGCCGTCGCCTCGCCCGAAGCGATCGACGATGTCGATTCGATCCTGGTCGAGGGCGGCGCGGGCGCGGCATCGGCCTTCCTCGCCGCCGACCGCGTCGACCGGCTTCTGCTCTATCGCGCGCCGATCCTGATCGGCGGCGGCAAGCCGGCGCTCGGCGACATCGGCCTCGCCGATCTCGCACAAGCGCACGACCGCTGGCGCCTTACCGACAGCCGCCTGCTTGGCAGCGACCGACTCGACGTCTACGAGCGCGTCAGAGAAGGATAACGCACCCCATGTTCACCGGCATCATCACCGACATCGGCACCATCCGCAGCCGCGAAGACCGCGGCGATACACGGCTCGTCATCGACACCGCCTATGATGTCGGCAGCATCGACATCGGCGCGTCGATCGCCTGTTCGGGCGCGTGCCTCACCGTCGTCGACAAGGGCGTGTACGACGGCAGCAACGGACCCGCCGGCTGGTTCGCGATCGACGCGAGCGGTGAAACGCTCGCGCGGACCGCGCCCGGCATGTGGGATCAGGGGCGCCGCCTCAACCTGGAACGAGCGCTCAAGATCGGCGACGAGCTTGGCGGGCATATCGTCACCGGCCATGTCGACGACATCGGCCGCATCGTGTCGGCCGAACCCGTCGGCGACAGCGTGACGGTTACCGTCGCCGCGCCCGCGTCGCTCGCCCCGCATATCGCGCCCAAGGGTTCGATCACCGTCGACGGCGTGTCGCTGACCGTGAACGAAGTGACAGACCAGCCGGACGGCGAAGCGCATTTCACGCTCAACATCATCCCGCACACACAGGAAATGACGACGCTGAACGAGGCCGCGGCGGGGCGTCCGGTCAATCTTGAGATCGATATTCTCGCACGCTACCTCGCGCGGATGCAGGCGCGGGGATAAGGGCACCGCAAACGGGGAAGGAAGGTCCGTGATGACAGCGGCGATACGGGGTTCCTGTCTGTGCGGCGAAATCCGTTTCGAAATCGACGGAAAAATTGGCCCCGCCGGCCAATGTCATTGTTCCAAATGCCGCAAGGTATCGGGCACCGACGGCAATGCCGTCTTCTATGCGTCGGCCGCCGGTTTCCGCTGGCTGGCGGGCGAGGATTTAATCGAGCGTTTCGCCGTTCCCGATGGCGGCGGCTGGACGTCGCATTTCTGCCGGCGATGCGGCAGTCCGGCGCCGCTGAGCGACGCGAACGGCAAATTCTTCTTCGTCCCGGCGGGCCTGCTCGACGACGATCCGGGCTTTCGCGGCTATGCGGCCCATATTTTCGTCGGATCAAAGGCGCCTTGGGTCTGCATCAGCGATTCTGCGCCGCAATATGAAGCGGGCTTTGATTCGGTACGGGTCGACCGCAGCTAACCCTCGACCCAGCCCGCCGCCAGCTCGGGGTCGGCCGCCACCATCGACCGCCGCATCGCGAGCCGCCCGATGCGCAGCAGTTCGGCCTTACGCCGCGCGGGCGCGAGATTGCAGCTCGCGGCTTCGCGCACCACCGCCGCGCCATAACGATCTGCGACGATCAGCCCCGATGTTTCGCGGCGATAGCCCTCGGTCTCGAGGATCGCGGGGTCGAGCCCCGATGCGAGCGCCCAGTAGAAGCGGTCGCACCAGTCGCAATAGTCGGGCCATTTGCCGTCGCCGTGCAGGTCGGCGCGGCTGACCTTGATCTCGACGATGGTGATATTGCCCTTGGCATCGATCGCCGTCAGATCGGTGCGCCGTCCGTTGGGCAGCGGCACCTCGGGGATCGCGACCAGCCCCGCCTGCGCGAACAGCCGGCACACGCCGCGCGCGACATCCGCGGCGGTGATCATATCCGTCATCGCTTAGAATCCGTCCTCAGAACGGGACGTCGTCGTCCAGATCGTCGTCGAAGGGCGGGCGTCCGCCGCCGCTGCCCGAACCGCCGCCAAAGCCGCCGCCGGACGAACTGCCCGACGAACCGCCGCCGCCCTGGTTCCAACCGCCGCCCGAGCCACCGCCCGACGAACCACCGCTCCATTCGTCACCGCCGCCGCTGCCGCCGCGCGATCCGCCACCGCCGCCCGGGGCGCCGTCGAGCATGGTCAGCGTGCCGCCCATGCCCGCGATCACAATCTCGGTCGTATATTTGTCGTTGCCGTCGCGGTCCTGCCATTTGCGCGTGCGCAGGCTGCCCTCGATATAGACCTTCGAGCCTTTTTTAAGGAAGCGTTCGACAACCCCGATCAAGCCTTCGCCGTTGATCACGACCTGGTGCCACTCGGTGCGCTCCTTGCGCTCGCCGGTCATCCGGTCCTTCCACTGCTCGGAGGTCGCGATGCGGAGATTCGCGACCTTACCGCCGTTCTGGAACGACTTGATTTCGGGATCGGCGCCGAGATTGCCGATCAAAATTACCTTGTTGACGCTGCCAGCCATTGCCGCTCCGCTCCGCTAGAAAATGTGGAGGATCAGCCTAGTCCAAAGGCGACGGCTGTCCAGTAAGTGATTCCGGCAGCGGCATAGGCGAGCAGGAACAAATAGCCAACCATGAACATGGGCCATTTCCACCCATTGGTCTCGCGCCGGGTGATCGCGATCGTCGAAATGCACTGCGGCGCAAAGACGAACCAGGCGAGGAAGGCGAGCGCGGTGGCGAGGCTCCACTTGCCTTGCAGCCGTTCGCCGAGCGATTGCGCCATCGCATCCTCGTCGCCATCGGCGTCGATCGCATTTGCGGTCGCCATCGCCGACACCGCGACTTCGCGCGCCGCCATCGCGGGGATCAGCGCGAGCGCGATGTCGTGGTTGAAACCGATCGGTTTGACGACGACTTCCAGCCCGCTCGCGATGCGGCCGGCGACGCTATATTCGACCTGGCTTTCGCCTTCGGGCGCCTGCGGAAAGGTCAATAGCAGCCAGAGGACGACGGTGGTCATCGCGATGATCGTCCCCGCGCGGCGGAGGAAGATCCACGCCCGCTGCCACAGGCCGAGCGCGATGTCGCGCAGTTGCGGCATCTGATAGCGCGGCATTTCCATCATGAAGCCCGCGTTGGTGCCCTTCGCGACCGTGCGGCGGAGCGCCCATGCGACGACGAGCGCGCCGACGATACCTGCGAGATAGAGGCCGAAGAGCACAAGTCCCTGCAGCCCGATGCCGGTGCCGCCGACGCCGCGATTCGGAATGAAGGCGGCAATGATCAGCGCATAGACCGGAAGCCGCGCCGAACAGGTCATCAAGGGCGCGATCAGGATCGTGGTCAGCCGGTCCTTCTCGTCGGGGATCGCGCGCGTCGCCATAATCCCGGGGACCGCGCAGGCAAAGCTCGACAGCAGCGGGATGAAACCGCGCCCCGACAGGCCGACCTTGCCCATCAGCCCGTCCATCAGGAAGGCGGCGCGCGTCATATAGCCCGACGCTTCGAGGAGCAGGATGAAGAGGAAGAGGATCAAAATCTGCGGCAGGAAGACGACGACCGCGCCAACTCCCGCGAGCAGCCCCTCGACCACCAGGTCGCGCAGGAAATTCTGCGGAATATTGTCGACGACCCAGCCCTGCAGCACCCCGACGAGCCCTTCGAGCGCGTCGGCGGGCGGGCCGGCCCAGGCATAGACCGCCTGGAACATCACGAACATCAGCGCGAGCAGGATGAGCATGCCCGCGACGGGGTGAAGCACGATATTGTCGACGCGCTGCGTCCAGCGGCGCACCGGCGTTTCGCTGAGGATCGCGGCGCGCGCGATCGTCCGGGCGCGCTGGTGGAGCGAGGCGTCATTCGCTTCGGCCGGAGCGGTGACGCCGCCCGCGGCATGCGACCCGATCGCGCCGTCGACCGCGGCGAGCAATTCGGTGAGCCCGCGCTTGCGCACCGCGACCGTTGGCACGACGGGGACGCCCAACTCTTTCGACAGCCGCGCGGCGTCGAGCGTCAGCCCGTCGCGCGTCGCGAGATCGACCATATTGAGCGCGACCACGGTGGGCAGGTTCAGCGCGAGCAATTCGAGCGCGAAGCTGAGATGATTGTCGAGGTTCGCCGCGTCGAGCACGACGATCAGCGCGTCGGGGCGCTTTTCGCCGTCCTGCCGACCGAGGATGACGTCGCGCGTCACCGCTTCGTCGAGGCTCGCGGGGGTCAGGCTATACGCGCCGGGCAGGTCGATCAGCGAGATCGGGCGGCCATCGGCAAAGCTTGCGTGCCCCGCCTTTCGCTCGACGGTGACGCCGGGATAGTTAGCGATCTTCTGCCGCGCGCCGGTCAGCGCGTTGAACAGGCTCGACTTGCCGGCGTTGGGATTGCCGACGAGGGCGATCGAGGGAATCGCGCCGGTCATGCGACGGGCTCGATTTCGATCGCGGCGGCCTGGCTCGCGCGGATGATCACCTTCATGCGTCCGACGGTGAGCGCCAGCGGATCGCGCGAAAAGATGCTGCCGCGGTGGAGCGGGGTAACTTCGCATCCTTCCATCAGGCCGAATTCGCGCAGGCGGCGGCCTTCGTCCTCGGACATCGCGGTCCAGTCGATGCGGGCGATTCGCACCGCGACGCCCAGCGGCGCCCGATCCAGAATATTTTCGAGCAAAGCAGTCATTTGCGAGCGATTATCAATAACAGTCGCTTCGCGCCAGTCCTTTATCGAAACGCGTCAGCGCCCTGGGTAACGCAGCCGCCCGACGAAGCGTGCGAGGCTCGGCCGTTCGACGCTGCGCGCGGCGCGGCGATGCTTCCAGCTTTCGAAACGCATCACCTGGTCGATCCGGCGCGCGAGGAAGGCGCGCGTATCGGCCAGATCCTCGCTCTCGTCGTTCAGAAACACCGCCATCGTCGAACCATAGACCGCGCCGAGAATCGCGCGCTTGCTATAGTGATTATAGTCGGTCGCAGTGTCGCCCGCGAGGCGCCACATATGGTCGGCGGCGCGCCAGCCGAGTTTCGCGGCGTGCGGCGCATTGGTTGGCAGCGCGAGCAGCGCCAGTGCGCGGCGCAGCGATTCGCGATTCGGTGCGAGCAGGTCGATGCGCGTTTCGACGAGCGTCGTGATGCGCTCGCGAATCTTGAGCGTCGCGAGTTTTTCGGCGGGCCAGCGCGCTTCCATCGCCGCGTCGATGTCGGCGAACCAGGCGTCGACCATGTCGCGGCCGCCGCCGGGAAAGGCAAGACGCGCGACATCGGGGTCAATACCTAACCGCGCCGCCGCATCGGCGAGCGCGGCGTCGCCAAAGCCGTCGAACGCCGCCGACGCCGCAATCAGCGGCGCCAGCGCGGCGCGAATCTCGTCGAGGGTCGGGTCGGCGGGAAGGGGGGCTGACGGGTTTTGGGCCATAGTGTCAGATAGGCCGCGCCGAACGGTTCGGCAACCGGATCAGCACCAGTGCCGCACCGACCATCATCCCGCCGAAAACATCGATCGCCGACAGCGTCTCGCCAAAACCGACCCAGCCGGTGAGCGCCGCGAAGGCGGGCTGGATCAGCAGGGTCAGCCCGATCACCAGCGGGGAGAAACGCGGCAGCGACCAGATCATCAGCCCCTGCCCGATCACCTGGCTGACCAAAGCGAGCAGGATCAGTGGGGTCCAGTTTTGCGGCATCACTGTTTCGCCGAGCGCGAGCGCGGTGCCGAGCAGGATGGGGACGCAGACCGCCGAGGCGATCGCGAGTGCTGTCCACGGCGCGAGCGTATCACGCACGCGCTGCATCAGGATGACATAGACGGTGTAGAGCACCCCCGCGAGCAGGCTGAGCAGGTCGCCGACGAGATAGTCGGGCGACAGCTCGTAACTTTGCCCCATGAGCAGCGCCGATCCGGCAAAAGCGAGCAGGATCGCTGCCGCCTGCCAGCCGCGCGGCATTTCGCGGGTCAGGAAGATCGTCCAGAGGACGAGCAGCAGGCTGGCGCAATTGCCGAACAGCGTCGCATTGGCGACTTTCGTCTGCAGGATGCCGAGGTGCCACGCGGCAAGATCGAGCGCGAAGAAGATGCCAGCGGCGGAGGCGATCAGCAGCGCCGGACGCGGCGGCATCCGTCCGCCGGTCTCGCGCCACGCGAAGATCAGCAGCAACGGCAGCGCGAGCGTCATGCGCCAGAAGGCCGAAGCGGTCGGGCCGGTGTCGGCCATCCGCACGAGCATCGCGCCGAGCGACAGCGCGATATTGCCGCCGATCAGCGCGGCGAACGCCCAGCGGCCGGCCGTGGTGCCGGCGCCGGGCGCCGCGTCGATACTGTCCATCTTCGCTGTCATTTAGATTTTCTTTTGCTACGTACCATTGTGCCGGCACCGCTGCGTCCATAGCTTCGCGGGCCATAGCGGCGACCGATGGGGTCGCCACTAAAAAACGAAACGCAAAGTGAAACGTGGAGGAAACATGGCCGTATCACTATTCGATCCGATCAAATTGGGCGCGATCGACGCCGCCAACCGCATCGTCATGGCGCCGCTGACGCGCGGCCGCGCCGGACCCGGCTTCGTGCCGAACGAACTCGCGCGCGAATACTATCGCCAGCGCGCGTCGGCGGGGCTGATCATTTCCGAAGCCACCGGCATTTCACAGGAAGGCCTCGGCTGGCCGAGTGCACCGGGCCTGTGGACCGATGCGCAGGTCGAAGGCTGGAAGCCGGTGACCGACGCCGTTCACGAGGCCGGTGGGCGCATCGTTGCGCAGCTCTGGCACATGGGCCGCGTCGTCCATTCGGTGTTCAACGACGGCAAGCCGCCGGTTTCGGCGTCGGCGACGCAGGCGCCGGGCAAGGCGCACACCCCTACCGGCCGCTTCGAATATGAAGTCGCGCGCCCGCTCGAACTCGGCGAAATCCCGCGCGTGATCGCCGATTATGTCAAGGCGGCCGAAAATGCGAAGCGCGCCGGTTTCGACGGCGTCCAGCTTCACGGCGCCAACGGCTATCTGATCGACCAGTTCCTGCGCGACGGGTCGAACCTGCGCGACGACGATTATGGCGGGTCGGTCGCGAATCGTATCCGCCTGCTCCGCGAAGTGACCGAGGCGCTGATCTCGGTATGGGGCGCCGACCACGTCGCGGTGCGCCTCTCGCCCAACGGCGATACGCAGGGCGTCGACGACAGCGCCCCCGAAAAACTGTTCCCGGCCGCCGCCGCGGCGCTGAATGCGCTCGGCATCGCCTTCCTCGAGCTGCGCGAGCCCGGCCCCGAGGGCACCTTCGGCCGCACCGACGTGCCCAAGCAATCGCCCGCGATCCGCGCCGCCTTTAAGGGGCCGCTGATCCTCAACAGCGACTATGATGTCGCGCTGGCCGAAGGCGCGCTCGCGAATGGCACCGCCGACGCGATCGCATTCGGCCGGCCGTTCATCGGCAACCCCGACCTCGTCGAGCGGATCCGCCATGGCGCCGAATGGGCGGCCGACAATCCGCAGACCTGGTACGCGCCGGGACCCGTGGGCTATACCGACTATCCCGCGCTGCAAACGGCGTAATATGTTCCTGATCCGGGCGGTTTTGGCCGTCCGGATCATCCCTTTTCGGCAATCGCCTTGTCGATGATCCCCGCGCCGATCGGCCCGAGAACATTGCCGCCGAAGCGGAACAGCACAAAGGCGCCGACAAAGAGGATCAGCGGCTCGACAAAGGCCGCGACGATCGCCGCGATCACCAATCCGAAAAACAGGAACATGAATCCGCCCGTCAGCTCGGCCTGACCTTTGGCGCCCAGCTCGATCGTGCGCGGTCCCTTGGCATCCCACCATTTCGCGGTGACGATCGTCTTGCGGTCGCCGGCGTGCGGCGCGGCGCGGCTGGCGATTCGCGCGGGCGTGGGATTGGCGGCCGGAGCGGGCCGATCGTCCGGCTGCGCCTGGTTCCACGGCCGCTTGTTGCGCTCGGCGATGGCGGCGGCGATGCGGTCGCTGCCGCTGTTCGCTGCTGCAGGTGTCGCCTTTTGCTGCGCGGGCGCCGGCCGCGCGCTCAGCCCCGATTCGGCGCGCGCGGCGGCGGACGTATCGGGGGCGGCGACTGTCTTTGCCGATGTCTTTGCGGGCCGGATCGGCTCGACGCCCGCCTTGCGGTCGTGAAGTTCCATGCGTTCGGCCGCGCTCAGCGGGGTTCGCCCGGTTTCCTTGTCGATCACTACCAGCCGCCCGCCGCGCTCGACGACGGAAAAACGGCTGGGAGGCGGGCGATCAACCAATACCGAATTGTTCCTTCAGCGCGAGCATGGCGAGCGCGGCCTTTGCCGCTTCGCCGCCTTTATCCTTGCGCGTCTTGTCGGCGCGCGCAAGCGCCTGTTCCTCATTCTCGACGGTGAGGATGCCGTTGCCGATCGCGAGGCCATCGAGCGTCAGCGCCATGATGCCGCGCGCGCTTTCATTCGACACAACCTCGAAATGATAGGTCTCGCCGCGGATCACCACGCCCAATGCGACATAGGCGTCATAGCGCCCGCTGTCGGCGGCGAGCGAGATCGCCGCGGGCACTTCGAGTGCGCCGGGGACGGTCACCGTGTCATGGCTATGCCCTGCGGCGTCGAGCGCGCTGCGCACGCCGTCCAGCAGCATGTCGTTGAGGTGAGAATAAAAGCGGGCTTCGACGATCAGAACATGTGCCATGACGGCCTCCTTAGGTGGATGGGGGAAGATGCGAAAGCAGCAAAAGCAATGCCCCTGCGGCAATCAGGATGGCGGCCGTTAGACTGTGCGGCGTGATGCGCTCTTTCATGGCGATCCACGCTATCACTATGCTGACCAGGATACATGTTTCGCGCAGCGCGCTGACGACGGCAACGGGCGCGTATCGCAGGGCGACAAGCGTCGAACCGAAGCTGACAATAGCGAGCGAGCCAGCCGCCAAGCCCGGCCGCAGATTGTTGCGCATACGCTTGGCGGCGGCGGGTCCCGCCGACGCCCGGAACTGGATCACCAGCGCTATCCCGGTCGCGAAGAAGAACCAGCAGAGAAAGGGCAGGACACCCTCGCTCGCCCGCATTCCGCCCGCATCGACGATCGTATAGGCGGCGGTCAGGGTTCCTGCCGTCAGGGCGGCGACAAGCCCGGCGGTCCCGATACGACCGCCGGCCGATAGCGATAATATCCCGGCACAGATCGCAGCGACACCGGCAATCTCCCCGAAACTGGGAATTTCGCTGAACAACAATGCGCCGCCGACCGTTGCGATGAGCGGCGCTGTTCCGCGCGCGATCGGAAAGGCGATCGAAAAATCGTTGAGCTCATAGGAGCGCGTCAACACGAGTGAATAGAGGCTGTGCAGGACGACCGCTCCGCCGAGCCATGGCAGCATAGCCGGAGTGGGCAAGCCTGTGAACATCAGCGGAATGGCGGCGGCGCCAGCCCATGTTGCGCCGCACAGCGCGCGAACCGCTGCTTGATCCTCGCCCGATTTCAACAGGGCGTGAGAAGAAGCGGTAGTCAGTGCGGCGACAAGCGCCAAGCCGATGCCCAGCGACTGGCTCAATGCACGATCACGCCTCTCCGGGAATGGGGCGTTCGCCGACGACCGACAGGCCATAGCCTTCGAGCCCGACGATATTGCTGTGGGTGGGGGTGAGCAGTTCCATCGCATGGACGCCGAGGTCGGCGAGGATCTGCGCGCCGATCCCGTAGGTGCGAAGGTCCATCCCGCCGCTCGGCGCGGGGGTCGGGTCGGCCGAGGCCGACCCGGGAAGCGGGCGCATCAGCATCACGATCACGCCCGATCCGGCTTCGCCGATCGCGTCCATCGAACGTTGCAGGCGGCGCTTCTTCGGTCCGGGACGGCCCATGATATCGTCGAAGATCGACACGGGATGCATGCGCACCAGCGTCACGCCTTCGGGGTCGATCGCGCCCTTCTGGAGCACGAGATTGACCGTGCCGTCGATCTTGTTGCGATAGGATTTGAGGCGCCAGTCGCCGCCATAATCCGATTCGAACGGATCGTCGGATACGCATTCGACCAGCCGGTCGTTGCGGTGGCGATAGGCGATCAGGTCGGCGATCGTGCCGATCTTGAGCCCGTGGCGGCGCGCGAAGGGGATGAGGTCGTCGAGCCGCGCCATCGTGCCGTCGTCGTTCATGATTTCGCAGATCACGCCCGAGGGGTTGAGCCCCGCCAGCCGGCTGATGTCGACCGCCGCCTCGGTATGGCCGGCGCGCACGAGCACGCCACCGTCGCGCGCGATCAGCGGGAAGATATGGCCCGGCGTGACGATGTCGTCGCGGGTCTTGCCGGCGTCGATCGCGACCGAAACGGTGCGCGCGCGGTCGCCCGCCGAAATGCCGGTGGTGACACCCTCGCGTGCCTCGATCGAGGTGGTGAAGGCGGTTTCGTGCCGCGTGCCGTTGTTGCGGCTCATCAGTTCGAGCCCGAGCGTGTCGACGCGCTCGCGGGTCAGCGTCAGGCAAACGAGACCGCGGCCATGGGTGACCATGAAATTGATCGCGTCGGGTGTCGCCATCTGCGCCGGGATGACAAGGTCGCCCTCATTTTCGCGGTCCTCGTCGTCGACGAGGATGAACATGCGGCCGTTGCGCGCCTCGGCGATGATTTCCTCGGGCGTCGCCATCGGCGACAGGTCGCTGCCGTTCGCGAGCCAGTTTTCAAGCTTGCGCAGCGTTTCGGCGGTGGGGTTCCAGCCGGGCGAATCGAGGTCGCGCAGGCTGTTGGCGTGAAGACCCGCGGCACGGGCAAGACCCGAGCGGGACATCGTCCCGTCGTCGACGATGGCGCGGATGCGATCGATGAGCTGTGTAGACATGACGACCATGTCTCACATCATAATGTGATTGTCAATCTAGATATCACATTGCGTTGATCAATTGGGTCCGAATGTCGGGCCGAGGTCGCGAACCGGGCCGTCGGGCTTGGCGTCGAGCAGCGCGACGATCTGACCGGTACGGTCGTCGCGTTTGGCATAGGCGCGCGCCGACATGCCGGCGACATGGTCGGCCTTGTCCGGGTTGGCGCCGCGCCTGACGAGCAGGCGGACCATGGCGACATTCTTTGACTGCACCGCCAGGATCAGCGCGGTTTCGCCGCGCCGGTTGGCCTGGTCGACGGGCGCCTTGTCCTTGAGCAGCTCTTCGGCGCCGTCGGTGAAATTGATCAGCGCGGCGTGCATCAGCGGGGTGACGCCCTGACGGTCGCCGATCGACGGATCGGCGTCCTTGGCGAGCAGGAAGCGCAGCCAGCTGATATCGCGGCGCTTGGTAACGATGATCAGCGCGGTTTGGCCGGTATCGGGGTTGCGCGTGTTGATGAACGACGGATCGTCCTTCAGCGCTTCGGTCGCCTTGGTCCCATCGCGGTTTTCGACCGCCTGCAAAAAGGCATAGCCGCCGCGGAACTGCGCCTGCGCGGGGCTGAACGAAAGGCCGGTCGCCGCAACCAGTGCGATGAGGAAAGTGGCGAGGCGGAACTGCGCGCGTCGGAACATGTCTGGGCGACCCCTGGGGCAATTTGTCCGCCGCTGATGCGACGACAATGGTTGATTTTCCGAGGCTAGCCGATCAAGGCTGGCCAGATGATGAATATCGCAAATATGGGACAAGGGTTCGTCCGCGCAAGCCTGATGATCGCTTTCGGTGCCGCGCTCGCGGGTTGCAGCGGCGGCGGCGAAGCGCCGCCCGCGAAACCGCCGCTCGAAGGCGCACGCATCGGCGGCGCCTTCACCCTCACCGACCAGAATGGCAAGACCGTCCGAGATAGTGATTTTGCGGGCAAATATCGCCTCGTCTATTTCGGCTACAGCTTCTGCCCCGACATTTGCCCGGTCGACCTGCAAAAGCTGATGCGCGGCCTGTCGCAGTTTGAAAAGGCCGACGCGGCGCGCGGCGCGAAGGTCCAGCCGCTCTTCATCACCGTCGATCCGGCGCGCGATACGCCCGAAGCGCTCAAGCCCTTCGTCGCGCGCTATCATCCGCGCCTGCTCGGCCTCACCGGCACCCCCGAACAGATCGCGGCGGTCGCGAAAGCCTATGTCGTGACGTACAACAAGGTCGAGGGGTCGGCGCCCGACCGATATCTGATGGCGCACAGTCAGCTCGCCTTCCTGATGGATCCCGCGGGGAAGCCGGTCGCGCTGCTGCCGCTCGACGATCCATCGTCCGACGTCGACGAGGGCGCGCCCGACAAGGTCGCGGCCGAGCTGGCGAAGTGGGTCAAGTGACGGCCGGCGGGCGCCCCTTCTGGGAAGCGCCGCTTGCCACTCTCGACGCGGGGCAATGGGAAGCTTTGTGCGACGGCTGCGGCAAATGCTGCCTCCACAAGCTCGAGGATGAGGATAGCGGCCGCATCTATCCGACCAATGTCGCGTGCCGCCTGCTCGACCTCAAAACCGCGCGCTGCGGCGATTACAAGCATCGCCGCCGTCACGTTCCCGACTGCCTGACGCTGACCAAGGGCAAGGTTTCCGACATCGAATGGCTGCCGCAGACCTGCGCCTATCGCCTGCGCGCCGAGGGCGAACCGCTGCCCGACTGGCATTATCTCGTCTGTGGCGACCGCGATGCGGTGCACCGCGCGGGCGAGTCGATCGTCGGATGGACGGTCGGCGAGGATGTCGCGGGACCTTTAGAGAATCATCTTGTCGAACGCGTCGTTTGATCCTGCGGCCGAGGGGCCGCACATCTGGATCGGCGACGAAGCCTGGCCGGTGCGCGTCGTGCGGCACGCCCAGTCGCGCCGCTACCGCCTCGTTTTCGACGGCGCGCGCGGCGAGCTGCGGCTGACCGTTCCGCGCCGGACCAACGAGCGCGCGGCACTGAAATGGGCCGGCGAACAGCAGGCGTGGCTCGTCGAACAGGTCGGCAAGGCGGCGCTGCCGGTCATCGTCGGTCCCGGCACCTCGGTGCCCGTTTTTGGTGTCGAACGTCATATCGACTGGACCGCGACCGCGCCGCGCGCGATCCGTCTCGGCGGCGATAGCTTGCATGTCGGCGGCCCGCTCGAAACCGTCGGGCGGCGCCTCGAACGCTGGTTGAAGGGGCAAGCGCTGGGTCTGATGGAGCGCGAAAGCCGCGAAATCGCCGCAGCCGCGGGCCTGTCGGTCGGCCGCGTCGGGGTCGGCGATCCGCGCAGCCGCTGGGGCAGTTGCACGCACGACGGCGACCTGCGCTACAGCTGGCGGCTCGTCATGGCGCCCGATCATGTCCGCCGCGCCACGGTCGCGCACGAGGTGGCGCACCTGCGGCATATGGACCATGGCCCCGCTTTCCACGCGCTCGTCGACGAATTGCACGACGGCGATGTCGCCGCGGCGCGCGGCTGGCTGCGCCGCGAAGGGCGCGCGCTCCACCGCTACCGCTTCACGGCCTGACTAATCGCTAGCGGTATCGGAAGGCGGTCGCTGTTGCGGCGGTCTGACGGTCGGCGGTGCGGTTTTCGGCACCGTCACGATCTTGGGCTGGCCGCCATTCTTCGGCGCCCCGCCATTGTCGGCCGACGGCCGCCGTCCGGTCTGTTCCTCGATCCATTGCTGGTCGAGCACCGGGCCATCCTCGGCCGGCGGCGGCGGTAGCGCCGGGTCCGTGCCCTCGGGCGGGCGGCTGTCATAAGGCAGCTCGATCGGCATGCCATTCTCATCGACGAAGCCCTCTTGGCCCGGCTCGCCCATATAGGCCTCGCCTTCGTCCTCGAGCTGCCATTCGGGCAGCACGACTTCGGTGTCGAACTGCTCGACCGGGCGCCGCGCGACCGCAACGCGCATATAATCGGCAAAGGCTTTCGCGGGTGCGCGGCCGCCCTGCAGTCCGCCGACCGCCTTCGCATCGTCGCGGCCCATCCACACGCCGGTCGTGATTCCGCTCGAGAAGCCGAGGAACCAGCCGTCCTTGTTGCTTGTTGTCGTCCCCGTCTTGCCCGCGACGGGGCGGCCGATCTGCGCCGCCTTGCCCGTCCCGGTGTTGACCGCGGTCTGGAGCAGGTCGGTGATGCCCGCGGCGACCCAATGGTCGACCAGCGTCGTCCCGCGCTCGGCGGGGCGCTGATAGAGCAGCTCGCCGCCCGCGGTTGTCACCTTGGTGATGCCATAGGGCTGTACCGACACGCCGCCGCGCGACACCGCGGCAAAGGCGGCGGTCATGTCGATCACGCGCACCTCGGCGCTGCCGAGCACCATCGAGGGATGCGTGTTGACCGGCGTCGTGATTCCGAAACGGCGCGCCATGTTGGCGACCGCCGAAAAGCCGACTTCGTCGCCCAGCTTCGCCGCGACGGTGTTGACCGAATAGGCAAAGGCGCTGCGCAGATCCATCGTGCCCGAAAAACGCCCCGACGAGTTGCGCGGCGACCAGCCGTTGATCGTCACGGGCTCGTCGACCACCGGATCGCTGACCTTATAGCCCGCCTCGAGCGCCGCCATATAGACGAAGAGCTTCCACGCCGATCCCGGCTGACGCAGCGCCTGCGTCGCGCGGTTGTAGTTCGACGACACATAATCCCTGCCGCCGACCATCGCGCGCACCGCGCCGTCGCGGTCGAGCGAAACGAGCGCGCCCTGCACATTCTTCGGCGTGTTCGCCTGGATCGACGCGGTCGCCGCGCGCTGCATGCCCAGATCGATGGTGGTATAGACGTCGAGCGCCTCGCTGCCCTCGTCGATCAGCATGTCGAGCTGCGGCAAGGCCCAGTCGCTGAAATAGCGCGCGCTATTCTGTCCGGTTTCCTTCGCGAGCTGCACATTGGCGGGCTCGGCGCTGTCGGCCTGCGCGCGCGTGATGACGCCCGCGTCGACCATGACGTCGAGCACGACCCCGGCGCGGCCCAGCGCCGCCTGCGCGTCGGCAGTCGGCGAATAGCGCGATGGCGCTTTGACGAGGCCGGCGACGACGGCGGCCTCGGACAGCGACATTTCGGTCGCGCTATGCCCGAAAAAGCTGTTCGACGCGGCGTCGATGCCATAGCTGCCGCCACCGAAATAGACCTTGTTCAGATAGAGTTCGAGCAGCTCGTCTTTCGAGAATTTCCATTCGAGCGCCAACGCGAGGATCATCTCGCGCATCTTGCGCGTCCAGGTGTAGCTGTTCGACAGGAAGATATTGCGCGCAAGCTGCTGGGTGATCGTCGAGGCGCCCTGCATGCGGCGGCCGCTGCCGTAATTCTGCACCGCGAACGCCGCGGCGCGCGCCATGCCGACCGGATCGACGCCGGGGTGATAGCGAAAGCGCCGGTCCTCGACCGCGACCATCGCGTCCTGCATCACCTGCGGCGTTTCGCGCAGCGTCAGCCAGCGGCCGTAATTGGGGCCGAGCGACAGGAAGACGGTGCCGTCGGCGGCGCGGACGCGGATCGTCTGCCCGGCGGGCGATTTCTTGAGCTCCTCGAAGCTCGGCATGCGCTGCACTGCGATGCCGACCGCGACGCCGAGCGCGACGAGGGCCACGACCGCGAGGCCGAGGCCCCAGCGAAAGGCGCGGCGCAGCCACACGCGCCAGCCCGCCGGCTCGCCGCCGGGCGTGCCGCTGCGCTTGCTGGACGATGGACGATTATTCGACGAAGCCTGCTGTCTTTCACGGCGCAAAGCCGGTGTTCCTTCCCTCACTGCGCCCCTGATGCGTCAGTCCGGGAAGGAGGTTTCAGCCTTCGCCGGTCTGCGCCTCATCCGGCGAGCGGTCCGCGAAGTCAAGCGCCGCGCTGTTGATGCAATAGCGCAGCCCGGTCGGCCCGGGGCCATCGGGGAAGACATGGCCGAGATGGCCTTCGCATTTGGCGCAGCGCACTTCGGTGCGGACCATGCCGTGGCTGGTATCGGTCAGTTCGGTCACCGCGCCACCTTCGGCGGGCGCCGTATAGCTTGGCCAGCCCGATCCGCTGTCGAACTTGGTACGGCTGTCGAACAGGGGTTCGCCGCAGCCGGCGCAGCGGTACATGCCGTCGCCCTTGTGATCGGTATATTTGCCGGTGAACGCCCGCTCGGTGCCGCCTTCGCGCAGCACATGATGCGCCATCGGGTCGAGCGTCTTTTCGGTTTTCGGATCGGTCATGGAGGATCTCCTTCGGATGAGCCGTTTGGGGCACCATCGCTGTTGGCTTCAATATCGGCGCGGCGCCTCGCTACCGCAAGGGGTTGTCAGCGTGGCTCGATTCGCGTCGCCTGCGACATCATTCGCACCAACGCCGGAAAAAGTGACGCCATGCCCGTCATGGTTCCTGCCGTGTGCCGATTTTCGCCCATCCGCCAGACGAGATTGGCGAGCGCGAAGGGGCGCGTCATCTTTGTGGCGAGGCGTTTCTGAAATCCGGGCGCCGCGCCGCTGCCCGCGTGACGCCACGCCGCCACCGCCGCCTCGGCGCTCGCAAGCGCGAGTCCCATGCCCTCACCCGCCAGGCTCGGGATCACCCCCGCCTGGTCGCCGAGCCGGAACAAGCCAGTCACTGTATCGGCCGCGCGCCAGCCATAAGGGACATGCCCGATCGCATCGACGGCGCGCGACCAGTCGGCATGCGCCAGCCGCTCGCCGAGATGCGGGAGCCTGTCGCCCAGCGCGCGCAGCAACGCAGCCGGATCGCTCCCCGCTTCATCGAGCCGCGATTTGTGCACCGCGAGGCACAGGTTGCCGCTGCCGTCCTCCTGCCGCACCAGCCCGGCATAGCCGCGATCGAACAGGTGGAGCTCGACGGAATCGCCGACCAGCCGGTCGAGCGCAGCGTGCGCCGGGAGGCGGAGGCGCAATCCGATTGCGGGGTCGGCGCGCTGCCATGCGGCGGGTTCGCGCGGAAAGCCGCGAAAGCCATGCTTGCCCGCGGCGAGGAAGAGCGACGGCGCGGCCAGCGTCGCACCGTCGCGCGTCTGCACCGCGCCGCCGTCGAGCGCCGTCGCATGGACGCCGCGTTCGAGGCCTGCGCCCGCCGCCACGACGGCCGCCTGCAATGCGCTATCGAGCCGGCGGCGCGACACGCCCATTGCCTCGCCGGGCAGCACGGTTTCGCTCCGCCGTTCGCCCGCGAACAGGCGCACGCGGCGGACCGCTTGCCCGCCGAGCGCCGCGCGCTCGATCCCGAGCGCGTCGAGCCGCTGCAATGTCTGCCAGCTCAGGAAACCGCCGCACAGCGCATCGCCCGTTTCGCGCGCGCGTTCGAGCAACAGTGTCTTTGCGCCCGCGCGCGCCAGCCCGATCGCCGCGGCCGACCCGGCGGGTCCGGCGCCGACGACGATCGCGTCGCTCACCGGATGCGCTCGACGCAAAGCCGATAGGGAAAGCTGCGAAAAATGCGGCATTCGCTTGCCGTGCCGGGCAGCGCCTCGGCCAGCATCGCTTGCCACTCGGCGCGGCGAAAGCTGCGCCCAACCGACAGCTGCCCGTCGCGCCGCACGATCGGGTCGACCCACGCCAACGTCGCGAGCAGCGGATAACCGGCGAAGGGCAGGCGCTGGCGGTGGAGGTCGTTGACCAGCCAGCCGCGCGCCGCCTCGCCTTCCATGAAGCGCAAGAATTCGGCGCGCTGCGCGGGCGTCATATGATGCGTGACGAGGCTGGAGAGGATGATGTCCCACCCCTGCCCCGCGAGCGCCCGGTAATCGCCGGTAATCAGCCGCGCCCGCGCGCCGAGCCGCGTCGCCGCCACCGCCTCGCTCTTGCGATTGAGGTCGACGCCGACCAGGTCGAGCGCAACCCCGCGCTTGTCGCCCCAGCGCGCGATCCGCGCGAGCATGTCGCCCGCGCCGAACCCGACGTCGAGGATTCGCCACGGCCGGTCGCCGATGCCGCGCGCGCGAACCCGGTCGAGAAAGCCCAGCGTCGGACGCGGCGCCATCGTCAGCCCGTTGATGCGCGACAGGTCGGCGAGCACGCGGGCATAGCGTTCGGGTGACAGGTCGGCGGCGTCCATCTCCTCCTCCTGCGCGATCGGGGCACGGAGGCTGGCGAACGGGTTCATGACGCGGTGAAGCGGATCGCTTCGGCGGCGAGCCCGGGGCCGAAAGCGATGGCGACGCCCTCCCCCTTCGCGCCGCGCGCCATCATGTCGGCGAGCACGAACAATATCGTCGCCGACGACATATTGCCGAAGCGCGCGAGCACCGTGCGGCTGTCGGCGAGGGTGTCCGGATCGACGCCGAGCGCATGCTCGACCGCGTCGAGTACCGAGCGCCCTCCGGCGTGGACCGCGAGCAAGGGCGGCGGGCCGGCCTCGCCGAACAGTGCGCATTGCACATCGGGCTTGGCTAATGTTTCGCGCAGCCGCCCGGGCACTTCGCCCGACAGCTGCATTTCGAACCCCTTGTCGCCGATATCCCACCGGATCAGATCCGCGCTGTCCTCGAGCGCAAAGCTGCGACCTTCGCCCAGTTCGAGCCCGCCCGGCGCGGCCGACACGATCCCCGCCGCCGCGCCGTCGCTGAATTGCAGCATCATCAGCAGGGGCTCGGCCTCATTGGCGGGCGAGAGGTGCAGGCTCGACAGTTCGACGCTGACCACCAGCACGACGGCGCCGGGCTCGGACCGCACGATATGCCGCGCGGTGCGCAGCGCGGTGACCCCGGCATAACAGCCCATGAAACCGATCAGCACGCGCTCGACCGTCGCGGGCAGCCCCAGCCGCTGCGCGATGATCTGATCGATCCCGGGCGCGACGAAGCCGGTGCAGCTCGCGACGACGATATGCGTGACGCGCGCCGGGTCGAGCGCGTCGCCGAGCCCGGCAATCGCCTGCATCGCGAGGTCGGGCGCATGCTGCGCATAGGCCGCCATGCGCGCCGACGTCGGCGGCAGGTCGGGGACGTCGTAAAACCCGCCCGCCTCGACTGGCGAACCGCCATCTTCCGTCGGTGGCAGCACCGACCAGCGATGGTCGATCCCCGACCGCGCCGCCATGCGCGCAAAGATCGCGCGCACGCGCTCGTCGGTCAGCCGCGGCGTCGCCCAGTCGATGAAGGATTGATGGATATCATGCCCCGGCACCGCGGTGGCGAGGGCGTTCAGCCGGGGAGACGGCGGGTGTCTGGTCATCGCGCACATGTGGCCGAAAAGCGGGAAACTGGCCAGCGATTAGCACTGCCGTCGCTTTACCGCGGCTTAACCATGTCGGTTCTATGTCGATGGGTGTGAAATGGCGTCTTTTCCTTGGCTTTGCGCTGGCATTCGGCGCTGCGCCCGCCGCGGCGGCGCAATGCCTGCTCTGCGCGCAGGACAAGGCGGCGGGCAGCGCGGCGCGCAAGGCCGAGGTGCCGCTGCGCATCGATGTCGAAACCCGGCTCGATATGGGCCGCGTCGCGGTCGGCGCTATGGGGGGCGAGGTCGAAATCGATCCCGCCTCGGGCGCCCGCCGCGTGCGCGGCGATGTCGTCGATCTCGGCGGCTTTGCGCTGACCGGCACGGTCACCGTGCGCGGCGAACCGGGCGCGGAGGTACGGGTGATCCTTCCTGCCAGCATCGACCTCGAGAGCGGCCATGGCCGCACCGCGCGCGTCACTGGCCTTATCACCGACCTGTCGGCCGCGCCGCGTCTCGGCGCCGACGGCCGGCTTCAGTTCCGCTTCGGCGGCCGGCTCCAGATAGCCGGGCTCGACGACGGCGACTATCGCGGCCGGGTTCCGGTGACGGTCGAATATCAATAGAGCGAGGTGGGAAGCGAACCGTCGCTTCCCACCCCCGGATCAATGCGGCTGCCAGCCGCTCCACAAGTCGTGCAGGCCGGCAATGTCGCCGCTGCACAATTGCGGCATCGCCTCGCGCAGTCGATCGTCGGGCCAATGCCACCATTGCATGTCCAGCAACGCCGCGATGTCGCCATCGGCGAAGCGTTTGCGGATCGGGGCTGCCGGATTCCCGCCGACGATCGTGTAAGGTTCGACGTCGCGGGTCACGACCGCCCGGGTGCCAATGACGGCGCCGTCGCCGATCCGGATGCCCGGCATGACGATCGCTTCCGAGCCGATCCAGACATCGTGACCGATCACGGTATCGCCTGCCGGGAGGAAGCCGTTCCGGGCGCCGCCGAACGCCGCAACATCGGGCATCCAAAAAAAGGGAAAGGTGCTGATCCAGTCGTTCCGGTGGCCCTGATTGCCCGCCATGATGAAGGCAGCGCCCGATCCGATCGAACAGAAGCTACCAATGATCAGCTTGTCCGCGTTTTCATCGGGAAGGATGAAGCGGGCGCAGTCGTCGAAGCTGTAGCCGTGATAATAGCCCGAATAATAGCTGAAGCGACCGACTCGAATATTCGGCTGCGTAACTTGTTTGTCGAGCGTTATCCCCTTGAAGGGACTTTCGAAAAAATTGTCCATGTGAACACCTGCGGTGTCGATGACCTGTCGGCCAACGAAGGATGAAGACGATATTCGTCGACAGGCGCGACCCGATGGTGCGCCTTCGTCGTCCCTCGCGTCAGTGGCGCGGGAACCCCATGCAGGTGGTACACGGTGCGGACTTCATGGAAGACACGCTAAGGCGTCATGAACGCCGTGGCAATATCGCGGCACCAAGTTCGCGTTCACTGGTTCAGCTTCGTGACCCGAACAATGCTGTCCCGACGCGCACATGCGTCGCGCCCAGCATCACCGCAATCTCATAATCGCCGCTCATCCCCATCGACCGCAGCGGCAGGCCGAGACGCTCGGCGAGTTCGTCGAGCAGCGCGAAAAAAGGGGCGGGTTCGATCTCGGCGGGGGGGATCGCCATCAGCCCGTCGATCGTCAGCCCGGCGTCCTTCGCTTCGGCGAGCAGCGCGGGCAGGTCGGCGACCGCGCAGCCGCCCTTCTGCTCCTCGTCGCCGATATTGACCTGGACGAACAGCTGCGGCTGCTTGCCCGCCTTGGCGCACGCCTTCGCGATGGCTTGTACCAGCGAGCTGCGGTCGAGCGAATGGATCGCGTCGAACAGAGCCACCGCTTCCTCGGCCTTGTTCGATTGCAGCTGGCCGATCAGGTGGAGCACGATATCGGGGGTTTCGGCGCGCAGCTCGGGCCATTTCGCCGCGGCTTCCTGCACGCGGTTCTCGCCGAAGTGGCGCTGGCCCGCGGCGATCAACGGGCGGATCGCGTCCGCGTCGTGCGTCTTCGACACCGCGATCAGGCAGATCTCGTCGACCCGCCGCTGCGCGCGCTTGGCCGCGCCCGCGATATTCGCATTTACCTCGGCCAGCCGGTCTGCTGCTTCGCTCATCGTCTCGGTTCCATCCCGCGCGTTGCGCGCGCTCGCGACGCGCCTATAGAAAGGGCGATGCGCCCGCGCCACCCCCTCCTGCCGAACGCATGGCTGTTCAGCGACGAGCGGAGCGAGGCCGGCATCGCCGAACTCGCATCGCTGCTTCCGCCCGGCAGCGGCATCGTCCTTCGCCACGACAGTATGGCACCCGGTGCGCGATGGCGCCTGCTGCGGCGGTTGATGCGCATCGCGCGCGCGCGCGCGCTGACCGTGTTGCTCGCGGGATCGCCCGCCACCGCGCGGCGCTGGGGCGCCGACGGCGTCCACCTTCGCCAGCGTGACGCAACGCATGCGGGGCAGGCGCATCGGCTCGGCCTGTTGCTGACGATGCCCGTCCATGATGCGCTCGAGGCGCGCCGCGCGCGCAAGGCCGGAGCCAACGCCGTCTTCATCTCGCCGCTCCACCCGACGCGATCGCACCCCGGCGCACCGGTGCTCGGGCGCGCGGCGTGGCTGCGGCTCGCGCGGCTGTCGGGCGTACAGCCGATCGCGCTCGGCGGGATGACAGCAGCGCGTGCGCGCGCGCTAAGCCGTGCAAGCGGAATCAAACCCGGCTGGGCGGCGATTGATGCCTGGTCGGATAAGCGGGAAGAAAAGGCGGCGAAGCGCCGGAAACGTCAGAAGCGGAACGCGGTTCCGACATAGACCGCCTGGCTGTCGCGACGCGTATCGGTCAGCGGCTCGATGCGGTCGTCGCTCTTGTACCGAACGCCCGCAGTGACGTCGATGTTCTTGGTCAGGCGATAGCTGCTGACGACATCGACGGCCGACGCTTCGCCAGGAGCCGTGACGCGATCGGTTGCCCCGCTTGGGTCGCTTGGGCGGTTGACCATACGCGTGGCGAAGCGCGACTTCTTCTCGTCCTGTTCCGGGGCTTTCGCGACCGGCAGGTTGCGAAGGTCGGTGCCGCGCGGCAGTGCCGGCGTGACGAATTTCTCGAATCCGACCGAGGCGCCCAGATTATAGGCGACGGGGGTGATCGCGACCGGCGCGGTCCGCCCCGCAGCCAGCGCAGATGTGCGCGTGGCGCTCGATGCGTCGTCGCGGGCGCGAATCACGACGGTGATCGCGCGGTTCTTGCGGCCGTCGTCGGGGAGCGCGGGGGTGAAGCTGAAGCTGCCGCGCTGTTCGGCCGACATCTTGTTATAGCGTGCGATCAGCCGCTCATCGCCCGACGCCGGGGTGAACTGGCCAAGCAGGGTTTCCGAAAGCGTGGTGTCGCGGATGCGGTCGCTGCTCGACATCGCGGCGAGCGCTGGCGGAAGCGCAAGCGAAACCACCGCCAAAGCGGTGAGGCTTCCTTTCCAAAAATGTCGCGATGTCCGCGCCATTGCCCTACGACTCCAACCCCAATCGATTCTTCAGATAGGACTCCCGGCGCGATATTGCCAGTGAATCCCGTCAAATTGTTGCAACGATTCCGATTTTTGCCAAAATTGTTGCGGGATCGTCACAGTGCATTTCGAATCTGACCAGAATCTGAACGGCCATGCGGCCGAAATTGCCGCGCTTGCGGGGCGGCGACAAGGGCGATAGAGACGCTGGCAATTCCGTTCCGCGCGGCCGATTTTCCACGTCGGACGGGCTTCAAGAGATAAGGTGTTATCGCATGTCCCAGCTTTCCGTCCTTGCCACGCTCGGTCGCCGTCCGGCCGCGCTCGCGCTGCTCGGGCTCGCGACGCTTGGCCTTTCGGCCTGCGCGAACAAGGAACGGCCGCGCGCCGATCTCGCCGCCAGCCAGGTGACGACGATTGGCGTCAACAGCTATTTGTGGCGCGCCTCGCTCGATGCGCTGTCGTTCATGCCGCTGCTCCAGGCCGATTCGGCCGGCGGCGTCGTGATCACCGACTGGTATGCGAACCCGGCAAACCCGGGCGAGCGGATGAAGGTTACCGTCTCGATCCTCGACCAGGATCTGCGCGCCGACGCGCTGCGCATCGCGGCCTCGCGCCAGGTGGCGCAGGGCGGCAGCTGGGTCGACGCACCCGTGCAGGCGGCGACGGTGCAGAAGCTCGAGGAAATCATCCTCACCCGCGCCCGCGACCTGCGCCGCTCGGCCATCAGGGACTAATCCGGCGGCGCGCCTCGCGTGCCTGCCCACACAGACTAACGGGGTAACCGACGAATGACCCGCGAACCGCGCTTTGGCGCCCTCGCCGCCGACGCCCGCTGGCAAAAGGCGTGGGAGGCGGCGAACAGCTTTGCCACGACCGATAGCGAAGATCGGCCCAAGGCCTATATCCTCGAGATGTTCCCCTATCCGTCGGGGCGCATTCACATGGGCCATGTCCGTAACTATGCGATGGGCGACGTGCTCGCGCGCTTTAAGCGGATGACGGGCCATGACGTGCTGCATCCGATGGGGTGGGATGCGTTCGGCATGCCCGCAGAAAATGCCGCGATGGAAAAGGGCGTCCACCCCGGTGGCTGGACGCGCGACAATATCGCGTCGATGCGCGCGCAGCTGAAGCGCCTCGGCCTTGCGATCGACTGGAGCCGCGAGCTCGCGACGTGCGAGCCCGATTATTACGGGCAGGAACAGTCCTTGTTCCTCGACCTGTTCGCCGCGGGGCTCGTCACGCGCAAGCACAGCTATGTGAACTGGGACCCCGTCGACATGACGGTGCTCGCGAACGAGCAGGTGATCGACGGCCGCGGCTGGCGTTCGGGCGCGCTCGTCGAAAAGAAAAAGCTGTCGCAGTGGTTCCTCAAGATCACCGACTTCGCCGACGAACTGCTCGAAGGGCTGGGCGCGCTCGACAGCTGGCCCGACAAGGTGCGGCTGATGCAGGAAAACTGGATCGGCAAGTCGCAGGGGCTCGAATTCAGTTTCAAGCTGGCGGGCGGCGCGGCCGGCTTCGACGTCTTCACGACGCGCCCCGACACGCTGTACGGCGCGAGCTTCGCGGCGATCTCGCCCGACCATCCGCTCGCCGAGCGGCTGGCGAAGGATTCGCCCGAACTCGCGGCGTTCATCGAGGACTGCCGCCGTCAGGGCACCGCCGCCGAACAGATCGACACCGCCGAGAAGATGGGCTTCGACACCGGCATCGCGGTCGAGCATCCGCTCGACCCGAACTGGCACCTGCCCGTCTGGGTCGTGAACTATGTGCTGATGGACTATGGCACCGGCGCGATCTTTGGCTGTCCCGCGCACGACCAGCGCGACCTCGACTTCGCGCATAAATATGAACTGCCGGTCTATCGCGTCATCGCCGATGGCGACGAGACCGAACAGCATTTCACCGGCGACGAAGCCTACACCGGTCCCGGCAAGCTGGTGAACAGCCATTTCCTCGACGGCATGGGCATCGACGAGGCCAAGGCCGCCGTCATCACGCGCGCCGAACATGAAGGCTGGGGCAAGGGCACGACCGTGTGGCGCCTCCGCGACTGGGGCGTCTCGCGCCAGCGTTACTGGGGCACCCCGATTCCGTTCATCCACTGCGATGCGTGCGGCACCGTGCCGGTTCCCAAGAACCAGCTCCCCGTCATCCTGCCCGAGGATGTCGATTTCTCGGTCCCCGGCAATCCGCTCGACCGCCATCCGACGTGGAAGCATGTTGCGTGCCCGAGCTGCGGCGGCGAAGCGGTGCGCGAAACCGACACACTCGACACCTTCGTCGATTCGAGCTGGTATTTCCTGCGCTTCGCGAGCTCGCCGTCGGACAAGCCGTTCGATCCCGAGGTGATCCGCCGCTGGCTGCCGGTCGACCAATATATCGGCGGCATCGAGCATGCGATCCTTCACCTGCTCTACGCGCGCTTCTGGACGCGCGCGCTCAAGCATATGGGCATGATCGACATCGCCGAGCCGTTCGCGAGCCTGTTCACGCAGGGCATGGTGACGCACGAAACATATTCCATGTTACTGCACGAGGATGTCGGCGACAGAGAGGTGTTTTTCAGCCCCGCCGAAGTTGAGTGGCACGATGGCAAGCCTTATGTTGAAGGCAATTATCCGCAAGCCCCGCTGCACGTCGGTCGCGTGATAAAAATGTCGAAGTCGAAGAAGAATGTCGTCGATCCCGACGCGATCCTCGACCAATATGGCGCCGACGCTGCGCGCTGGTTCATGCTGTCTGACAGTCCGCCCGAGCGCGACCTGCCGTGGAGCGAGGCAGGGATCGAGGGCGCGTGGCGTTTCGTCCAGCGCCTGTGGCGGATCTTCGGCGACACCGAAAATGCCGGTGACGGCGGTGAAGACAAGGCGCTCGCGCGGAAGCTGCATCAGACGATCGCCGGCGTTGCCGCCGACATCGAGGCGCTCGGCTTCAACAAGGCCGTCGCCAAGGTCCATGCGCTCGCGAACGAGATCGAGAAAGCGAAACCCTCGGCGACCCGCGCCGAGGCGTGCCGTACCCTCATCCTGCTCGTCGCACCGATGCTGCCGCATCTCGCCGAAGAGGCGTGGGCCGCGCTTCCTGCCGGCGAGCGCACGACCGCGATGATTGCCGATGCCGCATGGCCCGCCGCCGATCCGGTACTGCTCGTCGATGACGAGGTGACAATCGCGATCCAGATGGCGGGTAAGCTGCGCGATACGATGACGCTCGCCAAAGGTCTCGATAAGGATACTGTGGAAGCCGCGGCGCTCGCGCGCCCGCGGATCGTCGAACTGCTCGCTGGCGCCGCGCCGAAGAAGGTCATTGTGGTCCCCGACCGTTTGGTGAATATCGTTCCCTGATGCGTTTGCTTCTCACCTCCTGCCTCGCGGCCGCCTCGCTGACCATCGGCGGCTGCGGGCTGCGTCCCTTGTATGCGAACGGCAGCAAGGGGGCGGTGGCGCAAGTGCTCGCCGACGTCGACGTCGCGGCGATCGAGGGGCATAGTGGCTGGCTCGTCCGCAACGCGCTCCGCGACCGGCTGCAGGCGACGCAGGGCGGCGCGGGCGCAGGCAAGCGCCTCCGCCTCGACGTGCGGCTCGAAGATTCGATCACCGGCTTCGGCGTCCGCGCCGACGATGCGGTGACGCGCGAACGCCGCACGCTGCGCGCGCGCTACCAGCTCGTCGACGCCGCGACCGGCGAAGTGCTGCTCGACGCGACGGCCTTCTCCGACGCGGGGATCGACGTCGTCGGCAGCGAATATGCGACCATCGCCGCCGAAACCTCGGCGCTCGAACGCCTCGCCTCGGCGGTCGCCGACCAGATCGTCGCGCGCCTCGCCGTCTTCGCGAACCGTGGCGGCGGACAACCGGCCGCCGCACCCGCCCCGACCCCCGCAGGGCAATGAAGAGCGTCAAGCCGCAGGAACTCGAACGCCTCTCGCGCCTCGACCCCGCGGTTCGTTTCACGCTCCTCACTGGCCCCGACGAAGCGACGATGGAAGCCGTCGCGAGCCATTTGATCGGGCTCGCGGGCAAGGATGCCGAACGGCTCGACCTTTCGGGATCGCAGCTGTCGCAGGACCCGTCGCTGCTCGCCGCCGAAGCCGCATCGATGTCGCTTTTCTCGTCGGCGCGCGTGATCCGGGTCGAACTGTCGGGCAGCGGCGACGACGGCCTCGCGGCGGTCGAGGCGCTGCTTGCCGCCGATACCTTCATCAATCCGGTGATCGCGACCGGTGCCTCGGTCACCGCCAAGTCGAAACTCGTCAAACTCGTCGAAGGCTCGGATCATGCCGTCGCTGCGATCTGCTACCAGCCCGACCGGCGTGCGCTCGTCGGCATCGCGATGGGCGCGGGGCAGGAACAGGGGCTGCGCCTCGCCAATGCCGAGGCGCAGTTGCTCGTCGACCTCGTCTCGGGCGACCAGGCGCTGATGCGGCGCGAGATCGAGAAGATCGCGCTCTACCTCGACGCGGGGCCCGACCGCCAGCGGCAGGTGACCGCGGCCGACATCGCCGCGCTCGGCGCCGCGACGCACGAGGAGGATGTCAGCGAGTGCATCAACGTCGCGCTCGGCGGCAAGGTGCGCGAAATGCCCGAGATGCTGGCCAAGGCGACCGCGGTCGGCGTCGCCGAAATCCGCATCATCCGCGCGCTCGCGATCCGCGCGATGGCGCTCGCGCGCCTGCGCGCCGAGGTCGACGGCGGCGCGCACCCCGCGACCGTGGTATCGGCGCGTACCAGCGGGATTTTCTGGAAAGAGCGCGACGCGGTTACCGCGCAGCTCCACATCTGGGATTCGGTCCGCATCGCGCGGCTGATGAGCCGGTTGCTCGACTGCGAACGCGCGCTCAAGGCGTCGGGCACCGCGGGCGCGGTGCTGTTCCGCAAGCTGATGACCGACATCGCGCACCAGGCCGCGCGGGCGCGATAGGGTCAGGCCGTTAGCGACCGTTAGTTGCTGTTCCCCGGCGAAGGCCGGGGTCCAGAGCGCAATCAGCAAACGCTGCTCTCGAACGCCCTGGGCCCCGGCTTTCGCCGGGGAACAGGAGTTACAGCTAACGTCCGCTCACCACCCCAAAGCCGACATCACCCAAAGGAAAGGGCCTGACGCGACAGTGCCCGGCCGCGGCAGGCCCTCCCTACGCCCTCCCCAAAGCGGGGAGGGGGAGAGACCGGTCAGAACTGGCCGCGCAATGTCACCCCGTACGTGCGCGGTTCGCCGGGGAAGCCGACGAAGAGCTGGTTCGCGGTGCCCGCGAGCCCCGACGAAGCGGGGGCCGCGACGGCGCGGAAGGTGCCGCCGCCCTGCAGCGGCATGTCGGCGCCGATCTGGTAATATCTCTTGTTGAGCAGATTCTGGCCCCACAGCTCGACGCCCCAGCGCCGGTCGGGCCCATAAAGGCCGATGCGGCCGTTGAAGATCGCGAAACCGTCCTGGACCTTTTCGACATCGAGGTCGGACCCGGTGTTGGTGTCGCTTTGCAGGCGCGTGTCGAGATAGACGAGCGCGCTCATCCCCGAACTGCCGATCGGCGGCGTCCAGCTGATCCCCGCGGTCGCGACATAGCGCGGCGCGTTCGACACGCCGCGGCCGGGAAGCTGGAACAGCACCGGCGATAGCGGCCGCCCGCCCGTACCCACCAGATTGCGGCGATAGAGGGTGTCGACCCAGGTCAGCCCCATATTGACCGACACATAGCGCGCGGGCCGCAGGAACGCCTCGATCTCGACCCCCTTCGACCGCACGCCGGGCTTCAGCCGGTCGGACGGGCAGGCGCCGGTCGCCGCCAACCCGTCGGAATCGGCGCCGTTCAGATCGTCCTTGCACGCCTGGATGTTGGTGACCTCGAAATTGACGCCGTTGAAGGTGTTGAGCTGGTAATTGCTATATTCCTGGTAGAAAGCGGCGACATTGACGTCGATCCCGGGGCCGTCCCATTTGATGCCGAGTTCATAGGCGTCGACCTTTTCGCTCGCGAATTGCAGGTCGCTCGCCTCGGGCCGGCCGTTGCCGGGGGTGTTGGCGGCGAGCGCCAGCCGCCCGGCGCAGAGCGTGTCAAAGGCCGTGTTGCACGTCCGGTCGAGCGCCGAGAAATCGAGGTTGAAGCCCCCGGCCTTATAGCCCTTCGATGCCGACCCATAGACGAGCCATTCGGGGGCGGGTTTCCAGCTCAGCACCGCGGTTCCGGTCCATTCATTGTCCTTGAACTTCGTCCCCGCGGTGCCGCGCGGCAGGTCGGGCGCGGTGCTGTTGATCACGCACGGCAGGGTCGCGAGTGACTGGAAGGGCGAGTTGACGATCAGCGGGCAGATCGCATTATTGAAATTCGCGTCGGCATCCAATGTCTTGCGCTCGCTCGTATAGCGCGCGCCGATCGTGAAGGTCAGCACGTCGGGGACGATGTCGAAGCTGTTGTGCGTAAAGACCGCGAAGTTGCGGCTGCGCTGCGCAAAGGTCGATCCCTGGTTGCCGGTGCCGTTGATCGCGAGCGCCGGCTGGCCGAGCGCCGCGGCGAGCGAGCCGAAGCCCGGCCGCGCCGGATTGGCGATCAGCGCCTGCAGCAGCGTCCGCGTCGCGCCGGGGGGCAGCACCGCGATCGTCCCCTGCACCACCGGTACGTTCACGCACGAAGGGTTGGACGGCAGCACCGCCGAGGGCAGCGCGCTCGCGAAGAGCAGGCAGTTGGCGAATTGTTCGTAGTTGTTGCCATAAACAATGTCGTCGTCGACATCGAGTTTCTCGTTCGCATAATAGCCGCCGACCAGCCAGTCGAGCCGCCCGTCGAACGCTTCGCCCTGCAACCGGACTTCCTGCGTGAAGAGCCGGAAGCGGCGGTCGAGGTCGGTGCGGCGCAGCACGTCGAGCGCACTGAAATCGGCATCCTGGCCCTGCGCATTCTTGTAATCGCGATAGGCGGTGATCGAGGTCAATGTCGCCGCGCCAAGCTCCCAGCCGAGCTCGCCCGACACGCCCCAGTCCTTGGTATCCGAGCGATAGGTGACCCCGGGCGTCGTCGACTGGCGCCGGACGAAGGGCGTTCCCGTCGGCGGCGCCTGATGGTTCGCGCCCAAGGCTTGGAGGATCGGCAACAGCGTATTGGCCGATGCGACGGGAAAGCCGTCGGGGCCGCGCGCCAGGTTGCGCACGGGATTGAGCAGGACGCCGCCGCAGCAATTTTCGTTGCGCTTGCTGTAATCGGCGATCAGGCGGAATTTCAGCGTCTCGCTCGGTTCGAACAGCAACTGCCCGCGCACCAGCCAGCGGTCGCGGTCGTTGATGTCGGGCTCGCCGGGCGTCGCGTTGGCGATGAAACCGTCGCGCTTCTGCCAGACGCCGTCGAGCCGCGCCGCCACTTTGTCGCCCAGCGGCGCATTGATCATGCCGTCGACGCGCCAATAATCGTAATTGCCATAGGATATCGAACCCTTGGCGCCGAAGCGGCCAAGCTCGGGGCCTTTGGTGACGATGTTGATCAGCCCCGCGGTCGAGTTGCGCCCGAACAAGGTGCCCTGCGGTCCGCGCAGCACCTCGACGCGTTCGATGTCGCCGAGTTCGGACAGGCCGACGCCCGTGCGGCTGCGATAAACGCCGTCGATGAACAGCCCGACCGACGATTCGAGGCCGGGATTTTCGCCGACCGTGCCGATGCCGCGGATGCGCGCCGTAAAATTGACCTCGCTCGTCGCGCCCGACACGAGCAGCGACGGGGCGACCTGCCCCAGCGCACGCACGTCGGTCGCACCGGTCTTTTCCAGCGTCTCGCCGGTGACCGCCGAGACCGCGATCGGGACATCGGACAGCGCCTCGCTGCGCCGCGTCGCGGTGACGATGATCGTTTCGTCGTTCGCCTCGGCGCCGGCATCCTGTGCCGTGGCAGGCGCGGCCCACAGGGCGATTACAAGCGGCAGGCCCGCGGCGCTGGCGCGCAGCAGGCGGATATGGCGGGAACAGTTTTTCATGGGTTTGGCCCTCCTCCACAGGTGTTTTTTCGCGGGAGAGCGTCACGATATTCTATTTGCGCAGCAGCCTATCATGACCGGGCCGCGCCAAGCCAGTGCAAGCCCGATCGGTAACCTCATTGTCCGGCGTGCCGCGTCATTTATGTCACAGCTGTCAGATGTGACGGGTTGACTTGCCCGGCCAAAAGAAAGGGGGCGGAACAACATGTGTCCCGCCCCCGATGGTCCGTAATTCGCTGCTGCTTAGAACTTGCCGCGCAGCGTCACGCCATAGGTCCTCGGTTCGGCAAGGAACTGCGAGAAGATCTGGCGGCCGCCCGGATATTGCGGGTCGGCAAAGGCGGCGGTCGCCGACGTTGCACCTTCCTGGAAGGGCGAGTTGAACGCGACCTGGGCATATTGCTTGTTGAAAATATTCTGGCCCCAGAATTCGATTCCCCATTTTTCGTCGGGGCCGCGAATGCCGATGCGCGCGTTGAACAGCGCATAACCATTCTGTTCCTTCTGCGGGAACAGGTCCGACCCGGTGTTGTAATCGCCGGTCATGCGGCCATCGACATAGACGAGGCCGGTCAGCCCGCTGCTGCCGATGTCGGGCGTCCAGGCGACGCTGCCGGTCGCGACCAGTTCGGGCGCGTTCGACAGGTTGTTGCCGGGCAGCAGGCGCAGCGCCTGGTCGAGCGGAGCGCCCGAATCATTGCCCACCAGCTGATTGCGATATTTGGTTTTCGCATAGGTCAGGCCGGCGGTCATGCGGAAGCTGCGTGCCGGAACGAGCGAGGCTTCGAGTTCGAAGCCCTGCGACCGGACACCATGGCTGACGTCGTCGCTGGGGCAGGCTCCGGTCGTTCCCGCCGCGGCATTGAAGTTCGGGGCGCCGAGGAACTTGCTCTGGTCGCGGTCGCCGCCGTTCAGGTCGCTGTCGCAGCCGTTGACGTTCTGGACGAGGAAAACGGTTCCGTTGAACGTGTTGAGCTGGAAGCTCGAGAAGTCCGACCGGAAGAAGGTCAGGCCCAGGCCGAACGGACCGGTCGCGTATTTGGCGCCGATTTCATAGCTGTCGACCTTTTCGGGGTCGAACTGCAACGCGCCGACCAGCGACTGCGCGCCGCCAGGGGTCGCCGCGAACGGCAGGATCGGCGATTTCAGCGCCGAGCGGTCGAGGTTGAAACCGCCCGCCTTATAGCCGCGCGAATAGCTCGCATAGACCATCAGGTCGTCGACCGGCTTGTACGACAGGATCGCGGTGCCGGTCCATTCGTCCTCGCTGCGCTTGTCGTTGATCGACACGCCATTGAGTTCGGCGGTCGAATTGCCTTGGCAGCCGAGGCCGATCAGGCCGCCCGCGACGGCGCGGATGGTGGCGTTCGGGCTCGACAGATCGTCGAGCAGCCGGCCCTGAATCACCTGACAGGCTGTGTTGTCGTTGGTGAAGGTTGCCGAGAACTTCTTCTTGTCGTTGGTGTAACGGACGCCGAAGGTGAAATCGAGCTTGTCGGTGATGTGGAAGATATTGTGCGTGAACAGCGCCCAATTCTTGCCGTTCTGGCGATAGACGTCGTTGATGCTGCCCTTGTCGCTGATCCCGTCGAGCGCCGCGAGGCTCGCGACGATATCCGGGCCGGCGGGACCGAAGGCGCCCAGCAATGTTGCCTGGCCGACGCCCGGGATGATGCACGACGGGCTGGCCGGCGAATAGAGGCCCGAAAGCGCCGTGCCCGTGATCAGGCGGCACGCCGCGAACCGGCCATAGTCGTCGCCGAAGCGCAGATTATCGCGCACGCGCAGCTTTTCATCGGCGTAGAAGCCGCCGACGAGCCAGTCGAGCTTGCCGTCGAACGCTTCGCCCTGCAGGCGCAGTTCCTGCGTGAAGGTGTGGAACTGGCGGTACGCGTCGGCATCGGGCGCGCGGTAGAGGATATCGACCGTGCCATAATCGACGTCGCCCGCCTGGCTCGACCGATACTCGCGGTACGCGGTGATCGAGGTCAGCGTCGCGCCGCCGAAATCATAATCGATCTGGCCCGAGAAGCCGTAATCCTTCGTCTTGCCGGCAAAGCTGCGCCCCGGGGTGACCGAAATGTCGCGGCTGTAACCCTGGTTGAACGCGCCGACCGACTGGCCGAGGTCGCGCAGTACGTTGATGATGTTGTTCGACGTCGGGGTCGCGCCCGCGCCGACAGTGCTGGGGGTGTTGAGGTTGCCGATATACGGGTTGACGCTCGGGCCGACATAGGTCGCCGCGCAGCATTCCTCGTCGCGCGAGGTGTAGTCGGCGATCAGGCGGACCGACAGCACATCGGTCGGTTCGAACAGCAATTGGCCGCGCAGGAAATAGCGGTCGCGGTTGTTGACGTCGCGATTGTTCGCGGTGTCGTTGTAGAAACCGTCGCGCTTGACCCAAACGCCGTCGAGGCGCGCCGCGAGCGTTTCACCTAGCGGGCCGGTGACGCTGCCGCCGAGACGCCAATAATCATAATTGCCATAGGTGACCTCACCCGTGGCGCCGAAGTTGAAATCGGGCTTTTTCGAATAGATGCTGATCAGGCCGGCCGACGAGTTGCGGCCGCCGAGCGTGCCCTGCGGGCCGCGCTGGACTTCGATCCGGTCGAGTTCGCCGAGTTCGTTGAGGCCGATGCCCGACCGCGAGCGATAGACGCCGTCGATGAACACGGGGACCGAGCTTTCGAGGCCGGGGTTGTCGCCGACGGTGCCGATGCCGCGGATACGCGCCGAGCCATTGGCTTCCGAGCCGGTCGACGAGACGAGCAGCGACGGCGCGAGCTGGTTCAGCTGGCGAATGTCGTTCGCGCCGCTGTTCTGCAGCGTTTCGGCGCTGACCGCCGAGATTGCGACGGGGACGTCGGATAGCAGCTGGGCGCGGCCCTGCGCGGTGACGATGATCGGGGTGTTGTCGCTGTCGTCGGTTGCGGTTTCGGCCGGTGCGTCTTGCGCAAAGGCGGGAACCGAGATCGCAGCGATGGCAAGCGATACGCCGAGCGCGCTGGTGCGCATAAATCGGGCAGCACGAAGGGAAGATGATTTCATATCGGGCACTCCTCTCAACATTTATTTATTTTTGTTGCGTGCCGAGCATAACTCAATTGCGCGACCGATCCAGCGGAGGGCACGTATTTGCGTCGTTTTTGGCGGGGTGATGCTTTTTGGCCACAGGCGGAAAAGCGCCTGTTCGGTGGGGCTTAGGCGCTAGCGAGCGGCAAGCGTGCGGCTTGCCGTAGCGTCATCGCGGGCCCGGCCGGGACAGGGAAAGCAGAGCCGGCGGCCGCGCGCGACCAGCATCGCCTCATACGCACCGGAAAAATTCGCGGCGATGACCGCGTCGTCGACCGCGAGCCCGCCGGTCAGCGCACCGAAGGCGGGAAGGATCAGACGCTGTCCATCGCCCGCGAAACAGGGGCGCGACACCGCGCGGCCGCGGATGTTGAGCCGCAATTTCGGATGGAAATGCCCCGAAATTTCCGGCCGCGCTTCGCGGCCTACGCTTTGGTGACGAAAGACGATGCCGTCGATCACCATCTCGTCGGCAACCTCGCCGCCCCACGCGCCGCCGGAGAGTCCGTCGTGATTGCCCGCGATCCACAGCAGTTTCGCCGACGCCGCTTGCCCGAACAGGCGTTCGGCGACCGCGGGGACGATGCGCTCCGCCGCGCCCCGGTCGTGAAAACTGTCGCCGAGGCACCAGATCGCGCGCGCGCCGGTTTCGGCCGCGAGCGCGGCGAGCCGGTCGAGCGTGTCGTGGCTGTCATAGGGCGGCAGCGGCTGGCCGAGCGCGGCGTACCAGCTCGCTTTCTCCAGATGCAGGTCGGCGACGATCAGCGCGCCGTGGCGCGGCCAGAACAGCGCCCGGTCGGCCAGCATCTGAAACTTCTGGCCTGCAAAATCGAAGGTCGCGGCAGCGGACATCCGCCCGCTATGGCGGTGGCAGCGGCCCGCCGCAAGCGGACTAACCGCCCGCGGCGACCCCATTTGCGGCGAAGCGTTGGCCGGACTCGCGATGCGCTCCGTCGGGCAGGTCGAACACGACGCGCTTGTTCGGGAAATCGATCTCGACGCGGTCGAACAGCGACAGGCTGTCCATCCCCAGCAGCAGCGCCGGCCGTTCGTGCAGGTCCAGCGCGCGGAACGCCTGGCTGTCGGCGAAACTCACCGGCAGGTCATTGACGTCCATGCCGTTGATCACGATGCGTTTGATCGCGGTGCGCATCGCGGGCACCGCCTCGCCCGTGACCGCGTCGAGGATCGTCGCCACAAAGGGGAAGCGGTTCGCGCGCTTGCTCGCAACCAGCTTTTGCAGCGCGATATTGCCGACGCTCGTCTGCGCCCCGGTGTCGACGATCACGTCGATGCGTTTGCCGTTCAGCCGCGCGTCCGACAGGATCAGGCGTCCCGCCGAATTGCGCGCGGTGACGACGATCGCGTCATCATCCTTGATAAGCGACGGCGCGCGGCGGCGCGTCTCGAGGATCTGCATGCTTTCCTTGCGGAAATCGATCAGCACGCGCCGCTCTTCGAGCATGTCGACCCCGATCAGCCCCGCGGCGCCGATATGCCGCCCGAAAAAGGCGGGGGCTTCGACCGAAGCGAGGTGCAGGTCCGACATCTGCAGCGCGGCGACGCGGTAGCTGGGAACCATCGCCGAGCCACCGATCGTGGCGAGCCGCAACTTCGCACCCTCGGTCAGTCCCAGCCTTTGGGCCAGTTCGCGCGCGATCACCGTCCGCTCGGCGCCCGTGTCGACCAGAAAGGAAAAGGGACCTTTGCCGCCAACCATGACCTTCACCGACATGCGCCGGGTCGCGTCGAGATCGAACGGCTGGATGAAGGGCACCACCGTCACCGGCGGCGCCACGACGTCGCTGCCCGCCGCGGGGGCGGGCGCTGGAACGGTGGGCGGATTGACGGGAGCCGGGGTCGCGCCGATCAGCGCGGGGGCGGCGAGCAGCAGCGCGAACAGGACGGACCGCTGGATAGCTTGGGTCATCGCTGGCATCCTCATTATGTTTAGGCGTAATCTACGCCTCATCGGGCCTCGCAGCAAGCGAAACGCCGGGTACGCCGCGCCGCCTTATCCGGGGCGCATGGCTTCTTCCGCCAGGCTGTCCGCCAGCTCACCCAGCAGCGCGTCGTCGATGTCCGCCGCCGCGACATTCTCGCGCCCGATCAGCACGAGCACGGGGATCGCGAGCGGGCTGATCCGGTCGAGTTTCTGGTGCAGCATCGTCCCCGCGGCGCGGTCGAGCAGGTCGCCGAGCCGCGCCACGTCGGTCAGCCGCTCGCGCGCATCGGCCCACGCGGCTTCGAGCAGCAGATGGTCGGGCTCATATTTACGCAGCACGTCGAAGATCAGGTCGGTCGAAAAGGTCACCTGCTTGCCCGTCTTGCGCTTGCCCGGATGTTGGCGCTCGATCAGCCCGCCGATCACCGCGACCTCGCGAAACGCGCGCTTGAGCAAATGCGAGCTTTCGACCCATTCGACGAATTCCTCCGACAGGATCTCGGCATCGAACAGATTCTGCGGATGCGCGACGGGCCGCAGCGACCAGATCGCGATCGCATAGTCCGACGCAACGAAACCCAGCGGCTGCAACCCCGCGCGCTCCATCCTCTTTGTGATCAGCATGCCCAGCGACTGGTGCGCGTTCCACCCCTCGAACGGATAGCAGACGAGATAATGATTGCCCTCGTGCGGGAAGGTCTCGACGAGCAGCTCGCCGGGGCGCGGCAGCGCCGATCGCAGTTGCTGCATCTCCAGCCAGAAGCGGACATCCTCGGGAAAACGCTGCCAGCTGGCGGGATCGGCAAGGAAACCGCGCACGCGGTCGGCGAGCCGCGTCGTCAGCGCCATGCGCGCGCCCATATAGCTCGGGACGCGTGCGGGGCGCGTCGTCGCGCGGACATAGAGGTCGGTGTCGCGGATGCTTTCGACCTCGAGGCTGAGCCCGGCGAAGGCGAAGGTGTCGCCCGGAGTCAGCGTGCTCGCGAAATACTCCTCGACGCTACCCAATCGCCGCCCGTTCTTGAAGCGCACGTCGAGCGTCGGCGCATCGACGATGATCCCGGCGTTGAGCCGGTGCTGCGCGGCGAGTCGTGGATGCGCGATCCGCCAGCCGCCTTGCCCATCGGGCGCGAGGCGACGAAAACGGTCATAGCTTTTGAGCGCATAGCCGCCGTCGCGCACGAAACCGAGCAGCCGCGTGAAGGTCGGCGCATCGATCCATTGGTACGGCGCCGCCGACCGGATTTCGGCGAGCAAGTCATCCTCCTTGAACGGCGCGGCGCAGGCGAGCGCCATCACATGCTGCGCGAGCACGTCGAGCGCGCCGGGACGAAAGCGGTCGGCATCGCGCTCGCCCGCTTCGACGGCGTCGAGCGCCGCGCGCGCCTCGAGATATTCGAAGCGGTTGCCCGGCACGATCAGCGCCTTGCTCGGCTCGTCGAGCCGGTGGTTGGCGCGTCCGATGCGTTGCAGAAGGCGCGACGAGCCCTTCGGCGCGCCCATCTGGATCACGCAATCGACGTCGCCCCAGTCGAGCCCGAGGTCGAGGCTCGACGTCGCGACGAGCGCGCGCAGCCGTCCCTCGGCCATCGCCAATTCGGCGCGTTGGCGCGCCTCGCGGTCGAGGCTGCCATGGTGGATCGCGATCGGCAAGCTGAGGTCGTTGACCTTCCACAGCTCCTGAAAGGTCAGCTCGGCGAGCCCGCGCGTATTGCAAAAGATGATCGTCGTGCGGTTTTTGGCGATCTCGTCCATCACCTGATGCACCGCCCAGCGCCCCGAATGCCCCGCCCACGGGACTGCGCCCTCGGGCAGCAATATGCCGATCTCCGGATCGGCGCCGGCCTCGCCCTCGACCAATGTCACCGCCTCCGCATCGCCGTTCGGCGCCAGCCAGCTACGATAGGCGGTGGTGTCGGCGATCGTCGCCGACAGGCCGACGCGGCGCAGCCCCGGCGTGATTGTCTGGAGCCGCGATAGCGCAAGGCTGAGCAGGTCGCCGCGTTTGCCCGGTGCAAAGGCGTGGATCTCGTCGATCACCACGGTCTTCAGATCGGCGAACATCGTGAAACTGTCGGGATAGGACAGCAATAGCGACAGCGATTCGGGAGTGGTCAGCAGGATGTTCGGCGGCCGGCTGCGCTGGCGCGCCTTCTTGTCCGACGATGTGTCGCCGCTGCGGCTCTCGACGCTGATGTCGAGCTCCATCTCGGCGATCGGGCCGAGCAAATTGCGCTCGACGTCGGCCGCGAGTGCTTTGAGCGGCGACACATAGAGCGTGTGCAGCCAGTCGGTCGGATTTTGCGCGAGATCGACGAGCGTCGGCAGGAACCCCGACAAGGTCTTGCCCGCCCCTGTCGCGGCGACGAGCAACGCGCTCTCGCCGCGCTCGCCCGCGGCGAGCATATCGGCCTGATGCCGCCTGAGCCGCCACCCGCGCGCGGTGAACCAGTCGGTGAAAGGGGTAGTGAGGGGCATATGCGGAACGTGGGGCGGGAGAGAGGCGGGTGCAATCTTTCTCTCGTCGTCAGCTGACGCGAGCCACGACATCTCTTGTCTCGTCACCCCGGGCTTGACCCGGGGTCCACAACGACGCCGCGGCTATGGATCCCGGATCAAGTCCGGGATGACGAAAGAAAATTGAGCAGCGTCCGCTCTCCACCTATGCGGACCTTCCTCAAAGCCCCGCTTCCATCCCCTTCAACAACCCCCGCCAATATTCCCCCAGCCGCCGCTGGAACAGCATCAGCTCGAACCCGTGCCGCGCGACATGTTTCTGCGGGATGCTGTCCCACCCGCGATGCTCGACCGTCACGCGCGTCTCATCGCCCACCGCCTCGAAGCGTATATCGACCTCGGTCGCCTGATCGGCCTTGAAACTCGGCAGCCGCCAGCCGAACGCCAACCGCTCGCCGGGCAGCCAGTGATGCACCGTGCCGATTTCCCACTCCTTGCCGTCGTCAAAGCGCGTGACGAGCCGCCCGCCCGGCCCTTCTGGATCAAATCGCAATGCGCCATCGCCTTTCCGCGAAAGCTGGAACAGCGGATGGCTCTTCCACCATATCCCGATATCGCGCGTGAAGGCAGTAAAGGCGACGTCGGGCGCCACACCCACCCGCAAGGCGACGATCACCGCGGCGGTCATGCGCCACCCTCGACATGGGCCTTGAACGCCGCGAGCTGGTGCGACCACAGCGCCTCGGTCTCGGCGAGCCACTGCTTGAGCTCGGCGGTCGCGCCGTCCTTGAGTGAATAGATGCGCACGCGCGCGTCGAAGGCTGGATGGCCGTCCTCGACGAGTCCGCCTTCCTTCAGCGCGCGCAAATGGCGGCTCATCGCGGGCGGCGCGAGGCCGAGTTCGCCCGCGAGTTCGCCCGCGCTGCGCGGGCGCTCGCCCAGCAGTTCGACCGCGCGCCGCCGTTTCGGATCGGCGAGCGCGCCCAGCATCCGGTCGAGCGCGGCGCTCAATCGTCGAGCCGCGTCTTGGTCGTGAACCCGCCCTCGGCGTCCCACTGCTCGGCGGTTTTCGCCTCGACCGTCACGCCAAAGGTCCAGATATGCCCCTCGGGGTCCTTCGCGCGGTAGCTGCGGTCGCCGTAAAATTGCGTCTCGGGCTCGGCGATGATGTCAGCGCCCGCGGCCCGCGCGCGGTCGCAGTGCGCGTCGATATCGTCGCCGACGTTCAGCTGGACGTGCACCGACTGCGTGTTCTTGCCGCCGATCGACTTCGGGCTTTTGTGGTCGTCCGACCATTCATTGCCGACCATCACCACCGAATTGCCATAGCCCATTTCCGAATGCGCGAGGTTGCCCGCTTCGTCGAGCAGCACGAACAAGGGTTCGAACCCGAACGCTTCCTCGAGCCAGCGGAACGCCGCTTTGCTATCCTGGTAACTGACGGCGCTCGAAAGCCCCTTGCCGCGCGGATGATCTACCATGTCCTTTCTCCCGAGTCGTATGAATGATTTCCATTTCATAGAATATTTCCAAAAAAATGAAAATACATGCTTTGCGCGTCGATTATGCTAGGCGGGCGCGATGACCGGCGATCTGCGCAATCACATCGAAGAGGCGATGAAGCTCGCTGCGGCGCATCTCGGCCAAGGGCGGGTCGCCGACTATATCCCGGCGCTCGCCAAGGTCGATCCGAACAAGCTCGGCTTCGCGCTCGCGCTCCCCGACGGCACCGTCCATACCTCGGGCGACGCCGACGAACCCTTCTCGATCCAGTCGGTGTCGAAGGTCTTCACGCTCGCGCTCGCGCTGCGCCGCGTCGGCAGTTCGCTGTGGGACAGCGTCGGGCGCGAACCGTCGGGGTCGGCGTTCAACTCGATCGTCCAATTGGAAAGCGAGCATGGCATTCCGCGCAATCCGCTGATCAACGCGGGCGCGCTCGCGACGACCGACCGGCTGATCGATGGACGCAGCGGCGACGCGGTCGCCGACGAGATCGTCGATTTCATGCGCGCACGGGCGGGCGACGACGGCGTCGGGATCGACTTCGATGTCGCTTTCTCCGAATCCGAAACGGGCGCGCGGAATCGCAGTCTCGCGCATTTCATGGACGCGTTCGGAAACCTGACGCATCCGGTCGAAACCGTCGTCGGCGTCTATTTCCGCCAATGTGCGATCGCCATGTCGTGCCGCCAGCTCGCGCGCGCCGGGCTGTTCCTCGCGATGGAAGGCCGCGATCCGCTTGCCGGCGAGCAGTTGATCGAGGCGCACCGCGCGCGGCGTATCAACGCGATCATGATGCTCTGCGGCCACTATGACAATTCGGGCGAGTTCGCCTTCCGCGTCGGCCTGCCGGGCAAGAGCGGCGTCGGCGGCGGCATATTGTGTATCGCGCCGGGGCAGGGATCGATCGCGGTCTGGTCGCCCGCGCTTAACGAGGCGGGGACGTCATTGGCCGGCGCGGTCGCGCTCGAACATTTTGCCTATGCGGCAGGGTGGTCGGTGTTCGACTGACTTAGTCGTCGCTCAGCAGCGCCAGCTTCACGCGCGCGGTGCCGCTGCGTTGCATGCCGATTTCGCGTGCTGCGGCGTGGCTGACGTCGATCACGCGGCCGCGCGAAAAGGGACCGCGGTCATTGATGCGCACCACGACGCTGTCGCCGTTCGAGGTGTTGGTGACGCGCACCATGCTGCCGAAGGGAAGCGACCGATGCGCTGCGGTGAGCTGGCCGGGGTCGAAACGTTCACCGCTCGCGGTGCGATTTCCGGCAAGCTCGTTGCCGTAATAGCTCGCCACGCCGCCGCCGATTTCGGTTTCTGTCTCGTCGAGGATGTCGGCGATCGGATTGTCGGTGACTTCGACTTCTTGCGCCGCGGCCGAGACCGTGAGCAGAAGCGGCATCATCATCGCCGAAAAGACCCGCATGACATCATCCCCTTGTCAGAGGAGGCGCCAAAAGCAGCGGCGGCCCGCCAAGGCAAGCCGCCGCGCGTTGGACTGAAGCGATTTTGCGTCCGGACGTGCGATTTGTTCGGTTTTAACGGAACAATAACTGTAGTTATACGTCCAGATTTGCCACCGATAGCGCATTGGTCTGAATGAAATCGCGCCGCGGTTCGACCTCGTCGCCCATCAGTCGTTCGAAGATTTCGTGCGCAACGTCCGCCTGTTCGGCCTCGACGCGCAGCAGCGAACGGTTCGACGGGTCGAGCGTCGTTTCCCAGAGCTGTTCGGCATTCATCTCGCCCAGCCCCTTGTAGCGGCTGATCGCCAGACCCTTGCGGCTGTGCGCGAAAATCGCCTCGAGCAGTTCGGACGGACGCGTGATCGGCGTGACCTTGCCGGCGGTCGCGGCGGGCAGGTCGCTGTCGCTCGCTTCGGCATCGTTTTCGGCTGCGTCGGCGGCGGCCAGCGCGGCGGCGTCGGCGGCCATTGCCGCGGCGCTGCTGCCCTTCACCAAACGCCCGGGATGCGCGTAGGTGTCGGCCTGTTCGCTCGCGAGCTTGTGCAGGCGGCGGGCCTCCTGGCTCGCGAGGAAGGCGGCGTCGATCGCGTGATGGTCGCTGACCCCGCGCCACCTTTTTTCGAGCGTATAGCCGCCGTCAACCGCGACGATCGTCCATTTCGCTTCGGCGCCCCCGGTCAGCGCGCGCTCGGCGGCGTTGAGCCATTCGGCCGCGCGCACGCCCGCCGCGGTGCGTCCGGCGCTGTCGAGCTCCGGATCGAGCGCGCCGTTGAGCGCCAAGGCTTCGACGAGCTCATAATTATGGCCGCGCGGGACATAGCGCATCAGCGCGCGCAGACGGCGGCCATGCTCGATCAGGTCGCGGAGGTCCGCGCCCGATCGTGCGCCGCCGGTGGTCTCTAACATCAGCGCGTCGATGCCGCCATCGACCAGATAGTTTTCGAGCGCGGTATCGTCCTTGAGATACACCTCGCTCCGCCCCTTCGCGACTTTGTAGAGCGGCGGCTGGGCGATGTAGAGATGGCCGCCTTCGATGATCTCGGGCATCTGGCGATAGAAGAAGGTGAGCAAGAGCGTGCGGATATGCGCGCCGTCGACGTCGGCGTCGGTCATGATCACGATCTTGTGATAGCGCAGCTTTTCGAGAGTGAACTCGTCGCGGATCCCGGTGCCGAGCGCCTGGATCAGCGTGCCGACTTCCTTCGACGAAATGATTCGGTCGAAGCGCGCGCGCTCGACGTTCAAAATCTTGCCCTTGAGCGGCAGGATTGCCTGAACCTTGCGGTCACGACCCTGCTTCGCCGATCCGCCTGCCGAGTCACCCTCGACGAGGAAGAGTTCGCATTTGGTGGGGTCGCGTTCCTGGCAGTCGGCGAGCTTGCCGGGCAGGCTCGCGATGTCCATCGCGCCTTTGCGCCGCGTCAGTTCGCGCGCCTTTTTCGCGGCCTCGCGCGCCGCGGCGGCGTCGATGACCTTCTGGATCACCGCTTTGGCGTAGGCGGGATTTTCCTCAAGCCATTCGGTCATCCGGTCGGCCATCAGGCTTTCGAGCGGCTGGCGCACTTCGGACGAGACGAGCTTGTCCTTGGTCTGCGAGCTGAACTTGGGATCGGGCAGCTTGACCGAGACGATCGCGGTCAGCCCTTCGCGCATATCCTCGCCGGTCAGCGAGACCTTCTCTTTCTTGAGGATGCCCGACTTGTCGCCATAGCCGTTCAGCGTGCGCGTCAGCGCGGCGCGGAAAGCCGCGAGGTGCGTGCCGCCGTCGCGCTGCGGAATGTTGTTCGTGAAGCAGAGGACATTTTCATAATAGCTGTCGTTCCACTCGAGCGCGACGTCGATGCCGATGCCGTCGCGTTCGCTGCTGATCGCGATCGGATCGGGGAGCAGCGCGGTCTTGTTGCGGTCGAGATAGCGGACGAACGCCCCGATGCCGCCTTCGTAGAACAGGTCGTGGCTGACATGCTCGGCATGGCGCGCATCGACGAGCTTGATACGGACGCCCGAATTGAGGAAGGCGAGCTCGCGGTAACGATGCTCGAGCTTCTCGAAATCGAATTCGAGGACGTTCTTGAACGTCTCGGTCGACGCCTGGAAGGTCACGCGCGTGCCCTTCTTCCCCGCCGGCGCCGGGCCGTTGACCTTGAGCGGGCCGACCGAATCGCCATGTTCGAAGCGCATCCAATGCTCTTCGCCGTCGCGCCAGATCGTGAGTTCGAGCCATTCGCTGAGCGCGTTGACCACCGAGACGCCGACGCCGTGGAGGCCGCCCGACACCTTGTACGCATTGTCGTCGCTGGTGTTCTCGAACTTCCCGCCGGCGTGGAGCTGGGTCATGATGACCTCGGCCGCCGAAATGCCTTCCTCGGCGTGGATGCCCGTCGGAATGCCGCGGCCATTATCCTCGACGCTGACCGATCCGTCGCTGTTGAGCGTGATCAGGACAAGGTCGCAATGCCCTGCGAGCGCCTCGTCGATCGCATTGTCCGAAACCTCGAACACCATGTGATGCAGACCCGACCCGTCGTCGGTGTCGCCGATATACATGCCCGGGCGTTTGCGCACCGCGTCGAGGCCCTTCAGAACCTTGATCGAATCGGCGCCATAGGCGTTGGTGTTGGGCTGGTTGGCGGGCGCGACCGGCGCCGTATTTTCTGGGGTGTCCGTCATATCGATTATATAGGGTCGAAGGCGGTAAAACCCAAGCGAAAATGCGGCTCTTGGTCGTATCGCGACGAGCGTTGCGCGGGGGCGTCGCGGCGGCTAGTTTCAGAAGCATGAAACATCGTCTCGTCTTCCCCGCCGCCGCCCTTCTGATCGCTTCGCTCGCTGCGTGCAGCCAGCCCGCGCCACCCGCCGAAAACGCGCCCGCGGTTGCCGGCGAGCCGCTCGCCACGCGCGCGGTGATGATCGGCACCGAAGGGCCGAGCCTGCCCGCCTGTTCGAGCATCAGCCGCGTCAAGACGGGCGGCACCGACGTCTATTGGGCGCCGGACGAGACGCGCGCGGTCAAGGCGAAGCTCGCGGGCGGCGCGAACGTGTCGCTCTGCGAAGCGGCCGAAAATGACGCCTGGTTCGGCGTCGTCTTCGCGGCGCCCGGCACCGATCCCGACATGTGCGGTGTCGGCAAGTCGGTGCCCAACGCGCGCGAATATCAGGGTCCGTGCCGTTGGGGCTGGATCAAGGGCGGAACGGTCCAGCTCGGCGGCTAAAGGCCCCGCCGGTTATCGGCAATCCTCGATCACGCGGCCGATCTCCGACTGCACGGGCAATGTCAGTGCGCCGCCGCCGGGCGTTTCGAGCGCGAAGCGGCCGCGGCTGAAGGCGATGCGGTCGAGCCGCGGGTCGCGGTTCGCGAGGTTTGCGCTGCCGTTATCGAAGCGGATTTGGTCGGTCCCCGCGCTGGTGCGCAGGCTGACATTGCCTGCGAGCGCCGATGTCATCCGGATGCCGCCGCCGCTGCACGTCAGGCTGAGCAGCGGGTTCGCGCTTCCTGTCGGGACGAAGGCGGCGGTGCGGCTGCCCGCATCATAGCGCCACGCGCCGGCGTTGACCGCGCGGTCTTCCCAGCCCGATGTCGGGGTCGGCAGCGGCGCGGGCGTCGGCGTGGGGGCAACGGGCGTTGGCGCGGGCGGCGGAGTTTCGGGCTTCGGGATTGCGGTACAACCCGCGACCGCGAACATCAGCGCGCCAAGGGCGCCATAGCGAAAACCCGGCTGCTTGCTGATCATCATTAAAATCCCTGCCAATCAATCACGTCTTCGAGCGGTGCGCGCGGCACCGGCCACTGGTTCACCGCCGCTTCGGTATCGGCATAGCCGATCGCGAGCCCGGTGAACAAAATCTGTCCGTCGTCCAGCGCCAGCGTGCGGCGGATCGTCGCGCCGTACATCGCCCAGCATTCCTGCGGGCAACTGGCGAGACCATGTTCGACGAGCAGTAGCATCACCGATTGCAGCCACATGCCCATGTCCGACCATTGCGGCGGCCCCATGATGCGCGAACAATGGAGGAAAAGCATCACCGGTGCGCCGAAACCCCGGTAATTGTCCATGAACTGAGCGATGCGGCCGCGCTTGTCCTCGCGCGGGATGCCGAGCGAAGCGTAAAGCGCCTCGCCGACGCCGAAGCGGCGCGCCTCCCACGGTTCGGTCAGGCCCTTCGGATAGATGTCATATTCGGGCTCATAGCCTTCGCGCCCCATCGCGGTCCGTGCGGCGACCGCGTCCTTCACCGCCTGCCACGGTGCGCCGGTCACCAGCGTCGCCTGCCACGGCTGGAGGTTGCCGCCCGAAGGCGCGCGCTGCGCCGACGCGAAAATCTCTTTCAGCAGCGCCGTATCGACGGGACGATCGGTGAAGGCACGCACCGATCGGCGCGCGTGCAGCGCCTGGGTCACATTGATGTCAGTCGCTGGCATATTTATCCTCTCGCCGCTTGCCGAACAGCAATTTGCGTTCGAGCCGGGCCTTCAGCTGGCGGTAGTAGGAAAGCAGGAAGACGTCATCCTCTTCGGCGATCGCGCGCCCGATCTTTGCGCGGATCGCATCGGCGACCTCGCGCATCGCACGCGGGTCGCGGCTGCGGAGCACGCGTTCGAGCTCTTGCAGTTCGAAAATGCCATAGACGGCGAGTTCGGCTTCGGTGAAGATCATCGCGTCGCCCGCGGCATCGACCCCGATATCGGCGTCGAGTTTCACGCGCTGCGCCATCACGACCCAGGTTCCCGCGATCAGGTCGCCCATCCGCATCCGGTCGCGGTTGAACAGCAGGAACAGGCTGAGCGTCAGCGACCAGAGCACGCCGGCAAGCATGAGCCACCCCGACACCGCATCCTCGGCCACGCCCGCCCCCAGCATCATCAGTGGCAAAAAGATTTCGAGCTCGCGGATCAAATTGCGTGCGACGACCGCGTCGGCGGTGAGGCGGCCGCCGTCGCGCGCGACGACGCGGATTCCCATCAGCCTCTTGCCGGGGGTCGCGGCGCGCGAACCGAGCTCGAACCCGATGAACCAGAAGGTGCGCAGCAGGAAGGCGCCGAGCATCCAGATGACCTCGGTGACGTCCGACCGCGAGGCGACGCCGATCCACAGCATGGCCAGCCAGAACAGCAAGAGCGCGAGCTGGATGAGGATGAGGTCGACCATCAGCGCTCCGAACCGCAGCCCTGAGCCCGCGATCTTCAATTCGAGGTCGACGCCTTCGGGCGTGATGAACTGGCGGATCTTTTTGGCGCTCGCGGCGCGCATCTTCGCATTGGCGGCAGCGGTCATGTCACATCCTCGCGCCGCGGAATGTAATAGTAAGCGAGCCAGAACAGCAACATCAGCGCGCCGATCGCATAGCGCAGCATCGTATCGGTGATCAGCTGGCGCCCGAAGCCTTCGAGCAGCCCGGCGGCGAACAGCATCAATATGACCCCGACCATCACCTTGCCCGCCGTGCGCCCGGCCTCGGCCGCCGCCTGCAACCGCCCGCGCGCGCCGGGAAAGACGACCGCGGTGCCGATCCGCAGGCCCGCGGCGCCCGACAGCGCGGCGGCGAACAGCTCGGTCGTGCCGTGGATGAACAGCCAGCCGCCGAAATCATAGCCCAGGCCCTTGGCCGAAAAGACCGCCATCATCGCGCCGAGCCCGATGCCCTGATAATATTCGAGCATCATCGTCGGCACGCCAAAGGCAAAACCGAGCGCAAAGGACAGGATCGACACCTGGCTGTTGTGCGTGAACAAATAGGTGGCGAAGACGTGCAGCCCGCTCTCGCCCTCGCTTGCCGCTGCCGCCTTGCCATGGCCCAGCGTCGACTGGAGGAATTCGACCGTCGCGCGCGGGTCGCGCCCGCCCGCCATCTCCTCGTCGACGAAGTTGAAATACCATTCGGGGTTGTTTGAGACGAGCGAATAGCTGGTCAGCGCGCCGAGCAGGATGATCAGCGAGATGATCAATGTCTCCTTCCACACCGACCGTATCGCCGCGGGCCAGTCGTAGAGAAAGAAGCGGCGGATGCGGTTCCAGCGGCTTTCGCGTACGCCATAGACAAGGAAATAGCCGCGGATCGACAATGCCTCGAGATGGTCGAGCAGCGCCTTGTCGAGACTCGTAGCGCGCGCGATCGACAGCGACGACAGCGTGGCGCGATAGAGCAGGGGCAGTTGCAGCAGCTCGTCGCTGGTCAGCGCGGCGGCACCCTTTTTCTCCAGCCTGGAAAGCAGCAGGTCGAAGGCGATCCAGTCGGCCTCGCGCTCGGCGCGAAAGCGGCTCGTCGAAAAGGTCGGGGCGTCGAGCGCGCGGGCGGGCGCTGCGGGCGGGATCACAGGCTGCCCTTCTGTTTGATGCCGAGATAGGCTTCGACGGCGCTCGCCCCCATCGCGTCGGCGGGCACCTCGATGACGTCGGCGCCGAGCCGCTGGAGCCTTGCGATCACCAGCTGCCGGTCGCGCAGCATCGCCGCGGCGACGTTCGAGCGCGTGACGTCGGCGCCGCTTTCGGGGCGGCGGCGTTCCTCGGTCTCGACCTCTTCATCCTTGATCACGACGAACAGCAGGCGGTGCTTCTTCACCAGCCGGCCGGCGGCGCGGATCATCAGGTCGGCGCTCGTCGCGTCGGTGAATTCGGTGAACAATATGATCAGCGAGCGGCGGTTGAGCTGCGTCGACAAGGTCGTCAGCGCGAGAGTGAAATTGCTCTCGACATGCGCATAGTCGATCAGGCTCGCGGCGCGCTGCAACGCCGGGAAATCCTGCGTGTGCATATAGGCGGGGGTCAGCGTCTGCGGCTTGGCGGCAAAGGAAAAGAAGCTGATCCGGTCGTTGAGTTTCAGCCCGACATAGGCGAGCAGCAGCGCCGCCGACACCGCGCGGTCGACGCGCGGCATGCCGCCGACGGGCTCGGCCATCGTCCGTCCGCTATCGATCGCGAGCACAACGCGGTTGTCGCGCTCGACGCGATATTCCTTGGCGAGCAGTTTGACGTGGCGCGCCGACGCGTTCCAGTCGATCGCGCGCCGATCCATTCCCGGCTGATATTCGGCGAGCGCCTCAAACTCGGTGCCTTCGCCGCGAAAGCGTTGCTGGCGGAGGCCAAACCAGCTGTTGCGCTGGAACAGCCGGCTGCCCTCGTCGGTCACGGCGCGCAGGCTGGGAACGACATGGATCGCGCCGTCGATCGCGAACTTGCGTTGTTTCCAGACGAGCCCGAGCGGCCCCGACCAGCGGAGCCATAGCGCCTCGACCCGCGCCTGCCCGCGCCGCGATGCGGTAAGCGTCAATGTGCGGACGAGCGCTTCGCCCGTGGCCGTCCGGCGCAAATCGTCCGCGAGCCGCCCGCCCTCGGCAAGCCGTTCGTCAAGCGCGAGCGCGAGTCCGGCGCGGGGCGGCACTGCCCGCCCGCTCGCGGCAAGCGACAGGTCGAAGGGATCGCCGACGCCGACCTGATGCGGGAAGCGCGCGTCGAGCGACAGGTGGCGGGGGTTCGCCCCCGCGATGGTGTCGAGGATCAGGCACGCGACGATCACCCCGATCCAGCCGGGCGCGACCAGCCACAGCTCGGGCCGGATCAGCCCGAGCGCGAGCGCCATCGGGGCGCCCGCGAGCAGCAGGTAGATCGCGCGCCGGGTGGGGTAGATCACCGCGGCACGTCCTCGCGTTCGAGCAAGGCCGCGACGACCTGTTCGACGTTACGCCCTTCGATTTCGGCGGCGGCGGACAGGATCACGCGGTGGCGCAGGGCGCCCGCGGCGAGGCGCTGGACGTCGTCGGGGATCACATAATCGCGCCCGTCGAGCGCCGCCGCGGCGCAGGCGGCGCGCGCAAGCAAGGTCGCGGCGCGCGGGCTCGCGCCGCACTCGAGGTCGGCGCTCTCGCGCGTCGCACGGACGATGCGGACGATATAATCGACGATCTCGTCGGCAAGGCGCACTGTCGCGATCGTGTCGATCGCGGCTTCGATCGTCTTGGCATTCGCCACCTCGGTAACGCCGAAATCGGCGACCGCGGGGCTTTTGAAGCGCCCGCCATGGTCGGCGACGATGCGGCGCTCCTCATCGGCGGCGGGATAGTCGACGACCAGCTTGAACAGGAAACGGTCGAGCTGCGCCTCGGGCAGCGGATAGACGCCCTGCTGTTCGATCGGGTTCTGCGTCGCGAGCACGGTGAAGCGCGGGCTCATTACATGCGCCTCGCCGTTGATCGTCACCCGCCGTTCCTGCATCGCTTCGAGCAGCGCGGCCTGCGTCTTCGGCGGGGTGCGGTTGATTTCGTCGGCGAGTAGCAGCTCGGTAAAGATCGGCCCCTTGGTGAGAGTGAAGCTCGACGTCTGGAAGTTGAACAGGTTCGACCCCAAAATGTCGCCGGGCATCAGGTCGGGGGTGAACTGGATGCGCCCGAAACCGAGGCCGGTCGCGCGCGCGAACGCCTGTGCAAGCAGGGTCTTCGCGGTTCCCGGCGGGCCTTCGAGCAGGACATGGCCGCCCGCGAGCAGCGCGATCGTCACCATGCGGGTGAGCGGTCCCTGGCCGAACACGACCTTGGCGACCTCGCCCTCGATCGCGGCACCGAGGGCCTGGACGCTTTCGACGGGATTAGCTGTCACGGAGTAGATCCTTCCTGATGTCGTGCAGCGCTTGCGCGCCCTCTAGAAATTCATGCGTATTGCGCGCGAGCGGCAGGCGCCGCGCGAGGCTGGAGAAAGATTCTTTTCCCGTATCGAGATGCTTGTCGATCCAGCGGTCGGTCGCTTCGTCGTCGAGCCCGCCGGGGGCATGCAGCCGCCGCGCGATCGCGATGCGCTGGCTCTTCACAAAGGCATCGGCGCCGTCGAGTTCGCGCCGCGCCTGCCGGATCAGGTCGGCGCTGTTCGCGATCAAGGCTGCCTTCGACACCGGAATCGCGCGGCGGGGATTGAGCGCCGGGCCGAACCGCATCCACGCTTGCCACAGCGCGAGCAGCCCCGCGGCGATCAGGCAGAGCGTGATGCCGATGAAGGGCGGGACGAAGGCGAAGCGCAGCAGTGAGCGCTGCCCGCCGAAGCCGTTCAGCGTCAGGTCGAACGCGAGACCGTCGGCGGCGGCATCCTCGGCGATTCCATCGATCAGGCTCGCCGCCGCTGCCGCCTTTTCGCGGGACGAAAAGGCGAGGTTGTTGATGAGGTCGGGGTCGGCCAGAATATAGAGATCGCGATCGCGTGCGCGCGCCAATATGGCGCTGCCGTCGGCTGCCGTAATCAGGGGTTCGAGGCCGTCGCCGGTGATTGTGTGGAGCCGGCCGGGGCCGGCGAGGCGTATTTCGCGCCCGCCGACCCAGCTGCGGGCGTTTTCGTTGGCCGATTTGGCGCGGCCGACGCGGACCTTGCCGAAATATTCCTCGGGCAGCAGCCGCGCCGGGGGCAGGACGGCGAAGCCGCCGCTGACCCAGCCGGGCTTCGGCGGCGCCTGGCCGGGGATGACCCCCGCCGCCCATTTGGGGAGCACGACGAGCACCGGCGCGTCGCCTTGCGCGGCAAAAAGCTCCTTCATCTCCTCGGGCCGGGTGCGCGCGGTCGGGGTCAGGATGGTGAGTTGCGTATAATCGTCATACGCGGCCGGCTCGACCCGGCGCCGCAATTCGACATGGCCGCCGGCGCGCTCGACGAGGTCGACGATTCCGGCATAGCCCGGCGCGGCCTTTGACAGCGCATGGCCGCCGCCGTCGTTGCCGCTGCTGACCTGCGGGCCGAGCGCGATCAGCGCCCACAGCGCGACAAAGGCGACAATGCCGATCGCGACCACCGCGGCGATCAGGCGCGGGTTGAAGCCGTCATTGGTCGCCGCCGTATCGCTCATGCCCGCGCCCAATTCTTCGGCACCGTCAATTCGGCATAAGCGTCGCGGCACGTCTGCCACGCGCCGGCGTCGATCGACCGTCCGCCGAACAGGCTGATCTCGACCGCGCGCGCGATGCGGCTGAACGCGCCCTGCGCGACCGCGGGCAGGGCGTGCGCTTCGGCGAGATCGCGTGAGGTCATCGCGGGCTTGACGAGCCCGGGGCGGCGCCCTTCGATATCCTCGACGCTGCGATAGAGCAGCAAATGCACCGCCTCGGCAAAGCGTCCCTCGGCCGCGAGCGCGTCGGCCTCGGCGAGCAGCGCGCGCGCCGCGCCCGCTTCGGCCTGCCCGGCGCCGTCCTCCGCATCGCCGCCGCCGGCCTTGCGGCGAAAGGGCAGATTGTCGACCCAGCGCGCGAAGGCGGGGACGAAATGATAGAGGAGGAAGAGCAGCACCAGCGCGACCGCGATCCACATCAACGGCGTAGCGGCGGGGGCGCTCCACTGGAAAAAGCGGCCGATTGCCTCGAACAGCGACTTCAGCCACTCGGGGGT
>NZ_JALPRD010000007.1 GCF_023197165.1 Sphingopyxis sp. MSC1_008
CCCCCGCCGCCCCCGCCGCCCCCGCCGGTGGTGTGTGAGCCCGGACCGTATATCGTGTACTTCGACTGGGATAAGTCGGACATCACGCCGGAAGCGGCTTCGACGCTCGACAACGCGATCAGCGCCTACAACCGTGGTTGCACGGGTACGCAGGTCATGCTCGCCGGTCACGCTGACCGTTCGGGTTCGGCCAAGTACAACGTCGGCCTGTCGGAACGTCGTAACACCGCGGTTCGTAGCTATCTTACCGCTCGCGGTATCTCGGATGGTTCGATCAGCGCGCAGGGCTTCGGCGAAAGCCGCCCGGCCGTTGCAACCGCCGATGGCGTCCGCAACGACCAGAACCGTCGCGTGGAAATCACTTACGGTCCGAACTCGGGCATGTAAGACCGGTTTCCGCTCCCGACAGGGACTGGAAGAAAAAGAAGGGCGGTACCGAAAGGTGCCGCCCTTTCTTTATGTGCGTTTTGCGCGGCGATATTTGCCCGGCGTCAATTCCTAGATTCCGCTTGCTCGTTTGGTATTATGATATACCATTACGTTAGGGCGCGAGGTGGTCTTGGGCCCTCGATGAAGGGGATGGGCGCCCGTCAATCGCGGTGCGTTCTCCCCCAAGCGGGAGAGAGACGATGCGCAAACGTCGCAGCATGTTCCATCGCAGCATTTTTCGCGCCGACCCCAATGGCGATCCCGACATCAACACGACCCCGCTGATCGACGTCATGCTGGTGATGCTGGTGATGTTCATCATCACCATTCCGCCGCCGACGCACAGCGTCGATGTTACGCTGCCCGGCGAGACGCCGCCGCTCGCGAAGATACTCGACGAAAATCGCGTGACGATCGATACCACCGACGTGATCCGCTGGAACAATGAAGCCGTCGATCTGGCGCAGTTGGGGATGCTGGTCAAAGAGGCGGCTGACCGGCCGGAACCGGCGGCGATCCTGCTCGAGCCCGAGGCGCGCGCCCGCTATTTGCGCGTCGACGAAGCCATTGGAGCGATCCGGCGCAATGGCGGGTCGAAGCTCGGCTTTCCCGGCATCCACAATTACGCCAGCCTGATCTGAGGCAGGGCCGGTCCCCGCTGCCTCAAGCGGCGGGGGCCGTTCCGGGCCGGAGATAGCGCATCATATAGCTGACATAGTCGGCCTTGCCGAGCGGCACCCCCATATGGCGCAGGACCGCATAGGCCGCGGTGCGGTGGAACGCGAATTGCGGCTGCGCCCAGTCGCGGACATAATCGAAGGCGCGCATGTCGAAGATCATGCCGTTGGGCAGCGGGAAGCTGACCGTGCGCTCGAGATCGGTGCCGAGCGCGGCGGGATCGACCGCATCGAGGATCGCGAGCGTCGCCGCGATCTGTTCCTGCATTCCGGCGAAATCGACCGCGTCCTCGGCGAATTCAGGGACTTCGGCGTCGGCAAGGCGGACCAGCGGCTGGAGCGCCTGGACGCAGGTGAAGCGGACTTGCGAGGCGAGCGGGAACATGTCGGGGGCGAGGCGCGCGACCGCGAACTGCAATTCGCCGATGCCGTTTTCCTCCCCCCATGCGCGCGCGCGCGAGAGCTCTCCCGACAGGGCTCTCAGGCCGTTCTGCCAGGCCGGTACGGTCAGGTCGTAGAGCATCGTCATATCCTTCGGTCGGTCGAACTTGGGTCAGGCGGCGGCGAGATTGTCCTGGAACTGGAGCCGCGCGAGGCGGGCGTAGAGGCCGTCGGCAGCGACGAGTTCGTCGTGCTTGCCCTCTTCGACGATGCGGCCGTCGTCCATCACGATGATGCGGTCGGCGGCGCGCACGGTCGCAAGCCGGTGCGCGATGACGATCGTCGTGCGGTCGTGCATCAGCGTCTCGAGCGCGTCCTGGACGAGCTTTTCGGATTCGGCATCGAGCGCCGAGGTGGCTTCGTCGAGCAGCAGCAGCGGGGCGCGGCGGAGCAGCGCGCGCGCGATCGCGACGCGCTGGCGCTGGCCGCCCGAAAGGCGTGCGCCGCCTTCACCCATGAAAGTGTCGAGCCCTTGCGGCAGCTTGCGCAGGAACTCCTCGGCATTGGCGGCGCGCGCGGCGTCCCACAAATCCTCGTCGGTCGCGGCCCAATTGCCATAGCGCAAATTGTCGCGCGCCGAGGCGGCGAAGATCACCGTCTCCTGCGGCACCATCGCGATGCGCGCGCGGATGTCGGCGGGGTCGGCGTCGGTGAGCGCGACGCCGTCGAGGCGGATCTGTCCGCCTTGGGGGTCGTAGAAGCGCTCGGCGAGCTGGAAGAGCGTCGACTTGCCGGCGCCCGAGGGGCCGACGATCGCGACGGTCTCGCGCGGGTTGATCGCAAGGCTGAAATCGTGGAGCGCGGGGGCGTCGGGGCGGGTCGGATAGTGGAATTCGACATGATCGAACTCGAGCGTGCCGACGGGCGGTTCGGGGAAGGGGCGCGGTTTTGCGGGCGGCGCGATGCTCGCCTCGGCATTGAGCAATTCGCTGAGGCGCTCGGCGGCGCCGGCTGCGCGGAGCAGGTCGCCATAGACTTCGGTGAGCGCGCCGAAGGCGCCCGCGACCAGCCCGCCGGTGAGGACGAAGGCGGCGATCGTGCCGCCGGTGATCGTGCCTGCGGCAACGCCCGCCGCGCCGTACCAGAGCAGGGTGGTGATCGCGCCGAAGAGCAGGCCGATGACGATCGCGGTCATCATCGCGCGCAGGCGGATGCGACGCTTGGCAGTTGCGAAATTCGCCTCGACTGCGGTGGTGAAGCGGTCGGCCTCGCGCGCTTCCTGCCCGAAGGCCTGAACGATTTTCATCGCGCCCAATTGCTCGGCGGTGGTCGCGCCGATGTCGGCGACACGGTCCTGGCTCGTCCGCGAGACATTCTGGAGCTTTCGGCCGAGCAGCACGATCGGCATGATGATCACCGGGATGCCGAGCAGGATGCCGCCGGTGAGTTTGGGCGACAGGGTGAAGAGATAGGCGATGCCGCCGATCCCCATCACGGTGTTGCGCAGCGCGACCGAGACGGTGGTGCCGACCGTCTGTTCGATGATCGAGGTGTCCGAAGTCATGCGCGAGGCGATTTCCGACGGCCGGTTTTCCTCGAAAAATCCGGGAGCGAGGCGGAGCAGGTTGCGCTGTACCGCCTGGCGGATGTCGGCGACGGTGCGTTCGCCGAGCCAGCTGACGAAGTAGAAGCGCAGCGCGGTGGCGACCGCGAGCAGCAGCACGATAACGTAGAAGAAGCGGAAATGCGGCGCGACGTCGCCGCCGCCGGCGACGAAGCCGCTGTCGATCATTTCCTTGAATTGATAGGGGATCGCGAGCGTCGCGAGCGCGGCGATGCCGAGCGCGACCGCGGCGATCAGCAGTTGCAGCGGGTAGCGGCTGGCATAGTGCCAGATCATGCGCAGGCTGCCGAGCTTGCGGCGGGGCGCGTCGGATTTTTCGGATGTGGTCGCCATGGACGACCGCCCTAGCAGCCCCGCCGATGCCGCTCAACGCCGCAGAATGACGCATGGCTTCAAGCGCTTTGAAGCGGGGCGATATGGTCGGTCAAAAGGGAGCGCGGCGGCTTGCACCGCGCTCCCGATCGTCAACGCCCGATCTCAACGATTGTCGAGCTGCGCGCGCACGGCGCGGAGGCCCGCTGGCGTAATGCGGTACGGCGCGCCGTTCAGCGAGCCGATGAAACCGCGCCGCCGCAGCCGGTTAAACAGCGACAGGCCGGTGTTCGCGAGGACGAAGCCGTCGCGCGTGAAGCACAGCGCTTCGACGATGCGGCCGTTTTCGTCGCGCCGATGGCGGATCATGCCGCCCTGCGCCAGCACATGGAGCATACGCTGCTCCGCTTTCGAAATATTCATGGGATAAATCCGGGATTTTCAAGCAACAAAGGCGCGCGAACCCATTAGTCCGCACGCTGCGCACATCCCGATTACGCCGGGATGTTAGCGGTTGCCCGCAATCTCAAACATATTCACTCCATCGGCGCGTCATGCGCCGCTCCATGCAGAATATTCGACTTCGGCACGCCTCGCAACGATTTTGATGCATTGCACAATGAGGCGAAGCCCCTAGACTGCTAACCAATGAGCAGGTGCCGCAAGAGCGCCGCCCGGGTCACGCAAGGAACGATTTTAATATGCTTTATCACGCCTTTGACATGCAGAAGAACTGGCTCGCGGGCGCGAGTGCGCTCGCCACCGCGGGCGCGCAGGTGATGCAGCATCCCGCAAATCCGCTCGGCTATTTCAGCGGCAGCCCGATGTTCGCCTCGGCGCTCGAAGTCTTCGCGCACGCCTCGGCGCCGCGCGGCAAGCCGGGATTCGAGCTGTACGAGACCGAAGTCGGGGGCGAAACGGTGCGCGTTACCGAGGTTGTCGAGGCGCGCAAACCCTTCGGCCAGCTCAAGCATTTCAAGCACAAGGGCACGAAGGATGCGCCCAAGCTGCTGATCGTCGCGCCGATGTCGGGTCACTATGCGACGCTGCTGCGCGGCACGGTCGAGCGGATGCTGCCCGGCCATGATGTATGGATCACCGACTGGCGCGACGCGCGCAATGTGCCGCTCGAAGCCGGCAAGTTCGACCTCGACGATTATGTCGATTATCTGATTTCGTGGCTCGAACATATCGGCCCCGGCGCGCATGTGCTGGCGGTGTGCCAGCCCTCGGTGCCGAGCCTAGCCGCCGCGGCGATCATGGCAGCGAACAAGAACAAGTGCCGGCCCAGGACGCTGACGATGATGGGCGGCCCGATCGACACGCGCAAGGCGCCGACCGCGGTCAACGACCATGCGATGACGCGCCCGCACGCCTGGTTCCAGGAAAATGTCATCGCGACCGTCCCCGCCTATTATCCGGGCGCCGGACGCCGCGTCTATCCGGGGTTCCTGCAGCTGGCGGGCTTCATGTCGATGAACCTTGGCAATCACATGATGAGCCATTGGGAGATGTTCAAACATCTGGTCGACGGCGACGGCGAGAGTGCCGACAAGACCAAGGAATTCTACGACGAATATCGCGCGGTGTGCGACATGACGTCCGAATTCTACCTGCAGACAGTCGACGTCGTGTTCCAGCGCCACCTGCTGCCGAAGGGCGAGATGACGCACCGCGGCCAGCCGGTCGACGTCGGCGTGATCGAAGACATCGCGATCCTCGCGATCGAGGGCGAGCGCGACGATATTTCGGGGATCGGCCAGACCAAGGCGGCGCTGACGATCGCCAAGGCGCTGCCCGCCGACCAGAAGAAATATCTGATGGCGAAGGGCGTCGGCCATTATGGCATTTTCAACGGCCGAAAATGGCGCGAGGAGATCGCGCCGGTGGTCGAGAAATGGATCCGCGCGCACGGCGGCTGACGACGGAAGTTGCCTATCCATCATCGTCACCCCGGACTTGATCCGGGGCCGGCCTTCTTGAAGGAAAAGGCGGGTCAAGCCCAGGATGACGGAAGTGGATGATCGATAAGGCCGGTTCCCACCCCAAAGCCGACCGTCAGAAAACCGGCAACTAATGCCAGGGCGACGTCCGCACCGACCAGTAAACGATATAGAGCAGCCCCGCCCACAGTAGCAGGATGAACGCCATGCCGGCGCGGCTCGACGGGCGGGTGCTCGCGGTTTCGGCGGCGGCGTGGAGTTCGGCCCATAAGGGTTCGGGGATCAGGCGGCGCACGACCCACAGGCCGAGTGGGACGATGAGCAAATCGTCGAGCCAGCCCAAAACCGGAATGAAATCGGGGATCAGGTCGATCGGCGACAGCGCATAGGCCGCGACCGCGATCGCGAGCAGGCGTGCGAGCATCGGCACGCGCGGGTCGCGCGCGGCGAGCCAGGCGGCGTGCGCCTCGACCGCAAGGCGGTGGCCGAGATCGCCGATACGTTCCGAAAGGGATTTGCCGGTCATCGCGATCTACACTAGCCTTTCCGCATGGCTATCCAATTGAAAAGCGCACGCGTTGAACGCTGGCCGGTCGCGGGGGCGTTCGTGATCAGCCGTGGCGCGAAGACGCATGTCGATGTCGTCGTCGCCGAGATCGAGGGGGAGGGGGCGCTCGGGCGCGGCGAGGGGACGCCGGTCTATTATCTGGGCGAGGATGCGGCGGGGTGCCGTGACCAGTTACTGCGCGTCGCGCCCTACATCGCCGAGCTGGGCGCCGTCGAGGCGCGCGCCGCTGTGCAGGAGTTGATGGCGCCCGGCGCGGCGCGCAACGCGCTCGACTGCGCTTTGTGGGACCTCGAGGCTCGGCAGCGCGGCCTCCGTCTCTGGCAGCTTGCGGGGTGCGACGGCGCGCCGACGTCGCGGGTGACGGCGTTCACCATCTCGCTCGGCACTCCCGGCGCGATGGCGGAGCAGGCGGCGACGGCCGAGGCCGACGGCTATCGTTTGCTGAAGCTCAAGCTCACCGGCAACGGCGACCGCCTGCGCGTCGCCGCGGTGCGCAAGGGCGCACCCGAAGCGCGGCTGATCGTCGACGCCAACGAAAGCTGGCGCGACATCGACATTTTGAGCGAGGCCGAGGCGCTCGCCGACCTGGGGGTCGAAATGATCGAACAGCCGGTGCCGGTGGGCGCCGACGCGCTGCTCGATCCGATCTATGCGCCGATTCCGTTCGTTGCCGACGAGAGTTGCCAGACTGCGGCCGACGTCGCGCGGATCGGGGCCTTTTACGACGGGGTGAATATCAAGCTCGACAAGGCGGGCGGGCTGACCGAGGCGCTGCGGATCGCCGACGCCGCCGACGCCGCAGGGCTGTCGATCATGGTTGGATGTATGTTGTCGACCAGCCTCGCGATCGCGCCGGCTTTTGTTCTCGCGCAGCGCGCACGCTGGGTCGACCTCGACGGCCCCGCACTGTTGGAGCGCGACCGCGAGGGCGGGTTCGAGTTTAGGGAAGGACGGATCGGGCCGCCCGTTGTCTAAAATATCCTCCCGGTCGCGAAGTGGTGGAGGGGCCGCGACGTCACGTCATTGCCCCTCCGTCAGCGCTTCGCGCTACCACCTCCCCATGCCTCCGGCACAGGGAGGATCAGGGGGTTAAAGCGCAACCTCAGCATGCTGGCCGAGTTCGCCTTCCTTCATCGTTATGCCGGTCGCGAGCTTGAACAGGCCCTTGATGCTGGGGTCGGCGGTCCAGATTTCGGCGTTGTCGAGATCGAAGCGGAGAAGGACGAGCTTCGGGTCATCCTTGCCGCCTTCGTACCAGGCCGCGATGCTGTTGTTCCACAATTTGTCGAGTACCGCGCGGTCGCTTTCGTGAACCAGCGTTCCTGAAATGCAGGCGAACAGGTCGTGTCCCTTCGCGGAGAACTGCGCCATCGCGGGGCCGCCGGCCGATAAGCGGTTGTCGGTCGCGGTGAAGAACCAGAAGGCGCCGTCCGCATCCTTGTCGAGCTGGGCGTTCATCGGGATATGATGCTCGCGCTCGCCGGTCGCGCCGACCATGACATAGGGGCTGTCGGCCAGCGCCTTCCAGAATTGTTTTTTGATGTCGTCGCTCATGGGAGAATCCTTTCGTCCGTCGATAAGCAACCAACGCGCCAGCGCCGCGCATGTTGCCCGGTTCAGCGCATCCGCGGCTCTGCATAGCTGACGACTTCATATTCGATGCCGTCGGGGTCGAAGAAATAGAAGCGGCGGCCGGGTTCGTAATCGCCATGGTTGAACGGCGTCAGCCCGACCGCCTTCACGCGCATTTCGATCGTATCGAGATCGTCGACCTGCACGCCGACATGGTTGAGCGGCGCGCCCTTTGGATATTGCGCATCCGCATGCTGTCCTTCGGGGCCGGTGTAGAGCGCAATATAAGCGGCGTCGCCGCCGAGGTGGATTGTGCGCCCGCCACCCTGCGCCGGGCCGCGCCACCGTTCGTGCCAGCCGAAGATCGCCGAGAGGATTCCGGCGGTGCGGTCGGGGTCGCTGACCGTCAGATTCACATGCTCGATGAAGGGGTGCGTCACTTGCTATTCTCCTGATTCGCGTTGACGCACGGCTTATGAAAGCTCAAGTGAGGTTGAGATCAAGGATAAAAGCGGGAGTGTGATCATGCATCGGACCGACCTGATCGCGATCGGCGAACTCGCGGCGCGCACCGGGGTCGCAGTGTCGGCGATCCGCTTTTACGAAGCGAAGGGGCTGGTCGAGGCATTGCGCACGGGGGGCGGCCAGCGCCGCTTCCTGCGCGCCGATATCCGCCGCGTCTCCTTCATCCTGATCGCGCAGCAACTGGGGCTGAGCCTCGAGGAGATTGCCGCCGAGCTGGCGCGGCTTCCCGCGGGGCGGACGCCGAACGGCGCCGACTGGACGCGGATCAGCACCGGTCTCAGCGCGCGGATCGATGTGCAGATCGCGGCGCTTCAGCGGACGCGCGAACTGCTTGGCAATTGCATCGGTTGCGGCTGCCTCTCACTCAAGAAATGCGGGCTCTACAACCGCGAGGACAAGGCGGCGCAGCGCGGGGCGGGGCCGCGCTATGTGCTCGGCGACCGGTCGGGGGAGATTGCCGAGGTCGGCTGAGGGTCCATGGTCAACGGGCGCAGAAACGTGATGTTATACGTTCGCTGTTCGTCATCCCGGGCTTGACCCGGGACCCGCCTTCCTTCTGCCTCGCTTTGAAGACAAGGCAGGCCCCGGGTCAAGCCCGGGGTGACGAGGAATTAGACCGCCGACAGCCGCTCGATCTCGGGCGCGCCGGCGAGGCAGGGCCCAAGCTTGGCGCCGAGGGTGCGGAAGTGGTCCGACGCACGGTGCGCTTCGACCGAGGCATCATTGTCATAGCATTCGAGCACCTTGTACACGCCCGCCTCGCTGGTGCGGAACAGCTTGTAATAGCTGTTGCCGGGCTCGTCCGCATGCACTGCGGCGGCGAGTTCGGCGAACACGCCTTCGAACGCCTCTTCCTTGCCGGGCTGCACGCGCAGCGTGGCGATCACACCGATGGCACTCATGGTCTCTCTCCTAAATTTCAGGCTTTGAGGTCGGGGTCGACGGTCCAGCCGTCTTCGACCTGGATGCCGAAGCTGTTCAAAATCATCGAAACCTGCGTGTATTGGCCGACGGTCATCACGAGGTCCATGCGGCCTTTGTCGCCGAGCGGTGCGAGCGTGGCCCAGCTCGCGTCGGTCACGAAATGATTGCTCGTGAGTTCATCGGTCGCGCGGAGCATTGCGCGGTCAAGGTCGTTCCAGCCCGCAGCATCGGGGCCGGCCTTGATGCGCGCGATCTCGTCGTCGGTCAGCCCGCAGTCGAGCCCGATACGCTTGTGCTGCGTCCACTCATAACCCGAGCGGCAGTTGTAGCCGGTGCGCAGGATCACGAGTTCGCGGTCGCGCGGGGTGAGCGCGTTGCGTTTCGAGAGGATATAATTGCCCCAGCCGAGGAAGGCGGTGAGCGCCTTCGGTGCATGGGCGAGGGTGCGGAAGATGTTCAGGATCTTGCCGCCCCCGACCTTGCCGCCATCGGAAGCGAGGAAGGGTTCGAGCGCGGTGCGCTGGTCGGCATCGAGCCGGTCGAGGTCGACCGGCTCGATACGTGGCCTGCTCAGCCGCAAATCAGAAGACTTCGAACAGGCCCGCTGCGCCCTGGCCGCCACCGATGCACATGGTGACGACGGCATATTTCACGCCGCGGCGCTTGCCTTCGATCAGCGCGTGGCCGACGCAGCGCGCGCCGGTCATGCCGAACGGGTGGCCGATCGAGATCGAGCCGCCGTTGACGTTGAGCAGCTCGTTCGGGATGCCGAGCGTGTCGCGGCAATAAAGGACCTGCACGGCAAAGGCTTCGTTGAGTTCCCAGAGGCCGATGTCGTCCATCTTGAGCTCGAAGCGTTCGAGCAGCTTGGGGATCGCGAAGACGGGGCCAATGCCCATTTCGTCGGGTTCGGTGCCCGCGACCGCCATGCCGACATAGCGGCCGAGCGGCTGAAGGCCCTTCTTTTCGGCGACCTTGGCTTCCATGAGCACCGCGGCCGATGCGCCGTCGGCGAGCTGGCTGGCGTTGCCCGCGGTGATCGAAAAGCCTTCACCCATCACCGGCTTCAGGCTCGACAGCCCTTCGAGCGTCGTGTCGGGACGGTTGCACTCGTCCTTGTTCGCGACGACGTCCTGGAAGCTGACTTCCTTCGTTTCCTTGTTCACGACCGCCATGGTCGCGTTGCAGGCGACGATCTCGTCGTCATATTTGCCCGCAGCCTGCGCGGCGGCGGTGCGCTGCTGCGACTGGAACGAATATTCGTCCTGCGCTTCGCGGCTGATGTTGTAGCGCTTCGCGACGACCTCGGCGGTGCCGATCATCGGCATATAGGTGTCCTTGTGCATCGCGATCAGCTCGGCGTCGGTTTCGATAAATATCTTGCCGCTGCCGCTGACCTTCGAGATGCTCTCGATGCCGCCAGCGACCGCAATGTCCTGGCGGTCGACGATGATCTGCTTCGCGGCGGTCGCGATCGTCATCAGGCCCGACGAGCATTGGCGGTCGATCGACATGCCGGGGACGGTGACGGGCAGGCCGGCGCGCAGCGCGATCAGGCGCGCGACGTTCATCGTCTGCGAGCCCTGCTGCATCGCGGCGCCAAAGACGACGTCGTCGATCTCGCCACCTTCGACACCGGCGCGCTCGACCGCGGCGCGGACCGCATGCGCGCCCAGCGTCGGGGCGAGGGTGTTGTTGAACGAGCCGCGCGCCGCCTTGGTCAGCGGGGTGCGGGCGGTGGAAACGATAACGGCGTCACGCATATTGATGTTCCTCTTCGAAGAGTTGGCAGAATCTTTGCCGGGGAGGGCTCAAACGAAAAACTGGCTGATCCACTCGGCGATCAGGGCGGGCTTTTCTTCGCCTTCGATCTCGATCGTCACTTCATTGGTCTGTTGCCATTGGCCGGGGCGCTTTTCGTCGAGCTCGAGCAGCTTCACATGGCTGCGCACACGCTTGCCCGAACGTACAGGGGCGAGGAAGCGGACTTTGTTGCCGCCATAGTTGACGCCCATCTTGACGCCTTCGATCTTCGGCCCATCGGTCTTTGCGCCGAGCATCGGGATCAGCGACAACGTCAGGAAGCCATGGGCGATCGTGCCGCCGAAGGGCGTCAGCTTGGCCTTTTCCTCGTCGATATGGATGAACTGATGGTCTCCCGTGGCATCGGCGAACTTGTTGATCATGTCCTGATCGACGAGCACCCATTCGGAGGTGCCGATCTGCTGCCCGACCTTGTTCTGCAGTTCCTGCGGCGTGATGCTGGCCATGTGATCCCCTCAAATTGCTGGTTCGGGGCGCGTTCTAGGCCTCTCTTGACGCGTTGCACAAGGGCCAAGCCCCGCAGCCGCGGCGCCGTAGCGTCAGCCGGGCTTCGCCGCCTTTGCCGCCGCCGCCCTGGACTTTGGAGACTCGGAGTAGGGCATGATCATGGTCCCGTCGGGCGCCGCGGTAAAGGTCGTCTGCGTCGGATAGGCGAACTCGTATCCGGCTTTCGCCATCGCCTCGAACAGACGGATGCCGATGTCGGTGCGCGCCGCGGCGACGATCTCGAACTCGTCGCTGAAAACATCGAAGAGCAGTTCGAAATCGAGGCTCGAGGGCCCGAAGGTCAGGAAGCTCGACCGGATGAATTCCTGGCCGCCGGCGACCACCTGCTCCTCGAGCAACGCCGGCAAGTCGCGGAGCATTTCGGGGGTCGTCTGATAGATGACGCCGATCTGGAAGGTGATCCGGCGGCGGTGGAGATGCGCGAAATTGGTGATCTCCTTGCTCAGCAAATTGGTGTTCGAGATCACGAGCAATTCGCCGTTGAGCGAGCGCAGGCGCGTGCTCTTGAGCCCGATGCGCTCGACCGTCGCGGTGCTCGTGTCGTATTTGATCGTCTCGCCGACGCGAAACGGCCGGTCGAAGATGATCGAGAGCGAGGCGAAAAGGTCGGAGAAAATGCCCTGCGCAGCGAGGCCGATCGCGATACCGCCGATGCCGAGGCCGGCGATGAGGCCCGTGACATTGACCCCCATATTGTCGAGGATGACGATCGCCGCGATCGCGAAGAGCGCGATGCTGATCAGCAGGCGGATGATTCCCATCGCGTTGCTGAGCGTCTCGTTATTGCCCTCGGCGGCGCGGCGCTGGATTAGCCCGAGCACGATCTCGCGCGCCCAGATTGCGACCTGTAGCACCACCGCGACGGTAAAGACGAACTGGATCACCTGCATGATCACCGAGGGCGGCTGCGCATAGCTCGCGACCATGCGGATCGCGATGATCGCGAGCACGGACGACTTGGTCTTGTGGATCACGCGCCCGGCGATGTGGGTCAGCGAGAGGTCGCCCTCCGCCGACTGCGCATATTTAAGCGCAAAGCGGCGGACCATCGAAAGCAGGAAATAGATGGCGAGGCCGACGCCGATCGCGATGCCGATCTGCAGCCAATGGCTGTTCACCCACGCGACGCTCATGTCCCAATAGCGCTGCAGGTCGGCGAGTGGATCGGTCGCCGCGGCCTTTGCGGGCGCGGCTTTCGGGGCGGCGGTGGTCGCGGCGGCGAGCAGGGAGAAAGTCACGTCAGGTCCTCTTGATCGGATCAGGCGGATTGGAGCAGCACCGCGGCCGCGGGCGCCTGCTCCAGATAAGTCAAAAATCCGCGTTCGTAACGCGAAAGATAGCGCGTCGCGCGCGGCAGGCCGCCGACCGTCGCGGCAAAGTCTTCGCGCGCCTGCGCCGCGGCGAGCATTGCCGGGTGGATATAGGCTTTGCGCGCGATCGCGGGGGTGTTGCCGAGGCGGCCCGCGACATGTTCGAGCATCGCCTTCAAGGTTGGCGGTTCGGGCGCGTCGTAGAGGAAGGCGAAGGCCTCGACGCTTGCCGACCAAGTGCGGAAATGCTTGGCGCTGAATTCGTCGCCCATCGCCTCGCGGATATAGGCGTTCACATCTTCGGACGCGACGGCGCACAGATCGCCGCCGTCCTCATATTGGAAGAGGTTCTGGCCGGGCAGGTCCTGCAGCCGGCGTACCAGTGTGGTGAGGCTGCGGTCGCTGATCGTGACTTCGCGCTTGGCGCCGCCCTTCGCGATATATTTGAGGCGCAGCGTCTTGCCCGAGAGTTTGGCGTGGCGCTGGCGCAGCGTCGTCGCGCCGAAGCTTTTGTTCGCTGCGACATATTGTTCGTTCCCGACCCGGAGCGCGGCGAGGTCGAGCAGACGCACGACCGCCGCGACGACGCGTTCCGAGCAGAGCGTCCGGCGGTTCAAATCATCGATGAGGCGCGCGCGCAGCAACGGCAGCGCGTGGCCGAAGGCGGCGCAGCGATCATATTTGTCGGCCTCGCGCGCCATCCGGAAATCGGGATGATAGCGATATTGCTTGCGCCCGCGCGCGTCATAGCCGGTTGCAAGGATGTGGCCGTTCGCCGCGGGGCAGAACCACGCATCCTGATAGGCCGGCGGCAGCGCGATCGCGTTGAGGCGGTCGATCTCTTCGCGGTCGCGGATGATCTTGCCCTTGGCGTCGCGATAGCGCCAGCCGACGCCCGAGCGGGTGCGGCTGATGCCGGGCAGGCTGTCGTCGACATGGACAAGGCGCGGGGCGGACATGGGTCCATAGCGCCTCGTCGCGGTCGATGGTTCCCTAGCTCAGGTCTCGCTACGCCCCGTAGCGAAGATGGTGCGCGGTGCGGCGAGCAGGCGATCGCCGGCTCGCTGGGCGATGCGCCGCCCCGGCACCTCGAGCGCGATATGGAGAAGATGCGACACGGCCAGCGTCAGCAGGATGAAAGCGAGAATCTTGACCGGATGGACCAGCGCCGGGTCGTCGACAAAGAACAGCTTGAAGAGGATCCACAGGAAGAAATGCGACAGATAGACGGCATAGCTGATGTCCCCCAGCCATTGTGCGAAGCGGCCCGACAAGAGCGGCCGCGGCGCCGTCGATGCCTGGAGCGCGAGGATCACGACAGCGGTCATGATCAGCGGCATGGCCGCCGGCTGCGACCCCGCTACCCCGAACAGGAGCGCCGCAACGCCGACAAGGCCGAACGCGGTGGCATAGATGATCGCCGTGCCGCGGGGCACTTCGCGCTGCGCCGTCCACCATTGGCAAAGCAGAATGCCGATGCCGAATTCGATGAGGCAGCGTAGCAGCCCGGTCGCGGGAATATCGTCGCCAATGCTCGCGCGGCCGGTTGCCGCGAACCACCAGCCCAGACCAACTGCCATCGCGATGATCAACAAAGGGAAACTCCACGCGCCGCGCGGCAGCCGCGTCAGCCAACCGCCCGCGATCGCCAGCAACAGATAGGCCGCCCATTCGGTCGAGATCGACCACGCCGGATCATTCCATGTCAGCCCGTTGCCGAACCCCCAATTCTGGACCAGCAGATAATGCGCCGGCAGCGCGGTGAAGCTGTAATGCGGGCCGGGGTCGCGCCCGCTGATGAGCAGCGCCACTGCGAACAGCAGCATTGCTGACAGGATCGCGAGGTGGAGCGGGAAGATGCGGGCGAACCGGCGGACAATGAAGCGCGGCGCGGCGCGGATACCCTGATCGCGGAATTCGGCGCCATAGGTCCACCACAGCACGAACCCCGACAGGACGAAGAACAGATCGACCGCGAGATAGCCCTCGGCCAGCACCGCAATAATCCGTTCCGGCAGGAAGCCCCCCATCGCGCTGCGGATATGGTAGAGCAGCACCATCAGCGCCGCGAACCCGCGGAGCCCGGTGAGGGTCGGCAGCATTTGTCGCGGCATGGCGGCGGAGCTCACGCGGCCACCATCGAGCGCGAGGTCAGCGGCCGCCATCCCGCTTCCTGTTCGCGGCGGCGGCAATAGGTCGTCAGCCCGATCTCGAGCGCCAACATCATATAAATGAAGGGCTGGAAGGCGATGGCGACGAACAGCGACCCGACCAGATAGACGATATGGCCGTGCTGCAGTGCGGTCGCCAAGGGCGCGATCCATTGCTCTTCGCCGCGCCGCGTTTTCAGGTAGCGCCGCCGGATCCGTTCCATCTGCATCAGCCCCGCGAAATGGAGGAGCAACCACATCGCGGTTCCCGGATAGCCCTGCTCGCCGAGCATCTCGAAATAGCTGGAATGATAGGCGCGCGATTCTTCTTCATACACGCTCGCGACCTCGTCGGGGCGGCTCGCTTCCTTTTCGACGCGCACGCGATTTTGCAGAAAGGCGTTGAAGCCGCCGCCCATGGGATTGTCCTTCGCATAGTCCCAGGTCCACGCCCACACCGCGACGCGCGTCGAGGCCGACTGGTCGGACTTATAGCCGCGGATCGTTTCCATCCGGTCGGTGTAGCTTTGCGGCAGGAAGGGGATGGCGGCGACCGCCAGCAATCCTGCCCCGGCGATATAGAGAAAGCGGTGCTTCACGGCGCGCAGCGACAGCAGCGCGAGTACGACGAGGCAGATCAGCCCGGTGCGCGCCTGCGTCCCGACGGGCAGCAGCGCGCAGGCGAAGACCAGCGCAAAGCAGAAGGCCGACACCATCCAGTCGGGCGGAAAGATCGTGCCGTGGCGGCGATACCAGAGGATCAGCGGGATGATCGATATGGCGACGCACGACATGGTGCTGCCCTCGTAAAGCCCGTAATTTTCGCTCAGCAGCAACTGAAGCGTGCCATAGCCCCCGCCGCCCGCCGCCGTCTTGATGCCGCCCGCGATCGCGATCGCTGCCGCCGAAAGCAGCAGCATCAGCGCCAGCGCCTCGATCCGCAGCTTCGTTCGCAGCGTCAGCGGAAGGAAGATCGCCCAGATCAGCGCCTTCCAAACCCAGCTCCACTTGTCCGCCGCCTCGACCGGGAAATCGGCATAGATGGTCGTCATCCAGCAATAGAAGAGCAGCACCACGAGCAAGGTCTGCCGCCCCGACCAGCGGGTATCCTTCTTGTCGTCGGCCACGAGCCAGCCGGCGATCGCGAGCCCGAAGACGATCAGCGAAACCGGGATCGAGTTGATCAGGAAATAGCTCAGACGCTGCGGCGCGACGATGTCGATATAGCAAAAGCACAGTATGAACAGGAACGGCTTGCGGAAGCCGATCCCGATGAAGGCAAAGAGGAAAGCGACGAACGCGAGGTCACGCATCGGGGCGGGCATCCGCTTCGGCGCGTTCGGCATCGCGGCGTTGTTGCCACAGCAGGCGCGGGCTGACCTCGCGATCGAGATCGTCGCGATGGAGCAGGCGCCAGAGCGCAATCGCCATCAGGACGTGCGTCAAGCCAAGGGAAAAATTGTCGATCATGTCCGCTCCCGCTACGCGATCGGGGTTGACGCCGCGTTAAGGCTTGTATGTCAGTGGATTGGCCTATGACACGCATATTGCACGTCCTCGACCATAGCCTGCCCGCGCACAGCGGCTACACCTTTCGCACGCGCGCGCTGATGAAGGCGCAGGTCGCGAAGGGATGGGAGGTCGCGGGCGTGACCGGCGTGCGGCATCCAGAGCCGGGTCCGGACGGCGAGACCGTCGATGGGCTGACCTTTTATCGCACCCCGCCGATCGCGCCCGCCAGCGCGCCGATCCGCGAATGGCGCGAAATCGGCGCGCTGGCGAAGCGCGTCGAGGCGCTGGCGAGCGAGTGGAAACCCGACGTGCTGCATGCGCATTCGCCGGTGCTCGACGGGCTCGCGGCGCTGCGCGTCGGCAAAAAACTCGGCATCCCGGTCATCTATGAAATTCGCGCCTTTTGGGAGGACGCGTCGGTCGGCAACGGGACAGGGCGCGAGGGCAGTTTGCGCTACTGGCTCACGAAGCAACTCGAAACCCATGCGGTAAAATCGGCCGACGCGGTCGCGGTGATCTGTGAAGGGTTGCGCGGCGATTTGATCGCGCGCGGTATCGATCCGGCCAAGATCACCGTGTCGCCGAACGGCGTCGACCTCGAACTGTTCGGCGATCCGACGCCGCGCGACGATGCGCTTGCCGACACGCTGGGTCTTGCCGCCGACGACGCGGTGATCGGCTATATCGGCAGCTTTTACGATTATGAGGGGATCGACGATCTGATCGCGGCGATGCCCGCGCTGGTCGCGGCGCAACCGAATGCGCGGCTGCTTCTTGTCGGTGGTGGGCCGATGGAGGCGGCGCTGAAGCGCCAAGCGGCGGCATCGACTGCTGCCGCGTACATCCATTTCGTCGGCCGCGTGCCGCACAGCCAAGTCGAGCGCTATTATTCGCTGATCGATATCCTCGCCTATCCGCGCAAGAAGATGCGGCTGACCGATCTCGTCACGCCGCTGAAGCCGCTCGAGGCGATGGCGCAGGGCAAGCTCGTCGCGGCGTCCGATGTCGGCGGCCACCGCGAACTGATCGAGGATGGCGCCACGGGTACCCTGTTCGCGCCCGACGACCCCGCCGCGATTGCCGGCGCGCTCGCCAAGCTGCTGCAAAATCGGGGGATGTGGCCCGAACGACGGCGGACAGCACGTATATTTGTGGAAAGTCATCGTAACTGGTCATCAAACATTTTACGTTACGAGCCGGTTTACCAGCGATTGCTGCGCGGCGCCTGCGCGCCGCGATTCTAAGAGACGCAAATGGCCCGACGGGCCGATGGATTTGGGACGATATGGAAGAAACCAGCGAGAATCGGGCCAAGGCGACAGCGACCGCGCTGCTGCGCGCGATCCAGCCCGCGATTCCGGCGGTGATCGGCGCTGCGGCGCTGACCTTCCTGTTCGCCGCCGTGATGCCCTTTTCGTGGGTCGCGGGGATCAGCTGGAACCTCTATCTCGACCGGCTCTCCGACCTGTTCGTGCAGCCGATCGGCAATGGCGGGCGGCTCGCGCTCGCGTTCGGCATGTCGGCGTTCGCCGCATTGATCGCGGGCCTCGTCGCGCTGCTGATCGCCAAGCCTGAAGCGGCCGGCTTGTCGTCGCTGCGGGACCGTTTCCGCCGTACGTCGCCTGAGCTGGAGAGTGACGATAGCGAAGAGATTCTGACGCGCCGCCGCCGCGTCGACCTGCACCCCGACGATCCGCCGCGCCCACCGATCCGCGCGGGGCGCGATCTGCCCGCGGGCGGGCTCGACGGAAGCGATATCGCTGAAGCGGGCGCGCGCGGCTGGCTGGACGGCGCAGCGACCGAAGATGCGGACGAACTGGTACTCGCCGATCTTGCGCCCGAAGAGGAATTCGACGGTGAGGCGCCTTGGTTGCAACCCGCCGTGATGACGTCGCCGCCGCCGATGCCCGATCCCGCCGACAAATCGCTCGGCGCGATGGTCGCGCGCCTCGAAGCGGGGCTGACGCGCCGCCGACAGGTCGCGCCCGCCGCGACCGCGGCGATCCCGGCGCCCGAGGTCGCGGAAACCGTCGAGCCCGAAGTCGACTTCGCGCTCGAAGCCGCGCTCAGCACCTTGCAGCGGATGACGCGGCAGTCAGTCGGCTAATCTTCGACCGTCAATATTTCGATCCGCAGCGTCTGCGGCTCGGCCCCGCATTCCACCACGACATCGGCGACGATATGTCCGGGGAGCGTCCATTCGGTCGCATTCAGCCGGTCGTGCAGCGCGCGGCGAACCGGCTCGCTATCGCCCGCCGCGAGCACACAGGGAAACAGGTGGCGCGCGCCGACGAAACTCGCGCTCGCCCAAGGACGAAAAGTCGATGCGCCCGGCGCCAGCCCATGCGGCAATTCGCGGACAAGCAGATGGCGGAGCCGCCGATGCGGGCAACCGGAACGCGGCGGTAGGGCGGGGGACCAACGCATCATGCCTGTGCTCCCTGCTCGATACGGCGGAAGGCGCGGGTTCGCCGGTCGCCCTGCGGCGCGACTTGGCCCGCGCGCCGCTCGGCACGCCATTTGTTCATGAAATGTTCCACACGGCATATCATATCGAGCCCCGGCTCGCGCCCCCCGCGCAAATCGGCGACGAGGCGCGGGTCGTGCGCGGCGGCGCGGCCGAATACGCTTGGCGGCATCGCCGATTCCTTCAGGAATGCCTCTATCCGTTGCAGCAGGCTGCGCTCCATATTTTCCTCCCTGATCGCGCTGAAACCGGGCGACTCACCCGATAGGATATTTCCTATTTGATGCTCATTTTCCTACTTGTCTAGGAAAAATCCGTTTGCTAGAGACGAAATAGGAAGGACCAGCCCCCAACGACCTATGGCCGATTTCGATCAGGATCCGCGCGCCGCGCTCGACCGCCTCTTGGCCGAAAGAGGGATCGACTATGCGCGCATATCGCAGGTGATCGGGCGCAACCCCGCCTATATCCAGCAATATATCAAGCGCGGTTCGCCGCGGCGGCTGGCCGAGCAGGATCGTGCGCGCATTGCCGCCTATCTGGGCGTTTCCGAAGCGATGCTGGGCGGGCCGGTTCAGCGCGTCGCGACCCCGGCGCGGACGCGCGGGCCCGGAATGATCCTGGTGCCGAAACTCGCGATCGGCGCCTCGGCGGGCGCCGGCGCCAGCGTCGATGCCGAAGCCGTCGAGGGCGAGGTCGCGTTCGACCCCAAATGGCTGCGCGACCTCGGCGCCGATCCGCGCGCGCTCAGCATCATTCGCGTCGAGGGCGATTCGATGGCGCCGACGCTCGACGATGGCGACGATATTTTGGTCGATGGCGGCGACGCCGCCGCGCGGTTGCGCGACGGCATCTATGTGCTGCGCATGGATGATGTGCTGATGGTGAAGCGAGTCGCGCGCGCACCGGGGCAGGGGCGGATTTCGGTGATCAGCGACAATCCGCACTACCGCAGTTGGGACGACCTGCCGATGGCGTCGGTGCAGCTCGTCGGCCGCGTCGTGTGGACCGGCCGGCGGGTGCGGTAAATCCGCTTAACGCGGCGCCGCCATCAACGCTTCGATCTCATGTTCCAGAACTTCGGCGCGCTGGCATTGGTCCGCCTTGCCGTCGCGGCACTTCTCGGCCGCCTTGTCGCGCTGGCGCGACAGCTTGCCCATCTGTTCCTCGCGCTTGCGCATTTCGCGGCCGCGGTTGCGATCGGATTCGTCCTGGCTGGTCGTCGACCAGTCGGCGACCTGGCCAACGGCTTTGACCGGCGCGGTGACGACCGTCTTGACCGCGCTGAAGCAGCCGGCGAGCAGCGGAGCGGCCACGACCGCCAGCATTAAAACGCGCATTTTCTTCTCCTCGCCGATGACGCCCCATCGCATAACCGCCGCGATCTGAACAGGATATTGCGACAGATCGGCCGAAGGCGCGGCCAGCGTGTCACATCACTGAAATAAATGGTTAAATTGCTATTTACTAACAGCCTAGGTCGAAGCGAACAAGGTCGCAGATTGAAGAGAGAGTGATGAACGCCATGGGATATGCCTTTACGCCATCGCCGGGCCACGCGTCCGCGATCGGCGCCGACGCGCATATGTCGCGGGTCATCGACCTGTTTCGCGGCAACCCTCAGCTCCGCGCGCTCGCGGTGGTTGACGGCGACGACCGGCCGGTGGGCATCATTCGCGAACAGCGGGTGCGCGAATTGCTCTTTTGCCCCTTCTGGTTTTCGCTGATGCAGAATCCGACGATCGGCGGCTCGATCGCGTCGATGATCGAACCTTGTCCGACCGCCGATATCGCACGATCGACGACCGATTTGCTGCATATCGTGGCGCAGTCGCCGGGGCAGCAGGAACTGATCCTCGTTCGCGCGGGGCGCTTCGTCGAGACGCTCGACAGCGGCCAGCTCGCCAAGCTCGCGATGCTGCGCGAGGTCGAACTGGCACAGGAGCGTGCGGCGCGCACGACGCAGATCGACGATGCCGGACGGCGGTTCCAGCAGGACATCACCGCGCTCACCGCGACGCTGTCCGACATGGCGCGCAAGGTCGAAGCGGTCGCCGGCACCCTGTCCGAACGCGCGCAGCAAACGGGGCGCGACGCGGTGACCGTCGCGGGCGCGACGGCGCAGACGCTGGCCGGGCTGCAGGACCTCGGCGATCGCGGCCACGCACTCGCCGCGACGATGGCGAAGATCGTCGACGACGGATCGCGCGCGCGCACCGTTCGCGGCGACGCGCATCGCAAGATCAAGCAGGCCAGCGATCGCTCGATCGCCTTGAAAGCGGCGAGCCAGTCGATCGAACAGATGCTCGCGTTGATCATCGACATGGCGAGCCGCACCAACATGCTCGCGCTCAATGCGGGCATCGAGGCAGCGCGTGCCGGCGATGCCGGCCGCGGCTTTGCCGTGGTCGCCTCGGAGGTCAAGACGCTGGCCAGCCAGACGCGCTCCGCGGCGGGCGACATCACCCAATATGTCGACCGGATCCGCGATATCGTCGAACAGGTCGCGGCGGGCTTTGAAGAGGTCGAGAAGGCAATCGACGCGAACAACGGCTTTTCAGACGCGATCGACCGCGCGGTCGACGGACAGAGCGCGACGACGCTGACGATCGCGAGCTATGTCGAACAGGCGGTGTTCGCGGGCCGCGAAATCGATGCACGCGTCCGCGAGATCGGGCACGGCGCGACCGCCGTGGGCGATGGTGCGCAGGCGCTGGGCAAATTGTCCGCCGGGCTGACCGAGGCGGCATTGTCGCTCCATCAGCGCGCGCGCCACTTCGTCGAGGCGGTTGCGGCCGCCTGATTCGTCATGGCCGGACAAGGGCTTGCCCGTTCGCGCAGCCCTGATAGGATGATATTCGCGCCGGGGGCGTCAGAGGCCGCCGGCGGGGAGGAGGGTCATCATGACGAATATCCAAAAGGGTCTGGCCGAATTTATCGGCACGTTCTGGCTTGTGTTCGGCGGTTGCGGCAGCGCGGTTCTAGCCGCGGCGTTCCCCGATGTCGGCATCGGACTGCTCGGCGTTTCGCTCGCTTTCGGTTTGACGGTTGTCACCATGGCCTATGCGATCGGCCATATTTCGGGCTGTCACCTCAATCCCGCGGTCACCGTGGGGCTGTGGGCGGGCGGGCGTTTCGACGCGCGCGATATTCCGCTCTATGTCATTGCGCAAGTGCTCGGCGCGATCGTCGCGGCGTTTCTGCTCTATCATGTTGCGGCGGGCAGCCCGACCTTCGACATCGCAAATGGCCTTGCTGCCAATGGCTATGACGCGGGTTCGCCAGGCAATTACGATATCACATCGGCATTGATCATCGAGATCGTGCTGACCGCCTTCTTCCTGTGGATCATCATGGGATCGACCGATGGGCGTGCGCCCGCGGGCTTCGCGCCGATCGCGATCGGCCTGGCGCTGACCTTGATCCACCTGATCTCGATCCCGGTGACGAACACTTCGGTCAATCCGGCGCGCAGCACCGGCCCCGCGCTTGTCGTCGGCGGGCTCGCGCTGCAACAATTATGGTTGTTCTGGGTCGCGCCGATCGTCGGCGGAGTGGTCGGCGGCCTGCTCTATAAGACGCTGGGGGCCGATACCTTCCCCAAACCCAATATCGAGGGCGAATAATCGCCGGGCCGGCGGGGGCGAAAGCCTCTGCCGGCTTTATTTCAGCAAGTCGACCGCAAAGGCGCGAACTTCGGCCGCGATGTCGGGCCGTTCGAGCGCGACCGCGAGATTGGCCTGGATATATCCGGCCTTCGATCCGCAGTCGTAACGCGCGCCGTCGAAGGTGACGGCGTGGAAGGGCTGGTTGCCGATCATCGTCGCCATCGCGTCGGTCAGCTGGATTTCGCCGCCCGCACCCTTTTCCTGTTTTTCGAGCACGCGCATGACTTCGGGTTGCAGGATATAGCGGCCCGAAATGATCAGGTTCGACGGCGCCTCGGCGACCGCCGGCTTTTCGACCAGGCCGTTGACCTCGGTCAACGCCCCATCGCGCACGCCGGGTGCGATGACGCCATAGCTCGACACCTGTTCGTGCGGCACTTCGAGCACCGAGATCAGATTGCCGCCGACCTTTTGATACGCATCGACCATCTGCTTCATGCAGCCGGGCGACCCGTGCATGAATTCGTCGGGCAAAAAGATCGCGAAGGGCTCGTCGCCGACGATGTCGCGCGCGCACCAGATCGCATGCCCCAAGCCCAGCGGTTCCTGTTGCCGCACATAGGCGCAGGCGCCGGGGCCGAGGCGCGTCGGTCCCAGAACCGATAAATCCTTGCCGCGCTCGGACATCGTCTTTTCGAGTTCGAACGCGACGTCGAAATGATCCTCAATCGCGCTCTTGCCGCGCCCGGTGACGAAGATCATCTGCTCGATCCCCGCCTCGCGTGCCTCGTCGACCGCATATTGGATCAGCGGCCGGTCGACGACGGGCAGCATTTCCTTGGGGATCGCCTTGGTCGCGGGGAGGAAGCGGGTGCCGAGGCCGGCGACGGGGAAGACGGCTTTGCGGATCGGTTTCATGCGCGACGGCTTAGCCGCGAACTTGGGTCAAGGAAAGGACGCCGACGGTATCGATGGCCGCATCACTGCGGCGTGACGATCACGACCACGCGCCGGTTGTCCTGCCGCCCCTCCGCTGTCGTGTTGCTCGACAGCGGAAGCGTTTCGCCGCGACCGACGACCTGGTCCGCGGTAAATTGCATGCCGCCCGCCTGCATCGGCGCGGCGACGGCTTCGGCGCGCGCCTGCGACAGCGTCAAATTATAGGCGGAGGTGCCCGTCGAATCGGTATGGCCCTCAATCCGCGCGGTCGCGATACCCACCGAGACGAGCTTGGCGGCAATATCGCTGATGCGCTGTTGCTGGTCGGGCGACACGCTGCTTTCGTTCGACGGAAAAAGCAGCCGTTCGGGCATGCTCAGCATCCACCCGGGGCCGTCTTCGACAAAGCCCTGCGACTGAAGGGCGGCAATTTGTACCGGCGTGAAGCCGTTGGTCGGCGGCACGCTTTGGCACGCCGCGAGCAGCGCAGCGAAGCCGATGAGGACAAGGGTCCGGATCGATCGGGGGAAATCATGTGTCACGGCATCTCTCCGCTGGTCATCATCTGGAACGGTTGATCAGTTTGTCGGCATACATGGCGGCGTCGGCTGCGGTGAGCAGCGCTGTGGCGTTGCTGCCATCGTCGGGAAAGACCGCGACGCCGACGCTGACCGCCGCGCGATAGGTTTCGCCGCCGGGCAGCGCGATGGGCTGCGACACGCAGGCGCGGATCCGGTTCGCCAGATCGTCGGGAACGGCTTCGGCATCGAGCGGGTCGATGATGACGATAAACTCGTCCCCGCCGATCCGTGCGGCGAAATCGCCCTTGCGAAGCGTTTCCTTGATACATGCCGACAGCGCGACGAGCACGGTGTCGCCCGCGGCATGGCCGAAATTGTCGTTCGCCGCCTTGAAGTTATCGGCGTCGATGAAAAGCAGGGCAAAGCGGTCGCCACGCCCTTCGGCCGTCCGGATACGCTCGATCAGCTGCTCGTCGAACGCGGCGCGGTTCGGCAGCGCGGTCAGCGTATCGTGCGACGCGCGGTGCGCGAGCATCGCGCGCTCGCTTTCCATATGACCCTGCCAGCCCTGCAGCTCGTCGAGCAGCGAATTGATATCGCCGCCCAGCCGGTCGAGCTCGGCAATGCCGAGCGGCTTGACCCGTTTGTCGAACCGGCGGTGCAGGCGCACGTCGTGCGCGACGGTCGCAATTTCGTTCAATGGCTTGACCAGCTCATATTCGAAGCGCCGCGCAAGGAAGATGGTGCCGAACGCGGTAATGAGCAGGCAGCCGAAGCCGGCAAGCAGGCCGAGGCGGACATAATCGACCAATGTCGAACTGTCGCCCCACACCTCGATCGTGCCGATCGCCGATCCGTTGCGCTGGACGGTGACGGCGAAGGGGCGGGGGAAGAAGATACGGGTCAGGATGGGCGCCGGGTCGGCGCTGGGCGAGGTCCATTCGGTGACCGGCCGGCCGACGTCGTTGAGCACCCGGAGCCGGGCGATCCCGGGAATGCGGGTCAAGGGTTCCAGCCCTTCGCGGACCGCTTGCGGATCGTTGAACACCAGCGCGGGTTCGACGCCATAGGCGCCGAGCTGCGCCGCGAGTTCCATATTGCGATCGGCATAGCCGCGCAGCGCGGTTACCCCGGCGAGCAGGATCGTCAGGCCCGACAGCGCGACGGCGAACAGCGTGATGCCGAAATGAAAGCGCGACAGCAGCTTTTGCAGCGTCGTGCGTGCGCCGATGCGTTCGATCGGGGGCGTGGGGGTCGGGCCGGTCATGACGTACCCCCTTCGCCGCCGCCGATCCGCAGTACGCGCGGATCGATGCGCAGCGGGCCGCGCCCGATCGCGTCGATATTGACCGAAAAGCTGATGCTCGCCGCCTTGTTGCTGAGGCAGAACATCGCGCCATAAATGCATGCGGCGTCGTCGTCGGTGATGGTCAGGACCGGGCGCCCGCGCACCCAGGCGATGAGTTGCCGGCGATCGGCAGTGGGCATCCGGCCGAGGAACAAGATGTCGCACTCGGGGGTGACGGCGGCGGTGGTCACCCGGCGCACCGTGACCGAACCGGGGCCCGGGACATCGGGCGCCATGCGATCGGTCAGTCGCGGCGTGCCGACCACGCACATCGTCCGGGCGGCGGCGGCCGAACCATTGGGCCAGCGCGCATAGCTGACGATGCCGCCGACCATCCGATTGACGGCGCGCGTCATCCCGCCCGAGCCGTCTTCGACAGCCGTCTGGCTTGCGGCTTGAACCGACATCTGGGGCGTCGTCACCAACGCGCCGATCAGAAACAGTGATGCCAGCACCTGGCCGTGCCCCCCAACTGCGTTTCAGGGGCATCCTGCCCCAGCGAAGGCGCGTCCGCTAGTCAAAACAATTGGAAAGTCAATGAAAAGTGACGTCATGCGACCATTCTGAAACCGTCGCCGGAACCGGTCACGACGTACAAACTCGCATAAGTCAGCCATCCCGGCGGAGGGCGGGATCTCTATGTCGCATACCATCGCAACGGTGAGACCCCGGCCTCTGCCGAGATGACGTAAACGAGAATCAGGTGCGCAAACGGTCACTGAATCCCTTGCGCAATTTGGCCAGCTTCGGCGGGATGACCGCCATGCAATAGGGATTGCGCTGGCCTTCGCCGTCCCAATAAGACTGGTGATAGTCTTCGGCAGGATACCATTCGGACGCGCTCTCGATCGTGGTGACGATAGGGGCAGGCCAGTCGGTAGCCGCGCGCTCGATCCCGGCGCGCGCGGCATCGGCCTGCGCCGCATCGAGCGGGAAGAGTGCGCTGCGATACTGGGTGCCGATGTCGTTGCCCTGACGGTTGAGCGTCGTCGGATCGTGCGTCGCAAAATGAACGTCGAGCAGGTCGTCGTAGCTAATCACCGCAGGATCGAAGGTGATGCGGATTGCTTCGGCGTGGCCGGTGTCGCCGCCGCAAACCTGCTTGTAGGTCGGATTCTCGACGCTGCCGCCGATGTAGCCGCTCTCGACGCCTTCGACGCCGCTGAGCGACTGGAACACGGCTTCGGTGCACCAGAAGCAGCCTCCGGCGAAAATGGCGGTCTCACGGGTCATGGCGTCGATCCTTGCTGGGAGGAATTGGGATGCTCCCGAAATAGGATGCGCGCCAGACTATTCCAAGGGCGGCGGGGCGTCGACCAGCGGCGGGTGCAGCGGTTGGCCCGCTGCTCGCGCTGCTGCGACCGCCGACGCTTCGGCTTCGAGCGACGCGACGCGGTCGCGCCAGTTCGGATGCGTGCTGGCCTGAAACAACGGCCGCCCCTTTCGCTGGCCGAAGCGCGACCAGAAGCGCGCCGCCGCGGCGGGATCATAGCCCGCGCCGGCGAGCAGCCACACCGACAGGCGATCGGCTTCGACCTCGGTCTGCTTGAACAGGCGTGCATTGCGGCCGAATTGCTTGCCGAGCCCGCGATCAACGCCTGCCGCGTCGAGCCGCGCGCGGTGGCGCAATATATTATGCGCCAGCTCGTGCGCGATCGCGGCCGCGAGTTCCTCGTCATCGGCGGCGAAATCGGCAAGGCCCTGATTGACGAGGACCATCCGTCCGTCGGCGACGGCGCCCGCCTTTTCATTCGCCTCGACCCGAAAGTCGCTGACGCAACCCGCGACCGGCGTGACGCTGACGATATGCCCGGCGCCGACATCCAATGCGATCGCGGTATCGACCGGCCGTGCCGCCATGCTGCCTTCGATCGCCGTGATGCGCGCGAAGGGGTGGTCTCCGGCTCCATCGGGAACGGTCGCGTCGGCTATCGTCGTCACGGGTGTGCCGACCTTCATTCCCGCCGATGCAGCGGGCGAATGGGGCGCCAGCGCCGCAATGAACGGGTGAAGCTGGTCGGCGGCACCATAAACCGCGAGCGCCTCTGCGCGCCGGTCGGCGGTATAGAGGCGCGGATCGCCCCATATCCACCCGAACTGCGGCTGGCGTACCGGACACCAGGCGGCGTTGGCGGTCGTGAGCCGAAAGCCGATGGCCGCGACGCGCGCCTCGGTCGACGCCAATGCGGCATAGGGCGATTGTGCGGCGGGCGCCGCCGCCAACACGGGCGCCGCCATCGACGCCAGCAGAGCGGCAAGGATCATCGGGGCGCGGTGCGGCATCGCCGTCCCCTATCAAGTCGCACCTGTCCGGGCCATGAATTTCAGCCGGATGTCCGGTTCCGGACCTCTTGCCTATCGCCCGGCAAGCGCCGATAGGGCGGGGCCATGACGCACGCCTCTGCCTTGCTGGCGCCTGCCGCCCGCCAACCCCGCCCCGCGGCGCTCGCGCGCTGGCTCTGGGCGGTCGCCCTGCTGGTGATCATCGTGGTCGGGGTCGGTGGTATTACCCGCCTGACCGAATCGGGGCTTTCGATCACCGAATGGCGTCCCGTTTCGGGCGTGCTGCCGCCGCTGAGCGAGGCCGGATGGATCGCGGAATTCGAAAAGTATAAGCGGATCCCCGAATATAGGGAGATCAACCTCGGCATGACGCTGGCGGGGTTCAAGGCGATCTTCTTCTGGGAGTGGCTGCACCGCATCCTCGGCCGCCTCGTCGGCATGGCGCTGCTCGTGCCGCTCGCCTGGTTCGCCTGGCGCCGCGCGATCCCGGCAGGCTATGGCCCACGTCTGTTCGCGCTTGCCGCGCTTGTCGGGCTGCAGGGCGCGATCGGCTGGTGGATGGTCGCATCGGGCCTCGAATATCGCACCGACGTCAGCCATTTCCGCCTCGCCACCCATTTGCTGACCGCGCTGTTCCTGCTTGGCGGTCTTGTGTGGACGGCGCGCGATCTCGACAGGCTGGCGCGCGATCCCGCCGCGCGCCCGGCGCGCCTGACCGGGCTCGCGCTCGGCATCATCGCGATCCTCTTCGTCCAGCTGCTGCTCGGCGCGTGGGTCGCGGGGCTCAATGCGGGTTATGTCGCGAGCACATGGCCGCTCATGAACGATCATTTCGTGCCCGAGGGCATCGACTGGGCGAGCGGCGCCTGGCTCGCGCTGACCAACGATCCCTTCCTGATCCATTTCCTCCATCGCTGGTGGTCGTGGGCCGCGGCGCTCGCGTTGCTCCTCCTTGCGCGCATCTTGTCGCGGCGCGGCGCGCATATCGAGGCGCGGCTGCTCGTCGCGGTCGTCGCGGCGCAGATGCTGCTCGGCATATGGACTGTCGTGTCGGGCGTTTCGATGTGGGTCGCGGTGTGGCATCAGGTGACCGGCGCGATCCTCGTCGCCATCGCCGCGGCGGCGCTTCACCGGCTCGGCCGCCGCCCGGCATGATGGCGGCCGGCAGCCTCGGCGCGTTCTTGCTGCTGGCGGCCCAGCCCCTTCCGTCCACCGCGCCGGGCGATCTTCCCGCCGCTGCGGCCGCGCATTTTCAGTTCGCTCCCCCTGTGGGCCAGCCGATGACCTATCGCGTGACCACGCGCCGGATCGGTCGCGAGGGATCGCTGATCAACTTCTCGCTCACCTATGCGCTGCAATGGCAGCGCGTCGGGCGCGGTTACCGGCTCGAGGCGGTGCTGCAGCGGATCGATTCGGATGCCCGGCCCGAAGTGACTCGCGCGCTGTCGTTGATGCTCGACCCGCTGGTTGGCGAGGCGATGGCCTATCTTGTCGCGCCCGACGGCAGCCGTATCGACCTTGTCGACCCGGACGGGCTGTGGGAGCGGGTGACCGCGCGGATCGAGGCAGTAGGCGCCAAGGCGGGGCGGCCCGAAGCCAGGCAACTGGCGCAATTGGTTGCCGCACTTCCCGCCGCCGAACGCGACCGGCTGGCGACCGCCGATATACGGGCGCTGGTTGCGCCTGCGAACAATGCCATCCCGGTTTCTGCACAGGCGGACGGCGCGAGCGTGTCGATCACGCATGACGGTGCGTTGCAGACGATTGCGAAGGTCGAGCGCGATTCCGCACCCGTCGCCGGCGCCGCCAAGCCGCTGGAAATTGACAATCTGTGGACCGTCGACACCGCCACCGGGCTGGTAATGCGCGAGCAGCGACAGAGCTGGATCGTCGATGCGGACAGCGACGCACGGACGCTTGTCGAAGAGCGGGTCCGCGCGCTGGAGCGCGTTCCGTAAAGCATAAGGTATCATAATACCTGTCAGCAAAGCCGCGACCTGCTTGACTTTCCGCCGCGTTGGCGCCATTGGCCCGCTCCGAAGCGCCGCTGCGTCCCTTCCAGGAACAGGCGGCGCGGTTTGTTTTCGGGCGGCGGCATGGCTGCTCGTCCTAGTCCATATCTGTCAAGGAGGTCGCCATGATGAAGGCGCTGACCAAGACGACTGTATCGGCGAACGCCGCGACGGTCGAAAAGAAATGGGTGCTGATCGACGCCGAGGGTCTCGTTGTGGGCCGCGTTGCTTCGATTATCGCCAACATCCTGCGCGGCAAGCACAAGCCGTCGTTCACCCCCCACGTCGATTGCGGTGACAATGTCATCGTCATCAACGCGGAGAAGGTGGCGTTCACCGGCAAGAAGCTGCAGGACAAGCGTTACTACAAGCACACCGGCTATGCCGGCGGCATCAAGGAAACGAGCCCCGCGAAGATCCTCGAAGGCCGTTTCCCCGAGCGCGTGCTCGAAAAGGCCGTCGAACGCATGATCCCGCGCGGTCCGCTCGGCCGTCAGCAGATGCGCAACCTGCGCATCTTCGCCGGCACCGAACATCCGCATGAAGGGCAGAGCCCCGAAGTGATCGACGTCGCGTCGATGAATCGCAAGAACAAGGTGGGTGCATAATGGCTGACGAACAGACCATGACCGATCTCAAGGATCTCGCCGGCGCCGTCGAAGGCACCGTTGCTGCTCCGGTCTCGACCACGCCGCTGCGCGAAAAGATCGTCGACAAGCAGGGCCGCGCCTATGCGACCGGCCGCCGCAAGGACGCCGTTGCCCGCGTATGGGTCAAGCCCGGCACGGGCAAGATCACCGTCAACGGCCGCGACCAGGAAGTGTATTTCGCACGTCCGACGCTGCGTCTCGTCATCAACCAGCCCTTCGGTCTGACCGAGCGCGTTGGCCAGTATGACGTGATCGCAACCGTCAAGGGCGGTGGCCTCTCGGGCCAGGCGGGCGCCGTTCTGCACGGCATCGCGCAGGCGCTGACCCGCTTCGAACCCGCGCTGCGCGGCGTTGTGAAGACGGCCGGCTTCCTGACCCGCGACAGCCGCGCGGTCGAGCGTAAGAAGTACGGCAAGGCCAAGGCCCGCCGCAGCTTCCAGTTCTCGAAGCGCTAATCGGTTTCTTCCGTCGACGGACGGAGAAAGGGAGGGCGGTCCGGCAACGGGCCGCCCTTTTCTGTTGGATAACACCGGATCCGCGAATGTCGGCTTTGGGATGTTGGGCGGACGTTCCCTTTTGCCGTCGCCCCCGCGAGGGCGGGGCCGCCGTCGGCCTTACTTTACCTCTCCAGCGGCCCCCGCCTTCGCGGGGGCGACGGTTTAGTATCGTTCGCAATCGGCCGTCTTCTGCCGCCCCGATAGGGAATTAAAGCAGGTCGAGGCTCCCAAGCATCAGCGCCTGCCGCGCTGGCCGTTCGGCCATCACCGCAAACATTTCGTCGCCGCGTGTCGTGCGTTCGACGCTCATCGATGCGAAGACCGCCATGAAATAGCCGCTGAGGGCCCCGACGCGGTAATCGGTCCACAGCGCTTCGGCATCGGGCTTGACCCCTGCGGCGGTCAATGCCGCGATCCAATGGTCGAACGCCGGCCGGTCGGCGGCGGCGCGTTCGAGGGGATCGGCGATGCTCGTGCCGACCAGATAGGCGAGGTCGGCGGCGCCGCTGCCGCGCCCCAGCGTCTGCCAGTCGACGATCCAGCAGGCTTCGCCGTTGGGCGCGAAGAGGATGTTGTCGACGCGCAAGTCGCCATGGACGATCGTCCGGACCGAAGGCTCGCGCGCCAGATAGGCGTCGAGTTTCGTAACGAGTCCGGCGCCGAGGTCGAGCACCTCGGCCGCGAGCCTTGCCGCATAGCGTTCTCGAAAACCAGCATAGAGCTGGGGGAACAGGGTGCGGATCAGCCCGGCATTGTCGCGTGCAAGCGAGGGCATCTGTGCGAGCCGGGCGTCGTTCCACAAATAGCCGTGAAGCTTTGCCGCCGCTTCGATACAAGGGATCAGCCCGGATAGGCCGAGACCGGCAAGCTGGTCGCCCGCCCGTGCGGGAGCGAGATCGGACAGGATCAGGACAAAATCGACGTCATCGTCGGCGATGTCGCAATAGTGGCATATCGGCGCGGGAACGCCGCTGGCGGCGGCAAGCTCGCGATACCAGCTGATTTCCTTGACATAGGTGCCGGTAAGCTTGGCAATATTGCGGCTTGCCTCGTCATGGCTGGGGCATTTGGCGATCACCGTTGCGGGGGCGTCGACACTATCCTCCCAGTCGAGCGTCAGGCGGTAGCTGTCGCACATTTGCCCGGTGCCAACCTTCGCCGCGACGAAACTCTTCAGCTTTTCCGGGTGCCCAAGCACCGCACCAAGCCACGCTGGCTGCATCGCTTCGGGCGAGGTCGGAAACCTCACCGCGCGGGATCCATCAGGCCGGTGAGGCCCGTCGGGGCATGCGGGCCGACGAACAATTGTTCGAGCACCCCGATACCGCTGTCGCTGCGGTCGCCGTCGGCGAGGTCGGCGCGCACGAGCGCCTGCACATGCATCGCGAGCGGATTGCCCCATGTCCGTTCGGCTTCGGACAGGCTGTCGTGCGCGACTTCGAGGTCGCCATGATCGAACCCGTGCCCCCAGACGGGGTGGGTATAGCCGAGCCCGCTCATCGCGAACACCGGCCCGCTCGGGTTGAGCGTCAGGCGCGTGCTGCGGTCGAAATCGGCGGTCAGCTTCGACAGGCGTCGCGTGCCCGGCTGCCATTCGGCCGCGAACGCGGGGTCGGAATAATGGCGCTCGGCGCTCCCCTTGCTTGACGCGCCGCCGACCAGCACCGCGCGGCGGTTCCATGGGCTCCCCTCGCCATCGTCGTTGCTGTGAAAGAAGAGCGAGCGGTCGGCGAAGTTGCACGGCGTCCACAGCCAGAAGAATTGGTGGAAATTGCCCTCTGGCGGCGGTTGCGGTTCGGTGGCGCCGACGGGGCGGATGCCCCAGCTGCGGTCGCGCGTTCCTGCCCAATCGGCATTGACATCGACGCGCTGCTCGTCGACCGACAGCCAGCCCGACCAATGGCCGTTCTGCGTCATGCGCGTATAGTCCATGAACAGCCGCGTGCCGTTGCGGCGCGTGAAGCGCGGTTCCTCGATCGGGAAATGGCGCGCGGTGAAATGGAGTTCGCCCGCGAGCGGCCCCTCGTTCGCGGCGATGCGCAACGTCAGCCGTTCGAGCGGCGCGTCAATGGTGATCGCGATCGGCCCCACCGACAGGTCGAGCCGCTCGCCCCCCGACCGGCGGCTCGCGCGCAGATTATGCTGCACGCCACCGACCAGCACGCAGAAAGCGGCGTCAACGACGCCAAGCTGCGGATAAAAGCCCATCGCCGCGGCGAAGAAGACCGATCCGTCGGGCGAATAGCCGTTGAAGAAATAGCGGTCGTAAAAATTGCGGTCGGTGCCCGCGAAGGCAATCGGCTCGGCGCTCTGGTGCAGCGGGAAATCGTCGCCCTTTGTTAGCATCGTCTCTCATCCCATTTGCGTTTTTTCTTGCAACGTAACGGGATACGGCGCCGCGTCAATGCACCGGCGGATCGACCGGCGGAACAGCGTCGATGGGGGCAACGGGTTCGCCCGGTTCGCGCGGCGGCAGGGCGTCGGGCGGCACGTCGTCGATCTGCATGTCGAGGGTGGGCACCGCTTCGACGTTGCGAACGCGGACCGCGATGTCGCGGTCCTTGATCCGCAGTTCGTTGAAGCTCGGCGGGGTCGAGCGAATGCGCTGCGACAGCGTGCCCGCGCCGATCATGCGGATCGGTCCGGACGCGGTCTGCGCGACGAGGTCGAAGGCGTCGTGGACATGGCCGGTGAGCACCGCCGCGACGCCGCGCTCGGCAAGTGCTGCGAGCGCACGCTCGCCTCCGCGGGTCAGCGCGCGGCCTTTTGTGCCAGCTTCGACCAGCGGGTGGTGCGCGGTGACCAGAGCTGTCGTGTCGCGCGGCAGCGCGTCGATCGCCGCGAGCGTCTTTTCCAGTGCCCGCGCCGTCACCCATCCCTTCGACCAGTCGAGCCGCCATTGCGCGCGTGCGGTCGTCTTCAGCGGTACGACCGCAACGCCCGCCAGATCGAGTTCGCGTTCGACCAGCCGCTCGATCCCGCGAATGCGGCGATAGGGATAGAAGAAACGCTCGAAGGGGTTGAAATAGGGCAGGTCATGGTTGCCGACCTCGACCGTCACCGGCACGTCGAGCGCGCCGATCCAGTCGCACGCCGCGGCAAATTCATGGCTGCGCGCGCGCATCGTGAGGTCGCCGGTGATCAGCACCGCATCGGGCTGCTCGCGGCGCACGCAATCGGTAAACCAGTCGAGCGCGGCGCGATCCTCCAGCCCGAAATGCAGGTCGCTGATGTGGAAGAGCCGCGTCATGAAGCAGCGGGCGCCGTTGCGAGGAATGCGAGCGGGCTGGATTCGAGGCGATAGGTCGCGCCCGATGGCAATTCGGCGGGTTCGCCGTCGAGGAGCAGGCCGATCGATCCTTTGCTTTCGATGACCACCGCGCGGCGTTCGGACAGGTCGACGCTCGGGCCTTCGCGAAAATCGCCGCCGAGCCAGGCGATCCCGTGGCTCAGGATCGACCCTGCGCTGTCGGTGATCAGCCCCTCGGCGAGGATGCGGTCGGGCTTTGGCGTCAGGTTGATCGCCTGGAACGACTCGTCCGAGCCGCGGATGCGCACGCCATCGCCATGAAGCGTCGCATCGATCGCATCGGGGATGGTTTCGGCAAGCCCGCTGAGGCTGAGCGAACGAAATTGCTCGCGAACCTCGGCCCATGCCGTCGTCGGCCCGGCAATGACACCGATATAGGCGCGCCCGGCATCGCAGAGGATCGTCGGCGGATGGACGCGCCGCGCCTTGCCCGCGAGCGCGTCGTGCAAGATATCCTCGGGACCGCGATCGCCGTGCAGCGTCTTGTGAAACAGATTGAGCGTTCCGCCGGGAAGCGGGAGCATCGCGCCGTCCCATGTTTCGAGCTTGCCCGCGGCGGCGTTGAGCGTGCCGTCGCCGCTGAGGACGAGCAGCAGGTCGATGCCATCGCCGTCAAGCGTGGCCGCCGACGGCAGGTCGGCGTCGGGAAGAATGATCGTGCGGACGAGCGGGGCGCCCGCCGCATCGCACATCTCGGTCAAACGGCCGATGAGTGCCTCGTCGGAACTGCCGCTGCGCAGGTTACAGATAAGGGCGGGGCGCGTGAAGCTGTTGGTCATCGTCCTGTCCTACGCGTGAGCGCGGAAAAGGTGGCGGGTTTCATATCTTCCCTTTCGTCATCCCGGACTTGATCCGGGATCCATTGGGCCTGTCCCGCATGCCTTGTCGGAGCATTCATCGACCCCGGATCAAGTCCGGGGTGACGAAAAGTGAGATACAGTCCTTTCGCCCCCGCTTGTTCGCCGCACCGCGGCCCTGTAGGGCGCGGATGATGGCGGGGCCGGTTTCCAAAGGACGACGGTTGATCAAATTCCTTTTCGTGGTGCTGCTGCTCGTGCTGCTGTTCGGCGGCGGCGCCAAGATGATCGTTGCGGGCGGCGCGAAGTCGCTCAACATGGCCGATCGGCTGCTCGGGCAGGGCGACGGGGCGCGGTTGCTGATTGGCGATCAACCCTATGGCCGCGGTCCGCGCCAGTTGCTCGACATCTGGGTTCCCGAAAATGCGAAGGCGGACGACCGCCTGCCTGTGGTCGTCTTTTTCTATGGCGGCGGCTGGGACAGCGGCGAGCGGGGCAGCTATGGGTTCGCCGGACGCGCGCTGGCGCGGCAGGGGTTCGTCGTCGTGATCCCCGACTATCGGCTCGTACCCAAAGCCTATTGGCCCGACTTTATCGAGGACAGCGCGGCGGCGGTCGCGTGGACGCATGAGCATATCGCAAAGCTCGGCGGCGACCCTGACCGGATCGCGCTGATGGGCCATTCGGCAGGCGCCTATAATGCCGCGATGCTCGCGCTCGACCCGCAATGGCTGCGCGCGGCGAAGAGCGACCCGTCGATTATCCGCGGCGTCGCGGGGCTTGCCGGACCCTATGATTTTCTGCCGCTCGAAAAGGGCGGCCGCGGCGACAAGGCGATGGGGAAGGTGCGGCCGATCGAGAAGACGCAGCCGATCCACTTCGCGCGCGGCGATGCGCCGCCGATGTGGCTCGCGACCGGCGACGAGGATGACACGGTGCGCCCGCGCAACAGCCAGAACCTCGCCGCCGCGATCGAGAAGGCGGGCGGCCCGGTGACGCTCCGCATCTACCCCGGCATGGGGCATACCGGCATCGTGATGGCGCTCGCCGCGCCGTTCCAGAACAAGGGGCCGGTGCTTGACGAGGCGACCGACTTCCTGCGCGGCGTGACCGGCCGCCGAATTGCGCCCGCATCGGAAGTGGCGCAGTGATCGCGTCGATCCCGGCGATCGTGCTTGCGGGAAGCCGGCCGGGCCCCGATCCGCTGCTGACCGGTAGCGGCGTGTCGACCAAGGCGCTGCTGCCGATCGCGGGACAGGCGATGCTCGTCCATGTCGTGCGGGCGCTGCGCGCTTCGCCCGAAGTCGGTCCGATCACGATCCTCGCGCAGAACAGCGCCGAGCTGGCGGCCGAGCCGGGGCTGGCCGGGCTCGCCGGCCTGCATTTCGCGGATTCTGGGCAGGGGATCAGCAGCTCGCTCGCCGCCGCGCTGCCGCTGGGCGACGATCCGTTGCTCGTCACGACCGCCGACAATGTGCTGCTCACGCCGACGATGATCGCCGAGTTCCTTGGCGGCGCCGAGGATAGCGACGTCGCGGTCGCGATGGTCGAGCGCGATGTACTGCTCGCGCGCTATCCCGAATCGAAGCGCACCTGGCTGAAATTACGGAGCGGCTGGTGGTCGGGGGCGAACATGTTCCGGCTGCGCGGGCGCCGCGTGCTGCCGTTGCTCGATTTCTGGGGGCGTATCGAACGCGACCGCAAGAAGGGGCTGAAAATCATCGCGGCGTTCGGCCCGTGGCTGCTCATCGGCGCGCTGCTCCGCCTCTTCACGATCCAGCAGGGTATCGCACGCGCCGGGCTGCGCTTCGGGCTCAAAGTGAAGGTCGTGCCGATGTCCGAGCCCGAGGCGTGCATCGATGCCGACAAGCCCGCCGACATCGAACTGATCGAAGCGATATTTGCCGCGCGGCGGCAAGGCGCTATAGGGCAGCCCCTATGACCATCGACAAAGCCATCATCCTGTCGGCCGGACAGGGCTCGCGCCTGCTGCCGCTGACCCGCGACATCCCCAAATGCCTGATCGAGTTCAACGGCCGCAGCCTGATCAGCTGGCAGGTCGCGGCGCTCGTCGCGAACGGGATCAAGGACATCGTCGTCGTCACGGGCTTTCGCACCGAACGCGTCGAAGATCATGCGCTCCAGCTTTACCGTGACACCGGCGCGCGCATCCGTACTTTGTTCAATCCCTTCTTCCAAGTCGCCGACAATCTTGGCACCTGCTGGATCGCGCGCGAGGAGATGGACCGCGATTTCATCATCCTCAACGGCGACACCATTATCTCGGACGAAATCGTCGCGAAGCTGATCGCGGGTGCGAACGAGTCGATCAACGTCACCGTCGACGTCAAGGCCGATTATGACGACGACGATATGAAGGTGAACCGCGACGCCGAGGGGCGCCTGCATCACATCGGCAAGCGGCTGCTGCCCCCCGACACCAATGCGGAGTCGATCGGGATGCTCGCGTTCGTCGGCGACGGCCCGTCGATCTTCCGCAACCAGGTCGACCAGATGATGCGCACCCCCGACGGGGTCGAGCGCTGGTATCTCCGCGCGATCGACATCATCGCCAAGGGCAATCGCGTCGGCACTGTGTCGATCGAGGGGCTCGAATGGCAGGAAGTCGACTTCCCGCAGGACGTCGAAGCCGCCGACTTGCTTACCGCGAAATGGGCCGAAGAAGGCCGCTACGCGAAATAGGGTTTGAGCCAGCCGACAAGGTTGGCTGTCTGTGCCTCATCCAGCTTTACGGCGTGCCCGAGGTCGGGCTGCGCCGGCCAGCCGGCGTCGGGAACCGACAAGCCTGCGCCCGAACGTTCGCCGTCATAGCGCGGCAGGACGTGGAAATGGACGTGTGGGTCGACCATCATCAGCATCAAATAGTTGATCTTCGCATAACCGACGGCTTGCGTCAGCGCGGCCTCGATCGCAGCGGTCGCGACCTTGAGTTCGGCATGCGCTTCGGCCGGCAGGTCGCCGAACGCCGTCGCATCGGATTTCGCCGCGAGTATCAGCGAGCCGAGCGTCGGCTGCGCGGGGCGCAGCAGCACGACCCAATGCTCATATTCGGCGATCAGCGTCGCGGGATGGCCGAATTTTGCGATCGTGTCGTTCATGCTTCTTCCATCCAGCTGACGATCGGGCGGCCCGAACGCTTGACGGCATAGGCCTGCACCAGCCGCACCGCGTGGACGACCAGCGATATGACGGTCCACCATGCGAGCGCGATCAGCCCGATGTCGGGGCGTCCGGCGAGCGTCGCGAAAAAGAGGATCGCGAAGTTCGGATTGCGGCGCGCGGTGATCAGGCGGAAATCGCTGTCGAATTTCTGCCAGACATGGATGTCCATGCCGAAGTCCTTGATGAACATCCCTTCGATCACGCGCTGGAGCACATAGCCCGCGACGACCGCGATCATCACCCAGATGAAGGTCGACGTCGACAGCGCAAGCCCCCACGCTCCAAGCCCGACGCCCCAGAAATACCACCAGAAGGGCGGGTGGACCAGGTCGACGCCATGGTCGGCGACATTGCCCCATTTCGACGAGGTGATCGTGCAACGCGCAAGCTTTCCGTCGACGGTGTCGAGCACCATGAAGATAAAGCCCGCGAGCATGCCGGTCCAATAATGGCCGTAAGCGAAGAGATAGGTCGCGTAGATGCACAGCGCCGCGCCGATCGCGGTCACCATATTTGGCGTCATGCCGATGCTCGCGGCGCCGCGCGTCAGCCACAAAGCGAGTTCGGGCCACAGATATTTGGTCAGCGCATCGGTGACGCCCTTATACGCGCCGAAATAGCTCTTCCGCTCGATTTCGCGGCGGGTGGCGGGGGTCAGCTCTCTGACGAAGGGCTGCTCGAGCTTGCGAAGCTGGCGGTTGTAAAGCTTGCGCCCGTCCGACAGGTCGATGACCGAGGCCGCCATCGGGTCGCTGCCGGCCGGGACCTGACCGATCACGGGGTCGTCGCCCCACGCGAAAACGGTGCCGGGCTGTTCGATCACCCAGCGCAGCAGCATCGGGTCGAAGACATAGGCGAGGTTGAAAACCAGTTCATGGCCCGGCGCGAGCGGCTTGCCGTCCTTTTCCGCCATGCGGCGGCAGCGGTCGGCGTTGGTCATTCCCCAGATCGGGGTGCTGTTTTCGCCGAGCAGGCGGATCGGCGCGCTCATCGCGGCGTCCTTGCGAAATCGAGGATGATGTCGGCCTGCCGCGTCGAGGCGGGGATCGGGAACTGATCGATGGAATCGTGCATGGCGGCTTCCTGAGCATCAACAAAGGTCGGTTGCAAGTCCGCAGCCCGGGCGAGCGCGGCGGGGAGTTCGACGATATCTTCGATGACCTGGCCCAAATGCCAGTGCGCGAACGCCGGATCGTCGCACCACGCCAACCGATCGAGGTTGAGGAAAATGCACGGGCGCGGGTGCAGCAGGAACTCGTAAACCTGGCTCGACACGTCGCCCAGATAGACATCCGAGCTCATCGTATAGCTCATGTCGATCGAATGATGGCTGCCCATATCGACCCGGATATGCGGCGCCGGCGTTGTGATCGGGGATATGCGCTGCGCCAGTTTCGTATGCGGCGCGATGATGACGTTCCATCCCTCGAGCGCCTCGAGAGCGGCGAGTACTTCGGGGCCGTGCGTCGGCCACGACGACAGCTTCGCGTCGAAATGCGGGTTGTAAAACAAGGTCGGCCGGTCATTGTCGAAATAACGCTGCCGCTCGGCGCATATCTCGAACTTGGCATAGCCGCCCACAACGACATTTCCGGGTTCGGACAGTCTGTGTTCGATCATGCGCCGCCGGTCCTTTTCGCCCGCGACGAGCGTCAGGTCGATGAGCGCATGGCGCCCTCGATAACCGCCCGCGCGGTCGCCCGCGCCATGTTTGATCACGACGATGCGCGACGAAAAGCCCGGGATGCGTTTCAGCCAGGCGCTCGAAATTTCGGTCGTGACCAGCACGGGAAAGCGCCGGATGACGGAATAATTGAGCAGCAAGGTCGCGAGCCGCGAGGGTTGGCGGAATAGCGAATCGGGACCAAAGGGCGGCCGGCGCAGGCGCACCAGTTCGAACCGGCCATCGCGATCGTAGCTGAGCACGAGATCGAGGATCTGGGGCGACGGTGACAAGATCGAAACCCTTACATCCTCGCGCTTCGCGAGTTCGAGCGCCGCCGGCAACCAGTGATAGAGTTGCTGTGCTTCGGCGATGGCGAGGAAGGCGATAGGGGTCGGCAAGATGGGCTCCGGTTGCGGGGAAGTGGCGAAAGGGGCCGGACGCATTCAGCCGGGTCCGATCTCGAAATCCAGCGTCCGCCAGCCCTGCTGCGCGGCAAGACTGACCAGCTTGCGGCTGCGTCCGATCAACCAGGATTCATTCGCCAGTGCAAAGGTTGGGGCGTCGCTCGGATGATCCGAATAGGCGCGGATATGCACCGCGCCGCCAGTCGCGTTGGTGCCCAGCCACTCGGTGACGCGCCGCGCCTTTTCGGCGCCATAGCAATTCTCACCATCGAGCAGCGGCAGCCAGTTTCCGTCGCCATCGCGCCGGTGACGCGTTGCGACAATGGCGTCGAAATCCAGCGCTTCGGCGATCGCGCCGGCATAGAATTCGGGCGCCGCGGTGGCCATCAGCAGGCGGTATCCCTCGGCGCGGTCGCGCGCGATGCACGCCGCGGCGCCGGGCGGCACGTCGCGCGGCACGCGCCATGCGGCGAAGCGCGCGGCGAGATCCGCGGCGCGCGCGGGGGAAAGATGCGGTCCCAGCATCAGGCGGATCGCGGCGGGCTTGAACCGGTCGCGGCCATAGAGGCGCAGCGCATAACCGATCATCAAGGCAGCGAGCGCGGGCAGCAGCAGCAATCGCCCCGGCGCGCCTTTCCACGCCGCCCACAACAGGAACAGCGTGAAGGTCGGTTTGCGCAGGACCGTGCGGTCGAGGTCGTAGATGGCAATGCGGCTGGCGGGCGCGGCTTCGCTCATCACGCCTCACCTCCCAGCAGCCGCAGCCTGCGGCCGGTCTTGCCCAGCGAGGCGCGATCGGCGATCGGCAGGGCGAAGCGCATCGCCAGCCAGATCGAGGCGGCGGCGATCAGGATGATCAGCGGCAGCGCGATCGGGTCGGGCAGGCGGCTGACCAGCAATGCGGCGATCCCGGCGGCGAACGTGATTCCGGCGCCGCGCAGCGCGACGGCGGGGAATTGGCGATCGAAGGGGTGCAGCTTTTCGGTCATCGCGAGCTGAAGCATCGGAATGGCGGCCATCATGACGAGGCCGATCGACGTGGCGAGCGTGACCCCGGTCAGCGCGTCGAGATGGCCGACGATCAGCCAGCCGGTGCCGACCGCGATGGCGACGCCAAAGATGCTCGCGGTCAGCTGGTGACGGAAGGCCGCGACGACCTGCAGCACCGGAGCAGAAATGCCGAGCACCGCTTCGGCGGCGCGCGCGAAGAGCAGGATGACGACGGCACCCTGCGCGACCTGCGCCTGCTCGCCGAACAGGCTGAGCAGTGATGCGCTGCCCGCGGCGAGCACGGCAGCGAGCGGCAGTGCGATCGCGGCGATCAGCCGCGTCGCATAGGCATAGATGTCGGCGACCTGCGCGCGGTCCTGCCGCTCGGCGCTGGCGGCGAGCGGGGCCATGACATAGACGAAGGCGATGCGGACGAGCTGGACGACGCTCGACAGCTTGCGCGCGATGGTGAACAGGGCGGCCGCCGCCGCGCCGGCCGCGCCGGGCAGCAGCAGGTTGAGGATCAGCGCTGGCGCGTCGCCGAACAACCGCGCGATGATATTCGACGGCAGGATCGAAAGGCCGGCCCAGAAGGTGTTGCGCGCGGTCTCGGTCACCCACGGCCCGCGCCACAGGTCAGCAAAGCTGTAATGGCGGGCGAGCAGGCGGACGCAGAGGATCGCGGTGATCGCCAGCGAGCAGAGATGCGCGATGAACAGGCCCTTGAGCCCGAAGCCGATCGCGAAGAAGATCGCGGCGAATACCAGCCGGATCACCTGTTCCCAAATGATCCGCAGCCGGATTTCGGCTCCGAACACCATGCGCGCGCGCAGCGCCGATGTCGCGATCTCGACGAAAGCCCAGAGCGGCAGGGCCCAGACGAAAATCTGGATCGCGGGGGTGACGAGCGGACGGTCCTTGGGCGCCACGTTGAGCAGCGGCGCGAGATCGGCGGCGAAGAATGCGATCAGCGCCGCCACCACGATGCACGGCCCCACGCCAAAGATCATCGCGGTGCGCAGCGCTGCGGCCGCCTCGGCATCGCTTGCCGATTGCGGGACGGTGCGCTGCATCGCGCTGGTCATGCCGGTGTCGAAGATATTTTCGAGAAGGTTGATGGTCGCCCAGAGCACGGCATAGAGCCCGTAACCCGCGAGGCCGAACATCAGCACATAAAGCGGCTGCGCGACGATTTCGACGACGGCACCGAGCCGTGCGAGCACCGTCGTGCCGAGCCCGCGCGCGACGCTGCGGCTGGTTACGGCGGGTTGGTCGGCGCTTTCGCTCATCGCTGCCGCCCTAGCGCCTTGCCCGCGCACCTGCCAGCGGCTTTCGCGCTTTCAACCCTCCTTCTCCCTCTTGTCGACTCTGCCAATCGGGTCTAGTCAGCCCGCGATTGCACAAGGAAACCCCGCGATATGGCCCAATTCGTCCTGCCCAAGAACAGCCGCCCGCAAAAGACGGGCAAGGTCCACAAGGCCGACGGCGCCGCGGCGGTGAAGAAGTTCAAAGTCTATCGCTACGACCCCGATAGCGGCCAGAACCCGCGTTTCGACACGTTCGAGATCGACACCGAAAAATGCGGCCCGATGGTGCTCGACGCGCTCATCAAGATGAAGAGCGAACAGGATAGCTCGCTGACCTTCCGCCGTTCGTGCCGCGAGGGCATTTGCGGCAGCTGTTCGATGAACATGAACGGCAAGAACGGCCTTGCCTGCACCACCGCGATCGAGGATCTGAAGGGCGACATCACGATCACGCCGCTGCCGGCGATGGACGTGATCAAGGATCTCGTCCCCGATTTCACGCATTTCTACGCGCAATATGCGTCGATCGAACCGTGGCTGAAGACGAAAACGACGACGCCGAGCGGCAAGGAACGGCTGCAGTCGCCTGCCGAACGCGAAAAGCTCGACGGCCTCTATGAGTGCATCCTCTGCGCCTGCTGCTCGACCAGCTGCCCGAGCTATTGGTGGAACAGCGACAAGTTCCTCGGCCCCGCGATCTTGCTCCAGGCGTATCGCTGGCTCGCCGACAGCCGCGACGAAATGACCGGCGAGCGGCTCGACGAGCTCGAAGACCCCTTCCGCCTCTATCGCTGCCACACGATCATGAACTGCGCGAATGCGTGCCCCAAGGGCCTCAGCCCCGCGCGCGCGATCGCCGAGATCAAGAAGCTCGAGGCCGAGCGGCAAGTGTGAACGACGGGATCGAGGAACCGAAGCGCCGGGACCATTTCAGCGCCGAGACGCTGGAGGATGGTTGGGTCAGCTGGAACCTCAAGGACCCCAGCCGCTTCAACGCTTTTATCGAACCGCTGACCGTCCGCGTCGAGCCGCCGACTGCCGACGGCCGTCCGTGCGCGCGGGTACGGATGCTGCCCGAGCGCAAGCACAGCAACCTGGGCGACAATGTCCATGGCGCGGTGACGCTTGCGCTCGTCGATATCGCGCTCTTCGCGGCGTCGCATCAGTTCGGCTCGCTCAATGCCGGTCATTCGGTAACGCTCGACCTCTCGACGCAGTTTGTCGGCGCGGGCCGCGTCGGCGAACCGCTCGACGCGGTGGTCGAGCTGGTGCGCGAGACCGGGCGGTTGATCTTCCTACGCGGGCTTGTCGTGCAGGGTGAGGGCGACAGCCATATCGTGCTGAGCTTCGCCGGGACGATCCGCAAGGCAAGCGCCAAGTGACCACCGTCCTCGCGGCCTATGACGCGCTGGTCGCGGCGGGCGAACTTCGCCCCGATCCCGAGCAGCGCGCCGCCGCCGAACGGCTGAACCGGCTGCAGGCCGAACTCGAAGCGGTGCCCAAGCGCGGCAGCCTGCTCTGGCGTCTTGCGGGCCGCAAGCCCGAGGCGCTGCGCGGCGTTTATCTGTGGGGTGCGGTCGGGCGCGGCAAGTCGATGCTGATGGACCTCTTTTACGACCAGCTTCATATCCAGCGGAAGCGGCGCGTCCATTTCCATGCCTTCATGCTCGACGTGCATGCGCGAATGCGCGAGGTCAGGAAAAGCGAGAGCGGCGATCCGATCCCGCTCGTCGCCGACGCGCTCGCCGAAAATACGCGCTGCCTCGCGTTCGACGAGATGGTCGTGAACAACAGCGCCGATGCGATGATCCTCTCGCGCCTGTTCACCGCGCTGATCGACCGCGGGGTGACGATGGTCGCGACGTCGAACCGCCCGCCGAAGGATCTTTACAAGGACGGGCTCAACCGCGAGCATTTCCTGCCCTTCATCGCGCTCGTCGAAGAACGGCTCGACGTGATGGGTTTGAACGGCCCGACCGATTACCGCCGCGACCGGCTTGGCGACGGCGCGCGCTGGTTCGTTCCCGCCGACGATGCCGCGAGCGCCGCGCTATCGGCCGCCTTCTTCCGCCTCACCGACTATCCGCCCGAGGACCGCGCGCATGTCCCGACGCTCGAGCTCGATGTCGGCGGCGGGCGGATGCTGCACGTGCCGAAGGCGCTGAAAGGCGTCGCGGTCTTTTCGTTCAAGCGGCTATGCGGCGAGGCGCGGGGGGCATCGGACTATCTGGCCGTCGCGCGGCATTTCCACACCATCATCATCGTCGGCATCCCGCGCATGGGGCCCGAGAACCGCAACGAGGCCGCGCGCTTCGTCACGCTGATCGACGCGCTCTACGAATATAAGGTCAAACTGCTCGCGAGCGCGGCGGCGATGCCCGACCAGCTTTATGTCGCGGGCGACGGCGCGTTCGAATTCGAGCGGACGGCGAGCCGCCTCGCCGAAATGCAGTCGGACGATTATCTCGACCTGGGCCATGGATCTGCCGAGGGCGCGATCGCCTAAACGATCGTTCCGCCCGTGTCGTGATCGCCTAAACGATCACGAGGACGAAGCTGCTGGCAATCTTTCCCCAGCGTGACGAATTGACCGTCACAGAAATGAGGTCACGCACGTAGCGCACCTCATGCGCCAGATGGCCGTAAGCCTGCTCGATCGTCCGGCGCAGCGTGCGCAGCGGCTTGGGCGCGGCGATGCCGATCCGTGCCGGGCGTTCGGGCGGTCCGGGCAGCGTCGCGAAGCCGCCGCTTGTCACGCGCGCGTCATCCGCAACCGCGCGGCATAACGCCTCCATTCGCGAAATCGCCAAGCCGTTCGGAACCTCGCGGTCGCGGCTCAGCAGTTCGAAGCTGTGACTGAAGGCCGAAAACTGGATCGCGCCGCTCGCGGCGCTATGGTCGAGCGCGTCGCGCATTTCCTCTTCGGACATCGCGCAGAGCTGCGCGGGGCGAAAGCGGCTGGCGCGGTCCATCAGCCCGCTGACCGGCACCTCGACGACGCCATGGTGGATGCGCATGCCAAGGTTGCCCGCGTCGAGCGAGATGGCGCAGCCATGGCCCTGATACGCGCCGTTGAAACTGCTGTCGAAGCGGAAGCCCAAGGCAGCGAGCGCGCGCAGCGTGTCATCGTTGGCGCCGAAATTGCCGGCACGGAACGCGGTCGGCTTCGGCGCGCCTGCCCCCACGAGGATGTCGCGCGCGAGCGCGATCAGCTTCTTCTGCGCCGCGAGCGGAAAATCGCCGATATTGCGTCCGGTCAGCCGTCCCACCGGGTTGAAGCGCGCGAAGGCGAGCCATTCGGTGTGGATATGGACCTGCACCTCGTGCCCGCGCGCGACGACGGGCTCGACGATCGCGTCGATCACCTCGGGGCCATAGACCAGCGCGGGCATCGGATCGATGAAGAAGACGCCGGTTAGCCCGTGGCGTTCGAGCATGTCCATCTGGAAATGGATGCCGAAATCGCCATCGCGGCAGCGGCCGAGGATCGAGCTTTCGAAATTGGCGCGCGCGTCGGCACCGCGCTGGTAAAGGCCGGCCGACAATTCGGTGTCGAAGCTGATGATTGCCCGCGTCATTGTTCCCGCGCGTAGCATGGCAGCGATAAGGGAGGGTTAACCGATCCTGCGCAATCGCCGCGAAGGCGGGACGTACCGCCGCTTCGCGCTTGTCACATCCCGCGCCTATTCCCATTGGAGCATGTCGCGCAAGTTAGCTTATAGTTATTGCGAACTATTAGCAAAGAAAGCCTGTTTTTCGTCCTTTTCGCGGTTGTTTCGTTAAGGGAATCGGCGTAGGGGCGTCGCCAGTCTTGGGACCGGAGCGGAGCTTTAGCCCGTACTCCCGCCGGTCTGTGAACCAATTGCCGGGCTTGCCAGGAAGGGAGTGCCGCGCGCCATGGGACGCAAGAAGATCGCTTTGATCGGAGCCGGGAATATCGGCGGAACATTGGCGCTGCTCGCCGCGCAGAAGGAACTCGGCGACGTCGTCCTGTTCGACGTGGTTGAAGGCGTGCCGCAGGGCAAGGCGCTCGATCTGTCGCAGGTCGGCCCCATCGCGGGCTTCGACGCGAAGATCACCGGCACGAACGATTATGCCGACATCGCCGGCGCCGACGTCATCATCGTCACCGCCGGGGTCGCCCGCAAGCCGGGCATGAGCCGCGACGACCTGCTCGGCATCAACCTCAAGGTCATGAAGGCCGTCGGCGAAGGCATCAAGGCCAACGCGCCCGACGCGTTCGTCATCTGCATCACCAACCCGCTCGACGCGATGGTCTGGGCGCTGCGCGAATTCTCGGGTCTGCCGCATAACAAGGTCGTCGGCATGGCCGGCGTGCTCGATTCGGCGCGCTTCAGCCACTTCATTGCCGACGAATTCGACGTGTCGGTGAAGGATGTGAACACCTTCGTGCTCGGCGGCCACGGCGACACGATGGTTCCCGTCGTGCGTTACTCGACGATCAACGGCATCCCCGTCCCCGACCTTGTCAAGATGGGCCTGTCGAGCCAGGACAAGATCGACGCGATCGTCAAGCGCACGCGCGGCGGCGGCGGCGAGATCGTCGCGCTGCTCGGCACCGGCTCGGCTTTCTATGCGCCCGCAGCCTCGGGCATCGCGATGGCCGAAGCCTATCTCGGTGACCAGAAGCGCATTCTGCCCTGTGCCGCCTATGTCGATGGCCAGTATGGCCTCGACGGCCTGTATGTCGGCGTGCCGGTGCTGATCGGCGCCGGCGGCGTCGAGAAGATCGTCGAGATCGAACTCGACGATGCCGACAAGTCGGGCCTGCAGGTCTCGGTCGATGCGGTCAAGGAACTGCTCGACGCATGCAAGGCGCTGGATCCCAGCCTCGCCTGATCCCTTTTGGCCGCGCCCGGCGCTTGGCGTCGGGCGGGCTGGCTCTCCCCAGGAGAATTAGAATATGTCCATTCTCATCGACAAGAATACCAAGGTCATCACGCAAGGGATGACCGGTGCCACCGGCACCTTCCACACCGAACAGGCGCTCGCCTATGGCACGCAGATGGTCGGCGGCGTGACGCCGGGGAAGGGCGGCACGACGCATATCGGCCTGCCCAACTTCAACACCGTGGAAGAAGCCAAGGCCGCGACCGGCGCGACCGCGAGCTGCATCTATGTGCCGCCGCCGTTCGCCGCGGATTCGATCCTCGAGGCGATCGATGCCGAGATGGAGCTGATCGTCTGCATCACCGAAGGCATTCCGGTGCTCGACATGGTCAAGGTGAAGCGCGCGCTGTCGGGTTCGAAATCGCGCCTGATCGGCCCGAACTGCCCCGGCGTGCTGACCCCCGGCGAGTGCAAGATCGGCATCATGCCCGGCAGCATCTTCTCGAAGGGCAGCGTCGGCGTCGTCTCGCGCTCGGGCACGCTGACCTATGAAGCGGTGTTCCAGACCACGAACGTCGGCCTCGGCCAGACGACTGCGGTCGGCATCGGCGGCGACCCCGTCAACGGCACCAACTTCATCGACGTGCTCGAACTCTTCCTCGCCGACGAGGCGACCAAATCGATCATCATGATCGGCGAAATCGGCGGCGATGCCGAGGAACAGGCAGCGCAGTTCCTGATCGACGAAGCCAAGCGCGGCCGCAAAAAGCCGATGGCCGGCTTCATCGCGGGCCGCACCGCGCCTCCGGGTCGTCGCATGGGCCACGCCGGCGCGATCGTGTCGGGCGGCAAGGGCGATGCGGAAAGCAAGATCGCGGCGATGGAAGCCGCCGGCATCAAGGTGTCGGCGAGCCCGTCGGAACTCGGCTCGACCCTCGCCGAAGTGCTGAAGGAACGCGTCTGATCGGACGGCCCGCCGGCACCCTTTGCCGGCGGGCCTCCGCTCCCCATATAAAACCCACCCCTACCTCCCCGTGGAAAAGCAGATGAACCTCGAACGACAAAGCTTCGACATCGACGAGCCGCAGGCCGGCCCGAGCTGGGCGCCGAAGAACTGGCCCCAGATCGACAGCGACGACCTGACCGCCGCGCTCGACCCGCAGCAGATGCAGGTTGCGGTGAAGGCCGCCGCCGCCAAGGCGGGCGCCCCGCTGTCGAACGCCGAAGTCGAACGCGCCGCGGACGATTCGATCCGCGCGATGATGCTGATCCGCACCTATCGCGTGCGCGGGCATCTCGCTGCCAACCTCGATCCGCTCGGCCTCAGCCAGCGCGAGCTGCCCGCCGACCTTACGCCCGAATATCACGGCTTCGTAGGCGCCGACCTCGATCGGCCGGTGTGGCTCGGCGGCGCGCTGGGTCTCGAGCGTGCGACGGTGCGCGAGATCGTCGCGATCCTGCGCGCCAATTATTGCGGCAACGTCGGCCTCGAATATATGCACATCGCCGACATCGAGGAGCGCCAGTTCCTGCAGGAACGGATGGAAGGCGCCGACAAGATCATCGAATTTTCGGTCGAGGGCAAACGTGCCATCCTGAGCAAGGTGATCCAGGCCGAGGAGTGGGAGAAATTCCTCGCGCGCAAATATGTCGGCACCAAGCGCTTCGGCCTCGACGGCGGCGAGAGCATGATCCCGGCGATGGAAGCCATCATCAAATATGGCGCCCAATATGGCGTGCGCGAGATCGTCTATGGCATGGCGCACCGCGGGCGCCTCAACATGCTCGCGAACGTCATGGCGAAGCCGTACAAGGTAATCTTCCACGAATTTTCGGGCGGCAGCGCGAATCCCGACGATGTCGGCGGTTCGGGCGACGTCAAATATCACCTCGGCACCTCGACCGACCGCGAATTCGGCGGCGCGTCGGTGCATATGTCGCTCGTTCCAAACCCGTCGCACCTTGAGGCGGCCGACCCGGTCGTGCTCGGCAAGGTCCGCGCACAGCAGGTGGTGCGCGACGACCTCGACAAGCATGAGCAGGTGCTGCCGGTGCTGATCCACGGCGACGCGGCGTTCGCGGGGCAGGGGATCGTCTGGGAATGCCTCGGCTTCTCGGGCATCCGCGGCTACAACACCGGCGGCTGCATCCACTTCATCGTCAACAACCAGATCGGTTTCACGACCAGCCCGCAGTTCGCGCGCTCGTCGCCCTATCCGTCGGACGTCGCAAAGGGCGTGATGGCGCCGATCCTGCACGTCAACGGCGACGATCCCGAAGCCGTGACCTTCGCGTGCAAGCTCGCGATCGATTTCCGCCAGCAGTTCAAGCGCGATGTCGTGATCGACATGTGGTGCTATCGCCGCTTCGGCCATAACGAAGGCGACGAGCCTTCGTTCACCCAGCCGCTCATGTACGCCGTCATTCGCCAGCATCCGCCGGTGTCGCAGCTTTGCGCGGCAAAGCTCGAAGCCGAAGGCGTAATCGACGCCAGCTGGGCCGATGCACGGCGCGCTGAATTTGTGACGCGGCTCGAAGAGGATTTCGAATCGGCAAAGAGCTACAAGCCCAACAAGGCCGACTGGTTCGCGGGCCGCTGGTCGGGGCTGCACGCCCCCGCCGATCCCGAAAACGCGCGCCGCAACATCGCGACCGGCGTGTCGGACAAATTGTTCGATTCGATCGGACGCACGATGACGACGATCCCCGCCGACGTCGAAGTCCACAAGACGCTGCGCCGCGTCATCGACGCGCGCGGCGCGATGTTCGCCGACAAGAGCGACGGCGAAGTGTTCGACTGGGCGACCGCCGAGAGCCTCGCATTCGGTACTTTGCTGAGCGAAGGCTATCAGGTCCGCCTGTCGGGTCAGGATTCGGGTCGCGGCACCTTCAGCCAACGCCACGCGGTCTGGGTCGACCAGAAGACCGAGGATAAATATATCCCGCTGACCACCGTGCCGCACGGCCGGTTCGAGGTGCTCGATAGCCCTCTTAGCGAATATGGCGTGCTCGGCTTCGAATATGGCTATGCGATGGCCGATCCGAAGAGCCTCGTGCTCTGGGAAGCGCAGTTCGGCGATTTCGCCAACGGTGCGCAGATCATGATCGATCAGTTCATCGCGTCGGGCGAAGCCAAGTGGCTGCGCGCAAACGGCCTCGTGCTGCTGCTGCCGCACGGCTATGAAGGGCAGGGGCCCGAGCATAGCTCGGCGCGTCTCGAACGCTTCCTGCAACTCTGCGCGGGCGACAATATCCAGGTGTGCAATATTTCGACCCCGTCGAACTATTTCCACGTCCTGCGCCGCCAGATGCTGCGTCCGTTCCGCAAGCCTTTGGTCATCATGACGCCGAAGTCGCTGCTCCGCCACAAGCTTGCGGTGTCGCAGCGTTCGGACTTCATCGGCGACGCGCATTTCCGCCGCCTGATGTCCGACCGCACCCCGCCCGCTGACAAGGACGTCAAACGCGTCGTGCTCTGTTCGGGCAAGGTCGGTTACGACCTGATGGAAGCGCGCGATGCCGCGGGTCTGACCGACACGACGGTCGTGCGCGTCGAGCAGATCTATCCCTTCCCGGGTGAACCGCTCGCGGTTCGCCTGAAGCGCATGCCGAACCTCGAAGAGGTGGTCTGGGCGCAGGAAGAACCGCGCAACAATGGCGCCTGGTTCTTCGTCAACGAACTGATCGAGGATGCGCTGACCGAGGCGGGCAAGAAGGGCATGCGGCCGCGTTACGCGGGCCGTGCCGCCGCGGCGTCGCCCGCGACGGGCCTGATGAGCCGCCACCAGACCGAACAGTCGGCGCTCGTCGCCGACGCGCTCGGCCTGTCGGTTCGCGCCGAAATCCGCCGTACAAAGAATAAAGCTTAAGCCCCCAAGGAACTGCACCTATGAGCACCGAAGTCAAAGTCCCCACGCTGGGCGAAAGCGTTACCGAAGCGACGATCGGCGAGTGGCTGAAAAAGCCCGGCGAAGCCGTTGCGCTCGACGAGCCGATCGCGAGCCTTGAAACCGACAAGGTCGCGGTCGAAGTCCCGTCGCCCGTCGCGGGTGTGATGGGCCAGCAGCTCGCCGCGGTCGGCGATACAGTCAATGTCGGCGCGGCGATCGCGACGATCGAGGCCGGCGGTGCCGCCGCCGCTCCGGCGCCCGCCGCCGCGGCCCCGGCTCCCGCACCCGCCAAGGCCGAAACCGCCGCGCCCGCGCCCGCCGCGACCGCAGCTCCGGCCGACGATGGTGTCGACACCGTCACCACCATGTCGCCCGCGGTGCGCCGCCTTGTGCTCGAGCATGGCGTCGACCCGACGCGCATCAAGGGCAGCGGCAAGGACGGCCGTCTGACCAAGGAAGATGTGCTCGCCGCCGCCAACAACGCGCCCGAAGCCGCGCCGGCTCCCGCTGCTGCCGCTCCGGCACCCGTCGCCAGCGGCACCCCCGGCCGCCACGAAGAGCGCGTCAAGATGACGCGCATGCGCCAGACGATCGCGAAGCGGTTGAAAGCGGCGCAGGATACCGCGGCGATGCTGACGACGTTCAACGACGTCGACATGTCGGCGGTGATGGCGACGCGCGACAAATATCGCGAAAGCTTCGAGAAGAAGCATGGCGTGCGCCTCGGATTTATGGGCTTCTTCACCAAGGCGGTCGCACTCGCCGCGCATGACATTCCGGCGGTCAACGCACGCATCGACGGCGACGAGATCGTCTATCACGACTATCTCGACGTCTCGGTCGCGGTCAGCGCGCCGAACGGCCTCGTCGTCCCCGTCGTGCGCAATGCCGACAGCCTGTCGTTCGCCGACATCGAGAAAGCGATCGCGGACCTCGGCAAGCGCGCCAAGGAAGGCACGCTGACGATCGACGACATGACCGGCGGGACCTTCACCATCTCGAACGGCGGCGTGTTCGGCGGCCTGATGTCGACTCCGATCATCAACCCGCCGCAGTCGGCGGTGCTCGGCCTCCACCGCATCGAGGATCGTCCGGTCGTCCGCGACGGCGAGATCGTGATCCGCCCGATGATGTATCTAGCGATGAGCTATGACCACCGCCTGATCGACGGCCGCGAGGCGGTGACCTTCCTAAAGACGATCAAGGAAGCGATCGAGGATCCGACGCGTCTGCTGATCGATCTTTGATCCGATGATCGCGCTTGCTCCCCGCGCAATTCTGGCCTTCGCCGCCGCCGCTGCCCTTGTGGGTTGCAGCGAGGGTGAAAGCCGGATGCAGAAGGGGTTCGAGGACGGGCTCAAGACCAGCTTCGTCGAAAGCTTCGGTGAATCGTGCCGTACCGCGGCCGAGGGAAGCGGGGCGCCGGCAGACCTTGCGGTCAAGGTGTGCAAGTGTACGGCCGACGAATTGATCAAGAAATATAGCGCATCGGAGTTGATCGGCCTGTCGCCCGAAATGGCGGCCCCGGTTATGAAAACATGCGCGGCGAAATCCGGGCTGCCCGTTTGAGCGGATCGCTCGTCGACGGTGCCAGGCAGAAAATTGAGGTAGATTGAACATGGCTGATTACGACTACGACGTCCTTGTCATCGGTTCGGGCCCCGGCGGTTATGTCGCGGCGATCCGCGCGGCGCAGCTCGGCCTGAAGACCGCGTGCGCCGAAGGGCGCGAGACGCTGGGCGGCACCTGCCTCAACGTCGGCTGCATCCCGTCAAAGGCGATGCTGCACGCGTCGGAATATTTCGACGCGGCCGCCAATGGTTCGATGGCGAAGATGGGCATCAAGGTGAAGCCCGAGCTCGACCTGCCGACGATGCATGGCCAGCGCATCGACGCGGTCAAGGGCCTGACCGGCGGCATCGAATTCCTGTTCAAGAAGAACAAGGTCGACTGGCTGAAGGGCTATGCGCAGTTCACGTCGAAGGACAGCGTCGAAGTCGCGGGCAAGACCTATCGCGCCAAGAATATCATCATCGCCACCGGATCGTCGGTGACCCCGCTTCCGGGCGTCGAGGTCGATAACGACAAGCAGATCATCGTCGATTCGACCGGCGCGCTCGAACTCGCGAAGGTTCCGGGCCATATGGTCGTCATCGGCGGCGGCGTGATCGGGCTCGAACTCGGCAGCGTGTGGCGCCGCCTCGGCGCCAAGGTCACCGTCGTCGAATTCCTCGATCAGATCCTGCCCGGCATGGACGGCGACGTCCGCAAGGAAGCGAACAAGATCCTCAAGAAACAGGGCATGGAATTCAAGCTCAAGACCAAGGTCACCAAGGCCGCGGTCAAGGGCAAGAAGGCCGTGCTGACGTTCGAGCCCGCGGCCGGCGGCGACGCCGAAACGCTCGAAGCCGATGTTGTGCTCGTGTCGATCGGGCGCCGCCCGAACACCGACGGCCTCGGTCTCGACAAGGCGGGTCTTGCGGTCAACCAGCGCGGCCAGATCGAAACCGATCATGACTTCAGCACGCAGGTGCCTGGCATCTGGGCAATCGGCGACGTGATCCCCGGCCCGATGCTCGCGCACAAGGCCGAGGACGAAGGCATCGCCTGCGCCGAGAACATCGCCGGACTGACCGGCATCGTGAATCACGACGTCATCCCGTCGGTTGTCTACACCTGGCCCGAAATCGCCGGCGTCGGCCTGACCGAAGAGCAGGCGAAGGAAAAGGGCGAGGTCAAGGTCGGCAAGTTCCCGATGATGGCGAACAGCCGCGCCAAGACCAACCACGAGCCCGACGGTTTCGTGAAGGTGATCGCCGATGCCAAGAGCGACCGCGTGCTCGGCGTGTGGTGCATCGCCAGCGTCGCGGGCACGATGATCGCGCAGGCCGCGCAGGCAATGGAATTCGGCGCGACGTCCGAAGACATCGCCTACACCTGCCACGCGCATCCGACGCATAGCGAAGCGATCAAGGAAGCCGCGATGGCGGTGACGGGCAAGCCGATCCACATCTGACGCGAACAAAATGGGGGAGAGAATGATGGCGAAGCACGGGCTCTGGGCAGCGGCTTCGCTGGCCCTCTCCCTCATCGCGACCAGCGCGCAGGCGGCACCCGACCTTGCCGCTGCCAACGCGCGGCTGACCGCGCTGCTCGACAAAAATTATCCGGCGCTCGACGCGCTGTACAAGGATCTCCACCAGAACCCCGAACTCGGGCTGCAGGAGGTCCGCACCGCGGGCATCCTCGCGCAGCATCTGCGCAAGGCGGGCTTCGCCGTGACCGAGAAGGTCGGCGGCACCGGCGTCGTCGGCGTGCTCAAAAATGGCGAAGGCCCCACCATCCTTATTCGCGCCGACATGGACGCGCTGCCGATGGAGGAAAAGACCGGGCTCGCCTGGTCGAGCAAGGCGCGCGCGACCTATGAGGGCAAGGATGTGCCGGTGATGCACGCGTGCGGCCACGACACGCATGTCGCCTATCTGATCGGCGTCGCGCAGGCGCTTGCCGCGATGCGCGATAGCTGGTCGGGCACCGTGGTGCTGATCGGCCAGCCCGCCGAGGAGATATTGAAGGGCGCGAAGGCGATGCTTGACGACGGGCTGCTGACGCGCTTTCCGAAACCCGATTACGGCTTTGCCGCGCATGTGCTGAACGGCCCGACGGGAACGGTTGCGATCAAGGCGGGCACCGCCTTCTCGGCCTCCGACAGCTATTCGATCACCTTCCACGGTCGCGGCGGGCACGGTTCGATGCCCTCGATGGCGCTCGACCCGATCCCGATCGCCGCGCGCTTCGTCACCGATGTGCAGACCGTGATAAGCCGCGAGAAGGACCCCAATGCCTTTGGCGTGCTGACGATCGGCGCGATCAACGCGGGCAGCGCGCCTAACATCATCCCCGACAGCGCCGAGGTGAAGGTCAATATCCGCTCGCTGACCCCCGAGGTGCGCCAGCTTCTCCGTTCGGGCGCCGAGCGTTCGGCGAAGGCGGCGGCGATGATGGGCAATGCGCCCGAGCCGACGATCACCTACCTGACCGGCACCGCGAGCCTGGTGAACAATGAGTCGATGGCGGCGAACGGCTTTGCGACATTGAAGCCGGTGTTCGGTGAGCGGCTGCTCTTTGCGCCGGCGAGCGCCGCGCCGGTATCGGCGAGCGAGGATTATTCGGAGTTCGTCGATGCGGGCATTCCGTCGCTCTATTTCGCGATCGGCGGTTACGACCCCGCGGTGCTCGCTAACCTGAAGGCGAAGGGCCAGCCGGTGCCGACCAATCATTCGCCCTTCTTCGCGCCCAAGGCCGAGCCGGTGATCCGGAATGCGGTGGCCGCGATCGTGCTGTCGGTGATCGGCGGCGTGCGCCCCGACGCGAAATAGGGGTCTCAGCCCGCCATCATGGCCTGCCAGCGGCGCTGTGCGTCGGCGCTCCACACGCGCTCGGGTGACGGGTAGAAATCCGGAAAGACCTTGGCGTCGCCGGGCAGGAGGACCCACGGCTGCTTGCTGCGCGTGAAGATATGGACATCGGGCGGGCATTGGTCCGGGTCGTCGAGCGTCCCGATGCGGACGAATGAGGAGCGACGGCCCGAGACCGGATAATGGCTCCACAGCGCGATCCGGCAGGTCGGACAGCGAACGATCTCCTGTCCCCGGCCACTTTCCGACGGTGTCATTACATAATCGAGTGTCCCATCGGCCTCGATCCGGTCGCTCTCGATCACGGCGTTGATCACAAAGGCACTGCCGGTCTCGCGCTGGCACCAGCGGCAATGACAGCAATGGACGATCATCGGTGCCGCGGTCAGCCGGTAGCGAACCGCGCCGCAAGTGCATCTGCCTTCCATAGCAGCCTCCTCTCCATTGTGCCGTATCGCGCGCGATGATAGCCCGGCGCGCGATGGATACACAAACCCTCGTCCGCCTGCTCGACCTGATCGGGATCGGCGTCTTCGCGCTGTCGGGCGCGCTCATGGCGGTGCGGCTGCGCCAGACGCTGGTGACCGCCGCCTTCTTCGCGCTGGTGACCGGCGTCGGCGGCGGCAGCGTGCGCGACCTGTTGATCGGGGCGCCGGTCTTCTGGGTGCAGGATGGCGCGATCGCGGCGGTGTGCATCGCGATCGCGATGGTCGTGTGGCTCACCCCTGAACGCTGGTGGCAGGGGCAATTGCTCGAATGGGCCGACGCCGTGGGGCTCGCCGCCTATGCAGTATTCGGCACCGCGAAGGCGCTGGCGTGGGGCGTCCCGCCCGTTCCCGCGCTGATGATGGGGGTGATTACCGGCTGCGTCGGCGGCACGATCCGCGATATCCTTGCCGGCGTGCCCTCGATCATCATGCGCCCCGAAGTCTATGTGACCGCGGCCGCGCTCGCATCGGGCCTGTTCCTGCTCCTGCAATGGCTGGGGACGGGGACGCCCATTGCGGCCGTTGCGGGCGCGGTCGCGGGCTTCATTCTGCGCGGCGCGGCGATCCACTGGTCTCTCGCGCTCCCCGCCTATAAGGATCCGAAGGCTTAGGGTCAGGGCTTGCCAAATCGCGAAACTCTGTCAGTTTCGCCTTATGAACAGTGATGTCAGCACCATCGCCCGCCGGGTGCGGGGCCAGGCGGACGCCTTGCCCGAGCTGTTCGGCCGTTTCGATTTCGACAAGGCGCCCGAACGCTGGGCGCCCGAGTTCGATGCGGTGAGCGAACTCAGCCGCGTCCGCAGCATCGACCGCGCGGCCTATCTCGACGATCCTGAGCTGCTCGGCCGCATCCGCGAATATACGATGCTCGGCGACGGGACGGGCGACGCTTATGCCGCGCTGATGCCGCGGCTCGGTTTCCAGCAGACCGTCGCAATGCTGGTCGAGGCGTGCGACAAGGGCATCGATGCGGTCGAAGATGCGCCGCCCGAACTCGCCGCACTGATCCGCGAGATGGAGCAGAAGCCCGACTGGCTCGACATGGAACTGGTCGAGGAAGGCGCCGCCTATGAACGCAATGCGACCGCGAACCTGTCGCCCTTCCTGATCCGCGGCGCGTTTATCGCGACCTTCCTCAACAAATATTCGGCGCTGCCGATGGCGCTGACGGGCACGCTGGGCCAGGCGACGGCCGCGCGGCGCGTCAAGGAAACCGCGACTTTCTTCGCTACGACCGCGCTCCCCGGCGCGCTCGATCGCTTCGGGCCGGGGTTCAAGGCCGCGGCGATGGTGCGGCTGATGCACTCGATGGTGCGCGTCAACGTGCTGTCGCGGCCGGGCATGTGGGACACCGAAACCTATGGCATGCCGATCCCGCAGCTCGACCAGATGCCCGCCGGGCTGATCCCGGTCTATTTCCTGTCGCAGGAGGTGCTGGCGAAGGGGCGGACGAGTTTCACCCGGCTCGAACGCGCGCGCGTCGAACTCGCGCGCTATCGCTGCTATCTGCTCGGGCTGCCCGAGGACCTGCTCGCCGACACGCCGCAGGAGATCGTCCGCATCTGGCGCACGCGCAGCGCGACTTTGCGTTACGAATATGACGATCAGGTCTGCGGCGGGCTGCTCCGCGCGACGATGGACGCCGAGCTGTCGAAGGATATGTCGCCGAAGGGGCTGGTGAAGCGCCGCCTCGAATATTCGGTCAGCCGCGTCTTCTTCGTGAAGGCCTTCCTTGCCGGCGACGAGGAGCGCGCAGCGCATGTCGGCGTGCCCGTGAAGCGCCGCGATCACCTGATCTATGGCGCGACGATGCTCGGCATTGCCGGTCGCATGGCCGCCTACCGCGTCGCCTCGCGCCTGCCCGTCATCCGCCATCTCGCCGACCGCCGTCTTGTACGCCGGATCGAACGCCAGCTCGATAGCTATGGCCGCGCCGAATTCACGTCGAACGCCGCAAATTACAAACCCGCCACCGCGGGCTGATCCGACTTCCAGCCAAGGGATTTTCATGCAGACCGAGCAAGCGACCGTCAACGGCATCAGCATCACTTATGAGGACAAGGGGCCGAGGGACGCGCCGGTCATATTGCTGGTGATGGGGCTGGGCGGACAGCTGACGCTGTGGCCCGAAGAGTTCGTCGATGCGCTGAACGAACGCGGTTTCCGCACGATCCGTTACGACAATCGCGACGTCGGCCTGTCGACGCGCTTCGAGGCGGCAGGGGTGCCGAACGTCAAATGGATGATCGTCAAATCGGTGATCGGGCTGCCGATCCGCCCGGCCTACACGCTGGCCGATATGGCGGCGGATGGCATCGGCCTGCTCGACCATCTCGGCATCGACCGCGCGCATGTCGTCGGCGTGTCGATGGGCGGGATGATTTCGCAGCATATCGCCGCGCGCTATCCCGAACGCGTGCTGTCATTGACCTCGGTGATGTCGACCACGGGCAACCGCCGCCTGCCGCGCGCGCAGAAGGAGGCGATGCAGGTGCTCGCGAACCGGCCGATGAACGGCGACAAGGAAGCGCTGATCGCTTATTCGGTCAACGCTGCGCGCGTGATCGGTAGCCCCGGCTATCCGTCCGCCGAAGACCGGCTGCAGCGCCGCGTCCGCGCCGACTTCGAACGCGGCTGGTATCCGCAGGGGGTCGCGCGCCAGATGGCGGCGATCGTCGCCGACGGCGACCGGCGCCCGCTGCTCAAGGACATCAAGGCGCCAACGCTCGTCATCCATGGCGAGGACGACCCGCTGGTGCCGCTCCCCGGCGGGCGCGACACCGCTGAGAATATCGCGGGTGCGCGGCTGTTGACGATCCCCGGCATGGGGCATGATTTGCCGCTTGGGCTGGTCGACACGATGGCCGATGCGATTGCGGAGCACATCAACGAAACGACCGCCGTCGCGGCGTAATTCTCCCCTCCCGCTTGCGGGAGGGGCTGGGGGTGGGCCAGCGACGTCGTATCTGCCCGCCCCGCTGCGACTAGCGGGCCAAGCTCGCAAGTCTCGCTACCCCTCCCGCAAGCGGGAGGCGGACTATTTCAGCAACAACGCCATCGTCGCGAAGAACCCCTTCGCTTCGGCCTGACCCGGCCGCGGGACGGCGGGCAGATAAGCGCGGCAGTCGAGGCACGACGCCTGCACCGATCCCGCCTGCGTCAGCATCGTCAGATCCTGAACCAGCCGCCGTTCGGTGAGCTGGCGGTTCATCGCCGCGATGCCGAACCAGCCACGCGGGAGCGCCGCCGTCTCTTCCTCGGTGCTCGACCAGCTGGCGAGCATCTTCGAAAACTCGCTCGGCTCATCTTCGAAATATTTGGCGTGGAAATCGCCATCGACCTTCGCGAGCTTCGCCGCGGCCTTCAGCGCGTCGGGCAGACCGCCGAACTGGTCGACCAAGCCGATCTGGCGCGCGGTGCCGCCGGCCCAGACGCGCCCTTCGGCGATGGTGCGGATCTTCTCGATCGGTTGCTTGCGGCTTTTCGCGACGAGCCCCGTAAAGCGGCCATAGATGTCCTCGACGCTCGCCTGCGCCAGCGCGTTGAACTCGTCGTTCACGCCGCCGAACACGTCGGGCTGGCCCGACAGCGGCGTCGTCGCGATGCCGTCGGCATTGACCCCGATCTTCGCGAGCGCCTGATCGAAGCTCGGCAGGATGCCGAACACGCCGATCGACCCGGTGATCGTTTCGGGCTCGGCAAAGATGCGGTCGGCGGGGGTTGCAACCCAATAGCCGCCCGACGCCGCGACATTCGCCATCGAGACGACGATCGGCAGCTTCTTCGCCTTGGCGGCGAGCAGCGCCTGCCGGATTTCTTCGGACGCGAGGACCGACCCGCCGGGCGAATCGACGCGCAGCACGATCGCCTTGACGCTGCTGTCGGTCGCGGCGTCGAGGATATGCTTTGCAACGGTTTCGCCGCCCGCGACGCCGCTCGGCGCCTCGCCATCGACGATTTCGCCCACGACGGGGACAACCGCAATCGTGCTGCCGCTTGTCGAGGGCGGATTGGCGGCGACCCAGTTTTCGAGCGGGATCGCGTTATATTCCCAAGGCTTGCTGTCGTCGGCCGTGCCGCTGATCTCGGCGACGCGGCGATTGAAGGCCATGCGGCTGCCGACCTTGTCGACAAGACCCGCATCGACCGAAGCCTTCGACAAATCGTTGCCCGCCGCGCGCACGGCGCCCGCGGTATCGGCGATAAAGGCGTCGAGCTTCGCCGCCGGGCGCGCGTTTTTGACGTCGGTCAGCCAGTTGTCCCACAGCACGCTGGCATAGGCGAGGTCGGCTTCCTTCGCTTCGGGCGACTGGTCGGTGCGGAGGAAGGGTTCGACCGCGCTCTTGAAGGTGCCGACGCGATAGATATGCGCGGTGATGCCGAGCCGGTCCATCAACCCCTTGTAATAGAGGCGCGATCCGCCCGGACCGGCGATCGCGACGCCGCCGATGCCGTCGGCCCAGATTTCGCTGGCGTGCGCGGCGACCTGATAGCTGTCGGTGGTGTAGGCGGTGGCAAAGGCGAGCACGGGCTTTTTCTTCGCGCGCACCTTGTCGACCGCGGCGCCGATTTCGGCGAGCGAGACCTGCCCGCCGCCGAGGAAGCGGTCGAGGTCGAGCACGACCGAGGTCACCCGCTTGTCGTCTGCGGCGACTTCCAGCGCGTGGACGACGTCGCGGACGCGGATTTCCTTGAGCTGCGCGCTGCCCGACAGCGCCGCGAGCGGATCGACCTCAGAAGGCTGTTCGCTGACGATGCCGTCGAGTTCGATCAGCAGAGCGCCCTGGCTGACCGGCAGGCCAGCATTGGGGCGCCCCGAAAGCAGCCCGAACAAGGCGACGAAGAAGAGCAGCAGGAAGATGAGCGCGAGTGCGTCCTTGATCCCGACGAGCAGGTGCCAGACCTTGCGCGGAAAGCTGGTGGTCGATCTTGGCTTGTCGTCGCCGGGCAGCGGCCGGCGGACGGGGATGGCCCAGGGGCCGGCGGGATCGTTGGGCGTGTTCGCGGTGGTATCGGTCATGCCCGCAAACCTAGGGACGCGGCCCGCCCTTGGCAATGCACGCTTCGACGGGCGAACGGCGACGTCGCACGGGCGACGTCAGAGCCAGCCTTCTCGGCGATACCAGCGGACGGTTTCGGCGAGCGCGTCGTCGGTGTCGCGCTCCGGCCGCCACAGCGCGGCGGGCGGGCATGCGCCTTCGGTCGCGACCCAGTCGGGATGCGCGATGTAGCGCGCGCGGTCGGGAGTGAGCTTGGCGTGGCCGCGGCGCACGAGCTTGTCGAGCTGCCCGCCCGCCTTGAGCAGCACGGCAGGAGTCGCGACCGTCGACAGCCGGCGGCGCCCCACGGCGCGCGCGACCGCGCGGGCAAAGCCGCGATGCGACCAGCCGGTGGGCTTGCCGTCGTCGGGCTCGTAAATCTGGCGGATGCTCGCACCGCGGTCGGCGGCGAGCGTGACGAGCAGGCGGGCGAGTTCGTCGACATAGATCGCCGACATGCGCCCGCTCGGCACCAGTGCGATGCCCCGCCGCGCCATGCGGAACAGGTCGAGCATTTCGGTGTCGCCGGGGCCGAACACCGCGGGCGGGCGCACGATCGTCCAGTCGAGCCCGCTCGCCACAACCACCGCCTCGGCACGTTCCTTCGACCAGCCGTAATTGGAGATTCCGGGCTCACGCGCCGCGAGCGACGATACATGGACGAAGCGCGTCACCCCGGCACCGAGCGCGGCATCGACGACGTTGGCGGTCGCGGTCGCATTGCCCGCCTCGAACGCGGCGCGAGTGGGCACGTTCACGACCCCCGCGATGTGCATGACGACGTCGGCGCCCGCAGCCATCTCGGCAAGGCGGTCCTTGTCATCGAGCGCGCCGGCGATCCACGTTACGCCTTCGCGTTCGGGCTGGGGCTGGCGAGTGAGGGCGCGGACGTGCCAGCCCGCTGCGACCGCATCGCGCATCGTCGCCCCGCCCACGAAGCCGGTCGCGCCGGTCATCGCGAGCACGGGCTCGCTCACAGCAGCACCATATGGTCGCGGTGGACCATCGCGCTTCGCGGTGCGTAACCAAGCGCCGCTTCCTGCGCATCGCGGCCGAGGCCGACGATGTTCGCCGCGTCGGCGCCCGGATATTCGGACAGGCCGCGCGCGATGACGCGGCCGTCGGGCCCGGCAATGTCGAGGATGTCGCCGCGCGCGAAACTGCCGCTGACTGCCGTCACGCCCGCCGCGAGCAGGCTCGCGCCGCCCTGGAGTGCCTTGGCGGCACCCGCGTCGATCTCGATCCGCCCCTTCGCGGTGAGCCCGCCCGCGAGCCACGCCTTGCGCGCGCTCGCGCCCTTGTCGGCGACGAACAGGCTGTGCCGCGCCGCGGTCGATAGCGGCCGGTCGATGCGCCCCGACGCGATCGCGAGATGCGCCCCCGCGGCATTGGCGATGCGCGCTGCGGCGATCTTCGACACCATGCCGCCCGACCCCATGCCCGACGCCGAACCGGTGTCGGCCATCGCCTCGATGGCAGCGTCAATGCGCTCGATGCGCGCGATATGGACGGCGCCGTCCTGCGCGGGGTTGCGGTCGTAGAGGCCGTCGATGTCGGAGAGCAGGATGACCCCGCCCGCCGCTGCCGCCTGCGCCACGCGCGCGGCGAGCCTGTCGTTGTCGCCGAAACGGATTTCCTCGGTCGCGACGCTGTCATTCTCGTTGATGATCGGCACGACGCCGAGGCTCAGCAGCCGGTCGAGCGTCGCTGCGGCGTTGAGATAGCGGCGGCGATGTTCGAGGTCGTCGAGCGTGACGAGCATCTGCGCCGCGGTCAGTCCCTCGGCGCCGAGCACCTCGGCCCACACCTGCGACAGCGCGATCTGCCCCGTCGCCGCGGAGGCCTGTGCATCCTCGAGCGTCCCGCGCCCGCCCTTGGCAAGCCCCAGCCGCCGCGCGCCAAGCGCGATCGCGCCCGAAGAGACGACCGCGACCTGCTGGCCCGCGCGGGTGCGCTCGGCAATGTCGGCTGCGATGCCGACCAGCCAGTCGCGCCGTACCGCGCCCGACGGATCGACGAGCAGCGCGGATCCGATCTTGACGATCAGCCGGGGGCAGGAGGTGGGTGCGAACAACATCCGCCGCCGATAGCGCGCGGGCGTCGTCACGCCAATGCTATTACGTCAGCGCGATCCGCCGAAAGTATAGCTGAGAGCGATGCCCCCCGACGGCTGGCTGCGCGATCCGAGTTCGCGCGTCACCGGCGAATCCGCCGCGTCGCCGACCAGCCGGTCGTAGCGCCCATAGACCGCGATACCCCAGCGCTTGCCGAGCATGCGGTGATAACCGGCAGTCACACCGACCGACTGGATGCCGCCGCCCGGATCATAGGCGGGAAGACCCGACGTCGCCGCGGCTGCCGGCGTCACGCCGAAATAGGCGCGCGTATATTTGGCATCGCCCAGCGTCACGCGCGGGCCGATCGAAAAGAGCCAGTCGTCGCCCTGCCGCGCGACATAATCGGCGCTGACTTCGCCGGTCCAGCCCTTGTGGCCGCTCAGCCCCTTGCGGCCTTCAAGGCGGATGCGGAGTTCGGGGGTCAGATGGACCTGCCCGAACGCGCCGGCCTCGATCGACAAACCGACTTTGGGCAGGTCGGCGCCGATATCGGACGCCTTGCGCTTGCCGATGAAGCCGAAAGCCGGACCAAAGGCGAAATTGCCCGAACGGATCAGCGGCGAGCCGAAGCTTTCATCGGGCGCCTCGAATGCGAATTCGCTGTCGCGCGTGCGCGAGACATCGACATAGGGCCCGACACTGAACTTGTCGGCCCCCGGCCAGGACGGCGACAGCTGCGGGCCGAGAATGACGCGCGTGCGCTTTTCCCCGCCCTCGCTGCTTTCTTGCGCATTCGCCGGAACCGAAGCCAGCGCGAGTGCGGTGAGGAACAGTGCGGGAAACTTGTTGCGATCGGTCATGCGAAATCCTTGTTGTTCCGCATGAAATTCCCAGCGGTAATGTTTCGTTCCTAGACCGGCGACCAGCCGGGCGCTTCGTCGCTTTCGTCCTCGCCGGGTTCGGGGTGGCCGATCGCCTCGAGCAGCTTGTCGAGCACCGCGGGCACGCCCGCACCGCTTGCGCCCGAAAGCGCCATCACCGGATGCCCGCTTTCCGCGGCGAGTTCGGCCGACAGCGCGGCGATCAACTCGTCGTCGAGCGTGTCGATCTTGTTCAATGCGACGATCACCGGCTTGTCGGTGAGGTCGGCGCCGTAAGCTTCGAGCTCGTCGCGCACGATGCGATAGCTCGTCGCGACATCCTCGTCGTTCGCGTCGACCAGATGCAGCAGCACGCGGCAGCGTTCGATATGGCCGAGGAAGCGGTCGCCGACCCCGGCGCCTTCGGCGGCGCCCTCGATCAGCCCGGGGATGTCGGCCACGACGAATTCATTGCCCTTGTGGCTGACGACGCCAAGCTGCGGGCGCAGCGTCGTGAACGCATAGGCGCCGACCTTGGCCTGCGCATTGGTGACGCCGTTGATGAAGGTCGACTTGCCCGCATTGGGCAGGCCGACGAGGCCCGCGTCGGCGAGCAGTTTCAGCCGCAGCCACACCCACATTTCCTCGCCCGGCCAGCCGGGACCGTGCTGGCGCGGTGCGCGGTTGGTCGATGTCTTGTAGGACGCATTGCCGCGCCCTCCATCGCCGCCGCGCAGGAAGACGAGCTGTTCGCCCTCCTTGGTCAGGTCGGCAAGCAGGCTGCGGTCCTCGTCATCGTCGAGGATCTGCGTGCCGATCGGGACCTGGATGACAAGATCGGGGCCGCCCGCGCCGGTGCGGTCGCGGCCCGCGCCGGGGGTGCCGCGCTTCGCTTTGAAATGCTGTGTGTAGCGAAAGTCGATCAGCGTGTTGAGGCCGGCGACCGCTTCGAAGATCACGTCGCCGCCCTTGCCGCCATTGCCGCCGTCGGGGCCGCCATATTCGACATATTTTTCGCGCCGGAAACTGACGGCGCCAGGGCCGCCGTCGCCGGACTTGATGAAGATCTTGGCTTGGTCGAGGAAATGCATAGCGGGGCCTTTAGGGCGGAAACTGGAACTAAACCTCTAAACCCGCTCGTGTCGAGCCCATCGACTGCCCGCAGGGCGGGCGCTCAGGGTAAACTTCGGCGAGACACCCCGCAGCATGGCGCCAAGCCGAGGGGCATCTCGACTTCGCTCGATGCGAACGGGGATGGGGGATGCGGCCCCTTAGCGCGCGCGCAACAAAATTGCCAGCGGCTTAGCCCTGCGGCTTGCCACCATGCTCCGCCCAGAATTTCGCGATCCGCCCGGTGATGAGTTCGGTCGCGAGCACGCGCGAGGTGTCGCGCGGCAGGTCGAGCGCCTCGGCCATCGGGCCGCCGAGCTGCGCATCGCCCAATGCCATCAGCACCAGCGCGAGCGTATCCTCGTGCATCAGGCGCTTTTCGTGCGCATCGGGCGACATGCCGTCGATCAGCTTGTGGATCGCATCGACGATCGGGTCGAGCGCATCGTCATTGCCCGTCGCCGCCATCCATGTCGCGAGCGCGCCCGCGCCGCCCTCGTTAAAGGCGTCGAAGGCAAGGTCGACGATTTCGCGCACATTGCGTTCGCCGGGCGGCGATTCGGCCATTTTTCTGCCGATCGTCGCGCACACCGTTTCGGCCTGATAGGCGGCGAGCGCCTTTTGCAGCCCCGCGGCGCTGCCGAAATGGTGGAGCAGGTTCGCGTGCGTGCGGTCGATGCGCGCCGCAACGGCCTTCAGCGTCACCGCCGCCGGTCCCGTTTCGACCAAAATCTGGCGCGCAGCCTCTAGCGCCGCCGAACGGCTTTCCTCGGGACTCAAACGCTTCTTCACTATTGACATGTGTGTAAGTAAACCCTATTGCTGGCCCGTCTCCCCTTTTCGACGGTATGAGCCATATGTCCAGCCTTTCCCAGTCGCCGACGCCCGCCGATCTTTCGATTACCCCGCGCGACATGCGCTTTGGCCGCGACGACAAACAGGGCCGCTGGTGGCTCAACGGCGATCCGATCGCCTCGGCATTCCACACCGCGCTGTCGGTCACCTTCCCGCGCGGCGAGGCGATGTTCATAGAAGCGGTGAAGGCGCACCGCGATGGGGTGGACGAGAAGCTGGCACGCGAAATCCGCGCCTTCACTCAGCAGGAAGTGATCCACAGCCGCGAACATGTCGTCTTCAACAAGAAGGCGGCCGAGGCGGGTTACGATCTTTCGGAGCTTGAGGATGACGTCAATCAGGTGCTCGATCTCATCAAGACGCGCCCGCAGATCGTCAACCTGATGGCGACGATCGCGCTCGAACATTATACCGCGATGATGGCGGCGGTGATGCTGCGCGAGGACAAGATGTATGCGGGTGCCGAGCCCGAATGGGCCGCCTTGTGGAAATGGCACGCGATCGAGGAAATCGAGCATAAGGGCGTTGCGTACGACACCTGGCTCCACGCGACGAAGGACTGGAGCCGATTCCGCCGCTGGCGCGCCAAGTCGCTGATGATGATCCTCGTCACCTCGCGCTTCTGGCCAAAGCGCGTCAAGGGGATGAAGGCGCTGCTGCGGCAGGACGGCCTCACCGGCTGGCGCGTCACTGCGTGCATCTGGTGGTATTTGCTCGGCACGCCGGGGGTACTGCGCAAGAGCTTCTTCCCCTGGCTTTCCTATTTCATGCCCGGCTTCCATCCGTGGAACCACGACGACCGCGCGCTGATCAAGAAATATGAGAGCGATTATGCCGACGCGATCATGCCGGCGCATTCGTCGAAGCCCGAGCTGGCTGCCGCGGCCGCCTGATCGCCCTATCTCCGCGGTTGCGGCGGTCCAGAGCGGTTCTCTCTCCCTGTCTCTGGGCCGCCTCATCCGCGGAGAGGCGGCTGCAATGCCGCTGGACGCCGCGAACGCGTTCCCACATCCCTTTGTGGGTGGAGGGGACCATGCAACCACAAATGACCGCGGCCGAAGTCACGCAGTTCGAGCTGCAACTGGCGGGGCTTTCATCCTTGCTCGAATTCGGTTGCGGCGGCAGCACGGTGGTGGCGGCGCGGCAGGTGCGCCGGATTGTCAGCGTCGACAGCGATCCCGCCTGGCTCGCAAAGGTCCAGGCCGACGTCGCGCGCGAAGTCGTCGAATTCACACCCTTTCACGTCGATATCGGCCACGTGGCCGAATGGGGTTATCCGGCGGACGAAAGCCGGATCCGCGACTGGCCGCATTACCACACCGATATATGGCGAAACGTGCAGGGCAGCCCCGATGCGGTGCTGATCGACGGACGCTTTCGGGTCGCGTGCCTGTTGCAGGCGATCATTCACTGCAAACCCGAATGCGTCTTCCTGTTCCACGATTTTCAGGACCGGCCGCATTATCATGGCGTGCTTCGCCACGTCGATGTGCTGGCACGCGTCGACACGCTCGCGGTGATGCGTGCGAAGCAGCAGGTCGACGGCACTGCGGTGCTGCACGACCTGTTCGATCATTATCTGATCCCCGATTGACCGCCCGGGCCCGCTTCGGCACACCCGCGCCATGTCGACCAAAGCTTTTACTGCGCCCCCCGTCATCGAGACCGAACGCCTGCGCCTGCGGCCGGGGCGCCTGTCCGACAAGGATGTCCATATTACGATGTGGGCCGACGAACGCGTTACGCGCTTCATCGGCGGCGAACCGCGTGCCCCCGACGTCAGCTGGGGCAAGTTTCTGAGCTCGGCCGGGCTGTGGCCGGTGATGGGCTTCGGCTATTGGGTATTCGCCGACCGGTCAAGCGACGCGCTCGTCGGCATGGGGGGGCTCAGCTATTTCTGCCGCGGCATGCCCGAACTCGAAGGAATGCCCGAGGCAGGCTGGGCGTTCGATGCCGATCATTGGGGCGCCGGCTATGCGACCGAAGCGATGACCGCAGCACTCGGCTGGGCCGACGCGAACCTCGACGCCAAGGAAGTGCGCTGCATCATCGATCTCGGTAACGACGCCTCGGAACGCGTATCGGCGAAGCTCGGCTTTCGCCGCATCGGCGAAAGCGACGCGTTAGGGCATGTCGTCGCGGTCTATTCGCGGCCAAAGGGCGGTTAGGCCGCCTCGACCACCAGCACGCCGCCGTCGGCGCTGACAACGCGCACCTTCGCACCTTCGGCGACATCGGGCCCGCGCACCGGCCATTCGCCGTCGCCGACCTTGGCGCGGCCGCGCCCGTCCTCGATTGCCTGGGTCACCGTCAGCACTTCACCGATCAGGCGGCCGCCGCGCTGGTTGAGGTGCGGGTCGGCCGACGTTATCGGGTTCGCTTTCAGCCAGCGGCGCGCGCCGTACAGCGCAATGAACGACAGGACGGCAAAGACGCCGAGCTGCAAGGGAATGCTCAGTGGGACGATCCACGCGATCGCGCCGGTCACGATCGCGGCGGCGCCCAGCCAGATCAGGAAGAAGCCCGGCGCGACGATCTCGGCGGCGGCGAGCAGCACGCCGAGCGACAGCCACGCCCAATGCGGTTCCATGTTCGTCAGCCATTCGGGCATGTCAGGCTCCCGTCTTGCGTTCGAGCGCGTCGCGCGCGAGTTCGCCGATCCCGCCGAGCGTGCCGATCAGCTGCGTCGCCTCGACCGGGAACAGGATCGTCTTTGCGTTCGGGCTCGTCGCGAACTGGCTCACCGCCTCGACATATTTTTGCGCGATGAAGTAATTGATCGCCTGCGCATTGCCGCTCGCGATCGCGTCCGACACCATCTGCGTCGCCTTGGCTTCGGCCTCGGCTTCGCGTTCGCGCGCTTCGGCATCGCGGAAGGCGGCTTCGCGGCGGCCCTCGGCCTGCAGGATCTGGCCCTGCTTCTCGCCCTCGGCGCGCAGGATTTCGGAGGCGCGCATGCCTTCGGCTTCGAGGATGTTGGCGCGCTTTTCGCGCTCGGCCTTCATCTGCCGCGCCATCGCGTTCGAAATGTCGGCGGGCGGGCGGATGTCCTTGATCTCGACGCGGGTGATCTTGACCCCCCAGGGCGAGGTTGCTTCGTCGACCACGACGAGCAGGCGCGCATTGATATGGTCACGCTTCGAAAGCGTTTCGTCGAGGTCCATCGACCCCATCACCGTGCGCAAATTGGTCGTCGTCAGGTTCATGATCGCGAGGTACAGGTCGCTGACTTCATAAGCGGCGCGCGCGGCATCGAGCACCTGGAAAAAGACGACGCCGTCGACCGCGACCATCGCATTGTCCTTGGTGATGATTTCCTGGCCGGGAATGTCGAGCACCTGCTCCATCATATTCACCTTGCGACCAACGCGGTCGAAGATCGGCATGATGAAGTTCAGCCCCGGCTGTGCGGTGTGCGTGTAGCGGCCGAAGCGTTCGATCGTATAGGCAAATCCCTGCCGGACCGGGGTCAGCGCCCAGATCAGGAACACCAGTGCCAGAACTACCAGTGCAAGTGCGAAATACATCGAATACCCCCTCAGCAATTTCCGTCTGCAACCGCCTTCCTTATTGCGGCAATGGTCCGGCTGCGCCACAGAAAAGCATATGACGCCAAGTGACTCTCCGCCGCGCTCCTTGCTCTATGTCCCCGGATCGAACGCGCGCGCGCTTGAAAAGGCGGGCGGGCTTGCCGCCGACATGCTGATCATCGACCTCGAGGATGCGGTGCCTGCGGACCGCAAGGGCGAAGCGCGCGCTGCGATGCGCGCGGCGGTCGCGGCCGGCTTTCCGGGCAAGCGCGTTGCGGTGCGGGTGAATGCGACGGGGACGGCCGAACAGGCGGACGATATTTCCGCGCTCGCCGGGTTGCAGCTCGACGCCGTGGTGCTTCCGAAAGTCGATGCGCCGTCCGATCTCGACCCGCTGCGCGGCCTCGGCTTGCCGGTCTTCGCGATGATCGAGACGCCGGCGGCGATCTATGCCGCGCGCGATATTGCCGCCGATCCGGCAGTCAGCGGCTTGATCGCCGGGCTCAACGACCTCGCGCACGAGCTCAAACTGCCCGACGGGATGGATCGCGGCGCGATGGGCCATGCCATCCAGTCGATCGTCCTTGCTGCGCGCGCCGGCGGCGTGTGGGGTTTTGACGGCGTCTATAACGCGATCGACGATGCCGAGGGCTTCGTCGCCGAGGCCGCCGAAGGACGGCGGCTCGGTTTCGATGGCAAGACGCTGATCCACCCGTCGCAGGTCGATCCGTGTAACACCGCCTTTGCCCCGTCCGAACGCGAGATCGCGGCGGCCGAGGCGCTCGTCGCGGCGGCAACCGGGGGTGCGCAGCGCCACGACGGGCGGATGATCGAGGATATGCATGTCGCGGCGGCGCGGACGCTGCTCGAACGCGCAGGGCGGTGATATTCAGCCCCTCTCCTTCAGGGGAGGGGCAGCGAGACTTGGGAGCGTGCTCCCTAGTCGCAGCGGGGTGGGGGCCATCGGCCTTGCGCGACCTCGACACCCCCCCGCCCCAACCCCTCCCCTGAAGGGGAGGGGCTTTAGTGTTGCCGTTCGTCTTTCGACGAACGCGCCTTGCCGGGCGGCGGCGGAAATGCCATGCGGCGGCGCCATGAAAACCACCCGTTTCCACGCCGCCGTCGCGGCCATCGCCCTTCTTGCTATTGCTCCCGCTGCTTCGGCCGCGTCGGCCAAGGGAGATGCGCCGATCACCGAGGCCGAGCTCGCCGATCATATCAAGATCCTCGCGAGCGACGCGTTCGAAGGCCGCGCGCCGGGAACCGAGGGCGAGGATCGCACGATCGCCTATATCGTCGGCGAATGGGCAAAGGCAGGGCTCGAAGCCGTGCCGGGCAGCACGACGCCGTGGCTCCAGCCGGTGCCTTTTGTCGAGACACAGGCACTCGGCGGGACGGCGAAGTTCAAGGTCAACGGCCGCGACTTCGCGCTCGAGGATGACGGGATCATCCTGAGCAGCCGCGATGCGTCGGTATCGCTGGCGGACGTGCCCGCGATCTTCGTCGGCTATGGGGTCGACGGCGCGGGCAAGGTCAATGCCGACGTCAAGGGCAAGCTGGCGATCATGCTGTTCGACAATGCCCCGTTCGGCGACAAGCTGCCGCGTTATCGCGAGCGGCGCCAGATGCTCGCCGATGCGGGGGCGAGCGCCGTCCTGGTGATCGCCACCGACGCGGTGCCGTGGGTGCAACTCCGCGAGAGCGCGGGCGCCAAGTCGATGCGCCTTGCGAGCGCCAAGCCGGGCGCGCCGGTCAGCGGCTTCCTGTCGCTCGAGGCGGCCGATGCGCTGCTCAAGAAAGCGGGGCAGGATGGCGGCGCGCTCCGCGAAGCGGCGAAATCGCCCGATTATAAGGGCGCGGTGCTGCCGGTGACTGCCGACATCACGGCAAAATCGATCACGCGGCCCTTCGCCAGCAACAATATCATCGCCAAGCTTCCTGGCGCCAAGCCCGACGGCAAGGCGGTGCTGTTCCTCGGCCATTGGGACCATCTCGGCATTTGCGAGGCCGAAGGCGCGGCCGACCGCATCTGCAACGGCGCGGTCGACAATGCGAGCGGTATCGCGGTGCTGATCGAGGTCGCGAAGCGGCTCGGATCGGGTACGCGTCCCGACCGCGACATCTATTTCATGGCGACGACAGCCGAGGAAAAGGGCCTGCTCGGCGCGCATTATTTCGCCGATCATCCGGTGGTGCCGCTCTCGGACATCACCGTTGCGCTCAACATCGACACGATCGCGATTTCGCCGCGCGGCACCCCTGTCGCGACGATCGGGCGCGGCAAGCCCGCTTATGACGCGGTGGTGCGCGAGGCGGCGACGAAGCTCGGTCGCAAGCTCGATGAGGATGGCGAGGCCGACGCCTTCATCCAGCGGCAAGACGGCTGGGCGCTGGGCGCGAAGGGCGTGACGTCGCTGATGGTCGGCGGCAGCTTTTCTGACATGAAGCTGCTCGAAGCCTTCCTCGGCAGCGACTATCATACCGCCGCGGACAATTTCTCCGACAAGATCCCGCTCGGCGGCGCGGCCGAGGATGCCGACCTGCATGTCGCGATCGGCCGGGCGTTCGCCGATACGAAGCGGTGGCCGGGTAAGTAAGAGAAAGAATGGACGTCGCCCCCGCGAAGGAGTGAAGGGTCGGATTGTCCCCCGGACAATCCTTGGACATGCGGGGCATGTCCAGCCCTTAACTGGCCGCAGTCAGCCTAGCGCAAGGTCGATAGCGGCCCCCGCCTTCGCGGGGGCGACGGAATAATCAAGCCGCCTGCTTCGCGCGGTCGGCCATTTCCTGATTGAGCATCTCGGCGAGCAGGAACGCGAGTTCGAGCGACTGCCCCGCATTCAACCGCGGGTCGCAATGCGTGTGATAGCGGTCGGCGAGATCCATCTGGGTCACGTCCATCGCGCCGCCGGTGCATTCGGTGACATTCTGGCCGGTCATTTCGATATGGATGCCGCCGCCATGCGTGCCCTCGGCGCGGTGCACGGCGAAGAAGCCGCGCACTTCGGCGAGGATGCGCTCGAACGGGCGCGTCTTGTAGCCGTTGGGCGTCTTGATGACATTGCCGTGCATCGGGTCGCACGACCAGACGACGGGGTGACCCGATTCCTTCACCGCGCGCACCAGCTTGGGCAGATGCGCCTCGATCTTGTCGTGGCCATAGCGCGTGATCAGCGTCATGCGGCCCGCGACATGGTTCGGATTGAGCGTGTCGAGCAGGCGCAGCAGCACATCGGGCTCGAGGCTGGGGCCGCACTTCATGCCGACCGGATTGCCTATCCCGCGCAGATATTCGATATGCGCCGAGCCTTCGAAACGCGTGCGGTCGCCGACCCACAGGAAGTGGCCCGAGGTATCGTACCAGCCGCCGGTCAGGCTGTCCTGCCGCGTCAGCGCCTGCTCATAGGGGAGCAGCAGCGCTTCGTGGCTGGTATAGAAGCTGGTGCCCTTGATCTGCGGCACCGTTTCGGGGGTCACGCCGCATGCTTCCATGAAGGCGAGCGCTTCGGAAATCCGCGCCGCGGTCTCCTGATATTTCTTTGCCCACGGGCTGCGGTCCATGAAATCGTGCGTCCAGGCATTGACCTGATGCAGGTTCGCATAGCCGCCGTTCGCGAAGGCGCGCAGCAGGTTCAGCGTCGCCGCCGACTGGTTATACGCCTTGACCATGCGTTGCGGGTCGGGCTCGCGGCCCGCTTCCTCGAACGCGATGTCGTTGATGATGTCGCCGCGATAGCTCGGCAGCGACACGCCATCGATGTCCTCCAGATCGGCCGAACGCGGCTTGGCGAACTGGCCCGCCATGCGGCCGAGCTTCACCACGGGCATCTTCGACGCGAAGGTCAGCACGACCGCCATCTGGAGCAGTACGCGGAAGGTGTCGCGGATGTTGTTCGGATGGAATTCGGCAAAGCTTTCGGCGCAATCGCCACCCTGCAGCAGGAACGCCTTGCCCTCAGCCACGCGGCCAAGGTCGGCGGTCAGGTCGCGCGCCTCGCCGGCAAACACCAACGGCGGATAATTGCTGAGCTCGCGCTCGGCGGCCGCCAGCGCGTCGGCGTCGCGATAGGTGGGAAGCTGGCGGGCCTCGTGCGAGCGCCAGCTATGCGGTTGCCAGTTTTTTGTCATCTGCCTGTCTTTTCGCGTTCGAATCGAGCGCCACATGGCGCCTATGCCGCACGGAAGCAATGTTTCCGGCACGATCAAACCTGAAAATTAGCATTATCGTGACATTTGCGCACCTATGCTTTTCTTGAGAGACCAAAACTGGTAGTTTATTACACGCTGCGGAAATGCGATTAGCCTCGCGCGACCAAGGCTTTTGGCGATCGACAACGTTATACACCCGTGACCCGGGTTGGGGTCTCGACGCGAAGCGATTGGCTATGGCGAATTTCGATTCCGCATGGTTCCTGTACGGGGCGCTGCTGCTCCTGTTGGCGACAAGTTTTGTCGTGCGGATCGACTATGTCCGCATCGGCCTCGCCACCGCGGCCTTGGTCGCTTTGCCTTTGGCCTTGTTTCGCGAGCCCGACATCGGGTCCAGCCTGCTCGTGCTCGCGATCCTCGTCGTCAACATCGGCATTTTGGCGCGGCTGTGGCTGCGCGGCACAAAGGTGCAGTTTTCGCCCGAAGAAGAGGAATTGCGCCGCCAGCATTTTTCCGGCCTCGGCGCTGCGGCCGCGCGCGATCTGATCGATCAGGGGCACTGGATTTCGGCAAAGCGCGGCGAGGTGCTGATCCGCGAGAATCAGGCGGCACCCAGCCTCTTCTATCTGGCGGAAGGGCAGGCGGCGATCCTGCGCGACGGCGTCGAGATCGGGAAAGTTTCGGGCGGCGCGCTGATCGGCGAAGCGACGGTGCTCGATGGCGCCCAAGCGACCGGGACGGTGACGCTCGGCAGCAACGCCCGGCTGTGGTTCGTTCCCGCCGCGGCGCTGCGCGCCTATCTGGCGGCCAACCCCGGGATTGCGGGCGCCCTCCACGAAGGCTTCGCGCGCGCGCTTCGCGGCAAGCTGGCGAGCGCGAACACGCGCATCGCCGAGCGGTCGGCAATTTCTTGAGTATTGCCTTCCCCAGCCTCGAAACTGCAACCCGCGCCTGCTAAGTCCTCAGTCCATGACGATGATTCTCTATGGCATTTCGAACTGCGATACGGTGAAGAAGGCGCGGCGCTGGCTCGACGAGCAGGGCGTCGCCTATCGCTTCCACGACGTGCGCAAGGATGGGCTCGACGCCGCGCGGCTTCAGGGCTGGATCGATGCGCTCGGTTGGGAAAAGCTGCTCAACAAGGCCGGGACGACGTTTCGCAAGCTGCCCGACGCAGAGAAGGAAGGGCTCGACGCGACGGCCGCCAAGGTATTGATGCTGGGTCAGCCGGCGATGATCCGCCGCCCGGTCGTCGAGGCCGACGGCGATATCAGCGTCGGCTTTTCGGCCGATGACTGGCGGGCGCGTTTTGCGGCATGATCCGGTCGCTCGCGGCGCTGTTGGCTTTCATGCTGCTCGCCGGTTGCACGGCTGACCCGGTGACCGTGCTGCCGACCCTCGATGGCCAGCCGCCGATCGTGATCGCGCATCGCGGCGCGTCGGGCGAACGCCCCGAACATACGCTGGCTGGCTATAAGCTCGCGATCGACCTTGGTGCCGATTATATCGAGCCCGACCTCGTGCTGACCAAGGACGGCGTGCTCGTTGCGCGGCACGAGAATGAGATTTCGGAAACAACCGACGTCGCCGCGCATCCAGAATTCGCCGCCCGCAAGGCCACGAAGACGATCGACGGGCAGGCGGTCACCGGCTGGTTCACCGAAGATTTCACGCTGGCCGAACTCAAGACGCTGCGCGCACGCGAGCGGCTGCCGAAGCTGCGCAGCACCGAATATGACGGCCGGTTCGAAATCCCGACCTTCGAGGAAATCCTGACTCTGCTCGCCGAGGTCAACAAGGGACGGCCGAAGCCCGTCGGCGTCTATCCCGAAACCAAGCACCCGGGCTATTTCGTCTCGATCGGGCTGCCGCACGAGGCGCCCTTGCTCAGGGTGCTCGATCGCTTTGGCTATCGCGGCCGCACCGCGCCGGTGTTCATCCAGAGCTTCGAGGTCGGCAACCTGATGGACCTGCGCGCCAAGAGCGAGCTGCCGCTGATCCAGCTGATCGATGCCGAGGGCGGCCCCGCCGACCGGCCCGGCACCAGCTATGCCGCCATGACGTCGCCCGCCGGGCTGAAAATGATCGCCGCCTATGCCGACGGCATCGGCCCGAACAAGGCGATGGTGATCCCGCGCGGCGCGCTCGGCCGGCTCGGCAAGCCGACCGATCTGGTGCGCGATGCACATGCTGCGGGTCTCAAGGTTCATCCCTGGACGTTCCGCCGCGAAAATTATTTCCTGCCGCTGGACGACAAGGGCGGGGTCAATCCGGCCGGGCATGGCGATCTTGCTGGTGAAATCGCCGCCTATCTGAAAACCGGGATCGACGGGCTGTTCAGCGACAATCCGCGCGAAGCGGTTGCAACGGTGCGGAAGGAGAGCGGGAAATGACCGAACGAGCTTTGGGCCAGAGCGGCCTGTCGATCCGGCCCTTCGTCCTTGGCGGCAATGTCTTCGGCATGACCGCGGGGCGCGACGCGAGCTTCGCCGTTCTCGACCGCTTCGTCGAGCTTGGCGGCGGGATGATCGACACCGCCGACGTATATTCGGCATGGGTTCCCGGCCACAAGGGCGGCGAGTCCGAACGCATGATGGGCGCGTGGCTGAAGGAAAGCGGCGCGCGCGACAGCGTGCTGATCGCGACCAAGGTCGGCATGATGCCCGGCGGGCTGAAGCCCGACCGGATCCGCGAGGCCGTGCAGGGTTCGCTCGAGCGGCTCGGCACCGACGTCATCGACCTCTATTTCGCGCACAAGGACGATCCCGACGTGTCGCTGGGCGAAGTGCTCGGCGCCTTTGCCGAGCTGCTCGATGCCGGGACCGTGCGCGCGATCGGTGCGTCGAACTATTCGGCCGAACGTTTGGCGGAGGCGCTGCGGGTGGCGGACGAAAGGGGCCTGCCGCGCTTCACCGCGATGCAGCCCGAGCTCAACCTGCTCGACCGCGACCAATATGAAGGCGCGCTGCAACAGCTTCGCATCGACGAGGGGCTGGGGGTCGTGACCTATTTCAGCCTCGCCTCGGGCTATCTGTCGGGCAAATATCGTGAGCCCGGCGACCTTGGCAAAAGTCCGCGCGGCGCGCGCGTCAAACCCTATCTCGATGGCAAGGGGCCGGCGGTGCTCGCCGCGATGGACCGCATCGCGGCGGAGGCCGGCGCCACCCTGTCGCAGATCGCCTTGGCGTGGGTGGCCTCCCAACCGGGTGTGACCGCGCCGATCGCCAGCGCGACGTCGGTGGAACAGCTGGACGAGCTGATGGGCAGCCTCGACCTCCGCCTCAGCGACGAGCAGCTTGCGGCGCTCAGCGCCGCCTAAGGCCCGGGCCGACACCACCGGGGAGGGGACATCGGTCCGGGCCCGCGCGGCCGCACTGTCTCAATCGCTGGCGTCATTCCATTGGAACACGGCCTCGAGCGGCTTGCCGAAGACGTGCGCGATCCGGAACGCGACCTCGAGCGACGGCGAATATTTGCCTTGCTCGATCGCCGCGATCGTCTGCCGAGTCACGCCGACGCGGTCGCCAAGCTCGCCCTGCGTCATTTCGCCCTTGAGGAAGCGCAGCGTGCGAATATCGTTGGTGAAAGGCGGTCTAGCCATGCGGACCTCGACGATGCGCCACGCGTGCGGTGCCCAGCCTCACTGGCCGGTCCGATAGAAACGGATCTGCAGTCCCAGCCGGACGAGTTCGGCGACCACGGCGGCGGCCAGAACGGCGTTGAGCACCAGCACTAGATCGCGCGTGATGTGCGCGAGCGCGAAACAGCCGGCAAGCCCGGCAATCAGGACATAATAGGCGAACCCGCTGGCGCGCCGTGTAATATTGCGGTCGCGCTCGTCGGCGGGGGCATTGGCATCCCTGGGCCGCATCACCGCAAACAGCGTCGCCGCAATCGTCATGATGATCGTGAAGATGATCGCCAGCGCGATCAACAATCCCGCCTGTGCCGCCATGCCCTCACGGTCGCCGACACCATAGGGAAAATCCAGAAATAGGCTGAAAAGCCGAGCAGGATCACCGCAAAGCTCAACCAGTCGATTTTTTCGCGAAACGCCATCGTACGAATCTCCAATGTTCGTCCAGTCTGACCTGATGTTAAAAATGTATAACATGGAGTCAAGCAGAATTACCATTGCTGCTCTTCGACCTTTCGCTCGGGGCGCCGAGGGGCTAGACCCCCGCCCCATGTCCACGCTCCCGAAAACGCTCACCTTCGACACATCGACCAGCCGCGCCAATCCGACGCCGCAGCCGATGAAACGCCTCACCGTGCCACGGATTCGCCAGCGCAAGGGCGGCGAACCGATCGTGATGCTCACCGCCTACACCGTCCGCATGGCGCAACTGCTCGACCCGCATTGCGACATGCTGCTCGTCGGTGATTCGCTCGCGCAGGTGATCTATGGCCTGCCGCATACCGTCGGGGTGACGATGGACATGATGGCGCTGCACGGCGCCGCGGTCGTGCGCGGCAGCTATCATGCCGCGGTGATCGTCGACATGCCGTTCGGCAGCTATGAAGGCAGCCCGCAGCAGGCGTTCGACAACGCCGCGCGGTTGCTCAAGGAAACCGGCGCGGCGGCGGTGAAGGTCGAGGGCGGCAAAGTGCTCGCCCCGACGATCGAATTCCTGACCCAGCGCGGCATTCCGGTGATGGGCCATGTCGGGCTGACCCCGCAGGCGGTGAACATCCTCGGCGGCTATGGCGTGCGCGGCAAGAGCGAGGAAGAAGCGCGCTCGATCGTCGAAGATGCGATTGCCGTTGCCCAGGCCGGCGCCTTTTCGATCGTGATCGAAGGCGTGCTCGAATCGATCGCGATCGAGATCACGAATAAGGTCGATTGCCCGACGATCGGCATCGGCGCTTCGGCGCAATGCGATGGCCAGGTGCTCGTCACCGACGACATGCTCGGCATGTTCGAGCGCGTGCCCAAGTTCGTGAAGCGTTTCGGAAATATGGCAAGCGTCGTCGAAGGCGCGGTCAAGGACTATGCCGACGAAGTCAGGTCCCGTTCATTCCCGACCGAGGATCAGACCTACGCAGGTTGAGTGTCCGGCGATCCGTGCAGAGTGAAACGCTTGGCGTTTTTCGGCGCCGTCGCTAAGGAAGCGGCCGGCGCGATGCTGAAGGCCCGGGCCAATATTGAGTTTATGGAGGTTTGATTGGCCCTGAGCCCGACGAATGATGCCGCGCTGTTGCAGGAAGTCGACGAAGCCGTCCGCAAGGACCGGCTCGATACGATCATGCAGCGCTATGGCCGCTGGATCATCGGCGGCGTTATCGCCGCCCTGCTGGCGTTCGGCGGCTATCTCTTCTGGAGCCACCAGCAGGATGCCGCGCGCGGCGAGCAGGCCGAAGAGCTGATCGCGGCGTTCGACAAGCTCGGCACCAACCAGCCGCGCGCCGCGACCGCCGAATTGCAGAAGCTCGCCGCCGAAGGCGATCCCGCCTATCGCGCGGTCGCGCAGATGCAGGAAGCGAATATCAAGGCACAGACCGGCGACCTGAAGGCCGCCGCCGCGTTGATGGCGAAGGTCGCGGCCGACACCAAGCTCGACCAGGCGCTGCGCGACCTCGCGCTGATCCGCCAGACGGCGTTCGAATATGACATGCTGAAGCCCGAAGTGGTGATCGCGCGGATGAAGCCGATGGTCGATGCCAAGGATCCGGCGTCGAGCTGGTTCGCGAGCGCCGCTGAACTGTCGGCGACCGCGCATTACCAGCTTGGCCAGTTCGACCAGGCCGGCGCGCTTTATGGCCGCATCGCCAAATTGCCCAATGTGAGCAAATCGCTGCAATCGCGGTCGGTGCAGATGGCGGGGATGCTCGGCGTCGACGCGGTCGCCGACCGGGCGGACGAAAGCGCCGCAGCCGAAAAGAAAGGCGCGGCGCAAGCCGTCGCCGCCGGGGACCAGAAAGGCAATGCTGCGCCAAAGGCAGCGGCAGCCGCAAAGACTGAGGAAGCCAGATAATATGCGGAAAGCGCGTTTCGGAATTTATGCGGCGCTGCTCGCGCTGCCGCTGACGGCATGCGGCGTGCTCAAGGGTGACGGCGGGCCGAAGACCCCGACGATCGGCGACCGCGTGTCGATCCTGTCGAACGACAGCAGCGTCAAGATCGACCCGGCCACCGCGTCGATCGCGGTCGTGCTGCCCGAACCGGCGGTCAATGCCGCGTGGGCGCAGTCGGGCGGCAACGCATCGAAATCGATGGGCCATCCGGCGCTCGCCACGACGCGGACCAAGCTGTGGGAAGCGAATATCGCGGGCAGCACCAACAAACAGCGTCTCGCCTCGTCGCCGGTGATCGCCGACAATCGTCTGTTCGTCGTCGATACCGATGCCGTGGTCACCGCCTTCGCCGCCGACACGGGCGCGAAATTGTGGAGCGTGCCGATCGGCAGCACGGGTAAGGATTTCAAGGCGTCGCTGTTCGGCGGCGGCGCCGGGGTCGACGGCAACGTCGTTTATGCGACCAGCGGCGTCGGTGACGTCGCGGCGTTGAACGTCGCCGACGGATCGGTGATCTGGAAAGTGAAGCCGACCGGCCCGCTGCGCGGCGCACCGACGATTGCGTTCGGCGGCGTCTATGTGATCAGCCAGGACAACCAGATTTACGCGCTCAACGCCGCCAATGGTGCGGTGCAGTGGCAGGCCACCGCGTCGATGGAGGCGGGCAGCGTGTTCGGCGCCGCGTCGCCCGCGGCGGGGCAGGGGACGATCGTCGCCGGCTTCTCGTCGGGCGAGGTTCAGGCCTATCGCTACGAAAACGGTCGCGACCTGTGGGAAGACGCGCTCGCGCGCACGTCGATGGCGCTGTCGGTGTCGACGCTGACCGACGTCGATGCCGATCCGGTCATTGATCGCGGCCGTGTCTTCGCGCTCGGCCAGGGCGGCCGCATGGCGAGCTATGAACTCGTCACCGGCCAGCGCAGCTGGGAAATCTCGATCGCCGGCATTTCGACGCCTTATGTCGTGGGTGAGTGGGTCTATGCGATGACCGACGACGCCAAGCTTCTGGCCGTCGCGCGTGCGAACGGCAAGGTACGCTGGCTGCAGCAACTCGCGCGCTTCCGCGTCGAAACCGAAAAGAAAAAGAAGGATCCGATCCGCTGGTCGGGACCGATTCTCGCCGGCGGCCGGCTGATCGCGGTCAACAGCGAAGGCGTCTTGTCGGAATTCTCGCCGACCGACGGATCGCTCCTCGGCACGACCGAATTCAAATCGCCGCTGTCGCAGACCCCGGTGGTCGCGAACAATACTTTGTACGTCCTCGCGGACGACGGGCAGATCACGGCCTGGCGCTGATACAGCGTCCGGGCCGGGGCGGCCCGGTGTAATAGGGAAAAGTCTCATGTCGCGATTCGCGACGATTGCCATTGTCGGCCGGCCCAATGTGGGCAAATCGACGCTTTTCAACCGGCTGGTCGGCAAGCGCCTTGCGCTCGTCGACGACCAGCCCGGGGTGACGCGCGACCGCCGCGAGGGCGACGGTCATCTGCTCGGCCTCGATTTCCGCATCGTCGATACCGCGGGTTTCGAGGATTATGACGCGGCGACCTTGCCCGGCCGGATGCGTGTGCAGACCGAAAAGGCGGTGCGCGAGGCCGACGCGGCGTTGTTCATGATCGACGGCCGCGCCGGGGTCACCCCGCTCGACGAGGAAATCGCGCGCTGGCTGCGCAGCGAAGACACGCCGATCATCCTCGTCGTCAACAAGGCCGAGGGGAAGCAGGGCGAAAACGGCCTGATGGAGAGCTATTCGCTCGGCTTCGACAATCCGATCGCGCTCAGCGCCGAGCATGGCGAAGGCATCGTCGACCTGTTCGACGCGCTGCGCCCGATCGTTGATGGTTTCGATGCCGCCGCGTTCGAAGCGGTGCCACCGCCGGTTGAGGGCGAAGAGGACGAGGACGCGCCGCTCGGCCCGATGAAGCTGGCGATCGTCGGCCGTCCGAACGCGGGCAAGTCGACTCTGATCAACCGCATGATCGGCGAGGACCGTCTGATCACCGGTCCCGAAGCCGGGATCACCCGCGATTCGATCCGCGTCGACTGGCAGTGGGAGAAGGACGGCGAGGTCCACGAGATTCAGCTGTTCGACACCGCGGGCATGCGAAAGCGCGCCAAGGTGGTCGAAAAGCTCGAAAAACTGTCGGTCGCCGACGCGCTCCATGCGGTCGATTTCGCCGAGGTGGTCGTCCTCCTGCTCGACGCCACCAAGGGGCTCGAATCGCAGGATCTGCACATCGCCGACCGCGTCTTGCAGGAAGGCCGCGCGCTGATCGTCGCGCTCAACAAGTGGGACGTCGCCGAAGACCCGTCGTCGCTGTTCAACGGCGTCCGCGCCGCGCTCGAGGACGGGCTCAGCCAGGTCAAGGGCGTCCCGGTGCTCAGCATTTCGGGTGCGACGGGCAAGGGTATCGATACGCTGGTCCGCGTCGCGTTCGAACAGCGCGCGATCTGGACCAACCGCGTTTCGACCGCGAAGCTCAACCGCTGGTTCGAGAACGCGGTCGAAAACAACCCGCCGCCGGCACCCGGCGGCAAGCGGATCAAGCTGCGCTATATCACGCAGGCGCGCACCCGGCCGCCGACCTTTGTCGTGTTCGGCACCCGGACCGACAGTCTGCCGGGCAGCTACACGCGCTATCTGGTCAACGGCATGCGCAAGGAACTCGGCTTCCAGGGCGTTCCCGTGCGCCTCAATTTCCGCAATTCGCGCAATCCCTATGAAGAATAAGGCGTCGGCGCTGGTCGTCGATGCACGCGGAATGCGCTGCCCCTGGCCGGCGCTGCGGCTTGCGCGCGCGATGCGCGATGCCACCGAGGTTCTGTTGATCGCCGATGACCTGCAGGCCGGGCGCGAAGTTGCGGCGCTGGCGGACGAGCATGACTGGTCGGTCGAAACCGATGCCGCGACGGCTGACGAGGGACGCTGGCTAGTCCGGCGCTGACCCAAAACGGGTCGGCTTTCTTTGCCGCACTCCTGACACCGTAACGTCTTTTTTACCCAACTTCGGCATGGACCGGTTGGGACCACGACCGAATTTGAACACCAAGGGACTAAAGCATTGGACGAAATCCTGGTCGATTGGGATGAGTTTCGCGCGACGCGCGCCCAGCTGGGCGCCGCGTTCGTACGGATTCTCGGCTATTTTCGCGAAGACGGCACCAAATCTGTCGCCGCGATCGAAGAGGCGATGCGCGCGCGCGATGCCCGCGGTCTCGTCATGCCCGCGCACACGCTGAAAAGCGAAGCGCGTCAGTTCGGCGGCGAAAAACTCGGCGCGCTCGCTGAGGACATCGAAGTCTTCGCGCGTCATTGCGTCGAAAGCCAGATCAGCCCCGAGGAATATCTGCCGCGCGTCGTCGGATTGCGTCCGCTGTTCGAGGAAACGCTCGCCGCGCTCGAACGCGAGGCCAATCCTCTCGTCCAGCGCCGCCCTTCGGGGTTCGACCGCGCCGTCGGCTATTGACGCATCGGTTGCAGTGACCCGCGCGCGAGACTGCGCCACAGCCATTCGAGCGGGCCATAGCGAAAACGGTCGAGCCACGGCTTGGACCACAGCAGCATGACTGCCCACATAGCGACGCAGACGAGATAGAGCGTCCAGCGGCCGACGTCGCCGAACAGGCCGATCCCATAGCCATAGAAGAGTGTCGTCATCACGATGCTGGTGCCGAGATAGTTGGAGAAGGCAGCGCGGCCCGCTGCGGCGACGCGGGCGATCCATGCGCTGGCAGCGGCACGCCGGATCAGCAGCACGAGCAGCGCGGCATAAGTGATCGTCATCATCAACCGTCCCGGTCCTGCCCACGCCATGAAGGCATTAACGGCGACGAGATAGTCGAAGCCCGCGCGCCACTGGAGCCAGCCGACGAGCAATGTCAGCAGCACCCCCGGGGGCAGCCAGCGCAGCGCCGTCCGCCGGTAGTCGGCCGCCGCCCACGCACCGGTCAGGAAGCCGTTACGGAACAGCGCCATGCCGAGCATCATCAGCGGCAGCGTTTCCCATATCGTCATCAGCACGCCGACGAACGGGTTGATCGCGGTATCGAGCCGTGAGTTGAGGATCGGAAGATAGGGACCACGATAGAGGGCTAGTTCTTCGGTCACTTCGCCGTCGATCTTGGCATATTCGGAGCGAACCTCGCGTCCGGCCTCGGCCATCGGCGACGCGGGATTGTCCGCTGCATTTCCGACCGCGAGCTGCGCGCCGAAGAAAAGCGAGGTCAGGACGACGCCGAGGGTGAAGATGCCGATGGCCCATTTGATCAGCCGGCGCGGTTCCCACGCACGGAAGCGAAAGGCGATGCAACCGACCGCGGCGTAGAGGAAAAGGATGTCGCCCCACCAGAGGAAGAAATAGTGGCAGAGGCCGAAGACCGCGAGCCACGCCATGCGGCGGTAGTGCACCGACTCCGGATCCTGTCCCGACGCCTCGGCGCGATCGACGATGAGGAGCATGCTCGCCCCGAACAGGATCGAGAACAGCCCGCGCATCTTGCCGTCGAACAGGAGGAAGCCGAGCGCCCAGGCGGCGATGTCCGACCCCGTTTCGCCGCCATAGGCTTTGGGCGAGACATAGGCCATTTCGGGCATCGCAAAGGCGACGATGTTCATCGCCAAAATGCCCATCACGGCAAAGCCGCGCAGCGCGTCGAGGGTGACGAGGCGTTCGCTCGCAACTTGTCTATCTTCGCGCATATCGCCCTCCACTGTATTATTCGCCTATAACGGCTGGGGCGATGATCCGTCCAGCGCTTTAACCTGCTATTGACATCTATGTCAGTAATGTTATCTGGACAGCATCAATGATTCGAACGGGAACGACCCATGACCCCCACTCTCTTCTCTCACCCCGACCGCATCCCCGCGAAGTTCCGCCCGTTCAAGGCGTTCCGGCACTTTCGCAATCTGATCAAGGACAAGGAAGACACCGAACAGGTGTTCCACATCTTTGAGAATCTGCCGCGCAAGGGCTTCATGGACGACGCGCGCGCCTTCGTCGAAAGCGATTTCGGCCGGAAGCTGATGGAACGCGAACCCTATCTTCCCGACCTGCTCGACGACCATGCGTGGATCGACGCACTGCCCGAAGGCACCGTCGGCCACGCCTATGTCACTTTCATGCGCCGTGAGGGCCTGTCGGCCGCGGGTCTCGTCGCCGAAAGCGACAAGATGGGCCGCCCGCAATATGACGATCAGGTACAATGGTATTCGAACCGCCTGCGCGACACGCACGACCTGTTCCACATCCTGACCGGCTATGGCCGTGACGCGCTCGGCGAACAGTGCGTGCTCGGCTTCACCTATGGCCAGACGGGCAATTACGGCAATTTCTTCATCGCCTATGCGGGCGGTTATGAAGTGAAGCGTGGCGTCAAGAGCGACGCCCCGGTGTTCGGCGCGATCCGCCAGGGCCAGCGCCACGGAAAGGCGTCGCAGGCGATCATCGAGCAGGACATCCGCTCGCTGCTCGCCGAACCGCTCGACGCCGCGCGCGCGCGGCTGGGGATCGGCGAGCCGACGCTCTATCAGGAAGCGCACCGCGCCTACCGCAACCGCGGGATCGATCCGTACAACTTCCTTGCGGCAAAGGCCGCGATGGCCTGACCTGTTCCCCGGCGAAAGCCGGGGAACCCGGTGCTCAGCCTACGCTTGCCGGCCAGACGCGCGGGCTGCGCGGCGTTTCGAGACGATAGTCGGAATAGGACCGCGAAAATATCTCCCGCCCCAGGCGTTCGGCGTCCCCGATCGGGTTCGCCGGATCGTGGCGCACTTCGCCGCGGCTGTTGCCAGCCCCGCGCACCACGCCGACGAAATCCGAATTGGTGTAGCGGGAAAATTCCTGAATCTGGTGGATGATGCCGAGCGCCACGCCGGGATATGTTTCCTCGGACGCCAGCACCAGCCCGAGCCGTTTGCGCGCCATCGCGGCGAGTGCGTCCTGCGAGCCCGGATAGGAGGCCGCATAATAGCAGAAGCTGCGATCGAAGAACGCCTTAATCTGGGCGGACACGCCATACCAATAGATAGGCGAACAAAAAATCACCCCGCGCGCGGGCAAAAACTCGTCGAAGAACAGCGCGCGATACGGGTCGTCGATCGCGCATTCGCCATCGGGGCGGCGGCATTGGCGGCAATCGCGCAGAAACCCCGAAATATGATCGTCCAGAAATCGCAGCGCGACATCGCTGCCCGCCGCCTCGGCGGCGCGCCGAACGGCGTCGGCAAGCGTCGCGGTGTTTCCGTTCCGGCGCGGGCTTCCGACAAGAATGAGCAGTTTTTCCGACATATCGATCGATCCTTTCGCGTGGGACACGGCAGGGCTGCCGCGTCTTGTTGACGAAAGGGGGTGGCGTGATACTTTCGATTGATCAACTACCTACTATTTTGTCATATACTGACCTTTAGGTAAGAATTGGCGAGCATGACGACACGCAATCAACCCTATAATGACGGTCTGGGGCCGGTGTTCGAGATTATCGGCGGGAAGTGGAAGGCGCTGATTCTCTGGGAGCTTCACGGCACGCCCGTGCGTTTCGGCGCGCTCAAGCGGCGTATCGCCGGGATCAGCGAAAAGATGCTGATCCAGCAATTGCGCGAAATGGAAGCCGACGGTCTGGTCCACCGCGAGATGTTCCATCAGGTGCCCCCGCGCGTCGACTATTCGGTTACCCCCTTGGGGGCATCGCTCAACGAAGCGCTGACGCCGCTATGCGAGTGGGGGAAACATAATCTGCAACCCCCGACTACCGGCGGCGGGTGACGTTGGTCAGCCGAGCTTGGCGATCAGCGCCTGCGCGGCAGCCGGGTTGCGGACCTTCGCGCCCGATATGAAAAAGAGATAGACGTCGCGGTCGCCCTTCGCCCAGTCGCGCGCTTGCTTCGCCCAGCCGTCGAGCGCCTTGTCGTCATAACCGGTTTCGACATCCTCCTGCGATCGCTGGAGCCGCGCGTAGGTGAAGTCGGCGGTCTGTTCGTCGATGCAGGGGAACTCGTCGCTGTCGGCATAGACGATCGCCATGTTCCGTTCGCGCACCATGTCGATAAAGGCTTGATCGCGGAAGCTTTCGTCGCGCACCTCGATCGCGTGGCGGAGCGGCAGGCCGTCCTGTGTCTCGGGCAACAGGTCGAGGAAGCCCGCGAAATCGTCGCGGTCGAATTTCTTCGTCGCCATGAATTGCCAGTGGATCGGGCCGAGCCGGTCGCCGAGCCGCGTCAGGCCTTGCGTCAGAAATTTCTCGATCGACGCCGCGCCCTCGGCCAGCACCTTGCGGTTGGTCGTGAAGCGTGACGCCTTGACGCTGAACTGGAAGCCGTCGGGCACCGAAGCGGCCCAATTGGCAAAGGTCTCGGGCTTTTGGCTGCCATAATAGGTGCCGTTGATCTCGATCCCGGTCAGATGCTGGCCGGCATATTCAAGCTCGCGTTTCTGTGCGAGGCCGGCGGGGTAGAAGGGGCCGCGCCACGGTTCGAAGGTCCAGCCTCCGACGCCGACATAGATGCTCATGATTTCAATACCTCCGTCATCCCGGCGAAGGCCGGGATCTCATCGTCGCGTTTCGCCGCACCGGCGAGATCCCGGCCTTCGCCGGGATGACGAGGTGGGAATATTATGCCAGCGCCGCGTCGGCTCCCATCAGGTTCGGGAAAAAGCCCTCATGCGCTTCGCGCAGTTCGGCCAGCGTCACCTGATGGTCGCTGCCTTCCAGTTCGAAGACGATGCGGTCCTTGATCGTGCGGCCGACCGGATCGACGGGCACGTCGGCGCGGCCCGCGGCGTCGAGGAAGTCGGCGAGGCAGGTGTCGCAGACGGTGACGAGATAGAGGCCCTGATCCTCACCGAAGAAGCTTTCGGCGACGCCGAACGGCTGTTCTTCGCTGACGAGCACGCCGATGTTCGACTTGAGCGCCATTTCGGCGAGGGTCACCGCCATGCCGCCGTCCGACACGTCGTGACAGGCGGTGATCCAGCCGGCGTTGATCGCGCCGCGGATGAAATCGCCGGTGCGCTTTTCGGCGCGGAGGTCGACGGGCGGCGGCGGACCTTCTTCGCGGCCGAGGATTTCGCGCAGCCACGCCGACTGGCCGAGATGGCCGGCGCGTTCGCCGACCGCGAGTATGATGTCGCCGGTGCGCTTGAAGCCGATTCCGACCGCCTTGTTCCAATCCTCGATCACGCCGACGCCGCCGATCGCCGGGGTCGGCAGGATCGCGCTGCCGCCGCCGGTCGCCTTGGACTCGTTGTAGAGGCTGACGTTGCCCGAGACGATCGGATAGTCGAGTGCGATACACGCCTGCGCCATGCCGTCGAGGCAGCCGACGATCTGCCCCATGATTTCGGGGCGCTGCGGGTTCGCGAAGTTGAGGCAATTGGTGATCGCGAGCGGGGTCGCGCCGACCGCGCTGATGTTGCGCCAGGTTTCGGCGACCGCCTGCTTGCCGCCCTCGACGGGGTCGGCGTAGCAATAGCGCGGGGTGCAGTCGGTCGACATCGCGAGCGCGCGGTTCGTGCCGTGGATGCGCACGAGCGCGGCGTCGCCGCCGGTCTGCACCGTGTCGGCGCCGACCTGGCTGTCATACTGCTCCCAGATCCAGCGGCGGCTGGCGATGTCGGGGGTGCCCATCAAGGTCTTGAGGTCCGCGGCTACGTCCTTCGTCTCGGGGACGTTCGTCAGCTCAGCCTGCTTCGGCGTCGGGACGTGCGGGCGGTCATAGAGCGGCGCATCGTCGGCGAGCGGCGCGAGCGGGATGTCGCAGACGATCTCGCCATGATGTTCGAGGACCATGCGGCCGGTGTCGGTGACGGTACCGATGACCGCGAAGTCGAGTTCCCATTTGTGGAAGATCGCGGCGGCGAAATCCTCGCGACCGGGCTTCAGCACCATCAGCATGCGTTCCTGCGATTCGGAAAGCATCATCTCATACGCCGTCATGCCGGTTTCGCGCTGCGGCACGTCATCCATCTTGAGGTGGAGGCCGACGCCGCCCTTTGACGCCATCTCGACCGACGAGCTGGTCAGGCCCGCGGCGCCCATGTCCTGGATCGCGACGATCGCGTCCGACGCCATCAGCTCGAGGCACGCCTCGATCAGCAATTTTTCGGTGAAGGGGTCGCCGACCTGCACCGTCGGGCGCTTTTCCTCGGCATCCTCGCCGAAGTCGGCCGACGCCATCGTCGCGCCATGGATGCCGTCGCGGCCGGTTTTCGATCCGACATAGACGATCGGATTGCCGACGCCGCTGGCGGCCGAATAGAAGATCTTGTCCTGTTCGGCGACGCCGACGGTCATCGCGTTGACGAGGATGTTGCCGTCATACGCCTTGTGGAAATTGACCTCGCCGCCGACCGTGGGGACACCGACGCAATTGCCGTAACCGCCGATGCCGTGGACGACGCCCGAGATGAGATGCTTCATCTTCGGATGGTCGGGGCGGCCGAAGCGCAGCGCGTTGAGGTTCGCGACCGGGCGCGCGCCCATCGTGAAGACGTCGCGCAAAATGCCGCCGACCCCGGTCGCCGCGCCCTGATAGGGTTCGATGTACGACGGGTGGTTATGGCTCTCCATCTTGAAAATCGCGGCGAGCTTCTTGCCGTCCGCGCCTTCGCCGATGTCGATGACGCCGGCATTCTCACCGGGACCGCAGATCACCCAGGGCGCTTCGGTCGGCAGTTTCTTCAAATGGAGGCGCGAGCTTTTATAGCTGCAATGCTCGGACCACATCACCGAGAAGATGCCGAGTTCGACAAGGTTCGGCTCGCGCCCGAGCGCGTGGAGGACGCGATCATATTCTTCCGGAGACAGGCCGTGTTCGGCGACGATCTCGGGGGTGATGACGGAGGCGGGCGCGGTTGCAGTCTGAGTCATGGCGCGCCTTTAACGCCGTGCGCGCGAAACGAACAGACCCCATGATGCATTTTGCACCACGGGGTCTGCGGTCGGAGAGACGGTTTAGCGCGAGGCGAGGGTCGCCGACGGCTTCACGAGCGGTTCGACGTCGCGCAGCGCGAAGCTCACCTGCTGCGAGCCGACGGTGCCGCGGACGCGGTGCTGGCCGACGCGGAGCGTGAACGGCTTGCCGGTGCGTTCTTCGACGCCGCTGATCACGCGCGTGTCGCCGACCTGCGTGACGGTGTAGCTGTAGGTGCTGCCCTCATGTTCGAAGCGGTTGGTCGGCGCATCCTGCGCAAGCGCGACAGACGGCGCCAGCGCGAGCAGGCCGAGGGCGGGGAGAATATATTTCTTCATGATGCAAGTCCTTGTCAGATGAACAAAACTTGCCTTCGAGCCCCTCTCTTCTTGTGCAGTGCAGCATGACCGGCCCGCGCGGCGCGAGCAATTGCAAAAAGCAGAACCGCGATTGCGCGGTGCGAAGGATTCAAGCGCGGACGGACAGGGCAAGCCGCCGCCTGAGCGGGGGTGTCAATGTCCGCGAATCGCCCGGCGGACGATCATTCCATGAAGGGGATGAGGACGCCGTCGACCAGCACCCAGATAGCGAGCGCGCCGATCATGAAGATCGACAGGTCGGGACTGATGAAGACGATGATGATCTGCGAGAGGACGATGCCGAGCTGGACGAATCCCGTCGCGAGACGATCCATATAGAAGCGATGGAGGCCGAGCATCCCGAAGAAGAACCACAGGAGATAAGCGACGACGAGCGACTTTTGCCGCGTCTTTTGAAACCGCACATTCGAAAACTGCGTCAGGTCGCCATGATATGTCGCCATTGGAATATCTCCCTTCGCTGCCCTTTTTACGCCGGCAGCATTAAGAAATATTATCCGCCCCGGCGGTCGGTCCGGCCGGACGTCATACTTGACCGCGAGGGGGCGAAGGGGCCAAAGCAGGGCGCATGACGGACACTCCCGACACCGCTGCCCCCGCCGATATCGCCTCGCTGTCGTTCGAGGCGGCGATGGGCGAGCTTGAAACGATCGTGCGGAGGCTCGAGAGCGGCGACGTCAGCCTCGAAGAATCGGTGACGCTGTACGAGCGTGGCCATGCGCTGCGCGGGCATTGCGAGGCGCGGCTCGCCGCGGCGCAGGCGCGCATCGAGCAGGTCAGCCTGGGCGCCGACGGCCGGCCGGCGGGAACGACCCCCTTCGGCGAAAGCTGAACCACGGTGGCGCTCGTCGAGGACGAAGTTTCGCGCGGCACGCAATTGCTGCTGTCCACCCAGAGCGAGGTTGCGGCCGGGATCGACGCGCTGTTCGATCAACTGCTCGCCGTGCCATCCGACCCGCGCGGGCCGCTCTATGAAGCGATGCGCCATGCCGCGGTTGCGGGCGGCAAGCGGCTGCGTCCTTTGCTCGTCCGTGCCGCGGGCGATCTGTTCCACGTCGACCGCACGCTGACCCTGCGCGTCGGGGCGGCGGTCGAGGCGATGCACGTCTATTCGCTGATCCACGACGACCTGCCGTGCATGGACGATGACGACCTGCGCCGCGGCAAGCCGACGGTGCATAAGGCGTTCGACGAGGCGACCGCGGTGCTCGCAGGCGATTCGCTCCACGCCCTCGCGTTCGAATGGCTGTGCGACCCGGTGACGAGCGCCGATCCCTTCGTGCGCGGCGAGCTCTGCTGCGAACTCGCGCGCGCCGCGGGGCCGGCGGGCATGGCGGGCGGACAGATGATGGACCTCGCCGCCGAGACCTCGAATTTCGATCTGCCGACGGTGACGCGGCTCCAGCAACTCAAGACCGGGGCGCTGATCGCCTTTTCGGTCGAGGCGGGGGCGATCCTCGCGCGCATCCCGCCCGAGGGCCGCGCGCCGCTGCGCGCTTATTCGCGCGATATCGGGCTCGCGTTCCAGATCGCCGACGACATCATGGACGTCGAGGGCGACGAGGTGCTTGCGGGCAAGGCGCTGCACAAGGACGACGCCGCGGGCAAGGCGACCTTCGTCACCTTGATGGGGCTCGAGCGCGCACGCGAACAGGCGACCGCGCTTGTCGGTCAGGCGATCGGGCATCTTGCGAGCTTTGGCGAAGAGGCGGCGCTGCTGCGCGCGATCGCCCGCTATGTGGTGGAAAGGGACCGTTGATGCGCATTGGGGTTTATCCCGGAACCTTCGACCCGATCACGCTCGGGCATATGGACATCATCCGCCGGGGTGCGAAGTTCGTCGACCGGCTGATCATCGGGGTGACCACCAATATCGCGAAATCGCCCTTGTTCGACGACGACGAGCGGATCGCGATGGTGAAAGCCGAAGTCGAGGGGATCGACGGAGACATTAAGGTCGTCGGTTTCAATTCGCTGCTGATGGACTTTGCCGACGCGCAGGGCGCGTCGATCGTCGTCCGCGGCATTCGCGGCGTCACCGATTTCGAATATGAGTATCAGCTGACGGGCATGAACCGCCAGCTCAACGCCCGCGTGGAAACCGTCTTTTTGATGGCCGACGTCAGTCTTCAGCCGATCGCGTCGCGGCTGGTCAAGGAAATCGCGATCTTTGGCGGCGACATCCACAAATTCGTGACACCTTCGGTACGCGATGCCGTCGTCGCGCGCATCGCCGAGCGGGGGCTCCTTCAGGGCGAGCGCTGACACCCGATCATTGAGCGTTCAGCTTTTTCCGGCTAGGGCGCGCCATCGGGGCGCAAATCCAGTTTATATTCAAAGGCCGATCCAGCATGAAATCATCCTTCCGCCCCTTGGTTCTTACGGCGATGGCATTCGGTCTCGTAAGCGCGGCCGTCGCGCAGGATGCGCCGCCCGCACCGGGGCCGAACCCCGAGCAAAGCCAGCCCGCGCCGCCGGTGGAAACGCCCGCGCCCCCGCCGCCGGTCGAAACCTCGGCCGCGCCCGCAGCAACAGAGGGAACGCCGGCAGCGGAAGTCCCCGCGGTGCCCGCGATGACGCCCGACCAATATATCAACGTCCCCGAATATATGCTCAACATCGACCTTTCGACGGGCGGCCGGATCGTGGTCCAGCTCTATCCCAATGTTGCGCCGAACCATGTCGAGCGGATCAAGCAGCTCGCGCGCGCGGGTTTCTATGACGGGATCAAGTTCCACCGCGTGATCGACGGCTTTATGGCGCAGACGGGCGACCCGACCGCGACCGGGCAGGGCGGCTCGCAGCTCCCCGACATCAAGGCCGAATTCAATCCGACCCCGCATCTTCGCGGCACGCTGTCGATGGCGCGCGCCGAGAGCGAGGACAGCGCGAACAGCCAATTCTTCATCATGCTCCAGCCGCGCTTCGCGCTCGACCGCCGCTACACCGCGTTCGGCCGCGTCATATCGGGCATGCAATATGTCGACGCGATCCATAAGGGCGAGCCGCCCGAAGTGATGTCGCGGATGGTGCAGGTGTCGGTCGCCGCCGACAACAAGCCGATCCCGCCGGCGTCGATGCTGACCGAAGCCGTGCCCGCACCCGTCGCCGCGCCCGCCGTGACGGTCGACGAGCTCAACGCGCCGATCAAGCAGTAAGCGCGGGCACGCGCCGCCCCACAATCTGACCCTACCATGCGCGTCGACGCCTTCGATTTTCATCTCCCCAATGAGCGTATCGCGCTCCGCCCCGCGCGCCCGCGCGATGCGGCGCGGATGCTCGTGGTCGATGGCGGTGAGATCGTCGACGCGGGGGTCGCCGACCTGCCCGCATGGCTCCGCCCCGGCGACTGCCTCGTCTTTAACGACACGCGCGTCATTCCGGCGCAGCTCGAAGGACGGCGCGGCGACGCGCGTATCGGCGCCACCTTGCACAAGCGGATCGACCTCCGCCGCTGGCAGGCGTTTATCCGCAACGCCAAGCGGCTGCGCGTCGGCGAGACCGTCGATTTCGGCGCGGGGGTCGCAGCGCTGGCCGAGGAGCGCCTCGCCGATGGCAGCTTCATCCTCGCCTTCGCCGGCGACGAGCCGGTCGAGCTGCTGCTCGAACGCGCGGGCACGATGCCGCTCCCCCCTTATATTGCGGGCAAGCGCCCCACCGACGAAGACGACCGCAGCGATTACCAGACGATGTTCGCGCGCGAGGACGGCGCGGTCGCGGCGCCCACCGCGGCGCTGCACTTCACGCCGAAGCTGCTCGATGCGCTGGCGGTGGCGGGCGCCCTGACCGAGACGCTGACGCTGCATGTCGGTGCGGGCACCTTCCTGCCGGTCAAGGCCGACGACACCGAAGACCATGTGATGCACGCCGAATGGGGCCGGATCGACGCCGACACCGCGGCGCGGCTCAATGCGGTGCGCGCGGCGGGCGGCCGCGTAATCGCGGTCGGCACCACCAGCCTGCGCCTGCTCGAAAGCGCGGCGCAGGATGACGGTATGATCGCGCCCTTCGCGGGCGACACCGCGATCTTCATCACCCCCGGCTATCGCTTCAAGGCGATCGACGGGCTGATGACCAATTTCCACCTGCCGCGCTCGACCCTGTTCATGCTGGTCAGCGCGCTGATGGGGTTGGAGACGATGCAGGCCGCGTATGCCCATGCCATCGGAAACGACTATCGCTTCTACAGCTATGGCGATGCCAGCCTGCTGCTCCCGCGTCAGAGCGACCGGTCGGCGTAAACCGCCATCGCCGCGGCGATGAACTCGGGGCATCCCGGTAGCTTATCGTCATCATAGGTGCCGCGGAATTCGGGATTCTCGACATAATAGCGGCCGAGGCCCCTGAACTCCGCGGCGTCGGGCGTCCAGCTGTGCGAGACCCAGCGATAGTGGCGATCGGTCACCGCCTGCACCGCGTCGGAGGCGGGGTCGGCGCCTTCGCGGAACAGGCGCTGGAAATCGGCGCGGATCGATTCCATTTCGGCCTGGATCGCCGCAACCTGTTCCTTGCTGAACGATCGCGCCTTTGCCGCGGCCGCAGCGACCGCGTCCTTGCCCCAAAATTCCTCGGCCTCGCGCTGCCAGCGGTCGCGCGTTTCGGGAGCGATGCCGGCGTAATAGTCGTTATCTTCCATGTCCTCGTCCTTTTCCAATGATGCGATCGTGCGATCGATGGTGCAGATGAGGGTCCGGTAATGGCCGATCCGGCCTTCGAGCGCGGCGCGGTGCTCGCGCAACGCCGCGAGCGGGTCGAAGGCCGGATCGTCGAGCACCGCGGCGATCTCCGCGAGCGGCAGGCCGATCTCGCGGTAGAAGAGGATCTGCTGCAGCCGCAGCAGTTCCTCTTTGCCATAATAGCGATAGCCGTTGGCGCCGACATGGCCGGGCTTCAGCAGACCGACCGCATCATAATGATGCAGCGTCCTGACGCTGATGCCCGCCGCCCTTGCGACCTGCCGAACCGTGCGCATTCACCGTCTCCTCATCGTGGGACGAGCCTATCGGGGATGACGCAGCGTGAGGGTCAAGCCTTTTCGCGCGCGGGGCAGGCAGCCCTAATATTCGATCGTGATCTTGACCTTGGCCGGATCGACGCCCGCGAGCGCGGCGATCTCGTCGCGGCTCGCCCGGACCAGCGCATGCATTTGCTGCGCGCTCGCCGCGGGATCGCCATGCGCCGCTGCAGACCCGCCGGCGAGCAGTTCGTGCTCCGAAATGCCGAAAGCCTCGGCCAGCGCGGGCAGGTTGCTGCGCCGCGGCACGGTCTTGCCGCTTTCCCACGCCCAGATGCTCGGCCGGCTGAACCCGGTCAGATCCGAAAGCGCCGCGCGGCTGAGGCCGCGTTCCTTCCGGAGCCGGAGCAGGCGCTGCGCCAGCATTTCGTCGCCGACCGGGACACGCGCGGGATCGACGTCGCCCGGAAGCGGATTGCGTAGCTGCGCCGCGCTGAGCGCCGCGCGCGACAGCGGCCGATCGAAACGGCAACCCGCGAGCGCCTCGCTGCGCCAGACGATGGTGGCGGCGCAATCGGGCGCCTCGGGCAAGGCCACTGTCAGCCGCTGGCCGATGGCCAGATCGGATGCGGTTTCGATCAGCATGCCGGTCGCCGAGAGATTGTGGATCGCCACCGTCGTGCCCTCGCTGCCATCGAGCGATCCCGACGCTTCAAATCGCATGTGCATGCGCGGCGCACCGCGCTTGGCTCCGTCGGTCTGTTGCTTTTCGATCATCGCATGAATGGGCATGGTTTAGCCCTATGCGCGGCGATCGGTTGTCGAGTGGTTAATGGGGCGCGCCGCATCGCGGGCACATGCTCCGCCGGGTGCCCGGCAACAAGGTCCGTTCGCCGTCCTTGGGGCGAACTGTGCGCGGCTTGCGGCGGGAGAGTCGGCAATCGGTCACGGATTTCTCCCGATTTCCCCAGCTCAGATCAACTTATAGCTAATTTTTTTGTTAATATTTAAAGAGCCGCTGTCCCGATTCTGAACGCCGATAGCCAGGCTGGCCGCTTGACGCGCGGCGTGTTAACCCTCGATAGGCGCAGGAAAGCGCCAATTTCCGTTAAACTTGAACGACATCGCCCGCGCCCAATTTCGGCCGGAGCCGATTTGGGGGTGCTAAGCTGTCTTAATTTATGTACTAAGTTTTTATTAACAGACGGGTTGATGAGTCGGGTCGCGGCTCGTCGGGCACGGGGGTGCCGAGGGCCATCCGCAAAGCGGGAGCCTGAACCGTCGGGGATTTTTGGGGGTTCGTGTCATGAGGTTCGTGATTTTTGCGCTTGCCGCGGCGGCCTTTGCTGTGCCCGCGAACGCAGAAGAAATCCGGAACGTCAAATCGCTCGACATCGCGGTCAGCGGGTCGATCCGGCAGCATTGCGCGATGGGCAGCGTCGGCGACATGGATTTCGGCAATCTGGAACGCCGCGGACTGGGCATCGAAACGCGCGTCGCGCTCGATTGCAACGTCCCTTTCACCATGACGATCAAGGGTGCCCGCGGCGGCCTGACCCATGCGACGATGCCGAACGGCCAGGGTCCGTACAGCGGCGTCCTGCCCTATAATCTCGCCGTCGAAATGCCCGTGCGATATCCGTCGCGGCAGACGGTAAGCCAATCGTTCAACAGCCGCCAGCTTTTGGCCGGCGGCATCATCTCCAGCAACGGCGGCATCGCGACGGACGGAATGGTCCTCGCGGTCGAGCTTGGTGAGCCTTCGGGCGAGGCCGGGCTGCTGGCTGGCGACTATTCGGAAACGATCACGATCACGGTCTCTCCGATCTAGAAATTCGCCTGCGACCAGGTCGCGGGCGGCATTAAGCCGGAAGGGTAGGCACCGATGCCCTCCCGGTTCTCCGACCAGGCGGTGCAAATATCACGCCGCGCCCGGCTGTTGGGCAGGGCGTTATAATAGAGGGAAGAAGATTATGAAGAAGATCCTTAGCGGCACCGTCGCCGCCATCGCGCTCATCGCAACGCCGGCCGTCGCTCAGACCAACCAGCGTCATTATGCTGGTACGGTTGTGGGCATTCCTTACACTGCGACGAACCCGTCGACTGCGCCCAACCTGTTTTTCGGCCTTCCGATCCTGCCGTCGGACACGGCTCTGCTTGAGGCTGGTCTGCTGCTTGGCGTCGGCACCCGCTATCGTGCGCAGGCTGACGCTCCGAGCGACAGCGAAACGGCGACCCCGACCGTCGACGTCGTGTTCTCGCTGAGCGGCACCGTCAATCGCGACTGCTCGTTCTACGCCGGCAACAACTCGAACGCCCGCAACATCGATTTCGGTGTGATCGGTGTTCGCACCGGCGACAATGAAAACGTCAACTCGGCGTTCGAAATGGTTGGCGATGCAGAAGCCAACATCGACACGCTGACCGCCGGTTGCAACACCAACAATGTCGTCGAAATCAACAAGAACGACATCCGCGGCCTCGTGAACCTGAACCCGGGCGGTTATGACACCGACGAGTTCCAGGCGAACATCCCGTACGAAGTGACCGCTTCGTGGACCGGCGTTGCGCTGAACGCGCAGACCACCGGTTCGGCTCAGACGCTCAACGTTCCGTTGAACGGCAACGCCGGCCAGAAGCAGCAGGGTGCATGGCGTTCGCGCATGGACATCGACATCGTCGCTCCGGCCGTCACCAACAAGGGCCTGGTCGCTGGTTCGTACACCGGCACCACCACGCTGACGCTGCGCGCTCTCTAAGAGCGGGCCGTCAATGAAGGCCGGGACGGCAAGTATGCTGTCCCGGCCCCATTATCTTCGGAATCATCCCCGCCAGGTTGTGTTTCCGGTTTAAGTAAGGGAATATCATGAAGAATTTTCTTCGCATCGCTCTCGTTTCGACGGCGCTTGTGTCAATGGCTGGCGCCGCTCAGGCCCAGACCAACCAGCGCCACTATGCGAGTTCCGCTTCGATCAACGGCAACGTAACCTCTTACGAAGCCAGCTCGCCCAGCGATAACTCGGCTGAGCCCGTGCTCGCCGCTGGCGCCGCTTTGGCCATTCCGCTTGGCACGCGCTACACGGCAATTGCTGACGCTCCGAGCGACAGCGAAACGGCGACCCCGACCGTCGACGTCGTGTTCTCGCTGAGCGGCACCGTCAATCGCGACTGCTCGTTCTACGCCGGCAACAACTCGAACGCCCGCAACATCGATTTCGGTGTGATCGGTGTTCGCACCGGCGACAATGAAAACGTCAACTCGGCGTTCGAAATGGTTGGCGATGCAGAAGCCAACATCGACACGCTGACCGCCGGTTGCAACACCAACAATGTCGTCGAAATCAACAAGAACGACATCCGCGGCCTCGTGAACCTGAACCCGGGCGGTTATGACACCGACGAGTTCCAGGCGAACATCCCGTACGAAGTGACCGCTTCGTGGACCGGCGTTGCGCTGAACGCGCAGACCACCGGTTCGGCTCAGACGCTCAACGTTCCGTTGAACGGCAACGCCGGCCAGAAGCAGCAGGGTGCATGGCGTTCGCGCATGGACATCGACATCGTCGCTCCGGCCGTCACCAACAAGGGCCTGGTCGCTGGTTCGTACACCGGCACCACCACGCTGACGCTGCGCGCTCTCTAAGAGCGGGCAGTAAAAGGAAAGGGGAAAGAGCGATCTTTCCCCTTTCTTTATGATTTGATGGAATTATGCCGGTGACGGCAGGGGGTAGGGTATCATGACAGCTTGGGCGATGATGAAGCGTCATGCGCGCGCGTTATTGACGGCGCTCGCCGCACTGGCAGTGCTCGTAACCCCGGCGCTCGCGATGCGCGTCTCGCCGATGGTTGTCGAAATGGAATCGCGCGGCACCAACGCGGTGGCGCGGATCGAGGTCCAGAATATCAATCCCGGCAATCTGGCGTTCCAGACCCGCGTTTTCCGGATGGAAATCGACAAGGACGGGAATATCGTCGAAACCCCCGCCGACCAGGATTTCCTGATTTTCCCGCCGCAGGGCGTTTTGCCCGCGGGCGGACGGCAAGTCGTTCGTCTGCAATGGGTAGGCGGCGGCGAATTGGCGGCATCGCAAGCCTATTATGTCTCGGTCGAGCAATTGCCCGTTGCCTTTGAGCCCGGCTCCGCCGACGCGCTCGGCGCGCAAGTGCAGGTGCTATACAATATGCGCGCGCTGGTCGTGGTGGCGCCTCCCGGCGCTAAGCCCGACGTCAAGGCGGCGACGGTCAAGCAGGTCATGTATCAACCCCCCGCGCCGCCGGGATCGAAAGAATTGCCGCCGATGCAGGACGGGGTGGAAATCACCCTGCGCAACGACGGCCGCCGTCATGCGATGATGGCAAACTTCGGCTGGCAGCTCGAAGGCACCGGCACCGATGGCAAATGGCTGCGCGTCGATATTTCGCCCGAGGAACTCAATCGGGCGGTCGGCACCGGCTATGTGCCCGCCCAAGGCGAGCGCGCTTTTCGTGTGCCCGTTCCCGGCTTTGGCCCCGGACCGATCAAGCTGTCGTTCAAGCAGTGAGGATCGGGTTCGCTCTGAGCACGGTGGCGCTGTCGGCGCTGTGTGCGAGCACGGCGGCGGCGCAGGTATCGATTCCGCTGCCGCAGAACCCGCGCCCGTCGCCCGTTCAGGATCCGGGCGCCCCGACCACCATTCCGTTGCCGGGGACCCAGATCCCGCCAATCCCGGCGCCGACGCCGGTCATGCCGCAGCTCCCGATCGGCGCGCATGGACGCCCGGATATCAACCCGTACGACCGCGACATCGAAATGACGGTGCCGCTGACCTTCCAGAGCAGCAGTCTCGGCGATATTCCGATGTTGCTCACCGCGGACGATCGTTTCCTGCTCGAATCGGCGACCTTCGTGCGGCTGATGCAGCCCGTTCTTAACGAGACGGCCCATGCCGAACTGTCGTCGCGTCTGGCGTCGCTTCCCAATTTCGGCCCCGACGATCTGGGCAAGACGGGCGTTCAGCTAACCTACGACCCCAGCACCCTGGCGGTCGTCGTCGTCGAGGTGTCTGCCGAACAGCGCGCGATCAAGGATATTTTCGCGCCGCCGCGCGAAGACGCCAACGACGTGACGTTACAGCCCGCGGGATTTTCGGCCTTCCTGAACCTCAGCGCTATCCAGAGCTATATCTGGGAAGGCAATCAGGCCGGTCTGCCGACGATCAACTTCGACGGGGCGGTGCGGCTCGGAAAATTCGTGTTCGAAGGCGACGCGCAGGTTGGGCAGCAGTTCGGCCTGGGCGGGGATTCGTACAAATTCACGCGCAACTATGCGCGCCTCGTCTATGATCAGCCCGAGGCGTATCGGCGCTGGTTCCTCGGCGATCTCGACCCCGAAATTCGTGGTCAGCAATCCTTCGTCGAAATGGGCGGCGTTGGCGTGCTGCGCCAGCGGCGGCGCTTCAATAGTTTTCGTTCGGCGATCCTTCAGTCGAACCGCCAGCTCGTCCTGCAACGCGAATCGACCGTCCGCTTCCTGCGCAACGGGTCGCTTTATCGCGAGGTTCGTCTCCAGCCGGGCCGCTACGATTTCAGCTCACTGCCGCTGGTCGCGGGCAGCAACGATGTCGATATCCAGGTCACCGACAACAGCGGCGCCGTCCAGAACCTCTCCTATCAGCAATATCTCGACCCGATCGACCTCGATCCGGGCGATTATGAATATGGCGCCTTTTTCGGGCCGACCAGCAGCACATTTGGCGGTGCGCCCGATTATCGCGGTCCGGTTGCCTTCTCGGGCTTCTTCCGCAAGGCGTTCCTCAATCGCCCCGCGATCGGGGTCGGTTTGCAGGCCAGCAAGGACGTCCAGACGCTGACCGGGCAGACCCAGTTCGTCCTGCCCAACGGCGGCCGCCTGCTGCTCGATGCTGGCGGCAGCCACTCGAAAACCGCTGGCGAGGGCTTTGCCGGCGGCGTCAGCTATGAACATTTCATCGACCGCGAAGGACTCTCGGACAGCTTCACTTTGCGCGCCGACTATCTGTCGCCCAAATTTGCGACGCTCGGCAATATCGACGGGGTCAACACGACGTCGGCGACGATAACGGGACAATATTCGCGGCAATTCACCATGCGCTTGACCGCGACCGCGTCGGCTTCCTACCTCAAGGGGCGCGGCGCGCTCGGCGACAGTTATCGCGCCGGGGTTACCGGCTTTTATCGGGTCGACCGGCAATGGACGATCCGCGCCGGGGTCGACTATGCCAAATTTCCGTCGGCCTTTTCGCGCGGCAACGGGGTCAGCTTCAACGTCGGCGTCGTGTTCCAGCCCGATTATCGCCGCCGCGCCGAGGCGCGCTACGAAAGCCGCGACAATCTGGGCGAGCTGTCCTACAACCAGAGCGGCCTCAACCAGCTCAACAGCGTCGGTTTCGGCGGCGTCGTCACCCGCGACGACAACAGCGCGCGCGCGCTCGGCTATGCGACCTATTCGGCCAACCGCTTCGATGCATCGATCAGCCACGCGACGTTCGGGCCCAGCCTGTCCAATGTCGCGGAGCTCAATGCGACGACGGTCCGCGTCGGGACGTCGCTGGCCTTTGCCGACGGCAGCTTCGGTATCGGGCGGCGCATCAACGACAGCTTCATGCTGCTCTCGCCGCACAAGAATCTGGGCAAGCGCAGCGTCGTTGCCGGACAGTCGCTCGCCGAGAATAATTATATCAGCAAGAGCGGCGCGCTGGGGGCGGCGGTCAACAATTTCCTCGGCTCCTACGCCACCCAGTCGGTGCAATATGATGTCGAGGATCCGCCGACGGGCTACGACACCGGCCCCGGCGTGTTCCGCGTCCATCCGCCCTACAAGAGCGGCTATGCGGCGCGCATCGGCACCGATGCCTTTGCCAGCGTGATGGGCACGTTGATCCTCGCGCCCGAAAAGCCCGTGTCGCTGATCGGCGGCCGCGTGACATTGCTCGACGTCAAGGACGCCGAAAGCCCCAAGCCGATTCCGTTCTTCACCAATTCGGTCGGACGCTTCGCGATCACCAATCTGCTGCCGGGCCGCCGCTATCTGGTGGAAACCTATGGCCCCAATGGCACGATCGACCGGAGTTTCGAATTCACAGTACCTGCGGACACCGATGGTCTATTGAACCTTGGCACCGTTCGCCCCGGTACGAAAAACTAGGAGGCATTATGCTGCGCCATACCCTGTTCCTCGCCGCGGCCTTCCTCGCTGTGCCGCTTCACGCGCAGGCCCCGGCGCCGGGTGCCAACATCCGCGGCGCCGATTGCCTTATCCGTGCCAACGCGACGCCGACAAGCTGGCTGATCCAGGGTTATGATCCGTTCGACAGCGCGATTCCCGAAGGCACGTTCGGGGTCACCTTCGTCAACGAAGGCACGGCCGAATGCCGTTTCACCCCGACCTTCGAACTGAGCCAGCCGCCCTTTGGCCTGTCGAAGGGCACGGGCAAACCGATCGGCTATGCCTTGCTCAACCTGACCGATACGCAGGACGTGACGCCGCGTGTCGGGCGGACGCAGCGCAGCCCGTCGCAGCGGATGCTGACCCTCGGCGCCAACGCATCGCGCACCTTGCTCTTCAAGCTCGTCGCCGATCCCGACGATGTGAAGGAATCGGGCACCTTTACCCAGGACGTGACGCTGGAAGCGCAGGACGGCAATTTCCGCTCGCTCGGCGGCACGCGCATCGTCCTTGGCATCGATGTCCTGCCTTCGGCGCGGATCGGCCTCGCCGGTGCCTATACGATGAGCGACGGGCATGCAGTCGTCGATCTCGGCGAACTGCGGCCCGGTGTCGCGCCGGTGCCGCTCCAGCTTCGCGTCGCCAGCACGGGTTCCTATGACCTCAGCGTCACGTCGGTCAATTCGGGCCGCCTGCGTCTCGGTTCGAGCGAATGGTATGTACCCTACAGCCTCGCGATCGGCGGAAATTCGGTCAATCTGACGGGCATCCGCACGATATCGGGTTCGACGAACGGCAACCTCCGCCGCGACGCGCTGCCCATCCAGTTCCTGATCGGCAACACGTCCGATCGCCGCGCGGGCGTTTACAGCGATGTGATCTCGATCGCGGTGACCGCACGCTGACGCGCCCTTTTCGGCCGCGTCTTCCGGCGGCGCGCCTTAACTGAATGTTAGATTTGCGAGCCTAAACAATCATCCAACAGCTTCGGCCTACAGGCGGAAAGGTTTGGCGGATGATTAGGAAATTCTCGCTCGGCGTTGCGAGCTTCGTGCTCGTTGTGGCACCGACGACCGCCATGGCGGCGACGTTCGGATTCAACCTCAGCCTGATGGTTCCCGTGCATTGCACGGTGCAGCATCAGGCGACGGGATTCGGCGCGATCAGCGGCAATGCCGTGTCGCTCGGCAGCTTCCGCGAATATTGCAATGCGCCGACGGGCTATGATCTGGTGATCAACTATGCGCCGGGCTCGCTGGAAGGCGCGCGGATCATCGCCGGAAATGACGAGATCGTCCTCAACGGCTCGGGCCGTGCGGTGCTCAGCCGCGCGACCGGCCCGCGGGTCAGGGAACGGCCCATCGCGGCGGTTCCCGGCGAGCAGGGTTTCGATACCGATCGCTTCGAACTGACGATCATTCCGACCTGACGCCAACCAGATTGCGGCGATCACTTAACCCTTCGGCGACGTCGGAGGGTTTTGTGTTGTGCGGCCGTCGGGTTACATCTCGATCGTGAATTTAATGTTGTCCGGGCTGACGCCCGCTGCCTTGGCGATTTGCGCCTTGGCCCGCGCGACCAGTTCGCGCAGATTTTCGGCGTCGTCAAAGCCGAGGAGTTCGGTGACTTCGACACCGAGCGCGACCGACAAGGCTTCGATGCGGCCGGCCTTGGGCCGCGCCTTGTCGAGCTCCCAGGCGGAAATCGATGGCTCGCTGACCCCCAGATGGGCGGCGAGTTGTCCCTGAGTCAGTTCGCTTGCCGTTCGCAGCCGCTGCAGGCGGACGCCGAAGCTTTCCGCGGCGGCCGCGTGCTGCTCGTCGGGCGCGGCCGCATCGGGGCCGACCACGCTTCGCAACTGCGCGGCGCTGAGCGTTGCGGGCGAGATCGGCCTTTCGAACTGGCATCCGGCGATGCCGTCGCTGGTCCAGATTACGCGCGTCGCGGTTTTGCCGCTGTGCGGCAGATTGACCTCGACGATCTCGCCGATCTCGAGCGGCACTTTGCTTTCGACGAGCATGCCGGTGGCGGAAATATTGTGGACCAGCGCCTCGATTTCAGCACCCGTCGCCTTCGATCCGTGGAGCGGAAGCCGCAATTGGCGGCGCGATGCGCGGCCATTTCCGGCCGATCGCGGACTGTTATCGAGATACACCGTCATCGCCATGCGCGCATCCATCGCGGGCCCGATTAACATCTGGCTTCGCCAAACGGTTAATAGGACGGCGCGCGCGAAAGTCACGCGGACCGCCCCGCGCCGCGGGCGGGCGGTGCCGGCAACGTCCTCAAATGGCACGGTTTCCGGAAAACCCTTAGATATTTACACTATCGCAATTCCTTGTCGGCATAGCGGCCGGAGTGTGGGATCAGGTGAAGAGTTTGTTTGATGGACGTGCCATCGCGGATGGATTCCGGCGAACGAGGGGATGACGTAGCCGACGAAGGCCAGCGTGGCTTTTTCGGTTTGCTCGGCTCGCGTATCGGCAAACAGCGCGGCGACACCGCGGCGAACCTGCACACCTACGAAGCGCTGCTGCTGCTCCAGAATTACGAGGAAAGCGGCCAGGGCTGGTTCTGGTCGACCGACGCCAAGGGCCAGCTGACCTATATCACCGATTCGGTGGCGCGATTGATGGGGCGAACGGCCGGCACGTTGCTCGGTACCGCCCTCACCGACCTGTTCCTGCCCGTCGACAGCCATGGCGAACGCCAGCGCACGCTGCCTTTCCTGCTGACCAAACAATCGAAATTCGACAAGCTGCCGCTCCGCAGCGCGTTCGAAGGCGACGACCGCTGGTGGGCCATCTCGGGCCGGCCGCAGTTCGACGGCGGCGGCAAGTTCACCGGCTATCGCGGCAGCGGAACCGACGTGACCACGCAGCGCCGCTCGGCCGAGGACGCGTCGCGGCTTGCGCTTTATGACTCGCTGACCGGGCTCGCCAACCGTTTCGCCATTTCGAAAAAGCTCGACACGACGCTCGCGGCCTTCGCGCAGCAGCAGCGGTCGTGCGCGATCATGCTGCTCGACCTCGATCGCTTCAAGCAGGTCAACGACACGCTCGGCCATCCCGCCGGCGATGCGCTGCTGAAGCAGGTCGCCGAGCGTCTGCTCAAGATCGTCGGCAACAAGGAGATGGTCAGCCGTCTCGGCGGTGACGAATTCCAGATCATCCTTCCCGACATCGAGGATCGCGGCAAGCTGGGCGACATGGCGGCCGACATCATCGCCAGCCTGTCGCAACCCTATTCGGTCGAGGGCAGCCGCTGCATCATCGGCGCGTCGGTCGGCGTCGCGATCGCGCCCTTCGATGGCCTGAGCAGCGACGATCTGGTCCGCAACGCCGATCTTGCGCTCTATGCAGCAAAGGGGAATGGCCGCGGCCGGTTCAGCTTCTATTCGAGCGACCTCCACACCGCCGCCGAGGATCGCCGCGCGCTCGAGGACGATCTGCGCGACGCGCTGGTGCGCGGCGAGATGGCGCTGGTTTACCAGCCGGTGGTCAATTCCAAATCGAACATGGTGAGCGGGGTCGAGGCGCTGATCCGCTGGACCCGCCCCGACCGCGGGGTGATCTCTCCCTCTCTGTTCATTCCGATCGCCGAGGAAGCCGGCCTGATCTGGAAAATTGGCGAATGGGTGCTGCGTACCGCGTGCGAAGATGCGGCGAGCTGGCCGGGCGACATGCGCGTCGCGGTCAACGTCTCGCCGATACAGTTCGCGAATGCCGATCTGCCGAAAATTGTCGCCAAGGCGCTCGCGGCGACCGGCCTCGCGCCCGACCGGCTCGAACTGGAAATCACCGAAAGCGTGTTCCTGGGCGATACGGCCGAGACCGCGCACATGTTCAAGGCGCTAAAGGACCTGGGGGTTCGCCTGGCGCTCGACGATTTTGGCACCGGCTATTCGTCGCTCGCCTATCTGCAATCGGCGCCGTTCGACAAGATCAAGATCGACCAGAGCTTTGTCCGCGATGCGACGATCCCGGGGTCGCGCAACGGCGCGATCATCGCCGCGATCGTCGCGCTCGCCGAGGCGCTCGAGATGGAAACGACCGCCGAAGGCATCGAATCGCTCGACCAGCTCGAACTCATTCGCAAGCTGAACGTCAGCCACGTCCAAGGCTATGTCTATAGCAGGGGGGTACCGCAGGCCGAGTTGCTCGAACACACCGAGGGGGCGTGGACGATCAAACCGGCGGGACCCGCGCGCCAGCGCAACGACCGCTTCTCGCTGTTCCGCAAAGTTGGCGCGATCCACGACAATCATCGCTATGCCGTCGTGATCCGCAACCTGTCGGCGACCGGCGCCTTTATCGAGGGGCTGCTCGATGTGCCCGTCGGCACGCGCTTCGTGATCGATTTCGGCGAGGGGCAACTGGTCACCGCGACCGTCCGCCGGTCGATGAAGCATCAACAGGGCGTCGAATTCGAACAGACGATGGTCAGCGACGGCAATGGCGGGCTTTGTACGCGCCACCGCGTTTCGCCCTATCTGATCGCCGCCGCGACCCAATCGACGTCGGCGCTGGCGCTGCCGTCGTTCACGACGACGAGCGACTGGAAAGCGGCCTAGGGTCCGTATGGACCCTTATCCGGAACCCCCTCGGCGCTAACCCGTTCTCTCTTCGACCGCCAATCGACGGAGACGAACATGACCGAGACCAAAATCTTTGCGCGGCTGAAGGCCGACCACGACCGCCACCGCGAGCTTCTCGCCAAGATCGACGAAACGCAGGGCGACAGCGACGAGCGCCGCACGCTGTTCGAGGCGTTCCGCGTCGAGGTGACCGCGCACGCCGCGTCGGAGGAAATGTCGCTCTATGCGACGATGCTCGCGAATCCCGACCTCCGCGACGAAGCGCAGCACAGCGTCGCGGAGCATAAGGAGATCGAGGATTATCTGACCGAATTATACGAGATGGACTTTTCCTCGACCGGCTGGCTCACGCGCTTTCGCACGATGAAGGAACGCTACCTCCACCATATCGACGAGGAGGAGGAAGAGATGTTCCCGCAGGCCGAAAAGGGGCTGTCCGACGCGAAGAAGCGCGAGCTGATCAAGATATTCGAGAAGGAAAAGCCGAAGGAAAAGGCGAAGGCGGCCGAGGAAGAACCGTCGAGCGAGCACGCGAAAGCCTGACCGCTTGATCCTCCCTGCGGCGAAGCCGTGGGGAGGGGGACCGCTCGCGCAGCGAGTGGTGGAGGGGCTGCGCCAAAGCCCCTCCGTCAGCGCTTCGCGCTGCCACCTCCCCATCGCTTCGCGACAGGGAGGACCGGTCAGCCTCGACTTTTCGCGCGCCCCCCGCCATAGGCGCGCGCCATGACCGACAGATTCGCCTTTTCGATCGCCGCGACCGACGGCGCCGCGCGCACGGGCGTGATCCGCATGCAGCGCGGCGAGATTCGGACCCCCGCCTTCATGCCTGTTGGCACCGCGGCGACGGTGAAGGCAATGCGGCCGGCCGAAGTACGCGCAACCGGCGCCGACATCATCCTTGGCAACACCTATCATCTGATGCTGCGCCCCACCGCCGAGCGCATGGCGCGGCTGGGCGGCCTTCATAATTTCATGGGGTGGGACCGGCCGATCCTGACCGACAGCGGCGGCTATCAGGTGATGAGCCTGTCGGCGCTGACCAAGCAGAGCGAGGAGGGCGTCGCGTTCAAGAGCCACCTCGACGGCTCGCGCCACATGCTGACCCCCGAACGATCGATGGAAATCCAGCGCCTGCTCGGCAGCGACATCGTGATGGCGTTCGACGAATGCCCGCCGAACGGCGTCGACGGCAAGCGCGCCGAGGCGAGCATGGAGCGATCGATGCGCTGGGCGGCGCGCAGCCGTGCCGGCTTCGACGCGGGCGAGGAGCATGCCGCGCGCTCGGCGCTGTTCGGCATTCAGCAGGGTTCGCTCGACGAGAAATTGCGCGCGCATTCGGCGGCCGCGCTCACCGACATCGGGTTCGACGGCTATGCGATCGGCGGGCTTGCGGTGGGTGAGGGGCAGGCGGCGATGTTCGGGGTGCTCGACTATGCGCCGGGCCAGCTCCCCGCCGACAAGCCGCGTTATCTGATGGGGGTGGGCAAGCCCGACGACCTCGTCGGCGCGGTCGCGCGCGGGGTCGATATGTTCGATTGCGTGCTGCCGACGCGCTCGGGGCGCAACGGGCAAGCCTTCACCCGCGACGGCCCGATCAACATCCGTAATGCGAAATTCGCCGAAGATCAGGCGCCGCTCGACGCCGATTGCGGCTGCCCGGTGTGTACGACCTGGTCGCGCGCCTATCTGCACCATCTCGTGCGCTCGAACGAAATGCTCGGCGCGATGCTGATGACGCAGCATAATCTGCATTATTATCAGGATCTGATGCAGGACATGCGCGATGCGATCGCCGCGGGCCGTTTCGCATCGTTCCAGAGTGATTTCGACGCGCGCTATCGGCGCTGAAAATCAGTCGAGTTTGCCGAGCAGGTCGAGCAACGACTGCGGAATATCTTCGTCAACGGTGGATTCATAGGCGCGGCGCAGGGCGCCATTGACGTCCTGCCCCTTGGCGGAAGGTTTTTTATCCGCGTCCTTTCCGGAGGTCTCGCTGCGCGGCGAACCGGTTTTAGACGACATTATCGAAGCATTCGCTGGACATGGGGCCTTTTGCTAACCGCGCGTACACCAAAGCGCAATGGCGCGTTTGTTCCTGCGTGATGAAACTATTTTGCGGCTAAATCGTTCCCAAACGTTGAAATATATCGGATGATGGCGGGGAGGCACAGGCGTATGTCCCTTTTCCGGACGCGTCCGCCAAAATATGTGCGGCTATTCAGGAGGTAAAATATGTCATTGGGTCAGTCGGTTGCGCCGCATCTTCCCTATCTGCGGCGCTATGGCCGGTCCATTTCCGGAAGCCAGCAAAGCGGTGATGCGCTGGTCGCGCGGCTGCTCGAAACGCTCGTTGCGAACCCCGGCGCGGTCGATACCGGCAGCGATCTGCGCATCCAGCTTTACCGGATGGTGCATGATAATTTCGGTCTGATGACCGAACAGGCGGCCGCGGCCGACGATGGCGCTCTGAGCGATATCGCGATTGCCGATGCCCGCCTGCGCCGCATTCCTTCGCTCGCGCGGCAGGCGCTGCTGCTCACCGCGGTCGAGGGTTTCAGCTTCGAAGACACGGGCCGCATCATCGGCCGCGACGCCGAGGCGGTGCGCGCGCTGATTTCGGACGCGACCGAAGAGATCGACCGCCAGACGCGCGCGCGCATCCTGATCATCGAGGACGAACCGATCATCGCAATGGACATCGAAATGATCGTCCGCGAACTCGGTCACGATGTCGTGGGTGTCGCGACGACGCACCGCGAAGCGGTCGACGAGGCGCAGAAGCATCAGCCGGGCCTCGTGCTCGCCGACATCCAACTCGCCGACAACAGCTCGGGGATCGAGGCGGTGCAGGAAATCCTGGCCGACCTGAAGGTCCCCGTCATCTTCATCACCGCCTTCCCCGAACGGCTGCTGACCGGCGACCGGCCCGAGCCGGCGTTCCTGCTCACCAAGCCCTACCAGCCCGCAACGCTGCGCGCGGCGATCTCGCAGGTGCTGTTCTTCGACGAAAGCACGATCCCGGCCTGAGCTAGTGTCGCCCGCCCTTGTCACGCGCCGCGGCGCGGGTGATAGGGCGGGGCGATGACACTCGTGGACGCTTCCAGCCGCCAGTCGGCGCTCGACCGGCTTACCGCGCATGCGCCATTCCTCGCGCGGCTGGCCGAACTCAACCCCGACGACGTTGCGCGATACCTCGCCGACGGCACCGACGCCGCACTGGCGGACGTCACCGCGCCGCCGGTCAGCGACGACATCATGCGGACGCTCCGCCAGTGGCGCGGACGGATGGCGCTGTTGCTCGCGCTCGGCGACTTGTCAGGCGAACATGATGTCGCGACCACGACGCGGCTGCTCTCCGACTTTGCCGATCAGGCGTGCGACGCGGCGCTCGCTGCGGCTTTTGCCGAGCGCGTGCCCGGCGAGGAGCCACGCGGCCTCGCGGTGATCGCGCTCGGCAAGCTTGGCAGCTACGAGCTCAATTATTCGTCGGACATCGACCCGATCCTGATCTTCGATCCCGAAACGCTGCCGCGCCGCCAGCGCGACGACCCGGGCGAGGCCGCGGTGCGAATCGCGCGGCGGATGACCGAGATTTTGTCCGCGCGCACCGGCGACGGTCATGTGCTGCGCGTCGACCTCCGCCTGCGCCCGCATCCTGAGGTGACGCCGATCGTGCTGCCGGTGGACGCCGCTATCTCCTATTATGAATCCGAGGCGCTCGCGTGGGAGCAGGCGGCTTTCATCCGCAGCCGCGCGTCGGCGGGCGACCGCGCGCTGGGCGAACAGTTCCTGTCGGCGATCCAGCCCTTCATCTGGCGCCGCAGCCTCGATTTCCGCCAGCTCAAGGAAATCGGCGCGATGAGTGACCGCATCCGCGATCATTTCGCGCAGGGACAGGCGTTCGGGCCGGGTTTCGACCTGAAGCGCGGGCGCGGCGGCATCCGCGAGATCGAATTTTTCGCGCAGGTCCATCAGCTCATCTATGGCGGGCGCGATCCGTCGCTGCGCGTCCCCGCGACGGTCGATGCGCTCGCGGCGCTCGCGGCGGCGGGGCGGATCGAGGTCGACGACGCCAACCGCCTGTCGGGCCATTATGCGACGCTGCGGCGGATCGAACACCGGCTCCAGATGATCGAGGACCAGCAGACGCATTGTCTTCCCACTCAGGAAGCGGCGCTCGACTGCGTCGCGCGGCTCGATGGCGAGACCGATGGCGCGGCTTTGCTCGCGATGCTCGAGCCGGTCGTGAACGACGTCGGCGGCTGTTACGACCGCCTCGTCGCCGAGCGCGCGGTGACCACCGGCCTACCGCGCGACGAGGATAGCCTCGCGGTGCAATTGATCGCGGCGGGGTTCGATTCGCCGGATGCCGCGCTGCGTACGATCGCCGAATGGCGCGGCGGCAAGGCCCGCGCGCTGCGCAGCCCGGCGGCCCTCGACGCGCTCGAGACGATGCTGCCCGAACTGGTCAAGGCGCTCGGCGCGGCGCCCGATCCGCAGGCGACGCTGACGCGCTTCGACAAGCTCGTCGCGGGGCTGCCGAGCGCGATCAATTTCTTTCACCTTCTCGGCGCGCAGCCTGCCTTGGCGCGGATCGCGACGCGGATATTGTCGCTCGCGCCGACACTCGCCGACGCGCTCGGCACGCGGGTCGAACTGATCGAAGGGTTGATCGATCAGCGCGCCTTCGATGCCCCAGCGAACAAGGAACAGCTGGCGGCCGAATGGGGCCCGGGGCTCGCGGCGCTCGATTATGAGCGGTTGCTCGACCGGGTGCGCGACCATGTCGGCGAACGGCGCTTTGCCTATGGCGCACAGCTCGTCGCCGGCGCGACCGATCCGTTGGTGATCGCATGCGGCTATTCGGAGCTTGCCGAGGCGGCGCTGCAGGTCCTCGCCGATGCGACGGTGGCCGAATTCGTCGCGGCGCACGGGCGCGTCCCCGACAGCGAACTCGTCGTGCTCGCGCTCGGACGGCTCGGGGGGCGGGCGCTGACGCATGCATCGGACCTCGACCTCATCTATCTCTTCACCGGCGACCATCTCGCCGAATCCGATGGGCCGCGCCCGCTCGGCGCGACGACCTATTACAACCGCCTCGCGCAGCGCGTGACCGGCGCGATGTCGGTGCCGACCGCGGCGGGCAAGCTCTACGACGTCGATACGCGGCTGCGTCCGCAGGGCGCGCAGGGGCCGCTCGTGGTGACGGTCGACAGCTTCGAACGCTACCAGCGCGAGGAAGCATGGACGTGGGAGCATATGGCGCTGCTCCGCGCGCGGCCGGTCTATGGCTCGGATGCGGCAAAGACCGAGGTCCAGCGCATCATCGACGAGCTGCTTGCGATCCCTCGCGATCCGGCAAAGCTCGCGGCCGACGCGGCGGAAATGCGCAGCAAAATCGCCGCGCACAAGCCTGCCAACGGTGCGCTCGACATCAAGGGCGGGCCGGGCGGCCTCGTCGACCTCGAATTCGCGATGCAGGTGACGCAGCTTGTCAGCGGCCAGTGTCACGATCCGAATATCTCGGCGGCGCTCGCGTGTTTGAAGGCGGCGGGGCTCGTCCCGCCCGAGGTGATCGACGCGCACGGCCTGCTCGCGCGGATGCTCGTGATGCTGCGCCTCACCGCGCCCGAGGGTGAGCCGCCGACCGCGGCGGCGCGGCAATTGGTGGCGAGCCAGTGCGGCGAGCCCGGCTGGCCGCAACTGCTTGCCGCGCACGATGCGGCGCGGCAGGAGATCGCGAACTGGTGGGCGTCGATTCGTCCCGGACAGGAGAATGAAAAATGAGCGGTCCCCAAATTGGCGATGCGATTCCCGCCGTCAAACTCCTCGACGCTGACGGTGCGGCGATCGACCTCGCGGCGCTGAAAGGCGCGCCGCTGGTCGTCTATTTCTATCCGAAAGCCGACACGCCGGGCTGTACGGTCGAAGCGCAGGATTTTACGCGCCTCGCGCCCGAATTCGCGAAATTGAATGCACAGGTCCTCGCGGTATCGCGCGATGCGCCGGCGAAACTCTGCAAGTTCCGCGACAAATATGGCCTGACCGTCCGCCTCGCCTCCGACGAGGATGGCGCGGTGTGCGAGGCGTTCGGCACGTGGGTCGAAAAACAGAATTACGGCCGCACCTATATGGGGATCGAACGCTCGACTTTCCTGTTCGGCGCCGACGGCAAGCTTGCGAAAGAATGGCGCAAGGTGCGCGTGAAGGGCCATGCCGATGCCGTCCTGGAGGCTGCAAAGGCGCTGTAAATGCCGACGTTAGGCGAAGCCGCGCGCTTGGTCCTGCTGACGCCGGACCCGCACGACAAGCGCCGCGCGGCGCGGAGCATGGCGCGCGCGTGGCGGCAGGGAAAGCTTACGCATCGCTGCGATACGCCGATGCCCGACCAGCCCGCGTGGCCCGCCGAACCCGAACTGCTCGCGCCGAGCCGGATGCCGCGGCGCGGCAAGGGCGGGTCCGAGCGCGGACGTGTCGCATTGCTCCACGCGCTCGCGCATATCGAATTCGTCGCGATCGACCTCGCGGTCGACCTGATCGGCCGCTTCGGCGGCGAATTTCCGCGTGAATTCGTCGACGACTGGATCGATGTCGCCGCCGACGAGGCGATGCATTTCGCCTTGCTCGACCGGCGCCTCCGCCAGCTCGGCAGTCATTATGGTGCGCTTCCGGCGCACGCGGGATTGTGGGAATCGGCGCAGGATACGGCGGATGACGTGCTCGCACGGCTCGCGATCGTGCCGATGGTGCTCGAAGCGCGCGGACTCGACGTCACGCCGTCAACGGTCGAGCGCTTCCACGCGGTCGGCGACGAGACATCGGCGAAGATTTTATCGCGTATTTACAACGATGAAATCCGCCATGTGAGCGCGGGCACAGTCTGGTTTCGGCAAAAGTGCGACGAAAGGGGATTCAACGTCGTTGAAACGTGGCACGCCCTAGTAAAATCGCGCTTTCGGGGCAGTTTGAAGCCTCCGTTCAACGACTCGGCGCGCCACGACGCCGGTTTAACGCAAGAATTCTACGCCGTTATTGCTTCGTAAGGATTGGGGCAGCACACAGGCTTCCGCGGGGGATGAGCAATCATCCAAACCAAGAAACACCGGCATCAGGGCCCATTTACGGACTTTGGTGACATGGCAAACGCGGGGTCGTAGTTTTGATAAACACTCTTCTGGCGCAGAAGTTGCACCAAGTCGCAATATTCTGCGCGGCAGCATGTTTCGGACTGGCCACACCGGCCGCCCACGCTGCCGACACCAGTGCAGACGCTGGCATCACCGCTCCCGATGAGCCCGATGACGACAGCTTCACCGCTGGCATTCCGTCGGCGAGCGAAGACAGCGAAGCCCGCGCGATTTTCCAGGCGTGGAAGCGCCTCGACACCGGCCTGACCGCTTCGCTCGGCGTCGCGGTGCCCTCGCGCCGCCCGATCGACCAGATGTCGCTGTCGTCGTCGTACGGCATGCGCGTCCACCCCGTCACCGGCAAGGTCGCCCGCCACAACGGCATCGACATCCCCGCGCCGCGCGGTACCCCGATTTACGCGACCGCCGACGGCATCGTCGGCCGCGCCCAGCGCCTCGGCGGCTATGGCAATTATGTCGAAGTCGAACATGGCAACGCCATCCAGACGCGCTACGGCCACATGTCTTCCTATGTCGTCACCCCCGGCCAGTCGGTCAAAAAGGGCGACGTCCTCGGTTATGTCGGTTCGACCGGCCGTTCGACCGGCAACCACCTCCATTATGAAGTCCGCATCGAAGGCGCACCGGTCAACCCGATGCCGTTCGTTCGTTCGGACCAGATGGCGATCGCAGCCATCACCGGCAAGAATGTCGCGATGGGCGGTCCCGAATAACAAGCTTTCCTGGGTCGGAGAGGAGGGGCGCCAGGCGGGTCAACCGTCGAGGCGCCCTTTTTATTTGAGCATAAGGCTCCTATCTAGCGATCATGGCCACGCAGCTTTCCGAAATCACCCTGTCGCCCGCCGCCGCGGCGCGCGTCCGCTGGATCGCCGACCGCAAGGGCGAGGGCGAGGCGGCATTGCGTCTTGCCGTCGATGGCGGCGGTTGTTCGGGCTTCACCTATCGCTTCGGCTTGGCCGAAGAAATCGATGCCGATGACATCGTCACCGAAACCGACGGGGTGAAGCTGGTCGTCGATCCGGTCAGCATCGACCTCGTGCGCGGCTGCATCGTCGATTTCGTCGATTCGCTCGGCGGATCGTCGTTCAAGGTCGAAAATCCCAACGCCGCCTCGGGCTGCGGCTGCGGGTCGAGCTTCTCGATCTAAACACATTCTTTGCTCGTCATGCTGAACTTGTTTCAGCATCCATGACCTGCTCCTCCGTTTTACGGCGCGTTTCTGGCGCGGTCCGGCCATGAACCCTGAAACAAGTTCAGGGTGACGAAGGGGCTGGGATCGGCCCCGGCTTGCTGCCATAGAAGCGGCCATGAAAATCGCGACCTTCAATATCAACGGGATCAAGGCCCGTCTGCCGCGCCTCGTCGAATGGCTTGAGGAAACGCAGCCCGATGTCGCCTGCCTGCAGGAACTGAAATCGAGCGACGAAACGATGCCGACCAAGGAGATCGAGGCGGCGGGATACGGCTTCCTCTATCACGGGCAAAAGGGCTTCAACGGCGTCGCGATCCTCGCCAAGGGCACACAACCCGTCGAAACGCAGCGCGGGCTCGCGGGCGAGGCCGACGACGAGCAGTCGCGCTATCTGGAGGCCGACGTCCATGGTGTCCGCGTCGCGTCGATCTATCTTCCCAACGGCAACCCGCAGCCGGGTCCGAAATTCGATTACAAGCTGCGCTGGATGGCGCGGCTGCGCGAGCGCGCGAAATTCCTCCTCGCCTCCGAAATCCCGACAATTCTGACCGGCGATTACAACGTCATCCCGCACGACGATGATGTGTGGGATCCGCGCGTCATGGCGACCGATGCGCTGATGCAGCCCGAATCGCGCGACGCCTGGTTCCGCCTGCTTGGCGACGGCTGGACCGACGCGATCCGCAGCCGGCATCCGGCGGGCGGCATCTGGACCTTTTGGGATTATCAGGCGGGCGGCTGGCAGCGCGACCATGGCTTCCGCATCGACCACCTGCTGCTCAGCCCCGCGCTCGCCGACCGGCTGATCGACGCGGGCGTCGACAAGGATCATCGCGGCCGCGAGAAGGCGAGCGACCATGCCCCGACCTGGGCGATTCTGGACTAAGCGTCGGGGTAAAGTGTCGTCATCACCCGTTTCGCGTCGAGTGCATAATGACGCGCCACCGCGCCGGCGATCACGCTTTCGAGGCTGCGCGTTGGTTTGAGGTCGCGGCCTTCGTAACGCGCTGCCGCACCGAGCCCCGGCCAGTCGGCCGAGACCTTGCCGCCCTCGCTTAATCCGCCGCCGAGCAGCATCGCGGTCGAGGCGGTGCCATGGTCGGTGCCGCCGGTGCCGTTGACCTCGACCGTGCGCCCGAATTCGGTCGCGACGATCACCAGCGTGTCGCTCCACGCGGGGCCGAGCCCCGTCTGAAGCGCGCCGACAAGCTGGTCGAGCCCGCGCAATTGCGCCGCCAGCCTCCCGCGCTGGCCGCTGTGCGTGTCCCAGCCGCCGGTTTCGACCATCATCACGCGCGCGCCGTCGGCGGGCAGCATCAGCGAGGCGGCAAGCTTGCCGAGGTCGGCGCCGTTGCGGCCATTGTTGCCGCCGATGTCGCTCGCGAGCTCCTGCGTCTTCACCGCGCTGTCCCACAGCGGGTGGAGCAGCGGATCGTCGGCGTAGAGCGCGGTCAGCCGCGCGATCAGGTCGGCGTCGGCTTGCGGCAGGCGGCTCGGCGCGTAGGTCCCGACCTGCACCGTCCCGCGCAAGGCGAGCGGCACCGCAGGCGCAATCGCGATCGCATCGCGCTCGGCGGCGGGGAGCAAGGTGAGCAATCGCCCGACCCAGCCGGTGTCGCGCCCATAGGGCCGCGCCCCGCCGCCCTCGAGCATATTCTGCCCGTCGAAATGTGACCGGTCGCGATAGCCGGTGGCGACGGCGTGCGCGAAATGCGCCTGCTTGCCCGTATAGAGGCCGGCGGTTGCCGCGAGCGCCGGGTGCAGCGTGAACATGTCGTCGAGTTTGGCGCCGCCCGCGGTCTCGTCGGCCATCGCGCGCCGTGCGGCGGCGAAGGCGGGGTCACCGGTCGGGGCGACGGTCGCGAGCCCGTCGGCGGCTCCGCGCTGGATGACGAAGACGAGCCGCTTCGGGGTGCCCGCGGCGGCATAGGCAAAGCCGGGCAGCGCGCCCGCAGCGGCAACGGTGATCCCCGACAATATGATCGAGCGGCGTGAGAGGATCATCGTCTATCTCCGCAAAAAGGCCGGGCTGGCGAACAGCATCGCGATACCCTGTCCCGGGCTGTCGGCGCGTGCGATCGCCTGCGCGGTGTCAGGGGTGAGCGCGTCGGCGAGGACGAGCGGCGCGAGCGCGCGCGCGTCGGCGCGGTCGCCGATCCGCCCCGCGATCCGGCTGGCGAGTTCGACGCGCTGCATCAGCGCCGCCGATCCCGCCCAGGTCGCGACCTTGTCGTCATAGCCCGCGGGCGATCCGGGACGCCACACGGGCTGGCCAAGCTGGGTGAACATCGCGGCGATATTCTGCCGCTCTCCAAGCGCGGGGACCTTCAGCGCGCGCAGCATCGATACGGTCCAGTCCCATGGCGATTTGAACATCGCGGGCGTGGCCGCCCAAGGCTCGGGCGAGGCGACCAGCGTGCGATAGAGCGACGGAAGGTCGCCGCCGGTCTTGAGGAAGTCGGCGGACAGCCGGTCGACCAGCGCCGCTGGCGGCGCGTCCCCCGTGAAATGGCGCGCCAGCTTGGCGGCGATATGTTTCGCGGTCGCGGGATGGACGGCGAGGTCGCGCAGCACGGCTTCGGCTTGCCGGGCACCGTTATCGTCGTACCGCTTGCCAAGGATCGTCTGCGCGCCCGGCTGGTGGAGGCGGTCGATGAACAGCGTCTCGCCGGGCCGCGCATCGGCGGGCATCAGCCGCTGCCCCGCGCCGCGCCCGAGCCCCGCGACGGTCAGGCCGGTCAGCGCCTTCGCAAAAGCCGTCACGTCGCTCTGCGTATAACCCGTGCGCACGCCCAGCGTGTGCAGCTCCAGTATCTCGCGCGCGAGATTCTCGTTGAGCCCCGGCGCTTTCCGCTTGCCGCGGTTTCGCACGCGCGTCGCAAAGGCGCTGTCGGGACCGAAGCTCTGCGCCTGATCGAGATAGAGAAGCATCGCGGGATGATGGACCGCGTTGATCAGCAGGTCGGCGAATTTGCCCATGATATGCGGGCGGATCGCTTCATTCTCGTAATTTCCCGCGAAGCCGACGACGGTCTGCTTGTCCGCCGACACCGCGAAATGATTCGCCCAGAAATGGACGAGCCGTTCGGGGAAGGGCGTCGGTGTCGCGACCGCGGCGGCGAGGCGCGCGCCGGCGGCTTCGGCGTAGTGCTTGCGAAATCCCGCGCGCGCCATTCGGCGCATCGCTTCGGGCATCGGGTCGCCGTCGTCGCGCATCGTCGCGTCTTTCGCCTCGCGGCGCATCGCCTGCCGCTCGTCCCGATATTCGGCATAGGCGGTCGCAATCGCGTCGCGTCGGGCGAGGCCCGCGAGCGCGGCGGGCGCGGGGTCATAATCGCCGATCTGGCGCGTCAGCCAGGCTTTGGGGTCATCGATCGCCGGATCGTCGAACCGGCGCCCGAGCCCGAAGCGGTTGGCGGCAAGATATTGGGCTGCCATGACAAAGCCTTTCCATGCGTCAAACGCACGATGGCCGTCATTTGTCGCAAAGCTGTCCCGGCGTCAGAGCGATTTGTCGTAAATCTGGTACACGCGGTTGACCTTGGCCTCGAGTGCGTCCGCGACGGCGTTCATCCCCTGATTGTCGTCGAGCACCCAGCCGATATCGCCGCGCTTGGTGCCATAGTCGGCGACCGCGTCGCGGCGGATATATTCGATCATCATGAAGGCGAGCGTGCTCGCCATCCGGCTATTCTGCAATTTCTTGGCGACGCCCATCAGCGGGACGCGCAGGATATGGCTTTGCGGTTTGCGCAGCCACCACAGCAGCCGCGCCCAGTTGAAGGGAAGCAGCGAGCCGTCCATGTCGATCAATAGCTGGTTGATGTTCGGCAGCACGATCATGAACGCGACCGGCTCGCCATCGACTTCGGCGACGCGGATCAGATCCTCGAAGACGATGTCCTTCAACTTCTTGCCGACATAGGCGATCTCGCTGTCGGTCAGCGGGACAAATCCCCAATTGTCTGACCAGGCATCGTTGAGCAGCCCCATGATCAGCGCCGCCTCGGCGGCGAAGCGGCGCTTGTTGACCTTGCGGATGCGGATGCGCGCATTCTTCTCGCCCGCAGCGACGATGCGGTTGACGATCGGCGGGAAGCCCTCGTCGATCGCGACGTCGTAATTCAGCAGCTGCTTGACCGGCCGGTAGCCCGCGCCCTCGACCCAGCCGCGATAGAGCGGGCTATTGTGCCCCATCATCACCGTCGGCCGGTTGTCGAACCCGTCGATCAGCAGCCCGGGTTCGTCCCAGATCGAAATCGACAGCGGCCCCAATGAGCGGCGCATGCCCTGGCCGCGCAGCCAGTCCTCGGCCGCCGCGAGCAGCGCCTGCGCGCTCGCCTCATCCTCGGCTTCGAGCAGGCCCCAATTGCCGGTGCCCGGTCCCATGCCCTGTTCGGCGGGCTGTGCGAGCGCGAGGGCGTCGATATGCGCCGAAATGCGCCCGATCGTCCGGCCATCGCGCCGCGCGAGGAAGAACTGCGCCTTGCCATGTTCGAACCACGGATTCTTACCGGGCGTCAGCAGGCCGTAGACCTCGCCCTTCAGCGGCGGCACCCACGCGGGATCGCCGCGATTAAGCCGAAAGGCGAGCTCGACGAACTCGCGCAAATCATTCTTGTTCTTGACCGGGTGAATCGTGATCGGTCCGTCCGAATGTCCGCTCATACTGGTTTCCTGAAAAGGGCGTCCTATATTTTGTGGCGACGCATTACGGCATAGAAATGGCGCTGGCGACCCGCATTCGGCCATTTTGCTGCCACGAAATCATGGTGAAGACACCCGTATGACGACGATCACTCCCCCTGCCGATCGGGTCGCGACGCCTTTCGCGAAGTCGATTGTAAAGACGCCCCCGTCGACGGATGCCGACAAGATGCCCAAGTCGGCGATTACCGATGATATGGCGATGATCCGCGCGGCTTCGGAGCTGACGCGCGATCTCGTGCAGCCGAGCGCGCGTATCTACTGGACCGATATGCTGGTTTCGGCCTTTGCCGGCTATGCGGGTATTGCGGCGGCAATCCTTGCGCCCTCGACCGCGTGGATGCTCGTCGCAGCGGTGATTTCGGTCGTCGCGCTCTATCGCGCGGGCAGCTTCATCCACGAGCTGACGCATATCCGCAAAAATGCGCTGCCGGGTTTCCGCCTCGGCTGGAACATTCTCGTCGGCGTGCCGATGCTGATCCCGTCGTTCATGTATGAGGGTATCCACAGCCTGCACCACAACCGCACCAAATATGGCACGGTAGAGGACCCCGAATATCTGCCGCTCGCGCTGATGAAGCCGTGGACGGTGCCGCTGTTCGTCGTGGCCGCGGCGTTCGCGCCGGTCGCGCTCGTCTTCCGTTATGCGGTGCTCACCCCGCTGTCATTCCTGATCCCGCCGCTGCGCAAGATCGTCGTCGAGCGCTATTCGGGGATGATCATCAACCCGATGTTCCGCCGCAAGCCGCCCGAGGGCGAGTTCCGCCGCCAATGGGCGTGGCAGGAAGGCGGCGCCTGGGCGTGGTCGACCCTGCTGATCGCCGCGGGCGTCTTCGGCTGGGTGCCGCTGCGCGCGCTCTTGATTTTCGGCGCGATCGCCGCTGCGACTTTGGTGCTCAACCAGATCCGCACGCTCGTCGCGCATCTGTGGGAAAATGACGGTGCGGTGCTGACCGTGACCGGCCAGTTCCTCGACAGCGTCAACGTCCCGCCGCCGGGCCTGCTGCCCGAACTCTGGGCGCCGGTGGGCCTGCGCTATCACGCGCTGCACCACCTGCTGCCGGGCGTTCCCTATCATTCGCTCGCCGAGGCGCACCGCCGCCTGAAGGACGCGCTGCCCGCCGATTCGCAATATCATGGCGCGAATTACGACAGCCTGCCGAAGCTGGTGATGAACCTTGTTGCGGGGTCGGCGCGGGGCGCGGCGGCTTGATTTAGCCTGCCAGCGGAGTGTCCGCTTTGCGGTGGGAGCGGACTACCCTTTTCGTCATCCCGGGCTTGACCCGGGACCCGCCTCCCTCCTGCTCGATGTCGAAAAAACAAGGCAGGCCCCGGGTCAAGCCCGGGGTGACGAGGAATATAATGTCCGCAATCGGTCGAAAGCCGAAGTTCGCGCTCCCTATTCCTCGGTCCGTATGAGGATCATCTCGCCGATCAGCGCAAACAATATGAACGGCCCCCACGCCGCGAGGAAGGGCGAGTAGGCGCCCAGATCGCCCATCGCGAGCGCGAAATTGTCGGCGACGAAATAGGCGAAGCCGAGGCCCATGCCGATGATCGCGCGGATGAACAACTTGCCCGATCGGGCAAGCCCGAACGCCGCGACCGCGCCGAGCAGCGGCATCAATATGGCCGACAGCGGCCCCGAAATCTTGTGCCACAGCACGCCCTTTAGCGCGTCGACCGGGCGCCCCGCGGCCTCGAGATCGGCGATCGCCGATTGCAGTTTCAGGAAAGGCAGTTCGTCGCCGTCGACCTGTGCCAGCGTGAACTGGTCGGGGCGGACATCCTTCGCCGCGACGATCGTGCCGAGCGGTTCGAGCGTTCCCGACCGCCGCATGAAGCGCTTCGCACCCGTCAACTCCCAGCCACCGGTCGGAAGCGCGCGCGCGCTGTCGGCCGACAGCATCGACGACAGCACGCCGCCGGTGCGCTCGTAAATCGTCACATAGCCGAGGACGATCACCGGGCCGCTGGTATCGACCGTCGCCGCGTTGATCAGATTGTCGCCGTCGCGGACCCAGATGTTGGTGCGTATGCCGCTGTCCTTGGGGACTTTTTTATACTCGACCTTCTGCCAGGCGCTGAGCGCCGCGGTCGAGCGCGTGACGATGCGTTCGTTGAACGCAAAGCTGATCCCCGCGACGAGCAGAGCCGCGAGGAACAGGGGGGCGAGCACCTGATGCGCCGACATGCCCGACGCCTTCATCGCGATGACCTCGCTGTTCTGGTTGAGCGTCACCATCGCCAATATCGTGCCGAGCAGCACCGAAAAGGGCAGGAAGGTCTCGATAATCTGCGGCATCCGCATGCCGACATAGCGCCATACATCGGAGTCGCTGTTGCCCGCGACCGCGAGAATCTTGCCGCTCTCGCCCAAGAGGTCGAGCGTCTGGAGGATCAGCACCAGCGCGAAGAGGATCGAGAAGGACCGGACGAGGAAAAGGCGGCCGACATAGAGCGCCATCGTCCGCGACGGGAAAAAGTGGAGCTGATGCATTTTAGTTCACGCTCTCCACCAGCCCCGGCTTGCGCTGAAACATCGTCAGCATTTTACGGATTTTCTGCGCCGCCTTGGCCGCGACGCGCTCGAGCGCGCCAATCGGCTGGCCGCCGGGGACATGCGCGACGACATAATACATCCAGATCGCGAGCGCCGCGAACAGCAGATAGGGCACCCACAGCGCGATCAGCGGGTCGACCACGCCGCGCGCGCCCATGTCTTCGGCATATTGGTTGATCTTGTGCTGGGTGACCAGCAGCACGATCGACAGGAAGACGCCGAGCGACGAGGTCGATCTTTTCGGCGGGATGGCGAGCGCGATCGCGATCAGCGGGATCAGGAACATCGACATCACCTCGACGATGCGGAAGTGGAAATTCGCGCGCGATTCGAGCCGTGTCTGCACCGATTGGCTCTTGTCCTTGCCCGCGACGAACAATTCGGGGATCGTCATTTCACGGTCGGCGCCGCCGCGCAGGCGGAAGGCCTCGATCTTGGGCAGCGGGATCGGCAGGTCGTGATTGTCGAAGGTCAGCACGCGCGGCACAGAAAATTTCGGCGATTCATGGATCAGCACGCCCTGCGACAGCCTGAGGATAATCGTGTTCGGATCGTCGGTCGCGAGGAACTGCCCGCGCGCCGCGGTCGCCGACACGCGCTGGCCGTCCTTCTGCTCGCCGCGCACGAAAATGCCGCGCAAACTGCGCCCGTCGTTATAGCTTTCCTCGATCCTGAGCGTCATCCGGTCGCCCAATTTGGTGAATTCGCCGACCTTGATCGACGCGCCGAGCGCGCCCGAGCGCAGTTCGAACTGCAGCCCTTCATAAGCGTAGCGCGCGACGGGCTGGATAAAGCCGACGATCGCCAGATTGAGCGCCGCGAGCGCGATCGCATAGGCGAAGGGCACGCGCATCAGCCGCCCGAAACTCATCCCCACGCCCTTCAGCACATCGAGCTCGCTCGAAGTCGCAAGGCGCCGGAAAGCAAGGAGAATCCCCAGCATCAGCCCGATCGGAATGCCGAGCGAAAGATATTCGGGAATCAGGTTCGCGAGCATCCGCCACACGACGCTGACGGGGCCGCCCTCGGTCGCGACGAAATCGAACAGGCGGAGCATCTTTTCGAGCACGAGCAGCATCGCCGACAGGACGAGCGTGCCGAGCATCGGAAAGAAGATGAGCCGCGCGATGTAGCGGTCGATGGCAGGAAGCTTATTCAATCTTTGGTCGCCCCATCACCATGATTTGGCCGCAGTTGTTTCCGATATGCCGATTCAAGGGCGACAGGGACCCATGTCAGCGTGCGCTCGCGCGCTTGCTGAGATGGCTATAGCCTCTGGAGGTTTTGAGGTCATGTCGAAAATGTTTCTCGCCGGACTGCTTGGCGCCGGTGCTGCCGGAGCGCTGATCGCGCCTGTTGCGGCGCAGGGTGCCGCGCTGGGTCCGAGCGCCGCGCTGTGCAACAGCAACGCCACCGCCGTCCAGGTCGACGTGCGCGGTTTCAAACAGCGCACGGGAACCGTGCGCGTGCAGATTTACAGCGCGAACAGCAGCTATCTGGAAAAGCGCAAATGGCTCGAACGCGTCGATGTGCCTGTTTCGCGCGCCGGCACCATGTCGGTCTGCGTGCCCGTGAAGCAGCAGGGCAGCTACGTCGTTTCGGTGCGGCACGACATGAACGGCAACGGCAAGTCGGACCGTAGCGACGGCGCGGGCCTGTCGGGCAACCCCGACATGAAGGTCAGCGACTTTATCTTCAAGCGGAAGCCTAAATTGGCAACGGTCAGTTTTGCGGTCGGCGGCGCCACCAAGCGCGTCCCGGTCGTGCTGAACTATGTCAATGGCCTGTCCTTCGACCCCGTCGAATAGAGAGACTTTAGGGATATATGGCAAGCGTCGCGCTCCTTTCGAATCCACGCTCTACGGGCAATCGCTCGCTGTTGCCGCGGGTTCGCGAATATTGCGCGGCGCATCCCGACATCTTTCATTATGAGGTCGAGGACGTCGACCAGATCGAAAAGGCCATTCGCACCATGGCGATGGTCGGCCCGCGCGTTGTCGTGATCAACGGCGGCGACGGCACGGTCCAGGCCGCGCTGACCGAAATTTATTCGGGCGACCATTTCGGGGGCTCGCCGCCGCCGGTCGCGGTGCTTCCGAATGGCAAGACCAATCTTATCGCGCTCGACCTCGGCGCCGAAGGCGATCCGATCAAGGCGCTGGAGCGCGTGCTCGAACTCGTCGCGAGCGGCCGGCTCGAAGATCATGTGATCGAACGCCAGCTGATCTCGCTCGACAGCGGCGGCGAAGCGCGGCCGGTGCTCGGCATGTTCCTCGGCGGCGCCTATCTGGCCGACGTGATGCTCTATTGCCGCAACCGCATCTATCCGCTCGGTCTGCCGAACGGGATTTCGCATTTCCTCGCGGCGATCCTCGGGCTGTTCGCGATCATCTTCGGGATCGGCGGCGGCCGCCTGCCGCCCAAGCCCGAACATATGACCGTGTCGCTGATCCGTCAGGGCGAGTTCAAAGGCAAATTCTCGCTGCTGATCGTCACCACGCTGGAAAAATTGCTGCTCAGCATCCGCACGAGCGACGGTGGCGGCACCAACGGGCATATGAAATTGCTCGCGACCGACAGCAATGTCGGCGCGATGTTCCGCATGCTCGGCGCGACGTGGCGCGGGACTCTGGGGCAAAAGCCGCTCGACGGCGTGCATTTCCAGCAGGGCGACGAAATCCGCATCGAGGGCGAGCGGTCGAATGTGATCCTCGACGGCGAAATCTTCCAGGCCCGGCACGGCATGCCGATCATCCTGACCTCGACGCAGCCGGTGCCGTTCCTGCGCCTCGCCGCCTGAGCACTCCCATGCCCGACCAGTCCGTGTCCGACCTGATCGATCTGGTCCGCGCCGAACTGGCGACCCCCGTCGACCCGCGCGCCGCCGCGATGGCAGCGGCGATCGCCGCCCAATATCCCGGCAGCGCGCGCGCGGTACTTTTCTATGGCAGCTGCCTGCGCGAGAGCGAACTCGACGGGTTGATGCTCGATTTCTACCTGATCGTGTCGGATTATGGCGACGCCTATCCCAAACGCTGGATGGCCGCCGCCAACCGCCTGATCCCACCCAACGTCTTCCCGTTTCAATCGGACGGGCTGATCGCCAAATATGCGGTGCTCAGCGAAGGTGATTTCCATCGTCTGAACGGCACGGAGACGCGCAACGTGTCGGTGTGGGCGCGCTTTGCCCAGCCGTCGCGCCTCGTCTGGGCGGTCGATGATACGGCGCGCGACCGGGCGGTCGCGGCGGTGGCTCGCGCCGCGCCGACGCTGCTCGCCGCGGCGGGCCGGGTCGATGGCGAAGCGCCGCTCGACTGGTGGCGGCGCGCCTTTTCGCTCACCTACTCTGTCGAACTGCGCGCCGAGCGCACGAGCCGCGCGCAATCGGTGGTCGACGCCGATGCCGAACGCTATGCGCGGTTCAGCCTTCCCGCGATCGCGGCGATCCCGGCCGATGCGCGCGGCGGCGGTTGGGCGCGGCGGCGGCTGGAGGGCAAGGCGCTCAGCATCGCGCGGCTCGCCAAAGCCAGCCTGACCTATGCCGGCGGGATCGATTATCTGGCGTGGAAGATCAACCGCCACGCGGGGACGAAGATCGAGATCAAGCCGTGGCAGCGCCGCTGGCCGCTCGTCGCCGCGCTGACTTTGGTGCCGCGCCTGATGAAGAGCGGGGCGATCCGTTAGAAATCCGAAGATCCGTTCGTGTCGAGCGAACGGGAGGTTTAGCTCGCCAGCCTTTGCCCTTCGGCCGGCCGTGCCTCGCCGCGCCGGCGGATGGCCAGGTCGAGCGCGGTGAGCGTGAAGGGCTTGCGCAGCACATCATGGTCGCCAAAGCTTTCGACCTCGCTCGCGTCGCCGGCATAGCCGGTCACGAACAGCACCGACAGGTCGGGCCAGCGCTGTTTCAGCTGCGCGACCATTTCGGGGCCGGTCAGCTGGGGCATCAGCACGTCGGAGAGGATCAGGTCGAAACCGCTCCCTCCCTCCGCCAGCCGCCGCTCGACCAAAGCCTCGGCGTCGAGCGGGTTGCCGCACGCGACCACGCTATGGCCCAGCTCGCTGACCGCATCGACCGTCGCCGCGAGGACGCGTTCGTCGTCCTCGACGACGAGGATGTTGAGGGCATCGGCGGGCGATGCGGGACCGTCGGCATCGCCGGGCAAAGTTTCGGTGGCCGCATCGGCCTGCGGCTTGGCGATCGGCAGCAGCATCGCGACGCTGGTGCCTTCGCCTTCGGTCGACGAAAGCTGCACTTCGCCGCCCGACTGGCGGCAGAAGGCGAAGACCTGGCTCATGCCGAGCCCGGTGCCCTGGCCCGCGGGCTTGGTCGTGTAAAAGGGATCGAACACGCGTTCGAGCACTTCGGGCGACATGCCGCAGCCGGTGTCGATCACCTGCACCGCGAGCGCCTTGCCTTCGCCGTCGTCGAGCGTCTGGATCGTCAGCGAACCATGGCTGTTCATCGCGTCGCGCGCATTGACCGCGAGGTTGAGCAGCGCATTTTCGAATTGCTGCCGGTCGACCCAGCAGGCACGGCCCGGCGCCTGCAGGTCGAGCGTCAGCGCGATCCGGTCGCCGATCGTGCGTTCGATCAGCTCGCCAAAGCTTGTGATGCACTCGTCGACCGCCACCATTTCGGGCCGCGCGGGTTCCGACCGGGCAAAGGTCAGCAGCCGCCGCGTCAGGTCGGCGGCGCGATTGGCGCCGTCGAGCGCGTTGGCAAGGTGGCGCGACGCTTTTGCCGGGGACCGTTGTGCCAGTTCGAGCCCGCCGACGACGACCGCCAGCATATTGTTGAAATCATGCGCGATGCCGCCCGTTAGCTGGCCGACCGCCTCCATCTTTTGCGCCTGGCGCAGCTGCGCCTCGGCGGCTTCGCGCTCGATCATCTCGCCGCGTAGCGCGTCGTTGGCCTGCGCGAGTTCGGCGGTTCGTTCCTTGACCGCCGCTTCGAGCTGCATCGCACGGTCGCTCTCGAAAAGCTGCTCGTTCCGCGCGAGCCGCCGTTCGCCTTCGGCGCGGATCAACGAGAAGGTCGTGCCGATCGCAATGACCGCCGCGCCCGCGCCCAGCAACGAAAAGAGCAGGATCGCCTGGTTGAGGCTGGCGCGATCGGCCACGGCGAGCCGGTTGCGCTCGCGCAGCAACGCGCGCTCGTTCGCGATGATTTCGCTGAGCAGCTTGTCGATCTGGCTGACGCTCTGCCCTTTGCCGGCCGCGTAATATTTCGAAATGGCCGCGACGGTCTGGTTGTAGTTGGCGCTGAGCGCCGCGTCGCCGAGCTGCGCCCCGCGGCTGTCCATTTCGCGCGTCAGCTGTTCGACCAGCGCCATCTGTTTCGGGTTGTCGCGGACGTTGCGTTGCAATTGCGCGAGGAACTGCCGCGCGCGGCCCCACTGATATTCATAGATGCGGCCGTCCTCTTTTTGCAGCCCGACCGCGAAGCGGCCAAGCGACGCCTCGGCGCGCGCGATCGCGGCGTCGACCGACCGGGTTTGCGAAATGACTTCCAGGCTCTGCGCCTGCCAGCCGAGCGAGCGGTCGTAATTGTCATTGGCGCGCGCAAGCAGCAGCACGAGCGCCCCGACCACACCGGTCAGGATCGCACCGAGGACGATCGTCAGCCAGAAGCGTACACGCTCCCGCCGACCGTCGTTTTCGCTATCGATATCCCGCTCGAACACGCGCATCTCTTACCGGACTAGCGCGGCGCCGCAAAGCGCCGAAGCCACGGTTGACTTAACACCGCTTCAACTCGCCCCGAAAAGGAATCCGCTGGTCGGCGCTGAGGCTCGGTTCAGCCGATAATGCCGGCGCGCTTGCCCGCGCGTTCGAACCGGCCGAGGATTTCGCCGACCTGTTCGATCGTGTGTTCGGCGCAGAGCGAACAGCGCAGCAACGTCATGCCCGCCGGGGTCGCGGGCGGGCGCGCGAGGTTGACGTAAAGCCCTTCTTCCAGAAGCGCTTCCCACATCATCGCGCCGCGTTCGAGGTCGGGCATGATCACCGCGATGATCGCCGACTGCGGCTCGTCGGTGCCGAGCTGGAACCCGAGATCGCGCAGCCCCTTGTGCAGCACTTTCGAATTTCCCCACAGGTGCGCGCGCTTGTTCGACCCGTGCATCAGCTTGCGGATGCTCGTCGCCGCGGTCGCGACGACGCTCGGCGGCAATGAGGCGGTGAAGACATAGGGGCGGCACACGAGCCGCAAAATCTCGAACTTCGGATGGTTCGACACGCAGAAACCGCCGACGGTGCCCACGCTCTTTGAAAAGGTGCCGATGACGAAGTCGACATCGTCCAGCACGCCCTGCGCCTCGGCGACGCCGCGGCCATTTTCGCCGATGAAACCCATCGAATGCGCCTCGTCGACCAGCACCATCGCGCCGGCTTCCTTCGAAACGCGGATCATTTCCTTGAGCGGCGCGACGTCGCCGAGCATCGAATAGACGCCCTCGAGCACGACGAGCTTGCCGGCTTCTGGGGGCAGGCGCTTCAGCCTTTTTTCGAGCGCTTCGACGTCATTGTGGCGGAAGGCGACGATTTCGGCGTTACCCATCGCACAGCCGTCATAGATCGACGCATGGCTGTCGATGTCGAGGATGACATAGTCGCCCTTGCCCGCGATCGTCGAAATGATGCCGAGGTTCGCCTGGTAACCCGTCGAAAACACCATGGCATGGTCCATGGCGTAAAATTCCTTGAGTGCCTCTTCGCACTCCTTGTGCCCCTGATAGGTGCCGTTGAGGACGCGGCTGCCGGTGGTGCCGCTGCCGAACTTGTCGAGCGCGTCCTTGCCCGCGGCGATGACATCCTCGTCGAAGGTCATGCCCATATAATTATAGGTGCCGAGCAGGATCGTCTCGCGCCCGTTGCAGATCGCGACGGTCGGCGAGATCACCTTTTCCATCACCAGATTATACGGATCGGTGACCCCGGTCGCGAGCAGGTCCTCGCGCTGCTGGATCAGCGGGTCGAATTTCGAAAAGAGGTCGGTCATTTGGTTCTTCCGTGTGCCCCGGCGAAAGCCGAGGTCCAGATAGGTTGCGCGACATCGCGTGGGCCCCGGCTTTCGCCGGGGAGCAGCAGCGATCAGCCCTGCAGCTTCTCGACCGCGGCGACCAGCTGGCCGACATTTTCGATTTCGGCCTGCATGTTCATGCTGATGATGATGTCGAATGTGTCTTCGACCTCGGCGACGAAATCCATCACCGTCAGGCTGTCCCATTCGAGGTCGCCGGCAAAGGTGGTGGCGTCGGTCAGCTCGACGCCCTTCTTGTTGAACGGGCCGATCAGCCCGAAAATCTGGTCGCGCAGGGCGGTGCTCATGTGGTGCGTCCCATATGGAATGAAGTTGCGTGCGGCATGCCGCGAAGGCTCCCGATTGGCAAGCGAATGCGGCGGGAACAGGGCAGCATCTTGCCGCTGGCGGGACTTCGTGGCATCGCTGTGGCGGGTCGCTGACGGGGTATCAGGGCAGGGGCAGCTTGGCATGGACAGCGCAGATTCAAAGACATCGGCTGAACGGCCGGCGATTTCCTTCCCGCCGAACGCGGTGCACCTCGTGCGCACCAACCAGCAGATCACGATGCAATTGTCGCAGATGGCCGACCAAAAGGCATCGATCCTGATGGGCGCGACCTTTGTCGTCTTCACGCTCGCGATCGGGCAGGCGCGTTCGGGCGGCGGCGCGCTGGCGATGCCGCTCGCGATCCTCGCGACCTTTTCCTTCCTCTCGGCGCTGCTCGCGGTGTCGGCGGTGCTGCCACGCGTCGGCAAGGCGCCGCCGGTCGTCTACAAGGACGGCAAGGACCACAGCAACATCCTCTTCTTCGGTCGCTTCGAACAGATGGACGAGGATGAATTCATCGACGCGGTAAAGGCGCGCCTACGCACCGAGGAAGATCTCTATGAGACGATGCTTCGCGATACCTACCAGAATGGCGTCGTGCTCGCGCGGCGCAAATATCGCTATCTGGCTTATGCGTACCGGCTGTTCGTCGTCGGGCTGACGCTGACCTTTATCGCGTTCGCGGTCGAGATGGTCGGGATGTGGCGGGGGTAACCCATTGATCCTCCCTGTCGCGAAGCGATGGGGAGGGGGACCGCGCGCGTAGCGCGTGGTGGAGGGGCCGCGCCATAGCCCCTCCGTCAGCGCTCCGCGCTGCCACCTCCCCATGCCTGTGGCACAGGGAGGATCCAATCTCCGCATCGCTGTTGCCTTTCTGCCACCCTCCGCCCCAAATATCGGGCCGTCGCCGCGCCGCACTTGAACCGTAACATTCGTGCGCCTATCCGGGCCGGCTATGTTGCAGCAGGCCGCCCCTCTGACCGCGGAAACACCGCAAAGTCTTCGCAAGGAATTCCGCGCGACGCTGGCGCTTGCGGTGCCGCTCGCGGCCGCGAACCTGCTGCAAATGCTCGTCCACGCGATCGACGTTATTTTCGTCGCGCGGCTCGGCGATGCCGCGCTCGCTGCTTCCTCGCTCGGCGTCGCGATCTTCGGGCTCCTGCTCTGGACCGGCTCGGGTCTCGTCGGCGCGTCGGCGCCGCTGATCGCTGCCGAACTCGGCCGCCGCAAGCATGCGGTGCGTGAGGTACGGCGGACTGTGCGGATGGCGCTGTGGCTCAGCGCGCTCGTTTCGCTTCTCTTCATGGGCATCTGCGCCGCGGGTGGGCCGATCATGCTTGCGACAGGGCAGCCGGCCGAAACCTCGGCGCGTGCGGCCAGCTTCCTGCTGATTTTGATGTGGGGTCTTTTCCCGATGATCGCGGCGACGGTGCTGCGTATCTTCGTCTCGGCGCTCGGCCGCCCGACGATTGCGACCGCGATCACTTTCGGCGCCTTGTTCGTCAACGCGCTCGGCAACTGGGTGCTGGTGTTCGGCCACCTCGGCATGCCCGCGCTTGGCCTGCACGGTTCGGCGATCTCCAGCGTGATGACCAGCGTGCTGATGCTCGCCGCCTATGTCGTCGTCATCCAGTCCGATCGGCGGCTGCGGCGCTACCGCCTGTTCGGCAATTGGTGGCGTAGCGAATGGTCGCGCTTTTTCGAGATGCTGCGCATCGGCACGCCGATCAGCCTGACCATTTTGGCCGAGGCGGGGCTGTTCACCGGCGCCGCCTTCCTGATGGGCCGGATCGGCGAAGCCGAGCTTGCCGGGCATACGATCGCGCTCCAGGTCGCGGCGCTCGCCTTTCAGATTCCGTTCGGTGTCGCGCAGGCGGCAACGATCCGCGTCGGCCTTGCTTATGGCGCGCGCGACCATCGCGGCATTACGCATGCGGGGCAGGCATCGCTCGTGCTCGGTATCGGCTTCATGGCCTTCACCGCGCTGCTGATGTGGCTGTTCCCGCATCTCGTCCTGTCGATCTATGTCGATGTCGACGACGCGAAGAATGCGGCGCTGGTCGGCTTCGCGCTCCAGTTCCTCGTCGTCGCCGCCGCGTTCCAGCTCTTCGATGGCGCGCAGGCGGTCGCGGCCGGGGTGCTGCGCGGGCTGCAGGACACGCGTATTCCGATGATCATCGCAATCTGCGGTTACTGGATCGCGGGTTACGGCACTGCCATCTATCTTGGCTTCTGGACCCCGCTCGCCGGAGTCGGCGTGTGGATCGGTCTTGCGGTCGGCCTCGTGGTGGTCTCGGCAGTGCTGCTACTGAGGTGGCGGATGCGCGCGCGTCTCGGCCTGCTTCCGGCCTGACGCAAAAACTTCGCACGAATCTTGTAGCGCGGCGCTTGACGCCTATCTGACTCCCACCCATATGGCCGACTGTTAGCACTCGCACCCTGTGAGTGCTAAACGACATCATTTCCATCTCTGGAGGGATTTTCATGCAATTTCGTCCGCTGCACGACCGCGTGCTTGTTCGCCGTATCGAAGCCGAAGAAAAGACGGCTGGCGGCATCATCATCCCCGACACCGCCAAGGAAAAGCCGCAGGAAGGCGAAGTCGTCTCGGTCGGCACCGGCACCCGCGCCGATGACGGCAAGGTGACCCCGCTCGACGTCAAGGCTGGCGACCGCATCCTGTTCGGCAAATGGTCGGGCACCGAAGTCAAGGTCGACGGCGAAGAGCTGCTGATCATGAAGGAATCGGACATCCTCGGCGTCATCGCCTGAGCGATTTCATCAAATCACGAGTAAAGTTGCGCAGTTTTCTGCGCCTTTGAAAGGAATAAGCACATGGCTGCTAAAGACGTAAAATTCAGCCGCGACGCGCGTGAGCGCATCCTGCGCGGCGTCGACACCCTCGCCGACGCGGTGAAGGTGACCCTCGGCCCCAAGGGCCGTAACGTCGTGATCGACAAGAGCTTCGGTGCCCCCCGCATCACCAAGGACGGCGTCACCGTCGCCAAGGAAATCGAACTCAAGGACAAGTTCGAAAACATGGGCGCCCAGATGCTGCGCGAAGTCGCATCGAAGGCGAACGACAAGGCCGGCGACGGCACCACCACCGCGACCGTTCTCGCCCAGGCGATCGTCCGCGAAGGCATGAAGTCGGTTGCCGCTGGCATGAACCCGATGGACCTGAAGCGCGGCATCGACCTCGCGGTCACCAAGGTTGTCGAAACGATCAAGGCACAGTCGAAGCCCGTTTCGGGCACCGCTGAAATCGCTCAGGTCGGCATCATTTCGGCCAATGGCGACACCGAAGTCGGCGAGAAGATCGCCGAAGCGATGGAAAAGGTCGGCAAGGAAGGCGTGATCACCGTCGAGGAAGCCAAGGGTCTCGATTTTGAACTCGATGTCGTCGAAGGCATGCAGTTCGACCGCGGTTACCTCAGCCCCTACTTCATCACCAACCCCGAAAAGATGCTCGTCGAGCTTTCGGATCCGTACATCCTGATCTTCGAAAAGAAGCTGTCGAACCTCCAGTCGATGCTTCCGATCCTCGAAGCCGTGGTGCAGTCGGGCCGTCCGCTGCTGATCATCGCCGAAGACATCGAAGGCGAAGCGCTCGCAACGCTGGTGGTCAACCGCCTGCGCGGCGGCCTGAAGGTCGCAGCCGTCAAGGCACCGGGCTTCGGTGATCGCCGCAAGGCGATGCTGCAGGACATCGCGATCCTCACCGCCGGTGAAATGATCAGCGAAGACCTGGGCATCAAGCTCGAAACCGTCACGCTGAACATGCTCGGTCAGGCCAAGCGCGTCACGATCGACAAGGACAACACCACCATCGTCGATGGTGCGGGCGACCATGACACGATCAAGGCCCGCGTCGAACAAATCCGTGCGCAGATCGAAACGACCACGTCGGATTACGACAAGGAAAAGCTGCAGGAACGTCTGGCGAAGCTCGCTGGCGGCGTTGCAGTCATCAAGGTCGGCGGCGCTTCGGAAGTCGAAGTGAAGGAACGCAAGGATCGCGTCGACGACGCGCTGCATGCGACCCGCGCTGCGGTCGAAGAAGGCATCGTCCCCGGCGGCGGTACCGCGCTTCTATATGCCACCAAGGCTCTCGAAGGCCTGTCGGGCATCAATGAAGACCAGACCCGCGGCATCGACATCATCCGTCGCGCGCTGCAGGCTCCGGTTCGCCAGATCGCCGAAAACGCGGGCTTTGACGGCGGCGTCGTCGCTGGCAAGCTGTTCGACCAGAAGGACAGCAACTTCGGCTTCAACGCCTCGACCGACGTCTATGAAGACCTGGTCAAGGCCGGTGTCATCGACCCGACCAAGGTCGTGCGCATCGCGCTTCAGGATGCTGCCTCGGTTGCTGGTCTGCTGATCACCACCGAAGCCGGCATTGCCGAATCGCCCGACGATAAGCCCGCCATGCCCATGGGCGGCGGCGGCATGGGCGGCATGGGCGGCATGGACTTCTAAGTCCGTACCGTTCGGCACTCAGCCAATGAAAAGAGGGCCGGGGGAGAAATCCTCCGGCCCTTTTTCTTTGCGCTTTTCTTCCGTCGTCACCCCGGACTTGATCCGGGGTCCCGCTTTTGACGTCGCGGAGCGGGACCCCGGATCAAGTCCGGGGTGACGAAATAGGGGAGGGGGCCATTGCCAGCGTACGTGGACGCGCATAGCTAGGGCAGCGATGATGTTCATCCTCGCTCTCGCCCTGCTCGCCGATCCTCCGGCCGCAGCAACGCCCGCGCCGCGGCCAATCGAACGTTGTGGATATCGCATCGTCGAAACCTTCCCGCACGATGCCACCAGCTTCACCCAGGGGTTGTTCTGGGACGAGGGGCATCTTTACGAAGCCACCGGCCAATACGGCCAGTCGCGCGTGGCACGCCTCGACCTCAAGACCGGCAAGGCGCTGGCGCAGACAAAGCTGTCGGCGGACCAGTTCGGCGAGGGCATCACGCGCTGGGGCGACCAGATCATCGGCGTGACGTGGCAGGGCGGCGCTGGCAATCGCTGGTCGATCAAGGATCTGAAGCCCGCCGGCACTTTCAAATATGAAGGCGAGGGCTGGGGCCTGACGATGGTCGAGGGCAGCCTGGTGCTCAGTGACGGCACGACCGAGCTTCGCTTTTTCGATCCCGCGACGATGAAGGAGCAGAAGCGCGTCACGGTGCGCTTCGGCGGCCGGCCGATCTCGATGATCAACGAGCTCGAGACGATCGACGGTCAGATCTGGGCGAATATCTGGATGACCGACTTCATCGTCCGTATCGATCCCGCGACCGGCAATGTCGTCTCGCTCGTCGACCTGACGGGGCTCAAGGCCGATGCGGGTGTCAGCGGGACCGACAGCGTACTCAACGGCATCGCGTGGGATGCGAAAAACAAGCGCTTGTTCGTCACCGGCAAATATTGGCCGAAACTATACGAAATCGCGCTCGCGGGCTGCCGTTAGCCGCCGGATAGCGCCGCCTCCATCCGCGCCGCGGCGGCGTCATAGACATGCTCTTTCAATCCCGCGGTGATCGCCTTGGGCGCGCGGTCGGGATGGCCGCCGGGGAAGGGCGGTGCGGGATCATATTCGATCGCGAGCTGGATCGCCTGCGCCACCGCGTCGCCGCGTAGCCGGGCGATGAGCGTCAGCGCGAAATCGAGCCCCGAGGTGACACCGCCGCTCGTCACGACATTGCCGTCCTCGACGACGCGCGCCTTGACCGTTTCGGCACCGACGAGCGGCAGCAGATGAGTATAGGCCCAGTGCGTCGTCGCGCGTCGGCCATCGAGCAGCCCGGCGCGGCCAAGCAGGAAGGCGCCGGTGCAGACGCTCGTCACCCACTGCGCGCCCGCAGCCTGGCTAGCGATGAAATCGATCGTTGCGGCATCGCCGAGTGCATCCGCCACGCCGTGCCCGCCGGGGATGCAGAGGATATCGGCCTGCGGTGCGCCCGCGAAATCATGCGTCGGCACGATCGCAAAGCCGCTGTCGGTCAGGATCGGATCGAGGGTCGCGGCGGCACCCGCGAGTGTCGCGCCGGGCATGCGCGAAAGCGCTTGCGCGGGGGCGGTAAAGTCGAGCTGGGTGATGCCGGGAAAAAGCAGAAAGACGATGGTGGTGGAGGTGGTGCTGGGCGTATCGGTCATGCGGATGTCCTTTGCGCTGGCAGTGGATCACCCAGGCGCGCGGCTCATGACGGCCTGCCGGCCTACCCCGTTTCCCGATGGGATCCCATCTTCAGCGCCAGTCGCGGGGCGCGCTCAACCTAGCCCCTCGGTGCGGCGAGGGGAAGGCGCTATTTGTCGGCCTTCGCCGCGTCGTCCGCCGGCTTGCCCGGTTCGGCGGGCGGGGTGCTGTCGCGGCTTTCGAGCATTTCGGCGGCATCGTCGAGCGCTTTCGCCTCGCTGACGGTCACCCCGCCGGGGCCGGGCTCATTGTCGGTGCGGCTGCATCCCGTCGTCAGGATCAGCACCGCAACCGCAGCGCTCGTCATCCGAAGGTAGATCATCGCCTGTGCTCCACGAAAAAGGGCTCCATCCACGGTGGATGGAGCCCCGATATCAGCCCGAAGGCGTGCCGACGACTTACTTCTTGTCGTTGGCTTCGGCCTTCTTGGTTTCTTCGGCGATATTGTCGCCGGCTTTGTCGACGGCTTCGCCAGCGGCGTTCACGGTGCCTTCGACGGCGTTGCCGGCTTTGTCGGCGGCGGTGGCGGTCGCATCGGCGGCCTCGTCGGCGGCAGCAGCCGTTGCGTCGGCGGCGCCAGCGGCGGCATCGGCAGCGGCATCGCCAGCAGCGGCGGCGTCATCGGCGGCCGAAGTGGCGGTTTCCGAAGCGGCGTCCTGGGTCTTTTCCGAGCAGGCGGCGAGGCTGAAGGCCGCGGCGGCCATCGAGGCGATGATGATCTTGCGCATGATATTCCTTTCGAATGCAATGACCGGGCGGCCGGTCATGGGACTGAGAGTTAACGGCGGATCAGGGGCTTGGCAACTGCGCTGCTTGATACCTGTCCCGAATGAAAAAGGGGCCACAGGCGAACCGGCGACCCCCCTTTACCTTTGGCATTTCTTCGGCCTGAAAGGCCGAAAAGACGCTTACTTCTTGGCTTCTTCCATCGCGCCCTTGGCAGCGTCGGCAGCTTCCTTGGCAGCGTCGGCAGCTTCGGTCGCCTTGTCGGCGGCGACAGCAGCGTCGCCCGAGGCAGCCGCATCGCCCGCGGCGTTGGCAGCGGCACCAGCTTCGCCAGCAGCAGCGGCGGTCGCGTCCGCAGCGCCTTCAGCCGCTTCCATCGCGCCATCAGCAGCGCCTTCGACGGTCGCAGCTGCGTCTTCGGTTGCAGCAGCCGTGTCGTCGGCGGCCTTTTCGGCGCAAGCAGCGAGGCCCATCGAGGCGGCGAGGACGAGCGACAGAGTGATCGATTTCTTCATTTGGGAATACCCCTCTCGGTTTGAATTGACCGATCGGCACAGGAACTGATCGATCCCGAATTTTGCCAATCGCGCGCAGAATTACCCCCTCGCCAAATGGCGCGCAACGCCCTTTTTTTGAGAGCCTGCCTGTTTCGTCGCAATTCGGCCCCGGCCGGGAGGTGCGCGGCGGAAATAGGGGTGCGGCGCTTGGTTGACCGGATATAAAGAAAGCTTTATATGTTGTTCCATGAGCGAGCTGATCGACATTTTCCGCGCCCTCGCGGACCCGACGCGATTGCGAGTCGTCGCGCTTTTGCGCGAGATGGAGCTCGCGATCGGCGAATTGGCGGTCGTGCTCGATCAAAGCCAGCCGCGCGTGTCGCGCCATGTCCGTATCCTCGTCGACGCCGGGATCGTCGAGCGGCGACGCGAAGGAAGCTGGGTTTTCCTGCGCATTACGACCGGCGGACCGGTCGCCGGGATCATCGGGCAAGCCGAAAAATGGCCCTTCTCTTCGCGCGAGACGCGCGTCATCGCGCATGATGCGCGGCGGCTGGCGGCGGTGCGCGACGAACGCGCCGCATCCGCCGAACGCTATTTCGCCGAACATGCCGCCGAATGGGACGCGATCCGCTCGCGCCACGTCGCCGAAAGCGAGGTCGAGGCCGCGATGCTGGCGATGATGCACAACCGCCGGCTCGGGCACCTGCTCGACATCGGCACCGGCACCGGCCGGATGGCCGAAATCTTCGCCCCGACCGCGCGCCACATCACCGCGCTCGATCGCAGCCCCGAAATGCTGCGCATCGCGCGCACCAAGCTGGCGGGGCAACCGGTTCCCGTCGACCTGCTCCAGGGCGACTTCCTGAATCTGCCGGTCGCCGACGCGAGCATCGACAGCATCGTCATCCACCAGGCGCTGCATTTCGCGCACGAGCCCGACCGCGTGATCGCCGAGGCCAGCCGGGTGCTGCGCGGCGGCGGGCATTTGCTCGTCGTCGATTTCGCGCCGCACGAGGACGAAGAGTTGCGCAATTTTGCCGCGCACGCGCGCCTCGGCTTTTCGGACGCGCAGATCCGCGGCTGGTTCGCGTCGGCAGGGCTGCTGCTGGAAAATACACAGGCGCTCGAAGGTGGGGAGCTGGCCGTGAAGCTGTGGCTCGGCCGCCGTCGCAGCGATGAAGATCAACCTCCCGCCAACGAAGGCGGACAAAGTAAAAGGCTTGCGGCATGACGTCGAATTTGAACTCGCTGGCGGAGGCGCGCCGCGCTGCGGCCTCGCCGCTGTTCGCCAATCTCGAAGGCGACATCGGCGTCAGCTTCGAATTTTTCCCGCCCAAGACCGAGAAGATGGAAGCGCAGCTGTGGGACACGTTCCGCACGCTCGAGCCGCTGGGGCCGAGCTTTGTGTCGGTCACCTATGGCGCGGGCGGCTCGACGCGCGAGCGCACCCACGCGACCGTCGCGCGCATCGCCGCCGAAAGCCGCGTCCCGCCCGCCGCGCACCTGACCTGTGTCGAGGCGTCGCGCGCCGAGATCGACGAGGTCGCGCACGCCTATTGGGATGCCGGGGTGCGCCATATCGTCGCGCTGCGCGGCGACGTCCCTGGCGGCGCGCCGTACCGCGCGCATCCCGATGGCTATGCCAATGCGATCGAACTCGTCGCGGGACTGAAGGCGATCGCGCCGTTCGACATTTCGGTCGCCGCTTACCCGGAGGTCCACCCCGACGCCGACTGCGCCGAGTCCGATCTCGATAACCTCAAGCGCAAGCTCGATGCGGGCGCGACGCGCGCGATCACGCAATTCTTCTTCTCGCCCGACAGCTTCCTGCGTTTCCGCGACGCGGCGGCCGCGGCGGGCATCACCGCGCCGATCATCCCCGGCATCCTGTCCGTGTCGAACGTGTCGCAGACGCGGCGCATGGCCGACATGTGCGGCACCGCGATCCCCGGCTGGATGATCTCGCTATTCGAGGGGCTCGACGACCTGCCCGCGGCGCGCCAGCTCGTCGCCGCGACGATCGCCGCCGAAATGTGCCGCCGACTTTACGCGGGCGGGGTGCGCGATTTCCACTTCTACACGCTCAACCGTGCCGAACTGAGCTATGCCATCTGCCACCTGCTGGGCCTGCGCCCGGCGGCGGCGCCCGCGACGGAGAAAGCCGCATGACCGCCAATATAACCAGCAGCGCCCGCGAAGCCCTGCAGGCAGCGGCAAAGGAACGCATCCTGCTCACCGACGGCGGCTGGGGAACGCAGATCCAGCTCCGTAAACTGGTCGAGGCCGACTATGCCGGCGCGCTCGGGCTGTCGCACGACCAGAAGGGCAATAACGACATCCTCGCGCTGACGCGGCCCGATGTCGTCACCGCGATCGGCGAGGCCTATCTGGCGGCGGGGTCGGACATTGTGTCGACCAACACGTTCAGCGCCAACACGATCAGCCAGGCCGATTATGGCGCCGAGCATCTGGTCGCCGACATCAATCATGAAAGCGCGCGTCTCGGCCGCGAGGCCGCCGATCGCTATCAGGAGCGCGACGGCCGCCGCCGCTTCATCGCGGGCGCGGTCGGGCCGACGAACAAGACGCTGTCGCTGTCGCCCGACGTCAACAACCCGGGCTATCGCGAAATCGATTTCGACGAGCTCAAGAATGTCTATCTCGATCAGGTCGTTGCGCTCGCCGAAGGCGGCGCCGACTTCATCCTGATCGAGACGATCTTCGACACGCTCAACGCCAAGGCTGGGATCGCCGCGACGCTCGAAGCCGAAGCAAAGGTCGGGCGCGAACTGCCACTGATGATTTCGATGACGCTGACCGACCTCAGTGGCCGCAACCTGTCGGGGCACACGGTCGAAGCCTTCTGGTACGCGGTACGTCATGCCAAGCCGCTGACGATCGGGCTTAACTGCTCGTTCGGCGCGTCGCAGCTTCGCCCGCATGTCCGGGTGCTGTCCGATATCGCCGACGCGCTGGTGATGGTTTACCCGAATGCAGGTCTGCCCAACGAACTCGGCGAATATGACGAGATGCCCGACACGACCGCGGGGCTCGTGCGCGAATGGGCCGAACATGGTCAGGTCAACATCCTCGGCGGCTGCTGCGGCTCGACACCCGCACATATCGCGGCGATGGCAAAGGCGGTTCAAGGCCTTGCCCCGCGGCACATTCCGGAGGTTCCCGTACGCACGCGCCTCGCGGGGCTCGAGCCCTTCACCATGGCGGCCTGAATCGATGAACGACAATCCGACTTGGACGATCCGGGAAGCCGGAGCGGATAACGCGTCGGCGCTCGCGCTGATCGGTGCGGCGACCTTTCTTGAAACCTTCGCGGGCATCCTCGATGGCGATGCGATCGTCGGCCATTGCGCTGCCCAGCACACCGAAGCGGCCTATCAGGCCTATCTCGCGGACGGGGGCCGGGCATGGATCGCCGAGGCACAGCCCGGCGGCGCGCCGATCGGTTTCGCGCTCGTCGGCAAGCCCGACCTCGCCGCGGCGCTCGAAGGCGATATCGAGTTGAAGCGCATCTATTCGCTGTCGCGGTTCCACGGCACGGGTCTCGGCGCGGCGTTGATGAAACAGGCGCTGGAGGCGGCGAACGGCTATCGCCGCCTGCTTCTCGGCGTCTACGCCGGCAACCAACGCGCGCTCGCCTTCTACCGCAAACAGGGGTTCGCCGACCTCGGCACGCGCCAATTCAATGTCGGCGGCAAGCTCTACGACGATCTCGTCCTCGCCCGGCCGCTCGCCGCCTAATATTCAGTTTCAGGATTATCCGATGACCACCGCCGCCTCCTCCAGCTTCGTCAATATCGGCGAGCGCACCAATGTCACCGGATCGGCGGCGTTCAAGGAGCTGATCCTCGCCGACGATTATACTGCGGCGGTCGAAGTCGCGCGCCAGCAGGTCGAAAATGGCGCGCAGGTCATCGACGTCAATATGGACGAGGGCCTGCTCGACGCCGAATATGCGATGACGACCTTCCTGAAGCTCATCGCCGCCGAGCCCGATATTGCGCGCGTGCCGGTGATGATCGACAGCTCGAAATGGAGCGTGATCGAGGCGGGGCTGAAATGCGTTCCCGGCAAACCGATCGTCAATTCGATCAGCATGAAGGAAGGCGAGGAGCCTTTCCTCGAACATGCGCGCAAGTGCATGGCCTATGGCGCCGCAGTCGTCGTGATGGCGTTCGACGAGGTCGGGCAGGCCGACACGATGGAACGCAAGATCGAGATTTGCGAGCGCGCCTATAAATTGCTGATGACGATCGGCTTCCCGCCCGAGGACATCATCTTCGACCCCAATGTGTTCGCGGTCGCGACGGGGCTGGAAGAACATGACAATTATGCGGTCGACTTCATCGAGGCGGTGAAGGTCATCCGCGTCCGCTGCCCGCACGTCCATTTCTCGGGCGGGCTCTCGAACCTGTCTTTCGGTTTCCGCGGCAATGAGGTCGTGCGCCGCGCGATGCACAGCGTCTTCCTCTATTATGCGATCCCCGCCGGGCTCGACATGGCGATCGTCAACGCGGGGCAGCTCGACGTGTACGACACGATCGATCCCGAGCTGCGCCAGGCGGTCGAGGATGTCGTGCTCAACCGCAAGGTCGAGGGCGAAGCGGAGTCGCCGACCGAACGGCTGATCGCGCTCGCCGAACGCTACAAGGGTAGCAACCCCGCGCAGGAAAAGGCCGCCGAGGAATGGCGCGGCTGGGACGTCGCCAAGCGGCTTGAACATGCGCTGGTCAAGGGCATCGACGCCTATGTCGTCGACGACACCGAGGAAATGCGCCTGCTGATGCCGCGCCCGATCGAGGTGATCGAGGGTCCGCTGATGGACGGCATGAACGTCGTCGGCGACCTGTTCGGATCGGGCAAGATGTTCCTGCCACAGGTCGTGAAATCGGCGCGCGTGATGAAAAAGGCGGTCGCGCATTTGCTGCCCTTCATCGAGGCATCAAAGGAGCCGGGTTCGAAGGGCAAGGGCAAGGTCGTGATGGCGACCGTGAAGGGCGACGTCCACGACATCGGCAAGAATATCGTCGGCGTCGTGCTGCAATGTAACGGGTTCGAGATCGTCGACCTCGGCGTGATGGTGCCGTGGAGCAAGATCCTCGAAGCGGCCAACGAAAATGACGCCGACATGATCGGCCTCTCGGGCCTGATCACCCCCTCGCTCGACGAGATGGTGACCGTCGCCGAGGAAATGCAGCGCGCGGGCATGACCATGCCGCTGCTGATCGGCGGCGCGACGACGTCGAAGGTTCACACCGCGCTGCGCATCGATCCCGCTTACCAGGGTCCGGTGCTCCACGTCCTCGACGCCAGCCGTGCGGTGGGCGTCGCGACCTCGCTGGTCAGCGATACCGGGCGCGAGACCTATGTGCAGGGCTATAAGGACGACTATGCCCATATCCGCGACGTGCGCGCGGGCAAGGGACAGAGCGTGCTGCACACCCTCGAAGAAGCGCGTGCCAATTTTTACGACGCCTATCTCAGCGACAAGCCGGCACCGCCGCTGCAGCCCGGGCTGCACCGCTTCGACGACTGGTCACTCGAAGATCTGCGCGAATGCATCGACTGGACGCCCTTTTTCCGCGCGTGGGAATTGCACGGCACCTGGCCGTCGATCATGGACGATGACGTGGTCGGCGAAACGGCGCAAGCGCTGAAGGCCGATGCCGACGCGATGCTCGACAAGCTGATCGCCGAGAAATGGCTGACCGCGCGGGGGGTGTGTGCCCTCTGGCCGTGCGCGCGCGACGGCGACAGCGTGACGATCCACCTCGCCGATGAGGAGCGCCATGTGACGCTTCCTTTCCTGCGCCAGCAGATCAAGAAAAGCCGCGACCGCGCCAATATGTGCCTCGCCGATTTCATCGACCCGGCGGGCGACTGGATGGGCGGCTTCGCGGTCGGCATCCATGGGATCGAGCCGCATTCGGAGCGTTTCCGCGCCGACAAGGACGATTATTCGGATATCCTGCTGAAGGCGCTCGCCGACCGCTTCGCCGAAGCCTTCGCCGAGCGGCTGCACCAGCATGTCCGCACCACGCTGTGGGGCTATGCACCCGGCGAGCAGCTGACCAACGAGGCGCTGATCAAGGAAGAATATCGCGGTATCCGTCCCGCCCCCGGCTATCCCGCCTGTCCCGACCACAGCCTGAAGCCGATCCTGTTCGACCTGCTCGCGGCAGGCGACAATGCCGGGTTGGTGCTCACCGAAAGCTTCGCCATGCTGCCGACGGCGGCGGTCAGCGGCTTTTATTTCGGGCATCCCGAAAGTCAGTATTTCGGCGTCGCGCGGATCGGCAGCGACCAGCTCGAAGATTATGCAGAGCGCCGAGGCGTCGATATCGAAACCGCGACGCGCTGGCTGCGGCCGAACCTCGATTGAAATTCTCCGTCGCCCCCGCCTTCGCGGGGCGACGGTTAACTGCCGTATTCGCGCCTGTCCAAAAAGGGGACGGTTTGCCGATTAACCAGCTTCGCCAACGACTAGGCGCGCGAAAGCCGCTATGGGCAGCGCATGTTCAAGGCAATCCTCCGTCGGCCCTTGTTGCCGCTGCTCGCCCTCCCGCTGCTTCTCGCGCCGGCGCCGCTGCCCGCGCAGACCGGCGGCGCACCCTATAGCGTCGATGGCCGCAGTTTCGGGCGGCTGCAGGACGCCGTCAATGCGATCGGCGAAGGCGAGGGCACGATCCGCGTCGCGTCCGGCTATCATCGCGACTGCGCGGTGCAGACCGCGGGCCGCATCGCGTTCGTCGCCGCCGAACCCGGCCGGGCGATCTTCGACGGCGTGACGTGCGAGGGCAAGGCGGCGCTGGTGTTGCGCGGCGCGGGCGCGAAAATCGACGGGATCGTGTTCCAGAATATGCGCGTCCCCGACGGCAATGGCGCGGGGATCCGCCTCGAACAAAGCAATCTTGACGTCGTGAACAGCCTGTTCCGCAACAGCGAGGAAGGTATTCTCACCGCCAACGATCCCGCCGCGACGCTGACGATCGACCGTTCGACCTTCTCGCGCCTCGGCCGCTGCGACCGCGGCCTCAGCTGCGCGCACAGCGTTTACACCGGCGTCTATGGCCGCGTTGTCGTCACCCGCACGCGCTTCGAAAAGGGCAGCGGCGGCCATTATCTCAAGACCCGTTCGCCGCGCGTTGAAATCCGCGACAACAGCTTCGACGATACGCAGGGCACGGCGACCAACTATCTGATCGACCTGCCGGCGGGATCGACCGGGCGGATCGCGAACAATCTGATGATCCAGGGCCGCGACAAGGAAAATTACGGGGCGTTGATCGCGATCGCAGCCGAGGCGCGCGACAATCCGTCGCGCGGACTGGTGATCGAAGGCAATCGTGCGAGCGTTCCGCAAGGCACCGGCCGCAAGACGATCTTCGTCGCCGACTGGAGCGGCGAGGCGCTGGCGATCGGGCCGAACGAGCTGGGGCCGGGGCTGACCCGCTTCGAGAAGATTTAGGGCTTAGGCTTCGCCGCGCGTTTCGATGAGCGATGCGGCGAGCGCCTCGGCAGGCGATTTGCCGCCCCACAGCACGAACTGGAACACGGGGTAAAAGCGCTCGCATTCGTCGATCGCGCTTTCGATCAGCGTTTCGGTGAGGTCGAGTGGCAACGATGCGTCAGCGCCGAGCAGCATGCCGTGGCGGAACAGGATCGTGCCGCTGTTCGACCACAGCTCGAAATGGCCGAGCCAGAGCTGCTCGTTGATCAGCGCCAGCGCCTCATGCGCGGCGGCGCGCTTGTCCTCGACGACGCGGATGTCCGGGAAAGCGAGCAACTGGATGACACCATCGTCGGCGCGCCACACCGCGCGCAGCTCATAGGTCGTCCAGCTACCCTGCGCGGTCGCGACGATCTCATCCTCGCCGACCATCTCGTGCGGCCAGTCGTGCGCGGCAAAGTAAGACGCCAGCATCTCCATCGGGGCTGCGTCCTGGCCGTCATCGTCGTCGTAAATATCGTCACTCATGCGCGCGCCTTAGCCCGGATGGTGCGATGACGCGAGTCTGCGTCCCGTGCCATCCGGGGAATATTTTGTGCATAAACGACCAAACGCGCGTCCGCGCGTCCTAGCTCTTGGGCTTGCGCGCCGCGGGCTTGGCAGCGGGTTTGGCGGCCGGCTTTGCAGCGGCGGGCTTGGCCGCGGCTTTCGGCGCCGCAGCAGCCTTGGGAGCCGCGGCGGGTTTCGCCACGCCTTCGAACTTGTCGAGCCGCGCCTTCAGCGCTTCGGCTTCGGCGCGCGCGGTGGCGGCCATTTTCTTCACCGCCTCGAATTCCTCGCGGCTGACGAAATCCATGCGGCCAACCCATTCCTTGGCGCGGTCGCGCATCGCGGACTCGGCTTCGCGGCCGGCGCCCGCGACGGTCCCGGCAATGCCGTTCACCATCTTGGCGAGATCGTCGAAAAAGCGGTTTTCGCTCTGCATCTTAACTTCCTTCGTCGGGGAGATACCCCTTGCCGTCACCCTATTTGGGTGCTGGCGGCGGCGGGGACAAGGGTTTCGGCATCGGGATTGCGCTGATCGATCTGGAAATTGAGGATCGCGGCAAAGCTGAGCCAGACCATATAGGGCACGAGCAACCATGCCGCAGCCTTGCGGATCGGGGCAAAGGCGAAGGCAGTCGCGACCGTCACCATCAGGATGAAGATGATCACATAGAGCGCCGTGGTCACCTGATGCTGTCCGAAGAACAAAGGCGACCAGGCAAAATTGGCGATCAGCTGGACGAAGAAGAGCAGCAGCGCAAAACCGCGCCCCTTCGCGCCGCGCGCGTGGAGGATCATCGCGAGCGACAGGCCGAGGCAGATGTAGAGGAGCGGCCAGACGGTGCCGAACACCCAGCCCGGCGGGGTGATCGGCGGCAGATCGAGCGAAGCGAACCAGCGATTGCCATATCCGCTGTTCGAGAGCAGTCCCGACAGGCTGCCGGCAAGCACGATCGCCGGCACGGTGACGAGCGCCCAGCGCAGATAGGACATGCGAAGCTGCCCCGGCGTTGCGATTTCGGTCATGTCCGCACTATCCCCCACACGCGAATCCGTTGCATTGGTGTCGCGATTGTGCGGCGCAGCGTCAAGCGGCTCGCTTCACCGCAGCGATCAGAAATTCGACATTGCCTTCGGGGCCGGTGATCGGGCTCTCGACAAGGTCGATAACATCCCAGCCTTCGCCGGTCAGCCAGCCTCGCACTTCGGCGCAAACGCGCGCATGCACCGCGGCATCGCGGACGACGCCCTTCTTGCCGACCTCGCGCCGCTCGGCCTCGAACTGCGGCTTGATCAGCGCGACGATGCGCGCGCCGTCCTTCGCGAACGACATCGGCACGGGAAGGACCTTCGACAACGCGATAAAGCTGGCGTCGCAGACGATCAGGTCGATCGGTTCGGGGATATGTGCGGGCGTCAGGATACGCGCGCTTGTCTGTTCGTGGACGATGACGCGTTCGTCCTGCCGCAGCTTCCACGCGAGCTGGTTGGTGCCCGAATCCACCGCATAGACGCGCGCGGCCCCGCGGCTGAGCAGCACGTCGGTAAAGCCGCCGGTCGACGATCCGACGTCGATCGCGACCGCGCCCGTCACATCCCAGCCGAGATGCGTCAGGGCATGGTCGAGCTTGATCCCGCCGCGCGACACCCACGGATGGTCGCGGCCCTTGACGCTGATTTCGGCGTCGTCGGCGACCTGTTGCCCCGCCTTGTCGATCTTGCGATCGCCGACAAAGGCGAGGCCGGCGAGGATCAGCGCCTGCGCGCGCGTCCGGCTTTCGGCGAGGCCGCGGTCGACGAGCAGCTGGTCGGCGCGCTGTTTGGCCATCAGCCGCCAACCTTGTTGGTGAGCAGGCCCGGGGTCAGAATCTGCGGCAGGATTTCGGGCTTCGCGGCGCCCGGCGCGTACCAGAGATAGAGCGGCACGCTGTTGCGGCCATGCTCGGCCAACGTGCGCGTGATGACGGGATCGCCGTTGGTCCAGTCGCCGATCAGCGTCACGACGCCCTCCGTCTTGAACGCTTCCTGCACGGCCTCGCGATTGATCGCGCCGGCTTCGTTCGCCTTGCACGACAGGCACCAGTCGGCGGTGAAGTAAACGAAGACGGGCTTGCCGGTAGCGCGCGCCTTGGCGAGCGCGTCGGGGGAGAAGGATTTGCCTGCCGACACTGCTGCTGGGCCGTCGCCAAAATCGCGCGATGTCAATTGCAGGATCGATCCGGCCGAGGCGATCAAGAGTATAACGGCGGCAAAGATCGGGAGGCGCTTGCTCGACTTCCCACGCTGGCGCTCTCCATACACGCCGAGCAACAGCGCGGTCATCGACGCCACAGTGAAGGGATAAACAACAGAACTCCCGCCGAGTTGGCGATCCAGGAGCCAGAACAGGGCGAGCACCGTCAGGCCCATCGGCAATGCCATCCACTTGCGGAATGTGACCATCCACGGCCCCGGCTTCGGCAGGCGATTGCGAAGCGCGGGGATGAAGCCGATGGCAAGGAAGGGCAGGGCGAGGCCAAAGCCTAGACCGCCGAAAATCGGCAGCGCCGCCCATGCCGGGAGGATCAGCGTTGCACCAAGCGCCGCGCCGAGCAACGGGCCGCTGCACGGCGTCGCCACGAAAGCGGCGAGCGCCCCCGTCCAGAAGCCGCCTGCCGCGCCCGCCTTGCCTGTCAGCGCCTGGCCGCCACCCAAAGACGGCAGTTCATATGTGCCCAGCAGGTTTAGCGTGATCGCGATGGCGAGGAGCAGCAACACCAATACGCTGAGTGGGTGCTGCAACTGGAATGCCCAGCCGATCTGCTCGCCCGCCGCGCGCAACGCGAGCAGGATGCCGCCGAGCGCCAGGGAGACGAGTATGGCGCCGGCTGTATAAGCGAGGGCCTCGCTCTTCGCTTCGCGTGCATCGCCGCCCGAACGCGCAAGGCTCAAGGCTTTCAGGCTCAGGATCGGGAAAACACAGGGCATCAGGTTGAGGATCAGCCCGCCGAGGATGGCGCCGCCGAGCGCGGTCCAGAACAATGTCATGTCGATCGCGTCCGGCGCGGCCGCGATGGGCTCGCCGGAAAGTCGCACCGCTTCGGGTTCGAATTCGACGGTCAGCCCGCGGCCGCCCGACAGTTTAAGTAATCCACGAACAGCGCCCGTCGCATCGCCCTTCGTCTTCGTCTCGACGATGATCCAATCGCCGTTGCGGCTGAATTTTTGCGGCGCGGCATAGTCGACGAGATTGTCGGTCTCGAGAAAGAGATGTGGCTTGTCGAGCGCGGTCCCTTGCGGGAGGGGAATGCCGAAGCGCACGATGTCGCCTTTGCGCTCCCATGTCCCGTGGCGGTCGAGCGGCTGCGGCAGCAGCGCGCGCCAGCCGTCGAAGCGGGTGCGCTCCGCAGGCGCGATCTTGCCATCGCCGGCCTTCAACGCGACCGAAATCACCGCTTTCTCGGGCACGCACACTTTGTCGGTGCAGGCGAGCCAATTCGCGACGCCCGACAGCGTCAGGTCGGTGCCGGGCGCGACGCTCTGATCAACCTGCACCTCGGCGAGCAGCGCATAGGGATGCTCATAGACATGGTTCATCATGCCAAAGAGGATCAGCGCGTCGGGCACCGGATAGCGGAAGGGCGCGATCGTCACCCCTTCGGGGGCGTTCCATTCGACCGACAGGCCGAACCCGGCATCGCCGCCATTCGCCCAATAGCCGTGCCAAGTCGGCTCGGGCGCCATCGTCAGCGCGAGCGTCGTGGTGCGGCCGGGGGCGGGCACTGCCGACTCGGCGACCAGTTTTGGCTGGATATGCGTCGATTGCGCCTGTGCCGGGCTCAGGGTGACGAGCGCCAGCGCCAGCAAAGCCAGCACGGTTCGCCATGCGCGTGTCACAAAAGCCTCACTTGTCAAATTCATGCTCTGCCCGCGCCCGTTTGTCGTTCGAAGGCTTGCCATATAGGCGGCTTTCGACGAGAGGACAGCCCGCGCTTTTTGGGGCAATACCCCGCCATCATTTGGAGAAGCCGTCCGTGAAGCTGAAATATCTGTCCACTGCCCTTGCCGCCGTGCTTTGTGTTGCCGCCGCCGGAACCGGCCTCGCGCAGAATTCGGCGCCGCCGGTACAGAAAATTACCGCCGCGACCCCGGCGCCGAAGCTCGTCGTGATGATCGCGGTCGATCAGTTTTCAGCCGACCTGTTCGCCGAATATCGCGGCCATTTCACCGGCGGTCTCGCGCGGCTCGCGTCGGGCATTGTCTTCCCGTCGGGCTATCAGGCGCACGGCGCGACCGAAACCTGCCCCGGCCATTCGACGATCCTGACCGGAAACCACCCGGCGCACACCGGGATCGTCGCCAATAATTATTTCGACCAGTCGGTCGCGCGCGCCGACAAGCGCGTCTATTGCGCCGAGGACGAAACGGTCGCGGGGACGACGTCGAAGGGCGGCGCATATGCGCCCTCGGTGAACCATCTGCTCGTCCCGACGCTCGGCGACCTGATGAAGGCGCGCGATCCGAAGGCGCAGGTCGTCTCGGTATCGGGCAAGGACCGTTCGGCGATCATGATGGGCGGGCGGCAGGCCGACGAACTGATGTGGCTCGCGCCTACCGGCCTCACCAGCTATCGCGGCACGACCTTGTCGCCGACCGCGCAGCAGGCCAGCACGGCGATCGCCGCCGCGATCAACGAGCCGCGCGCCGCGCTGACGCTTCCCGCCGATTGCACGGCGCACGATATCGCGATCCCGGTTGGCGACAAGGGTGCGACGGTCGGCACCGGACGGATGGCACGCGACGCCGGCGACTTCCGCAAATTCATGGCCTCGCCCGAAGCCGACGGCGCGGTGCTCGCGACCGCGGCGGCGCTGCGCCAGGTGCGCAAGATGGGCGAGGGTGACAGCACCGACCTCCTCATCGTCGGCCTGTCGGCGACCGACTATGTCGGCCACAGCACCGGCACCGAAGGCAGCGAAATGTGCATCCAGATGGCAGGGCTCGACCGCGAGCTCGGCGATTTCTTTGCGCGGCTCGATGCGACGGGGATCGACTATGTCGTGGCGCTGACCGCCGATCATGGCGGCCACGACCTGCCTGAGCGCAACCGCCAGAACGCCTGGCCCGACGCGCAGCGCATCGACAAGGCGCTGAACCCCGGTGCGATCGGCAAGGAAGTCGCCGAAAAGCTCGGCCTGCCGCAGCCGATTCTCTATGGCGACGGCGACGATTATTATTTCGCGAAAACGCTGACCGCGGCGCAGCGGGGGGCGGTGCTCGCCGAAATCCTGCCGCGCCTCCGCGCGCATCCGCAGGTCGAGGCGGTGGTGACGCGCGACCAGCTCGACGCGCATCCGATCTCGAAGCGCGCGCCCGATACGTGGAGCCTGCTCGACAAGCTGCGCGCCTCCTATAATCCGCAGCGGTCGGGCGATTTCATCATCGCGCTGAAGCCGCGGGTCACGCCGATCCCCGAATCGGGCATCGGCTATGTCGCGACGCACGGGTCGGTGTGGGATTATGACCGCCGCGTGCCGATCCTCTTCTGGCGCAAGGGGCTCACCGGTTTCGAACAGCCCAATGCGGTGATGACGGTCGATATCATGCCGACGCTGGCGTCGGTCATCGGCGTGCCCGTCGATGCGAACAAGATTGATGGCCGCTGCCTCGACCTGTTGTCGGGGCCTGAGAGCAGCTGTCGCTAAGGACTAGAAAAGAAGGACCTATGACCAAAGCATTGCGGAATTTCTCCGGCCGGTTCCTGCTCGTGGGCTGCGGCAATATGGCGGGCGCAATGCTCGATCGCTGGCTGGCGGCGGGTCTCGACCCGGCGCTGGTCGCGATCGTCGATCCCTATGCGACGCCGCGCGCGGGCATCGCCCAGCACGCGTCGCTGGGTGAATGGCACGCTGCGGGCGGCAGCGCCGACTGGATCATGCTCGGTATGAAGCCGCAGCAGCTGGGCGATGTCGCCGATGTGCTGGCGCCGCTCGCGACCGGCAAGGTTCATCTGCTTTCGATCCTCGCCGGCGTGTCGCTCGCCGACCTCGCGGCGCGCTTCCCCGACGCGGGCGCGCAGGTCCGCATCCTGCCGAACCTTGCCGCGCGCATCGGCGCCGGGGTGTCGGCGGTCGCGACGCTCGGCGATGCCGACGATGCCGCGATCGACGCGCTGCTGGGCACCTTGGGCCAGACGGTGCGGCTCGCCGATGATTCGACGATGGACCTCGTCACCGCCTTCACCGGCAGCGGCCCTGCTTTCGTCTTTCGCCTGATCGAATCCTATGCCGCCGCGGGCGAACGCCTCGGCCTGTCCGCCGAAGACGCGTTGGCGCTCGCGACCGCGACGTTCGGCGGCGCGACCGCGCTGCTTGCAGACAGCGGCGAAAAGCCGGGCGTGCTGATCGCGCAGGTCGCGAGCAAGGGCGGCACGACGCAGGCGGGGCTCGACGTGCTCGACAGCGACGGCCAGCTTGCCGCGCTGCTCACCAACGTGCTGCGCGCGGCGCGCGACCGCGGGCGCGAGCTTGCGGATATTGCGCGGGGTGAGGGCTGATCTAGCCCGCGTCCTTCCCCAGCATCGCGATCCGGCGGCGTTCGCGGGCGGGGACAAGCGCCTCGCTGACCTGCCAGAACCCCGTCACCGCCTGCTGCCCCGCGTGCGTATAGGCGCGGCTCATCGTGTCGCGCAGCATGCCAAAGATCACCGTCTCGGTCGCGCGGCCGGTATCGGTCAGGCGCAGCTCCTTTTGCCGCCGGTCGCGATTGCCCGGGCGCGTCGTCAGATATTCGCGCGCTTCCAGTTCCTTCACCACCCGGCCGAGCGACTGTTTGGTGATGCCCAGCAAGGCGAGCAGGTCTGAAATCGTCAACCCCGGCTGCCGCGCGATGAAATAGAGCGCGCGGTAATGCGCGCGGCCGAGCTCCTTTTCGGCGAGCCGCGCATCGATCGCGCGCCACAGCGAGGCGTGGGCGAAAAAGAGGAATTCGATGCCGCGGCGCACTTCGTCTTCGCGCAAGAAAAGAGCAGAGGCGGCGGGTACTTGTGAAAGAAAATTCTCATCCGGCATAGTCGCTACCGTTGCGCGCGCCGCCGGTCTTTGGCAAGAGGCCCGCTCCACAAACCAGCAAACACAGGTGTTTTCGCATGTCCGCTCCCGCCTTCACCCATCTGCCGCACCCCAATCTGATCGCGGACGATGTACGGGCGGCGGCGGTCGCCGATCCGGCGTTCGGGCGCGTCTTCACCGATCATATGGTGTCGATCCGCTATACCGAGGGGCAGGGCTGGCACGATGCGCAGGTGATGCCGCGCGGCCCGCTGTCGCTCGATCCCGCGACCGCGGTGCTCCATTATGCGCAGGAAATCTTCGAAGGACTGAAGGCGTACCGCCTCGACGACGGCTCGATGGCGCTGTTCCGCGTCGAGGCCAATGCCGCGCGCTTCAACGCCAGCGCGCGCCGCATGGCGATGGCCGAACTGCCCGAGGAACTGTTCATCGCCGCGGTGAAGGAAGCCGTCGCCGCCGACGCGCACTGGTTCCCGCCGGTCGAGGGCGGCGCGCTGTATCTGCGCCCCTTCATGTTCGCGAGCGAAGTGTTCCTCGGCGTGAAGCCGGCGGCCGAATATCAGTTCCTCGTCATCACCTCGCCGGTGGGCAATTATTTCAAGTCGGGCGCCCCCGCGATCTCGCTCTGGGTGTCGGAAGACTATACCCGCGCCGCGCCGGGCGGCACCGGCGCCGCGAAATGCGGCGGCAACTATGCCTCCAGCCTCGTCGCGCAGCGCGAGGCGATCGCCAAGGGGCACGACCAGGTCGTCTTCCTCGACGCCGCCGAACGTCGCTGGATCGAGGAACTGGGCGGCATGAACATGTTCTTCGTTTTCGACGACGGCAGCATCGTCACCCCGCCGCTGACGGGCACGATCCTGCCCGGCATCACGCGCGACACGATCATCACGCTGGCGCGCGACGCCGGGCTGACGGTGCGCGAGGAACCCTATGCGATCGACCAGTGGCAGGCCGATGCCGAGAGCGGCAAGCTGACCGAAAGCTTCGCCTGCGGCACCGCCGCGGTGGTGACCCCGGTGGGCAAGGTCACGCGTGGCGAGAGCAGCTTCACGATCGGCGCCGGCGGCCCGGGACAAGTGACAACGAAGCTCAAGGACAAGCTGGTCGACATCCAACGCGGCCGCGCCGCCGATCCGCACGGCTGGGTGACGCGCCTCTAGTCGCGACCTTGCCAATCATGCGGCGCGCGTTATAGACGCGCTCGCACCGGCCCGTTGGGGCGTCGCCAAGTGGTAAGGCAGCGGCTTTTGATGCCGCCATTCGCAGGTTCGAATCCTGCCGCCCCAGCCAGCCGGTGTCTGACTTGCCGCTTTCAAGCGCAAGGCGCTCCGCTTGCCGGAACATGGTGATGTTCCTCGGCAAATGCTGCGAGGATGTTTTCAAGTTGCCCGGCGCTGAGACGATACCGCGCTACCTAGTGCGGCGGCTTTCCCGCACCTGAAAGTCGATCATTTGGTGTCGAAAACGGCGGGATAGCGCGCGTTGCCCCAAGACCAAAAAAAAGGGAGGGCCCCAGGGGACCCTCCCTTTTTCTTTCATTTGCCCCGCGTCACTTCATCTTGAAGCGCACGCCTACGCGGAAGGTGCGGCCTAGCAGGTCGGAAAAAGTGCTGTTCGCCGCGAGGCCGGTTTCGGGCAGCAGCAACGGATCGGCGTCGAACAAATTGGTGACGTTGAAGAAGAACTCGGCCTCCGATCCGCTCTTGACGCTGACCTTCTGCGTCAGGTTGAGATCGACGTAGAAGGTCCCCTTGACGTGGTTATTGTCATAGGTCGGGAACTGGCTGGTCGAGGTCGGGCACCCGGTGGTGCATTCGATCGCGTTGGCCAGATATTTGCCCGAACTGACGCCGCGGCCGACGACGGTGCCCGAGAAGGTCGGCGTCTCGTAATTGAGGCTGGTACGGAAAATCCATTTCGGGGTGCTGGCCTGGCCGCCGTTCGCGCCGACGGTGTTGACCGGCGTGACGCCGGCGATGCCGGTATCCGAGAGATTTTCGATATAGCGCGTCGCGGTGCCGCGTAGCGTGATGCTGCTTTCCCCGCCGACCGGCAGGCGATAGGCGGCGTCGAAGTCGATGCCGCGCACCAGCTTGCTGACGAAGTTGAACGGCTGGCTGCGGATCAGCAGGTACGGCACGCGCGGCGGGCCCGGCTGCGCACGCGCCGGATCCTCGGTGATCGCGTCGCAATATTCCTGCCGTCCCTCGTCGCAGCGATTGACGATTTCCTGCGCCGTGATCGTGTCGATCGCATCCTCAAGGTCGATGCGGAAATAATCGACCGAGGCCGAGAAGCCGGGCAGGAAGCGCGGCGTGACCACCGCACCGATATTCCATGAATCGGCCTTTTCCGGCTTGAGGTCGGGGTTGCCCGTCGTCAGGCCCGAATAGGGGAAGAACTGCGGACCGTTGGCCAGGTCCGGCGTGAAGGCCGGGTTGCGCACCGAATCGCTGTTCGCCGTGCCCGCCTGGAACAGCTCGTTGAGGTTCGGCGCGCGAATGTCGCGCGACCGCGTCACGCGGAAACGGATATCCTCGATCGGTGCCCATGTTGCACCTAGCTTCCAGGTGGTGACATAGCCCGAGGTCGAATAGTCGGTCGCGCGCACCGCACCGTTGAATTCGAGGCCGAGGCCCAGCGGGACCACGGTCTCGAGATAGGCTTCCTTCACATTATAGCTGCCCTTGAACGGCAGATAATTGCCGACCGACCAGGCGTTCGTCGTCGTGCCGTTGGGATTGATGGTCGGCTGAAACTCGGTCGGCACGCTGCCGCGGATCTTCTCCTTGCGATATTCGCCGCCGATCGCGATGCTGACATCGCCCGCCCAGGTCGCAAACGGCGTCAGCGACAGGTTGGCGCCGGTGACGAACTGTTCCAGCGTCTGCTTGCGATAGGGATCGCCGAGGACATAGTCGATCGCCGCCGAACTGGCGACGCCAAGGCCGAGGCGGTTGAGCGGCACGCAGTTCGGATCATTGTTCGTGGTGCTGGCATCGACGTTGATCAGGCACTGGATCGAGCCGGCGGCATAGCCGCCCGCGTTGCCGGCCGGTGCGAAGGCCGCGTCGGTCGCGTTTCTCATGCGGGTGACATGCATGATGTTGCGGAGCTGTTCGCGGAGGTCCGACCGGCCATATTGGCCATAGACGTCCCAGCGCGCCGCCTTGCCAAACGCGTCGAATTCGCCCTCGGCGCCGACGACATAACGCTGGACCTCGCGCTTGTTGTTGATGCCGCGGAACGGCAGGTCCGCTGCCGTGGTCGTGATGCTGACGCTGGTGACGCCCGCGAGCCGTGCCGCACCCAGCGTCTGCAGCGCAAAGGCGTTGCAGGTGGTCGGGACCGGGATGGTCGTGCAGCCGGTCGTGTCGAGCGTCGCCGAGCCGAGGTTGGGACCGGCGTTGAAGAAGACTTCCTGCTTGTTGTATGACCCTTCGGCAAAGATTTCGACGCCGTCGGCGACTTCATAGCTCAGGCGGCCATAGGCGCCCCAGCGATCGTCCTTCGGGGCGAGGCCGATGCGGCGGCCCGAATCATTGACCCGCCAGTCGCCGCCGACCGTGCGCGTCACCGCGGCGCTGCCGCCCAGCGCCGGCGAGTTGAACGAACCATAGTTGAACTGATTGACCTGACCATTCACGCCGAAATAGAGGCCGCGCAGCGCGTTGTTGTTGCCGACCGAACCCGTGATGAAGCCGCCCGGCGCCTGGTTGGTCTGGCCGGCGTTCTCGCGGAAGGTGATGAATTGCGGCAGGCCGTTACCCGCGACATAGGCGGGGTTCTGAAAAGCCAGATAGCCCCGGTGGTTCCATGGCCGGTCGTTCGGGTCGACTTCGTAAATGCCGTCCTGGTGCGCGAGCTCGGCGTTGAAGACGAAATGGCCGCGGTTGTCGGCGAAGGACATGCCGCCCGCGATGCTGCCCGAATAGTTGAAGCCGTCGCCCTTGTCAGTCAGGCCGATGTCGCCCGTGATGCGCAGCCCCTCCATCTTCTTGTTGAGGACGAAGTTGACCACGCCGGTGACGGCGTCCGAACCATAGGCCGACGATGCACCCCCGGTGACCACCTCGACGCGATCGACCAGCGCTTGCGGGATCGTGTTGATGTCGACCCAGCCGAAGATCGTCGAACCGACCGAACGGCGGCCGTCGATGAGAACGAGCACGCGGTTTTCGCCGAGATTGCGCATGTTGAGCGCGTTGATGCCCGCCGAACCGTTCGAGATGTTCAGGCGCGAATTGGCGGGCTTTGTCGAGCCGGCAAGCTGGGGCATCTGGTTGACGAAGTCGGCGATGTTATTCGACGGCGAGGTGTTCTGGATGTCTTGCTGCGTCAGCACGACCAGCGGGGTCGGCGCTTGGAAGCCGTCGCGCGCGACGCGCGAGCCGGTGACGATGATCTGGTCGCCGGGCGCGGCTTCGACGCTTTCGGCGGCGGTGGTCGCCTCCTGCGCCAGCGCCGGCGCGCCGTGGACCAGCGCGAGTGCGGTCATCGCCACACCCAAATGGCCCTTGCGGCGCAGCGGTCGACGAATAGGTTCAAAATTACGCATATCAGCAGTCCCCTTTTTACCCAGGGCCAAGCCGCACACCGCCCGAGGCGTGCCCCGGCGCCGTGCCGGGCTGGCTGCCCTATTTGTCCCACCTGACCAATTGGCGGATGCTTGGCCCGCCTTCTTATATTATTTAGTGATATTCGTTGTCCGGTCCGGCCGTCGTCGCAGCCAAGGCGCGCAGACAGCCGGTTTCGTGACAACGAGGTTACAGGGTGGTTGCGGGGGGTCAACAGCTTGGCCGCTAACCTGGCGATATGGACATATAGCCCGAAGATATGGCGTCGCTGAATAGCTTGCAGTTATAGGACGCAGCCCGCTTGCTATGGCCCTGCGGCGCGATGCTGCGATAGGGTCACGCTTCGTCATCTTCATATCTAATCGGGGAGGGCCTGTTGATCCAGCGCCGCGCGTTTTTGCTGGCTTCGGTCGCGCTTGTCGCGATGCCGGGAAGCCTTTTGGCGAACCCCAGGGTCAAGGGCGCTGCGCAAACGATCGGCCTGTCCGGCGCGCGTGCGCCGATTGAGGTGATCGAAGACGAGCTGGGGGTGCCGCACGTCCGCGCCGCCTCGCCGCACGACGCCTTCTTTGGCCAAGGCTATCTCGTCGCGCGCGACCGGCTGTTTCAGATGGACATGGGGTATCGCCGCGATATGGGGCGGATGGCCGAAGCCTTCGGGCCGCGTTTCGTCGCCGCGGACAAGGCGGCGCGGCTCTTCCTCTATCGCGGCGATATCGATGCCGAACTCGCGGCGCTGCCGGCGGACGTGCTCGAATGCGCGCGCGGCTATGTCGCCGGGGTCAACGCCCGGATCGCTGAACTCGCCGCCGATCCGGCGCAGCTGCCGCTCGAATATGGCATCTTGGGGATCAGCCCGCTGCGCTGGGAGATCGCCGACCTGGTGCGGGGTCGCGGCATCGGTATGGGCGACGCCGACGACGAGGTGCGCCGCGCGCAACTGCAGGCGCGCGGGCTGCTCGACGCCGATCAGCTGATGGTGCCGCTGCGCCCCGCCTGGTCCTTCACCGTGCCCAAAGGGCTCGATGTCGCGGCAGTGAGCGACGCCGACCTCGGCGTCCTCGATCCTGCAAACCGCCCGATGGATTTCGATCCGGTGCAGGAAGCATCGCTCGACCCCGAACAACGTTGGACCGATCGCTTCGCACTCGGCAGCAATGCGTGGACCGTTTCGCCGTCGCGCAGCGCGACCGGACGGCCGATCCTCGCCAACGATCCGCATCTCGGCATCGGCCGCGCCAGCCCGCGGCATATGTGCCATCTTTCGGCGCCGGGGCTCGATGTCATCGGCGCGGGCGCGCCGGGGCTGCCCGGGATCATGCAGGGGCATACCGACCGCTTCGCCTTTGGCCGCACCAATTTCCATATCGACCAGACCGACCTGTTCATCCTGCGCACCAAGGAGGGCGATCCCGGCCGCTATTGGCACAAGGGCAAGTGGAAGGCGTTCGAGACCTTCGAGGACGAGATTGCGGTCAAGGGCGCGCCGAGCGAGCGCGTGACTTTGCGTTATGCCGCGGGCCGCCCGATCGTGTCGGACGACGCCGCGCGCAATCGCGCCGTTGCGTTCGCCACCGTCAGTATGCTGCCCGGCGCCAACCAGCGGTTCGCGATCATCGCGATCAACCTGTCGAAGGACTGGGCATCGCTGCGGCAGGCGTTCAAGCTGCACGTGTCGCCGACCAACCTTCATTATGCCGATATCGACGGCAACACCGGCTGGCAGACGATCGGTTTCACCCCGCGCCGGCCGAAGCACGACGGGCTGTTCCCCGCGCCCGGCGATGGCGATTTCGACTGGACGGGTATCTTGCCGGTCGAGGATATGCCCCACGTCTATAACCCGCGCGAAGGCTGGTTCGCCTCGGCAAACCAGATGAACCTGCCCGCGGGCTATCCGTATCGCGAGCGGATCATCAGCTTCAGCTGGAGCGACCCCTTCCGCTACGATCGCGTCGCCGAGGTGCTGCGCAGCCAGCCGAAGCACCGGATCGAGGACAGCATCGCGCTGCAGCACGACGTCCAGTCGCTTCCCGCGCGCGCGCTGCTAAAGCTGCTTCCCGCCAATCCCACGCAAGCAGCCGCCCCCGCGGCCGCATTGCTCCGGCGATGGGATTGCGGGATCGAGGCGGATAGCGCCGCTGCGCTGCTTTATGAAATGGTGATGCCGGCGCTATCGACGGCCTTTTACGACCGGATCGTGCCCGCGGGTGCGCGCGACCTGATCGCGTCGGTCAATCTGTCGGAAATGCTGCGCCTCCTCGCCGCGCCCGACAAAAGGCTGGGCGCCGATCCCGCCGCCGCGCGCGACGCGCTGGTCGACGGCGCGCTGGCGGCCGGATGGGCAAAGGCCGTCGAACTCGGCGGGCCTGATCCGGCGCGCTGGAAATGGGGCGACCTGCACCGCGTCACGATTGCGCATCCGTTGTCGTCGAACCCGGCGATCGCGGCGGCATTCCCCCGGATCGAGGGTGGGCGGTCGGGCGGCGACGGGACGACGCCGATGGCGCGCGGCTTCAATCCCAAGCGCAGTTACAACGTGTCACATGGCGCAAGCTATCTGTTCGTCGCCGACGTCGGCGCATGGGACAACAGCCGCTTCCTGCTGCTGCCTGGCCAGTCCGCCGATCCGCGCTCGTCGCGCTATCGCGACTTTTATCCTTACTGGCTCGCGGGGGCGATGCAGCCCTTGTGGTTCAGCAAGGCGGCGGTCGACCGGCATGCGGCGGGGCGGCTGGTTCTGACGCCTGCGGCTGGATGACCTAAGCCTACCCACCAAATCCGTTCGCATCGAGCGAAGTCGAGATGCCCCTCGGCCTTGCACTATCCCGACGGGTGTCTCGACTTCACTCGACACGAACGGACGAAGTCGTGTTCTAAAGCGCCTCGGCGATCGCAACGAGCGCGCGGTCGACCGCGGCGGTGGCCTGCGCGTCGGTGTCCTCGGGCATGTCGTTCGCCAGCGCCGAGAAGATCAGCGTTCGCCCGCTGCGCGTCGTCAGATAACCCGACAGCGCGCGCGATGCGTTGAGCGATCCGGTCTTGGCGAACAATTTGCCTTCGAGGATCGTGCCCTTGAAACGGCTCTGCAGCGTGCCGTCGCGCCCGGCGATCGGCAGCGTCTCGCGCCACGCCATGCTCCACGGCTGGCGCGCGATCCAGCCCAGCAGGCCGACGGCGGCGCGCGGGGTGATGCGGTTATACGACGACATGCCCGACCCGTCGGCAAAGTGATAACCCGTCGCGGGCAACCCCGCCTGCGTCATGACCTGCCGCATCACCGCCTGGCCGTCGGCGATCGAGCCGCTGCCTGCCTGCCGCGCGACGCGGCGCAGCATCAATTCGGTGTGGAGATTCTGGCTCTCCTTGTTGATCCGCACCATATTTTCGGCGAGCGACGGTGCGGGCAATTCGGCGAGCATCGCAGGTTCGGCGGGCAAGGTGGCCGGCGTGCCCTTGCGGTTCTCGGGATCGTCGGCGGGCGTCAGCGGCCGGTGGCGCGCTGCGATATCGCCATCCACCCGTACGCCGCGCGCGCGCAGCAGTTCGCCGAGGCGCCACGCCGCATGGTGCGCCGGATCGTCGATGCCATAGCGGAGCGTCAGCGGCGCGGCGTCGACGCCGACGGTGCCTGTCAGGCGCAGGACGCGGCTGTTCGGCATGCGGTCGGCCTCGATCGCCTCTTCCTTGCCCGCGACGGTCGTAACCCGATTGTCGATGATATAATAGCCGGATGCCTGCACACCCGGCGCGGCGCCGACCGCGCCAGGAGCCAGCTTCACCACCAGCTCATTGTCGTCGAGCGTCAGCGCCGACGTACCGGTGCCGTAACGCGACTGGATGTTGTTCCAGCTCATCCCGGGACCCCAGCGTTCGTCGGGGAACCAGCTGTCGTCGCCGATGATGTTGCGGACATGGCGCGTCTTCGCCGCGACCGCGTCGGCGAGCGTTTGCAGGCAATCGACCTTGCAGTCGTCGGCGCTCGACAGCAGCGCGTCGCCGCGCCCGTGCAGCACGACGTCGACCTTGCCATCGGCGCCCGTTTCGAGCCGCACCCCGGTGCCCTTTGCGGTGCGCTGAAGCAAAGGCAGCTCGGCATAGGCGATGGCGGTCGTGAACATCTTGGTGTTCGAGGCGGGGATGAAGCGCTGGTCGGGCGCGATCGATACCAGCACTTCGCCATCGAGCGTGGTGACGAGCAGGCCGAAGCGCGACCCCGCGGGTCCCGCGGCCAGTTTCTGTTCGACCGTCGTCAGCAGCGGCGCCGGCGCCGGGTTCGTCTGGGCGTGCGCCGCGGTCAGCGAGAGCGCGAGCGTAGAGGCGAGCGCGAAGCGTCCAATCGATGTCGTCATATTATTCCCGTTTATCCCAGGCTGAAATGACCCGCTCGCCCACCGCGGGGCGCAGGGTGGTAATGCCGCTGTCGGCGTGGCGGGTCGGATGGACCCGGTTGGTGAGCAAGGTCCATGCAAGGCCGCGCTCGAAATCGATCCACAGCCCGGTGCCGGTGAAACCGGTATGGCCGATCGTGTCGGCCGAACAGGCATCGCCGCCATGCCATCCGGCGAAGGCGCGTTCCCAGCCCGAGGTCCGGTGCAGCTCGTTTGCAGTGCGCACCTCGGCCAGAATTGCGGGCGAAAGCATCGAGCCATCGAGCATCGCGCGCGCAAAACCCAGTACGCCATCGATCGTGCCGAACAGCCCCGCGTGCCCCGGCGCGCCGCCGAGCGCGAAGGCGTTTTCGTCGTGGACCTCGCCCTTCATCACGCGCCCGCGCCAACTGCAAGCCTCGGTCGCGACGGCCGGGCCGGGCGGCGGGCCGAAGCCGAGCCCGCGGCCGAGCGGCCAGTCCGACAGCGGTGCGCCCGTGAGGCGTTCGATCGCAATGCCGAGCAGGATGAAATTGATGTCCGAATAGAGTGGCGGCCCGTGGCGCCATTCGCGCTGGAGCACGAAGGCGCGCAGCCGCGCCGGATCGTCGCCATAGGTGTAGATGGGCTCGACCGCGGGAAGGAAGGTCCTGTGCATCAGGCAGTCGCGAAAGGTCAGTCGGCGTTCGGCAGCGCCCGCGACATCATATTGGCGGAGGTCTGGGATCGCGTCGGTCAGCGGCCGGTCGAGGTCGAGGCGTCCCTGTTCGGCGAGTTTCATGATGATCGTGGTCGTCGCGATCACCTTGCTGAGCGAGGCGAGGTCGAACCAATGCTCGCGGGTCAGCGCCTCGCGCTCGGGGACGAGCGCGGCCATTCCGGCGAAGCGCACCGCGCTCTCGCCGTCGGCGGACACGATCCCCAGCGTGGCGCCGGGAATGCGATCGGCCTCCACCGCTTCCAACGCGGGGGCAAACGCCTGTTCGCAAATCGCCTCGATCGTCATGTCGGCACGCGGCCTTTCACGCGCACGATGATGGGTAGCAGGAAGATCGCGGCAAAACTCAGCGCGCCCGAAAGCAGGAAGAAACCGTCATAACCGATCTGCGTCTGCATCGAGCCCGACGCGCCCGCAAGCAGGCGCGGGAGTAGGAAGGCGAAGCCTGATAGCAGCGCATATTGCGCGCCGGGATAGGTCGGGCTGACGAGCATCGAGAGGTAAACGACGAACACCGCACCCGCGAACCCGTTGCCGAACTGGTCGACCGCGACCGAGGTGTAGAGGACGAACGCCGATGGCTCACTGTGCCAGAGCCAGACATAGATCCAGTTGCCCGCCGCTGCCGTAACCGCGCCGATGCCGAGCGTCCAGCCGAGCGACAGCCGCGTCGACAGAAAGCCGCCGAGCGCGACGCCGAGCATGCTCGCGGACAGCGCGACGACGCCATCGGCAATGCCGATCTGATGCAGGCTGTAGCCCTTTTCGTTCCACAGCGGGTGCGACAGCGTCAGCGTGAGTACGTCGCCCATGCGATAGAGCGAAACGAAAGCGAGCACCGCGAGCACGGGCGTGCCGTAACGCCAGAACAGTTCGACGTAAGGCGCGGCGAAGGTGGATACGTTCGAAAGGGCATCGGCGGGCAGACGGCGAATGCGTGGCAGGGCGAGCGCCAGCGCGACGAAGGGCAGTAAAGCGATCGCCAATACAATCGGCGTGACGTTGGTCTTCGCCGAAATGCCCGCACCCTGCACCGCCGAGAGCAGCGCCCAGCCGAGCAGTGCGGTGACGAGTGCGGTGGCGAGTATGACGAACAGGCTGGCGAGCGTTCCCGCGACGAGTGCCTGCGCGCGGCCCCTGGTGCCTTCGCATTCGGGCCGCATAGCCGCAAGGATCGGGAAGGGCAGGAAGGCGGCGAGGGCGATCACCAGATAGGCCCAGGTCCAGTCGGCCCACGCAGCGACGAGGATCGCGCCGCTCCCCGCCGCGACCATCGCGCTGCGATAACCCCAAAGGTTCGCGGCGACGATCGGCGCCTGCTCGGTCTGCGTCGGCGCAAGCTCGATGCGCCAGCCGTCGGCGGCGACTTCCAATGTCGTCGTCCAGAAGGCGAGCAGGACCGCGAACAGCGCGGTCAGCGGCAGGCTCTTGTCGCTCGACGTGAAGGCCATCGCGACCATCGAGAGGAAGATACCGAGCTGCGACAGCATGATCCACCCGCGCCGGCGCCCCCAGAAACGCGAAAAGCCGGGGATGTCGTAGCGCTCGATCAGCGGCGCCCAGGCGAATTTGAACGTCGGCAGCAGCGCGATCCATGCGAAGAAGCCGATGATCACGATATCGACGCCGTGCCGCGCGAGGCGCAGCGTCAGCACCGCGTTGAACATGTAAAAGGGCAGCCCCGCCGAAAAGCCGAGCAGCAGGTAGAGGCCGAGCAGGCGCCGTCCCGATGGCTTGGCGGGCAGGTCGCCCGCCAGCACGCCGGCTACGGCTTCCGCGGCCGCCGTGGTCATGCCTTGTCCTCGGGCTCGACGGCGTTTTCCCAGCGCGCGACGACGCTCGTCACCGTCAGGTTCGCACTCGCGCTTGCGACGGTGCGCGTCATGTCGAGCAGCCGGTCGAAAGGCAGGACGAAACCGACGACGAGCGCGGTCTGCTCGGCCGACACGCCGGCCGCGGAGAGCACCGCGGCGAGCATGAACAGCGACGCCGACGGGATCGGCGCTGTACCGAAGGCGGCGAGCGCGCCGGTGAGCAGGACGATGGCCAGCATCGGCAGGTCGGGTTCGACGCCGACCGCCTGCAGCGCAAAAATACTGAGCAGCCCGACATACATCGCGGTGCCGTCCTTGCCGATGCTCGCGCCGATCGGCAGCACGGTCTTGGCGACCCCGGGCGCGATGCGCAGGTCTTCGAGCGCGATGCGCAACGCGACGGGCAGGGTGGCCGCCGACGATGCGGTCGAAAAGGCGACCGCGAGCGCGTCGACGATCGTGCGGTAGAAGCGCAGCACCGGCCGCCGCGCGACAAAGGCGATCAGCGGCACATGGACGAGCAATATCTGCAGGGCCACGCCTGCAGCGACCCCGACCGCGAGCCAGCCGATGTTGGCAAACACCGCGACGCCATTGTCGGCGACCGCTTTCGCGATCAGCGCGAGGACGCCGAACGGAGTGATCTCCATGACAATGCGCACCAGCTGGAACAGCACTTGCCCCGCCGACTGCAGCAGGTCGGCCATCGGGCGGCCCGCTTCGCCTGCTAGGATGACGCCGAAGCCGAAGAGCATCGAAAAGAAGATGATCGCGAGCATATCGCCCTCGACCAGCGCCTGTACGATATTGACGGGCACGATACCGATCAGCTGGTCGTGCAGCGATTTGGCCTCGCCGAGCGCGTGCGGGACGGCGGTGCCGAGCGCGGCGCCCTGTCCCGGTTCGAGCAGCAGGCCGACGATGATGCCGATCGACACCGCGCAGAATGTGGTTGCGGCGAACATGCCGACCGTGCGCGCGCCGACCGAGCCGAGCTTGCGCGGGTCGGCGAGCGCGGTGACGCCCGACGCGATGCTGATGAAAACGATCGGGACGACGAGCATCCGGATCACACGAACGAACAATTCGCCGATGAAGGCAATCGCACCGGTCGCGGCAGGCCACAGGAGTCCGAGCAGCACGCCGACGACCATCGCGCCCAAGACGCGTTGCCACAGCGGCACTGCGAACCAGCCGCGAAGAAACCCCGTCATCCGTCCCCCTGTTTTATCGTATCAAATGCCGCCCCAGAAACCAGGCTGCGGCGGCGACATGATACCGTTCGCCGCGCTGACCCCGCCGTCGCGATCCTCTGCAAGCCAGAGCGGTCCGTCAAGGTCGACGAAGCTGCTCGTCGCCGCGATGGCCCAGGCGGGCGCGATCGAGAGCGACGAACAAATCATGCAGCCCGTCATCACATCGAGCCCGCGTTCGCGCGCCGCCTCTGCCAGTTCCAGTGCGGCGGTCAGCCCGCCGGTCTTGTCGAGCTTGATGTTCACGACCGCATAGCCATCGGGAAGGTTGCCCAAATCGGCCGCGACATGCACCGATTCATCGGCCGCGATCGGGATCACCGAGCGGAAACCGATGAGGTCGCTATCGGCATCGGCGGGCAGCGGCTGTTCGAGCAGGTCGATGCGCAGATCGGTCATCAGGCCCTGCAGGTCGCGGACCTCGGCGATCGTCCAGCTTTCATTGGGATCGACGATCATTTTCGGTTTGGGCGCCGCGGCGCGGACAGCCCCCAGCTGCGCGGCGGGGTCGCTGCGGTCGACCTTCACCTTCACCAGCGGTGCGTCGGCGAGCGCTGCGGCGGCAAGCGCCATCCGGTCGGGTGTGTCGAGGCTGACCGTCATCGCGGTGACGATCGGGCGCAGCGGCCGTTCGAGGCCCAATGCCGCCGCGAAATCGCTTCCCGCGTGCCGCAGTTCCAGATCCCACAGCGCACAGTCGACCGCGTTGCGCGCGGCGCCGGCGGGCATCAACTCCAGCAATTCCTGCCGGCCCACGCCGCGCTCAATCGCGCCGCGCGCCGCTTCGATCGCGGCGATCGTGCTTTCGGCATTCTCGCCATAGCGGGGGTAGGGGACGCATTCGCCGCGCCCCGTCACACCGTCCTGCACGATGGCGACGGTTACGACCTCGGCGGCGGTTTTGACCCCCCGCGATATGCGAAACGGCGTGTGCAGCGGCAGAATTTCGCCGGCGACGGTCAGGGCGGGGGGCATCGCCGGGCGATCAGACGGTTTCGGCGGTGGCGGGCATATCCAGCAGCCGATCGAGGATCGCCTCGACCCCGAAGCGATAGGGGTCGCTGGTCGGCAGCCCGAACTCGGCCTCGGTCGCGGCGCACAAGGCACGCGCGTCGTCCTCTGCCATCGCCGAGGTGTTGAGCGCGATGCCGACCACTTGCACGTCGGCATTGGTGAGCTGCGCCACGCGCAGATTGGCCTCCAGCGTTTCGGCAATACCGGGCAGCGGATAGTGCGGCAGGCCGCGCATGTGCGGGCGCACCGGGTCGTGGCAGAGGACGAGCGCGTCGGGCTGCGCCCCGTGCAGCAGCCCCGTCGACACGCCCGCGAAGGAGGGGTGATAGAGCGAGCCCTGCCCTTCGATCAGGTCCCAGCCATCGTCGCTGCGCGCGGGCGAAATCTGTTCGATCGCGCCCGAGATGAAGTCGGCGACCACGGCGTCGAGCGGAACGCCGTCGCCTGCGATCAATATGCCGGTCTGCCCGGTCGCACGGAAATCGGCGGCAAGCCCACGCTTTTCGAGCGCGCTCGCGAGACACAATGTCGTGTACATCTTGCCGACCGAGCAATCGGTGCCGACGGTCAGCAGCCGTTTGCCCGCGCGCGGCTTGCCGTTGCCGATCGGAATGTCGGGGCGCGGGTCGCGCACATCGTGGAGCTTGCGGCCGAGCCGCGCCGCGGCTTCGATCAGGCGCGGTTCGGCGTTGAGCCGGTGGTGCAGCCCCGATGCGATGTCGAGCCCGGCGTCCATCGCGGCGAGCGCATCGACGATCAGATCCTCGCCGAGCTTGCCGCCCGCATTGGCGATGCCGAGCACCAGCGTCCGCGCGCCGGCAGCGTGCGCGGCGGCGAAATCCATGCGCGGCAGGTCCAGAGTCAGCGGGCAATCGTCGTGACGATATTCGCCGACACAAATGTCGGGGCGGAACACCGCGAGCCCGCGCGAGGTCTTGATGTCGGCGGGGTCGCTGGAGTGGCCGAGGTAGAGAAGATAGGGCGTTTCGATCATGGATCCGGGAAACCTGCGTGATGATGAGCGGCCGATATTATCCCCAGCGGCCGTAACGCCCCAATATCTAGCGCCCCATATCCTATAGCTTGATGCTATAGCCCTTCGATCACCGTTGCGAGCACCGCGAGGAACGCCGACGCGGTTCGCGATGGCGGGCGGTTCTGCAGATAGACCGCGTTGATGTCGAAGGTTATCGCGGGTTGCAGCGGCCGGCTCGAGAGCCCGGGAGGCAGCGCGGCATGTGCGGTGAAATTGTCGACGATCGCCATGCCGACCCCCGCGCTTACCAGCGCCGCGGCGACATAATAGGTGCGCGCCGACACGACTTCGTCGAGCACGACCTCGAGCCGGCTGAGCTCGCTCGACAGCATCCGTCCGATCGGGCCGCCTTGCACCGGGCTGATGAACTTGTGCCCGCGCAGCTCGTCGAGGTGCAAGCGCGGCGGTGCGCCGGGCATATCCTCTTCGCGATAGATGACGACCAGCTCGCCCTCGCCGATCACCTGATGCGCGACGGGCGCTGACAACGGCACCTCGAAACTGATCGCGATGTCGGTTTCATGTTCGTAGAGTTTGCGCACCATTTCGTCGTGATGGAGCGTCTGGAGGTCGAACATGATATCCGCATGGTCGCCCATGAAGCGCGCGACCGCCTCGGGGATCGCGCCGAGCCCGAGCGAGGGAAGCGCCGAAATGCGGAGCAGGCCGCCCCGCCCGTGGCGCAAATTCTGGCATGCCTGGCGCAGCGAGCGCACCCGGTCCTGAATGTCAGAGACTTCGGCGAACAGCGTGTGCGCGTCCTGCGTCGGTATCAGCCGTCCCTTCGACCGTTCGAACAGGGTCAGGCCGATCGAGCGTTCGGCATGGCGCAGCACCTTGGTCACCGACGGCTGCGACACGTTGAGCGACCGCGCCGCGGCGCTGACCGTGCCGTGCAGGAAGACCGCGTGGAATATCTCGATCTGGCGCAGGTTCATCCCGTTACGATCCCGAAGTTGCGACACCGGGGCATGCGATTGCCCCTTGTTTTGGCCGGATATTGTTGTGGCTTTAATCTCTATGCCATCGGGTTATAGGGGGTGCAACAACGCTGTCTGGACGCGGCACGTGCAATCGAGACATCTTCATCCTTGATAAAAGCTCCATGGAAGGATCACGCCGATGCCCCAACCGCTTGCCTCGCTTTCGGTTCGCCGCACGATCGGTTCGCTGTCGGTGGCCGCGGCGCTGCTCTGCGTCGCCGGAGCGGCGGCGAAGGCGGACGAGGCGGTCGATGTGATCATCCGCGGCGGTACGATTTATGACGGCGGCGAGGGCAAGCCCTTTGTCGGCGATGTCGCGATCCGCGGCGACCAGATCGTCTACGTCGGTAAATCCGGCCGCTATTCGGCAGGCAAGATCATCGACGCCAAGGGCATGATCGTCGCGCCGGGCTTCATCGATCCGCACACGCATGCCGACAGCTTCATTCGCTCGCCCGACAAGGCGGTGCGCGTCAACGCGGCGTGGCTCAATCAGGGCGCGACCACCGTGATGATCGGGGTCGACGGTTCGGGCACGCCCGATGTCGCGGAGGATAGCGGCAAGCTGGCGGCGTCGGGAATCAGCACCAATATCGTGCCGTTCGTCGGGTTCGGCCCGGTTCGCCAGCGCGTGCTCGGACAGGATGCGCGCGCACCGAGCCCCGCCGAACTCGACCGGATGAAGGCGCTGGTGGCGAAGGGCATGTGCGAAGGCGCGGTCGGCCTGTCCACCGGTCTTTTCTATGCGCCGCAAAGCTTCTCGACCACGGGCGAGGTCGTCGCGGTGGCGCGCGAGGCGGCGCGCCGCGGCGGCATCTACGACACCCACCAGCGCGACGAATCGAGTTACAGCATCGGCCTGCTCGGATCGGTTAAGGAGGCGATCGACATCGGACGGGAGGCCGGAATGCCGGTCCATTTCGCGCATCTGAAAGCGCTCGGCGTCGACGTCCATGGACAGGCCGGCGCGGTGATCGCCGCGATCGATGCGGCGCGAAAGGCGGGCGTCGATGTGACCGCCGACCAATATCCCTGGCTGGCGTCGGGATCGAGCCTCGACGCGTCGCTGCTGCCGCGCTGGGCGGTCGACGGCGGCGGGCCGGCGCTGCTGAAGCGGCTGGACGATCCCACAATGCTGGAACGAATTCGCGGCGAGATGCAGGAAAATCTGCGTCGGCGTGGCGGGGCGACCGCGCTGCTGCTCATCGCGCAGGGCTTTCCGTGGACCGGAAAGACTCTCGCAGAGGTCGCCGCAGAATGGAAACTCGATAGCCGCGACGCCGCATTGCGCATCATTCGCCAGAGCGTCGAGGCGAAGGATCAGGGGCCGCGGGGCGGCGGCACCGCGGTTGCGTCTTTCAACATGGCGCAGGCCGACGTCGACCTGCTGATGAAACAGCCGTGGATGGTGACATCGTCCGACGGGTCGGACGGCCACCCGCGCATGTTCGCGACCTTCCCCGAAAAATATGTGCGCTATGTCCGCGAGCGGAAGGTCATCGACCTCGCGACTTTCATCCGCCAGTCGACGGGGCGCACCGCCGACATCTACAAGCTCGACCGGCGCGGCTATCTGCGCCGCGGCTATTTCGCCGACGTGCTCGTCTTCGATCCCGACGAATATGCGCCGCGCGCCGATTATGTGCGCCCGCGCGAACTGAGCGTCGGTGTGCGAAAATTGTTCGTCAACGGCGCGCTGGCGGTCGACGACGGGCGCGCGACCGGCGTTGTCGCCGGTCGCGCGCTGTTGCGGCCCCGTCCGGCCGGCTGCGCCGCACCGCTCCCGGGCTAAATTTCGCTCGCCGCCCTCAGGCAGGCACGGGCACGGGCGTTGCGGGCCGCGCGAGCCGGATTGCGCCGATCAGCCCCGCGAGCGCGAACGGAATGCCGATCCCGATCGCACCCCAGGCGACGGCCGAGAGGTTGGCGCTGCCGAGCCCCTCGCCAAAGCCCGCCGCGTTCGCGCCCACCCCGGCGATCGCCGCACCGATCGCGCCGCCCGCATTGCGCGCGGTGCCGATCGCGGCCGAACCGCGCGTTCGCGATGCGTCGTCGAACGACCCGATGACCTGCTGTCCCAGAAACGCGTAGGACATGCCGAATCCACCGCCGAGAAAAGCCGCGAAAACGCCCGTGGCGAACAGGCTTTCGCGTTCCATCAAAAGGGGAATCCCGATATTGCCCGCGAGGATCGCCGCCGTCCCAAATATGATCAGCCGCGGCTGCCAGCGCGCCGATGCGCCCGATACCGAGAGCGACACCACCGTCCAGGCCAGCGCCTCGATGGCAACGACATAGCCCGCCTCGAGCGCGCTCAGCTTCGCGCTGATCTGCAGCATCGCGGGCGCATAAAGCGCAAAGGCGGTGCCCGCCGCGGTGGTGGCGAAATAGGTGAGATAGGCGACGCCCAGCGGGAAGGCGTTGCTGCGGCGCGGCAACAGCGCATTGTCGCTGGTGCGATCGATCGCGAACGCGGCTGCCAGCAAGAGCACGCCTCCCGTCAGGAGGACGGCCGGGACCAACAGGCCGCCGGTCACGCCTGCGGTCGCCACGGCGCCGATGCCCAGCGCAACGAGCGCCATGGTGGACAGCGGGAGCCTGCTGTCGGTTCGGTGATCGGTCGGCGGCGGAACGAGGAACCAGCTCGCCGCGGCGAACAGCAACGCCTGCGCCGCGAACAGCCAGAACACGCCGCGCCAAAGCCCCGCGTCGGCGAAAACGCCGCCGAGCAGCGGGCCGGCGAGCGTGGCGATCCCCCAGACGGCGGTGCACAGCGCGAAGACCCGCGGCAGATGGCGGCCGGGAAACAGCAGCGCCATCGCGACATAGATCAGCCCGCCGATCCAGCCCGCCGCCGCGCCCTGCACCACGCGGCCGGCGAGGAACAGCGCGATTCCGGGTGCCGCGGCGCTCATCACACTGCCGAGTGCGAAGGTGATGCCGGAAAGAATCATCGCTGCGCGCAGGCCAATACGTTCGGCCAGCCAGCCCGCCGACGCGCCCGCGACAACCAGTCCGGTCATGAAGCCCGATCCGGCCCAGCCGAACCACGCATATCCGTCAAGGTCCGCCCCCACGCTCGGCATGATCGTCGCGGTGACGAGCGAATCGGCCGCGACCACCCAGCAGCCGAGCAGGACCAGCGCGAGCGCCGGGCCGCGGCCTCCCGCGAGCAGATCGCGCCAGACGGCGAGGCGGGGGGCAGGCCGGGCGGGGGTTTGACTATTCATGCGCACTCCGATGGAAATCAGCTTCGCCCGCCCTCTGCAACCTCAACAGCGGTTGAGATCAAGCGATAAAAGCGTTCTGGGGAGACAATGCCGCGCCGCGCGTCATTGACAGGAGGGCGCCGCTCCGCTTTATCTAAAATCGAATTATTAAAGCGCCTATATTTTATGAATCGAGTCTGTTTGGCGGGGGGCGCCGGGCATTCGGATAAGCTTGAAGGACAATCCAGCGATGACCCTTAATCTCCCGGGTCTTGACCGGCGGCAATCGACGAAAAATGGTCCCGAGGCGCGCGATGCGCGGCTCACGCTCAGCCTTTCGGGCACCAATCTGGAGCGGGCGGGCGATTATAACCAGCGCATCGTGTTGCAGGCCATTCGCCTGACCGACGAAACAACGCGCAGCGACCTCGCGCGCGTGACCGGGCTGACGCCGCCGACGATCGTCAACATCACCAAGCGGCTGATCGACCTGGGGCTCGTCAAGCCGGCGGGGCGGCTCCAGGGCAAGCGCGGCCAGCCCGCGATGCGGATCGTCATCGATCCCGACGGCGCCTTTTCGATTGGGCTGAACATCGACCGCGATCATATCACGCTGGTGACGCTCGACCTCGCGGGCAAGATCCGCAGCCGCCAGACGCGCGAGATCGCCTTCGCACTGCCCGGAACGGTCGTCGAGCATGTGCGCGACATCCTGCCCGGGCTGCTCGAAGAGGGCGGCGTCGACCGGGCGCGCATGCTTGGCGTCGGCGTCGCGCTGCCCGACGATCTGGGGCGGATTTCATTACCGCACCGGCCGACCGAATATGACGCGTGGGACGATATCGACCTGGGCGCGCTGCTCGGCGAGGTGCTCCCCTGGCCGCTCCATGCCGACAATGATGCCGCGTCGGCGGCGCTCGGCGAAGTCCATCTGGGCAATGGCATCGCGCTTCCCAGCTTCTTTTACCTGCTGATCAGCGCGGGCCTCGGCGGCGGGCTGGTGATCGACCGCAGCTATGTTCGCGGCGCCGATTCGCGGTCGGGCGAGATCTGGGCGCTGCCCGATCCCGCGCGCGGCGAGGGGGCGAATGTGCAGGATACGGTTTCGCTGTCGGCGCTTTACGCCCGACTGGAAGCGGCGGGGCATGTCGTCGACGGGCCCGAGGCGTTGATCGACGGCCCGGCGGAGCAGGAGGCGGTGATCGTCCAATGGCTCGACGATGCCGCCGACGTGCTGGTTCAGCCGCTGATTGCGGTCAATTGCCTGATCAATCCGGCCGCAATCCTCATCGGCGGGCGCCTTCCGGGCAAATTGGTCGACGCGCTTGTCGAGCGGCTCAATGCGCGGATGGCGGGGCGCAAGCTTCCCGTGGTGGCGCCGGTGCGCCGCGCCGAGGCGGCCGACGATGCGTCGGCGATCGGCGCCGCGATCATCCCGTTCCTCGACAATGTCCTGCCGTCCGAATCGATCCTGATGCAGGCGGGGCGCTGACGCTTTACTCGATCCGCTCTGCCATCTCGTCGAGGTCGACGCCCCGCGTTTCGGGGAAGATCGCCGCGACGACGACGAACTGGACGACCATCGCGGCGGCGAAGATCGCGAACGGCGCCCCGGGCGACCATGCCACCAATATCGGGAAGATGCCGGCGATCAGCGCGTTCATCAGCCAGTGCGTACTCGCGCCGAGCGCGCTGCCGCGCGCGCGGACGGGGGTCGGGAATATCTCCGAAATATAGACCCAGATGACCGCGCCCTGGCTCGTCGCGAAGAAGGCGATGAAACCGATGAGCGCGGGCAGCATCAGCCCGTTGTCGAGCGCGCCGTAAAGGACCCCCGCCGCGGCGGCGAGGCACAAGGTCATGCCGGCGGCACCGGCGAGCAGCAGCGTCTTGCGCCCGATCCGGTCGATCAGCGCCATGCCGACGAGGGTGAACACCAGATTGGCGATGCCGATCAGCACCGCCTGGCGGTCGGGCGACAACGAGCCCGCACGCGCAAAGATGTCGTTGAGATAATAGAGTACCGCGTTGATGCCGGCGAGCTGGTTGAACATCGCGACGAGGATCACGAGCATTATCGGCCGGCGATGGCGGCGCCACGACAGCTTTTCGCCCGGCGGGTCGCGTTCGAGCGCCTGCTCGACGCGGCTTAGTTCGGTCTCGGCTAAGTCGGGCGCCGTGCCGATCCGTGCCAGCGCGATGGCCGCTTCGCTCCGGCGCCCCTTCGCGACGAGCCAGCGCGGGCTGTTGGGAATCGCGAACAGCAGCACGAAGAAGAGCAGGGCAGGGGCGGCGGTGATGCCGAGCTTCCACCGCCACGCGATATCTCCGCCGACGAGCCCCGATATCGTCGCGTTGCTGAGGTAAGCGACGAGAATGCCGGTCACGATCATCAGCTGGAACAGGCCGACGAGGAATCCGCGGTGCCGCGGCGGCGCGATCTCGGCGATATAGACGGGCGCGAGCACCGACGAGCCCCCGATCGCGAGCCCGCATAGGAAACGGAAGATAAGGAAAGCCGGCCAGCTCGATGCCAGCGCGCAGCCGATTCCCGCGACGAAATAAAAGGCAGCGAGGATCCGCAGACTGTCACGGCTGCCGAATGCATCGCCCGGCTTGCCCGCGAACAGCGCGCCGACGAGGGTGCCCCAGAGCGCCGCCGATACGGTAATGCCGAGTGTTTCAGGGGTGAGCGCGAACAGGTCGGTCAGGTCGCCCGTCACTCCCGCGATCACCGCGGTATCGAATCCGAAGAGAAGACCCGCCAGGGCGGCGGTCCCGATCGCGGCGGCCAAAGTACCGCGATTTCCTGTGCCGCGCCCTCCCGGACGCTGCGGCGCGCCGGGCACCCGAAATGCTTCGCTGTCGTGCTTGCCTGTCATCCACTCTCTCCGACGGATCGGGCATCGGCGCCCGTCCTGATTGCCACCGACATGCCACAAAGGCGATTTCGATCAAATAAATTAATTTTCATTATTATCTTGACGGGGAGCGGTCGGCCGAGGCAGTTTTCGAAAAACCAGACCCGGAACGGCGGCTGGGAAAGAGGGAGAGGCTCGTGTCGGCGACATTGCTTGCGACGCATCGCGTGGAAAAGCCTTGGGGGCGCCATCAACTATGGGGCCCGTTCGCTGATTCGCCCGCGGGCGGCGAACCGGTCGGCGAGATCTGGTTCCAGGCGCCCGGCGACAGCACGCCCGACCTCCTGATCAAATATCTCTTCACCAGCGAAAAACTGTCGGTGCAGGTCCATCCGGACGATGAGCAAGCGCATGCGCGCGGACTGCCGCGCGGCAAGGACGAATGCTGGCTGATCCTCGACGCCGCGCCCGATTCGACAATTGCGATGGGAACGAAAGCGCCGGTCGACAAGGCGGCGCTGCGCGACGCCGCGCTCGACGGCAGCATCGAGCAATTGCTCGACTGGAAGCCGGTCAAGGCGGGCGATTTCTTCTACGTCCCCTCGGGCACGGTGCATGCGATCGGCGCCGGTCTGACGCTGATCGAGGTGCAGCAGAACAGCGAGACGACCTACCGCCTCTATGATTATGGCCGCCCGCGCGAGCTGCATCTCGACGACGGCATCGCGGTGTCCGATCCGCAGCCCTATGCGCCCTATCCGTCCCCCGGCCGTATCGACGATGATCGCACGATCCTCGTCGACGGGCCGAAATTCGTGCTCGAACGGCTGGCGGGCGGCGCGCGCACGATCGCGCTGCCTGATGGCGTCACCGCATGGCTGATCCCGGTTGCGGGCAAGGGCGTGGTCGATGGCGCTGCTTTCGCGGCAGGCGAATGCCTCGCGCTCGCCGGTTCGGTTCAGATCGATGCCGATGCCGGCGCCGACCTGTTGCTTGCCTATCCGGGCGAGGAGAAATTCGCATGACCGCCAGCCGATCGGGCACCGCCTGGACCTTTGCTTACGTCACCATGCTGTTCTTCGTCTGGGGTGCGGTGACCGCGGTCAACGACATATTGATCCCGGCGGTGAAGGCGATCTTCGCGCTCAGCGATACCGAAAGCTTCCTCACCCAATTCGCCTTCTTCATGGCCTATGGCGTCGTCTCCTTGCCCGCCGCAGCGATCATGGGGCGGCTCGGCGCGGCCAATTCGATCATCGTGGCGCTCGCAACGATGATCGTCGGCTGCCTGATCATGCCCTTCGCGACGATCGTGCGCGAATATGCGATCGTGCTCGTCGGCCTGTTCGTGATCGCCTCGGGGATCACGCTGCTGCAGGTCGCGGCGAACCCCCTGTCGGCGTCGCTCGGCCGCCCCGAACGCTCGCATTTCCGGCTGGTCTTGAGCCAGGCGTTCAATTCGTTCGGCACCGTTATCGCGCCCTATCTCGCGGCGCGGACGTTGCTGCAGGGCGGATTGTTCGAAGACGGGCCGGTGACCGAAGCGAAGATCGCCTATTCGCTCGGCCGGATCGACGTCGCCTATGTCTTCATTGCCGCAGTGATCGCGGTGCTCGCGATGTTCCTTTACCGCGTCCGGCACGAGATCACCGCGGCCGCGCCGCCGGTCGAGACGGGCGCACGCGTGTCGAGCGCCTTCGCGTCGCCCTGGGCGCTCGCCGGCGCGCTCGCGATCTTCCTCTATGTCGGCGCCGAGGTCGCGATCGGCAGCGCGATGGTCAATTTCCTCGAGCAGCCCGACGTGTTCGCGATCAGCGCGGTACAGGCGGGCAGCTTCGTCAGCCTCTATTGGCTCGGCGCGATGATCGGACGCTTTATCGGCTCGGGTCTCCTCTACAAGCTGCCCGCGGGGCCGCTCCTCGCCGTGGCCGCCGTCGCCGCGGCGCTGCTCTGCCTGACGATCAGCCAGATCAGCGGGCCGGCGGCGGGCGTGCTCGCGATCTCGGTCGGGCTGTTCAACTCGATCATGTTTCCCGTGATCTTCTCGCTGACGATCGAGCGGTCGACCGCGCCCGCGTCGGCGACCTCGGGGCTGCTCTGCATGGCGATCGTCGGCGGCGCGCTGGTGCCGCTCGTCTTCGCGCAGGTCGCCGATGCCAGCGGCAGCCGCTTCCTCGCCTTTCTGGTGCCGATGGCCTGCTACCTCGTCATCGCGCTGTTCGGCTGGCGCGCGGCGCGCGCGCCGGCGCGGACGACGACCAGCTTTGCAACTTCGCTGCACTGACCAAGCAATCAACGAAAATATTCAGGGAAGAGGGTCGCAATGGATATCGACAGGAATTTGAACCGCGGGTGGAAATTTGGTGCCATGCTGGCGTCGTCGGCGGCGATATTGCCGCTGATGCTCGCTTTGTCGCCCGTGGCGGCGCAGCCCAAAGCCGGCCAGTCGCCGGTCGAGCTCGCCGACCCGCTCGTCGGCACCGCGCCGCTCGACGATCCCGCGGTGATCGGCAACGCCCCGCCGCCGGGCGAGCCCGTCTATTCGGGGCAGACCTCGCCGGGCGCGCGCCTGCCGCACGGATCGGTCGAGGCGGCGCCGGTGAACAATAATATCGAGCTCCTCTATCCGAACGGCGTCCCCGTTCCTTACTATTACACCAACCCAACGATGATCGGCTTCACCGGCGGCGGCGGCTCGACCTATGGCGGCGGCGCCGAGCCGTTCATTATGCCGGTGGTGGGCGACTGGTCGCCGCCGCCCGCGTACAGCCAGTCCTATTATGACAAGTCGCGCGAAAAGGCGTCGCCGGGCTATTATTCGGTCTATCTCGACAGCTTCCGCACGCAGGCCGAACTGACCGCGACGCGCTGGGCGAGCGTGATGCGCTTCACTTTCCCCGCGAGCGAGCGGTCGAACATCATCGTCAACCTGCCGCGCCACGGCGGGACGGTCGAGGTGGTCGGCGACCGCATCATACGCGGCATATCGAACGACAAGGACAGCGCCGACGGCGGCTATTTCGTCGCCGAATTTTCGAAGCCCTTCGCCGCGCTCGGCACCTTCCGCAAATCGCCCGGCGACAATGCGGGCTGGGGCATCGGAACCAGCGATGTGAAACCCGGCGCGCGCGAAATGACGGGCAGCTATGCTGGCAGCTATGTGACCTTCAAGACCAAGGCCGGCGAGCAGGTGCTGGTGAAAATGGCGCACGGCACCAGCTATGAGCAGGCCGCGCAGCGGCTCGCCGCTGAAGTGCCGGGATGGGATTTCGATGGCGTCCATCAGGCCGCGCGGGGCACTTGGGCGCAATTGCTGAACCGCGTCCGCGTGACCGGGGGCACCGACAAGCAGCGCAAACTCTTCTACTCGACCCTCTTCCAGTCCTTCGCTTCGCCGCGGCTGATCGCGCAGACGGGCGAGAAATTCGCCGACACCAACGGCAAGGTCCAGACGGCGACGCACGACCGTTACGGCCCGGTTCCCTTCTGGGACACGGGGCGCAACCAGATCGTGCTGCTCGAACTGATGGAGCCCGAGGCGGTCCAGAATATCATGGCGTCCGAACTCGCGATGGCGCGCGAGAAGGGGTATATGAACACCTCGTTCCACGGCGACAATGCGGTGTTCCTGTTCCTCGGCGCGTGGGAGCGCGGCATCGAATTCGATTATGAAGCCGCCTATGAATATCTGCGCAAGAACGCGACCGACCCGAAGGGGCCGCGCGGCTATCTCGCCGAATATATGAAGCAGGGCTGGATTTCGGACATCGTGCCCGATCACAATCCCAGCCCGCCCTATGCCGGCGGCAAGGCGGGCGCCGACAAGACGCTCGAATATGCGTGGGACGATTATGCGCTCGCGCTCTACGCGAAAAAGCTCGGCAAGGACGCCGACCACAAGATGTTCCTCAAGCGCGCAGGCAACTATGCCAATGTCTTCGACAAATCGATCGGCTTCATGCGCGGCCGCACCGCCGACGGCAAGTGGATCGCGCCCTTCGATCCGCAGGAGCCCTATTATAATTTCATGATGAAGGAGGCGTCGGGCTGGTCGACCTTGTGGCTCGTCCCGCACGACGTAGAGGGGCTGATCGGCCTCATCGGCGGGCGCGAAGCGTTCAATGCCAAGCTCGACGAGTTTTTCACCAAGCCGTATAATCCGACGGGCATCTGCCGCGACTGCACCGGCGTGATCGGCCAATATGTCCACGGCAACCAGCCCGACCAGCAGGCGCCCTATTATTACAATTGGAGCGGCCAGCCGTGGAAGACGCAGGCGCTGGTGCGCCAGATCCTCGACCGGACCTATGGCAGCGACGCGTCGGGTTACGGCTATCCGGGGATGGACGATCAGGGCGCGACCTCGTCATGGTACGCGCTCTCGGCGCTCGGCTTCTATCCGGTCGATCCGTCTAGCCAGGATTATATCATCGGCAGCCCGGTCTTCGACGACGCCAGCCTCGACATGGGCAATGGCAAGACGCTGCGGATCGTCGCGAAGAATAATTCGGCGACCAACGTCTATATCCAGTCGGCGACGCTGAACGGCAAGCCGTGGAACAAGCCGTGGTTCCGGCATGACGATGTCAAAGACGGCGCGACCTTCGTCTTCACGATGGGGGCAAAGCCGAACAAGGCGTGGGGCGCCGCGCCCGATGCCGCGCCGCCGTCGATGTCGCGAAAGCGCTAACCAGCCCCTCGCCCCCGCCACCCCGCGGGGGCGCGAGCCCAGGACCCGCCATCCCCCTCTGGTCCTGGGCTCCCCTAATCAACAGGACAGATATCATGCGCAGCCTTTTGATCACCGCATCCCTTCTCGCTCTCGCGCCGGTCGCGGCGCAAGCCCAGACCGCCGCATCGCCGCCTGCGGGTGACGCGGTCTACACCAGCGACCTGATGACCCGCTGGGGCAAGGAAGTGACCCCCGAAAACGCGTGGCGCCTCTACCCGCGCCCGCAGATGGTGCGCGAGCGCTGGGTCAATTTGAACGGCCTGTGGGACTATGCGATCGCCCCCAAGGCGGCCGAACGGCCGGCGGCGATGGACGGCCAGATCCTCGTGCCCTTTCCGGTCGAATCCAAACTGTCGCGCGTCGCGCGCAAGGTCACGCCCGACGACCGCGTCTGGTATCGCCGCAGCTTCACCGTCCCCGCCGACTGGCGCGGCCAGAATGTCATGCTCAATTTCGGCGCGGTCGATTATGAAGCGACGGTGCGCGTTAACGGGTCGGTCGTGGGATCGCACAAGGGCGGCTTCGATGCCTTCGGCTTCGACATCACCCCCTATCTGAAACCCGGCGCGAACGAGCTCGTCGTCGAAGTCACCGATCCGACGAGCGCGGGGACGCAGCCGCGCGGCAAGCAGATCCTCGATCCCTCGGGCATCTGGTACACCGCGGTCAGCGGCATCTGGCAGACGGTGTGGATCGAGCCGGTGCCGAAGCTTCACATCGCCGAGGTCCGCGCGACCCCCGATATCGATCGCGGTACCGTCGACGTCGCAGTGGCACTTTCGGGCTGGGCGAACGACAATGATGCGGTGCGGCTGACCGCGAGCGCGGGCGGCAAGACGATCGCCTCGACGATCATCCGTGCGAACCGGCAGGCGACGCTCGCGATCCCGAACGCGCATCTCTGGTCGCCCGACGATCCCCACCTCTACGATCTCAAGGCCGAGCTGGTGACGATCGCCGATCCCTATGCGGGCGAGGCCGAGCGCGACCGCAAGGCCTATGACTCGCGCTTCACCGACCATGAAAGCCGCGTCTATGCGAAGGCAAAGGTTCAGGGCGCGCCGCGCGATAGCGTCGCCGCCTATTTCGCGATGCGCAAAGTGTCGATCGGGCCGGGCCGCGTCGCGGGGCAGCCCGCGATCCTGCTCAATAACAAGCCGCTGTTCCAGCACGGCACGCTCGATCAGGGCTGGTGGCCCGACGGACTTTATACGCCGCCGTCGGAAGAGGCGATGAAGAGCGACATCGTCTTCCTGAAAAAGGCGGGGTTCAACATGCTGCGCAAGCATATCAAGGTCGAACCCGCGCGTTACTATCACGACGCCGACCGTCTCGGCATGCTGATCTGGCAGGACATGCCCTCGGGTGGCGGCGAGGATCAATATCTCGCCGGCACCAGCCAATATCAGGCGATCTTCCCGTCGGAGACGCTCGCCGAGCAGCAGAAGCAATTGTCCGAAATGATCGGCGAGCTGCGCGCCTTCCCCTCGATCGTGACGTGGGTCGTCAACAATGAGGGGTGGGGCCAATATGATTCGGCCACGCTGACGCGCTTCGTGAAGGGGATCGATCCGACACGGCTCGTCGACGCCAATTCGGGCTGGCTCGACGTCGCGCCGAAAGACTCCGACATGCTCGACATCCACACCTATGAGGATGTGCCGAAGACGCCGCCGCTGCAGGCCGATCGCGCGATCGTGCTTGGCGAATATGGTGGAGTCGGTTTCCCCGTGCCGGGGCATATCTGGAAGCCGGGCAAGGGCAATTGGAGCTATCAGGTCGCGCAGGACGAGAAGGAATATCTCGTCCGCTTCCGCCGCAAGATGGAAGGCGTGATCCGGCAGGCGAAGGAGAATGGGCTCAGCGCCTCGGTCTACACCCAGACGACCGATGTCGAGGACGAGATCAACGGTCTTTTGACCTATGACCGCGCGGTGCCGAAGGCGTCGGCGGAGGCGTTGGCACAGATCGCCGCGCCGCTTTGGAAGACCCCGACTCCGGACTGACCCGGAGCGGGCGCAAGCGTGAGGGCACCTGCCGTCCCCGGAGTCGGGGATGGCGGGCGCGATGGTCTACGGCCGCGCGCCGATTTCAACGCAAAACTGCGAAAAATTGCGCCTTTGTGTCGGTTTCATAACGATTCATCGCGTCCTGCCACCGGCTCGAAAAATTTATTTTGACAAATTGTTTTTTATATTCTGTAGAGGCTCAACGGGTCGGATGATCCGCTGCCCGGCGACTCCGAAGGCGCCGGATAACGAGTGGGGGCGAACAGCCCCTCGAACAGGGAGGTCGATGTGATGAAGGCAGGACAAATCCATTCCGCGAAAGCGTCGCGGCGCGCAGCGCTGGTACGCGAACTGATGCTGAGCGCGGGCACGCTCGCGGCGTTGTGCAGCGCCGGGCAGGCTTATGCGCAGGCGGCACCCGCGCAGACGCCGCCGCCGGCAGACGAAACGGCAGAGGCGGCACCCGGCGACGCGATCGTCGTCACCGGCTATCGCAAGTCGATCGAGCAGAGCCTCGAGCAGAAGCGCGAAGCGAACTCGCTGATCGAAGTCATCACCGCCGAGGATATCGGCAAATTCCCCGACAAGAATGTCGCCGACGCGCTGCAGCGCGTTCCCGGCGTGATCATCACCCGCGACGGCGGCGAGGGCAGCCGCGTCAGCATTCGCGGTCTCCAGTCGGACCTGACGCTGACGCTGCTCAACGGCAATTTTATCGCCGGTGCCGACAGCGGCGATCCGTCGCGCTCGTTCAACTATGTGCTGTTGCCGTCGAACTTCATCGCCAGCACCGAAGTCTATAAATCGTCCGAAGCGCGGCTCGAAGAGGGCGGCGTCGGCGGCACGGTGATCCTCAACACCCGCCGTCCGTTCGACCTGCCGGCCTGGTCGGGCTTCGTCTCGGCCGAAGGCACCTATTCGGACACGACCAAGAAATTCGACCCGCAGATCGCCGGCCAGATTTCGTGGAAGGACCCCGAAGAGCGGCTCGGTTTCCTGATCGGCGCGACCTATCAGGAGCGTTCGAATCGCGAACTGCGCGGCTCGACCGAAACCTGGCGCTGGTGGAGCGATCGCGACGCGAACGGCGATATCATCATCCCCGCGACCGACGTCAACGGCAATCCGTTCGAGAATGACGACGCGATTTCCTATTGGCCGGGCGAGGGCGTCACCGCGCGCGACGGCACCCATTATTCGGGCTATTGGGCGCCGCAGTCGGTCAACGCCGAAGTCTTTTCGCAGCAGCGCAAGCGTCTTGGTATCCAGGCGACCGCGCAGATGCGCCCGATCGAAAACCTGACCGTTACCGCGAACTATTTCCGCTTCGATTACAAGAGCAGCTTCCAGAGCAATGTGCTGAAGATTCCCGAATGGGGCTATGGCAATTTCTTCACCGGCCCGACCTTTGACGAGAGCGGGACGATCTTCCAGTCGGCGAATTTCCAGGTGCCCGCCGCAGGAACCGGATGCCTCGTCAACACGCCGCCCTGTACGATGGAAACACCGCAGATCGCGGGTACATACAGCCGCGAAAAGCAGGTTTCGAACACGTTCGAGACCGAGGTCGCCTGGAATCAGGACAATTTCGACGCGGTGCTGAAATTCGGCAAGACGAAGGCCACCGGCGGTCCGTCGATGCGCTTCGGCGTCGCTGTGAAGCCGCGCCTGACGATCACCGGGCAGGAGCAGAACGGCAATTTCCTGAGCGAGTGGGATTTCACCGGCGGCAACCTCAACATGGAATTCTCGCCCGAGTTGCAGGAAAATATCAAGAACGGCATCGCGCAGATCGACGTTGGCTCGACGGGCTCGGGCTTTACCAACAGCGCGATCTCGCAGCGTTATGCACAGCTCGATCTCGTCCGCCGCTTCGATAGCGTCCTCAGCGCGTTCCGCGTCGGCGGCAAGTGGCGCGAGATGAGCATCCACCGCGAAACCGGCCGCAACGAATGGTACGCCGATCCTGCGACCAAGCGGCGCTATCAGGACACGCCCGAGGGCGCGGTCGCGCGGCCCGAATATTTCTATGACAATCCGATTGGCAACATCGCCGGCGGGTTCAGTGCGAGCGCGTTCCCGGGCATCAACTTCAGCAATTATCTGGACTATATCAACGACACTTATGGCCCGTCGGTGCGCGTGCCCGAACCGAACAACACCTATGACCTGAAGGAAAAGGTGTTCGCCGGCTATGTGCAGGCCGATTTCGAGGCCGGCCCGCTGCGCGGCAACATCGGTGTCCGCGTCGCGCACACCAAACAGTCGGGGCTGACGTCGGATCGCCTGCAATTCCTCAACGATTATTGCGTCGACGGCCCGGGCGGACCCTTCGATCCGAACGTACCGGTTGGGGCCGACGGCAACTGCCAGGTGCGGCCGCTCGACGAGCGCGAAGTGATCGTCAACACGCAGGTCGACCAGTCGAAGAGCTACACCGACTGGCTGCCCAGCCTGAACATCGTTTATGAAGTCACCCCCGACATCGTCGTTCGCGGCGCGGTCGCCAAGGTGATCTCGCGTCCGTCGTTCAACGATCTCGGCTCGCAGCGTTCGCTCACCTATCGTTCGGCGGCCTACGCCTTCGACCGCGGCCAGTTCGGCGAGTTTGAGGGTTGGTCGGGCAGCGGCGGCAACTCGGACCTCCAGCCCTTCTCGGCCTGGCAGTACGACTTGGGCGTCGAATGGTATTTCAAGCGCGGCTCGGTGCTCGGCGCCGGTCTGTTCCGCAAGGAAGTCTCTGACTTCGTCGTGCCGCTCGTGCTCGACGTGACGCGCGAAGTGAACGGCGAGCAGGTGCTGATCCAGCCCTATTCGACGGTCGCCAACGGCTCGAACGCGGTGTCGCAGGGCATCGAACTCTACGCCCAGCACACGCTCGACTTCGGCCTCGGGGCGCAGGTGAATTTCACCTACAACGACACGTCGGTAGCCGAAATCACGCTCGACGGCGAAACCGTCGGCAAGTCGGCGCTGGTCGGCAGCGCGAAGACGCAGGTCAACGCGTCGGTCTTCTACGAAACCGACAAGTTCCTCGTCCGTGCGTCGTACAACCGCCGCGGCGAAGTCGTCGGCGGGCTCTCTTCGGGCCTCAACATCTACACCGACCCCTATGAACAGGTCGACATCAACGCGTCGTACGAGCTGATGGACGGGTTGATGCTCACCGCCTCGGTCATCAACCTGACCAAATCGGAAGAGCGCCAGCACCTTGGTAACGACACTAAGGACCGCTTCGTCCGCAGCAACTACTTCGGCCGCCGCGCTTACGTTGGCGTTTCGTACAAGTTCTGATGGGGCCATACCCCAGCTCTCCCCCTTGGGTGGCTCCGCAAGGAGCCACCCACCTCTTTCCGGGCGAGCGGGTATGATTATGATAATGAACGAAGCGGGGAGCGATGCAGGGTGCGTGTCTGGTTGAAATCGCTGGTTTTGGGTGCGACGCTGCTGACGGGCGGCACCGCCGCGGCAGAGAATCCGATCGTTCCCGGCTGGTACGCCGACCCCGAGATCCGGATCTTCGGCGACCGTTACTGGATCTATCCGACCTATTCGGACCACGGCGAGACGCCCGATCTTTCGCAGCATTTCAACGAGCAGCAGCAGAAGCTGCGCGAGCAAAAGACGGTCCGGCCGTCCTATCATTACCAGACCTTCTTCAACGTCTTTTCCTCGCCCGACCTCGTCCACTGGACGAAGCACAGCCATGCCCTCGACGTCGAGAATGTCGCCTGGGCCGCGTACGCCGTGTGGGCACCGTCGGCGATCGAAAAGGACGGCAAATATTATCTCTTCTTCGGCGCGAACGACATCCAGTCGGACGACCAGCGCGGCGGCATCGGTGTCGCGGTCAGCGACCGCCCCGAGGGGCCGTTTAAGGATGCTATCGGCAAGCCGCTGATCGACGCCTTCCACAATGGCGCGCAGCCGATCGACCAGTTCGTCTTTCGCGACGATGATGGGCAGCATTATCTCTATTATGGCGGCTGGAAGCATTGCAACGTCGTGCGTCTCGGTGACGATCTGACCTCGATCGAGCCCTTTGCCGACGGCACGACGTACAAGGAAATTACGCCACCGGGCTATGTCGAGGGCTCGTTCATGGTGAAGCGCAAGGGCGTCTATTATCTGATGTGGTCGGAGGGCGGCTGGACCGGCCCCGATTATTCGGTCGCCTATGCGATGGGACCGTCGCCGACCGGACCGTTCAAGCCGATGGGCAAGATTCTCGAGCAGGATTTCAAGATCGCGCGCGGCGCGGGGCATCATTCGGTGGTCAATGTGCCCGGCACCGACGACTGGTATATCGTCTATCATCGTCGTCCGCTCGATCAGCAGAGCGGCGAGCGCCGTCAACTCGCGATCGACCGCATGACCTTCAACGCCGACGGCACGATCGCGCCGGTGATCATGACGAACAAGGGCGTCGCAGCGCGCCCGCTGCCGGCACGAACGGCAAACAGGGGAGAGACGAAGTGAAGACGATCCGCAAGACGATGCTGGCCGCCGCCGCAAGCGCGCTCGTGCTGACCAGCGTCGGCACGCCGGTGGCGCTCGCGCAATCGAGCGCGAACCAGACCGCGCTCGTCGATTACGTCAATCCGCTGATGGGCACCGATTCGAGCTATCGCCTGTCGTACGGCAACACCTATCCCGCGGTCGCGGTGCCCTTTGGCATGAACAGCTGGACGCCGGTGACGGGCGAGCCCGGCAGCGGCTGGGGCTATACCTATGATGGCGAAAAGATCAGCGGCATCAAGCAGACGCACCAGCCGAGCCCGTGGATGAACGATTATGCCGCCTTCGCGCTGATGGCCGAAACCGGGCCGGTGAAGGTCAAGCAGCAGGAACGCGGCAGCTGGTTCAGCCATAAGGCCGAGGTCGCGCGTCCCTATTCGTACAAAGTCTATCTCGCCGACTATGACGTGACCGCCGAGGTCGCGCCGACGACACGCGCCGCGCAATTCCGCTTCACCTTCCCCGAAAGCGACGACGCACACATCCTGCTCGACGGTCTCGCGGGCGGATCGATGGTCAAGGTCGACGTCAAGAACCGTCGCATCACCGGCTATGTCCGCAACAACAACGGTGGCGTGCCCGACAATTTCCACAATTATTTCGTCGCCGAATTCGACCGCGACTTCACGCTCGCGCGCACGTGGGCGGGCGACAACGCGCCGACGAACGAGCTGGCGCGCGAGGGCGACCATGTCGGCGCGGTGCTGAGCTTCAAGACCAAGAAGGGCGACAAGGTCCACGTCCGCGTCGCCTCGTCGTTCATCAGCCCCGAACAGGCGCTGCTGAACCTGCGCAGCGAAATCGGCAGCGACAGCTTCGACGCGACGCAGGCGAAGGCGAAGGCGGCGTGGGAGAAGGAACTGTCGCGGATTCGTGTGACCGATCCCGATCCCGAAAAAATCCGCACCTTCTATTCGTCGCTGTACCGGATGCTGCAATTCCCGCGCGTCTTCTACGAAAAGGACGCGAACGGAAAGATCGTCCACTACAGCCCGTACGACGGCAAGGTCCACGACGGCTATATGTTCACCGACAACGGGTTCTGGGACACGTGGCGCGCGGTCTTCCCCTTCTTCGCGCTGATGTATCCCGACCTCGACAGCCAGATCATGCAGGGGCTGGTCAACACTTATAAGGAGGGCGGCTGGCTGCCCGAATGGGCGAGCCCCGGCTATCGCAACGTGATGATCGGGTCGAACTCGGCGAACCTCATCGCCGACGCCTATCTCAACGGTGTGCGTGGTTTCGACGTCGAGACGCTCTACGAAGCGATGATCAAGAACGCGACGACCAGCGAGGGCCGTCCGAAGGACAAGGCGGGCAAGGTCATCGCCGCGGTCGGGCGCGAGGGCGCCGAATATTACAACCAGCTCGGCTATGTCCCCTATGACGTCGACATCAACGAAAATGCCGCGCGCACGCTCGAATATGCGACCGCCGACTTCTCGATCGCGCAGCTCGCGAAAGCACTCGGCAAGGACGCCGATGCGAAGAAATATCGCGAGCGCGCGCTGAATTATCAGAAGCTCTACGACAATCAGAGCGGCTGGATCCGCGGCCGCAACAAGGATGGATCGTGGGCGACCCCCTTCAACCCCTACAAATGGGGCGATGCCTTCACCGAGGGTAACGCGCTCCATTACAGCTGGGCGGTGATGCAGGACGTCCAGGGGCTGATGAACCTGATGGGCGGACGGCAGAAATTCGTCGAGCGGCTCGACGCGATCTTCACCACCCCGCCGATCTTCGACGAAAGCTATTATGGCCAGGTGATCCACGAGATCCGCGAGATGCAGATCGTCGACATGGGTCAATATGCCCATGGCAACCAGCCGATCCAGCACATGCCCTATCTCTATAATTGGGCGGGTGCGCCGTGGAAGACGCAGCACCATGTGCGCGACATCATGGCGAAGCTCTACTCGTCGGCGCCCGACGGCTATCCGGGCGATGAGGATAATGGCCAGACCTCGGCCTGGTATGTCTTCTCGGCCTTGGGCTTCTATCCGGTTGCGTCGGCGACGGGCGAATATGCGATCGGCAGCCCGCTGTTCCAAAAGGCGGTGCTGACGATGCCGAACGGCAAGACGCTGACGATCAACGCCGCGAACAACAGCAATGCGAACGTCTATCTCCAGTCGGTCGCGCTCGGCGGGAAGCCGCAGAGCAAGACCTATTTCACCCACGGCGCTTTGTCGCAGGGCGGCACGGTCGACTTCGTGATGGGCGCCAAACCCAACAAGCAATGGGGCACTGCCCCCGCCGATGCGCCCTTCTCGATCAGCGCGCCTTCCAAATGATTTCGGAGATGAGCATGACCCCCAACCGCCGCGAGATTATGGCCGGCGCCGGCGCACTCGCGCTGGCGGCCGCGATGCCTGCCGCCGCACGCTCCGCCGGTGCCTTCGCCAGCAAGCGCCCCGCACCCGCGCAGCGCGCCTTCACCAGTCCCGCGATCGAGGCCGAGATCGCGCGCGTGAAGGCGAAGATCGCCGACCCCGAACTCGCCTGGCTGTTCGAGAATTGCTACCCGAACACGCTCGACACGACGGTGCAGACGGGCACGCTCGACGGCCGTCCCGACACCTTCGTCATCACCGGCGATATCGAGGCGATGTGGCTGCGCGACAGCTCGGCGCAGGTGCAGCCCTACATCCATCTCGTCGCCAAGGACGCGAAGCTCAAGCGGCTGTTCCAGGGGCTGATCCAGCGGCAGGCGCGCTGCATCCTGATCGACCCCTATGCCAATGCGTTCGACAAGGATCCGAACGCGCCGTCGAAGCTCGAATGGTCGCAGACCGACAAGACCGAGATGAAGCCGGGCGTCGCCGAGCGGAAGTGGGAAATCGACTCGCTCTGCTACGCAATGCGCCTGTCCCATGAATATTGGACGCGCACGAAGGACAAAGCACCCTTCGACGACACATGGTCGCGCGCGATGAAGCTCGCGGTGGCGACCTTCCGCGAACAGCAGCGCAAGGACGGCCCGGGGCCATACAGCTTCCAGCGCCCCGCGCTCCAGCCGACCGACAGCCTGATGCTCGGCGGTTATGGCGCGCCGACGAAGAAGGTCGGGCTGATCCACTCGATGTTCCGCCCGTCGGACGATGCGTGCCTTTATCCCTTCCTCATCCCGTCGAACCTCTTCGCGGTGTCGGTGCTGCGCAAGATCGCCTCCGTCCACCGCGAGGCGCGCGGCGATAATGCGGCGGCAACCGACGCCGAGGCGCTCGCCGCCGAGGTCGAGGCCGCGCTGAAGGCGCATGCGCTGATCGACGATGGCAAGGGCGGTCAGGTCTGGGCCTATGAGATCGACGGCTTCGGCAACTATGTCTTCATGGACGACGCCAATGTGCCGAGCCTGTCGGGGCTGCCGCTGATCGAGGTAGTCGACAAGAACGACCCGCTCTTCCTGCGCACCGCGGCGCTCGCCTGGTCCGATCGCAATCCCTATTTCTTCAAGGGCACGGCGGCCGAGGGGATCGGCGGCCCGCACATCGGGCTCGACATGATCTGGCCGATGTCGATCATCACCCGCGCAATGAACGCCGACGACGATGCGACGATCCTGCAGTGCCTGCGCTGGCTGAAGACGACGCACGGCGGCACCGGCTTCATGCACGAAAGCTTCCACAAGGATGATCCCAAGAACTTCACGCGCAGCTGGTTCGCCTGGGCCAACGCGCTGTTCGGTCAGCTGATCGTCGAGGTCGCCGACAAGCGCCCCGCGCTGCTGTCGCGGCCGCTGTGAGCGGGAAGGGGACGATGATCACGACCAGCCGCCGGCAGCTTCTCGCGACCACGGGCCTGCTCGCGCTCGGCGGTGCGATTCCCGCGGGCTGCTCGCGTGTCGCGGGCGGAGGCGAGGTGCTTGCGATCGGCAAGCCCAACCTCTTCATCGGCACCGGCGGACACGGCCACACCTTCCCCGGCGCGTCGCTGCCGTTCGGGATGGCGCAGCTCAGCCCCGATACGAACACGCATGGCTGGGATGCCTGCTCGGGCTATCACCAGAAAGATGGCTCGATCATGGGGTTCAGCCACACGCATTTGTCGGGCACCGGCATCGGCGACATGCTCGATATTCTCGTCGTGCCGACGCGGCGCGAGCTGAAGCTCGAACCCGGAACGATCGAGAAACCCGGCGAGGGCTATCGCCAGCGTTATTCGGACGAACATGCCGAACCTGGCTATTACCGCGTGAAGCTCGAAACCGGCGTGCTCGCCGAGCTCACCGTCACCGAACGCTGCGGGCTGCACCGCTATCGCTTCGGGCAAGGGCCGGGGCATATCCTGATCGATTTCGCGCACGCGATCGAGGATGACTGGGACAAGGGTATCGTCGTCGAGGACGCGTCGCTCGACCTCGGCGACGATGGCATGCTCACCGGCGGGCGGCAGGTCAATCGCTGGGCCAAGGGCCGGCGCATCCATTTCGCGATGCAGATATCGCGGAGGCCAGATCGCGTGCAATTTTTCGGCGACGACGGTACCCCTGCCCCCGATGGCGCGAAGTCGATAAAAGGCAACAAACTCAAGGTCGCCTTCTTCTTCGACGATGCCGGTGGCCAGCCGATCCTGATCAAGACAGGGCTTTCGGCGGTCGACGTAAAAGGCGCGCGCGACGCGCTGGCGCAGGAGGTTCCCGCCTGGGACTTCGACGGCGCCGTCAAGGCCGCGCGCGGCACCTGGGCGAAGGCGCTCGGCGGCATCCGCGTGTCGGGCGGCACCGAGGCGCAGCGCACGATCATGACGAGCGCGCTCTATCACGCGCAGCTCGCGCCGACGCTCTTCACCGACCGCGACGGCCGCTATGTCGGGCTCGACCGGCAGGTGCATGAAGCGGCGAAAGGCGAGGAGGCGTTCAGCACCTATTCGCTGTGGGACACCTATCGCGCGCTCCATCCGCTGCTGACGCTGATCGACCCCGCGCGCGCCGCGTTGCTCGTGCGCGACATCTGCCGCCAGACCGCGCAGAGCCCGGCGGGGCCGCTCGTCTGGCCGCTGCAGGGGGTCGAGACCGCGTGCATGATCGGCTGGCACGGGGTGTCGGTGCTCGCCGAGGCGCAAGCCAAGGGCATCAAGGCCGATTATGCCGCCGCCTGGCCGAACATTCGCCGCCGCGCGTTCGACCGCGATTACAACGATATCGACAGCACATTGGGCCGCGGCTTCTATTACGACCTCGGCTATATCCCGTGCGACGAGGTGTGGGAATCGGTCAGCCGGACGCAGGAATATGCCTATGACGACTGGGCGATGGCGCATCTCGCCGATGCGGTCGGCGCGAAGGATGACGCGGCGGCGCTGCGGAAACGCGCGCAAAACTACCGCGGAGTCATCGACCCCGAAACGCGCTTCGCGCGCCCGCGCTTCAAGGATGGCAGCTGGTGGAAGGATTATGACCCGGTCCAGATCGGCCACAATGTCAAAAAGTGGCGCGACTATACCGAGGCGAACGGCTGGCAGGCGACCTTCCTCAATCAGCACGACATCTATGGCCTGATCGATCATTTCGGCGGCGACGCGGCGTTCGAAAAGCAGCTCGACGCGCTGTTCAACGCGCCCTCGACCTTGCCCGACAATGCGCCGCCCGACATTTCGGGGCTCGTCGGCCAATATGCGCATGGCAATGAGCCGAACCACCATGTCGCCTATATGTACGCCTATTGCGGCGCGCCCGCGAAAACGCAGGCGATGATCCGGCGGCTGCTCGCCGAAATGTACAAGAACGACCCCGACGGCGTGATCGGCAACGACGATTGCGGCCAGATGAGCGCGTGGTTCATCCTCTCGGCGCTCGGCTTCTACCCGGTCGACCCGGTGAGCGCGATCTACGTCTTCGGCTCGCCTTTGTTCGATGTCGCCGAGGTGACGGTGGGGGCGGGCAAGACGCTGACCGTCCGCGCCGAGGGCAACGGCGCCGACCGTCCTTACGTGCAGTCGGTCAGTTGGAACGGCAAGCCGTGGAGCAAGAACTGGATCGCGCACGCCGACCTGATCGGCGGCGGCGAGCTCGTTTTCGAGATGGGCGCGAAGCCGTCAGAGTTCGGCACCGCCAAGGCCGACCGTCCTCCTTCCTTCGATTCGGCTCCCGCATGAGACAGGCTAAAGACAAGTTTTTGGTAGCGAAAAGAAAATGATAAGAACGGAATCCCTCGTGAAACCTCTCCCAATCCCGCCATCAGTCGGAACTGAAACGCTGTTTTTGTTTGCCCGCCGGGCTTCGGCCTTGCGCTGCGCCCCGGCGCCCTTCAGAAACCTCGGCGATCGAGCGAGGGGATGGCGCTGATGGATGGTCCTGTAACAGACCGCGGCGAGACGCGCCTGTTCGCCGGCGTCGAGCTTGGCGGCACCAAATGCGTCTGCACGCTTGCCGCGGGGCCCGGCAACATCCGCGACCAGCGGACGATCGCGACAACCGTGCCATGGGAAACGCTGCCCGCGATCAAGGCGGTGCTCGATGAATGGGCGGGATCGCATGGCTTTTGCGGTCTTGGCATCGCATCCTTCGGCCCGATCCGGGTCGATCCTGCCAAAGCCGATTATGGCCAGATCGGCGCGACGAACAAACCCGATTGGGAGGGCGCCGACCTGCTCGGCCCGCTCAAAGCGGCATTCGCGGTGCCGATCGGTTTCGACACCGACGTCAATGGCGCTGCGCTCGCCGAAATCCGCTGGGGCAGCGGCCGCGGCCTCGACGATTTCGCCTATGTCACCGTCGGCACCGGGGTCGGGGTCGGGCTGATCGTCCATGGCAAGCCGACGCGCGGTTTCAGCCACAGCGAGATCGGTCATGTCTTGGTGCCGCGCCTGAAGGGCGACGACATGGCGAGCGTTTGCCGTTTCCACGATGACTGCGTCGAGGGATTGGCATCGGGTACGGCGCTTAAGGCTCGGCTGGGCGGTCGGTCGTTGTCTGATGTGGCGGCAGATGATCCGGTGTGGGAGCCGATCGTGCACACACTCGCGACAATGGTACATGACCTCGCCTGCACGACCGGTCCAATGCGTGTCGCGATGGGCGGCGGCGTTCTCTCCGGCCAGCCGCACCTGCTTCCGCGGATCAACGCGAAGCTTGAGGTCAGCCTTGCCGACTATATGCAGCTTCCCGGCTACGGCGCTTATGTCATCTCGCCCGAACTCGGGACGATGGCGGGTCCGCTGGGCGCAATCGCGCTGGCGATGGAGGCGGTCGAAAGCGCCGGAACCTATGCGCCCCGGTGAAGGCGCAGCTTCGCGTTCGCGGTTGGACAGCGCGACCGCGCGGCGGCACAAGGGCGTGATGAAACGCCTGTCCGCCGCCGCCGCGCTGCTCGCTCTTATGCCGATCCAGTCCTTCGCCGAACAACCGGCTCCCGATCCGCTCGGCTTCGTCGACCCGATGATCGGCACCGGCCCCGAAGGCCACACCTTCCCCGGCGCCACCGCGCCCTTCGGCATGGTCCAGCTGTCGCCCGACACCGACGCGACATGCCAGATCCGCGACTGTTACGACCATGCCGCGGGTTATAGCTACAACGACCCGACGATCCAGGGGTTCAGCCACACGCATTTTTCAGGCGCGGGCCATTCGGACCTCGGCGACATCCTTGTCATGCCGCAGGTCGGTGACTTCAAGCTCGATCCGGGCGATCCGAAACAGCCCGGCTCGGGTTATCGCCAGCGGTTCGACCATGCGACCGAAAAGGCGAGCCCCGGCTATTATGCCGTCACGCTCGCCGATAGCGGCATCCGCGCCGAACTCACCGCAGGCACGCGCGTCGGCATCCACCGCTACAGCTTCCCCGCGGGCAAGGACGCGCACCTGCTGCTCGACCTGCGCTCGTCGCTCTATGATTATCCGGGCAAGATTCTCTGGTCGGGGCTGCACCTTCGCCCCGACGGCACGCTTACCGGTTTCCGCGAGACGCGCGGCTGGGCGCCGGGGCGCAAGCTCTATTTCGCGATGCGCTTCTCGGCGCCGCTCAAAGGCCATGCCTTCCTCGATCGCGACGAGAAGGTCGCGTACAAGGGCTTTCAGGCGCCGGGTCGTGGCAGCGATGCGCTGGCCGAAAAGCTCGGCAAGGCGCTCGAAGCGCGGCTCGATTTCGGCGCGCTGACCGCGCCGCTCGAAGTGCGCGTTGCACTCTCGGGCGTCGATGAGGCCGGCGCCGTCGCTAACCTCGATGCAGAAGGCGCCGGTTTCGACGCTGTCCGCGCCCGCACCGAAGGCGAATGGCGCAAGGCGCTCGGCGCGCTTCAGATCGAAGCGCCCGCGCCGATGCGCACCAACCTCTACACCGCGCTCTATCACAGCCTGCTCGCGCCGAGCGTGTGGAGCGACGTCGACGGGCGCTATCGCGGTCCCGACGATCAGGTCCACGCCGCGAAGGACTTCACCTTCCGCTCGACCTTTTCGCTCTGGGACACGTTCCGCGCGCAGCACCCGTTGCTGACACTCGTCCAGCCCGATGCGACAAACACCGACATCGTCAAATCGCTCGTCGCGAGCCGCAAGGCGAGCCCGCACGGCATCCTGCCCGTCTGGCAATTCCACGGCCGCGAAACCTGGACGATGATCGGCTATCACGCGGTCCCGGTAATCGCCGACGCCTATATGAAGGGCGTAGGCGATTTCGACGCGAACGAAGCTTTGGACGCGATGGTGGCGAGCGCCGAATATGCCCCTTATGGCGGACTCGCCGACTATATGAAGCTCGGCTATGTCGCGATCGACCGCGAGCCCGAGGCGGCATCGAAGACGGTCGAATATGCCTATGACGACTGGACGATCGCGCGGATGGCCGAGAAGATGGGCCGCAAGGACATCGCCGACCGCTTCTACAAGCGCGCCGGTTACTGGCGGAACAGCTTCGATGCCAAGACCGGCTGGCTGCGCGCGCGCAGGACCGACGGCAGCTTCCGCACCCCGTTCGATCCGACCGCGATCAACTATGGCTCGGATTATACCGAGGGCAATGCCTGGCAATATAGCTGGTTCGTCCCGCAGGATCAGGCCGCGCTCTTCCGCATTCTTGGCGGTGACGCAAAGACCGTCGCAAAGCTCGACGCGATGTTCGATTACGACAACTCAAAGCTCGACTACAGCCATGCCGAGGATATCGCCGGGCTGATCGGCCAATATATCCACGGCAACGAACCGAGCCACCATGTCGCCTATCTCTATGCCTATGCGGGTGCGCCGTGGCGGACGCAGGAGCGGCTGAAGCAGATCGTCGACAGCCAGTATAAGCCGACCCCCGATGGCCTGTCGGGCAACGACGATCTCGGCCAGATGTCGGGGTGGCTCGTCTTCACCGGGCTCGGCTTCTATCCGGTCGCGCCGGGGTCGAACCAATATGTGATCGGCCGGCCCTTCGTCGACCGCGCGGTGCTGAACCTGTCCGAGGGCAAGCGCTTCACCATCGAGACGGAAGGCCTCTCCGATGCGAACCGCTATGTCGGCAAGGTCGAACTCAACGGCAAGCCGCTGACGCGCAGCTGGATTTCGGACGCCGAAATCCGCAGCGGCGGAACGCTGCGCTTCACGATGCAGGCGAAGCCCGACATCACATGGGGCAAGGCGCCCGCCGCGCGCCCCTATTCGCAATCGACGGAGCGCTAGGTCTGTTGCCCTAGCTGCAGCGTCATCGCCAGTTCCTCGACGTCGAGGTCGCGTTCGAGTTCGTGGAGGACCTCATCCTCGATCAGCCCGGCGCGGTGGATCCGGATCAACTCGGCGCGCCCGGCGGCAATCGCCTGGAGCAGGACGTCGAAATGCGAGCGTAAGCCGTCCATCGCGGTGCTCGCGTCGGCCTCGTAACGCTCCATGAAATTCATCCGCTTGCGATGTTCTTCGAGCATCATCGGATGGATCAGCGTGCCACTCTCGTCATAGGCAAGCCGTTCGATCACGGCGAACCGCGCGCGCGCCATCGCGGCTTCGGCGGCGGGCAGCGCCATTTTGGCGGGCGGGTCGGTGTCGACCGGCTTCACCGCGCGAATGAGCATGCCAAGGCTCGATCCTTGTGCGACGACGGTTACAAAGATCACCGCGAAAGCGCAGATCAGCATCAGGTCGCGGCCGGGCATGTCGACGGGGAGGGTCAGCGGCACCGCCAGCGTCACGACGCCGCGCATCCCCGCCCAGCTCAAGACCGTCGCCTGCCGCCAGCCCAGCGGGCGAGCGCGTTCGAGTCCCACCTTGCGGGCGATGCCCAGGACGGCCTCTGAACCGAAGACCCAGACGAAGCGCGCGATGGTCACGGTGACCACGACTGCGGCGATCAGGATGGTCCACGACAGCGGCATCGCCTCGATCCCGCCGATCCGTTCGATCGCGCCGCGCAGCGAGAAACCGATCAGGATGAAAACGAGCGCTTCGAGGACGAACACCATGATGAACCATGCCGAATTTGCGCGAAGGCGGACGTCGGCGGACAAGATCTCATGCTGGTACCAGCCCATCGCGAGGCCCGAGGTGACCGTCGCGATCACACCCGACACATGCACCGCTTCGCCCGCGATATAGGCGGCCCAGCACAGCAGGATCGTGATCAGCATGACGAGCATGCGGTCCTGGAGGCGCTTGGCGAGGAAGATCCAACCCGCGGCGACCAGCGCGCCGACGATCACCCCGCCGATCGCGACAAACGCAAAACTCTGCACGGCCTCGCCGGTATGGAACACGCCGCTCAGTGTCGCGGCGACCGCGAAGCGGAAGAGGATCAGCCCGGTCGCGTCGTTGAGCAGGCTTTCGCCTTCGAGCAGCGCTTCGAGCCGCCGCGGCAAATGGACGCCTTTCAACACCGCGCGTGCCGACACCGCGTCGGGCGGCGATACGATCGCGCCGAGCGCGAAGCAGGCCGCCCAAGGCAGTTCGGGAAGGATCATGTGGACGACCACGCCGACGACGAGCGTCGTGAACACCACCGCACCGACGGCAAGCGACAAGATGCCGGGAAGGTGACGGCGAAAGCGGCCGAGCGCGGTGAAATAGGCGCCGTCCATCAACAGCGGCGGCAGGAACAGCACGAGCGCGAGTTCGGGGTCGAGCGAGATTTGGGGCAAGCCGGGGATGAAGGCGAGTGCGCCGCCGCCGACGAGGAGCGCGGTCGCGGGCGGCCAGCGCAGCTTCAGCGCCAGCCAGTGCAACCCGATGACGAGCGCGAGCAGGGCGAGGACGAGTTCGAAGGCTTCGACGGCATGCATCGGCTCAGGTCCGGTCCATGCCGAGGTCGAACGATGGTGTCATATGAAGGCCCCTCATTTTTCGCCTAATCCGGCACCATCATTTGTGACGGTGTTCGCGCCCGCGATCAATGCCGGAGATTGGGCCAGCGCAAAAGCGTGACGGCCTTTCGCGAAGGCATTGGCCACCGTTCGAGAGGGCGGACGGGGAATGCAAAAGGAGGAACCTTTATCCCCCGCCCGCCGCGCTCGGCAGCCGCGACGGGGGATGAGGTTTGGTGTGCACAGGAGAACATTAGGAGAACAAAATATGTTCGTCAACCTGTTTCTTGCGGTTTTCCGCGGGGCATGCCCATCCGGTTGACGTGAACGTCAATCAGGGTCAATGCATAGCAAACGAAGGAAAGGGAGTATCATGGCGGAGCAACCGAAATTCGACCTCACGGGACGCGTGGCGCTGGTGACCGGGGCGTCCTCGGGGCTCGGCGCGGGCTTCGCCAAGGCGTTGGCGGCGGCGGGCGCGAAGGTCGTGCTCGCCGCGCGCCGCGCCGACAAGCTCGCAGAACAAGTTGCCGCGATCGAGGCGGCGGGCGGGCAGGCGGTCGCGGTCAGCATGGACGTCACCGACGAGGCATCGACGATTGCCGCTTATGATGCTGCCGAGGCGGCGTTCGGCACCATCGACACGATCGTCGCCAACGCCGGGGTCGCGACCGAGAAGATGGCGATGAGCCTGTCGGTCGCCGACGTCGACTTCCTGCTCGCGGCCAATGTCCGCGGCGTTTTCCTGACCGCGACCGAGGGCGCCAGGCGGCTCGACAAGGCGGGCAGCCGCGAGAAGCAGCATGGCCGCATCGTGCTGATCGGCTCGATCACCGCCGAGAAGGTTTTTCCCGCGACCTCGGTCTATGGCGCGACCAAGGCGGCGGTGCGCCACCTCGGGAAAGCGCTCGCGCGCGAATGGGCGCGGCGCGGGATCAGCGTCAATGTGATCCAGCCCGGCTATTTCGAATCCGAAATGACCGCCGAATTGTTCGAGGGTGATGTCGGCGCCGCGATGGTGAAGAGCTTTCCTCGCCAGCGCATGCGCCCGCCGAGCGACCTCCACGCACCGCTGTTGCTCCTCTGCTCCGACGCCGCCCTCGGCATCACGGGCAGCGTGATCACCGTCGACGACGGACAGACATTGTGAGCGAGCTGCTGGTCGAGGCGCGCGGCGCGGTCGAGATCGCGACGCTCAACCGCCCCGAACGGCTCAATGCGCTGAACGAGGGGCTGGTTGATGAACTCAACGCCTATTTCGGTGGACTGGCCGACCGCACTGACGTTCGTGTCGTTATCCTGCGCGGCGCGGGGCGCGGCTTTTGTGCCGGGCTCGATATCCAGGAGGACCGGTCGTCGGACGAAACCCCGGTGCTCCGCACACTGCGCACCCAGACGCGCATCGGCAATATCTATCGCAAGATGCGCGCCTGCCCGCAGCCGATCATCGCGCTCGGTCACGGCGCCGCGGCTGGCGGCGGCATGTCGTTGCTGCTCGCATCCGACGTGCGCTATGCCGCGCCGTCGTTCCGCTGCAACGCCGCCTATATCCGCATCGGCCTTGGCGGGTGCGACATGGCGTCGAGCTATTTCCTGCCGCGCCTCGTCGGCGCCAGCCTCGCGTCCGAGATGATCCTGACCGGCCGCTTCATCGACGTCGAGCGCGCGCTGCGCGCGGGCCTCGTCAGCGAGATCGTCGACGAGGACGCGCTGCTGGGCCGGGGCCTCGCGCTCGCCGACGAGATGCTGGCGACGTCGCCCTATGGTCTCCGACTCTCGAAACAGGCGCTGAACCTCAACCTCGATGCGCCGAGTCTCGACGCGGCGATGGCGATCGAGGACCGCCAGCAGGTTATCCTTTCGGCGACCGAGGACCATCGCGAAGCGCTCGCCGCCTTCCTCGAAAAGCGCTCTCCCGACTATCGCGAGCGATAAGGTTAAGGGTTCCGTATCGCCCCCATTGACTCGCGAATATATTGACATAGTAAGTGCCATATCCCGAGGGGGTGGGAGTGATGGCAGTGCGCAGGAGGACCACTAAATGCCGGGTCGCTTAGGCGGGTCCCGGCGTGCTGCCATCATCACAATCGGCGCCCTGATCTCCATCGCGCCTGCGCAGGCGCAGCGCGCGCCATCGGCGCCGAAGCATCCCAATATCGTGATCCTGCTCGCCGACGACTGGGGCTTTTCGGATGTCGGCTCGTTCGGCTCCGAAATCGCGACCCCGAACATCGATGCACTGGCAAAAGCGGGAATGCGCTTCTCGAACTTCCATGTCGCGGGATCGTGCTCGCCGACGCGCGCGATGCTCCAGACGGGGGTGATGAACCACCGCAACGGGCTCGGTAACATGCCCGAGACGATCCCCGACCAGCATCGCGGCAAGCCCGGTTACGACACGGTGATGAACCTGCGCGTCGTCACGATCGCGCAGCTTTTGAAGGCGGCGGGTTACCGCACCTACCTCACCGGCAAATGGCACCTCGGCAGCGATGCGAAGCGCCTGCCGCACGCGCGCGGCTACGACCGCGCCTACAGCCTCGCCGACGCCGGCGCCGACAATTTCGAGCAGCGTCCGATCGAGGGCATGTACGACAGCGCCGCGTGGACCGAGAACGGCAAGCCGGCGACCTTGCCGAAGGATTATTATTCGTCGCATTTCGTCGTGCAGCGGATGATCGATTATATCGAGGCAGACAGGAAGAGCGGCAAACCCTTCCTCGCGTCGATCAACTTCCTCGCCAACCATATCCCCATTCAGGCGCCCGATAGCGACATCGCGCGTTATTCGGCAATGTACAGGGACGGGTGGACCGCGCTCCGCGAAGCGCGGGCGAAGCGAGCCGCGGCGCTCGGCATCGTGCCCGCGGGCGTGCCGATCGTGACGATGGCGACGACGCCCGACTGGAAAAAACTCGACGCCGAAGAACGCGCGGCGGCGGTGCGCGTGATGCAGGCGTATGGCGGCATGGCGACCGCGATGGACCGCGAGGTCGGCCGCCTCGTCGCGCACCTCAAGGCCACGGGCGATTACAACAACACGATCTTCGTCTTCCTCTCGGACAATGGCGCCGAACCGACCAATCCGTTCAATAGCCTGCGCAACCGGCTGTTTCTCGATATGCAATATGATCTTGCGACCGCGAACATCGGCCGGCCTGGCAGTTTCGCGGCGATCGGTCCCGGCTGGGCTAGCGCTGCGGCGTCGCCCTTGTCGGGGTACAAGTTCAGCGCCACCGAAGGCGGGCTGCGCGTGCCGCTGATCATTGCATGGCCGGGCCACGCAGAGATTCGCGCGGGCGGCATCAGCAACGGCCTCGCGCATGTCACCGACATCTTGCCGACGCTGACCGAGCTTGCCGGTGTACCCGCGCATGGCGGAAGCTGGCAGGGCAAGGTGGTCGAACCCATGACCGGGCGCAGCCTTGTCGCCATGCTGAAGGGCGGGGCGGGCAGCGTCCATGGCGACGCGCCGCTCGGTTACGAATTGTCGGGCAATGCCGCGCTGTTCCGCGGCGATTACAAGCTGGTGCGCAACCTCGCCCCGACCGGCGACGGCAAGTGGCGGCTTTACGACCTCAAGACCGACCCCGGCGAAACGCGCGACCTCGCCGCGGCACAGCCCGACCGCTTCGCCGCCATGATCGCCGATTACCGGGCCTATGCGAAGGCGAACGGCGTGCTCGACATGCCCGCGGGCTACACCGCCGACGAACAGATCAACCGTTATGCCTTCGAACAACAGGGCAAGCCGCGGCTGATCCGCCTCGGCCTGTGGGTCGGCGCGATCGCCGTGCTGCTGGCGGGGCTCGTCTGGGGCCTGCGCCGCCGACGCCGCGCCGCTTAACCGTCAGTCTTCTTCGACGATCGTCGCCATCACCGCGTCGACCATCTGACCCATCACCGTCCCGGCCTCCTCGGCCGACAGGCTCTGGTCGTGGCGCAGCGTGCGCCAGGTATGGAAGGACAGCGCGGCGCACAAAGCCTCGACACCGAACCGGTCGGCGCGGGCCGAACCGGGGAGCAAGCGGACGATCAATTCGCGCTCGAGCATCACGACGCGGCTATATTGCCCCATCAGGAAGGGCGACTGGTAACGCTTGATGTTGGCGGCGAGGCGGAAGGGCAGGGTCGTCTCGAACAGGCGGACGCGGCGGCGGACAAGCTCGCGGATATTGGCGCGCCACGGCTGGTCGGGATAGGGCGCCATGACGATCGGCGCGACGCGCTCGGTGATCGTCGCCGTGATCTCGGCATAGAGCGCGTCCATATCGTCGAAATGGCGGAACACGGTGCGGAGGCCAATTCCGGCTTCTTCGGCGACGCGCGCCGCGCTCGGCGACAGGTCGCCCGCGACGATCAACTCCATCATCGCCTCGACGATGCGCTTGTGGCTCGACCGCCCGCGTTCGCGGCGGCCATCGACCCGGCCGGGCTCGATCTTTAGCGCGTCTGTCTTCTTCACCCCTGTCGTCATGACCTCCCTGCTGGCCCGACTTGGCGCCGGGGTCAAACAATCTTGCGTATCGGCCAATATAGTGACACATATAGTGTCAATAGTTTTGGAGCAAGCCGAGCGCGCGGAATAGGGGCAGAAGATGAAGAAAACATGGGTTGCCCTGTGCGTCTTGGCCGCCGTCGGCGCGGGCGGATATTGGGCTTTCGAGGCAAATAAATACAAGCTTCCGGGCATCGTTCAGGACTGGCACGACCCGGTGCAGCCGAACCGCGCCGTCGCGTGGCAGCAGGGGCCGGGGGCGGCGCCCGCCAGTCCGCTTGGGAATAAACGTCCCCCCAACATCATCCTGATCGTCGCCGACGATCTCGGTTTTAACGACATCAGCCTCAATGGCGGCGGGGTCGCGGGCGGGATCGTCAAGACGCCGAACATCGATGCGATCGCGCGCGAGGGGATCAATTTCACGACCGCCTACGCCGCGAACGCGACCTGCTCGCCATCGCGTGCGGCGATGATGACGGGGCGCTATCCGACGCGCTTCGGTTTCGAATATACCGCGGTGCCGGTCGCATTCGCCGAAAGCGTGTCGCACGGCGAGGGACTGGGGCCGCACAAGGCGATCTTCCACAAGGATCTGATTACCCCGGACATCCCCGACTATCCCGACATGGGGGTTCCAGCAAAGGAAGTGACGATCGCCGAGGCGGTCAAGGCCGCAGGCTATCACACGCTCCACATCGGCAAATGGCATCTGGGCGAGGCGCCGGCGCTTCAGCCGCACGCGCAGGGGTTCGACGAAAGCCTTGCCGTCCTCGGCGGCGCGGCGATGTTCCTGCCCGAAGATGACGCTGACGCTGTGAATGCAAAGCTGCCGTGGGACCGCATCGACCATTTCATCTGGGCCAATTTGCGCCACGCGGTGACCTTCAACGGCAGCAAGCGTTTCCATCCGAAGGGCCATATGACCGACTATTTCGCCGATCAGGCGATCACGGCGATCGAGGCGAACCGGAACCGGCCCTTCTTCCTGTATCTCGCGTTCAACGCCCCGCACACGCCGTTGCAGGCGACGAAAGAAGATTATGCGAAGCTGCCGCAGATCAAGGATCACAAGACGCGCGTCTATGGCGCGATGATCGCGCAGCTCGACCGGCGCATCGGCGACGTGATGGCAACGCTGAAAGAATTGGGGATCGACGACAACACGCTCGTTATCTTCACCAGCGACAACGGAGGCGCTTGGTACACGGGCATCAATGATCTGAACGCACCCTATCGCGGGTGGAAAGCGACCTTCTTCGAAGGCGGCATCCGCACGCCCTTCTTCATGCGCTGGCCGGGGCACCTCGCGCCAGGATCGACGCGCGCCGACGTGACGGGGCATATCGACCTGTTCTCGACGATTGCGGCCGCGGCGGGGGCCAAGGTGCCGGCCGACCGGATCGTCGACAGCGAGGATATATTGGCCGGCCCCGCGAAGCGCGCCGCGCTCTATTGGCGCTCGGGCGATTATCGGGTCGTGCGCGCGGGCGACTGGAAACTGCAGGTGACGAAGCGGCCAGAAAAGGTGCGCCTGTATAATCTCGCGGCCGATCCGACCGAACGGCATGACCTGTCGGCGAGCGAGCCGCAGCGCGTCGCCGAGCTCCGCGCGATGATCGACGCGCAGAACAAGGGCATGGCGAAACCGATCTGGCCGGGACTGGTCGAAGCGCCCGTGCGGATCGACGTGCCGCAGAATGCGCCGTGGAAAGACGGGCAGGATTATATTTACTGGACGAACTAGAGCCCCGTGTCCTGCAGCGTCCGCTCGATCATCTCGCGGCCGCTCGTTGCGGCGAAAGGAAAGGATCGCAGGAAGGTCGCGCGCGACACCTGCGGATCGAGCTGCCGGGCCCGCCCGATCCACTGCGCCGCGCGCTCGTGATTACCCGACGCTTCGGCGGCGATGGCGGCGATCACCGCGATATGCTTGTGCGCGCCGGGCGACTGCGCCGCACGCTCGCCCCATTCGAGCGCGCTCTGATGGTCGCCGCGCATCAGCGCGCTGACCGACCGCACCCCCAGCATCGCATAGCGTAACGGATCGAGCGGGCTCAGGCGCAGCGCCAGTTCGGCATGTTCGTCGCTGTGTCCGACATCGCATTGCGTCATTTCGGCCCAGGCTTTCGAATAGATCGCCTGTGCATAATTGGGGCTGAGCGCGATCGCCGCCGACAGACGCTCCATGCTTTCGGGCACCGCGTCGGCGAACCATAAAGAGCGGCCGAGGTTGAGATGCGCGAAGGGATCGAGCGGATCGAGCTGCACCGCGCGCTCGGCGAGCGACCGCGCCTGCTCGGCCTTCGCGTCGGGGTCGTCCGAATATTGCAGAAAACAATCCTGAAAGCGCGTGAACGACAGCCCCGACAGGGCGCGAGAGAAATCGGGGTCGCGCGCCAGCGCCTGCGCGAACAGTCCCGCCGCGCGCGCATTGTCCGACCGGTTGAAACGGAACATATGATCGAGCCCGAGGTGGTACGACGACCAGGCGTCGAGCGCCGCCTCGGGCATCCGCCGCGCGCGCTCGACCTCATTCTGGATGATCCGCGTTTCCAGATTGGCGATCACCGCTTCGAGCACCTCGCAGCGCAGTTCGTGCAATTCGTCGCGGCCCGCGGTGAAGCGGTCGGCCCACACCACCGCGCTGTCGCTCGTCCGCGCGAGGCTGACCGACAGGATGACGCGGCCGGCGGCTTCCTCGAGCGTGCCGGTCAGGCAATAGCGGACGTTGAGCGCCGCGCCGACCTGTTCGCAGCTCACTTCCTGTCCGCGAAAGCGGAACGTCGACGTCCGCGCGATCACCAGCAGCCAGCGCAGCCGCGACAGGTCGCCGATCAGCTCGTCGGCCAGCGCATCGGCCACGACCGACAGCCGCCCGGGGCCGCCGACGAGATGGAAGGGAAGGACCGCGATCGACGGCCGCTCCTCTGGGGCGGGGGCGGCGGGCGACGGCTCGGCAGCTGGCGCGGCGAACCGCCGCACAGGACCAGGCGCCTGTTCGAACAGCACCGGCGCGCCGAAGCGGAATCCCTTGCCGTGGACGGTGCGGATGAAGCGCTGCTCCTTGCCATCGTCGCCCAGCGCCTGCCGCGCCGCCTTGACTCGCGAGGCCACCGCGGCTTCGGACACGATCCGCCCGCCCCAGATTTTCTCGATGATCTCGTCCTTGCTGACGAGGCGGTCGGCATTGCTCGCGAGCAGGATCAGCAGCGACAGCACCTGCGGCTCGAGATGCCTGGCCTGTCCGTGCTCGCGCAGTTCGAACTTGCCGGGATCGAGCTCGAAACCCTCAAAACGGTAGATCAGGGCGGCGCCGAACGACAAACCAGCATTTCTCCATAAATTCTCCATGCCGTCTTCAAGCATGAGACCACGGAAAACCTATTGAGCGTCCTATCGAACCACCCCCCGGTTCGGATCAAGGAGACTATAGTGACGCTCACAACCATCAAGCCGGACGTGGCCCCCACCGCGCCGCACGCCGAAAATCTATCAACCCCCGCCAACCCGAACAAGGCCCTTTGGGAGAAAGGGGATTTTACCCGTCTCGCGGCGTGCATGCGCGAAAGCGGCGATGAGCTGATCGAGACCCTCGGCGTTCACGCCGGGCTCGACGTGCTCGACCTCGGTTGCGGCGACGGCACTACCGCGCTGCCGTCGGCTTATCGCGGCGCCAACGTCCTAGGTGTCGACATTGCATCGAACCTCGTTGCCGCCGGCAATGTCCGCGCCCGCGAAGCAGGCCTGTCGAACCTCCGCTTCGAGGAAGGCGACGCCTCGCACTTGGGTGCGCTTGCCGACGACAGCTTCGACCTCGTCGTCACCATCTTCGGCGCGATGTTCGCACCGCGGCCGCTCGACACCGCGGCCGAGATGGTCCGCGTGGCGCGTCCCGGCGGCCGCATCGTGATGGGCAACTGGATCCCCGGCGATCCGACCCTCATCGCGCATGTGCTCAAGATCTGCGCCGCCTACACCCCGCCGCCGCCCGAAGGCTTCATCAGCCCGGTGACCTGGGGTCAGGAAGACGCGGTGCGTGAACGCTTCGGCGCCGCGGGCATCGCGCAGGACCGGATCAGTTGCGAACGCGCAACCTACACCTTCCGTTATGCGGGAAGCCCGCGCGAATTTCTCGCGATCTTCCGCGACTATTACGGCCCGACGATGAACGCCTTTGCTGCCGCCGAGGCAAGCGGTCGCCGCGCCGAGTTGCAGACCGAACTCGAAATATTGTTCGAACGCGAAAATCGCGGCGGTGCCGATCGCACCGAAATTCCGGCGACCTATCTCAAGGTTACCGTCCGCAAATAGACCGTGCCGATGCCGCTCCTGCATTCTCCCGGCGGGGGCGGCATTATGCATTCTTCTCTTCGAACAATGGCTTCCAAGGTAATTGGCCGAACGCCGGCTTTGTGGCAGGTGAGGGGTATCCAACCCTTTCCGTCCCGGAGCACCCATGCGAACCTTGCTGCTTTCGATTGTCCTGCTGGCGTCCACCGCGCCCGTCTTTGCACAAGACGCCGTCGTCGACATCCACGTCCATCTGCACAAGGGCGAGGCGTCGGTCGCAGAATATCGGGCGCAGCTTAAAGCGTCGGGCCAGTCGGTCGACGCCTTCGGCGCGATGTGGTTCGGCGGCCCCAACCAGGCGCTTGCGGGCAACCCCGCCGACATCCGCAAACGCAACGACGAACTGATCGGACTCGCGGCAAAGAACCCCGATATGATCGCGATCGCGACCGTCCATCCCTATGACGGCGACGCCGCACTCGCCGAAGTCGATCGCGTCGCCGCGCGCGGCGTCAAGCTGCTCAAGATTCACCCGCACACGCAGAAATTCGATGCCGCCGACCCGCGCGTGCTGACGCTCGTCAAGCGCGCGGGCGAACGAGGCATGATCGTCGTCATGGACAACGCCGGTATCGTTCCCGACGACAATGAAAAGCTCTTCAACCTCGCGCTCGCCGCGCCGAAGACGAAGTTCATCTTCGGCCATATGGGCGGGCTGGGTTTCCGCTTCTGGAACATCCTCGCGCTCGCGCGCACCGCCGAAAATCTCTTCGCCGACAATATCTATTTCGACATTTCGGCGAGCGTCATCCTCGCCGCGGACTCGCCGATCGAGGCCGAATATGTCTGGACGATCCGCAACGTCGGCGTCGACCATGTGCTGATCGCGTCGGACTTCCCGCAAATCTCTTTGCCGAAGACGCTCGATGCCTTCGCCAAGCTCGACCTCACCGACGAAGAGCGCGCAAAGATCTGCTCGGGCAACGCGAGGAAATTGCTCGGGCTTTAGACGATCGCGAGCGCGAACAGCAGCGACACGGCAAAGCTCGTCAGCGAGGCAAGCAGCACGGGCACGCCCGCGCGCCAGCCCATTTCGAGCAGCAGGTCCATCCGGGTGCGCATAGCGGTCGCGGTAACCGCGAGCAGCAACAGCGCCTTCGACGCGGTCAGCGCGCCGCCGCGCACCGCATCGGGGATCGGCGCAAGGCTGTTGAGCGACACCATCGCAAAGAAGGCGACGATGAACCAGGGCAGGGCAAGGCGCCGCCAGATGCGTTGTTCGCTGCCGTCCTCGGGTTTCAAGAGCAGCCCGACGAGCGCGACCACCGGCGCAAGCAGCGCGACGCGCGCCAGCTTGACGATCGTCGCGCTTGCCCCTGCGGCGTCCGAAAAGGCGTAGCCGCCGCCGATCGCCTGCGCGACGTCGTGGATCGACGCGCCGATCAGAAACCCCGCCTGCGCATCGCTCAGCCCGAAGCGCGCCGCCAGCAAAGGATAGATCGTCATCGCGAGCGCGCTAGCGAGCGAGACGCCGACGAGGGTCAATGCGAATTGCGCCTGCGACAGCCGCTGCCGCCCGATCACGCCATACAGCGCGAGCGCCGCGCTCGCGCCGCAGATCGCGGTCGCGCCGCCCGCGAGCAATCCGGCGTAAGGCGACTGACCCGAAATCCGCGCACCCAGAAATCCGGCGCCCATCGTCAATGTCATGATAATGATCAGCGCCGCGAACGGCACCGGCCCAAGCACCGCGATCTGCAGGAAGGTGACTTGCAGGCCGAGCACAACAATCCCGAAGCGCAGGAAGGTGCGCGAGGCAAAGTCGAGCCCGCGGTGCGTGGCCTCGTTCGTCGAGATGAAATTGAGCGCCAGCCCGACGAGCAGGCCGAGGAGGATGATCGGAAAACCATAATGGTCGGACAGCCACGCCGCGGCGGCCGATGCCACCGCGCAGGCGGCGAGGCCGGGGAAAAGGCTGCCCTTTGGCGCCGTCCCGGCCATGGTCTGCGCAAGATGCAATTCGCCGAACAGGTCGCCCCCGCTCGGCAAATTGTTCCAGTGCGCGTGGCGCATCGATGTCAGATCGTTTCTGTCCAACGCTGTCATAATTTTGCGCCATATCGTGAAGCAGGGCTGGCGCGCAAGGCTTCTCTTGCGGTGCGCTGCTCGACGCGCCAAAGCAGACAGCGATAGCCAACAGGCCGACGGGGAGATGCGCAGCCGTGACGAGGATTTGCCAGCCGGGTGCGGAGCGCAAGCGCGCATGACCCGGGCGACGATCAAGGATGTCTCGCGCGTCGCCGGCGTATCGATCAAGACCGTGTCGCGTGTGCTCAACAAGGAACGCTATGTCAGCGACGACATGCGGCAAAAGGTCGAGGAAGCCGTCGCGCGCCTCAACTATCACCCGAGCCAGGCGGCACGCACGCTCGCCGGAAAGCGTTCGTTCCAGATCGGGCTGATCCACGACAACCCCAGCCCCTATTATATCTTCAACATGCAGGCGGGGGTCGGGCAGCGCTGCCGCGAGGCCGACTTCCGCATGATCGTCCAGCCGTGCGACATCAACTCGCCCGGCCTCGTCGACGATATCGGGGCGCTGATCGACCAGGCACAGCTCGACGGTATCATCATGACCCCGCCGGTGACCGACGTCGGCACCGCGCTCGCCGAATTATTCCGCCGCAAGATTCCCGTCGTGCGCGTCCAGCCGGGCACCGATCTGACCGCGACCTCCGCGGTTTACATCGACAATGTGCAGGCGGCCGACGACATGACCGCCTATCTGATCTCGCTCGGCCATCGCCGCATCGGCTTCGTCACCGGCCATGGCAATTATTTCGCGAGCGGTCAGCGACTGACCGGCTATCGGCAGGCACTCCAGCGCGCAGGCATTGGTTTCGACGCGGCGCTGGTTTTTCCGGGGCAGTTCGATTTCCAGTCGGGAACCGCCGCTGCCGAAGCGCTGCTGGCGCTCGACCAGCCGCCGACCGCGATCTTCGCGAGCAGCGACGATATGGCCGCGGGCGTCCTCGCCGCGGCGCACCGGCTCGGCGTCGCGGTGCCCGACCAGCTATCGGTCGCGGGCTTCGACGACACCGACCTCGCGCAAGTGGTCTGGCCGTCGCTGACCACGATCCACCAGCCGATCCGCGACCTCGGCTACGCCGCCGCCGACCTGCTGCTCGAATTCGGCGAGACGATCGAGCGACGCCAGCTTCCGCACAAACTGGTCGTGCGCGGCTCGACGGCGGCGCCCAAAAGCTGACATTCCCATCATCGTCACCCCGGGCTTGACCCGGGGTCCCGCTTTTCAACGCCGCTGAGCGGGACCCCGGGTCAAGCCCGGGGTGACGAGCAAAGAAAATGCTGTCCTTTCGAATATGACAACGTTATCTCATCGAGCATAGACAGATTCGGGGAGAGACGATCTTGGCGCAAATCGCCGATAAACGCCGCTGGCTCGTGGTGGGGCTCGTCTTCATCGCAATCGTCCTCAACTATGTCGACCGCCAGATCCTTGCGCTGCTGAAGCCGACGCTCCAGCTCGAGTTCCACTGGACCGACCGCGATTACAGCCACATGGCTTCGGCCTTCCAGTTCGCCGCCGCGCTCGCCTTCCTCGGCACCGGCTGGTTTATCGACAAGGTTGGGCTGCGCTGGGGTTTCGCGATCGGCGTTGGCGTGTGGAGCCTCGCGGGCATGGCGCACGCCTTCGCGACGACGGTCTCGGGCTTCGTCGCCTCGCGTGCCGTCCTTGGCGCCGCCGAATCGATCGGCACCCCCGCCGCGGTGAAGACCGCCGCGACTTACTTTAACGCCAAGGAACGTAGCTTCGTCCTCGGCCTCGGCGGCATCGCGCCGAATGTCGGCGCGATCCTGACGCCTTTGCTCATCCCGCTGATGGCGCTGATGTGGGGGTGGCAGGCGACCTTTCTGATCGCCGGCGGGCTCGGCCTCGTCTGGGTCGTCGTCTGGCTCGCCGTGCGTATTCCCGAACAGCCGAACGCCGCGCGCGACGCCGCGGCGCCGAAGATCGCGTGGAGCAGCCTGCTCCGCGACCGCCGCCAGTGGGCCGTGATCCTCGGCAAGGCGCTCACCGATCAGGTGTGGTGGTTCCTGCTTTTCTTCATGCCCGACCTGTTCCACCGCGTCTTCGGGCTGACGCAGGGTACGCTCGGGCTCCCTGTCGCCTTCGTCTATTTCATGGCCGCTTTGGGCGGCATTACCGGCGGTTATCTGCCCTCCTATCTGATGGGCCGCCGCGGCTGGACCGTGAACGCCGCACGCAAGACGACGATGCTGATCTACGCGCTGCTCATCCTGCCCGTGCCCTTGCTCGTCGGCGTCGACAGTGCATGGACCGCCGCGATGATCCTCGGCCTAGCGCTCTTCGCGCATCAGGGTTTCTCGACCAACCTCTTCGGCCTAACCACCGACGTCTTCCCCGCGCGCATCGTCGGCTCGGCGATCGGGATCGGCGCCTTTGCCGGCAATTTGTCGGGCATGGCGATGATCGAGTTCGCGGGCTGGTCGCTCGACACGGGCAGGGGGTATCTGCCGATGTTCCTCGTCTGCGCCGTCACCTATCTCGTCGCGCTAGCCGCGATCCACCTCATCCTGCCGCGCATCGTCGCGGTGGACGAGGAGGAGGATGGCGAAGTGCAGGTGCTGGCGCATTGATGGAAATGACGGATCATATTTAGGTGTTCCCCGGCGAAAGCCGGGGCCCATCTCCTACCGCCGGATGGACCCCGGCTTTCGCCGGGGAACACGAAAACCGAAATCGAACCCTAGAATCGCATACGAAACCCACTTTCCTTGCATCCGATTATGGAGTATATGACAGCGATGTCAGATTTTCTTCCCGCTCCCGCCAGTGTGACCGTCGCCGGTCATGAGATTTCTCCCATCGCCTGGGGCATGTGGCGCTTCGCCGGCGTCGACGCCGCGACCGCCCGCGCGCGCATCGACGCTGCGTTCGAGGCCGGCGTCACGCTGTTCGACACCGCCGACATCTACGGCTGCGACACCCCCGGTGGTTTCGGCTCGGCCGAAGCCCTACTCGGCGATGTCTTTGCCGAAGCCCCGGATCTCCGCGACAAGATGGTGCTCGCGACCAAGGGCGGGATCATCCTCGGCCTGCCCTATGACAACAGCGCACCCTACCTGACCTCGGCGATCGACATCTCGCTGAAACGCCTGCGCACCGACCATGTCGAGCTGTGGCAGATCCACCGCCCCGACCTGCTCACCCACCCGCAGGAAATCGCACGCACGCTCGAGGACGCGCACCGCGCGGGCAAGATCGGCGCGATCGGCGTCTCGAACTTCACGCCGGCGCAGACCGCGGCGCTCGCCAAATTCCTCCCCGTCCCGGTGGTCAGCCACCAGAGCGAATTTTCGCCGCTCCACCTCGCCCCGCTTTTCGATGGCATTTTCGATCAGTCGATGGCCGAGGGCATGAGCTTCCTCGCCTGGTCGCCGCTCGGCGGCGGCCGGCTCGGCGATCCGGCCGACGAGCGCACGCGCGCAGTCGCCGGACTGCTCGACGCAAAGGCCGCCGAATATGGCGTCTCGCGCGCCGCCGCGACCTACAGCTGGGTGATGGCGCATCCCGCGCGCCCGATCGCGATCGTCGGCACGCAAAATGTCGAGCGCATCAGAGAAATTCCGCAAGCCTTCGCGCCGCGCTGGACGCGCGCCGAATGGTATGCGGTGCTGCAAACATCGATGGGGGAGAAACTGCCATGACCGACCGCAGTTGCGAAGTCAGCTGGTTTTCGGCGCTCTGCGACGACGACTATGAATTTCTCGGCGTTCCCGACCCGATGCTCAAATCGAGCTGGGAGCATTGCCGCGATATCGTGATGCAGGCGGATGCCCAAGGGTTCGACAATATCCTGCTCCCTTCGGGCTATGCGCTCGGCATCGACACCACCGCCTTCGCCGCGGCGATCGCGACGATGGTGAAGAATATCCGCCTCTTGATGGCGGTGCGCATCGGCGAAAGCTGGCCGCCGCAGCTCGCGCGCCAGATCGCGACGATCGACCAGATTCTCGGCGGCCGCCTGACGGTCAACATCATCTCATCCGACATGCCCGGCGAGACGATGGACTCCGAACCGCGCTACCGCCGCACGGTCGAGGCGATGCATATCCTGAAGACGCTGCTGGGCGGCGAAGCGCTCGACCATGATGGCGAGTTCTGGAAGCTGCAGGTCGCCCCCGCGCGCGTCGGCACAGTATCGGGCAAGGCGCCGCCGCTCTATTTCGGCGGCCTCTCGCCCGCCGCGCGCGACGCCGCGGCGAAGGGCTGCGACGTCTTCCTGATGTGGCCCGACCGCGAAGAGGTGGTGAAGGAGATCATCGCCGACATGACGCAGCGCGCCGCCGCCTATGGCCGCACGCTGAAGTTCGGCTACCGCGCGCACATGATCGTGCGCGATACCGAAAGCGAAGCGCGCACCGCCGCCGACCGCCTGCTGTCGAAACTCGACGCCGCGAAGGGTGCCGAGATCAAGGCCAAGTCGCTCGACTCGCAGTCGTTCGGCGTCAACGCACAGGTCGCCTTGCGTGAAGCCGCCTCCGACGACGGTTATGTCGAGGATAATCTCTGGACCGGGGTCGGCCGCGCCCGCTCGGGCTGCGGCGCCGCGATCGTCGGTGACCCCGACCAGGTGCTCGCGAAGCTGAACCGTTATCAGGACATGGGGATCGAGGCCTTCATCCTCTCTGGCTACCCGCACGCGGCCGAAGCCGACCTCTTCGCGCGCCATGTGCTGCCGAAGATGAAGCACGGGCCGCTCGAACTCTAAACCCTCTCGTCACCCCGGGCTTGACCCGGGGCCTGCCTTCTCTTGAAGGAACAGGCGGATTCCGGATCAAGTCCGGGATGACGATGTCGGGGAAGAGATACCCCGCCTCCACGTTTGAGACGTAGGAGAGAAGGAGACGGGGCACGCGCGCTTAAGCAGAGTGCATCTTGCCCGTCGATTAACCGAAGCTGTTATCCCGCCCAAACTGCGGCATAAAGTTCCGCCATCTCGTCCGCATCGGGCACGCGCGGATTGTTCGCCGGCGAACCCGACGCCGCCGCCTGCGCGCACATCGTCGGCACCAGCGCGTCCCAGCGCGCCGCGTCGATGCCCCACGCCGCCGGCCCTGGCACTTCCAACTCGCGGTTGAGCGCCGCCAGTTCGTCGAGCAACCTTGCGACCGCCGACTGATCGCCCTCGGCTTCATCCGCCACCCCCATCGCCCGCGCGCAATCGGCATAGCGATGCAGCGCCGCGGGCGCCGACCAGGCCGTCACTGCGGGCAGCAGCATCGCGTTCGACAGCCCGTGCGGCACATGGAAATGCGCGCCGATCGGCCGGCTCATCCCGTGCACCAGCGCGACCGAACTGTTCGAGAAAGCGATCCCCGCCTGCGTCGCGCCCAGCATCATCGCCTCGCGCGCCGCCGCGTCCATCGGATCGCTGCACACGCGCCGCAAGTTCGGCGCAATCGCGCGCATCGCGAGCAAGGCCATCCCGTCGCTGAACGGGTTCGCGCGCTTCGACACATAGGCCTCGATCGCATGCGTCAAGGAATCGATCCCCGTATCGGCAGTCAGCCGCACTGGCTTCGTAAACGTCAGCGCATAATCCACCAGCGCTGCGACCGGCAGATAGGCGAGCCCCGGACACAGCATCTTCTCGTCGGTCGCCTCGTCGGTGATGATCGTGAAGCGCGTTGCCTCCGACCCCGTGCCCGCGGTCGTCGGGATTGCGATGATCGGCAGCCCCGGCGCGTCCTGCACATGCGGCGCCTTGTAATCGGCCATCGCTCCGCCGAACCGGCCGAGCAAGGCAATCGCCTTCGCGCTGTCGAGCGGACTGCCGCCGCCGAAGCCGACGACGCAGTCGTGCTCGCCTTCGAGGAGAAACGCCACCCCCGCATTGACCGAAGCAACCGTTGGATCGGGCACCGTCTCGGCGAACACGCGGGCAGCGATCCCCGCCGCCGTCAGACCATCGACCAGTTCCGCAACGCGCCCGCTGCTCACCAGCCAGCCATCGGTCACGATCAGCGGCCGCGACAGCCCCAGCGTGGCCAGCACCTCGGCCAATTGCTTCGACGCCCCGCCGCCGATACGCAGGATGCGGGGCAGGGCGATGCTTGCGATACTCAACTCACCATCTCCTCGCGGATCGAACTGCGCGCCAGCCAAAACAGCGCCGACGCCACCGCGCCGAACAGGATGAAGATCATCAGCGACCAGCGCACGCCCTCCGCCGACCCTAGCCCCATCGGGCCCGAGAGGAAATCACTCACCGCGCCGACCCCGAGCGGACCAAGCCCCAGCCCGAGCAGGTTAATGATGAACAGCAGCACCGCCGACGCGGTCGCGCGCGTTTGCGGCCGTACAAGCCCCTGCACCGCGGCGAAGCCCGGCCCGTACCACAGCGTGTTGAGCACCGGCGGAAAGGCGAACATGATCAGCGCGAACACCGCCGAATCCGCCATCAGCCCCGCGATGTAAAAGGGGATGCCCAGGAAGGTTGAAACCGCCGGGATCGCGACATAAGCGCGGAGATCCCGCGCGCCATATTTGTCGGCAAGCTGCCCGCCCATCCACGTCCCGACCGCGCCCGTCAGCCCGAGCACGATCCCGAGCGCGACGCCCAGAAACCCCGTCAGCCCCAGCCCGAAATCGCCCGCTATCTCGGTCAGCTCCGCGGCATGGTTGCGAAAGAAGAAGGGCGCAAGGAACGCCGCGGCGCCATAACCGATGAACGCCTTGATCGCTGCGGCAAAGGCGATCAGCCAGAAGGTCCGCTTGCCGCGGATTTCGGCCATCGCGGTCTTGAAGTCTGGCCGCGCCGCCTTGAGCGCCGCCAGATCGCCATGCATCTGCCGCCGCGGCTCCTTCAGCGTCGTCCACGCGACGATCGCCATCAGCACCCCGGGCGCGCCTGCGAACAGGAACGCCGTCCGCCAGCCATAGGCATCGGCGATCAACCCGCCCATCGCGAGCCCGAGAAGTCCGCCCAGCGGAATACCAAGCGAATAGAAGGCGAGCGCCGACGCGCGCTTCTCCTTCGGCGTATAATCGGTGATCAGCGAATGCGCCGGCGGCGTGCACCCCGCCTCACCGATCCCGACCCCGATCCGGCACAGCACAAGCTGGACGAAATTCTGCGCAAAGCCGCATGTCACGGTGAACACGCTCCACAGCCCCGCCGCGACCGCGATGATCCGCGGCCGGTCGCCCGTCTCGGCAAAGCGCGCAATCGGAATGCCGAGCACGGTATAGAAAAGCGCAAAGGCCAGCCCCGTCATCACGCCGAGCTGCCAGTCGGCGAGATGCAGCTCGTTCTTGATCGGCTCGGCAAGGATCGAGACGATCTGCCGGTCGAGGAAGTTGAGGATATAGATGATGAGGAGGACGGTCAGCGCATAGCGGCGGTACGCCGGGGATACGGGCGAAACCAGCGGCGGGGCGGGGGCTTCGGTTATCATCTCATCCTCTCTCGATCATCTTTACCCTTCGTCATCCCGGGCTTGACCCGGGACCCGCCTTGTCTTCGCCGAAGAAAAAGGCAGGCCCCGGATCAAGTCCGGGGTGACGGTCAAACGAGCCCAATTGACTCCCGCTTCCAACACGATATGACAGCGTTGTCTGAAAGGGAAGCCATTGCCCGAATTGCTCGTTCTTCAATCGGTCTGGGGCCTCGACAAATGCCCCGGTTTCGACATCGAAAACCGCCTCGACGAAGCGCTGGGCCAGGTCGTCGCTGCGGGCTTCGACGGCGTCGGCGTCAACCTCGCGCGCACTGCGCGCACCGATGGTGTCGCGCGCGTGATGAACCCGCTCGGCCTCGCATGGGAAGGGCAGGTGCTCGTCCACGACGCCGGCCAGCTCACACACTGGATCGCCGAAGCCCACCGTCTCGGCGCGCATCACCTCAACGTCCAGATTGCCGGCCCGACCGCCGACTTCCGCGCCGCGCTGCGCCTGATCGACAGTCTCGTCGCTGCGGCAAAGGACGCGCCGCTGCCCGTCTGGTTCGAAACCCACCGCGGCCGCCTCACCAACGACCTGCTCTTCACGCTGCAACTGCTCGACGAACGCCCCGGCTTTCCGCTCACCGCCGACCTGTCGCATTATCCCGTTGCGGGCGAGATGGAGCTGCCGCTCCGCGACGACCAGCTCGCCGCGATCGAGACGATCCTGCAGGGCAGCCATAATTTCCACGGCCGCGTCTCGACGACGCATCAGGTGCAGGTCGCGCTGAGCGCGCCGCAGCATCAGGCTTGGCTCGACCAGCATATCGCCTGGTGGCGCCGCGGCTTTGAACTCTGGCTCGAACAGGCGCGCGAAGATGACGCGCTGACCTTCATGTGCGAACTCGGCCCTCCCCCGTACGCGATCACCGCGCCCGACGGCAGCGAACTCACGAACCGCTGGGACGAGGCGCAGCGCATGCGCGATATCGTGCGGGGGCTGTGGGCGGAGGTGAGCGGGGCGGGTTGATAGCCCCTCCCCTTCAGGGGAGGGGTTGGGGTGGGGTTCCGAAACCTTGCGCAAGGCCGATGGACCCCACCCCCAACCCCTCCCCTGAAGGGGAGGGGCTTGATATGGCTCCGACCTGGGCATCAAACCGCCACCGCATCCCGCCAGCGCGCAAACACGGCATCGGCCTCGTCGCGACCGACCTTTGGCAAAAACTCGGCATCGTAACGCGCCAAACGCTTCAGATCGCCCTCACCGAACAGTCCCGCGCCCATCCCTGCCGCCAGCGCCGCGCCATAGGCGCTTGCCTCGCGCACCGCATGGCGCCGCACCGGCCGCTGCAATGCGTCGGCCTGTAACTGCATCAGCGTATCGCTCGCCGACAGCCCGCCGGCGACGGGCAACACCTCGGGTACCGGCAGTGCTGCCGCCATCACATCGGCAATCTCGCGAAAGCGGAACGCGATCCCCTGCAACGCCGCACGCGCAACCTGTCCCGGCCCGTCAGCAAAACTAAGCCCGGCGATCAGCCCGCGTGCCTCGAACTTGCCATGCGGCGCGCCCATGCCGGCGAGCGACGGTCGCACCACGACCTTCCCTGCATCGGCCACCGAAGCTGCCGCGGCCTCCATCGCCGGGGGGGATGCGAACAGCCCCAACCCGCCGCACAGCCACTCGATCATCGACCCGGTGGTGATCACCATCCCTTCGACGCAGAAGCGCGGCTTGCCGCCCGCAAAGGCCAGCGCCTCGGCGGGCATGCTGTTGTGGATCGTCTCGGGCACGTCGCCGGTCCCCGCCATCAGCACGCCCGACGTGCCATAGGTCGCCTTCCAGTCGCCACGCCCCAGCGCGCCATGCGCGACCATCGCGGCCTCCTGATCGGCGATCAGCGCGGTGATCGGCACCCGCGCGCCGAGCACGGCGGGATCGCTCTCCGCAATCGCACCCCAGCTGTCGACCTGCGCAGGAAACATGCTCGCGGGCAGGCGTTGATGCGCGAGCAAAGCTGCATCCCAGCCCGCGCCGTTCGCATAATCATAATATCCCGTCAGCCACGCCGCCGAGGCATCGGTCACGTGCGCGCCGCTCAGCTTGTAAATCAGCCAGCTATCGAGCGTGCCCCATTGCAGGTCGTTGGGATCGCGCCCCGACAGCGCAATCGCCCCGGGCAGCTTAGCCGAAGGCACCTGCGGCCAGCCTGTAAAACCCGCCGCGCGGAGCCGCTTATATTCGTCCATCCCGCGCAGATCGCTCCACACGAGCATCGGCGCGACAGGCTCGCCGGTCGCGCGATCCCACAGCACGATGCTCGCGCGCTGCGTCGTCACCCCGATCGCCGCGATATCGGCGATACTCCGCCCCGCCGCCGCCAGCGCGCCGTCGATCACCGCGCGGCAGATCATCCAGACCTCAGCGGGATCCTGCTCGACCAGCCCGGGGCCGGGGAAGCGGCTCGCGATCGGCCGTTTGTCGACGCCCAGCACCGCGCCCGCCGGATCGACCAGCATGGCGCGAGCGCCCGTCGTGCCCGCATCCAGTGCGAGCAGCAGATGGCCGTGCGTGCTCACCCCCATGTGCACCCCGGCGAAAGCCGGGGCCCAGAGCGTTGGAGCGCAAACGTGGCATGGGCCCCGGCTTTCGCCGGGGTGCACAATATTGTCCGCTGGGCGCGAACGCTAAGCATCGGGTATCAAATTCCCCGGATTCATGATCCCCTCTGGATCGAGAGCATCCTTCACCCGTCGCAGCAACGCAACGCCACTCTCGCCCAGATCATGGTGCAGATAGGGTTTGCGCAGCCGCCCTGCGCCGTGATGATGCGCGACCCCGCCGCCATGCTTCGCGGTCGCTTCCATGATCGCGCGCCAGCCGGCAAAATAGGCGGGCTCCATCTTCGCGCTGTCCTCGAAGGTCGCGGCGAAGCTGAAATAGAGGTTGATCCCGGACCGATAGACATGGCTGCTGTGCGCCGACGCGTTGATCACGCCGGGAATTTCATTGAGCGCAGCGATGCTGTCATCATAGATCGCACCGATCTCGCTCCAGCGTCCCGAAATCTCGACCGTATCGGCGACATAGTCGCGCTCGAACATTTCGCGCCAGCTCGGCACATGGTTGCGCTTTTCAATCCACTGCTTCGCCGCCATCGGATCGCCCGCTTCGAGCCCCGCCGCGCCGCAAATCTCGTGCATCGCCGCCAGTTCGGCATCGACGCGGCTTTTCGGGCCCTCATGGACCATCAACAGCATCGCCTTGCCATCGCGTTCGTAATCGCGGAACAGCCGCCGCACCTCGCGCCCGTCGTACTGGCGCATCACCGGCGGGCGCCAGTCGGCGCGGACGATCTGCCGCTGCGCCTCGAACCCCGCACGCATGTCATCGGCATAGAAGATGCTGTAATCGCGGTGCGGCGCCTTCGCACGGAGCGAGAAGGTCACCCCGGTGATCACCCCCATCGTCCCCTCGGCACCCATCAGCAAATGTCGCAGGTCGGGCCCCGCCGCAGCGCGCACCGCCTTGCCGAGCGTCACCAGCTCGCCGTTCGGCAGCACCGCCTCGATCGAATGGATGATGTCCTCGATATTGCCATAAGCGGTCGAAAATTGCCCCGACGCGCGCGTTGCGACCCAGCCGCCGACGCTGCTGATCGCGATCGACTGCGGCCAATGGCCGATCGTCAGCCCATGCGCTGCGGCCGCTTCCTCGGCCTCCATGCCGTTCAGCCCGGCATCGAAGCTCGCCAGCAAATCGTCGCTGTCGATATAGCGGACTTTGTTCATCGAACTCATTTCGAGAAGGATGGCATCGGGTGTCGGCTCGATCCCGCCGCAAACCCCGCTGCCGAGGCCATAGGGGATCAGCGGCACGCGCTTTCCGGCGGCGAGCTTCACGACCTTCTGGACGTCCTCGACCGACTGCGGCCGCACGACGCAGCCCGGCGCGGGCACCGCTTCGCCGCGCCAGTCGCGCAGATGCTTAACCGCCCACTGGTCGTAGCGCCGCGCATTCAGCGCCTCCGTATCGCTCGCGACGCGGTCGGCGCCGATGGCGCTCGCCAAGGCTTCGGCAATATTCATTTCACTCTCCCAAAAGCCTGCGGCTCGTATCGTTGATTTGTCGGCAGTGCGCGATCTGCGATGCCTTCATGGCGTCATCCCAGCCGAGCAGTGCCCCGATCGCCTCGGCGGCTGGGGCGAGCACGGCAAGGCCGGCGCCCTCGTCGAACCAGGCGCGCGCGCTCCGTCGGACCCAATAATCTTCGAGCGTCGCGGCGCCTTCATGCGTTACCGCGCGCACGGCCTCGGCCGCCACATCGCCGCCCGCAATGACGATCTCGTTAGCTTCGTCACCATAGAGTCCCGCCAGCCGCTCGGCGGCGATCGGGTCGAGTCCGTCCAGTCGCACACTCCGCGATCCACCGGGCAACGGCGCGTCGGCGGTTGAACAGGGCAGGACGGTCCGACCCAACCGCTCGACTACCAAATCGACGACGCGCTCGGCCATCGCGCGATAGGCGCTGAGCTTGCCCCCCGCGATCGACACCATCCCGCCCGGCGAAGTCCAGATCTCGTCCTTGCGCGATACCTCGTTCGCCTTCTTCCCCGGTTGCGCGATCAGCGGCCGCACCCCCGACCACAAAGACACGATCTCGGCATCGCGGATCGGATCGATGCTCAGCGCCGTCTCGGTCGCGCGCAGCAGATAGTCGATGTCGTCGCGGGTCGGCGCGGGCCAGTAATCGGCGCCATCGTGAAACACGTCGGTCGTCCCGACATAAGTGAAAGCCCCGCGCGGCACCGCAAAGATGCTGCGCTTGTCGGGCGCGCGAATGATGATCGTAGAATTGATCGGCAACCGCTCGCGTCGCAGGACGAGATGAATCCCGCGGCTAAGCGACATGCGCGTGTCGCTTTCGCCCGCCTCCAGCCCGCGCACCTTGTCGACCCATGCGCCCGCCGCGTTGACCACCAGCTTCGCCTTGATCCGCGCGCCGAGCTTGTCATCGAGCGTCGACGTCGCGACCAGCCCGTCGCCGGTCAGTTCCGACGCCGCCGCATGGTTGACCACCACTGCCCCCGCACCCTGCGCGCTCCGCACATTGGCGAGCACCAGCCGCGCATCGTCGGTCAGAAACTCAGGATACAGCACCGCGCCGTTCAGCCGCTCGGTGCGCATCAACGGCTCGCGCCGCCGAAGCTCCGCGAGCCCGATCACCTCATGCTTCTCGGCCTCGGGCACGCCGCCCAGCTTCTCGAATGTCCACAGCCCCGTCCGCAATTTCGCGGTCATCGCCATGTTCGTCGTCGGGATCAGGAAGGGCGACAGCCGCGTCAGGTGCGGCGCGATCCGCCGCAATATCTGCCGTTCCGACGCCGCTTCCTTGACCAGCGCGATGTCGCCCTGCGCCAGATAGCGGAGCCCGCCATGGATCATCTTCGACGACCGGCTGCTCGTTCCGCTCGCATAGTCGCGCGCCTCGACCAGCGCGACCGACAGCCCGCGCATCGCCGCGTCGCGCGCGATCCCGGCACCGGTGATCCCGCCGCCGATCACCGCCAGATCGAACGTCCGCGATTCCAGCTCGGCAAAGACCTGCGCACGGCGCCGCGCATCGAGAGAAGTGCTGCTCATGCCGTCACGCTAAGCGCATCACAGTGCCATTGGTATTGCAAAACAGGAATGATATGGTGCGCGCCATGAACCTCCGCCGCCTCCGCCATTTCGACACGCTTTACCGCCTGGCCAGCTATGCGCGCGCCGCCGACGAACTCGGCCTCACGCAATCGGCGCTGACCCGCTCGATCCAGAAGCTCGAGGAGGAACTGGGCACGGCGCTCTTCGACCGCACCACCCATTATGTCCGCCCGACCAGCGATGCCGATCGCCTGATCCGTTCCGCCCGCGACGTCATCGCCGCCTCGGCGAACCTCGAACAGGAGGCGCGCGGCCTCGGCCATCCGAGCGGCGGTACCGTCGCGGTCGGCAGCGGCCCGTACCCGCTGCAACCCCTGCTCACCGACGCGATCGCGCGCTTCGCCGAAATGCATCCCGGCGTGCGCGTCACCGTCACCGGCGGCCCGTCGGAGCAATTGCTCGAAACCCTCGTCGACCGCCGCCTCGACCTTGTCGTCTGCAACCGCGCAAAATTCGCGTCGTCGGGCCACGCCGACGAGGTGCTCTGCATCCCGCTCCCGCCCGAGCCGCTGATGCTCGTCTGCGCGCCCGGACATCCGCTCGCAAAGGGGCAGGGCGACAGCGCCGATTTCCCCTGGGCGCTCCCGCGCCCCGCGCCGGGCAGCAACCTGCCGCGCGGCCTGCGCGCACGCTTCGCCGCGGGACAATTCCCCGATTATGAGCTCGATTCCACCGCCGCCTGTCTCGACATGGCAAGGAGCGGCCGCGCGGTCACCGTCGTCCCGCGCGCGCTTGCGATCCGTTCGGGGCTGCACATGATCGCGCTGCCGCCGTCCGAGGTCACCCGCGACGCGATCCATCTCCTCCGCAACCGCAGCCGCAGCGCGCTCGTCGCCGCGTTCGTTGCGGTGCTGAAGGATGTCGCTCAGGCCGAAACGATCCCGTTGAACAACGCCGCGTCCGCCGATCCCGCGCGGTAGAATACCGGCGGCTGCCCGAACGGCGCCGCGACGGTTACATCGCTGCCGCCTGCGTAGGTCTTGCCCGACCAGACATGGACCCATTCCGCGCCAGCAGGCAGGTACGTCGTCCAGTCGCTCTTCCCCGCCGCGATCACCGGCGCGACGAGCAAATCGGCACCGAGCAGATAGCTCGTCTGGATCGCATAAGTCTCCGCGTCGTCCTCGAAATGCAGGAAGAGCGGCCGCTGCACGGGCAACCCCGTCTCCGAAGCCTCCTTCGACAGCCGCCGCAAATAGGGCGCCAGATGCGCATAGATCCGCGTCATCTTCGCAAAATGCGCGAGCAGTTCCGCGTCATCGTCATATTGCACATTTTGCCGCGGCCGGTTGCCCTCGTGCGTCCGCATCATCGAGGTGAACGCCGACATCTCGGCCCAGCGCATCGCCAGTTCGGCATCGCGCGTCGTGTCGAACAGGCTCGTATAGCCGCCGCAGTCGCTGTGATGATGCGCGTTGCCGAGCATCCCCGCCGACAGCGCGGCGCAGATCACGGTGCCGATTCCGTCGTGACGCGAAAAATCGACCGCCTGGTCGCCCGCCCACAGCATCGGGCAATGGCCCTGCACGCCGGTCGCGCCCGATCGCATGAACACCATCATCTCGCCCGTTTGCCCGCGGCCGGCGATCCCCTTGGCGTTGACCTCGCCCCACAAAGCCGGCCAGCGATTATGCGCGGTCATCCCGCTCTCGCCATTCGCCAGCCGCACATCGACCGGCAGATATTCGCCAAAATCGGCCATCCAGCCCGACAGCCCGAAATCGATCATCTTCTCGCCGATGATCGTATCGGCGAACCACGCCGCGGCCGCCGGATTGGTGAAGTCGACATGCCCGCAATCGAACTCGCCAAAGTCGATCACATAGGGCTCGTCACGCTCGGGGTGCATGACCATGAAGCCCTGCGCCGCCGCCTCGGCATAAAGCGGCCCGTCCACCGCCAGATACGGGTTCACATAGCCAAGGAACCGAATGCCGCGCTCGCGCAATTCGGCAATCCGTGCGGGCAATTCAGGGTAACGCTCGGCATTCCACTGCCAGTCCCAGAAGAGGCGGTTGCCAAAGCTGGTGATGCGCAGCCCCACCCAATCCTCGCACCACAGCCCCGACACCGCGACCCCGGCGTCCTCATAGGCCTTCAATCGCGCAAAGCTGTTGTCACCATCCTTCAGCCCGATCACGGCGCCCTTCAGCAGCCATTCGGGCAGCGCCGGCTGGCGCCCGAAGCGGTCCGACAGCGCCGTGACGAGTTCGGTGAAACGCGGCCGCGCCCACAGCTCGACCTTCGCGGGAATCTCCCAGACCTCGACCTCATGATAACCGTCATTGCGGAAATCGAACGCGGCATAAGCGAAGCTGTCGACATGCAGCGCATAACGCCGCGAACTGACGAAGGTCGGCTGCGGATAATTGGTGTGAGCGTAACTGCCGCCACCGCCTTTGCGGTGCGCCTCGACCTGCTGGAACAAGGGCGATGCGGGGTCGCGCCCGACCCCCGGCTCGCTCGACCACAAAGGAAAATGCCGCCCGCGCAGGTCGAAATGGGAAAATTGCTCGCCGCCGCCCCACACATGCTCGCCGGCATCGGCCGGCACGCGCAGCCACAGCCGGTTGAGCGCGGGATCGAGCGCCGTCAGCGCGATCACCGCATTATCGCCATCGCCCGAAACCGTCGCTTCGAGCAGCCAGGGCGACCCCGCCGCCTCGGCAAAGCGCACGACATCGCCCGCCACCTCGACATGCCCCAGCGCAATCCGCTCGATCACCTCTTGGCCCACATCGAAATGACCGAGCTTCGAATGGACATGCGCTTCGCCGCACCCGATGAAGAAACAGGGCACGCCCGCGCTGTGCGTCAGGATCGCCTGCCCGCCGAGGCGAAGCGCAAAGCCGGTATCGAGCGCATCAAGCGCCATGGGGGAGGATCCTTTCACTACGACGCACTCATACGTTCCTCCCTGTGGCGAAGCCATGGGGAGGGGGACCGCTCGCGAAGCGAGTGGTGGAGGGGCCGCGACGTCGCGTCATCCCCCCTCCGTCAGCGGCTTCGCCGCTGCCACCTCCCCACCGCTATGCGGCAGGGAGGATTTACCGTCAGAAGTTCATCCGCGCCGTCACCCCGAAATAACGCTCGGCATCGCGCGGCGTGATCTGGCGCATGAAGGACGTTCCGTTCGGGATGCGCTGGATCACGAACTGCTTGTCGGTCAGGTTCTTGACGATGAACGACAGGCTGTATTTGTCGTCGTCGGTGCTCACCTTGATCCCGGCATCCCAGATTGCATAGGCGTTCTGGAACGCGTTGGGGTTCTGGTTGATGTCGAACTGGGTGCGGCTCTGGTAAACGAGCGAGCTGTTCAGATCGACGTTGAACCCGTCGATGTTGAGCGGCAGGCGCCAGTCCATCGTCACCGTGCCCTTATATTTCGGGGCAAAGGGTAGCGGCTTGCCGTTGATCGCGGCGGCACAGGTCACCGCGGCGCCCGGCGGGCAGATGAACTGGTTGATATGCGCGTCGGTGTAGTTGAACCCGCCCGACAGCGAGAAGTCGTCGGTGATCGCGGCGTTGAAATCCATCTCGATACCGCGCGTCGACACCGTCCCCGCATTGGTCAGGCGCGTCACGACCTGCCCCGCGACGATATCGAGGAAGTTCGCCTGATAATTGTCGTATTTGGCATAGAAGCCTGCGAGGTTCAGCGTCAGGCGGCGATCGAACAACCGGGTTTTCAGGCCGACTTCATAGGCGTCCGACTTTTCGGGATCGATACGGCCGGTATCGCGCGCCAGCATGTTGAAGAACACGTTGAGCGCCGGACCCTTATAGCCGCGCGTATAGGTCGTATAGGCGACGATATCGTCGGTCAGGTCATACTGCAGTCCGGCATTGCCCGACCAGCCATTGTCCTTGATCGACCCGGCCGAAGCGAACGCCGGATTCACGCCGGTGAACGCCGCGAGCGAAGTCGAGCGACGCGCGAAGTCATAGCTGACCTTGTCCTCGGTGTAACGCAGGCCGATGATGCCGCGGAACGCGTCGGTAAAGTTCAGCGTGCCCTGACCGAACGCCGAATAGCTGGTCAGCTTGGTAGTGAAGTCGGCATTGCCTTCGTTGGTGACAAAGGTCGACGACCCGGCGGCGCACGGCGTCAGCCCGCCCACGGTCGGCAGCGTCGACGCGGTGCAGCTTGTCACCGTGCGGTTGAAAAAATCGACTTCCTTCGTGTGATAATAATAGAGGCCCGCAACATATTCGAAGAATTGCGGATTCGCCGACGCGATGCGCAATTCCTGCGTGAACTGGTCGAACTTCAAATCGCCGCGATCGTGCGAACGCACATCGCCCGCGGCGGTGCCGGTGTTGACATAGCGCGGGGCATCCGACCGGAAATCGCCATCGCGCTGCTGGAAATTATACCAGTGGCGGTACGCGGTGATTGAGGTCAGCGTGACTCCGCCGAGATCGAGGTCGATCTGCCCTGACACACCGCTGTTCTTGTCCTTGGTATAGGGATCGAGGTCGTTGTCGATGTCCTTGTTCTTGCCGTCGAGCACCAGCGGCGCGAGGCTCGGGATGAACACGGCGTTGTTGAATGCCGACGGGAAGACGGTGCCGATGCTGTCGGCGAACCCATTGTCGCTGTTCTTCGAATAATCGGCGATCAGCGTGATCTTGAGGTTGTCGGTCGGCTCGGCGATCACCTTGCCGCGCACGCCCCAATGTTCGTAGCCATTGACCTTGTTGTTGTTGAACACGTTGCGGGCGTTGCCGTCATATTGCGACCAGAAACCGGTGAGCGAGGCGCGAATGCCGTCGCCGAGCGGGCCGCCAACGCTGCCGCGGATGCGATATTCATTGCCCTCATACCAGGCCGCGTCGACATAACCGCCCAGCTCGTTGCCGGGCTCGCGCGACACGATGTTGATCACGCCGGCGCTGGCATTCTTGCCGAACAGGCTGCCCTGCGGGCCGCGCAGCACTTCGATGCGCTCGACGTCGAGGAAATCCGACGTCTGCTGGCCGGTGCGCGCATAGACGACGCCGTCGATCACGGTCGACACCGAAGGTTCGACGCCCGACGAAAAGCTGATCGTGCCGACGCCGCGGATCGAGAGCGCGGAATCCTTGTTGGTGTTGCCCTTGCGGAAGGTCAGCGTGGGGACGCGCTGGAACAATTGTTCGGCCGAATTGACGTTCGACCGTTCGAGCTGCGCACCCGACACGACCGAGATCGCGACCGGTACGTCCTGCAGATTCTGTTCGCGTTTCTGCGCGGTGACGATGATGTCGGTGCTGGCAAAGGGGGCGTCGGCTTCGGCGGGGGCAGGGGCGTCTTGCGCTGCCGCGGGGGCGGCGATCAGCGCCATGCCCAATGCCGTCGTGATTGTAAGATAGGCTTTGGCTTTCGACGAAACCATATTCAGATCCTCCCTTGATACGCTGCTGTTCGGTATGTCAATCATTTCAATTGACAATTACGAGCCGACCTGCGCGCAATTATTTTTGTGGTCCAATAGAGAAATGTCGCGATGTCATGTCCGAATGCTATGGCTTGCAGGACAATGTAAGGAGCAGGCGAAGCGCGTGGGCTTGCATGTCGGCCTTGTCATCAGCAACCCTTCCCTTGTCGTGACGGATCGTGCGTCCGCTTCGACATCCGGCCGCAAACTTGCGTCGCGCGGCCACGAATCGGCTGAAAGGCGCCATTGCCAAACAGCCGACCTAGGGATGCGCGTCAAAATCATTGCAGTCTAATCGAGAAATGTCGGTCTGTTATGTCCAAATGCTATGACTTGGCTGAGGGCGTCTCGGAGCAGTTTGTGTTCCCCGGCGAAGGCCGGGGCCCAGAGCTTTAGAGAGCCAGCTTTTGCTGGTTGCGCTCTGGGCCCCTGCCTTCGCCGGGGAACAGGATCACTCTAGCGACCGCTCCCGCATACCAGGCATGTGCCGCTTCAGGGCGACCGTCTATTTCGACGCCACCACCTGCTTCACATGCGCCAAACACGCCTCCGTCTCGCGCGCCACATCGGCATTCAGCCACGCGACGATCTCCGGCGTCGGCCCGATATCGGGCTCCAGCAACGCGAAATCCAGATACACCGGTGGCGAAATCGGGCGCACCGCGACGCCCAGCCGATGAAAGCGCGGCGCACTGAACGGCTCGGCGATCGTCACCCCCAGCCCGGCTTCGACGAAGGCATATAATATCTGCGAATGCTGCGTCTCCAGCCGCCGCGATACGCTGATGCCCGATGTTTCCAGCGCGGTGTCGATGCCGGTCCACAGCGCATCGGCTTCGTGCATCGGGCCGACGAACTCCTCGCCCGCCAGATCGGCGATCGTCAGTTGTTCGCGCGCCGCGAGCGGGTGGTTGGCGGGCAGGATGCACACATATTCGGCGCGCGCGAGCGGCGTCGACCTGATGCCTTCACGTCCCTGCATATCGACCCCGACGCCAAGGTCGGCCTGCCCCAGGAACACGCGTTCCTCGATCGCGCGCTGGCCCAGCGACTCGACGATGATCTTGATATCGGGATAGAGGATGCGAAAGCGCGCGATCACTGCGGGCAATATCGCCATCGCGATCGCCGCGAGCGCCGCGATCCGCACCGTCCCCACCGGATGCGCGCGGATACGCCGCGCTGCCTGATCGAGCAGGTCGAGCCCCGCATAGCTTCGTCGCACCGCCTCATACAGCGCCTGCGCCTGCGCGGTCGGATGCACGCGCGCGCCGCGCCGGTCGAACAGCCGAAAGCCGACCGCGCGCTCCATATCGGCGATGAGCCGGCTCACCGACGGCTGGCTGATATTCAGCATCGTCGCGGCGGCCGTAATGCCCCCGCTCATCATCACGGCGCGAAACGCCTCAACCTGTCTCATCCGCATCGGCCATAGTATAGACGTATGATCGTGCGATGCAATTCGATTGGATGCGATGACTGTCCTCTGCGATATGGGTGAAGATTGAAAAGATACGGGAGAGTGAAGATGGATTTCTCAGCCCAGCGCGAACAGTTCGCGACCGAAGGCTATGCCGTGTTCGAACGCATCCTCGAAGGCCCGCTGCTCGACCTGCTGCGTGAGGAATGCGGCCGTGTCATCGACCGCGAAGATGCGCGCCTCGACAGTCTCGGCGTCGAAGTCGACGGCATCAGCCACAAGGGCAAACGCTATTTCGCGGGCGAATGCCAGCGCCAGCAGCCTGACCTGCGCAAGATGCTGTTCAGCGAGACGATGGCCGACATCTGCCGCGCGACGCTCGGCGACGACGCTTACTTCTTCTACGACCAATATGTCGTGAAGGGCGCGAGCGAAGGCATGCCGTTCAGCTGGCATCAGGATTCGGGCTATGTCGTCGGCAACGGCGGCCCCGCCGATCACAAACCGTACCTCACCTGCTGGTGTACGCTCGACGACACGACGATCGCGAACGGCACCGTGCGCATCCTGCCTTTCTCGCAGGCGCCCGAAACGCGGAATGGCATCGTCCCGCATATCCGCCAACCCGGGAGCAACGACCTTGTCGGCTACACCGGCGACAGCGAAGGCGTGACGCTCGAAGTCCCCGCGGGTAGCGTCGTCGCTTTCTCCAGCCTCGCGCTCCACGCCACCGGATCGAACTCGACCCCGAACATGCGCCGGGTCTATCTCGCGCAATATTCGCCCGAACCGATCCTCAACCCGGGCACGAACCATCTCCGCCGCAACGCGATCGCCTTCCTGCGCGGCGGCAGCCAAGTGACCTTCAACTAAGGGAGATCGTCATGACCCAGCGCCCCCGCATCGTCGCACTCGGCGGCAACGCCACCGCCGGTGGCTCGGCCGAGCGGCTGCTCCGCCACGCGCTCATGCGCTGCGAGGCGCAGGGCGCCGAAATCGAGCTCTTCGCGGGCGAGGCGATCGATCTTCCCATGTACGCTCCGCACCGCAGCGAACGTTGTTCGAAGGCGCAGGCGCTGATGGCCGCGCTGCGCGATGCCGACGGCATCATCGTCGCCTCGCCCGCCTATCACGGCACCGTGTCGGGCGTGGTCAAGAACGCGCTCGACTATGCGCAGGATCTCGTTTCGGATGCGCAGCCCTATTTCGATGGCCGTGCGGTGGGGTTGATCGCGGTGGCGGGCGGATGGCAGGCGGCGGGCAGCACGCTCGCGACGCTGCGCTCGATCACCCACGCGCTGCGCGGCTGGCCGACGCCAATGGCGATCACCGCCAACTCCAGCCAGCCGCTCTTCGACCCCGACGGGATGCTGACCGATCAGGGCATCGCGTCGCAACTCGACATCATGACCGAGCAGGTCGTGACCTTCGCGCGCATGAAGCGCGCCTATGCCGATGCGGGCAGGGCCGTTTTGACGGCCTGACGGACCAAAAGACACCGTTAGATGCCTTCCGGTCCATATGGAGCCTATTAGAACTTCACGCTGAGCCCGGCGGTGATACGGCGATCGGTGAGGCCCTGGAAGCAGAGCAACGCCTTGTTGTTCACGCAATACTGGTTCTGGTCGCCGCGCAGCAGGTTGATGCCCTCGACGCCAACGTTGATATTATCGGTGATGTCATGGTTGATGCTGGCATTGAGCTGCCCGCGTGCGCCGTTGATCAGCGGTAGCCCGAAAAAGAACGGATCGTTCGACACATAGCTGGAGCGCCACGTGTAACGCAGCCGCGCGTTCAGCCCGTATTTGTCGTAGAACAGCGTCGCATTATAGGCATATTTCGACAGGTTCGTCAGCGAAATCAGGTCCTGCGAACCCGGATAGCCAAGCTGGGTGAACACCGTCCGCGGACCATCGGCGGCGCGATATTCGCGCGCCGAGCCGCCGGCTTTCTGATAAGTGAAGTTGCCGATGAAGCCGAAGCCCGATGCAAAGCCCAGGGTGTCTTCCCATGCCGACAAATCGTGCTGGAAGGCGACCTCGACGCCGGTTTGCGTCGTGGTTCCGGGAACGTTGAAGGTCGAGCTGCGCGGGACGCAGATGCCAACGCCCTGGATCGGGTTGTTGATGTTGCGATTGGCGATCGGGTTATAGATGCCGCCCCCCGGGCAGGCCGGATCGATCGAGATATTGAGATTGCCGTTGGCATCGAGGTTCGGCGCCGGATCCTCCTGCCGCTGCGCGAACAGGTTGGTGCGGCTTTTGTGGAAGAAGCCGACGCTGATCAGGCTCGACGGCGCGAAATAATATTCGCCCGAGAGGTCGAACGACCACACCGCTTCGGGAACGAGATCGGGGTTGCCCACCGCGACCGGCGTGTTCGCGCCGGTGCCGAACGAAAAGGACGTCGACAGCGTATCGAAGTTCGGGCGGCGAATGTCGCGCGCGATGCCGGCGCGGACGAGCAGCTTGTCGGCGGGTTCGAGGACAAGACTGAAGCGCGGAAGCAGGAAGTTGTACGAGCTCTTCGCGACGGTCTGCCCGGTCACCGTGCCGTTCGCGATATTGTTGCCCGTCGACGACAGCTTGGTGTGCAGCCAGCGGAAGCCGGCATTGCCGCGCACCGGCATGCCGGCGATTTCGCCTTCCATATTGGCCTGGAAATAAGCGGCGTTCGTCGTTTCCTTGATGCTGAAGAAACCCGCAAAGGATTCGGTCGGCGTAGCGAGGGAGGCGACCGCCGGACCCTGCGTCCGGGCAGCGTTGCTCGCCGCAATGGCCTTGTTCAGCGATTCGAGCACTTTCGCCGGGTCGCGGAAGGAGAGGCCGCCGTCGATCAGCAGAAAGTCGGGGAAATAGAGGCGTCGCCCGTCGGCGGCATTGAAGTTGCTGGGCCCCGGGATCAGGATATCCGAAAACAGGTCGCCCGATGGCCGGTTCCACGCGCTGGTCGTGTTGGTCAGGCTGACATTGTTCGAAAATTCGCTGTTCTCGGCCGATGTCCGGTTCCAGCGATAGCCGAAATCAATCGAGGTGACGAAGGGGTTGAGGTCGGTCGTGTCGTAGGAAAAATCGAGCCGCGCCGCCCTTTCCTCATTGTCGGTCGAATTGGCGCCCTGCGTGACCTGCTGCAGCTGATAGTTCGCGGGGTCGAGCAATTGCGCCGTCGTCGGCGCGAAGGGGCTCGCCTGATCGATGCCGAATTGCAGCGTGCCGCCGCGCAGGTCGAATTCGATCGGCACCCCATTGTCGATGCTGCGCCCGATCACCGGCTGCGGACCGTTCGGGTTAATGAAGTCGAGCGTCGTCGAGAAATTCGGGAAATCGGATTTGGAGGTCGACAGCGAGACTTCGGCGCGGACATTCAGCTTGTCGGTCGCCTGCCAGTCGGTGCCGAAATCGAAGACGCGGCTTTTGGTCACGCGCGCGCCGGTGTCGCTCGACGTCCGCAGGTTCGGATCGATCACGCTTCCGGTCGTGCCGCCGATGCCGATGGTGCCCGCGACAGCCGCCTGCACGCTGCCCAGGTCGATCGGGCCGTTGGGGCCGTCGAGACTCCCGAAATCGACCGTCTCGAAATCGGTGTTGTTCATCGCGTCGACAACCGAAGGCGTCGCGGTGCCTGAGATCTGCACGCGATGGCTCTGCTGCCCGCGGCGCTGGTTGTTCAGCGTCGCGTCGAAATAGAATTTCAGGTCGTCGTTCGGCTTCCATTCGAGCGCGGCGGTGCCGTTGTAGGTCTCATATTCGTAATTCTCGAGCCCCTGCTGGAGGAACTGGATACGCAGGAAGGGAAAAGCCTCGGCGCTCGGTCCCGAGCCCGGCAGGACGAGCGCGTCGCGGTCGACGCGCGGCTTGAACGACGCGACATCCTGCCGCGCATAGCTTCCGCTCACGACGATACCGATTTCGCCGATGCCGGTGTCCCACCGGTTGCCGAGCGTTGCGGACAGCCGCGGCAGCGTCGATTTCGACAGGTCGCTGTTTTCCATCTGCGCGCGCGCGGCGATCAACGGGTCTTTGAGGTCGAGCGGACGGATCGTCCGCAGGTTGATCGTACCGCCGACCGATCCCTCGATCGTTTGCGCGGTCGGCACCTTGGTGACTTCGACCGAGGCGATCAGCGCCGCGGGCAAATCCTCGAAGCTGATGCCTGAGCGGCCGGCGCCCGATCCCACCGTCGAAACCCCGTTGATTTCGGTGCGGTTGGCGTCGGTGCCGCGGATCTGGACGGCGTTACCGACACCGGCTTGCCGGGTGATCTGAACCCCGGTGACATTTTCCAGCACTTCGGCGAGGTTCTGGTCGGGCAGCTTGCCGATATCTTCGGCCTGGATGACCTCGACGATATTGTCGGTGTTGCGCTTTTCGCCCAGCGCGGTGGCAAGGGAGCTGCGAATGCCCGTTACGACGATCGCATCGTCACCCGTGTCATCCGCGGCCGCTGTCGAGCTATCCTGCGCGGCGGTGTCCTGCGCAAAGGCCGGGCCACCCAGCATCACGAGCGCGGTGGTGCCGAGCAGCGCTGCCGCCAGGTTTATTTTTCCGGCGCCCGATGCGCGCCCGATGCTGCCCCGAATCATCCCACTCTCCCTGTTTGATCTTGTTTGGAGGGAAGCTCGCTTTGTCAGACCAATATGTCAACCCATGTTGTATACCGCAAACGGGTTGATCTTGTCCTACCTCTTGTATAGTCCAATGGCCAAGAATCATAAAAAGGGTGAGGCGCAGTGCAGATAAGGGCGGTTTTCACGGCAGCGATGCTGGTTTCGACGGCGCATCCGGCGTTGGCGCATGATCTGCTCGTGGCCAACCAAGCGCAGTATAAGGCGGCAGTGAAAAAGGCGCAGCCGGGCGACACGATCATCCTCGCCGATGGCGAATGGCGCGATTTCCAGATTGTCTTTACCGGTAGCGGCAGTGCCGCCAAGCCGATCAGCCTGACCGCGCAGACCAAAGGCAAGGTGCTGCTTACCGGCCAGTCGAACCTGCGCATCGGCGGCCAGCATCTGCTCGTTTCGGGCCTCGTCTTCAAAAATGGGGCGAGCCCGACCGACGAGGTGATTAGCTTGCGCCGCGATTCCAAAACGCTCGCGACCGACACGCGCGTGACCGAGGTCGTCATCGACGGTTTCAGCAAGGCCGACCGCCGCGCCGAGGACATCTGGGTCGCGCTCTATGGCACCGGCAATCGCGTCGACCATTCGCATTTCGAGGGCAAGACGAACAGCGGTGTGACGCTCGCGGTCATTCGCCGCGCAGGCGACCCGCTCGATAACCGCCATCGCATCGATCATAATTACTTCGGCCCGCGGCCACCGCTCGGCTCGAACGGCGGCGAGACGATCCGTGTCGGCACCAGCGAGGAATCGCTGTCCGACAGCCATACGATCATCGAGCGCAACATCTTCGACCGCACCAGCGGCGAGGTCGAGATCGTCTCGATCAAGTCGGGCGGCAATATCATCCGCGAAAATCTCGTGCTCGAAGCGCAAGGCGCCATCGTGCTGCGCCACGGCAACGGCAACCTCGTCGAGCGCAACATCTTCTTCGGCAAGGGCGTGCCCGACACCGGCGGCGTGCGCGTGATCAACCGCGACCAGACCGTCCGCGACAATTATTTCGAGGGGCTCGCGGGCAGCTCGTTCAAGAGCGCGATCACCGTGATGAACGGCGTCCCCAATTCGGTGATCAACCGCTATCATCAGGTCGCAAATGCGCGGATCGAGGGCAACAGCCTCATCGACGTCGCCCGCATTACGCTCGCGGCGGGCGCCGATGCCGAACGCTCGGCGCCGCCGACGGACAGCAAGTTCGAACGCAATCTGATCGTCGGCGCGGAAGGGCAGGATCCGTTGCGTGCCGAGGGCGAAATCGGCGGCATTGCAATGGCGGGCAACGTCGAGGCGAAGGTCGCGAAGCCGCTGTTGGGCGCGGGCGTCGAGCAACGCGAGGTCAAGCTCGAACGCGCCGCCAATGGTCTGCTCTATCCCACCGACCCGGCGCTCGCCGCGGTTGGCGCGCCGCGCGACCTGAAGCCGATGACGCGAGGCGAGGTCGGTGCAAGCTGGTATCGCGGCGACGCCCCCGAAGCGGCGTTCGGCGCCGGTGACACCCGATCGCTTGCGGCCGGCGCCTCGCTCGCACAAGCTGTCGCCGACACGAAGGCGGGCGATACCCTCGCGCTCGCCACCGGCACCTATGACATCGTCGCGCCGCTGACCGTGCGGCACCGGCTGACGATCGCCGGCGCGAAGGACGCGAAGCCCGTGCTACGCGTCGCGTCGGGCCTTGCGCGGATCGAGAGCGGCGGCGGATTGCGCCTCGAAAATCTCGCGGTCGATGCGAGCGGTGCGCCCGGCGACGGCGCGCTGATCGCGGTCGCTTCGGGCGTCGCTCCCAACTATGGCGTCACGCTCGACGGCGTGTCGGTTCGCGGCCCCGGCAAGGGCCGGCTCGACGGCGTCGCCATGGCGCCGGGCACTTTCGCCGACGATGTCACGATCACGAACAGCGACTTCGCCGAGATGGGCGTCGTCGTCGTCGCGACGGGCGAGCAGCAGCCCAAGGGCTGGTATCCGATGGAGCGGCTCACGATCGCCGGCAGCCGTTTCGCGCGCGTCGCGATGGTCGCCGACCTGCTGCGAAAGGGCGCCGACGAAAGCACCTTCGGCCCGTGGTTCGCGATGACCGGGTCGAGCGTTGCCGACAGCGGCGCGGGCGGCGCGTCGCTGCGTATCTCGGGCGCCCAGCACGCCGAAATTGTGCAGAATAATTTCGCCAAATCGGACGGCATCCTTGTCATTCATTCGGTTGGCGCGCCCGAAACGCGGATCGCGTCGAATGCTTTTGCCGCGACGCCCGCGCCGCGGATCGAGGAACTTGCGTGGAAAGGTCCGCCGCGCGGCCAGATCGCGGGCAATGTCGTGGAGGCACGCCCGTGACCCGGACCCTCGCGCTTCTCCTCGCCGCAGTCGCGCTTCCGGCCATCCCCGTTTTGGCGCAGACCCCCCCCTCCGCTTCGGCGCAGGCGTTCGCACCGCTGTTCGCTGCCGAGATCGAGCGCGCCAAGGCGGGTGTCGAGGCGTCGATCAAGGCAGGCATCAACGTGCCGGTGCCCAAGGACCCCGGTGGCGGCTTCACGCATGAACAGCATAAGCGCAATTACCGCACGATCTTCGAGGGCGGCCAGCTTTACCGCTTGACCGGCGACGTCCGCTATCGCGACCATGTCCGCGACCTGCTGCTTGCCTATGCCGATCTCTATCCGAAGCTCGGGCCGCATCCCGCTGCGTCGAACCAGGTTCCGGGCCGCCTCTTCTGGCAAAGTCTCAACGACAGCGTCTTCCTCGTGAATGCGGTGCAGGGCTATGCCGAGATCCGCGACGCGCTGTCCGCCGCCGACCGCAAGCGCATCGACGATCAGGTGATCCGCCCGATGGCGCGCTTCCTTTCGGACGGCTCGCCCGAGGTCATCAACCGCATCCACAATCATGCGACCTGGGCTGCGGCGGGCGTCGGCCTGTCGGGCTATCTGCTCGGCGACCGCGACCTTGTCGACAAGGCACTGCTCGGGCTCGACAAGAGCGGCAAGGCGGGCTTCCTGCGCCAGCTTGACCTACTTTTCTCACCCGACGGCTATTATGCCGAAGGGCCCTATTATCAGCGCTATGCGCTGCAACCCTTCGTCGTCTTCGCCGCTGCGATCGCGGCGAACGATCCGGGTCGCAAGATTTTCGAGTATCGCGACGGCATCGTACTCAAGGCGATCCGTACCGCGATCGACGTGACGCACGACGGCTATTTCCTGCCGATCAACGACGCGATGCCCGACAAGAGCCTGCGCACCGAGGAACTCTATCACGCGGTCGCCATTGCCTATGGCGCGACGAAGGATCCGACCTTCCTGTCGATCGCCGACTGGCAGGGACGCACCGTGCTGACGCCGGCGGGGCAGGCGATGGCCGCCGACCTCGCTGCGGGCAATGCCAAGCCTTGGCCCTTCGGCTCGCGGCTGCTTTCCGACGGCCCCGACGGCAAGGGCGGAGCGCTTGTCCTGCTGCGCACCAAGCCCGATCCGACAGGGCCACTGCTCGTCGCCAAGAACACGGTGCAAGGCATGGGACACGGCCATTTCGACCGGCTCGGCTGGCTCTATTATGACGAGACCGGCGCCGTCGTGACCGACTATGGCGCCGCGCGCTTCCTCAATGTCGAGGCGAAGCGCGGCGGGCGCTATCTCCCCGAAAACGACAGCTGGGCGAGCGCGACGATCGCGCACAACACGCTGGTTGTTGACGAGCAAAGCCATTTCGGCGGCGACTGGAAAGCCGGCGAAAAATCGGGAACGCGGCAACTCGCCGCGTCGCTCGAAGGCCCGACGCGCTACGCGATCGGTGAAATCGACAGCGCGTACAAGGATGTCAAAATCCGCCGCGCGCTATTGCTGGTCGAGGTCGACGGTCTCGCCAATCCCCTCACGCTCGATATCCTCCACGGAACTGGCAGCGGCAGGCATCGCTATGACCTGCCGCTGCATTTTTCGGGGCAGATCATCGACAGCGACATCGCGTTCGACCGCAAGCTCGCCGAGCGGCCGGTGCTCGGCAAGGCGAACGGCTATGAGCATCTGTGGGTCGACGGCGAAGGGACGAAGGCGGGCAAGGCGCGGCTGACGTGGATGCAGGGCAGCCGTTTCTACAGCTATCACATGCTTCCGCCCGCAGGCGCGCGCTTCATCGTCGCCGAAAGCGGCGCGAACGATCCCGAATTCAACCTGCGGCGCGAGCCCGCGCTGATCCAGCGCGTCGACGGCGCGGCGGATGCGACCTTTGTCAGCCTGCTTGAACCGCACGGTGCCTATGATGCCTCGGCCGAAACCGTCGTAGCGAGCAGTGCGCGCGTGTCGGCGCTCGAGCATCGCAAGGAGAAGGGCGTCGATCTGGTCCTGATCACGCTCGTCGATGGACGCCGCATCGCCATCGCGGTCGCCGACGATGTCACGGCCGCCGCGAAGCACAGCGTCACCGTCGACGGCCGCACCTTTGCGTGGACCGGCCCCGTCGGCCGCCTCGACCTCGCCAAAACCGGAGCGAAGAAATGAGCAATATCAAGGGCCGCTTCCGCTGGTGCGTCATTGCGCTGATCGCGCTCGCGACCGTCATCAATTACATCGACCGCAACGCGCTCGCCGTAATGTGGCCCGAAGTGTCGAAAGAGATCGGCGCCACCAAGGAAGATTATGCGCTGCTCGTGACGATCTTCATGATCTTCTACGCCTTTGGCCAGTCGATCTTCGGGCGCATCTTCGACGCGATCGGCACGCGGATGGGTTTCACCATTTCGATCGTCGTCTGGTCGCTGTCGATTGCAGCGCATGCCCTGGTGCGCTCGATGCCTTTACTCCTCGTCCTGCGCGCAACGCTCGGGATCAGCGAAGCCGGCAACTGGCCCGGCGCGGCCAAGGCGAACGCCTTGTGGTTCCCGTCGCGCGAGCGCGCGCTGGCGCAGGGTATCTTCAACGCCGGGGCATCGCTCGGCGGCATCATCTCGGCGCCGCTGATCGCGCTGCTGTTCGTCCAGTTCGGCTGGCACGGCACCTTCCTGCTCATCGGCGTGCTCGGCTTCATCTGGCTCGTGCCCTGGCTCTGGTTCTACAAGGCCGATCCCGAAAAGCATCCGGGGCTGAGCGAGGAAGAGCGCGACTATATCCTGACCGGTCGCACCGAGGCGGGCCGTGACGACAGCCGCCGCGTGCCGCTCGGCGAATTGCTGCGCTATCGCCAGAGCTGGGGCGTGATCCTGTCACGCTTCTTCCTCGATCCGGTGTGGTGGCTCTTCGTATCGTGGCTGCCGATCTATCTCGCCGAAACCTTCGGCTTCGACGTCAAGCAGATCGGCCTCTTTGCATGGGTGCCCTTCGTCGGTGCGATGTTCGGTAGCCTGTTCGGCGGTTGGCTTTCGGGACGCATCATCACTGCGGGCGGCGGCGTTCACAAGGCGCGCACGCTGACGATTGCGATCGGCTGTGCGATCATGCTCCCGGCGCTGCTGTTCACCATCGGTGCCAGCGAGCCGCTGTCCGCGGTTCTGCTGATCGCCTGCATCCTTTTCGGATTTCAGATGGCGATCGGCAATATCCAGACGTTGCCGAGCGACTATTTCGGCGGCGGCGCGGTCGGCAGTCTCGCGGGGATCAGCGGCACCGCCGCGGTCGCCGGCACACTGATCACCACCTGGCTCGTCCCCGTGCTCACCAAGACGAGCTACGCCCCGATCTTTGCGCTTAGCGCCGCGATCGTGCCGATCTCTTTCCTCTGTTTCTGGCTGATCGGCGGACGCGTCGAACCGGTCGTCACCCCACCCACCAACACCCAAGAATAAGGAATAGCATCACATGAACCTCCAGGGGAAAACCGCGCTCGTCACCGGCGGCGGACGCGACATTGGCCGGTCGGTCTCGATCGCGCTCGCGCGCGCCGGCGTCCGCGTCGCAATCAACTACAACAGCGGCCGCGAAGCCGCCGAAGAAACGCTGAAGACGATCAAGGATGCGGGCGGCGACGCCTTCCTGATCCAGGCCGACGTCACCGACAGCGGTGCGGTCAAGGCGATGCTCGACGAGGTCGGCATCGCATTCAGCGGCCGCCTCGACATCCTCGTCAACCTCGCGGGCGGGATGATCGCGCGCAAGACGCTCAGCGAGATGGACGAGGCCTTCTTCGACCAGGTCATGACGCTGAACCTCAAGTCGGTCTTCCTTGTCCTGCAGGCGGCGCAGCCCTTCCTCGGCGAAGGATCGGCGGTCGTGAACGTGTCGTCGCTCGCTGGCCGCGACGGCGGCGGTCCGGGCGCGTCGGTCTATGCGACCGCGAAGGGCGCGCTGATGACCTACACCCGCTCGATGGCCAAGGAACTCGGACCGCAGGGCATTCGCGTCAACGCCGTCTGCCCCGGTCTGATCGGCACCAGCTTCCACGACATCTTCTCGAAGCCCGAAGGCCGCGCCGCGACCGCCGGCAACACGCCGCTGCGCCGCGAAGGTCATCCCGACGAGGTTGCCGACACGATCGTCTATCTGGCGTCACCGGCCGCCAGCTTCCTCGCGGGCGTCTGTCTCGACATCAACGGCGGACTGGGCTTCTCCTGATGCGCCGGCTCATAGCGACGGCCATCGTTGCCCTGCTCGCGAGCGGGGCCCAGGCCCAGACCCGCGAGCGGACCGATGCGCCGCCGCTTGAGCCGTACAAGATCGTATTGGTCGGCGATTCGACGATGGCGCCGCACAGCGGCTGGGGCGGGGCGTTCTGCTCGCGCCACGTCAAATCGTCGGTCGCGTGTCTCAACGCCGGCCGCGGCGGGCGCAGCACGCGCAGCTACCGGCAGGAAGGCGGCTGGGATATCGCGCTCGCCGAGGCGAAAGTGCCCGGCTATCGCGGCACCTGGGTGCTGATCCAGTTCGCGCATAACGATCAGTCGAGCAAATCCGAACGCTGGACCGACGAAACGACCGAGTTCCCCGCCAACCTCCGCCGCTTCGTCGAAGAGGTGCGGGCAGCGGGGGCCACGCCGGTGCTCGTCACCCCGCTGACGCGCCGCGAGTTCAAGGATGGCCAACTCAGGAACACGCTCGCGAGCTGGTCCGACCAGGTGCGTGGTGTCGCGAAGGCGATGGACGTGCCGCTGGTCGATCTCAACGCGCTGAGCGCCGCGCAGGCGCAGGAAATGGGCGCCGAGATGGCGACGAAGCTCGCGCAGGAACCTCCCACGGCTGAGGAGTTTGCCGCGGCGAAGGCGGGCACGACGCTGGCCGCGCGCCCTGCGCCGCCCGAACCGGCCCCGATCGCGGGCGACGGTGCGCGCGGACAGGTGACGCGCAAGTTCGATTACACGCACCTCGGCGACATCGGCGCCGATGTCGCCGCCAAGCTGATTACGCAAGCGCTCGCGCGGGCTGTGCCCGGCCTCAGGAGCCAGCTCGTTCGCTAGCAATACGTGTATGGCAAAATGGACTAACCAATTTGCCATACAGAGTGGTTGACAATTTTGCAGCCATGCCTGACAGCATTGGTCAGAACAGAATCGATATTTGGGAGAGACGACGTGAATTCTCGTAATCAGATCCGTGCGCGCATGCTGCGCGCCGCGTTGCTGGCCGGCGCCGGCTCGACGCTGCTGATCGCCGCAACGCCCGCGATGGCGCAGGACGCCCCCGCGCCGCAGGCCGAATCCGAAGAAGACGCAATCGTCGTCACCGGTATCCGCGAGACGATCCAGAATTCGATCAACACCAAACGTATGGAAACCGCCATCGTTGACGCACTGTCGTCGGACGATATCGGCGACATCCCGGCGATCTCGGTCGGGCAGGCGATCCAGACGATCACCGGCGCGACGACCCACCGCGAAAAGGGCGATGCGTCCGAAATCGCGCTGCGCGGGCTTGGCCCCTTCCTGTCGAACGCGACCTTCAACGGCCGCGATGCGTCGAACGGCAGCGGCGATCGCTCGGTGAACTTCAATCAGTTCCCCTCCGAGCTCGTCAACAATATCAAGATCTACAAGACCCAGCAGGCGAGCCTCGTCGAAGGCGGCGTCGCGGGCACGATCGAGATCGGCACGCTGCGCCCGCTCGACTTCGGCAAGCGCCGCCTGCAGGCCGATATCAAGGCGCAGTACAATCCCTATGGCGACCGCATCGTCGGGTCGGGCGGCATCGGCTGGCGCGGGACGCTCAGCTATGTCGACCAGTTCGCGAACGACACGATTGGCATCGCGATCGGCGTCCAGCGCAACGACACGAACAATCCCGAAGAAACCTACGCCGCATCGACGACCTGGACCGCGTGCCAGGCGTCGCCCGTCGTCGCGAACAACAATTGCAACGAATATACGCGCGACGAATATGGGCAGAATCTGCCCTTCTATCTCGTCCCCAACGCCTACACCTTCCGCCAGATCAGCGAGACCGACAAGCGCGATGCGATCTTCGGGTCGATCCAGTGGCGCCCGTCGGACCAGTTCAACATCAACCTCGACGTCCAATATTCGGACCGCACCTATGTCGAGAACCGCCGCGACCTCAACCTGTCCGAGGGCCGCTATGGCCTGACCAACGTCGTCTATGACGAGAATGGCATCGTCCAGAGCCTCAATGGCCTGAGCTCGATCGAATCGAACGGGTCCGAGCTGGCGCGGTCGGAGGAATATCTGGGCGGTGGCCTCTCGGTCGAATGGCAGCCGTCCGACCGGCTGACCGTCACGCTCGACGGCAGCTATTCGCGCACCGTCCGCACCGAGATCGAACGCAATTTCCGCCTGCGCACCGACCCGACCGACGTCAACGGCGTGCGCACCGTGTTCAACAATATGCGCATTCCCTACACCTATTCGATCACGCCGGGCAGCTTTGTGCCGACGATCACGATCGACCCGCGCTTCGACCTCAACAACCACAATCTCTTTTGGGACGACGCGCGCTTCCGCCGCGACGAGAGCAAGCGGCATAACGAGATTTACGCGGGCCGCTTCGACGTCGCCTATGAAATGGACGGCTTCCTCAGCAAGGTTTCGGCCGGCGGCCGCTGGTCGCACCTGACCTACCGCGACTATGACGTGCGCAACGGCGACTTCAACCTGAACCCGGCGATCGCCGAGGATCGCCGCATCAACAATCTCTGCCGCACCGCCTTCCCGCAGCAGGATTATCTGTCGGCCGCCAAGGGCAACAGCATCAACAGCTGGGCGACCTTCGACGTCGACTGCCTGTTCCGCGAATATATGGGCGCCGAAGATCCCGGCAATCTGCCCGACACGCGCTCGGTTGCGAACCGCGACGTCACCGAACGCACCCTCGCCGGCTACGTGATGGCCGAATATGACGCCGATCTGGGCAATATGCCGGTGCGCGGCAATTTCGGCGTGCGCGTCGTCAACACGCGCGTCACCTCGGACGGCCTGCGCAGCGATCTCAGCGTCGTCACCAACCCCGACGGTTCGATCCGCCTCGTCACTTCGGGCGATTTCGACACGGTGACGATCAAGAGCCAGAACACGCGCATCCTGCCCAGCGTCAACGCGATCTTCGAAGTCGCGCCGAACACGCTGCTGCGCGCCGCCGCCTATCGCGCCATGTCGCGTCCGAACCCCAGCTCGCTCGGTGCCGGGCGCACGATCCTGCTCGAGGACGGCACCAGCTTCACCTCGATCGAGGACGCGATCCGCAACATCACCGCGAACGGCAGCCCGCGCCTGAAGCCGCTGATGTCGTGGAACGGCGATCTGTCGCTCGAATGGTATCCGAACAAGGACAGCCTGCTGTCGGCGACCGTCTATTACAAGCAGTTCACGGGCGGTTTCCAGCCGGTGGTGTTCAACGAGGATTTCACCATCGACGGCCAGTCGGTGTCGATCCCGGTGACGCAGACGCGCAACAGCCCAGACAAGTCGCGCATCTATGGCCTCGAACTGACCGCGGCGACGCGCTTCAGCTTCCTGCCCAAGCCGCTCGACGGGCTCGGCGCCAAGGTCAGCTACAATTACGCCGATTCGAACTTCAAGACGCAGGATATCCGGCTCGGCGAGGTCTATGATCCCGAAACCGATACGGTGAGCGCCGGGATTATCCCGCCCGCGAACCTGTCGGGCTATTCGAAGCATGTGCTGTCGGCGCAGGCCTATTATGAAATCGGACCCGTCTCGCTGCAGGCGATCTACAATTACCGCGCCAAATATTTCCAGGACTTCGTCGGCGGGAATAGCCAGCTGCGCTACGTCGCGCCCAGCGAAACCGTCGACTTCCGCGCCTCGCTCGACCTGATGAAGGGTGTGTCGCTCCGCTTCGAAGCGCTCAACCTCTTCAACGAGCCGAAGGCAACCTACATGCCGGTCTATGGCAGCAGCCGTCAGTATCATTATTATGGCGCGAAATATTTCATCGGCATCCGGGCGCGGATTTGAAACTAAGTTCGGTGATGGGCTTCAAACTTGTCCTACCGGATTGTATGGACTTCCTGACGCTTGTGCGGGGAGAAGATTGACCATGGCCGAACGCCGCCTTTTTGAAGATGTCGCCGACACGATCAGGCGCCTGATTCTCGACGGAACTTTTCCGCCGGGGACGCGGCTCCCCGGCGAACGCGAGCTGTCCGAACGTTTTGAGGTCAGCCGCGTGACGATCCGCGAGGCCGAGATCGCGTTGCAGGCGACGGGGTGGATCCACATCCGCACCGGCGCGGGCGCCTATGTCGAGGCGATCCTGCCCGGCGACAATGCGATCCTGCCCAAGGTCAGCGCGTTCGAGCTCACCGAGGCGCGCTCGCTGTTCGAGGCCGAAGCCGCGGCGCTTGCGGCGCCTACGATTTCGGCTGAAACGCTCGCGAAACTCGACCAATTGCTCGAGGCGATGGCCGACGACAGCAAGAGCGAGGAAGAGATCAGCGCGATCGACCGCGAGTTTCACATGACGATCGCCGCGGCATCGAGCAACAAGGCGATCATCCATGTGATCGAAAGCCTGTGGCGGATGCGGATGGAATTGCCCGAGGTGCGGAGCAGCCATTCGCTGGTATGCCGCAAGGACGGCAGCGCGCGCCAGGCCGAGCATGCCGATGTCGTCGCGGCGCTGCGCAATCGCGACGCGACCGGCGCCCGGCTCGCGATGCGGCGGCACTTCAACCGCCTGATCGAATCGATGCTCGACGAGACCGAGGAACGCGCGATCGTCGAACTGCGCCGCCAGTCCGCCGAAAGCCGCGAACGCTATCTGCTGAGCGCAAAACTGGCCTGATGCCGGACCACTCGCCTTCACCGGCCGCGCCGGATCCGGTCGCGGCGCTGCTCGGCGCACGGCTGTCGGGACGCGCGCTGACCGCCTTTCCCGCGCCGGTGCCGGCCACGCTCGCCGAGGCCTATGCAGTGCAGCAGCGCCTGATTGCCGCGCTGGGCGCGCCAGTGCTCGGCTGGAAGGTCGGGCGTATTCCGCCGGCCTTGATCGAGGTCCTGGGTGCCGAGCGGGTTGCGGGACCCGTGCTGCGGATCGCCGAACTCGACGGCCAGGTTCCGGGCGACGCGGCGATCTTCGCTGGCGGCGCCGGTGCGATCGAGGCCGAGGTGATGCTGCGCCTTCGCGCGGTGCCAGACCGGCTGACTGGCGGTGACGATGGTGCCACATGGGTCGACCAGATCCGCGCCGGGTTCGAAGTCGCAAGCTCGCCCGCACCCGACGTCCACGACCATGCCCCCTATGGCATCATCGCCGACATCGGCATCAACAATGGGCTTCTGCTGGGTCCGAGGCTGGACATCGACGATTTCGCGACGCTGGCGGTCGAGACGCAAATCGACGGCGTGACGGTCGGAACCGGGCGCGCGATCGACGTGCTCGACGGTCCGTGGGGATCGCTCAATTTCCTCGTCGACCTCCATCGGCGCGGCGTCATCGAATTAAAGCCCGGGCAATGGATTTCGGCCGGTGCGATCACTGGCGTCCATCCGATCGGCATTGGCCGGACGGCTACAGCCCGTTTCGGCTCGGCCGTCCATATTGCCTGCGCCGCCATCGCGGAAACCGGATTCAAGCCATGATCGCCCCCCAAGGACCCATCGCCTGCTTTGGCGAAATCGTCATGCGCGTCTCGGTTCCGCACGGCGAATTGCCACTGCAATCGGCGCGCTTCGACGCGCATGTCGGCGGCGCCGAGGCGAATTTTGCCGTCGCGCTGGCGATGCTTGGCCGTGAAACGGCGATGATTAGCGCGGTCCCCGAAGGGCCGATCGGTGACGGCGTGCTCGGGGAGCTGCGCCGCCACGGCGTCGATGTCGCGCCCGTGCTCCGTCCTGCGGGCCGCATGGGCCTCTATTATTACCTTCCCGGCGGTCCGATGCGGCCGGCCGAAGTCGTCTATGACCGCGCCGGCTCGGCTTTTGCCGAGGCCGGGCCGGGCGACTGGAACTGGGACCGCCTGCTGAACGGAGCCGGCTGGCTGCATGTGTCGGGGGTGACTCCCGCGCTTGGACCGCAGAGCGCCGAAGCCGTGCTCGAAGCCGTTACGCGTGCGCGGGCGGCCGGGATCGGCGTGTCGTTCGACGGCAATTGGCGCGGACGCCTTTGGGAGCGTTGGCAGTCCGATCCCGCGGCGATATTGAAGTCGATCGTCGCGCAGGCGACGCTCTTGTTCGGCAATCATCGCGACGCGGCATTGCTCCTCGGCCGCGAATTTTCGGGCGAAGCCGGAGATCGGCGGCGCGAGGCGGCCCTCGCGCTACTCGATCATTTTCCGTCGCTCGAATATGTCGCATCGACCGCGCGCGAGATCGTCGGCGCGGACGCGCACCGGATCACGGCACGTATCGATACGCGCGACGAAGCAGGGGTGACCGAACCCGCCGTCGTCGCGCCGGTGATCGACCGGGTGGGAACCGGCGATGCGTTCGCAGCCGGCGTTCTCGACGGATTGTGGCAGGGGAAGGGCTTGGCGGATGCAGCGAAGCGCGGCCTTGGACTATCGGTGCTCAAACATGGCATCCACGGCGATTTTGCGCCATTCTCTCGCGCAATGCTCAACCGCGTTTCCGATGTAGCGCAGGACATTTCCCGCTAGAGTCCGCCGGGCTGAGTTCGCCGGCGCTACTCTTTGGATTCTGACGGTCGGCTATTGTCCAACGCTACCAGCCGAGCGCGCCGAACAAGAGCGCGCCGGCGTAGAAGCCCACCCCCATAACCGTGTGCGAGACCAGCGTGGCTACGCGCAATTTGGCCGGGGCCGGGGTCTTGCGGCCGGCGCGGTGTAAACCGCAGGCTAACCGCGACCGACCTGGTCGATATCTACCAGCGCGAGGCAGAAAAGCAGCGGTTGCTCGTCAAGAAATCCGATTTTGCGCAGACGCGTTTGCTGTTCATCGTCGAGGCGATGAAAGATCTGTTTGCTGACGAGGGGTTTTGCACATTGCTTCGGGCTGAGGGCCTGGAAACCGTGCCGAGAGCCCTTGAGGCGAGGATGAGCGGCGATGTCGAGGCTTGACTGGCACGACGACATGGCCGGCGACCTCGTACCGGTCCATCAGGCTTTCGAGCGCGAATATGTCGAGGTGGCTATCGAGAAGTTAGTTCCACTGAAGAGACTTCGTGATGGTGTCCACGAAAGCAAAAAATACGCGCAGGTTCTTTCATCGATCGAGACGATTGGCCTCGTGGAGGCGCCCGTCGTCATCTCGGCGCCGGGCGACGATGGGCAATATTATTTGCTCGATGGCCACCTAAGAATCGAGGCACTGAAGCAACTCGGTATCGACAGCGTAAGCTGTCTCGTCGCGACGGACGAGGAAACCTACACTTATAACAAGCGGGTAAACCGCCTTGCTCCGATCCAGGAGTATCGAATGATCGCGCGGGCAATCGAGCGCGGAGTTGCGCCCGCGCAGATCGCCGAAGCGCTCGGCCTTGAAGTTCGGACCATCCAGAAGCGCTCGAAGCTTCTCGACGGTATTTGTCCCGAAGCGGCAGAGATTTTAAAGGACACGAATTGTCCGATGGCGGTGTTCGATCTTCTTCGGCGGATGTCGGACGCGCGCCAGGCCGAGGCGGCCGATCTCATGACGGGGCAGAACAATTTCACATCGCTGTTCGCCAAGGCGTTGCTTGCTGCGACACCGGACGACCAGCTTGCCAAACGGCGCCGGAAGAAAAAGGCCGAGGATAGCGAACCGCCGAACAGCGAACAGCTCTCGCGCATGGAGCGCGAACTTGCCGTGCTCCAGTCGCGCATCAAGTCCGTTGAGGATAGCTACGGTATCGACAACCTGCACCTGACCCTGGCACGTGGATACATTTGTAAGCTGCTTGGGAACCCGGAAGTGATCCGCTGGCTGACCCGCAATCGGCAAGAATATCTCGCCGAGTTCCAGCGCATCGCGGAGATCGAGACTCTCGTGCCGGTGCCCGAGCCAGCAATGTCATGAGTTGATGGGGACCCGGACCCGATAAGCGCGGGGACCGCGGGAGACGCCGCACCGTGAGGCGGATCAAGCGCGGAGGTGGGAAGGGCGGCGAACCCGCAAGAAGCCCACCAGGCCGAAAGGCATAATTCGGCCGCGCGGCATGGCGTGCCAGGGTCGGCACGCCATGCCGCTACTTTTCGCGTGTTATGCTGGCCCAATCGAGATCGAAGCGCGCCAGATATTTGCGCAGCCGGTCGGCGTCGTTCGTCGATTTGCGCTGCGCGCGCGAGGCGGAGAATAATTGCCGCCCGGCGGCCGACAGGCTGCCGCAATCGCTGCAAGTCCTGACGACATAGGCGAGCTGAACGCGGTCGAACGGATCGATTTGCGCGAGCTGATTGGGCGACAATAAAGCCTCGAGTCCATCGCCCACCTTTTTGTCACCCGACCAAAGCGAATGAAGCCGGGACGCTTCCAACGCGACGGTGTCGACGTCAATGCGCCCGGTCTGACTCAGCGTAGCCATGCGCGTAACACTGGCGGCGAGGTCCCGAAAATTGCCGCGCCAGCGTGATCCAGGATCTTCGGCGAAGCGCAGATAGCGATCGCGCGCTTCCTTATTAAAGGTCACCCGCATCCCCTCGCGTTCGGCAAACCGCTCGAGCTCATAGTCGAGGTTGGGGGCGATATCCTCGCGGCGCTGGGCCAGGCCAGGGAGGCTGAATGTCCAGAGGTTGAGACGCGCAAATAGATCCTCGCGAAACCGCCCCGCCGCTACTTCGTCCACGAGGTCGCGATTGGTGCCGGCAATGAGCTGAAAAGCGCTCGCGGCCTCCTTGTCGGAGCCTACCGGTAAAAAGACCCCGTCTTCGATCGCCCGCAGGATCATCGCCTGCTCATCGAGACCGAGCTCGCCGATTTCGTCGAGGAAAAGGACGCCTTTGTCTGCGGTCTTGAGTAGGCCCGGACGGTCCTGGACCGCGCCGGTGAACGCGCCCTTGCGATGCCCGAACAGCGCCGACATCGCGCTATCGCCCTTGAGGGTAGCACAGTTGACCTCGACGAAGGCGCCGCCGATCTGGTGCCTCAACTTTTTGAGCTCATAGATCTTACGAGCGAGCTGGCTTTTCCCTGCGCCCGTCGGACCCATGAGGAGGATTGGCGCACGGCTGCGTACCGCGACCTGCTCGATCTCGTCGATCATGCGGTTGAAGGCGGCGTTGCGGGTCTCGATACCATTCTTAAGGAAGCTCGCGCTTTCTGCGCTCGCCTCGGCAAAGCGCGTCGCGATGCTGTCGTACCGCGAAAGGTCGAGATCGATGGCGCTCCATGTTCCCACCGGCTGCGGCGCGCCGCGTTGCGGCTGCGTCTGGAGCAGCTTGCCGGGCAGGTAGCGCGCCTCCGTCAAAAGGAAGAGGCAGATCTGCGCAACGTGCGTACCTGTTGTGATGTGAATCAGATAATCCTGATTGTCGGGATCGAACGGAAAGCTGCGCGCGAAGTCGAGGAGCTTTCCATAAACCTCCTCGAAATCCCAAGGGTCATCAAAGTCCAGGAGATGTGGAGCCACTTCGGTCTCGGGCGACACGTCGCGGATATCGTCGGCGACATATTCCGCGAGGCGGCGGTGATGGGTGCCGTGGAGCAGTACAAAGCGATCGACCCGTAGATCTTCCTGCATGCAGATGCTGACCGTGGGCCGCCACTTATTCCAGCGGGAGGGGCCGAACTTGGCAGCGTCGAGCGTCGAGCCCAGAAAGCCAATGACAGTGAGCGGTTTCATGGTTCAAGATTATACAGAAATATAAATGACGATATAGATATCTCTCACCCAAACGAAAGCGAGGGGGCGATTCCGGAATTCACAGTCGAAGATATTGTTATATGACAATGGAATATAGCGAATATGCGCTTGGCGAATCCACTTGGCACGGCTTCTGCAATCATATGGGCGTCGGGGTTCACGTCTCCCGACAGGACGGAGCGATGGGGCGGCCGGAATAGGCCGGCCGCCCCAGAACGCATTTGAGCCGATGTGAAGAATGTTCGGCAAGTCTCGCCTCAACGCGTAGCTTGCCGCAAAGAGAAAGCAGGAGGTCAGCCATGACCCAGACGACCTATGAAGTGCTGAATGTCGAGGGCGGACGCCCGGTCAAGATGTGGACCCGCGGCGTGCCGGTAGAGGATGGCGCCCGCGCGCAGCTTCGCAAGGCGGCGCAGATGCCGTTCGTGTTCAAGCATGTCGCGGCGATGCCCGACGTCCATGTCGGCATCGGCGCGACGGTCGGATCTGTCATCCCGACCAAAGGCGCGGTGATCCCGGCAGCGGTAGGCGTCGACATTGGCTGCGGCATGATGGCGGCGCGCACCACGCTGATGGCGCACGATCTGCCCGACAATCTGGAAGCAATCCGTTCGGCAATTGAGGCCGCGGTGCCGCACGGCCGCTCGGTCGGTCGCGGCCGGCGCGACCATGGTTCGTGGGGCGATCCCCCGCAGGCCATCGTCGATGCCTGGGCGACGCTCGCCGAGCGTTTCGGTCATATCGTCGCCAAGCATCCGCGGCTGAAGAACACCAACAATCTTACGCATCTGGGGACGCTTGGAACGGGCAACCATTTCATCGAGCTGTGCCTCGACCAGGATGCGCGCGTATGGGTGATGCTGCATTCGGGATCGCGCGGCGTTGGCAATGCGATCGGCACCTACTTCATCGAGCTGGCGAAGAAGGACATGCGCAAGTGGTTCATCAACCTGCCCGATGAAGACCTCGCTTACTTTCCGGAAGGGACGGACCATTTCGACGAATATGTCGAAGCGGTGGGTTGGGCGCAGGACTTTGCGGCGCTGAATCGGCGCATGATGATGGCGAACGTCATTGCCGCGCTCCGGCAGCAGATCGCGAAGCCCTTTGAAGCCGAAGCCGAAGCGGTGAACTGCCATCACAATTATGTGACGCGCGAAAACCATTTCGGCGAGAATGTGCTGGTCACCCGAAAGGGGGCGGTGCGTGCGGCGAAGGGCACGATGGGAATCATCCCTGGTTCGATGGGCGCGAAATCGTTCATCGTGCGCGGGCTCGGCAACCCGGAGTCGTTCGACAGCTGCAGCCATGGCGCTGGCCGCGTCATGAGCCGCACCGCGGCTAAGAAGCTCGTCACCCTTGAGGAGCATATTGCCGACACCGCAGGCGTGGAATGCCGCAAGGACGAAGGCGTCATTGACGAAACGCCCAAGGCCTACAAGCCGATCGAGGCGGTGATGGCGGCGCAGGCCGATCTCGTCGAAATCGTTCATACGCTGAAGCAGGTGGTGTGCGTGAAGGGGTGACCCTTCACGCCGCCCTCGGCCACTTTCAAAAAAGAACAGAAAAATGATCACCATTGACGGCTCAGAAGGCGAAGGCGGCGGCCAGGTTCTGCGCTACGCATGCGCGCTGTCGCTTCTTACCGGCGAGCCCTTCGCAATCGAAAATATTCGCGGCGGGCGCGAAAAGCCGGGGCTCATGCGTCAGCATGTAACCGCGATCGAAGCCGCATGCGTAATTGGTAACGCAGAGTGCTCCGGTCTGGCCGTAGGTTCGACTAGCATCAGCTTTCGGCCGGGCACCGTGACACCCGGCGACTATCATTTTGCCGTCGGCACGGCCGGCAGCACGGGTCTCGTGCTTCAGACGGTCCTTGTGCCGCTGATGCTCGCGAGCGCGCCCTCGCGGCTTGTGATTGAGGGGGGCACCCATGCCCTGGCGGCACCCCCGTTCGACTTTATCGAGCGGACGCTGCTCCCGATCATTAACCGCATGGGGCCGACCGTTGCGGCAAGGCTGGTCCGGCACGGTTTCTTTCCGCGTGGGGGTGAGGGCGGTAAAAACATCCTCATCTTTTCGGACGGGACCGGCCAATATGGCGGTGTGCGCCCCGATCAGCGATTGTCGAACATATATAAGATGTACCGCGCGATGCGCTCCGGCTTCGCCAGCGACATCGACCCGGCAAGCCAGGTTGCATATTATGATCCTGGCTTGGGCTCTGGCGAGGGTGGCGGCCGGATCAAGAATATCCTGTCGGCCGCCTTCGGTACCGGTATCTCTCAAAACATCGCAGATTGTTACGAAGCGATCCTCAAGCATTATCGACCTGGCGACAGGATCTTTTTATTCGGCTTCAGCCGTGGTGCCTACACGGCTCGTTGCGTAGCTAATGTGCTAAATCTCTGCGGCGTTCCGACGCAGGATAAAGGTGGTGGGCCGCTGCCAACTGGCGGGTCAAAGCTTCGGCAGATCGCTGAGCGCGCTGTTTATGAAGTATATGAACACGGCTCAGGCCGTGACCGGGCAAAATATGAACCGCGAGCGCTTTCCTTATGTGGGCTGGGGGTATGAGAAAGATGTTCAGCGAGTGAATCGCGGGGATCGCGCCTGGCTGAAACAGGTTTGGTTTGCGGGGAACCACTCAGACATTGGCGGCAGCTATCCCGAAGATGAATCCAGGCTTTCCGACATAGCTCTGGGTTGGATGCTGGAAGAGCTCAAGGCGCTCGACAACCCGCCCCACGCCAACGAGTCTATGCTCCGCCTGTTTCCAGATGCGGGCGCTATGCAACATGACGAAGTGAAATCCAGCCACGACAGCAGGCTACCCACCGTCATGGCGTGGAAAGCGAAGGACCGGCCTATCAAGCCTCAAGCCGACTTGCATCCGTCTGTCATCGAACGTTTTGAGAAACCTGCGGTGGCTCAATATGACGAGTTGAAACCTTATCGCCCGGCTGGCCTTCTGCAACATGAGAAGGTCCTTCGCTTTTACGGCGACTGACAATGCAGCAAAGTTCCAACATATAATTTGGCATTGAGGCGGGGTTTGCCGTCGCGGAGACTTCGCCGAGTTTTCGAGGGAGATTTCCCTCGATAGCCGGTCTCTCGCCTCACACCCGAAAATAGGGTCGCGAGAACGGCGCAGAAAGCCGCGCCTTTCGGCGCGCTTTCAAATAAAATTGAATTATCCCAAATACTTAGGACTGACTGGTGCGGTCGAGAAGACTCGAACTTCCACGGCCTTTCGGCCACAACGACCTCAACGTTGCGCGTCTACCAGTTCCGCCACGACCGCACATCATGATGGTCCGGACGGGTCCGGCACCAGGTAGGAGCGGGCGCCTAGCAAAGCTTTCGGGGCGATGCAAGCGAGCTTCGCCGCATTTATTTTTGCGGGTGCGAACAAGCGGCCCCTAGTGCCGCTGTCATTGTCACCGAACCGACTCAAAAGAGTCACTCAAGTGTCACGGCTCTGGCGTCAGACCGTCATCGAATCACCCTAGTGGCGGCGTCACCGGGGGCGAGTCAGCACATCTCTTCTCGTTCGCCGGTGATTTTTCATCAGGGGCGCCGCTCGACCAATCGGGGGGCGCACACCGGGAACGGAGATTTTGATGGCGGCTTTCGCACGCATTCGTTTGGTCATGCTCAGCGGCGTGGCCTGTTCCATCCTTGCGGCGTGCGGTGCCGACGGCGTCGCGTCGCCGGGTGAAGGCGTGATCGTCATTCCGACCCCGACGCCCACGCCGACGCCGACCCCCACGCCGACCCCGAC
>NZ_JALPRD010000008.1 GCF_023197165.1 Sphingopyxis sp. MSC1_008
CGCGTCGGGCGCGGGGATGGGGGCGATGTGGCTCATCTGCCAGTTTGGAGCATAGGTGAATAATGTAGGACAGCGGTTTTTGGGGTGGGGTGTACGAAATAGGATTTAGCACGCGCGCGTGGCTATGGTTTCGCGTGAAGACACGAAGACACGAAGACACGAAGCGCCACCCGCTTTCGTCAACCCGGATTTGATCCGGCATCCATTCCAGCGCCCGCGTTATGGACCCGGATCAAGTCCGGGTTGACGCTTTACTGCGGCAGCAGCTTGCGCTGGTTCGCAATGTGGTGGCGGCGCGCGGCAATATAGGGATGATGCGGCCGATTACGGTACATTAAGGTTTTACGTGCGCATCTCTGGTAGGGTCAGGTGCGCTCGGCACTTAGGTTCCGTCCATCATACTTGTCGATGATGCTTTTACGCAGGACGGCGATTTCTTTTTCCGCTTCCGAAATCGCGAAGTTTAGGTTCTTGCTTGCCGTGTCATGGACGTCAAACGTCCTCCTCCACGCCGATTGAAAGCGTTCCACCACATTCGTGGTTCTTCTTAACATAAAGTGCAACGGGTCTTTCGTATAATTCGGGTGGTCACCGATCAAAATGGGTGGGTTATATTCACGCACTGTCATCTTCGCGTTTGATAGAGCGGCCTCGAACAGGTCGCCTCGAAGATGACTAGGCGGCGATTGTTTTGCGCTGCTGGCGTTTCCGCGATGATAGCGCGCAGTTTCGTCTTTGCTCGCGTTATCGAAATCTTGCCAGGCCCTTTCGATTTGCGTCAGGGCGCCCCGCAAAATTGGCAACTGGGACTCAAGATACCAAATCCGCGCAAGATGGACGGCCAAGTCATCTCGCGCGCCGCGCGCCGTTTGTAGATTCCCCGACAATCCGACAATCTGTTGACCGAGGCGCGTTAGTTCTGACCTCACTTCACTGTCGTCGAAAATCAGTGGGAGATCAGCCTGGTTGGAGACTTTTCTCATGTACTCGAAAAGGGCGTACACGAATATTGCCTGCAAAATGAGTAGCCATCCCCACCAAGGAAGAAGCGATCCGCTCACTCCCCAGAGTTTTCGAACTATAGGCCATTCAAGCTGCCCGGACACCGTGTCGTAACCCGTGAACAGAAACCAAAAGAGGAAAAGGAACCTGACAATTGGAGGCTTTGAGATCGCGTAAAGCGTGCCGAGTCTTTCCATTCTCTCTTCATATCACCACGCTTCGGTGAGTCTAAAGATACTTGTTTGAAAGTGGTAATCGCCGATTTGATCCGGGGCGATGCAACGGCCTTAGAATGGATACCGGACCAAGTCCGAAGATCGGGTTGGTTTGGAGGTTTTGCTGCGCTTCGTCACGTCAAGCTCAACCGCTATCATCTTGTCGGACTCGATCTGGCATCATGCGGTGGGCAAGTGGATGATCGACAATTGATGAGTTTGGCTTAGTCGATTTGATCGAAGGCGCGGCGAGCGTTATTCCCCAGCTACCAAGGTTCACTCTACAAGTTTGCTCGACAACCGACCATTTCCATACAATCCCAAGATCGGATTCAGAGTTTATAGAAAACGAATCCCGTCCCCGTTGCGAGGTGACTATCTCCATAGTGCATGCGAACTAGAAGGGACATAAGCGAATATTGACTGACTATCCGCGGCCCAGTCACTCCGATCTCGCTTTCAAATCGTTGGTACATATTTCTATTAACGCAGGTTGAAGCTTTACTTCAAACCGAAAACCCGCCCGAATTCCGTCGGTTCGAGCTCGCCGCCAGCACCTTCTTGCCCTGTGGGGTCAGCGCCCATTTGGCGCCCTGTTTGACCACCAGACCCAGCGTGACGAGTTCGTCGCGGATCGGGTCGGTGGGGAGTTGGGGGCGGCGGTTCGACAGGCCTTCGAGCGTCGTGCGCTGCGGCTGGCTGAGGATGATAAGCTTCTGTTTTTGCTTGTCGGTCATTTGGGTGGCCTCTGACTTCTTGTTTGTCTTGGGTGCGATAGGCGGGCGTTGGTGCCCACCCCGCTGCGACTAGCGGGCTCTGCCCGCAAGTCTCGCTGCCCCTCCCGCTTGCGGGAGGGGCTTTTTTACGTCACTCGGCGGCGATGCCGGCTTGTTTGAACATGTCTTCGCCGTCGCTTTCGGCGTCGTTGACCGGGCTCGTGTCTTCGCTGTTCTTCGCCTTCTTGCGGCTGTCGAAGCTGGTCCACACATTGTTCCATTCGCCGCGCGTCGCGCCCTTGCTGTATTCGGTCGCGCGCGTTTCGAAGAAGTTGGCGTGCTCGACGCCGTTGAGCAGCGGGGCGAGCCAGGGGAGCGGGTGCTCGTCGATCATGTAGATCGGCTGGAACCCAAGCTGCCCGAGGCGCCAGTCGGCGATGTAGCGGATGTAGCGCTTGATCTCCTTCGGCGTCATGCCGGGGACGGGGCCCTGTTCGAACGCGAGGTCGATGAACGCATCCTCGAGCCGCACCGTTTTCTGGCAGGTGTCGATGATGTCTTCCTTCACCGCCTTGGTCAGGCAGCCGCGTTCCTTGGTGAAGGTGTGGAACAGCTTGATGATGCCTTCGCAGTGGAGGCTTTCGTCGCGGATCGACCAGCTGACGATCTGGCCCATGCCCTTCATCTTGTTGAAGCGCGGGAAGTTCATCAGCATCGCGAAGCTGGCGAAGAGCTGCAAGCCTTCGGTAAAGCCGCCGAACATCGCGAGCGTGCGCGCGATATCCTCGTCATTGTCGACGCCGAACTGCTGCATATAATCGTGCTTGGCGCGCATCTCGTCATATTCGAGGAACATGCCATATTCGCTTTCGGGCATGCCGATCGTGTCGAGCAGGTGCGAATAAGCCGCGATGTGCACGGTTTCCATGTTGCTGAACGCGGTCAGCATCATCTTGATTTCGGTCGGCTTGAACACGCGGCCATATTTGTCGTGGTAGCAATCCTGCACCTCGATATCGGCCTGCGTGAAGAAGCGGAAAATCTGCGTGAGCAGGTTGCGCTCGTGGTCCGAAATCTTTTGCGCCCAGTCGCGGCAATCCTCGCCCAGCGGCACTTCCTCGGGAACCCAGTGAATCTGCTGCTGGCGTTTCCAGAAATCGAACGCCCAAGGATATTCGAAGGGCTTGTAGGTGTTGCGGGCTTCTAACAACGGCATGGCGGCTATCCTCGGTTCTGATCTTTTGTGTGTCCCGGCGAAAGCCGGGATCCAGTCTGGCTTGGCGTCAGGTCGCGCTGGGCCCCGGCTTTCGCCGGGGTTCACGCGACGGGAGCGTCACTGGCAGGCCAGACACTCGTCGTAGTCGGTGCTCTCCAGCTGATACACGGGCGCTTCGGCGGTGTTGTCGGCCTCGACCCCGCCCGCGAAGCCGGCGCGCTGCACCGACTTGGACCGCAGGTAATAGAGCGATTTGATGCCGAGTTCCCACGCGCGATAGTGGAGCATGAGCAGGTCCCATTTCTCGACATCGGCGGGGATGAACAGGTTCAGCGACGCGGCCTGGTCGATGTACGGCGTGCGATCGGCGGCGAGTTCGAGCAGCCAGCGCTGGTCGATCTCGAAGCTCGTCTTGTAGCAGTCCTTCTCGTCCTGCGTCAGGAAGTCGAGGTGCTGGACGCTGCCGCCCTTTTCGAGGATCGAGTTCCAGATATTGTCGCTGTTCTTCGCCTTGTCGACGAGCAAGGCTTCCAAGTGCGGGTTGCGGATCGAGAAGCTGCCCGAGAGCGTCTTGTGCGTGTAGATGTTCGCCGGGATCGGCTCGATGCACGCGCTGGTGCCGCCGCAGATGATCGAGATCGACGCGGTCGGCGCGATCGCCATCTTGCAGCTGAAGCGCTCCATCACGCCCTGATCGGCGGCGTCGGGGCAGGGGCCGCGTTCCTTGGCGAGCAGCATCGACGCCTGATCGACCTGCGCGCGGATATGCTTGAAGACGCGGAGGTTCGACGATTTCGCCATCGCGCCCTCGAAGGGCAGGCCGCGCGCCTGCAGGAAGCTGTGGAAGCCCATGACGCCGAGGCCGACCGAGCGTTCGCGGCTGGCGCTGTACTTGGCGCGCGCCATTTCGGGCGGGGCGCGGTCGATATAGTCCTGAAGGACGTTATCGAGCATGCGCATCACATCTTCGATGAAGACCTTGTCGCCGTTCCACTCGTCCCAGGTTTCGAGGTTGAGGCTCGAGAGGCAGCAGACCGCGGTGCGATCGTTGCCGAGATGGTCGCGGCCGGTCGGAAGCGTGATTTCCGAGCAGAGGTTCGAGGTGGTGACCTTGAGGCCGAGGTCGCGATGATGCTTCGGCATCATGCGGTTCACCTGGTCGATGAAGATGATGTAGGGCTCGCCCGTCGCGAGGCGCGTTTCGACGAGCTTCTGGAACAGCGAGCGCGCGTCGACGGTGCCGCGGACGCTCTGGTCCTTCGGGCTGCGCAGGTTGAATTCGGTGCCGTCGCGGACGGCCTCCATGAACTCGTCGGTGATCAGCACGCCGTGGTGGAGGTTGAGCGCCTTGCGGTTGAAGTCGCCCGAGGGTTTGCGGACCTCGAGGAACTCCTCGATCTCGGGGTGCGAGACGTCGAGGTAGCAGGCGGCCGAGCCGCGGCGGAGCGAGCCCTGGCTGATCGCGAGGGTGAGCGAGTCCATCACGCGGACGAAGGGGATGATGCCGCTGGTCTTGCCGTTGAGGCCGACGGGTTCGCCGATGCCGCGCACCGCGCCCCAATAGGTGCCGATGCCGCCGCCGCGCGAGGCGAGCCAGACATTCTCGTTCCACGTGCCGACGATGCCCTCAAGGCTGTCGTCGACCGAGTTCAGATAGCAGCTGATCGGCAGGCCGCGGCCGGTGCCGCCGTTCGACAAAACGGGGGTCGCGGGCATGAACCACAGCTTCGAGATATAGTCGTAGAGGCGCTGCGCATGCTCCTGATCGTCGGCATAGGCCGACGCGACGCGCGCGAAGAGGTCCTGATACGATTCGCCGGGGAGGAGGTAGCGATCCTCGAGCGTTTCCTTGCCGAAGTCGGTGAGCAGCGCATCGCGGTCACGCACGGTGACGATGTCGAACCGGCGCGCGTGGACCTTTGCCTCGCTGCTGTCGTTGAGCTTTGCCGCGGGCGCCGCATCGGGCGCCGATTCGCTTGCTGCAGGAGCATCATTCTTCGTCAGTTCCGCCGTCGCCACGTCGCTCGTCTCCACCCGTTCCGTTTCCCGAAAATCCATCTTATTCGCCCCCGATTTGAACGCGCACCCGGTGCGCTTTGTTCCTGTCTTGTTCGACTCAGGGCGAAGCCCCGGTCTTAGCATCTAAACCTGTCCCCGTGGGCACTTATTTTGGGCGCAAGGAGGGTTTTTCCGTGTCCATATGCGATGGACGACGGAAATCCGCCACTTACAGCCGAATACTATTTATTGGGGTGCCCCCGTGTTTGACCCACCACCTATAGTGCCACGTCGGCGCCGCGATGCAAGACGGTAAATGACAGATCGGGGACTCAACTCGTCGATAATTTGATTCGTCTCGTCGCGGCTGATGCACGAGTGCGCGGCGCCGCGCCAGCCTTTCCGCGCCTTAGCGCGCGGATTGGCGTGGATGGGCCCGCGAGGTCGAATTTTGAGGCGGCGACGATGGCGCCGGGCGTGCCGCTATCGGCCGGCGCATGCTCCGATGCCGACGATCGCGCCGACGGGCGCTGCGCAGGGGCGGGTCAAGAACAGCAGGCAAAGAAAAAGGGCCCCGGAAACATCCGGAGCCCCTTTTTTTGTTTCTGGCTTACGCTTCGCCGCCGCCGTTGCCGGAGCCGCCGCCGCCCAGAAATCTCCAAAACCAACCCATGTCAGATCTCCTGTTCGCACTGCCCACGAGGAACAGTTAACGGCGCGTATACCTTAATTAATAAGGTAAATCGAGTCTTAACTATAAACAACGCTGCCAGTTTGGCAGTTATGCGGTGCGGTTTTGGGGCGTGGCGGCGAGCGTCGCGGTCAGCTCGGAAAACAGTTGAGGTTTTCCAAGATGATAGCCCTGGCCAACATCGCAGCCGAGACCCGCGAGAAGCGCCATGGTTTCGGCGTCTTCGATGCCTTCGGCGACCGCGACGGCGCCGAGACGGTGCGCAAGATCGATCGTCGATTTGACGACTTCGAGGTTCCGCTGCGAATCGCGCATCGTCATCACGAATCGCTTGTCGATCTTTATTTCGTCGGCCTCGATCTCGGTTAGATATTCGAGGTTTGACTGGCCGGTGCCATAATCGTCGATCGACAGGCGGATGCCGGTCCGGCGGAGCTGGGCGAGCGTCTGGCGCGCCTGGCGGCTGTTTTCGATCTGCGCGGTTTCGGTGATCTCGATCGTCAGAATCTCGGGCGGCAGGTGATGCGCGGTGAGCATCACGCGGATCGTGCCGACGAGGTCGCTGTGGTCGAGCAGGCTTGCCGACAGGTTGACCGACATGCTGATCGGAAGCCCGCGTTCGCGCAGCTGCGCCGCCGAGCGGATCGCCTGATCCATCACGAACAAGGTGAGGCGGTAGATGTCCTGGCTCTTTTCGGCCTGGACAATGAATTCGTCGGGGGGGATCGGACCGCGCGTCGGATGCGTCCAGCGCGCGAGCGCCTCGACCCCGACGAGCTGCCGCGTCGCGATCTGATATTGCGGCTGGAAGGCAACCCAGATGTCGCCGCCGGTGAGCGCGTCCTCGAGCTGCGAGTGGAAGCTCAACTGCCAGCCCGCATCTTCCTTTTGCCGCGACGTATATTTGGTCCACAGCGAGCGGGTGCGGATCGCGCGCTCGGCGGCGACGAGCGCCGCGGCGAGACGCTGCGCGTTCGACCCTTCGAACTCGTCGTTGACCCCGAAGGCGATCGCGACGTCGACGCGCAGCTCACCGATCGTCAGCGGTGCGTTGAACAGCGCGGCGAGGCCCGCGAGCTGCCCCTCGATCTGGCTGTGCTGATAATAGGGGACGAGCCAGGCAAAGGTGCCGTCGAGATCGTGATGCAGCGTCGTCCCCTGCGAGGCAAGCTGGAGGCGGCGGGTAACCTGTTCGACGAGTTTGCCGATGCCGTCGCCGGGGATGAAGGCGGCGAGATCCTCGAAATTGACGACCTTTGCCGCGACGACAGTCGCGCTGCCGAACGCTGCTTGCGTCCGCAAGGCTTCGAAATTGGGTAGGCCCGAGATCGGATTCTCGCGCTGCGCCGAGTGGCGGCGCCGCGTGCGCGACACATTGGTGCTGAGCGCAACGACCAGAAAGCAGGCCGCGCCGATCTGGATCGAGATGAGCGACAGGCCCAGCAAGACCTTCGCCACGATCAACAGCACAGTCGTGCCCAGTGCGATGTGCAAATACCAGCGCGAGCTGCCGAAGGCGAGGGCGCCGAGCAGGATGATTGCAGCGACCCCGAGCGGCGGAGCCCAGCCGATATCGATCGGGTTGCCGCGCTTGAGTGCCTCGCCGGCGATCAGATGGATATAGGCGCCGAACACCTTGTCGTGTCCGGGCAGATAATGCTGGTCGGGTGACGTGGCGGCGGCGGGCGCGAAGATGACGTCCTTGCCGCGCAGCAACTCGGGGTCGAGTTTGCCCGACATCAGATCGATCGCGCTATATTGCGTGATCGTCTTGGTATCGTAGGACAGGTCGAGCGAAAAAATCCCGGGCCGGTCGGGCTGGCGATCGGCCAGCAGTGCCGAAAAGCTGGGTAGCAGGCGGCCGTTTGCCGATACGGCGAGCGGAACCCGCCATACCTGCCAGAAATCATACTCCCAGCATATGCAGGCTTGTTTCGCCTCGGTGCCGAAAGCGGGATCGGGCCAATTATTGACGACGGTTGTCGTGCCCTCGGTGTTGTTGCCCGGCACGGCGAGCACGATCCGCTTGCCCATATGCCGGACCGCATTTGCCAGCTTGGGAAAATCGCGGTCCTTGAGACGACGGTCATAGGAAAAGTCGACGAAAAGTCGCTTCGCCGGGGTCGCGTCGACGGCGCCGATCAGCTTTGCGTGATGCAAAACGTTGAAATCGCGGTCTTCGACGGCGTTCATCGTCTTGTCGTCGAGGGCAAGGATGACGGTGTCGCCCGAAACGGGCCGCCAAGCGTTCCAGCCCACGGCGCTTTCGGCGATGCGGTCGATCGGTTCGGCGACCGCCAACAGGCCCACCACAACGCTCAGCAGCAGCGAGAGTGCGATGGATCGCCAGCTGATGATCAGACTTTTGACCGGGATGGGCACGCACGTCTCCAGCAATTGCCGGTCGTGCCTAGTCCCAGATGGTTATCATTGCGTTAATCATGAACGAAGTCCTGCGCCGCAAGGCGCAGGATTCCGATTGTTTCAGGCGATCGCTGGGAGCGGCTCGAGCGCCGCGTCGCCGGCGAGCGCCGAGGCGGCGAGGCCGGTTGCCGCGGGGACGATCTGTTCGAGGTAGAAGCGCGTCGAGACGATCTTCGCTTCGAGGAAGGCGCGGTCGCCGCTGCCCTCGTCGAGCGCGGCGCGCGCCGCCTTGTGCTGGATCGCCATCAGCCAGCCGCACGTCGCGGTCGCGAGCATGGTGAGATAGGGATAGCTGCCCGCGAGCCGGTCGCCGGTGTTCGCGCCGACCATCCAGTCGGTGACCGCGCGGCACGCATCGACAAGCTGCTGCAATTCGGGGAAATCGGCGGCGCCGTGCGCGATATCGTCGATCAGCCCGCGGACGAGATCGCCGCCCGCCATGCCGAGCTTGCGCCCGACGAGATCGACGGCCTGGATGCCATTGGTGCCTTCGTAGATCGGCGCGATGCGCGCGTCGCGATAATGCTGTGCGGCGCCGGTTTCCTCGATGAAGCCCATGCCGCCGTGGACCTGCACGCCGAGGCTCGCGACCTCGCAGCCGATGTCGGTCGCGTGCGCCTTGACCAGCGGGATGAGGATGTCGGCGCGCATCGCGGCGGCCTCGTCGCCCAATTTGCCGAAATCGATCTGCGCCGCAGCATAATAGGTCAGCGCACGCGCGGCCTCGGTCTGCGCGCGCATCCGCCACAGCATGCGGCGGACGTCGGGGTGCTGGTCGATGGTGACGGGGGTGCGGTCGGGCGAGCCCGCGAGTGACGACTGGACGCGCTCGGCGGCGAAGCGCTGCGCCTGCTGCGTCGCGCGTTCGCCGATCTGGATGCCCTGACAGCCGATCATCAGGCGCGCGTTGTTCATCATCACGAACATCGCGCGCATGCCGCCCATTTCATCGCCGACGATCTCACCGAGGCAGTCTTCGTCCTCGCCATAGACCATCACCGCGGTCGGCGAGCCGTGGATGCCGAGCTTGTGCTCGATCGACGCGCAGTGGACGCCGTTCGAATGCGCCGGCTTGCCGTCGGCGTCGAGGCGGTATTTGGGAACGAGGAAGAGCGAGATGCCGCGCGTTCCCTCGGGCGCGCCGGGGGTGCGCGCGAGGACGAGGTGGACGATATTGTCGGTGAGATCATGCTCGCCGAAGGTAATGAAGATCTTTTGCCCCTTGATCCTGTAGAGGCCGGCATGCTCGCCTTCGGTGACCTTTTCGGCGGTCGAGCGCAGCGCGCCGACGTCGCTGCCCGCGGCGGGTTCGGTCAGGTTCATCGTGCCGTTCCACTCGCCGGTGATCAGCTTGGGAAGCCAGGTCTGGCGCTGTTCCTCGGTGCCATAGGCCATCAGCGCGTGGATCGCGCCGGGGGTCAGGATGCTGCACAGCGAGAAGCCCATGTTCGCGCTGCCGAGCGCTTCGATCACGACGGCGGCGAGAGTGAAGGGCAGGTCCTGTCCGCCATATTCGCCGGGGCCGTCGATGCTGCCCCATCCCGCCTCGACGAACTGCTTGTACGCGTCCTTGAAGCCCGGGGGCATCGTGACCTTGCCATTGTCCCACTTGGGATTGACCGTGTCGCCGACGCGGTTGAGCGGGGCGTAGACGTCGGCAGCGAACTCGCCGATGCCGGTGACGATCGCCTCGACCATGTCGGGGGTCGCGGCGGCGAATTTGTCGTGCGCGGCCATCGCGTCGATGCGCGCGATATGGTTGAGGACGAAGAGCTGTTCGGTGGTGGGCGGCGTGTAGGTCATGGAGAGCCGACTTTCCTGGTGAATATCGTTGCGCGGGCGCTATAGCGCGGCATGGCTGATGGTCAAACGCGCATGACGACCGATATCCGCCCGTTCGGGCCGGAGGCAATGGCGTGCGCCGGGGGGCTGATCGGGGAGGGGCAGCCGGTCGCGGTGCCGACCGAGACGGTCTATGGCCTCGCCGCCGATGCGCGCAATGCGGAGGCGGTGGCACGGATCTACGCCGCGAAAGGGCGGCCCGATTTCAATCCGCTGATCGTGCATGTGCCCGATCTGGCGGCGGCCGATGCGCTGGGCGTGTTCGGTGCGGTCGAGCGGGCGCTGGCGGCGCGCTTCTGGCCGGGGCCGCTGACGTTGGTCGTGCCTCGCACGGCCGATTGTCCGGTGGCGAGTATCGCGACGGCGGGGCTCGATACGATTGCGCTGCGCGTGCCCGGGCATCGTGCGATGCAGGCTCTGCTGGCGGAGACGGGCGCACCGCTCGCGGCGCCGAGCGCGAATGCGAGCGGACGCGTGAGCCCTACGAAAGCTGAACACGTGCTTGCGAGCCTCGACGGGCGGATCGCGCTGGTGATCGACGACGGGCCGACGAGCGCGGGCGTCGAATCGACGATCGCGCGGGCGAAGGATGGCGCGGTCGAAATCTTGCGGCCGGGGCCGGTGACGGCAGATATGCTCGCGGAGGCGAGCGGGATGGCGGTGACCGGGGTGAAGGGATCGGAGATCGTCGCGCCGGGGATGCTGGCGAGCCATTATGCGCCGGGTAAGCCGGTGCGGCTGGGGGCGGTGGACTTCGCGGGCGATGAATATGGCATCGGGTTCGGCGCGGTTGCGGGCGATTATGATTTGAGCGCGGCGGGCGACCTTACCGAAGCGGCGGCGCGGCTGTTCGACGCGCTGCATGCCGGGGCGGCGAGCGCGAAGGCGAAGATTGCGGTTGCGGCGATCCCGGCCGAGGGGCTGGGCGCGGCGATCAATGATCGGTTAGCGCGGGCAGCGGTTTAGGCCGCAGCAGGCTCGATTGGGTCGCCGTGCGGCGCCTTGCGTGCGACGATCAGGCAGGCGGCGACGATCAGCAGCGCGCCGGCGAAGGTCGGCAGCGTGACCGCTTCGTCGAAAAAGAACCAGCCGAAGACCATCGCCCAGAGGAAGCCGGTATATTCGGTGGTCGCGAGGATCTGCGTCTCGGCGCGCGCATAGGCCCAGCTCAATAGCAGCAGCGATGTCGTCGCGAGGATCGCGGCGCCGACGATGTGCGGCGCATGGCCCGCGTCGGGGACCGCGAGGAACCACGGCGCGCCGAGCGTGAGGATCGCGGTGACGAAAAAATTCTGGAAGAAGGCGATTTCCATCGGCTCGGCCATCTTCGCCTGCCGCCGCGCGAGGATGAGGTTATAGGCGTAGAAGATCGCCGACAGGAACACCGCGCCGACCGCGAGCAGCGCCTCGTCCGAATAGTCGCTGCCGCCGAGTTTGCCCGCGACGATGACGAGCACGCCGCAAAGGCCGAGGATCGAGGCGGCGATCGAGCGCGGGCCGATCTTCTCACCGAGGAAGATCGCTGCCATATAGAGCGCCATCAATGGCGCGACGAAGGCGAGCGCGATCGCTTCGGCCATCGGCAGCCGCGCGAGCGCCCAGAAGAAGCAGAGCGCCATCCCCGCGACGAACAAAGAGCGCCACGCGTGTATCTGCATCGTCGCCCTGCCCGGCCATTTGGGGCGGCTCGCGAAATAGAGCGCGCCCGCGAGAAGCGTGCCGGTGCCGGTGCGCCACAGCACGGCATTATAGGCGCCGATATCGATCGACAGCCCCTTCATCAGCACGTCCATCGCCGAAAAGGTCGCGATCCCCGCGCACGCGATCAGGAAGGGGATGACGGGAGAGGGCGAATCGGGGCGCATGGGTTGGCCTCTAGCGGAGGGGTTCGTCCTTGCACAATGAAACTAAGGGGCGCAGCATCGCGGCGGGTCATTGAGTGGAGTGGGCAATGACGAAACCGAGCAAATTTGCGCATGTCGTCTATATGACGCGGCGCTATGACGAGATGATCGCCTGGTATCAACGGGTGTTCGAGGCCGAGGTCGTGCATCAGGACCCGGCGCTCGCCTTTCTGACCTATGACGACGAGCATCACCGCTTCGCCTTCGCCAACCTCGAGCTCTTGAAGCCCGGCGGCGATGGCGGGCGCGGCGATGTCGGGGTCAATCATGTCGCCTATACTTATCCGAGCGCGGGCGACCTGATGGAGGACTACAAGCGGCTGAAGGCCGAAGGGATCAAGCCCTATTGGCCGATCCATCACGGGACCACGTTATCGCTCTACTACGCCGACCCTGACGGAAACCGGATGGAGTTCCAGGTCGACCACGGCACGGTGGAGGACGCCGTAGCCTATATGAAGAGCGAGGCGTTCGGCGGCAATCCGATCGGGATCGAATATGACCCCGACGAACTGCTTGCGCGTTATCAAGCCGGCGCGAGCGAGGCGGAGCTTATGGCTATGCCTGTGGGGCCGCCGTCGGGGATTCCTGCCGAGCATGGAATGGCTTGAGGGTTAGCGGAAGGTCGCCTGACCCGCGCCGTCGATGTTGAGCTTCTGCCCCGAGCAATAGCTGTTCGCATCGCTGACGAACCACACCACCGCCGCGGCGACATCGGCGGGAACGGCGACGCGGCCGAAGGGCATTTTCGCGTCGAGGTGGTGGATGTCCTCGTTACCCGTGATCGCGCGCGACAGCTTCTCGCCCATGTCGCTGACGGTGAGCGCGGGGGCGACGATGTTGACGCGAACGCCGTTGCCGAGCTCTTCCTTGGCGAGGGCGTAGGCGAGGGCTTCGCCGGCCGCCTTCGCCATCGTGTAGGGCGCGCCGTTCGGCGAGTGGGTATAGGTCGCGATGCTAGAGATGACGATGATGTCGCTGCGCGCGTGGGTGCGGAGCTGAGGCAGCGCGAGGCGGCTGAGGCGGTGCGGACCCGCGGCGTGGACGGCAAAGAGCTTGTCGACTTCTTCGGGGGTGGTGTCGGCGACCGACAGTCCGCGGCTTGCGATGCCGGCGTTGTTGATCAGGATCGACATGGAGCCGAAATCGGCTTCGATGGCGGCGACCATCGCGGCGCAGGCGGCCTCGTCGGTGACCGACGCCTGATAGGCTTTCGCCTTGCGGCCGAGCGCTTCGATCGCGGCGACGGTTTCGGCGGCGGCTTCTTTGCCGCGGGTGTAATTCACCGCAACGTCGGCGCCCGCTTCGGCGAGCCCGATCGCGATACCGCGGCCGATGCCGCGCGAGGCGCCGGTGACGAGCGCGACGCGGCCCGCAAGGTTCATCTCGCCCATGTCTCTCTCCCTAACCAATCAGTTCATTATAGATGTCGTCGTCGCTGCGGCTTGCGGCGTTGCGCCATTTGGGCGCGGCCTTGCGGTTGAGCACGGTGCCGTTCGCGTCGAGGATCGCGACGGTCGGCGTGCCCTTGATCCTGAAGCCGAAGCGTTTTGCTACCTCGGGATTGCGGCCCGAGCCGCGGATGTGCGGCATGCCGATGTCGGCGTAGACGATCTCGTAGCGTGCGCGGACGGGGGCGAAGCGGTCGGTCGCGATCAGGTTCGCGAGCCAGGCGCTGTCGTGGCAGCCGCCGGTGCCCATCACGAGCAGGACGGGCTTGCCCGACTGTTTCGCTTTGGCGAGCGCGGCGTCGATCGCGGGCATCGGGTTCGGGTCGAAGGCGTCGCTTTTATACGCGTCGGCGACATCCGGAATCGTGCGCGTTTCGCTGGCGGTTGCGGGCGACAGGGCGAGCAGCATGGCGGTGAGGGCGAAAGCGATCGGGCGCGTCATGGGCCGACGATAGGTTTCGGATGACGTTTCCGTCAACGTAAGATAGCCTTCGCGCCATGAGCTGGGAAAAAGAGATCGACGAACTCGGGCAGCGCCGCGCGATGGCCGAGAAGATGGGCGGCGAGGAAAAGGTCGCGCGGCAGCATGGGCGCGGCAAAATGGACGCGCGGGCGCGGCTCGCGGGGATCGTCGATGCGGGCAGCTTTCGCGAGATCGGCAAGATCGCGGGGCGCGGAAAATATGGCGCCGACGGCGAGTTGGAAGACCTCGCGGCCAGCAATTTCATTTTTGGGCGCGCGAATATCGACGGGCGGCCGGTGGTCGCCTCGGCCGACGATTTCACCGTGCGTGGCGGTGCGGCCGATGCGGCGCTGCACCGCAAATTCGTCCAGTGCGAGGCGATGGCGCATGAATATCGCCTGCCGCTGATCCGCATGATCGACGGCACCGGCGGCGGCGGGTCGGTCAAGACGCTGGAGGATATGGGATACACCTATATCCCGCACGTGCCGGGCTGGGACGAGATTATCGCGAACCTCGATACGGTGCCGGTGGTGGCATTGGCGCTCGGGCCGACGGCGGGGCTGGGCGCGGCGCGGGTGGTCGCGAGCCATTACAGCGTGATGGTGCGCGGGCTGTCGCAGTTGTTCGCGGCTGGACCCGCCGTCGCGGCGGCGATCGGCGATACGCTCGACCGCGAGGAGCTGGGCGGCAGCGACGTGCACACGCGCAACGGCGTCGTCGACGACGAGGTCGCGAGCGAGGCCGACGCCTTTGCGGCGGCGCGGCGGTTTCTGTCGTATCTGCCGTCGTCGATCCATGACCGGGCGCTGCGCACCGCGTGCAGCGATCCGGTCGATCGGCGCGACGAGAGCTTGCTGTCGATCGTGCCGCGCGAGGCGAAGCAGGTTTATTCGATGCGGCGGATTACGGCCGCCGTGTTCGATCAGGGCAGCTTCTTTGAAATGGGCGCGCGCTGGGGGCGGGCGGTGATTACCGCGTTTGCGCGGCTCGACGGTTATCCGGTCGCGGTGCTCGCGAGCGATCCCTCGTACCTTGGCGGATCGTGGGATGCGAAGACGAGCGAGAAGGCCGAGCGTTTCGTGAAGATGGCCGACCAGTTCCGGCTGCCGATCGTGCATCTGGTCGACAATCCCGGCTTCATGATCGGCGGCGAGGCTGAGCGGACGGGGACGATCCGCTATGGGGTGCAGGCGATGAACGCGATCTACCGCGCAACGGTGCCGCTCGCGTCGGTCGTGGTGCGCCGCGCCTACGGCATCGCGGGGAGCGCGATGTCGAACGCCGAGCGTTTCCAGTATCGCTTCGCCTGGCCGTCGGGCGACTGGGGCAGCCTGCCGATCGAGGGCGGGGTCGAGGTCGCGTACAAGAGCGAGCTCGAAGCCGCCGAGGATCCGGCGGCGCATCTGGAGGCGATCAGGGAGCGGCTGAACCGCGTGCGTTCGCCGTTCCGGACGGCGGAGAAATTCGGGGTCGAGGATATCATCGACCCGCGCGATACGCGGCCGTTGCTGTGCGAGTTTGCGGAATTGGCGTGGCGGGTGCTGAAATAGACATATCCATCATCGTCATCCCGGACTTGATCCGGGATCCGTTTGCGCGATGTTGCCTGGATCCCGGATCAAGTCCGGGATGACGAAAGTGGGAGGGAGGGGCCGATGACCACGCAACGCCATCACGGCATGGACTGGCTGCGGATCGGGGCGTTTGGGCTGTTGATCCTCTATCATATCGGCATGTATTTCGTGCCGTGGGGCTGGCACGTGAAGATCGCAGAGCCGCTCGATTGGGTGCAATTGCCGATGCTCGCGACGAACAGCTGGCGGCTCGCGCTGCTGTTCCTCGTGTCGGGTTATGCGAGCGCGGCGCTGTTCGCGAAGCTCGGCGGCAGCGGCGCCTTTGCGCGGTCGCGCAGCGCGCGGCTGCTGATCCCGCTCGTCTTCGGCATCGTCGTCATCATTCCGCCGCAGCCATGGATCGAGCTGGTCGGCCAGCATGGCTACACGCATGGCTTCCTGCATTTCTGGGCGCGCGACTATTTCCGTTTCGGATCGCTCGAAGGAATCATCCTGCCGACGTGGCAGCATCTGTGGTTCGTCGTTTATCTGTGGGTCTATACGATGCTCGCCGCGATCCTGGTGGCGCTGGTGCCGGGCGCGATGCGGACCCGGATCGCCGACGGCGCTGCGCGGTGGCTCGGCGGCGCTGGTCTGCTCGTATGGCCGCTCGCGGCGTGGCTGCTCATCTATGCCGCGTTCCCCGACCATGACGAGACGCACGCGCTGTTCGACGACGGGCCGTCGCATCTTCACTATCTGACCCCCTTTCTGGTTGGCTGGCTGCTCCGGGTGCGGCCGCAGTTGTTCGAGGCGGTAGCGCGCTGGTGGCGCGCCGCGCTGATCATCGCGGTCGCGGCGTTCGGGGTGGTCGCATGGATCCTGTGCCTCTGGCTGACCGGCGCGCAGCCCGCCGACTGGGGGCTGCTGCCGTTCAATATCGCGCATCTGGTGCAGGGCTGGACGACGATCGTCGCGCTGGTCGGGATCGCCGACCGTTACTGGAACCGCGATCACCCGTCGCGCACGACGCTCGCCGAGGCGGTGTTCCCCTTTTACATCATCCACCAGACGATCATCGTCGTGGTCGGCTGGTATCTGCTGCAGGCCGATGTCGCGGCGCTGCCGTCGTTCCTCATCCTCGTTGCGACGACGACGCTCGGATGCTGGCTATTCTACCTCATCGGGCGCAACATCGGCTGGCTGCGGCCGCTGATCGGACTGCAGCGCAAATAGGGAGGGCGACATGGGAGCATTGAAGGGTGTCTTGGCGATCGTCGGCATTGCGGCGATCCTCGTCGGCGGGCTGTGGGTGTTGCAAGGGCTCGATATTGTGCGCTGGCCCGCAAGCAGCTTCATGCTCGGCGATACGACATGGACGCGCAACGGGGTGATCCTCGCGGTCGTTGGCGTCGTGCTGGTCTGGTTCGCGCGAAAGAAATAGTCCAATCCGACTACAAATGTAGTTGATCTGTATTGCCGATGTGATACACCTCTCTTCGGCCGGGGCTGGATTGGAGATGAGGATGATTCGTTCTTCGCGTATTTTGCCCGCGCTTCTGCTCGCTGCCGGGATGGTGGTCGTGCCGGTACTGGCGCCCCCGCCCGCCTATGCCGCGGACGAGGCGAGCGCCGATGCGGTCGCCGAAAAATATGCGGCCTTGCTCGAGCGCGACTATGTCTATCCCGAGACGGGCAAGCGTTATGCTGCGGCGATCCGCGCGGGCATTGCGGCGGGGCGCTACAAGACGCTCGCCGGCCCGGCGCTGGGTGAGGCGATCGATGCCGATGTGAATGCCGTCGCGCCCGACGGGCATCTGCGCCTGCGCGCGCCCGAAACCACGGGGACGCCGGCAGGTGCAGCGCCGGGTGGTGCGGCGCCCGTGCGCCGGCCGCCGAAGGTGCCCGTCGAACAGGCGGGCTGGATTGCGCCGGGGATCGCGTTCATCCGCTTCAATGTCTTTCCGCAAGATGCAGCGGTGACGGCGGCGGCGGCGAAATTCATGGCCGACCATGCCGATGCGAAGGCGATCATCTTCGACATCCGCACGCATAATGGCGGCGGGCTCGACCAGATGGACGCGATCTTTCCGTGGCTGTTCGCGGAACCGACGCGGCTGGTGACGATGGCGACACGCGCTTCGGTCGATGCGCGCGGCGGTTCGCCGATCGACGGGCTGGCTTCGATGCGCATGGTGAAGGGCGACGCGGGCATGGTCGCGCGCGAACATTGGGCGACGCCGAATGCCGACACGCGGCTGCGCGATGCGAAAGTCTATGTGCTGACGTCGGGTGCGAGCGCGTCGGCGGCGGAGCATTTCTCGCTCGCGATGAAGCATACCGGGCGTGGGACCTTGGTCGGTGCGCCGACCGCGGGGGCCAATCATTTCGGCAGCGGCGAGGATCTGGGCGGCGGGTACGGCGCCTTCATCCCGGTCGGGCGGACCTATGATCCGGTCACGGGGAAGGATTGGGAAGGCGAGGGCGTCTTGCCCGATATCGCGGTCCCGCCCGCCGACGCGCTCGTGCGCGTGCTCACCGACCTGGGCGTGGCGCCGGCGGCGGCGAAGACGCTTTCCGACGCGCATATGCCGAGCTGGCCGATGGAGCGGCGGAAGCCGCGCGGAGTGAAGTAGGCCGACAATATCCTTCTTCGTCATGCCGGACTTGATCCGGCATCCATTCTACAGCCGTTGGATGGACCCCGGATCAAGTCCGGGGTGAAGAATGTTCAGGATACAGCCAGCTTCGTCAGCGCATCGCCATCGACGCGCATCACGGTCCATTCGTCCATCAGCCTGGCACCGAGGCTCTGGTAAAAGCCAATTGCCGGGGCGTTCCAGTCGAGCACCGACCATTCGAGCCGCGCGCAGTCGCGCTCGACGACGAGGCCCGCGAGATGCGCGAGCAGCGCCTTGCCGAGGCCCGATCCGCGCGCTTCGGGACGGACGAACAGATCTTCGAGATAGATGCCGGGTCGCCCCTCGAAGGTCGAGAAATTGTGGAAGAAGAGCGCGAAGCCTTGCGCACTCCCGTCGATCTCGCCGATCACCACCTCGGCATAGGGGCGCGGGCCGAACAGTTTCTCGCCGAGCTTCGCCTCGTCGAAGCGGACCTCGTGCGCGAGCTTTTCATAGTCGGCGAGGTCGCGGATGAACTGCGCGATGAGTGGCAGGTCGGCGGGCGTGGCGGGGCGGATCGATAGGGTCACGCGGATTATCCTGTTAAAAGAGCGGCGTCGCATCTGCCTTAGCGGCGACGCATGCCGCTGGGCAATGGCGCGCGCCCTTACAATCACCCGCCGCCGCCCCATATGGAGAGGATGCCACTGGACCTAGCCGCGTCGCAACGCAGCAGGCCATCTGTCGGGCATTGTCTCCTATCGATCAAAATGACTTTGGTTGGGTTTTCCGGGACAGGAAAATGATCGCGATTCCGGTGGGCTGACAGCCCGGGTCGGCGATCCGAAAGGCATGCCTGCATGATCGGCTATTTCATCCTCCTCCACCGCTTTCCCGAACAATTCAAACGGATGTTCAATGCCATTTATGCGCCCGGGAACAGCTATGTGATCCACGTCGACAAAGGATCAGGACCCGAGTTCGCCGCCGATATCGCCGCCTTTCTGAAACCCTTTCAAGGGGTCGCGATCATCGAATCGAAAAAGGCGTTGTGGGGCGGCTACAGCCTGGTCGACGCGGAATTGCGCGGAATGAAGCAACTGCTGAAGATGAATCGCAGCTGGACCCATTATATCAACCTCAGCGGACAGGATTTCCCGTTGAAGTCGCAAGCCTATATCCGCGCCTTCCTGCGCGCCAACCCGCGGCGCCAATATATTCGCGCGCTCGACCAGCGGGCGGTGCGGCCCGATACGATGAACCGCGTCAGCCATATGTTCGTCGAGGCACTGGGGCGCATGTTCCGCACCCGCCTGCCGCGCGCGTTCCTGAAAGACGCGACGCCCTATATCGGCACGCAGTGGAAAGCCGTGACGCGGAGCTTTTGCCATTTTGCGGTCCACCACCCGAGCGCCGAGCGGTTCAAGACTTTCTATCGCCGCAGTTTCATCCCCGATGAGGCGTTTTTCCAGACATTGATGATGAACAGCCGCGCGCAGGGCGAAGTGATGAACGACGATCTGCGCACGATCGACTGGGTGCCCGACGGCGACATCAAGCTGCGCCCGCGCACCTTCGTGACGGCGGATGCGCTGCGCCTGACGCTGAGCGGCGACCTGTTCGCGCGGAAGTTCGACGCGGAGGAAGATTCGGTGATTTTCGACCTGCTCGAAGCGCATCTGAAGACGCCCGCGGCGAATATTTATGCTGCGGAAACGACCGTCAAACCACAAGATCGGACGCTTGAGACAGCTTGATCCGAGCCGTCCTCGCGATGATGAGGCGCGCCCGTTGATGCATCAATAATGTGTATCAACGGGCGCACCATTTCGTCGCGCGGCGAAATCTCGTATTCGAGGTGCGACAAGAGCGATTGGAGGAGGTGCCGATGCCGATGTTCGAACGCTGTGATGTGGTCGTCGTCGACGATCCCGAAGGTCGGATTGCATCGTGAGCGCGCGATGGATGGCCCTGCTGATCGCGCTGGCGAGTGTTCCGGCGATGGCGCAATCGGCGCCGGCCGCATCGCCGGCTATCACCCGCGAAGGCCAGCGCGATTTCGATTTCGAGATTGGCGAATGGTCGACCGAGGTGCGCGTGCTCACCAATCCACTGTCGGGCAAATCGCCGGTCTGGGCCGAATATCGCGGCACCAGCCTGGTTCGGGGCCTGATGGACGGCCGGGCGAACAGCGTCGAGCTGTCGGTTGCGGGCCCCGCGGGCAAGATCGAGGGCATATCGCTGCGCCTTTATGATCCCGGCGCGCGCAAGTGGAGCCTCAACTTCGCGAGCCTGCGCGACGGGGCGATGACCCCGCCGGTGGTCGGCGGCTTCGGCGCCGACGGGCGCGGGATCTTTTATGGCGACGACAAGCTGGGTGAGCGCGCGATCCGCGTGCGCTTCGTCATCACGCAGGTGTCGGCCGACGAAGCGCGGTTCGAGCAGGCTTTTTCGGCCGACAATGGCGCGACATGGGAAGTGAACTGGATCGCGGTTGATCGGCGATTGGACGCCGCCGCCTTGCCCGCCGATCTTGCGCAAGCGGTGGAGGCGCACAACCGGGCGACGGTGCGCAAGGACATCGCGGCGCTCGGCGCGTTGGTGACCGACGATTATCTGCTCGTGAACTCGGATGCGACGACGCAGGACAAACGCTCCTATCTCGTCGATTTCGAAATGCCCGACTTCCGGATCGAACCGTTCACGATCGAGCAGCCGACCCACCGCGTCGATGGCGACACGGCGATGACGGGCGGGCTGATGACGCTGCGCTGGACGCAGGCCGGACGCCAACAGAGCCGCCGCCTGCGCATCGTGCATATGTGGATCAAACAGGGTGGGAGCTGGCGGATCGCCTATACCCAGCTCACGCGAGTCCCGGGCTAGCGGGGCATCCTTACGCCGCTTTGCCGTGCAGCGTGTCCATGCTCACCGAACTGCCCGCGTCGATCTCGGCCGCCTTGGCTTCGACGAGCTTGACGATATGGCTGATCATGTCGGCGTCCTCGACATGATGATCGGTGACGCCCGACAGAAAGACCATATGCTTGCCGTTGCCGCCGCCGGTGATGCCGATGTCGGTTTCGCGCGCTTCGCCGGGGCCGTTGACGACGCAGCCGAGGACCGAGAGCGACATCGGGGTCTTGATGTGGCTGAGCGCGTCTTCGAGCGCCTGCACGGTGCGGATGACGTCGAAGCCCTGCCGCGCGCAGCTGGGGCAGGAGACGACGCGGACGCCGCGGGTGCGGAGGCCCAAGGATTTGAGGATTTCATAGCCGACGCGGACCTCTTCCTCGGGTTCGGCCGAGAGCGAAACGCGGATCGTGTCGCCGATGCCCGCCCAGAGCAGGTTGCCGATGCCGAGCGCCGATTTGACGGTGCCGCCGATCAGCCCGCCGGCTTCGGTAATGCCGAGGTGGAGCGGGCAGTCGACCGCGTCGGCAAGCTGCGCGTAAGCCGCGACCGCGAGGAAGACGTCGCTTGCCTTCACCGCAACCTTGTAATCGTGGAAGTCGTGATCCTGGAGCAGCTTGATATGGTCGAGCGCGCTTTCGACGAGCGCTTCGGGGCACGGCTCGCCATATTTCTCGAGCAGGTCCTTTTCGAGGCTGCCGGCGTTGACGCCGATGCGGATCGCGCAGCCGTTGGCTTTAGCGGCGCGGACGACTTCGCCGACGCGCTCGCTGCTGCCGATGTTGCCGGGATTGATGCGCAGGCACGCGGCGCCGGCATCGGCGGCTTCGAGTGCGCGCTTATAGTGGAAATGGATGTCGGCGATGATCGGGATGCGCGACGCGCGGACAATTTTGCCGAGCGCCGCGGTCGACTCGACGTCGGGGCACGAGACGCGGATCAGGTCGGCGCCCGCCTCCTCGCAGCGGCGGATCTGGTCGATCGTCGCGACCGGATCGCTGGTCAGCGTGTTGGTCATCGTCTGCACGCTGATCGGCGCGCCGCCGCCGACGGGGACGTTGCCGACCATGATCTGGCGGCATTCGCGCCGCGCGATGTCGCGCCAGGGGCGCAGGCCGGGGTTGTGATCGCTCATGGTGCGGGCTCGATAAGAAAGGGAGATATGCGCCGCTCTTTAGCCGCCCGGGGGCGGCTTGGCAAAGCCCGGCGTATATCGGGGTGGCTGTTGCGCGAAAGTCACAGTCTGACGCCGATTCGTCCCTTTGCGCAATTTTCGTTTGTGCATCGCAGCAAAATCGGCAATTTCACAAGCGTTCGTCGTTACAGGCCCGTACGAAGAGGCGTGAACACGCAACGCAGGCTGGGACGATCCGTTTTTTATTTAGGGGGATCACCCATGAAGTTTCTTACCAAAGCGTGTTTCGGCATGCTGCTCGCCGCGTCGGCCATGTCGACGCCCGCTTTCGCCCAGGAAGAAGAAGCGGCCAGCGGCCCGTTCTCGCTTTCGGGCGGCATCGCGCTCACCTCGGACTATCGCTTCCGCGGCATTTCGCTGTCGAATGAAAAGGTTGCGGTGCAGCCGACGCTGACGGTCAGCCATGAAAGCGGCCTTTACGCAGGCGTGTGGGGCTCGTCGCTTCCCGACAGCGATGCCTATGGCAAATTCGAACTCGACCTCTATGCGGGTTTCAACACCGAGATCGCGTCGGGCACTTCGGTCGACCTCGGCGTGACCTATTACACCTATCCCGGCAGCCACGACGGCGGCGCACCGACCGACTATTTCGAAGGCATCGGCAAGCTGTCGCACGACATCGGTCCCGTCTCGGTCACCGGTATGGTCGCTTATGCGCCGAAGCAGAATTCGCTCGGCGACGAGGACAATATCTATCTGAACCTCGGCGCCGGCCTGGGCGTCCCCAACACGCCGCTGACGCTGACCGCGGGCATCGGCTATAACGACGGTTCGCTGGGCCTTGTGTCGCCTGATGGCAAATATATCGACTGGTCGGTCGGCGCTTCGGTGCCTGCGGGCCCGCTGACCTTCTCGGTCCAATATATCGACACCGACGTCAAAAAGTCGGGGATCAAGGAATTCGACACGCTTTACGATCCAACCGTGGTCTTTACGCTTGGCGCATCTTTCTGATCGCCTAGCGGGTCAGCGACCACGCGCTAAGGGGACGGCTTCGGGGGAGGCCGTCCCCTTTTTCGTGCGCGAAAGCCGGCGTTACCGCCAGCGCAGATTATGGGGGCCGAGATCCGCGAGGGTCCTGGCCCCCATCAATTTCATCCCGCGCTCCATCTCGGCGCGGAGCAGCGCGATCGCGCGCGCGACGCCATCCTCGCCCGCCGCGGCGAGCGCGTAGAGATAGAGGCGGCCGCCCGAGCAGGCCTTGGCGCCGACCGACAATGCCTTCAGTACGTGCGTGCCGCGCGTGATGCCGCCGTCGCAGATCACCTCGACCCGGTCGCCGACCGCATCGACGATCTCGGCGAGCGCGTCGAAGGGCGCGATGCTGCCGTCGAGCTGGCGCCCGCCATGGTTCGACACCATGATCGCGGTCGCGCCGATGTCGGCGGCGCGCTTGGCATCCTCGACCGCGACGATGCCTTTGAGGCAGAAGGGACCGTCCCATTTCTGGCGGATCGCCTCGGCGCGTTTCCAGTCGAGGCTCTGGTCGAGCATCGAGGTGAAATATTCGGCGACCGATTTGGGGACGCTCGACCCTTCGGAGACGTGTGTCGCGAGGTTCGGCAGGCTGAATTTCTCGCGGAGGACATAGTTGAGCCCCCAGCCGGGCTTGGCGGCGTAGCTCAGCATATTCGACGCGGTGAAACGCGGCGGCGACGTGAAGCCCGAGCGCAGGCAGCGTTCGCGATTGCCGCCGACGATCGTATCGACGGTGAGCGCGACGGCGTCGAATTTGGCGTCGCGCGCGGCGTCGAGCATCGCCTGGTTGAGGCCTTCGTCGTGGTGGACGTAGAGCTGGAACAGCTTGGGCCCGTCGGTAAGCGCGCCCGCTTCGGCGAGGCTGATCGTCGCGAGGCTCGATATGCCCGCGACGGTGCCGGCGTTCGCGGCGGCGCGGAGAACGGCGCGCTCGCCCTGCCAATGGAACAGGCGCTGGAGCGCGGTCGGTGAGAGGAAGAGCGGCATCGCGATCTCGCGGCCGAACAAGGTCGTGCGCATGTCGACGCGTTCGACCCCGGCGAGGACGCGTGGGATCAGGTCGCAATCGTCGAACGCCGCGCGGTTGCGGCGACGCGTGACCTCATCGTCGGCGGCGCCGTCGATATAGTCGAACACCGGCCACGGCAGGCGGCGCTTCGCGAGCGCGCGGAAGTCGTCGATATTGTGGCAGTCGGTGAGTTTCATGCTTGCCCCGATTAAAAAACCGTCCGTGCCGCCGCCGTCCCCTTGGTCGCGAAGCTGAAGCGCGGTTCGACCGCGAGATTCTTGTCGAGGATATGTGCCGCGACGCGTTTCCCGACCGCGGGGCCGTTCTTGAACCCGTGCCCCGACCCGCCGCCGACGAGCCAGACATGGTCCTGTCCCGGGAAGCGGTCGATGAGGTAATCGCCGTTCGAGCTGTTCTCATACTGGCAGACGCGCCCGCCGATCAACGGTGCGTTCGCGAGGCCGGGGAAGCGGCGCGCGACATAGGCCCGCGCCTCCGCGATGCCCTCCGCGGTCAGCGTGCGTTCCATCGTGTCGGGGTCGATCCGCGGTCCGTGGCGGTCGATCGCGATCTTGAACCCGGCCCCCTCGAGGTCGGGGATGCCATAGAAGATGCCATTGTTGCTGTTGTCGGCCCAGACGGGAAGCTCGGGCGGGGCGAAGCGCGTGTCGCCCTGCGGTGCGCCGAAATGATAGACCTCCTGCCGCGTCGCGACGATCTTGTTCATCAACTGCTGCGGGAAGAGTTCGGCGAGCCACGGGCCGGCGGCATAGACGAGATGGTCGGCGGTGCCGCCGTCGGGGAGTGTGTGGCGCTTCGTTTTTTTCGAGAAGAGCGGCGCCGGCATGACGACACGCTCGATCTCGATCTGTGCGTCGGCGATCAGTTCCTGCACCCCGCGCGCGGCGATCAGCGCGCCGGCTTCGGTTTCGAGGATTCCGGTCTCGCCCTGGTAGAATTGGATCTGGCGGTACTTGTTCTGAAGCCAGCTGACGTCGCCATGCTCGTGCCCGACGCGGTTCGCCTGCAGCCAAGCTAGCGATTGCGCGGTGTAGGCGTCGCCTTGCGGCCCGAACCACAGCACGCCGGTGTTGTGGAAGATCGGTGCGCTCGCGGTGTCGGAGAGGTCTTTCCAATATTTGAGCGAGTCGCGCGCCATATCCGAATAGATGGTGTCGGCGCCGTATCCCATGCGGATGACGCGGCTTTCGCCCCCCGATGAGGCGCGCGCGTTGCCCGCACCATAGGCGTCGAACAGCCGCACCGTCTTGCCCGCGCGGAGCAGATGCCATGCCGTCCATGCGCCGAACACGCCCGCGCCGATGATCGCGACATCGACATGCTGGACCTTGGGCTTGGCGGGCCTGCGCTTCTTCGGTTTGCGTTCCTTGCGCTCGGCCGCGGCCGCTGCGGCGGCAACCGGCAGCGCCGCGAGGCCGGTGAGCAGCGCGCGCCGCGTTGGTACGTTTTTGGGAGGCGTATCAGCGGCCAACGGTCGCGCCCTCGCTCTTCTTGTAATAGCGATAGCCGCCGATCCAGGTTTCGAGCGGGGTCATCTTGCGAATTTCGTCGGGGCTGGCGAGCATCGGGTCGGCCTCGACGATCAGGAAGTCGGCGCGCATCCCGGGCATCAAGGTGCCGATGCGGTCCTCGGCAAAACCGGCGAAGGCGGCGGTGCGGGTGAAGCCGTCGAGCGCGGTTTCGCGGGTGACGATTTCCTCGGGGCGCCAGCCGCCGAAGGGTTCGCCCTTGGCATCGGTGCGCGAGATCGCGGCGGCGATGCCGGGGAAGGGATTGGCGTTTTCGACCGGCACGTCGGAACCAAAGGCGAGGCGGACGCCTGCCTTTTCGAGGCTGCGCCACGCATAGGCGCCTTTCAGGCGATCGGGGCCGAGGCGCGCTTCGGCCATCATACGGTCGCTCGGCTGGTGGACGGGCTGCATCGAGGCGATGACCTTGAGCGCCGCGAAGCGCGGGATGTCGACGGGGTCGATGATCTGCGCATGTTCGATGCGCCAGCGGCGCTCGCCGGGCAGGTCGGCGGTGAGGTCGGTGATCGCGTCGAGCGCCTCGGCGTTGGCGGCGTCGCCGATCGCGTGGATCGCGACCTGGAACTTGTCCATCGACGCGCGCACCATCTTGTTGCGGAGCTGCGCGGGCGTGAGCAAAGCTAGGCCCTTTTGCCCCGGCGCGTCGCTGTACGGCGTCTTCAGCCACGCGCCGCGCGACCCCAAGGCGCCGTCGAGCAAAAGCTTTACCCCGACCATGCGCAGGCGGTCGTCGTAGAGCCACGGCGTCGGTTCGGACCCCGCGATGATCGCCATATTGTCGATGTCCGCGCCATAGCTCAGGATGCGGACGGCGAGCTGTTTCTTGTCGCCGGCGCGGCGATACGCCTGCCAGTCGGCGATGCTGGTGCCCATGTCGGCGATCGTCGTGATGCCCTGTGAAAGCAGTTTTTGCTGCGCCAGATAGAGCGCGCGGTCGAGGTCGCGCGCGAGCGGCTTGGGCTTGGCGCTGTCGATCAGGTTCATCGCGGCGTCGACGAAAACGCCGCTCGGCTTGCCGCCCTCCATTTCGATGCGGCCGCCCTCGGGCGATTTGCTCGCGGGGGTGATCTTCGCGGCGGTCATCGCCGCGGTGTTCGCCCAGCCGGCGTGGCCGTCGATGCGTTCGAGCCAGACGGGGCGGTTCGGCACGGCGGCGTCGAGGTCAGCGGCGGTCGGGAAGCGGCCGAGGCCCCATTTCTCCTGATTCCAGCCCGACCCGATGATCCACGGCATTTCGGGATTGTCGGCGGCATATTTGCGGATCGCCGCCTGCGCTTCGGCAAGGCTGTTGGTGCCGCTGAGGTCGAGCAGCATCAGCTGGAAGCCCAAACCCATGACATGGCCGTGCGCGTCGATCAGACCGGGGATGAGGGTGCGGCCCTTGCCGTCTTCCTTGAAGTCAGGGCGTTCGGGGCGCTTGTCCTTGCGGTCGAGCAGCTGTTTCACCTTGCCCTGCGTGTCGATGACGAGCCCGGTGAAGCGGACGAGCTTGCCGTCCTTGTCGAGCGTGATGCCGTTGACATTGTCGACCAGCGTATCGGCATGCGCGGGGGCGGCGAGGGTCAGCGCGAGCGCGGTCAGGATCAGGCGCTTCACTTGGGGAGCCTCGTCACGAGCGAGCTGGTATCCTTGCGCCCGCCGCCGGCCTTTTGCACATCGGCGTAGAACTGGTCGACGAGGCTGGCGACGGGGAGCGTTGCGCCGTTGACGCGCGCTTCGTCGAGCGCGAGGCCGAGGTCCTTGCGCATCCAGTCGACCGCGAAGCCGAAATCGAACTCGTCCTTCGCCATCGTGCCCCAGCGGTTGAGCATCTGCCAGCTCGCCGCGGCGCCGCCCGACACCGCTTCGAACACCTTGTCGGTGTCGAGCTTCGACGCCTGCGCGAAACGCAAAGCTTCGGACAGGCCCTGAACGACGCCGGCGATCGCGATCTGGTTGACCATCTTGGTCGTCTGTCCCGCGCCGGGGCCGCCGATATGGACCATGCGCGCGGCATAGGCCTGCATCACCGGCGCGGCGGCGTCGAACGCGGCCTTGGTGCCGCCGCACATGATCGAAAGCGTACCGTTTTGCGCGCCCGCCTCGCCGCCCGAAACGGGTGCGTCGAGGCAGAGGAGGCCGAGCCCCTCTGCCTCGACCGACAGCTGACGTGCGATGCGCGCGGAGACGGTGGTGTGATCGACGAAGAGCGCGCCCTTGCGCATCGCCTTGAACGCGCCATCGCGGCCGAGCGTCACTTGCGCGAGATCGTCGTCGTTGCCGACGCAGGTCAGGACGACATCGGCGCCCTGCGCAGCCTCGGCGGGGGTCGATGCCGCTGCGCCGCCGTGCTGCGCGACCCAGGCCTCGGCCTTGGCGCGCGTGCGGTTGTAAACGGTGAGGTGGTGACCCGCCTTGACGAGGTGCCCCGCCATCGGTCCGCCCATGACGCCGGTGCCGATGAAGCTGATGCGCAATTTTTGTTCGCTCATGGCCAAGTCCATAAGCATAGTTTGCGCGGCGCGCCAGATAGGCTAGTGCGCTTGCCGTTATGACAGATCAACTCACCCTGACCTCCGCCGCCGATTTACCGGCAATCACATTGGACGATGTGCGCGCGGCGGCGGGACGAATTAACGGCTCGGTCGTGCGGACGCCGACGCTCCATTCGCAGACCTTGTCCGAAATGGTCGGCGCCGAAGTGTGGCTGAAGTTCGAAAATCTGCAATTCACCGCGGCGTATAAGGAACGCGGCGCCTTGAACGCGCTGTTGCTGATGGATCCGGAAGCGCGCGCGCGCGGCGTGATCGCGGCGTCGGCGGGCAATCATGCGCAGGGGCTCGCCTATCATGGCAAGCGCCTCGGCGTGCCTGTCACCATCGTGATGCCGAGCACGACGCCGCAGGTGAAGGTCTCGCAAACCGCGAGCCACGGCGCGACGATCGTGCTGTTCGGCGAGAAATTCGACGACGCCTATGCGCATGCGCGCGAGCTGGAAGTCGAGCGCGGGCTGACCTTCGTCCATCCCTTCGACCATCCGCACGTCGCGGCGGGGCAGGGAACGGTGGCGCTCGAAATGCTCGAGGATGTCCCCGACCTCGACACGCTGATCGTCCCGATCGGCGGCGGCGGGCTGCTTGCGGGCATGGGCACCGCGGCGCGCGGGATCAAGAATGACATGCGCCTCGTCGGGGTGCAGGCCGAACTGTATCCGTCGATGTATGCCGAACTCAACGGCGTCGACATGGCGTGCGAGGGCGACACGCTCGCCGAGGGCATCGCGGTCAAGGAGCCGGGCGCCTATACGCGCAAGCTGGTTGCCGAGCTCAACGACGACATCGTGCTGGTTGCGGAGCGCCACCTCGAGCGCGCGGTCAGCCTGCTGCTCCAGATCGAGAAGACGGTGGTCGAGGGTGCGGGCGCGGCGGGGCTCGCGGCGATGCTCGCGCATCCCGAGGAGTTTGCCGGGCGCAAGGTCGGCCTCGTGCTCACCGGCGGCAATATCGACACGCGCCTGCTCGCGAATGTGCTGCTGCGCGACCTCGCGCGCTCGGGCCGCATCGCGCGGCTGCGCATCCGCTTGCAGGATCGTCCCGGCGCGCTGTTCAAGGTGATGAAGCTGTTCGACGAGAAGCAGGTCAACATCATCGAAATCTATCACCAGCGCATCTTCACGACCTTGCCCGCGAAGGGGCTGATCACCGACATCGAGTGCGAGGCGCGCGACCGCGAGCATCTCGACAGCCTCGTCGCGGCGCTCCGTGATGCGGGTTATATGGTGACCACCGTCGAACTCGCATGAGGGAGTTCACGCTTGAGCTCGTCGCGACGCCCGAGAGCATCGACGAGCTGGGGCACGTCAACAATGCCGTCTGGGTCCAGTGGATCCAGCAGGTTGCGACGGGGCATTGGGACGCGGCGGCGCCCGAGGCGCACAAGCTTGCCTATATCTGGGTCGTGGTGCGACACGAGATCGACTATCTGCGCGCGCTCGGCCCCGGTGAGACGGTGATCGCGCGGACGTGGGTCGCCGACAAGCCGCAGGGCGCGAAGTTCGATCGCTACATGGAGTTCACCGACGCCGATGGCAAAGTCCATGTCCGCGCGCGGACGGTGTGGGCGCTGCTCGACAAGGCGAGCGGGCGGCCGCTGCGCGTGACGGCCGACGTGGTCGCGCCGTTCGTGGAGGATATGCCATGAGCAGTGCGGCGCAGTGGCGGCCGATGGGCGCCGCAGACCTGCCCGCCGTCGTCGCGATTTCGGACGTCGTGCATGGTGCCTTCACCGAGCCGCTGGCCACCTTTGCCGACCGGCTCGCGCACTATCCCGCCGGCTGCGCGATTTTCGAGCGCGGCGAGGCGCCCTTGGGCTATCTGATCAGCCATCCATGGCCGCGCGATGCCGAGCCTCCAAAGCTTGGCGCGCTGCTCGGCGCAATTCCGGCCGCGGACAGCTATTATCTCCACGACATCGCGCTGCTGACCGCGGCGCGCGGAACCGGCGCCGGGGCGACTGCGACCGCCTTTGCCGTCCGGCAGGCCAAAATCGAGGGCTGCCGCGACATCCGGCTGGTCGCGATCCAGGGCGCCGACAGCTATTGGCACGCGCAAGGCTTCGCCTATGTCGGCGCCGCCATCGAAGGCCCCTATGGACCGGGATCGCACCTGATGCAGCGCGCGATCGGCGCGGCATGACGGCGCTGCTCATCCGGCCTGCCAGGCCCGACGATGCCGCAGCGATCTGGGCCGTCATCGAACCGGTGATCCGTGCGGGCGAGACTTTGACGCTGGATCGTGACATGACCGAGCATGATGCGCTCGCCTATTGGTTCGGTGCCGACAAGGAGGCGTTCGTCGCCGAAGAGGATGGCGCGATCCTTGGCACCTATTATCTGCGCGCCAATCAGACCGGCGGCGGCGCCCATGTCGCCAACGCGGGCTATGTGACCGGCGCGGCGGCGACCGGGCGCGGGGTCGCGCGGGCGATGGGGCTGCATTCGATCGCGCATGCGAAAGTGCGCGGCTTTCGTGCGATGCAGTTCAACTTCGTCGTCAGCAGCAATGTGCGTGCGGTCGGGCTGTGGCAGTCGCTGGGGTTCGAAGTCGTTGGCCGCTTGCCGGGTGCTTTCGATCATCCGGCCGAGGGCTTCGTCGATGCGCTGGTGATGTTCCGGGCGCTCTGATTATTTCTTGAAGCGTTCGCCCAGTGGCTTGTCGGCCAGGGCCTTGAGCGCTTTCAGTATTGCGCCGTGGACGTCGCCGACCTCTTCGAAGAGCGCACGATAGACCTCGCTTATCCGCGCGCTATAGGCGTCGATGCGGGCGAGCTGGTCGTGGCCCGCTTCGGTCAGCCGGAAAATCTTGCGCCGCGCGTCGGCGGGGTCGGCGTGCTGGGTGATCAGGCCGAGGCGGAGCAGCGCGGGGCATTTCTGGATCACGAGCTGGTGCGACTGGCCGAGCGCCCGCGCGAGATCAGCGGCAGAGGCTTCGCCGGCCTCGACGAGTGCGGTGAGCAGCGAGCAGGACCGCACGGGAACGGTAATGCCGGCGTCTTCGAACAAGGGACGCGTCTGTTCCTCGATCCGCTGGCTCAGCGCTTCGCTGAGGCGGCCGAGGAACGAGATGTCGTCGAGATCGGTCGAGATGTCAGTCGAGGCGGGCATAGGTCAGGGTCGTTCCGTCGCGGTCGATGCGTTCGAGAGCGACCACCTTGGCGCCTTTGCGCATAATGCGGAAGCGGAAGTCGCGCACGCCTTCGATGGCGAGCAGGTCGCCGGCGAGCGGCTCGAGCGTCAGGCGCAGCCGTTCACGCCAGGTATAGAGCAATTTGCCGCCGACGAGATCGATGCGGCGTCCTTCATAGCGGCCGGTGATCGCCTTGAGCGCGGCGGTGGTTGGCCGGGGGCGCGGGGCGAGCATCGGCGCGAACCAGTCGGCGTCGGCCCGCTTCGCCGGATCGGCCTTCGCCAGATCGGCGAGCGCGAGGCGGTGCGCGACCGCGAGCGCATCGGCCGAGGCGACCTGATGATCGGGTGTGACGCCCTGTCCCTCGAAATCGCTGCGGTCGATGGGGTCGCGGATCTGGCCGATCGGCACCTGCACGAAGAAATCGCTACCGACGGGCTTGCGGTCGACCGGATGCGCGCCGCCCGCGGTGCGTTCGCCGACCAGCGTCGCGCGTCCCAGCTTCTTGAGCGTGTAGGCGAACCATTCGGCGGCGGAGAAGCTGGTCGATCCGGTGAGGACATAGACGGGTTTGCCGGTCAGCCGCTTCGCGGGCAGCGCGGGGAGTACCCATTGGCCGCGTTCGACGCGGCGGCCGTCGAGTGTGTAATAATAGTCGAAGAGCTCCTGATCCTTGTCGCCCGGGAAGAGCTGGCTCGCGAGCAATTGGGCCATCTCGAGATAGCCGCCATTGTTGTAGCGCAGGTCGTAGATCACCGCGTCGCCATTTTCGATAAAGCGCATCGCCGCCGCGGCGGCGTCATAGCCGGGTTCGGGGTCGGCGAAATGCGAGAGGTCGACATAAGCTATATTTCCGTCGAGATAGCGGAGGCCCGCAAAGCCGAAATTCTTCCGCGCCTCTTGGCGCCGTTCCTCCTCGCGCACTGCCGCGGCGCGCACGGGGTCCTGCCGCGCGGCATAGTCGGCAACCCACGCCGGATCGACCCCGACCGAGAAATGCAGGTCGTTGCTCGCGGCGATCAGATCGTCGGTCAGCTCGCTCGCGAGCGTGTGCCGGTCGGGCGCCGCGTCATAATTGCCGGCGTCGAGTTGACGGCGCAGTGCCGCCGCGATGGTCTTCGCCTTGTCGGGAAAGACATAATTTGCCTCGAGCGTTTGGCCCAGCTGCTCGACGACGGCGCGCTTGTCGGCCGCCGTGAGCGGCGCGTCTTGCGCCGCGGCGGTGCTTCCCGTCCACGCAGCCGTGGCGGCCAGAATGAGTGCCCAATGCCGGATATTCATGTGTTTTCCCATCCGCGATTCGATTTATACAATATATTGCGCAATATGTTGTAATTATCGTCGATGCAAGCTCCGCTAACGATGGAAGCGGCGGGAACCATCGTCCGGCGAAGCGGTTTTTCGGATATGGCATGCGGGCATGAGAGGAGAGGCATCCATGGAAACGCAATTGCTGCACCGCGGGCGGTTGATCGATCATATCCAGCTCGTCGTCGCCGACCTGGCGGCGAGCCGCGCCTTTTACGGCGCGATCTTCGATGTCCTTGGCGTGCCGATCGGCGGCGAGGCCGAGGATTATTTCTGGGTCGATGAGCTGTTCGTGTCGACGAAGGACAGTCAGGCGGCGCTCGGCAAGCTGACCGGGCGGCATCATCTGGCGTTTCAGGCGGCGGACCGCGCCGCGGTCGATGCTTTTTACAAGGCGGGTCTTGCGGCTGGCGGAGGCGACAATGGCGCGCCGGGCGAGCGGCCCTATCATCCGGGCTATTATGCGGCCTTCTGCTCGACCCCGACGGCAATAATATCGAGGCGGTCTATCATGGTGCGCATCAGCGTAGCGCGCCGTCGGTCGAGATCCGCTTCGAAGGTTGACGCGCGCTTGGCGGGAAACGCAGTCCCGGCGCTCGCGCCCGCTCGGCCAGTCTCCGGCGCACAAAAATGAAGTCCGCCGGCAAGCCGACGGACTTCAAGAGAGCAAGATGGCCTTGGTTCCACCTTTCTCGGGTCGCACCCACCTAATGTCCGATTCGTTAGATTGTTTCGCTACCCACGTGGGTAGGGGATGGAATATTTTCATTTTATCGCATTGCGCTTGCCTTCGCGCCCCGGCTCCTCTCAAATGAGGTTGCTGCGGGTCTTCTGGGGGGAAGTGCATGCAGAGCGACCAGCGACCGACCTTTCCGTCCGACCATAATGCGCCGGCCGAATGGGAGGTGCTCAACGCGCTGATTGGCGAAATCTATGATTCGGTGCTGCATCCCGAAAGCTGGAACGAGACCCTCGCGCGCATCACGGGCACGCTCTGCCCGCTGAGCTGGGAAGCGGCCTTCATCCTCTGGGAAAGCAATAGCCCGCCGAGCGCGCGTTTCGTCGCCGCGACCGGGCTCGCCGCGGGGGTGCAGGAAATCTACACCGCGGTGTACGCGGGCAACCACCCCTGGTCGCGCAAGCTGATGCGCTATGGCAATGGCAGCGTCGTCGACAGCAACGACATCATGACGCGCGAGGAATTTCTCGAAACCGAATTCTTCCGCAATTTCCTCGCCCCATGGGGGATAGACCGAATGATCGCGGTGCTGCTCGACAAGCGCGGCAGCGAGCGGCTCGGGCTTATGCTGCCCGGTCCCGGCGACCGCGATGTCGGACGATTGAAGCGCGGGCTGCGCGTCCTCGCCCCGCATATGCAGCGCGCGATGCGGATCAGCGACCGTATTGCGACGCTCGATCTTGCCGCGGGCGCGGCGCGTGCCGCCGCCGACGCCGCGCCTTTCGCGATCTTCAGCCTCGACGATCAGCTCAATATCCTTGCCGCGAACAGCCGCGCCGCGCGCTATGAAAAGGCGGGTTTCATCCGCACCGCGCAGGGGCGCTTCGCCTTCACCCATCCCGCGAGTCAGAAACGATTGCTCGACCTCGTCAAAAGTTCGGACCCGGCGGGCCTCGCGTTCCAGACGGTCGGCGACGCGGACCGTGAATGCCCCGTGCTCGTCGCGCGCGTCACGCGCCAGTCGGCGCAGCAACTCGGCGGCGTGCGGCTCGGCGCCTCGCTGATCGTCACGCTCGGCAGCGCGCCGGGCGAAACCCCCGTGGTCGAAATCGACCGCGTCGCGCAATGGTTCGGGCTGACCCCCGCCGAAGCCCGCCTTGCCGTCGCGCTCGCCGCGGGCGACACGCTGAAGGACTATGCGGCGCTGCGGGCGGTCAGCGTGAACGCGGTCCGCTTCCTCCTGAAAGGCATCTTCCGCAAGACCGGGGCGACCACGCAGGCGCAGCTCGTCGCGCTGCTCGCGCGGCTGCCTGCGCCGGGAGCGAATTAGGTCAGGCGTAACCGACCCAGCCGCGCCAGGTGAAGGCGGCGTAGAATTGCTCGACATCGTGGAAACCTGCGGCGCGCAGGGCGTCCTCGTCGGCTTCGGGGCTCAGCATCGCGACGTGGGTAGCGACGGCTTCGCGTCCCTTGGCGACCTGTTCGGGATCGCCGCCCGAGGCGATGGCAAAGGCGGCGTAGCGATCGAGCCAGCGGTCGCGTTCGTGCGCCCCTTGCGGGAAGCTGCCGTGCGCGGCAACGAACGGGGCGCCGGGTTTGAGGCGGCGGCGGATTTCAGCGGCGGTGCGGATGCGCTCTTCGACCGAGAGGAAGTGGAGGGTGAGGAGGCACGTTGCGCCGTCGAATGGCCCGGCGGGGGCGTCGTCGATATAGCCTTCGATCAGTTCGGCGCGGTGGGCGTTGGAGCCGAGCACTTGTGCCGCGAGGTCAAGCATCGGCCCCGCGGGGTCGACCCCGGTGAAGCGCCAGCCGGGGTGCGCCTCCGCCATCGCCTTCATTTCGCTGCCGCCGCCCGCGCCGAGCACGAGGATATGCGCGTCGTCGGGGACGCGCTCGGCGAGCAACAGCCCGGTCATGCGGTGGAGCCCGTCGAGGCCAGGCACGAAGCGGCGCGGCCTTTCGGTGTAGCGCGCGACTGCGGCGGGATCCTTGAAGCCGTCGAGAAAATGTTGGGCGCCTTCAGCCATGAATATGATCCTGTGCGGTGGGGGAGGTGGATCGCGCGGCCATGCGCGCGTGGAAATCGGCGGCGAGCGCCGCGAGCGTCACTTCGCCGAAGCGCGCGAGCAGCAGCGCCTCGGCCTCTTGAAAGCTGGTGTCGAGCGCGGCGTTGACCGCCTGCTCGACGAGGCAGCCGGGCGCTTCGGTGCGGTTGCCCATCGCCATCAGGCTGGGGCGGCCGATCGCGTCATAGACGTCGCGCATCGTGATATCGGCGAGGCTCTTCGCGATCGTCCAGCCGCCGCCATGGCCCTTTTCACTATGGACGAAGCCCGCATCGCGCAGCCCGCCGAGGATGCGGCGGATCACGACGGGGTGCGTCTGCATCGCTTTGGCGAGCTGGTCCGAGGTCATCGGGGCGGCTTGCTCGGCCATATGGAGGAGGACGTGGAGCACGCCCGAGAGTCGGCTGTCGCGTTTCATGTAACTTTAAATAGTGCATGAAATGCGATCGTCAAGCCGGGACTTGATCGGCGGGCGCGGCGCTGTTACGCCTGCCTGCGATGACCAAAGACCAATCCCTCCGATTCAAGGCGTATTGGCGCTCCTTTACATAGGAGCGGCATGGCATCACCTGTGACCATCGCCGCCGTGTTCGGACAAGGCGAATGGTCATCATCACACCACTACCCCCCGGTCACGGCGTGCGCTTTTTGAAGAAGACGCGACATGACCGATACCTTGCTTGCCCTGTCGACCGACCATTGCCGCATCACGCCGCTGTTTGCCGACGATGCGCGCGCCTTGTCCGCGATCACCGACGAGACGGTGACGTCGCAGGTCCATTTCCTGCCTGCGCCCTTCACCGAAGCCGACGCGCGCGCGCTGATCGCGGGATCGGGGGGCGGCGACGTGTTTCATGCGGTGCGCGACGAAAGCGGCCCCGATTTGAGCGGCGTGATCGGGGTCCATCGCCGCTTGGGACAGGAATATGAGATCGGTTACTGGTTCGCGGCGCGGGCGCGCGGGAAGGGGATCGCGACCGAGGCGGTGCGCGCGGTCGTCGGGGCGCTTGCTTCGTCGCGGCCGGGCTGTTCGATCGTCGCCGAGTGCCACCCGGACAATGAACGATCGCGCGCGCTGCTGCGCCGGATCGGTTTTGTGTCGACGGGGCGCCCCGGAAAGCGGCCGGGGCGGATGTTGATGGTGTGGCGCGCGGCGCCCGCCTATCGCATCGATGTGTGCTGATCGGGCGCGTCGGCGCCGACCTCTTCGGTCAGCGCCTTGACGATCGCCGCCACCGACGTGGGGGCGTAGGCGAAGCCCATATGGCCGCAGTCGACCTCGACCTGCCGGTCGCTTTCGTGCGGCTGGCCGCGCGCGCTGCTCACCGCGACGACGCCGTCATGCTTCGACCAGAGCGCGAAGGTCGGCATTTCGGGGCGCGGGGCGGGGTGGAAGTCGATCGGCGGATTGTCCACGGGGTGGCGTGCGACGAGGTGGTAAAGGCGCCACGCGCGGTTGGCGCGGCGGCTGCCCGAAAAGGGCGAGCCCAGGGTGACGACGCGTGCGACCTTGCCGGGGTGATGCTTGGCATATTCGCGCGCATAGATGCCGCCGAGGCTCCACCCGACGAGCGCGGGGGCATAGCCGGTGCGGTCGATGATCCACTGGACGCGGGTGTCGATGCGCTCGATGATATCGGGGGTCGCGCCGCGGTTGAAGCCGAGGCCCCAGGCGTAACAGCGGAACCCCGAGCGGCGAAGGTCGGCGCGCAGGGCCTTGGTCGCCCAGTCGCCCGACAGGAAGCCGGGGAGCACCATCACCGGCGGATGCTCGCTGTCGGGGTTCGGCTCGGGCGGCATCGGCCGGATGCGGCCCCCCATTGCGCGCGCCAGCGACCCGATCTCGCGCCACAGCAAGGCCAGCGGCGGCAAGGCGTCGGGATCGGGAATACGCGCGGGCCATTCGGCGCGCCGGGTGAGGAAGCCGCGGATCATGGGGATGATATAGTCACGGTTGTTCCCCGGCGAAAGGCGCCCAGAGGCGCGCGAATCCGGGCGCGGCCCACGATAGGCTGCGCGAGGCTTCTGAACCCCGGCTTTCGCCGGGGCACACGGAAGGACGCTATTTCTTCGGGACGAGCCTCACCAGCTTGCCGCCGTCGCCGTCGGTGAGCAGCCAGATCGAGCCGTCGTCGCGCACTTCGACTTCGCGGATGCGCTGGCCGAAGTCCCAGTAGTCGGACTTGTGGAGCTTGTCGCCGTCGACGCCCATGCGGATCAGCCCTTCGCCCGACAGCGCGCCCATCAGCAGGCTGTTCTTCCAGCCCGGATAGACGTCGCCGCCGTACCAGACGAGGCCCGCTGGCGACACCGACGGGTTCCACCAGAGTTTGGGCGCGGCGAATTCGGGGCGCGTCGGGTGGTCGGGAATGTCCTTGCCGTCATAATGGTCGCCGTTCGACACGATCGGATAGCCGTAGTTCGCCTTCGCCTCGACCAGATTGACTTCATCGCCGCCCTTGGGGCCCATTTCCTGGTTCCACAGCTTGCCGGTGCCGTCGAAGGCGAGCCCCAGGATGTTGCGGTGGCCGAGCGACCAGATTTGCGCGGTCACGCCGCCCTCACTGGCGAAGGGGTTGTCGGCGGGGGCGCTGCCGTCGGGATTGAGGCGCAGTACCTTGCCGAGATTGCCCGTCATGTCTTGCGCGGGCGTGAATTTCTGGCGCTCGCCCGAGCCGATGAAGAGATATTTGCCGTCGGGCGAAAAGGCGAGGCGGTGCGAATAATGGCCCTGTCCGGTGACCTTGGGATCCTGTTTCCAAATGATCTGGAGCCCTTCGAGCGCAGGTGCGGCGCCCTGCTTCAGCTTCGCCTTGCCGACGACGGCGCCATAGGTGTTGCCGGGGCCGGGTTCGACCCAGCTCAAATAGATCGTGCCGCTGGCCGCAAAGTCGGGCGCGACGATCACGTCGCCGAAGCCGCCCTGACCGCCATAGGCGACCGCGGGGGCACCCGCGACATCGAGCGTCGGGCCGCTTTCCTGCCAGAGTTTGAGTTTGCCCGATCGCTCGGTGACGAGCGCCGCGCGCGTGCCGGGGACGAAGGTCATTGCCCATGGCTCGTTGAAGCTCGCGATCTCCTTCACCGTGAAAGGCGCGTCGGCGAGCGGCGTCGCGGGCTGTGCACCCGAGGCGTCGAGCTTGGCGGTGTCGGCGGGCGCGGCCTCGGTCGACGCCGGGGCGGCCGAGCAGGCGGCGACGGCCAGCGCGGAAATCAGGGCAAGATGCGGCAGGTTTTTCATCGAAAGGGGCTCGCTTCGCTGGGGACGGATGCGCACATCTGACGCGGCTGCACGGCAAAGTCGAGAGGACTTAGCGGTTCGCCGCCTCGCGCCGCGCAGTGATCGTCTCGACGCTGTCCATGATCGCGTCGACCGCTTCGCTCGACGGCGGTGCGTCGGCGCGCTTCTGCGAAAACTGGCCGCTGTTCATAATCTCTTCGAGCGCCGCGCGCGCGCGCGAGACGCGGCTTTTCATCGTGCCAAGCGCGCAGTCGCAGATGCTGGCGGCTTCCTCATAGGACATGCCGCCCGCGCCGACGAGGATCAGCGCCTCGCGCTGGTCCTGCGGCAATTCCATCAGTCCGCGCTGCAGATCGGCCATCTCGCCGCTGTCTTCCTGGCTGGCGGGGGTCGACATCGTGCGCTCGACCGCGGTCTCGTCATATTCGCCGACAAATTTGTTGCGGCGCATCTGCGACAGGAAGGTGTTGCGCAGGATGACGAAGGTCCACGCCTTGATCGAGGTGCCGCGCTCGAACCGTTCGCGCGACGCCCACGCCTTGACCATCGTGTCCTGCGTCAGATCGTCGGCAAGGTCAGGACTACCCGACAGGCTGCGGCCATAAGCGCGAAGATGCGGAATGACGCCGGCGAGCAGCGTCTTGAATTCACCGTCCGACAGCGCGTCGGCCTGCGGCTGCGTAGCAGCGGTTGGTCCGGTCATTATTGCTTCGAGCTTTTCTGATCGAGCTGGGAAAGAAGGTCGAGCATATTATCGGGCAGCTTTTCGGCGACGACATTGCCATAGATCATGCGCAGCTTCGCGCTCACCGGCTCGGGCGCCTGCCGACCAGTCAGCGTGCGATGCCACTGGTCGCCGTTCGTACCGGGAAAACTTCCCAGCGTGCGGCGCGGCGCATCGGCGCCCGGGGGAAGGGGGCCCTTGCCGTTCATCCTGTTGTTGCCTTGCGTAGCCATGCGGGAGCAACGACGGGAACGGCCCCGGGTTCCCATGCCACTGGTTTTTTCGACGAACCGTGTTGCGACAAAAGCACAATGCCTGGTCCGGCCGGGATCGGTTATTGCCTCTTTGGGTGCGCTTTTGGTTCCCATAATGGATTCAACCCGCTAAGCCCTCGGTCTATTCAGCGGTGCTTCAGGGCGCCCAAGCGATCAGGATTTTGTGACTAGCGACGAAACGCCTCAGCCGCTCGACGATGCCAGCTTCAAGCGTGAACTCGCGGCGATGTTGCCGCATCTGCGCGCATTCGGGCGCAGCCTGACGGGCAACGCCGACCTCGCCGACGACCTGGTGCAGGAAACGATGCTGAAGGCGTGGAAGGCGCGCGCGCAATATGTGCCGGGCCCGGCCAGCATGAAAAGCTGGGCGTTCGTCATCCTGCGCAATTGTTTCCTCTCGCAGATGCGGCGCAAGAAATTCACCGCCGAATATGACGAGCTTGCCGCCGAGCGGTTGCTTGTCGCGCCCGACGATCAGGACGACAGCCTGCACCTCGCCGATGTGCAGCGCGCGTTGCTGCTGCTGCCCGTCGACCAGCGCGAGGCGCTGGTGCTGATCGGCGCCGGGCAATTATCCTATGAGGAAGGCGCGGCGATCTGCGGCTGCGCGGTCGGCACGATGAAAAGCCGCGTGTCGCGCGGCCGCGCGGCGCTGCAGACGATATTGGAGAGCGGCGAAATGCCGCGGCGCAGCGCCGACGTGATGCCGTCGAGCGAGGCGTTCCGCACGATCATGGACAATGTCGATCAGCTCACCGCGAACGGTCCCGCCGGGGACTGAGGCTGTTTCGGTAAAGGGTATCCCCTCCCGTAAACGGGAGGGGAGAGGAAAGAAGCCCTAGGCCGCGAGCTGCGGCGTGAAGAGCAAACTCTGGCTGATCGCCGCGCGCACGGTGTTTTCGCGGAACGGCTTTGAAATCAGGAAGGTCGGCTCGACGCGTCCGCCCGTAAGCAATTTTTCGGGAAAGGCGGTGATGAAGATCGCCGGCACCGGCGCGATCGCCAATATGTCCTGCACCGCGTCGATCCCCGACGATCCGTCGGCAAGCTGGATGTCGGCAAGGACGAGCCCCGCGTCGGTCCGTTCGAACGCCGCCACGGCATCTTCGTGGGTGGTTGCGATGCCCGCGACGCGGTGACCCAGATCTCGCACGATCTGTTCGAGCTCCATCGCGATCAGCGGCTCGTCCTCGATGATCAGCACCGAAGTTTGCGATTCGCGGTCGAGTTCGCCGACCGCATCGGCGAGCAGCGTTTCGACCGTCGGCCCGTCGGTGCCGGTGATCAGCCCGGCTTCCTCGACCGAAAAGCCCTCGAGCGCGGTGAGCAACAGGATCTGCCGGCCGAGCGGTGTGATCTGGACGAGGCGCTGGTGCGCGGCACGGACGAGCGGGTGCTCGCCGTCATCGCTGTCTTCGCCCTCGTCGATATAGGCGCTTTCCCAGATGCGGTGGAAATTGCGGTAAAGGTCGATCCGGGTGCCGTCGCCGCTGTGGAATTCGTCGGGTGCCGCGACAATGACTTCGAGCGTTGTGTGGACGAAATTGTCGCCATGCTGCTGGCTGCCCGTCAGCGCGCGCGCGTAGCGGCGCAAGAACGGCAAGTGCCCGCGAAGTTCCTCACCCAATGTCATCAAAATTGCTCCCTCTTGAATGCAGTCATACGCGTCCCGGCGCGGGTCGGTTCCGTCTGATGGCGTAAACAGCGGCGCTAACCGTTGCAACTTGTCGCGCCCCAATGCGTAGAGTCAGCCGGGACGCGATGAGAATGCGAAGTAAGTAAGTGGAATGTCGCCACTTTCCCGTTACGGCGCGAGCATGCTTTTGTAGGGACCCTTTTCATGGCAGAGCGGCGCCCCGGGGACATCAGCGATGCGGAGTCATCGGCATCGCAAGGCAGCGAGGGACGAGGTTTGGCGGACGGGGGAGACGAAGCTGCAGCACGCGCCGAAAGGCTGCGTCTCGACACGCTTCGCGAATATCGCATCATGGATACCCCGCCCGAGCAGGCGTTCGATCGCGTCACGAAAATGGTCGCGGACCTGTACGGCGTGCCGATCGCGCTGGTCTCGCTGGTCGACGATTGCCGCCAGTGGTTCAAATCGGCGTACGGCCTCGATACCCCCGAAACGCCGCGCGAGATCAGCTTTTGCCAATATGTCATCGCCGAGGAGCGGCCGGTGATGGTGACCGACGTGCTGGGCGATCCGCGCTTTCAGGACAATCCGCTGGTGACCGGCGACCTGCACATCCGTTTCTATGCCGGGGTGCCGCTGCGCGCTTATAACGGCGCGATCCTCGGCAGCCTTTGCGTGATCGACCGCGAAGAACGCGGACCGTTGACCGATGTCGAGCTCGAACGGCTCGAGGATTTCGCCGGGATCATCATGGCCGAGGCCGATCTCCGCCGCATCGGCGTCGAGCGCGACGAGGCGCGCCGGACGCTCGAGCGCGCGCTCGATTTTTCAGGGATAGCGACCTGGCAATATGACCCCCGGACCGACCGGCTGAGCACGCAGGGCGCCGGCGCCGAACTATGGGGTTCCGAATTCCAGGCGATGCTTGCGACCGGCAACGGATTTTTCGACCTGGTCCACCCCGACGACCGGGCCGCGCTGCGCGAAATACTGAAGGAAGCGATCGCGAACGGCACGCCCTATGCGGCCGAATATCGGGTTCTCAATCCCGAGCGCGGGGTGCGCTGGAACGCCGTGCGCGGTGACTGGGACGTGCGGTCGGACGATGCGATGCTGACCGGGGTGAGCATCGACATCACCGAACAGAAAAGCCGGCAGGAAAATGCCAATCTGTTGATGCGCGAATTGCATCACCGGATGCGCAACCTGTTCGCGACGGTCAGCGCGATCATCTCGCTGACCCGCCACGCCGCGCGCGATGTCGACGATTATGTCGAGCGGATCAGCAGCCGGCTCGACGCGCTTAACCGCGCGCAGAATGTGCTGCTCGGCGCCAATTTCATGACCGGATCGATGCACGCGCTGATGCGCGAGGTCGAGGCGGCTTTTCCACGCATCCACTGGTCGGGCCCCGACCTGCTGCTGCCCGAAAATGCGCTGGTCGCGATGGCGCTGGTGTTCAACGAACTCGCAACCAATGCGGTCAAGCATGGCGCGCTGGCGGAGGACGGCGGGCGCGTCGAGGTCGATTGGTCACAGGATTCCGACGGCAGCGAGTCGCGGATGTTCCGGCTGACCTGGACCGAAACCGGGACGCAGGGGCTGGTCGGGCCGCCCGACCGCACCAGTTTCGGCACGTTGCTGATGGAACGCAGCGTGCGCAACAATCTGGGCGGCACGATCGCGCGACACTGGGAACCGACGGGGTTAGTGGCCGAAATCGCGCTGCCCGCCAAGTGGCGCGAGGCGTAAACGCGGCGTAGCGATTTGTAGCGTAAACGCGACGGGGCGATTTGTTCTTGCTATGTTCTCATGCTAGGCATGGGGCATGTCCGCCAAACCGATTCTGAAAAAGCTGAGCATCCTGGCCGATGCGGCCAAATATGACGCGTCTTGCGCATCGTCGGGAACGGTCAAACGCGATTCGGTGGCGAGCAAGGGCATCGGGTCGACCGAGGGCATGGGAATCTGTCACAGCTATGCCCCCGATGGCCGATGCATTTCGCTGCTCAAGATATTGCTGACCAACTTCTGCATTTACGACTGCCGTTTCTGCATCAACCGCGCGTCGAGCAATGTCGAGCGCGCGCGATTCAGTCCGCAGGAGGTCGTGCGGCTGACGCTCGATTTCTACAAGCGCAACTATATCGAAGGGCTGTTCCTCTCGTCGGGAATCATCCGCTCCGAAGATTATACGATGGAGCAACTCGTCGAGGTTGCGCGCATATTGCGCGAGGAGCATCGCTTCCAGGGCTATATTCATTTGAAGACGATCGCGGGCGCCGATCCCGGATTGATCGCGCTCGCGGGGCTTTATGCCGACCGGCTGTCGACCAATGTCGAGTTGCCGACCGAGGCAGGCCTTTCAAGTTTCGCGCCCGAGAAAAAGCCCGAGACGATCCGCAAGACGATGGCGTCGGTGCGCATCGGCGCCGACGATGCGATCGAGGCGGCGAAGAGCCGGTTGATCGGCAAGGCGATGCCGCCGCGCTTCGCGCCCGCGGGGCAATCGACGCAGATGATCGTCGGCGCCGATGCGGCGCGCGACGACGATATATTGAAGACCGCGACGAACCTTTATTCGGGATACCGGCTCCGCCGCGTCTATTATTCGGCGTATAGCCCGATCCCCGATGCGAGCAGCGACCTGCCGCCGGTGCGCCCGCCCTTGATGCGCGAGCACCGGTTGTATCAGGCCGACTGGCTGCTGCGCTTCTATGGCTTCGAGCGCGCCGAGATCATGGAGGGCGCGAGCGGGGGGATGCTCGATCTCGCGATCGATCCCAAGCTTGCCTGGGCGCTGATGCGGCGCGAGGCGTTTCCCGTCGACATCAACCGCGCGCCGCGCGAACTGCTGCTGCGCGTGCCGGGGCTTGGGACGCGTGCGGTCGACCGCATCGTCGCGGCGCGGCGGCTGGGCAAGCTACGGCTCGGCGATCTCGCAAAGCTGACGGCGTCGGTGAAGAAGGTCTTGCCGTTCATCGTCACCCTCGACTGGCGGCCGGGCAAGCTGACCGACAGCGCCGACCTGCGCGCACGCTTTGCGCCGCCGGCGGAGCAGTTGGCGCTCGCGCTGTGAGAGAGATTGTGCTCGCCGAGCCCGGCGATTTTGCCGAATGGCGGAGCGCGGCGCGCGGGTTGCTTGCGGGCGGTGTCGCGCCCGAAGATGTGAGCTGGCGCGGCGGCGCGGAGGGCGCGTCGCTGTTCGGCGATGCAGCGGCGCCAGCGTCAGCCGGCGCGGTGTCGCTGCCGCGCGAATTGCTCGAAATCGCCGAGCGGGTGATCTGCCATCGCGACCCCGAGGTTCCGGCGCGGCTCTATCGGATCATCTGGCGCGCGGCGCGCGATCGGCAATTGCTGGCGCGGACGACCGATGCCGAAGTCGACTGGCTGCGGAAGGCTGACAAGATTATCCGCCGTGACGTGCATAAGATGCACGCATTCGTCCGGTTCCGGCGCTTGGGCGAGGAGGCGGGGCGCGAGAGTTTCGCGGCGTGGTTCGAACCGTCGCACCGCATCTTGCGGCTGACCGCGCCTTTCTTTCAGCGGCGCTTCTATGGCATGGACTGGGCGATCGTGACGCCCGACGCGCGCGCGATCTGGCAGGACGAGACGCTTGTCTACGGCCCGGGCGGAACGAAGGACGAGGTGCCGGACAGCGATGTGGTCGAGGACCAGTGGCGCACCTATTATGGCGCGATCTTCAATCCCGCGCGCGTGAAAATCGACGCGATGCGCGCCGAAATGCCCAAGAAATATTGGAAGAACCTGCCCGAGGCGCAGGATATCGCGCCGCTGCTCGCGGGCGCCGAGGCAAGGGTGGAACGCATGCGCGAAGCGGCCGTTTCTCTGGCGAACCCTTTGACCGACAAATGGCGGACGCGCGTGCCCGACGAATTGCTGCTCGATGACGATGTGAAGACGCTGGGCGACGTGGCGCGCGCGGTCGATCGCTGCACGCGCTGCCCGCTCTACTGCAACGCGACGCAGGGGGTGGCGGGCGAGGGGCCGGGCGCGGCGCGGATCATGCTCGTCGGCGAGCAGCCGGGCGATCAGGAGGATTTGCAGGGGCGGCCGTTCGTGGGACCGGCGGGGCACGTTCTCAATGAGGCGCTGGAGGAAGCGGGGCTCGACCGCAGGCGGTTGTTCCTCACTAACGCGGTCAAGCATTTCAAATTTGAGCCGCGCGGCAAAAGGCGCCTCCATCAAAATCCGACGACGGGCGAGATCGATATCTGCCGCTGGTGGCTCGACAAGGAGCGTGCGTTTGTTCAGCCGGACCTGATCGTTACCTTGGGCGCGAGCGCGCTGCGCGGAGTGACGGGCAAGAGCGTGAGCATCAAGTCGATGCGCGGCGCGGTGCATGAGCTGGATGGGGGAAGCAAACTGGTCGCAACGATCCATCCCTCCTTCCTGCTCCGCCTCCCCGATCGCGAACGCGCCGCCGAGGAGCGGGCGATGTTCGTTGCCGACCTGATCCGCGCGCGGAAACTTGCCGCCTGATGGCGAAGGCCAAATCCTGGATCGAGCCGCATGCAAGCGGCATCTATGTGAAACCCGCCGACCTGTGGATCGACCCGTCGCGCCCCGTCGAGCGTGCCGCGGTGACGCACGGTCATGCCGATCATGCGCGGAGCGGCCATGGATCGGTGTTCGCGACCCCCGAGACGCTGGCGATCATGGCGCTGCGTTATGGCGTCGATGTCGAGGCGAGCCATAATCAGGCGTATGAATATGGCGACGGGTTCGAGCGCGGCGGGGTGCGGTTCAGCTTCCACCCGGCGGGGCATGTGCTCGGCAGCGCGCAGATCTTGATGGAATATGCGGGCGAGCGGATCGTCGTCACGGGCGACTACAAGCGGCGCGCCGATCCGACCTGCGCGCCGTTCGAGGTCGTACCGTGCGACATCTTCGTCACGGAGGCGACCTTTGGCCTGCCGGTGTTTCGTCATCCGCCGACCGCCGACGAGATCGCCAAGCTGATCGGCGCGGTGCGCGCCGAGCCCGACCGCTCGGTGCTCGTCGGCGCCTATGCGCTCGGCAAGGCGCAGCGCGTGATCGCCGAATTGCGCGGTGCGGGGTGGGATGCGCCGATCTATATCCACGGCGCGCTCGAGAAGATGTGCCAGCTTTATGCGGTGCACGGTGTCGATCTTGGCGAACTGCGGTTGGTTTCGGAGACTGACAAGGCCGAGATGGCGGGGCAAATCGTCCTTGCGCCGCCCTCGGCGCTCAACGACCGCTGGTCGCGGCGGCTGCCCGATCCGGTGACCGCGATGGCGTCGGGCTGGATGCGCGTGCGCCAGCGCGCGCGGCAGCGGATGGTCGAGCTGCCGCTGGTGATTTCGGATCATGCCGATTGGGACGAACTGACAACGACGATTTCGGAAGTGAACCCCAAGGAGAGCTGGATCACGCACGGCAGCGAAGACGGGCTGCTCCGCTGGTGCGAACTGCATCAGCGCAAAGCGCGCGCGCTGCACCTCGTCGGCCGCGATCTGGAGGAAGAGGCGTGAAGCGCTTCGCGGCCCTGATCGACCGGCTGATCTACACGCGCTCGCGCAACTCCAAGCTCGCGCTGATCGTCGATTATTTGCGGCACACGCCCGATCCCGACCGCGGCTGGGCAATCGCGGCGCTGACCGAGAGCCTCGATTTCCCGGCGGTAAAGGCGGGAACGGTGCGGACCTTGCTCGCGACGCGGGTTGATGAGGAGTTGTTCCGGCTGTCGCGGCACTTCGTCGGTGATACGGCGGAGACGGCGGCATTGCTGTGGCCGGAGCAAGAAAAGCCCCTCCCCTTCAGGGGAGGGGTTGGGGGTGGGGTTTCGAAGGCTGGCGCTACGCCGCTAGACCCCACCCCAACCCCTCCCCTGAAGGGGAGGGGCTTAACAGTTAGCGAAGCTGTTGATGCGCTCTCTTCCGCGACCCGCAGCGATGCGCCCGCTATCGTTGCGTCGCTGCTCGACCGCCTCGACGCCGATGGACGCTATGCGCTGCTCAAGCTCGCGCTTGGCGGGATGCGTGTCGGGGTGTCGGCGCGGCTTGCGAAACAGGCCTTCGCGCAAGCGTTCGATGTGCCCGTCGACGATGTCGAGGAGCTATGGCACGCGATCCCGCCGCCTTATGCGCCGTTGTTTGCATGGGGCGAGGGCAGGGCGGAGCGACCCGACCTCGCCGACGTCGCCTTCTTCCGCCCCTTCATGCTCGCGCATCCGTTGGAGGAGGAGAGCGTCGACCTCGCCGACTATGCCGCCGAGTGGAAATGGGACGGCATTCGCGTCCAGATCGTCCATGGCGGCGGCGAGACGCGGATCTACAGCCGCGGGGGCGAGGAGATCAGTGGGGCGTTTCCCGAACTGGTCGCGGCGTTCGATCAGGATGCGGTGATCGACGGCGAACTGCTCGTGCGCGGCGAGGTCCAGGGCGGTGAGGCGGCGAGCTTCAATGCGCTGCAGCAGCGGCTCGGGCGAAAGGTCGTCTCGAAGAAGATGCTCGCCGACTACCCTGCCTTCGTGCGCGTGTACGATCTGCTCGCGGTCGATGGCAACGATCTGCGCGGGTTGCCCTGGACCGAGCGGCGACGGCAGCTGGAAGCCTTTGCGCCGCGCCTCGCCGGCAGCCATTTCGACCTCTCGCAAGTGATCGATGCCAAGAATTTCGACGACCTCGCAGAACGCCGCGCCGGTGCGCGCGACGCCGCGATCGAAGGGGTGATGCTCAAGCGCCGCGACGCGCCTTATGTGGCGGGGCGGCGTGCCGGGCTCTGGTATAAATGGAAGCGCGACCCGCTCACCGCCGATTGCGTGATGATGTACGCCCAAAGGGGCAATGGACGCCGCGCCAGCTTCTATTCGGACTATACCTTCGGATGCTGGTCCGAGGCGGGCGAATTGCTACCCGTCGGCAAAGCCTATTCGGGCTTCACCGACGAGGAATTGAAATGGCTCGACAAGTTCGTGCGCGACAACACGCTGAACCGTTTCGGGCCGGTGCGCGAGGTCGAAAAATCGCTCGTACTCGAAGTCGCCTTCGATTCGATACACAGCAGCAAGCGCCACAAGTCGGGGCTCGCGATGCGCTTCCCGCGCATTTCGCGTATCCGCCGCGACAAGCCCGCCGAAGAGGCCGACCGGATCGCGGCGCTTCAGGCAATGGTGACCTGAAGAGCCCCTCCCCTTCAGGGGAGGGGTTGGGGTGGGGGCTGTCGGCGTAGCGCAAGGTCGATGGCCCCCACCCGCTGCGACTAACGAACAAGTTCGTAAGTCTCGCTGCCCTCCCCTGAAGGGGAGGGCGTAGATGAGGAAAAATTCCTCGTCACAGGGTTGCAACCCGCGGGTCCGATACCGAGTTTAAGGCCGCAAACCCCTCGATAATAAAATGGAGACTGCCATGACGATCGCCCATCCTCCCCTGCCGTACGCCCAGGACGCGCTGGAGCCGCATATCTCGGCCGACACGCTGGCGACGCACCATGGCAAGCACCATAAAGCCTATGTCGACAAGACGAACGCCGCGATCGAAGGCACCGAGCTGGCGTCGAAGCCGCTCGAGGAAATCGTCCACCACGCTGAAGGTTCGGGCAACAAGGGCCTGTTCAACAATGCCGCACAGGCGTGGAACCATGCCTTCTATTGGGAAAGCCTGAGCCCGACCAAGACCGCGCCCAAGGATGACCTGCTCGCTGCGATCGAACGCGATTTCGGTTCGCTCGACGACCTCAAGAAGAAGCTCAAGGAAACCGCGGTCAACCATTTCGCGTCGGGTTGGGCTTGGCTTGTCTCGCGCGACGGCACGCTGTCGGTCACCGACACGCATGATGCGGGCACCGAGCTGGTTGCGGGCATAAAGCCTTTGCTCGTGATCGACGTGTGGGAACATGCCTATTACATCGACCGCAAGAATCTGCGCCCGGCCTATGTCGATGCGGTGGTCGACGAATTGCTCAACTGGGACTTCGCCGCGGAGAATTTCGCGCGCGACACCACTTGGACCTACCCGGCCTGAAGCATAAATAATCTGGCCCCGATGTCCTATCTTCATGGCGGCGCGTCTTCTATAGCGCCGCCATGACGATCAGCCTCTTCGAACTCTTCAAAATTGGTGTCGGACCGTCGAGCTCACATACCGTGGGTCCGATGGTTGCGGCCCGACGCTTCACCGTCTGGCTCGACGAGCACGCGCTGCTGGGCAACACCGCGCATGTCGAAGCCGACCTCTACGGCTCGCTCGCGCTGACCGGTAAGGGCCACGCCGCCGACACCGCGATCGTCGCGGGGCTCGCCGGCGAGATTCCCGCCTCGACCAGCCTCGCCGCGATCAAGGCGCATTGGGATCGGGCCGAGAGCGAAGGTTTTATCTACCTGCTCGGCCGGCAGCGCGCTCGCTTTCAACCGAAAGGCGACCTGCATTTCCAGATGCGCCAGCGCCAGCCATTCCACAGCAACGCCGTGAGCTTCACAGCGCGCGACGGCGATGGCGAAATCCTTGCCAAGCGCATGTATTTTTCGATCGGCGGCGGCTTCGTCGTCGACGAGGATGAGGCGGGGCGCAACAGCCGCGGTGCCGAGGACGAGGTAGAGCTGCCCTTCGCCTTCACCTCGGGCGCCGACCTGCTCGAAATGGGCGCGGCGTCGGGCAAGAGCTTTGCCGAGATGATGCTCGAGAATGAGCTGGTGCATCGCAGCCTCGACGAGGTGAACGCCGGACTCGACGCGATCGCGGGCGCGATGGATTCGTCGATCGACGCGGGCTGTTGCAGCACGGGAATTTTGCCGGGCGGACTCAAGGTCAAGCGTCGCGCGCCGCAAATCGCCGAAGACATTCGCAATCGCCACGAACAGAATCTGACCGACCCGCTCGCGATGATGGACTGGATCAACCTGTGGGCGATGGCGGTGAACGAGGAAAATGCCGCGGGCGGCAAGGTCGTCACCGCGCCGACCAATGGCGCGGCCGGGATCATTCCGGCGGTGATCCGTTTCTACCGGCGCGGCTATCGCGGCGATGACGCGGGGGTACGGACCTTCCTGCTCGCCGCGGGCGCGGTCGGTGCGCTCTACAAGCGCAATGCCAGCATCTCGGGCGCCGAGGTCGGTTGCCAGGGCGAGGTCGGCGTCGCCTGCTCGATGGCCGCGGCGGGTCTGACCGCGGCGCTGGGCGGCACGAACGCGCAGGTCGAAAATGCCGCCGAGATCGGCATGGAACATAATCTCGGGCTCACCTGTGATCCGATCGGCGGGCTGGTGCAGATCCCGTGCATAGAACGCAACGCGATGGGTTCGATCAAGGCGATCGATGCGAGCCGCATCGCGATGATCGGCGATGGCACGCATGTCGTCAGCCTCGACACGGTGATCGTGACGATGCTGCAGACGGGCCGCGACATGCGCGACAAATATAAGGAAACCTCGAAGGGCGGGCTGGCAGTCAGCGTCGTGGAGTGCTGACGCGCTGATCTTCTGACAGCGATGCCATAGCTATGTTTCCGCGGGCATGCTCTTGCATTGCGGCGACATTTGCGGGATGGGAACGCGCGAAAGGGAGATACGCCATGAAGACCCGTGCCGCCGTTGCGTTCGAAGCGAAGAAGCCGCTTGAGATCGTCGAACTTGACCTCGAAGGCCCGAAGGCGGGCGAGGTGCTGGTCGAGATCATGGCGACGGGTATCTGCCACACCGACGCCTACACGCTCGACGGCTTCGACAGCGAGGGCATCTTCCCGAGCGTGCTCGGCCATGAGGGCGCGGGCGTTGTGCGTGAGGTTGGCGCGGGCGTCACCAGCGTGAAGCCCGGCGATCATGTGATCCCGCTCTACACACCCGAATGCCGCCAGTGCAAAAGCTGCCTTTCGGGCAAGACCAATCTCTGCACCGCGATCCGCGCGACGCAGGGCAAGGGGCTGATGCCCGACGGCACGACACGCTTTTCGTACAAGGGCCAGCCGATCTTCCATTATATGGGCTGCTCGACCTTCTCGAACTTCACCGTGCTTCCCGAGATTGCGGTCGCGAAAATCCGCGAGGACGCGCCGTTCCAGTCTAGCTGCTACATCGGTTGCGGCGTGACCACCGGGGTCGGCGCGGTGATCAACACCGCAAAGGTGCAGGTCGGCGACAACGTCGTCGTCTTCGGCCTCGGCGGCATCGGGCTCAACGTGATCCAGGGTGCGCGGCTTGCGGGCGCGAACCAGATCATCGGCGTCGACATCAACCCCGACCGCGAGGAATGGGGCCGCAAGTTCGGCATGACCGACTTCCTCAACACCAAGGGCATGAGCCGCGAAGACACGGTCGCCGCGATCGTGCAACTGACCGACGGCGGCGCCGATTATACCTTCGACGCCACGGGCAATACCGAGGTGATGCGTACCGCGCTCGAAGCCTGCCACCGCGGTTGGGGCACCTCGATCATCATAGGTGTGGCCGAGGCGGGCAAGGAAATCGCGACGCGCCCGTTCCAGCTCGTCACCGGCCGCAACTGGCGCGGCACCGCGTTCGGCGGCGCCAAGGGCCGCACCGACGTGCCGAAGATCGTCGACATGTATATGACCGGCAAGATCGAGATCGACCCGATGATCACCCACGTCATGGGCCTCGAAGAGATCAACAAGGGGTTCGACCTGATGCACGCGGGCGAGAGCATCCGCAGCGTCGTCGTGTTCTGAGGCCGGCATGTTCAGCCATGTCGCGCTGGGCGCCGACGATATCAAAGCCGCGCGCCTTTTCTATGACGCCGCGCTCGGCGCGCTCGGGATCCCACCGGGCGTCGTCGACGAATGGGGCCGGCTCATCTATTCGCACGCCGGCGGGCGCTTTTTGCTGACGAAGCCGCTCAATGGCGAAACCGCGAGCGGGGCCAATGGCGGAACGCTGGGTTTCGTCGCGGCGTCGACCGAGGCGGTCGATGCGTGGCACGCCGCAGGCGCGGCGAACGGCGGCGCGGCGATCGAGGACCCGCCCGGCATTCGTCAGGTAACTGCGGGGCGGACGGTCTATCTCGCCTATCTGCGCGATCCCGCCGGCAACAAGCTGTGCGCGACGCATCGGCTGGCGTGATCGAAATGGACCAGCCCGCCTTTGTCCTGACCTTCAGCTGTGTCGATGCGGTCGGCATCGTCGCGGCGGTGACGGGGCTGCTCGCCGAACGCGACGGCTTCATCCTCGACAGCCAGCAATATGCCGATCTCGATTCGGGGCGCTTTTTCATGCGCGTCGAGTTCCGCGGTGCCGGGCCACGCTTTCCCGGCGAGCTGGCCGCGGTGCAGGAAGCGTTCGCGCCGATCGTCGATCGTTTCGCGATGGATGCGCGGATCAGCGACAGCCGGGTCAAGCCGCGCTTCGTCATCGCGGTGTCGCAGGGCAGCCATTGCCTCAACGACCTGCTCCACCGCTGGTCGACGGGCAATCTCGCGATCGACATCGCCGCGGTGGTGTCGAACCATGAGCATCAGCGGCGGCTGACTGAATGGCACGGCGTGCCCTTCCACCACTTGCCGGTCAGCGACGCCAACCGCGCCGAACAAGAAGCCGCGATCCTGCAGATCATGGCCAATGCGGGCGCCGAGCATCTGGTGCTCGCGCGCTATATGCAGGTTCTGTCGCAGGACCTGTCGGCGAAGTTGTCGGGACGCTGCATCAATATCCACCACAGCTTCCTGCCGGGCTTCAAGGGCGCCAAACCCTATCACCGCGCGCACGAGCGCGGAGTCAAGCTGATCGGCGCGACCGCGCATTTCGTGACAAGCGACCTCGACGAGGGGCCGATCATCGAACAGGCGGTCGAGCGTGTCGATCATCGCGATTCGGTGGACGAATTGATCCGCATCGGCCGCGATACCGAGGCGCAGGTGCTGGCGCGCGCGGTGCGCTGGGTCGCCGAGCAGCGCGTGCTGATCGACGGCCGCAAGACCGTGGTTTTCCGTTAGGAGCCTTGTGCCGCGCCCTGGTTCATCATTTTTGACGAATCCGGAACAGAAAGGCGGCTGGTCCTGCCCGGCGGGACAGCGTAGGTATCGATTCGCAACCAAAATCAGGAGGAGCAAACGGCGATGTACAGTCATAATATGGTCGGGGCGAACGACCTCGAAGCCGCCAAGAAATTCTATGACGCGACCTTTCAGGCGATCGGCGGCAAGCCCGCGATCACCGACGAGAAGGGCCGCCTGATCTATGTGCATAACGGCGGCCTGTTCCTCGTCGGCGCGCCGATCGACGGCGGACCGGCTACGGTCGGCAACGGATGCACGATCGGTTTCGCAATGGAGGGCCCGGAGCAGGCCAAGGCGTGGCACGACGCCGGCGTCGCCAACGGCGGCACCTCGATCGAAGACCCGCCGGGCGTGCGCGAAGGCGGCTTTGGCGCCCTGTATCTCGCTTATCTGCGCGATCCGTCGGGCAACAAGCTCTGCGCGCTGCACCGCGTCGTCTGAGCCGATACCATGATGCGAGGCGAAGCGGGATTGCTGGCCGATTTGGACGTGCTCGCGATCCCCTTTGCCGCGCACGAACATGAGGCGGTGTTTACCGTTGCCGAGAGCAACGCGGTGCACGCCGCGATGCCGGGGGCGCACACCAAGAATCTGTTCCTGAAGGACAAGGGCGGCGCCTTTTGGCTCGTCACCGTGCCGTCCGACGCGCGCGTCAATCTGAAGGCGCTTCCCGGCGCGATCGGGTGCAAGCATGTGAGCTTTGGCAAGGCCGAGGATATGGAGCGATTGCTCGGCATTTCGCCGGGGTCGGTGACGCCGCTCGCGGCGATCAATGCGGTGCCCGGAAGCATCACCATCGTGCTCGACGAAGTGCTGGCGATAGCGGAAACGGTCAACGTCCACCCGCTGCGCAACACCGCGACGCTTGGGCTGCCGGGCGCAACGATCCTCGACCTGCTGCGTCATTGGGGGCATCAGCCGCTTGTCGCCGCCATCCCTGTGCAGGAAGAATCATGACCCTCGAAACCCTCTCCACCGTTCGCAGTCATGGCGGCACGCAGGGCGTGTACAAGCATGCAAGCACGACCACCGGCACCGACATGATTTTTGCGGTCTTCGTTCCCGATCATGCGCCCGGCGCGAAGCTTCCGGTGCTCTGGTATCTGTCGGGGCTGACCTGCACCCACGCCAATGTGATGGAGAAGGGCGAATATCGCGCCGCGTGCGCCGAACATGGCGTGATCTTCATCGCGCCCGATACCAGCCCGCGCGGCGATGGCGTGCCCGACGATCCCGACGCGGCATGGGATTTCGGGCTGGGCGCCGGCTTCTATGTCGATGCGACCGAGGAGCCGTGGGCGAAGAACTACCGCATGCGCTCGTACATCGAGGATGAGCTGCCGTCGCTGGTGCTGCGCAATTTCGCTTCGGCCGACCTGACGCGGCAGGCAATCACTGGCCATTCGATGGGCGGCCATGGTGCGCTGACCATCGGCCTTCGCAATCAGGACCGCTTTCGTTCGGTCTCGGCCTTCTCGCCGATCGTCGCGCCGCTGCAATGCCCGTGGGGCGAGAAGGCGCTCGGCAATTATCTCGGTAACAACCGCGAGGAGTGGCATGCCTATGACGCGTGCGCGTTGCTCGATCAGGGGCTGCGCGTGCCCGACCTGCTCGTCGATCAGGGTGACGCCGATAATTTCCTCGCCGAGCAGCTCAAGACCGAATTGCTGGTCGCGGCGTGCGAACGTGCGGGGCAGAAGGCCGAAATCCGGATGCAGCCGGGGTATGACCACAGCTATTATTTCATCTCGACCTTTTTGGCCGAGCATGTCGCGTGGCATGCGGAGCGGTTGAAGGCGTAACGTCGCCCCCGCGAAGGCGGGGGCCGCTATCGGCCTTTTGCTACATCTCCAGCGGCCTCCCGCCTTCGCGGGGGCGACGGTTAGGAATGTTCCGGAATCAGCAAGGTCGATCCTGTCGTCCGCCCCGCCTGTAAATCCGCATGCGCCCGTGCCGCATCCTGCAGCGAATAGCGTTGGCCGACGGTGATCTGCACCGCGCCCGATGCGATCATCTCGAACACGCGCGCGGCGCCCGCGGCGCGTTCGCCGGGAAGGTGGTAATAATCGAACAGCGTCGGGCGGGTGACGAATTGCGAGCCGTGCTGCGCAAGGACGCCGAGGTTGACCCCGGTCACTGGGCCGCCGGCATTACCGTAGCTGACGATCATCCCGCGCCGTGCGGTGGCTTTCAGCGAGACCTCCCACGTCGCCATGCCGATGCCGTCGAAGGTGACGGGAACGCCCTGGCCGTCGGTGATCTCGCGGACGTGCGCGGCGACGTCGTCGGCCTTGTACATCAGCACATGGTCGGCGCCGGCTTCGCGCGCCGCGTGCGCCTTGGCTTCGGTGCTGACGGTGCCGATGACGGTCGCGCCGATCGCCTTCAGCCACTGGACGAGGATCAGCCCGACGCCGCCCGCGGCGGCGTGGACGAGCACGGGCGAACCCGCCGGAACCTTGGCGCAGCGTTCGACGAGCATCTCGACGGTGCAGGCTTTCAATAACGCGGCGGCGGCGGTTTCATCGTCGATGTCGGCGGGAAGTTTGAACAGCGACGCCGCGCCGACGATCCGCGCGCTGGCATAGGCGGTGCGTTCGGGGCCGAACGTCGCGACGCGGTCGCCGGGCTGGAGGCCATGGACGTCAGCGCCGACGGCAATGATTTCACCAGCGGATTCGACGCCGAGCCCGCTCGGCAGCGGAACGGGGTAGGTCCCGTCGCGGTGATAGGTGTCGAGATAATTGAGCCCGACCGCGGTCTGTCGCAGCAGCACCTGGCCGGGGCCGGGGTCGCCGAGCGTCACCTCGCGCCAGTCGATGACCTCGGGTCCGCCCTGGCTTTCGATAAAGGCTTCGATCGCTTGCATGCGCCGCTCTCCTGCTGTCCGGACCATCTGGGGCGGCACACGCTGTGGTGCAAGGGTCAAGCGATGAAAGCCCCCTCCCTTTCAGGGGAGGGGTTGGGGTGGGGGCCATCAACCTCGCGCGAGGCCGATGGCCCCCACCCGCTGCTACTAAGCCAGCAAGCTGGCAAGTCTCGCTGCCCTCCCCTGAAGGAGAAGGCTTATTGTGTTACTTCGACGGACGACGTGGGCTGCGCTGGCCGAAGGGCTTGGGCTTGTAGCGTTCGTTGCCGCCGGGACCGCCGGGGCCACGCGGGCCGCGCGGACCCGAACGATCACCAAAGCTGCGGTCGCTGCCGGGCGCGCGGCCGAGCGTGCTGCGCGGAGCGTTGTCGCGCGGACCCTTATCGCGGCGCGGCGGATAGGTCGGGCCGTCGGGCGCGGGCGTGATCGACACGCCGCTGTCATCCTCGCCATCGGCGTTGGCGCTGCGTACCACCGCTTCGGCAAAGCGATCGGCGATCGCGCGCGGGATGTTGAACATCGTTTCCTTGGGACCGATGCGGATCGCGCCGATCTCGTTCTTGCTCACATGGCCGCGGCGGCAGAGCAAAGGCAGGATCCAGCGCGGGTCGGCATTCTGGTGGCGGCCGATGTTGAGGCGGAACCAGACGCTGTCCTCGAACCCTTCGCGCTGATCGCCGCCGGGGCCGCGCTCGGGGCGTTCGAAACGTTCGCCACGCTCGGGGCGGCCGGCACTGTCGCGACCGCGGGCGCTGTTGTCGATCAGGTCCTCGGGCGGCGGCATCAGCGCGCGGTGCGCCTGAACGAGCGACGCGGCGATATCCTCAGGGGTGCGCTCGGCCATCAGGCGCTGCGCGAGCTCGAGATCCTCGGGCTCATGCTCGACCGGCGTGAGCAATTTCTCCATCAGCCGTTCCTGGTCGCGCTTGCGCACGTCGGCGGCGGTCGGGGCGTCCATCCATTCGGCGTTGATTCGTGCCCCGCGCAGCATGCCGTCGACGCGGCGGCGGCGCGGATAGGGGACGATGATGACCGCGGTGCCCTTTTTGCCCGCGCGGCCGGTACGGCCCGAACGGTGCTGGAGCGCTTCGGCATCGCGCGGGATTTCGACGTGGATCACCAGACTGAGCGTCGGTAGATCGATGCCGCGCGCGGCGACGTCGGTCGCGACGCAAACCTTGGCGCGGCGATCGCGCAGCGCCTGCAGCGCCGCGTTGCGCTCATTCTGGCTATGCTCGCCCGACAGCGCGACCGCGGCGAAACCGCGTTCGACCAAGCTGGCGTGGAGGCGGCGCACATTGTCGCGCGTCGCGCAGAACAGCATCGCGGTTTCGGCATCGTGCAGGCGGAGCAGGTTGACCACCGCGCCTTCGATGTCGGCGGGGGCGACGGTGACGGCCTGATAGGCGATGTCGCCATGGCCGCGATCCTGGCCGACAGTCGAAATGCGCAGCGCGTCCTTCTGGTAGCGCTTGGCGAGCTGGACGATCGGGTTGGGGATCGTCGCCGAGAATAGAAGCGTGCGGCGCGTCGCCGGGGTGCCGTCGAGGATTTCCTCGAGATCGTCGCGAAAGCCCATGTCGAGCATTTCGTCGGCTTCGTCGAGCACGGCGACGCGCAGCGCCGACAGGTCGAGTGCGCCGCGTTCGAGGTGATCGCGCAAGCGCCCGGGGGTTCCGACGACGATCTGCACGCCCTGACCGAGCGCGCGGCGTTCCTTGCTGGCGTCCATGCCGCCGACGCAGGTGGCGATGCGCGCACCGGCCTTGGCGTAAAGCCAGCTGAGTTCGCGGCTGACCTGCAGCGCGAGTTCGCGCGTCGGCGCGACGATCAGCGCGAGCGGCGAGGTTGCGAAGGGCATACGGCCGTCTTCGAGCAGCTCGTCCCCCATTGCGAGGCCGAAAGCGACGGTCTTGCCCGACCCGGTTTGCGCCGAGACGAGCAGGTCGCGGCCCTTGGCCTGGTCTTCGCTAACCTGCGTCTGGACGGGGGTGAGCGCTTCATAGCCGCGCGCGACAAGGGCGTCCGAAAGGACGGGGGAAAGATTTTCGAAAGGCATTTTTATCTCAATAATATGGGCGGTCACCGGTGCGGTGACGGGCCGACGGAAAAGGGGCTCAATGGGCTTAAATCACCTGTCCGGCAGCGTGTCCGCTGGCCCAGGCCCATTGAAAATTATAGCCGCCTAACCACCCTGTGACATCTACGGCTTCGCCGACCGCATAGAGGTTCGGGACGGTTTTGGCCATCATTGTTTGCGAGGATAGGTTTGCAGTCGAGATTCCGCCCACGGTGACCTCGGCTTTGGCGAAGCCCTCGGTGCCGTTCGGACGGAAAATCCAGCCCGTAAGCTGTGCCTCCGCATCGGCGAGTTTGCGGTCGGTCTGCGCGCCGAGTTCGCCGGGGAGCGCGAGGCGTTCGGCGAGGGTTTCGGCGAGGCGGTCGGGGAGCAGCGCGCCGAGCGCGGCGCGCAGGGTGATGCGTGGACGGGTGCGTTTGGCTTCGGTGAGCCAACCCGACGGCGTGTCGGGGAGAAGGTCGATCGTCACGGGTTCGCCGTGGCGCCAATAGCTGCTGACCTGCAGGATCGCGGGACCCGAAAGGCCGCGGTGCGTGAACAGCGCGGCCTCGCGGAAGGCGGCCTTGCCTGCGCGCGCTTCGACCGGCGCGGCTATTCCCGACAACTCGCGGAAAAGGACATCGTCGCCGCCGAGCGTCAACGGGACGAGTGCGGGGCGCGGCTCGACGACCTTGAGGCCGAACTGGCGCGCGAGGTCATAGGCGAAGCCCGTTGCACCCATCTTGGGGATCGACGGCCCGCCGGTCGCGATGACCAGCGCGGGGGCGGTGAAGCTCTGGTCGCCGAAACGGACGGTGAATTTGCCGTCGGCGTGCGTCACGTCGCTCACCGGCTGGCCGGTGCGGACATCGACGCCGGCTTTCGCGGCTTCTTCGAGCAGCATCGCGACGATCGCTTTCGCCGATCCGTCGCAGAAAAGCTGGCCGAGCGTCTTTTCGTGATAGGCGATGCCATGACGCTCGACGAGTGCGATGAAATCGGCGGGGGTGTAGCGTGCGAGCGCCGATTTGGCGAAATGCGGGTTCGCCGAAATGAAACGGTCGGGCACGGTGTTCACATTGGTGAAGTTGCAGCGCCCGCCGCCCGAGATCAGGATTTTTTTCCCCACCGCATCGGCATGGTCGAGCAGCAGCACGCGGCGGCCGCGTGCGCCCGCGACCGCGGCGCACATCAGCCCGGCCGCGCCGGCACCCAGCACGATGGCATCGAATTCATTGGTGGACATGGGGTGTCAGTGCAGCTTTGCGATCGAGAGGCTGTCGGCCTTGGCGCGCGCCTTCACCGATTCCTCGCTGCGCGTCAGCGCTTTCGCGATCGACTTCAGCGGCATGCCCTTCTTGGCAAGCGTGTGGAGCTTGTCGATCTCGGCCGGGGTCCACGGCTGTTTGTGGCGTTCGAACTTGTCTTTCATGCCTGCGTCTCCGGATCGGGCTCGACCGCGAGGATCGCGATCGCATCCTCGCGGTCCTGATATTCGACACTCTCGCCGGCCTCGGCACCCATCAGCGCGCGCGCGAGCGGGGCGGAAAAGGCGATGTGGCCGCGCGCGGGGTCGGCCTCGTCGCCGCCGACGATGGTGATCGTCTTTTCGGCCTTGTTCAGCCGGTATTCCACGCGGCTGCCGATACCGACGCTGCCATCGGCGGGCGGCGGCTGCACGTCGGCGGTCGACTGGCGCGTGTGGAAATAGCGCAGGCGGCGCTGCAATTTCTTGCGCGCGTCCTCGTCCGCGGTTTCCGCAATCTCGCCCTCAAGCCGCGCGACCTCTTCGCCGAGCAGGCGCAGCCCGCGCGGGGTCACGAGATTCGGGCCGACCGCGATGGGCAGCTCGAATTCGGGTTCCTTATGCTCGTCGTCGCTCTCGCGGCGAAAGGCTACGCTCATGGTCGGTCTTTCGGTTTCGGGGAGAAATATCCTCTGGACGCCGAAGGTGGCGACAAGATGGCAGACCGCTGGACAGCGATGACCACTGTGTGTTATGCAAGCAATACACAGAGGAGATTTATGATGCGGAACTGGATGATGGCGATTTTGCCGCTGGCGCTTGTGACCGGCTGTAACGGCGCGGCGCCGAGCAACGAAAAGCAGGCCGAGCGGGGCGGGCCGCCGGCCAGCGCCGGTCCGATCACGACTCAGTCCTTCGACCTGACCGGCTTTACCGGCGTCGAGGTTGCGGGTCCCGACGACGTCACCATCCGTCAGGGCGACAGTTTCTCGATCACTGCGCGCGGCCGCAAGGAAGCGCTCGACCGGCTCGAGATCAAGCTCGACGGACCGGATCTGTCGATCGGCCGCAAGCGCGAGGGTTTCAGCTTTTCGAGCAGTGACGAGGATGACGTCGATATCGCGATCACCCTGCCTCGGCTGAACAAGGTGCGCCTGACCGGATCGGGAACGATCGACGCCGACACGGTCGAAGGCGACGCGGTCGAGGCGGTGGTCACCGGATCGGGCGACCTCAAGGTTGCGAAGCTGACGGGCAAGCGCGCCGATATCACCGTGTCGGGTTCGGGTGATATCGAGATTGCCGGCGGCACGATCGGATCGGGCGAACTCAGCATCACCGGATCGGGCGACATCGACGCCGACGGGCTCGTCGCGACGACGCTCGAGGTGTCGGTCACCGGATCGGGCAATGTCGACGCGCAGGCGACCGGCAAGGCCGATATTCGTATCCTGGGGTCGGGCGATGTGACGCTGGCCGGCGGCGCGACCTGTTCGACGCGGCAGATGGGTTCGGGCACCGCGACCTGCAAATGATGCGATACTGGTGCCGCCTGCCCGAACGGGGTAAGGCGGCACCATGACGCTTGCCACAAGATGCGCCGCGATCGCGGCCGCCGCCCTGCTTGCTGCCGGCCCCGCATGGGGCGCCGAAAAGCGTTATGGCCTCACCAGCTTCGAGACGATCGACGTCAGCGCCGATGTGACGGTCGAAGTCGTGACGCGGGCACCGGTCAGCGCCGTGGCGACGGGGCCGCAGGACGCGCTCGACCGGCTGAGCGTCGAAGCGCGCGACGGCAAGCTGGTGATCAGCGAGCGCCAGTTCGCGGGCGATGAGAAACGCCGCGGGCCGCGCGGGCCGGTGACGGTTCGCATCAACGCCGCCAATCTGCGCGCGGCGACGCTTTCGGGGGCGGGATCGCTGCAGATCGACAAGCTGAAAGGGCAGCGCGCGATGGTCGGGCTGCGCGGGCCCGGGCGGCTGGTCGTCGGCCAGATCAATACCGACCGGTTGCAGGTCGCGATGATCGGAAACGGCACGATGACCCTCGGCGGCGCGGCAAAGAATGCGCAGATGACATTGTCGGGTGCGGGTGCCGTCGACGCGGGCGCGCTGTCGGTCGACGAACTCATCAGCGACAGTGAGGGCGCGGGCGATCACATCCTGCGCGCGGTCAAGAGCGCCGCGATCACCACACGCGGGATCGGCAAGACGGTGGTGCTCGGCAAGCCGGTCTGTACGGTACGCAATATCGGCAGCGGCTCGGTGACGTGCGGGAATGCAAAATAGCCGGCAGCTAACGACCATTAGTTGCCTATCCATCATCGTCACCCCGGACTTGATCCGGGCCTGCCTTCTTGAAGGAAAAGGCGGGTCCCGGGTCAAGCCCGGGATGACGGAAGTGGATGATCGATAAGGTCCGGTTCCCACCCCAAAGCCGACGCCGATGTCGAATAGCTCAATGCCCCACGGCGCCCAGCCCGTCGATCTTCTTCGACTGGCGCACGATCAGCCCCGGGAACCAGCGCGCGAGGCGGGACAGGCGCTTCGCCATCTTGCCGACCGTGGTGTGGACGCTCTTTCCATGCACCGCTTCCCACGCCGCCCCGGCGACGCGCTCGACGGGGACGATTTCGAAACCGCTGTCGGACAGGCGGGTGCGCGCGGGCTCGTTGCTGTCGGCGCTGACCTGGTCGAGCAGCGGCGTGTCGATGAAGCCCGGCATCAGCGAGCGGACCTTGATGTCATGTTTGGCGAATTCGATTTCGAGCGCTTCGGTCAGCCCGCGGACCGCGAATTTGGTCGCCGAATAGATGGCAAGGCCCGCGACGCCATAGAATCCCGACGCCGAACCGGTGTTGAGGATCGTCGATTCCGGGGTCGCGCGGAGCAGCGGCAGCGCCATATAGATGCCGTTGACGACACCGCCGAAATTGATCGCGATCAACCGGTCGGCTTCGGCCGGCGGCATATCGGCGAACTGTCCACCCGTGCCGATCCCGGCGTTGTTGAAGAGGACATCGAGGCGGCCGCCGCTTTGCTGCGCGAAAGCGTCGAGCGCTGCCTGCCACTGGTCGCGATCGCGGACATCCATCACATGGCGCGACGAGGCGCCTTCGGGAAGCAGCGCGGCGGTTTCATCGATCCCGGCGCTGTTGACGTCGGCGATGCCGACGAACCAGCCCTGCCCGGCGAAATGGCGCGCGACCGCGCGGCCGATCCCCGATCCGCCGCCGGTGATGAAAATCGCCTTTCGTGCCATGGGCCCCTCCTTACATTGATGTCAGCGCGACAAGATGCGAAGTTGACGTTTCCGTCAAGCGGCAATCGCGGCTTGGCAAGGCGAAGCGCGGCTCGCTAAGAGGGCGTCGATGATGACCCGCGGCCTTCGCTTTTTCCTCCTGTCGTTGCTGATGCTGTGCGCGGGCCTCACCGTCCCGGCGCGCGCCGAGGTGGTCGTGAGTTTCTACAGCCATGATTTCGGCGACCGTTTCCCGCACGCCTTTATCGTGATGAAGGGGACGCTCGACGCGACGGGCGAGGTGGTCGACGCCAATTATGGTTTCACGGCGGTTTCGGTCAGTCCGGCGATCCTTTTGGGTTCGGTGAAGGGCAAGGTGGAATCGTCCAAGCCCGATTATATTGCCAAGAGCGACCGCCAGTTCGACGTGACGGTCGACGATGCGACCTATGCGCGGGTGATCGCGAAGGTCGCCGAATGGCGCGACCGCGAGCAGCCGAGTTACAGCCTGAACAAGCGCAACTGCGTCCATTTTGTAATGGAGTTGGCCGAAGTCGTCGGGCTCAAGGTCGACCGCAAGAGCAAATTGTTCAAGAAACCGAAGAGTTTCCTCCAAGAAGTGAAGCGGCTCAATCCGGACGTGGAATAGGGGGTGACGATGTTGCTGACAGTGATGATGCTGGTTCTTGCAGCGCCGGAAGTGGTGGTGCCGCCGCCGGGCGGGCTGGAGCGAGCGGGAAAGCTTACGACCAATCCCGCTTTCTGGGTGACGATGAACGATTATCCGCCACAAGCGAAGAGGAAAGGCCGGGAGGGTACAGTGGGTTTTCTGGTGCATTACGGCACGGATGGTTTGCCAACGGGATGCGATATCGTCACGTCAAGTGGGCATGCCGATCTCGACGCGACGACGTGCCAGTTGGTGCAGAAGCGTGCGCGCTTCAGGCCCGGTCGAAACGCACAGGGCGAAAATATCGGCGGGACCTATAGCAACCGCGTCCATTGGCGGGTTCCATAGGGAGCCGCGATTGACAAAGGCGGATCGGGCTGAGGGTCTGGACGTCGCGTCGCTTTCACCCTATGTTCAGGGAACGGGGCGCAATAATCTGGGCTCCGGATGTAGTTAGGGGCGATTCTTGCGGCTGTTGCTGACCCTTTTGGCATTGTTGACCGGCCTGGCGACCGCCGACCGGGCCGTTGCCGCGCCTGCCGTTCCGGCGGCGATGGGGTCGCTGGTGATGTTCGCAGAAACCGCGGGCAAGGCCGAAACGAGCGACGTCGAACGTCGCCCGACGACCACCGCGCCGACCCGGCGCGTTTCCAGCGGGAGCGGCAAGCCGCGCAAGGCGGCCCCGCCGCACCTTCCCGGCCTGCTCACCGGCAGCGACCGCGCGCTCGAATAGAGCAGCGTTTTAGCGCCTTTCTTGAGGCGCCGCCCCGCAAAGGGGCCTTTTTCGTATATTCGCGCGGTCGAAGCGCCGCCAATTCATTCTAATCCCAAGGGAAATTTCATGTTTTCTGGCCTAGCCAAGAGCCTGTTCGGCTCGTCCAACGACCGTTATGTCGCCTCGATCCGCAAGATCGTCGAAAAGATCAACGCGTTCGAACCCGCGATGCAGGCGCTCGACGATGCCGGGTTGCAGGCGCAGACGCAGGCATTCCGCGACCGGCTCGCGGCCGGCGAGACGCTCGACGACATCCTGCCCGAAGCCTTCGCCACGGTGAGAGAAGCCGCGGTCCGCACGCTCGGCATGCGCCATTTCGACGTGCAGATGGTCGGCGGCGTCGTGCTCCACCGTGGCGAGATCGCCGAAATGGCGACGGGTGAAGGCAAGACGCTGATGGCGACCTTGCCCTGCTATCTCAACGCGCTCGAAGGCAAGGGCGTTCATGTCGTTACCGTCAACGACTATCTCGCGACGCGCGACGCCGAATGGATGGGCACCGTCTATGGCTTCCTGGGCCTGACCACGGGGATCATCGTCCCGAACCTCAACGAGACGCAGCGCCGCGACGCCTATAACAGCGACATCACTTACGCGACGAACAATGAGCTGGGGTTCGATTACCTCCGCGACAATATGAAGTTCGACCGCCAGCAGATGGTCCACCGCACCTTCAACTTCGGCATCGTCGACGAGGTCGATTCGATCCTGATCGACGAAGCGCGTACCCCGCTGATCATCTCGGGCCCGACCGACGACAAGTCGGAACTTTATATCCGGGTGAACGAGGTCGTGCTGGGCCTGACCGAGGATGATTATGAAAAGGACGAAAAGTCCAAGTCGATCAACCTGACCGAGGACGGCACCGAGCATGTCGAGCGATTGCTCGAGGACGCCGGCCTGCTCCAGGGCAACAACCTCTACGACATCGAGAACACGCAGGTCGTGCATCACGTCAATCAGGCGTTGAAGGCGATCCAGATGTTCCGCATCGACACCGACTATATCGTCAAGGACGGCAAGGTCGTGATCATCGACGAGTTTACCGGCCGCATGATGGACGGGCGCCGCTGGTCCGACGGCCTGCACCAGGCGGTCGAGGCGAAGGAAGGCGTGCAGATCGAGCCCGAGAACCAGACCCTCGCGTCGATCACCTTCCAGAATTATTTCCGCATGTACCCCAAGCTTTCGGGCATGACGGGCACCGCGGCGACCGAAGCCGCCGAATTCTTCGACATTTACAAGATGAATGTCGTCAACATCCCGACCAACCGCCCGATCGCGCGCCTCGACGATGAGGATGAATTCTACAAGAATATCACCGACAAGTTCGGCGCGATCGCCAAGACGATCCGCGAAGCGAACGAGCGCGGCCAGCCGGTGCTCGTCGGCACCGTGTCGATTGAAAAGTCCGAGCTGCTGTCGTCTTTCCTTGAAAAAGACGGCGTGCCGCACAGCGTGCTCAACGCGCGTTTCCACGAAAGCGAAGCGCATATCGTCGCGCAGGCGGGCCGCACCGGTGCGGTCACGATCGCGACGAACATGGCGGGCCGCGGCACCGACATCAAACTCGGCGGCAACGAAGAATTCCGCATCGACGACGAGTTGAAGGACCTGCCCGAAGGCGCCGAGCGCGACGCAGCGATCGCCCGCATCCGCGAAGAGGTTGCCGCCGAGCGTGAGGCGGTGCTGGCCGCGGGCGGGCTGTTCGTGCTCGCGACCGAGCGTCACGAAAGCCGCCGCATCGACAACCAGCTGCGCGGCCGTTCGGGGCGCCAAGGCGATCCCGGCCTGTCGAAATTCTACCTCTGCCTCGACGATGACCTGCTGCGCATCTTCGGTCCCGACACCTTGTTTTCCAAGATGATGAACAAGAATCTGGAGGATGGCGAGGCGATCGGGTCGAAATGGCTGTCGAAGGCGATCGAGACCGCGCAGAAGAAGGTCGAAGCGCGCAACTACGACATCCGCAAGCAGGTCGTCGAATATGACAACGTCATGAACGACCAGCGCAAGGTCATCTATGAACAGCGCGGCGAGATCATCGACAGCGAGACCGTCGACGAGGTGATGACCGCAATGCGCGCCGAAACGGTCAATTCGATCGTCGCCGACGCATGCCCGCCGGGCAGCTATCCCGAACAGTGGAACGTCGAGCAGATGAAGGAGCGGGTAGAGAATATCCTCGATCTTTCGCCGCCGATCGACGCGTGGATGCAGGAAGACGCGGTCGACGCCGAAATGTTCGAACAGCGCATTCAGGCGGCGGCCGACGCCGTTGCCGCCGAAAAGGCTGCGCTCGTCGATCAGGAAACGTGGAAGGGGATCGAGAAATCGGTACTGCTCCAGACGCTCGACCATCACTGGAAAGAGCATCTTTCGACGCTCGACGCTCTGCGTCAGGTCGTCTTTCTGCGTGCCTATGCGCAAAAGCAGCCGATCAACGAATATAAGCAGGAAGCCTTCGCGCTGTTCGAACGCATGCTGCAGAATATCCGCGAGGATGTGACGCGCACCGTCGCGCGGATCGACCTGCGCTTCGAAGAGCCCGAGCCGATGCCGCTGCCCGACCTGCCCGATTTCCTAACGACGCATATCGATCCGTTCACGGGCGAGGACAACAGCGCCGATCTCGACGACGGTCAGCTGGGCGTGATCGCCAACACGCTGCCGCCGATGCAGATCCGGCGTCCGGACATGCCCGAGGGCGACAATCCCTATGCGACGCTCGACATCAGCCGCAACGCGCCATGCCCCTGCGGTTCGGGCCGCAAGTACAAGCACTGTCACGGCGCGATTTGATCAACACCAAAACCCCTCTCCTTCAGGGGAGGGGCAGCGAGACTTGGGAGCTTGCTCCCTAGTCGCAGCGGGGTGGGGGGTTATCGGCCTGGCACAAGGTCGCGAGCCTCCACCCCAACCCGTTCCCTGAAGGGGAGGGGCTTATTAGCGTCAACCCCTTGAAGTTGCGGTAACACCGCCGTTCACGCGCCCGCTTGCCAAGGCCCGCGGGCGCGATTAGCATCGCATCGATAAACCCGGTGGTCACGTAGCTGTCGGGCAACGCAGCAGCAGGAACAGGATGCCTTGCAGGCCGAAGATATCGGGCGCGCGGCGGATGATGGCATGTTGCGTGGAAAGGGCAGGCGCATTTCATTTTTCGACGAAATGACGAGCCAGGAGGGCGGAACCCGGTCGCCCTATCGTGAATATTGCGGGTGGTTCGAGGCCGAGGATGCGGCGCGCATTCAGCGCAAGGCGCAACAGGCCGAGGCGCTGTTCCGCACCACCGGGATCACCTTCAACGTCTATGGCGCCGCCGACGGCGACGAGCGGCTGATCCCCTTCGACGTCGTGCCGCGGATTATTTCGGCCCGCGAATGGCGGCGCCTGTCGCGCGGCATCGAACAGCGCGTGCGCGCGCTCAACGCCTTCCTCTACGACATCTATCACCGGCAGGAGATTTTACGCGCGGGCCGGGTGCCGACCGAATTGATCGCCGGCAACGAAGCCTTCCTGCCGATGATGATGGGGCTCGATCCGCCGGGCGGCATCTATACGCATATCAGCGGCACCGATATCGTGCGCACCGGCGCCGATGAATTCTATGTGCTCGAGGATAATGCACGCACGCCGTCGGGCGTGTCGTACATGCTCGAAAATCGCGAAACGATGCTCCAAATGTTTCCCGAGCTGTTCGCGAAGGTGCCGGTCCGCGAGGTCAGCGACTATCCGATCAACCTTCTGAAATCGCTCGCCGCGTGCGCGCCGCCCGCGTGCGGCGGGACGCCGACGGTCGCGGTGCTGACGCCGGGCATCCATAACAGCGCTTATTATGAGCACAGCTTCCTCGCCGACCATATGGGCGCCGAACTGGTCGAGGGGCACGATCTGCGCGTGATCGATGGGCGCGTCGCGATGCGCACGACGCAGGGCTATAAGGCGATCGACGTCATCTATCGCCGCGTCGACGATGATTTCCTCGATCCGCTGAACTTCCGTCCCGACTCGATGCTCGGCGTGCCCGGCATCTGGGACGTGTATCGCGCCGGCGGCATCACCATCGCCAACGCGCCGGGCACCGGTATCGCCGACGACAAGGCGCTCTACAGCTACATGCCCGACATCATCGAATTCTACACGGGCGAAAAGGCGTTGCTGCCCAATGTGCCGACGTGGCGCTGTTCGGACCCCGAGCATTTGCGCGAAGTGCTAGACCGCCTGCCCGAACTGGTGGTCAAAGAAGTGCATGGGTCGGGCGGCTACGGGATGCTCGTGGGTCCCGCGGCGAGCAAGAAGGAACTCGCGGCCTTCCGCGCCAAGCTGGAGGCGAACCCCGGCAATTATATCGCGCAGCCGACGCTGTCGCTGTCGACCGTGCCGATCTTCACCAAAAAGGGCCTCGCGCCGCGCCACGTCGACCTGCGCCCCTTCGTGCTGATGTCGCCGCAGGGGATCACGATCACGCCGGGCGGGCTGACGCGCGTTGCGATGACCAAGGGGTCGCTGGTGGTAAACAGCAGCCAGGGCGGCGGTACCAAAGACACCTGGGTGTTGGAGGATTGATGCGGGTCCGGTCGATCTTTTCACTTCTAAGCCCCTCTTCTTTAGGGGAGGGGCAGCGAGACTTGCGAACTTGTTCGCTAGTCGCAGCGGGGTGGGGGCCATCGGCCTTGCGCGAGGCCGCGAGCCCCCACCCCGACCCCTCCTCTGAAGGGGAGGGGCTTTAATGCTAGGGAAAACCGCAGGCTCGCTCTTCTGGATGGCGCGCTACCTCGAGCGCAGCGAGAATAATGCGCGCCTGATCGACGCGGGGTTCCGCATTGCGCTGACGCGGTCGAGCACCGCGGCCGCCGAATGGAAGTCGGTGCTGGTGACCGCGGGTGTCAATCAGGCGTTCCAGGCCGCGCACGGCGATTATAGCTCGGCGCGCGTGATCGACTTCCTGCTTCGCGATCCCGCCAACCCGTCGAGCATCCTTTCGGTGATCAGGCAGGCGCGCGACAATGCCCGCACCGCGCGCACCGCGCTGACCCGCGAGACGTGGGAGGCGGTCAATACGAGCTGGATGACGCTCGTCGCGCTGCTGAAGCGGCCGGTGCGCGAGGACGATCTGCCCGACGTGCTGACGACGATCCGCCAGCAGAGTGCGCATGTGCGCGGGGCATTGAACGGTACGATGCTGCGCAACGACGGCTATCATTTCGCGCTGCTTGGTACGTTTCTGGAGCGCGCCGACAACACCGCGCGCATCCTCGACGTCAAATATTATCTGCTGCTGCCCTCGGTCGCGCACATTGGTACGTCGATCGACAATGTGCAGTGGGAGACGATCCTGCGGTCGGTGTCGGCGCACCGCGCCTACCGTTGGCTTTACGGCGCCGAGATCAGCGCGCTCAAGATTGCCGAATTCCTGATCCTTTATCGCCAGATGCCGCGCAGCCTCGCTTTCTGCTGCGAGCGGATGGAGGCTCATCTGGCGCAGCTCCAGCGGCATTATGAGGAGGAGACCGAGGCGTGGCGCCTGGCGCATGCCCTCAGCCACGAGAAACTCGCCGGGCCGATCCAGTCGATATTCGACGGCGGCCTGCATCAATATGTGACCAGTTTCTTGCGCGATACCGCCGGCCTCGCACGGCAGGTCGAGCGCGATTACCGGTTTGTGGAATGACGATGCGGCTCAAAGTCGAACATATCACCCGTTACCAATATGACGCGCCGGTCAGCTATGCGCTGCAGCAGCTGAAACTCACGCCGAAGGACCGGCCGGGGCAGCAGCGCGTCCACGGCTGGACGATCGAGGTCGAGGGCGGCGCGCAGCAGCTGCATTACACCGACCATCACGGCAATGGCGTCGACCTGATTGCGGTGCAGGGCGGGTCGAACGAGATGGTCATCCGCTGTCATGGCGAGGTCGAGCTGGAAACCTGGGACGGCGTGATCGGGCCGCATCGCGGCGCGATGCCGCTCTGGACTTTTCTCCGGCCCACACCGTTGACCCGCGCCGGGCGGGGTATCCGCTCGCTGACCGCGACGCTGGGCCGCGACTATGAAAATGATATCGAGCGCGCGCATGCGCTGTCGGCGCTGATCATCGACCGGCTGGCGTACCGGATCGGCTTTACCGATGCCGAGACGACCGCCGAACAGGCACTCGGCAGCGAGGGCGGAGTGTGCCAGGACCATGCGCATATCTTCATCGCCGCGATGCGCCACCTCGGCCATCCGGCGCGTTACGTGTCGGGCTATCTGATGATGAACGACCGCACGCATCAGGATGCGACGCACGCATGGGCCGAGGCGCATTTCGAGCATATCGGATGGATCGGCTTCGACGTCAGCAACGGCCATTCGCCCGACCAGCGTTATATCCGCGTCGCAACGGGGCTCGATTATCGCGACGCTGCCCCGGTTCGCGGCATGCGCTATGGTGCGGCGCAGGAAAATCTGGTTGTTCAATTGCAGGTCCAGCAATAAGCGGGCCATGCACCAGATTAGGGGCGATCAGGACTTTCCGGGCGGGGAAAACGGGATTCGATGACTTATTGCGTTGGCATGCGTTTGAACAAGGGCTTGGTGTTCATGTCGGACACCCGCACCAACGCGGGTGTCGACGACATTTCGCAGGTCCGCAAAATGCGCAGCTGGCACGTGCCGGGCGAGCGGGTGATCACGCTGATGTCGGCGGGCAATCTTGCGACGACGCAGGCGGTCGTGAGCCTGCTCGACGAGCGCACCAAGGCCCCCGAGGAACGCCATCCTTCGATCCTTGCCGCGCCGTCGATGTTCGCGGTCGCGACGATCATCGGCGAAACGCTGCGCAACATCGTGATGCGCCACAGCGACGAAGGACCCGCGGCGGAATCGATGTTCCGCGCGTCTCTGATCGTCGGGGGGCAGATCAAGGGCGCCGAGCCGCGGCTGTTCCTCATTTATCCCGAGGGCAATTTCATCGAGGCGGGCGAGGATAATCCCTTCTTTCAGATCGGCGAGACGAAATATGGGCGGCCGATCATCGTGCGCTCGTACGACCCGGCGATGTCGTTCGAGGATTCGGTGAAGCTGCTCTGCGTCTCGTTCGATTCGACGATCCGCGCCAACGCCGGCGTCGACCTGCCGATCGACCTTCGAGTGCATGAACGCGACGATTTCGCCACGGTGCGCGAACGGCGGTTCGCGCGCAACGACCCCTATTTCGAAAGCGTCGCCGACGGCTGGGCCGAAGCGCTGGGGATCGCGCTGGCGGAACTTCCCGACTTTCATTTCTGATCGGTCTCGGCCACCGTCCCTTTTCGTGGTTGAACAGGAGGGATCGCCATGTCGCGCTGGATTGCCGCCGCACTTGTTCTGATAGCCAATCCGGCGGCGGCCGAAGAATCGCGCTTCGATGCGGCCCTGCGCGATTTTCGCGAGCTGCACCGCAGCGAAACCGGCCGGGCGAAGATCGCGGGAAGCAGCTTCTACATCGTACGTGACGGCCGGACCGTCGTCGCCGACCATCTGGGTGAGCAGGACGCCGACGCGCATATCCCCGTCGATGCCAACACCATCTATCATTGGGCATCGATCACCAAGACGATGACGGGGATCGCGATCATGCAATTGCGCGATCGCGTGATGCTGTCGCTCGACGATCCGATTGTCCGTTATGTGCCCGAACTGGCCGCGGTGCATAATCCCCATGGCGACACGGGTACAATCACGATCCGCCAATTGATGAGCCACAGCGCCGGGTTTCGCAGCGGGACCTGGCCGTGGCGCGACCATGACTGGCAGCCGTTCGAGCCGAAGGGCTGGGCGCAACTCGCGGCGATGCTGCCTTATACGCAGGTCGAATTCAAACCGGGCAGCCGCTTCGGCTACTCGAACCCCGGCATCGTCTATCTGGGGCAGGTCATCGAGCGTTTGTCGGGCGAAGATTATGAGGTCTATGTCGACAAGAACATCCTGAAGCCGCTGGCCATGCATTCCAGCTATTTCGACCGCACGCCGCCGCACCTGCTGCCGCACCGGTCGCACAGCTATTATATCCGCGATGGACGGCGGGTCGCAGCGCCGTTCGATGTCGATACCGGGGTAACGGTGTCGAACGGCGGGCTCAACGCGCCGATGCCCGATATGGCGAAATATGCTGCCTTCCTGCTCGGCGACCCGGCGCGCCAAGCCGACTATGATCTGGTGCTGAAACGGTCTTCGCTCGAGGAAATGTGGGCACCGCAAATCGCGGCGGGCGAGGATTTCACGCAGGGCCGCATGGCAAAGACGACGCAGAGCGGGCTGTCCTTCTTCATTGACCGCAGCGCGGCGGTGCGTTTCGTCGGACATAATGGCGACCAGAACGGCTTTCGCGCCTATCTGAGCCTTTGCCCCGACCAAGGCGTCGGCAGCCTGCTGGCGTTCAACACCGAAACGCGCGGCGTCGAGAATAGCGCGGCCAATCGCGAAACGGCGGAATCGCGCATCGCGCTGGCGACCGACAGCCTGTGCGAGGCGCTGGCGAAATAGTCCGACTTTCTCGTCACCCCGGACTTGATCCGGGGTCCACGGACGCGCGGTCGCAATGGATCCCGGATCAAGTCCGGGATGACGATTGGGATTATTTGTTCTTCCGCCCTTCGATCAGCCCGTCGACCAGGCTCGGGTCGGCCAAGGTCGAGGTATCGCCCAGCGATCCAAAATCATTCTCGGCGATCTTGCGCAGGATGCGGCGCATGATCTTGCCCGAGCGCGTCTTGGGCAGGCCGGGGGTCAAATGGATATGGTCGGGGGTCGCGATCGGGCCGATTTCGGTACGGACCTGCTGCTTCAGCGCCGCGGCGACCTCTTCGGTCGGCTCGACCCCGGCGTTGAGCGTGACATAGGCGTAGATGCCCTGACCCTTGATGTCATGCGGGAAGCCGACGACCGCGGCCTCGGCGACCAGATCGTGGAGGACGAGCGCGCTTTCAACCTCGGCAGTGCCCATGCGGTGGCCCGAGACATTGATGACATCGTCGACGCGGCCGGTGATCCGCCAATATCCGTCGGCGTCGCGGCGGCAGCCGTCGCCGGTGAAATATTTGCCCTTGTAGGTCGAAAAATAGGTCTCGGCGAAGCGCTGATGGTCGCCATAGATCGTGCGCGCCTGCCCCGGCCAGCTGTGCGTGATGCACAGATTGCCTTCGGCCGCACCGCCGGTCTGCTCATCGACGAGCACGCCGCCCTCGGCATCGACCAGCTGCGGACGGATTCCGAAGAAGGGCTTGCCCGCGCTGCCCGGCTGCATCGGATGCGCGCCGGGCAGGGTGGTGATCATGATCCCGCCCGTCTCGGTCTGCCACCATGTATCGACGACGGGAACGCGGCCCTTGCCGACGAGCTGGTGATACCAGCGCCACGCCTCGGGATTGATCGGCTCGCCGACGCTGCCGAGCAGGCGGAGCGACGACAAGTTGTGGCGCGTCACATAATCGTCGCCTTCGCGCATCAAGGCGCGGATCGCGGTCGGCGCGGTGTAGAGGATGTTGACCTGATGCTTGTCGACGACCTGCCAGAAGCGGTCGTGGCCGGGATAGTTCGGCACGCCCTCGAACATCAGGGTCGTCGCGCCATTCTGGAGCGGGCCGTAAACGACGTAGCTGTGTCCCGTGACCCAGCCGATGTCGGCGCTGCACCAAAAGATTTCGCCGGGGCGGTAGTCGAAGCCGTAATAGAAGGTGCTCGCGGTCCACACGCTGTAGCCGCCGACGGTGTGCAGCACGCCCTTCGGCTTGCCGGTCGATCCCGAGGTATAGAGGATGAAGAGCGGGTCCTCGGCATTCATCGGCTCGCAGGGGCATGTCGTATCGACGTCGGCAGACAGCGCGTCGTACCAATGGTCGCGGCCTTCCTTCATCGCGATATCGCCGCCGGTGTGCGCGATGACGAGCACCGCCTTCACATCGACGCGTTCGAGCGCCTTGTCGACATTGGCCTTCAAGGGAACGGTCTTGCCGCCGCGCAGCCCTTCGTCGGCGCAGATCACCCAGTCGCTCGCGCAATCCTCGATCCGGCCGTGGATCGCCTCGGGCGAGAAACCGCCGAAAACCACGCTGTGGACCGCGCCGATGCGCGCGCAGGCGAGCATCGCCACCGCGCCCTCGGGGATCATCGGCATATAGATGGTGACGCGGTCGCCCTTTTGGACGCCCATTTTCTTCAGCGTATTGGCAAAGCGGATGACGTCGGCGAGCAGCGCGGCATAGCTGATCGTTCGCGTTTCGCCGTCGGGGGCGTCGGGTTCGAAGATGATCGCGGTGCGCTCGCCATGGCCCGCGGCGACATGGCGGTCGACGGCGTTGTGACAGAGGTTGAGGACGCCATCCTCATACCATTTGATCTCGACCGGATCGTAGGACCAGTTCGCGATCTTCGTCGGCGGGGTGATCCAGTCGAGGCGCTTCGCCTGTTCGGCCCAGAAAGCGTCGGGATCGTCGATGCTCTGCGCATAGAGCCGGTCGTAATCGGCGGCGCTGCAGTGGGTGCTCGCAGCGGCGTCGGCCGGAACGGGAACAAAGGGTTCGGACGGCGGCAACTCGGACACGGGCGACTCTCCAATCGGCATTGCATTGTTCGCCCGCTGCGATAACTCGCGAGCCACAAACTGCAAGGGCGCGTCGGCGCCAATGAAGGGACAGATGATGACGGCATTGGGCCAGGAGGTCGCACGGTTGCTCGATGGACTCGGCGTGGACCGCGCACTGTGGGCCGATGGATCGATGCCGTCGGTGACGCCGCTGACCGGCGAACAGCTGGGAATGGTGCAGGTCGTCGATAGCGCCGCGATTGACGAGACGCTGGGCAAGGCGAGCGCGGCATTCCGGGCATGGCGGGGCGTCCCCGCGCCGCGCCGCGGCGAACTGGTGCGATTGTGGGGCGAGGAACTGCGCGCCGCAAAGGATGATCTGGCGAAGCTGGTGACGATCGAGGCGGGGAAGATTCCGTCCGAAGGCGCGGGCGAAGTGCAGGAGATGATCGACATCTGCGACTTCGCGGTCGGCCTCTCGCGGCAGCTCTATGGCCTGACGATCGCGACCGAGCGGCCGGGGCACCGGATGATGGAGGTCTGGCATCCGCTGGGCGTCGTCGGAGTGATTTCGGCGTTCAACTTTCCTGTCGCGGTGTGGGCGTGGAATGCGGCGCTCGCGCTCGTCTGCGGTAACAGCGTCGTGTGGAAACCGTCGGAAAAGACGCCGCTGACCGCGCTCGCGACGCAGGCAATTTTCGAGCGCGCGGTCGCGCGGTTTGGCGATGCGCCCGAGGGGTTGGCGCAGCTCTTGATCGGCGGGCGCGAGGCGGGCGAGGCGCTGGTCGACGACAAGCGCGTGGCGCTGGTGTCGGCAACCGGGTCGACGCGCATGGGCCGCGCCGTCGCGCCGCGGTTGGCGCAGCGCTTTGCGCGCGCGATCCTCGAGCTCGGCGGTAACAATGGCGTGATCGTTGCGCCGTCGGCCGACCTCGACCTCGCGCTGCGCGGCGTCGCGTTCGGCGCGATGGGGACCGCGGGGCAGCGCTGCACGACGACGCGGCGGCTGTTCCTCCACGACAGCATCTACGACGGCTTCGTCGCCAAGCTGAAGGCCGCCTATGCCAGCGTCGGCGTCGGCAATCCGCTGGAGGGCGATGTGCTCGTCGGGCCGCTAATCGACCGCGCGGCGCACGAGATGATGCGGGACGCGCTGACGGCCGCCAAGGCGGTGGGGGGCGTTGTGCACGGCGGGGAGCGGGTGGGCGAAGGCGAGAGCTTTTACGTGAAGCCCGCGCTCGTCGAAATGCCGGGGCAGGTCGGGCCGGTGCTCGAAGAGACGTTCGCGCCGATCCTTTATGTGATGCGCTATGACGATCTGGATGCGGTGATAGAGCAGCACAATGATGTCGCGGCGGGGCTGTCGTCGGCGATCTTCACCACCGACATGCGCGAGGCCGAGCGGTTCCTGGTTGCGAGCGATTGCGGCATTGCGAACGTCAATCTCGGGACGAGCGGCGCGGAGATCGGCGGCGCGTTCGGCGGCGAGAAGGAAACCGGGGGCGGGCGCGAAAGCGGCTCGGACAGTTGGAAGGCCTATATGCGGCGCGCGACGAACACGCTGAATTATTCGGATGCGCTGCCGCTGGCGCAGGGGGTTTCGTTCGACATTTGACGACGATGGGGCACCTCGAATTCCGTTCGTGTCGAGCGAAGTCGAGACACCCCGAAGTCGCGCGTGACCGATGGGCATCTCGACTTCGCTCGAGGCGAACGGAAAGGGGATGGCGGCTTCAGGCTGCCCGCCAGCCGAAACCGTCGTCCAGCGCCACGACCTGCCCAGCTGTGCCAACCGGCTCCTGCTTCCCGTCGGTCAGGAACGCCAGCATCGCGGCATCGCCGACATCGACATGCGCCAGCGTGCGCTTGCCCTCGGGCGTTCGCGCGACCACGACCCCCGCTTTCGGCGCCCCGTCGCGGCCATAAAACACCGTGTAGCTCTCGATCGTCGCCGGCCCGGCATAGTCTTCGACCAGTTCGGGCACGGGTCCGCGCTTCGCTTCGGCCTCGGCCTGATAGTCGAAGTCCTGCGGAAAGCTTGCGGCCGCAATCGGTTTGTTACCCAGCACGATGCAATGATTGTCGGTTGCGAAGCCGCCATTGGCAAAGAGAAAGCCATAGCGGCCCTCGCTGCGCAGTTTCTCGACCATCGAGACGATCGCATGGCTCATATAATTGGCGATCGGCCCGCCGCCGAAGGTCAGCCCGCCGAACACCGTTGCGGGGCGATCCCACGGCCAGCCGAGGATGCGCCGCGCCATCTTGGGGACGCACGGGAAGCAGCTGTAAAGCTCGACGAAATCGAAGTCCGCTGCGGTCATCGCGTTCAACTCGAGCGTGCGCGTTATCGAAGTTTCCATACTGACGCTGCCGTCATAACGGTCGCGGTGGAGGATGCTCGCGGGCTCCTTTGCGGCCGCGCCCATGCCGACATGGATCAAGCGGTCTTCGGGGATGCCACGGCGCCATGCCTCCGCAAGGCTCGCGACGATGAAGCCCGCGCCCTGATTGACCGACGAATTGGCGACCATCAGTTTCGAATAGGGGAAGGCGATCGGGCGGTTGCGTTCGTCGACCTTGAGGATGTCTTCGGGTGACGCGGGCTTGCGGATCCATGCGCCGTCGTTCGCGGCGGCGACTTCGGAAAAGCGCGACCAGATTTCGGCGCTCTCGAATTGCGCTTCGGCGAGGCTTTGGCCCCACGCGGCGCGCGTTGCATTTTCATAGAGCGGGTAGACGTCGACCGGCGCCGCCAGCCCATGAAGCTGGGCGTAGTTCGGCTCGCGCCGCGTCGCGACCTTGCGGATCGCATTATAGCTTTTGTCCTCGCCGCTCGCGGCCTTGGCGGCGCGGCCGGCGGCGGTGCGCAGCGCCTCGGCGCCGACGATTGCGGCGAGCTTGACCTCGCCAGCGCCGATGCGGTTTGCGGCCTCGTTCAGCAGGCGGACGGGGGTGTCGCCGTGCGGTGCGGCGGACTGGTAGTTGATTGCGGGGCTGGCGCCGATCGCCGCAGCGAGCGGTTCGGGAAGCTTGCCGAGGCCGTGGAAGCTGATCTGGTCGACGATCGCGAGGCTGTCGATCTCGGTCAGCGATACGCCCGCGTCTTCTGCTGCGACCTTCAATGCTGCAACCATCAGCCCCAGCGAATCCAGCCCCTCATCGGGGTCCGTTGGCCGGTCGTTGACCTGTCCGACCCCGATGATGACGGGAATACGCTCGGGGTCGGTCATCATGTCAGCGCGCTTTCCACTCGGGCTTACGCTTCTGCGCGAAGGCGAGCGGGCCCTCGCGCGCATCCTCGCTGCGCATCAGCACGCCGCGCTCGCGCGTGTTATGCTCCCAATAGGGGGCGTCGGCGGCGATGCGGCCGTCGTCGATGCCCAGTGCGACGCGCTTCGACGCCTGCACCGACAGCGGTGCGTTGCCCGCGATCTTCTCGGCGAGCGCGAGCGCGGTCGGGAGCAGGTCGGCGAGTGGGACGACATGATTGACCAGCCCGAATTCGGCGGCGCGCGCGGCGGGGATCGGGTCGCCGGTCAGCATATATTCCATCGCGAGCTTCTTCGGCAGTTGCTGCGCGAGGCGGAAAGCGCCGCCCGCTGCGGCGAACAACCCGACCTTGACCTCGGGAAGGCCGAATTGCGCATGGTCGGCGGCGACGATGATGTCGCTCATCAGCGCGATTTCGCAGCCGCCGCCGAATGCGAAGCCGTTGACCGCGGCGATGATCGGTTTCGAGATCGGGTGCGAGACGATGCCGGCGAAACCCCACGCCTGCTGCGCCGGATCGTCGGGTTGGAGGCTCTCGCCGCGCGACAGCGCGACAAGGTCGGCGCCGGCGCAGAAGCTTTTGTCGCCCGCGCCGGTGATCACGACGACGCGGATTTCGGCGTCGTTCTCCGCCTCTTCGAGCGCGGTGCCGATGCCGACATGGACCGCGGCATTGACCGCGTTACGCGCCTCGGGCCGGTTGATCGTGACGATCAATATGTGGCCGCGGCGTTCGGTGAGGATAGTCGTATCGGTCATCGCGAATCTCTCCCTTTCGGAGGAGTATCGCGATGACTTAACGTTTACGTCAACTGCTAAGAGCGCGAGGCGTGCTTCAGATCGACTGGCCGGTCTTTGCCCAGTCGGCGAGGAAGCCTTCGATGCCCTTTTCGGTCAGGATATGCTTGAACAGCCCCTTGATCACCGACGGCGGCGCGGTCATCACGTCGGCGCCGATCTTTGCGGCTTCGAGCACATGGATGCCGTGGCGCACGCTCGCGACGAGGATCTCGGTTTCATAGCCGTAATTGTCGTAGATCAGGCGGATGTCGGAGATGAGCTGCATGCCGTCGAAGCCATTGTCGTCGTGGCGGCCGACGAACGGCGAGACGAAGGTTGCGCCGGCCTTGGCGGCGAGCAGCGCCTGCGCCGCGGAGAAGCAGAGCGTGACATTGACCATCGTGCCGTCGCTGGTCAGCGCCTTGCAGGTCTTGAGGCCGTCGATCGTCAGCGGCACCTTGATGCACACGTTGGGGGCGATTTTGCGGAGGATTTCGGCCTCCTTCATCATCGTTGCATGGTCGAGCGCGACGACTTCGGCCGACACCGGGCCGGTGGTCAGTGCGCAGATTTCCTTCGTCACTTCCTTGAAGTCGCGGCCCGACTTGGCGATCAGCGACGGGTTGGTCGTCACGCCGTCGAGCAGGCCGGTCGCGGCGAGTTCTTGGATGTCGGCGATTTCGGCGGTGTCGGCGAAGAATTTCATGGCGCGGGGCTTTCCTGTGGGAAGGTGATTCGGGTTTGAAGCTCCCGTAGAGCAACGCGCCTGAAATATGAACCTTCCGCGCTCTCCTTTCGTCATGCCGGACCTGATCCGGCATCCATTCCCCCGGCGCCGCATGGGCCTCGGATCAAGTCCGGGGTGACGACAGATGGAAAGCACTGGCGTTCCATCTTTGTTCCGATTATGCGAAGCCGCATGGCCAAAGCAAAACGTCAATATGTCTGCCAGAATTGCGGCTCCGCCACCTACCGCTGGCAGGGGCAATGCGCCGACTGCGGCGAGTGGAACACGTTGGTCGAGGAAGCCGGCGAGACGGTCTTTTCGGCAAAGCACGACCTTAGCCGTGGTGGGCGGACGCTCGCGCTCGAAACGCTCGACGCCGACAGCAAGATGCCCGACCGCATGCTGTGCGGGATCGCCGAGTTCGATCGCGCACTGGGCGGCGGCTTTGTTGCAGGATCCGCGACGCTGATCGGCGGCGATCCGGGAATCGGCAAGTCGACCTTGCTGTTGCAGGCGGCGGGGCGGCTTGCAAAGGCGGGCAAGTCGGTCGTCTATATCAGCGGCGAGGAAGCCGCGGCGCAGGTGCGGCTGCGCGCCCAGCGGCTGGGGCTCGGCGATGCTCCGGTGGCGCTCGCCAGCGCGACATCGGTGCGCGACATCCTTGCGACGCTCGACAAGCAAACCGCCGATTTCGTCGTGATCGATTCGATTCAGACGATGCACAGCGACCTGATCGACAGCGCCCCGGGGACGGTGAGTCAGGTGCGCGCGAGCGCGCAGGAACTGATCCGTTATGCCAAGGACAGCGATGCCGCGATCGTCCTCGTCGGCCATGTCACCAAGGACGGGACGATCGCGGGGCCGCGCGTGCTCGAGCATATGGTCGACACGGTGCTGGCGTTCGAGGGCGAGCGCAGCCACCAATATCGCATCCTGCGCGCTGTGAAGAACCGCTTTGGCGGCACCGACGAAATCGGGGTGTTCGCGATGGGCGAGGAAGGGCTGGGCGAAGTCAGCAACCCGTCGAGCCTGTTCCTGACCGACCGCAGCCGCGATGTGCCGGGATCGGTGGTGTTTCCGGCATTGGAGGGCACGCGGCCAGTGTTGGTAGAGGTACAGGCGCTCACCGTGCGGCTGGCCAGCGGCGCAACTCCCCGCCGGGCTGTGGTCGGCTGGGACAGCGGACGGCTGGCGATGGTGCTTGCGGTATTGGAAGCGCGCTGCGGACTGCAGATGGGCGCCGCCGAGGTCTATCTGAACATCGCCGGCGGCTATCGGCTCACCGATCCCGCCGCCGACCTTGCGGTCGCCGCGGCGCTGATTTCGGCGTTCAGCGAGCGCCCGGTGCCCGCCGACGCAATCGTATTCGGCGAGCTGTCGCTGTCGGGCGAGGTGCGGCAGGTTTCGCACGACGGGCTGCGGCTGCGCGAAGCGGCGAAGCTCGGTTTTTCGCGCGGCTGGGGGCCGAAGGGCATGAAAGCGGTCGGCGGGATTTCAGTCACGGGTTTCGAACGTCTCGGCGAACTCGTTGACCTGATGCTCGGGCGCGACTAGCGACCGGCGAATGGGAAGTCTGACGGCTCTGGATATCGTCGTGCTGGTGCTCGTTGGCGGCGGCGCGGTGCTCGGTTTTTCGCGCGGCCTTGTGCAGGAGGTGACGACGCTGCTCGCCTGGGTTTTGGCGATTGCGGCGGTGCGCTTCTTTCACCCGTTCGTGACCGACCAGCTCGCGGGTTGGGTCGGGACCGAAGGGGGCGCCGCGGCGCTCGCCTTCGTCCTCCTTTTCGGCGGCGTGTTCGCGCTCGCCAAATGGGGATCGCGCGCGATGGGGCAGCGCAGCCGCGCGTCGCTGGTCGGCGGGTTCGACCGCGGGCTGGGCGCCGGTTTCGGCGCGGTCAAAGGCCTGCTGATCGCCTCGATCGGCTTCATGCTCCTCACCTTGCTCTATGATATCGGCTATGGCGTTATGCAGCGCCCGGCGTGGATGACCGACAGCCGCACCTATCCGGCGCTTAACGCGACGAGTAGCGCGATGAGCAAGGTAATCGCCGCGCGCCGCGCCGAGGCGCGCGAGGCTGAAGCCGAAACTGAAGGCGAAGCAGCGGGGGCCGGCAAGCCATGAGCGCGCCGCTCTATAATCGCGACATCTTGGCGCTCGCGGTTGCGACCGCGGAATATCTTCCGATCGCCGATGCGCGCCACCGCGTGAGCAAGCGCGCACCTTTGTGCGGCAGCGCGATCATCCTCGACCTCGATACCGATGACGCCGGGCGCGTGACGCGCGTCGGCATGCATGTCGAAGCGTGCGCGCTGGGACAGGCATCGGCGGCATTGCTGGCGCGCCACGCGCCGGGGCTCGACCTCGCCGAACTGCGCGCCGCGCGCGACGGCATCGCCAGCTGGTTCGCGGGCGCGGACGCCCAGCCCGACTGGCCGGGGTTCGACCTGCTCGCGCCCGCGCAGGGCTATCCGGCGCGCCACGGCGCGATCCTGCTGCCCTTCGACGCCGCCATCGCGGCGCTTGAGGAGCGGGCGGCGGCGGCATGAATTTATTTGCGCTCACGGCTGCTTCTGCCGCGGAAGCCGCCGAGAAGGTGGGGGAAACCGCAACCGATACTGCGCTGGTCGAAGGCGCGATCCTGCTCGGCGTCGCGACCTTGTTCGTGCTGATCTTTCGCCGGCTCGGGCTCGGCGCGGTGCTCGGCTACCTGATCGCGGGCGCAGTCGTCGGGCCGCACGGGCTCGGGCTCGTCGGCGGCGGCGAATCGAAGCTTGCCTTTGCCGAACTCGGGATCGCCTTCCTGCTCTTCCTCGTCGGGCTCGAATTGTCGCCCCGGCGGCTCTGGGACATGCGCCGCGCGATCTTCGGGCTTGGCCTGGCGCAGGTCGTCGTGACCGGGCTCGTGCTCACCGGCCTCATCCATCTGACCTTGGGATTCAGCCCCGCGGCCTCGCTCGCGCTCGGCTTGCCGCTCGCACTGTCGTCGACCGCGCAGGTGTTGCCTGGACTCAAAAGCTCAGGGCGGATCAATTCGCCCTTCGGCGAAAAAGCCTTCTCGATCCTGTTGTTCCAGGATCTGGCGCTCGTGCCGATGATCACGATCGTCGCGGTGCTGTCGCGCGCGCCCGCCGACCCGTCGGCGCCGCCGGGGTGGCAGATGGCCTTCTTCACCTTGTGGGCGATCGTCGTGCTAGTGCTCGCGGGCCGCTTTGTGGTCAATCCGCTGCTGCGGATCATCGGGCGTTATGGCGAGCGCGAATTGTTCGTCGTCGTCGGCCTGCTCACCATCCTTGCGAGCGCGGCGCTGATGCACAGCTTGCACCTGTCGACCGCGCTTGGCGCCTTCATCGCCGGCGTGATGCTCGCCGACTCGCCCTATCGGCACGAGATCGAATCGGATGTCGAGCCTTTCCGCCTGATCCTGCTCGGCCTCTTCTTCCTTGCCGTCGGCATGGTGCTCGACGTCGGGGCGGTGATCGAGCGGCCGTTGCTTGTCCTGTCGCTCGCGCTCGGGCTCGTGGCGGTGAAGGTCGTTGTCCTCACCTTGATCGTAAAATTGTTCGGCAAGCCGTGGCCGGTGGCGCTGGGGCTAGGGCTCCTGCTGAGCCAGGGCGGCGAGTTCGGCTTCCTGCTGTTCGCGCAGGCGGCCGACGCACTGTTGATCGATCCCGCAGCGGCGAGCCTGTTCAGCGCGGTGGTGACGCTGTCGATGGTGACGACGCCGTTCCTGATGCTCTTTGCGCGCAACCTCGAATTTTCGCCCGCCGCCGAGCCTGCCGACCTCGACGATCCGGCGGGTGCGCCACGCGGGTCGGCGATCGTCGTCGGTTACGGACGCTTCGGGCAGATCGTGTCGCAGATGCTGCACGGCGTCGCCTGTTCGGTGACGCTGATCGACAAGAAACCGAGCCAGATCGAGCTGTCGAGCCGCTTTGATACCAAGGTTTATTTCGGCGACGGGCTGCGCGTCGACCTGCTCCGCCGCGCGGGCGCCGACGAGGCGCGGCTGATCATCTTTTGCATCGACGATGCCTCGGTCGATGCCGCGGCGTTGAGGCCGATCGTCGACGCATTTCCGAATGCAAAGGTGCTGATGCGCGTCTTCGATCGCCGCCAGCTGCTCGCGGTCGAGGGAGCGGGGGTCGACGGGGTCATTCGCGAGGTTTTTGAAAGCTCGGTCGCGATGGGCCTCACCGCGCTGCGCTATCTCGACGTCGATCCGCGCGAGATGGAAGATGTCGAGGCGACCTTGCGCCATCTCGACGAGACGCGGCTGCAGGCGCAGATCGACGAGGGCGATATTTCGGCGGGCATGGACCATCGCTTCAAACCGGGCGGCGGTCGCGAGGCCGAAAGCGTGCTCGAGAAATTCCGCTTGCGGCGTCTGGCGGCGAAGGCGCTGAAAGACGATCCGAAGGACGAGGAAAGCGAGCAGGCGTCAGCGATGAACTGACGCTTGGCCGTCGAGGAACGCCGCGACGGCATCGAGCCCATAGTCTTCGGTGACAAAGCTTTGTCCGATACCGCGGGTCAGGATCAGCGGCAGCTTGCCGCCGCGCACCTTTTTGTCGTGCGCCATATGCCCCGCAAGGGTCGCGCCATCGGTGTTGACGCCCGCACTCGCGAGGCTGTGCGGCAGGTCGACGCTGGCGAGATGCGCGCGCACCCGTCCGGCATCGGCCGCGGCGCAGAGGCCGTTCGCGGCCGAGAATTGATGCGCGAGGACCATGCCTGCCGCGACGGCTTCGCCATGGAGAAGGCGGTCCGAATAACCCGTTTCGGCCTCGAGCGCGTGGCCAAAGCTGTGCCCGAGGTTGAGCAGCGCGCGAATATCCTGCGTCTCGCGCTCGTCGGCGGCGACGATGCGCGCCTTGGCGGCGACGCTGTGCGCGATAGCCTTGTGGCGTGCTTCGCTGTCGCCCGCGAGCAGCGCCGCGCCATGCTCTTCGCACCAGGCGAAGAAACCGGCGTCGTCGATCAGGCCATATTTGACGACTTCGGCATAGCCCGCGCCGAGTTCGCGGCGCGGCAGCGTTTCGAGCGTCGTCGGGTCGATGACGACGAGCGCGGGCTGGTGGAAGGCGCCGATCTGATTCTTGCCCGCGGGCACGTTGATCGCGGTCTTGCCGCCGACGCTGCTGTCGACCTGCGCGAGTAAGGTGGTCGGCACCTGGATGAAATTGCAGCCGCGCTTGACGATGCTGCACGCGAAGCCGACGAGGTCGCCGATCACGCCGCCGCCAAGCGCGATGACATGGTCGCCGCGCTCGACGCCTTCGCCGATCAGCCATTCGGTCAGGCGCGCGAGGCCGGCCCAGCTCTTCGTGCTTTCACCCGGATCGAGCACGAAGGAGGAGAAGGAGATGTTCGCCATCGCCAGCGAGGTGCCGAGCGGGATCAGATATTGTTCGGCGACGTGGGTGTCGGTGACGATCATCGTGCGCGGGCGTTTCAGCAGCGGCGCGACATGATCGCCGATGTCGCGGATCAACCCGTCGCCGATCAATATCGGATAGCTGCGGCTGCCCAATTCGACGGTCAGACTTTCCATTTCGGATCTTCCCACTTTGACAGGGCCTCCAGGATCGCGCGCACCGTATGGTCGTGCGGCGTGCTCGCCGAACTGACGCGAATATGCGCCTCGGCATATATGGGGTTGCGGACCGCCGCCAGTTCGCGGAGCACTTCGCCGGGGTCGCGGTTCTTGAGCAGCGGACGGTGGCTGCGGCGGCCGACGCGTTCGACGAGCGTCGCGATATCGGCGTCGAGCCAGATGCAGAGGCTGCCCTGCAGGATCAGCGCGCGCGTTTCTTCATTGACGAAGGCGCCGCCGCCCGTCGCGAGCACCATCGGCTTTTCGCCCAGCAGGCGCGAAATCACGCGGCGTTCGCCGTCGCGAAAATGCGCCTCGCCGAAACGCGCGAAAATATCGGAGATCGTCATGCCGGCGGCGCGCTCGATTTCGTCGTCGGCGTCGGCGAAGCGCATGCCTAGCCGCTGCGCGAGGCGGCGGCCGATCGTCGATTTTCCCGACCCCATCAGCCCGACGAGCACGATCGACCGGTCGCGGATCGACGCGGGGACGGCTGAAGCCGGGCTTTTCGGGTTTCGCGACATGGTGCGCGCGGCTATACCGAAGGGGCCGCGCGGAACAATGGTTTTGCTGCGGTTCAAATGAGACGAACGGCAGGCATTGGATATTGCGCGCACGGGGCAGATCGGGAAAAGGCCGCTGGATCGCACGATTGATCGTGCTGGCGCTGGTGCTGGCGGCGTTCTTTCTGTTCCTGCTGTTCCTTGGCCGGCCGATCGAGCCGCGAATGATTGAGGTGGACGTGACCGACAAGATTGCCGAAAGCGCTCCACGATGAAGATGAAAACGCTTTCGCTGACGCTGGGCCTTTCTGGCACCGCGCTCGCCGCTGCGCTGGTCCTGCCTGCGCTCGCACAGGAATCGCTGCTGCCCGAAGGCTTTGGCAACCCCGCCGAAACGCCGGCGCCGCGACCGACCCCCACGCCGTCGCCGACCGCGACGCCGACCCCGGGTTCGGCGCCGGTCAACGGAACCGCCCCGCCGCCCATCGCACCGACGGTCGGGACTACGAGCGCGAGTCCGTCCGCCGAAACTGGCGAAGAGGGCGAGGATGGCGACGAAGTCGAATCGGGCGGTCTGAAATACGACCTGCCGCCGGGCGCGCGCCGCCTGCTGACGCGTATCGGGCCGCTGACCCCCGAAACGGGCGGGCTTGCACCCGACGCGTTCGGCGTGCGCGGCCAATATGCCGCCGCGATCATGGGCAAGACCAACGGCGGGTTCGCATCGCGCTGGGCGCAGATCCTGCTCCGCCGCTCGCTCGCATCGGCGATTGACACCCCCGACACGATCAACGGCGCCGATCTCGCCGCCGCTCGTGCCGCGCTGCTGCTCCGCATGGGCGAATCGATCGCGGCGCGCCGGATCGTCCAGTCGGTCGATTATGACCGTGCGAGCCCGCGCCTCGTCGCCGCGGCGCAGCAAACCTATCTCGCGAACGCCGACCCGGCGGGCATGTGTCCCTATGTCCCTGCGGGGCTTGCGCATGGCGACGAGCAGGCGTGGCGCCTGTCGTCGGCGATCTGTTCGGGGCTGTCGGGCGAGGCCGGGCCGGCGGGCTGGGCGATCGGCCGCGTGCGGTCGAGCGGCAAGATCTCGAACTTCGACATATTGCTCACCGAACGCGTGCTTGGTGCGACGGGCGCGGGCCGCCGCTCGACGACGATCGAGTGGGACAATATCGACCGGCTGACGAGCTGGCGCTTCGGCATGGCGACCGCGACCGCGATCGCGGTGCCCGAGGCGCTGCGCACCGCGGCGCCGTCCAATATCAAGAGCTGGACGGTGCTTGCGCCGATGACCGACATGGCGAGCCGCGTCGCCGCCGCGCCCGAAGCCGCCGCGCGCGGTGTGCTGTCGAGCGAAGCCTATGTGTCGCTGCTGAGCGCCGCGGCGAGCGAAGAAGAGCCCGCCGAGGCGCTCGTGACGCAGACCGATCAGCTGCGCGGCGCGTTTCGCCTCGCGGCCGGCGCCGACCGCTACGCCGCGATGCAGCAGCTGTGGGGTACGGGCGGCACCCCGACGCAAAGCTATGCCGCGATGGTCGCAACTGCACGCGCCGCCGCGGCCTTGCCGGTCAATACCGACGTGGGCGGCGATCCCTGGCAGCTTTTGGGATCGATGCTCGCGGGCGGATATGACGAAAATGCGATCGCGTGGGTTCCGACCGTTTCGGTCGGCAGCCGCGCATGGGCCGTGCTCGCGGTGGGATCGCCCCGGCCGTTGACCGGGATGAGCGCGGGCGCGGTCGGGCAGTTTGCGGGCGACGACGACAGCGCGGACGCGCTGCGGTCGAAATTCCTGCTCGCCGGTCTCGCCGGCCTTGGGCGGCTCGATGCGAGCGCGGCGGCGTCGGCGGCGAGCGATCTCGAGGTTGATCTGGGCAAGCAGACGCGCTGGTCGCGCGCGATCATGGCCGCGGCCGAGCGCCGCGAGCCCGGCATGGTGGCGCTTCTCGCGGCGGCGGGGATGCAGGGCGAGTGGTCGAAAGTCCCGCCCTATCATCTCTATTACATCGTCCGCGCGCTGCGCGACGTGGGCCTCGCGGCCGAAGCGCGGATGATCGCGGCCGAAGCGTTGGTGCGTGTCTGACGCGGCGCTGATCGACCGCTTCCTCGAAATGATGGCGGCCGAGCGCGGTGCGTCGCGCAATACGCTGGCTGCCTATCGCCGCGATCTGGAACAGGCGGCGGAGTGGGTGAAAGGCGAGCTGGCGAGCGCCGATGCGGCGGCGTTGCGCAAATTGATGGCGGATTATCAGTCGCTTGCGGCAAGCAGCGCGGCGCGCAAGCTGTCGGCGTTGCGCCAGTTTTTCGCTTTTCTGCTCGATGAGGGCGAGCGGGCAGACAATCCGGCGCTCGATATCGCACGGCCCGCGACGCGTCGGCCGCTCCCGCGTATCCTGACCCACGAACATATCGAGCGATTGTTCGAGCAGGCCGAGGAGGAAGCGGCGGGAGAAGCGCCGCCCGCCGCCGCGGTGCGCATGCTGCTGCTGCTCGAACTTCTCTATGGTTCGGGCCTCCGCGCCAGCGAACTGGTGTCGCTTCCGCGCCGCGCGATTACCGGCGAGCGCGAATATCTGATCATTCGCGGCAAGGGCGACAAGGAGCGGCTGGTCCCGCTGTCCGAACGTGCGCGCGGCGTGCTCGATCGCTGGGTGCCGCTGCTTGCCGATGGATCGCCCTGGCTGTTCCCGTCGGGCAAGGCGCATATCTCGCGCGTGCGGCTGTTCCAGATGCTGCGCGACCTCGCTGCGCGCGCGGGGATCGACCCGGCCACGATCAGCCCGCACGTGCTGCGCCACGCGTTCGCCACGCATCTGCTCGAGGGCGGGGCCGATCTGCGCGCGCTGCAATTGATGCTCGGCCACGCCGATATCGCGACGACCGAAATTTACACGCATGTCGACAGCCGCCGCCTCGTCGAACTGGTCAACAAACGGCATCCGCTGGCGCGGATGGATGGCGCCCACCCCAAAGTTGACGTTCAGGCGCCTTCGTCCTAGCGCTCCCCTATGACAGCCTTTCTGGATTTCGAAAAACAGGTCGCCGCGCTCGATCGGCAGATTGCCGAACTTCGCGAGATGGGGGACGACCCCACGCTCAACATCGACAATGATATCGCGCAGCTTGAGGACAAGTCCTCGAAATTGCTTCGCGAAATCTATTCGAAACTGACGCCCTGGCAAAAGACGCAGGTCGCGCGCCACCCCGACCGCCCGCATTTCAAACATTATGTCGCCGGCCTGTTCGACGACTGGATGCCGCTGGCGGGCGACCGCAATTTCGGCGACGATCAGGCGATTTTGGGCGGAATGGCGCGGTTCCGCGGCCGCCGCGTGATGGTCATCGGCCACGAAAAGGGCGACGATATCCCGTCGCGCATGAAGCATAATTTCGGGATGGCGAAGCCCGAGGGCTATCGCAAGGCGATCCGCCTGATGCAGCTCGCCGACCGCTTCGGCCTGCCGGTGGTGACGTTGGTCGATACCTCGGGCGCTTTTCCGGGAATCCAGGCCGAAGAGCGCGGACAGGCCGAAGCGATCGCACGGTCGACCGAACAATGCCTCGCATTGGGCGTGCCGATGATCGCCGCAGTGGTCGGCGAGGGCGGTTCGGGCGGCGCGATCGCGCTCGCCGCCGCGAACCGCGTGCTGATGTTCGAACATGCCGTCTATTCGGTAATTTCGCCCGAGGGCTGCGCGTCGATCCTGTGGCGCACGTCGGACAAGGCGGCCGATGCCGCCGCGGCGATGAAGATGTCGGCGCAGGACCTGCTGGGGCTGAAGGTCATCGACCGCATCGTCACCGAACCCGTCGGCGGCGCGCATCGCGCACCCGACGTCGCGATTGCCGCGCTGGGCGACGCGATCGCGCAGGAACTGGATGCGCTGGCAGGGTTGCCGCGCGAGACATTGCTGGCGGCGCGCGAGGAAAAATTCCTCGCCATGGGCCGCGCTTGAGCGGCCCATAAATTCAGGCGTGCCGCGCCTGAACCGGAACCCGATCGCGCGCATTTGCGTTCCCGATCAAGACAATGACAAGTCCGCACGATGGCGCGGCTTGCCTTGTCGTGAATCGGGGATATTCCCTGACGACCAGAAGCATAAGGGAGGCGCGGCAATGATCCGGAAGACGAAAAACGGGCTGGCGATCAAGCTGGCGGCATCGGCGGCGCTCGGCAGCCTGGCCTTTACCGGAGTCGCCGACGCGCAGCTCAAGGCAATCAAGACCGCGACGAGCATTTCGCCCGCCGAACGCAAACAGGGCACCGACGCGCATCCGCAGCTGATGGCCGAATTCGGCGGGTCTTATAACGGTCCGCAGGCCGCCTATGTGAACCGCGTCGGACAGAATATCGCCGTCCAGTCGGGTCTGTCGCGGTCGCCCAGCGATTTTACCGTCACGCTGCTCAATTCGCCGGTTAACAACGCTTTCGCGATCCCGGGGGGCTATGTTTACGTGACGCGCCAGCTGATGGCGCTGATGAACGACGAGGCGGAACTCGCCGGCGTGCTCGGGCACGAGGTCGGCCATGTTGCCGCGCAACACAGCAAGAAACGCCAGTCGACGGCGACGCGCAACCAGATCCTCGGCGTGCTCGGCGCGGTGCTGGGCGGGGCGATCGGCGACAATGGCGGGCTGCTCGGCGGCCTCGGCGGGTTGCTTCAGAATAACTCCCTGCGCGTGGCGCAGCTCGCGACGCTGGGCTTTTCGCGCAGCCAGGAATTGCAGGCCGATCAACTCGGCGTCCAATATCTGCGCAGCGCGGGCTACGACCCGCTTGCGCTGTCGACGATGCTGACGAGCCTCGCCAACCAGACGACGCTCGACGCGCGCCTGTCGGGCGGCGACGCGCGCTCGCTGCCCGAATGGGCGAGCACCCACCCCGATCCCGCGTCGCGCGTGCGTAATGCGCAGACGCTGGCAAGCCGGGCGGGCGGTAGCGGCGGCACGCGCAATGCCGACGCGTTTCTCGCCTCGGTCGATAATGTGCTTTATGGTGACGATCCGGCGCAGGGCGTGGTCGAGGGGCGCGATTTCCTGCACCCCGACCTCAAGCTGCGTTTCACGGTGCCGAACGGCTATGGCATGCAGAACGGCGCCGACGCGGTGTCGGTGAGCGGCAACGGCGGGCAGGCGCAGTTCACGACGGGGCCGTACAGCGGCGACATGAATGCCTATATCGCGAGCGCGTTCAAAGCGGTGGCGGGCAACGCGTCGATCAGCCCCAGCGCGATTCAGCGCACGACGGTGAACGGCATCCCCGCATTCCGGTCGACCGTGCGCGCGAATACCCAGTCGGGGCAGGTCGATGTCACCGTCTTCGCTTATGAATTTTCGCGGAGCAGCGCGTTTCACTTCGTCACGCTGACGCAGGCAGGCGGCGGCAGCGTGTTCAATTCGATGTTCAATAGCGTGCGTCGGCTGAGCACGGCGGAAGCGGCGGCGATCAAGCCGCGGCGGATCGACGTCGTGACCGTCGGGCGCGGCGATACGGTCGCCAGCCTCGCGCGGCGAATGGCCTATAGCAATTATCAGACCGAACGGTTCCAGGTGCTCAACCGCCTGACCGCGTCGAGCCGCCTGACCCCGGGACAGCGCGTGAAGATCGTCGTGTACGCGAGCCGATGATCGCCGCCAGCGCGCGCAAGAAAAAGGGCGGTGGATCGCTCCACCGCCCTTTCTTTTTGGTCGCGCGCCGCAAGCGCAGCGCGAGCAAACCTCGATTATTCTTCGAGGTTCGAAGCAACCTTGTTGAAGGTGTTGCCGACGCTGTTGCCGACTGCGCCCATCGCGGCGATGCCGGCGACGGCGATGAGAGCCGCGATCAGGCCATATTCGATGGCGGTAGCGGCTTTGGTGTCGCGAACGAACTTCTTGATGAACTTCATGACTGGTCTCCTGATTTCACTTACCCTGTTGACGGTCTGGTCTGGGTCAACATCCGGGGGTTTAGGGCGAATAGGTTTTGAAAATCTTAATGGCATCCGCCCGAAACCGGTGAGCGGCAGCCCCGAAACGGGACGGCCGCCGCGGCGCTACATATTATTTTCGGCAGCGTTCGAAACGCTTCCCCACATGCTGTTGGTGGAGTTGGCGACATTGCTTACCGCAACGACGGCCGCCAAAAAGACAAGGGCCAGGATCAGCCCGTATTCGACGGCTGTAGCGGCCCTGGTCGACCGCATCAGCCTGTAAAACTTTCGCATTGTTCCACCCCTGACTGAATTTATAGTTCCCGAGGGTGCCCATATTCACACAGGAAGGTTAACAATTTGTCCGTCCCAGACCCCGCAAAGCCGCAGAAAACCTCGCTCGTTGTCGTCGCGGCGGCGCTCGTCGATCGCGATGGAAGGCTGCTTGTCCAGCAGCGCCCCGAGGGTCTGTCGATGGCGGGGCTGTGGGAATTTCCTGGCGGGAAGCTCGAACCCGGCGAGACGCCCGAGCAGGCGCTGATCCGCGAACTGGGCGAGGAACTTGCGATCGATGTCGATCACGCCTGCCTTGCGCCCGCCTGCTTCGCGAGCGACATGCTCGGCGACCGGCACCTGCTGCTGTTACTGTTCGTCTGCCGCAAATGGCGCGGGACGCCGGTCGCGCAGCACGCTAGCGCGCTCCGCTGGGTGCGCGCCGTCGAACTGCACGGCCTCGACATGCCGCCCGCCGACAAGCCGCTGATCGGCCTGCTCGAAGCTTTGATTTAGTCTTTCGGTTTCAGTGCCGCCGCCAGCGAGGCGGTGCCGCTGCCGCGTCGCGCGGGTTGCGGCTGGTCGGGATGCGGCGCCCAGCCGCTGAAATGGACGATGCGAAAGCTTTCGGCGATCCGGCCGTCGGGATCGGCCTGCCCCGCGAAAGCGGCGGCAACCCGCGCGGTTTCTTCGCGCGTCAAGGGCGGCGGGGCGGGCGCGAGCCGGCTCGACAGGCCGGCGGCGCGCAAGTCGCGCACCAGCGCGAACCAGTCGCCATAACGCACCGTCAGCGCGTCGACGTCGACGACGGGCAGGGTGAAACCGACGCGCTGGAGCAAATTGCCCATCGCGGCCAAGTCGATCTGCGGGTGCAGCCGTGCGATCGAACGCACGCCATCGGTCATCACCGCGCGGCGCAGGCGGGGCAGGCTGCCGTCGCCGACGAAGGCGCCGAGCAGCAGGCCGTCGGGCGCGAGCAGCGCGCGGAGGCGAAGGAGCGCGCCCGGCACGTCGTTGACGCCGTCGAGCCCGCCAGGCCAGACGATGAGATCGAAGCTGGCGAAGGGCAGGTCGATGGCGTCGGCCTCGACCGCGATCGCGCCGGTTTCCGCGGCAAGGCGCGGCCCCGCCTCGGCGATGGTGAGGTCGGTGCCGGTCGCGCGCAGATGATCGGCGAGCGCGGCGTCATGCGCGCCGATCAGCAGCGTGCGGGGAAATTCGCGCGTCACCATCGCCAGCCGGTCGAGCAGGGTTTCGGCGATGAGCGGCGCGAGGAAATTGGCCGATGCGGGCAGGCGCGCCATGCGGTCGCGTTGAGCGCGGTGGCGGGCCGGAGAGAAAAGCGGGCGGGGAGGCTGCGACATGCGCCGCTTGTGCCGTCCCCGGCGATGCTTCACAAGCCGGTGATGGCGACGACGACGGGGGATGTCGAAAAAGAAGGCGCGCCGGCCGGCGCGTGGCGAGGCATTTTGCGCGCCGCGGCGCGTGCGGTCGTCGATTATGCGCTGCCGCCGCGCTGTCCAGGATGCGGCATCATCGTTGGCGAAGATCGCCAGTTCTGCCTGACCTGCTGGTCGTCGCTCCACTTTCTCGATGGGCCGTCCTGTTCGCGCTGCTCGATTCCGCTACCCACGGCCTTGCCCGGAGGGCCGATCCTATGCGGCACGTGCCTCGCGGGCGCGCCGCCGTTCGAAGGCGCGCCCGCCGCCGTCGCCTATGGCCCCGTCGCGCGCACGGTGGCGCTGCGCCTCAAATATGGGCGGCGGACCGGGCACGCCCGGCTGATGGCGCGGCTGATGGCACGGCAGCTTGCGATGCTGGGGGATGTCGACGCGATGCTGCTGGTTCCGGTGCCGCTGCACCGCTGGCGGCTCTGGTCGCGCGGGTTCAATCAGGCGGCGTTGATCGCCGACGAACTGTCGCGGCTGACCGGAGTGCCGCGCGACCACCACCTGTTTTTGCGGGTCAAGGCGACCGCATCGCTGCGCGGCAAGGGGCGGCGCGAGCGCGACCGGATCGTCGCCGGCGCCTTTGCGCTGGCAGGCGATGCCAAGGCACGCGCGGCGGGGCGGCATCTGGTGCTGGTCGACGATGTCCACGCCAGCGGCGCGACGCTGCGCGCGGCGGCGCGGGTGCTGGGGCGCAGTGGCGCCGCGCGGGTGTCGGCGCTTACCTGGGCCCGAGTCGTTCCCGAAGCCCTGATGACAAGCAACATATTTGACTTTGCTTCGTTGGATTCCGATATGGCGAGTGAAGGATGACAGGATAGCCGCATGGCCAAGATCGAAGTTTTTACGAAGTTCTTCTGCCCCTATTGCTCGCGCGCCAAGGCGCTGCTTGAGCGCAAGGGCGTCGAATATCAGGAAATTGACCTGACGATGGACCGCGCCGGGTTCGATGCGATGGTCGCCCGCGCGGGTGGCGCCCGTACCGTCCCGCAGATATTCATCGACGGAAAGCATATCGGCGGCAGCGACGATATGGCGGCGCTCGATGCGCGCGGCGGGCTTGACCCGCTGTTGGGACTGGGCTGATCTTGATCGTTTTCGACCTTTGCTGCGCCGCCGGTGACCACCGTTTTGAGGCCTGGTTCGCGAGCAGCGAGAGCTTCTCCGACCAGCAGGCACGCGGGCTGATGAACTGCCCGGTGTGCGGCGATGACGATGTGAAAAAGGCGGTGATGGCGCCGCGCGTCGGGGCCAAGTCCAACCGTCAGGCACTGGCTTCGCCGCCCGCCAATCCGCCCGGTTCGCCCGAGCCTTCGCCGGATGCGGTGCGTAAATTGCTCGCCGACATTGCCGCAAAGCAGGCCGAAATGCTGCCGCAGTCGCGCTGGGTAGGGCGCGACTTCGCCGATGCAGCGCGCGCGATGCACGAAGGACGCGCCGCCGAAGACCTGATCCACGGTCAGGCGTCGCCCGAAGAGGCGCGATCGCTGCACGATGACGGGATCGCCGCGATGCCTCTGCTCGTGCCAATCGTCCCGCCCGAAGCGGCCAATTGATCCATCGCGATTGACGCTTTGCGCGCTCCACCGCTACACGAACGGCGGCGCACCCGTAGCTCAGCAGGATAGAGCATCAGATTCCTAATCTGGGGGCCACAGGTTCGAATCCTGTCGGGTGCACCACTTCGGAACAAAGCTGGGCACGGCGCCCGGCTTTGTTTCGGTGGCCCCTGCGATCAGCGCTTGCAGCAGATTGCTTTTCGAGCCGAGAATCCGAACCTCCCCAACATCGACCTCGACCCGCTGCGCAAGCGCGCGGACATGCTCGCGGCGATAGCCGCCCCCCTCGATTCGCATCCTCTGGCGCGCGGTGGTAGCGAACTTCGCCAACATGTCGGGTGCGACCGACTTTTGGCTCGCAGCGCCGAGCGAGGCCTTCACTCGCTCCGCATCAGCCTTCGCCTGATCGCGCGTCGCCTTGAGCGTCGCGATCCGGGCCTTGAGGTCGGGATCGTCAACGTCAGCAATGCCGTTCTCAATTGCGTCATAGAGCCTATTTAGCCTCAGATCGGTTTCGGTAGCTCGTTTGTTGAGGTCGGCTACATGGGCGCGCTTCCGGGACGTCAGTTCCTGCCGCCGGTCCAACACCGCAGAAAGGATGGTTTCCAGCCGGTCGGGTTGGAGAAGCCTGTCCTCCAGATGCTTTGCGACCAGATCGTCCAGTTTCTCCATCGGCACTGACATGCCAACGCAGGCGGTCGGCCCCTGCCGTGCTTTGGTCGAGCAGGCATAGTAACGATACTGCCCGCCCTTACCGGTGCGGATCGTCATAGCGCCGCCGCACTTCGCGCAATGGATTAGCCCTGTAAGCAGCGTGGGGCCGCTCACAACGCGAGGCGGCACCTTCTTGGGGTTGCGGGCCTGTAAGTGCGCCTGAACCGCGTCATAGGTGCCTTGATCGATGATCGGTGGCACTTCGACCACGACGGCCTCCGACTTCGGCTTGAGCTTCCTGTCTTTGCCCCGGCGATTGAACTCGTGGCGTCCGGTGTAGGTCGAGCGGGTCAGAATCTGATGCACGGCACCGAGGCCCCAACGTCCACCATCGCGGGTGCGAATGGACTTCTCATTGAGCCAAGCGGCGATGGCCTTGACGCCCATCGAACCCGATATCCCGTCGCCTTCCAGCGCGAGCCGGAAGATGGTTCGCACAGTCTCGGCATGGAAGGGGTCTATCTCCAGCCGCTTCTTGACCTTCGCGCCGCGCTGCTCGGCCGCGACGACGCGGTAGCCGATCGGCGGCAGCGATCCGTTCCAGAAGCCTTGCCGCGCATTCTCCCGCATCGCGCGGAGAACATGCTTGGCGGTCTCTTTCGATTGATACTCGTCGAACAGCGCCATAATCTGGCGCATCATGACGTGCATGGGATCGTCGCCCATCTCTTGCGTGATGGAGACAAGCTTCACACCGTTCTTGGCGAGTTTGCGGATATAGAACTCCAGCTCGAAATGATCGCGGAAGAAGCGGGAGAAGCTGTGGACGACCACGAGGTCGAACGGCGCCGGTTTCGATGTCCCGGCCTCTATCAGTCTCTGGAACTCTGGACGCCGGTCGTTTGTCGCCGAGGCGCCCGATTCAACGTAGGTGTCGACGACCTTGAGGCCACGCGCCGCGCACCAGCCTTCCGCGCCGCCACCCAGGTCGACATTGCCGGTGATCGTGCCGCTGTTGCTGACGGTGTCGGCACCGTCGCCGACCGCCACGTTGCCGGTGACGTTACCTTGGTTGTCGAAGCTGTTGTCGCCGTTGCCGAGGTCGATGTCGCCGTTGATCGTGCCGGCGTTGCTGACCGTCTCGCCTTGTTCGCCGCCTTGCACCGCGGGCTGCCCCGCGCCGCGGGATTCGACGACGCTGTCTTCGCCGAGGTCGAGTTCGGCACCGTCCTCGACCGTCACCGTGCCGGTGCCGACCAACGAAAACAGTTCGAAATTGATAAACTGATCGCGCAGCGCATTGCTGTAAGTGCCTGTGCTGCCAGTGATGTCGAAGATCAGCGAATCCTCGCCCACGCCGCCATCGACGGTGCCGGTCAGGCTGGCGGTCAGGAGGTGCCGGAAGATGTCGTTGCCGTCGCGCAGGAAGACATCGCCGTCGATCGAGCCGCGATTCTCGATCAAGTCGTCGCCCGCGCCCAAGTCGATCGAGCCGATGATCTCCCCGCCGTCCATGTTAAACAGCCGGTCGGTCGAGGATCCAGTGTGAATCGCGCCGGCGAGATAGTTGTCGGGCGTGGAAATCTCGCGATCGAAGAGCTGATTCGTCGCCAGTGCCGTCCCCCGACCGCCGCTGATCGTGCCCGCGTTGTTGATCGTCACCTCGGTCGCATCGACCAGCAATGCGGTCGAGAAGGCGGTGGGATTGTCGATCGCCGGCTGCGGCGTGCCCGAGGTCGCATCGACATAGCTGCCGGTCGCCGAAATCACGCCGCCGGCCTGGTTTTCGATCGTGACGCTGCCCATGGTCGCATCGGCAAGCACCGACAGACCGATGCTGGCGTTGATAGCCTGGGTGCCCTCGTCGAAGCCATAGAGCGTGCCGTCGACCACCGACGCGCCGGCGTCCGACCGGATCGTGCCGCTGTTCACAACCGTCACCGTGGTCGCGCCGACCGGCACCTCGTCGTCGATCCCGATGAGTTCGAGCGATACGCCGACCGCGCCGCGCTCGCCTTGGGTCACGACACCCGTGTTGGTGAAGCTGACGGTCTGGGCGCCGACCGTCTGGACCTCGAATTCCAAGGCCTCTTCGCTGCCGCTAAAGGGCTGGAAGTCGGTGTTGGGCAGCATGGTGATCGTGCCGCTGTTCGTTACGCTGGCGTTGACCGCGGTGGTGCCAAGGACGTTCTTGCCCGTGATCGCACATCAATATGGCATCCAGCATGGGTGTCAGACCAAGCTCGTCGAAAGCGCCAAGGGCATCGTCGGGCTGGCGGTGCTGCGCAGCGAGCGCGACGGGCTCACCAGCGAGGCCGTGCGCTCGACCTTCATGGTCATCGTGCCCCATGTCCGCAGCGCGGTGCAGACGCAAATCGCACTCGAACACGCGGGCGCACAGCTCATCGGCGGCGCGCTGGAGGCGATCGGTGCGGCCGTATTCGTGTGCGATGCCGACGCGCGGGTTGCCGCGATGTCGGGCGCGGCTGAAGCGCTGCTGAAAGACGGGCGGCTACGCCTGATCGACCGGCGGCTGGACATTCTGTCACCGCGAGCGGCTCATGCGATGCGCAGCGCCTTGCTCCGTATTTTGAGCGCGACACCCTATCCGATGCAAACCATCGTGGTTACCCAGCCGGGCGCAATGCCGCTGCTGCTCGACATCTGCCCCGCACCGCGAGCTGCGTGGAATTTCAACTTCCGACCGCGCGTGCTGGTGATCGCGCGGACGGGTGCGAACTGGCACGGCGCATCGGCGTCCATCTTGCAGCGGCTCTATCGTCTGTCCGCTGCGGAAGCGGATGTCGCATTGCGTCTCGCCGCGGGCGAGAGCCGCGACAGCATCGCCGCCAGTCGTCACGCGAGCCTCGGCACGGTACGAGCACAGCTCAAATCGGCGTTCGCCAAACTCGGCGTGAGCCGTGAGGTCGAACTGGTAGCGATGCTTGGAAGCCTGCTACACCGTTAGGAAGCGGTTCGTTTTTTGCTTCGTAGCGGATCGTCAGTCGAAGCATGTCCGCTTCCGGCCGTTTTTCATTCTCCCCAGCCTAGCGATCATTTTGAACGCTTTGGCGAGCGTGACGCCGATGCAACGGAACGATCATTGCGAACGGCCGTTATCAAAATATTGAAACTCAAATGGAGGGTGGTTCGCCCTCACCGTCGGAGAGAGAAAATGAAAAAGCTTCTGACAATTTTCGCAATTAGCGGCTCGTTGTTGCTTCTGTCTGCTTGCAACACCGTTGAAGGTGCTGGAAAAGACGTTGAATCCGCCGCAGACTGTGCTGATGGCGTTAAAGGCAACTGCTAGGCGCCGTAGACGAATTGGCGTGAACCGGCATTCGCGGATTACCGTTATTGGCCGCATTGCGACCATCCGCTGCTGGGGCGCCAATCGTTAAAGGCTTTCAGCCAGCGGCCCTTACCGTTCAAACGGTCAAGGTCGGCGCAAAGCGGACGATGATTTGAGCGCCCATCATACTTATGTCGGGCGCTCCATCATTTGAGCTCGAAGAGCGTCGGTTCGTCCGGCGCCGGGGTTTCGATGACCAGCAGGCCAAGGTGCATAGCCTGGGTTATCAAGTGTGCGCGGTTGCGCGCATTGAGTTTCAGCCGCACATTCTCGATGTGCCGTTCGACGGTTCGTGGAGCGATATTGATTTCGATCGCGATCTGCTTGGCCGAGCAGCCGACGGCGACCAGTTCGAGTATTTGATGTTCGCGAAAGGTCAAATGCGGTTCGACGTTCAAAGCGTTTTGATGCACGGCGCAATCCCCTGACACCCAAGGCGTAGACACTGTGCGACCGACGAGCATCTTTTGCGCGGCAATTGCCACAACCCACCTGCTCTGGCTTTGATGATATATGTTTGTGCGCTGTTTATCAATTAATCTAAGCTAATTAAGCATGTAGCGACACTGTGCGTGTCACTATAGCTATGCTATTGAAATTCAGTCTTAATCTATTCTGAAATGCTAAGGAAATTTACGTAAGTGATTTTCCTAAGCTGTTCGTACACACGAATTCCTTGGTTTTTATGCGGATGGATTCAGCATCCGCAAAAGCAGATGAGACTCGCAAACGGGGTCGCCGCAAATACCAATTCCAGATTGGAGACGTGGCGTGCAAGGTCTTTCGGCAGAATTTCAACGCGGGTCGATTCCGCAGGACACCATCCTAAAATTCCGGAAAGGCGAGATTATTTTCTCGCAGGGCGATCCCGGCGATTGCTGGTTCGAAGTCATCTCGGGCACCGTCAGAACCTGCCATTTCCATGTCGACGGGCACCGTCAGCTGACGGGATTTTTCTATCAGGGCGATGTGTTCGGCGTCGAATATGGCGCGCGCGACGCCGCCGCCGAGGCGGTCACCAACACGATCCTGACCCGTCGGCCGGCGCTCAATGGCGATCCCGATTCGCTGGGGCAGAACCGCGCGCTCGAACGGGCGCTCGACAGCGCAAACCAATGCATATTCCTGCTCGGCCGCCGCAATGCCAACGAACGCGTCGCGGCGTTCCTGTTGATCGCGGCGAAGCGACTGTCGGCGCTCGGCAGCGTTCCCTTGCCGATGACGCGCGGCGATATCGCCGATCATCTGGGCCTGACGATCCATACGGTCAGCCGGACGATCTCGGGTTTCGTCCGCCAGGGCCTGATCGAGCTCGAGGGGCCGCAATTGTGCCGGCTGGTCGACCTCGACGGGCTGCGCGCCATTGCCGGCGAAGAAATGGGCGTCGCGATCGACAAGTTGCGCGCGATACAGCCGCGGCGAACCTTCACCGGGCAGGGGGCGGGCGCATGAACAATTTGTCAGCGCCGCCCGTGCTGCGCCATGTGGGTGTGGCAGCCGCCGGGCTGTCGGCGGTTTTTGCGCCCTCGCAGGCCAGGGCGCATGAAACGCCCGCGCTCGAATGCCTGTGCGAAGCGCTTCCCTTTCTCGATACCGCACCGACGTGGAATGCGGCGGCCGGGGCGCCAGGCGGCGCCGCCGAAAGCCCGCCTGCGGCGAGCGCCGGGAGCGAGATCGACGCGCAGCGCCGGATCATCGCCGAACAGCGCGCGATGATCGACCAGCAGAACGTGATGCTGGCCGAGCAGCGGCAGCAGATCGTGAAGATGCAGGGACAGCTTATCACCCAGCAGGCGCAGGTCGACCGGCTCTCATCCTTCGCGCTCGCCGAGGCGCCGCTCGACATGTTCCGCGGGACCGGCATGGGGCAGGGCGTTGCCGGCCCTGCGCTTCCGGGGCCCGGCAGCGACGCGGTCGCACTGCCCGATGCGCCGGTCGGCGAGGCGCCGCCGCCGAGCGAGTCGACCGCCGAACGCGTCGCCGCGGTTCCCGAGGGGCAAGGCGTGCTGACGCGCGCCGGCAATCTCATTTTCGAACCGTCGTTCGAATATACGCGCTCGTCGACCAATCGTCTTGTCTTCCGCGGGATCGAGCTGATCCCGGGGATCCAGATCGGGCTGATCGAGGCGACCGACGCCGACCGCGACACGCTCGTCGGCACAGCCTCGATGCGCTACGGAATCAGCGACCGGCTCGAGGCCGAAGTGCGCATCCCCTATCTCTATCGCAACGACCGGATCGAGGTCGTCCAGCAGCGCGACGAAGGCATTGTCCGGTCGATCGCGCTGCGCGAGGACGGGATCGGCGACGCCGAATTCTCGTTGCGCTATCAATTCAACCGCCCGGTCGGGCAAAAGCCGATCTTCGTTGGCACGCTGCGCGTGAAATCGGACACGGGCAAAGGGCCGTTCGAGGTCGGCTACGACGAATTCGGCGTCGCGACGGGGCTGGCCACCGGGTCGGGTTTCTGGGCGGTTCAGCCCGGACTCAATTTCCTGATGCCGTCGGATCCCGCGGTGATCTATGGCGGGGCGGCCTATCTTTATCATATCCCGCGCGATGTGAATAAATTGGTCGGCGAGGTGCTGATCGGGCGCGTCGATCCGGGCGATGCGGTGTCGGCGAATATCGGTTTCGGTTTCGCGCTGAACCCGCGCTTTTCCTTCTCGCTCGGTTACCGGCACAATTACATCTTCCCGACCAAGACCGAGATTGGCGATACGCATCAGAAATCCAACTATATCCACGTCGGCTCGCTCAATTTCGGCATGTCCTATCGCCTGACCGAGCGCGACGTCCTGAACATGGGTTTCGAGATCGGGGTGACCGAGGATGCGCCCGACGTTTCGATCACGCTGCGCATGCCATTCGGCGGGAAACTATGATCTTCCGGGTGACCTGATCCAATCATGGCGACGACATAAAGAAGCCCCGCCAAAAGCGGCGGGGCCAGGTGATCCGTCCCTGTCGAAACAGGGGCGGGGGGTCGTTCAGTTGCCGAGCGCGCCGACCGTCTGCGCGCCCATCACAGCGCCGATCGCGTCGCTCATCCGCGTCGAGGCCAGCGCGTCGCGGAACCCGTCGTAACCGCTGATGTCGAGCACGGCGTCCACCTGCTGGTTCAGCGAGACGTTGCTGGCGGTGTTGATCAGGACATTCTGGATCGCATCCGTGCTCTGGATCAGCGCGGTCTGGCCGTTGTTCGCGAGGAATACCGGTTCATCACCGACGCGCATGGTGATGCCGCCGCTGGTCAGGATGCCGCCCTGGATCTGCGCCGCATCGACCGCGGTCAGCGCCGGCGACACGAAGCGCTCGATCGAAGACCCTTGGGGCGTCCAGCTGACGATCGTGCGGAGCGCAAGTTCGTCGTTCACGAAGCTGCGTATGTCGGCGCCGAAGGCGATCACCATGCCCTGAAAGGCGAAGCCGCCGCGCTGCACCGCCAGCACCTCGTCCGATACCCTCTCGGCGTTCGCCAGCGGATCGTCGGCCGCGGGCTCACTCGCCGCGAGGAGTACGGGCGCAAAGGCTAAAAGCAGGATACGGGGGGACATGGTCGGCCTCATTTCACGGTGCCGACGCGGACATCGAGCAGGATCTGCGGCGTCAACTGGTATTGCGGGGGAAGGTTGGTCGTCAGATCGCCGACCGAGACGCGAAGCGACCCGTCCTCTTCGAGCGGCGCCTGCGACCAGGGACCCCAGTCGCCGGCAAGGTTGAAGGACGGGCGCTTCGCGCCGCCCTCGACAATGGCGAGCGCGATGCCGTTCCAATGCTTCTCGAAATCGCTGAGTGAATATTCGTTGAGGCCGAGAACCGAATCGCCGGTCAGCACGCGGTCGCCGCGGACGCCCTTGACGACCACGAAATGCTTGAAGCCCTTGAGGTCCATCAGGACGATCGTCGGACGCTTCACCTGCTTCAATTGCTCGGCGGTGATCCGGAAGCCTTCAGCGCGAAAGCCGCGCGAGGCGAGGTAGGTCTTCATGTCGAGCATCGAGAAGCCGACCTTGCGGATCGCCTCGCGGTCGCCCTTTTCCCACATTGCGCGAAAGGGCATCGTCTCCGACGTCGGCGCGCCATAATGATAGGTGAGCAGGGTGGCGATCGCGGCGGAACCGCAACTGAAATCATAGCGCTGGCGAACGACCGAGCGGAACGGAATATCCCACCAGGTCATTACATGAAGCTGGTAATTGCCGCCCGTTTCGGGTCCGGTCAGCCGGACCTCGGCGGCAGCGGGGGCGGCCGCAAGGGCGCAGAACATGCCCGCGATCAAGGCTCGCATGGGCCGCATGGCGAATTCAATCGCCGAGGTTGATGGTCAGGTTCATGCCACTCTGGGCACTGACCTGCGCGCCGGTGTTGATCAGCAGGTTGCCGACACCGTTGAAATTGGAAAGCGCGAAATCGCTCAGCGTGACCGCGCCCGCGGTATAATCGCCCTTGAGGACGTTGCCGCTGACGATCGAATCCATCGTCTGATTGGTAATGACGAGCGACTGGCCGCCACGCAGCGTGTCGAGCTCGTTATCCTTCAGCATCGGCGATTTGCGTTCGGGCCGCGCTGCGCTCGTCGGGAGCGTTACCGTCACGTCCGCCGGGGCGGCCTCGGTAACGAGGGGAGCCGCTGCATCGGGCGGCGGCAGCTGCGCCGATACGGGCACGGACAGGCCTGCCATAACGAGCAGAACCGGGACGATCGGGGGTTTCATGACGCGGGCGCTCCTTGAAAGCGAAACGTGAGGAAATGGCCGGCCCGCCAGTGGTGCCGGGCCGGCCATCCGGGGGGACTCTTAGTCGCCGCCGGGGTCGCCACCACCGGCAGCCGGGGCGCTGTCGCCAAAGCTGACAGTGCCGCTCGCCGCGATGTTGGTTGCTGCCTGGGTGTTGGCGTTGATGCCCGTGTTCCAGGCGGCGTTCAGGATACCGGCATAGGCCGCGAAGGCGCTGCCGCGCACGCTGTTGTTGCCGCTCTGATAACCGACATTCGTGTCGCTGTCGTCTTCACCATCCATATCGACGACTTCGTCGAGATTCTGGTTGGTGTTGGTCGCGCTCAGCGTTTGGGTCGCCACGACGAGGCTGTTGCCGTTGAGCGAACCATTGCCATCATTGTCCTGATCGTCATCCGAGAAGGTGTCGGCGGCATTGTCCTGAACGAACAGGTCGATCAGGTCGTTGACGACGAGGGTGTCGCTGTTGTTGCCAGCGGCGCCATTCGTGGTGTTGTCGTTGTCCTGATCTTGGCTGCCCTGCGCGAAGGCAGGTGCGGCCGAGACGGCAAGCGCCAGCGTCGACACCGCCAGCATGACTTTCTTGATCATGGCTACTCTCCTTACAAAAAGGGGATGGCGCGCGATGCCGAACGGCATGGCTGATGCGGATCCTCCCCGACTCCGTCCGCATCGGTGCGAACAAGGCGATCATGATCCGCCGCGGCATGACCCGCTTTGCGAATTGGCAATGTCGGGGGCGGAGAAATACCCAGATGATCTCGGTGGGGGATTTGCCTGGGACGGGTCCCGCTATGCGACGTCGGCCCGCATCGTCGTTCGCCCCGCCGCGTCGCGTGCCCACAAGCGCGCGGCGTCGCCATCGTGCGCGAGGCAGAGGTCGAAGGGCGCGCCGTCGATCAGCGGGGCTTCGGCGCGGAAGCTGAAACGGCGGGGGATCGCGCCGGGCGCGGATCGCAGAAAATGATCCATCAGCAAGGTCGCGATCAGCGGGCCGTGGACGACGAGCCCGCCATAGCCCTCGACATCGCGGGCATAATCGCGGTCGTAGTGGATGCGGTGCGCGTTGAAGGTGAGCGCCGAATAGCGGAACAGCAGCACCGGATCGGGCGATATGCTGCGCACGGCATCGGCGGGCTCGGTTTCGATTGCTGCGGCCGGCGTAGGCGCGGGTGCGGTTGTCGCGGGTTCGCGAAAGACGATGTCCTGCTCCTCGCGGATCGCGGCGAGGCCGTTCGCGGCGACGTCGTGGCGCAGCGTCACGAAAAGGAGGTCGCCGCTCGCGCCGCGCTTCGGACGGATCGCATCGATCGTGGTGACGCGAGTCAGCGCGGCGCCGACCGCGATCGGCGACAGGAAATCGATGCGGCTGCCCGCCCACATGCGGCGCGGAAGCGGGACGGGCGGGAGGAGGCCCGCGCCGTCGCGGCGCGGGTGACCGTCCTCGCCAATCACCGACTGGCGCGCGGTGGGCAGGAAATAGAGCCAGTGGGCCAGCGGCGGCACGGTGCCGGGCGCCCAAGGCGAAACGTCATGGTCGAGCAGCGCCGCGAGACCCGCGAGCGGCGCCGCGTTCGCGATATCCTCGCGCGTTTCGCTGCGGCCGACCCAGGCGGAATAATCGTCCATCAAAAGCTCTTGGGCAGGCCGAGCGTGTGGGTCGCGACATGGCTCAGGATCAAATTGGTGCTGATCGGGGCGACCTGATAGAGCCGCGTCTCGCGGAACTTGCGCTCGATGTCATATTCCTCGGCAAAGCCGAAGCCGCCGTGCGTCTGGACGCACATGTCGGCGGCGTACCAGCTCGCTTCCGAAGCGAGCATCTTCGCCATATTGGCCTCGGTGCCGCCATCCTGCCCGGCGTCGAACAGGCGTGCGGCCTTGTCGACCATTTCGGCGGCAGCGGCGATCTGGACATAGGCGCGGGCGATCGGGAACTGGACGCCCTGATTTTCGCCGATCGCACGGCCGAAGACCTGACGGTCCTTGGCATAGGCGGTGGCGCGGTCGATGAAGAAGCGGCCGTCGCCGATACATTCGGACGCGATCAGGATGCGCTCGGCGTTCATGCCCGACAATATGTAGCGAAAACCCTTGCCTTCCTCGCCGATCAAATTCGCGGCGGGGACTTCGAGATCGTCGAAGAAGAGTTCGGTCGTTGCATGGTTGAGCATCGTGCGGACGGGGCGGATGGTCAGGCCCTTGCCAGCGGCCTCGCGCATGTCGACGAGCAGCACGCTCATCCCGTCCGAAGGCTTCGCACACTCCTCACGCGGGGTGGTGCGGCAGAGCAGGACCATCAGGTCCGAATGCTCGGCGCGGCTGATCCAGATCTTCTGTCCGTTGACGATATATTTGTCGCCGACCCTTTTGGCGAAGGTGCGGATGCGCGTCGTGTCGGTGCCGGCGGTCGGCTCGGTAACGCCGAACGCTTGCAGGCGGAGTTCGCCGCGCGCGATGGCGGGCAGATAGGCCTGCTTCTGCACCTCCGACCCGTGTTTGAGCAAGGTGCCCATCGTGTACATCTGTGCGTGGCAGGCGCCGCCATTGCAGCCCGACCGGTGGATTTCCTCGAGCACCGCGGTCGCCGCGCCGAGGCCGAGGCCCGATCCGCCATATTCCTCGGGGATCAAGACCGAGAGGAACCCCGCTTCGGTCAATGTGCGGACGAACTCGGTTGGATAGATGCGGTCGCGGTCGAGCCGCTGCCAATATTCGCCTGGAAATTCGGCGCAAAGGCGGCGGACTGCCTCGCGGATTTCAGGGTAGCTCTGCGGCTGCGCTTCGGACATCGGCGTTCGGCTCTCCCCTGAGTGTCGGGGAGAGCCTTAGGATGCGAAGCTGTTTCGGCGCAACTGAAACAAGCGTTAGACGCTCGGCAGGTCGAGGCCCTTCTCGCGCGCGCAGTCGATCGCGATGTCATAACCCGCATCGGCGTGGCGCATCACGCCGGTGCCCGGGTCGTTCCATAGCACGCGTTCGAGGCGCTTTGCCGCTTCGGGGGTGCCGTCGGCGACGATCACCATGCCGCTATGCTGCGAATAGCCCATACCGACCCCGCCGCCATGGTGGAGCGACACCCAAGTCGCGCCCGACGCGGTGTTGAGGAGGGCGTTGAGTAAAGGCCAATCCGAGACGGCATCCGACCCGTCGCGCATCGCCTCGGTCTCGCGGTTGGGCGAGGCGACCGAGCCTGAATCCAGATGGTCGCGGCCGATCACTACCGGCGCCTTGAGCTCGCCCGACGCCACCATCTCGTTGAACGCAAGGCCGAGCCGGTGGCGATCGCCTAGACCGACCCAGCAGATGCGCGCGGGCAGGCCCTGGAACTGGATCTTCTCGCGCGCCATGTCGAGCCAGTTGTGGAGATGCTTGTTGTCGGGAAGCAGTTCCTTCACCTTGGCATCGGTCTTGTAGATATCCTCGGGATCGCCCGACAGCGCCACCCAGCGGAAGGGGCCGATGCCGCGGCAGAAGAGCGGGCGGACATAGGCGGGGACGAAACCCGGGAAGTCGAAGGCATTTTCGACGCCCTCATCCTTCGCCACCTGGCGGATATTATTGCCATAGTCGGTCGTCGGCACACCCGCCGCCTGCAGGTCGAGCATCGCTTGGACGTGCACCGCCATCGACGCCTTCGCGGCCTTGGCGACCGCGGCCGGGTCGCTCTCGCGCTTCGAAAACCATTGATCGAGGGTCCAGCCCGCGGGGAGGTAGCCGTTGATCGGGTCGTGCGCCGAGGTCTGGTCGGTGAGCAGGTCAGGGCGGATGCCGCGGCGGACGATCTCGGGCAGCACTTCGGCGGCGTTGCCGAGCAGGCCGACCGACACGGGCTTACCCTCGGCATGGCTCGCCTCGATCATCGCGATCGCCTCGTCGATGCTGTTAGCCTGCTTGTCGAGATAGCCGGTGCGCAGGCGCATCTCGATGCGGCTCGGCTGGCATTCGATCGCGAGGCAGCTCGCGCCCGCCATCACCGCCGCGAGCGGCTGCGCGCCGCCCATGCCGCCAAGGCCTGCGGTCAGCAGCCAGCGGCCGGCAAGGCTGCCGCCATAATGCTGACGGCCCATTTCGACGAAGGTTTCGTAGGTGCCCTGAACGATGCCCTGGCTGCCGATGTAGATCCAGCTGCCCGCGGTCATCTGACCGTACATCATCAGGCCCTTTTTATCGAGCTCGTGGAAATGCTCCCAATTCGCCCATTCGGGGACGAGGTTCGAATTGGCGAGGAGGACGCGCGGGGCGTTTTCGTGCGTGCGAAACACCCCGACGGGCTTGCCCGACTGGATCAACAGCGTCTCATCGTCATTCAGGCGTTTCAGCGTCTCGACGATCCGGTCATAGCTCTCCCAGTCGCGTGCGGCGCGGCCGATGCCGCCATAGACGACGAGCTCGTGCGGCGCTTCGGCGACGTCGGGGTGGAGATTGTTCATCAGCATCCGCATCGGCGCTTCGGTGAGCCAGCTCTTCGCGCTGATCTCGGTCCCGGTCGCCGGGCGGATTACGCGGCTGTTGTCGAGCCTCTGATTGAAGGGGCGGGTCATGCTTTTCCTTTCGCAAAATCGAGGGTCGCGGCGATCACTTGCTCGAGCACGGGCCGGATCGCGGGATTGGGGTCGAGGGGGGAGGGCCAGTTGGCGTGGGTGATCGTGTCGGGCTCGGACATATATCCGCGCTGCGCGAGCTCCATCTGGATCGCGTGGATGCCGTCGTCGGGGCGGCCGTAATGGCGCGTCGTCCAGCCACCCTTGAAGCGGCCGTTGACGACATGGCTCTTGCCGCTCGCGGCGCAGATGTTGGCGACGATCGTTTCGAGTTCGGGGGCACAGGTCGCGCCGCCGTTGGTGCCGATGTTGAACTGCGGCAACTCGCCGTCGAACAGGCGCGGGACATGGCTGCGGATCGAATGGGCGTCGTAGAGGACGACGCGGCCGTGCGCCGATTTCAGGCGGTCGAGTTCTTCGGCCAGTGCCTCGTGGTAGGGCCGGTGGTAAGAGTTCAGGCGCTGCAAGATCTCGGCTTCGTCCGGCGCGTCAAAGCGATAGAGCGCATCGCCGTCGAAGGTGGTCGTCGGGCACAGCTCGGTCGTCGCCTGTCCCGGATAGAGCGACGCGCCCGACGGATCGCGGTTCATGTCGATCACGCTGCGCGAGATATCGGTCGCGACCAGCGTAGCGCCATGATCGGCGGCGAAGGCGTACAGCTCGGCGATGTACCAGTCGGTGTCGATCTGCGCATGCCAGGGCGAGACGAACTGCTCATCGAGACCGGCAAGGTCGGTGCCGCCGTGCGGGAAGGCGATGACGAGCGACGCGTCGCCGCGGTGGACGCGCAGCCAGTCCATCAGCCGACGCCCGGCAGGCTGGCCGGCACTGCGGCGACGAGGCTGCCCGACCGCACCAGCGCGGTCGCGGCCTCCATGTCGGGGTGGAAATGCCGGTCGTCTTCGAGCGTCGGCACCTCGGCGCGCAGATGCTTGTGCGCGGCCTCCAGCGCATCGCTCGATTTCAGCGGCGCGTGGAAATCGATGCCTTGGCACGCCGCGAGCAGTTCGATGCCGATCACCGCGCTGACATTGTCGGCCATGTCGAGCAGGCGGCGCGCGCCGTGTGCGGCCATCGACACATGATCCTCCTGATTGGCAGAGGTCGGGATCGAGTCGACGCTCGCGGGGTACGCGCGCTGTTTGTTCTCGCTGACGAGAGCGGCGGCGGTGACCTGGGGAATCATGAAGCCCGAGTTGAGGCCGGGGCGCGGGGTGAGGAAGGCGGGCAGGCCCGAGAGCGCAGGGTCGACGAGCATTGCGATCCGGCGCTCCGAAATCGAACCGATCTCGCACAGCGCCATCGCGATCATGTCGGCGGCAAAGGCGACGGGCTCGGCGTGGAAATTGCCGCCCGACAGTGCCTCGTCGGTGTCGGCGAAGATCAGCGGATTGTCGGAAACCCCATTCGCCTCGATGCCGAGCGTCGTCGCGGCCTGCCGCAGCAGGTCGAGGACGGCGCCCATTACCTGCGGCTGGCAGCGGAGGCAATAGGGGTCCTGCACGCGCGGATCGTCGACGGCGTGCGACGCGCGGATCGCCGATCCCGCCATCAGGCCGCGCAGCGTATCGCCGACCTCGCGCTGTCCGACATGGCCGCGCAAGGCGTGGATGCGCGCGTCGAAGGGCGCGTCGGAGCCCTTGGCCGCCTCGGTCGAGAGCGCACCGGTAATCAGCGCCGAGCGGAAGACGGTTTCGGCGCGGAAGAGGCCCGCGAGCGCATTGGCGGTCGAGAATTGCGTGCCGTTGAGGAGCGCGAGACCTTCTTTCGGACCGAGGTCGAGCGGAGCGAGGCCGGCTTGCGTCAGTGCTTCGGCAGCGGGCAATGTCTTGCCGCCGACCTCGATCGCGCCGACGCCGATCATTGCGGCGGCCATATGCGACAGCGGCGCGAGGTCGCCGCTTGCGCCGACCGAGCCCTGCGACGGGACGACCGGGGTCAGCCCCTTCGCCAGCATCGCTTCGATCATCGCGACCGTTTCGCGCTTCACGCCCGACGCGCCCATGCCGAAGCTTGCGAGCTTCAGCGCCATCATCAGCCGCACGATCGGGGCGGGCGAGGGCGCACCGGTGCCCGCGGCGTGGCTGAGTACGATATTGCGCTGGAGGATCGACAGCTCGTCGTCGGCGATGCGGACGCTTGCCAGCTTTCCGAAGCCGGTGTTGATGCCGTAGACGGGGGCGCCCTTGGCGACGATCCGCGCGACAGCGGCCGCGCTCGCGTCGATCGCGGCCCATGCATCGGCGGTCAGTTCGGCGCTCGCGCCCTCATAGATTTCGCGCCAGTCGGCGAGCGTCATATGCCCGGGCTCGATGATCATTGTCCGTCCTTGATACGTTGGTGAAGCGGATTGAAGCCGATGCGGTAGACGAGCTCGGCGGGGTCGCCGACGTCCCAGATCGCGAGGTCGCATGCCTTGCCGGCTTCGAGCGTGCCGATCTCGGCGGACAGGCCCAGCGCGGCGGCGGCGTTTACGGTAACACCGCGCAACGCCTCGACCACCGTCAGCCCGAACAGCGTTGCGCCCATGTTGAGCATGAGCAGCAGCGAGGTCGTCGGCGAGGTGCCGGGGTTATTGTCGGTCGCGAGCGCGATGCGGGTGCCATGGCGGCGCATCGCCTCGATCGGCGGCAATTTGGTTTCGCGCATGAAATAATAGGCGCCGGGGAGGAGCACCGCGACCGTGCCTGCCGCGGCCATCGCGCGGACGTCGTCGTCGGTCGCATGTTCGAGATGGTCGGCCGACCGCGCGCCGTGCAGCGCGGCGAGCGCGCTGCCGTGGAGCGCCGACAATTGCTCGGCGTGGAGCTTGATCGCGAGGCCGTGCGCCTTCGCGGCCTCGATCACGCGCGTGCATTGCGCGGGCGAGAAGCCGATGCCTTCGCAAAAGGCGTCAACCGCGGTCGCGAGCGGCGCGGCGGCGGGGATCATCTCGTTACAGACGAGGTCGATATAGGCGTTGCTGTCGCCCTTATATTCGGGAGGGAGCGCGTGCGCGCCAAGGAAGGTCGGCTCGACGCGAATGTTGCGGTGCTCGGCAAGTGCACTCGCGGCGCGCAGCATCTTGAGTTCGTCTTCTGTCGACAGGCCGTAACCCGACTTGATCTCGATCGTCGTCACGCCCTCCGCGATCAGCGCGTCGAGACGGGGCAGCGCGCTCGCGACCAGTTCGGCTTCGCTCGCTTCGCGCGTCGCGCGCATCGTCGAGACGATGCCGCCGCCCGCGCGGGCGATCTCTTCATAGGTCGCGCCCGCCAATCGCATCGCCCATTCGTTCGCGCGGTTACCGCCGTGGACGAGGTGCGTGTGGCAGTCGATCAGGCCGGGGGTGATCAGCCGGCCTTCGCAATCGGTGACCTTCTGCGCGGTTGCCGGGGCGCCCTCGGCGGGGCCGGCATAGACGACCCGGCCGTCCTTCGCCGCCACGACGCCATCGTCGATCAGGCCGAGCGCGTCATCGGCCATCGTTGCGAGTCGGGCGTTCGTCCAGAGATGCTCCATGTAGACATTGTTGTCCGGATGCGTCATTATGTCTAGACATAATATGAGGACGAAAGATGATGGCTCTCTGGTTCGAACGTGCATGGATCGAAAGTCGCTGGGCAAAGGATGTGCGGCTGTACATCGCCGACGGCCGGATAGGGTCGATCGAAACCGGTGTTTCGGCGGGGCCGGGAGACGAGCGGCATCGTGTCGCGCTTCCGGGTCTCTGCAACGTCCACAGCCACGGATTCCAGCGCGGCATGGCGGGGCTTTCGGAACGCCGCAGCCGGCCCGACGATAATTTCTGGAGCTGGCGCGAAATCATGTACCGCTTCCTCGACCGGCTGACGCCCGACGATGTCGCGGCGATCACCGCGCAGGCCTATTCTGAAATGTTGGAGACGGGTTTCACCCGCGTCGGCGAGTTTCACTATCTGCATCACGATCCCGCGGGCACCACCTATGCCGACCCGGCCGAGATGGCGGGGGCGATTGCTGAGGCCAGCGCCGCGACGGGGATCGGGCTGACCTTGCTCCCCGTCTTCTATGCGCACGGCAATTTCGGCGCGGCGCCGCCGAGCCCAGGGCAGCGACGCTTTCTGAGCGGCATCGACGGATTTGCGGTGCTGCTTGACGCTTCGCGGCCGAAGCTGTCGGGCGACGCCAATATCGGCGTTGCGCCGCACTCGCTTCGCGCGGTGACGCCCGACGAACTCGCGGCGTTGCTGGCGCTCTCGCCGACGGGCCCGGTGCATATCCACGCCGCCGAGCAGGTGAAGGAGGTCGCCGACTGCGTCGCGTGGAGCGGCGCGCGGCCGGTCGAATGGCTGCTCGATAACGCCGGGGTCGACGAACGATGGTGCCTGATCCACTCGACGCACCTCGATGCGAACGAAGTCCGGCGGCTGGCCGCGAGCGGCGCGGTTGCGGGGCTGTGCCCGATTACCGAGGGCAATCTGGGCGACGGTATTTTCCCGGCGGTTGATTATCTTGCGGCGGGCGGGCGTTTCGGGATCGGCACCGACAGCAATATCCTCGTCGACGCGGCGCAGGAACTGCGCGCGCTCGAATATTCGCAGCGTTTGGCGCAGCGTGCGCGGGCGTTGCTGGCGGACGAAGCCTCGCCCTTCGTTGGTGCGAACCTGTTTGCGCGCGCGGTGCAGGGCGGCGCGCAAGCACTGAATGTGCCGGCCGGGTTGGCCGTCGGCCATGCCGCTGACATCGTCTCGCTCGACCTCGATCACCCCGCCTTCGCGGGCACCGATGATGCCACTTTGCTCGACCGCTGGATCTTCGCGGCGCGCGCGGAGGCGATCGACAGCGTGTGGCGCGCGGGCAGCAAGCGTGTCGAGAAGGGGCGCCATGTCGATTCGGATAATATCGGCGCCGCCTATCGCGCGTGCGTCGCGCGGCTGCTCGCGTGAACCCCGCCCGCCGCATCCGCGAGGAGATCGCCGCGGCGATCCAGTCGGGCGAGTGGCGCCCCGGCGACCGCGTCCCGACCGAACAGGAACTCGCGGCGCGCTATGGCTGCGCGCGCGCGACGGTGAGCAAGGCGCTCGGCGAACTCGCCGCATCGGGACTCGTCGAACGCCGCCGCAAGGCGGGGACGTTCGTCGCGCATCCGCCGGTCCATTCGGCGGTGATGACCGTGCCCGACCTCGCCGAACTGATCGCGGCACGCGGCGAAGCCTATTGCTGGGAGCTGGCGTCGATCGAAACCGCCGATGCGGGCGGCGATCCGCTCGCCGGACCGGCGCTACGCATCGAGGGTGTGCATATGGCGGCGGGCGAAGCCTTTGCGCTCGAACGGCGATTCATCGCGCTTAGCGAAGTCCCCGAGGCGGCGGGCGCGGACTTTGCCAAGGAGGCGCCGGGAACCTGGCTGCTCGGCCATATTCCCTGGACGCAGGCGCGTCATGTTATCCGCGCGGTGAACCCAACGCGCAAGGAAGCGGCGCTCCTGACGATCGGGACGGGTGCGGCGTGCCTCGAGCTCGACCGCACGACGTGGCGCGCGGGGCGCGTGGTGACGCATGTGCGGCAGCTGTTTCGCGGCGACCGCTTCGACCTGGTGGCGGACTTCAACGCCGCGCCGTGACCGTCGTCAGTCGGCGCGGATTATAAGCTCGCTCACCCGTAAATCCGCAAAATCATACGCAAATACTATGCGAGCCGACCTTTGGGTCTCTCGAATTCAAACGCGCGCCTCACCTATTTGGAAGTCCGCAGACGACTCGTGCCACGCCCCGTGGCCAGCGCCATGCTGGAGCAAACCCATGCAGGATCTCATCTGGGTCGGCATCATCCTCGCCCTGCTCGCCGCGAGCCTCGGCTACGCGCGCCTGTGCGACGACGCATAAGGATTGATGGCCATGACACTCGACCTCTGGCTCGGGGGCGCCACCGCGCTCGGCCTTCTTTTCTATCTCGTCGCCGTGCTTGCACGGCCCGAACGCTTTTAAGGGAGGCCCGCCATGACCTTTCAGGGATGGTTTCTCATCGTCGCGTTCGCCCTGATCCTGCTCCTGCTCTGCAAGCCGATGGGGCAGTGGCTGTTCGCGCTCTACGAAGGGCGTCGGACGCCGCTGCACCATATCCTTGGGCCGGTCGAGACGGGCTTTTACCGCCTGTCGGGGATCGACCCGACCGAAGAGCAGGGGTGGCGCCGTTACGCGGTCCATATGCTCATCTTCAACGCGGTGCTGGCGCTCTTCACCTATGCGATCCTGCGCCTGCAGGGCGGGCTGCCGCTCAATCCGCTCGGGTTTGACGGGGTCAGCGAACATCTCGCGTTCAACACGGCAATCAGCTTCACCGCCAACACCAACTGGCAGAGCTATGGCGGGGAATCGACGATGTCGAACCTCAGCCAGATGCTCGGGCTGACGATCCAGAACTTCCTCTCGGCGGCGACGGGCATCGCGCTCGCCTTCGCACTGTTCCGCGGCTTTGCCCGGCGCAGCGCGAAGACGCTCGGCAATTTCTGGGCCGACATGACGCGCGTCACCCTCTACCTGCTGCTCCCGCTCTGCTTCGCCATCGCAATTTTCTATATCGCGAGCGGGGTTCCGCAGACGCTGGCGGGTTCGGTCGACGTGACGACGCTCGAGGGCGTCAAGCAGACACTCGCGCTCGGCCCGGTCGCGTCGCAGGAAGCGATCAAGATGCTCGGCACCAATGGTGGCGGCTTCTTCAACGCCAACAGCGCGCATCCGTTCGAAAACCCGACCGCGCTCACCAACCTCGTCCAGATGCTGTCGATCTTCCTGATCGGCGTCGGGCTGACGTGGACGTTCGGCAAGGCGGTCGGCAACACCCGCCAGGGCTGGGCCATCCTCGCCGCGATGATGACCCTGTTCCTCGCGGGCACCGCGATCGTCTATTGGCAGGAAGCCGCCGGCAACCCGATCCTCCATCAGCTTGGCGCCATGGGCGGCAATATGGAAGGCAAGGAAGTCCGTTTCGGCATCGCGGCCTCGTCGCTCTTCGCGGCGGTCACGACCGCGGCCTCGTGCGGCGCGGTCAACGCGATGCACGACAGCTTCACCGCACTCGGCGGCCTGATTCCGCTGTTCAACATGCAGCTGGGCGAAGTCGTCATAGGCGGCGTCGGCGCGGGCATCTATGGCTTCCTGCTCTTCGCCATCCTCGCGGTGTTCGTCGCCGGGCTGATGGTCGGGCGCACCCCCGAATATGTCGGCAAGAAGATCGAGGCGCGCGAGGTCAAGCTCGCGCTGCTCGCGATCGCGGTGCTGCCGCTGATCATCCTCGGTTTCACGGCGATCGCGTCGGTGACCGAGGCGGGGCTGGCGGGGCCGCTGAACAAGGGGCCGCATGGCTTCTCGGAAATCCTCTACGCCTTCACTAGCGCCGTCGCGAACAACGGGTCGGCCTTTGCGGGCCTCACCGCCAACACGCCTTTCTATAATGGCATGCTGGGCGCCGCGATGTGGATCGGCCGTTTCTTCATCATCATCCCCATGCTGGCCATCGCGGGCGGCCTGGCGGCGAAGAAATATACGCCGGAATCGGCGGGCAGCTTCCCGACGACGGGGCCGCTGTGGACGGGCTTGCTTGTCGGCATCGTGCTGATCGTCGGCGGCCTGACCTTCCTTCCCAGCCTCGCGCTCGGTCCCATCGCCGATCATCTCGCGATGATCAACGGCCAGCTCTTTTAAGGATTATCGCAAATGGCTCGGCCTCAAACCAAGTCCCTGTTCACGGCAGAGCTGATCGTTCCGGCGATCGGCGACGCCTTCCGCAAACTCAATCCCAGGGAGCTGATCCGCAACCCGGTGATGTTCACCACCGCGGTCGTCGCGACCTTGCTGACGGTGCTGCTCGTCGTCGGTCAGGACAGTCTCGCGACGGGCTTCAAACTGCAGCTCGTGATCTGGCTCTGGCTGACGGTGCTCTTCGGCACCTTCGCCGAAGCGCTCGCCGAAGGGCGCGGCAAGGCGCAAGCCGCCTCGCTGCGCGCCACCAAGGCCGAACTCACGGCCAAGAAGCTGAAGGGCGAAGGGAAGGCGTATGAAAATGTTCCCGCCAGCGCACTTCGGGTCGGCGACATCGTGCTCGTCCAGACGGGCGACCTGATCCCGTCGGACGGCGAAGTCATCGGCGGCGTCGCGTCGGTCAACGAAGCGGCGATCACCGGCGAAAGCGCGCCGGTGATCCGCGAGGCGGGCGGCGACCGCTCGGCGGTCACCGCGGGTGCGCGTGTCATCTTGGACGAGATCCGCGTCCAAGTGACGGTCAATCCGGGGCAGGGCTTCCTCGACCGGATGATCGCGCTCGTCGAAGGCGCAGAGCGGCAGAAGACGCCGAACGAAATCGCGCTGACGCTGCTGCTCGTCGGCCTGACGATCATCTTCCTGATCGCGGTCGGCACGATCCCGGCTTTTGCGAGCTATGCGGGCGGCGGGATTCCCGTCGCGATCCTCGCGGCGCTGCTGATCACCCTCATCCCGACGACGATTGCGGCTTTGCTGTCCGCCATCGGCATCGCCGGCATGGACCGCCTCGTGCGCTTCAACGTGCTCGCGAAATCGGGCCGCGCGGTCGAGGCGGCGGGCGACATCGACGTCCTGCTGCTCGACAAGACCGGCACGATCACCGTCGGCGATCGTCAGGCGACCGAATTCCGCCCGGTCGGCGGCCAGTCGATGTCGGTGCTTTCGGAAGCCGCGCTGCTCGCGAGCCTCGCCGACGAAACCCCCGAAGGCCGCTCGATCGTCGCGCTCGCGCGCGAGAAATTCGGCCAGACGATGACCGACTTGCCCGCCGGGGCCGAGATCATTCCCTTCACCGCGCAAACGCGCATTTCGGGCATCAAGCTCGGCGATAGCGTGATCCAGAAGGGCGCAGTGGATTCGGTGCTCAAGGCCAATCCGGGTGCGGGGGCGACCGCCGCTGCAACCGAACTCCGCCGCATCACCGATGAGATCGCGCGCGCGGGTGGTACGCCGCTCGCGGTGGCGAAGGACGGACAATTGCTCGGCGCGATCTTCCTCAAGGATATCGTCAAGGCGGGCATCCGCGAACGCTTCGGCGAGCTGCGCGCGACGGGCATCCGCACCGTGATGATCACGGGCGACAACCCGCTCACCGCCGCGGCGATCGCAGCAGAAGCCGGGGTCGACGATTTCCTCGCGCAGGCGACGCCCGAGGACAAGCTCGAGCTGATCCGCAAGGAACAGCAGGGCGGGCGGCTCGTCGCGATGTGCGGCGACGGCACCAACGACGCCCCGGCGCTCGCGCAGGCCGACGTCGGCGTCGCGATGAACACCGGCACGCAGGCGGCGCGCGAGGCGGGCAATATGGTCGATCTCGACAGCGACCCGACCAAGCTGATCGAGGTTGTCGGGCTCGGCAAGCAGCTCTTAATGACGCGCGGGGCGCTGACGACCTTCTCGGTCGCCAATGACGTCGCGAAATATTTCGCGATCATCCCCGCGATGTTCATCGTGCTGTATCCGGGGCTTGGCGTGCTCAACGTCATGGGCCTCACCAGCCCCGAGAGCGCGATCCTGTCGGCGATCATCTTCAACGCGCTGATCATCCCGCTGCTCGTTCCGCTCGCCTTGAAGGGCGTTGCCCATCGCCCGATGGGCGCCGGGCCGCTGCTCGCCCGCAACCTCGCCGTCTATGGGCTTGGCGGCCTGGTGGCACCTTTTGTCGGCATCAAGCTGATCGACCTCGCGGTCGGCGGCCTGGGTCTCGTCTAAGGGTATGACAATGAACAAGGATTTCATCACCTCGCTGCGTCCGGCGCTTGTCATGACGCTATTGTTCGCGCTGCTTCTCGGGCTCGCTTACCCGCTCGCGCTCACCGGCATCGGGCAGGCGCTCTTCCCGAGCCAGGCGAACGGCAGCCTCGTCGAGGACAATGGCAAGGTCGTTGGTTCGACCGTCGTCGGGCAGGCCTTTACGTCGGAGCGCTATTTCAACACGCGCCCGTCGGCGGCGGGCAAGGGCTACGACGGGCTTGCCTCGTCGGGCTCAAACCTCGGGCCGACGTCGCAGGCACTCGTCGACCGGGTCAAGGGCGATGTCGAGAAACTGAAGACCGCCGAACCTGGCAAGGCTGTGCCCTCGGATCTTGTCACCGCCTCGGGTTCGGGTCTCGATCCCGACATCACGCCCGAGGCCGCTTTCTACCAGGTCGATCGCGTTGCAAAGGCCCGCAGTCTCGATCCGGCAGCGGTTCGCGGGCTGGTCGAACAGAGCGTCGACAAGCCGCTGCTCGGCTTTCTTGGCGAACCACGTGTCAATGTGTTCAAGCTCAATCGACGGCTCGATGCTTTTGGGGCTAAACCCGCCGCGTGACAGACAAGGATCGACCATCACCAGAGGCCTTCCTGCGTCAGGCGGCGCAGGAAGGCCGTGGCCGTTTGAAGGTGTTTCTCGGCGCCGCGCCGGGCGTCGGCAAGACGTGGGAAATGCTCACCGACGGACGGCAACGTTGCGAAGCCGGGGTCGATGTCGTGATCGGCGTGGTCGAGGCGCACGGCCGGCGTGAGACCGAGGCGCTCGTCCACGGCCATGAGATCATCCCGCGCCGCGACGTCGATCATCAGGGCCACAGTCTCGGTGAAATGGATATCGACGCGATTCTCGCGCGTCATCCCCAGCTCGTTCTCGTCGACGAACTCGCCCACACCAACGCGCCGGGAAGCCGCCACCCCAAACGCTATCAGGATGTCGAGGAACTGCTGGGTGCGGGTATCGATGTCTATTCGACGATCAACATCCAGCACGTCGAGAGCCTCAACGACGTCGTCGCCTCCTTCACGCGCGTCCGCGTCCGCGAGACGGTGCCCGACTCGATCCTCGAAAATGCCGAGATCGAGGTCGTCGACATTCCGCCCGACGAGCTGATCGAGCGGCTCCGCGACGGCAAGGTCTATATCCCGCAGGAAGCGACGCGCGCGCTCACCCACTTCTTCTCCAAATCGAACCTCACCGCGCTGCGCGAACTCGCGCTCCGCCGCGCCGCGCAGGCGGTCGATGCGCAGATGCTCGACCATGTGCGCAGCCACGCGCTCGCGGGCAGTTTTGCGGTGGGCGAGCGGATCGTCGTTGCCGTCAGCGAATTGCCCGTTGCTGCCGAACTCGTCCGCGCGGGCAAGCGCCTTGCCGACGCGCTGAAAGCGCCGTGGAGCGCGGTCTATATCGAGACGCGGCGCAGCCAGGGCATGACCGACGACGATCGCCGCCAACTCACCGATACGCTCGCGCTCGCTTCGCGGCTTGGCGCTTCGACCGCGACGGTCCCGGCGGCGAGTGTCGTCGAAGGGCTGCGTGCCTTCGCTGCCGATGCGCGCGCGACGCAGATCGTGATCGGCAAGTCGAGCCGCCCCTGGTGGTTCGAGATGCGCCACGGCTCGGTCGTCGACCAGCTGGTGCGGACGATCGACGATGTTGCGGTCCACGTGTTGCCCGGCGAGCCCGACGCCAAGCCCGGGCAGCCGCGCAGCGCGGTCGTCGTTCCCGGTCGCTGGGGCAAGCCGTCGGATTATCTGGTGGCGCTCGCCATGGTGATCGCGATGACGGCGCTTGGCCGTCTGCTGCTCGAAGTCATCGACCTCGGCAATATCGCCTTGCTCTTTCTCGTCCCCGTGATGTTCGCCGCGGCGACCTTCGGCGTCCGCGCCGGCCTGTTCGCCGCCCTCGCATCGAGCCTCGCCTATAATTTCTTCTTCCTGCCGCCGACCGGCACCCTGACCGTCAACAATCCGGAAAATGTCGTCAGCATCCTCGTTCTGCTCGGCGTCGCGGTGGTCACCAGCCAATTCGCTGCGCGCGTGCGCGCGCAGGCCGATCTCGCGCAATCGAGCGCGCGCCAGAATGCCGCGCTCGCCAGCTTCTCGCGGCTGCTGATTGCGGCACCCGATCAGGACACCTTGATGCACGCCATTTGCGCGGAGGTCGGGCGGCTGCTCGATGTCCGCACGGCGCTGCTGTTGCCGTCCGCCGATGGCCCGATGCTCCGCGCCGCGGTGCCGCCCGAGGACCGGCTCGAGCAAATCGAGCGGGCGGCGGCGCAATGGGCGATGGACAATGAACAGCCCGCCGGGCGCGGGTCGTCGACCCTCACTGCGTCGGACTGGCTGTTTCACCCGCTGCGCACAACGCGCGGTGTGCTCGGCGTGCTCGGCCTCACCCGTGACGATGCGCGCGAACCTGTGCGCTCTGATCAGGTGCCGCTGTTGATGAGCCTGCTCGATCAGGCGTCGATCGCGCTCGACCGCATGGAACTTGAAGAGGCGTCGCTTCGCACGCGGCAGGTCGACGAGCGCGACCGGCTGCGCTCGGCTTTGCTGTCGTCGGTCAGTCACGACCTCCGGACCCCGCTCACGACGATCCTGTCGGCCGCGCAGGAGATGCGGCGCCATCCGTCTGAGAGCCTTGCCGAGACGGTCGAGACCGAGGCGCTGCGGCTCAACCGTTTTGTGTCGAACCTGCTCGACATGGCGCGCGTCGAAGCGGGCGCGCTGCCGATGAAGGTCGAGGCCACCGACCTGTTCGATGCCGCCGCCAGCGCGGCGCACGATACGCGGGCGTCGCTCTTGGGACATGAGGTCAAGGTCGACATCTCGCCCAATATCCCGCTGGTGCGGGTCGATCCGGTTCTGCTCCACCATTGCCTCATCAATCTGCTCGACAATGCCGGACGCTATGCCGATCCCGGCACGCCGATCACCATTCGCGCCCGCCGCGCGGCCGATGCGATCTTCATGTCAATCATCGACCAAGGGCCCGGGATCACCCCCGGAAACGAAACGCGCGTCTTCGAAACCTTCACGCGCCTCGAGGGCAGCGACCGCGTGAAGCATGGCACCGGCCTCGGCCTCGCCATCGTCAAGGGATTTGCCGAGGCGATGGGCCTGTCGGTCGAGGCGAGCAACAATGACGATCCGCACGGCGCCTGCTTCACCATTCGCATCCCCGAGGATCTGATCATCACGCATCTGGACGACAAGGAATAGCCATGAAAGTGCGCCACAAGGTTCTGGTCGTCGACGACGAGCTCCATATCCGCCGTCTGATCCATGCCGCGCTGGCGCGCGCCGACTATGCGATCGTCGAAGCCGAGAACGCCCGCGAGGCACTCGACATGTTGCGCGACGAGCGCCCCGACATCGTGCTGCTCGATCTCGGCCTACCCGATCGCGACGGGCTGGAGCTTGTCCCCCTCGTCAAGCAGCAGTCGGACACGACCTTGATCGTCGTCTCGGCGCGCGACGCGACCGACCAGAAGGTCGCCGCGCTCGACCTGGGCGCCGACGATTATCTGACCAAACCCTTCGACACCGACGAATTGCTGGCGCGCGTGCGGGTGGCGCTGCGCAATCGCATGACCCGCGACGGTGGCATGCTGGCGGTGACCGCGGGCGATGTGACGATCGACCTGATCGCCCGCACCGTCGTCAAGGCGGGCCGCGAGGTTCATCTGACACCCAAGGAATATGCGGTGCTGGCCCAGCTCGCGCGGCACCCGGGGCGCGTGATCACGCACAACCAGATCATGGCGGAGGTCTGGCCGCGCGAGGTCGAACATCATGTCGAATATCTGCGCGTTCTCGTCCGCACGCTGCGCCAGAAGCTCGAGAGCGATCCGCAACAGCCGCAGATCATCAGCAACGAACTCGGCATCGGTTATCGCTTGCGGTCGGTGAGCGACGTGCTGGGCGATTGAATCGCGCCGATACTATGCCGATCATACGGGCCAGGGGCTGACCTGCTCTCGATTTCAAACGGCGTGGGCCCCTACATGTGTCGTCATGACGAGCGACGATTTCAAACAGCCATCCGGCGCTTCGCGGCAGTCGAAGCGCGACCGGATTATCGACTGGCTGGGCGCGCAAGGACCCTCGAAACTTGCAATCTATATGTGTGCAATCGTGGCTCTGGTTGCCTTCCTCGCCGACAAGATGGGCTGAGGTGCGGGCGCCGTCCTTGAGCTGACGAATTTATATGAAATCTCAACGCGACCCGCTGTTTCACGCTCTCGAATTCCTACGCGATGATGCGTAATTGGGCAGCCTCCCGCTGGAGGTTGCATGATGAAGAAATGGCATGAAACGCGCGTCGCCAATATCGGTTTACGTGCTCTGGGCATCGTCCTCGTCGGTATCGGCTGGCTATTCGCGCTCCGGCTTCATCATATGGCGCCGATCACCGGACCGCGCGACCCGGGCGCGCTGATGATCATCCTGTCGGCGGCGACCTTTCTTGGCGCGAGCGCCGGAAGCGCCTTGCTTTTTGTCGGCCCGGGATTGTGGGAAACCGTCGAGGTTTCAGAGCGATGGAGGCGCCAGCCCACACGGGCTCCCGATACGCCATTTTCGCTGACGAATGCGTGACCCGGCGCATAACGAAAACACTACGCAAATGAGCATCCGCTACTCTCGATTTCCAATGCCGCGCTGATCTAGTTGGGCGTCCTCGCCAGCTTCTCCACTCCCGAAGAGGCCAGTTCAAGAGGACAATATGAAGACCATTATCTCCGCCGCTGCGCTTCTCGCAGGACTTCTCCCGGCCGCCGCTTTCGCACAGGAGGAGGGAGCAAAATCCGTCACGATCACAGGGACGGCAGCCATTGCATCCGATTATCGTTTCCGCGGCATCTCGCAGTCCGACGAGCAAATGGCCGTCCAAGGCGGCCTGACGCTGACTCATCAAAACGGCCTCTATGCCGGCGTCTGGGCGTCAAACCTCGCTGGCTGGGGCACCTTCGGCGGCGCCAATATGGAACTTGACCTGATCGGCGGTTATAAATTGCCGCTGGGCGACAAGGCTGCGCTCGATGTCGGGCTCGTCTGGTACATGTACCCGGGCGGCGCCGATGAATCGGATTTCGCCGAACCCTATGTGAAGCTGACGGGAACGGCCGGACCGGCGACGCTGACCGCCGGGGCTGCCTATGCACCCAAGCAACATGCGCTCGCCAATGTTTCGAACGCGCCGAACAGCCGCGGGCAGAGCGACGACAACCTCTATCTGTGGGGCGACGGTGCGGTCGCCATTCCCGGCACGCCGTTCATCGCCAAGGCGCATATCGGCCGGTCGGACGGCAATCCCGGCCTCGGCCCCAACGGCACCAGCGTCGCCCCGACAGGCTGCTATTGGGACTGGTCGCTCGGCATGGAGGCCAGCTGGCACAACCTGACGCTGGGCCTGTCTTATGTCGATACCAGCATCAGCAAGGCGGAGGCGGCGCGTCTGCAGCCCAATTTCAGCAGGGGCGGGGACGCGACCGGTTCGATTGCCGACGCCGCGGTGGTGGCCAGCCTGACCGCAGCCTTCTGAAATGCGCACGGCTCGGGCGGCCGCGCTGCCCGGGCCGTTCGTCGCGGCTACCGGATCGCAGCCGCACGGATCATCCTGTATCCGGCACGTGCCCGCGCGGCCCGCTTGTATTCCCTGGCGTTCAAGACATGTTGCATTGCAACAATATAACCGAACCCCAGGGAGCTCCCCATCCCATGACCAAGATCGACTTGGCGCTCCAAGGCGCGCCCGTCCGAACGCCGCTCGCGAAAGCGGCGCGGCGCGATGCCAAGATATGGCTCTGCCTCGGGCTGATAGCGCTGGACGCAGCGGCGCTCGCGGTGGGCTTCGCCGTGATGCTGATGATCGAGCAGCCGCGCATCATCTCCGACGGAATGTTGACCGCGATGCTGGGCGCCTTGTTCGTTCACTTCGCGATCGCTTTCCAGAATCAAGCCTATAATCCGCGCTGCCTGACCCATCCGGTCAAAAGCGTTCGGCAGACATTGCTGTCGTTCGCGACGACCCTGTTCGTCTTTCTGCTCGTCGCCTTCTCGCTGCGGATCACCGGCAAGGTGCCGCGTCTGGCGATCGGCATGGGCATGGTGGCCGCCGGGACGCTGTTGGTGGCGCAGCGTTTGCTGATCTGCCGTATCGTGCGCCGGGCTTTCGGCGACATGACCGCCGAACTGGTCATTGTCGACGGCGCGAACCTGCCGGCATCCTACCTTGATCGCGAGATCATCGACGCGCGCGCGTCGGGGCTCCGCACCGATCTCGACGACCCGTACATGCTCGATCGCCTCGGCACCGTGCTGCAGGATTACGACCGGGTGACGATCGTTTGTACGCCCGAGCGCAAGGTCGAGTGGGCCCGCGCGCTCAAGGGCGTCAACATCGTCGGCGAGATCGTGATGCCCGAGATCGCCGAACTGGGGCCGCTGACCACGCGCCAGCGCGGCGGGGTGACGACTTTGGTCGTGTCATGGGGCCCGCTCAACCGCGCCAACCGGGTGAAGAAGCGCGCGCTCGACCTTGCGGTGACGATCCCGGCGCTAATCCTGTTGTCGCCGCTGCTGTTAATCGTGGCGCTGGCGATCAAGCTCGATTCGCCCGGACCGGTGTTTTTCCGTCAGGAGCGGATGGGGCGCGGCAACCGCATCTTCCGCATCCTGAAATTCCGCAGCATGCGCGTCGAAACAACCGACGCGAACGGCGCGCGCTCGGCAAGCCGTGACGACGACCGGATCACGCGCGTCGGACGGTTCATCCGGGCGACGAGCATCGACGAGCTGCCGCAATTGATCAACGTGCTGTCGGGTGAGATGAGCCTCGTCGGGCCGCGCCCGCATGCGCTCGGTTCCACTGCGGGTAACGAGCTGTTCTGGCGGGTCGACCGGCAATATTGGCACCGTCACGCGCTCAAGCCCGGGATTACGGGACTCGCCCAGATCCGCGGGTTTCGCGGTGCGACCAACACCAAGCGCGATATTCTCGACCGGCTCGAATCCGACCTGGAATATCAGCATGGCTGGTCGTTGCTGCGCGATGTGTCGATTTTGGCGCGCACCGCGCAGGTGCTGGTCCACCGCAACGCTTATTGAGTAGCGCTTCTTGGCCGGGGCTCAGCCGTCCACGATCTGCGGGGCGCGGCAGGCCAGCGCGGTGTCAAAGGCTTCGGCGCGGTGCGTCGCGCGCATCAGTCCCGCATAATCGCCCGTCCATTGATCGGCGAAGCCCGCGACCTTGCCATAGCTGTTGTCGAGCAGCACGTGCGGGATGTCGAGCAGCAGCGAGAGAATGTGCGCGTGGAGCCGGTCGGTGACGACGAGCTCGCCGGTCGACAGCATCGCGAGGCCGCGCTGGAACCGCCATTCGGCCAGACGCTGCTGCCGCGCCGCGCGCTGCACCATCGGATCGCGGGTGAGGAGGCGGCCGAGCCCCAGCGACAGGCGGAGGCGGCGTTTCTGGCCTGCATCTTCTTCGAGCCAATCGTCGGCGACGACGCCTGCAGGCAGCGCGGCATCGCCGGGCGCGCGTTCATGGTCGGTACGCAGCAGCGCGAAAACCGGCGCGGTGGCGGGATCGCGCCGCTGACGGCCGAGCATCAGCGCGGCATCGGGGCAAAGCCGGATATCGCAATCGAAATGCTGCTCGGCAAATGCGAGTGAGCGCGCGTCGCGGACGAGCAGGGTGAATTGACCGTGCGCGCGTATCGCCTTGGCCATTTCGGCGGCGGCGGCGGGATCGGCATAATGGATCGACTGCGGCATCTGGACGATCGGATGGCCGCGATGCGTGCGGAGGAGGTGCAAGCGAAAGGCTTCATGCTTGGGCCAGAGCGTCCCCATATTGCCGCCGCCGTGGATCAGGATCGGCCCGTCGCCGATCGCCGCCCGGCACGCCGCATCGTCGAAATCGGCGATCGCCGAATAATAAGCGGGAAGCCGGCCCGACTTGCGCAGATAGGCCATCTCGCCGAGCCAGATCGCGGAGTCGCCAACATTCGAGTGGTCGGGGAAGTCGACCAGCGCGAGCGGGCCCGCGGGTATCACGGCGTCGAGCGTACGCGTGAAACGTTGGGCGAGTTCGCCGACGAGCTGGTCGGCGGTCTTCTTGGTCATATCGGGCTCTTTCTGAAGCGTTTGAACAGGAACAGGAAACGGCCGCGCCACGCGCCCGAGATGGCGAGCAGCGCGATTGCGTAAAAGAGTGCGCCGATCGCGGTGAGCAGCAGCAGCGATTGCCAGCCGGCCAGATGCGCATCGAGCACCCGCATCGCGATCGCGAGCGCGACGCCCATCACCGAGGAGGCGATCAGCGGCGCGCCGACCGCGCGCAGGCTGTCGATCGGACGAATGCCCGAGGCGCGGCGAAGCAGCCAAATCTGTAGCGGCAAGGTGAGATAGGCGCGGCCGACATAGGAGATGGCGACTGCCAAAAGGCCGTAAGGGAGCGCCGCGAGCGTCAGGATCACGCCGAGGACCAGCTGCGTCGTCGAGAGCGAGATCAGGCTGCGCGACGCGCCGAGCACGCTGAGCGAGGGCGAGGCGAAGAAGTTGAGCGTGAAGGGCACCGCCATGAAGGCGAAGATCTGGGCGAGTTGCCCCGCCTCGGCCCATTTGGCGCCGAACACGGTGGGGATCGCGACCGGCGCGAGCGCACCGAACCCGACGAGCGCCGGGAAGGAGAGCGCCGACGCGCGCGCAATCATCCAGCGATAGGCTTTGCGCAGTTCGGCGGGGTCGTCCTTGACCCGTGCGAGCGTCTGCACCGCAACCTGCGTAAAGGGCTGGATCGCGCCGCGGCCGATCAGCTCGACGGTGCGCCACGCGGTGCGATAGACACCGACAGCGGCGAGCCCGATCCCGGCGCCGATCGCCATTTCCTGGACGCGGACCGTCGCGAGGAAGGCGAGCTGGACATAGATCAGGCTGGCGTTGAGCATGATGTTGCCGCGCAGGATAAGCCAGTCGAACTGCCAGCCCGGTTTCCAGTCATAGGAGGCGCGCGACAGCACAACGCCGACGATCTCGGTGACGAGGCGCTGGATGACGAGGCTCCAGAGGCCGAGCCCGGCGAAGGCGGCGGCGACCGCGCAGGTGCCGCCGATCAGCCCGCCGACGACCGAACGCAGCGCGGTGGTGCGATGCCCGAACTCGCGCAGGCGTAGCGCCATGTGGGTGGCGCCGAAGGAGGAGATCGGCAGCGCGAGGCTCATCACCGCGAGCGGCAGCGCGATATCGGGCGCGCCCATCCAGTTCGCGATCGGCTGCGCCAGCGCCATGATCAGGATCGCGGAGAGGAAGGAGAAAGCCTGCTGCGAGCGGTAGATGGTGTCGAGGAAGGCCGGGGTGATTTCGCGCTTGCGGGCGATCGTCTGCACGAGGCCGGCGGTCGCGATGATGCGGAAGGCTTCGGCGGTCACCGCCATCACCGCAAAGGCGCCGATGTCCGCGCGCGTCAGCAGGCGCGCGAGGATCACGAAGACGACGAACGAGAAGATCTGGTCCGACAGGAAACGCGTGATCGTCCAGCCGATCGAGCTGCGGCTGCGCGCGCGTAACCCGTCATCGAAGCGGGCGGGAAGGTCAGCGCTCAAGCAGGCGTCTCGCTTTCAGCATCCGCATGCGTGCGCGTTCGAGAGCGCGCCAGGCCTTTTGCCTGACTGAATGATAGAGCGGATCGGCCTTGGGCCCGAAGCGCGAATTGCCGATGTCGGAGACGATCGCTGCCTCGAGGATCGGCGCGGGATAGAGCGCGAGATTGGGCAGGCCGTGCGCCCACGACCGGTCCATCTCGTCGTCGATCGGGCGGCGGACGGTGCGGCAATGCTCGGCGAGCCGCCGCGCACCTTCGAGCGTGATCGCATAGCCTTGCGTGCCATAGGCGAGCCCGACCAGCTCGACGATCGCGCGCGAATGCTGAAGAAAGTCGCGCCGCACGACGCGCTGCCACGTCGGCCTTTTGGCGTAGAGCCGAAGATAATCGATACCCTCGGCGTGAAGATCGGTGCGCGCGAGCGGTTCGAGATACGCCCAGTCGACCAGCGTATCGTCTTCGAGGACGATCGCTTGCCGCACGCCGCGCGCGACCATGTCCTGCCAGATCGAGAAATGGCTGGCGTAGCAGCCGATCTCACCCTTGCTCATCGGACGGCCCTTGTTGCTGCGGATCGCGGGCTCGTCGATCGTCATCCCCGGCGCCGGGGCGGTGCAGGCATCGAAAAAACGCCACGCAAGCGACGTGTCCGCCGCGCGCGCGGCAAAGGCAGCCCGGCGGGCCGCGGCTGATTCGAGCGACACCACCAGAACTTCGGTGGTTTTGCCCGATTCGGGTAGGGTATCACCCACTTGGATCGCCTTTTGCTTGCGGTTGCGCATCGCTGCGCGGTTCAGAACCAACGACGGGCCCGACGCGATCCTTGGTAGCGGGCAATTATTTGAGAGCGAAGACGTCGACGCTCCGGTCGTCCGGTCAACGGGGCGGCTCGTCTTCGCAGGTGCAGCATATTGTTGACCGGCATGCCGTGAGAGGCCGATTGGGCCGGTGCGGGGGCACTGGACAGGCGTTTCTATGTTTCAAGTCGCAGTCGTCATACCCGTATGGAACGGAGAAAAGGTACTCGGGCGCTGCCTCGATGCACTCGCGCGCCAGACGCTCCCACGTGACGCCTATCAGATCATCGTCGTCGACAATGGATCGAGCGACGCAACGCGTACGATCGCCCGCAGCTATGCGGGCGTCGAACTGCTCGAAGAGAAAAGGCCGGGCTCATACGTCGCGCGCAACCTCGCGATCGGGCGGGTTCGTGCGCCGATCACGGCCTTTACCGATGCCGATTGCGAGCCGGCGCCCGACTGGCTCGAGCAGGTCCTCCGCGCCGCGGCGGCGAATCCGGGGTTCGGCGTGCTCGCCGGCAAGATCGAGCTGTTCGACGAGATCGCGCAGGAGCGCGAAGTGTTCGGCGATTACGAGCGGCTGTTCAGCTTTCCGCAGGCGCATGCCGCGCGCGGCAATTGCGCGACCGCCAATTGGGCGAGCGAAACGGCGTTGCTCAAGGCGCTGGGCGGGTTCGACGCGGCGCTGAAATCGGGCGGCGACCGGCAGATGGCGCTGCGCATCCGCGATAGCGGCCATCCGCTGATCTATGTGCCGGCGATGATGGTGCGCCACCCGGTGCGTGCAAGCCGCGACGAGCTGGTGCGTAAGCGGCAGCGGCTGAGCGGCGGTCGTTGGGATCGCACGCGGCGGCGTCCGCGCCTTGTCCATGTGCTCGGGATTACGGCGGTCGATACGATCCGGAGGCTGCGCCGTGCGGCGATCTCGCGCGAATTATCGTTTGGGCGACGGCTGGCTGTGATGTGGCTGACACTGGAACTCGCCTGGGTGGCGGTGGGCGAATATCTCAATCTCGCTGGGGGACGAAAGGCAGCACGCGACTAATGACTTCTCCCCATGACGCTCCCCGTTTTTCCGTGGTGATGCCGCTCTATAACAAGGCCGCGCATGTCCGCGCGGCGGTCGAGAGTGTGTTTGCCCAGACGTTTCCGCCGCACGAAATATTGGTGGTCGACAATCGCTCGACCGATGGCGGGCGCGAGATCATTGCCGCGATCGGCGACGCGCGGATCAAGCTGCTCGACCTGTCGACGCCGGGACCGGGCGGCTATGCCGGGCGCAACATCGGCATCCGCGCGGCGCGCGGCGACTGGATCGCCTTTCTCGACGCCGACGATCTGTGGCACCCCGACCATCTCGCGGTGCTCGCCACAGGCATCGGCGCCGACCCGAACGCACGCGCGGTGGCGACGCGGTTCGACCATATGTTCGAGGATCGCTCGCAGCCGCAGCGGATCGCGCCGGAGCTGGAGCAGGCGCAAAGCCTCGATCTCGCGGGCTTTCTTGCCGCGTGGCTGGCGGTGCGCGAATGTCCGATGTGGACCGGCGCGATCGCGATCCGGCGCGATACCTTATTCGAGGCGGGGCTGTTCCCCGAAGGACGCGCGGTGCGCGGCGGCGACAAGGATTTGTGGCTGCGCGTGCTTGCGAAAGGGGCGCTGCGTTATGATCCGCACGTCACCGCGGTCTTTCACCGCGACAGCGACAACAAGGTCAGCAAGTCGACGACGACGCTCGACGTCCCTTGCCTCGTCGAAACCGCGCGCGGGATGCTCGCCGGTGCGACGGCGCGCGAGACGGCGTTGCTGCGGCGGCTCGTGAACCAGGAAATCGCGCATTATGCGCGTTATGCGATGAAATATCCGGGGCGCACGGCGATCCGGGTCGGCGATCTTTACCTGCCCGAGGGGGCGGGCACCGCGGCGCTGCTGCTCGCCGCGAAGCTGATCCCCGCGTCGGTCCGGCAATCGAGCTATGCTCTGCGCAACCGGCTGCGCGCCCGCGCGTGAAGCCGGTCCGCGCCTTCGGCGCCCTGCTGGCCGGCGGGGCGGGCCTCGCCGCGTGGCTGTCGCTCGCCGGCGGGCTTGTGCCGATGTTCGATGCGCTGGCGTCGTTCCTGCCGCTGTTTGGCGCGGTGGTCCTTCTGGGATTGCTCCTCGCCCGGCGAAGCCTGCGCTGGACGGTCGTTGCGGCCTTGCTCGGCCTGACCCCGGTGACGATCGGCGTGATGCCCGAGCTGATGCGCGAGATTCCGGCCGCGCAGCAGAGCGCAAACCCAATCCGACTGCTCACCCACAATGTCTGGCAGAGCAATCGCGACCCCGCCGATACCGCGCAGGCGATCATCGACGCCAAGCCCGATGTCGTGATGCTGCAGGAGGTGGATGGCAATTTCCGCCCGATGCTCGCGGCGCTGGACCAGCATTTCGCCTTTGCGACCAAATGCCCGCCGGGTTGCGACCTCGCGATCTTCTCGCGTTGGCCGATCGTGGACAGCGACTATTTTCTGAAGGAGCCGGGGGGGCGAAAATTCGGTCCCGCGATGCTCTGGGCGCGGGTTGCGGAGCCCGGTGGCGCTCCGTTTACCGTCGTGACGCTCCACTATCCCCGGCCGACATCGCGCGATCAGGCGGTGCGCAGGCGCGATGTGGCGCGTGCATTGGCACGGATCGAACGCGGGTCCTTGATCGTTGGAGGCGACATGAACCTGACCCCCTGGGCCGCGGCGATGTGTGAGCAGGACCGCGCCTTCGTACCGCTCACCCGCATGACGCGCGCGCTGCCCAGCTGGCCGCGCGCCTTTCCCGTGCTGCCGATCGACCAGCTTTATGCTGGGCCCGATTGGGCGCGCGTGTCGGCGCGGCGGTTGCCCGCCACCGGATCGGACCATGTGCCGCTGCTCGTGACGCTGGCGCGCCGATGAAGCGCGCGATCACCTTTGCGCTGCTCGGCAGCTGCGGCGTTGCGATGCCGGCGCTCGCCCAGCAATCCGACGCGACCGACGGGCTTGGATCGGTGTCGAGCGAGAACAGCTTCGGACGCGACCGCAATATCGGCGTGCTCGAGCGCCGCCGGCCCGATTACACGCCCGAGCCGATCCATGTCGGCGTCCTCGAACTGCTGCCGCGCATGGCGATCGGCGCGGGCTATGACGATAATCTCTATGCGCAGGAGGATAACCGGATCGGCGACGCCTATCTGCGCATTCGCCCGCGCGTCTCGCTGGTGCGGCCTTCGCCGACGCTCAAGCTGTCGCTCGACGGCGAGCTCGACCTGCTGCGCTACGCCGATCGGGCGAGCGAGAACGCCACCCAATATTCGGTGAACGCGGGCGCGCTCTATACGATCAGCAAGTCGAACACGCTCAACGTCATGCTGCGCAACGGGCGCTACAGCCAGGAACGCGTGTCGCCCGATAGCCCGACGCAGGCGTCGCGGCCGGTCCGCTTCACGCTGAGCGGGGGGACGGCGACCTATACGCATGTCTTCAACCGGCTGCGCGTGCGCGGCGTCGTCGACGTCGAGAATCGCAATTACAGCGACAGCGTGACGCCGCTCGGCGATCCGATCGATCAGGATTTTCGCGACCACACGACCTATACCGGCACCGCCGTCGGTGAATATGCGCTGAGCCCGAGCATTTCGCTGTTCGCCGCGGGCTCGCTCAACAAGCGCGATTATCGGCAGCGCATCGGACCGGTGCCGGCGCGCGATTCCAAAGGTTTCGAGCTTGCCGGCGGCGCGAGTTTCGAACTCGGCCGCAAGGCGCGCGGGTCGCTGCGGCTCGGTTATTTCGAGCAGGATTACCGGCCGGTCGAGTTCGAGGATGTCTCGGGTTTCCTCGTGCGCGGCGAGCTCGCCTATTTCCTGACGCCGCTGGTGACGATCACCGGCACGGTCGACCGCGGCATCAAGGAAACCGGCGTCAATGGCGCGACCGGCTATCTCGCTACCAACATGACGCTGCGCGCCGATTACGAACTGCTGCGCAATCTGATCATCAGCGCGGGCGGCGAGCTGGAAAAGCGCGACTTCAACAATATCGACCGGCAGGACGACCGCTGGACGTGGCGCGGCAGTGCGTCGTATCTGGTCAGCAAGCGGATGGCGCTGCGCCTCGACTTGCAGCGGCGCACCCAGGCGAGCTGGGGCGCGACGGCGGGCCGCGAATTTGCCGACAATCGTGTTTCGGTGGGGCTGACCTTCTCGGGCCTTTAGGGCCCGATCAGCCGGACTTTGTCCGCGATCCGTAGAGCGCGCCTTCGCACGCCGCGAGCAGTTCGGGCGGTGCAAGGCGGTTGATATAGCCGTCGGAGCCCTGATCGGAGAGCAGCTTCGCGGGAATGCCGCCGACGACGCCGCGCTCGGGAACGTCTTTGGTCACCACCGCATTGGCGCCGATCGCCGCCTCGGCACCGACGTGAATGCCGCCGATCACCTTCGCGCCCGACCCCAGGAAGGTCCGGTCGCCGATCACCGGCGCGCCGCGCCGGGTGCCGCGGTTCATATAGCCGAGCACGACGCCGTGGGTGATGTTGACGTTGCTTCCAAGCACCGTGTCGCCGTGAAAATAGAAACCGCCGAAGCGATTGAGGAACAGGCCCGGCCCGATCTCCATATATTCGGGGATCGCGAAGCCATATTTGTAACGCGCGCGGAGCAGCAGCCATTTGGCGACGATATAGAGGCCGAAAGCCTTGGCGGGCTTGAGCTTGAGCCAGCCCGTCGTGCGCATCAGTACCGTATATTTATAGCCCGGGGTAAAGGCATAATGCTTGGCGAAGGCGCCGAAGCTGACGCGGCCCGCATAGCGATAGAGATCGGCGGCGAGGAGCGCCTTGAGTTTAGCAAAGCTCACCGGGCAGCCGCGCCGATGCGGCTTTCCGGTCTCGTCGGACGCCTCGTCGGACAGGGGTTCTTTGAACCCCGGTACGGGCGTCAGCGATGCGGCTGCGATATCCATCAGAAATAGCGCTCGCCGAAACGGATCGTGTCGCCGGGAAGCACCGCGAAATCGGCGCTCAATGGATATTCCTGCTCGCCGGCCTCGCCCGCGCGTTTCAGGAAGACGCGCTTCTCGTTCGCGCGATAGGTGAAGCCGTCGGCCTTCGCGACCGCGCCACGGATGGTGAGGCCCTGCGTATAAGGATATTCGCCGGGCTTGTTCACTTCGCCGAGTATGTAGATGGGGCGGAAATTGGCGACTTGGACCGAAACCTGCGGTTCGAGAAGATAGCCGTCGCCGAGCTTTGCCTCGATCGCTTTGGACAGTTCCTCGGTCTGGAGCCCCGCGGCCTTGACCTCACCGATCAGCGGAAAGGCGATCGTGCCGGCGGGGGAGACCTCGAAATCGCCGGTGAGTTTCTCTTCGCCATAGGTCGCGACCTTGATCTTGTCGCCCGGCGACAGGACGAACGCCGTCGCCGGTGGCGGTGCGGCGCCGCTGCCCGCGAGTGGGGTTTGCCCGGCGCATCCGCCGAGGGCGATCAGCGCCCCCGCCAGCGCGATTTGCCTATGCCATTTCATGAACTTACTCCCGGACGATATGCTGATATGTCTTCGATTTCGGACGTAGCGGACGGCGCGCGCAGCGCCGCCTCGATCCGTGCCCAGTAATTTGCGGCCGCCTGTTCGACGCCATAAGCCAGCGAACGGTCGCGCGCCCGCGCGCCGCAGGCGCTGCGGCGCGGCTCGGCGAGCACGTCGACCAGTGCCGCGGCAAAGGCTTCAACATCATCGGTCGGCACCAACGCACCGGCATCGACATCGATCCTGTCGCTGATCGCATCGCGCGACCGGCTGGCCAGAATTTCGGACGGACCCGATGCGCAATTGGTCGCGACGACGGGGACGCCGCACGCCATCGCCTCGACGAGGCCGTTGGGGAAGCCCTCTGCGTTGGAGGGCATCGCATAAAGCGCCGCGCGCGCGACCACTGCGAAGGGGTTGGCAACGAAGCCGGGCATGTCGACCCGGTCGGCGATGCCAAGCGAGGTGGCGAGTGCTTGAAGCGCGCCGCGCTCGGGCCCTTCGCCGAGGATGACGAGGCGTTCGCGCGGCGAAGCCTGCGCATAGGCGCGCAGCAGAAGCGGAAAATTCTTGTTCGGCATGAGCCGCCCGGCCGACACGATATAGCGATCGGCAGGCACGAAGGCGGACGGCTCGGCCGCCAGTTCGGCGATGCGCCTATGGTCGACCGGATTGGCGATCGCGGACATGCGCGCACGCGCGACGCCGAAATTGGCGGCGAGATCGTCGACGACGCCTTCGGACACCGCAATGACATGCGCGGCGCGCGGATAGACCATGCGAACCATCGCCTTCGGCGCGAACGCGTCGCCCAGATGCGCGCTGGTGTTGACCCGCTCGCTGATCAGCCAGGGCCGGCGCCGCCCCGCCATCGCCCAAGCACAGGCGATATTGGCGCGGGTCAGGAAGCTGAGCATCGCATCGGGCGACACGCGTCCGACGAGCGCGCGAAGCTGCGTCAGGCTCGGCAGCAATTTGTGCCGGGCGTCGAGTTGATGAACCTCGACCCATTCGGGCACATCATAGGCGCGCGGCTCGTCGTCGAGCAGCGCGAGATGGATGTCGTAACGCGTGCGCCAGGGCACGGATCCGGCCAGCAGGGTGGCGAGGACACGCTCGGCGCCCCCCCCCGCGAGCGAGTTGATCGCGAATAAAATCCGCTTTCGATGCAGCATGGTTCCTCGCTGGAGTTTCGGGCGGAATTCGCCTCTGGAGAACTCCTACCACGGGCATTTGTTGCAGTGCACACAGAGGTGCCCGCTTCATCGCCCCGGTAGGGCAGCTGGCCGATTTCAAAGGGTTTCGCGCCCCGATACGTTTATCAGGACCACCATCGACGGACGATTTTGTGGAGGTATTTAATGGACATTCGGCGAGTCGAGTGTCTGGATGGCCTGCGCGGCGTCGCGGCCCTCTGGGTGCTCATCGGGCATATGATGATCCTGACCGGATTCCGCTTGCCGCTGATCGGCAAGCCGGACCTCGGCGTGGACCTGTTCATCCTGCTCTCGGGCTTCCTGATGATGTACCAATACCGGCTGCGTGCGGGCCGCGAAGACTGGGATGCGCCCGGCACATGGGCGGCTTTCTGGACGCGCCGCTTTTTCCGGCTGGCGCCGCTGTTCTATGTAACACTCGCGGCGGCGCTGATCGCGGGGCCGTCGATCTTTGCCGACCGTGTCGCGATCGACAGCTTCCTCGGGCAGGCGCTCCAGCCGGCCGAGCGCTATACCGATGCGAGCCTCACCAATATCGTCCTGCATCTGACCTTCCTGTTCGGATTGCTGCCCGAATACGCCTTTCGTACGCCGCTGCCCGACTGGAGCCTCGGGCTCGAAATGCAATTCTACCTGCTCTTTCCCTTCCTCGTCCTGCTCGGACGGCGGATCGGCTGGGTGCCCGCGGCGCTGGTCGCGGCGGGCGGCGGTGTGGCCATCGCCTTGCTCGCCGGGGCGGCGGGGCTCGACTATCCGATGCCGTCCTTCCTGCCATTGAAGCTCCAGCTTTTCCTCGCCGGCATGCTGATCGCCGCCGATCCGGGAGAGAGCCGCGCGCGGCTATGGTGGCGCCTTGGCGCGGCGATGCTGCTCGCCGCGATCCCGATCGGGGGCGACCAGGATTTGCTCCATTTCGCGGTGCGCGAGCTGCTCGTGTTCGGATTTTTCGCACTGGTTCATTGGCGTTCGCTCGGGGCGATCGGTTGGGTTTCGCGCCTGCTCGGCAGCCGTCCCTTTTATTGGCTGGGCGAGCTTTCTTACGGCACCTATCTGATCCACCTGCTGATCCTGCAGCCCGTCGCGGCGGCGGTGATCGCGCAGTTCGGTACCGGGCTCGGCGCCGCCGCGCGGTTCGCCTTGACCGGAGCGGTCGTGGTGCCGGTGACCTACGCGCTTGCCTTTGTGACCTACAAGCTGGTCGAGCTGCCCGGGCAGCGGCTGGGCAAGGCGATGATCAAGCGCGTGGCCGGGGGCAGCACGCCGCGCGCGCTTCAGACCGTGCCCGAAAAGATCGCCGCGCCCTAGCTACAGGATATGAAATGGACCGACGTACGCTTTTGACTTCGATGGCCGCCGCGGCCGCCGGCAGCGCATGCACTGCAAAAGACCCCGGGTCCGGGTCCGAAAAGACGGGACGGCCGACGCTGGCAATCGAGTCCGACGGGCCGGGGCGCTGGCGGGTTCGCAGTTGGGCGTGGCAGGAAAATGCGTGGCACCCGCGGATCGCGCGCGCGACGCGGACCGGTAAGCGCATCGAAGTCAGTGGGCCAATCGATGCGGCGGACCGGGCGAAAGTCGTCGCCCGGCTCGGCGCCTAAGCTTCCACCGCGTCGGAATAGTTCGAAGTGCGCGGGGCCGTGCGGCCCGGCACGAGCGTGGCGCGATAGACGTCGAGCGTGTCCTCCGCCGCCTTGTCCCAGCTGAAGCGCGCACGCACGGCGTCGCGATCGACCTCAAAGTCCGCGCAATCGGCGTTCAGCCGCTCGGTGAGCACCGCGACATCGCCGACTGGGAAATAGTTCGGCGCGTCGAGCCCGATGTCGAGATTGGCCGGGATGTCGCTCAGCAGCATCCGCGCGCCGCAGCTCGCCGCCTCGAGCGCCGCGATCGGCAAGCCCTCGTGATAGGAGGGCATCACGAACAGCGCGCAATGTTCATAGAGGCACTTCAGCGTCGCGCGTGACTGGACCCCGGCAAAGATCACGCGATCGCTTGCACGCGCGAGCAGTTCGCGCGCATATTCGCTTTCGTGATCGGCCGAACCGGCGATGACGAGCTTTGCCGTGCAGTTCGACCGCTCATAGGCGTCGATCAGGTCGTGCAGGCCTTTTTCGGGAACGAGGCGGGCGACGGCGAGGAGGAAATCGCCGTCCTTGAGGCCCAGCCGTTCGAGCACGAACGCCGGATCGGCGTCGCCGGGCAGGTCCGACGTGCCATTGGGAATGTAGGAGATCGCGTGCGCGCGTTTCGGGAAGCTCTGTCGCAGCTGCGCGGCGAGCGAGGGCGAGACGGCAATGACGCGATTGGCGAAGCTGAGCGCCAGCCATTCGCCGGCGCGCAGCGCGGTGCGTGCGAAGAGGCCCCATTTGGCGCGGTGATAATCGGTGCCATGGTGCGTCACGACCACCTTCAGGCCAAGCAGCCGGGCAAGCGGCGCCAGCAGACCGGGGCCGATGGCATGGATATGGATCAGCCCGGCGCCGCGCTTGCGGGCGGACAGGACCGCGAGGAAGGTCGACACCACCGCCTCGAGATTTTGCGAGCGCGGGCAGGGGATGCCGACGATCTCGACACCGCGATGTTCACCTACCGGCTCGGGCAGATAGGGCGCGCGGCCGAGCACGACCGAGCGGTGATCGGGCCAGATCGCCTTGATCCGCGGGAGAAGCTCCTCGCAATGGCTTTCGATCCCGCCCATGACATGCGGAAAGCCGCGAAGCCCGGTCACGCAGATGATGGGCGCGCCCGCGGGGGCGCTGGAAGAAACACTTGTCCGTTGCAGCATTATTAAACTCCATTAGCGCCCGGCCGGATTTTCCGGCTCAGGCCACCGCTGCCATCGGCCCTCTTCCACCATTTTCTATTTCGCCCAGATACCAGTCGACGAAGCGCTCGATCCCCCGCGCTAGGGGGACCTTGGGGCTGTATCCGGTGAGCGCGTTGATCGCCGAGATGTCGGCATAGGTCGCGGTCACGTCGCCCGGCTGCATCGGCCGCATCAGCTTGATCGCCGGCCGGCCGAGCGCGCGTTCGAGCACCGCGATCATGTCCATCAGCCCGACGGGATTACAGTCGCCGATGTTGAGCAGCCGGTTTTCGCCGCCCGCCGGCGGCCGGTCGAGCACCCCGACCACGCCGTCGACGATATCGTCGATATAGGTGAAATCGCGCGCCATCCGGCCTTCGCCGAACACCTCGATCGGCTGGCCGAGCAGGATCTTTTGCGCGAAACCATAATAGGCCATGTCGGGCCGGCCCCACGGGCCATAAACGGTGAAGAAGCGCAGCCCGCTGAGCGGCAGGTGATAAAGCTTGGCGTAGCTTTCGCTCATCAGTTCGCAGCTGCGCTTCGTCGCCGCATAGAGCGAGACCGGCGCGGTGCAGGGCTCGTCCTCGCGAAAACCCGTGCCGCCGAGCGGGCGGTCGCCATAGACCGAGCTCGACGAGGCATAGACGAGATGCTCGATATTGCCCGCATGGCGCGCCGCCTCGAGCACCGCGAGATGGCCTTTGAGGTTGCTGTGCTCATAGGCGAAGGGGTTTTCGAGGCTGTAACGCACCCCCGCCTGCGCGGCGAGATGGACGATGCGGCGGATGCCGTTCGCCTCGACCAGCTCGCTGATCAGCCCGGGGCTGGCGATGTCGCCGTCGATCAGCCGGAAGTTGAAATTGTCGACGAGCCGCGCGGTGCGCGCCTTTTTGAGCGCGACGTCGTAATAGTCGGTAAAATTGTCGAGCCCGATCACGCGCTCGCCGCGCGCGAGGAGCCGTTCGGACACCGCATGGCCGATGAAACCCGCGGCGCCGGTCACCAAGATGGGGCTGTCGTCGATCACGCGGCGTGCCTCTCGTTCGCGGCTTCGGCCTCGTCGGTGGGCTGGCCCGGCCGGCCGATGCCGACATAGCGCAGCCCCGCTTCCTCGGCCCGCAAGGATGGATAGATGTTGCGCAGGTCCACGAGCACCGGCTCGGCCATCGCGGCCTTAAGGCGCGCGAGGTCGAGCGCACGGAACGCGTCCCATTCGGTGACGATCACCGTCGCCGCCGCGCCTTCGGCTGCGGCATAAGCTGAGGAGGCATATTCGACGTCGGTCAGCACCGCCTTGGCCGCGTCCATGCCCTCGGGGTCATAGGCGCGGACCTTGGCGCCGGCATCCTGCAGCGTCTGGATGATCGCGATCGACGGCGCGTCGCGCATGTCGTCGGTATTGGGTTTGAAGGTCAGGCCGAGCACCGCGACGGTTTGGCCGCGCACCTGCCCGTTCATCGCGGCGATGACCTTGCGGCCCATCGCGCGCTTGCGCTGATCGTTCACCGCGACCGTCGCCTCGATCAGCCGCAGCGGCGCGTCATGATCCTGCGCCGTCTTCATCAGCGCGAGCGTGTCCTTGGGGAAGCAGGAGCCGCCATAGCCGGGGCCCGCATTGAGGAACTTCGCGCCGATTCGGTTGTCGAGCCCGATGCCGCTGGCGACTTCCTGGACGTCGGCACCGACCTGTTCGCACAGGTCCGCCATCTCGTTGATGTAGGTGATCTTCATCGCGAGGAAGGCGTTGGCGGCATATTTGATCAGCTCGCTGGTGCGGCGGCTCGTAAAGACGATCGGCGCCTTGTTGAGCGAAAGCGGTCGATAAACCTCTTTCATCGGCGCGCGCGCGCGCTCGTCCTCGATGCCGATCACCACACGGTCGGGGCGCTTGAAATCCTCGATCGCGGCGCCTTCGCGCAGGAATTCGGGGTTGGAGGCGACGGCGAATTCGGCGGCGGGGTTGCACTCGCGGATAATCCGCTCGACCTCGTCGCCGGTGCCGACGGGCACGGTCGATTTGGTGACGATGACGGTGAAGCCGGAGAGCGCGCCGGCGATCTCGCGCGCCGCGTCATGGACATAGGAGAGGTCGGCATGGCCGTCGCCGCGTCGGCTGGGGGTGCCGACCGCGATGAACACGACATCGGCGGCGCCGACCGCCTCGGACAGCTCGGTGGTGAAGGCGAGATTGCCCGCCGCGACGTTGCGCGCGACCAGATCGTCGAGACCGGGCTCATAGATAGGAATGCCGCCGGCCTGAAGGCGGGCGATCTTGTTCGCGTCCTTGTCGACGCAGGTCACATGATGGCCGAAATCGGCAAAACACGCGCCAGAAACGAGCCCGACATAGCCGGACCCGATCATTACGATACGCATTACGCGTTGCTCCCTTTTATATGAAGGCGATTTTTGCTGCGCCTGCGAACAATCGCGACACGATGGTTAAGGGTCAACTTGTCAGCTTTGAGCGGAGGCAATTGAAAGGCGAGATGATCGTTCACAAATCCCGACCCAGAACGGGACAGAGTTAAAAAATGCGATATATTAGAAGTAGATAATTTGGGGCCTTGCCTCAACGATGGGCAGACGAATTGGCTGCAATGCGACGAAACGCTTCGACTTGAACTTGCCACGGGTCGGCGTCGGAGTAGAAGCTGTACGGGATAAAATGCGGGAAGGGTGAGATGCTGGAAGCGCAACGTGGGGCATTTTTCGCCGACTTGCCGGTGTCGCTGGCTGTTCGCCGCGACCGGCTGCGGCGCGCGGTGCTGATGATCGAGAAAAACGCCGACGCGCTGTGCGATGCGCTCGCCGCCGACCAATCGAATCAGGATATCGATTCGGCCCGGCTTATCGAAGTGGCGCCGGCGCTGGCGGCGCTGCGGGCGTCGATCGACGGGGTGGGCCGCTGGATGCGCGCCGAAGGCGGGCGCGGGCTGCTCGCGCGGCTGCGCGGGGCCGGCGACTATGTGGAATATCTGCCGGTCGGCGTGGTCGGCATCGCGGCGCCGGCGTCGCTGCCGCTGCTCCGGACGGCGGGCATCCTCGCGGGTGCGCTTGCCGCCGGCAACCGCGTAACGCTGAAATTCGACGCAGCCTCGGTGCAGTTGGACCGGCTGATCGGCGCGCTGGCGCCGGATTTTTTCGATCCGCTCGAACTGGCGGTGGCATCCGATGGCGACTTTGCACAGCAGCCTTTCGACCTGTTGGTGACAAGCGAACCGCAGGAAGGCGACGGGGTTATGATTGCGCGCTCGGGCCCGTCGCCGGTCATCCTCGGGCGCTCGGCTGATTTTGCCAAGGCGGCAGACAATGTGATCGCACGCAAGCGCCTCAAGGCCGGACGTGCACCGCTCGCGCCCGATTATCTTCTCGTGCCCGAAGAGCAGGAAGAGGCGATTGCGTCGTGGCTATGGCGCGCCGCGATGCAGCCAGGGGCGAACGACGCGGCGCTGACGGACGTCGAACAGCAACGGCTGGCGCGGCTTTTGGATGACGCGCGCGCGCGCGGAGGCGAGGTGATGACCGCCGAGCCGCGTGGGACGGCTACGCCGCTCCACATTATTCGCCACGCCAGCGAGGATATGCTGGTGATGCAGGAAGAGTTTCGGGGACCGATCCTGCCGCTGCGCAATTATGCGCGGATCGAGGATGCGATCGCCACGATTCACCGGCGACCGCCGCCGCTCGCCATCACTTATTTCGGCCGCGATGCTGCGGAGCGCCGGCACGTATTCGAACATACGTTGTCGTCGGCGATCGCGATCGACGGGCGCGTTCCGTCGGCGGCGAAGGCTGATGCGGGCATGACGCTCAACGTCGACCATGGCGAAGCCGGTTTCCGCCGGTTCAGCCGGGCAAGGCACGTCTGCCGCCAGCCCTTGGTCGGTTTCGCGCGGGCGGCGCCGCGCGACGGTGGCGACGATCTGGGTCGAGCAACGCCCGCGCTGCACTGACCCCGGACGCGCCACGCCGCGCCGCATCGCGCTGGCCTTGATCGGTGCGTCCCGATTAGCGCGGCGGCATGGACGACCCATCCTCCCGTTTCGCCGCGAAGGCGGTTCAGATCGATGCAGGGGGCGAACCGGTCTATTTCGTGGAGTCGGGCGCCGTCTATCGCGGCGTGCGCGCCCGCAACGTGGGCAACGGCCTGTTTGTGATCCGCGAGCCGGTTCACAATGTCCAGATCGTCGATATTCGAGTGGCGGGCGGCTACCGGGTGATCGAGAATAAGGTGGCACCTGAACAGGCGAAGGCGGGCAGCGTCGGGCTTCGCGTGCGCGGCGCCAACGCGACCAATCTCGAACGCAGCTTCGCCCGCATTCGGTATGACAGCCACGATGGGGTGATCGAGGACGTCAGCGCGAGCGGCATGCGGACGACGGGCGCGACCGACTTGCCGGTCGGCATCGCCTTCGACGGCACCGCGCACGATTTCCGGGTCGAGCGCTGCTCGATGCGCGGCTTTCAATGGCAGCGTAAAGCCAGGCAATATTGGAACGGCGACGGCTTCTCGACCGAGCGGGGCAATGAGCGGATATTGTTTCGCCAATGCGCCGCGTGGGACAATAGCGACGGCGGATTCGACCTGAAGTCGACCGAGACTTTGCTCGACGACTGCGTCAGCGGCCGCAACGCGCGCAACTTCCGCCTTTGGTCGAACATCCGCGCGACGCGGCTCACTAGCCTCAATCCCATCAAGATCGGCGGGATCGGCGACACCAACCATTTCACGATCATGGCGGCGAAAGGCGCGGGAGAGCCGCTGGTCATCCATATCGAGCATCTGGTGGTGAAAAGCGACCGGGGCTGGCCGATCTTCGACGTGCATCACGGGCCGGCGAAAATCATCATCGGTTCGCACGATATCCAGGTGCCGCCGGGCACCCCACTGGTCCGCTCGCGGGGCGGGGGATCGGTGCCGGGCGGCGTGTCCTTCGCCGGGACACCGCCCAAGCTCTGAATGGCCTGGCGCACTTTGGACACGCTTCGACGCCGGGCTCTTGCTGCAATGCAGCGTAAAGGCGCAGGTCGCTCCTCGGCAGCACGCGGCGATCGTGCCTGCCGATCCAACGCTGGTTAATTGGGGGGGAACCCAGCGACCAGAAAAGGGTGAAAAGATGCGAAAAATACGCAAGGCCGTGTTCCCCATCGGCGGCCTTGGAACCCGGTTCCTTCCGGCGACCAAGTCGATGCCGAAGGAGATGCTGCCCGTCGTCGACCGGCCGCTGATCCAATATGCGGTCGACGAGGCCCGCGAGGCGGGCATCGAGCAGTTCATTTTCGTGACCAGCCGCGGCAAGAGCCTGATCGAAGATCATTTCGACCATGCTTTCGAGCTTGAAGAAGCGATGGCCCGGCGCGGCAAGTCGCTGGCCGCGCTCGACGGCACGCGCCCGTCCCCGGGCGATATCGCCATCGTGCGGCAGCAGGAACCCCTCGGGCTGGGCCATGCCGTGTGGTGCGCCCGCCGTCTCGTCGGCGACGAGCCTTTCGCGGTGCTGCTCCCCGACGATCTGATGGTCGGCGAGCCTGGCTGCCTCAAGCAGATGGTCGAAGCCTATGCCGACGTCGGCGGCAATCTGATCTGCACCGAGGAAGTCGCTGCGGAGGATACGCATAAATATGGCATCGTCACGCCGGGCACACGCGCGGGGGCGATCACCGAAGTCAGGGGACTGGTCGAAAAGCCGGCTCCGGACGTCGCACCGTCACGGCTTGCCGTCATCGGCCGCTACATCCTCCAGCCCGAAGTGATGAACGTCCTCGGCAGTCAAGAGGAAGGCGCGGGCGGCGAGATCCAACTAACCGATGCGCTGGCGCGGATGATCGGCAAGCAGCCGTTCCACGGCGTCACCTTCCAGGGCAAACGCTATGATTGCGGCGACAAGAGCGGCTTTGTGACCGCCACGCTCGCGCTGGCGCTCGCCCGCCCCGACATCGCGCCCGCGGTGCGCGCTTTCCTGGCTGCTGCGTAATATGGACGCGGTTACACGTCATATGCCGCGCGGCCGCGAAGCGGACCCGCAAGTCGATCGCGGCGCACTGATCGACCTGCGCCGGGTCGGCGGCGTGCTGCGCCGACGGTGGATGATCTTATGTGCGGCGATGGCCGCGGCGATCGTGATCGCCGCGGCGGCCTGGCTCGCCGCGGAGCCGCGCTACCTCGCCACCGCACAAGTCGCGCTTGAGCGTTCGGCAGAGCAGGTGATCAAGGTCGATTCGGTGATCCCGACGACCGATCCCGATTCGGCGGCGGTCGATACCGAGGTGCAGGTGTTGCGCTCACCCGAACTCATCGGGCGGGTGGTCGACCGGTTGCGGCTCGCGCGCGACCCGGCGTTCAACGAAGCCGCCGGACTGGGCCAGCCGACGGCCGAGCCCGACCTGATCGGGCGCCAGCGCGCGATCGGTACGGTGCTGAACGGGCTGACGGTGAAGCGCGACGGACTTTCCTATGCGATCAGCGTCTCGTTCGAGGGCGGCACGCCGGTGCAATCGGCGCAGATCGCCAATGCGCTGGTCGACGATTATGTATCGGGGCAGGTCGGCTCGAAGACCGAGGCAACGCATCGCGCGCGCGGGTTCCTCGAAGAGCGCCTTCAGGATCTTCGCGCCCAGGTGGTCGGCGCCGAGCGCCAAGTCGCCGACTATCGCGCCGCGCACAGCCTCTTCTCCGTCTCCGAAGCGAGCACGGTGACGCAGCAGGAATTGTCGGGGCTTTCGACCCAGCTTGCCCAAGCCAAGGCCGAGAATGCCGCAGCGCAGGCCCGCCTTTCGGCGGCGCGCGCGCAGCTGAGCGGCGGCCGGACCGGCGAAGAGCTCGGCGATTCGCTCGATTCGCCGGTGGTCAGCCAGCTGCGCGCGCAGCGTGCCGAGGTGGCGCGCGAGGTCGGGGCGCTGGAAAAGCGCTATGGCCCGCGCCATCCCGATCTCGTTCGCGCGCAGAGCCAGCTCCGTGTCGCCGATCAGCAGATCGCGGCTGAGGTGCAGCGCATCGTTTCCAATGTATCGATCCAGGCGAGCATCGCCAACCAGCGCGCGGGTTCGCTCGCGGGTTCGGTGGCGCAGACGCAGGGCAAGCTCGCCAGCGACAATGAAGCGTCGGTGCGGCTCAATGAGCTGGAGCGCAACGCCGAATCGGCGCGGACGCTCTATCAGGCGTTCCTCGATCGCTATCGCCAGACGGTCGCGCAATCGGGGCTGGAGCGCAGCGATGCCTATATCGTTAGCCGCGCGCGGGTTCCCGGCATGCCGAGCTCACCCAACATGCTGATCTATGCGGCGATGGCCGTGGTCGGCGGGCTGGGCATAGGCGTGCTGCTCGTCGTCCTGCTCCAACTGCTCGAACGCGGGCTCGAAACGAGCGATGCGATCGAGGAGTCGCTGGGGCTGTCGACGCTCGCCGCGATCCCCGACGCCAATACGCTGCCCGGCTATCGCAAGCTCGGCCCGCCGGCGCCCCCGGCAGAGCTGATGCTCAAGCGGCCGCAATCGACCTATGCGGAGGCGTTCCGTACGCTCCGCACGTCGATCCAGTTCGCCGAGGCGGCGAACCCGATCCGTGTCGTCGCGATCACCTCGGCAGTGCCGGGCGAGGGCAAGACCACGACCGCGATGGGACTGGCCCGCGCGGTGGCGGCGGCGGGCGGCAAGGTGCTGTTGATCGACGCCGATGCCCGGCGGCGTGCTTCCAGCCGGCAGTTCGCCGACAATGTGACGCTGGGGCTGGACGAGGTGCTGGCGGGGCAGGCGACGCTGGAGCAGGCGGTCGTCAAGGACAGCCTGTCTGGCGCCTTCCTGCTGCCGCAGCGGATCGATTCCAAGGGTGTCGGGCTGACCGAGAGTCCGCGGCTCGCCGAGTTGATCGAGCAGGTGCGCGAGCGTTACGACCTCGTGATCCTCGACACGCCGCCGGTGCTGCCGGTCGACGAGGCACGCGTGATCGCGAGCATGGCCGACGGGGTGGTGTTCCTAGTGCGCTGGCGCAAGACGCCGACCAAGGCGGCATCGGTGGCGCTGCGGCGGCTGTACGACGTCCATGCCGAGATGCTGGGCGCGGTGCTGACGCTGGTCGACGTGCGCGAGCAGGAGCGGGCCGGCTATGAGGATGGCGGCACCTTCCTGAAGGCGTACCGTCCCTATTATGCCGACTGATCCGGCGGCGCCGTGACCGCGCAGGCGCTACCTTACGGCCCGGCGTTCGGGCTCGGCATCCTGCTGCCGGTGACGGCGGTGCTGCTCGTCGCGCTCGTCATCGCGGCGCGGCGGGCGGGCAGCGTCGCGGGTGCGTTCGTCGTGGTGGCGCTGTGGATGCGCTACACGGCGGGCGCCTATCATCTCTATATGTTCCAGCCGCTCGCGGGCGGGCTTTCGGGCAATGCCCTGCTTTCGATCGGGGTGACCGGGTTCGGGCTGCTCTTTGTGGTGCGGCCGGCCAATCTGGCGCTCAAATGGCTGCTGCCCGTCTACGCGCTGGTCGGGCTCGCGCTGTTCAGCGCCGCGCTCAATGGCGATGCGGCCGGCGGGATCAACGTGGCGGTCAAATATGCCTATATGATCGTCATCATGATCGCGGTGTTCCAGGCGCTGCGCAGCGATCCCGACGCGCGGTTCCTGAGCTGGGCGATGGTTTCGTTCCTGCCGTTGCTCGTCTTTCAGGCGCTGTCGCTCGCGCTCAACCTGCCCAAGGGGTCGGAGGATGGCGACGGGCTGGTGTGGATCGGCGGCTATAATCACGAGGCGGCCTTCTCGGTCGCGATGATGACGGGGTTTCTGGTCGGTTGCTTCGCCAAATCGGCGCCGCGTGCGGTGCGCGTGGCCTTCCTGCTCGCGACATTGATCGGCATCCTGCTCGCGGGTTACCGCACGACGATCCTCGCGTTCGCACCGCTTGCGCTGGCCGCCTTCCTGAGCGGGCTGACGCTGAGCGTGCGGCGCGACCAGCGCGCATCGATGGCGGTGACCGCGATGGTTGCGGGCGTGCTGCTCGTCTCGGTCGCGGCCTTGTCGTACAGCGCGAGTTTCGCGGACCTTGCCGCCTTCCTCGCGGACCCTGCCGGGCTGATCAAACCACCGCGCGATTTCGACCTGCTCGAACGGCAGGTGATGTCCGGCCGGCCGCTGATCTGGAGCAGCTATATCTATGCCTGGGCCGCGGGCACGCCGCTCCAGCACCTGTTCGGCCTCGGGCCGGAGAGCTGGGAAGGCGTGTTCAAAGTCTATCCGCACAACACGCTGATCGCGACGCTCTACGAACTCGGCTGGTTCGGCGTGGCCGCGATGATCGCGCTGTGGACGGTGATGTTCGCCGCGGCGGCTTCGGCGCACGGCGAGCGCTTCAAGCTGCTCGCGGCGCATTTCGCCTTCTTCCTGCTCAACATGGCGACGATGCCGTTCTGGCAGGTCGAGGGACTGGCGCTCTACGGGCTGCTCTGCGGCTACACCATCTATGCCGCCCGTGCGGCGCCGCGACCACGGCCGCTGCGCGCCGCCGAGGCGCGGCGGCGACTGTCGGCCGGCCCCTAAAGGCAGCGCACCTCCGCTACATTGGAGACGTCAGGCGACCTTTATCGGCCGAACCGCGTCCGCCGGGTTTCGGAGGTTCGCTGCGCACTTCGGGCTTTCAGGAGATCCTGCCGCGAGAGGATGCCGACGACCCTGTGCGTTTCGGGATCGACGATCGGCACGCGCGCGACGCCCGTTTCGACGATGAGGTCGGCGATCGCACCGCAGGGCGTCTCGGGGTAGGCAACGGTCTGGGACGCGTCGGAAAGGGTTTCGGCCAGCGTGACCTCTTCGTCGAATGCGCCGATTTTCCATCGCAGCGCGTCCGATCGCGATGCCAGCCCGACCAGCCGTCCATCGGCGTCAACGACCGGGTAGCTACGGTGGATCGCCTTTTCGGTGAAGAAGCGCAGCGCGGCCTCGACCGTCATATCCGCCGGCAAGGTTGCCGGTTCGGGCGTCATGAGTTCGCGCGCCTGCTGCGAATCGAGCGGATCGACCGTATATTCCTGCAATATATGCCGGCCGCGGCGGGCGATCTTCTCGGTAAGGATCGAACGCCGCATGCAGAGGACGCTGACCGCATAGGCCAATCCCGATGCCGCGATCACGGCGGGAAGCGCGTCGAACCGTCCGGTCAGTTCGGCCGCGAACAATGCGCCGGTAATCGGCGCGCGCATCGCGCCGCTCATGATCCCTGCCATGCCGATCATCGCCCAGAATCCGGCCGGGCCCGGCAGCCAGAAGCCCGCGATGTAGCCCGTGGCGCCGCCGAGGATGAGAAGCGGGGCAAGGACCCCGCCCGAGGTTCCGGAACCCAGCGCGACGAGCCAGACGGCCGCCTTGACGACCAGCAATATGATCGCGGCACGCATGACCATCGTGCCATCGACGAGCGACTGGATGTTGGAATAGCCCGCGCCCAGAACCCGCGCATCGATCAGTCCGCCGACGCCGACGACAACCGCGCCGATCGCCGGCCACCACATCCAGTGGACGGGAAGGCGATGAAACAGATCCTCGATCCGGTAGAGGAGGCTCGACAGAAGCGCCGCCTGCAATCCCACGACCACGCCGATTCCGGCGGCGGCAGCGACAGTCCACCCGGTCGCGGGCAGCGGCCAGCTCGCCGCAAACATCGGGCCGTCGCCGATCAGCTCGGGTCTCCACGCCGCGGCGACCAGCACGCTGACGACGACCGGGACAAAGCTTCTTGGCTTCCATTCAAACAGGAGAATCTCGACCGCCAGCAGGATCGCCGCCATCGGCGTGCCGAATATGGCGGTCATCCCGGCGGCCGCCCCGGCCACGAGCAACGTCTTGCGTTCCGCCGCGCTCAGCCGGAAGCATTGCGCAAACAGCGAGCCGATGGCGCCCCCCGTCATGATGATCGGCCCCTCGGCACCGAACGGCCCGCCGCTTCCGATCGAGATCGCCGCCGATACCGGTTTGAGGACCGCGACCTTCAACGACAGCCGGCTGTCGCCGAACAGGATCGTCTCGATCGCTTCGGGAATGCCGTGCCCCCTGATCTTTTCGGAGCCGAAGCGCGCCATCACGCCGATGATCAGACTGCCGATCACGGGTATCATCACGATCGCCAAGCCGACCGTCGAATCCGATATTTCGGTTTCCTGTGCCGAAAGGCGGCCGAACCAGAAGGCGTTCGTGGCGATCGCAATCGACTTCAGCAAAAGCCAGGCGCCGAACGCGCCGCCCGTCCCGACGACCGGCGCCATGCAGGATAGAAGGATCATTCGGCGATCGACGCTGTGGTCGGCCAGTTGATGGCCGGCGATCGCTCGTGCAGGGTGAAGGTTCACACAATGCCTCATTCGATTGGGGATGGCCAATTATATCGCAACGCGATATAATTCAACCCGAGGATTTCATGACGTCCGACTTGAGCGACACCGACTATGCCGCGCTCGCCGAATTCCGGTTTGCGCTACGGCGCTTCCAGGTTTTCAGCGAAGCGAAAGCGGCGGAAGCGGGGCTGACGCCGCAACAGCATCAGGCGTTGCTGGCGATCCGCGCGGCCGATCCCGATGATGCGACGGTGGGATATGTGGCGCAGCGCCTGATCGTGAAGCCGCATACGGCGTCCGGACTGATCGATCGGCTCGAAACGCTCGGGCTGGTTCGGCGCGAGGCCGCGCCGTCGGATCGGCGGCGCGCGCTGCTCAGGCTCACGGCGCACGCAACCGGAATATTGTCCGAGCTGTCCACCGTGCACCGGGAAGAGATTCGCCGGCTCCAGCCCTTGCTCGTCGAGCATCTCACGCGACTGACATGAGCATGAGAACGCCCGCCGATTAATGATATCGGCAGGCGTCCGGCGAATGTCCGTTCGTCAGTGCCGCCCCAGTTCCTCGCGGCCGACCACCATATAATGAACCTCGTCAGGACCGTCGGCGAAGCGCAGGTGGCGCACGTCGGCATAAAGATCGGCGAGCGGGGTCCATTGCGAGATGCCGGTCGCGCCGTGGATCTGGATCGCCTGATCGATGATCTGGCACGTCCGTTCGGGCACCATCGCCTTCGCCATGCTCACCCAGACGCGCGCTTCGCGGTTGCCAAGCAGGTCCATCGCCTTCGCCGCCTTGAGCACGATCAGGCGCATCGCCTCGATCTCGATCCGCGCGCGCGCGATGACCTCCAGATTCTTGCCGAGCTGCGAGATCTGGCGGCCAAAGGCGGTGCGTGAATTGCCGCGCTTGACCATCAGATCGAGCGCGCGTTCGGCCTTGCCGATCGTGCGCATGCAGTGATGGATACGACCCGGCCCGAGGCGCATCTGCGAAATCTCGAACCCGCGCCCCTCGCCGAGCAGGATATTGTCCTTGGGCACGCGGACATTGTCGAAGCGCATGTGCATATGCCCCTGCGGCGCATGGTCGGCACCGAAGACGTGCATTGGGCCGAGCACCTGTACGCCGGGCGTGTCCATCGGCACGAGGATCTGCGAATGCTGCGCCTTTCGCGCCGCTTCGGGGTTCGTGTTCACCATGCAGATCAGGATCTTGCAGCGCGGATCGCCGGCGCCGCTGATGAAATATTTTTCGCCGTTGATGACCCATTCGTCGCCTTCGAGACGCGCGCGCGTTTCGAGGTTGCTCGCATCCGACGAGGCGACGCCGGGCTCGGTCATCACATAGGCCGAACGGATTTCGCCATTCAAAAGCGGTTTGAGCCAGCGTTCCTTCTGCTCGGGGGTGCCGACCATTTCGAGCACTTCCATATTGCCCGTGTCGGGCGCGGAGCAGTTGAGCGATTCCGATGCCAGCGGCGACTTGCCGAGTTCAGCGGCGATATAGGCATAGTCGAGGTTGCTTAGCGGTGTTCCGGTGTCGCCGTGCGGGAGGAAGAAGTTCCAGAGGCCCGCAGCCTTCGCCTTGTCCTTCGCGCCTTCGAGCAGTTCGAGCTGGCCCGGCGCCCAGCTCCAGCGGTCGGCGCGACCTTCGCCGAGGCGGAAAAATTCCTCGGTGATCGGGTCGACATTCTCGGCGATGTGACGCTTGACCGCGTCGAACAGCGGCTGCGCTTCCTTCGACATCCTGAGGTCGTTGAGTTCGGCTTCGAGTTCGATCTCGGTCATGGCAATCCTCCGCTGGGTTTCGCCTGCAGTCTAGCCGCACCATGTCATCAAGGAAAATGATAGGTCTGAATATGGGGTATTCGCAGCGCGAATGACTATGCGGTCTGCGTCAGTTCGTCGGCGATGATCGCGCGCAGCCAGCCGAGACCCGGATCGGCCTGCGCCGCCTGATGCCAGTAAAGATAGCTTCCGCCTTGTTCGACCGGCAGCGGCAGGTCGACGAGCTGCATGGGCCACATCGCGCCCAGCACCTCGGCATGCGATCGCGGCAGCGAAAACAGCATGTCCGATGTGGCGACGATCTGCCACGCGGTGATCGCATGCTGGCAGCGCACCGCGACGCGCCGGGCGAGGCCCATGCGGCCGAGCGCCATATCCTCGATCCCCGGGCCATAGGGCCGCGATGTCGCGATGATATGTTCGAGCGCGAGATAGGTATCGAGATCGATCGCGCCGTCGACGCGCGGATGCCCCTTGCGCGCGACGACGACGATGGGCTCGGTCCCGAGATAATGGCGCTGGAGCCGGTCGTCGGCGGGCAGCGCGACATCGAGCGCGAGGTCGAGGTCGCCGCTCGCGAGCATCATGACGAGGTCGCGGCGGCGGAAGGTCACGCTCGCGAGCGCGACATGTGGCGCCTCGCGCCGGACGCGCGCGACAAGCGAGGAGAAGCGCGGCATCTCGCCCGACAGGCGCACCCCGATGCGGAATTCGCGCGTCGCTTCGGCGGGGTCGAACGACGCGGCGGCATCGAGCGCCGCGTCGAGCCCGCGCAATGCCTCGCGCACCGGCCCTGCGATCGCGCGCGCCGCCGGGGTAGGGACCAGCCCATTGCCTTGCCGCACGAAGAGCGGGTCATCGAACTGCGCCCGCAGGCGTGTCAGGGCATGGCTGATCGCCGGCTGCGACAGGTTCAGGTGGCGCGCCGCCGCCGACACGCCGCCCTTGACGAAGATCGCGTCGAATATCCGCAGCAGGTTGAGATCGAATCTGGCGAGCTGCCGCAAGACGTCCTCCTCTGCGAAATCGGCGTGTGACGGATCATGGACCTAATCGCTAACGATGCGGAAGTGAACCCGGAGGCGTGGCGGCCCGCCCTCCGCTCAGGATGACGCGACCGTCATGCCGATCCGGACGCCTTCGAGGCCAAGCCACGCGGCCATCCGGTCGAGTTCGATCGCGAAACGCTCAAGGGTTTCGGCGGGCGCGCCCGGTTCGAGGGTGATCCGGTGCGCAAGCAGGACGCGGGCCTGACGGTCGGCCTTGAGATCGACGCGCGCCACCAGCGCGTCGTCCATCAGGAAGGGCAGAACATAGTAGCCATGAGTGCGCTTGTCCTGCGGGACATAGATTTCGATGCGGTAGCGGAAGCCGAACAGACGTTCGGTGCGGCTGCGCTCCCAGATCAGGGGATCGAAGGGGGCGAGCAGCGCCGCACCGGTCATGCGGCGGGGCAGGCGGGCGTCGCGGTGCATCCAGACCTTCTGGCTCCAGCCGTCGACCCGCGCGGGGATCAGGACGCCCGCCTCGGCCTCCGCGGCGATCGCATGATCGGCTTCGTCGGGCTTCAGGCGATAATAGTCGCGCAAGTCCGACGAGGTCGCGACGCCAAGCGCGCGGGCGCTCCGCTCGATCAAGGCGCGTTGCGCGCTTGCGGCGTCTGGCGTCGGCAGGTCGAGAACCGCCTTGGGCAACACGCGTTCGGGCAGGTCATACACCCGCGCAAAGCTGCCGCGGCGCGTCGCGGTGGTGATCCTGCCCGACCAGAACAGAAATTCGAGGGCGTGCTTTGTGTGGCTCCATTCCCACCAGCCGCTTTTGCTCGATCCATTCTCGAAATCGGCGGCCGCCAGCGGTCCTTCGGCGATGATCCGGTCGAGCACGGCCTGTGCTTCGAGGCGGTGCTCGCCCGCAAAGCGCTTCAAGGCCTGATAGCCGATCTCGCCCCGCTCGGCGCGCGCCATTCGCCAGCGGAGCAGCGGATGAAGATCGAGCGGAAGGAGCGAGGCTTCATGCGCCCAATATTCGAACAGGCGCCGCTGGCGGGTGGGGCCCCAGGCATCGCGCTCGAGCAAAGTGCGATCATAGCCGCCAAGCCGCGAGAAGGCGGGAAGATAGTGCGCGCGCGCCAGAACGTTGACGCTGTCGATCTGGAAGAGCCCCAGACGGTCCAGCGATTTGCGCACATGGGCGACGGTCGGCTGTTCGGGGCGCCGGGCGCCGAAACCCTGCGCCGCGAGCGCGATCCGGCGCGCTTCCTTGAGAGAGAGGGTGATCGTCACGCGTGAAGGCTTGGCGCTGGCTTCGGAGAGCGTCAACCGTCGTTTTTCGGCTTCCTAACGCCGCTTGATACCGTAATCGATCCTGATCCGGACCCAGGCGCCGACCAGCGGCCGCCCGCCGAGCCGCGGAGGCCGCACCTGGAACGCCCAGGCCGCGGCGAGCACCGCGCGATTGATCTGCGATCCGTTCGGATATTCGTCGAGTCCGACGCAATCCTCGACGCGGTAATCGGGGGCGGTGCGGCAGGCGATCAGTCCCCAGCCGGGTCCGCTCGCGGTCGACAAATAGCCGCGGAGCTCGTCATCGCGCGGCTCGCGATACCAGGCGGCGGCATAGAGCGGCTCGCCATTGGGCGCCGTTCCCACCCGTTCGGTGTCGCGCGAAGAGGAGGAGCCTCCAACGTTGGGCGGCCCATAGACCGGTCCGGCGGGGGGACGCGGGGCGCTCTGGGGAATCGCCGGTGCAGGCGTTGGTATTTTCGGCGGGGGCAACGGTTCGGCGGCTTGCGCGGCCTTCGGTTGGGCGGGTTCCGACGGCGGCGGTTCCTGCGGTGCCGGCTGCGGCGACATGGGCTGTTCCTTGGTTCGCGCGGGCTCCGGCCTGCTCGGTTTGGGCGCTTCCTCCGAAATCTCGGTGGCCTCGAGGGTCACCACAGTGACGGGCGTCTCCTGAAAGTCAGGCTCCTCTTCGAAGCCCCAGGAGAGCAGCATGAGCAGCAGGAGCGCCGGAATCAGAACGGCCAGGCTTATGGCAAGCGTGCGGCGGCCCGCCCCGATGCTGAGCTGTTCGACGTAGAGAGTGGCTGGAACAGGGCTCAGCTGAAGCAATCTTTGGTGTCGGCGTCCGCTGGTCAGGGTGCCCGGGGCTACAGGGGCGAGATAGTTGGGCGCCGGACCTTTGACAAGGGCGAGCGCCGTCCGATAAATGAAAAGGGCTCAGCGCGCGGGAAGGATGGCCGCGCGGCATTCGCCGAAACCGATCGGCACGAAACCGTCCGCCTCGGCGCTCGCGCGCATGATGATCTCGTCGCTATCCTCGAGGAAACCGCGCCGTTCGCCGTCGGGCAGTTGGATGGACTCCGACCCGCCGGTCGTCAGTTCGAGCAGGCTGCCGAACCCCTCGCGGTCGGGAGCCGAGATCGTCCCCGTGCCGAGCAGGTCGCCGGGGTTCAGGTTGCAGCCGTTCGAGGCGTGATGCGCGACGATCTGTGCGATCGTCCAGTACATGCTCGTCGCCGGGCCGCGGCTCAGGCGGAAAGGCTCGGCGCCCGCCGCACGCATGCCGGCGGTGAGAAGAAAGACGTCGAGCGTCACGCTGAGCGCACCATGCGCCTGATCATCGGCATCCCAGAGATAGGGCAGCGGCGCGGGATCGCCCTCGGGACGCGGTGGCTGCGCGATCCGAAAGGGTGCAAGCGCCTCGGTCGTGACCACCCACGGTGCAATGGTCGAATGGAAATTCTTGGCGAGGAAGGGGCCGAGCGGCTGATATTCCCATGCCTGGAAATCGCGCGCCGACCAGTCGTTGAACAGCGACAGCCCGGCGATATGGCGCGCCGCCTCGCCGATCGCGATCGGTGCGCCCAGCGCATTACCGGCGCCGATCCACACGCCAAGTTCGAGCTCATAGTCGAGCCGCTGCGTTGGTTCGAAAACCGGGTCGTCGGCCTCGGGCGGTTTGCGCTGGCCGCGCGGGCGGACGACGGGTTCGCCCGAGGGCCGCACCGACGAAGCGCGTCCGTGATAGCCGATCGGCACATATTTATAATTGGGTAGCAGCGGATTGTCGGGGCGGAACTGCCGCCCGACGTTGTTCGCATGATGGATGCCGACATAAAAGTCGGTGTAGTCGCCTATCCGTGCGGGGAGGTGCATCGCGCAGCTTGCCGCCTCATGCAGCATCGGCGCCAGCTCGGCTGCACGCATGGGGTCCGACAGCATCGCGCTCAGCCGTTCGCGCAGCGCGCGGCGATCGGCCTGCGCGAGCGCCATCAGCGCGTTGAGCGTGTCGCCGTCGCAGGCGAGAGCGGCGCGCTCGGGCAGCAGGCCGGTGGCCGCGGCGGCGCGCAGGTCCAATATTGCGTCACCGATCGCGACGCCGGGGCGCGGGTCGCCGTCCTCGGGCGCAAAAATCCCGTAGGGCAGGTTCTGGACCGGAAAGTCGCGATGGCCGTTCGCCGATTCGACCCAGCTCGTCCGCGCCGGATCGTGCGTCGCGTCGATTTGTGGGCGGGTCACGCGTGGCCGTTCAGGGCTTCGAGGTGCGGCCGGAGCGCGTGCGCAAAAACCGGCACCGTGTCGGCGCGCAAGCCTGCGATATTGATGCGTCCGTTCCCGGCCATGTAGATGCCATGCTCATCGCGCAGCGCCGCGACGGCTTCGAGTGTCAACGGCAGCATCGCGAACATGCCGCGCTGGTCGGCGATCGCCGCCAGACGCGGGTGCGTTGCGGCGAGTGCCGCGCGCAAGCCATTCAGGCGCGCGCGCATCTTGTCGAGCTCGTCCCACCAGTCGGCGCGCAGCGCGTCGTTCTCGAGGATCGTCCGGACGATCGCAGCGCCATGATCGGGCGGCATCGACCAGAGACTGCGTGCGAGCGAGAGCATGTTGGTGCGGACGCGCTCGGCGATCGCGCTATTCGCGGACAGCGCCCACAGCGCGCCGACGCGTTCGCGATAGAGGCCGAAATTCTTGTCGCAGCTATAGGCGACGAGCGCGGAGGGCAGCGCATCGAAGATCATCCGCGTCGCCGCCGCATCCTCGTCCAGCCCGTCACTCAGCCCCTGATAGGCGAGGTCGACGAAGGGGATCAGCCCGCGCGCCGCGCACAGATCGGCGACTACGCGCCATTGCTCCGGGGAGAAGGCGCTGCCGGTCGGGTTGTGACAGCAGCCATGGAGCAGCAGGATGTCGCCCGAATGCGCATCGGCCAGGTCGTCCAGCATCGCATCGAAATCGATGCGGCCCGACGCCGCGTCATAGAAACGGTGGCTCCGCGTCGCCAGCCCCGCTTCGGCAAAGATCGGCGCATGGTTGGGCCAGGTCGGGGTGCCGATCCAGACCTGCGCTTCGCAGTTGGCGCGTGCGAGAAGGTCGGCGCCAAGGCGAAGCGCGCCCGTACCGCCGGGCGTCTGTACGCCGTTCAATCGTTCGACCGCCATCTTGTCGCCGAACACGATCCCGGCGAGCAGCGCGGTATAGGCGGCGTCGCCTTCGGCGCCGAGGTAGGATTTGGTGGCCTGCGTCTCGAGTAGCACCGCCTCAGCCGCCTTCACCGCGCGCATGATGGGTGTCTCCCCCGCATCGTCTCGAAACACGCCGACGCCGAGGTCGATTTTCTGTGGCCGGTTATCCGCCCCGTGCAGCGCGATGAGGCCGAGCAACGCGTCGGCGGGCTGGGCAGCCAGCGTGTCGAACGGCAGGCTGGTTGAGATGGAGCGGGCGGGCAGGGTGTCGAATGTCATGCGCGAGATATCGCAATAAATTGGTGAAAAATCTTCTCAAAGTGGATCAAATAGCGTGTTTTAAAGTGAATCTGTTTCAGATAATGCTGGGATGATGAAAGAAATTGTCAAACCCGACCCGCTCGACCGCCGCATCCTCGGCGAATTGCAGCGCGATGGCGCGCAGAGCAATAGCGACCTTGCCGAGCGCGTGGGCAGCACGGGCCCGTCCTGCTGGCGCCGCGTCAGGTCGCTTGAGGCCGCTGGCGTGCTGACGAAGAATGTGTGGCTCGTCGACGCGGCGCGGGTCGGGCAGAGCGTCAACGTCCTCTGCAACATCCGGCTCAAGAGCCATTCGGCCGAACATACCGCGATGTTCGAAAATTTTGTCCGGGACCAGGATCGCATCATGGAATGCCTGTCGATGTCGGGCGAGTGGGATTATCAGGTGCGTGTCGTCGCAACCGGCGTCGCCGATTATGAAGAATTTCTGATGCACAGGCTGCTCAGGAACGAAGCGGTCGCCGCGGCCGCCTCGCACTTCGCACTCCGGGTGGTCAAATATCAGACAGCCATCCCGCTTCCAGGCGAATGAGCGTCTGCCGGCATCCATCGCTGCGAAGCCGCTTGTGAAAGCCGGCCGTCGGGCGTTAGGGGTGCGGCATGGCCCAGCGCATCGATTCTCGCCATCAGTCACCACGCGACGCTGCGGGTGAGTAAAGGAAAGCCCGGCGACGGCGCGCGGCCGACGATGGCGGATGTGGCTCGCGAACTGGGTGTCGCGAAAATCACCGTTTCGCGCGCGCTGTCGAACCATTCGACGGTCAAAGACAGCACGCGCACGCTGATCCGCGAGACGGCCGAGCGCATGGGGTACCGGCTCAATGTGTCGGCGCGCAACCTGCGGCAACAGCGCACGCGGACGATCGCGGTCGTGATCGAAATGACGCCGTCGCACGAGCGACTGATGAGCGAGCCCTATCCGTTGTTGCTGCTCGGCGGCATCCTCCAGGAACTGACCGCGGCGGGGCAGAATATGGTGCTCACCACCATCGACCTGTTTTCGGAAGCGCCGCCGTCGGCCGACGGCGTGATCCTGCTCGGGCAGGGGGTGCATGACGACGCCGCGGCCGTGATCGAGGCGACCGGGCTGCCCTACGTCGTGTGGGGCGCCGAACATGGTCCACCCGAACGGATCGTCGTCGGCAGCGACAATCGCGAGGGTGGGCGGCTGGCGGCCGAATATCTGCTTGGCCGTGGGTGCCGCCGCCTGCTGTTCCTCGGCGATGCCGAACATGGTGAGGCCGAGGATCGGCTGAGAGGGTTCGAGGCGGGGCTCGCGGGTTCGGAAGCAATGATCGCGGGCAACATTCCCTGCGCCTTCACACTCGCGGCCGGCCGCGAGGCGGTGGCGCCGCTGCTCGATGGGCAAAGCCTCGATTTCGATGGCATCTTTGCAAGCAGCGACGCGATTGCGATGGGTGCGATCGAGGCGTTGCAGGCGCGGGGGCGTGCGGTTCCCGGCGAAGTGTCGGTCGTCGGATTCGACGATTCACCGGGGGCGGCGCTTTTTTCGCCGCGCCTCACGAGCATCCGGCAGGACTGGGGCGTCGGGGGCGAACTGCTGGCGCAAAAGGTTCTCGACAAAGTGGCCGGGAAGGCGGTTGCGTCGCGCGCGATGCCCGTCGCGCTGATCGTCCGCGAAAGCTAGGAAAACGGCGCTTCCTTTTGCGATGTGCCTTCGATTTCCCTCAAATGGTATCGATATCTTGACATCGATACCATTTTGAGGGAAATCCTCGATCGAGAGCGAAGGCCGAGGAGTCTTCGCCATGGGTGAGGACGGCGTGGCGACTATCGAACATTCCCCCGAAGCGATGCGGCTCGTCCGGCGCGGTGCGTCGGCGACCGGTGCGCAGGCGCATGCGCTTTTCGCGCTCGCCAACGGGTTGGTCGGCGTCGAAGGGGTGATCGACGAATGCGCGGCTAGGCCCTGCGCCTATCTTCCGGACGCCTATGTAAGCCGGCCGATCGCCTATCATGAAAGCTTTCCCGGTTACGCGACCGCGACCGACACGCGGATCGCGTGCCCCAGCCCGGTGCTGCTGCGCCTCCATATCGACGGCGATCCGGTCGATTTCGGTGCGGCCGAGCTTGTCGACACCGAAAGCGCGCTCGATTTCGCTTCGGGCCAGCTGCGCCGCGTGTCGCGCTGGCGTATCGAAGGCGACCGAACCCTCGAAATCGCGGCCGATCGCATCGTCCCGCTCGCGGGCGCCGCCGCCGTCGCCTCGCGAATCCGCATCCGGCCGCTCGATTTCGGTGGCGTGTGTGAGGTAGGGCTGACCCACGGGATTGAAGGCGCGAGCGCTGATGGCGCCTCGGCTGACGACCCGCGCATTTCGGCGCGGTTGCGGCCGGCGTGGCGCATTATGCCTCCGCTGCCGGGCGATCCGCCCTCGGTCACCCGGTTCGCGCAGGATGCCGTCGAGCTCGCCTATCGCCAGCATGTCGCTTGCCCCGCCGCTGATGTGGCGGCGGTCGATATGGGGCATGTCGTGCGCGGTGCGCTGGTCGCTGGCGGCACGCTGACCATCGACCGGTTGGTTGCGCTCGCTTCGGCGCGCGGTCGCCCAGTCGATCTGGCCGCGCTGGACAGCGTGGAGGCCGATTTCGACACGATCGCCAAGGGGCAAAGCGAAGCTGTTGGCGCGCTATGGGGCGGTGCTGCGCTCGCGATCGACGGCGATGACGCGATGACCGGGGCGCTGCGGTTCGACCTGTTCCATCTCCATCAGTCGGCGAGCCGCGATGCGGAGCATAGCATCGGCGCCAAGGGACTGACTGGCGAGGGCTATGAGGGCCATTATTTCTGGGACGCCGAAACCTTCATGCTGCCGGTGCTCGCGCTGCAGGCACCCGACAAGGCGCGGACCTTGCTTGCCTATCGTATCGGCAAGCTCGATCGCGCGCGCGCGCATGCAAAAGCGCTCGGCCATTCGCGCGGCGCGCTCTATCCGTGGCGGACGATCGCGGGTGACGAATGTTCGTCGCACTATCCGACGGGATCGGCGCAATATCACATCAATGGCGACATCGCCTATGCGCTCGCGCTCTACGTCGCGGCGACCGGCGATGAGGCGTTTCGTGTGCGCGCGGCCGAAATGCTGTTCGAAACCGCGCGCATATGGATGGAGATCGGCGCGTTCGATGCGCGGCGCGGCGGCGCGTTCTGCATCCATGGCGTGACCGGCCCCGACGAATATTCGGCGCTCGTCGACAATGATTTCTATACCAACGCGATCGCGCGCCGACACCTTGGCTATGCGGCCGAGACGGCGGACTGGCTGCGTGCGCGGGGTGATCTCGCAGCGCTGGCAGGCGCGATCGGTCTCGATGACGACGAGATCGCGATATGGCGCAAGGCGGCGGACGCGATGTGGCTGCCGGTCGATACGGCGCTCGGGATCAATCCGCAGGACGACGCCTTTCTGGGGCGCCCCCAACTGCCCGGCCTGAAAACGCGCGATCACGGCGGGCCGCTGTTGATGCATTTTCATCCGATGATCCTGTTCCGGCACCAAGTGGCGAAGCAGGGCAATGTCGTCCAGGCGATGGCGATGGACCTGGTGTCGATGCCGGTGTCGCGGCAGCGGCGCAACCTCGACTATTACGGCCGCGTCACGACGCATGATTCGACGCTCTCGTCGGTGTCTTTCGCCATCATTGCGGCACGGCTCGGCGAAGAGGCGGCGGCGCTCGATTTCATGCGTGAATGCGCTTTCGTCGATCTGGAAGATCGCCACGGCAACACCTCGCACGGCTTGCATATGGCCGCGCTGGCGGGAAGCTGGCTGGTCCTGGCGCAGGGGTGGGGCGGATTGCGGCTCGACGGGCGGGTGCCGGCTTTCGCGCCGACGCTTCCACCGGCCTGGCAAGGATACCGTTTCCGCCTGCAATGGCGCGGCAGCGTGATCGAGCTTGCGGTGGATGCTGCGGGCTGCACCTATCGCCTGTTATCGGGCGCCCCGCTCGACATTTTCGACCATGGGCGTCCGTTGCGCGTCGGCGCGGCCCCCTCGACGCTGGCACGGCCGACGGTGAAGGGTGCGATCTTCGACCTCGACGGCGTACTGACCGACACCGCCGAGGATCATTATCAGGCGTGGCAGACGCTCGCCGACACATATGGCTTTGCTTTCGATCGCGGCGTGAACGAGCGGTTGAAAGGCGTCGACCGCGCCGGGTCGTTGCGGCTGATCCTCGATCAGGCCGGCGCTGCGGTCGACGCCGAGGCGTTCGACGCGATGCTCGTGGAAAAGAACGCGCTCTATCGGGCGCGGCTCGCCGATTATTCGCCCGCCAATCTTTTCGCGGGCGTCACCGGCCTGTTTGCCGAGCTGCGCGCCGCAGGGCTGAAGATCGGCCTTGCGTCGGCGAGCCGCAATGCCGGAGACGTCGTGCGACTGCTTGGGATTGCCGACCAGTTCGACTTCGTCGCCGATGCGGGTGCGGTCGCGCACGGCAAGCCGGCGCCCGACATCTTTCTGGCCTGTGCCGACGGCATGGGCCTCGCCGCGAACAAGTGCGTCGGCATCGAAGACGCACAAGCGGGAATTTCGGCCATCCATGCGGCGGGCATGGTGGCCATTGGCATCGGGTCGGAAGAGGCGCTGCCCGATGCCGAGATCAACGTGCTCGCCATAGGCGATCTGACGCTCGCCCGGATCCTGTCGGCAGAACAGGAAGCGGCGGCGCGTGGACGCCTTTCAATCAGAACAGGTAAAGCGGAGGATATGCCATGTTGAAACGAACCTACCTGCTGTCGTCGATTGCGCTCGCCGCGCTGCCGGCCGCGGCTTTCGCCCAGGAAGCGCCTCAACCCGACGACGCGGCCGCGGCCAATGAAGAGATCATCGTCACCGGTACCGCGGGCGGCGGGGTCAATCGCCAGGATGCGGCGTTCGCGATCACCAGCATCAATTCGGACGCGATCGATCGCGCCGCGCCGAACAGCACCGCCGACCTGTTCAAGGTCATCCCCGGCGTGTCGGCCGAAAGCTCGGGCGGCCAAAATGGCGCGAACATCTTCGTGCGCGGCTACCCGTCGGGCGGCGACGCCGAATTCGTCACGCTGACGGTGCAGGGCGTTCCCTTTTTCTCGCCACCGACCTTGTCGTTCCTCGAGAACACCCAGTTGATCCGCATCGACGAGACGATCGAGCGCGTCGAGGCGGTTCGCGGCGGCACCGGCGCGCTGTTCGGCAACGGCCAGCCCGGTCTCACCGTCAACTTCGTCCAGAAGGAAGGCGGGCGCGATTTCGAGGGGCTCGTGAAGGCGAGCATCACCGATTATGGCGACCTGCGCGGCGATATGCTGCTCTCGGGCCCGCTCGGTGAGAATACCAGCTTCATGGTCGGCGGCTATTATTCGAGCGGCGAGGGTATCCGCAGCCCCGGCTTCACCGCCGAAAAGGGCGGCCAGATCACTGCCAACGTCCGCCACGACCTCGACAAGGGTTCGATCCTCGTCTTCGCGCGTTACCTCAACGATCGCGGCCAATGGCTGCTGCCGATTCCGGTGATCCGCGACGGCAACAAGGTGCGCCAGTTCGGCAATATCGATCCCGGAACCGGGGTGCTCGCGGGTCCCGAAACGCGGCTCAGCACGCTGCCCGACGGGACGCGTACCGACCTTGCCGACGGCCGCGGCGCAAAGCTGATCAACCTCGGCACCAATTTCGATTATGAGGTCGGTGAGGGGCTGCAACTCCGTTACCGCGCGAGCTACCTCAAGGGCGACGCCGACACGACGGGCCTCGTTCCCGCGAGCACAGCGACGACCGCCGACGCCTACGCCGCCTCGCTCGGCAGCACGGTCGGCAGCCTGACCTATGTCAACGGCGGACAGGCGGTCGCCGGCACGCAGCAAGTGATCCGCGCGGGCACGTGGATCGTGCGCAAGCAGATCGAGGATTTCACCAACGACCTCGCGGTCGAATGGGAAAGCGGGAACAACAAGTTCACCGTCGGCGCCTATTATTCGGACTTTTCGTCGGACGATCAGTGGAACCTTGGCAACGTCCACCTGCTGACCGCCGAAAACCATGGTCGCCTGCTCAACCTGACGCTCGCCAATGGCCAGGTCGCGTCGAGCAACGGCTTTACCCAAGGATCGTTCTTCAACGTCAACGCCGCATATGACGGCCGCGAATATGCCTTCTATGCGGTCGACGAGTTCCAGATCACGCCCGAACTGCGCTTCGACGCGGGTTTGCGCTACCAGAATTACAAGGCGACGGGCACGATCGAGAATAACAGCTCGGTCGATACCGACGGCAATCCGAATACGCTGTACAACAACGGTACGGCGGTGCTCAACGGCACATTCCGCAACATCGCGTACAAGAAGGGCGCCTGGTCGTGGACCGCGGGGCTGAACTATGATGTCTCGTCGTCGGTCGGCGCCTATGTCCGCTACAACCGCGGCAACACCAATCCCTTCTTCGACAATCTGCGCGACGGGATTTTCGTGTCGCCGCGCGTTGACAATTTCGAGGGCGGGGTAAAGGTCCGCACCGATCTCGTGTCGCTCTATGCCACGCTGTTCCATACCAAGTTCAAGGGGCTGGTCACGACGGTGATCCAGAATGGCGCGCCGGTCGCCGACATCGGCGGCGCGCGCAGCACGGGGATCGAACTCGAAGGGCAGATCCGCCCGATCGACAATTTCGCCATTGCCTTCTCGGGCACGTGGCTCGACGCGAAGTACCGCGATTTCTTCGCGGGCGGCGGAACGGTCGACCTCAGCGGCAATCGCGTGCAACGCCAGCCGAAATGGCAATGGCGCGTGACGCCGTCGTACGACATCGAGTTTGGCGATAATAGCAAGGTCTCGCTCTATTCGACCTTCAGCTACGTCGGCGACCGCTTCTCCGACACCGCGAACACCCAGTCGCTGCCGCATTATTTCAAGATCGATGCGGGGGTGACCGTCGACGTCAACGACGCGCTGACCTTCGCGGTCACCGCCGACAATCTGACCGACAAGGTCGGGCTGACCGAAGGCGATCCGCGCACGCTGGGGCAGGCGGGGGGGGAAGTCGTCAACGCGCGCCCGATCCTCGGCCGGTCGTTCCGCTTCAGCGCCGCCTATAAATTCTAAAAGGATCATCCCTCCCTGGGTGGCCGCGGCCTCTTCGCGGTCACCCCTCTTTTTCCGCTAATTCTGCTAAGGACGGCCGATGGCGCGCACTCGACTGATCGCAGCACTGATCCTGACCTATGTCGCTTTTGCGATGCTGCTCAACAGCGTCGGGACCGTCATTCTTCAGTCGATTTTGAGCTTCGACGTCACCAAGCCGCAGGCGAGCACGCTCGAGGCGTTCAAGGACATCACGATCGCAGTCGTGTCGTTCCTTACCGCCAGCTATCTCTCACGTCTCGGCCTTCGCAACGCGTTGATCGGCGCGCTCATGCTCGCGATCGCCGGTTGCATCGTCATGCCGCTGGCCGGCAGTTTTGGCGCGGCCCAGCTCCATTTTGCGATGATCGGTGCGGCCTTCGCGGTCGCAAAGGTCGTGGTCTATTCGACGATCGGTCTCGTCACCGATAGCCCGCGCAAGCACGCCAGCCTGACCAGCCTGATCGAGGGCATGTTCATGGTCGGCGTCCTGTCATCCTATTGGGTGTTCAGTGCCTTCATCGATCCGGCTGGCCTGCGCTGGCTCAATGCCTATTGGGTCCTCGCCGGCGTCACTGCACTCGCGCTTGCGCTGTTGCTCTCGGCGCCCATTGACGAGCAGCGCGCGCAAGAGGGTGAAGACGCGGTAGAGGCCGAACGCGCGCCGATACTCGCAATGCTGCGTCTTGCCGCGCTGCCGCTTGTTCTCATCTTCATCGTCTGTGCTTTCGTCTTTGTGCTTATCGAACAGGGCATCGGCACATGGCTGCCGACTTTTAACAACGAGGTTTTGCATCTCCCCGCGCAGATGAGCGTGCAGGCCGCCAGCCTGTTCGCGGCGTGCATCGCGCTCGGGCGTTTCGGCGCGGGCGCGGTGATGGCGCGCTTCGACTGGTATCCGGTGCTCAACATCTGCCTCGCGCTGCTCGCCGCGCTGATCATCCTTGTCCTGCCGCTCGCCGACGGGCTGCGGCCGGGGCCGATTACCAGCTGGGGCGATGCACCGCTCGCCGCCTTCCTTTTCCCGCTGATCGGCTTCGCGCTCGCGCCCATCTATCCGACGATCATCTCGGTGATGCTCAGCGCGATGCCGAACCGTCAGCATCCGCCGCTGATGGGGCTCGTCGTCGTTTTTTCAGCGCTCGGCGGCACAACGGGTTCGCTGGTCACCGGCCAGCTTTTCGCGCATCTCGACGGGCGCACCGCGTTCACGCTGATGCTTGTCCCGACCGCGATGCTTGCGGGCGGGCTCTTTTTGCTCCGCCGCAGGATCCAGGCCGCAGAGACACACCGCGCTGGGATTTGATTGCCGAAAGTTCGGCGCACTATTCCGGTGTTCAACGATTAACTTCGCCGATGACCTGTCGACAGATTAGGCGAGCTGACAGATGTCGAGGACGTTCATGTCGTCATAGTCCTGGTTCTCGCCCGCCATGACCCAGATGAACGCGTAGGCGCCGGTGCCTGCGCCCATGTGGATCGACCAGGGCGGGGAGATCACCGCCTCGCCGTCGGCCATCACGATATGACGCGTGGCGTCGCCCTGACCCATGAAGTGCATCACCCGGCCTTGCGCGGGATCGTCGAGATCGAAGTAGAAATAAATCTCGCTCCGCCGTTCGTGCACATGCGGTGGCATCGTGTTCCACACGCTTCCCGGCTTGAGGATCGTGAGCCCCATCGCCAGCTGCGCGCTGTCGCATACGCCCGGGATGACGAGTTGGTGGATCGTCCGGTCGTTCGCCTCCGCCAGACTGCCGCGCTCGAGTATCTTGGCGCTGGCGAGCGGCAGTTTTCGCGTGTCGAAGGCGCGATGGGCGGGCGACGAGGCGAGGTAGAAGCGCGCGCCGTCGCCGGAGAAGGCGACGTCTTTCGCGCCCATCGTGACGTAGAGGCTGTCCTTCGCGCCAAGCGCGAACGGCTCGCCATCGACGGTCACGGTCCCCGCGGCGCGGCCGACATTGACGATGCCGAGTTCGCGCCGCTCGAGAAACGGGTGGCCGGCCGCCGATGCGGGCTCCGATTGATCGGGCAGGCGGACGCTGCCGCTCTCGACCAGCACACCGCCGATCACCACCCGGTCGGCATGGGTATAGTTGAGCACGCATTGGTTCGGGCGAAACAAATTCCGGATGAGATAGCGATCGCGTAATTCGTCATTGGACACGCCCGCCATCATGTCGGGATGGGTGGCGTAATAGGTTCGATCGAACATGGCTGCTCCGAAGAAGGACGGGCCGGACCGGCACCGTTCCGAATCAAAAGGCCACGTGCAGTCGTCAGGGCGCTAAGCGATGACGACTGCACGGGCAGGGGAGGTTCTTATTTCCCTTTCAGGAATACCGGGGGCGTGTAGGCGCCGTTCGTCGCGACGTCCCACACCTCGATCCGCGCCCAATTGCGGCCGCTGAGGTTGACGCGCTTTTCGATCGCGCGCGTGCCGAACGGCGCGCTGCCGGTCAAGTCGATGCGGTCGCGATAGACTTTTTTGCCGTCGCCGCTGACGATTTCGGCGAAGGCGAGCGGGAAGGTCCATTCGATCTTCGCTCGCACCACGGCATTGCGTCCGAATGCGGCTTCTTCGCCGCTCTTCGCGCCGTCGATCGTGAATTCGGGGATCAGCACTTCGCCGGTGGTGGTGAAGAAACGGCCACCGCGCAGCGCGTCGAGCACGTTCTGCCATCCATCGGAATAGCGCGGCAGCGGCCCGTCGAGGCGGAGATAGTTGATGTTCATATGCGCATAGAGTTCGCTCTCGTCGGAGATCTGGAACACATCGACCTCGCCGGGGGCGAATTTGCGCTCGGACGGTTTCGCCGTCCAGTTGTTCATGTCGTCGAGCGTGTCGAGCACGCGCGTGCCGAGGCGTGGCAGCGAATAATCCGACGGCATATTCTTCCATGCGCCGCCGAGGAAGCGGTCGCTCCTGAAGAAGGGCGTGTCCTTATGCTTGTCGGGGAAGCCGTACGAGCCCTTGATCCGCGGATGCGCGGTCCACATCAGCCCCTTCTCTTCCTGCATCAGTTTCAGGACGTCTTCCTGCGAACCGACATGATAGATTTTGCCGAGCTTGGGGTCCTCTTCGACGAAGGGCTGTCCCTCCTTGCGGTCGAGCGTCCAATAGACCGGCTTGGGGAAGAAGCTGATCCAGTGCCCGCCAAGCTGGACGTTGGGCTCCTCGCCCGGGAGCAGCAGCAGCTTGTCGTCCGATAGCCGCGCGGTCTCCGCGTGCATCGTCTTGAGCAATGTCAGCCGGTCGCCGGCGCGATCGAGCGCCTCGCGCCCGAGGTGGAGCTCGGCGAGATGGACGATCTCGACGTTCATGTCCTTGAAGCGCTTGACGAAGGCCGGCGATTCCAGCCCGTCGGGCACACCCGTCGACTGCTGGAACCGCGCCGCGTTCAGGAAGGCTTCGGTGTGCTCGACATGATAGTGGCTGGTGAAGGTGCGGTGCCCGTCGAGCGCCTTGAAACGGTCGCCGCGGGTATAGGCGAGCGCGGCCTTGGTGACGCTCGCGGCGTCGCCGCTGTCGGGCAGCAGGAACACGCCCATGTCCTGCGTCGTGCCCGGCGGGGCGTTGACCCATGGCACGTAGCGCCGATCGCCCTCGAGCGTCTGGCGCACGCCGAAGCTCGTGCGGCCGGCGAGCTTGCGGTAATCATTGCCATACCATGCTGAGTTGTCGTTGTTGGCGTAATCGAGCGGGTAATAAAATTGATGCGGCGGCGGAACGACGCCCAGCGACCCGCCCGCGGTGCCCTCGGCGACGATCATGCGGGCACGCATCTTCGGCGAGACCGCGGGTTTGCGCGATGCATCGCCTTCCTTGCGCACCATCGCATCTTCGGTGTCGGTGAAGGCGATCGAGCGCCATGGCAGCGCCGCCGATGTCGCGACGCTGAGCCCGGCATCGAAAGTGTAAGCGGTGGCGGGGCGCTGCGTCGACATCACCATCGCCGCACGCACCAGCCGCGAGCCCGGATAGATGGTGAATTGATAGGTGCCGGAGAAGGGCCCGGCCGCCGCGCCGCCGACGATCACCTTGGTATAGCCGCCCTCCGCGCGCACGCTGATGTCGCTGCGCGCGAGTGTCAGCGGGAAGCTTTCGAACGGCCGCGTGCGTGGATTGTCGAAGAAGACCGTCCAGCCTTCCTTGAGATCGCGCGTGCCGACGGTGACCACGCCGGCGGGATCAATCCCGCCGAGGATCGGCTTGCCTGAGATGGAGATCGTCTCGATCAGCGGCCTGGCAGGATCGAGCGACAGGACGAGCTGCGCGCGCTCACCCTCTGCCGAGGGCCAGTCGATCGCCACCGAGCCCTGCGTTCGCGCAACGCGCACGTCGCCGGGCAGCGCCTTGCCGGGCTGGTTGAGAACCGTCGCCGGCGCCTGCGCGTGCGCCGTGCCGGCTATCGCCAAGCTGCCCGCCGTCAGCGCGGTTGCTAGCCCCAGTGCGGTGAAAATCCGTTTCCTGTTCAAACCATCCTCCTGTTTTTCGTCATTCGCGGTGCCGTCATCGGGGTCAGAAATTGAAGCGGACGCCAAGCGAGTAGGTCGTGTCGTCGTTGCGCACCTCGCGGACGAAATCCTCGCGCGATTCAAAGTTGCGCGTCTTCTGCCCCGTGATGTTCGTACCGGCGAGGCTGACCGTGATATTCGGCGTCACATCATAATTCAGGCCGAAGTCGAGCCGCCCCGCGGCGCGAATGCCGTTGAGTCCGACGGGGATCGAAACCGGCCGGAGCGAGAGGCCGTTGGTGATGTCGCCGTCGAAATATTTGGAGCGGTAGGTGTAGATCATCCGCGCCGAGATGCCGTATTTTTCGTAAATCAGACCGATGTTGTAGTTATATTTGGAGACGCCGAGCAGCGGCAGGCCCTCAAGCCGGTCGCCGGGGGTCGTCACCTCGCTGTCGATGACCGTGAAGTTCCCGATCACGCCCGCGCCGTCGAGGCCCTCGGGAAGGAAATCGAGGAACAGCTGGCCACCCACTTCGACGCCCTTGATCTTCGCGGACCCCAGGTTGCGCGGGGTCGAGATGACATATTGCAGGCCGTCGATCTTCCGGACCTCGGTCCCGTTGATGATGCGGTCGGTGATGTCGCGATAGAAGCCGACCACCGAGACATAGTTGCTGCGGCCGAAATAATATTCGAGCGACGCATCGAAGCTGTCGGCCTTTTGCGGCCGGAGGTCGGGATTGCCGCCCGATCCGGAATTCTGGATCGTGTTGACGTAGGAGACGACATAGCTGAGGCCGGGATTGAGCTGGCCGAAGCTGGGTCGCGAAAGCGTCTTCGAATAATTGAAGCGCGCCTGGAGGCCGCCGCCGAACTGGACGCGCGCGCTGGCATTAGGCAAGAGATCGGTGTCGCTCGTCGAACGATTGACGAGCACGACGCGCGAGGTGCCCGTCGCCGGATCGGTTACGCGACCCGATCCCGCGATGTCGCGATCAGTGCGGGTCAGGCGGGCGCCGACCATGCCGTCGACCGAGATCGCATCGGTCAGCGAGAATTCATACCCCGCCTGCAGGAAGCCGGCGTAGCTTTTTTCCTGCGCATCATAGTCGCGCGTCGGGTCGAAAGCCGGCGTGTCTGGCGAGATGCGGTATAGCGTCCGCAGCTGCCGCTTGATCGATTCCTGCGTCAGATATCGGGGGTCGATCTGCAGGAAGGATGCGCCGTCGTTCATCTGCGGCACCCCGGGTGCCTGCGACAGGATGTCGGAGGGAAGGCCGGCGGCGGTAAGCGGCGTCACGAACGAACCGCCGGGCGCCGGCGGGCCGCCGAGATACTGCTCGAACCCGGCCTTGCGCCGCGCGACGCGAACGCCCGCCTGAACATAGTCGAGCAACCCTGCGTCGAAGTCGTATTTGGCGTCGCTCATCACCGACCACAAAGTGCCGCGGCTGCGGTTGATGTCTTCGGTCATGCCGTTGGCGAACGCGAGGCCGGCCGGGTCGTTCATGGGGTTGCCCGGCATCGTCGCCTGCACCTCATGATTGTTATCGCGGACCTGAACCAGCTCGGCGATGCGTTTGCCGATGTCGACGCGGAAGCTGTTGTTCCGGTTGATCGACGATTCATAGGAGATGTCGGTATTCCAGCTGAGCGCGCCGATCTGCTTGTTGAAGCCGGTGGCGATCACATAGATGTCGGTGCGCGCCTTATTGGCGACGGTCGCGGTGTAATATTCGAGGTTGCGTGCCGTATAACCGGTGGCGTTGCAGAGCTCGCGGATCGTACCCGTGCCCGTCGGATTGGTCGGGGTCTGAACATTGCCCGAATAATAGCCGTCGGGGCCGACCGCGAAATCCTCGCAGGTATCGCCCGCGGTCGCCTCGAACGACGTGCCCGTGAAGGCACGGAAGGTCGGGCGCGCCTGATAGACGTTGCCGCGAAAGCCCGCGAACAGGCCCTCGATATAGATTTTGGTGTCGGTATCGGGCGCCCATTCGAGCGAGAAATTGCCCTGCGGGCGCTCATATTTGCCGAACTCGATCGCGGCGGCGAAGCCGGTCGGCGCGTGCAGGTTCGGGGGCGAACCGGTGGGGCCGGCGCTGGTGGCGCGCGTCCAGTCGTTCCACGCGACCGGCCGGGCATATTTGTTGCGCTGGTACGAGATGCTGGCCATCGCCGCGATCTCGCCTTCACCCGCGTCCCAGCGGTTGGCGACGAGCAGGCTCACCGCCGGATTGATCGTGTTCTTCGAACCGGCTTCCTGCAAATAGGTCGCGCGCGCGCTTCCCGCGATCGTCAGCTCCTTGAAATCGAGCGCGCGGCGCAGGCGCATATTGACGCCGCCCGCCACGCCGCCTTCGAGCCGCTCGGCCGAATTGGATTTATAGACATCGACGCCCGCAAGCGCTTCGGCCGGCAGATCCTGGAACGAGAAGCCGCGACCGACCCCGGTGAAAATCTCGCGTCCGTTCAGCGTGGTGATGATGTCGTCGAGGCCGCGGATGCGCGCGCCGACGATCTCGTTGTTGCCGCCGACAACGACCTGCACGCCGGGAACGCGCTGGAGCGCCGACGCGGTCGTCATGTCGGGAAGCTTGCCAATATCCTCGGCGACGATCGAATCGACCACAGCGGTCGATTCGCGCTTGATTTCGGCGGCGCGCGAAAGGCTCTGGCGGATACCGGTGACGATGATGTCCTCCCCATCCTGCGCGTCACTTGGTGCCGCAGTCACGGCTGACGGATTTGCGGATGGTTCGGCGGCCGGCGCGGTCTGCGCCTTTGCCATATGTGCGCCGCTGACGAGTGCGACGAGCGCCACGGAAGCGCGAAGACTGATCTTCAATGGACCTCTCCCTGTAAGATATCATATAAGTTTAGCAGATTGATCATATAATTCTGTCGGACGTAATTCGGTGCCTGAGTTGCCCTTCAGGTCATTTATGTTGGTGGGATTCAGCCAGCCGGGCTGTGCGAGGACATAAAATCTTGCAGATCGCGGTGCCGCTTGAGGCTGCTGCTCATATGGGCCCGCGCCGCCACCCGCGCGGCGTCGGGATTGCGGTGGATGATGGCGTCGAGGATCGCCTCATGCTCTTCGCTGATCACCGCCTTGTAACGCGCGCCGACATAGCTTTGCCCCTGGCGCAGATAGAGCGAGCGCGGCGGGACCAGCCGGACGCCGAGGAAATCGATCAGCTTGGCGTAATAGGTGTTCTTGCTGGCCCGCGCGATGACGTTGTGGAACTCGACATCGGCCTTGACCGAATCCTCGAGGCCGATCGCCGCTTCGCCAAGTATCTTGAGCTGTTGGCGCATGCTCATCACGTCAACCTCGCTGCGCCGTTCGGCGGCCAGCGCCGCCATCTCGGTTTCGACGCTGAGCCGCAGCTCGAGCAACTGGATCACGTCGCTGAGATTTTCGACCTCTTCGCGCGTGATCTGAAAGGCCTGATAGCGCGCGGTCTCGCTGACGAAGAGCCCCTTTCCCTGGCGGGCCTCGACCAACCCCGCCGCGGCGAGGCGAGCGATCGCTTCGCGGACCACCGTCCGGCTCACGCCTAACACGTCGACGAATTCCGCCTCGGTAGGAAGCTGCGAGCCGGGCCAGTGCGTCCCGGAAAGAATGCTTGCGCGAATATGTTCACAGGCGGCGTCGACCAGCGACGGCCGCCGCTTGCGAAGCGCCAGCCGGTCGTCATGCACAGCGTCGGTTCCGCCCTGCCTCACGCGCCCATTCTCCCTTTGTCGACGCGTTAAGCGCCATACCCGACTCATATTAGCAATTATCAGTCATATGACAACTTAAATAATTTCATTTCATTTTAAAAAGGAATTCGGCCGGCCCGTCGGTCCCATCCTAGGCCAAGCCGTTTGCTTTTGGCGGCTCCTCAGCTGCTTGCCATTATGATCATACTTATATTATAAATACAGAAACGAGGAGGAGTGATGCATGCGGTTTCCGGGTTCGGCCAACGATCTTGCGCGCGGTTTTGCCCGGGCGGTCGCGTGGAGCGTTGCGATAACGGCGATGGTCGGCTGTGCATTGCCTGCTGCGGCGGCTGACGAGCCGGATGCCGCTACCTTCGCCAACCCTCTGCTTTCCTCGGGCCCCGACCCATGGATCCTGCAGGTCGGCGGATATTATTATTACACCCATACGCTTGGCGACCGGATTGCACTCTGGCGGACCGACTATGTCGCCAAGCTCGGCGAGGTCGCGCCGCTCACGGTCTGGACGCCGCCAAAGGAAGGGGCGAACGCGCATTCGATATGGGCGCCCGAGCTGCACCGCATCGATGGGAAATGGTTTCTCTATTATTCCGCAACCGCGAGCGGTTTCACCGACGACGACCATCGCGCGGTCTTTGTCCTCGAAAACACGGGTCCCGATCCAATGCGCGGAAAGTGGATCGACCGCGGCCGCGTGAATACGGCGCATGCCGGGATCGACGGCACCGTCTTCGACCACGGCGGTAAACGCTATTTCGTCTATTCGCCGTACATCGGGCCCGACAGCGCGATCGCGATCGCAGAGATGGAGAGCCCTTGGACGCTCAAGGGCGAAGAGGTCGTGATCGCGCGTCCCGATCGGCCGTGGGAGCGGCAAGGCGGCCGGCAGATCGTCGAGGGCCCCGAATTTCTGGCCGGCCCCAAAGGCGACCTGTTCCTGACCTATTCGGCCAGCGCCTGCTGGTCGGATGATTATTCGCTGGGGCTGCTCCGCGCATCGGCGGGCGCCGATCCGCTCGACGCCGCCGCGTGGCGCAAGAGCGCGCAGCCGGTATTCAAGCGTGGCAACGGCGTCTACGCAACCGGCCACAACGGTTTTTTCCGGTCGCCGGACGGCCTGGAAAACTGGATCATCTATCACGCCAACCCAGGCCGCGACATGGGCTGTACCGCAAAGCGGGCACCGCATATCCAGCGGTTCGGTTGGACTGACGCCGGCTGGCCCGAATTCGGTGAGCCCGTCCCCACCGCAAAAAGGCTTCCGGTGCCGTCGGGTGGCCGCGCGCGCTAGGCGCGTCCGGCACTGCTATCACCCCAGAAGCCCGTGGGCGGTGGCAAAGGCCAGAAGCAGGTCGGGCCAGCGCGACGCGGGGCTCGTGGCGGGCAGGTTCGGCCCGAAGCCATGCCTGCCGGTTTCGAACAGATGCATCGACGCGCTGCGCCTTTTCGCGAGCATCGCCCGATAAGCAAGGATGCTGTTTTCGACCGGCACGATGTCATCATCGCCCGCCGCGGCGAGGAACATCGGTGGGGTATCCGCGGCAATGCGGCGGTCGACCGAATATCGATCGACAAGCGACGGACTCGCGGCCGCGCCGATCAGCGCCGCGCGCGAGCCGGCATGCGTGATGTCCGCCTGCATCGAGATGACGGGATAGAGCAACGCCGCGAGGTCGGGCCGCGCCGATTGTCGGTCGGCGACATCGACAGGCGAATAGACGTCTTCGTTGAAACGCGTTGCGAGCGATCCCGCGAGGTGGCCGCCCGCCGACGAGCCGAGGAGCATGATCCGGTCGGAAGCAATGCGATAATCGTCGGCGCGGGCGCGGATCAGCCGCAGCGCGCGCTGGGCATCCTGCAACGGAACATCCGAATGCCGGTCCCAGCCTTCGCCGGGCAGGCGATAGACGAGGATGAAGGCGGTCATGCCCCGGGCCGTCCAATGGTCCGCCTCGCGCATACCGTCGTTGTCGACATATTCGACCCCATAGCCGCCGCCTGGCATCAGCAATATCGCCGTGCCATTCGGTCTGGCGGGGCGGCAGACGATCATCGCGGGATCGGATATCCCGGTCGCGACGCGGTTGAGGAAGGTCGGGGTGCCGCGGTCTTCGATCTTGAACGGCGGCAGGCGCGCGGGCGTGCCCGGCGCCGCGCCGGGCCAGAGCCGGACAAGTTCGCGACCCGGCCAGATTTGCTCGACATCGGTGGGCGCGGAACTCGCGGCGACCGCGCGAGGCGCTCCCAGCGCCAGCGCCGCACCGCTGGCTAGCCGCAGGAGGGTTCGCCGGCCGAATACTTCGCTATCTTTCGGCATCGCGAATTTCCTCCCTGCTGCCTCTCAAAATTCAAACGGCGGCACGCTGCGGCACGTGCCGAGGTCGTAAGCTTGCTCGACAAGTTCGAGTGGAGCGGTGTCGGCATCGATTTCCGCGGCCTCGACCAGCGCGTGGAAGCGACCATAAAGGCGGGGATATTCCCGATTTTCGCCGCTATGCGGGGCGCCGCCGGGTAGCTCGACCGTCGCGCCCCCGTCGCGCAGGATCAATCGCCCGACGTCGGTCGCAATTTCGATGTCCCAGCGCGGCGCGCCGCCGAACAGAAAGTCGAGCTCGGCCTCGATCGCATAGCATTCGGCGCTGCGCAGGGTGCAGGCGGCGGCGATCGCGGCTGACCGGTTGCTTGGAATGTCGAGGGTGGCGGCTTCGACGTCGAAGCGTGCCGGGAGGACGCGGGTGAGGATCGAGAGCGCGTTGATCGCGGGATCGAAGACGCCCATGCCCGCGCGCTCCAATATCCACTCCTGCCCCGGATGCCACTGGCGGATATCCTCCTTCCATATGATCCGCCCGCCGGTGACCGCGCGGCCCGACAGCCAGTCGCGCGCGGTGTCGACCGCGGCGGCTTCGCGCGAGTGCCAGGATGCGAACAACGTCACGCCTTTTGCCGCCGCATGGCGCGCCAGCGCGCGCACCTCGTCTGTGGTCACCCCGGGCGGCTTTTCGAGCATCACATGCAGCCCGGCATCGATCGCGCGGCGCGCGATATCGGCGCGCCCTTCGGGCGGCGTACACAGCGACACGGCGTCGAGCTGGACACCGGCGGCGAGCAGTTCGTCGATGTCACGATAGCCGGGCACGCCGTCGACCGAATCGTTGCGGCTCGCCGTCGCGACCAGCCGGTAACGCGGATCGGCGGCGATCGCCGGCAGGTGCTGATCGCGTGCGATCTTGCCGATGCCGACCAGCGCGAGGCGGATTTCCGTGCCTTCGCGCCCTCGCGAAAAATCTTTCCCGTCGTTCATCGCGTCCTCTTTATTTATCATATATATCTGCTTATACGAGATCTAAGCTTATGCAAGGGTCGACGCAGGCCTGAACAGGGGAGAGATCATGTCGCTTCGCAGACTGTCGATGGCTTGCTTCGCGCTTGCCGCGCTCATGGCGCCGGCCCTGGCGCAAGATAACACGCAGCCCGCCTCGGCGCCCGACACCTATGTCCATCCGGACAAGGCCTATCTGTTCGCGCATATGAAGACCGGTCATTACGGCATCCTTTATTATTCGGTCAGCCGCGACGGCCTCTATTGGACCGAGCTGAACGGCGGAAAGCCGGTGTCGAAGGATTATCACGGCCACGCTTCGATCGCACAGGGCCCCGACGGGCGCTATTATCTGGTCGGCAACAAGAGCGACGAGGATCCGCTGATCCGTTTCTGGGTGTCGAACGACCTGGTGACTTGGGCGCCCTATGGAACCTACCAACCCGACCTTCAGTCCGCGGTCGGGCTGGCCAATCCGCTGCAGCGCATCGGCGCGCCCAAGCTCTATTTCGACAAGCCGTCGAAGCGCTTCCTGCTTAGCTGGCACACGCCGACCGTGCCGGGATCGGCGAGCGATCCCGAGCGCTATTGGGAAAGCCAGCGTACGCTTTATGTCCTGTCGCCCGATCTCAAAAGCTTTGCCGGGCCGCCGCGGCGCCTGTTCGAATGGGAGATGGCGACGATCGACACCGTCATCCAGCCGAACCCCGAGGGCGGCTATTGCGCGCTCCTGAAGGACGAACGTTACCCCTCCTATGCCTGGACGACGGGCAAGACCGTCCGCATCACCTGCGCGAAGGACATGACCGGCCCCTATCCGACCCCCGGCCCGTCTCTCAGCCCCAATTTCCGTGAGGCGCCGACGATCATCCGCGCCCCGAACGGCGCCGACTGGCTGCTCTATTACGAGCAATATGCGGGCACCAGCTATGGCCTTTCGAAAGCGCCGCGGCTTGAGGGGCCGTGGTTCCAGATGTCGGGGAACAGCGGGGTGACCGAATGGAATCGCTACGCCGTGCCCGCAGGCGCGCGGCACGGATCGATGATCGAGATCAGCAAGGCGCAGTATGACAAGCTGGTCGCGGCCTTCAAATGACATTGAGCCAAGTCAGGAAATAATGTGACGGACGACAAGCAAGACGGCGGATCGAAGCGGCCGGCACTGAGGTCGCGGTCGTGGTTCGACAATCCCGACAATCCCGACATGACCGCGCTCTATGTCGAGCGTTATCTGAACTATGGCCTGTCGCTCGAGGAATTGCAGTCGAACCGTCCGATCATCGGGATCGCGCAGACGGGCAGCGATCTTGTGCCGTGCAATCGCCACCACATCATTCTCGCCGATCGGGTGAAGCAGGGGATCCGCGACGCGGGCGGCATCCCGATCGAATTTCCGGTACACCCCATTCAGGAAACGGGCAAGCGCCCGACGGCGGGGCTCGACCGCAACCTCGCCTATCTCGGGCTCGTCGAGACGCTCTATGGCTATCCGCTCGATGGGGTCGTGCTGACCATCGGCTGCGACAAGACCACCCCGGCGTGCCTGATGGCGGCGGCCACGGTGAACATTCCGGCGGCCGCGCTGTCGGTCGGGCCGATGATCAACGGCTGGTACAAGGGGCAGCGCACCGGGTCGGGGACGATCGTGTGGAAAGCGCGCGAAATGCTCGCGGCGGGCGAGATCGACTATAAAGGCTTCGTCGAACTCGTCGCCTCGTCGGCGCCGTCGACCGGCTATTGCAACACGATGGGCACCGCGACGACAATGAACAGCCTGGCCGAAGCGCTAGGCATGGCGTTGCCGGGCTCGGCGGCGATCCCCGCGCCGTATCGCGATCGCCAGGAATGCGCGTGGCAGACCGGCCGCACGATCGTCGAGATGGTCCATGCCGATCGCAAGCCCTCCGACATCCTGACCCGCGCCGCGTTCCTGAATGCGATCAAGGTCAATGCCGCGCTCGGCGGCTCGACGAATGCGCCGATCCATCTCAATGCGATCGCGCGGCATATCGGGGTCGAGCTGACGATGGACGACTGGCAGCGCGAAGGCGAGGATGTTCCCCTGCTCGTCAACCTGCAGCCCGCGGGCGAATATCTGGGCGAGGATTTCTATCGCGCCGGCGGCGTCCCGGCGGTGATCGGTGAGTTGCTACGTCAGGGGTTGCTCGACGGGACCGTGCTGACCGCCAACGGCCGCACGCTCGCTGAAAATTGCGGCGAAGCCGTGACGCAGGACGCGGCGGTGATCCGGCCCTTTGCGTCGCCGCTTCGCGAGGATGCGGGGTTGATGGTGCTCAGCGGCAATCTGTTCGATTCGGCGGTGATGAAGGCGAGCGTGATCTCCGACGCCTTCCGCGCGCGCTATCTGTCGGACCCCGATCGGCCGAATGTCTTCGAGGGCCGCGCGATCGTCTTTGACGGGCCCGAAGATTATCATGCGCGCATCGACGATCCCGCGCTCGGCATCGACGAGGATTGCATTCTTGTTATCCGCGGTGCCGGACCGATCGGCTATCCCGGCGGCGCCGAAGTCGTGAACATGCAGCCCCCCGTCGCGCTCATCAAGCGCGGGATTCATACTTTGCCCTGCATCGGCGACGGGCGGCAGTCGGGCACGTCGGGCAGCCCGTCGATCCTGAACGCATCGCCCGAGGCCGCCGCCGGCGGCGGCCTCGGGCTGCTGGCGACGGGCGACATCATTCGCGTCGATCTGGTCCGCCGGACCGCCGACATGCTGGTCGAAGACGCCGAGCTTGCGGTACGGCGCGCCCGGCTTGAGCAAGCTGGCGGCTATGCCTATCCAGCTTCGCAGACGCCGTGGCAGGAAATTCAGCGCCAACTGGTCGGTCAGTTCGATAGCGGCGCCGCGCTCGAGGACGCGACCAGATTTCAGCGCCTCGCCCAAAATGCCGGCCTGCCGAGGGACAGCCATTGAGTGCTTTCGCAATTGTCGAGCGCGATACGCGCGACCGGCTGGGCGAGGGGCCCTTGTGGTCTCCGCGCGACAATGCGCTGTACTGGGTCGACATCCTTGGCTGCGGGCTCAATCGGTTCGACCTCGCGGGCGGGGATGTAGCCCGCTGGACGCTCGCCGAGCCGATCGGCTGGGTGATCGAACGCGCGCCGGGCGACGGTTTTATCGCGGGGCTGCAAAGCGGTTTCGCCGAGCTGCGGCTCGATCCGCTGACGGTGACGCCGTTCCACGACCCCGAGCCCGACCTGCCCGCGAACCGGATGAACGACGCCAAGGCCGACGACGCGGGGCGCATCTGGGCGGGGACGATGCCGTTCGATTGCGAAGGCGCGAGTGGAAGCCTCTATCGGCTCGATCCCGATCGCCGCGTCACGCGGGTCGATACCGGCTATACGATCGCGAACGGCCCCGCACTGATGCCCGGCGGCGAGCATCTGTTCCATACCGACAGCAAGCTGGGGCACGTCTATCGCTACCGCATCGCCAACGACGGCAGCCTGCACGATCGCGCCATCTTCCTCGATTTTTCGGATAGCGACGGCACCCCCGACGGCATGACCTTCGATGCCGAGGGCGGGCTGTGGATCGCGCTCTGGGGTGCGGGGCGCATCGAACGCTATGCGCCCGACGCCAACCTCGACCGCAGCATCGCGCTGCCCGCGCTGCAACTCACCAGCTGTGCCTTCGCGGGCGCCGATTTGGACCGCCTGTTCGTCACCTCGGCCGCAGAGGACGACGCCGTGTCGCCGCACTCCGGCGCGTTGTTCGAGGTCGATGCCGGGGTCCGGGGGTTTGCTCCACGTCAATTCGCAAGTTAATTATCATATTAAACGGCTTTACTCGCAAAAAGGTGCGTGATAGACCATGAATAGGGAGAGATCATCATGAAGGCGAAGCTTGCGGCATCGCTCGCAATCGGAGCGGCCGGCTGGGCGCTGGCCCTTGCCCCCGCGGATGCGGCGGAAACCCAGCGGAAGCCTTTTGGGGCGCTGCCAGACGGACGGCAGGTCGAGGCGGTGACGCTGACCAACGCCAAGGGCGTTTCGGCGACGATCATCAACTGGGGCGCCGCGATCCAGTCGCTGATGATGCCCGACAAGCAGGGCAAAGTCGCCGACGTCCAGCTCGGTTACCCCTCGATCGACGGTTATCTGGCCAAATCCGAATATTTCGGTGCGACGGTCGGACGCTTCGCCAACCGCATCGCGAAAGGCAAGTTCAGCCTCGACGGCAAAAATTATCAGACGCCGGTCAACAACATCGGCAATTCGCTCCATGGCGGCACCGCCGGTTTCGACAAGGTGCTGTGGGAGGTTGTCGAGGTCAAGCAGGGCGACACGGCGTCGGTCACGCTGCGCTATGTCAGCCCCGACGGCGATCAAGGGTATCCAGGCAAGCTCACCGTGCTGGCGACCTATTCGCTCAACGAGAAGAACGAACTTGGCATTGAATATCGCGCGACGACCGACAAGCCGACGATCGTCAACATCACCAACCATGGCTATTGGAATCTCGCCGGCGAGGGATCGGGGCATGGGGCGATGGGGCATGTGCTGACGATCCCCGCAGCGGCTTATACGCCGGTCGACGAAACGCTGATTCCGACCGGCGTGTTCCAGCCCGTCGCGGGCACGGTGTTCGATTTCAACACGCCGCACGCGGTCGGCGAGCGGGTGCGCGACGCGAGCGATCCGCAGATCGTGATCGGTAAGGGCTATGACCATAATTTCGTCGTCGCCAAGACCGTTTCAAAGACGCTGCGCCAGCTCGCGCGGGTCGAGGAACCCGTTTCGGGCCGCGGCTTCGAGCTTTGGTCAAACCAGCCCGGTGTTCAGTTCTATTCGGGCAATTTCCTCGACGGCACCGTCATTGGCAAGGCGGGCAGGCTCTATCGTCAGGGCGATGCGATCGTACTCGAGCCGCAGATTTTTCCGGACACGCCGAACCAGCCTGCACTCGGTTCGGCTCGGCTGGCCCCGGGTCAGACCTATATAAACAAGATGGTTTACCGTCTCTTTTTCGGAGAGTGAGATGCTTCGTACGTTGATGGCGCTCGTTTGCGCCGCGCTGTTCCTGATATCGCCCGCGCATGCCGCCGAACGCTGGACCAAGGCGCAGGCGCACAGCTGGTACGAGGCGCAGCCGTGGCTCGTCGGGGCCAATTACAACCCCGCGACCGCGATCAACCAGTTCGAGATGTGGCAGGCGGAAACCTTCGATCCCGCAACGATCGACAAGGAACTCGGTTGGGCGTCGGCGATGGGCATGAACACGATGCGCGTCTATCTGCACAACCTGCTCTGGGAAAATGATCCCGAGGGGCTGAAGCAGCGGATGGACCAGTTCCTCGCCATCGCGGCGAAGCACAAGATCAAACCGATGTTCGTGCTGTTCGACAGTTGCTGGGACCCGAACCCCGTTGCGGGGCCGCAGCATCCGCCGATCCCCGGCGTCCACAACAGCGGCTGGATGCAAGCGCCGGGCGCTGCGCGGCTTGCCGACAAATCGCAGCATGGCAAGCTCGAAGCCTATGTGAAGGACGTCGTCGGCCGTTTCGCGAACGACGATCGCGTCCTCGCCTGGGACGTCTGGAACGAGCCGAACAACGACGGCGGCGGCAATTACAAGCCGACGCCTAACAAGAAGGCGATGGTTGCCGGCCTGCTGGGTCAGGTGTTCGACTGGACGCGGAGCGCGAAGCCGAAACAGCCACTGACAAGCGGGCTGTGGATCGGCGACGAATGGTCGGACGTGAACAAGCTCGATGCGGTCGAGAAGATTCAGGTCGCGCAGTCGGACGTCATTTCCTTCCACGACTATAATTGGCCCGAGACGTTTGAACGCCGCGTCAAGCAACTCCAGGTCTATGGCCGGCCGCTGCTGTGCACCGAATATATGGCGCGCGGCAATGGATCGACCTTCGACGGCTCGCTGCCGCTGGGCAAGAAATATGGCGTCGCGATGATCAACTGGGGCTTCGTCGACGGCAAGTCGCAGACGCGGCTCCCTTGGGACAGCTGGAAAAAGCCCTACACCGGCGATGAGCCGCCGATCTGGTTCCATGAGGTTCTGCGCAGCGACGGGACGCCCTATCGCCAGGCGGAAGTCGACCTGATCAAGCGTCTGACCGCCGCGCCGAAGGGTGTCGTGCCGACGAAATAACGCCCTTCCAATCTCTCAAATTTTTTGTGCCTGAATAATTTGTATTACAAATAAGATATTTAAAATCAACAAGATCGGGTGAAACACCACCTGGCAGCTCTATGGGGAGACGACCGATGAAGACCAGATTGTTCATGTTTACGAGTGCGTCGATGGCGGCCATGCTCGCATCGGCGTCCGCCGCGGCGCAGACGTCGGACGAGCAAGTCGAAACCGGCAGCGTGGCCAGCGAAGGCACCGCGGCGACCGATCGCGAAATCGTCGTGACCGGCCAGCGCGCCAGCCTGCAGGCGGCCCGCAACATCAAGCGCAATTCGGACCAGGTGGTCGAGGTTATCGTCGCCGACGACATCGGAAAATTTCCCGACTCCACCGTGGCGGCCGCGTTGCAACGCGTTCCCGGCATCCAGACCGTCAACGGCTTTAACAACGAGGTCGTCAGCCCGCTTGTGCGCGGCATCGGCGATATTTTGACGACCCTCGACGGGCGCGAGATCTTCACCGGCGTCGGCCGCGGTTTCGCCTTTCAGGACCTGCCCGCCGAGGCGCTGGCGGGGGCCGAGGTCTATAAATCCAACTCGGCCAATCTGCTCGAAGGCGGGGTCGCCGGCGTGATCAACCTCAAGCTGCAAAAGCCGTTCAATTTCAAGGAAGGCGTCAGCGTCGCGCTCAACGCGCGCGGCAGCTATGGCAAGGAAGTCGACAAGTTCAGCTATACGATCGGCGGCTTGATCAGCGGTCGCTGGAACGTCGGCGACGGCGAATTTGGCGCGCTCCTCAACATTTCCTATTCGGATCAGAATTTCAACCGGCCGATCTCGTTCAACTGCGACCCGCGCTCGGGCTCCAACGGCCCTCCGGGTGCCGCGGGGATCGTGCTGCCGACCTGCGTCGGCGGGCTGACCGATACCGGCGGCTATCGCCGCCCGCAGGCGAACCTCGCGCTGCAGTGGAAACCGACCCCCGAACTCGAGCTGTACGTCGACGGTCTCTATAGTGGCTATCGCTCGCGCTTCGCCACCAATTTCATCTTCTCCGACATTTTCGCGGCGCAGAGCATCACCAATGCGGTGGCGGGCAGCGAATGTTTCACGGCACAGGTCGACGGCGGCGGCTTTCCAACCAGCAATGGCGGGACCACCCAGAATCTGTGCCTTGGCGAAAGTGCGACCTTCAACAATGTTCCCGGCCTCACCAGCACGCAGGCCAAGCGCGACAAGACCGACCAATGGCTGATCGCTGGCGGCATGCGCTACGATAACGACCGCATCCATTTCGACACCGATCTTTCCTATTTCGACACGACGTTCAAGGCGCGCAACATCATCGTCGATATCGGCAAGACGATCCCCGCGGTGAATGTCATCATCAACGACAACGGGCATGGGACGACCGTGATGACGGGCGATCCGCTCAGCGATCCGAATGATTTCCGCTTCGCGAACAGCCTGTTCCAGGACATCAACACCTCGAAAAGCTCGCTGAAGGCGTGGCGGACCGACTTCGCCTACGACGTCGAAAGCTTCATCGACCAGATCCAGGTCGGCTTCCGCTATGCCGACCGCAAGGCGTCGTTCGAAGGCTTTGCCGGCGGCCCCGCCGCGCCCGGCGGCAACCGCGTGACGCTGGTCAATTCGGTCGGCCTGCCGGCGGATTTCCTGATCCTGTCGCCGGCATCGATCCCCTTCATCAACAACGGCGCGAACTGGTACACCCCCGACCCCGATTTTCTGCGCGAAAACACCGACCTGCTGCGCCAGCTCTATGGCGCACCGTCGGGTGACCCCGCGCCCGACCCGTCGCGCAGCTACCGCGCGAACGAAAAGACGATGTCGGGCTATGCGCAGATCAAATATGCCGCCGACCTCGGCGGCGACATGTTGGTCGATGGCCTTGTCGGGGTGCGCTGGGTGACCAACGACCGCGACCTGCAAGGAACGGGGCGGGTCAGCGGCGTGCTGACCCCGGTACGGCGCTCGACCAGCGAAACCGATTTCCTGCCCAACGCGAGCGTCCGCCTGAAGCTTTCGCCCGAACTGCAGCTCCGCGCCAGCTATGCGCGTACGCTATCGCGTCCGACATTCGGCGATCTTAATCCGGGTCTGTTCTACGAAGTGCCGAACAACGCCAACATCCGCCCCAACGGCAGCGGCGGCAACCCTGACCTGCGCTCGCAGAAATCGGACGCGTGGGATGCGACGGCGGAATATTATTTCGGCCCGTCGAGCTATGTATCGGCCGCGGTCTATTATCGCGAGATCAAGGATCGCGTGGCGATCGGCGTCGAGCCCGAGGTTATCGACGGCATCACCTATAACATCTCGCGTCCGCGCAACCTGGGCGGCGCGCAGTTGAAGGGGGTCGAGGTTAGCGGCCAGGTCTTCTTCGATTTCCTGCCCGAAGGGCTCGACGGCCTCGGCATGTTCGGAAACTTCACGATCGCCGACAGCAAGATCAAGACCCCGACCGACCCGCTCGTCGGCGAACCGTTGCTCGGCGTGTCGAAATACAGCTATAATATCGGCGGTCTGTACGAGAAATACGGCATCACGGCGCGCGTCGTTTACACGTGGCGTGGCAAGTTCAACGAGGGTCTGTTCGGCGGCGGCTTGCTGGTCCCGGGCGACGGCGCGAAATTCAACCGCGTCAAGGCGAACGGCCGGCTCGATTTCTCGGTCAGCTATGACATCAACGAGAATCTGGCGCTCAGCGTCGACGGGGTGAATGTCCTCAAGAGCAAATATCACAGCTATTTCCACACGCCGGGCTTCCCGCACGACATTCGGGTTGACGACAGCTTCTATGGGGCGAGCCTGCGCGCGCGCTTCTGATGATATCCCGTCGGTGGGCGTGGGCGGCCGCGGCAGCGATGCTGCTGCCGGGTCCGGTCACGCCCGCCGCTTTTTCCGGGCCGGAATCGATTGTCGGGGCCGACCCGCATGCGGTGGCGATCGGCGACGAATTATGGGTCTATCCGACCGACGGCGGCGGCGGGGACCGGCTGTCGGCGTGGACGACGCGCGATTTGCGGCACTGGCGGTTTCGCGGCGTCATCCTGCGCTGTGACGCGATAGGCTGGATCGACGATGACGGCGCTCCGCGCCACTATCTCTGGGCGCCGGCGCTGATCGCGGCGAACGGTCGCTATTATCTCTTCTATTCGGTCGGTCCGCAAAACCCCACGCCCAGCCGGATCGGCGTCGCGGTCGCCGATCGGCCGCAGGGCCCGTTCACGGACTCCGGCCGCCCGCTGCTCACCGGCGGTGAGGGGTTCGAGGCCATCGACCCGATGGTATATCGCGATCCCGCGAGCGGCCGTTTCTACCTTTACGCCGGCGGCAGCGCCGGATCGCGCCTTCGCATCTACCGGCTGGCGGAGGACCTGCTGTCGATCGTCGATGAGGTCGCGACCGAACAGCCGCCCCATTTTACCGAGGGCGCCTTCATGCACGAACGCGCCGGTGTCTATTATCTGTCCTACAGCCACGGCGCATGGAACAGCGCGGGCTATTCGGTTCATTATGCGACCGGCCCTTCGCCCGTCGGCCCTTGGCGCTATCGCGGTGTGCTGCTGCAATCCGATGCGGCCTATCAGGGTCCGGGACATCACAGCTTCGTTCGCGCGCCCGTCAGCGGCGACTGGCTGATCGTCTATCACCGCTGGCCGACACGCGACAAAAGCGCGCCGTTGCAGGGCAAACGCCGCATAGCGGTCGAGCGCGTCCGCTACGCGCCCGACGGGGCGATCCTGCCGATTACCATGACCGACTAGGCGTCGCTCGTTTCGATGAGGTCGAGGACGTCGCCGATGATTTTCTTCATCGCCTTGCGCGCGCGGTCGGGATTGCGGCGCGCGATCGCCTCGCTGACCGCGGCATGATCGGGAACGCTCGCCGACCGGCCCTTGATGCGGTTCGTGAAGCGGATCGAGCTGCGCAGCGCGGTTGTCACCACGTCGCGAAACTGGACGAAGAAGGGGTTGCCCGACGCGCGCAGGATCGCGACGTGAAACGCGATGTCGGCGTCGAGCGGGTCGTCGAACCCGCGCTCTGCGGCTTCCATGCGCTTCAGACCGGCGAAGATCGGCTCAAGATCGGCGTCGCTCGCATTGACGGCGGCGAGCGCGGCCGCCTCGGGCTCAATCGCGACGCGCAGCTGGTTGAACTGGCGCAGCAGATCGACCGAGAATTTGCGCTCGAGAAGCCAGCGCAGGACGTCGGTGTCGAACAGGTTCCACGTGGTGGACGGCTGGACGATCGTCCCCTGGCGCGGGCGCGCGCTGAGCAGGCCCTTGGCGGTCAGCATCTTCACCGCCTCGCGCGTCACCTGCCGGCTGACGCCATGCTGCTTCGCCAGTTCGGCTTCGGTCGGAAAGGGCTGGTCTTCATAAGCGCCGATGACGATCGCGCGGCCGAGCGAATCGAGGAGGCCATAGGTCAGGTTGCGTCCCAATCGGGTTCGCAGTTCCGCCGGATCACCTGGTTGCACGCTCTTCCCTCTCTTGTCCGCTGTGCCAAATCAGGCATTTTACGGCACCCTGCCGCGCGCGGTTCGCTCGCACTTCGTATCGCTCGCAGCTAGGCTCTAGACAAGTGGCATAGATCATATAAATATAAAGTCCTATAAATCGTATAAATAGACGATCGCGCGTTTTTCGTCGCGGCGTTTTGCGGGACACCGCGGGAAAGGGGATGCCGAATATGACGCTGACGACGCTCGATGTGATGGTGATCGTCGCTTATGCGATCGGTATTTTTGGGCTCGCGCAGTGGGTCAGCCGCGAAAAGGGCGGCAAGGCAAAAGACAGCGCCGACTATTTCCTCGCGTCGAAGAACCTGCCCTGGTGGGCGATCGGCGCGTCGCTGATCGCCGCCAATATTTCGGCCGAGCAGATCGTCGGCATGTCGGGATCGGGCTATGCGATCGGCCTTGCGATCGCCTCCTATGAATGGATGGCGGCGCTCACATTGTTGATCGTCGGCAAATATTTCCTGCCGATCTTTATTCGCAACGAGATTTTCACGATGCCGCAGTTCCTCGAACAGCGCTACGGCACCAACATCCGCACGCTGATGGCGATCTTTTGGCTCGCGCTCTATATCTTCGTGAACCTCACATCGATCGTCTGGCTCGGATCGATCGCGGTCAACAAGGTGGCGGGGGTCGATCAGGACGTCGCCCTGTTCGCGCTGGGCGGCTTCGCGCTGCTTTACCAGCTTTATGGCGGGCTAAAGGCGGTCGCGCTGACCGACATCGTCCAGGTCACTTTGCTGGTTCTGGGCGGCTTGCTCATCTCGGGCATCACGCTCAGCGAAATCGGCGGTGACGCGGGTATCATCGGCGGATTCAGCCGCCTGACCAGCGAACTGCCGGGCCACTTCGACATGATCCTGACGGCCGACAATCCCTTCTACAAGGATCTGCCCGGCATCTCGGTGCTGATCGGCGGGATGTGGATCGCGAACCTGTCCTATTGGGGGTTCAACCAATATATCATCCAGCGCGCGCTTGCCGCCAAGAGCTTGGCAGAGGCGCAAAAGGGCATCGTGTTCGCGGCCTTTCTCAAGCTGCTGATGCCGGTGATCGTCGTGCTGCCGGGGATCGCCGCGGTGATGCTTGCACCCGACCTTGTGAAACCCGACGAAGCCTATCCGACGATGATGCGGCTGCTGCCCGCGGGCATATTGGGACTGGTCTTTGCGGCTCTGATGGCCGCGGTGGTGGCGTCGACCGCGTCGAAGATCAACTCGATCGCGACGATCTTCACGCTCGATCTCTACGCCAAATTCTCGCCCGCGCATGCCGGCGAGCGGACCGAGGCGGGCGAAAAGAAGCTGGTGCTCGTCGGGCGCGTCGTCGCCGTGATCGCGACGCTGCTCGCACTGATCACGGCGCGCCCCTTGCTCGGCGGCTCCGACCAGGCGTTCCAGTTCATTCAGGAATTTTCGGGTTTCTTCACCCCCGGCATCACGGTGATCTTCTTGCTCGGCCTGTTCTGGAAGCGCGCGAGCGAAGCGGGTGCGATCGCCGCGGCGGTGGCGTCGGTCGGTTTCTCCTATCTGTTCAAGGTGCTTGCGCCGTCGATTCCGTTCATGGACCGCATGGGGATCGTGTTCCTGATCGCGCTCGCGCTGGCGGTCGGCCTGTCGCTGCTGATGCCCGCCACCGCCGACAAGGATCGCATCACCGCCGAAGGCGTCAGCTTTCGCACTACGACGAGTTTCAACGTCGCCAGCGGCGCGGTGATCGCGATCCTCATCGCGCTCTATGCGACCTGGTGGTAGGTCGGACGGCGCATGGACGGACATTTTCTCGCCATCGACTGGGGCACCACCAACCGCCGCGTGTACAGCATCGACGCGGGCGGCGCGGTGGTCGAAACCGATCGTGACGACCGCGGCGTGCTGGCGATTGCGCCGGGCGGTTTCGATGCCGAGGCGGCGGACATCCGCGCGCGCTTTGGCGATGTTCCGATGCTGTGCGCCGGCATGGTTGGCTCGAAGCGCGGCTGGCACGAAATTCCCTATGTGCCGGCGCCTGCCGACTTCGCCGCGATCGCGCGCGGCACGAGGTGGATCGAGGCGCGGCGCACCGCGATCGTCCCCGGCGTGTGCCGTCTCGACAACAGCCGTGCCGACGTCATGCGCGGCGAAGAGGTGCAGTTCCTCGGCGCGCTCGAGGCGGGGCTGGTGCCCGACGGCGCGATGCTCTGCCAGCCCGGCACGCATTGCAAATGGGCGCGGGTCGCGGGCGGTCGGCTGGTTGATTTCACCACGACGATGACGGGCGAATTGTTCGCGCTGCTCAAGCAGCACAGTTTGCTCGCCGATCTGCTCGACGGCGATGTCGGGCCGAACGACGGGTTTCTGGCGGGCGTCCGTCAGGCGCAGGGGCAGGATTTGCTGTCGCTGCTCTTCTCCGTTCGCGCAGCGCGCCTGCTCGGTTCGCTGCCGCTCGAGCAAAGCGCGTCCTTCACTAGCGGATTGCTCATTGGCAGCGACGTCGGCGCGCGCCTGACCGACCCGTCGGAGCCGGTGCATGTGCTCGCCGACGCCCATCTCGGCGGGCTCTATCGCTGCGCGATCGAGGAACTCGGCGGGTCGGCGATCCTTGTCGACAGCCATGCCGCCTTTGTCGCCGGCATCACTCGCATCTGGAAGGAGCTGTAATGGATTTCGCCGCGGCGCTGGCGCAATGCCCGCTTATCGCCATTCTCAGGGGCATCCGGCCGGAAGAGGCCGCAGCGGCGGGCGAGGTGCTCGTCGACGCGGGGTTTACCCTCATCGAAGTCCCGCTGAATTCGCCCGACCCGCTTCGCAGCATCGCGATACTGGCCGGCGCGGTCGGCGGCCGGGCGGTCGTCGGCGCAGGGACGGTCTTGTCGTGCAGCCAGGTGGCCGACGTCGCCGCGGCGGGCGGGCAGCTTGTCGTGTCACCCAACACCGACGCTGCCGTCATCGCCGCGACGGTCGAAGCGGGCCTCGCGTCGGTCCCGGGCTTCCTCACCCCGTCGGAGGCGTTCGCCGCGCATGCGGCCGGTGCGACGGCGCTCAAATATTTCCCGGCCGAAGCCTCGTCTCCGCATATCTTGAAAGCGTTGAAAACGGTGTTGCCGCCGGAGGTTCCGGTGATCGTCACGGGCGGTATCACTCCCGACAAATTGGCGCTTTGGCGCGCTTCGGGGGCAACAGGCTTCGGGCTGGGCGGCGCGCTCTATCGCCCCGGGATCGCGCTCGGCGACCTGAAACGGCATGCCGACGATTTCGTCCTGGCGAGCCGTCAGGTTTAGTCGCCGCTTCGGCGCCGATGGGGCATTTCCGAGATTCGGAAAACCTCCGCGACCATGATATAGTCCTTCGAAGAATCGGGTCGCATCCGATCGCCTGTGCGAGCAATTTTTGCCGCGGCGACTTGGTCAAATCCATCGCACCGCGGCGGGCACGCATCGCGAGTCCGGTCGCGCCCGGCTGCTGCCGAGGGAAATGTCCATGCGCGCCTATCATCTGTTGATCTCCAGTGCCGCGAGCGCGCCGCGCCGCGTCGATTTTTACGCCGAAAGCCCCGATCACGCATTCCAGATTGCCCGGAACGAGGAGGATGGGATCGACGTCGAGCTTTGGGAAGGCGAACGCATGCTCGCGCGCATGACGAAATCGGGTGCCAATATCTGGAAGCTGACTGGTAGCGGCTCCGCCAGTGCAACCTATGGCCGGGGTCGCTCGGGCGCTTCGGCCTGACGGCTCGCGCCTCTGTCAGTCGGCGTGCTGGCTCCATCCGGCGTGCCGGGCGTTTCTCCTCGCACTGCCGTTCCGCCCTTGGCTGGAACATTGGACGTGTTCGGGCTTTGATGACCTGTGGCGCTGACGCGCCGCGGTGGGCTGGAGGAGGAGCTTTCGGCCGCGAAGCGGAGCGCTGCCATGGCTTTCGACGTCGACCGCCTCATTTTCGGACCCGACGATGTTGACCTCGCGCGGTCGCCGCTTGCGGGCAAGCTCGATGCCGGGACCTATGTGCTGGGCGCCTTCAATCCGGGCCTGGCCCGGCTTCCCGGCGGCAATCTGCTCATGCTCGTTCGCGTCGCCGAGGCGCTATGCGAGCCCGTCGCGGATGGGTTCGTTCACAGCATCCGCTGGCACAATGGCGGCTATGTCCGCGATGCCTGGCCGCTCGAACTTTGCGACACGTCCGACCCCCGAAAATTCCTCGTTCGCGGCGGGGCCTGGGAGGTCATGGCGCTGACCTCGCTCTCGTGGCTTCTGCCCGTCGAGCTTTCGCCCGACGGGCTTGAAATTGTCGCGGTCCATTATGATCGCGCGGTCGCGCCGCATGCCTCCTTCCAATGCTATGGGGTCGAGGACGCGCGGATCAGCCGTGTCGGCGACCGCTGGCTGATGACGAGCTGCTCGGTGAGCCCCGAACGCCACTCGACCACCCTCTACAGCTCGGACAACGGCCTCGACTGGCGCTTCGAGGATATCGTTCTCGATCATCAGAACAAGGACATGCTGATCTTCGAAGGGTTGATCGACGGCCGATATTGGGCGCAGACGCGCCCGCTCGGCAGCCTCTACTTCGCTTACCCGCCGGGAAGCGAATGGCGCGCCGGTCCCTCGATCAATCTCGCGACCTCGCCCGATGCGCTCCACTGGAAGCCGCACCGCGAGCCCGGACTGCGGCCGCATGCCGATAGGGTGGCAACGGCGCGCATGGGTGGCGGCGCGCCTCCTGTGCTGACGCCGCGCGGATGGTTGACGCTGTGGCATGGGGTCGAGCCGAAAGAGATTGTCGGCATCTATCGCACTTACTGGTCGCTTCTCGATCCGGACGATCCGGCGCGGGTGATTGCGAGCGAGCACAAACCTCTGCTCGAGCCGCATCCCGAGCTGACGCGGCCGCTCGAGGAAAAGATATATGTTCGCGACGTCGTCTTCACGACGGGTATCGCCGACGGCGGCGACCATTTTGTCGTCGCGTCGGGCGAGGCCGATCTCGCCTGCCGGATTACACACGTCCCCAAGAGCCGCTTCGGCCTGTGACGGGACGCGCGGTCAGCCCGTAAGTGCGGGGACGCTGTCTGACCGGGTCCAGGCGGGGGAATCGGCGATCGGTTCCTGCCAGAAGATGTCCGCCATGACCCTGTGGGCGAGGTGGAAGGCGAGGACCGACTCCGCTCCGCTGTTGCGATTGACCCCGCGCGGGCCGAGTCCATCGAGGCAGCGGCCCGACCGCGGATCGCCGAGCGCGACGCCGCGGTCGTTGCGACCGAAAAACCAGGCGTAGGCCGTTTCCGCGTGGGTGCGCCAAGCCTCGTTCGAGGTGGCGGTGAAGGCCGTGCCGCAGGCGGCGATTGTCGCCCACGCTTCGAGCGGTTGCTGGTCGAATGGCAGGCTCTCGCCGGGCAGTCCGAAGCCTTCGGATCCGACGGGCCGGAAATGGCCTTCGCGCGCGGTCTGGAAATCGGCAAGCCAGCCAAGCGCCACCAGACCCGCTTCTTCGAGCGGAAGCGACGGCAGCCGGCGACCGGCGCGGATCAGCGCTTCGGCGAGGCGGGCATTGTCATAGGCGAGTCCGGCCTCGAACCAGTCCCAATCCCGGCGTCGTGCACCCTTCCACAGAGCGCCAAGGAAGGCGCCGCCGCGTTCGACGAGCGCCCGCGCCTGCGCGTTGGAAGGATCAAGCGCGAGACGATCATCGGCGCCGAGGACCGCAAAGGCGATCGCCCGCGGGCTCTGGAATTCGTCGGCCATGAAGGCGGTGCGATCGAACCAGCGCGCCGCCCACGTCCGCATCGCCGGCGCCGCCGCATGCGCGGCGGCATGGCCGAGCGACCAGAGCGTGCGGCCGTTGCTATCCTCGGACCCGACCTCTTCGAGCCAGCGCCGATCATAGCCCATGAAATTGCGAAAACGGCCGCGCTCTTCGTTCCAGCCGTGCTGGATAAAGCTCGCAAAGGCGAGCGCGCGTGTTTCGGCTTCCTGCTGCGCCCGCGGGCCGAGGCTGTGGACGAGCATCAGCGCGCGGGCGTTGTCGTCGATGCAATAGCCGTGCGCCCGGTCGGGAACAAGATGAACGCTATGCTGAAGGATTCCGACATCGTCGCAGATCGACCAGAGACCGGCGAGCGACGGGGCACGGCGCGTCGTCGATTCCGGAACTCTGGAAGTCACATCGTCGATCAGATCGGCGAATTGCCGGGCAATCGCGCTCCATGCGGTCCGGCGTCCGCGTGCATAGGCACGCCTTTGTATCGCACGGCGTTCAGCGGGCGCGGCGAGCAACAGGAGTACGGCTTCGGCAATCGCCTCGCTGCCGGTGTCCGGGAGCAGGATGCCGATGTCATCCGCGAGCAGTTCGCGCGCATGGACGAAAGGTGTCGACACGACCGCGCGTCCGAGGGCAACCGCATAGGCGAGCGTGCCCGAGGTGATCTGCTGGAGATTTGGATAAGGCGCGAGATAGATGTCGCAGAGTTCGATCTGGTCGAGAAGTTCTTCGGTATCGAGGAAACGGTTTTCCCATGCGATATTGCCGGACACGCCGAGGCTTTCGGCGAGCGCCGCGAGACCCTGTCGATAGGCTTCGCCTTCGGCCGCGATCAGATTGGGGTGGGTCGCGCCGACGATGCGGTACAGAATGTCGGGATATTGGGCCGCGATGGCGGGAAGCGCGCGGATCGCTGCCTCGAGCCCTTTGCCGGGACCGATCAAACCGAACGTTGACAGGACGGGCCGATCGGCAATCCCCAGCGCGCTGCGAAGCGGCGCGATGTCGACGAAGGGGCGATCGGGCGTGCCATGCTCGATATGGACGATCTGGTCGGGACTGGCGTCATACACCGCGAGCAGCGTCTCGCGCCCGAACGCGCTCATCACGACGAGCTTGCTCGCGTGCGCGACGATTTGGTCCATCACGCGGCGTTGATCGGCACTGGGTTCGGCGAGGATCGTGTGCAGCGTCACGACAAGCGGGGCGGCGATCCGGCTGATGAGGTCGATGACTTTATCACCCGCGGGGCCGCCGAAAATGCCGAACTCGTGCTGGAGCCAGACCGCGCTCGCGCCGCTCGCGTTGATCGCCTCGGCGGCGCGGCGATAACTGTCTGCATCCTCTTCGTCGATCGCGAGAGCAATGGCTGGATCGAGCGGCTGATCGGCGCGGGCGCGCATCGCATATATGTCGACGTCGATGTCGGGCCGAAGCGCGTTCAGATGATCATAGGTGTCGGCGGTGAAGGTCGCGATCCCGCAAAGCCGCGGCCGGAAACATCCGATAAGTGCCAGACGTGTCGCGGCCCCGTCGCCTCGTCCGGCTCGTGAGGGATAGGTGCGCGGAGCCGGGCTCTCGTTGCTCTGAACATCGGGAAAAAAACGGTCTTCGCTGTCGTGCCTCATATCGATCCTCGTTGTTCGGTCGCGGACGCGCGCCATCGCCTCGCGTGCCGGGTACGCGCGAACCGCCCCCGGCTGCGTGCCGGAGTTGGAATGGAATGATGGTATGACTGCCCAACGCGGGCGAGGGGGCGGTGGTTGCAGTGCAGCATTGCACGAGAGATGATTTCGGTTCTTGACCCTTCGCTCGCCACCTGAAGAATGGCGAGTTTGGCGGGAGGATGAAAATGGTTTAACCCCCCGATCGCTTCGACTTTGCCCAAGCCTTTTGGTCGGGCGAAAGGAACGTCGCGGCGCGAGCCGCGTTTGTTTTTCTCCTTGATCGCCCCATGGTGCGCGACCTATGCGGGATGAGGGGCGACGATATGAAAGGTCGACCTCGCCCATGCTGATCTGCCGGCCCGAGCATTCCCCGCTTCGGATCCTCCACGAAAAGCTGACTGCCGATCCGGGCCGCGTGGTGCTGCGGCCCTTTCACCTGGCATGGCAAACAAATGTCTCCGAGCCGCCGCGCGCCGCGCAGCTGGTGAGCGATATCCTCAGACTGGACGACGATCAGGCCGAACTCGAACTGGGTTTGATCTGGAAAGACTTTTCCGAGCGCCACTGGCAGATTGGCCAGATTTTCGACGAGCGCTATCGCGAAATCTCGGAAGATCTGGGCCTCGATGATCAGGCGGTGTCGCCCGTCAAACGCCGCCTCATCGGCGCCTATTTCTGTCACGAATATAGCTATGCCGCCGCCGCGCTCATGAACCCGAGCATCGTGCCGCATCCCGATCAAAGCGGCCTTGGCAGCGACCAACTCCGCTTCGTCATGTCAATGCGCGCGGTCGGCGAGGGGCATATTTCCTCGGTCGCCTTTCGCGAGGGGATCATCGGCCCTGGCGCCGATTTCCAGCTCTGGCCGCAATCGGGACCGGCGATGGCGGCGGTGGCCGACGACCGCCATCATATGGGATCCGACGAGGCGGTCAGCATTCATCGCCATTCGGGCAGCGCGATTTCGAACAGCGTGCTGTTTCCCGTCACCGAGGCGCAGCGGAACGGGCTCGAGGACCTGCGACTAGTGCGCTTCGTCGAGGATGACGGCCAGGTCGAATATTTAGGCACCTATACGGCCTATTCGGGTCACGCTATCCGGTCCGAGCTGCTCCGCACGCGCGATTTCAGCAGCTTCAGCCTCGAACCGCTCGGCGGGATTGCGGCCCGGCACAAGGGTATGGCGCTCTTCCCGCGGCGTATCGACGGACGCTACCGGATGATCGCGCGCCAGGACGGCAAGAATATCACCATATTGACATCGGACCGCCTCGACGAGTGGAACGACGAGGGACAGGTTCTCATCCGCCCCGAATTTCCATGGGAATTTGTCCAGATGGGAAATTGCGGCAGTCCGATCGAGTGCGACGCGGGCTGGATTTTGCTCACGCACGGCGTCGGCGCGATGCGCAAATACAGCCTCGGTGCGGCGCTGCTCGATCGCGACGATCCGTCGCGGGTGATCGCGCGAACCCGCTGTCCCATATTGTCCGCGGCCGAGAGCGATCGCGAAGGCTATGTGCCGAACGTCGTCTACACTTGCGGCGCCGTCCGCGTCGACGAGCAGCTTTTCATCCCATATGGTATTTCGGATAGCGCCATCGGCTTCGCGACCACGACGATCGACGCAATGCTTGCCGCGATGGACTGAACGGGCGCATGCCATGCCGGCGCCTCCCGGCTAAAATCGGCTCGCTCGCCCGGCCGCCAACTCAGAAAATCCCGAGGAATTTCTTGCGCTGCTTCTTTTGGCCGTCGGCCGATTGCTTGCCATCCTCGGACTTTGCGGTCGTGCCCTTACCGACGTCGTCGCGCGGCTTGCCCTTGCTGGTGCGCTGCGCGGCGGCCGTCGCTCCGGCAAGCACGGGGCCGCACTGCGCCGCCTTCGCATCGCCGGGATCGATGAACGGAATGATCAATCCCACCGGGCTGGCAAGAAGGCCGAGGCCGAGGCCGGCGCCGGCGCGGCCCGCGAGCTCGTCGCTCACGGGATCGATCTTCGGCGCCGCGAAATAGCCCTCGACGCCGACGGGCGACTGGCCCGAAAAGAGGCTGAAGGTCTTGCCGTCGGCGCGCACCGCCATGTCGATCGCCTCGTTTCGGAATGAAAAGCCGCCGCGGCCGAGCATCACATTCTTCTTGGTGTCGATGAGGATCGGATCGGCCGCCGCGATCCCGCCGCGGACGGTGAAGGCAATCACCCCGCAGTTGATTTCGACCGGCTTCTTGAGCTTGTCCTGGAACATCTTCTGCACGAACGTACCGAGGTCGAGTTCGGCGAGCTGGATATTGCGCGTCCAGAAGGTGCCCTGCGGCAGGACAAAGGCGATCCGGCCGTTCGACGTCGCGAGCGACTCGCGCACGCTGTCGCCGAAGCCCACCATCTTCATGCGGCCGCTAACCGTTCCCGTCGTGCCCGATTTCTCGGTCCCGAAGCGCGCGAGCAAGGTGCCGAGCCGCGTCGGCGACAGGCGGACGTCATATTCGGTGCGCACCACCGCGGGGCGTGCGTCGATCGCGATATCGCTTTTGACCGTGCCGCCCGCGACGATGAAATTGAACGGCTTGAGTTCCATGAGGCCGTTCTTGAGTGCGAGCGTCAGGTCGACATTGCTGATCGGGAAACTCTCGGCCCGTACCCGCGTAACGCGGTAGCGGACGTCGGCATCGAAGCGCTTCAGCGCTGCGACGCGCAGCGGGGCGTCGGGCAGCACGCGCGGACGGCCGCCGACCGTTTCGATCGTGCCGCCGGTCCCCATCTTGTCGAGCCGCTGCGGATCATAGCCGACGAAGGGCCCGGCATCGATGATGTTGAGCGAACGGGTGGAAAGGTCGGCTTTTAGATACGGGCGGCCCTTGGGCTGGCTGACCGCGAGCGAGCCGGCCAGATCGCTGTCGCCGAACATCCCTTTCATCCCCGTCAGCTTCCAGACCTCGTTTTCATAGGTCAGCGCGGACGTGAGGCGATAGGCGCGGGTGTCGGGGATCGCGACGCCAAGGAAGTCGAAAATGCGCGACAAATTGCCGCCGCGCGCCTGCAGCTTGAGGTCGGCGCCTTCGAGCTGGGTCGGCCCCGGCAACGTCCCCGACACGTCGAGCGTGTTGCCGAGCCCGGCCGCATGAAGCGTCAGGACGTTCTTTCCGCCGGCGATCGTCTCGTTCGGCGATTTGAGGCCGCCCGACAGGGTGAAAGGTTGCGCGCGCATCGTCCCGCGCCCCGAAAAGCCGATGTCGTCGCTGATGCGCGTGCCGGTCGCGCGCACGGTGTCGATATCGATATCGGCGAAAAGCTGCAGCCTGGGATCGCGATAGGTGAGGCCGCTCCGCGTGATCGCGGCGCGGCGGATTTGCGGCAGTTCGAGCGGCTGCGGCGGGCGGTTCGGGTCGCCGAAGGTCCAGCTGTTGCGCTTGTTGCCGGCATCCCATTCGAGCGCGACCTGTGCCCCGTCGAGATCGGCAAAACGCAGGATGCGGTTCCCGAAGATGAACGGCAGCGTGGCGAGCCTGGTGTCGACCTTCTTTGCCGTGAAGAACTGCTTTTCGCGCGCCCATGCGGGGTTCGCGATGCTGATATCCTCGGCATAGAATTTGACGTTGAGGGGCGCGAAATAAAGCTGGAAGTCGCCGCCGACGTAGACCTGGCGTTCGAGCTGCGCCGTCGCGAACCGCTCGAACGGACCTTTGAGGAAACGGCCCTTGGTAATGAACAATATCAGCCAGATCGCGAAGAGGATCAGGAGGATGATCGCGACCGTCCTGATCGCGATCCGCAGCGGCCGGGGGCGTCGTTCGAGCCAGGCCGGCGTCCACGCCGTCCGTGCCCAGCGGCGCGGGCGATCGGTCCAGCCGGGCGCTGGCGAACGGGCCGCTGAGGCGGTCTGGCCGGAGCGCATTTCCATGCGGCATCAATCCGCCGCGCCGCGCATCGTTCCGTTTGCCGGCGTTGCGGGGTGTCCGCTCGCCGTCCTTAGCGAAGGGTGCGTTCGAGAAAGTCGCGGATAAGCGGCACAACCTCGTCGAGGTTCGTTTCGAGGAGCCAGTGGCCGCCATCGAGAAGATGCAGTTCGGCGTCCGGAAGATCCCGGAGATAGGCGCGCGCGGATGTCTCGGGCATATATCCGTCCTGCGGTCCCCAGACGATGAGGGTCGGGGGACGATGGTCGCGCAGGTAGCGCCGGTGCTCTGCGAACCAGTCCCGATTGGCCTTGAGGCCCGCGATCAGGTCGATGGCGATTTCCTGGCGCCTCGCGGTCATCAGCGACCAGTGCAGTTTCCAGAGATCGGGCGGGATGCGCTCGACAAGTTCGGGCCGGACGTCGTTCAGAAATTCCTCGCGGAACGTCTCTTCGTTGATTGCCTTGGCGAGTTCGGCGCGCATCGCGGCTTCGCGGAGGGCCCATGTCTTTTCGATTTCGGCATATTTGGCGCCCAGCGCGTCCTCATAGGGAATGTCGCCGTTCTGAATGATCTGCGCCGTCACGCGCTCGGGCGCCATGATCGCGAGGCGCGCGCCGATCGGCGAGCCGAAGTCGTGAAGATAGAGCGCGAAGCGCTCGACGCCGAGCGCGCGGACGAAGCCGTCGAGAAGGCGCGCATAGCCGTCGAACGAATAATCGAAGCGCTCGGGCGTATCGCTATAGCCCATGCCCGGATAGTCGGGCGCCAGAAGGCGCCACCGATCGGCGAGCCGCGGCATGAGATTCCGGAACTCGAAGGACGAACAGGGGTAGCCGTGCGGAAGCAGGAGCACCGGCGCATCGGGCGGGCCTGCTTCGCGGTAGAATATGCCGACGCCGTCCACGTCGATGCGCCGGTGGAATATGGTCCTCGCCATCGATGCGATCTTACGGCGTGGTCAATTTGACTTCGGGCAGCGCCGCCAAATCGGCCTTGGTCATGCTCGTCTCGAGATCGGTATCGGTGCCGCGTACGACCGGCTTCAGTCCTTGGACGGGGACATGGACATAGCGATCGGGACCGATGCCATCGAGTTCGACGAGCAGGCGATCGACCTTGTCGTCGGCGCCGCGCAAAACCTGTGAGACATCGCCGAGCTCCTTGCCGTCGGCACCGACGATGTCGGCTTCAAGCAACTGCGCCTCGCTGAGTCCCAAAGCCGCAGGCAAGGGGCCGGCGACTGTCGCGCTGGTTTCGGCGGCGCGCTCCAGCTTGTCTTCGGCGACTTCATTCTTGTCATTGCAAGCGGCGAGCAGCGCCGCCGAACAGGTGGCAAGAATGAAGATGCGCATATTTTGTTTCATCGCGATCATCGCTTGATCTCCTTGTTACCGAGCGGGAAACGCGCCGCTCGGAGGCTGGTTGCACCTGCCGGCATGCGATGCCGGGACCGGTGCTCCGGTTCGGCGGATCATTTTAGCGAGGGCCGGACGCATCGCCCGATCAGACCCCGAATTTCACATGCCCCCCTGCATCGATCGTCCAGGCGGGATTGAATGCGATTTCCCAGCCATGGCCGTCGGGATCCGCGACATAGCCCCGGAACCCGCCATGCGGCGGAGCGTCCGCTTCGCGCAATATCTTGCCCCCGGGGTCGGCCAGACGCGCTATCAAAGGGGCTACATCATCGGCCGACGCGACATTGTGGGCGAGGCTATAGGGCCCGGGTCCCGCACCCTCGCGGCGCATATCGGCCGCAAGCTTGTCCTTGAGCCACGTGCCGAGCATCAGCCCGTTCATCTGGTAGAAGATGACCTCTTCATTGTCGAAGACCGGCTCCCAGCCGAAGCCCTCGCCATAGAAACGACGCGAGCGCGCAATGTCCGCGACGCCGAGGGTGATGACCGAAATCTGCTGCTGCATGACAATGCTCCGTGGTCAAAGAACGTCCAGCGCGCGCCTCATGTTGCATGACGGCCTGCAATGCAATGACGGAGGAGCGCGACAAGGCTGTTCCGTGCGACCAGCGCAACGCGATGAGCGGCGATACGTCGGCGTGTGCAACTCTATGGCGATCTGAACCCGCGTCCAGAAATCGCCAAACGCATGGACGTCAACGAAGGCATATCCGCCAGCGCGAATGGGCTAGCGGATCACTTCTATCAGATTCCGCCCGTCTTCGCGTTCTGACACACGAAAACATGTGCCGGCGAACCGTTCGATAAGGCTTGCGGCGGTGCGTGTGTGCTCGCTGATCTTTACCGTGGTGAAGGCCCCGGCATGCGCGCTAGCGCGGGCGGAACAGATTATTGAAGCCCGCTCTTGCCGTTCCACATCGCGAGGTTGTTTTCGACCAGCGCGCGACGCCGCGCCGCGCAGGATATAGCGAAGCTGGAAGGAGAAGCCGAAGGGATGGCGCTTTCGCATTTCGGGCGTGTGACGAGTTCGAGCGTGACGCTCGCTTCCGAACCGTCGCGTTTTGTCGACGACGCGCCATGGCATGTCGCGCCCGCACTTGCCCATTGACCCGCCGTCGGTTGGCGTTCAGCCCCGGTAGCCTGACGGCCGTTGCCGCGGCCCGCGTGGAGAAGATGATGATCCGTTCGACCCTGTTTCCCCTTCTCGGTGTGGCGCTGCTGGGCCTTGTGTCGGCGTGCGGCGATGGTGACGCTGCCAAGGAGACCGCGGCCGCCGCGGCAACACCGCGCAAATGCCCCGCGATCGCGGATACGCCCGTAAAGCTCGCGGGCGGCACCTTCGCGATGGGTGAGGATGATGTCTATGCCGAGGAAGGCCCGGTCCGCGAAACGACCGTCGCCGGCTTCTGGATCGACCCGCACGAGGTCACCAACCGGCAGTTCGCCGACTTCGTCAAAGCGACGAACTATATCAGCGTCGCGGAAAAGCCCGTCGATCCGAAACAGTTTCAGGTGCCCGTCGAGCAGATCCCGGCCGATATGCTGAAGGCCGGCTCGGCGGTGTTCACCCCGCCTGATTTCCCGTCGAACAATTATTCGGACTGGTGGAAATATGTCCCCGGCGCAAACTGGAAAAAGCCCTATGGCCCGACCGGCGCCGACCAAGTGGCAAACGAGCCCGTGGTGCATCTCGCGTGGGACGACATGATCGCCTACGCCAAATGGGCCGGCGGACGCATTCCGACCGAGGCCGAATGGGAATATGCGGCGAGCGCGGGCCAGCGGTCGAAGAATGTCCAGCCCGCCGAAGCGAACAGCTGGCAGGGCGCTTTCCCGAACTACAATGCCGAAAGTGACGGGTTCAAGGGTGTGTCGCCGGTCGGCTGCTACAAGCCCAACGCAAATGGGCTGTACGACATGGTCGGCAATGTCTGGGAAGTGACCGCCGACTTCTTCAAGCCCGGCCACAATCCCGGCGACAAGGATAACCCCAAGGGGCCCGACGAGAACAACGCCTATGATCCGCTCAACCCCGAAATGCCGTCGCGAACGGTCAAGGGGGGCAGCTATTTATGCGCGCCCAATTATTGCCAGCGTTATCGCCCGGCCTCGCGGCAGGGCCGCGACCCAGGTCTTGGCACGAGCAATGTCGGCTTCCGCCTCGTCTATGACAAGGCGCCGCGAGTCTGAAATGATCACGGGCGCGGGGGCGAACAGCGGTAGGTTTTGGCGAGTTCGCCTATAAGGCGGGGGCCGGATCGTTCGCGATAGAGCCCTTTGCGGGCGCGCCTTCGTCCGGACCGAGCGCGATGCGGCCAGCGAGGGCGGCTCGGCCACGATGCATGGCCGTTGGTGTAAAATAATTTCTCGTGCTTTCGCTACGCGCTTGATGTCATGATTGAAACTGAGCGGGTCCTGGCTCATCGGTTCCAATCTTGCGGTAGCAACCTTCGAGTGGAATGATTTTTCGGCTGCCTTCTACATTTTTGTACCCCACAGAAGACCGTCCGCAATCGGCCAAAAGACTTCTCAGCTGTGGTACAGGCGCACGGGGTAATTAGCGGCCTCGGCGTCGGACGGAGTAAATACGGTCACGGCGGCAGGAAGCACGCGGAAATGGGCGGGCGTCGCGGTCACGATTTCGCCGTCGGTGTTGATCGGCATCGGGCGCCGCGTTTCAATGTCGAACTCCACACACCTTGCGGTGCGAACCTCTTTCCACGCGCCGTGGGTACCGGTCCGGAAAGCGCGGACCATGACGGCCAGCTTCCAGAGATTTCGCATCTCCAGGCTATAGAGGTCGAGCGTGCCGTCATCGATAGCGGCCGTTTCCTCAACGACGTTGCCCCCGCCGTATAGGCGGCCGTTCCCAATCGCGATCTGGTAGGTTTTGACTGTCGTCCCGCTTCCCTTTTCGACGATCCTCGCGCGAAAACGCCGGGCGCCCGCCAAGATGCGGAGCGCGGCAACGGCATAGCCGAGGCGCCCGAAACGTTTTTTGATTCCGGGGTCCAGCCTTTGCGCCAATTCGCTGCTCAGCCCGATGCTCGCGACGTTGAAGAAAGCATGACCGTTCACGGTGCCGACGTCGATCTGTCTCTTATGGCCGGCGACGATAACGTCGGCGGCGGCGGCGAAGTCGAGCGGGATCGAGAGCGTCCGGGCCAGATCGTTGGCGGTACCCGCGGGGATAATGCCGAGCGGCAGCCCGCTATCGATGATCGCCGGCGCGGCCGATGAGATCGATCCGTCGCCGCCGCAGACTATGACAGCGTCCGCGGTTCGATGAAGGCGCGCGATGTCGCGCGCAATCTCGGGGAGATTCTCGAAAGGTTCGACGGTGACGGTAAGGCCGCCGGCCTCTAGCCGGCCACGCACCGGTTCGAGCGCGCTTTCGCCTTGCCGCGCTCTCGCATTGTGAAGCAGCAGGACGCGCTTGCCTGTTTGTAATGGCATTGACCGAACTTTCGGGGAAAGATGCGCCGGGCCATGTCGGCTATACCCAATCCGCATCCAAGGCCAGACGGTATGAAGGCTGCTGGTAGGGGTTATGGCTGGATCTCGGCATATCGAGCACCCGGGACGACTTTCCTATTTTTTCCTAAACTTTCCTGGCGCCGGTCTTCTTATGACATAGCCTTATCGGTCAATTTTGCCTTTGTAGAGCAAGGCAAATTGCGATAATTTACATGCAAATAGGACTGGCATCGATTGTCGACGCCAGCCGATCAAATTGGGGCTCGATGAGCCGCAAACCACGCAAAGCTAGGATGCTTTGGCGTAGGCTTTCGCATATCTGGAAAAAAGTGGCTCCCCGGGTAGGATTCGAACCTACGACCGATCGATTAACAGTCGATTGCTCTACCGCTGAGCTACCGAGGAACACGCCGCCGAAGCGGACAAGGCGGCCCCTTTGCCGCCAACCGACATATTTATCAAGGGGCTTTTGTGGCCTTTTATCACTCTCAGACGATAAATTGTTCCATCGCGATGCGTTCGTCGAGGCCCTGGTCGGGATCGAAGAGCAAAGTCAGCGGCCGGCTGCGGTCGGTGGTGACCAAAACCGTCTTCACATCGCGGATCTCGCGCTGGTCGGCGACCGCGCTGACCGGGCGCTTGGCGGCCTCGCGGACATTGAAACGGATGCTCGTCGATTCGGGGACGAGCGCGCCGCGCCAGCGCCGCGGACGGAAGGGGCTGATCGGCGTCAATGCGAGCATTTCGGATTCGAGCGGCAGGATCGGGCCGTTGGCGCTGAGGTTATAGGCGGTCGATCCCGCCGGGGTGGATACGAGCACGCCGTCGCACGCCAGTTCCTCGAGCATCGTCTTTTCGTTGATCATCACCTCGAGCTTCGCCGCCTGGCGCGTTTCGCGCAGCAGCGAAATCTCGTTGATCGCGGGCAATATGTGGCGCTCGCCGCTGATCGTCGTGATGTCGCCCGACAAAGGATGGATCAGGAAGGGGCGCGCGGCGGCGAGCCGGTCGACCAGCCCCTCGATCCGGAACTCGTTCATCAGGAAGCCGATGGTGCCGCGGTTCATGCCGAAAACGGGCATGCTGCGCCGCTGGTCGAGCAGCTGGTGCAGCATGTGGAGCAGGAAACCGTCGCCGCCGAGCGCGATCAGCAGGTCGGCCTCTCCCAATTCCACGAAGTCGTAGAGCGGGCGCAGTTCGGCTTCGGCCTCCATGGCCGCGGGCGCGTTCGATGCGACGAGCGCAATCTTGCGATGCATATTGGTCCGGTTCCCCTAGCGGGCGGCCCCTCAGCCGCCCGTTGCACTCATATGACGCGCGACCGCCGGTTTGGACTTTCCGTCGATATGAAAGTCATGCGCGCGGGGTTTGCCAGCCAAAGCGGCATCAATCAAGCCATCGACGTCGCCGCCGTCGCGCAGCGCGGCGCGCAGGTCGACATGATCGTCCTGGCCAAGGCACATATAGACGCGGCCCTCGACGGTCAGGCGGATGCGGTTGCAGGTCGCGCAGAAATTGTCGCTGAGCGGAGTGATCAGCCCGAGCGTCACGGGGCTGTTCTCGACCGCGAAATAGCGGGCGGGACCGCCGGTGCGCTTGTCGACCGGAAAGATGGCGCGGGTTTCGCGCAGTGGCGCGATGAACTGGTGAAGCGGGATATAATGATCGCTGCGGTCGCCTTCGACCTCGCCAAGCGGCATCGTTTCGATCAGCGTCAGGTCGCAGCCATTTGCGGCGCAATAATCGAGCATCGGGACGAGCTGGTCTTCGTTGAGCCCGGCGAGCGCGACCATGTTGATCTTGACCGCCAGCCCGGCGGCGCGCGCCGCATCGATCCCGCGCAGCGCGACGGCAAGGTCGCCGACACGGGTGATGTGGCGAAAGGCGGCGGGGTCGAGCGTATCGAGACTGACGTTGATGCGGCGCACCCCCGCCGCGGCCAGCATCGGCGCATGCTCGGCCAGCCGCATCGCGTTGGTGGTGAGCGTCAGTTCGTCGAGACCGTGGCCGATCATCGCCCCCAATCGCGCCGCGAGCGTGTCGATCCCGCGCCGCACCAGCGGCTCGCCGCCGGTCAGACGGATGCGGCGAATCCCGCGCGCAATGAAGCGCCCGGCGATTTCGCCCATTTCCTCTATGCTGAGCACCGCCGATTTGGGCAGGAAGGTCATGTCCTCGGCCATGCAATAGCGGCAGCGCAGGTCGCAGCGATCGGTGACCGACAGGCGTAAGTAGCTGATCTGGCGGCCAATGCCGTCGATCAAGGGTGCCGTCGATACGGCATGTCGGGATAATGTGGCAGCCACGCGCATATTGTGCTGCAAAAGGGAAGCTCTTGGCAAGCAAAGCCTGATAGAGGGACCGCCATGAATCGCCTGTCCGACACCCTTTCCGCCTGCGCCCGCAAACTCGAAGCCCTGCACGCGCGCTATGATGCCGACGCCGGGGTTATCCTGGTCCAGGTCGACCAGATGGCGCGCATCAACAATAGCGCCGGGACGGCAACGGGCGATTCGGTGCTCGACGAGATCGGGCGGCGGCTCGAAAATTTCGCGAGCGACGAATTCGGGCAGGGATCTTGCGTCGACCGGCTCGACGGCCCGCGTTTCCTGATCGTCCCGTCGACACCGATGTCGCTCGGCGCGCTGCGCGCGCAGGAGCGCGCGCTCCACGTCGCGCTTGCCGAACCGATCGTCGGCGATCCGAACGGTCGCTTGTCGATCCGCATCGCCGCGGCGCTGATCACGCGCGATGAGTCGGTCGCCGAGCAATTGCGTGCGGCCTGCGATCAACTGGCGCGGCCGGCGTCCGCCCGTGACGGGGTGATGGTCCACGCCGCGCTGTCGCAGAACGAGGTCGTGATCCACTACCAGCCGCAATATGACGTCGCGACGGGCGAGATGACCGGGGTCGAGGCACTGCTGCGCTGGCAGCATCCCGAACTCGGGCTGCTGGGCGCCGGGCCGCTCGTCACCGCGGCGCGTGCGGCGCGGCTCGAATGCGAGCTCACCGAACATGCCCACCGCGTCGCGCTTGCCGAAATGGCGACCTGGCCGAAGGCGCTCGCGAAGCTCCGCGTCTCGCTCAACATCACCGCCGCCGATCTGGGCGATCCCGAATTTGCCGGTCGCTTCGCCGCGATGGCAAAGGCGGCGAAGATCGATCCCGACCGGCTGACGCTCGAACTGACCGAACAGGCGATGCTGAGCGACCCCGCCAGCGCGGCCGACCAGCTGGCGCAGATCCGCGCGCTTGGCGTCGCGGTCGCGATCGACGATTTCGGCACCGGCTATTCCAGCCTGTCGCTGCTCGCGCGGTTGCCGATCGATTATCTGAAGATCGACAGCGGCTTTACCCGGACGATCGACGGCAGCGACCGCGACCGCATCGTCGTGCGCGCGATCGTCGACCTGGCGCGCGCGCTGGGGCTGCTCGTGGTGGCCGAGGGGATCGAAAATGAGCGCCAGCTGGCGCGGCTGTCCGAACTGCGCGTCGCGACATGGCAGGGGTTCCTGAAGTCGGGGCCGGTGCCGGCGGATCAGCTGCTGGCGTTGATGGGCGCCTAGGCGACCTGTTTCGCCAGCTTGCCCAAACCCTTCGATAGCTGCAGCGCGCCGTTGAGGCGTGCGCCGGTGCTGACCCAATCGCCGCTGATCGACAGCTTGTTGTCGGGGCGAATGCGCGCGCGGCCTTTGAGCCGTTCGACATAAGCGATCAGCCCCGGAACGTTCGCGAATTGGTCGCCGTGGAAGCTCACGAGCGCGCCCTTGGTCCCGACGTCGAGCTTGGCGATGCCCGCGAGTTTAGCGTTCGCCTTGATCTCCATCAGCTGGACGAGGTTCGCGGTCTCGGGCGGCAGCGGGCCGAAGCGATCGATCATCTCGGCCGCGAAGGCGTCGAGCGCCGGGCGATCCTGCGCATCGTTGAGGCGGCGATAGAGCGCCATGCGCAGCGGCAGGTCGGGAACATAATCCTCGGGGATCAGGATCGGCGCGTCGACGGTGATCGTGGGCGACAGCGCCTCGCGCGGCGGCAGCTTGCCGGCGCCTTCGGCCTTGGCGACCAAAATCGCCTCTTCGAGCATCGACTGGTAAAGTTCGAAGCCGACCTCGCGGATATGCCCCGACTGTTCGTCGCCGACGAGGTTACCCGCGCCGCGAATGTCGAGATCGTGGCTTGCAAGCTGGAAACCCGCGCCGAGCGTGTCGAGGTCGCCGAGCAGCTTGAGCCGCTTTTCGGCGGTGTCGGTGATCGCGCCATGCTCGGGGGTTGTGAGATAGGCATAAGCGCGCGTCTTCGCGCGTCCGACGCGTCCGCGCAGCTGGTATAGCTGCGCGAGGCCGAAGCGGTCGGCGCGGTGGATGATCAGCGTGTTGGCGCTCGGGATGTCGAGTCCGCTTTCGACGATCGTCGTCGACAGCAGCACATCATATTTGCGGTCATAGAAGGCGCTCATCCGGTCCTCGACCTCGGTCGGGGTCATCTGGCCGTGTGCGACGACATATTTGATTTCGGGCACGCGGTTGCGCAGGAATTCCTCGATATCGGGAAGATCCTTGATCCGCGGGACGACGAAGAAGCTCTGCCCGCCGCGGTCATGTTCGCGTAGCAGGGCTTCGCGGAGCACCACGGCGTCCCACGGCGCCACATAGGTGCGCACCGCGAGGCGATCGACCGGCGGAGTCTGGATGACGCTGAGCTCGCGCAGCCCCGACATCGCCATTTGCAGCGTGCGCGGGATCGGGGTCGCGGTCAGTGTCAGCACATGGACGTCGGTCTTGAGCTGCTTCAGCCGCTCCTTGTGAACGACGCCGAAGCGCTGCTCCTCGTCGACGATCACGAGACCGAGATTCTTGAACTCGACCGATTTCGCGATCACCGCATGGGTGCCGACGACGATGTCGATGTGGCCGCTCGACAGACCATCGCGCGTCTTTTGCGCCTCACCCGCCGGAACGAGGCGCGATAGCCGGCCGATGTTGACCGGGAAGCCTTTGAAGCGCTCGGAGAAATTGGTGTAATGCTGGCGCGCGAGCAAAGTCGTCGGGACGACGACCGCGACCTGCACCCCCGCCATCGCCGCGACGAACGCGGCGCGGAGTGCAACCTCGGTCTTGCCGAAGCCGACGTCGCCGCAGACGAGCCGGTCCATCGGACGACCCGACGCCATGTCGGCGAGCACGTCGCCGATCGCGCGGTCCTGATCGTCGGTTTCCTGATAGGGGAAGCGGTCGGCAAAAGCGGGGTAGGCGGCGTCCTGAGCGAGCAGTTCGCCCGAACGCAAAGCGCGCTGCGCCGCGGTCGCGAGCAGTTCGCCCGCAATCTCGCGGATGCGCTCCTTCATCCGCGCCTTGCGGCGCTGCCAGGCTTCACCGCCGAGCTTGTCGAGGCCGACACCGTCGCTCTCGCCGCCGTAGCGCGAAAGGACGTCGAGATTTTCTACCGGGACATAAAGCTTGTCGCCGCCCGAATAGGTGAGCGCGACGCAATCGTGTGGACTGCTCCCGACGGGGATCTGGGTCAGCCCCTCGTAACGCCCGATGCCGTGATCGAGATGGACGACGAGGTCGCCGACGCTGAGCGTCGCAAGTTCGGCCAAGAACGCATCGGCGCTCTTGCGGCGCTTCTGGCGGCGGACGAGACGTTCGCCGAGAATGTCCTGTTCGGTGAGCAGGCTGATCGCGTCGCTCGCAAAGCCATGGTCGAGCGGAAGGACGACCATCGCGGTCGCGCCGCCGCTTTCGGCCGAGGCGGTGCCGAGCGCGTCCTGCCAGCTGTCGGCGGGTGAGAGCGAGGTGACGCCATGATCGCGCAGCAGTCCCGACAGGCGCTCGCGCGCGCCGCCCGAATAGCTCGCGATGATCGTGCGCCGGCCCTTGCGGCGCTCGTCACTGAGGTGGTCGGCGACCTTGTCATAGACGTTGAGGTCGGCGGTGCGTTCGGGGGTGAAATCGCGAGCGGCGAAGGTTTCGAGATCGACGACAGTCGCGGCAGGCGGGACGTCGAACGGCGTGATGATATGGATCGGCCGGTCCGACGAGGCTCCGGCCCAGTCCTCCTCGGTCAGGTACAGCGTCTCGGGTGCGAGCGGGCGATAGCTGCCCGGCGATTCGCGTTCGGCGGCAACGCGGTTCGCATGATAGTCGGCGATCGCGGCGAAGCGCGTCTCGGCGGTCGCCTCGGTGCGATGGCCACGCAGCACGGGGGTCGCGGGGTCGATATGATCGAATAAGGTCGCGAGCCGTTCTTCGAACAGCGGCAACCAATGGTCCATGCCCGCCTGCCGCCGGCCCTCGCTGACCGCCTGATAGAGCGGATCGCCGGTCGACTGGCCGCCGAACAGGTCGCGATAGGCCGAGCGGAAGCGCTTGATCGTTGCTTCGTCGAGCAGGGTTTCGGACGCCGGGAGAAGCTGCAACGCCTTGGCGGGGCCAAGGCTGCGCTGGTCGGCGGGGTCGAAACGGCGGATGCTTTCGATCTCGTCACCGAAGAAATCGACGCGCAGGCCCGTTTCCTCGCCGGCGGGGAACAGGTCGAGGATGCCGCCGCGCACTGCGAACTCGCCCTGGTCGGCGACGGTGTCGACGCGGCTGAAACCGTTCGACACGAGCAGTTCGGCGAGCGCGTCGCGGTCGATCCGCTGCCCTGCGGCGAGCGTCGTCGCGAGCTGGCGGATGCGGAAGGGGGTGAGGGTGCGCTGGGTGATCGCGGCGACGGTGGTGAGAACCAGCTCGCCGCGTTTCGGCGGCTGTTGCAGCGCGGAGAGGGTCGCGAGCCGGTCGGCGCTGACGCGCATCGACGGCCCCGCGCGATCATAGGGCAGGCAATCCCATGCGGGGAAGCGGTGGACGATCAGGTCGGGCGCAAAGAAGGGTGCCGCGTCGGCGATCGCCTGCATCGCGGTATCGTCGGTCGCGACATAGACGAGGCGCTTGTCGCTTGCCCGCGCGAGGTCGGCGAGTAGCAGCGGCAGAAAGCCGTCGGCGGCGCGCGCCAGCGTCAGCGGCATCGACGCCGATCCGATCGCGGCAAAAATGTCGGCGGCGGGCATCGTCATGGCAGCGGGATATAGTCCAGGCGGCGCATCGCAGCGATCATCTCCGGTCGGTCGAGATGCGCGGGCGGCTGACCGGTGCCGAGCGCCCACGCCATGATGTCGACGTCATCTTCTTCGACAACGGCTTCGTACCAGTCGAGTTCCGCTTCGCCCCATTCGGCCGAATAGCGGTCGAAGAAACCGCCGATCATATAATCGGCCTCGCGCGTGCCGCGGTGCCAGGCGCGGAATTTCAGGCGTTTGAGGCGTTCAGTCATGGCGGGCCTTGTCTTTTTCTCTCGAACTTCTTCAACGGCCATCCCGAAATCCGTTCGCATCGAGCGAAGTCGAGATGCCCATCGGTCCGGCATAAACGCAGGGTGTCTCGACTTAGCTCGACACGAACGGAATGTGGGGGCTAGACACGCCCTAGCCATGCGACCCGAGATACTCAATCCGCTCTTTGCCGCGCTCACCGACCTGAAAGGCGTCGGGCCGCAGCTTGCCAAGCCGCTGACGCGGCTGGGGCTGGAGCGCGTCGTCGACGTGCTCTTCCACTTGCCGACGGGGCTGATCTCGCGTTTCCCGGTCGAGCGGCTCGATCAGGCGCAGGCTGGGCAGACGATCATCGTCGAACTGACCGCGCAGGATTATCGTGCCGGCCGCAGTCCGCGCGCGCCGTTCGGGGTCGAGGCGTTCGACGATGCGGGCGACCATGTCCGGCTCGTCTATTTCGGGCGCACGTCGGGGCTGGCGCGCAAGCTCTTTCCTTTGGGTGAAAAACGCCGCGTGTCGGGCCGGCTCGATCTTTATGGCGACATGCGCCAGATCGTGCACCCCGATCAGGTCGTCGAGCCGGGCGACGAGGCGGGGATCGCCGAACATGAGCCGGTCTATCCGCTGACCGAGGGCCTCACCAACGCGCGGTTGTCGCAGCTGGGACAGGTCGCGCTCGAACGGCGGCCCGAGCTTGCCGAATGGATCGACGCGCCCTTGCTGGCGAGCCGCAGCTGGCCCGCCTGGAACGAGGCGATGGAGCGCGCGCACGCCAGTCCGCGCGACGAGGCGGCGCGCGACCGGCTCGCCTATGACGAGATTTTCGCAAGCCAGGTCGCGCTGATGCTGATCCGCCAGGGCCTCCGCACACGCAAGGGCCGGGCGATCGTCGGCGACGGGCGGATGACCGATGCGCTCAAGCTGCCCTTCGGCCTGACGGGCGCGCAGGAGCGCGTCGGACGCGAAATTGCGGGCGATATGGCGCAGGACACCCCGATGCTGCGCATGTTGCAGGGCGACGTCGGCTCGGGCAAGACGCTCGTTGCGCTGCGCGCGATGCTCGCGGCGGTCGAGGCGGGGACGCAGGCGGCGTTGCTCGCGCCGACCGAAATTCTCGCACGCCAGCATTTTGCGACGTTGCAGCGGATGCTCGGCGGCTTGCCCATGAACCTCGCGATCCTCACCGGGCGCGACAAGGGCAAGGTCCGCGAATCGACGCTGATGGGGCTCGCCGATGGCAGCATCGACATTCTCGTCGGCACCCACGCGATCTTCCAGCAGGCGGTGGCGTACAAGGACCTCGCGCTCGTCGTCGTCGACGAACAGCATCGTTTCGGCGTCGCACAGCGGCTGATGCTCACCCAAAAGGCGGCGCGTCCGCCGCACCTGCTCGTGATGACCGCAACTCCGATTCCGCGGACGCTGCAACTCGCCAATCACGGCGAGATGGACGTGTCGCAGATTGACGAGATGCCGCCGGGGCGCACGCCGATCGACACGCGCGTCGTTTCGGTCGATCGTCTCGATGAGGTGGTCGACGGCCTCCACCGCCATCTGGCGAGCGGCGCGCAAGCCTATTGGGTCTGCCCCCTCGTTGCCGAGAGCGAGATCAGCGAACTCGCTGCTGCGGAGGAGCGCGCGGCGCTGCTGCGCGCGCGGCTGGGCGAAAGTCGTGTCGGACTGGTGCACGGACGGATGAAAGGACCCGAGAAGGATGACGTCATGGCGCGCTTCCAGGCGGGCGAGATCGGCGTCCTCGTCGCGACGACGGTGATCGAGGTCGGGGTTGATGTGCCCGCCGCCAGCCTGATGATCGTCGAGCATGCCGACCGCTTCGGGCTGGCGCAGCTCCATCAGCTGCGCGGCCGTGTCGGGCGCGGCACCGCAAAGTCGGTTTGCCTGCTGCTGCGCTCGCAAAATCTCTCCGAAACCGCGCGCGAGCGGTTGGCGCTGATGCGCGATACGAACGACGGTTTCGTGATCGCCGAGAAGGATCTCGAACTGCGCGGCGGCGGCGAGCTGCTCGGGCTGAAACAGTCGGGCGATGCCGATTACCGGCTTGCGACGCCCGAACAGCTCGTGCGGCTGCTGCCGGTCGCGCACGATGATGCGCGGTTGTTCGTCGAGCGCGATGGCGGGATGGACGGCGCGCGGGCCGAAGCCGTGCGCCTCTGCCTCTATCTGTTCGAGCGCGATGCGGCGGTGCCGCTGCTGCGGAGCGGTTAGTGGGTAAACGTCGCCCCTGCGAAGGCAGGGGCCGCTGGCAACATGGCGCCACGACGATAGCGGCCCCCGCCTTCGCGGGGGCGACGATTTTGGTAGTGGCTTAGTTTACGTCGCCCCGTGCGCCCATGGCGCGGATCATCGGCAGATAATCTTCGACCGAGATCGACTTGTCGAACTGCAAACCGGTCTTGCCAGCGAGCGACCAGACGACCTTCGCCGAGGTGCGGCCGATGATCGGCATGCGGAGCACGACGAGGTCGCCGATCTCCAGTCCGCGTTCGAAGCGCATCAGCATACCGTCGGCGCTGATGTTGACGCAGGTGCACATTTCCTGCCGTCCGTCGGGCATGACAAAGGGCAGGCGGCAATAGACGTCGCTACGCGGAGCGATCCGCTGGTCGAGGCCGACATAGTGGGCCTTGCTTGTGTCAATCTTGCGCATATTCGTGGACCTTGTTGATTTGGCCATGACGATCCATCCGATTGCTGAAGAAGTCGTAAATGCGTCTGTGCGCGTTACCGAGTCACAAGGCCATGTTTTTTTGACCCGAGGCTGAGCGGAACCGGGTCCGCACCGGGCTGGATCAGGTGCTGCGGGTCGCGAATGACCGCGCCATCGACCTTCACCGCGCCCTCGTCGAGCTTGCGGCGGGCTTCCTTGTTCGACGCTGCGAAGCCCAATTCGCGCAGTGCATCGACGACGCTAAGCCCCTCGGCGGGCGCGACGGCCTGCGGAAGGTCGCCACCGATCTGCCCCTTTTCAAAGGTTTGCGTCGCGGTCTCGGCGGCGGCCCTTGCGGCGTCGGCGCCGCGGCACATCGCGGTTGCTTCGTTCGCGAGGATTTTCTTCGCCTCGTTGATCTCGGCGCCTTCGACCGCTTCGAGCCGCGCGATTTCATCGAGCGGCAGATCGGTGAAGAGCTTCAGGAACTTGCCGACGTCGCGGTCGTCGCAGTTGCGCCAATATTGCCAATAGTCAAAATGGGACAGTTGTTCGGGGTTAAGCCAGACGGCGCCGGCGGCGGTTTTGCCCATTTTGGCCCCTGCTGCAGTCGTCAGCAGCGGAGTCGTGAGGCCGTAGAGGTCGGCACCGTCCATGCGGCGGCCGAGCTCCATGCCGTTGACGATATTGCCCCACTGGTCCGATCCGCCCATCTGCAGGCGGACATTCATGTCCTTTGACAGATGCCGGAAGTCGTAGCCCTGGAGGATCATGTAGTTGAATTCGAGGAAGGTCATCGGCTGCTCGCGCTCGAGCCGCAGCTTGACCGAATCGAAGGTCATCATGCGGTTGATCGTGAAGTGCGTGCCGACTTCCTGCAGCAGCTCGATATAGCCGAGCTGGCCGAGCCAGTCGTGGTTGTTCACCATCACCGCGTCGGTCGGGCCGTCGCCGAAGGTCAGATATTGCTGGAAGATGCTGAAGATCGACGCGATGTTCGCGGCGATCGTTTCGTCCGACAGCATCTTGCGGCTTTCGTCGCGCCCGGTGGGGTCGCCGATCCGCGTCGTCCCGCCGCCCATCAGCACGACGGGCTTGTGCCCCGTCTGTTGCAGGCGGCGCAGCATCATGATCTGGACGAGGCTGCCGACATGCAGGCTGGGCGCGGTCGCGTCGAAGCCGATATATCCCGGGATGACTTGTTTGCCGGCGAGCGCATCGAGCCCTTCCGCGTCGGTCGTCTGATGGATATAGCCTCGCTCATCGAGCAGGCGCAGCAGGTCGGATTTGTAACTGGTCATAGCGGGCGGGCGCTTAGCATGGGGTTTGATATTTGGATAGCATGCGCAAGGAACTGATCTGTCATCCGGCGACGCCGGGCAAGGCCGTGCGTGCGGTCGCGGTCGAGGTCAGCCTGTCGTTCGAGGACGGCTTTGCACTGCGTTTCATCGTCGACGGTGCAATCGCCGCGCTGGTGCTGCCCGACGGCCAGGGCGAGCTCGTCATCGCCGACAGCGCGACCGACGGCCTGTGGGAAAGCACCTGCTTCGAAGCCTTCCTGACCGAGGAAGGCGAGCCCGACTATACCGAATTCAACTATTCGCCCGACGGCCGCTGGGCCTGTTACCAGTTCGACGATTATCGCTCGCTGCTGCGCACTGACGATCTCGCGCCTTGGGAAATGGCGGCGGAGAAAGGCGACCAGAGCTATGCGCTGCGCGTCGAACCAGGGATTTTCCCCGACAACGGCGCGAAGCTCGCGCTGTCGGCGGTGATCGAGGAACTCGACGGCACCAAAAGCTATTGGGCACTCGCGCATCCGCCGGGCAAGCCAGACTTCCATCATCCCGATTGCTTTGCGCTCACGCTTGGGGCACCCGACGCGGCATGACAGTGAACTTCGGCCTCGACCGCCTGCTCGCCGATCCGGCGCTTCGCAAACCGCTCGAAGGCAAGCGCGTCGCGCTGCTCGCGCACCCCGCTTCGGTCACCGCCGACCTGACGCACAGCGTCGATGCGCTCGTCGCGTCGGGGCTTGATATTACCGCGGTGTTCGGGCCGCAGCACGGCGTTCGCGGCGACCTTCAGGACAATATGATGGAGTCGCCGGACTTCACCGATCCGACCTATGGCATGCCGGTGTTCAGCCTCTATGGCGAGGTGCGGCGGCCGAGCGGCCAGTCGATGCATACCTTCGACGTGATGCTCGTCGACCTGCAGGATCTGGGTTGCCGCATCTATACCTATGTGACGACGCTGCTCTATATTCTCGAAGCCGCGGCGCAGCATGGCAAGGCGGTATGGGTGCTCGATCGGCCGAACCCGGCGGGGCGCCCCGTCGAGGGGACGCGGCTTCTACCCGGCTGGGAAAGCTTCGTCGGCGCGGGGCCGATGGTGATGCGCCATGGCCTCACGATGGGCGAGATCGGACACTGGTTCATCCGCCACTTCGGCCTCGACGTCGATTATCGCGTGATCGAAATGGAGAGCTGGGATCCCAAAGGCCCCGGCTTCGGCTGGCCGGAGGGCCGGGTGTGGATCAACCCCAGCCCGAACGCCGCGAACGTCAATATGGCGCGCGCCTATGCCGGCACCGTGATGGTCGAGGGTGCGACACTCAGCGAGGGCAGGGGCACGACGCGCCCGCTCGAACTGTTCGGGGCGCCCGATATCGACGCGAAGGCGGTGATCGCCGAGATGCGCCGTCTCGCCCCGCAATGGCTTCGCGGATGCAAGCTGCGCGATATCTGGTTCCAGCCGACCTTTCACAAACATGTCGGCCAGCTGAGCAGCGGCGTGCATATCCATGCCGACGGGCCGTGGTACGACGATGATGCATTCCAGCCGTGGCGCGTGCAGGCGCTGGGGTTCAAGGCGATCCGCAGCCTCTATCCGGATTATCCGATCTGGCGCGGCAAGGACTTCAAATATGAGTATACCGAGGATGTGCTCGCGATCGACGTGATCAACGGCGGGCCGGGCCTGCGCGAGTGGGTCGACGATGCGGGCGCGGCGGCGGGCGATCTCGATGCGCTCGCGCTGCCCGACGAGGCGGCGTGGCGCGAGGAAATCGCCGACTTGCTCATTTATTGACGAAGGGGACGATGATGCACCGGAGGCAATTTCTCGGCACTGCGGCAATCGGCGGGCTGGCAGCGACCTTGCCGGCGCCCGTGCTCGCCGCCGATACGGCTGGCCTTCCCAATCTTGCGGCAAAGGCGGTTCCGATCGGCAAGGCCGAACGCCTGGAGCGGATCGCCAAGGCGAAGGAGTTGATGCGTGCGAACGATATCGGCGCGCTGCTGATCGAACCGGGATCGAGCCTCATCTATTTCACTGGGGTGCGCTGGTCGCGGAGCGAGCGGCTGACCGCCGCGGTGCTGACGCGCGAGGGCGAGGTCGCGATCGTCACGCCCTTCTTCGAAGAACCGTCGGTGCGCGAGAGCCTCGGCATCGAGGCCGAGGTGCTGACGTGGAACGAGGACGAGAATCCGCTCGCCGCGGTCGCCGCATGGCTCGGCAAGCGCGGGCTGGCAAAGGGCAGGATCGGCGTCGAGGAAACGGTGCGCTATTTCGCGGTCGATGGCCTCGAGAAAGCGATTCCGCAGGCGATGATCGTCAACGGCGCACCCGTTGTGCGCGGCTGCCGGATGCACAAATCACCCGCCGAAATCGCGCTGATGCAGGTCGCCGCCGACATCACGCTCGCCGCCTATCGCCACACCGCGCCACGGGTCGAGGCGGGGATGACCCCGGCCGACATCGGCGCAATCATGAAGGGGGCGACCGAGGCGCTCGGCGGCAAGAGCGAATTCGAGCTGATCCTGCTCGGCGAGGCGAGCGCTTATCCGCATGGCAGCGGCAAGCCGCAGGCGGTGAAGAGCGGCGAGGTCGTTCTCATGGACTGCGGCGCGACGGTGCACGGCTATCAATCCGACATTTCGCGGACCTTCGTTTACGGCAAGGCGTCGGTTCGCCAGCGGCAGGTCTGGGACCAGATGCGCAAGGGGCAGGACGTCGCCTTTGCCGCGGCGAAGCTCGGCACGCCCGCGGGCCAAGTCGATGACGCGGTACGTTCCTATTACCAGAGCCTCGGCTGGGGGCCGGGCTACAAGCTGCCCGGCACCTCGCACCGTACCGGCCATGGCATCGGCCTCGACGGGCACGAGCCGGTCAATCTGGTGCACGGCGAAACGACGCCGCTCGCACCCGGCATGTGTTTCTCGAATGAGCCCGGCATCTATATCCCGGGCGAGTTCGGCATAAGGCTCGAAGACTGCTTCTACATGACCGACAGCGGGCCGAAATGGTTCAGCGAACCGCCGCCGTCGATCGACCGGCCGTTCGCGTAGCCAGTCGCCCCCGCGAAGACGGGGGCCGTTGTCGGCCTTGCTCAGCATCGATGCGTAAACCGCTGGCGGCGCCCGCCTTCGCGGGGGCGACGGATTATCCGGCAGTATCGGGCGCTTTCGGCCGCTGGACCAAACTGACCAGCACGAACGAAATGATCATCAGCAGATACCAGCTGCCGAGCTTTTCGAGCCCGACCATGTGCCAGCCGTCGTCTTGGCTGGGATAGGTCCACGCGCGCGCGAAGGTGCCGATATTCTCGGCGAACCAGATGAACAGCGCGACGAGCCCCCAGCCGACAAGCAGCGGCATGCGGCGGTGAACGTGCAGCGGGCGGAACCACACGTGGCAGCGCCAGAAGAGCAGCGCGGTCGCCGCGAAGAGGAACCAGCGGATGTCGTACACCCAATGGTGCGCGAAGAAATTGACGTAGATTGCGGCGGCAAGCGCGTAGCTCGCCCACGCGGGCGGATAGCCCGAATAGCGAAAGTCGAAGATGCGCCAGACGCGCGCGATATAGCTGCCGACTGCGGCATACATGAAGCCCGAGAAGAGCGGCACCGCGCCGATATGGAGCAGGCTCGCCTCGGGATATTGCCACGACCCCGCGGCGGTCTTGAACAGCTCCATCACCGTGCCGACGATGTGAAAGATCAGGATGACGAGCGCTTCCTTCGGCGTCTCGAGCCGGAAGGCAAGCATGCCGAGCTGGATCAGTACCGCGCCGATCGTGATCGCGTCATAGCGGTGGAGCGGCGCATCGTCGGGCCAGAACAGATGCGTGCCGAGCAGCAGCGCGAGCATCAACCCGCCGAACAGGCACGCCCAGCCCTGCTTGAAACCGAAGACAAGAAATTCGAGGAACCAGCCGCGCGGCCCCGGCTCGACCGCCATTGCCTCCAGCCGCGACCGGACAGCATGGAAACGGCTGTGGCCGCGCGGCAGGTCAGACATAGACGGCGACGTAGGCGATCAGTGCGGCAGCGGGCAGAAGGAGCGCCTGCGCCAGGACCGTACCCGCGAGGCGGCTCAGCGAGATCAGCGTGATCGCGCGGCGGAAATCGGCCTCGTCGACCTTCCCCTCGACCGCGTCGTCGGTCATCACCGACAATTGCGGGTCGATAAAGGCGAAAAGCAGGATCGTCGCGAAACCGTTGATCAGCGCCGACAGCTGCGACGCGGTGACGCGGAACTCGGGGGCGAGATAGCCGGCATAGAGCGACGCCACGACGCCGACCGCGAGCAAGGATTGCGCAAGGCAGTTGGCGATCAGCACGCCCCAGCCGATCCCCTTCGGCATCTTCCAGCTTTTGAGGTGCGAAAGGCTGGGGATGGTCAACGAACGGCGGAGCGTACGCAGCCCGCTCGGGCTCGCGGCCTTCAGCGCGAGCTTCGTCGTCGAGCGGTTGTCCTGATACCAGGCAATCGCAGCGGCGAACATGCGCTGCCCCGTGGGTACGAGCAGGATGCCGACCAGCGTCGCGACGCTCGCCGCGGCGAGGACGAACTGCATGTCGATGAACAGCGAGGCGCCGCTCCCGTCATGAATGCGCGTCTCGATCCGCTTGGCGAGAAACGGACCCAGAAAGCTGTTCGAGGTGCGCGAGAAGAGCACGAGGATGTTAAACAGCGCGAACGACATCGCGATGCGCCGCGTGCGGACGCCCGCGATGCGTGCGGCATAAGCAAGCGCGCCGATCAGGTTGATGAAACCCGTGAGGAGCAGGATGGTGACGAGGGGGAGGTCGATCATAAGCGCGCCCCTACACTCCGCCCACGCCGCGTCAATGCTTTCGCGTCAGCTCGCGCATCGCATCGTCCAGCCCGGCGAGGCTAAGCGGATACATGCGGTCGTTCATCAGCTGTTTGATCAGCTTCACCGACTGGGTGTAGCCCCAATGCGCCTCGGGCACCGGGTTGAGCCACACCGCGGCGGGATAGACTTTGGTGATCCGGCCCAGCCAGACCGCGCCCGATTCCTCGTTGAAATGCTCGACGCTGCCGCCCGGATGGGTGATTTCATAGGCCGACATCGACGCATCGCCGACGAAGATCACTTTATAATCATGGCCATATTTGTGGAGGATATCCCACATCTGATGCCGTTCGGACCAACGGCGCTTGTTGTCTTTCCACACGCCCTCATAGGGGCAGTTGTGGAAGTAGAAGAATTCGAGATTCTTGAACTCGGTCGTCGCGGCGCTGAACAATTCCTCGCAGAGCTTGATGAACGGGTCCATCGAGCCGCCGACGTCGAGAAAGAGCAGCAGCTTGACCGCGTTGCGCCGTTCGGGGCGCATCTTGATGTCGAGCCAGCCCTGCCGCGCGGTGCCGTCGATCGTGCCCGGAATGTCGAGCTCGTCGGCCGCGCCCTCGCGCGCGAATTTGCGCAGGCGGCGGAGCGCGATCTTGATGTTGCGGGTGCCGAGTTCCTTGGTGTTGTCGAGGTTCTGGAACTCGCGCTTTTCCCAAACCTTTAGCGCGCGCTTGTGCTTGCTCTCGCCGCCGATGCGGACGCCTTCGGGATTATAGCCCGAATTGCCGAAGGGTGAGGTGCCGCCGGTGCCGATCCACTTGCTGCCGCCTTCGTGGCGCTTCTGCTGTTCCTCGAGCCGCTCTTTCAGCGTCTCCATGATCTTGTCCCAGTCGCCGAGCGATTCGATCGCCGCCATTTCCTCGGGCGTCAGGAATTTTTCGGCGACGGCTTTCAGCCAGTCGGCGGGGACATCGACGGGGTTCTGGCCGTAATCGGAGATGATGCCCTTGAAGACCTTGTTGAACACCTGGTCGAAGCGGTCGAGCAGGCCCTCGTCTTTCACGTAGATCGCGCGACTGAGGTAATAGAATTGCTCGGGACTGCGGTCGATCACTTCGCGGTCGAGCGCCTCCAGCAGCATCAGATGCTCTTTCAGGCTGGCGGGAATGCCCGCGGCGCGAAGCTCGTCGAGAAAGCCGAAAAACATGGGGCAGGCGTATCGCGTTCGGGCGCGGCGCGCAACTTACTTTACGTTTACGGAAAGTGGCACCGCGGCTATCCCTTTTGATGGTCCCCTGCGCCGACGCTTCGGCACCAATCTTCCAGTGCCACCCTGATTGCGTTCGCCGGCTCGCTCTCGTGGCGGAACGCCCGCCAGATGATCGCCCCCTGCCAGACGCTGGCCATCTGCCACCCCAGCCGCTCGATATCGGGCGCCGCGACCGCAAGCCGCCGGCCCAGCGCCTTGGCCAGAACCGAACCCCACGCAGCGCCGCGCGCGCGAAGGGCAGGGTGCCGAATATCTTCGCGCAACAGCAGCAGACCGTCGGCGACATCGGCCTGACCTGGCGACAATGCCATGAGCAGGTCGATCGCGCCGGCCGGCGTCGCGGGGCTTTCCGCATCGGCGGCGCTGGTCTTCGCATCGAGCTTGTCCCACGCGTGCAGCAGGACCGCTTCGATCATCGCATCGCGTGTGGCGAACCGCTGCACGAGGGTGGCGGGCGAGAGACCAGCCGCCCGCGAGGCAACCGAAAAGCTGAGGCCGCCCGGTCCCACCTTTTCCAGCTGTGTCAACAGTCGGTCCAGTAGCCCGGTGTTCGAAAGAAGCTTGTGTCTGCCCACGGCGGTAATATATAAACGATCGTTCATTTATTTATCAAGGAAAAAAGATGGCACGTATCCGCGGCTATATCGCAGCCAGCCTCGACGGCTTCATCGCCACGACCGACGACAGCCTCGACTGGCTCTTCGCTTATGACGATCTTGACCTCGGGCCACATGATTATCGCCATTTTCTGAACGGCATCCACACCATCGTCATGGGTCGCGGAACATATGATTTCCTTGCCCGCGACGGTTCGCCTTGGGCTTATGGGGACAAGCGCGTCCTTGTCGTGACCTCGCGACCGATCGCGAATCCGAAAGGGCCGCTTCAGACGCGCGGCGATGTCGACGCGTTGATCGCCGAACTGCGATCGCTTGACGATGGGGATGTGTGGATGCTGGGCGGCGGGCAATTGCAGATGGGCTTCATCGAGCGCGGCGCACTCGACGATCTGCAAATCTATGTCATGCCCGAACTGATTGGAGGCGGGCGTCCGCTTTTTCCTGCGACCGGGGCAAAGGTGAAGCCGCGACTAATGGCCGCCGACGCTCTCGATCGCGGGTGCGTACGGCTCCAATATTCGTTTATATGAAACGTCTGCAAGGTCCGGTTGCTGAACCGCGGCGCACCGTCGCACCATTGACGCCCCATTAACCAATCTCCGGCATATCTCGTCGATCATTCAGGGACGCGGGCAAGCCAATGAAATATGATCCGATCGATCCGGCGGCGCCGATCCTCGACCAGTCGGTTGCGAGCGACTGCGGCGAGCTTGCCGTGGGGTGCAGCGATGCCGCGGGGCGCATCGAGCGGGCGACCGACCAGATGGATCGCCAGATCGCCGAACTCGGCCGGCTCGAGGAATATGTTGTCAGCCTTGAGGCCGACCAGCGCCAGATCGCCGATTCGACCGATGAGGCGAAATTGCTTTCGGCGCGGGCGTGCGAACAGCTCGATACCGGCGCCGAGCGCGTTAATGCCGCGGTCAGTGAATTCCGTTCGGTCATCGACCTCGTTGCGCGCCTCGGCACGCATGTCACCAATTTCGCCGCAGTGATGGAACAGGTGCAGCAGGTCAGCCAGTCGATCGAACAGATCGCGAAGACGACGAACATGCTCGCACTGAACGCCGCGATCGAAGCCGAGCGCGCCGGCGATGCCGGCCGCACGTTCGCCGTCGTCGCCGCCGAAGTGAAGAAGCTGGCGCAGAACACGCGCGGCGCGACCGACGAAATCCGCCGCAGCATCGGCAGCCTCGCCGCCGAGGCGAGCGGGCTCGTGACCGAAATCCAGTCGGGTGTCGAACAGTCGAGCCGCGCCGAGGCGCAGTTCGAAACGATCACCGACGCGCTGCATGACGCGACGCACCTCGTCGCGCTGCTCGACGACCAGAGCGACCGCATCGCGCAATCGAGCGCGATGGTCCATGCCAATGGCGCGAAGGTGCGCGAGGCGCTCGACAGCGTCGTCACCTCGGTGCGCGACAATAGCTCGACCTTGGTGGGCACGCGCGATTCGATCCTGTCGATGGAGCATGTGTCGAACCGCATGTTCAACGCAGTGATCTCGGCGGGCGTATCCCCGCAGGATTCGGCAATCGTTGCCTTGGCGGCGAAGGTACGCGACGAGTTCGTCGGGCTGGCCGAACGCGCGGTCGCGCACGGCGAGCTGGCGATGGAGCAGCTGTTCGACACAAATTATGTCCGCGTCCCGAACTCGAACCCCGAACGTTTTCGTACGTCGCTCTGCGACTGGGCCGATGCGCACTGGCGCCCGCTGTTCGATCGCATCGTCGCGCAGCATCCCGAGATCAAGATGTCGTCGGCGGGCGACATGAACGGCTTCCTGCCGACGCATATCACCGATTGCTCGCGCGCGCCGACCGGCGACCTCGAGCATGACACCGCGCATTGCCGCAACGGTCGGCTGCTCTATGACGAAACCGACGCCGCGGCGAAACGCAGCACGGCGCCGTTTTTTATGACGGTCTATCGGCAGGAAGGCGACGGCATCAATTACGTGACCGTGCGCAACGTCTATATGCCCGCGGTGATCAACGGCCGCCGCTGGGGCGATGTCGAGGTGGCTTACCAGTTATAGCCGTCATCCCAGCGAAAGCTGGGATCGCTCAACTGGCGGCGCGTGGTCGATAGCGGTCCCAGCTTTCGCTGGGACGACGATATGTTCAGCTACCCTGACGCCGCGCCATAAACGCCAGCTTCTCGAACAGCATCACATCCTGCTCATTCTTGAGCAGCGCGCCGTGGAGCGGGGGGATCGCCTTGCCGACGTCGCGGTTCTGCAGGACCTCGAGCGGCATATCCTCGTTGAGCAGCAGCTTCAGCCAGTCGATGAGTTCGCTCGTCGAGGGCTTTTTCTTGAGGCCGGGAACTTCGCGGACCTCGTAGAAGATATCCATCGCGCGGCTGACCAGCGTCTTCTGGATTCCGGGAAAATGGACGTCGACGATCGACGCCATCGTGTCGCGGTCGGGGAATTTGATATAGTGGAAGAAGCAGCGGCGCAGGAAGGCGTCGGGCAGTTCCTTTTCATTGTTCGAGGTGATGACGACGATCGGGCGTTCCTTCGCGGTCACCGTCTCGTCGGTCTCATAGACATGGAAAGCCATGCGATCGAGTTCCTGAAGCAAATCGTTCGGGAATTCGATGTCGGCCTTGTCGATTTCGTCGATCAGCAGCACGGGGAGCTTGGGCGAAGTGAACGCCTCCCACAATTTGCCCTTGCGGATATAGTTGCGAATATCGTGGACGCGCTCTTCGCCGAGCTGGCCATCGCGCAGGCGCGCGACCGCGTCATATTCGTAGAGGCCCTGCTGCGCCTTGGTGGTCGACTTGATGTTCCAGGTGATCAGCGGCGCGTCGAACGCCTTCGCGATCTCTTCGGCAAGCACGGTCTTGCCGGTGCCGGGTTCGCCCTTCACGAGCAAGGGGCGGCGCAGCAACGTCGCGGCGTTGACCGCGACCTTCAGGTCGTCGGTGGCGATATAGGCGCTGGTGCCTTCGAAACGCATCGGCTCTTTCCCTTAACGTGAACGTCAAGCGGACATAGCGGCGGGAGGGGGAGGGTGCAAGCTTGTCTCCCCTCCCGCAAGCGGGAGGGGCAGCGAGACTTGCGAACTTGTTCGCTAGTCGCAGCGGGGTGGGCTGATCGCAACGTTGCAGGCCCACCCCCGACCCCTCCCGCAAGCGGGAGGGGAGAAGGATTAAGGATGCGCGCGGCTCGCGGCGCGCGCCGCCATCAGGTCCCACAGGCCGCTGTGCTGGGTGATCAACTGCTGCGCACCGAACGCCATCGCGCGTTCTACCGCCGGGGTTTGGGCGACGGTCGCGGCGAGGCGGGCGGTGCCCGGAAGGTCGGGGAGGGTACAGGTCGGTGGGGCGAGATCGAGCCGCAACGCGCTGATGTCGAGCAGGACGCGGATCGTCCGCCAGTCGAGCGTCAGCGCGATCGCGGCGCCGAGCGCGCAGCCGTGGCGGTCCGATTCGGCAAGCATGTCGATCGCCTTGCGCTGCGCGGCAACCGCGGCCTCGCACTGCGCCTGGCCCTGCGTGCTCGGCACCGGGCCGACCGCCGAGGCGATCCTGGTCAGAAAGGCACGCTCCTGGACGAAGGCATCGGCCGCTTCGCCCATCCACTGGCGCGACGCGGGGTCGACGGCCTTGCGCGCGGCATTGTCGATCACGCCCGGATAACGGCCGTGGAGCAGGCAAAGGAAGTGCACCGCGTCGGCGAGGTTGCGCATCGCCTCGGGGCCGCTCGACAGCGCGCCCGAGCGGACGTGCGGATGCGCGCCGGTGCCGTCGCTGGCGACCAGCGCATCGAGCAATTCGGCGACGCTGCGCGTCTGTGCCTGGGGCTGGGGCGATTGGCTCAAGGCATGATCCTCGCTGTGGCGGGGCGCTGGCGCCCAAGCCAATGGAATTACAGCGATCGGTCATAGATCAACGTCGTAAACGACGCGTTTATAAGCGGCGTTTTGATTTGCCGCGGAGCTGTTCCAGTCAGGGACAGGAAACCAAAGAGACCGGCAAGCCCCGGGGAGAAGCTTGCCGGTCCCATCGATATGGCGCCGGGGGGACGCCATTGAAGCGGAGCGGCCGGACTCAAGGGAGAGGGAGTGTCCGGCCGGCTCTGCTCAAGCTGCGAGTGCAAGTTCCTCGGTCTTTTCGGCCTGCGGCGCGGTGACTTCGATCGCGCTCGGCGCGGGCTGGGCCGCCGCCTTGGCGGGGAAAGTCAGGCGCGAGGCCAGGACGACCAGGCCAAGGGCGAAATAGCCGATGAAGGTCTGGACCGGGAAGAAGAAGAGCGGCGCGACGAAGGCGAGGCGCAGCCACAGCGGGTTGAAGCCAAAATCCTGGCCAACGGCCTCGCAGATACCGAAGAAGGTATCGCGGCGGCGGAAGAGGTTGGTGGTTTCGTTTTCCATCTTTTTGTCTTTCCCTTTGGCTGCAGGCACTGCCCCGCGCCGATGCCGAATGCATCGCAAAGGTCGTGCCAATTTTTGCGAGCCCCAGATTTCCGAGCTTTTTTGTGTCAGCCGCGTTGGGCGGCCTGCTCTGGATCGTGAATCGATTCCCAACGGGTGGGAATGATTGCCATTTGATGGGTGGCGCCTGAACCGGTCATGAAGCCTCCCGCCCTGATGACGTCGGCTATCTGGGGCGCGAAGATGAAGATTTAAAGAAGGTAGCGCGAAAAAATTGTGCGGCGCAGCATCGCGCAAGCTTTTGGTTCGATTTAGGAAGTCGGGCGATGTGGGGCGCTGATCCTCGCCGGCCGTACGAAAAACATCGCCCCGACGACGCATGCGCCGAAGAGCAGGCATTCGATGCCCGACGTCGCCGCCTTGCTGCCCGCGCCGAAGCCGCTTTCGCCAAAGAGGGCGCCGATCACATCGAGCCGGAAGCGCGATTCGGGGAAGCGTCGGAGCAGGAAGTCGAGGCTGCCGCCGAGGAAAGTCCCGCCCGAGAGTGAAATCGCGACACCCGACACGCCCGCCACCAGCCCGCCCACGGCGGCACTCCGCGCCAGGCTGAGCGCGTGGTGGCGCGCCGCCCATGTGGCGACGCCGACGGCCGCGCCCAATATCAGCCCTTCGGGTGCGCCGGTCATGTCGCCCGGCGATTGACCGAGCAGCAAGGCGAAGGCGTCGAGGCCGACGAGCTTTGCCGCCCCACCGGTCATAAAGCCGCCGATCGCACCGCCCAGCATGGCCCATTGCCAGCGGTCGCCGCGCGCGAGTTCGGCCGCGGCCAGCCCTGTGCCGACCCCGATGCCAGCAACCAGCCCGACCACCATGTTGATTGCGAGCAGCACGAACAGCGCCGACGTCGCGCCCATCGCGGGGCCGACGCCGATGCTGAGGCCATAGAAAAGACCGCCGAGCACACCGGCGATGCCGCCGCCGGCCGTTGCCGCGGCGCTGACCAGCAGGAAGCGCCGCCATCGGTCGCCGGCGAACGCGGCGCGGTCGGCGGGGCGGGGATCGGTTGTCATGACCTCCGCCGCGCCGATGAAGCGATAGCCGTGCTTGGGGACCGTCTCGATCAAATGCGGTCGTGCCGCATCGTCGCCGAGCAGGCGGCGCAGCGTGCGAATGCATTGGGTGAGCGCTTCATCGGTGACCGGCACGCCGCGCCATACCTCGTCCATGAAGCGATCCTTGGTGACGAGCCGCCCGCGTTCGCGCAGCAACAGAGTCAGCGCGTCGAAATAGCGATTGCTGAGTTCGACGGGCGCACCGCGCCGGCAGAGGCTGCGATCGGCGGGATCGACCGTGAAATCATCGAACTGATAGCGGTCCGGCTTCATTTTTCAGCAAAATCTCACGAACTGCTCATGCCGCTCATCGGCCGGCAGCGCAGGGTAGAGCCTCACATATCAAAGGAGGCAAGTCCATGGTGAGCGATGTGCAAATGGGGTGGAATGGTTGGCGCGTGATGCGCTGGGGGATTGCAGCGGCGTTGCTGCTGACCCCGGCTGTGATGATGCAGGTCAGCGAGGAATGGAATTGGGGGCCAGCGTCTTTCGTCCTCGCCGGGGTGATGATCTGCGGCCCGATCCTCGTCTACGAGCGCACGGCGCGCCTGTGGCCAAGCCTCGCCTATCGCGGCGGGGCGGCGGTGGCGCTGGTCGTGTCCTTCCTGATAATCTGGATCAATCTGGCTGTGGGGATCGTCGGCGAGGACAATCCGATCAATTTCAGCTTCTTCATGCTCATATTCGCGTCGGCCGTCGGCGCCTTTGCCGCGCGGTTCCAGCCGGACGGCATGGCGCGCGCGATGCTCGGCACCGCGGCGGTGCAGATGCTGCTCGCGATTGCAATTGCGACGGCACCCTCGACGCAGCGCGAACCCGGCGGAGCGGTGAGTGTACTCGTCCTGTGCGGCTTTTTCGCGGGTCTGTGGCTCGTCTCGGCGGCGCTCTTCCACAAGGCGACGCGAGACGCGCGCTAAAAAAAAAGGCCCCGCCGGAGCGGGGCCTTTGTTTTACTGGTCGAGGAAGCTGCGCATCTTGCGGCTGCGCGACGGGTGCTTCAGCTTGCGGAGCGCCTTCGCCTCGATCTGGCGAATACGTTCGCGCGTCACACTGAACTGCTGGCCCACTTCCTCCAGCGTATGATCGGTGTTCATCCCGATGCCGAAGCGCATGCGGAGAACACGTTCCTCACGCGGCGTAAGCGACGCAAGGACTCGCGTAACCGTTTCCTTGAGGTTCGACTGTACCGCGGCATCGACCGGAATGACCGCATTCTTGTCCTCGATGAAATCGCCGAGGTGGCTGTCTTCCTCGTCGCCGATCGGCGTTTCGAGGCTGATCGGCTCCTTGGCGATCTTCATCACCTTGCGGACCTTTTCGAGCGGCATCGACAGACGCTCGGCCATTTCCTCAGGCGTAGGCTCGCGGCCGCTTTCGTGGAGGAACTGGCGGCTGCAGCGGACGAGCTTGTTGATCGTCTCGATCATATGGACCGGGATACGGATCGTGCGCGCCTGATCGGCGATCGAGCGGGTGATCGCCTGCCGGATCCACCAGGTCGCATAGGTCGAGAACTTGTAACCGCGGCGATACTCGAACTTGTCGACCGCCTTCATCAGGCCGATATTGCCTTCCTGGATCAGGTCGAGGAATTGCAGGCCGCGGTTCGTATATTTCTTGGCGATCGAGATCACGAGACGCAGGTTCGCTTCGACCATTTCCTTCTTGGCGATACGCGCTTCGCGCTCGCCCTTCTGGACCATGTTCACGACGCGGCGGAATTCGGTCAGGCTCATGCCCGCAGCTTGCGCGATTTCCGAAATCTCGATGCGGATGCGGTCTACGGCACCGGCTTCATTCTCGGCGAACGCAGCCCATTTCTTGTCGATCGACCCGACGCCATCGATCCAGTTTTCTTCCAGCTCGCGCCCGACATAATTGTCGAGGAACGACTTGCGCGGCACCTTGTGGCGTTCGGCAAGGCGCAGCATCTGGCCGCCGAGCGCGGTCAGGCGCCGGTTATAGCTGTAGAGCTGGTCGACGAGATATTCGATCTTGGTGTTGTGGAACTGCACGCTCTCAACCTGCGCGGTGAGTTCCTCGCGCAGCTTGTGATACTTCTTTTCCGACGCCGACGGGAATTCCTCGCCGCCCGAGAGCGACTCAAGTCGCGCGTCCTGCAGCTTCGAGAAGGCCTTGAAGCTCTTGGTGATGTTCGCGAACTTTTCGAGCGCGTCGGGCTTCAGCAGCTCTTCCATCGCCGCGAGGCTGAGGGTGTTGTCTTCCTCATCCTCTTCGAAGGTTTCGCGCTTGCCCGACGAATTTTCGCCGTCCTCGTCATCCGAGTCGGCTGCGGGCTCTTCCTCGACTTCGTCCTCGTCCTTGAACGAGACGCCGGCGGTTTTTTCGCTGATTTCGCCGTTGTCCTCGGCGCCCTCTTCCTCGAGATTTTCGGGAACCGGGTCCTTCGAGAGCATCGCTTCGAGATCGACGATCTCGCGCAGCTGCATGTCGCCATTGTTCAGCGCGGTCGACCAGTCGATGATCGCGTTGAAGGTCAGCGGGCTTTCGCACAGACCCAGGATCATCGTGTCGCGGCCCGCCTCGATGCGCTTCGCGATCGCGATTTCGCCTTCGCGGCTGAGCAGCTCGACCGCGCCCATTTCGCGCAGGTACATGCGAACGGGATCGTCGGTGCGATCGACCGTTTCCTTCTTCTTTTCGATCGCGGGGTTCGAAACCGAACCGGTGCCGGCGCTGACGTCGACTTCGTCGTCGGGTTCGGCGTCGGCCTCTTCCTGCACATCCTCGTCACTTTCAACGATGTTGATGCCCATGTCGGAAATCGCCGACATGATATCCTCGATCTGCTCGGACGACATCTCGTCCTGCGGCAGCGCCGCATTCAGCTCGTCATAGGTCAGGTAACCGCGCTTCTTGCCGCGCGCGATCAGCTTTTTGACGTCGGCCTCGTTGAGGTCGATCAGCGGGCTGTCGGTGTCGGTATCGGTGTCGGCTGCGGTGCTTTTGGTGGCCATATTTGTTCCTGCCTAGGGGGCAATAAGGTGGTTTCGGTTCTAGCCGCTGCCTTCGCGCAACGCCTGGAGCCGGTGCATCAAGTCTTCATCCATCGCTCGCAGCCGTTGCTGCTCCGCGATGGACTGTTCATCAAGTCTGGCTCTAGCGATCTCATCGGCTTGCAAACGGCGCATTTTCAGCTCCGCCTGCGTGTTTACGAGAGAGATAAACTCGGAAAGTTCCCTCTGCGCCCGATCATGATCGATAGCCTCATTCTTTTTCGGCGAGCGATTGAATGAGAAGTGCATTCCATCGGCTCGGAGCAATGTCGTCGCCCTATTATACACTTTCATTGGCTCCAATATGGCAAGCAACCCCTCGCAATCAAGCCCTTCTTGCCGCATTCCGATGTCAAGCATCTGATCGAGCAGTTCCGCATCGGCCGGGTCGCCGATCGACAGTCTCGCTAACTCTTCGTCATGGCGTCGAATAATGCCCGGATAGCGGAGCAATCCACCGATCAGAGCGGCGATCAGCGGTGCTGCGATCCCGGACTGCCCGATGGAACGCGTCTCGTCGGCTGGAGGTTGCAAGCGCGGGTCGGGGCCGAAGCGGCGATTGCCTCCCCCAAATTGTCCGGCGCGCGGCGGATTCGGCGTCCACGGCTGGCGCTGCGCGCGCTCGGGCTGCTTGCGCGCGAACAGCATATCGAGCCGCTCGCGGAACGCCTCGCGATAATGGTGGCGGACGTCGGCGTCCTGAATCTCGTCGGCATGGCCAAGGACACGGGTCTTGAGCGCCGCGCGCTCTTCGGGGGTGGCGAGCGGGCCTGCCGCGACCTCATGCGCCCACAAGCGCTCGACGAGCGGCTGTGTCTCGTCCAGAATCGCGTTGAAACCCTCGGCGCCGCGCGCGCGAACAATGTCGTCGGGGTCCTGTCCCGCGGGTAGCGTTGCGAAGGCCAGGCTGAAACCGGGGCGGAGCAAGGGCAGGGCGCGCACTGCCGCACGCATCGCGGCTTTCTGTCCCGCCGCGTCGCCGTCGAAGCATAGCACCGGCACCGGCACCATCCGCCAGATGAGGCCAAGCTGGGCCTCGGTAAGCGCGGTACCGAGCGGCGCGACGGCATCGGCGATCCCCGCCTCGGCGAGCGCGATCACGTCCATATAGCCTTCGACGACGATGATCCGGTTCGTCTGCCGCGACGCGGGGCTCGCCTTGTCGAGATTGTAGAGGACGCGGCCCTTGTCGAAGAGCGGGGTGTCGGGCGAGTTCAGATATTTGGGCTCGCCGTCACCCAATATGCGCCCGCCGAACGCAATCACGCGCCCGCGCGCGTCGCGGATCGGGATCATCAGGCGGCCGCGGAAACGGTCGTAGGGTTCCTTGTCCTCGACCGCGATCAGCATCCCCGATTCGACAAGCATCGCCGTCGGGAATTTCTTGAGCGCTTCCTTGAGCGCGCTGCGGCTGTCGGGGGCAAGGCCGAAGCCGAAGGCCTTGCGCGTCGCCTCCGAAATCCCGCGCTTGGCGAGATATTCGCGCGCCGGGGCGCCGTTGCTGCTGCCAAGCTGCTGGGTAAACCACTCGGCGGCGCCCTGCACGACATCGCGCAGGCTGGCAGCCTCCTCGGCCTTTTTCGCGGCGCGCGGGTCGGCGGCGGGGACGTCCATCCCTGCTTCGGCGGCGAGTTCCTTCACCGCGTCCATGAAGGAGAGCCCGCGCTGGTCAGTCATCCAGCGGATCGCGTCGCCATGCGCCGAGCAGCCGAAGCAGTGGTAGAAACCTTTTTCGTCGTTGATCGTGAAGCTGGGCGTCTTCTCGTTATGGAAGGGACAGCAGGCCTTATACTCGCGACCCGCGCGCGTGACCTTCACCGTCCGCCCGATGAGCGTCGACAGCGTGATCCGCGATCGCAGTTCGTCCAGCCATTGCGGGGTGAGGCTCATCGTCGAAATATGCCCACGCCCGCCCACGCCCGCAAGCGGGCGAGTGGGGCGAAGATCAGGACAGTGCCGCCTTCACCCAACCCGACGCCTTGCTCATGTCAAGCTGCGAGCCGAGCCGGTCCTTCACCGCGGCCATCACCTTGCCCATATCCTTCAGGCTCTCGGCGCCCAGTTCAACCACGATCGCTTTGATCGCGGCCATTGCTTCGTCGTCGGAGAGCTGCGCGGGCAGGAAGTCCTCGATCACGGCCACCTCGGCCGCCTCGATATCGGCGAGTTCCTGGCGATTGCCCTGTTCGTACATGGTGATCGACTCGCGGCGCTGCTTCACCATTTTCTGCAAGACGTCGGTAACCAGCACATCGTCGTCGGCCGGCGCGGTGCCGGTGCGGAGCTCGATGTCCTTGTCCTTGATCTTGGCCAGAATCAGCCGGATGGTGCCGAGCCGCGCCTTGTCGCCGCTTTTCATCGCCGCGACCTGCGCAGCCTTGATGTCGTCACGAATCATGCGTGTCCCCATGCGCTGCAAATTTCGGAAAGGCCCTCTCTAGCGAGAAGTTTCCTAATCCGATAGCTTGTGAATCACTTTTTTGCCTCCTACTTGGTCGGCCGTTTAGCCCCCCGTCCGGAGCATGTTGAATGGCACCTGCCAACCCCTCTGCCGCGCCCAAAAGCCAGCCATCTGGCGCGACTGGCGTCCTTGTCCTCGCCGATGGCACGATCCTGTGGGGCGTGGGTTACGGCGCGAGCGGCGCCGCTGTCGGCGAGATTTGTTTCAATACGTCGATGACGGGCTATCAGGAAATCCTGACCGACCCCAGCTATGCGGGCCAGATCGTCACCTTCACTTTCCCGCATATCGGCAATGTCGGCGCGAACCCCGAGGATATGGAACGCGGCGTGCACGGCGCGCTTGGCGCCATCACGCGCGAGCTGCCGACGCAGCCCAGCAACTTTCGCAGTGTGCAGACCTTGCCCGAATGGATGACCGAACAGGGCGTGATCGGGCTCGCGGGCATCGACACGCGCGCGCTGACCCGCCGTATCCGCGACGCGGGCGCGCCGAACGGCGTGATCGCGCACAGCCCCGACGGCAAGTTCGACGTGGACGAGCTGCTCGCGATGGCGCGTGGCTGGGCGGGGCTCGAGGGTATGGATCTTGCGAAGGCGGTCAGCCGCACCGACACCGGCGACTGGACCGGCGGCGCGTGGGCGCTGGGGCATGGCTATGCGACCGAGGACGGCGGCGAGCGGCCGCATGTCGTCGCGATCGATTATGGCGCGAAGGACAATATCTTCCGCAACCTCGTGAAGGCCGGCGCGCGCGTCACCGTGGTCCCCGCGACCGCGAGCCTCGACGAAGTGCTGGGGCATCAGCCCGCGGGCGTGTTCCTGTCGAACGGCCCCGGCGATCCCGCGGCGACGGGCGACTATGCGGTGCCGGTGATCCAGGGGCTGCTCGAACGCGACGTGCCGATCTTCGGCATCTGCCTCGGCCACCAGATGCTCGGCATCGCGGCGGGCGCCAAGACGGTGAAGATGCATCAGGGCCACCGCGGCGCGAACCATCCGGTGCAGCGTGCCGAAGATGGCGTGGTCGAGATCACGAGCATGAACCACGGCTTCGCGGTCGACGCCTCGACGCTCCCAGCGAGCGTGGTCGAGACGCACAAGAGCCTGTTCGACGGATCGAACTGCGGCATCGCGATCACGGGGAAGAATGCGTTCAGCGTGCAATATCACCCCGAGGCAAGCCCGGGGCCGCAGGATAGCTTCTATCTGTTCGAGAAGTTTGTGGGTGGGTTGAAGTCGTAAAATGGCGGTAGGGTTTGAAACTATAAAGGAGCAGATCCTAGTCGTTCTCTACGACTATATGCTCACGTCGGACTCCGAACAATTTTGGTTTTCGGCGACGCAGATCCGTGAGGGTTTGTCAGAGAGTATTTCCGGGGCATTTTTCATCCGTGCGCTGCGGTCGCTGACGGAAGGGGACGAAATCGAGGTGGGCGTAGGTGATCCTTTGGGGGAGGCGCCTGACTCGCCGATATACGCGCTTTCAGAAGAGGGAATTATTTCCGCAGAAGAAATCTTGATCAAGAAGGGATGGACTTTGGATGATTACCATCCGGCGCCCTCCGCTGACCGTATCATTTCTCGGCTAGAAGAGCCTAACCTGCACGCTGAAATTCATCAGGGAATATCAGATTTGGCTGCTGCCATTGCGAAAAGCAATGAAGCTGGAGACCTTCTAGGCGGCGAGAAGGATTTGATCGATGACGAGCTGAAAGCGGCGACCGAAATTTCATCGAAGGAGCGGTTCAGGCTGAAGCGTCTCGCTGCTTTTATCCTCCCTACACTTCAGTTTATTGCCTCGAAATTTTTTGGCAGCGCGATCGGCGAGGCCGCGAAAAATCTGGCTAACCTACTATTCAAAATCACTTAATTTCGCTGCGCCATCGACGAGCAAAAGAAGAACAGAAATAATGCCCAAAAGAACCGACATCCAATCCATCCTCGTCATTGGCGCTGGCCCGATCGTTATCGGTCAGGCGTGCGAGTTCGACTATTCGGGGACGCAGGCGATCAAGGCGCTGAAGGAGGAGGGCTATCGCATCGTCCTCGTCAACTCCAACCCGGCGACGATCATGACCGATCCCGACCTCGCCGACGCGACGTACGTGGAGCCGATCACGCCCGAGATCGTCGCGAAGATCATCGCCAAAGAGCGCCCCGATGCGGTGCTGCCGACGATGGGCGGGCAGACCGCACTCAACACCGCGCTGGCGCTGTTCAACGACGGCACGCTAGAAAAATATGGCGTCGAGATGATCGGCGCCGATGCCGAAGCGATCGACAAGGCCGAGGACCGGATCAAGTTCCGCGACGCGATGGACAAGATCGGGCTGGAAAGCGCGCGCTCGGGCATTGCGCACACGCTCGACGAGGCGTTTGCGGTGCTTGAACGCACCGGCCTGCCGTCGATTATCCGCCCCAGCTTTACCATGGGCGGCACCGGCGGCGGCATCGCGTATAACCGCGAGGAATTCGAACATATCGTCCGCGGCGGCCTGATCGCCTCGCCGACCACCGAAGTCCTGATCGAGGAATCGCTCCTCGGCTGGAAAGAATATGAGATGGAGGTGGTGCGCGACCGCAAGGACAATTGCATCATCATCTGCTCGATCGAAAATGTCGATCCGATGGGCGTTCACACCGGGGATTCCATCACCGTCGCGCCGGCGCTGACGCTGACCGACAAGGAATATCAGATCATGCGCAACGCGAGCATCGCGGTGCTGCGCGAGATCGGCGTCGAGACCGGCGGGTCGAACGTCCAGTTCGCGGTCAATCCGAAGGACGGCCGCCTGATCGTGATCGAAATGAACCCGCGCGTGTCGCGTTCGTCGGCGCTCGCGTCGAAGGCGACGGGCTTCCCGATCGCCAAGGTCGCGGCGAAGCTCGCGGTCGGATACACGCTCGACGAAATCATGAACGACATCACCGGGGTCACCCCGGCGTCGTTCGAACCGACGATCGACTATGTCGTCACCAAGATCCCGCGCTTTGCGTTCGAGAAATTCAAGGGCGCCGAGGCGACGCTGTCAACCGCGATGAAGTCGGTCGGCGAGGTGATGGCGATCGGGCGTACGATCCACGAGAGCCTGCAGAAGGCGCTGCGCGGCCTCGAAACCGGCCTCAGTGGCTTCAACTTCGTCGATCGGCTCAAGGGCGCGGCGCACGACCAGCTGCGCAGCGAGCTCGCGAAAGCGACCCCCGATCGGCTGCTCAACGCCGCGCAGGCGATCCGCGAGGGGCTGCCGCTCGCCGAGATCAACCGCGTTGCGGGCTATGATATGTGGTTCCTCGAACGCATCGAAGAGATCGTCGAAGCCGAGCAGGAGGTATGCCGCGAGGGTCTGCCCCGCGACGCCGAGGGATTGCGTAAATTGAAGGCGATGGGCTTTTCGGACAAGCGGCTCGCCTATCTCGCGCTCCAGTCGGCGAACCTCCAGCCGGGCACGCGCCGCGCGACCGCGCGTGGCAGCGGGCTGATCCATGAGGCGGTCAAGGCGATGACCGGCGGCGTCACCGAAGCCGAAGTGCGCGCGCTGCGCCACAAGCTCGGCGTGCGTCCGGTGTTCAAGACGATCGACACCTGCGCGGCCGAGTTCCAGGCGCAGACGCCCTATCTCTATTCGACCTACGAAGCGCCGACCTTTGGCGAGGCAGAGAATGAGGCGAACCCGTCGGACCGGCAAAAGGTCGTCATTCTTGGCGGCGGTCCGAACCGGATCGGGCAGGGGATCGAGTTCGATTATTGCTGCTGCCACGCCTGCTTCGCGCTCGAAGAGGCGGGCTATGAGACGATCATGATCAACTGCAACCCCGAGACGGTGTCGACCGACTATGACACGTCGGACCGCCTCTATTTCGAACCGTTGACGGCTGAGGATGTGCTCGAAATCCTGCACGTCGAACAGCAGAACGGCACGCTCGTCGGCGTGATCGTCCAGTTCGGCGGGCAGACACCGCTCAAGCTGGCGCAGGCGCTTTCCGACGCGGGCATTCCGATCCTCGGCACCTCGCCCGACGCGATCGACCTTGCCGAAGACCGCGAACGCTTCGCTGCGCTGGTCAACAAGCTTGGCCTGAAGCAGCCCGAAAACGGTATTGCGCGCAGCCGCGAAGAGGCGATCGCGGTCGCGACGCGCATCGGGTATCCGGTGCTGACGCGCCCCTCCTATGTGCTCGGCGGCCGCGCGATGGAGATCGTCGACGATCAGGCGCAGCTTGAAAATTACATCGAGACCGCAGTGCAGGTGTCGGGCGATTCCCCGGTGCTGATCGACCGCTATCTGCGCGACGCGATCGAGGTCGATGTCGATGCGCTCTGCGACGGAACCGACGTCGTCGTCGCGGGCGTGCTCCAGCATATCGAGGAAGCCGGCGTCCATTCGGGCGACAGTGCCTGCTCGATCCCGCCGTACAGCCTGTCGGCCGAGATCGTCGCCGAAATCGAGCGCCAGACCGAGGCGCTCGCACGTGCGCTCGAAGTCCGCGGCCTGATGAACATCCAGTTCGCGGTAAAGGGCGACGAGGTTTTCCTGATCGAGGTCAACCCGCGCGCCAGCCGCACCGTGCCCTTCGTCGCCAAGGCGGTGGGCTCTCCGATCGCGAAGATCGCGGCGCGCGTGATGGCGGGCGAAAAGCTCGCCGACCTGCCGAAGATCAACCGCGACATCGCGCATGTCGCGGTGAAAGAAGCGGTCTTCCCCTTCGCGCGCTTCCCCGGCACCGACCCGGTGCTGTCGCCCGAGATGAAGTCCACCGGCGAAGTCATGGGAATCGACAGCAATTTCAATTTGGCCTTTGCCAAGGCTCAGCTGGGGGCGGGCGACCGTTTGCCCACGACCGGCCGTGTGTTCGTGTCGGTCAAGGACAGCGACAAGCCGCGCATTCTCGACGCGGTGCGCCATCTGACCGGCTGGGGCTGGCAGGTGATCGCGACCGGCGGCACCGCGGACTATTTGGTGGCGCACGGCATCGAGGTCGAGCGCGTCAACAAGGTCGCCGAAGGCCGCCCGCATATCGTCGACCGGATCAAGGACGGCGATGTGCAGCTGATCTTCAACACCACCGAAGGGTGGCAGTCGCTGCAGGACTCGCAGTCGATCCGTGCGTCGGCGCTGGCGGCTGATATCGCCTATTACACGACGGCTGCTGCGAGTGATGCATCGACGCAGGCGATCGGGGCGCTCCGCTCGCACTCTCTTGAAGTGAAGCCGCTTCAGGACTATTATTGAACCACCGCTCCACCCCCCGACATTGACGGATCAGCGGCGCAGCCGCCCGGCGAAACTTCGCTGGCGCTGGATTATTGACGAAGGACAACAGGATAATGGCAAGCGTTGAAAAGGTGCCGATGCTGGCAGAAGGCTATGAGAAGCTGAGCACGCAGCTCACGGCACTCAAGGCCGAGCGACCGTTGATCGTCGATGCGATCGAGGAAGCGCGCGCGCATGGCGACCTTTCGGAAAATGCCGAATATCACGCCGCGAAGGAGCGTCAGGGCCAGGTCGAAGCGACGATCGGCGACCTTGAAGACAAGCTCTCGCGCGCCCAGGTGATCGACCCGACGATGCTGTCGGGCGACCGCATCGTGTTCGGCGCCACCGTTACGCTCGCCGACGAAGACGAGAAGCCGGTTCGTTACCAGATCGTGGGTCAGGCCGAGGCCGACGCCAAGGACGGCAAGATCAGCTATAATTCGCCGCTCGGCCGCGCACTGATCGGCCGCCGCGTCGAGGACGAGATCGAAGTCACCGTGCCTGCGGGCGACAAATATTATCTGGTGAAGAAAATCGAATTCATCTGATGGGTCTTTGACGATGAAGCCGCACGACGCGCCGCTGGTCACGGGCTATGCGCTCGTTTGCGTCATCGTCTTTGTCCTTCTGTGGATCACCGGATTCCAGGTCGACGCGATCGTGCGCGCGGGGTTCATCCCGGCGCGTTTCGGTAATGAACTGATCCTCCCGCCGGGGACGATGGTGCCCTTCATCCTGACCCCGCTGACGTCGGCCTTGCTCCACGGCGGGGTGCTGCACATCGTCTTCAACGTCATCGTGCTGCTTTTCATCGGCCGCCAGCTTGAGGCGCCGCTGGGGGCGAAGGCGATGGCAGTGCTGCTGCTCGCCGGCGCCTACGGCGGCGCGCTCGCGCAATTTCTGTCCGATCCGCGGTCGGCGGTGCCGATGATCGGCGCCAGCGGCGCGATTTCGGCGTTGATCGCGGTCTACGCCCTGATCTTCAGCCGCTCGCAGGCGCCCGCCATCGGCCCGGTCCCGGGGCATTGGGTGCGCGCGCTATGGCTCGCCGCGGCGTGGATCGGACTTCAGCTGCTGCTTGGCTTCGCCGGCGGTGGCGGTTTTGGTGCGGTCGCGATCTGGGCGCATGTCGGCGGGTTCCTCGCGGGTCTGATCCTCGCGCGCCCGCTGCTCCGCTGGCGCTTCGGCGCTCGGTAGATACCGGGTCTGAAGGGCGGCTATGGGGTGATGAGCTGCCGCTATCTGCCATCCATGTTCCCCGGCGAAGGCCGGGGCCCAGAGCGTTAGAGAATAAGCGTTTGCGATTTGCGCTCTGGACCCCGGCCTTCGCCGGGGAACAGAAACCATCGGTCGAATGTGGTTATTGGGCCAGCAGCCCGCCCGCGAGCAGCATCGCCACACGCACATCGATCCCGCAGCCTTCGGTGCGCTTTGCCGCGACGAAATCGGCGATGCCGTTCAGCGGGACGCGGTGGACGATGATGTCCTCGCCATCGACCCCGCCGCCTGCGCTCACCCTGGTCAATCCGGTGGCGACCAGCAGCGTGAAGCTTTCGCTGACCATGCCGGGGGAGCTGTAGAATTCGCCGACGGTGCGCCAATGGTCGGCACGATATCCCGTTTCCTCCTCAAGCTCGCGCTGCGCCGCGATCTCGGACGCTTCGCCGGCCATGTCGTCGCCGACCAGTCCGGCGGGCAGCTCAAGACAATTCACCTTCAGCGGCACGCGATATTGTTCGACCAATATCACGTGACGCCCGTCGCTATCCTCATCGATCGCAAGGATCACCGCGGCGTGAATGCCGCGCGAGCGCGAGACATATTCCCACGTTCCTTGCTGCTTGACGGTGATGAACCGACCTTCCCATCGCGTCTCGATGGGGGCGTCGGGGGTGGGGCGGGTCATGTATTTTTCCTATCGTCATTGTGACCCCGGCGAAGGCCGGGGGAAGCAATCCAGGGGCGGCTCCGCATCGCTCTGGATTGCCACGGGCCTTCGGCCCTCGCAATGCCGATGGGCTCAAATCTCGATCAGGCGGTCGGGAAGTTCGTTGGGATTTTCATCGCCCTTGGGGAAATGTTCGGCGAGGACGATGCCCATCTGGCGCACCGCCTCGGCCATGCCTTCGCCGGGCTTGCCGACGCGCACGCGCTCGATCAGCGCCGCCATCGCATTGCCCCAGATTTCGGGGGTGACCTTGGCCGCGATCGCTTCGTCGGCGACGATGTCGGCGCGATGTTCCTTGAGGCTGAGATAGAGGAGGACGCCAGTGCGGCCGAGCGTCTTGGCCTCGGTCCCGACCTTGAACAGGTCGATCGCGCGGGCGCGGACGCGCTGCGCCTTGATCGCGCGCGGGGTCAGCGCCATCCGGAGCGGGCGCCACAGCAGAATCAGCCACATGCCGATCCATTTGAGGACACCGACAGCAATCACCGTTCCAAGCCATTGATTGGCGGTGAGTTCATGCCCCCAGCCGCCCGTCAGCCGGTCATAGAGGCTGCGGTAGAATTCGGGGAAGAGCGCGATCGCCGACATCGCGACAAAGGCAATGACGCTCGCCCACACCAGCGCGACGTCGTCATAATCGTTCGACTTCGCCGCGACGACGGTGACGATCTCGCCGCTGGTATGCGCCTCGGCCGCGGCAACTGCCGCGGTCACGATATCGTGATCGGCTTCGCTCACATGATTGACTTTATGTGGCATGTCTTGCGTCCCCTACCAGCCGCCGGAGGCGCCGCCGCCCCCGAAC
>NZ_JALPRD010000009.1 GCF_023197165.1 Sphingopyxis sp. MSC1_008
CCCGCCGCCCGAGCCGACGCCGGTCGATCCCGATCCGGTCGATCCCGCGCCGCCGGTGACCGTCACCGATCCGCCGCCGGCACCGACGCCGGAGCCGCCGCCGGCGCCCGAACCCGCGCCGCCGCCCGCACCGCCAGAACCGCCGGCCGAACCCGCGCCGCTGCCCCCACCAACCCCCGACCCGGCGGCCGAACCGCCGACGCCCGGCGCAACGCCCGCCGTTGCCGAGGCCGGCGAAGTCGTTCCGCTCTTCCGTCCCGAAGTCGCGGCCTTTGTCGCCGCGGTACCCGTCGCGCATCATCTGGCGTCCGCGACGCTCGGCACCTTCCACGAGCGTCGCGGCGAACAGGCGCTGCTGCGCGGCGGCGGAGTGCTGCCCGCGACATGGGGCCGCGTCTTTGCCGAGAATAGCGACATCAAATGGGACGGCGACGTCGCACCCTCGCTCGACGGCGACCTCTCGGGCTTCCAGATCGGGCAGGATTTCGCCGGCTGGGGCGAGGATGGCGGGACGAACATCCGCCTCGGCGCCTTCGTCGGGCGCTCGTCGACCGACGGCACCGTCCGCGGCGGCGCGCTTGGCTGGAACGACCTCACCGTCGGCCAGATCGACGTCAAGGCGACGAGCCTTGCCGGTTATGCGACGCTCGTCGGGACAAGCGGCTGGTACGTCGACCTGGTGGCGATGCACAGCTGGTTCGACGGCACCGCCGCCGCCAGTTCAGGCATGGCAATCGACGTGAACGGCACCGGCTGGACGGCATCGCTCGAGGCGGGATATCCGATCGCGCTCTCGGGCAGTTGGACGCTCGAACCGCAAGCGCAGCTCCTGTGGCAGCAGGTGAAGCTCGACGACCGCGCCGACGCCTTCTCGACGATCGATTTCGCCTCGGGCGACGTGCTTACGGGGCGCGCCGGACTGCGCCTCCAGGGCGAATATGGCGGCTTCCAGCCCTATCTCCACGCCAGCTTGTGGCACGGCTTTTCGGGCGACCAATCGACGCGTTTCGGAACCGACCCGATCCGCACCGACCTCGGCCGCACCGAGGCCGAAGTCGGCGCCGGGCTGATCGCGCGCATCGGGACAAGCGTCGCGGTGCATGTGAAGGGCGACTATGCCTTCGACGCCGACGGACCGCGCAGCCGGCGTTACGGCGGCACGGTCGGGGTGACGATCAGCTGGTAGCGGTCAGGCGGGGAGCAATGCCTTCAGCGGCGTTTCGGTATCGGCAAGCTGCTCCGCCGTCGCCACCAGCCCGGCGGTGACGATCATGCGGCCCTGGACATAATCCTTGGTCGCATTGACGCAGTCGATCGCGATGACCTTGCCCGCCTTGAGGTAAACGACCGAAAAGCTGCGCGCCGCGGGATCGCCGCGCAGCACCGCCTGATCGTGCCCGGTCGACAGGCCCGCGGTCTGGAGCCTGAGGTCGTACTGGTTCGACCAGAACCAGGGGATCGCATGGTACGGCGCTTCATCGCCGACGATGCCCTTCGCGACGACGTTCGCCTGATCATTGGCGTTCTGGACCGATTCCAGCCGGATTTCGGCGCCCTCGGCGAAGTCGTTCACATGCGATGCGCAGTCGCCGATCGCATAGACGTCGGGCAGGCTCGTCTTGCAGAGACGGTCGACGCGTACGCCGTTGGCGCAGTCGGCCCCCGCGGCGATCAGCGGTTCGACTGCGGGCACGATGCCGATGCCGACGATGACGAGATCGGCCGGGATCACCTCGCCGTCGGACAAGCGCACGCCCGTCACTTGAGTCTCGCCCTCGATCGCATCGACGCAGACGCCAAGGTGCAGCTCGACGCCATGATCGCGATGCTCTTTCTCATAGAAACGCGATAGGTCCGCGCCCGCGACGCGCGCGAGCACGCGGTCGAGCGCCTCGAGCAGCACGACCTTCTTGCCCGCCTTGTTGAGCACCGCCGCGGCTTCGAGCCCGATGTAACCGCCGCCAACAACGACGATCTGGCCCGCGGTTTCGGACGCCGCCTTCATCGCATCGGCATCGGCGCGCGTGCGCACACCCTGCACGCCGGGAAGGTCGCCGCCGGGGATCGGCAACATGCGCGGATGCCCACCGGTCGCCCAGACGAGCTTGCCATAGCCGATCGTCTCGCCGCCTTCGGTGGTAACTGTGTGCGCCGCCGGATCGACCGAAACGACGCGCTTGCCGAGCAGCATCGTGACTTCGCGCTCGTCCCAATATTTGGCGGGGCGCAGCTGGATGCGTTCGAATTCCTTCTCGCCCGCGAAATATTCCTTCGACAAGGGAGGGCGTTCGTAGGGGAGTTCGGCCTCTTCGCCGATGATCGCGATGCTGCCAGTGAATTTCTGCGTGCGCAGCATGATCGCAACCTGCGCTCCGCCATGGCCCGCGCCCACAATCACTACGTCGAATTGCATCGCCATCGTCTCCTGTCGCCTCCCGTGGCGCGCCCCTCGCACGCAGGTGCGCGCGAGGCAAGCGGGTGGTTCGTTGCGGCGGCGAAAGAAAAGCTGCGGGTCAGCTAAGGCCGGCGAGCCATTCGGCGATCATCGCGCGGCTCGCGACGACGGCGGGCAGACCATGCCGGCTGTGCAGGTCGCGCATGCCCTCGACGCTGCCGCCCGTTTCGTCCAGCGCGTCAGGCCATTGGCGCAGCCACTCGTCGAAGCGCGGATCGAGCCCCATCTCGCCATGAAACTGGAGCGCGAGGATATTGGCGCCGCGGCGGAATGCCTGGTGCGGATAGGCCGGCGTCGACGCCAGCAATTCGACATCGTCGGGAAGGTCGAAGGTGTCGCCGTGCCAATGGAGGACGGGCACGTCGGCAAGGTGGCGCAGCGGCGAAGACATATCGACGAAGCTCAGCGCGTGAAATCCGACCTCCTTCGCCGGACCCGGATACACGCGCGCGCCCATCGCCGCCGCGATCATCTGCGCGCCGAAGCACACGCCGAGCGTCGGCCGCCCGACGGCGAGCCGGCGCGCAAGCCGCTTCATCTGACATGTGATCCACGGATGTCGATCCTGCTCGTAAATCCCCATCGGCCCGCCCATCATGATGAGCAGGTCGGGCTCGCCAAGGTCGACCGCGCCGAAATTCGTATCGGAGACATCGATACGCGCCAGCACATATCCCGCGGCCTCGATCGGTTCGCGATAGCCGGCGATCCCCTCATGCGGGACGTGGCGGATGATGAGTCCGGTTCTGGTCTTTTGCTGCGGTGGCATTTTCGGGCGATGGATCGAGTGGTTGCTGCGCTGTTTCGAATGCATCCAGTCTAGCCAAGCCATCGCCCCAATGTCACTCTACCAAAGCAGTAGAGATACTGTTGCGGCCCGTAGCTGAGCTTGGCTCCGTTCGCTACGGGCCGCCATGGACCCGTCAGACCAGTTCGGCGACAAGCTCTTCCAATTCCGACGCCGTGACGGCGACGACTTCGCCCAGCTTCGCCGCGATGATCGCCGCCTGCCCGGGCGGAAGCCCCGCGACCGTCACTTCAATCCGCATATGCGTGGACATAAGCTGCATCGCCATCGCGCTCGGCACGATCGACCGCTGCGCGAAATAATTGGCGACGCGCGGCAGCGATTGCGGATCGAGGATCGCGTTTACCCGAAAGCGATGCATCAGGCGGCCTTGCGCTGCGCGCCCGCGATCACCTCTTCGGCCATTTCATCGGCCACCAGTGCGGGCGAGCGGCCTTCGCGCGCCGCGCGTTCGAGCAGCGCGGCGACGCGCGGTGCGATCTCGGCGACGCGCACCTTCACATCATCTTCGTCCTCGCCCAGATATTCGGCCGAGACATTGATGATCCCGCCCGCGTTGACGACATAATCGGGCGCATAGGTGATGCCGCGGTCGAGCAGCAGCGCCGCGACGTCGGGGGTCGCAAGCTGGTTGTTCGCCGCGCCGCAGACGAGCTTTGCCTTCAGCTTGGCGACCGTCTCGCGATCGAGCGCGCCGCCGAGTGCGCAGGGCGCGAAGATGTCGGCCTCGACCGACGCGATCTCGGACACATCGACGACCTCGGCGCCGTGCACCGCCTTCAACCGGTCGCGGCGCGCCGGATTGACGTCGGCGATCACCAGCCGCGCGCCGGCGTCGGCGAGGCGGCGGCAAAGGTCGGCGCCGACGTTGCCGGTGCCCTGCACCGCCACCGTCAGCCCCGCCAGATCGCGTCCCAAAGCGAACTCGGCTGCGACCTGCATCGATTCGAACACGCCCTTGGCGGTCCATGGCGACGGGTCGCCGCCCGCACGCCCGGCGACCGCGGGCAGACCGGCGACATGGCGCGAGACCGATGCGACCTCCTGCATGTCCTCGACCGACGTGCCGACATCCTCGGCCGTCACATAGAGGCCGCCCAGATTTTCGACCGCGCGGCCGAAAGCCCGGAACAAGGCCACCCGGTCGAATTCGCCCTCGGGACGCCGCAGCACCGCCTTCGCGCCGCCGAGCGGCAGCCCGGCGAGCGCATTCTTGTAGCTCATGCCTTCGGCAAGCCGCACGGCATCGCCCAGCGCCTGCTTCATGTCGGGATAGGACCACAGGCGGCAGCCACCTGCCCCCGGCCCCAAGGCCGTCGAGTGGATAGCAATAAATCCGTCGAGCCCCGCTTCGAGATCATAGAGCCGCACGCATTCGAGCGGCGGGGCCAGACGGGCAAGACGGACGACCATCAAACATACTCCTTTGATTGAGCGTGCCTTGTCGCATTTCCGCCTTGGGCAATCTTGATCGATTATCGGCCACCTATGGCGATTTTTGCATGTTATGATCCAAAAAATTGCGATATGAGGATGAAATGACCGATCTTGACCCATTCGAGATAAAGATTCTCCGCGAATTGCAGCGCGACGCGAATCAAACGACGGCTGAGATCGCCGAGCGCGTCGGATTGTCGGTGTCGCCATGCTGGCGCCGCATCGACCGGCTAGAGCGCGAGGGCTTCATCAAGAAGCGCGTCGCGATCATCGACCGGCGCAAGGTCGGGCTGAACGCGCATGTGTTCGCGCAGGTCAAGCTCAACGCCCACGGCCGCGCCAACCTCGACGAATTCAGCGCCGCGATCCGGGGGTTCCCCGAGGTGCTCGACGCCTATGTGCTGATGGGGACGACCGATTTCATGCTGCGGATCGTCGCGAAGGACATCGACGCCTATGAACGCTTCTTCTTCGACCAGCTGAGCAAATTGCCCGGCGTGCAGGAAATCAATTCGACGGTGGCTTTGTCCGAAATCAAGGCGACGACCGAACTGCCGCTGGGTCGGGATTAGACGGCGAACCGCCCCTGCTTCACCGGCGTCGAAGGCGAACGGCGATTATAATCGATCCATGCGGAGCCAAGCCTTGTCGCCGATCCATGCCTTCGACAAGGCTTTGTCGGCGGCGGCCGCCTCCAGCCGGTTCCCCCGCGCCGCCTCGCTGCGGCCAAGCCCGTAGAGCGCCCAGCCGTTGTTCGGCGTCTGCGCCAGTGCGGCGCGAAACGCATCGCTCGCTTCGCCATAGCGCCGCGCCCGGAACAGCGCCGCGCCCAGCGACTGCTTCACCGGATAATACCAATAGGGCGGTTCCTGATAGGGAATGCGGGCCTCGATCTCGATCGCCTGACGATAGAAGCCGATCGCATCGTCGGTGCGGCCCTGCGCGCTTGCGAACCGGCCGCGCGCCACCAGTTCGGCGAGCGAGACCAGATCCCCCGCCGGCACGCCCTGTTCGATCATCGCCTTCATGGCATCCGACGTCCGTATCCGGGCCATCGCCGCCAGTTCGCGATCGAATGCTTTGCGGTCGCGAAGCCCGGCATAGGCGATGCTGCGGGCGAAATGCCGCATCGCGGTCGGATAGGCGAGGCTGGGGTCGGGCGCCGGCATCGCCAATATGGCTTTCGGATCGGCAAATTGCGCCATCGCAAAATAGGGCGCCGCATCGATCGACTGGATCCATGCAATCTGCGCCGAGGTTTTGGGATCGAGTACCGTCCGCAGCCGCTGCGCCTCGCGAATGGCGGTGCGCATGTCGCCCGCCATTTGCGCCGACGTCACGATGAAGTGGATATTGTGCGGATAATAGCCGTAACGCACGAGCCCGTTGTCGCCGGCGCTGCGGATATATTCCTCGTCGGCGCGCGCGGCGGCGATATTGACGCGGATCGAATCGGCGTGGCGACCGCGCAGCTGATAGATATGGCCGGGCATGTGGACGAGGTGCGCCGCACTCGGCGCCAACGGGCTCGCCAACCGGTCCGCCGCCGCCTCGGCGCGCTGCGGGTCGCTCGCTTCCACCAGATGGATATAAAGATGGTTCGCCTGGACATGGCCGGGATTGCGGCTGAGCACCGTCTCGACAAGCCGCACGGCCTCGCCGCTACGGCCGACCGATGTCTTCTTGTCGGCCTCCCAATAGTTCCACGGGCTCGTGCCCATCACCGCTTCGGCGGTTAGCACCGCCACATCGTCGTCGCCCGGAAACCGGCGCGCGACGTCGAGCATCGCGTCGGCATAGTTGGCATCGAGCGCGGCGCGGTCGCTTCCCGGATCGCGCGAATATCGTTTTGCGACGGCTTCGATCAAAGCCCGCTCCATCGGCGTGGATGTGCTCCGAAGCGCCATCGCCCGGTCCATCGCGTCCAGCGCGGCCTCGCGGTCGCGCTCGTCCATCGGCGCATTGATGTTCGGGCCCAGCGCGACGGCCTCGCCCCACCAGCACATCGCGCAATCGCGGTCGAGCCGCTGCGCCTCACGAAACGATCGCACCGCGCCCGCATGATTGAAACCATAGGTCAGGAGCAGGCCCTGGCTGAAATAGCGCCGGGCCTGGTCCTTGTCGGTCGAGACCGGAAACGGCGAAGTGGCGAGGTCCGGGAAGAGCGGGATCGGCCTGCCTTCGCTCGCAGGCGCCGCGAACGCCGCCGCGACAAGGAGATTCTGCGCCAAGGACGAACCCGCGCGCCGCGCGCCGCAAAACAGCGTAGCAATCCGGCTCGGATCCAGCGCTTCGAGGGCAGCCGCCGAAAAAGCCGGCGGCGGCGCAAAGCTCGTCAGCGAAACCCCGATTCCCACTATTGCCGCGGCTTTGAATGGGCCAAGCATCACAATCCCCTTTCCCCAAAGGTGACCAGAAACAGCAGCCCTCAAATATCATGAAACCATAGGGCGCCAAAACCCAATCTGCGGCGCAGCCTAATCCACTAATATCCAAAGCAAGTTCGGATCAAATCTGTTCGATCACGCCTGTCGCAGCCCAATGACTTGGTGGGGATTTCTTCCGCGGGCATGCCGGCATGCCGCTCGCGCCCCGCCGCGATCACTACAGACCGCGGCGGAACGGATAGCAATCGAGCGCGGCGATCAGGTCTTCGTCGCGGCCCCATCGGCATATTTGATCGCACAGCCGTAAGGCTGGGCGAAGGCGGTGGCCACCGGACGCCCCGCGGCGTGGTCGTCAAGCGCGGCGCGCACGAAATTCTTCGCGCCGGCGAGGTCTTCGACCTTGTTCGTCGGCTTGTCGTCGATGCCGCCGGCATAGATGATGCGCCCTTCGCCATCGATCACGCGCATATCGGGCGTGGTCTTCGCGCCATAGGCGCGGCCGGTCGCGCCGGTCGGATCGAGCAGCAGATGGGTAAAGCCCGCATTGAATCGCTGGCCCCAGTTTTTCGCGCTCTCACCCTCGACGAAACCCTGCTCGCCCGGCGCCGAAGAGACGATCGTCAACCACACGACGCCGTCGGCGACAGCCTCTTTCTGCAGCTTCTGCATCGCACCGCTATAATGTTTTTTGACATAGGGGCAGCCCTCGTTCGTCCATTCGAGCACGACCGTCTTGCCGCGGAAATCGGCCAGCGAAACCTGCTTCCCGTCGGCGCTCGCGAGCTGGAATGCCGGCGCGACCTGACCCCCGGCGTTCGCCGCGGCCTCCTTGCCGGCGGGCTGATCGGCCTTCTGCTCGGCCTGCTGGCCGCATCCTGCCAGCAGCAGGACCGATGCTGCGGCGAAGGAAAAAACTGGATATTTCACGGCTAATCTCCTCTCGGTTAAGATGCTTCGTGCCCCGCCGCCGCCCGCTTCAACGCGTCTGCGACGATACCCGGCGTCAGGAGCTGGGGCAAAATCTCGGGCGCCTCCTTGTCGGGTGCATAGATGAGATAGAGCGGAACGCCGGAGCGGCCGAAGCGCTCCAATTCCCTTGCGATCCGGTCGTCGCGCCGCGTCCAGTCGGCGACCATATAGGCTGTGCCGGTTTCGGCGAGCAGCGCGCGCGTTCCCGCGCTCGCCAGCGCGGCGCGTTCGTTCACCTTGCAGGTGACGCACCAGTCCGCGGTGAAGTTCACGAATACGACCTTGCCCTGCGCCCGCGCGGCGGCGACGGCATCGGCGGTCCACGGCGTATCCGCGGCATCTTCGGAACCCGCCTCTGGTCCCGCAACGGGGGCGAACAGCGTCGCGGAGGCCGCGACGCCGAGACCGAAAATCACCGACAGAGCGGCCCCGATCGTCGACCCAAACGCGCGGCGCCCCGACATTTTCGCGATCTGGCGCCAGCCCCACAATGTGAGCCCCAACGCCAGCAGCAGACCCGCCGCGAGAATGAGCGCCAGCGCCTCGCTGCCCGTCTGGCGCGCGAACACCCAGACGAGCCAGAGCGCGGCGCCGTACATCGGAAAGGCGAGGATCGATTTCAGCCGCTCCATCCACGGTCCCGGCTTCGGAAACCGCCGCAGCAAGGCGGGCGAGAGGCTGATGACCAGATAGGGCAGCGCGAGCCCCAGGCCCAGCATGGCGAAAATCGCCAGCGCCATCGGCGCGGGCATCAGCAGCGCGGCGCCGAGCGCGAAGGCCATGAACGGCGCGGTACAGGGCGCGGCGACCACCACCGCGAGCACACCGGTAAAGAAGGCCCCCGACCAGCCCGGAAGCCGCGTCAACCGGCTGCCCGCCCCGCTTGCGGGCAAGGCGACCTCGAAAACGCCCGAAAGATTGAGTCCGACGGCGAGCATGAGGAGCGCGAGCGCAGCCGTGACCGCTGGATTTTGCAGATGAAAACCCCAGCCCGCCGCCTCGCCCGCCGCCCGAAAGGCGAGCAAGGCGGCCGCTAGAACGACAAAGGTTGCCAGAACGCCGAAAAGAAAGGCGATCCCGTCGCGGCGTGCCTCGTGCGGAGCGTGCGCCGAGGCGGCCAGCGATGCGGCTTTCATGGCGAGGATCGGGAACACGCACGGCATCAGGTTCAGGATCAGGCCGCCGATGAGTGCGAACAGCGCCGCCTGCGCAAAGATAAGGATAGTCGTATCGCCCGCCGACGACGAAGGGGCGGCCGACGGGTTGGCGGTTATCTCCCATGCCCCGCCGGGCGTCGACAGGACGCCCTTGATGGGTTTCGTGAGGCCGGCAGCAACAATCGCTCCCCCGGCTTTCATCCGCAGGCTTAGTTCGTCGCCCTTCCATTCGGCGCGCTGTGCAGCGGGATGTTCGACTACGCCGCCGTCGAAGGGGAAGAAATAGGCGTCGCCGGCGGCGCTCGGCTTCAGCGCAGTTCCGCGGACGGTCAGCACGAGATCCGCACTGTCGCGGACAAGGCGGGCATCGATGTCGGCGGCACGCGGCGCGCTATCGACGATGCGTTCGATTGCGGCGCCTTCCCCGGCCGTCAGCGGCGGCACGGCTTCGCGGATCGCCAGTTCGAGCTTCACGACGCGCTCGTCGGGGACACACATCTCGTCGCTGCAGACCATCGAGAGGACTGTGACGCTGAGCGGCAGCGTCGATCCCGGCCTAGCCGACGCGGGGATTTCGATCGGTACGGGCAGATAGACCTGGCGCGAATAGCCGTAGTTCATCAGGCCCTTGACCGGCTGGCGCTCGGGCAGCGGCCACAGGATCGGACCCGCCGAAACGCCCGGCGGCAGCGACCATGTCAGCTCGGTTGCGCCGCCCGAATCGCCCGGGTTACGCCAATAGGTGTGCCAGCCGGGTTTGATATCCTGGCGCACCGCAACGATCGCGGTCGACCCCGGTGCCGCCCATTGGTGCATCGGGACGAGCGATACTTCGATATTCTCCGAGTACATCGTTTGCGCCGAAGCTGGCGCAAGCGCGGTTACGGCGAGGATCAGGGCCCAGAGAGAGACGCGGAACAAACGCACCATATACAAACCAGCCGATCATTCATTGTTGCGCGCTGCCGCCCCGTCGTACAGCGCGGCCGAGAGCAACATCAACTTGTCGCAACTTTATGGCAAAGACGCCGATGTCCCCATTCCGACTTGCGGCTGGACGCCTTCACAGCGATGCAGTCCCAATATGGGCGGTGGAATGATGATCGATAAAGCGGGGCGCGGGCGGTGACGCCGGGCGAACTGCGCGACCTTTTGGAAACGCGGCAGGTCGCGATCTACTTCGGCGCCGTGTTGCTTGGCGCGCTGGCGGGCGCGCTGATCCCCGGCGCCAAAGCGCTCGAACCGGCGATCAACCCCGCGCTCGCGTTCATGCTGTTCGTGACCTTTCTCCAGGTGCCGCTGGCGGCGCTCGGCCAAGCGCTGCGCGATCTCCGGTTCCTAGCCGCGCTGCTGTCGGTCAACTTCCTCGTCGTGCCATTGCTGGTGGCGGCGCTGATCCAGTTCGCGCCCGACGATCCGCTCATCCGGCTCGGGGTGCTGATCGTGCTGCTTTGCCCGTGTATCGATTATGTCGTGACCTTCGCGCATCTCGGCCGCGCCGATGCCCGGCTGCTGCTGGCTTCCACCCCGGCGCTGCTCATCGCACAGATGCTCTTGCTACCGCTGTATCTCGCCGCATTTCTCGGCGAGGCGGCCGCGAGCCTGGTCCAGCCCGGCCCGTTCGTCCACGCTTTCCTCTGGCTGATCGCCTTGCCGCTCGCGCTGGCGATCCTGTGTCAGCTCTGGGCGGCGCGCAGCCGCGCGGGTGCGCGCGCGGCGGCCGCGCTCGGCCTGCTCCCCGTCCCAGCGACGGCACTCGTGCTCTTGATCGTCATCGCCGCGGTCCTGCCGCAGCTTGGCGCCGCGATCCCGGCAGCACTCAGCGTCTTGCCGCTCTATATCGCCTTCGCGGTGATCTCTCCCGTCGCGGGATGGCTCGTGGCCCGCGCCATACGGCTCGATGCGCCCGGCGGCCGCGCGGTCGCGTTCAGTGCCGGCACGCGCAATTCGCTCGTCGTGTTGCCGCTGGCGTTGGCCGTTCCCGGCGCCATGCCGGTGTTGCCCGCGATCATCGTCGCGCAGACGCTCGTCGAGCTGCTATTCGAGCTCCTATATGTTCGCACGATCGCGCAAATGGGCGCGGATCTCCCGACGATCGGCCGACTCCACCAGCGGCGAAAATGACGACGGCAATTGGACTATATCGCAGGCCGACGATAGGATTGAGACGGAAGAGGATGACCCGGATGTTGCGAATTACGATAGCGACCTGCCTGATTGCGCTCGCCGGTTGTACGCCGGCGCCTTCCGGCGAACCAGCCACGGCTATGGTGGGAATGCCGAACCCGGCGGCGGAGTTCTGCATTGCGCAGGGGGGCAAGACCGAGATCCGTAAGACCGCCGACGGCGAAGCGGGCTATTGCCATCTTCCCGACGGGCGCGTCGTCGATGAGTGGGAATATTTTCGAGCGAACCACCCGAAAAAGTGAGGCGGGCGGTGAACCCGGCCAAGCGCATCCGGCATGATTGAAGCCGGCTTCTGGGGGCTCGTCAGCGGTTCGGCGCTGATCCTGGGCGCATTGATCGCCTGGTTCTTCGCGCTGCCGCAGCGGCTGATCGCCGGCATCATGGCGCTCGGGGCCGGCGTGCTGATTTCCGCCGTCGCGTTCGACCTGGTCGATGAAGCCTTGCAGCAGGGCGGGATTGGGGCGACCGCGGCGGGGTTCATCGGGGGCGCCTTGCTGTTCACCATGGCCAACATCGTCATCGCGAGGCAGGGCGCGCGCCACCGCAAGCGATCGGGTTGGAACGAACAGGAGCGCCAGCCGCATGTCGACAGCGGCGGCGGCCTTGCCATTGCCGTCGGTGCCCTGATCGACGGCATACCCGAATCGATCGTCATCGGCGTCAGCCTTCTCGACGGCGGGTCGGTCAGCACCGTCACCGTCGCGGCGGTCTTTCTGTCGAACGTGCCCGAAGGCCTGTCGAGCGCCGCCGGGATGAAGAAGGCGGGACGCGGGCCGGCCTATATCTTCGGGGTGTGGACGGGCATCGCCCTGGCGTCGGGATTGGCGGCGATGCTGGGCAATGTCGCGCTGGCTGGAGCCGCGCCGGAGACGCTCGCCGCCGTGACCGCGGTCGCGGCGGGCGCTATCCTCGCCATGCTGGTCGACACGATGATCCCCGAAGCGACCGAGGAAACGCACGACTATAGCGGCCTGATTGCCACCATCGGTTTCCTGTCGGCCTTCATGCTGAGCAAATGGGGCGGATGACAGCAAGCGCTTCTGGCTGCTGGAGGATTTTTGCTGTGAGTTCCGCCGGGACAATCGGCATTTATCGAACCACAGACCTTGCCATCATGGCGAGCCTGAGTAAGATCGACGCGAAGGCGGCCAAGCGCATCGCGCGAATATCGAGATATGGCCGGCCCTGAAAACTCGCTCGCAGCGGCCGCGTATCGGCCGTGGCACCGCGAAGGCGCTTGGCTCTACGAGCCGGCGTGAAGCGACCAGCTACCGCATCGGCGGCACGGAAGGCCCAGACCTTTCCAGAAGGAGGAACATCAAATGCATAGAAAATATCTTGCGAGTCCCCTGCTCGTGGTAGCGCTTGCCATCGCCGCCCTTCCCCAAAATGCGGCGGGCCAAGAGGCGCCTGCCGCCGTCCAGACCAGCGAAATCGGCGGCAAAAAGCTCTACTCGACCTGGAACATCGTACAGAATGTTACGGCGTCACCGCGCCACAAGACGCTGGTTAAAGCCATAAGCGCCGCAGGCCTGGTCGACGAGCTGAGCGGCGCCGAGCCGTTCACGATCCTCGCCCCCACCGACAAGGCGTTTGCCGCCGTGCCGAAAATGACGTCGTGGCTCATGATGCCGGCCAATCAAACGGCGCTGAAGAAGGTTCTCGATTTTCACATTTTGGCCGGCCGGCTCGATGCCAATGACCTGTTCACGAAGATCAAAAGCGGCGGCGGCAAAGCGCAGCTGACGACCGTAGCCGGCGAAACGCTGACCCTCACCGAGACGCGAGGAAATATCAAGGTCGCCGGGACGCAGGGAAGCCTTGGCTTTATCACCCAGCCCGACATCGCCATGTCGAACGGCATGATGCATGTCCTAAACGGGTTATTGATGCCCACGCTGCCCTAGTCGTTTACCATCCCATTCCGCCGTCGCCGCTTCGTCGACCTCATCGTCGGCGTCGTTCGGACTCGGCGCCGCCGAGACCGATAAACCCGCCAAGCGTCGCGTCACGCCAGCAACGGATCGCCGACGTACCGCTCATATTCCTGCTGATAGCGCTTGGTGAGCATGGCCTCGTCGGCGACCGACGCGCTCTCTTTGAGCTCGAGAAACCAAGTGCCTTCTTCCTGATACATATGATGCCTCACGGCACCCTCGATATGCTCAAGCTTGTCGATGAAATCCTGGGACATGAGATTGAGCTTCTCCAGCAGCGCCATCTCTACCTTGACCATCGCCTGCTCATCGTAGCCCATGGCCGCGTGCGCCTTGTGCGCCTCATCGGCCATGGCGGGGTAGATGACGGCCTCTTCGGCGATCGCATGGCCGGTCAGGATGACGCCGAGTTTCTTGAGCGCGGCCGCCCGGCTCACACCGTCATTGCACGCCTTCACTTCAGCAAAGGCGTCCTCAAGGTCCAAATGATGCTGAAGGATTTGGTCGAGCCAGTCGCCAGGCATCGCGGCGTCGTTCGCCTTGGTGCGCGCTTCGCGACGTGCCTCCTCGCTTTCGGGAGGCGTGACGGCGGCGATAAAGCGGTCGAGAAGCGACATGGATATTCTCCTGATCGGCGCAACCAGAAGTTGGGCGCCGCAAGAAGAACCCCCGCGCGAAAGGCTATGTTCCGTATGCCCCGGATAACCCAACATGGGTTAGTATGATTTTGCGTGGGACCGATCGAATGCGGCTACGCGCCGCTCTGACCGACGCAGGCGTTCGCACTCTGATGAGGAGATTTCTGTAAAGCTGACGTCCGTGCCCCGGATCTGCTACTCGACGGATTGTTCTGGCCGAAGGGCACAGGGAAGAAATTTGAATTTCCGGTGTCCCTCTCCCGCGCTCGCGCGTCTACAGCCTCATGCCCATAGTTTCGCAGGACGCGCCGCCTTCTCATGCAACCCGTTAGAGATCAGCTGAACCTCGGTCGCCGATGGCGCCCCGCGTTGCTGTCCTATTTTCTTCGGCGGGTGCGCGATCATGCCGAAGCCGAGGATCTGACGCAGGAACTGATTGCGAAGCTTTTGAAGCATGAAGGCGACGACTTCGCTTCGCCCGAGGCCTATATATTCCAGATGGCATCCAATCTTCTGGCCGACCGGGCGCGGCGGATGAAGGTGCGCGCGCAGTACCGCGAACTGCTCGGCCGGAGCGAAGAGGCCGGAATCGACCCCATCGATCCTTTTCGGGTTGCGGCGGGCCGCGCCGAGCTTTCGGTGCTGGCGACGGCACTGGCGTCGCTCCCCGAACGCACGCAGACCATCTTCATTCTCTATCGGCTAGAAAATCTGGGGCAGGACAAGATCGCCGAAACCTTCGGCATTTCGGTGAGCGCGGTCAAGAAACACGTCGCACGCGCGATGGCGGGACTGATGAAGGAAATGAGGAGCGTGCCATGAGCAGCGAAACGACTGCCGTGTCCGCAGCCGACGAGGCCATCGAAGCCGCGGCACTTTGGTGCATCCAGCTATCCGATGGCGAATTGAGCGAGAGCGAATGGGCCGAGTTCGAAGCCTGGCTCGCAAGCCCCGGGCACGCCGACCTGTTCCAGGAAGCAACCGCGGTTTGGCAGGCATCGGGCGCGGTGGGCGACTGGCCGCAGGTCATCGCGCTGCGGACGAAGGCGCTCACGCAATTCCGCAAGACGAACGAGCGCCGCTGGCTCCCCGCGCCGTCGCGGCGACTGGCGTGGATTTCCGGCCTTGCTGCCGCGCTGCTGCTCGCGGTCACCATCACCCTGTTCTGGCATCTCGATCGGCCGAGCGAATATGAAACCGGGATCGGCGAGCGGCAGGTCGCGGTGCTCGATGACGGATCGCGCGTCTCGCTCGATGCCGTAACCCTGATGAATGTCCGTATGAAGGACGAGTCCCGCCAGGTCGAACTCGTCGGGGGGCGCGCGAAATTCGACGTCGCAAAGGACCCGCTTCGCCCGTTCACCGTGGCGGCCGGCGACAAGCTGGTCGTGGCGGTGGGGACATCGTTCAGCGTCGAACTGATCGAGGGCGACGTCCGTGTCATCCTTTATGAAGGCCAGGTCGAGGTGCGTGACACGTCCGACACGGCCCCGTCGGCGAACACGACGCCGCGGCGCCTGCTGATGCGGCCCGGCAGTGAGCTCGTCGATTCGGTGGGCTCGGTCAAACCCGCGCGGATCATACGGCCCGACCTGACGCAATCGCTGAGCTGGGAGCAAGGATTGATCAATTTCGATCGCGAGCCGCTGGCGAGCGCGGTCGAACGCATGAACCGCTATTCGACGAAGCAGATCCGGATATCCGACGCCGCGCTTGGCGCTATCCGGGTCGACGGCATGTTCAAGGCGGGCGACGTCGATGCTTTCGTCGAAGGCGTTGCCGCGCTGCACCCGCTCAGGCCGAAAAATATCGGCGGCGAAATCGTGCTGGAACGCCGATGACCGATTTTTATCGCCGCGTCGATGTCCCCCCGCCGGCGTCGTGCGTCCTTCTCCTGTGACAGCCCGGCAAAAGCCGGGCGCAGCAGGGGGGACTATCATGCAGCTTTTCCGATCCGCACTCCGTGGCTCGATCGCCACCACCGCGCTCGTCGCATCGGCGCTCGCCGTACCCGCGATAGCGCAGGAACGCACGTTCAGCTTTGCGATCCCGGCACAGGACATGAAAGCAAGCCTCAGGGCGCTCGCCCGTACATCGGGCCAGCAGATCAGTTTCGACAGCGGCGCGCTCAGGGGGAAACGCGCTCCGGCGCTCCACGGGACATTCACGGTGCGCGACGGCGTGGCGCGCCTGCTCGCGGGATCGGGGCTCGAGGCGAGCTGGGGCCGGTCGGGCGTGCTTGTCGTCCGCCCCGCCGCGCGGGTCGCTGACGCATCGGGTGCGGCCTATGCCGCCGTGCCGGCAAGCTCGGTCGCGCAGGAACCCGACCGCGATATTATCGTGACCGGCAGCCGCATCGCGCGGCCGGTCGTCACCGACTCGCCCGTGCCGATCATCGGAATCAGCGAAGAGGATATCCAGGCATCGGGCGCGACCGAGCTTTCGGAAATCCTTGCCGACTATCCCGGCGTCACGCCCAGCCTGAACCTCGCCAATTCGAACAATCAGATCAACGGCGCCGGAACCTCGTCGGTCGATTTGCGCAGCCTCGGGTCGGATCGCACGCTGACGCTGATCGACGGGCGGCGCACGGTGTCGAACCGCATCACGGGCAATGCCGTCAGCCTGAGCTCGATCCCGACGATGTTCGTCGAGCGCGTCGAGGTCATCACCGGCGGCCAGTCGGCGGTCTATGGCTCCGACGCGATCGCGGGCGTCATCAACATCATCACGCGCCGCAAGTTCGACGGCGTGCGGATCGGCGGCCGCGCCGGCATTTCGAGCCAGGGCGACAGCCAGCGGCTCAACCTCGACCTCCTCGTCGGCGAGCGATTCTTCGACGACCGCGTTTCGGTCATCCTCGGCGCCAGCTATGAAAAGGAGGACGGCATCATGGGCTATCAGCGCGCCCGCTCGCTCGAATCCCTGTCTTATAGCCAGTCCGCCGACGCAAATCCGCTCAATCAGGGCGACCTGGGCATCACGCGCCCCGCGAAAAGCAGCAGCGTGCCCGGTGGGCGCTTCCTGTCGAGTTCGACCGCGGGCGGCGGCTATTTCTATTATGACGCAAACGGCAATCTGGCGCGCAGCGCGTCGAGCGCCGTCTATGGCTGGGAAACGCGCCCCGCCCTGCAGATCAGCGGGCCGCGCACCTCGTACCTCGCGGCGGGCAAACTCTCGGTCGATCTCGGCAGCAACATCGAATTTTTTGGCCAGATCCAATATTCGAAGGTCAAGACGTCGTCCGAACGCGGCGGCGCCGAGACCGCGGCCTATGACGACGAATTCGGCGATCCGAACGCGCTCGAGCAGATCGGCCGCATTCCGCGCAGCAGCCCCTATGTCCCGGCCGCGATCCGCGCGCTTGCTTCATCGTCGGGTGTCCAATGGTCGCGCCGGTTCAGCGAGCTTGGCCACTATCGCGTCCTCAACGACCGCCAGACCTGGCGCGCGTGGACCGGGCTGCGCGGCACGCTTTCCAACGACTGGAAGTGGGAGATCAGCTACGGCTACGGCCGCTTTCATCAGGATCAGGACCGCGTCAACGTCCTGAACCTCAAGAATCTGCAATATGCGATCAACACGCAGTTCGACCCCGCTGCGCCGGGCGACCTGAGCCGCGTCCGCTGCGCCGATGCGGCCGCGCGCGCGGCGGGCTGCGTTCCGGTCAACCTGTTCGGTCCCGGGTCGATCACCCCGCAGGCGGCCGATTACATCCGCGCCAACCTGAACCTCGACGGCATCATGCACCAGGACGTGGTCCAGGGCTATATGAGCGGCTCGCTGTTCGACCTGCCGGCTGGCCCTGTGTCGGTCGCGTTCGGCGGCGAATATCGTCGCGACGCGCAAAGCTCGACCACCGACGAAGTCACCCGCCGCGGGTTCGGATCGGCGTCGTTCATCGCCGAATATGAAGGCAACGTCAAAGCGAAGGAGGTCTTCGGCGAAATCAACGTCCCGCTGCTGCGCGACCAGCCTTTCGCCGACCGGCTGGCGCTCGATGCCGCGGTGCGCGTCGGCGATTACAACATCACGAACGTCGTTGGGTGCTCAGCTACCGCGTCGGCGGCGAATGGGCGCCGATCGAGGATCTGCGTTTCCGCGCGCAATATGCGCGCGCGCAGCGCGCGCCGACTGTCACCAACCTCTATTCGCCGCCGCGCGACGACGCCGACGATGTGGTGGATTTGTGCGACGGCGTAACGGCCGCGACGGCGGGCACCGTCGCGACCAATTGCCGCTCGATCCCCGCGATCGCGACGGCGATTGCGGCGAACGGCGTGTTTACCCAGATCACCGACAATATCGAGGGTCCCTCGGCGGGGAACCCCAATCTCAAGGAGGAAACCGCCGACACCATCACGCTCGGCGCGGTGCTCATGCCGCGCGCCCTTCCCGGGCTGTCGCTGACGGTCGATTATTTCAAGATCAAGGTGAAGGACGCCATCTCGGCGCTCGAACCCGATGAATTGCTGCGCGAATGTCTCGGCAACCCCGACGGACTGACCGACAATTTCTTCTGCAACGAGATTACGCGCAACACCGAAGGCCAGATCACCCGCATCCTCAACCGCGACCTCAATCTCAACCAGATCGTCCGCTCGGGCGTCGACGTCGCGCTCGACTATCGTTTCAACGCGCCGCAATTCCTGTCGTCGACGGGCAAATTCGATATCCGGCTGCTTTATTCGCGCCTGCTCGATTTCTACACCGTCTTCGACGGGGTGAACGGCGTGTCGCGGACGGACGAAAAGGGCCAGATCGGATCGTGGCTCAACACCGGCCAAGCGCAGCTCGGATATCGCGATGGCGGCCTCCGGCTGCGTTGGAAAGTCCGCTACACGGGCAAGGCGGTCGACAGCAACCTGCGCCTTGCGGCGGCGGAAAAGGCCGGATCGAACCCGCCCTTCCTGCGGATCGGCGACCGGGTGCGCCACGACTTCTATGCGAGCGTCGACGTGCCGTCGGCCGGCAACGACTTCCGCACCTATGCCGGCGTCAACAACGCCTTCAACAGCGTCAGCCCCTTTCTGCCGTCGGGAACGGCGTCGGGCAGCTCGCAGAATATCTCGGGCGATTATGACGTGATCGGGCGATACTTCTACCTCGGGTTCGAAGCCAAGTTCTGATCGCCCTACCCGTGCCGTCGTCGCCCTGGTGAGCGACGGCGGCCGCTCTTCTTCCGGAGTTCAACCGATGACCCGTCGCAGGATCGCTGTTTGCCTTACCGCCCTGTCGCTCACGACGATCGCGCCGCCGGTCGCGGGGCAGTCGCTCGAAGGGATGAAGCGCCCCGACGGCGAAGCGAAGCCCATGGGCTATCTGCCCAAGGACAGCACCGATTACCGCCTTCTCGTCGGACCGCCGCCCGCGCAGGGTTCGATCCTAGATCAGCTCGACATGGCGATTTCGCAGCGCTTCCAGGCGGAGATCGCCTCCGATCGCTGGGATGTCGCCGAGCTCGACAGCAAGATGGTCTATCCGCGCTTTGCCGACGCGTTCGGAAAGCCGATCGATCGCACGCACAGCCCGCGGCTGGTCCAGCTGCTGAACCGCGTCATGCGCGATGCCGCCGATCCGGTCTGGACCGCCAAGGGTATATTTCAGCGTCCGCGTCCGTATCAACGCTACCAGCTGACCCGGCGCTGCGGCAGCAGCCCCGTTCCCGCGCCCGATCGCAAACCGCGTGGCGGGTCCTCATATCCTTCGGGCCACACCGTCTATGGCTGGGCGACCGCGCTCCTGCTCGCTGAAGTCGCGCCCGACCGGGCGCCGCTGATATTGGAGCGTGGGCGAGACTATGCTCTGAGCCGGGTGATCTGCGGTTATCACTTCTCGACCGATACCGACGCATCACGAGCGGTGGCTGCGGCGATTTTGACCCGGTTGCATGGCAATGATGCCTTCGTTGGCGACCTTCGCGCCGCGCAAACCGAATATGACGGGGCGCCAGCGCAGTCCGTTAAAGCGGTTCTGTCGGTCCCGACCAGCATCGATAAACCCGTCGAAGCGCAAGCCGACTGAGGCGGACACGGGCGAAATTTGGCAACGGGCTGCGCCCGCCCCTTACCGCGGACAAAAAAAGGCCGAGGTGACGATTGTCACCTCGGCCGTACTGCAAGTTTCACGCTCCTGATGGGTCGCTAATCAAAAGGCGAAACGCGCAGTTACCCTTGCACCATGTGCGTTGCGATCCGACGCCAGCGTGCCAGTGTAGGCGGCGCCAAGACGGAAAGAGCCCGTGGTGAATTCAAATCCGGCTTCAACCTCTGCCGAGCTTTTCGGGATGCCCGTCCCAAGGATGCCGAACGACGGTCCGCTCGCCGTGAACCGCGATACGATCGGTGCGCTGCGGTCGTTCAGCGCGCGATTCCAGGCAGCCGACACATAAGGCTGGAAGCCTGGCTGGCCGGCGTTGAACTGCGCGCGCGCACCAAGGCTGACGAAGGTCGTCTTCTGGTCGGCTTTTCCGACCGTCAGAGCCGCGTTGCCGCCGGTCTCGGCGAAAGCATCGCTGCCGGTATCGACGTGCGCCAGCCGGGCGAAGGGCGCGATCGCCATATTGCCGGTGACGATGTCGTAGCCGATCTCGCCGAAGATCTGCAGCGTATCGGCATCGCGCTTCGAGGTCAGCGTTTGCGCGAGCGGCGCGGCGCTGATGGCGCGGGTCGTGTCGATTTCGTGCCAGGCATAGCTGACACCGATCGTACCGCGCAGCCCCTCGCCGACGCCGTAGGTGGCATGCGCCGCCAGATATTTGCTTTCGACATCCGCATGGTCGCTGCGACCGCCGAAGCGGAAGTCCGAACCGCCGATGCCCGCCGAAAGCGCGGCGGCGAAGCCGTTGCCGCCGAAGCCGAAGCCCGCAATCAGACCCTTGTGATCGGTATCCATCGCGAAATTGCCGCGATTGGCGTCGAAATCACCCCAGCCGCCAAAGGCCGAGCCCCACACGAAAGCGCCGCTCTCTTCGGGTGCCTTCATACCCATCAACGCGTTGCGAAGATGGCGGCTGTCGTCGGTCAGGCCGCTGATCGCGCTCGCCAGGATTTCGCCCGACAAGTCGCCGAAGCTCGCCTGCGCAGCCGTCGCATTCTGCACCAGCACCGCTTCGTACAGCGGGTTGTCGACGCCGAGCGCCTGAACCGCGGCGGCCACGCTCACCTGGTTGAAGCCCACGGCAATATCGGCGAAATCGATGTCGTTGCGATAGAGCGACAGGGTCACCGAGTTGGCGCTGTAGCGCAGAAGCGGGTCGAGGAAGGCGAGATCGGTCGTCACCGAACCGAACGTCCCGGTAATCCCCGCCCCGCCGGTCAGGATGACATAGTCGGTCCGCGGATTATAGTTGCCGTCCTCGGCCAGGACCGCGACGCTTGCCGTGCTGGCGATCGTCACGGCGCCGGTCGCATCGAGGCGGTCTGCCGCCCCCGCAGCGTTGACTTCGACTTCATAGATCGCGCCAGCGGCGAACGCGAGGTCGCCGTTGACGGTCAGCCGGCCGATCGAATTGCCCGGGGCAATCGTGCCGCCGCTGCCCACGGTCGTCGTCCCGACCGAGCCGTTCCCGCCGAGCGTGCCGCCGCTGTTCACCGTGACCGGCGATGCGATCGAACCGTTGACCGCGAGCGTGCCGCCGTTGACCGCGGTCGGGCCGGTGTAGCTGCTGTTACCGGTCAGGTTGAGCGTGCCGCCGCCCTCTTTCACCAGGCTGCCGTTGCCCGAGATATTGCCGCCGAACGCGGTGTCGCCGCTCTGGTCGACCGTGAGCTCGCTGTCGCCGATCACGACGTTCGATCCTCCATCGCCTTCGAGGCCGCCGATCGTCTGGTCCTTGCCCGTGATATCGAGCGTTCCGCCTTCGCCGAGGTCGAATTCGGTGGCCGGATCGATGGTGCCGCCGATGCGGACCGATCCGCCGAGGATGTTTGTCACGCCTTGGAAGGCGTAATCGCCCATGAACGTCAGGGCGCCGTCGCCCTTCTTGTCGAGGATGCCGCTGCCCGAAAAGGCCCCGAGGAAATCATAGTCGTCGGAGCGGTTGAAGACGAAGCGCCCGTCGTTGACGATATTGCCCGAGAAGCCGCCTTCGGTTCCCCCGGCGCCCAGCTCGAAGAAGCCGGTGCCTTCGGTCTTCACATCGCCCTGCAGGAGGCCGGTGAGGACAAGACCGCCGTTGGAGATGGTCGTGCCGCCGGTGTGCGCGATACTCGCGGTGTCGACGGTGAAGACGGCGTCGCCGATCAGCTGCAGCTGCCCCGTTCCGTCGATCGTCAGCTCGGCGAGGTCCGAGACGACATCGTCGGTGCCGAAGTTCAGAACGAGCAGGCCGTTCGTCCGGACCGATGGTGTCAGGATGGGCGACGAGGTGTCGCCGGCGCCCAGGTCGACTTCGTTGACCTGCAGCGATGCCCCTTCGGCGATCGTCACATTGTCGAAGTCGCCGACGAACCCGGAAGTCGACCAGTAGCCCGCCGCAACGTCGAGCGTTTCGAACCCGTTCGCGCTGGTAATCTGCTGCGCTTCGGTCAGCTCGAGAATGTTGCCGTCGAGCGTCAGACTGTCGACGCCCGCACCCGCGTCGACCAGCCCTGAAATCGCGCTGCCGGTGCGCAAGGTCACGCTGTCGTCGAAACCGCCAAGCTCGACCGCGATCCCGCTGTCGCCAGTGATCGTCCCGGCGTTGTCGAGCACGACTGCGCCGCTGCCGTCTCCCCACACGCCCCGGCCGCCGCCCGAAATCGCTCCGGTATTGACCAGCGTCGCGGCGCCAAGGTTTCCGAGGATAACGCCGTCGGTCGCGCCGGTGATCGTACCGCTGTTGACGATGCCAGCCGTATCCAGAGATCCGGCGACCGCCACGCCATAACCGTTCGTGCCCGTGATCGTACCGGCGTTGGAAAGCGTGCCTTCATTGCCCGCTCCTTGGGCAAGGCCGGCTCCGCGCTGGATCAGCACGCCGCCCGGCCCGTCACCGTTGATGGTCCCGGCATTGTCGATCGAACCGCCTGCCGACATGATGATGCCGAAACGCGAGCCGCTGATGCTGCCGGTTTGGCCGTTCGCGACGGTGCTGACATAGCCGGTCAGCGCCTGGCCATCATAGGGATAGATCGAAATGCCGTCGGCCAGAGCGCTCCCCTCGCCGCGGATCGAACCGCTGTTGGTCACGCTGCCGCCGCCGATCAGGCGGACGCCATCATTCGCTTCGCCGACGATCTCGCCGCTATTCGTCACTTGGGTGCCGATCGCGATGCCGACGATGTCGCCGATATCCTCATCGAACTGATAGGCGGTCGTAATCCCGGCGCCCGCGCCCGAAATCGTGCCGCTGTTGGTGACGCTCGACGAGGCGGTGGTGATCGTCACGCCGGCGTCGGGTGCGGCGTCGAACCCGTCATAGGTCCCATTGCCGCGGATCACGCCGGCATTGTTCACGACGAGCGTGCCGGTCGCAAAGGAATAGATGCCCGAGGTCGCACCGGTGATCGTGCCGCCCGCCGCGTTGGTGATCGTCACATCGGCGCGCGAGCCTTGCGAAACGCCGGCGCCGAAATCGCTGCTGATCGTGCCGCTGTTGTCTAGGCTGGCAGTGGACATGTCGCTGCCGAAGCCAACCCCATATCCGTCGCCCCCGCTCCCGCCGAGATTGCCGGTGCCGCGGATGTCTCCCGTGTTGACGACGCTGGCGGTCAGGCCGCTGCGGTCCTCGTTCGGGTCGGTGTTGAGCGCCGTCCCCTGAATATAAACACCGCCGTTGACGCCCTCTATCTCGCCTGCGTTGGTGACGTCGCCGCCGCCCGAAAGGATGACACCGAAGCGCTGACCTGTGATCCGTCCGCCCGCCGCGTTGGTGACAAGTGCGGCATAATCTTCGTTCGACTGGTCGACATGTGCGAACATCGAGACGCCGTCGGTGCCTTGCGCGCCCGGATTGACGCCTTCGATCAGGCCGCTGTTGGCGACCGAGCCGCCGCCCGCGAGGCGGATGGCGTCATTGTTGATGCCCCGGATCGTCCCGCTATTCTCGATCTGGGTGTTCACAGCGCGGCCGACATTGCCCTGATAGGGCTGGGTGACGATGCCATATTGCGCACCTTCGATCGTGCCGCTGTTGACGATCGCAGCGCCGGCGGTGGTGATCGTGATGGCATTTTGCGTGCCGCCTCGGATCAGCCCCTGGTTATCGACGATCAGCGAGCCTTCGTTCGAGTTGATCGCGCCGCCATTTCCCAGGATCTCGCCGTCATCATGGTTGTTGACCGTCAGAACGCCGGTCGACTGACCGATAATCGCTGCCGCCTGACCGCTGATCCGCCCTTCGTTTTCAATCACCGCGCTGCTGAGCGAGCCACCCGCAAGGACGCCAAAGAACCCCTCGATGACGCCGCTATTATTGAGCGTCCCGACGCGCCCCGTCTGATCGGCCGTCGCGTTGAGGATCACCCCGAACGGGCTGACGTTCGGATTCGCGGGATTGAACGTCCCCGTGCTGCGGATGGTGCCGGCATTGTCGACCGTGCCGCCGCCCTGGACGACGACGCCGAACATCTGGCCTTCGATAAGCCCGCCCGGGCTGTTCGTTACCGTTCCGATGCCGGCGACATCGGTCGCGATCGATTGCGCAAACTCGGAAAGGACAACGCCGGTGCCCGAGCCGCTATTGCCGTTCAGCCCCCGGATAATGCCGCTGTTGACGACCGTTCCGCCGCCGGCCAGCGCGACGCCGCTGCCCGAACGACCCTCGATCGTGCCCGAATTGATCACTGCGGTGTTCCTCGCCCGGGCTTGCGTCCCCTCGGCGTTCTGGAAAACAGCGGTCGTGACGCCCGAAAGCGCTCCAACGATGCCCTGGCTGTTGGTGATGACGGCGTCGGCGGTGGTTATGTTGATCGCGCTCTGGCCGACGCTGAAAATAAAGCCCTTATTGTCGACGGTCAGTTTGCCCGCGTTCGACGCGATGGCCGCCGCGTTTGCCCGGATTTCGCCGTTTTCGAAATTGTTGACCGTGAGATTGCCCGTCGATTGCCCGATGATCGCGATCGCCGTCGCGCTGATCGTCCCGTCGTTGTTGATCGTCGCGCTTTCCAGTGCGCCGCCCGCTAGAACGCCAAGGAAGCCCGAGATCGTCCCCATGTTGTCTACGGTCGCGACCCGGCCGGTCTGCTCGGCGGTGGCGCCGACGATCAGCCCGAAAGGGCTGACGTTCGGGGTCGCGGGATTCGGATTACCGAAGCTGCGGATGGTCCCCATGTTGGTGACGGTCCCGCCGCCCTGCAGCACTGCGCCGAAGAACTGACCCTCGATCACGCCGCCGTCATTGTTGGTGATCGAACCCACGCCGGTAATATTCGCGGCCGCCGCTCCCGGGAATTCCGAAATCGATACGCCGGTGCCGTTGATGGTGCTCCCGGCGTTGCCACTGAACCCGGAGATGGTGCCCCCGTTGGTGACAGTACCCCCACCGACCAGCGCGACGCCCGACCCGGCCTCGCCGCGAATCACGCCGCTGTTCGAGACCTGCGTGTTCGCCGCCAGCGGTTGCGGAGGAAGATCGTCGCCGTTCGCATCCTCGCTGAAGAAATAGGAGGTGACGACACCGTTGGCCGCGCCGCTGATTTCACCGGCATTGGTCACAATGGAATCGGGCTGCGCAATCACGACGCCGCCGCTCGGCCGGCTGTCGATGCCGCCCACATCGATACCATTGCCGCGGATGACGCCGGCGTTGCCGACCGTGACGGGGCCGTTGTCGGCGTAAACGCCGATGAGGTCACCCTCGATGGTTTCGCCCTCGTCGACCTCGACTTCGAGCCGCTCGGGCTGGTCATTGTGGATGCCGAACGCATCCTGGGCGGCCGCGGGCGACACCTGAACTATGGAGAGGCCAACGATCGCACTGGTTGCGAGCAGGCGAGATTTCGAGATGCGTGACATTGTTCAGAGTCCCCCATTGACGTTGCAGGCAAGGCAAGGGGTCTGCCGGAGAGCAGCTATGGCTCCCCGGCTCGGTCCACCCCACCTCGAAATTTGCTTCCCCCAGCCGATTGGGCGACTTGACCCCCGACTTTGTGCGGATGACTAGGGGCAGGCGCAGCGCAGCGTCTACCCAATGTTATTTAGGGTAAATTTGCGACGGGCCGTTGCTGCCGCCCTTGCATGCGGGCGCCTGACGCCGCTACGGAAGCGGATCACCGGGGGGTGGGACGCGATAATTGGGGGACGAGCGGCATGCGCGTTCCCGTCGGGGACGCAATGACGCGTCCGATCCCCGCCCGGCGCGGGGGCGCAAATGAAAATATTATACGCGATCCTTGGTCTCGTATTCCTGTTGGCAGCGCAGACGGCGCGAGCGGAACCCGAAAAGTTGCCGCTGCTTGATCTGCGGGCAGGTGAAGATGCGCCGGCGCTCACTTCTTTTGTCCGTTTCGCGAGGCGCCCCGGGGCGACGAGAACGCCGCAGGTAGACGCCATCTTGGCTGGTCCGCTTCAGCATATCGCCGGATCGACCATCCATTTCGGGCCGCCGGGGACCCGCACCATCGTCATGCTCAAAGTCCGCAATGCGAGCCACGAGCAGGGAAGCTGGATCCTCACCACCGGCCGCGGATCGCTCAAGCATTTCCGGCTCTATGAAGGCGAGGAAGACGGGCTTTCCCTGATCGTCGACGGCACCGACCCACAGGTGGCGCGGCAAAATCTCGGCACCTACCAGGCTTTCAGCTCGGAGCTCGTGCTAGCCCCGCGTCAGGAAAAACTGGTCGTCATCGAGTTCGTTTCCGAGAATTCAACCTATATGCCGCTCCGGATCGAGAGCTACGGCACATTCTTCAAGGACCGCCGGGCCAATATATCGATGGTGTCGGGTGTCGTCGTCGGCGCGTTGACCCTGCTCCTCCTCAATTTCCTCTTCTTCTCGATCACCGGATTCAAGGAGTTTCTGTGGCTGGCGGTCGCCGAGGCCTTTTTCGCGCTGAACACGGTTCACTCGGAAGGCTATATCACCATCTTCTTTCTGTACGACAAACCGCTTACCGGCATTGCCGTCGAAGATTTCTTCAAATGCGGATTTGCGGCCGCGATGGCTCAATTCTGTCGGAGCTTCGTCAAAACGAGGCGCAATTTCCCCAAGAGCGACCTCATTTTGAAGGGGCTCATCCTTTTTGCCGTCGCCGTGATGCTGCTCCAGCCCGGACTGTCGCTCTACCCGCCCGAGGCCAGGTTTTTCCTCCACCTGTCCGGATGGCTCGTGGCAGTTGCCGTCGCGCTCTTTCTTCCCTTCGTCGGCTATGCCGCAATGAAACAGCTCGGCTTCCAGCTCTGGCCCCTTTTCGTGGGATGGGCCAGCCTCGCCCTGTTCATCATTTATGCCGCAATCGCGTCGATGGGGATCTTCACCTGGCTCCCGATCAACTGGCATCTCGCCGGCCCGGTCGGGCTTTTTGAATCGGTCATGGTCACGCTGGCGCTCGGACTGAACCTCAAGAAGATCCAGCAGGAAAAGCTGGCCGCGGACGCGAACGTCGCGCAGTCGCTCAGCGAGCGCCTCGAAATCAGCGAACGGGCAAAGCGGCTCGCCGAAGAGAAGGCGTTCGCGCTCGAGACCGTCAACAGTCAGAACGCCCTGCTGCACGCGTCGGGTCATGACAGCCGGCAAGTCATTCTTGCGCTCAACAGCGCGGTTGAGGTCCTGAAACGACAGGAGGCGCCGGCGGGCGATCCAGCTTTGGTCGAGATGCTCGAAAGCTCGGCCGATTATCTGAGCGAGATTGTCTCGACGACGATATCGGGCGCCAACATCGCGGCAGGCGATTCCCATTTCGTCGCGCTCAGCGCGTTTCGCGGCCAAGCGCTGCTCGAGCCACTGTCAATGATGTTCAAGACGCTGTTCGCGAGCAAGAAGCTGGCGCTCGATGTGCGCGTTGCAGACGACGTCACGATCATTTCGGACAAGCCGCTCCTCATGCGTGCGCTCGCGAATTTATTGAGTAACAGCTACCAATATACCGAGACCGGCGGAGCGCGGATCGCGCTGACACTCGAAAATGGACGGGCGACAATCGAAATCGCCGATAGCGGCAGCGGAATGCACGCCGACGTCGCCGCGGCCCTGAACGGCGATGCCGCCGGGCGAATTCGCGGAAATGAAGACACGGTAGGGACGGGTTCGGGTTTCGGGTCGTCAAAACGCATCGTCGAAACCCTCCAGGGAAAATTGGAGATCGTCTCATCCACGCCGCAGGGCACCACGATACGGATCGTCCTGCCCGGCGCCTTCGCCGCGACCACCCTGATCACAGTCGACGAGTTGCGGATATGTCTCCCCGAATGGACCGTTGTCGATTTCGATCAGCGCGGCGAATTCGGCGCGGCATTGGCCGCGTCCGAGCAAACGGACAAGCCGGTCATCGCGCTGACCTATGACGATAGCACCGTCACGCGCGGGCGCCTGAGCGAGCTTGTCACTATGGTCGCGATCAAGCCCGCGTGCCGCGAACTGTTGCAACACCCCCTTCTCGCAAGGGCGTCAAAGGAGATTTAGCTCGTTGGCGCGTTCGACGATCTTGCGATTGTGCGGCGCGTCGAGTTTTCGCCGCAGTTCGGCGATGTGAAAGGAAACGGTCGGCGGAGCGATCGCAAGGCGATACGCGATCTCCTTGTTCGTCTCGCCCTGTGCCAGATAGTGCAGGATCGCCATCTGGCGGGACGAGAGCGCGACGGGCGGCTGCTGGAACTTGCCGAGCGCCTCCCCGATATGCGGAGAAATATAGACCTCGCCCGCGAGCGCCGCGTCGCAGGCAGCGACAATATGGTCGAGCGGGTCCGATTTGCTGACGACCGCGCGGGCGCCGAGCTTGAGTGCCGAATGGATCTCGTTGAGATGCGTCTCGCCTGTCAGGATAATTACTGTCATGTCGCGCGATCCGACGATTTCGGCGAGCACGTTGATCCCGCGGACGTCGGGCAGGTTGAGGTCGAGGATAACCAGGTCAACCGGCTGCGACTGGATGAAGGCATTGACGGTCGCACCGCGATCGAGTGCGCCGACCACGGCGTAACGATCGAGCGATGCGAACAGGAAACGCAGCCCGCTCTGCGTGATGCTGTGATCGTCCACGATCAGAATATTATGTTTCGCCATGCCCGTACCCCGCTCGCCCGAGAAGGCTTTTCCGCGGATTAATCCAACGCTGCAACCCGAATTAATGCGGGGGGAGAGTGGAGGCCTGCATTGGTCAAATATGTTCGCGGACGATCGGAAAAGAAGATGGTGAGTTTCCATTAGGTAGCGGACTGTCCGCTTCCAGCCTCAGTCGGCGATATAGCCGCGCTTTTTCCGATTGTTCGACCAGCTAACCCCGGCGGCTGCGAACGCAAAAAGCGAGGCGATACCAAAAGCGATTGAGGACGCCATTTCGACGGTAGCCGCCGAAAGCAAAATCGACGCAGTGATCGCGCCAGTGACCTGCCCTGTCAGCCGCGCAGTCCCCTGTACCCCTCCGGCTGAAGCAGCCCGCTCAGCGGGCGCTGCGAGAAACATGGTGCGGTTGTTCGGGGTCTGGAACAGTCCGAACCCGACGCCGCAGAAGATAACGCCGATGACGTGCCAAGATATACCCCAGCTAGGCGGGACCGCTGCCAATGTCGTGAGGCCACACGCCAGGACCAAGGTTCCCACGGCGCAGAGCCGTGCCGGGGGCAGGCGATTCAGGAGGCGCGACGTCGTCGGCGTCGTCAGAAGCACGGCGAGCGGCCAAGGTGTTATTATCAGGGCAGTTCCCTGGGCCGATAGCCCGAACCGCTGGTGCAAGGCGAATGGCAGAATCAGCAACGCCAGGCTCAGTGCCGTAAAGCATAAAACCGATGCCATCACCGACCGAGCAAAACTGGGCGAGCGAAAGAGTGGCAGCGGGAGAAAAGGGTTGGCCAGAAGAAGGTCCCGCCGAACCAGAAGCCCCAGCCCCGCACATCCTGCCACCCACAGCGAGGCGGCAGCAAGCGGCGACTTTTGCGCTATCCCGATCACGAACGCCGGAACGATGACGGCGTATGCCAACATGCCAAAACCGTCGAGCTCTTTGCCTTCGCTGCGCTGTGACGGCAACGCGCATCCCGCCATAAGTGCCACACCTGCCAAGGCAGCGCTCCCGGCGCAGACGAACCGCCAATTCCCCAGGCCAAGCAGCAAGGCGCCGATTGCCGGTCCAGCTGCAGAAAGGAGAGCAACCGTCATTGCATTCCACCCGATCGCTTTGCCGAATTCTTCCTCCGCGACCGTGTGGCGGAGCAGTGCTACGCCCAAGGCCATGATGGCCGCAGCGCCGACGCCCTGAAATGCACGGAAGGCGACCAGCAAGACAAAGCCGGGCGCAAGAGAGGATGCTAAAGCGCAGAGCGCGAACAGCGCCGTCCCCGCGACAAAGGTCGGACGGTAGCCGAAGCGCTCGCCGATCGCGGCGAGCGGGAGCAGGCCGGCGATGAGCGCGCCCTGATAGGCGATTACGAGCCAGATAGCGGCCGATGGATCGATTTGGAGCGCCCCCGCGATCGAGGGCAGCGCGATATTGACGCTCGACGCGTCGAGGACCGCCGCCGCCATCGCGAAGAGCACGCTCGCGACGCCGATGCGGCGACGCATCGTTGGGGGCAGAGCGGCTAACCTCGTCATGGCGGCAAGCTCAGACCGAAGGAACCCAAATGCCGCCGGCGTCGGTATAGCGCACCATGCTCGTCTCGCGACGAAGATCGCGCGCGGTGAAGCGGAACTGGATTGCGGGACCGCTGACACAGAGCGTGTCGTGGAGATCGCCCGGGAGATAGACCTGAACGTCACCGGGCCTGACGAGCGTCGATCCGCGCTTGACGAGGCGCGGCGCTTCGCCCGGCTGCTCGACGCGCGCGTATGTGCCCATCTCCATTTCACCATGCAGCACGCCGTAGATGACCCAGCTCTCGCCATGGTCGTGCGGCACACGGTGGCGGCCTTCGGCCTCGGTATGCGCGAGCAGGACAAAGCCATGCACCGGATCGCGGTAGAGCTCCCGGCTCTCGGGACGCTCATGACAGAGATCGGTTAGCCACGCCTCGGTGCGCGGCGCGCGAAGCAACTCGGCGAGGTGCGCGCTGCATTCGGCGACCAGCTCGGAGGTCAGCGTGCCCCAAGTGTCGCGCACGCGGCCGGCGAAGAGGTCGAGGGCTGTTCCGGTCATAACTTACTCCTGTCTCGTTGTGATCGAGACAGAAGATAGATCGGTCGCCACATGGCGGAAGGCGCATCATTTGCAATCCATCAGTGCGTCTGACGCTATGCCAAATCTTCTGCCTATGATAAGGCACCCCGATGGGCGGACCCGATCTCAATCTGCTGTTCACGCTGGACGCCCTCCTTCAGCAGGGCAGCGTCGCCGGTGCGGGGCGCAAGCTCAGTCTCAGCCCCTCGGCCATGAGCCGCGCCCTCGCGCGGCTGCGGACGGTAACGGGCGACCCGCTTCTCGTGCGCGCGGGCCGCGGGCTGGTGGCAACGCCGCGCGCCGAGGCGATGCGCGACGAGGTACATCGGCTCGTCGAGGACGCCCGTGCAATCCTGCGCCCGGCGGATACGGTCGATCTCTACCGCCTCGAGCGGACCTTCGTGCTCAGGACGAGCGACGGCTTCGCCGAAACGATTGGCCCGGCATTGATCCAGCGGGTCACAGAGGAAGCCCCGCATGTCCGCATCCGCTTCGTCCGCAAGCTCGACAAGGACAGCGCAGGCCTTCGCGATGGCGACATCGACCTGGAGACGGGCGTCGTTGGAAGCGCGATCGGTCCTGAAGTGCGCGCGCAGTCGCTGTTCTCCGATAGATATGTCGGCGTCGTGCGCGCCGGGCATCCCCTCACCAGGGGCAGGATGACCGCCGAACGCTACGCCGACGGCCGTCATGTTCTGGTGACGCGGCAGGGCCTCGGCCTCGGAGCGATCGACGAGGCGTTGGGCGCGCTCGGCCTCGTCCGGACCATCGTCACCACCGTCGACGGATTTGCCGCAGCGCTTGCGCTGGCGCGAGGCTCCGACCTCGTCTCGACGGTTCCCGAGCGGCATACGCTTGGCCTTCGCGACGCGATGGCGACGTTTGCACTGCCGGTCGAGACCGAGCCCTTCACGATTTCGCTGCTCTGGCATCCGCGCATGGAAGGCGACGCCGCGCACCGCTGGCTGCGCCAACTCGTCCGGCAGGCATGCGACCAGGTGCTACGCGGCGAACCCGGCGTGTAGGTCGGAATCGGACATGGCATCCCATGCACGGATCAAGTGCAGATGATGCATCTTCCGCCCGCCGGGCCGGAGCGGTAATAAGTCCGCATTGCCCGCGACCATGGGCAGTGCTTCACGGCAAAGGCCGGCGAAGGTGGGGAGGAACAGCATGAACAGGACAGGCAGATTGATCGCGCCGTTGCTTATGGCGGCCGCCACTCCAGCGTTGACACTCTTCACCCTCCCCGCGCCCGCGGCTGCTGCTGAGCAAGCTTATCAGGTCGGCTTCGAACAGGCCGCGATCCCCGATCAGGGCCGCGCGCCGATCGCCGCGATCATCTGGTATCCGACGACCGCAGAGGCCCGCGACGTCAAGATCGGCCCTATCGCGATCAAAGCGGCGCCCGGTGCCCCTGTCGCCAGATCGGGCCTCCCCATGATCGTCGTCTCGCACGGCACCGGGGCCGGCGCGATCAGCCATATCGACACCGCGATCGCGCTCGCCGAGGCGGGGTTCGTGGTCGTCACCCCGACGCACAATGGCGACAATTATGAGGACGAGAGCAATATCGGAAAGACGGCATGGTTTGCCGATCGCTCGCGCCATATCGTCCGCATGATTGACTTCATGCTTGGCAGCTGGCGCGGCGCCTCGAACATCGACAAGGACAAGATCGGCATCTTCGGCTTTTCGGCGGGCGCGACGACCGCCCTCATCGCCATTGGCGGCAAACCCGACCTCGGGCGCCTTGCGCCGCATTGCGCAAAAACGCCCGAGTTTGTTTGCCGCCTTTTCCCAGCTCCGGACGCCGCGGTGAGCACCCCGTCCTGGTCGCATGACCCCCGTATTGCGGCCGCAGCCATCGCGGCGCCGGGGTTGGGGTTTCTGTTCGGGCCCGAGAGCCTTGCGAGGGTGAAGGCGCCGGTGCAGATCTGGGCCGGGAGCGACGACGAGATCGTCCCGTACGCCAGCAATACCGCCAACGTCCGATCGCTCCTGCCGCAGGCAACGGAGTTTCACGAGGTGAAGGGTGCCGGCCACCTCTCCTTCCTCGCCCCCTGCCCCGATCCCAGTGCGATCCCCGCGATCTGCACCGACAAGCCCGGCTTCGACCGCGCGGCTTTTCATTCCGAGCTGAACGCAGCGCTCATCGCCTTCTTCCGCGCGAAGCTTGCCGCGCCCTGACGGCGCGGCACCAATCCGCCTTTCCGACAGAACCGACTAGGCGGCAGGCGAAGGGCTGGCACTATGACGGAGCCAAGGGCTCTGCAAGGGCGCGTCGCGGCAACCCGACAGATGCTCGTCGACCGAATCGGCCTCTGCGGCAACTCGCTCGCCTCGCCCGAAATCACCGCAATCGATCCGGAGAAAGCGGAGCGAGAAGCGCTGCTGCGTCGCTTCACGCTGGAAACGCCAATAGTCGGCGGTGCTGGCGATGACCGAGCTTACCCGCTCCAAGATCTCGTGGCGTTCGCGCGTGGGCCGCTTCGCGAAATCGCCGGGGAGAGCCATGCGAGCCGGCATCGCTCGGCCACGGATATTGTCGGGATGGCCCTCCTCGCGGTCGTGCGCCCGCTCTGGTCAGCTTTTCCTCGAAATATCCTGCAGGGAGCCGATAGCGGTGCTCGATCCTTTCAAGAATCGCGAGGCTCTCCACCGTGCCCCGCGCTCTTGTCCTCAGCACCCAGGTCTGGATCGTCTTGCGATCGGCCTTGTCGCCCGGGCCGGTAAGGGCGGATCGACCCCATTCGCCTTCCGAGACTTCGGGAAACTCGACGACCGCTTTCTTTTCGGACCGCGCCCGATGGCAGAAACTCGCTTTCAAATCGAAAACGGCGCGATCGCTCCCTATCCGATTGCCGTAGAATGCGGTCGCAAACCGCCAGTTGCGGTCATTGAGGGAAAGTGCGCCACGACGCTTGTTTTCGCGCCGACACGCTGGTAGAGGCGCCCCTCGTTGCCGCTTTAGCTCAGTTGGTAGAGCACATCATTCGTAATGATGGGGTCACAGGTTCGAGTCCTGTAAGCGGCACCAGTCCCCGTCCCGATAAGTGGCGGAAAACCTTCAAAAATTCACTCTGATGTGCTATACGCAAGACGTTGATCGTCTGTACGCGTCCACGCAAATCCGTGGCTGTTTGACCCTCGTTGGGGGCCATTTTTTCGGCGATTGACCAGTTCGAGTCCTGAATTGGAGTTGCCATGCTTACGGTCATTCAAATCCAGAATCTCCAGCCCCGTGCTAAGCCCTATAAGGTGTCCGATGCCGACGGGCTGTTTATCCTCGTCCAGCCGAACGGATCGCTCCTTTGGCGTCTCAAATACCGGATCGATGGCCGGGAGAAGAAGCTGGCGCTTGGGAAATACCCCCAGGTCAGTCTGAAAGCCGCGCGGGAGAAGCGCGACGAGGCCCGGAAGAAGATCGCCGAAGGCGTCGATCCCGGTAAGCAGCGGCGCGAAGCGAAGATCAAGGCTATGACAGAGGCGCGCAACACGTTCCGCCTCGTTGCCGACGAATATATTGAGAAGATGGCTGTCGAGGGAAAGTCCTCCGCTACGATCAGCAAACTGCGCTGGTTCCGCGATCTCCTCAATCCCTACATCGGCCACGTCCCGGTCGCAGAGGTGTCGCCACATGAGCTGTTGGCGGCGCTCAAGCGGATCGAGCGGCGCGGACATCACGAGACGGCGCTGCGGACCCGCTCATTCGCTGGCCGCGTTTTTCGCTATGCCATCGCGACGCTTCGCGCCCAATATAACCACGCCGACGTGCTGCGCGGCGCGCTCGTCATTCCCAAGGTCAAGCATCGCTCTGCCATCCTCGAACCTAAAAAGGTCGGCGAACTGCTCCGCGCGATCGGTGACTACACTGGTCGCGTAGAAACGCGGATCGGCTTGCAACTGGCCGCGCATGTCTTTTTACGTCCCGGCGAAATCCGAACCGCCGAATGGGATGACATCGATCTGGCCGAAGCGGTCTGGCATGTTCCCGCCGCGAAGATGAAAATGAAGCGGCCCCATACCGCTCCCCTGTCGCGTCAGAGCGTCGAGCTGCTGCGCGAACTGCAATCGCTCCAGCATCCATCCACCTACCTCTTCCCGGCCTTCCACACGCCTAAGAAGACAATGAGCGAAAACACGCTGAACCAAGCTCTGCGCCGGATCGGCTATACCAATGAGGAAATGACCGCGCACGGGTTCCGGGCGGTCGCCAGTACACTGCTCAATGAGTCCGGCCGCTGGCATCCCGACGCCATCGAGAAGTCGCTCGCACATCACGATCCCGACCGCGTTCGCTCCGCTTATAATCGCGGCACCTTCTGGGACGAACGCGTCCGCATGGCGCAATGGTGGTCCGATTACCTCGACAAGCTCCGCGACGGCGCCGACGTCGTGCAGCTCGATTTGATGCGAGGCTAAGGTGTTCGGCGGAAGCACGTTGAGCGCGGACGAGCGGCGCAGGCTGCGTCGTTACGAACGCGCAGTTGACCGCATGATGCCGATGCAGCGCGCGATCTTCCTCGGCCATGTCGTCGAGGATCTGACATACCGCGAACTTGCCGACAAATACGATATCAGCATCATTGAAGTTGAATGCCATATGTGGCGGGCACTCGCGCAGGTGGACGATTGCACCACGGGAAAGAACCGTCCGTGGTGGCAATTCTGGCGCCACTGACGGCGCTTCGATCTTGCCAATCCGCCATCGTCTCGACAGGGTGCCGCCAGCATGAAAACCGACCTCGATCATCTTCCGGCGAACAAGCAGCGCGAACTTGAACGCGTGAAGCAGATCATCTTCGAAGAGTTTGAGGACGCACTTGCCCTTGGCACGATGAGCTGGAAGAAAAAGGGACGGATCGACAAGATCATCCTTTACGGTAGCTATGCGCGCGGCGGCTGGGTGGACGAGCCGCACACCGCCAAGGGCTATCGTTCAGACTTTGATTTGCTGATAATCGTCAACGACAAGCGGCTTACCGAAAAGGTCGATTTCTGGCTCAAGCTGGACGACCGGCTCATTCGCGAGCTGGCGATCGACAAGACCCTGCATACGCCAGTCAACTTCATCGTCCACACCTTACAGGAAGTTAACGACGGACTGGCGCACGGGCGTTATTTCTTCATGGACGTCGCCAAGGATGGCATCGCGCTACACGAGTTTGACGAGAAGCCGCTGCACACGCCCAAGCCTAAGACGCCCGAACAGGCGCTCGCGATGGCGCAGGAATATTTCGACGAGTGGTTTCCAAGTGCGGGCCGCTTCAAAAGCGCGGCTGAATTTCTCGCAAATGACGGCGGGTTGCGGGAAGCGGCGTTCAACATGCATCAGGCGGCGGAACGGCTCTACCATTGCGTGCTGCTCGTCTGCACCTTCTACACGCCGCATGTTCACAATCTCGCCTTCCTCCGCACGCAGGCTGAGCGTCTCGATATGAGGCTGGTCGATGCCTGGCCTCGTGAACGTCGCGAAGATCGAGCGCGCTTCGAGAAGCTCAAAGAGGCTTATGTGAAGGCGCGCTATTCGAAGCACTTCCGCATCACTGAGGAGGAACTGCAATGGCTTGGCGGCTGCGTCGAGGAATTGGGTCGCGCCGTTCACGCCATTTGCTCCGAACGCATCGCCCAACTTGAAGCACAAGCGGGTCAGAACCCGCCTCTCGCTCCCGTCTGATACCCTGCGCGAAACCGCGAGGCCGCTGGGCCGCGATGCTACGCATCGGACCCGCATTTTAGATACACACCTCACGCACGGGTGCATAATGGTTTTCCGCCAATTTTCGAGCTGCCGATCCGCTGCCTCGTTTTGACGCCGCCCCAAGAGTCTCAGTTTTCCGCCAAGTCTGGAGGCAGCGCATCGGCAGCGCTTTGGGCGGGAGACCGAAAAATAGAGCGGCAGATCAGCCGCTCCCTTTTTGAATTTGTCGGGGGCGCGACGGAAGCTCGATCGCGCCCGTCATGCCGTTTGTTCAGAGCGCGTTGCCCTGCTAGGAGCGCACTCGAAATAGGTTGGGCGCCGAAGGAAAATAAAGATGGAAGATTCTGAAACCTTGGTCACGCTGACCGCCGACATCGTCGCCGCGCATGTCAGTAACAACAGCGTCGCCATATCGGACATCCCGCTGATCATCCGTTCGGTACACGACGCGCTCGCAGGCCTTGGCAACGCTGTCGTTCCCGAAGTCAAACAGGAACCGGCAGTTTCGATCCGCTCGTCGGTCAAGCCGGATTACATTGTCTGTCTTGAGGACGGGAAGAAGCTGACGATGATGCGGCGTTACCTGATGACCAACTTCGAGATGACGCCCGACGAATATCGCGCCAAGTGGAATTTGCCGAAGGATTATCCGATGGTCGCGCCGAATTATTCGGAACGTCGGCGCGTGCTTGCGAAGGAAATCGGACTCGGAACGAAGGGTCGCGGCGGAGGACGAAAGCCCGCCGCAAGCGGAGGCCGCAAAGCCAAGTAGCCTCGTGCCTGAGAGTGCGAACCGTACTCTCGAAAAACGTCTAAAAACCGTGCATCTCTGCTGGCACCGCCCGAGTGTAGTCGTATCGCACTCTCAAAAAGCGGCGGAAATGCCGCATTCACCCGTGCGTGAGGTGTGTATCCAAATTACGGGTCCGATGCGTAGCATCGCGGCCCTGCGACCTCGCCTCCACAGCTGCCATCTCAGACATGCCAAGGCGAGACACTACCCCCGATAAGGTTCACAAGCTATTCCGTCGTTATCCGCGTCCAGCCCTTCACGATATCCGGGTTCGCCGCGATAGATCGGTGCGGCTCCTACTGCGCGCGCGTCATCGCAGCGCGACCAATAATCGCCCTCTTTCGCCGAGCGCTCGCGCGCCATTCCAGTAGCGATACTGATATCCTTCGCGGTCGCCATGATGGTGTCGCGGCCCTCCGGGGTTGTTGCGACAGAACCGAGCCCCGCGATAGCAACGACGAGACCCGCGCCTGCCAGAAGGTTTAACGAGCGGCGAGGCACGTTGCGGTATGTCCGGCGATAGGTTGGGCGACTGGTCATCGAATTCGAGTACACGGAAGTGGTAAATGTTGGGTGTGGATGCCGCACCGCACGCTTCCGCGGCGCCGTTCGTCTGTCGAAAGGCTGGGAAATTATCGGCGATGAATGGGAGGGGCTTAAGGCAAGATAAAAGACGTGCCAGCTTCGGGCACGCGATGGTCGGTTTTCTGCGGGTTTGCACGTCTGGCACTGCCGAAATCTGCCATACGCGACGGCTCTACAGCCCCCCACCCCCGCGGTTTTTTGTCTGGCATCGGAAATCGGCGTGGACAACTCGGACGTCCACGAATCCATCAGCGGATGTCTACGTCCGCAGGCGTTTCAACAGCAGGCGTGCTTCTGGTCGTGCAATTAGAAGCGATGGCGTAGAAATGTCGGGTAGCGCTAGTGATCCGGCTTGCGGATAATTGGGCGTCGCGTCGCGCGTTTGCGCCGTCTCAACATTTTTATAGCTAGTGCAAATGGCAGGAGGTTCCATGTCTCCCCCAATCAAATCCAATGATGCAGTCCGCACTACGACGGCGCCGCCGATCGCCATGCGCGTTCCGGATGCGTGCAGGTTCATCGGACTCAGTCGCAGCACCCTTTACCTTCTTGTTGCCACGGGAGAGATCGAAACCGTGAAGGTCGGAGCCGCCACTCTTGTGCTCACCGAGAGCCTGTGCGCCCTGATCGAACGGCGACGAAATACGCCTGTGTGAAGCGCGCGCATTATCCGCAGCGGCAACTTCGCATCTCCGATCGCGCGCAATTTATTCCAGTGCCCGTTTCGGAAGGCGAACGGACCGCCGTTCATCAGGCGTCAGTCAATTACCGCCGCCACCCGCCAAATTCGCGCGGATAAATCCGTCGTAGCCTCGCCTTGCAATCACCCCAGTCAGGCGCTCTAGAAGTTAGGCCTGTGGTCGCCTTCTGCGGCTCGGTCGGCAAGAACGCGCGCTAGAGCTAACCGCTTGGTGTAAGGTTCAAGGGTCTCGCGCCAAAGCTTCTCCGACCCTGAGGAAAAGAATTCATCGCGGTCGCAATGAACCACGAGAGTACCCCGCAACCCAAATTCATCGTCAACCACAGGCCAGATTACCGACGATTTAATACGAGTCTTCTGTCCCGGGTAAAGTTCCTTATAGCCGACCCCGTCAGTCGACGCGATGAACCGGGGGGTGCGATTATCGTCCTGATAGAGCAGGTCAGTCTCAGTGCCGACGTAAACCTTTGGGTTCGTTTTGCGGCCTGCCAAACTCTTCGGCGCACGTCCATCTCGATTGGCCCACGCAGCAATGGTGATCTCATCATCCTCAAGAGAGCGGGTCATGAACGTCACTTCAAACTCGATGTGGTCACGGACGCTAACTTTATAACTATATTCGGTTTCGAGCGTATCATAGAGGTCTTGGCAAGCGCTAAACATCATGTCGACCACGGCCTTGGACATCTCACGTGCGCCCGGCTGCAGCCGCCGTGCCAGGCTTATGTACTGGCTTATTTCGCGGTTCAGCGTTTGATAGCCGCTGCGATGTGTCGCATATTCCCGCTCTCGTCGAACACGGTCGGCGCCACTAATGGCGTCAATCGCGGTCGCAATTATTGCCATTATGACGCACGCGACCAATCCGCCGCAAACAAGAATCCAGAAACGCGCGCTACTGCTCGCGTCCGCAGTAACTAGGTTGACCACAACAGCGGAAGCGTAGCTGATCGCCGCCACGATTCCCGCCTGCCAGATCGTTGACCGCTCGTGCAGCACCTTCGCTAAGTTCACTTTCATCTGCCGCTCCACGTCATCTTAGTGAGAGGATCAATCCGCTTGAGAGCCGTCGTGAGCCCGTTCATAGATTTGGCCTCTATCGTACCGACCCCCTGTAACGACGCCATGCCCTGGCCGAAGAAGCTGGTCGGGTCGCGCGTGCTAAGCAGGATCAGACTTGGCTTTGCGAGACCGAGTGCATAGGCGAATTCGGCGTGGCTGCCGAAGCTCTCTGCGATCAAACCGATGAAGCAATCTGATTCGGCTACCCCGGCTAAGCACCTTCTTGCGACTTCGCTGCCGGGAAGCGAGCGCTTGCCCCAGCGGTTAATGTCTCGGTGCGGCAACAGCACGTCATGGCCATGACCTTCGATGGCTCGGGCGAGCGCTGTCAGCTTTCTGCGATAGGCGATGGGGATGTCTTCGGTTGAACCGTCCCCATTGAACAGATAGCCTTCGTCATGCGAAACTCTCGCCTTCATCGTGGCGCGCGCGGTAAATGGGGCGGCAAAATAGACCCGGCGCTTTCGGAGCAGGGACGGGCGTATCTCAGCGTCGTCGGGGCCAGTTACCCACCCTTCAGCGAACAGATCAAGCTGATTAGACTGCGCCCGCGTCAACCTCAGGTCAATCTCACGGGCGAGTTCGTTAGCGTTAGCCTCGTCGCGATAGTCTTTTACTAACGTATCAATTACCAAAACCGGGATAGATTGTTTTGCGATCCAAGCGCGAAGACGAGTATCAAGTTTTTGCAGATGGTCGTCGGGATAGGATGATTGGTAGCTGCGCGGACGTGCTTTCAAGCGTTCTTGGCACGCTATGATTGAACAATCGCAAAACACGATTAGCGAGGGTGGTTCTAGCCGCTGCCGCAAATCGGTTGCGAGTTGTCGAAGCAATTCTATGCTTCGAATATCAATCATCCCATCATCGTGAAAACGCTCGGCAAAGACTTCAACGTCCTCGTCAAACGAGCGGTCGAGAATGAACAGCTTGCCGCGTTCCATCCCTTGACGCACCTCGTCATGCTTGTGAACTATGAACGAGATCTGCGCTTCAGTCGTCCACCTTTGCGGCTCACGAAACAAGTCCTCAATATAGCTTCTGTTGTACGAGCTTCGCGGGTAGAGTTCGCAAGCAAATGCTTTAGCCAACGCTTGTGCGACGGTCGTTTTTCCAGATCCGAGATTGCCCGAGACTGCGATGTACATTTATACCCCTCCGCGACCTTGTAACCAGACGTCGGGCAGAATGTCACGCAACCGCCGTCATATTTTTCGGGACGACAAATGAATCAAACGATAGCTTTGAACCGCGTAGTCCGCGCCGCAGAAGCGGCGCTGACCCGCTTCCCGGCTATTTGGGCTCCGGGCGCAACGCTTGCGTTTTCCGGGGGCAAAGATTCGATTGCGTTAGCCAGTGCTATGGCCGCAATGGACCGCACCGTGCGGCTACGAGCCGTCGATATGGGATACGCTAAGGAGTGGCGAGGCCGCATTGAGCGTCTGGCCGCCGTACTGGGACAACCGATCGACATTCTTGTCGTCGCCGACCTAACGGGCGATGACTTGACCGAGCCCGGAATCAGGCGCGATCTAGCGGTTAGGCGCGCATTTCTCGATAGTCCTGCGGCCTCAGACCCCACGGTCTCGCCTTGCACGAACTGCTATAACTGTAAAATCCTCTCGCTGGTCGATGCTGCCCGGCATGACGTGCCGACTATCCTGTTCGCTCACCACGCCACCGATGCGTTGTCATCATTTCTCAAATCGGCATTGATGCACATTGACCGGTGGGAGGAAAACAATTTGATCTATGAACGAAACCGGTTTCGCGAACTTGGCACGCGTGTCGCGCTGGATTTGCGGGCTGGCAGTCAGATCGGGATAGACAGGCTTATCGACCTGCTTCGCCAAAGCAAAGCGCACACGTCCGAGCCTCCAATCGAGCGGCGCGCGCTGCAACACCAAACGTACACGATCGGGCGTCCTATGTTCTTCCTTGAGGAGGCCGCAACTATTGCACTAGTCGATGCGCTGGGAGTCGCTGCAGAAAGCTCAGGCTGCGGACATAGCGCTGCTGCTTCCACTCGGACGCCGCGAGAAATCGTGCACTACGAACTTCTTCCGCTCATAACCGAGACGGCGAAGGGGCGAGAGGCAGTTCAATGTCTTTCGCACTCTTTGGCCGCAAATCTCAATGAGGACGGAACCGCGCAATCGGATGTCCGTCAATCGCGGCATTTGTTGCTGGGAGCGGCCTATAAAGGAGGGCCGGAGACATTGGCCGATCGCCTGTAAAATTCCTTGGGACCCGGCTTTGCGTGTGCCGTGTGGGTCAGATGACCTTGCGCCCGCCGCTAGCTAAGGTAAACTATCGCAACGCCTGATTTTCAAGGGGCAGAAATGGTCGAAACCGCCGATCCACGCGAACGCAGCCCTGACACAGTCGCTCTTTTGGTTACCGATGACGAGGAGCGCCTTTTGGTGCTGTGGCATGCCAAGTACCGATTTTGGACAGTGCCTCTGGGCAAGATTGAAATCGGCGAGGGAGACGTACATGCCGCCGAGCGCGAGGCGTTCGAAGAACTGGGTATTGTCTCGCAGCATATCGAACTTTTCGATATGATCCACAAGCCAGCGAATCTCGACGATTACTCGGACATCATGATAGCGTTGTGTCGCGTGACGAAATACTATGGGCAAATTACCAATCTCGAGCCTGAAAAGCACTGCAACCTACATTTCTTAAACCCTTCAGATATCTCAAACTTGCATCCACTGTCCTATCCGACGCAGATAATTGCCGCGCGACTATGCTCCGATCGCAACAGATGAAATCTCTACAGAAGTGCGCATCCGTCCACGCCTCGCTCTACAGGCGTTGCTTTGGGGAGGTGAGCGCAGTGTACTTTTGCAATTTCACGCCGAAGCTGCCTGTCCGAAATCAGTCAGAGGGCGACACGATCCAACAAGGCAAGCCGTATGTGAACCTTGAGGATAGCAGCATCCACAGCAACACCGTGGAGGGCTATTTCAGCATCTTCAAGCGCGGCATGAAGGGTATCTATCAGCACTGTGGCGAGCAGCATTTGCACCGCAATCTGGCCGAATATGAGTTCCGGTATAATAATCGCGCTGCGCTCGGCTGCAATGATACCGACCGCTCCGTCGCCGCACTTTCCGGTATCGTCGGCAAGCGCCTCACCCATAAGTCAGCTGGTGAGCACGCGCACGGTTGATTCGGAGCCCATAGGCAGGTCTAGAAGCCGCTGGCGCACCAAGCCGCACAGACGCGGAAAATGACTGCTTTACGGCGAGTCCTGCCTAAAGTAGAATCTCCGGAGGAGATTTTGGATGTGATCGAAACCGGTGCGCTTTTTGAGATTGCCGTCGAAGGTTCCGGCGAAGACAAGGGCATGCCGGAATTCGATGCTTGGCGTCATGAGATTGGAGCGCTTGCCGAAATACTGGAAGCGATCGACGAGCAAATCCACAGCAAGGCCGTCATTACTTGGCGGCTTGCCGATCTCCATCATTCCACCCCGACTATTGCGTTGCGCCCCGAATGGGACGCCGATTTCGGCCATAAACCTGCCGATGCTGTGATGAACATCTGGTTTTCCGCCGTCACGGACTTGAGGCGCGGGCGAGATCCCGAGGCACTGGGCGCGCGAGCGCTTGAAGCCGTGCGAAAAGCGCTGCGGCCAATCGGCAATAGTTTGCGGCTCGTGAACCTCAGTTATGAGGGCTTGGCCGACGTGCTAGACGTCCACGTCGCGGCGGCGTTATCCAGTATAAAGTTTAAGACAGAAGTCGCGGAAGAAGACTGGGAAGGCTCTTTAGACGAGCTAAACTTGCACAATGATAATCGCACATTCCGCCTTTACCCTGCCGTATCCCGGCGTTGGATCACTTGCGAGTTTACGAAGGAGCAAGAGAGCCTGGTAAGGGACAATTTGCAGAATAAAGTTAGCGTATCTGGTGAGGCAATATATCGACCAAAGGAAATGATTCCTCATAGAATTCGAGTGAAGCATATTGAACGGCTCGATGGCGGTGAGATTGAACCGCTAGACAAGTTCACTCATATGTATAGCGCCACCGAAACGGCGGATATTTTTGAAAGACTGTTTGAGCGTCGGAATGGCTGGTAAGGAAAGTCTCAGCGTTTTTCTGGATACCAACGCCATCATTGCATGGGTTGGCAGAGAGGGCGATTCCGGGGTCTCCGCAATATCGGGCATCTTGAACGCACTCAGCGAGAAACGGATCAGGGCCGTGCTATCTCAGCTTACGAAGCTAGAGGTCTTAGAGTGCAAGCACGACGATACAATGGTTCGTGCCTGGCGCATGTTGCAAGCTCGACCCAACGTCGAGGTAATGGGCGTCACGAAACGCGTGATCGACACCGCATATGAGATTCGGAACCACTACCAGAGCATCAGAGAAAAAGACGCGAGTTCCAAAAAGCCGCCCCAACAGCCGGACTGTTTGTTGCTGGCGACCGCTATTGTCGCCGGGGTCGATCATTTCGTGAGCTACGATGGCGGGAAGCGAGACCCCAAGCATCTCTCGCCCCTCGAACTGAATGGCATGATCGCAGGTCAGTGGAGCTTGAGCGTAATTCCTCCTGAAAATCTCAATATCAGTGGCCTGGACGTATGACCGACAAAGACGTTTCCCAACTCGAAAAGTTCAAAACGGCCGCCCGCGAGCTAGAAGCGGACGAGGACGCGGCGCGTTGGGATGAGCGATTGAAGAAGATTGTGAAGCACAAGCCAGAGCCGGAAACGCCGGAGTGAGGGGAACTTATGAGAGTCGACGCGACTAACGAACCCAATGCTGTGATAAACGGCGTAAATGTTATCGGCAATTTCTTGGTTGCGACAGTAGATGTACCGCCGGACGTTACTTCAATTCGCCTGTACGCGAATGCTTGGGGGAGTGCGCACGGGAACATCGACGATGGTGGGGACGCAGGCTTTCTCGATAAAATCATCGACGATGCTAACAAGGTCATCGACGATATAAAGGACGCGTTTGCACCGAGCCAACCGGACCCGTACGACATTAAACGAGGTTACAGATCAGCTCATCTTTTCGTCTGGGTCAATGACGTGCCTATCATCTTTTCTAGGAAGCAGGATTGGGATTTCGGCAATTATAATCTTCTTTGCGATCAGCAAATTGAATTGCCGCCGCCGGGCACACAGTTGAAGCTACGTGTAATGCACTCGAACAAAAGCGCGATACAAGACGGTTTTGAGGCGTTTTTGGAAATCAACTGATAGCGGCAACCCTCAGTTGGTTGCTGAGCTGCCTATCTGGGTTTGCAGGGTATATAATCGCCAAACCGAATGGGCTCAGCTAGGGTCACGTGGGTAGGGAAATCGGCTCCTCCCAAGCTATACCCCTTCCAGTTAGATCGGTTCGCAGATTGGACGGTTAGTCCACGGCTGGATCTCGCAGCTTTGAATACGCTTCCGAAGCCAGCCAGTTCGTTACCAAGCCTTGAAAGGCTTTGTCGTTCATGAAACGAGCGAAGATCTCTTCGTTCTGGTCCATCCGCTCGACGAACAAGGCTTCCAGAAGGTTCTGGAATAGCAGTTCGAATTTCTCACCGGGATTGGCGATCGCCGCCTGTCGAAGGCTCGCATCTGCCAAAGCGGCTTCGACAATCTGGTCGAAGAAGAGCTGATCGGCATTGTTGAAATCCGTACCGAAGCGTTCATTGACAACATCAATCAGCCGGGAAAGGGGAACCTGCTCCTCATGGGCAATTTTGGACCCAACAGAGGACGGCCCGTCGAGCTGCTTTGCTGTCCTTTCAGATAGGCTAATCGAGCCTTCGCTGACCTTTTGGAGACGATAATAATCCAGCCTGACCTCATCATCGAATTGGTAAGATGAACTGCCCCCCTTTTTCGGCAGTTTTGCCGCTAGGTGGCGCAGGAAAACATACAACCGTTCCAGATCCGAATCTTGATAGGGAATGATCTGACTGAGGAACCCATACAGGCTGCAGAACGCGAGAATCTTCCCCCGCAGCACTTCGGCTTCCGCGGGATCGCTCTTAACGATTTCGGCAAAGCTGCTGATTGGGCGGTCGATAATCGCATTCATCTTTTGATGATCTGCGGGACTCTGCCTCAGCTTTGGTTTGAAATAAATTGTCGAAAAATCTTCAATGTCCGCGCCTGAATAGATGCCGCTGGAATCCAGTTCACCTTTGATTTGATACATGCGGCTCGGATCAACTTCCTCACCAATTTCGGCGCCCTCATAATAGGTTTTGAAGGCTTCCTGAATGTCGTCCCGATCATTCACGAAATCGAGAATGAACGTGTCTTCTTTGAAAGGGTGGGTGCGGTTCAGGCGTGACAAGGTCTGGACTGCCTGAATGCCCGAGAGCCTGCGGTCCACATACATGGTGTGAAGGAGCGGCTGGTCGAAGCCGGTCTGATATTTTTCCGCGACGAGGAGGACCTGGTATTCCGACGTCGCAAAGACGTCCGGCAATTCTCGCTCGCGCACGCCCAGATTCATCGCTTCTTCGGTGTATGCAACGCCGGGCAGCTTATCGTCCTCAACAGCGCCTGAGAACGCAACGAGTGATTTTATCGCGTATCCTTTGGCCTTAATATAGGTATCGAAGCTCTGCTTGTAGCGCACCGCCTCCAGGCGTGATCCCGTCACGACCATTGCCTTGGCCCGCCCACCAACCTTGTGCTGGGTGGCCGCATGGAAATGCTCCACCATTACTTCGGTTTTCTGCGCGATATTGTGTGGGTGCAATTTCAGAAAGCGCGCCAACGCCAAGGCCGCTTTTTTCCGCACGACATTAGGGTCGTCATCACTGGACTTTAGCAGCCGAAAATAGGTCGCGTAAGTCGTGTAATGCTTGAGCACATCGAGGATGAAACCCTCCTCAATGGCCTGCCGCATCGTATAACGGTGGGCGGCTTTGCCGCCCTTGCCGAACACGGCGAGGGTCTTGTGCTTGGGCGTGGCGGTGAAGGCAAAGAAGCTGATATTGGTCTGGCGTCCGCGCTTGGCCATGCTGCGGAACAGCTCATCCTCGCCGACATCATCGTTTTCCGCCCGATAGCGCTGGGCATCTTCGCGAAGTCGCTCCCCGCCAAGGACTTCCTTGAGGTCCGTTGCCGCTTCGCCCCCTTGAGAGCTGTGCGCCTCATCGATGATGACCGCGAAGCGCCGTGTCTTGAGCACCCCGTCGCCCGCCGAACCACGCTCCTCGGCGAGCCGGACGAGTTGCCGCGACACAAACGGAAACTTCTGCAAGGTCGTGATGATGATTGGCACAGAACCTTCAAGAGCCTCTGCCAACTGCCGAGAATTATCGTCGATCTTCTGCACAACTCCGTGCTTGTGCTCGAACTGATAGATCGTGTCCTGCAACTGCTTGTCGAGCACGACGCGGTCCGTAATCACGACGACACTGTCAAACACGCGGTCGTTCGCATCATCGTGCAATGAGGCGAGACGGTGCGTCAGCCAGCCGATGGTGTTGCTCTTTCCGCTGCCAGCGGAATGCTCGATCAGATAATTGTGTCCGGGACCGTCCGTCTTTGCAGCGGCAACCAGATCGCGCACGGCTTCAAGCTGGTGATAGCGAGGGAAGATCAAAGTCTCTTTCCTAACCTTTCGCCCTGCCTCATCCCGCTTTTCCTCGGTCTGCAAATGCAAAAACCGGGCTAGCAAATCGAGCAGGCTGTCCCGCTGCAATGCCTGTTCCCACAGGTAGGCGGTGCGATAGCTTTGGCCCTTCGGGTCGGACGGATTGCCCGCGCCGCCATTGTCCCCGCGATTGAACGGCAGGAAATGGGTGGCAGCGCCGGCAAGTCGCGTGGTCATGAACACGGCATCTGTATCAACCGCGAAATGCGCCAAAATCCGGCGCTTGAATTCAAAGATCGGCTCGCGCGGATCGCGATCATTGCGATATTGGCGAATGGCGGCCTCGACTGTCGAGCGCGTCATCGCGTTCTTGAGTTCGATCGACACTACCGGAATGCCGTTGACGCTGAGCACCAGATCCAGCTCGTTGTCATTCCTGACGGAGTAGCGAAGCTGGCGCGTGACGCTGACAATGTTGGCTGCGTAGCGCGCTTCCAGTTCGGCATTCAGATCATGCGCTGCCTTGAAGGTCGCAACGCGCAAGGTCTTGCCATAGCACTTGAAGCCATGCCGCAGCGTCGCGAGCGAGCCATTGGCGTCGATCCACTTGACCAGATCGGCCAGCACCTGCGCGCCGGTTTTATCGCCGTGGAGCGCCTCCAGCGCCTTCCATTCCTTCGGCTGGGTGGCGCGGATGAATTCGAGCGCAGCTTCCGGAAAGATGGCGGAAGCGCGGTCGAACTTCTCCGATGCGATTGAGGCATAGCCGTTCGCCAGCAGCACACCCTCGACGACGATCTCGAACGCTTCTTCGGTATGGCGGGCGGGGTTCATGCCTTTTTCTTCTTCGCGCTAAGTTTCTGAATCCGTTCGATGTGCTTTTCAAGAGCATTGATCAATACAAAGGAGAAAGGCTCAAGAGGGACTGCACCCGCGTCTTTTTGCTTCAAGTCTGCCATTCTTCGACGAGCAGCTTTTGGGTCAAGGGACGCTGTGCCCTTTTTGGGTGCTTGAAGGGTCCGATTTATTGCTTCGCGCCGGAACGCGACCAGAATACTGTGGTCCAGACCAAGGCGCTTAATCGTTTCCTTTGCGGCCGCATCCGCAGGGTTTGCTGGATGAATTTCGCCTCTAAAATTGTACGAAAAACGCGCTGTACATCCGCCTTGGAGTGGAGAAACAAAAAGCGCCAATTCCTGATCCGAAGGCCAGTTGTCTTTCAGATGAGCCCCGTATGGCAATTTTGGCGCATTCGGCGTCGGGACAGCCGCGACAAGGTTGCGATAAGTAACGTCTTCTATGCCTTCGCAGTGAGCTTGTGGCTTCAGGTGCTCAATATGGCAGCTGTCGACATCAATCCTTCTTCCTGAGTAGGCACAAAGGCCTCCTTGTTCGGCAACGAGCGCCCCCCGAATAATCTTCCGCAATTCACCGCTCACAGAACCATAACCGCGATTCGGCCCGTTTTGATTAGCGGCAATCCATTCGGTCAACGCTGCGGGCGGCGCCTGCTTTTTAATCTGCCTCATCGGCCAAGGCTTCGAGATTATTGATTGCTGCTTCGAGACCTACTGAGGTCGGGTCATCACCGTGTTGCAACGTTCGGAGAGCGGCGAGTTTCTCGCGCGCAAGCCCAAGGTCGGCTTCATCCAACGCTTCTTCAACGGCGTCGATCGCTTCAAGAACGGGTGCGGGACGCGAAGGGGTCTCCATAATCTGTTCGAGGACGTAGTTCGTATCGAGCCCATACGCCTGACCACATTGCTGCGGGACGATTCGTCCGTCTTCCTGCCTCAACAATATCAATTGTCCCGGCTGGGTTTCACCGATGATCTGCGGCGAATGACTGGAGGCAACAAATTGGCAAGCACGGAAGGTTTGGGTAAGCAGCCTGGGAATCTGCCGCTGCCAAGTGGGATGCATGTGCATGTCGAGTTCGTCGATCAGCACCACGGCCACGCCATCGCGTACCGGGTCGTCAAGTCCGGGATTGGCCTGTGACAGACGGCGGGCGAGATCGAGAGCCAGTGCCAGCATGCCGCGCTCCCCTTCAGAAAGGAAACGAACGTCCAGTTCTGTACCGCCCTTGGTGATGAGCAGGCGGGGTTTGTCGTCCTGGTTGACCGCCCGTAGGCCGGAGCAGGTCGGTAGAAACTGGGCGGCAGCGGATTTCAACGCATCAAGATGCATTCGCGTACGGGGCAATTCTTCGGCGAGAGCCTCCTGAGCCAGAACCCATGAAGCCATGTCCGCCAGATGCAGCGCGCGGACATCGGAAAGTGCGTCGGCATGAGCTGCGGCCTGTCCACCTCGCGTCTGGCCGATTTTCGCCTGCGCATCGGTTGGATGGGAACGACGAATGCCGAAATAAAGACCTACCGGCTGGCACTTCAACAGAACCAACCTTGGCCACGGTTGTGACATCTCTTCGCGTTCCGGCGTGTCGATTACCCCGTGCCGCACGGAACCTTCTTCGCCTTTGGCATAGCGTTCGCGGGGCACGTGCATCAGAAAATGGCGCGCTTCATCCCCAAACTGGAAGTCCGCCCGGACGGTAAGGGCCGTGCTGCCGATCCGGATGTCGTTGCCGGAAAAGGCTAGCGGTCCGGCCCTGCTTGCCGTGAACTTGGGCATCACGCGCGACAGGGAAATCCGCAATGCCTCCAGCACGCTGCTCTTGCCCACGCCGTTGACTCCGACCAGCAGTGTGAATGACGGATCGAGATCGAACGAGGCATGTTCGAAGCCGCGCAGGTTGGTCACATCAAGCTTGGTGATCTTCATGCGGCCTCCGGGATAGCAATCTGGCCGGTGACGGCGGCGGCGATCAGGGCGCTGCGGCGTTCTTTCAGCAAGGTGATGGAGCGTTCGGTGGCGGTTGCCAGCTTGTCGATTTTCACGCGCTCTACATTCAGGTGCGTAAGAATTTGCCGCTGCTCCTCCAGCGGAGGATAGGGAAACCACAGCGCAAGAAAATTTTGAGAATACAGGCGCAAAAATCCTTGCGATCCAGTTCCGAGACCGGTTGATTCAGACCGGAAGACGGCTTGGAGCAATGTCGTTTTGAACAGTTCCACATAGTAATCGCATTCAATGGCCGTGCTTGGCACGAATACGGCATAGTCGGGGCTGACCAGACCATATTCTGGCGCAATGGCGATCAGCCCAGTTGCCGCTCGCATACGATTGACGACCAGTTCGCCTTGCCGCGCGATTTTGTATCCAACTAATTCTTCGGGCAAAGTTTTTTTCTCTGAAACATCATTATGCGGCACCAGGCCGCGCTCCATCCGCAAGGAAAAAAGCGTCTCCTCGCCAGTTGTGCTCCGAACGTCGCGCTCTTCGAAAAGCCATTTGCTGCGGCGGACCTCCCAATGCGCCGGAATATCGCCGAGCCACTCGACGCCGGAGGGGCGCAAGGTAACGGAGCGGTCCAGCCCGCGCATGACCGCCCCTGCCACCAGCGTCCGCCGCTTTTCCGCCAGCAGGCCCAACAGCTTCTGCTTGGACTCGATCAGGGTGTCCACGACCGCGAGTTCGCTATCGAGAAATTGCAGTATCAGCGCCTGCTGAGACAACGGCGGCACTGCAATCTCAGTGGAGGCCATTTCATCGGCATCGAGGCTTTCGACCGTCGCCCCTTCTTTGCTCCAAACGCTCAAAAGCTGACGTTGATAGCCTTCGATAAACCTCGCCAGATACCTTGGAGAGATTGTGTCGCCACAGATGAGTGCGCGCATGTCTTGGTTCAGACTAACTGGAACCATGTTAACGGCGACTGGAATAGAGTGCCTCAGGATTCCGGAGCGGACAACAACCAAAACCGCATGAGGATCGACCAGATTTGTAGCACTTGATTGCAGACCCTCCTCTGTGATGCAGTCCTCGGTTTGGAATATCTCCGACTTTTTCATGTCCTTCGGCGAAACCCATGGAATGTCGCCATCCCAGAATTCCGGTTTAGATTTATCTGGTGTTCCGCCCCCGATCACGGTCGTCAGGTAGCGAAGCTTCTTGACCTCCCAACTGTTCGGAAGCGGCTGGCTGACAACGGCGCTCACTCCGTCACCTCGCGCAGCAGGCGCAGGATTTCATCTTCGGCCTGCTTCAGTTCGGCATCGATCACCGCCAGCTGACGGGGCGGGGTGAATTTGTAGAAGTGGCGGTTGAAGTTGATTTCATAGCCCAGCTTGTCCTTGGCCCGGTCCATCCAGGCATCGGGCACATGGGGCAGCACTTCGCGCGCGAAAAAGGTGTCGATATCGACCTTGAGGGGGATATTCTCGAAATCGCGCAGATCGGGATCGGGTTCGAAGCCCTTTCCTTTGCGCACCTTTTCCGCGCCCGCGTGCTTCGCGGTTAACACGCTGCGGAAGAGCTTCTCGTCCGCCGCACGCCATTTTGATCCGCGCTGCTTCAGGGTCCGCTCGATGGCCTTCGACGCGGCATTCCAGTCCATCATGGGCTCGCGGCCTAGTCCCTTGTCGATGGCCTGCACATCATCGAGCAAATGCGGCGCAGCGTCGAGGAAGCGGGCCTTGTCCTCCACCGTCATCTGATAGCGCAGCCGCAAGGGCCGCTCGACCGTCACGCGGGTATAGCCGAAATCTTCATTGTCGAAGATCTTCGATTGTTCGCTGGCGGCGAACTGGCCGTAACGGCGGACGATCTCAGCAATCTGGTCCGGCTCGTCGGCGCGGTCGTCACCGGGCATCGCGGGGCCCTCACCGATCTTGCGCCGCTTGTCGCCCTGGCTGCGGCGCATGGGAATCCAAGTGTCACGTGCATCGACGAGCTGGATCTTGCGGTTGCGCGCTTTCGCCTTCCGGTTGGTGACGATCCAGATGTAGGTGCCAATTCCGGTGTTGTAGAACATCTGTTCCGGCAGGGCGATGATCGCCTCCAGCATGTCCTCCTCGATTATCCACTTGCGGATGTTGCTTTCCCCGCCCCCCGCACCGCCGGTGAACAGCGGCGAGCCGCTGAAGACAATCGCGGCGCGCGAGCCGTATTTCTGCTTGGCGGGTGCAACATCTTCAAACTTCGAAATCATGTGCTGAAGGAACAGCAACGATCCATCGTTGACACGCGGCAGTCCGGCATGGAACCGGCCGGACTTGCCGCGATCATGTTCTTGCACAATCTCACGCTGCTGCTTTTTCCAGTCCACGCCAAAGGGCGGATTGGCGATGAAGTAATCAAACTTCAGACCCTCGAACTTGTCATTGGTGAAGGTATCACCGAACTGTACGTTTTCACCATGCCCGTTATGGTCCACCTGCTTCATCAGCATATCGGACGCCGCAGTGGCGAAAGCGCGCTTGTTGTAGTCCTGCCCATAGACATAGAGCTTTGCCGCTGCACCCCGGCTGCGCATGTAGGATTGCGCCTCTGCCAGCATCCCCCCCGTGCCGCAGGCCGGATCGAGCATGGTTTTCACAGCCGCAGATTGCTGGAAAAGCGCGTCATCTTCGATGAACAGCAGATCGACCATGAGCGTGATAACCTCACGCGGGGTGAAGTGATCACCCGCCGTTTCGTTCGCCAGCTCGTTGAAGCGCCGGATGAGGTTTTCAAAGATCAGCCCCATTTGATCATTTTTGACCTTGGCGGGGTGCAGATCGACAGCAGCAATTTCCTTGATGATGAGGAATAGAATACCTGCTTCGTCCATCCTCTCAATCTCGGCGGTGAACTCGAAGTAGTCAAAAATATCTCGGACGTTCTTCGAAAACCCTTTAATGTAATCAATCAGATGATGCCTGATGTCGTTTGGATCGCCGAGTAACTTCTTGAAATCATACGGCGCATGATTGTGAAAGCGGTGACCTGCAACCTGGTTCAACTTGCTATCGAGCGCATCGCCCTCAATCTTGCCACCGGCGCGGCGCTTGGCCTCTGCAACCACGGCATCCTTGGTATCGGCCAGCACGCAATCGAAGCGACGCAAAACGACTAGCGGCAGCATCACCCGCTCATACTGCGGCGGGCGATAAGGGCCGCGCAGCAGATTGGCGATGTCCCAGATCAGGTTGGCAAGATCAGTGTGGGTGGCCATCAGGCGATCGTTCCGTTCTTTTCGTAATGCGCTGTTAGCCGTTCAGATTTTTTCGCCAATGGATTCACTCCCATCGCTCCGCAGTACTTTCCCAGGGATACCAGAGCAGCCGAGCCATATGGCTCAGTTTGCCTAGGCCGTTTTTGGCGTCGCCCGCCGATATGCGCCGCGCAAGCCCCCCCTTGCTGGAGCTTCTTTAGACTCATTGCCATGCGTCGGAAGACCCTTTCGATCAATTGTAGTGACCATGTCGCAGTTATGAGGCAGTCAACGGCAGCCGCCCAAAAATTGGCACGTCCATGCGCCTGCCAAGCGCAGTGAACCAATCGCTCGGCCCTCCTTCGCAGAAATCGGTGAATTACCTGCGCGCGCCATAGCCACTAATTATCCTCGCTAAAGAAATCTTCGTCCAACCGCTTGACCTCGACAACGCGATTGATCCTCACCCCTATACCAAATTCCACCATCAGTTCGGTCAGGCGCGCGCCGTCGATCAGGATTACTCGCTGTTGAATTCCACGGGCAAAATCGACAGCCGGGCGGCTAAAGGTGGAGGTGGTTACAAACACACCTTTTGACGCACCCAAGCCCACGAGGCTGCCTAGAAAGCCTTGAATTTCAGGACGTCCGACAGCAACGTGATTGGCGTACCGCTTGGCCTGGAGGTAAATGCGATCAAGGCCAAGGCGATCTTCATCGATGATGCCATCGATGCCCCCGTCTCCACTCTTTCCTAACTGCATGGCCGCATTCTCGTGCGAGCCGCCGTAGCCCATAGCCACTAGCAATTCGACGATCACACGTTCAAAAAAAGCAGGAGTTTGCTCTAGAATTCGTGCCAGCAAATCTGCTCGCAGAGCGGAGGTAAGGACCGAATGTGCTGCATCGATTTGTTCTTCGGGCGTGATGGAAGATTCGGTCGCAGCAAGTGCGGCCGGAGCTTCGCTGGCCGAAGCCCCAGACGACGCCGCACCATAAAATTCGACAAAGGCGGGGTAGGATTTGAGCATATCAACGTCGATAGTCGTCGGCTCAGTCGCAAGAAGCGCTGTTCCCGCGTCGGTAGCTACAAAAGCACCACGTTTTGGGAAGCTGATCAGGCCAGCCTTCATCATGTAGAATTTAGCCCAATGAATGCGATTATGAAGCACTCGCTGCTTTCCGCTAGGCAAAATTTCTTCGCGCTCCTCCTCGTTCAAACCCAAGGCATCAGCAATCTTACCGGCGGCGAGGGGAACGCGAGTCTCGCCTTCCGCTGCAACCGATAGGACGGGCAACATCAGCGTCTGATAATCGGGAATGGCCATAGAATATTGAGTTAGCAGCCGCGCGCAAATCCAGCCACCTTATATGATAATCGAGAGAACGCGCCGCCAGAGGTCAATCTAAGGGATCATACAATGCGCACTCGCGGCGGCTGCTACGCTTTCGTCCACGACAATAGCCGGGTCCTTCACCACCCGCCCGATGCCACTAATGTAAGACTGATCATCCGCGCGAAATTCTGTCGAGGGTCCGCTAGCTTAAATTCACGTCGGAAAGCCGACAAACCGCAATCGGCCAGAAAAAGCCAAATCCACAAAGGCCAAGGCTCTGGGGTCCACGCCACGAAGGAGATACGCCTTGGGGGCCACGATTTGCGAGGTATTTGGCCACCAACTTTTCCATCGTCACGCCGTGCTTCGGTGGCCTTCTTATTGAGGATCAACGTTTTTTTGATTCGGTAAACTACGGCTGTGAGTCCTAGCAACGAAATTTGGCCCAAAATATGTCGGCTGTGTACGGACGGTTTCTGAAATCGGCGGTCACGGTTTTCCGGGACTTTTTGTCAAAAATAGCTCAGGACTAAATGTGAGTCCTTAGTTCGGTCAGTCCCGGATCGTGGGGGCCAAAAATTTTTGGCTGAAAAAACGGGTTAAATATCAACTCACTATAAGACGAAAGTCGGTCCTGTAAGCGCACCATCGACCCCATAATTCAATGACTTAAGGTGAAGTCGCCCACGGTGGCGTCTTTTGGCCGGAAGCAGTCTGTCCAGCTTCGAGGGAATTGTGTGGAAAGCGGGCGCTCCGACTGCACATTCTGGCAACTGCGGGCGCCTCAGTATATTTCGTGCCAGCCTTCGATTTCTGACGAACTGTTCGCCAATCCGAAGCATATCAAGCTTGGCCGGCTGGCTGACGCCCCGCCCCTCACCACCCGATATTCGAGCTTCCGGCAGCGGAAGCCTTCGACAGCTTCTTCGGAGATTACCGTCAATGTACCCGTCGAGGCCTTGCCCTGCCAGCGATGCACATGCCCCACCGGCCAGCTGCCCGCGCGCTTGGCACGTTCGTTATATTTCCCGCTAAACTCGTCGAAGGGGAATGTCGGTCGACCGTCGAGTTCGATGCCGCCCTCGCAGGCGTTGCAGCTGACTTCACCGAATTTGTTATATTCGGCCTTCTTTACCTCGATTTCTGGCGGCGTCTTCAGGCTGTCGATATAGCGGAGCTTCGTTGCGGATGCAGCAGTGCCGGTATCGACGCGCGCCGGGACCAGTGTCTCGGCGGGCGGCGCGGGTTCCTCCTCCCTCGGGACATCCGCGCGTGAGGCTCCTGCCGAACGATTGAGAACATCGCTTACCAATATTTCGGCGTTCTGCTCGACCTTTTCCACTGCGCGGTCGGCGAGACGCTTTAGAAGCCCCTGCGCATGGACGCTTTGCGTCGTCATCAGCAGCGCGGTAGCAACGGCGCCGTAAAATATAGGTCGCATGATGATCTCCTGATTTTCCAAGGTGCAGGACAGGTCAGCCGAAGTCTGCCGTCAGCGTCGCGGTGAGCCGGCGCGGGAAATTGTAGAGATAAACTCCCGACGACCCGTTCGCCCAACCGAACTTATTGCCGATGTTCGCGAGCTGGAGGCGAAGCGTCGCGGGCGCCTTGCCGATGTGGAAGCGATAGCGTCCACCGACCGAAGCGATCGCGCGCGCCGGAATGACGAGCTTGCCGTCGGTGCTGGCGATGCGGTCGGATGTGCTTTCGACGACGAGGTCAACCGAGACAGCGGGCGCGAACGTCGGCCGGTAGTCGAGTACGGCCGTCGATAGCCTGCCGAAGCTTGCCAGCGGCTTGCGACCGACCAGCCCGGTGTCGACGGCGTCACCCGACAGCTTGGCGTCGATCAGCGCCGTTCCCGCAATCGCGGTCAGACCCGGTGCGAGCTGCCCCGAAAGCGAGAATTCGGCGCCGCGATGACGAACGTCGCCGAGCTGGCGGAAAACTCGTGCGGCATCGAGCGAATAAAAGGGCTTGGTGACGTCGAACACGCCAGCAACGAGGCGGATGTTCGGCGTGATCGACCAGCGAACGCCGCCGTCGATCTGGCGCGTGCGGATCGCAGGCGGCGCATCGTCGCGGTTGACCGCGACCCCGGGTGCGACCGGGCTTTCCTCGAGGCCTTGCGTATAGCCTGCATAGAAAGCGAGCGACGGCGAGGCATAGAATGCGGCGGTGGCGTTGAAAAGCAAAGGATCGTCGGTCGTCTTGATCGCCGCGGCGTCGGGATCGAGCACGCGCTTGCGATAATTTGTCTTTTGGAGACCGACGCTGATCTCGCCAACGTCCTTCCACCGCCCTTCATAGGCGATGCCCACGGTCCACTGGCGCACCGTGTCGCGCGTCTGCACGCCGAACACCGACACGGGTTCGGGAAAGGCGACAGGTTCCTCGAGCGGATGGTTGCCGACGAAGATCGCGGTATCGCCGCCATAACGGCGCACGCGATCACGGCCTTTGAACGAGAGGTGCAATGTGTGGAGCCGCGCCCCCTCGGCAAAGCGTCGCGACAGCCGCACCTCCCCGCTTGTCGATGCCGAACGGCGCCCGGGTTCGGCGATCACCACCTCATCGGCCGAGCCGTCCGCCCGGACGTCCAGAAAAAGCTGGGTGTGTGAGCGGCTGAGGTCCAGGATCGACCGGAAAATACCCGCCTTCAGCGTCCACTCGCCCATCATCGCCGATCCGATCACGCCGGTGTTCACCGTCTCGCCATCGTTCGTCGCCCATTTCTGACCGAGCCGTTTCACGCGCTCGATGCGCGCAGGGAGATAGTCGCCGCCGGTCAGCAGCAACGGCTGGGCTTCCTCGTCCGCAATGCCGGTGCGGCTCCAGAAGGGGGTGACGGTCACACCGTCGACCGGCTCCCAGCGCGCGATCAAGGCAGCGGTGCGATAGTTCGCGCGGCCGCCGGTATGCATCCTGTCGGCGATCAGCCCCAGCCCCGCGCCGACCGCGAGGCGATCGGTTAGCGGCAGCTGCGCGTCGACCTCCAGCGCCGCCGCGCCCAAAGGACCGAGCCGCGCGCCGAGGCTGACGAGCGGCTTGTTGCCCGGGCTGCGCAGGCCATAGTCCGCGATGCCGGTCGGTGCCGGAAAAGGATAGCTTTGCGCCGACAGGCCGACGCGCATCTGCAAGCTGCCGATCAGCCGGTCGGTGAAGCTGCCCTGCTGGTCGATATAAAGGCCGTCGAGGCGGATATTGCCTGCCTCGACCGCCGAGAAACCGCGGACATAATTGGGATTGTAGATGCCGATCTGCTCGCCGCCGATCGAAGTTCCGAACGCGTCTTCCGCGCTGGTCGTCGCATTATCGTCGGCGCGCTGCGCGAAGGCGGCGGTGGGCGTGGCGGCGAGTGCCAGCGCAAGCGTGATGGAGGAGGCGCGGCGCATCATGCCACCGCCTTCATGCGGCGGCGGACGTCTTCCCAGTCGGTCATGAACATCGCGGCAGCGAGGCGCGCGGCCGGACGTTCGGGATTGAGCCGGTCGCTGCGCAGATCGTCATTTTCCTGCGAATAGCTCGACATATGGACAAGCAGCGGATGCACACCCTTCGCACCCGGCTGGTACCAGCTGCGATCATTCTGCAGTTCCAGCGCGAGCCGCCGCGGACCCCAGGCATATTCGGAATTGGGGTCATAGGCGGGGAGCCGGTCGGCGACATAGAGGCCGTAGGCCGACCCGGTGCGAACCTGCAGCCCGCCGCCCTCGATGCCCTCGGCCTGCACCTGACGCCGCGCCATCATGTCATAGGGGTTAAGGAAGACGCGCAGCACAGCGCCTTCCTGATCGGGGTCGATGTAGCGGCCGTCGCGCTGCACCACCCCGGCTCTGCCTTCGACCACGCTCTTCGCGCTGATGCTGAAGGTCGCGCCGACCAGCCGCACGCCGTCGAGGGTCGGCACGACCGAAATGTTGATATCGGCCTGAAGGCTGGTGCCGCGCACGTCGCGGAGCGAGGGCTGCTGCATCAGCGCATCGAACGCAACCGTCGCGCGGCGGCGAAGCAGGTCGATTTCGGCGATGGGAATCCCGGCATCGTTGCGCGGCTGATGGACATGGACGTCTGGCGTCTTCGAATACCAGCCCGGAAGGCCGGCGCCCGGGCCCGGCGTGCCGGCGGACCAACGCTCCATCAGTTTCTTGGGCGCGCGACTGTCGCCGGTTGCGGCTATCGCGGCGGGGACGGTCGGCGCCGCAACGAAAAGCCCCAGCATGGCGAGCTTCGACAGGGAATATTTCATGGTTCCAACTTTCTGAACGGGATGAAGGTCAGCCGGGCAGGCCAAGCGCGCCGCCGACGACACCGCGCAGCAGGCCGCGCTTCTTTTTCGGTTTGGCGTCACCGGCCGGCGTGTCGCTATCGGTGTCGCTCCCGCCCATCAGCGACGCGAGGTCGACACCGAGCATGCCCATGTGCGTCGCCTTGGTGCGCAGCTTGACGCCCCAGCCCAGCGGCGCTTCGCGCGGCGATCCGTAATTGGCCTCGGGGCCATAGGCGGTCATCATCAGCATCGCCGATTCCGACGCCTTGCCGACCACCACCGGAACGACACATTCGGTGGCTTCGGGGGCGAGCAGGATACGCTGCTGGACAAGGCGAGCGATGTCGGACTGCTCAAGATAATCGGGCAGCGCCATGCCGGGCATGCGCACCGCGCTCGACGTCCACATGACAATGGTGCCATCCGCGCGCGCGCCGGTCACGGTCATGATATAGCCGCGCGCGTTAGCCAGTGCGGGCCAGCTGACCTTGACCGCCCCCGATGCGAGTTCGGCATTACGCGGCGTCAGTGCCGCCAGGAAATCATTCCCTGCGGCAACAGCGAAGCGCATTTCGGGCGAATAATTGCCCTGCACGACATGATCGCCGATTAGCGAGGCGGCGCGCGGCACGCGCGTGCCGTTCTTGCCCCCGGGCCATTCGCCATAAGTCGCATGGCGCCCCACCGACGGCGGCACCATCGCCTTCACATTGGGGATCGCGCCGAAGGGCGACGCCGCGCCGGGCTTCATCGTCGCGAGGTCGATCACCACCGGCTGGCCCGCGGGCGCATGTTCGCCGCAGCCCCAGTAAAGCTCGATCCGCCCCTTGGGCGCGTCCCCCGGGCCTGGTCGGTAGTCGGGCTTGCCATCTTCCTTCGGCGCCGCGCCGCGCGGCGAGACGAGCGGCAGGCGATCGCCCGCGCGCAGCCCCTGCGGCGGCAGATGTTCGGCGCTCGGTGCGGTGTTGCTGCGCGCCGAACCGAGTTGGAGCGACAGATTCTTCGCGACCCCGGCGGGCTGGCCGGTCGCCATCCCCGATACGGTTTCGGCGGAGAGCCAATAGACGGCCTCGATCTTTGGTTTCTGCGCCTGCTGGGCAAAGGCGGCGGTCGCGGCGATGGCAAGCGCGCCGATCGCCGCGCTGCCGGTCAGGATCTTGTTCATGCTGGTCTTCCCTCGACGATCAGGGCTGTTTCGGAGCCGGCGCGGCCGGCGGCGAGATGTGCAGGCGAAGACCCGGATGATCGATGACGAAGCGCCGGTCGGCGAACATATCGATCCCGAGGATCACCGCGGGCTGTTCGAGGTTGAACCCGAGAACCTTGAACACCGACAGGTCGGCGATCCGCACCTTGCGCCCCTCGACCTTCGCTTCGCCGATCATCAGCGCATCGATCGGCGCCTCGACGCTCGCGGTCGCATGGTTCGTCGCGCCCTTGATGTCCGATGCCTTGGCGAGACCGGGGCTGTCGGGTGAAAATCCGATCGCCTTCGCGGCCGCCCAATTGATGATCGTGCCGCGTGCGCCCGTGTCGAGGATCGCAGGCACTTCGACGCCATTCAGGCGGATCGTCAGGCGCGGCGCCCGCATGTCGTCCAGGACGAAAGGAACCGACGCCGAAAGCCCGCCCAGCATTCCCGCCTCGACCTTGGGCGTCATGCGCCAGCGGCGGCCGGGCATGTCCATCTCGACCGCAAAGTCGGCGATGATGTCTGCGCCCAATATGCCGTCGGTGCCGAGCCGGTCGGTCGGCCCCGGGGGGAGCAGCATCAGCTCGGGCGAGCGAAAGACGTGGCCGGCGACCTCGACCAGCTTGACCACCGCAGTTTCGACATCGGTTCGGCCCGCCGCGCCGTCGAGCGGATCGTCCGACAGCTTGGCGACGAGCGCAGGCATTTCGGCACGCAGCTTCGGCATGATCGTCGTGCTGCTTGCCGCGGTGTCGATGACGAAGCGTTTCGGCGCCGAGCCGTCGATGCTGACCAGCACCACAGGATGACCCGACGGCAGAATTTCGAGCGGCTGCATCGTCGCCGGGGCGGCGACGGCGGCCGGCTGGTCGGTGGCGGTCGCACGCGCCTGCTCGGCGACGATCAGGGCGCCGAGCAAACCGAATGCGACCATACTATACCGATAACGCGTGAGGGCCATGGCCGATCTCCTGGCGGCGGGGTGCCGCGGACAGGGACCGGTTATGATGGGTTCAGGGCAGGCTCCACGCCTCTGCGACCAACGCCGATATCGCCTCGCCGGAGCCGATTGCCGCGCGACGAAGGCGGACGGCGGTGCGACGAGCAAGGACGTCAATCGCGCGCACTTCCTTTATGCTTGCCGCGCACTACACATTGGAATTGCCATGCCGCTGAAGCCCGAACATCGCCAGACCCTCTATCTGGTCGCCGCGACCTGGATCCTGTCCGGGATACTCTACATCATCCCCTATCATGTGTTCAGCGGTGCCGGGATTTATGTCACCGTCTCGGTCATCAACATTTGCGTGATGGGCGCGCTGCTTTCAGGCGGCGTCTATTGGGCAGTCAGGGCCACACGCCGCCGCAATACGGTGGTCCGGCTCGCCGCGATGGGCGCGGCGGTGTTCCTGGCGTCGGGGGTGCTCGCGCTCATCGACGCGACGACGGGCGAGTGGATCGGGCGGCTCGTCGTGTCGCCGCAGCAGTCGGCGCCCTTTGCACTGCGCGCTACGAACAATTTCATCGCGCTCGTCTGGCAGTTCGCATTGCTCGGCGCGGCCTTCACGGTGATCGAGGCGAACAAGCTGACCCGCGAGCGCGAGCTCGAGCTCGCCGTCGCGCGCGAAGCCGCCAGCCGCGCCGAAGCCGCTGCGAGCGCCGCGAGCCTCGCGGCGCTGCGCTATCAGCTCAACCCGCATTTCCTGTTCAATACGCTCAACGCGATCTCGTCGCTGATCGTCACAAAGGAATATCGCACCGCCGATGCGATGCTCGCCAAGCTGTCCGAATTCCTTCGCGCAACCTTGTCATCCGAACCCGATGCGCTGCTGCCGCTCGAAGACGAGCTCGCAACGCTGCAACATTATCTGGAGATCGAAAGCGTCCGTTTCGGCGAGCGGCTCGCGGTCGAATTCGTCTGCCCGCCGGCGCTCAACAGCGCTCTGGTGCCGAGCTTCCTCCTCCAGCCGCTCATCGAAAATGCGATAAAATACGCGCTCGCACCGTCGGCGGTGCCAGTGACGATCAAGGTCGAGGCGTCGAGCGACGACGGCGTGCTGTTCGTCTCGGTCGAAGACGACGGCGCCGGGCAGGAAAAGGACGCGCGCCCGGGCACCGGCGTCGGGATCGCCAACGTCCGCCAGCGGCTCGAGACGCTCTATGGCGCGCGGGGAAGCCTGGAAACGCTGAAACGCGAGCGCGGCTTTCTCGCGATTGCGCGGCTGCCGCTCGATCGACGTCGCGATGAGGTCGCGGCATGAGCGCGCTGCACGTCCTGCTCGTCGACGATGAGCCGCTGGCGCTGCGGCGTCTTGAAACGCTGTTCGGCGATATCGACGATGTCGAGGTGGTCGGCACGGCTTCGACCGGCGAAGAGGCCGAAGACCGGATCGCCGCGCTCAAGCCCGACCTCGTGATGCTCGACATCTCGATGCCGCAAAAGAGCGGTATCCGCGTCGCCGCCGATCTCGTCGCCGATCCGCGACCCGAAATCATTTTCGTCACCGCCTTCGAACAATATGCGCCCGATGCCTTCGAAGTCGAAGCCGCCGATTATCTCCTTAAGCCGGTGCGCTTCGACCGGTTGCGCCAGGCCGTCGAACGCGCACGCCGTCGCCGGAAGATGCGCGATGCCGCCGACCGGCTGGCGAGCGCCCCGCCGGCCGAAATCCGCGAAGAGGCGATCTGGGTCCAGGTCGCGAGCGGCAACCTCCGCCTCCCCATCGCGCAGATCGAATGGGTCGAGGCCGCGCGCGACTATGTGCTGCTTCACACGGCGACACGCAGCTACATCCATCGCATTTCAATGACCGCGCTGGAGCAATTGTTCGATCCGCAGCTCTTGATGCGCGTCCACCGCTCGACCTTCATCCGGCCCGCGCTCGTGAAGGCGGTGCAGCGGCTCGGCAAGGGACTCATCGCGCTCGAAATGGAGGATGGCGCGGTCGTGCAGGTCGGGCCGAGCTATGTCCGCGCCGTGCTCGACCGGCTCGGTCTGTCCTGACCCCCTCGGTCTGTCCTGACCCCTTCGTCGCACGGGCGTCGGCGTTGGTCGATGCGGCAGCGCCCACGTCGCATGGCGATCCGGTTTTAAAGCAGGCGCGGCGCGGCGCCATCCGCACTCCCATAGCGTGACGGTTGCGGCATCCAGCCGCGCAGAGGCAACCGGCCTGTCCCACGCCACCCCGGCAAGGGCCGGTCTCTCTGCTCCACCCTCATCGACGATGGAGTCCTATCATGAGCAAACTCTCCTTCCTCGCCGCTGCGATCGCTCTCGGCCTGCCGATGCCCGCACTCGCAAAGGCCGAAGCCAAGCCCGAAGCCCACGCGAAGGCCGAGGCCAAGCCCCAGGCCCGTGCGAAAGCCGAAGCGAAGCCCGAGGCGCGCGCCAAGGCCGAAGCGAAACCCGAGGCGCGTGCGAAAGCCGAAGCGAAGCCCGAAGGCTGATCGCATCGGCAAGGAGTGCCGGCGGGATAGCCCCCTCCGTCGGCACTCCGCCACGCGCAAAAAAGCACAGGCCGATACCGGCTGTTCCGGGCGCTCATACAAAGAAACAGGACCTGTCATGCGAACCTTGATCCCTGCGGCCGGCTGTGTCGCGCTTCTCCTGGCATTGCCCACGCCGACCCTTGGACAGGGCTTCCTCAAACGGATCGCCGATCGCATCGTCGAGGCGCCGAAACAGGTTGGCGGAGAAGCGGCGTCGGCCGATATGTCTTCCGCCGGGAATGCCACGGCGCCTTCGACAGCCAAAAAAGCGCCGGCGCCCGAAATCAAATATCCGAGCCGCATGCCTGAGCCCGACGGCTTTGCCGCTGTGAAGAAGGCCTATGACGATTTCGGAAAGGTGCGCTGCACCAGCTGCGAAGGCGGCCACGCCTATGACGGTTGGGCAGTCTTTCCCCGCGATGGCAACAGGCGTCCGTTCGATGGAGCGCGGAGCATCCTCGGCGACCTGCCGATCGGGCACGTCCATCGCTGGACCGGCGCCGAATCCAAGGGTTCGCTCACGATCGTGAGCGAGGAACTGGTCGGCGGATTTCGCTGCCGCCAGCTTCTCTATCGACTGACCAAGGGAAGCGCGTCGGCAGAACGACCCGGGCTGATGTGCTGGGGCTATGCGAACCAGTTCTCCGCCTCCGAAGGCTGGAACGAGGTTTATTGATCGCTGCGGCCGCGCCGCCGCTTCCCGCACCATCTCTTAGAATAGGGCCGCGATCCCGCCGGCAGCAGCCGGCGGCGGGCCCGCGCCACCAACAGGAGCATCGCGATGACGATCTTTCGCACCTTACCGGCCCTCGCGATCGGATTGACACTGTCCGGCGCAGCGACCCCCGTCGCGGCAGCCGCCGCGGCGAAATGCGCCAGCGGCTGGTCGGGAACGGTGGAATTTTCGCGGCATCAAGCGAACAGCGATTCCAAGACGGTCACGCGCGTTTCGGGCAAAGGCACGCAGACGACCGACTCGTCGATGACGTACGACTATACCGCGCAGGTCGCGGTGCGTCCGGCTCCCGGAGCGGAGTACAGCCTAGGCACCGCCAAAATCGATCTGAGCTCGGTCGCGACCGAAACGGTGAATTCGAACGATCGGATGATCTGCCCGCATGAGCGTACGATACGTCAGATGTCGGGCAGTTTCGTCAGCAAGAGCCAAACGCGCGCGAACGCCAGCGGTATCGAAGCCGGCGTCGACATCAGTATCGATTCGGACGGACGCTACACTGTCAGCGTCCGTCTGCCCGAAGTGAAGGGCACGGCTTCGGGGTCGAATGCGGCGAGCTTTAGCGGCCAGTGCAAGCCCAAGGAAGCCACGAACCAACGTATCGCAGAGATGCCCACCACGGTAGAGGCGATGCGTTTCTCAAGCAGCGGCGGCGATCGGCTCAATCCTGCTGATCCCAACCGGCTATCGGGTGGCCACTCGGAAACGTCGTTTGGCGTGACCGACTCGCTGCGCTGGAACCTGCGCCGCTGCGGCGGCGCGCTGCGCCTCGTCGACCTCAAGTTCGAGGACATGCGCTTTCCGACGTGGGAAGCTTGGCAGGACATCACCGAGCAGGTCGGCACGATCGACGGCAATATCGTCCGCCTTACGGCAATTGTCGCCAATGATAGCCCCGACGAGAAAGCCGTAACGGTCAAGTTCCGCGATACTTACAAGGGCGACAAGTGGGAAGGCGCCAAACCCGACGGATTGCTTGGCGAGGCGGCCGTATCCATACCCGCCGGCGAACAACGCGAGGTCCAGTTCGAATTGGACAGCTCGGGATATGCCTGGTTCGACGACGGTCGCCCGCGGGTTGTCCAGCGCATCAAGGCCGAGATCGAGGACAAAGGCAAAAAGGTCGACGATATGACGCGCAACCTGAAGGTCGCGCCAAAGCCGGTTGTCTTGGTGCACGGGCTTTGGTCGAACTGGAAGGCATGGGAAAGCTGGCAGAATATCCTGTCCGCCAGCCACAGTTACGACTGGAAGGCGTTCCCGGTGGGCGAGAGACCCGAACATGGCCGGATGAGAACCGGCGAAGAGGTCGGTAACGTCGACCCGACCAACACCATCGCCCAGAATGCGGACGAACTCGGCCGCTATATCGAATATGCTCAAAAGGACCGCAATGCCTGGCATGTCGACCTGGTCGCGCATTCGATGGGCGGGCTGATCAGTCGGCGCTATGTCCACGCACTGATGCCGAGCTATGCCGATGGCAAGCCGCAGGTGGCGCATCTGGTCATGCTCGGCACCCCCAATATGGGCAGCAGCTGCGCCAATCTGATCAGCGCGTCGCTGGACTTCGTCGGACGGCGGATGGAGGCGCTACGCGAGCTGCGACCCGACGAGGTCCAGAAGTTCAACGCGCTTCATACCGAACGTAAAGGCGTGCCATTTTCCATCCTGGCTGGCAGTCCCCTGCCACCTCCGGCCTGCGGAATCATGAGCTTCCATGACGGAGTGGTCACCGTGCCATCCGCTATCTGGACGATCGAAGACAATGCGCAGATGCGCTTGCCCCACACGAGCCTGACCGGCGCAGAGCCCTTCTCGACATTTGTGAAGCCGCGCCTCGCCGTCGGGCCAGCCAAGCAGAAATTGAGCGGAGCCGCCTCCTCGCGTCTCATGCTGTTGGGTGTCGATGATACGGCCGACACTGCACTCCCTGCACCCGATTTCTCGAAGATCGTAAAGCTTGCGCCGGGCGAGACCGCCGAGGTCGTGATTCCCGTCACCATTCCGGCACCGGCGAACCAACGGGCGTCTACGGTCAAAGTTGCAGTCATGGCGTTGTGCCATCCACCGATGCGGCGAACCGATGGCCGCCCCTTATAGCCCGAGCCTGGCCAGCGCTCTTGCCAGTTCGGCATCGGCGATTTGACCCTCGCCGGGCGCAAATTTGTTGAGCGCAGTCTGAATGCGCCGTTGCGCAACCTGAAGCGCCTTGTGCCTGACCTCACGATCCTTGTTCGTCCGCCAGGAGCGGCTCTCACCGAGAAGCGGGGTCCATTTTTCCTCTTCGGCCGTCAGAATTGCCAGCGCGAGCCGGAGGCCGTCGCGCCGACCCTGGTCATAATCGGCGGACATCCATGCCTCCATAATTCGAACGAACAAGTCTCGCGTTTAGCGAAGTTGGCTGTCCTTGCTGCCGCGGCGGTTGATCCCTACTTGCCGGCGCTTTGCGTCTCGCGCCGACTGGCAGTCGATGCAGGTGCGGCTGCGAGGCAAAGCCTTACGTCTGGCTTCCGGAATCTGTTCGCCGCAATCCTCGCAATAGGCGGAGCCGGCGCCCTCGGCGAGACGCAAGCGCGCCAGCTTTACGGCGTCTGCAACCGTGTCGTCGATCTGCTCCTGAACGGCGCCGTCGCGCGCCCAGCCGTTTGCCATCTTCCTGTCTTCCGTTTCGGACAAATTCTTCCTGTGGAAACCAGCTGAGTCGCCATTGGTTTCCTTTAGGATGCAATCGCGGAACCAATCCACGTCTGGCCAGTCCCGCCCACACGCTTTACCTGACCGAGACCGGTCGGCGATTGTTGTGGGAAGACGAAGCTTTACCGATTCAGCACTTGGATTCGTCAGATTCTGTCGAGGCCGAGCGTGTCAAAGGAGCAGCGCCAGCACGCCGAGAGGATGCCTTCCCTTCCCATGCGCAGGGCATCCTTCCGATTTTCAGAAGCGGGCCTGCCGAGCGTCGTCACGATTCCCCCGGACCCTCGGATAAAAAAGTCGAACTCGATTTGGCGAAAAAACCGCGGCTGCGGCCGTGCCGCCAACATGCGTTAAAGCAATCCCCAACATATCGACTAGGCTGGGGTCGGCGGCTCACCCCTCGGGCCGCCCGTCCGGCCCATGGACGGCCGACGGCGAACAGACCGGACCGGCACCTCTCTCGCCCGGCACCGGTCTGTTCGTGGAAGGCCCGACGATCGTTTGAGGACGCGCGGCATGTTAGAAAATTTCTTCGACCAGATGTGGCCGTTGTTCGCTGCGACGGGCGCGATCCTCGTGGTGATAATGTGGGTGCATTTCGCCCGCGACCGGTTGATTTCCGCGGGTCACGATCGTGAGGCAAAAGCCGGCGCCACGCGTCGGAGCGACTGAGAATAAGACGCTTCGAATAAGACGCTTCGAGGTGTGCACTAGATAATGGGGATCAAAGGCCGAAATGGTCAAGGGGAGCCGTCTGGCTCCCCTTTCTTGCACATGGTCGCGGCAAACCAAAGAGAATCTCCGCGGGTCCCGTGCCGCAGTGAAACGTCCGGCGGCGTCGCCAGTTCCACCGAGTGCCTCAGGGGATCATCTGTCGAAACCGGATCGTGGCAATATGCGCCCCTCCAGCTCAGCTTTCCTCCGGTCGAGCGGGTCGCGCTGCTTGCATGCGTTTTTTCGCGCCGAGCTGCATAGCGGCGCGAGCAGTCGCGATTAACGGCTTGCAGCAACCGGGCTGAAGGTCGAACCTGCCTGACCGACGCGTTGGATACGTATCAAAGCGCGACTCTTCATTGCAGTTTCGTTCACGCCGCTTTTGAAGACCATTGCGACAATATTCCGATAATGCGCAACCAGACTGGATGCCCTTTGTTGCGAAGTCCCTTCTATCGGGCGAACGCGAAGACTATGCGCAGATCCTGAAGGGACTCGAAACCCGCCAGGTGGGGCTCGTGGTGCCGGTTATTCAAAAGGATGATGCCGATGTCGTGGCCGACCGGAACGCGCGCGCTTGTGCTTCTTAATGCGAAGGCCCGCAGCGGAGAGAGCGCGTTGCAACCGGTACGCGATCGACTCGAAGCCGGCGGACTGCGTATGACCGCCGAGCCGTTCGAAAATCTTCCCGAGATCGCACGCGACGTTACGCGGCTGCACCGCGAAGCGGACCTGATCATGGTGTGCGGCGGAGACGGGTCGATATCGTCGGCGGCGCCCGCGGTCATCGAAAGCGGCTTGCCGCTCGGGATCATCCCTGCAGGCACTGCCAACGATCTCGCGCGAACGCTCTCGATACCCCTCGACTTCGCCGCAGCCGCGGACGTGATCGTTGCGGGCCACAGGCGGCGGATCGACGTCGGCACGGTGAACGGTCACGCCTTTTTCAACGTCGCGAGCATCGGGCTGAGCAGCGAGCTTGCGCAGAGGCTCGATCCTGCCATCAAGAAGCGCTTTGGGCGCCTTGGCTACGCGGTTGCAGCATTGCGCATATTGGTCGGTGCGAGACGCTTCAGGGCGACAATTACCGAAAAGGGCCGCACCGCGACGGTGGGAACCTACCAGATCGCAATCGGCAACGGCCGCCTTTATGGCGGAGGAAACGTCGTGGAGGAGGACGCCGCGATCGACGATGGCAAGCTCGATCTTTACAGCCTCGAAATGCGGAACCTCTGGAAGCTCGTATTGATGCTGCGCGCTTTCCGGTCGGGCACGCACGGTGCCTGGAGCGAGGTTCGCACCGCGAAATGCGTTGAGTTCGAGATTGCGACGCGCCGCCCGATGCCGATCAATACCGATGGCGAGATCGTTACCGCCACTCCCGCACATTTCCGCGTAATGCCGCGCGCGGTATCGGTGTTCGCTCCACCCGACGTCGCGCCCGCGGCAGGACGGTTTCCACTTTATCACCGCTGATGTGTGCGAAACTTTCAGGTCCAACAGCTCTTGGAAGGAACGGCCAGCGCCAAGCCATCGGAGCCGGCCCATCAACGCAATAGCTTCAACCCGCCACCCGTCAACGCAGCCCCGACAGGGCGATCGCCCTGCTTGCCGCGCCGGAGACCAATAAGCCAACCTTCTCCCTCCGGCCGGCACGCTATCAAGAGGTGCCGGCGACCCGCAAGGAAGAGATCGCCGGCACCAGGAGATGGGCCGCGACGGTCGCAGCCCGCAGGGTAAGAAGCGCATCAGCAGCCGCGCGCAATGTGTGCTTGACCGCGTGGAGGGCCACCGATGTCATCGCTACGGCCGGCACCGCCAGCCGCGCCCAGCCGGCCGTGCGACTGGTCGCCCAGACGTTGTTGTGCCTGGTGCTCCACCAGAATTTGCGGACTTGAAATTCTTTGCAGAGAGACGCTGTCGGTGGGCGTGCCATTACTTCCTCCATGGCTCGGCTTCAGGGCGCTACGGAAAAATGAACGCGCGAAAAACCAAGTAGTAGCAGGTCAAGTCGATAACCTGGGTAATTTCAGAAATGAAGCGCGGTGACGATACCGCCCTAGCCTGTGGCATTGGAACATTTGGCCCGATCTATGGTTGACCAAGCACTGACGCGCCCAGTCGCAGACATCTAGATTCGGAGCAGGGAATGAGCGAAGCCACCATGTTGGAAGCTGAATATGCCGCTTGGCTGCAGTCGCTCGTCACGGGCTCGATCCACGGCATGTGGCGGATCGCGAGCGACTTTACCGACCGGGAACCCGGTAAATATCCGCAGATCGACGATGCTGTCATGTTCGATGTCGCAATGCTGCTCGCGGCGACAGTGATCGAAGGCAACGTCGAGTTTCGCGATGCGAAGCGCTTCGGCCGCGGCGCCGATATCGCGCGCTCGACTTTTCTTGAACATATACGCGGCGTCCGAAAGATGAGCGAGGCCCGCGGAACTCCGATGATCTATACGCATATTGAGAGGGCGACGGGCGAGGAACCAACACCGCACAGCGCCCATTGATTGCTGGGATGATGGCCTGTGCAGCCGTCTGCCAACAGCGCCGTCCGGGCCGGCGCGGCGGAAAAGGATCGATGGCCCGACCCCTATGATTTTTCTTCTGAGAGTGACCGCGCTCATAGGAATGTATCGTCGCGCGCGTTAAGGGAACGAAATGAACAGGCATATCCTTGTCGTTGAGGATGATCCGCTCGTCGCTCTTATGCTCGAGGGTTATCTGGATGCTCTCGGCCACACGACGGTGGCCGTGGTCGAATCGGTCGCTGCCGCACTCGCGCAGATCGCAAGCCGCGATCTCGATGCCGCGATCGTCGATGTACATCTTGCGAGCGGAGAGACGAGCGGCCCGGTTGCCGATGCACTCCGGGCGGCCGACATTCCCTTTCTCGTGACGACGGGATCGCTCACCGCGATCGATGACCCGGCGCTGGCTGCGGCGCCGCTCGTTGCAAAGCCGTTCGCGCTCGCGAGCCTTGCGACGGCGCTTGCTGAATTGTGGCGGGCTCCAGTGGAAGACTAACCCATACCGGTGAATGGATGGACATCACTGCTTCAAGGCAACAGCGCCAACAAACAGAGCGACGCCGAGCAGGCCGACCTGGCCGTTGGACGTTCTAGCAGCAATCCGATCGGGCTAGGACGCCAAACGAGACACAAGCGCGACATCGCGGATAGCGCGCGCAAGTTCCGCGACGCGAAACGGTTTGGGCAGCCGCATGACATGCGTCGCGGTATCTTCGGCAAGATCGGCAAAGCCGGTGATCATCAGAATTGGAAGGTCGATCCGTACCTTGCGGGCTTCGGCCGCGAGTTCGAGACCGCTCATCGCGGGCATCAAATAATCGGTCACGACGATGTCGAACGGCTCCGAACGGATTGCGCCCAGCGCTTTCTGGCCGGAATCCGCCTGGGTGACGCGGTGTCCCATTTCTTCCAGCATCGCGGCCGTGCTGGCGCGAACGGTCTCTTCATCGTCGACGAGCAATATGTGCATCGGCGGTGCTTCGACCATTGCTGGGTCGAAATGATGCTCGTGTAAAACCGCTGCCGTCGCCGCTGCGGGGAGCCAAATTTCTGCCGTCGTGCCTTCGCCGGGTGTGCTTCGCAGCGTCAGGCGACCGCCCGATTGCGCGGCGAGACCATGGACCATTGAGAGGCCGAGGCCGGTCCCTTTGCCGATGCCCTTGGTCGAGTAAAATGGCTCGACGGCGCGCGCGAGCGTATCCGCATCCATTCCCTCGCCGCAATCGGCAACCGAGATGCGGACATAAGCGCCTTGATGCAGCGACGCATCCCGCGCACCGACCGCAACCAGGTCCACCGCTACTGAGAGGCGGCCCCCTTTCGGCATCGCATCGCGGGCGTTGATGGCGAGATTCAGCAAGGCGAGTTCGAGCTGGTGCGGGTCGACCATCGCTGCCGGCACGCGTTCGTCTAGCGCAAGAACGAGCGTTATCGTCGGACCGATCGACCGCTGGATCAATTCGGCGATGCCCGCGATTAATGCAACGACGTCGACAGGCAAGGTTTCGAGATTCTGTCGGCGCGCGAATGCGAGCAGGCGAGCGACGAGCGTGCGGGCGCGTTCGGACGACTGCAGCGCGCCGTCGACGAGATGCTGCAACCGTTCGTCGGTTATTCTGCGGCGTACGAGATCGAGGCTGCCGACGATCGGGGTCAGAAGATTGTTAAAGTCATGGGCGACGCCCCCGGTGAGCCGTCCCAATGTCTCGAGCTTTTGCGCCTCATGGAGCTGCGCCATCGCCTCTCCATATTCGCGCGTCCGCTCTTCGACCCGCTGCTCCAGTTCGACCGTGAAGTTGCGCAGCGTTTCCTCGGCTGTCTTCCGCCCCGTGATCTCCTGACTCACCCCGGTCATCCCGAGCGCCCGGCCTGCAGCGTCGAGCGCGGGACGGCCGCGCACCTGGACCCAGTGGAGACTCCTGTCGGGCCAAACACAGCGATATTCGACATCATAATCCTCGCCGGTCGCGAGGGCGCTGCGTACTTTCTCCTGCATCATGGCGCGGTCTTCGTCGTGCACGCTCGTTATGAGATCGTCGTAGGAAAATGGATCGCCCGGCGCGCGGCCGTAGTGGCTCTTGCAGTCGTCGGACGCCTCGAGCTGCATCGAGGCGACATCGAAGGACCATGCGCCGAGCTTTCCAGCGGCAAGCGCGATGCGCAGTTGCTGCTCGCCCTCGCGGATTTCCTGCAGCCGCGCCCGTGCTTCATATTGTCGGCGCCGAGCACGCAGCGCCGCCCGGGCGATGCTGATGAGCGTTGTCGGATGAAAGGGACGCTCGAGAAAGGTGACATTGCCAAGCAACTCGAGATATCGGCCGGCAGCGGGATTGCGCTCGATGCCGCCTCCGTGTTCAGTCAACAGGATAAAGGGAAAGTCGGACCACTCTTGCTGCGCCTTGAGAAAGGCATCGAGTCCGCGCAGATCGGCGCCCCGAAGGGCTTCGTCCGTCATCAATGCGAATGCGGCGCCATCAGACAGTTTCTCGACGAATTCGGCCAGCGACCGCGCAACGTCGCTTTCGATCCTCGCTTCACGCAACATCGAAGTGGCGATCTCGGCGTCACGACCGCGCGGGGCAAGAAGGACCGCGTGCTCGGAAAAGGTCCGATTCATTCGGGGCGCTCGTCCCGCGTTTTTTCCATCAATCCCGCCGACGGGATAATCTCGGGGACCCCGCGAAGCACGCCCTGGAATCCCGTCAGCGGCTCGCCGAGGGTGATCCCCTTCGCATCGATCCAGTATTCGCGGATCGTATATTCATGCGCGCCGGTCCGCTTTTTCATAATCGAGATGGCCCGCCTCACACGTCCCGCCGCCTCGAAATAACGCAGAAGCACGACGGTATCGGCGAGGTAGGTCACATCGACTGGCGACTTCATATCGCCGACCAGGCCGTGCTGGGCGACGGTGAGAAAGGTCATAACGCCCTGGCGGTTCAGATATTGCAGCAATTCGTGCATATGGAGAATGAGCGCGCTTTCTTCGGGCATCGCTGCCTGGAAGCCGTTCAGGCTGTCGATCACGACGGTCTTCGCCTGATGCTCCTCGACACAGTTGCGCACCCGCTGCGAAAATTCCCCGGGAGAGAGTTCGGCGGCATCGACCTGTTCGATGATGAGATTGCCGCCGTCGACCATTGCCTGGATGTCGATCCCAAGACCCTTCGCACGCGAGAAGAGCAATCCAAGCTCCTCATCGAAAACGAACATGGCGGCCTTGCCGCCGCGCCTGATCGCGCTTTCAACGAATGTCAGGGCAAACAGCGATTTTCCGGTTCCCGATGGACCGAGGATCAGTGCGTTCGACCCGGTCTCGAAGCCGCCTCCCAGCAAGGCGTTGAGCTCGGCGCTATCGGTCGTGACGGGCTCGCGTTTGAACTGCGTCTTATGCTCGAGCGACACGAGCCGGGGGAAAACCCGGACGCCGCCGTGCTCGATGACAAAATCATGATAGCCGCCGCGAAATTTCTGACCCCGATATTTGAGTATGCGCAAGCGCCGACGTTCGGGGCCATATTCGGGCGACATTTCCTGAAGCCGGATCACGCCGTGCGCAACGCTGTGCACGGTCTTGTCGGCGCTTTCCGAGGTCAAATCGTCGAGCATCAGCACGGTCGCCTCATGATGCGCGAAATAATGCTTGAGCGAGAGGATCTGTCGCCGATAGCGCAGCGAGCTTTGGGCGAGCAGGCGGATTTCGGAAAGGCTGTCGAGGACGACACGATCCGGTTTGACCTCCTCATATTTCTCGAGGATCCGTTTCGTCGTCTCGCCAAGTTCGAGGTCCGATGAATACAGGAGGCTTTGTTGTTGCTCGTCGTTGAGCAAGGCCTCAGGCGGCACAAGCTCGAAAATGTGAAAATTGTCCGGAAGCTCCCACCCATGCGACCGCGCCGTCTCGCGAAGCTCTTCCTCGGTTTCCGAAAGCGTGATGTAGAGGCAGCGCTCGCCCGCTTCTGCGCCCGTCATCAGGAACTGGCTCGCAATTGTCGTCTTGCCGGTCCCCGGATCGCCTTCCATCAAAAAAATCCGGCCGCGCCTCAGCCCCCCGGCTGTAATGTCATCAAGGCCGGCGACACCTGTTGCCGCCTTGCCGGAGCGACTTTCGCCGTTTTTATTTGCTTCGGCCTTGGTCATCGTTCGCTACATCTCCTTCAGCTTATCAACGCTCTGCATCTGGTGCGAGGCCGTCTTGGCTCAACCGGATGAAGTCTCGACGACGCAGTTCCTGCGTGGTCTTTTTCATCCGGTTCGCCCATCAAGAATGATTGACCGCGCCTGAGGGTTCCGAAGGCGGCGCGGTCAAAGCCGCCCGAGACCCTCGCGCAGGTCGTCCAGTGTAAACGGCTTGGCGAGGATTGGACGCCCGCGCCAAGCCGGACCTGTCTCACCGACGAATCCGCCCGTCGCGACGAGAAACGGTATGTTGTTTTCGCTCAGCGCGGCTGCGATCGCGTCGCCGACGTCACCATCCGCAAGGTGGACGTCGACCACCGCAGCGTCGATGCCGCCCTCTGCAATCTTCGCCAGCGCGTCGTCGACGCGGTCAACCGTCGCCGCGCAGCGATGGCCGAGCATATCGATATATTCTTCCAGCAACATGCCGATGATCGCATCATCTTCGACGATCAAAATCCGTTGGTTCATCACTGATTCCTCGATTAGCCATGGCGCCGGTTCTCCTGAGCCCTCGTCCCGCGCCTACCGTTCCGGCGAGAGTCAAAAGATGAAGTTGGAATAGTCACCGCCGCGCGGCACGACGGAAGCGATGACCAGGGCATTCAAAACAAGCGCAAACACTCTCGCCCTTCGGACATTCAAGCGACCCACAACCGCTGGTCACGATGCCAGGTCTCGATCGATTTTTTCGGGTAAAGGTCAAAGACTTCGTCGGCCGGGCTGATGGTCGGCACGACCCACGCCGCCTTATATTTGAGCATGATATGCACCGAGACCGGTGGTTCGGGGAGATCAGTGTTAATCGCGCTCGCGAAGGGATGGACCAGCTCAGGCCATTCGGGATCGAAAAGCCAGAGTGCGGAACCGCAGGCGGTGCAGAACCGCCGCTCCGCGGTGGAAAGTTCGCAGCCTTGATGTTCGTCGTCGGAGATGCGGGCGCGGTACGTGCCGAGCCGCTCTTCGCCTTGAACCTCGAGCGTGGATGCGCTGGCAGCCAGGTTGATCGCATATCCTCCGCCGCCCTGCTGTTTGCGGCAGATCGAGCAATAGCAGCGTTGATAAGGGACCGGTGTGTGGCTCTCGATCTGAAATGTCACGGCGTCGCAGCGGCACGAGCCTTCGAGCATCAACGGCATGTATATTATTCCTCCTCGGAAACGAGATCGGCGTACCAGTCGGCGTATCCCGTCGTACGCACCATATGGCGGTTGAGGTCGGGCGCCCCGTCGGTCCACCAGACGGGTCCATGTTCGCCAAGCGACTGTTTGGCCCGGTCGACCTCCCGGCGCGCCGCGGCTTCCATGCCTGCGTCGCCTGACCGCTTCGCGGCCGCGACAGCGCGTCGCGCCCCCATCAACACCTTTACAAGTCGGCCGCGGACGCTGTCGGCGAGTCCGGGATCGGCCATCGGCCACAGGCGGCCACGAACGATGAAGTAGCGGCCATCGGGCGTCGTATTGGGAACGCCCAATGCGCGTGCCGTGCGACGCAACGGGGATTTTCCGCTCGACTCCATATCGACCGGATCACTGGGGTTCTCAAGGGCCACGGGCAAAAGGCTCGGAGCTGCGGCGATTTATAAAGAGGCACCGGCGGGCAATCCGCCGGTGCCGGATATTGCGCGGGGACCACGGAGGCCCGCCACTTATGTCATGGCAATGTTCGCCGTCCGCCGCGTCCAAAGACGAAGCCGACGATTACGAGCACCACTGCCACAACGAGCAAAATCTTCGCAAAGTCGGCCGAGAGCCCGGCAATCCCGCCGAAGCCGAGAAGCGCGGCAACGAGTGCTACGACTGCGAATATGATGGCCCATCTGAACATGTACACTCTCCTCGAAGCGCGCGGCGTCACCCGCATTCACGCGTGCGTGAAAGCGGCGGGCTGCACCGCCAAAACATCCTGTCCGGATAATCCGTCAACGCCGCCTCGGAGCAAAAGTTCCGGCTCCGACGACAGGCAACGCACCGCGCTCGCCCGCGTTCATTACCGTGCGGGAGGATGTTTTCCAAAGGCCGATCACCAATGCCGCGATCATTTCTCTCTTCTGCACACTTCATCACCTTGCTTGCTCTTGCCGCGGCAGCGCCAACCCTTGCGGGTTGCAACGAGCGATCCGAGGCGACTGCGCCCCTGCCCGGTCGCAGCGACGAAATTCTTGTGCTTGCCGATGGCGCCACGATGGTTGCCCGGCCAGGCAGCCGAGACCGGGCTATGGCGCACTGGATCGCTTCGGCGACCGATGAGGGCACATCCTTTTCTTTCGATAAGATTATGTTCGTGCCCGGCACATCGCGCTTCACGCACCAGGGTCTCGGCAATGCGGCGGTGCTCGAGACCCTGCTGCGCGCAACCCCCGACCTGCGCATAATCCTCATCGGCAGCAGCAGCCGTGGGGATGCCGACAAGGCTGTTCGGCGAGAGCGCGCCGAGGCGCTCTCGGAATTCCTTAAAGGCCGAGGGATCGCCAAGGACCGCATCGCGGTCGCCGACCGGGAGAACGACGGAGCGGCAGATGCCCAGTTGATTGCCGTCGCCCGGCGCGGTTCGTGGCGCGATCCGCTCGTCCCGGCCTCAAACTGACCTGCATCGCCCGGGCCTTACGCCGGGTCACCCGATCGCATGAGGGCGTCATCAGCCCGAGCGGCTGCTTCTGGGAAAGTGAGTTCGTAGCGCTTTATTTGCGCAAGCGTTCGGCGGCGTCGGCGAGCATCGCGATAGCGACGCCCACTGCTAATCCTAGAACCGTCTCGCGGCCGACATCACCGAAATGATGTTCCTCGATCCGAACCCCGTCGCGATCGGCCGTCGCGACATAGACTAGCCCAACCTCTTCGTCATCCTGCTGCGGTCCACAAAAACCGGTGATCGATGCAGCGATGTCCGCCCGGCTTTTTGCCATCGCACCTTCTGCCATCGCGCGCGCGACCTCCGGATTGACCGCATCGCAGCGTTCGGCATCGTCGCGCTTCACCCCGAGCATTTCGCATTTCGCATCGATCGAATAGACAACAAAGCCGCGCTCGAGACTGGGACCAAGCTTGGTATTTCCGGCGAACAGCGCCGCAAGTTGCCCACCGGTGCAGCTTTCGGCGGTTGCGACGCGCAACGCGGACCCGGCAAGCGCTTTCGCGAGACGGCGCGTCTGAACTTCAACCGGATCGGCTTCGAGGCTCATGAAATAATCCCTGGTGTTCGCCATCGACGATTGAAATCACGACAACGAGCGTGCCCGCATAAGTTTAGCCAGCATATCCACAGGGCGGCGTCCGAAAAGACCGGCGTACCCAGGAATGCGCTGTTGCCGCGACGGGGCGCACGTCCCATCGCGGCAAAGTCATGCTATTCAGGCGCGCATTGTTGCAAGTTCTGCGGGGGGAAGACCGCCATTCTCGGCTTGCGCCTTCAGCTGTTCCTTGCGTGCCAGCATCTGCTCGCCGAGCGCTTCGAGATCGACGTCGGCGGCGCGCGCCTGCTGGAACATATTGTCCTGCTGTTTTTCCTCTTCCTTCACATGATGCTTGATCTCCTCCGAGAGCACCGTGACCTTGGCGTCGAAAAATTCATCGTCGGGACCCGAGGCTTCGATGTCGTTGATCAGCACCTTGGCGCCGTCATGCTCGACATAGGCTTCATTCAACAGGTCGTCATCGATCTTGCCCCGAAGCGCCGGATAAAAGACTTCTTCCTCGATCTGGGCGTGAATCTTGAGCTCGGTGCAGATCTGCGCCGCGAGCTTAGCCTTGCGGTCGGAACTGGTCGCTTTTTCGAATTCTTCGAACAGGCCTTCCACCGTCCGGTGGTCGGCAGCGAGAATGTGGGTTGCATCCGTGTCGATCGATTTCATTGCAGTCTCCATCTTGCTCCCGCCTCATTGGCAAAACGATGAAGTGCCCCTTAAGTTGCGATCTCCCTTTCGGGGACAAGCGGGGCCGCGCGAGGTCCGACCTGACATGACGCCGCATTGGCACGCGCGTCGGACCGTCTCCGTCCGCGCGAGCGCGCCGCCCCATATCCGGAGCGGGTTTGCACGATGGCAGACAGCCAGAAGCGGGGTTTTTCCGAAATCTGCAACCGGCGGAACGTTCGTGCGCACCGCGAATTGAATCATCGCAGCAACGGAGGCGACCATGGCAGCGCGACCCTATTGGAAAGGCCAGATCCGGCTGGCGCTCGTGTCGATTCCGGTCGAGGTTTATTCGGCGACGAAGAGCGGTGCGACGATCGCCTTCAACCAGATCCACGAGCCCTCAGGCAAACGCATCAAATATGAGAAAGTGGTGCCCGGCATCGGGCCGGTCGATGTCGACGAGATCGTCAAGGGCTTCGAATATGCCAAGGGTGAATATGTCCTGCTCGACGAGGAGGAGATCGAGGGGGTCAAGCTCGAAAGCAAGAAGACGCTTGAGCTCACGCAGTTCGTCGAAGCGCAGGACATCGACGAGATTTATTTCGAGAAGCCATTTTACGTAGTCCCCGCGGACGATCTCGCGGAGGAGGCTTTCATCGTGCTGCGCGAGGCGCTGCGCCGGAGCAACAAGGTGGGACTCGGCCAGCTCGCGATGCGCGGGCGCGAATATGTCGTGAGCGTCAAGGCCTGCGGCCGAGGACTCGTCATGGAGACGCTGCGCTACGCCGACGAAGTGAACAAGGCGGCGAGCTATTTCCGCGATATCGGCGAAGGCGATCCTGACGAGGAACTTCTCGATCTCGCGACGACGCTGATCGACAAGAAGACCGGCAGGTTCGACGCAAGCGATTTCCACGACCGCTATGTCGAGGCGCTGCGGGACCTGATCGAGCGTAAGAAGAAGGGCAAGACCCTCAACGTCGAGAGCGAAGACGGCGATGCGGAATCGCGCGGCTCTAACGTCGTCGACTTGATGGCGGCGCTGAAGAAATCCATCGGTGGAGCCGATGGCGCAAAGAGCAAGGCGAAGGCCACGCCAGCGAAAAAAAGCGCGACCAAGGCCGCGCCTAAAAGGGCTGCGGCGCGCAAGCGCGCCTGACGCGATCAAGCGGGCCGGTTCGGTGGCATATCCCCGACAGCGACAGTCAGGCATTGGGCCCGAAACGGCGCCGCGTCGGATCGCGCACGCAGCGAAAATGACCCTTGATGCGCTCGTTGAAGAAGGTCCCTGCAGAATCCGCACGGCCGAGGGCCTCATAGACGTCGGCGGGCACGTCGAAATAAAGATATTTGCCCGTTCCGCGAAACCAGATGCAAAGCGTCGCTTCGGCGACGTCATACGCGATGCGGTCGATCATCGACGACTGGTTGACCCTGCGAGCCCTCATGACCTCACAGCGCACCGGCGCGCGCAATGTTGCGCGGGCTGCGCCCGCTTGAGTCGATGGCGCGGCAAAGCGCTTCATGCGCACAAACCGCATCTGCCGATGGGCCAGGCGATCCGTCCGATCGTCTCACGGCTTCGGGCGGCCCACTAGGTGGCGGCGACACTTAGCGCCGAGGAACTGCGGGCCATGGCCGAGCACCGCGGCCTCAAGCTTGTCCGGTCGCGCAAGCGCACGCCGGGCGTCGGGGATTACGGAAAATATGGGCTGACCGACGCAAAAGGACAAGCGCTCTTCGGGGTTGGCGACAACGGTCTTACCGCAGGCGCCAAGGAAATCGAAGACTATCTGCGCGGCGGCGCTTTGAGCAGCTGGAAACTTTCAGCCGAGACGACACCCGACCGGCCACCGCCCAAAGCCCGTCAAACCCGAAAGTCCGAAGTCGACGAGGCGTCGCCGGTTCGCCGCCGGGGCAAGGTATTAGACAAGCGCGTTGCGGCGCCGCGCAAACCCGCCGGGCGAAGCCAGGAACCGCCGCCCCCGCCGCGGAGCAAGCCCGAGCTCCGGCTGGTGTCCCAGCCCGCCGCCCCGCCGGTGCCGCGCCCGGTGTCCGAACTCAAGCTTCGCGCTTCCAGAGGCGATGATGCGCGAGCTCTCGGCGATCTTCTTGACCAGCTTGCCGGCCACGACGGCGGGAGCGCCGACACTGCGGACCGTCTTGCGTCGATGCGCAAGGCGAAGGCTGGCGTTCTTGTAGCCGAACTCGAAACCGTCATCGGTTGCTGCGCCTGGGCCATGGTGCCGACCCTCCAACATGGCGTCGTCGGCCGGGTGACATTGCTCCTGGTCGACGCCGACCATCGCCGGCGCGGCGTCGGTACAAAGCTGCTCGCCGCAGCGGAGGCGGCGCTCGCAAAAGCGGGATGCCGAGCGGTCGAAGCGATGAGCGACATCATGATTGCCAACAGCCATAATTTCTTTCGCGCGCGCGATTATGAGCAGATAAGTTATAGGTTCGTGCGCGAAATCGGCGAGGTACCGGCAACGCGCAAGACATGAGCGGCACCGGATGGGCCGTCGCCGTAAAACTTCCACCTGGCGTCGCGGCTCCTGCCGCTTTGCCGTCAGGCTTTTCTGATGGCCCGACAGACCGATTCGATATGACGCGAGGCGCTCGCTTTCGCGCGCGGCGAGCGGATCGTTGCCTGGTTCGTACGATTCAGCAAGGCGAGCATTTCAAGAAGGACGTCGGGGGGCACGCCCTGGGCGCGTAGTTCGCCCGCGATCAGTGTAAGTAAATTTGCCCAGACAGTGATCGCCCCTTCAGCGAACGCAGCGTCATCATCGGCGGCGACGTTGCTCTTCTCAGCAGCCATGCTCATGCCGCCATCTGCCGGCGGAGCAGAAGCGGGCAATCCGGAGGCGCGGCAAGACAGCCGAAGAAATGAAGACCACGAACGACTGAGAGACCGCTGGCCTGACGATGCAAGGCGGTCACCCGGTCGGCCACGGCGTCACAGGCTTTCGCCATTTTCGCCCCTTCCCTCGGTCGGCCCGTCACTGCGGCCGATGGTTTCGATCCTGCGCAGAATCTGACGATGGCGATCGACGGTCGCGGCCGCTTCCGCGGCGAACGCCGCGAGCGGCCGGCTATTGCCTTTTGTTGCGAAACGGCGAAGATCACCTAGTCTTTCTTCATGCGCCCGTCGTTGCTGTTGCAGATAGGCCGTGTCGAAATCCGCTGCTTTTTCGAGCGCGGCCAGGGCCGCCTTTTGCCGTTGGTCCGGTCCAAGCGGAACGATCCACCGCTCACTTGCGGCCGCCGTCTTGAGGTCGGCAGCCGCCTCGCCATTCGCTTTGACGATCATATTCGCATAGTCGCGCACCGCATTCGATCGCGTGCGCTCGAGGGCAATACGGGCGGCGGCAATTTCGTAGAGCAAGGTTTCACCAGTCTCGCTGACAAAGCTTTGCGCGTCGGGCGCGGCCGCGGAGGAGAGCGGCGCCTGTGTCGCGCCCACCGGCGCGGCGGGCGTCGACGCTTCGGACTGCCGGGCGACCTGACCCTCGTCAGGCTGCGACCCGCCGCACCCCGCGAGCAACGGGATGATGAACATCGAAATTGAGTATCGCTGCACCGGTGTCTCCTTTTCCGCACGCCATTTAGCAACGATGCGCGCGGCGCCTTCGTTGCGCGCCGAGGGCGAGCGCAAAGCCGCTTTTGATTAACATGCGGCAATTTGCGGCCCCCCGGCCGGAACGCGATCGTTGCCCGGCGCTTCATCCGCAAGGCGACGCTTATTTCGAGCCGTTCGAGAGCAGTTGGCATAGACGCATGATGAATAATAAGACCGAGGCCCCATCTCCCCGCGTCGTGATCGTGGGGGCAGGTTTCGCCGGTCTTGCCTGCGCCCGCGCGCTCGGTTCGACCGGGGCGCGAGTGACAATCGTCGACCGCCACAATTATCATCTGTTCGTGCCGCTCTTGTATCAGGTCGCGACCGCGGCTTTGTCCCCCGCCGACATTGCCGAGCCGATCCGCAAGATCCTGCGCCGCCATCGCAATGTCGACGTCCTCCTCGGCGAGGTGGCAGGTGTCGACACAGCGAACCGGTCGGTTTGCCTCGCCGACGGCGAAAGGCTTGACTATGACCGCCTCGTGCTCGCGCCCGGGAGCCGTTACAATTATTTCGCCCATCCTGAATGGGAGGCGTGGGCGCCCGGTCTCAAGACGATCGCCGACGCCCGACGCCTGCGCAGCAGGTTGCTGTGCGCCTTCGAACTCGCTGAGCGAGAGCGCGATCCGCAGCGGCAGCGCGCGTTGCTCACCACGGTCATCGTCGGCGGGGGCCCGACGGGGGTCGAGATGGCGGGCGCGATCGCCGAGCTTGCACGCCACGCGCTCGTTCGCGACTTTCGGCATGTCGATCCGGCGGCGGCTAGGGTCATGCTTGTCGAAGCGGGACCGCGGATCCTAGCTGCCTTTCCCGAGGCGCTTGCCGCCTTCGCGCATCGCCGGCTCGAACGGCTCGGTGTAGAAATCTGCTGCGGCTTGGCGGTCGAGCGAATCGGCGCGGACAGCGTCCGGATCGGCGGGGACGAGGTTGCCGCAGGCGCCGTCATTTGGGGAGCCGGGATCAGGGCCGGATGCGTCGGCGATTGGCTCGGCGTTCCAGTCGATCGCGCCGGGCGCGTTCGCGTCGACGCGACTCTGGCTGTGCCGGATTTCGCGGACATCTTCGTCCTCGGCGACAGCGCGCGCTTCGACGACCCCGGCACGGGCAATGCGCTTCCCGCCCTCGCTCAGGTGGCGCACCAGCAGGGACAGCATCTCGGCCGCGCGCTCAGGAGGCAGCTGAGCAGCGAGGAGCCGCTTCCACCGTTCCGTTTTCGCGACCGCGGAAATACCGCGATTGTCGGTCGCAACGCCGCGATCTTCGATTTCGGGCGATGGCAGCTGAAAGGCCGGCTCGCCTGGTTGCTTTGGGCCATCGTTCATATCTACCTGCTTGTCGGTTTCGAGAAACGGCTGCTGGTGGCGATACAATGGCTATGGCGCTATCTGACCTATCAGCGCGGCGCCCGCCTGATCTCCGGCGGCGACGACGCCGCTCGCTGAAGCCTGCCGCTACCGCGCACCTGCGGAAGCAAAGGCGCTGCCTCGCAGGAGATAATCGCGATGACCGACTTACTGGTAGAGCTGGCGAATGACAGGCTCGCGGTATCGATCAATCCGCTCGGTGCCGAACTCTGGTCAATGCGTGACGCTGATGGACGCGAGCTGATGACCGATGCCGATCCGCGTTGGTGGACGGGACGCGCTCCGCTTCTCTTTCCCTTCGTCGGACGCCTCGCGAATGATCAATACCGGCTCGGCGAGGCTGTCTACACCCTGCCGCAGCATGGGTTCGCGCGTCGCAGGAAATTCAGCCTGATTGAACTGGCACGCAGCAGCGCGCTGTTTCGCCTCGAGGCGGATGCGGAAACTCGCGCTCAATATCCCTTCGACTTCGCGCTCGACGTCGCCTTCGATCTCACCGCCTCCACGCTGGCAGTGCGGGTGACGGTGCGTAATGACGGCGACGCGGTGATGCCTTTCAGCTTCGGCTTCCATCCGGCCTTTGCCTGGCCCCTGCCCTATGGCGATGCGGGCGTGGGGCACCGGATCCTCTTTGACGAACCCGAAGATGCGCCGATACGGCGGGTCGCGGCGGGGAGCGGCTTGATTGCGGCAGCTGGCGAGACATCGCCCGCCCTGGGAAGGATACTAGTGCCGACAGCGGAAGATTTCGAGCGTGACGCCATGATCTGGGATCGTCTCGCAAGCCGGGGATTGCTCTGGGGCGCGCCGGACGCGCCGAACCTGCGCATCGACTTTCCCGATACACCGTGGCTGGCCCTGTGGCAGAAGCCCGGCGCGCATTATCTGTGCATCGAACCCTGGGCGGGGATAGCCGATCCGTTGGGTTTTACCGGCGACGTTTGGGCCAAGCCAGGGATCATGCGGTTGCTTCCGGGCGAAGCACGTCGCTTCCGGCTCGCCATTTCGCTTGTGGCGTCTTCATAGAGCTTTTCCGTTCTCCGCAGATGGCGCCAACCGCCTTGAAAGACGGAGCCGCGAGGGCGCGGCTCCGCGAATATCCGCGACAATCAGCCACAGCTCTGACGTTGCGCGGCACGGTCGTTAATATGTTTCGATTGTCCAGCCTCACCGCTATCCAGCGAGCGCAACGCTGCCAGAACATCATCGACGGGGACGGCGCGCTTGGCGCCGGGCGGCTTGCGCATCGCCGGCCGGTCGGGAACGGCCGAACGGTCCGAAGCCCAAGACGCCAGCAAAGCACGCTTGACCTCAGGCTCGAGACTCGGGTGGCGAGCCACCTCGAAGGGGTGAAGAAAACGGGAATATGGCTGCGACATGGCATTGCCTCCTTCCTTGACTGCAGCTCCTTTTCCAATGCGGCGCCGAGCGCCGCGCCTATAATTTTGTTCCTGCCGCGGCCGGCGTCAAGGGGCCCCATGTCTCCTCGCAAGCCTATGTATCGCGTGGGAATGACGCTCCCGCCGCTGCCGCGCCAAAAAAATTTTTGCACCCTCTTGAACCGCAGAAAGGCGATTCCCAGTTCGTCCCCCGCCCGCCGCTATCGCGGCGGGCATCGTCACATCATGTTTTGCAACCAGGAGGTATAGCGCATGCAATTCCGCCCCTTGCACGACCGTGTGGTCGTCCGCCGCATCGAAGCCGAGGAAAAGACTTCGGGCGGCATCATCATCCCCGATACGGCGAAGGAAAAACCGCAGGAAGGCGAAGTCGTCGCGGTGGGTCCAGGCTTGCGCGCCGAGGATGGTACCCCGACGCCCCTCGACGTGGCGGCGGGCGACCGCATCCTGTTCGGCAAATGGTCGGGCACCGAAGTCAAGATCGACGGCGAGGATCTGCTCATCATGAAGGAGAGCGATATTCTCGGCGTCGTCGAACAGGTCGGGGCGCTCAAGCAGGCGGCATGATGCCGCGTCGTCGACAATTGAAAGGACATTCAAAGGAGATATCGAAATGGCTGCCAAGGAAGTGAAATTTGCGTCGGACGCGCGTGATCGCATGCTGCGCGGCGTAGACACGCTGGCCAATGCAGTGAAAGTGACGCTGGGTCCGAAAGGCCGGAACGTCGTGATAGACAAGAGCTTCGGCGCGCCGCGCATCACAAAGGATGGCGTGACCGTTGCGAAGGAGATCGAGCTCGCCGACAAGTTCGAGAATATGGGCGCGCAGATGCTGCGCGAAGTGGCCTCGAAGCAGAATGACAAAGCGGGCGACGGCACCACCACCGCGACCGTGCTCGCACAGGCGATCGTGCGCGAAGGGGCGAAGGCCGTGGCCGCGGGCATGAACCCGATGGACGTGAAACGGGGCATCGATCTCGCCGTGAGCGCCGTTGTGGCGGATCTCGAGGCACATGCCAAAAGCGTCAGCGACAACAGCGAAATCGCGCAGGTCGCGACGATCTCGGCCAATGGCGACGAGGAGGTTGGCCGCATCCTCGCCGAGGCGATGGAGAAGGTCGGCAACGAAGGGGTGATTACGGTCGAGGAAGCCAAGAGCCTCGAAACCGAGCTCGAGACGGTCGAGGGCATGCAGTTCGACCGCGGCTACCTCTCACCCTACTTCATCACTGATCCCGAGAAGTTACGGGTCGAACTCGACGATCCCTATATTCTCATCCACGAGAAGAAACTCGCGAACCTCCAGGCGATGGTGCCACTCCTCGAACAGGTCGTGCAATCGGGCAAACCACTGCTGATCATCGCCGAGGATGTCGAAGGCGACGCGCTCGCGACGCTCGTGGTCAACAAGCTGCGCGGCGGCCTCAAGATCGCAGCAGTGAAGGCGCCCGGCTTTGGTGATCGCCGAAAGGCGATGCTCGAGGATATTGCCGTGCTCACTGGCGGAAACGTCGTCAGCGAAGAATTGGGCATCAAGCTCGAGACCGTCACAGTGCCGATGCTCGGGCGCGCTAAGAAGGTGGTGATCGACAAAGACAATACGACGATCATCGACGGCGTCGGTCCCCGCGCCGATATCGACGGCCGTGTCGCACAGATCCGCACGCAGATCGAGACGACGACGAGCGATTACGATCGCGAGAAACTGCAGGAGCGGCTCGCCAAACTGGCGGGCGGCGTAGCGGTGATCCGCGTCGGTGGCGCGACCGAGGTCGAGGTCAAGGAAAAGAAGGATCGAGTCGACGACGCGCTCCATGCGACGCGCGCCGCCGTGGAGGAAGGCATATTGCCTGGCGGCGGCATCGCGTTGCTGCGCGCGCTCCAGGCGCTCGACACACTCAAGGCCGCGAACGACGATCAGCAGTCGGGGATCGACATTGTGCGCCGCGCGCTGCGCGCTCCGGCGCGGCAGATCGCCGACAATGCCGGCGAGGACGGCGCGTGGATCGTCGGCAAGCTCCTTGAGAGCGACGATTATAGCTGGGGCTTCAACGCCGCGACCGGCGAGTATCAGGATCTCGTCAGCGCCGGTGTGATCGACCCGGCGAAGGTGGTGCGAACCGCGCTCCAGGATGCCGCGTCGGTCGCCTCGCTGCTCATCACGACCGAGGCGCTCGTTGCGGAGCTGCCCAAAGAAGAGAAGCCTGCGCCGGTGCCGGCGATGGACTTTTAACGCGCGAGGGGGCCGGTCCGCCGGCCCCCTTTTCTTGGTATACGAAGTCGTCCACCCGAGAGCCGGCCACAGCTTGCCGAAACTGCCGGCGCCGGCCTGCCAATCTGGCGCGGTCGGCACAATCCGACTCGCGGCTAGAGGTGGCCAGCACGATTTGTTGCACCAGCGCCATGGCCGCGCTCCAGCTTTAGGCGGGCGATCCGCGATCATCAGAAGCGACACATGATCATGCGCCACGGAGCCCCAACGCACAGCGCGCGGGGCACGTCATTCTTCGTAACATGGATCATGTGGCGGAAACCGAAGTCCGCGAAACGGGTATTGAGCGGCAAGACCAAGCCGCTGTAATCTACCTGCGCCGCGCAGCGCAGGGTCATGCTTGTGCGACATGACCGAGCGATTTCTTGGCACTAGCGCCTCAGGGCGACGATATTCCGCTTCACTTGCCCAAGGAGAGTTTATGCTGCGGAAAGATATCGTTACCATCGGGGGGTCGGCGGGCAGCCTCGCAGTCCTCAAACAGCTCCTCGCCGAACTTCCGGCGGACTTTCCGGCCACGCTCTTCGTGGCCGTTCACGGCCCGTCGCGGTCGCCGGGCTATCTCGCCGAGGCGCTGACCACCGTCTCGAAACTTCCGGTGGAGCGCGCAATTGATGGGAGGCCGATCGAGCGATCACGTGTCTATATTGCCGTTCCTGACCGACACCTGCTCATTACCGGCGATGTCATCCGGCTCGGCGACGGCCCGCGCGAGAATATGGCCAAGCCGGCCATCGATCCCCTCTTCCGGTCGGCCGCTTTATCCCACGGGGGCCGCGTAGTGGGTGTGGTGCTGAGCGGCATGCTCAACGACGGCGCGTCCGGCCTGAATGCGATCAAAGCTTGCGGCGGAACGGCGGTGGTGCAGCATCCGCTCGATGCCGAAGCTGACCAGATGCCATTGGCGGCGCTCGAGGCGGTTGCGGCCGACGAGATCGCCACGTCGACAAACCTTGCTTCGGTGCTTGCTGCGATCGTGACGACCGACGCTGGCGTCTCGATCGAACCGCCGCCCAGCATTGCGCTCGAAGTGCGGATTGCCGCGGGCGGGCGATTGGGATCGCGTGCGCTTCGCGACTTCGCCGATCCCAGCGCGCTTTCTTGCCCGGATTGTCACGGCGTACTTTCGGAAGTTCGAGGCGAACGGCCCTTACGCTACCGCTGCCAGATTGGTCATGCCCACACCGCGGACAGTCTCGCTTCGCAAACGGGCGAACTCGACGAAGCGATGCATGTCGCCCTGCGAGTCATGGAGGAACGGGTCACATTGGTCACGCGCATGGCCGAGGACGCCCGCACGGCCGGGCGGATGGCAGTTGCCGAGCTCTATGCCGCTCGCGCCGACGAATATGCCAGCTACGCCGACGTCATCCGCGGCGCGGCGATCAGTTCGCTGCGGCTCGGCGGTCGCGAGGGCGAAGAGGAAGTTTGACGGGGAGCTGTCGTGATCGCGGCGGCCTATTCGGGCCGGTAGGAGCGCATCTTAGCGATCAATCGCTCCTGTTCGGCGATCTTCTCCGAAAGGATGCGCGGCACATCGGTCTCGTGTTCGCCTTTTGCGGCGTTTTCCTCGGCGAGGCGGCGCAGCAGATTCAGTTCGCTTTCGGCTTCGGAGAGGAAGGTTGCGAAAAAATCCACTGCTGCCCCGCTCCGCCATGTCTTTGGCCGAGCACACCGCTGGCCGACAGTGGTCTAACGACGAAGGGCTGCGATGGTTCACCGTGCCGCCGAACACGGCGCCTCGAATTCGCAATGATGGGCGCACGAACCAAGAAAAAATTCTCGCGGAGGGATCTTACGCGATGTTCGTGCTTTTCGCAGATGAGGCCCGCCCGCACTTCATCCCCCCTCGATTGCGGGCGGGCCTACATTCCGGTTTCAAAGCGCGGAGACGGCAGCGTCCACAGCTCGGCTGCCCATTTCTTCGTAGCCAAGACGGCAGGCTTTGCAAACCTCCTGGCGTCGATCCAGACCGCAGCCCGACGCCGGCGTGAAAGCGCTTATTGCGGTTCGTTGAGCGGAGGTCCGCCGGCTTCACCCCGACGGAGCGTGCGTGACGCCTACCCGTTGAGGCGATCCTTGACGGCTTTAGCCGGACTGAAGGTCAGCTTCTTAGCGGCCTTGATCTGAATGGTCTCGCCGGTCGAGGGATTGCGACCTTCGCGCGCAGGCGTTGCCTTCACCTTGAACTTCCCGAAGCCGTTGATCGAAATCTCGTCGCCCTTTGCTGCGGCATCCGAGATCGCCGCAATGACGGCATCGACTGCTTTGCGCGCATCGGTCTTGGAAAGATCAAGCGACGCAGCGACGGCGTCTGACAGTTCGGCGTGATTCATATATTTCTCCACTATGAGCAACAGCCTGCGAATAGCAGACGGACGTCGCTATAGTTGGCCTGCCGCGGATGCGCTACGCCCTTAACGGCCCCAAGCGTGACGTCGTCAAGCTTGCGTTCGACTGCAAGAAAGGCGCGGGATGGGGGTTTTGAAAACAAGCGGGGCGCCTTCGCCGGGAGGTAAGCACCCGCCGCGCCGCGCTCGTTATGAAACATCACGGTCCGGTGTCGCCGCGTCTTGAAGACCGGAACACCCGAAGCGCCGCAAGTTTCCTCTCAGGCCCGCGCCATGTCGTCGGGCGTCCTCGCACAACGCCGCGCGCCGCGCGAACCGGCGCGCGCTGCCGAGCGCCGCGCGTCGCTGGTGACACATAAACGACGTCCGGAAGCAGCGAATGGTGCGGTGAGGCGTTCTTGCGTCTCAACCGGATGAGGCCATGGCACTGACATCTCCAATTCGAATTGGCTGCTCGGGATGGAACTACCGGCACTGGCGCGGGCCGTTCTATCCGGAGAGCCTGGGGGTAAAAGACTGGTTTGGCTTCTATGCTGGACGCTTCGACACGGTGGAAATAAACAACAGCTTCTACCGCCTGCCCACGGCAAAGACATTTGATGCCTGGCGCATTCAGGCGCCGCCCGATTTTCTCTACGCCGTCAAAGCAAACCGCTACCTGACCCAGGCCAAAAAGCTGAAGGAGTGCGAGGAACCGCTGGCGCGCATGATCCCGCCGATGCGCCATTTGGAGGAGGCGCTCGGGCCGATCCTCTACCAGCTCCCGCCATCGCTTCGCCTCAACCTCGACCGTCTCGAAGCCTTTCTCGCGATACTGCCGCGCGATCTCACGCATGTTTTCGAGTTTCGCGACGCGAGCTGGTATCGCGACGAAACGCTGTCGATGCTTGATCGCTTCGGGGCTGGGTTCGTGGTCCATGATTTCCCGGGACGCGTGTCGCCGCGATGGGCGGCGAGCGGCGTGGCTTACGTCCGCTTCCATGGCGCGGCGGGGAAATATTACGGCCGCTACGCCCGGGAGGTACTGGCAGGCTGGCGCGACTGGATGCTCAATCAAGCGCGGACGGGAAGAGCGGTGTGGGCCTATTTCAACAATGACACCGACGCGGCAGCAATCGATGATGCGCTCGCCCTGCGAGCGATGGTCCGAAGGGCGCTTGGAGCCGATCCCTAAGCTCAATCGCTCCCAGGGAGGGGCAAATGCAAAGCGACGCGGAAGACTTCGCTCAGCCGGAGGAGCGCAGCGTGAAGTGAGCCAGCGTGAAGAGAAGCGCGATGACGATACCGAATGCGCAAATCATGACGCCCGCAATCCGCAGCACATAGCGAGCGGGGTCGTCATTCGTGAGTGGGCGCAATGCCGCGCCAAGTGTTTGACGCCGCATCGCGGCCCACCAGCGACGCACATCCTCCTGACGGAAGGCAAGAAGGAATCCGGCGATTGCAAGCAGGAGTCCCACCAGGTCGACGATGATGATCGTTATTGGCATTCATCTTCCTTTCCGAACGCGCTGCCACCGTCGAGCGCGTCAATCTGCCCCTGCCGCCATTCTCGCTGAGGAAACGACGTGCAGCGGCCGAAGTTCATCGCGCGCCGATCGGGGCATGCCGATCCGGCGTTGGCTGCCAGTCCCGCAAATCGCGTCTCGCGCTCTCCGATGCGATATTGAAAATCGCGATTGTCGTACCTTAATCTGCCGACGCGGCCGTTCGGGCCGCAACATCCTCAACTTTGGCACGGAGAAGACGATGTCCCGCAAACCGATCCACTTTCTATGGCGCGAGCATGCCCGGCTCGATGCCGACATTCAGCGAGTCCCGCCGCAGCATTCCCGATGAGGTCCGCATTGCGCGGCTCAAAAGACTGAAACTAGCGCTCAAGGACCAGATCGCGGCGTGGAGCGAAGATCTCGATGGCGACCGGGTCGCCTGAGAATTATCTCCGAGCTTGATATTCAGGCGTGCCAAGCCGCCGATGCCCCGCGCTTCGCGGGGACGGCGGCATCGAAGGTGTATCCTCCATCCGGCGCATTCGTGGCGTCGAACGGAAACCGTGTCTGCGCCATTCAGGAAGGTTACCCGACCGCAAGTTGAGCCAGGTTATCAAAATTTTCAGGATGAGGCGCGTTTTCGGCAACATGGGTTAGCCCTCGAAATCGCATGGCGGATACGATCGGGTTCCAGTTGGCGGATTTTGCTTGCAGGAGGCCATTGCGATGTCGGGCTATTCGCAAAATATGATCACGCGATGCGCTCTTGATGCGCACGCCCTCTACGCCGAACGCGCCAAAGACAGGCTCGAGCAGCAAATCTGCTGGTCGCGCGAGCGCGGAGCGAATGACGAAGCTGCTTTTTGGACGGCAGTCCTCGAACGATTGGCCGGCGAAAATGACGCGGCCCTTCCGCAGCGGATGCGGCTCACCCTTTCTCTCGGATAATCGTCGTATCCGTCGGCATTTCGCGGACCGAGGCCGAGCCAGAGAGCCGCACCTCGATCGAATGTCATCTCATGCTCCCGGCCAACTGAAGAAAACCCGGCACCTTACCATGCGGCACAATATCACCGGCTGGAAAGTGGGAACTGACGAGCGCCAACGCTTGCTCACCTGCTTTCCGCCGCGTTATCCGCGTGTGGTTGCGGACCATGTAACCTTGCGGTTCGGGACGGGAGCGCGGACGCCGCTGCCCGCGGCGCGATCCGCCGAGATCATCGGCATTGCCGACGATGAGAAGGGCGTTCAGGCGCTTGTCCTGCGCATCGCAGGGACATCTGCCCGCGGCGACGGCAGTCACTATCACATCACATGGTCTCTCGCCTCGGGCCGGCAGGCGCGGGAAAGCAATGATGTCATCGCCGACACCGGCTGGCAGCCGGTCGATCCTGCAATCACGATATCGATCGTCCCGGCGCGATGGGAGGGATGACCGGTGCAGCTTTATCTCGATTGCGACGGGGTGCTCGCGGATTTCGAGCGCGGCGCGGCCGATCTCCTCGGCATGGCGCCACGTGCCTACGAAAAGCGTCATGGCATCAGAGCCTTATGGCGCGAGATCGCCCGCCATCCCGACTTCTATGGAAGCCTGCCGCTGATGCCCGACGCGATGGATTTGTTCGCGGCGGTTCGGCATCTCCTTCCGGTGATCCTGACAGGTCTGCCGCGGGGAAACTGGGCCGCGCCGCAAAAGATACGCTGGGCCGCTGAGCATTTCCCCGGTACGCAGATCCTGACCGTGATGGCGGTCGACAAACGCAACCACGCCCAAGGGGGCGACATCCTTGTCGATGACCAGCTCAAGCACGCCCATCTTTGGGAGAGCGCAGGTGGCATCTTCGTCCACCACCGCGACGCGGCGAGCAGCATCGCGAAGCTGCGCGCCCTGATCCCCGAACAAATGTCCGTGCGCCCGTCGCCCGACTCCTAGAGGGGCCTGCGCGGGATGGCCGGGATTTCGCATTCCTCCGCATTGGCGCGTTCTGTCACCCTCATGGCTCGTGAAGCGTGATCGGGGACAGGTCCAGTCCTTCCCGCAGCTTTTCGCGCGGACACTGACGCATGTTAGGAAAGGCCATCCTATTTTTGCTAAAAGGAGTCGGCCTGCGCTCGGCCAGCCGCGCTGAAAGCGCCAGAACCAGGGGGTCAGATATTGGGAAGCCGGATATTGATCGTCGAAGATGATCCGTTGGTTGCAATGATGCTTGAAGATTATCTCGAGCTTCTTGGCCATCAACCCGTGGCTTGTGCAGACGGTATAGATTCGGCCTTGGCCGAACTGGCGTCGAGCGACATTGATGCGGCCATTATCGACGTTTATCTCGCAAATGGTGAAACGAGCGGACCGATAGCCGAGAAGCTCGCTGCGGGAGCAATTCCGTTTCTCATCTCGACCGGGGGATTTATCGCGGAGCGCGCGCCGGTCTTTGCCGATCGTCCGGTGCTGATGAAGCCTTTCACGGCGAAGAGCCTCAACCAGGCAATTACTGGTCTCGTCGGATCTGCACACGATCAGGGCATGTAATTTCCATAATCTGGATCAGTTGGCTCCCCCATCCCGGAACCCAAGCGCGCGACGCCGGTTGCAATGCTATATGCTGAAGCTGAGCGGTGAGCATTGGGATGCGCGCGCTCTTAGCGGAGAAGACCGGTGCGAAGACGCTTATGCACAGCAATTGTCATCGCGGCCGCGGTACTGTCCAGTTGCGCCCGGCCAACCCCCTACCAGCCGATTCGGAGCGCCTCGAGCTCGCAGGGTGGCTATTCGAGCGAACGTCTTGAGACAAACCGTTACCGCGTGACCTTTATCGGCAACAGCATGACGTCGCGCGACACCGTCGAAACATATCTACTTTACCGCGCGGCTGAATTGACCCGGCAGCAAGGCTACGACTGGTTCGAAGCCGTTTATCGCGACGTCGAGAATCGGGGCCAGGTTGTCGTCGATCGGCCGTTTGCGACCGGACCCTATGGATGGTGGGGGCCGTCATGGCGTTATTATGGGCGCTCGGGTTGGCGGTCGTGGAGTCCGTGGGATCGCGATCCATTTTTGAGCGATCGTCTCGATGTGCGGACAATCGACCGGTATGAGGCCACGGCAGAGATTGTGATGCGCCGTGGCGACAAGCCATCTGCGAACCCGCGCGCTTTTGATGCGAATGATCTGCTGCGAACGCTCGGTCCGCGCATCCGTCCGCCCGAATAAGCCGCCCCCGACCCTGTTAAAGCGGGAGCAATCGACCTCGAAATTTCGCCCGCCATCAGATGCAGTGCCACGACATCCGAAATTCTCCGATACCGAAGCAAGTGCCGGGAAAGCATGTATGTTCAACCGGTACGACCCCGTAGGAGGCGCCAATCATGACCGAGCAATTTGTTCCTGTCGAAGGTGGCTGCGCCTGCGGATCGGTGCGGTACCGCCTCGACGAGACGCCCTACGACACCGGTTGGTGCCATTGCCGTGTCTGTCAGCATGTATCGGGATCGGGAGGCATGGTCTTCACGACGGTACATCTCGATCGGTATCGCATTACCGCCGGCCATGCCGAAGTCGGCCGCTTTGCTTCGACCGAATTCGGCACGCGAACTTTTTGCCGCAAGTGCGGCTCGCCGTTGACGATCCATGTCCGCCATCAGCCCGATGAGATTGACGTCACCGCCGGTACCCTCGACGACCCCGAAGCGGTGGCCCCCGGTTTTCACATCTATGCCGCGGAAGCACCAAGCTGGGTACCCATGATGGCATTTCTGCCGCGACATAAGGCTCTGCGTCCGAACACGCGCGGGCTTGAGGAAGGGCAAACTGAAGCAAGCCATGACAGGATTGACGGTGACGGACCGCTCTAGGGGATGGTAGAGGCTTCGAGCGCAGCGCTTGTGTCTGCCATCGTCGCACCGCGCTCGCCCATCGGCCGTTCGCGGCCGGTCGTGGTATCGCGACTGGTCTGGCGCTCGGCCTCGGCGTTTACAAGAGCGCCGAGCAGCACGGCATAAGCCGATAGATAGAGCCACAGGAGAAGGACAACCACCGCGCCCAGTGAACCATAGGTCGCGTCGTAGTCGCCGAAACGCGAGGCATAGAATCCGAAACCGGTGGTGGCTGCGAGCCAGAGCAATGTCGCTAAGACCGAGCCGAGGCTCAGCCACTGCCAGCGAGCGTCGGCACGGTTTGGCGCAAAGCGGTAGATAGCGCCGATCGAGACAATGCACATCGCCGCCGCGAGCATCCAGGTTGTAATCTGGATGAGCGTTGCGGCGGCAGGTCCGATGTCCTCGGCCCATGCTTCCGCGAAGCTCAGCATCGATGCGGCAATGAGCCCCGCCATTCCGGCGAGGACGGCGCCCGCTGCGAGCGCGGTCGAGACGAGAGTCCAGCGCAGGTAGCTGCGTCGGTCTTTCTCTTCGTAGATAACATTGAGCGAGCTGATCATTGCGCCCGACGCTCGCGACGCGCCATAGAGCGATACCAGAAGCGCCACAATCAATCCCAGCCCTTTCCGGTCGGCGGAGCTCTGGGTCAATTGCGTCAACTGATCGTAGATGAGCCTTGCGGCATCGGCCGGCACGAGGTCGATCACCAGACGCATATGCCGGGCGACGGCTGAGGCATCGGCGACGAGGCCATAAGCCATGACGAGCGCGCCCATCAGCGGCACGAAGGACAGAAATGCATAAAAGGCGACGCCCGCAGCGAGCAAGCTAAGATTATGCTCACCATTCTTGACCCACGCTCTTTTCAAGATCGTCCATGCCGTCGTTAGCGAATAGGCGCTCGGCCGGTCGGCGGCGGCGCCCATCTCGCGGGCATCCCGGCTGATCGCGCGCCGTGTCGCAATGTACGTCCCGAGCTTCCGCGCATTGATCATGGAGAGTCTACGCTTGGCAGCCGCGATCTATCCGCGATGCGACGATTTGCGAAAGGATTGGCCCAAATGCCGCATTTGGCATCCGATCTGCGCTTCGCCGTCAAAAGCGCTCGCTCCGGAAGACAGGGCGGAACGGAAGCGGCTCGGCTTCATTTCTCGAAAATGCCTGCGGGTTACGGCACATTAACAAGATCGGAATAGCCTGACGCCATGAGAAGATCGGCCTCCCCTTTCCCGATCGCGCCGAAGTCCGGCCCGCACCTTTTCCCGGACCCCGCGATGTTGCCGCTCGCGGTCTATCGGGACTTCGTCGAGATGCTGTTCAGCATGCGCTTCCCCATACTTGGCCTCGGCGCGGTGTTCGTCGGCATTTGCATCTTCGTGAGCCGCGCGCTCGACAACAGCCTGCTAATGGTGCTCGCTGCGTTCGGTGCGCTCACGACCATCCTGCGGCTCGTGACGATCGCGGCCTATCATCGTGCCCGCCCCCTCCTGAGATTCAGCGAACTGCGACAGTGGGAGACGCGCTACGCTCTCGGCAATCTCGTCTCTGCCGCGCTTCTCGGCCTTCTCAATGTTGCGGCGATAGCGGCCCATAACCCGCTGATTCACATGATCACGGTTAGCCTCGTGTTCGGCTTCGGCGCCGGAATCGTCTCACGCACCTCAGTCCGACCTGCGATCTGCGTCGCGGGCTTGCTGACCGCCACCCTGCCAACGGTCGCGGCGCTCCTGCTGCATAGCTTAGAGCCAAATGCTCTCCCGCTGCATCGTGAAGCTTTTTTGATCGAAGCTTTCCTCGTCACGGCGATTATGGCGCTCAGCCTCCAGACGGTCGCTCACCTTTATCGCTCGGCCGTCGACCACCATACCGCGCGCCACGACATGGCGAAGCTTGCGCGCACCGATGCCCTTACCGGCCTCTCCAACCGGCTGCTGCTTCGCGAACTTTTCCAGGATCGCGCGGCGACTGCCGTGCGCGCACGAAGTCTCGTCGCGCTCCACTACCTTGATCTCGACGGGTTCAAGGCGATCAACGACCGCCATGGGCATCCGGCGGGGGACGCACTCCTCGAACAGGTCGCGCGCAGGCTTGAAGAGATGGTTCGCAACGACGACGTCGTCGCGCGTCTCGGCGGCGACGAGTTCATCGTGCTGCAGGCGGGGATTGGCGATGAAAGCGAGGCAGAGCTACTGGCCCGCCGGATCATTCGCGAGGTGAGCCGCCCCTATCTTGTCGACGGAACATCGATGGCGATTTCGGTCAGCGTCGGCATCGCGACCGCCCCGAAACTCGGCGTTGAGCTAGAACGGCTGCTTGCATGCGCCGATGCCGCCCTCTACCGCGCCAAGGCAGGCGGAAAGGCGCGCGCGCTGTTCTGCCTCGAAGCCGACGCCGTCAACGCCGACGCCGAGGTCGCAGCCTGACGACGGGCGCTCCAGCGCGCTTCCCGACCATCCGCCACGCCCGCCGCACATGATCGTCCGGCGCGTGCGCGGCCCGCCCCGCCGTGAAATTGATCCATGTAATTGCAACTGGCCGGTCTTGCGTTCTGACTGTTTGAAGGGCGGGCGAATGAAAGGAACGATCATGGAGAACCGACTTTCTTCTGGCAGAAGCGTCGGAAATCGCTGTCGCGCTGACGCCCGTATCGGGCAGCAGCGATCGGCATTTGACTCAGAAGCAGCTTCCGATCGCGAATTGGGCCTAGCGGGTTCGCGTTCGCGCCCGCCTCATGGCGATCTTGTCGGCGACCGCTCGCGCGGCCTCGACTATGCGCAATTGACCGAAGACAGTCGACGCCGCGACGGGGGATTTACGCGCGAGATCGGACCGTCCCGGTGGTGACACGCGGCCCGAGCGATCCGGGCGGTCTGGGCGGAGGCGACCGTCAGGAGAATTTGTCGCAACGCGGAAGAGGTCCCCGCACCTATCGGCGATCGGACGATCGTATCCGCGAGGATGTCTGCGAGCGCCTGTCGATCGACCGGCGCGTCGACGCCTCGGATATCGATGTCACGATATCCGACGCCGAGATTACCCTCGATGGGACTGTCGACTCGTCCTTCACCAAACGGCGCGCGGAAGACATCGCCGCGGATACCATGGGTGTCCTCCATGTGCAGAACAACTTGCGCGCGGGTCGGGGGCCTATCACCGCCGAGCAGATTGGCGCCGCTGTTCCCAAGTGGCCGCACTGAGCGGATTCTCCCCGATGTTTTCAAGGATCGTACAATGAATATTTCGGATTGCATGACGCGTGAGGTCCGCACGATTAGCCTCGACAACAGCCTCCAGTCGGCCGCCCAGACAATGGGCGACCTCGACTGTGGGTTCCTTCCGGTCGTCGACGGCGAGCGGATCGTTGGCATTGTCACCGATCGCGATATTGCAGTGAGAGGCATGGGTCGCGGCCTCGAAGCGAATGCCGGCGTCAGCGAAGTAATGAGTCAGGACGTTTGCTATTGCTTCGAGGACGACACGGCGGAAGATGTCCTGATCAATATGAGCGATATCCAGGTGCGGCGTTTGCCCGTACTCGACAGAGCGAAGAGGCTCGTGGGCATCGTGTCGATCTCGGATCTGGCCTCCAATGGTGAGGCGTCCGCAGCCGGCGTGACGCTCGGCGACATTGCTCGGCCGAGCGAATGTCATTCGCAGCGCCTATGATCTTGCCGAACGGAGAAGCATGATACCAGTCTCGTCTTGAAATTCGCCGCGCGCGCTCCCCTCGTAGCGGCGATGACCTATGATGGGGCGGCATCACGGCGAACGGGATTTGGTCAAATAAAGGCAGTTTTTGCGCTCAAGCTGTTTGCCGAAGACACGCATGTCGAAGTTGCTAAATCCGCCGAGGGCAGCACGCGATCGGACGACAAGGCCGTGGACGATCGTCCGTGCCGTTGCCGTCCCATCGGGCGCTCCCAACGCCAGGACGAGCTATTCGAGAAGCGCAGCCGCGATGCTCGACGCGGGGTCGGCAACGCATCCGGAACAATCCTTCCCCCCGATCCCATGCCGCCTAGGGAGCCGACCCAAATGCCAATGGCGGACCCGAGGCTAACATGATATGTAAATTGGCGCTGCGTAACAGCCAGGAAGGGTTGATTATGACAGAAGAGTGGCAAGTCGACGACCTGGCGCTTTGCATCAGCCGTCACGAGCGGTACCCCCCCGAAGTTCGCCCCGGCGCCATTTTCACCGTCCGGGCGGTGCTGGCTAACATGCCCGACCTTTCCGGTGGCGCGGCAGGCACGGCGCTGAACTTCATCGACGTTGCAGAGTTGGGGCCGCACGCTGCATATTGCGCCAGCCGGTTTCGCAGACTCTTGCCGCACGCCCCGGACATTTTTGACGCCGAAGTGATCGAACTGATGCGCGGCCTGAACGACGCTGGCCGCTAAGAGCTTGAAAACGCCATCGCGTTTTGATCGAGTGAGACGATTACTGTACCCGAAAAATTGGCATTGAGCAGGGGCTGCGGAGTGCATAGATGCGCTCCCGCAAAACATTTTTGCAGTGCAGCAAACAAAGGAAATACTCTCTCATGGGCATCATCGGAAGCTCGATCAAGCCGTTCAGCGCCACCTCGTACCATCAGGGCAAGTTCGTCCCCGTGACGGACGCCGACACCAAGGGCAAGTGGGCGGTCTTCTTCTTCTATCCGGCCGACTTCACCTTCGTCTGCCCGACCGAACTCGAAGACCTCGCCGATCAGTATGAAACGCTGCAGGGCTTGGGCGTCGAGGTCTATTCTGTGTCGACCGACACGCATTTCAGCCACAAGGCTTGGCACGACAGCTCGCCGGCGATCGGCAAGATCAACTATCACATGCTGGGCGACCAGAACCACGTCCTCGCCAATAATTTCGGCGTGCTGCGTGAAGATTCGGGCCTCGCCGACCGCGCGACCTTCGTCGTCGATCCCAACGGCGTGATCCAGGTAATGGAAATCACCAACGAAGGCGTCGGCCGCAACGCCGAGGAACTCGTCCGCAAGATCAAGGCTGCGGCCTATGTCCGCGCCAACCCCGGCCAGGTCTGCCCGGCGAAGTGGGAAGAAGGCGCCGAGACGCTCGCGCCCTCGATCGAACTCGTCGGCAAAATCTAAGCCGACCGATTTGCAGGACCGGGCGGGCGGCGCTCGCCCGGTCTTCGCATTCTAAAAAAGCAAGATTTTGACGCCGCTCCCCGCGGCGAACCCCTGCTCCTGCCCGAAAGGCTCTCCCATGCCGATGCTCGACGCCAACACGACCGCCCAGCTCAAAACCTATCTCGGCAACCTCCGCCGCCCGATCGAGCTGGTCGCAAGCCTCGACGCCTCGCCCAAGTCGGCCGAGATGCGCAGCTTTGTCGAGGAAGTCGCGGCGCAGTCGGATCTGGTAAGCGCCCGCTTCGACGGCGACGACGCGCGCAAACCCTCCTTCGCCATCCGCGGCGACGACGGGCGGGCCGAAGCCGTGTTCGCGGGCCTCCCGATGGGGCATGAATTCACCTCGCTGATCCTCGCGCTGCTCCATGTTGGCGGGCATCCGCCGAAGGAAGAGGCCGAACTGCTCGACGCGGTGCGCGCGCTGGAAGGCGATTTCGTCTTCGAAACCTTCTTCTCGCTGTCATGCCAGAATTGCCCCGACGTCGTGCAGGCGCTCAACATCATGGCCGCGCTCAATCCCAACATCCGCCACACCGCGATCGACGGCGCGCTGTTTCAGGACGAGGTCGAGCGCCGCAAGGTGATGGCGGTGCCCGCCGTCTTTCTCAATGGCGAACCCTTCGGCCAAGGCCGCATGGACCTTGCACAGATCGTCGCCAAGCTCGACACCGGCGCGGTCGCGCGCGCCGCCGAGAAGATCACCGCAAAGGAGCCGTTCGACGTGCTCGTCGTCGGCGGCGGGCCCGGCGGCGCCGCAGCCGCCATCTATGCCGCACGCAAGGGCATCCGCACCGGCATCGTCTCCGAACGTTTCGGCGGACAGGTGCTCGACACGCTGGGGATCGAGAATTTCATTTCGGTCCCGCGCACCGAGGGTCCCAAGCTCGCTGCCCAGCTCGAGGCGCATGTGAAGGATTATGACGTCGACGTCATGAATGTTCAGGAAGCCGCGGAGTTGATCCCCGGCGGCGCCAACGGTCTGCACGAAGTGAAGCTCAAGAGCGGCGCGAGCGTGAAGGGCAAGACGTTGATCCTGTCGACCGGCGCGCGCTGGCGCCAGATGGGCGTTCCGGGCGAAGCCGAATATCGCAACAAAGGTGTCGCCTATTGCCCGCATTGCGACGGTCCGCTGTTCAAGGGCAAGCGCGTCGCGGTGATCGGCGGAGGCAATTCGGGCGTCGAGGCGGCAATCGACCTGGCCGGTCTCGTCGCGCATGTGACGTTGATCGAGTTCGACGGCCAACTTCGCGCCGACGCGGTGCTCCAGACGAAGCTGCGCAGCCTGCCCAATGTCACGATCATCACCTCGGCGCTCACCACCGAAGTGCTCGGCAATGGCGAGAAGGTCGTCGGCCTGCGCTATCGCGACCGCGACAAGGATCAGGAGCATATCGTCGAACTCGAAGGAATCTTCGTCCAGATCGGCCTCATTCCGAACACCGAATGGCTGGGCAGCGCCGTGGCGCTCAGCGACTGCGGCGAGATCGAGGTCGACGCGCGCGGCGCGACGAGCCAGCCCGGCATTTTCGCCGCAGGAGACGTGACCACCGTCCCCTACAAGCAGATCGTGATCGCGATGGGCGAAGGATCGAAGGCGGGGCTTTCGGCGTTCGACCATCTGATCCGATCATAGGTTCGGTGGGCGGCCCGACGCCGGCGATGCCACGGAGAAGAAAGTCTCGAACGAGGCCCCGTTGGCAAGCGGGAATCGGCAGCATCAAGCGGCGGTTTCGGATCATTCGGTTGGGCGCCCCTCCCCCTGCAGCCCTTCGATTTTTTTTCGCGCCGCGCTCTTGAAACGCTTCGCACGCTGCCTAATTTTTATTCGCCGGACGCTGTATTCGGGTCCGGTTGGACATGAGAGCGCCGGCTCTCTCCGGCGTATCTCGTTGCCCAGATTGCTTCAAATGGAGGATTTGGAAATGAGAACCCACTTTGACTTTGCGCCCTATCGGCGCTCTACGGTCGGCTTCGACCATCTGTTCGATCTGCTCGAGGCGGGCGCCCGCGGCGACAGTTCGGACGGTTATCCGCCCTTCGATATCGAGCGCAGCGGCGACGACATGTACCGCATCACGCTCGCCGTCGCAGGATATCGCCCCGACGAGATCGAGGTCGTGGCGCAGCGCAATCAGCTCACCGTCACGGGCAGGCGCGCGGAGGATAAGGAGGATAGCCGATATCTGCACCGCGGAATCGCCGCGCGTCCCTTCGAGCGGCGATTCCAGCTTGCCGACTTTGTCGAGGTCGGCGCGGCAACCTTCGACAACGGCCTGCTCATCATCGAACTGCAGCGCGTCGTCCCCGAAAATCTGAAACCGCGCAAGATTGCGATTGGCGGCGGCTCGCCGACGCCCGAACGCATCGAGGCACCGCAAGATGAAGCCCTGGAGGTCGCCTGACCCCCTCGCCCGCCGCACGTGCGGCGGGCGGCCTTTTCCACCACTTGGAAGAAGCTAGCATTGCCTCGGATGATCCCGGCTCCCGGAACTGGCGACACCTCGCTTCCGCCAGCCCGGGCCCGCAAAGGAAGGGGAAAGTTTGCTAGTCGAAGTCAGGGAGCCAGCTTCCATGATCCGCGACCAAGGTCGTTCGAAGACCGGCGGATCTGCCGGCACGGGACGCCACACGTCGCCACGCACGCCGCGTTGGTCCCAATGGCTGCCGATCACCGGCCTCGCGATGGTTCCCCTGCACACCGAGGCACCGAGCACGGCTGCCGTCGTCGTGGCAAGCGTGATTCTGATCGGCTGCGTCATCGCAGCCGTCCACCATGGCGAAATCATCGCCCACAAGGTCGGCGAGCCGTTCGGGACATTGGTCCTCGCGGGTGCGGTCACGGTGATTGAGGCGTCGCTGATCCTCGCGATGATGCTGAGCGGCTCAGCCAATCCCGATCTTCCCCGAGATACGGTGTTTGCGGCGATCATGCTCATCCTCAACGGTCTCGTCGGAGGCTGCCTGCTGATGGGAGGAATCCGGCATGGTGAACAGAAATTCGTTCTCGAAGGCGTCAATGCGGCTCTTTGCGTGCTGGCCGCGATGGCCATCCTCGTCCTCGTACTGCCAGGCGTCGCGACCGACGCCCCGGCAACACATTATTCACCGGCGCAACTTAGCTTTACTGCACTCGTTTCGACAATCTTGTATGGGACGTTCATCTTCGTCCAAACGATACGACACCGTGACTATTTTCTACCCGAAGGGACCGGGGACCTCGCAGCCAACGCGCATGCAGCGCCCCCGAGCCGGCGCACGGTCGCCGCCTCCGTTTTTCTTCTCGTAGCTTCGCTTGTCAGTGTGATCTTTCTGGCAAAGGCCCTCTCCGGACCGGTCGAGGCAGCCGTCGCGGCGGCCGCGTTGCCGCGGGCGCTCGTCGGTATCCTGATCGCTTCGCTCGTACTTGCGCCCGAAAGCGTTGCGGCGCTTCGTGCCGCGCGACGAAATCGTCTGCAGACGAGTCTCAACCTCGCACTCGGGTCGGCGCTTGCGACGATCGGCCTGACTATACCGGTGATCGCCATCGCCGCGCTCGCCAGCGGCTGGCCGCTATCGCTCGCCCTAGATCCCGAAAGCATGACGCTTCTGGCGCTTTCGCTCGGCGTCGCAATCCTCTCGTTCGGCACTGGTCGAACCACGATTTTGCAGGGGGCAGTGCATCTCGTCCTGCTGGCTGCCTATGTCTTCACGACGGCGACGTAAATTTGCTCGACGGCCTCGAGCGATCTTGTCCTCCGGCGCCCGACGCCAATCGATCGGTCGATGATACAACGCCTCACGGCCTCGTCACAGGCGCGGCTGCCGTCCCAGATAGAGGTAGAAGGGGTCGAATTCGGCGATCTGCCGCAACGCGCCAGGATCGTAAATCTCGACCTGGCGGTTTCGAAAGCTCATGACACGCTGCTCGCGTAATTCGCGAAGCGTGCGGTTCACATGCACCGGCGTCAGACCAAGGCACTCGGCCAGTTCCGGCTGAGTGAGATCGAGCGCAAAGCTGCGCTCGTCGGCGAGGCCAACGACGCCAAGGCGAATGTGCAGCTCGCAGAAGAGTGCTGCGAGGCGCGCCAGCCCCTTTCGCCGGCCAAGCGACAATACCCACTCGCGGTGGATGGCGGCATCGAGCGCGGTCGCGAACCAGTAGACACGGGTGAGGTGCGGGAAGCGCGCCGTGACGTCGCGGAGCCGGTCATGGGGTACAAGCGCCGCACGGCATGACGTCAGCGTCATGATGTTGTGATCGAGGCGTTTTAGCAGAAAGCTGTGCAGATCTGCAAAGTCGCCCGCAACATGGATCTCGGCGATCTGGCGCTGGCCCTCCGAGAGATCCTTGTAGCGACACATTAAACCGTCGAGGAGGAGCGTGCTGTGATGGAGAAATTCCTCCGCATGAATTACCGTTTCGCCAGCGCGGAAGCTTCGTATCTCGACGACGGCGTCGCGGATCGCGGCCTCCTCCTCGGCACCGATGTCATGCCGCAGCCTAAGCTTCGCGAGATGGCGTTCGATCATGCGCGCGCGCCCTCATCCCGGCAAATCAATGCCGCACTGGAAAACACTGTAGGCGAGGCCGTGGCTGAGGTCGCCAATACTTCAGCACGCATGGCTACCCGGCGTGCGATCGCGACGGACCGCACGGGCGTGCCGAGGATGAGATGGCCGTGATCCCGCGTGAGTGCGCTCCGAATCAAAGCTCCAGTCGGGCCCAGAATTCCGCTGGCGACCACCCGATCATATTGATCGGCCTGGCCGGCGCGACGTGCCGCCACGAGGAATGGATTAGAGGAATATATGGGGTTTCGGAATTGTGCCTTCGCGGCAACGAGCGTGATCGCATTTTCATTGGTGCTCCTTTAGCGGCCGGGCCGCCGAGGTTCAGGACGGCGCCGGCCGCGGTCCGGATCAGCGTGCCGATGAGAGCTTGCCGAGTTCGGCCCGATGGGTTTCCACGACGGGCACGATTTCCCGGGCCGCGCGCTTGAGGCTCTCAGTGTCGCCCCGCTCCGCATAGCCTCTGTGAAGCGCCAGCGCCGCATCATGAGCGCCACGCTGATGCCTGATGTAGACCGCGTCGATTGCGGCTGCATCCGCGGCCTTGATCTCGTCGAGCATGCGCCGCTGATTGGCATCGAGCGACGGGGCGGTCGCGGCAACACGCGCGGCGGCTGCCGCGGTCGTGACCTTCTGGGTCGACTGGCTGTGATGATCGATCATCATTTGGGCGAAACGTTTGACGTCGGCGCGGCGTGACTTCGCGAGCACCGCTCTCGACGATTCGATCTCCCAAAGATCGCTCGCTCCGGCCTTCGACACATAAGCTGCCGCGGTGGTCGGTGCGGGGTCTGACGGGGACGTGGAGGACGCCGCCGCTGTCGCCGAAGTGTCGGAAGACGAAGCGTTCGAATTCGGCTGACCGCGCGGTGGTTCGGTGGCCGTGGCAGAACTGTGCGGCGAAGGATTGCCTGCTTGCTGCCCGGTGCTTGTCTGCCCCTGTCGGGGACTTGCCGTCGACGGCCCGGTGTCCGGCTGGTTGGTCGGCGGCTGCGTTGTCGCAGGTGGGTTAGTGCGGGACTGACCCGAGCCGGGCTGCGAGCTGGCCGGTTGGCTGCTTGGCTGGCTTGAGGCTGGCGGGGTTGTCGTCTGCGCCGCCGCGACGCTCCAACCTGCAAGCGCGATGGCGATGGTGGGAAAGGCGATAAGCTTCATGAGACTTCTCCTGCTGGAATATTCGCACAACCGCAGCAAGGTTCGCCTGTTCCCGCTTCGCCGCGAAACTTAACCCGGGATATGAAAAAACGGCGGGCTACCGGTCGGCTGGACGCAATTTTACTATCCCCGATCAAGAACTGCGCTGTTTCTCCGCACGCAGAGGAACAATAACCTGCTTTCGGCGTCGGCCTTGGACGCATTGAAGATGGAGACTTGCCATGAACCGCTTATCAATCTTGAGCCTTCCCGCGTTCGCCTTGCTCGCCGCCTGCAATAATTCACCCGGCAATGGCACCAGCCAGTCCTAAACCGACGCCGCGGCAACCGAGGAGGGCGCGATGGCGGCACCCGACATGAGCTCGGACAGCACAGCATCGACCTCGGGACCAGCGGGCCCGGACAGCGACACGAGCACGACAGCGGGAACTGCCAGCTCGACGGATTCTGGCCCGACGGGAACGGCGGGCACGGAGGCGACATCGCGTACAACTGATCCGCAGAGCAGCGTCTCGAATCAAGGCAGCAGCAGCAACGGCAGTGGGGGCGCGACCGGCGGCGACAGCGGCACGGGCACCAATTCAGCAGCGGGCACGAACGCGAAGGGAAGCAGTACCAACAAACAAGGCACGCCGCCCCCGACGGGCGAATAAGAGATCCGCGCGGTCGGCCCGCGCAGCAGCCGTTGCTTGCCTGTCTGGTGCTCCCGATGCCGCAGGCGAGGCCCGCTTCGAGCCCGCGCGTGAACCTCCGCGGGTTCGGGCGGCGCGACGGCAGGGCTGGAAGGAAAATTCGCATGCGGCCCTGGCTCGTCTGGAGTGCCCTCCTTGGCTTCGCCTTTGGCGGTTTCTTCGACGGTATTCTTCTGCACCAGATCCTGCAGTGGCACCATTTGCTGAGCGGTGTCTCCGGCGTCGCGTCGCTGCGCGCGCAACTTCTCTGGGACGGACTTTTCCACGCCCTCATGTATTTGGTGGCGCTGGTCGCGCTGATCGGGCTGCGTCGGTACCGCGCGCGTGCCGCCTCGATCGATGAATCGCTCTCTGGAGCGATGCTCGTCGGTTTCGGCGCATGGCATGTCGTTGATGCGCTCCTCTCTCACTGGGTGCTCGGTATTCATCGCATCCGGATGGACAGCCCGACCCCACTGCTTTGGGATCTCGGATGGCTCGCCGGGTTTGGGCTGGCTCCTCTCGCGTTGGGCGCGGCGCTGATCCGCGGCGCACGTCTGTCCGCCGAAGCGCGGCTGGGACGACGCCTGCCTCTGTGGCTACTGGCAGCCGTTACGATCGGTCTTGCCGCCTGGTCGCTTAGGCCACCCGCCGATCGGCAACTGGTTACCATCGTATTTTCGCCGGCGACGTCCCCGGCCGAGGCAATCGATGCGATCGTCACTTCCGGCGGGCGCATAGCATGGGCCAACCCGGACCTGTCGGTTGCTCTTGCCGACGTGGCACCCGGGCGCCGCCTCAGCCTCTATCGGCGCGGCGCGTTGCTCGTTGCCGGACAGGGCCTTATCAGCGGATGCGCCGCGTGGAGTAGTAGGCGCGACGACGGCTGACGACCTCAGTTTTCGTCAGCATCGGGTTCGGTATCGATCGCGCCATCCACTGCCCCATCCGCATCCCATCGCGCTACGAGCGCAGCATCGATCATTTGTCGCCAGATCTTCGCATCGCCGGCGGCTGCCATCGCGGCGTCGGGTTCCTGGATCAAGACGAGGATGTCGGCCGCACGCTGCACATCGGCTCGTTGCGGCCGGCCCGTCGCAAGATAGGCGGCGATACGCGCGGCAACTGGCGACTGGCCGCCTGCCGGCTTTGTCCCGAACGCCGCCGCGGCGCCGCCGTCGCTTGCAGGACGCGCGGTCAAAGACCGCGTCCTCGTCTCGCGGCCGTATCGGATCCTTTCCTCCGAAGTAGGAGGACCAAACCGCCGGCTACGGCAAACGCCGTGGCGGCCTTGATCGCGAACCCCTTCTTATTGTGCCGCCATTCGGCACGCACGCCCATTTCGGCTGGCAGGTTAGGGACGATTCCCCGTCCGATATCTTCGGCGATGCCCTCAACGACATTCAGACGATCGGCTCCCATTAGCAGCAGCCAGTGGAGCCAATTGGACTCGCTCCATCGGAAGGCCGCGCGCCGGAGCATTCCGCTCAGTCCGCGCGGCGGGTTGGCGGTTCCGAATACCGCGGGCCGGCGGATATGCTCGATCGACTGGAGGATTTCGGGGCCTTCGCTTTGCAACGGTGGGCGCTCCCAGTCCGCGCGCGACCCCGGGTCGGTATCGCGAATGCGATAAGGATAGGTGGGATCGTTCTGCGGGTCGGCATCGATCCCCCAGCCCGGGACGCTGGAGGGATCGATCCGTTCGTTCGAGGGGGTGACGATATCGCTGCGCATGGGGTCTCCTTTCAAGCTTGGCTCGGCACGAGAACGGGCTTGATGCACCCGTCGAGCTTCGCGGCAAAAAGATGATAGGCGTCCGCGACGTCGTCGAGAGCCACCCGGTGCGTGATCAGCTTCCGCGGCTCGATGTGTCCGCTCCGAACATGTTCGATGAGCCTAGGGAGCAGCCGCTTTACCGATGCCTGGTTGGCACGGATCGTGAGCCCCTTGTTGACCACATTGCCGATCGGCACGATGTTGCCCGTGGGACCATATACACCGACGACCGAGACGATGCCGCCTTTCTTAACCGAGTTGATGGCCCAATGAAGGGGGATCGCATTGCCGGCCTCGAGCTTGAGCTTGGTCCCGAACAAGGTCTGGAGCATATTTCCTTTGGCGTCGCCGCCAACCGCGTCGATCGCGACATCAGCGCCGAGACCGTCAGTGGTCTTCTTCATGAAGGTCACAACGTCGTTTAATTCCTTGAAGCTGTAAACTTCAGCAGGGCCATAGCTCCGCGCGAACTCGAGGCGATATTCGAGATGATCGATCACGATCACCCGCCCCGCGCCGAAGAGCCACGCGCAGCGCGCGGCCATGATCCCGATCGGTCCGGCGCCGAAGATCAGGACTGTGTCGCCGCGCTGGATGCCTGCCATCTCGGCAGCCTGGTAACCAGTCGGAACGACATCCGTCAGCAAGACCGCATCGTCCGGGTCCATCCAGTCGGGCATGACGACGGGACCGACATCGGCGTAGGGCACGCGCACATATTCGGCCTGCCCGCCATCATAGCCGCCAGCGGTGTGCGAATAGCCGAAGATGCCACCGACCGCGGTCGCTTGCGGGTTCGATTCATGGCAATTGCCGAAAAGGCCTTGCTGGCAGAAATGACACTGGCCGCATGCGATGTTGAACGGCACGAGAACATGGTCGCCAACTTCAAGGTTCGAAACCTCCTCGCCAAGCTCTTCGACCACACCGCAGAATTCGTGTCCGAAGGTGGTGCCGACACGCGTATCGGGGACCATGCCGTGATAGAGATGGAGATCGGAGCCGCAGATGCAGGACCGCGTCACGCGGACGATCGCATCGCGCGGATGCTCGATCCGCGGCATCGGCTTCTCCGTAATTCGAACCCGATACGGTCCGCGATAATCCATTGCGCGCATGGTCGCTCCTTTCTTCCTGCGTGAGCAACCTGAACGAGAGCGGTCCGTTCCGAGCGGAGCCCTCCGATTTTCAAAACCTGGATCAATTGGAGCGCTTTCCGTCGCGGCGGACGTTGCGCTGATTGGCCGCTGAAAGGATCGATCGACTCGCGCGTCGCCGAAGTGGGCCCTTCACGGTCAGGATGCGAGCCCGGCTGCGGACGCTTGCGTTCCCCGGCTGGTCGATCGGGGCAGCCGTTCCCGTTGGACCGTCATTCGGCCGCAGCAACCTCCTGTTCTTAACCTGCGGCAAGAGCCGGAACATGGCATCGCCTTTGGGCGCTCCCCTTATCTCAAAGGAGACTGCCGTCATGTTTATGCACAACAAGCGTCTGCAATATACCGTTCGCGTCGCCGAACCCAATCCGGCCCTCGCCTCGCTCCTGCTCGAACAGTTCGGAGGCCCCGACGGCGAACTGGCCGCTGCGATGCGCTATTTTACTCAAGGCCTTGCCGAGGACGATCCCGGGCGCAAGGATATGTTGCTCGACATCGCCACCGAAGAACTCAGCCACCTCGAGGTGATCGGTTCGATCGTTGCGATGCTTAACAAGGGCGTCAAATCCGAACTGTCTGAAGCCGCTCTCGAAGAAGCTGATCTCTATATGTCGCTCAACGCCGGCGGTAACAGCCATACGCAATCGCTTCTTTACGGCGGCGGCCCATCGCTGACCAACAGCTCAGGGGTCCCCTGGAGCGCGGCCTATATCGACAGCCGCGGTGATCCCACTTGCGACCTTCGGTCCAACATCGCGGCGGAAAGCCGCGCCAAGATCATCTACGAACGGCTAATCAACATCACAGACGACCCGGGGATCAAGGATGCCCTCGGCTTCCTGATGACCCGCGAGGTGGCGCATCAGAAAAGCTTTGAAAAGGCGCTTTATTCGATCACCGACAATTTCCCCTCGGGCAAGCTTCCCGGTCTAGCACCTTATGCCAACATGTACGTAAACACGTCGCAGGGCGAAGGCGACATGACGGGTCCGTGGAACGAGGGGGAACAATGGGAACGGCTCGATGACGTCGCCGGCAACCTGCCCGTCGACGGCGGCGATGGTCTGCCGACGGTCCAGATTAGCGACGCCCAGATGGCGGCCTATGAAGCGATGATGGCGCGTCTCCAGTCACGGCCCGACGCGAACCCGACAACTGGCGCCGATCTCGGCGCCGGCCCGGGTGCCGGCAAGACGACCGACGAAGATTTAGGCGGAGCGTCCGACATGAAGGAAGCCAAGGCAATGGGCAACGCCCAGGCCGATGCGATTATCGCTGCCAATAGCAGCCAATGAGCGCGGATTCGATCATTCTCACGGGATTTGTCGCCAGCCTCCTCGCGGGGCTGGCGACGGTCGTCGGCGCTTTGCCGATCCTGTCGATAGGTCGCCCAACCGAAGCGCAGCAAAATCTGATGCTGGGGTTCGCCGCTGGAGTCATGCTTGCCGCCTCCTTCTTTTCGCTGATCATTCCGGGCATCGAGCAGGCCGAGGCGCAAGGTGCAAGCCGGGCGACCGCGTCGGCAATGGTCGTCGTCGCGATTTTGATCGGCGGCGCCTGCCTCGCGCAGCTCAATGCCATTATCCCGCCACTCGATCGGCTTGGCCTTGGCCCGGAAGCCATCGCCGATGCTCGCTTCCGGCGCGTGTGGTTGTTTGTCGCCGCGATCACGCTCCACAATTTTCCCGAAGGCCTTGCGGTCGGGGTGAGCTTCGGTGGCGGCGACGTCGGAGCGGGCATGGCAACTGCGCTCGGCATTGGCCTTCAGAATATGCCTGAGGGGCTTGCCGTCGCGGGGTCGCTTGCGAGCCTCGGCTATTCGCGATCCGCCTCGATTGGCGCGGCGCTTGCATCCGGACTCGTCGAGCCGGTCGCCGGATTGTTCGGCGCCGCGGTCGTGTCGATCGCTCTGCCACTTCTTCCTTGGGGCCTGGGCTTCGCCGCCGGCGCGATGATTTGGGTGGTCGCTTCGGAAATCATTCCCGACACGCATAGCCGTGTCAATGGCCGCAAGGCTACGGCAGGGCTCATGGTGGGCCTCGTTGCGATGCTCTTCCTCGACACGACGCTCGGCTAGAACCTGCCGGCACCTTGTTTCAAGTCTCCACTCCCCCGCAATGACGATGTCCAGACCGCTGAAACTACACTGGATAGCGGCCGGATGGGCTGTCAGCTTTGAGAAGCACTTCGGGCAATGGAACGGATTCAAAATTCGACATTGATCTGGATCATATTCCGGGAACATCGAGCGTATTTCAGTCGTATCGACGTCGATGCCTAAATATTTTTTCAACATCCATAACGACGTCGAAACGCGCGACGAGGAGGGCAAGGAACTCCCCGATCTCGATGCAGCGATCGATTATGCAATCACCGGCGCGCGATCGCTTGCCGCAGAGACGGTGAGCGAGGGCCGCCTGATCGGTCACCACCGGATCGAGATCGTCGACGGCGAAGGAAAGTTGGTCCGATGCGTTCGCTTCGACGAGGCGGTCGACATACAGCCCTGACAGCCCCGATCCGCTGACTTGAGTCTTCAACCAGCGGATCGGCTGGCTAATTCGCGATATGGTGGCGACGTACCCAGCCGCCAGAGACTGCCCACGACCGACCTTCTTTACCCACTTGCAGGAGTTGATCGACCGCGCGGCGCGGTCAAAAATTCGATAACCGAGGTTAAATATCGGCTCGATCAAGGCGAAAACGCAGCATTCGCGCACAAGCGGCCCGAACAAACAGCGGGCCCGCGCGTTGGCCGATGATGATAGATTCTGACTTTCGCGGAAGACGTATTCTCCTCCTCGGCGCCACGGGATTTATCGGTGCCGCCCTCGCCGCACGCCTGACAGCGGAAGGCGCGGCGGTAGTTGCGGTGGTCCGGCGCAATGGACGCATGACACGCAAGCTGGCCGTAGACGCAATTGTCGATCTCGATCTACGCGACGCGGTATCCGCCCGCGACTGGACGCCGCACCTCAACGGTATCGATCTTGCTATAAACTGCGCCGGCGTCCTGCAGGACGGTGCGCGCGATTCGACGCACGCGGTCCACGAGTGGGCCCCTGCCGCGCTCATTTCGGCGTGTGAGAAGGCCGGAGTCCGGCGCTTCATCCATTTCTCGGCGATGGGCGCAGACAAGGCGGCCTGCAGCGAATTCTCGCTGACGAAAGGCCGGGCCGAGGCGCTGCTGCGCGCGAGCTCACTCGACTGGGTCATCCTTCGGCCTTCGGTCGTCGTCGGACGCGCCGCCTATGGCGGCAGCGCTCTTTTCCGGGGCCTCGCATCACTCCCTTGGCTCCCCCGGCTCGGCGAAGCGGGGCCGGTCTCGGTCGTCCAACTCGACGATGTCGTCGAGACTGTCGTTCGTCTTGTGCCAGAATCCGCTCCGTCACGCATCGCCCTCGATCTCGCGGGCCCCGAAGCCTTGAATTTCGATGCGATTGTTGCCCGCTACCGTTCGTGGCTCGGCTGGAATCCGGCCCGTGCCGTTTCACTCCCGCAACCGGTCATGACGCTTTTGTACAAAGCCGGTGACCTTGCCGGGCGCCTCGGATGGAGGCCGCCGGTGCGAACGACGGCGCGTCGCGAAATGCGCCGCGGTGCGTCCGGCGATCCATCGGCATGGAGCGCCGCGCTCGGGATCGTTCCGCGCGCGCTCAGCGAAGCGCTGCAACGCGAACCCGCATCGGTTCAGGAGCGCTGGTTCGCGCGGCTGTACCTGCTCAAGCCCGCCGTCATCACCATATTTGCCCTCTTCTGGCTCCTCACCGGCTTCGTATCGCTCGGGCCGGGTTATGACATCGGGACGGCGCTGATGGTCGAAGGCGGCGCGGGGGCGCTGAGCGGGCCTGTCGTCATCGCGGGCGGCCTCGCCGACCTCGCGATCGGCCTTGCCATCCTCTGGCGGCCGGCGACGCGGATGGCGCTGTGGTGCGCACTCGTCCTGACCCTCGTCTATGTCATCGCCGGCACGGCCATCCTGCCCCGCCTCTGGGAAGAGCCGCTCGGGCCGATGATGAAAGTCTGGCCTATTATCGCCCTCAATTTCGTTGCCCTTGCCATTCTGGAGGATCGATGACGTATCTCATCCTCAAATATCTGCACATTATCGGCGCCGCTGTTCTGCTGGGCACTGGCGCCGGGATCGCCTTTTTCATGCTCCTCGCCCATCGTACAGGAAATCCGGCGACGATCGCGGCGACCGCTCGCATTGTCGTCGTCGCGGATTTTCTGTTCACGGCGAGCGCGGTGATTCTCCAGCCGGTGACCGGGTGGCTCCTGGCGCGCGAGGTCGGCTACTCGCTCTCGGAGGGGTGGATTCTGCTGTCGCTCGTCCTTTATGTCGTCACCGGCATTTTCTGGCTGCCGGTGGTGTGGATCCAGATGCGAATGCGTGACCTCGCCGCTGCCGCGGCGGATCACCGGGGCCCGCTGCCGGCAAGCTACCACCGGTTGTTTTGGACATGGTTCGCATTCGGTTTCCCCGCCTTCGGCGCCGTGCTCGCGATTTTCTGGCTGATGATCGCGCGCCCCCCGATCAGCTTCTGATGCGGGTATGGTGACCGATTTGCGATCCGAAGAAGCTTTCATAAATGGCCGGCCGCCAGCGATCCTCCATGTCGGGACCTATGCCGCGGCCGGCGGCGACGGCGTCTATCCCATTTCGCGATCGTCCGCGGGATCCTGGGTCGCCGGTGCACCTGTCAGCGAGGCGCAAAACGCCTCTTATGCAGCCTATTCGGCGCGCTTCGATCTCCATTATCTGGTTGACGAGACGAACGGCACGATCGGGGTCTTTCGAGTGGCGGACAGCTGGAGACGGCTTGCGACGTTGTCATCGGGCGGACGTGAGCCTTGCTATATCGCGCTCGATCCGGCTGAGACGGCGCTTGCTGTCGCAAACTATGGTTCGGGAACGCTGACCTATTATCGCCTCGACCCGGCAAGCGGCCTCCCCGTTGGCCCGCCGAAAATCAGGCAGAATGACGGGCATGGGCCAGATGGCGAACGGCAGGAAGGGCCCCACGGCCATTGCGCGCAATTCAGCCCGGACGGCCGCTGGCTATATTATGTCGACCTCGGGACTGACCAGATTATTGCGTACTCCCACGATGCGGCAACCGGCGAAGTCGGCGACGCGGTTTTGGCGTTTGCGGCGGCGGCGGGATCGGGACCGCGTCATCTCGTCTTCAGTGCCAACGGGATTGCCTATCTGATTTCGGAATTAGCGAGCAGCGTCACTCTCCTCGCCGTCGATGGAGCGAGGCTCATCGAACAGCAGACGGTTTCGACGTTGCCATCGGGATTTGCGGGTTCGAGCCTTGCCGGTCACATTGCCCTGAATGCGGACCGCACGCGGCTTTATGTGAGTAACCGCGGACATGACAGCATCGCGACCTTTGCGGTTGGGGACGATGGCAGGCTCGATTCGGCCATTCATGCGCCGAGCGGCGGCCGGTCGCCACGCTTCTTCCTGCCGAGCGAGGACGGGCGGCAGCTCGTTGTCGCACATGAGCAAGACGGTGCGATCCGCATCGGCGGGGTTGACGAGAACGGGCGCTTTCGCCTCGTGGACACCGACCTTTGCGTGCCCGGCGCTGCCTTTCTCTTCTTCGCATAGCGCTTAACCACTCTTAGGTCGCATTAATGCGGGCACCCTCCCGGCCTGCCGAGTGCGATGTCATCCTCGCCATCGAACAGGTTTCCACTCCGCCGATGCAGCGCCCGCGCTGCATCGCTTCAAGTTCCTTCGCATCGTGCGAACAAAAGACCGTGACGGCCGAACTCTGCCTGAGATCCCGAAGACGCTCCTGGTTGGCGAACCGGAGCGAGCGGTCCGTGTCCATCAGGCGCTGATAGAAACGGAGTCCCGGCGTGCAGCGCCGCCGGTCCGCGTCGAGCTCACGGCGATAGAAATAGGCATCGCCGGCATTGAGAACCCAGCCCGTGTCGCTCTGCACCGCGATCCCGGCGTGACCGGCGGTGTGGCCCGGCAGCGGGACCATGAGAATTTCGGGAGGCAAACCATCAAGCGCGCGGGCATTTTCGAAGCCGAACCAGCGCTCGCCGCCGCCGGCATAGGTGCGCCACTCGCGCACCTCATTCCATTGTGCCGGACGGTAGCGGCGGCGCGCGATAAAACCTTGCCGCTTGCGCTCGGCGGCGTCGCGCTCGGCTTCCATCACATGGACGCGGGCGTTCGGAAAATCCTCCAGCCCGCCGGCATGATCGAAGTCGAGATGCGTTAGCACGATATGGCGCACGTCGGCAGGCGAATAGCCCAAGGCCACGATCTGATAGAGCGCGGTCTCTCGCAAACGGAAACGGATGTTCAGCAGCGCGTGGAAAAATTTGCTCAGTCTCGGGTGGGGATGACGCACGTCCTCGGTCCCATAGCCGGTGTCGATAAGGACGAGGCCTTCGTTCGTCTCGACGAGCTGCGCCGCGCACGGAATATGCCCCAGGATCCCTCGGCTGAATCCGTCGAAAAGTGCGCCACCGAGGGGGCAGTCGGTTCCGCACTGAAGATAATGGATGCGCATCGGATCGCCTCGCCGCTGATGGCTAGTCCCCCGGCGGCCCGCACAAGGCGAGCCGCGGGGGTGAGGTCCCGCCACACTCGAAGAGGCAACGGGAGATCTGGGTCGGCTTTTTGAAAAACCGTCACGAAGGCGACGCGCGACGCGCCCGCGATGTTCCCTTGGCAGACCGCGTTTGGCGGAATCTTGACCCAAATCATCAATTTGTCACCCGTGGTCGCTGCGATCGGGCAGACCTCCCGGCAGTGCCGGCCTTGAGATCCGGATGCGTGGCGCAAGGCCACCTCCGCATCTTGCCGTCGCCGGTGCGGCCGCACCCGGTTCGCAGAGCGCGCGGCGCCAGCCCGAGCGCTGGCGAGCACGCTCAAACGCGCAGTGGCGATGACGGCCGGTCGGCCACCAGATAGTATCTGACGAGAAGCAGCGCCGCCGCGACATGTACCAATCCTCCCGACACCCCCATGATCAGCCCGGCGAGCGCCTGGTCGTCCTCCGGCGTCAGCCCGAAGGGCATCAGGGTCATTGCGGCATAGTGCGCATACCATTGGCTCGACGACGGAGCCCCACCAAAGCCCGATGGCGCCTGGGCAAAGGCCTAAAAGCTGGCGCAATGACGCCCCCCAGCCCGGCGGACTTCTGGCCGAAATAGCGATTCCGGGATACCTCGGCAGCGCGGCATCGTAGCGATCGGGTCGCAGCTGCATGGCACCAAAGATAGCAAAGGCTGATCTATGTAGTGGCCGACACTTAGATGCGCATTATCCTACATTCCAAGCCACACCCATGGCTCCTATGACCGATCGTTCGGTCGATGCGCGAACAGGCAGGCCTATCCCGAAATCGGTCGGCCTGTTCGCGTCTTTTTGACTGAACGAAGGAGCCGACACCGGACCGGTGGGCAATTTTCCTAGCGAGCGCCACTTACGTGCTGGCTGGTTCACCCGTTGCGGATAAATATACGCGCCGGCTGAAAGATATCCAACAGTCATGGCTAGCGCGTCGGCGGTTCGGCCGCGGCCTGGCCCATCGCCCCCTGTAGCCAGGCTGGGGAGGTCTCGCCCCATTTCCGGAGCAAAGCGGAGACGCGATCGGCGCTGATCGCCCGGCTGAAAAGATAGCCTTGCGCTATATCGCAGCCAAGACTGCGCAATTGGGCAAGTTGATTATCGTTCTCAACGCCCTCGGCAACTGTGACGATATTCATGCGATGCGCGATATCGATCACGCCATGCACGATCGCGAAATCGGCGCTGTCGGTGCTATCCAGTCGCGAGATGAACGATCGGTCGATCTTGAGGACGTCGACCGGAAATTGCTGCAAGTGCGTCAGTGACGCGTAGCCAGTTCCAAAATCGTCGAGCGCAACCGATACGCCTTCGGCCACCAACGTCCGCAAAGCCCGCTCAACATTGAGCGCGAGATGGTCGACGAAGACGCTTTCCGTCACCTCAAGTTCGAGCAACGTCGGTGGAACGCCGGCCCGCTGAAACTTTCCGAGGATACGGTCAGCGAAATCGTCTCGTCGGAAGTCCGCAAGCGATCCATTGACTGCGATGCGGCCGAACGGGACACCCTTCTCGTTAAATTCCACGACATCCGCCAGTACGCGGTCGATCATCCGGTCCGTCAATTCGCTCGCGAGCAGGCTATCGTCAAACGCAGCCTGGATGGTGTCGGGCGGCTGAAGGCCGCGACGATGATGATGCCAACGCAGCAACGCTTCGAACCCGACTATTTCCCCGCTGCGCAGATCGACCTTCGCTTGATAGAAAGGGATGATCCGATCGTCGCCCAGAGCCTCGCGCGCTTCGCGCAGCATGGCCTTTCGGCTCTCTGCGGCCTCGCGCATTTCGGAATGAAACTCGCGTATGACCCCTGCCCCCTCGGCCTTTGCCGCGTAGAGAGCGAGGTCTGCGCTCTTGAGAATTTCTTCTGCATTGCGTCCGTCGTCCGGCCACATCGCTGCGCCAGCGCTAATACTGACGTTGATGACGCTCTCGTCGATCGTCAGCGTATCGGCGACGCCCTCAAGGATTGCGACCACGTTCAATTCCCGCGCGTTTTCAGGCTTCAGGCCCGGTACGATCACCGCAAATTCATCGCCGCCGAGCCGGGCCACTGTCGCCTCGGGGGGAAGGTTCGTCTGCAGGCGGCGCGCAATCGTTCGAAGTAGTTCGTCTCCCGCCGAATGTCCCATGCTGTCATTGAGGAGTTTGAAACCATCGACGTCGATGACAATGACACAAACGTTTGAAGAGTCCGAGATCGCAGCCGTCAGCGAATCTTCCAGCCCTTCGGCGAAGAACTTCCGGTTGGGTAGACCGGTCAGCGGATCGTGATTGGCAGCCCACCGCAATTCCTCTTCTGCGCGGCGAGCGGCGGTGACGTCGAGAAGCGCGCCGATCGAGCGCACGGCCCCCCCGTCGCCATCGCGAACGACATGGCCTCGGGAGTAAAGGTTGATATACTCGCCGCGCGCGGTGCGGAACCGATATTCATGGTCCCAACTGTCTTGGCGATTGCCCAGTACCCTGTCGAATGTCGTCTCTACCGCAGGCAGATCTTCGGGGTGAATCCGCTCCTTCCACCAGCTGACCGTTGTTCCGTTTGACGCTTCGGGATAGCCGAGCCCCTCTACCGCGCCATTTCCCCATTCGATCCGGTCGCTCTCGTGCGACCAGTCCCAGATCACGTCATTCGTAGCGTGGGACGCCAGGCGGTAACGCTCCTCGCTTTCACGAAGGGCCAGTTCCGCGGCCACTTGATCGTGAATATCTTCCAGTGTGCCGTACCAGCTCACGATCCGCCCGTCCGTGCCGCGACGCGGATTGGCCCGAGCGCGGCACCACCGGTAACTCCCATCCGAATTGCGAACTCTGTACCGGATGTCGGCAACCGCATTGTCGATGGATGTCAGGGCTTCATCCCAGTGCGCGATGACGCTTGGCAAGTCCTCGGGATGAAGAGAGTCCATCCAGCCGCGGCCGAGCGCGTCCGCAGCGGGCACCCCTGTGAGGTCCGTCCATCGGGGGCCGACTTCGACGATTTGGCCTTCCGCGTCGCTGATCCAGGGAATCTGGGGATTGAGTTCGACGGAATAACGATAATGTTCCTCGCTACGCTGCAAGGCCTCGATCAGCCCCGCCATCTCCGAACGCGAGCGTAGCGATTCGAATACCGCCGACCGGGTCGTCGCGATCGTCCGCAGAATGACGGCGGCGCCGAGCAGGAATGTGAGGCCCATTCCTGTGAAGTACCAATCGTGCGAGACGAGGAGACCAATCGTGACTGGCATCGCACCGAACAGAAGGACGAGCCGGGCGGCCGCGGGGAGCGCCTGCAAGCAGTAGCAGCAGCTGATCGAGCCAACAAAAATGAACAGAGCGATGGCGGTTGTATGAAAAGGATCGGCCGCGAGGAAAAGATATAGGCCCCAACCACCGAACAGAAGACTGAACGCCCCCGCCCGAAAAATTGTACCGCGAAGATATCGGCGAATATGATCGTCCGTCGCTTCAACGCGCCGTCGCATACACCACGCCGCTCCGCGGACAGCGATGATCAGCGTCAGTGCGAGCGGTGCGACGAAGCTGACTGCCCAAGATCCGCCGTCTGCAGTAACGAGCGCGAGAAAAAGAACATTCAGGAACATCAGCGCGTACATGAGCGGGACCTGCCGCGCCAGGCTCGCATACTGCTCACGCAACACGGCTTCAGATGGTACCGACAGATTACCGCTGGCGCTGAAGGCCATTTTAAAAGCCGTCCTTCAAATAGTGATCGGAACCGTATCGCTCGACCGATTAACGAAGCGTTTAGCAGCCCGTTGCACCGGGTACCCACCTGTTTGCGGATTTTTTGTCGCTCAACTTGCAGTGCGGAAAATGTCTTGTGGGGTCGGTTCCGCGGCGCCCCCCTCCCCGCCCGGAATCCTGCAAACCCTCTCACGCGCTGTTTGTTATAATGCGTTAAACGATTGCACATCACGATCGATAGATGTTGCCGATAAGAGGCGACCCGATAAAACGATGCAAGGGGAAGCGCGCGCCAACCGAAGAAGGCTCCCGCGAGTTTGGCTTTGCCGAGCCGCCGAGCCCGATCGTTGCGTCGTTTCCCTCACCCTCCTGCCGATCGTGCGGCCCCTCGGCGCACCACCGTTTGCCCTGACAACACCACCTCGGCTTCGAGGGCTTGTAGCGGCCGGCGGCCAGATAGCTCAATTCGCGTCCGAGGCGAAAGGCCCGAGTATTGCCAAAAGGCAGCCGAATTTGATGCCACGCGCCGGAGCCGGACGGAAGTTGGGCCGCGCCTGGCAAGGAGCCCGGGCGATGCCGGCAACTACGGCGTCGCGAACCGTTTATCGACAAGCCTGTAAACGGACTAACCAGCGAGGACGGCGGATGAGGCCAAAAGCAATCATGACGGCGGAAAAATCACGCCCAGAACATGAAAAACTCGGTTCGATCGTCGACCGTCAAGATGCCGCGGCCAGTGCGGGCCTCCAATATGTAAATGACGGCGCGCCAGGTTACACGCGCCGGAAATATGGCAAAGGCTTTCGCTATCTCGATGCCGACGGAAAGCCGGTAAAGGACGAGGCGACGCTGAAGCGCATCGCCTCGCTCGCGATCCCGCCAGCCTACACCGACGTCTGGATCTGTGCCGACCCTAACGGCCACATCCAGGCGACCGGCCGCGATGCCAAAGGGCGAAAACAATATCGTTACCACATCCGCTTCCGGGAAATCCGCGACAGCACCAAATATGAGCATATGCTGGAGTTTGCCGAAGCCCTTCCGGCTATTCGCGCAGCGATCGACACCCATCTGCGGCTTCGCGGCCTTCCGCGCGAAAAGGTACTGGCGACGATTGTCCGGCTGCTTGAAACAACCATGATACGGGTTGGCAACCCCGATTATGCCGTCAAAAACAGGAGTTATGGCCTCACCACGCTCAAAGATCGCCATGTTGCAATCGAAGGTGACGCCTTACGTTTCGACTTTCAGGGCAAGAGCGGAAAGCGATGGCGGCTGAGTGTTCGCGACAGGCGAATCGCAAAGGTCGTCAAGGCGGCGCAGGAACTCCCTGGCCAGCATTTGTTCCAGTACATCGACGAGGCCGGTAACCGGCGCGAGGTCAGCTCGGGGGATATTAACGCCTATCTCAAAGAGATTTCCGGCCGCGACATTACAGCGAAGGATTTTCGCACTTGGAGTGGAACCGTCCTCGCGGCGATAGCACTGTCTGAATATGAGCGGGTCGACAATGAGGCGGCAGCGAAACGCAATATCCGTGCAGCGATCGAAGCGGTTGCTTCGCGGCTCGGAAATACGCCCGCGATCTGCCGCAAATGCTACATTCATCCGGAAATCTTCGTCTCTTATCTTTCGGACGCGCTCGCGCTCGAAGCGCATGAGAAGGCTGCGGAAGAACTACGAGAAGGCCTCGAGCATCTTCGCCCCGAGGAAGCGGTGGTGCTCTCCTTTCTCCATCAGCGTCTAGACAAGTCGCGTAACCGATCGCGCACCAAGGACGCTGGGTCGCGCTGAACAGGTGGACACGGCGCAGCGCGGAAATTGGCTGCATCCCTGATCTGCAAGGATCCGCTCTTGCCAGCCTTGTTGGCGTTGAAGCTGGCGGACAAACGCGATCTTATCCGTACCGCCCGAGCCGAACCGTAGAGCAGCAGGGGGACCTTCGGCGCCATTAGAGAGTGAAACGGCCACTGTCCGTACTGGATTCAAGGCAGGAAGGAACCTCCCGACAGAAACGTTCGATAGCGCTAGTCAGGCTTGGCATGATCTGCGCGCGCTCGCTCGTCATTGCAGAGAAAGCTGGCCTCGCAGCGCACCACCCCATGGCCGATGCGGGGCGACCATCGATCTGCGAGGCAGGCAAATCGAGCCCAGCCGCGAGATCGACGGCAAAAGCCGCCCAAGTTATCGCGCCATCATTCACGAGGTGCCACAGCCCCTGGGCATTGTCGATCACGAGATCGAGCGTCGCTCCGGCAAGGTCGGGAACATAGGTTGGCGATGTCACGCAGTCCGAAGCGGCCGGAAAGCTGCGGCCAGCCCTCAGAGCGGACGCGAGATGCACTGCAAAATTGTGCATGTCGAAGGGCGAGAAAAAAGAGGCGGTGCGTATGACGAGAGCCGATGCGCGCCAATCAAGCAGGGCAGCATCGGCAAGCGCCTTGCTTCGGCCGTAAGCGCCGAGCGGTGCCGGGACGTCGCTCTCCCGGTAGGGGCGGCCTGCGAGTCCATCGAACACCAGATCGCTTGAGAAGCAGCTGTAGTGGATCGCACGGCAAGCGCAGGCTGATGCGAGCGCAAGATTGCCTCCGAAGTTGATCGAGAGGCATGCTTCTTGATTGTCCTCTGCTTCATCTACGCGCACCCACCCGGTGCAATTGATCACCGCCCACGGTCGCTGCGCATCGAGACAGCGCTCAATCGACGTCGGATCGCAAAGATTCATCTGCTCGCGCGACGTCACGACATGATGGATGCCCCGCTCGAGGCACGCCGCCGCAAATGCTCGACCGAGCGTGCCCGTCGCGCCGGCGATAAGCAGCGGACGCCGGGCCGAGGGACAGCCATCAGCGATCGGCATGGGTTGTTCGCGGTGCCGGCGCCACCAGCCACCGTTAGACAGCACGGGGTGGCCGAGCCGCTTCCCCTGAGCGAATGCGCGCATCATTGTCGCGAGCGCCGTCTCGCGCGGCGCCGGAGCGCGGATATCGAACACTCCGCTTTCGTAATTTCCGGACGCACGGGTCAAGAGGCTGTCCCAATCGTGCGCACCCAAAAGGCTCCAGGCCGTTACGGCCTCGATCGCTATGCCTTTCTGGCGGAGCCGGCTCGCGGTCACCCAGGATTCGTCGAGCCAGCGCATCTGCTCCTCGCGGGTGCAGCCATTATGCACCTCGGTGATCGCTATCGGGATTGCGTATCGGGCCCAGGTCTCGCGAAGTGCTTCTTCGAGGCCTGGCGAAGATCCGAGCGCGCGCACTGTTTCGACGTCGGCGAGCCGTCCCGCAGGACAGGTCCCAACGACAGTGGGTGGATAGCGCTCGATCCGGTGGTCGAGGAAACGGTCGCTTGTGAGATAATGATTGAGCCCGATGAGCCCCGGCGGACACGGGCTTTCGACGAAGCCGGCGAGCCGGTCAGCGAAGCCCATGCCAGCCAGGCGCTCCCAGAAGGGATGGTTCCGATCTAGCCGACCTGCAAGCAGGTCCCACGTCGCCCAACGCCGGATATTGTCATAGTCCGCTTGCACTCGGCGTTCGGTCGTCGCGTCGGTTCGACCAAGATCCTCGGTCTGGATGAGCCGCGCGGTCGGGTTGGCCTTGCGGATCTCGGCCATCGACAGACGCACCGCGTCGATCTGATTGAGAAGCGCCCGCCAGAAGAGCGGCTCGTCCCGAAGATGCGGATACCAATGACCGTAGAGCGCGGAAAAGCGCGCTGTGGTCAGCGGTTCGTTGACCGGCGTCCAGTCATCGACCCACGGAAAATGGGCAGCGGCTGCGGATGCATGCGCCGCCAGCCCTCGAGCGAAATCGGCGTCGACGAGACTAGTTCCGCGCGGCCCGCTGCCGTGATGGATAAGTCCGATAATCGGCCGGACTCCGAGGTCACGAAGCCGCTGGAGACGCTCGCCATGCCATCCCCAAAGGCGCGCCGGATCGTCGCTATGCGCAAAGCTTTCCCAAAGCAGCGGATATCGCAGCGCGGAAATTCCCAGCGACGCAAAGCGGTCGAGATCACATTCACGTCTTTTGTGGCCGCTCGAACACAGTTGATCGGTAAAGTGATCGCCGATCCGATTGATGGTGCATTCGGCGCCGCCCCAGATGGCCAGCGGGATAAGAGGTGGAAAGTCCGTCAGCGTCTATCCTTCGCTCCGCCCGCGCCGCAGCTGGCGACGGACAAGCAACGCGGGAGCGTTTGGTTGGCCGCAACCCTGTCGGAACAAACCTATTGATGTGGGTTAACAGGTCCGCTGCGACGCGGACCTTTCGGCCCATGAAAGGCGTTCGGTCGAAATATCTGGTTTTTAGCCGAAAGTAGAAATGATGACGTTGATGTGTTTCTCGCATCTGCGCTGGGACTTCGTGTTTCAGCGTCCGCAGCAGCTCATGTCCCTCTTCGCCGAGCACCACCCGGTCAGCTTCTGGGAAGAACCGCAATGGCAACCGGCCGGCACGGTTCCCACCATCACCCCCTATTCACCCTGCGAGAATATTACGGTCATCACGCCCCGGGTCCCGGAGGAAATGGGCGAAGAAGCACTGAACGCCGCGCTACGCAAAATGCTCGACGATTATCTGGCGGATAAGGGGGAGCCACTCATTCGCTGGTATTATACGCCGATGATGCTCCCCTACTCGCGCCATCTGAAGGCTGCATGCACAATCTACGACTGCATGGACGAACTCGCGAATTTTCGGTTTGCGCCGCCCGATCTCATACCGCTCGAGGGCGAACTGCTCGATTTCGCCGATCTCGTCTTCACCGGCGGATACAGCCTCTACGAGGCCAAAAGGGAGCGTCATCCATCGGTGCATCCATTCCCATCGAGCGTCGACACGCGGCATTTCGCGCAAGCCCGGGAGAGCGGCGCGGACCCGGCGGACCAGGCTCCCCTGCCCCGTCCGCGCCTCGGCTATTACGGCGTCATCGACGAGCGCATCGATCTCGATCTGGTCGAAATGCTGGCGGATGCGCGACCGGACTGGCAGATCGTCTTCGTGGGTCCGGTCGTCAAGATCGACGCTGGCATGCTTCCGCAGCGTCCTAATATCACCTACCTCGGCGGAAAGGATTATGCCGAGCTTCCGGCCTATGCGCGCGGTTGGGACGTCGCCCTGATGCCCTTTGCGCTTAACGAGGCGACGCGGTTCATTTCGCCGACGAAGACGCCGGAATATCTTGCCGCAGGCCTGCCGGTCGTCTCGACTCCGATCACCGACGTCATGCGACATTATGGAGATCTTGCCGCTGTTGAGATTGCTGGCCCCGTCGATGACTTCGTTGCAGCGTGCGAGCGGTCGCTGGCGCGATCGAATGAGCCGCCAGGCGCAGCGTGGCGGCAAGAAGCCGACCATATGCTCGCAGGACAGAGCTGGCACGCGGTCGCGGGCGCAATGCTGGCAAAGATCAGCATCGCGACGCCGCGCCCGCAGCCGTCGTCTGACGCGCATTATGACTATTTAGTCGTGGGCGCCGGTTTTGCCGGCGCGGTCATGGCCGAGCGACTGGCCGCCGGAAGCGGCAAGCGCGTTCTCGTCATCGACCGCCGCGATCACATTGGCGGAAATGCCTACGACCATTGCGACGAAAGCGGCATTCTCGTTCATCGATACGGGCCGCATATCTTTCACACGAACAGTGACGCGATTGTCGAATATCTTTCGCGCTTTACGGATTGGCGTCCCTACGAGCACCGCGTGTTGGCGGATGTCGACGGCAAACTTGTACCGATGCCGATCAACCGCAATACCCTCAATTCCCTGTACAACCTCGATTTGCAAACCGAGGAGGAGGCCGGAGCCTTCCTCGCGAGCCGTGCGGAGCCGGTGGATCCGGTCCTAACATCCGCCGATATGGTCATTTCGAAGGTCGGCACCGCGCTCTACCAGACATTTTTCCGCGGTTATACGCGCAAGCAGTGGGGAATGGACCCTACCGAGCTCGACAAGTCCGTCACCGCACGCGTTCCAACGCGCACCAACACCGACGACCGATATTTCACAGACAATTTTCAGGCGATGCCGGCCAAGGGCTATACCGCAATTTTTGAGGCCATGCTCGACCACCCGCTAATCGACGTCAAACTGGGAATATCTTTCGACGAAATCCGAAAGCGGATCACCTATGACCGGCTCATCTACACTGGGCCCGTTGATGAATATTTCGGATATCGGCTTGGCAAATTGCCATATCGCTCGCTTCGCTTCGAGCATCAAACCCTCGATACTGAATGGCTACAGCCGGTAGCAGTCGTCAATTATCCGAGCGAAGCCGTGCCCTTTACGCGGATTACTGAGTACAAGCATCTGACAGGACAGGTGGCGCCTCGCACCAGCATCACCCGTGAATACCCGTGCGCCGATGGCGACCCCTATTATCCGATTCCGCGCGCTGAGAATGAAGCGCTGTTCAAGCGTTACGAGAAGCTTGCGCGCGAAGCGCAAGATGTGCTCTTCGTCGGCCGGCTCGCGACTTACCGCTATTATAATATGGATCAGGTCGTTGGGCAGGCGCTCGCAACCTATCGCCGGCACGTCGATCAACTCGCCCTAGGCACCCGATATCCTGAAGCCGTGGCGGCAGAGTAGCAAGGATTGGCCGGGATCGAGATTCCGTTGAGGCCCGTGCGCCCCAAGACCGGGCAGGATCCACGCGCGTCTTTCCGGTGCAGCCAAGAAGAGGTTTCGATGAGCAAGGAGAAGAATCGCCCGGGTCGCTCAGCTGACCGTGAGCGCATCAGCCTGACGCAAGAGCATGAACTTCGCGGATGGTCGAAGCGTCTTGGCGTCAGCGAAGAGCGATTGAGGGCGGCCGTTGGGCGGGTCGGAAATCTCGCTTACGATGTTCGCGCCTATTTCCTTTCTGGCCGCGAGAAGGACCGATCGCCAGACTGACAGCGATTTTCCTCTCCATGTCGGACAGCGCCGCGACAGCAACGGTCGACGGCGTTCGTGGACAGTACGCTCCGTCGGGCAATCGATGCTCCATGTCGTGGCACCGCGAACGCGGGAGGGCCGTCTTAGGTCGATCATGTCGACGGTCGACCTATGAGTGTGCCACGATCGCGTCGCGTTGCCTAAGCTCCAGTTTGCGTATGAGGTGCCGCGACCGGTTTCGATTCGGGGGATTCGCGCTGACGCAAGAAGATCGAGAGAATCACGAGGACGGCGGTCGACAAGAATTCACTCTGCCAGTTCTGAAAGGATTCGAACCAAAGCTGCGGATCACCGAGATAAGCCAGGGTCGTCTGGGCGGCCTCGCCATGTTCGCGCGCCTCTTCGGCTGCCGCCGCGGCGCTGTGCGTCCAGTGCAGGACGAAGGACAGAATGAAGAGCAGGAATAATATGATCCCGAGCGAACGCGCATAGAGCGCGCGTGCGACGGGCCCCTTACGCAGGATCGCCGGCGCGTCCGGTTTGGACGCCTGCGCTGCGAGGTCGGCGTCGCGTGGCGGCGAGTCGGGATCCTTCGATTCCGAAGAGCCGCGCTGAATGAGCATCGCTGTCAGTACCACATAGGCCGACATCTGGAGAAATTCGCTTTCCCAATTCTCGAAGACGGTTGAGAGGAACTCGGGACTCCAGGTATAGGCCGTGAGCGAGAGCGCCGGCTCGCCATGGCGCGACGCATTTTCGATCGAGACGTGCCAGCCCGTCAGCCATTGCCCAACGATGCTGACAGCAAACAAGAGCATCAGCACGATCGTGAGGCTGTTGTCCTTAAACAGACGCATGAACATTCTCCTGGTCTTGGCCGGCAGACGGCGTGGAATCCCCGTCCCTCCCGCCCGCGATTTCGGCCGCCGCCGCCGGCCAGCGGTCCGGCGCGAGCGTTTCGCGGCGCTCGAAGGCGGCCCGCGTCTCGAGTATGATGAGGCCGTCGGCGTGGCAGTCGATCTGCGCCAGCGGCACCGACCGCAATTGCTCCTCGACCCCTGCAATCCCGCCGCTTGCGACGACGACATAACTGAGCTGGCCCGACCGGCATTCGATCATCGCCTCGACGGTGTGTCCGACCGCCTCGCCCCGAATGTCACTGACCGGCATCGCCGATAGCCCAGTTGCAGACAACAAGGTCGGAACCTCCGCGCTGCGGCTCTTGCGCGTTGCGGCTTCGGCGCCGTCCTCATAGGCGCGCTGGCGACCGAGCCAGCGCCAGATGCCAACGAGATTGACGAGCGTGAGGAAAATATTGGTAGCGAGCAGGTTCGTCTGCCCGGTTGCCGCCGCGACGAGCGACCAGCAGACCGAGCCGATAGCGAAGACAACAAACCCCCAGCCGGTGAGGCGCGCACCAAGATTGGCGGCGGTCATCATCGCCGCGATCATTGTCGCGGCGGGCGCGACCAGGCCCGCAACATCCTCGAGCATCAGGCGCCCTCCGCCGTGCCGAAAAGGTCTATGCGCGCGGTCGCGCAAGTGGTGGCCAGCAGCGTCCCTTGAGGAGGCGGCATCTGAGGGGAGGAATTATTCATCTTCGGTCTCCACGTCGGGTTCCGGCGGCGACTGGGTTCGCGCGGTCGCCGCCGCGTCGATCAGGCTTTGCCCGGTGCGTTCGGCAGCGTCGGGGGTGAGGGTAAGAGCGAGCCCGTCAGGGCCGTCTAGGAGAACGACCCCATCCTCGGCAGTCGCGACGCCGGGTTCGGCCTGGGGCGTGGGGGTATCGGATGTGACCGTCATCGGAAGGGCCTTTTCCTAGTACGAAGCGGTTCGTCGTTCTCGATATAGAGATAACCGGGATCGAACTGTCCGCGCGCTGCGAGTGCCTCGAGGTCGCCAATCTCGACAAGCGAAGCGCGGAACACGCACAAGCCCTCTTCGCGCAGCTGGCGCATGACACGGTTCACATGGACCGTCGTGAGCCCGCAGATTTCAGCAAGGTCGGCCTGGGTCAGCGCGAGCGCGAAGCGCCGGCCGTCGCTGAGTCCGGCGGCGAAAAGGCGGGCATTGGTCTCGCATAGAAAATGCGCAATCCGCCCGGTCGCATCAAGACGCCCGAGGCGGAAGAGCCAGGCGCGGTGGATCGCGGCGTCGAGCAAGGTGGCATACCAGAGCTTGCGAGCCAGCGCGGGCCGCTCGGCTGAGATCGCGTCGATTTCGCTGTGCGGCACGACCGCAATCGTTGAGGCGGTCAGCGTCGCCACATCATGATCGAGCGTCTTGAGCGGAAAGCTGTGAAGGTCGAGAAAATCGCCTGGCACGTGGATGGCAACAAGCTGCCTTAGCCCTTGCCGGTCGTCGAGGTAACGCGACATGATCCCGTCGATGAGCAGGTTACTCTCGTGCAGCGGCTCACCGGCGCGCGCCATCGTCTTTCGCGCGCCGAGGCTGCGCACCTCGCTCACCGCTGCCTCAAGCCGAACGCGTTCCGCTTTCTCCAGGCTGACGCCCCGTCGGTTTCTGAGAAAGCGTTCGGTGAACATGAAACGGCGTTCCTTTGCTACTATTCAGGTTGATCATTCGCCTCGATACAACGGTCGATCGGGACAGGCGTTGCGTCAACACGGACGCCGATCGTCATGATCCCGATCAAGTCGTCCGGCGCAGCGCAGGCACCTACGTGGACGGCGGGACCGTAGGACTCGATCGACGCATGCGCCCGCGCGAGCGTTCCCACAGCGCCGGGGCATTCCCACCGGAATCATCATGATCCAGATCATGTTCGGGCAACCGGCCATCAGCCGGGGGGTTTTTCCGATGCCAACAGCCAGGCGAGACAAAGATGAATCTGACCCGCTACGCGAACAAGCTCAATGACGACAATGCGCCGACCGAGCCCGGCCCTGCCCTGGCGCGCGAAGAAAAACGCGAGAGACTGCTCGCGCTGCTCAGCTTCCTCGACGCCGAGGGGTATGAGTTTATAGCGCCGACACCCGCGACGCACGCCCGCGTCATCGCGCGCCCCGATAGAAAAGAGGCGCGGACGCTCGTTGACGCGCTGGGCTGGAGTTTGCCAGTTGCCCCAGGCCTGCTTGAACCGGAACTCGAGCGCGCGCTGGTTGAAGCCGAGGTGCTCGCGGCGCGCGCCGATGGGCTACTGATGCCGTGCCTTCGCGTATCGCGGGTCGAAGGCAGCTTGTTCTGGCACTCCGCCTTTCCGACCGATGCCAGGGATTCGGTGTTTCTCGGCCCCGACAGTTGCCGCTTTGCGCAGCTGATACTCGCCGAAATGCCGCGCGATCCTCGCACCATCCTCGATTATGGCGCGGGCGCCGGTGTCGGCGGCATCGTCGCCGCACGTCGCTGTAACAACGCCCAGCTCCTCATCGCAGACATCAATCCGAAGGCGCTGTTCCTGGCGTCGATCAATGCCGAACATGCAGGCGTGTCCCACCAACTTATCGAGAGCGCCCGGCCGAGTGAAATTGAGGGGGCGTTCGACCTTGTTGTTACCCATCCCCCGTTCATGATCGATGCGGATCGCCGCGCGTATCGTGACGGCGGGGATCTTTACGGCGGCCAGCTCTCGCTCGAATGGGCCCTTGAAGGCGCCGCGCTGCTCGCGCCAGCGGGCTGGTTGGTGATGCACACCGGCGCGTCGATCGTGCGCGGCAAGGATGTACTGTTCGACGCTCTGCGGAGCCGCTTGCGAACGTCCGAACTGTCACTGTCCTATCGCGAGCTCGACCCCGATATTTTCGGCGATGAGCTCGACAATCCTTGCTACATCGATGTTGACCGGATCGCCGCGGTCGGCGCGGTCATCGAGCGAGCGCCCACGTGACCGGCGTGCACGCGCCGATGCGGGTGATTGAGAAAAGCGTCTACCGCGGCCCACACCTCTACAGCCCTCGCCCAATGATCCGCGTTCGGTTAGATCTCGGCGCGCTGGAGGACTGGCCCACCGACCGGCTTTCCGGCTTTGGGCAAGCGCTTGTCGCTCTCCTGCCGAGCCTCGCCAACCATGGCTGCAGCTACCGCGCGCCAGGGGGCTTCCTTCGCCGCATGGAGCAAGGAACGTGGCTCGGTCATGTGATCGAGCATGTCGCGATCGAACTTCAGGCCAGTGCAGGCGCCGCGGTCACGCGCGGAAAGACGCGCTCGGTCCGAGGGGCGAAAGGAGTCTATGACATCCTGTTCTGCTACGCCGACCGCGACAGCGGGCTCGCCGCAGCGCGCGCTGCCATCGAGATCGTTGCATCGCTTCTGCCGTCCGATCTGCAGGCTGTCGAAGGGCTTGACCGTCTCGCGCGCCCGCTTGGAGTGGCGCCGACCGACATCACGGCGATCATCGAGGCGTTGCGCCGGCTGGTGACGGCGAACGGGCTCGGGCCGAGCACCGCAGCGATTGTCGCCGAAGCGCGGCGTCGCGGTATACCTGCGCTGCGCCTAGACGCGGCAAGCCTTGTCCAGTTCGGATACGGCAGCCGGCAGCGCCGGATCCGCGCCAGCGTCACCGGAGCGACCTCGCTGATCGCAGCCGAACTCGCCGGCAACAAGCAGGCCGCCAAAGCCCTGCTCGCCGACGCGGGGCTGCCGGTGCCGAGTGGCTCGCTGGTGCGCAGCATCGACGAGGCGATCATCGCGGCGAAGCGCGTCGGCTGGCCCGTCGTGGTAAAACCTCTCGACGGCAACCAGGGCCGGGGGGTCACCACGGAGATCGTAGAAGAGAGCGTGCTTCGTGCCGCGTTCGAGCGGGCTGCGGCGATCAGTCGCAGCGTCATCGTCGAGCGGCAGCTAGGCGGCACCGATTACCGCATACTGGTCGTCGGAGGCGAGGTCGTCGCTGTCGCCGAGCGCGTGCCAGCGTCCGTGGTCGGCGACGGGCGCAACAGCGTCGAAGCGTTGATTGACGCAGTCAATGCCGACCCGCATCGCGGCGCTGGCCATGAAGCCGTGCTCACCCGCATCAAACTCAATGCCGCACTGGAGGCTTTTCTGGCGCAGCGTGGGCTGGGCCGCGCCTCGGTCCCTCGCGACGGCGAGAGAATCCAGCTGTGCGGTACCGCCAATCTCTCGACCGGCGGAACTGCGATCGACCGCACCGAGGATATCCACCCCGATAACGCCGCAATTGCCGTGCAGGCCGCAGCGGTGATCGGCCTTGACGTCGCGGGCATCGACATGGTCGCGCCCAACATTGCCCGCACCATAAGCGAGACGGGGGGCGGCATCGTGGAAGTCAACGCCGCCCCGGGTCTGCGCATGCATATCGCCCCGTCCGAAGGCACCCCTCGTGACGTCGCCCGACCGATCGTCGCCGCACTTTTTCCGCGCGGCTCGAACAGCCGGATTCCGATATTCGCGGTGACGGGCACCAACGGCAAGACCACGACCGTGCGGATGGTCGCTCGCATCCTCGCCGAGACCGGACACCGGGTCGGCTTTACCTCGACCACGGGCGTTTATATCAATGGCCGGAAGCAGGTGGCGTCGGACGCGAGCGGACCAAAGAGCGCGCGCATGGTTCTATGCAACCCCACCGTCGATGCTGCCGTGCTCGAGACCGCCCGCGGTGGGCTGCTGCGTGAGGGTCTGGGTTTTGATCGCTGCGACGTAGGCGCCGTTCTCAACGTGTCGAGCGACCATCTGGGAAAAGGCGACGTCCACAGCCTCGAAGATCTCGCGCGCGTGAAATCGGTGGTGGTCGAGAGCGTGAAACGCCGCGGCGCGAGCGTCCTCAACGCCGACGACAGGCTGACGGTGCGGATGGCGCGCCACGCGCGCGGGCGTATCGTCTGGTTTTCTGGCGCGCCCGGCGCCGCCGCGCGCGCGCCGATCACCGCGCACATCGCCGCTGGCGGCATGGCGGTCACGGCTGAAAACGGCGAGGTCATCCTCTATGATGGTGGCAGCCGGACCGCCGTGATCCGCATCGCCGACATCCCGGCGACTCTCGATGGCACCGCCGAGTTCAACCTCCTGAACGCGCTCGCCGCCACCGCCATGACCGCGGCATACAGCATCCCGATCGAGACGATCGCCGAGGGGCTCGCAGCCTTTCGCCCCACTTTCGAAGATTCGCCAGGTCGTCTCAACATCGTCGAAGCGCACGGCGTAACGATCATCGTCGACTATGCACATAATCCCGCGGCGCTCACCGCGCTCAGCCGGCTTGTCGACACCTTCCGCAAGCCCGGCGGGCGTGTCCTCGCGATGATAGGAATCCCCGGAGATCGTCGCGACGAGGATCTGCGCGGCATCGGGGCGCTTTCAGCGCGGCTGTTCGACGAGATCATGTTTCGCGAAGCGCCCGATGGCCGAGGGCGCGCCGCAGGCACGATGAACGCGCTGATGGCCGAAGGCGCCCGCGCCGCTGGCAAAGCCGAGGATGCCTTGCATCTTCTCGTCAACGAGGAGGCCGCGACCGATTGCTGCCTCGCGCGGGCGCGGTCGGGCGACGTCGTGGTACTGACCCCCACCGATGTCGACGGCATCTGGGCGCGGGTCCAGGCCTTCGCAAGTGGGCCGGCCGCCGAGCAGCTCGGCGAGGCAGCATTTGAGGCCGCGCATGGCTGAAAAACGGTGGGCCCTCATCGTCCACGGCGGTGCCCGTGCGATCGCGCCGGACAAGATCGCCGAGAATCGCGCGGGCTGCACCGCGGCGGCCGCCGCGGGCGCGGCGGTGCTCGAAGGCGGCGGCAGCGCGGTCGAGGCGGCGCGCGCCGCGGTGTGCATGCTAGAGGACGATCCGCTGTTCAATGCCGGGCGGGGATCCGTCGCCAATGGCGCCGGCGATGTAGAGATGGACGCCGGGGTCATGGACGGCACAACGCTCGGCGTCGGCGCGGTCGCGGCGGTCCGCCGACTCTTCAATCCGGTCGAGGCGGCGGCGGCGATGCTCTGCGCGCCGCCGGTGCTGCTCGTCGGCGACGGTGCCGAAGTGTTCGCGCGTAGCCAGGGTCTGCCGCTGGCAGCGCGGCCCTTTCGGCCCATATCGCCGATCGACGCCGGGCACGACACCGTCGGCTGCGTCGCCTACGACCGCCTTGGCCATCTGGCGGCCGCGACCTCGACTGGCGGACTGAGCGGCGCTTTGCCTGGCCGGGTCGGCGATGCGGCCCTGCCCGGCTGCGGTTTCTATGCCGATAATGCCATTGGCGCGGTTTCGCTGTCGGGCGATGGTGAGGCGATCGCCCGTACTCTGCTTGGCGCGCGCGTGATGCGAGCAATGGAAGATCGGCCCGCCGCCGCTGCCGCAAGCGTCATCATGAAACCGATGGCGCGTCTCCACGCCGAAGCCGGGGTCATCGCGATCGATGCCGCCGGGCGCATCGGCCTTGCCCACAATAGCGCACATTTCGCGGTCGCCTTCACCCACGCGGGACAGGATGGCATTTGTGCGCTCGTTCACCGGGATGAATGGTCAAGGGAGGTCGCGACGTGACCGACCGGACCGGGGCGCTGATCGCGATCGGCGGGCATGAAGACAAGGAAGGCGATCGTCAGATTCTTCGCGCTGTCGCCGAGCGGCTGGGCGGCGGCCGGCTCATCCTCGCGACCGTCGCAAGCGAAGAGCCGGGGGAGTATTTCGCCGCCTATCGCGCGGCATTTGCCGGCATCGGCGTGGTTGACGTCGCCGAGCTTTATCTCGATGAACGCGAGGATACGTCGAACCCTGCGAACCGCAGCCTGCTCGCCGGCGCGGCAGGGATCTTCTTTACCGGCGGCGACCAGCTGCGCATTGTCAGCCTGATGGGCGACACCCCGCTTGAGGCGGAGGTTCGCGCGCTTCATGCACGTGGCGGGGTGATTGCGGGCACATCGGCCGGGGCGTCGGCGCAGAGCGAGACGATGCTCGTGCGAGGCAGCGGCGCCGAATCGCACCGAATCGGCGACCTTCACATGGCACCGGGGCTCGGGCTGATTCCGGACGTGATCATCGATCAGCATTTTGCCGAGCGCGGCCGCATCGGCCGCCTGCTCGGGGCCGTCGCTCATAATCCGCGCCTGCTAGGGATCGGGATCGACGAGGACAGCGCAATCATCGTCGAGGATCGGCGCTTTCGCGTGATCGGCGCGGGCGCAGTGACGGTCGTGGATGCCGAGAAAGTCAGCCATTCGAACATCGCTGAGGCAAAGCCCGATCGGGTTCTTTCGATGCACAATGTGATCCTGCACGCACTGAGTGCTGGCGACCAGTTCGACCTGGAAGAGCGCTTGCCTCTCGCTCGGGCGGGCGAGGAATCCGCCGAGGGAGCGCAAGGCGCCGCGAGTTCCTAGTCGCTGCGCGCGTCCGTAGTGCTGCCAGGCGACGCTCTGGACGCCCGGCCGGAAAAAGGACAGACCCAATTGTCGTCGACGGCGCGGCCCGAATATTGGCGCGCTTCGGAGACTGTGCCATGAACCGCGAGCATCGGGTTGGGCTCGCCGGCGAGCGCAACGTCGCGCGCGATGATGCTGTGGCGCATCTTGTCATAGACGCCGCGGGCGCGAAGCTGCTCGAACTGGTCATGAAGGTTGAATATGAGCGCCGGGCGTTCGAAACGGCGTGCCGGTCGGCTGGCTCGCGGATGGAGGCCAACGACGAAAAACGCCTCGCCACCGAAGCTCAGCGAGAAATGCGGATCGTCGGGATCGGTACTGACGCGCGGATCGGGCGGCTGGCCGTGCCAGTCGTCCTTGGCGGACAGTGATGCAAGTCGCTCCCAGAGGCACGCCTCGAACATCGCCTCGTCGAGCCCGCTGTCGTCCTCGAACAATACCGCGAGCGAATGAAACAGGCTGGGTTCACGCGTATAACTCCAGGCCAGATCGAGAAGATTGGGATAGATGCGCAGATCATCCCACGCCGATCGCAGGTCGCGCCCGACGACAAATCGGATCTGATTCCGGGCAAGCGCAGACTTTGCGCCCACGCACGGAAAGTCGCTCTCGCGAATGAACGCCATGAATCGCCTGGCGAGCGGATGTTCACTGTCGTCGGTTGGTGTCAGCATGACGAGAAAACGAGAAGTGCGCGGCCGAAGTTGCAACCGATTGATCCATGTTGTGTCGTTTCCAATATTCTCGCCGCTGGTTGGAGATGTCGCGGACAGCCGACGCCGGGGCACCTCTGCACGCTATGCGAGAATGCGAAGAGCTTCGGCGCAGCCGATGCGCGCGACACGGCCGCCGCGCTCGTCTTCGATTTCGATCGCGAGGCGCGTGTCGAGCAAACCCTTGACCACGTCGCCTGCCATGAGGTCGCGGAGCGACTCGATGGCCCGCGCACGGGCGGCGCCCTCGTTCATCAGTTCTGCGCCTTCGAAATCCTCGAGCACTTCACCGAGGCCGTGACAATGGAAATAGAAGCGGCTCATGGCGACAAAATAGCGGATTGAGGTGAATGAACGGCAACGAGCAACAAAGTCTTGATCCAGTTTATGGAAAATCGGCCGAGCGGAAGTTCGCCGCCGAGTAAGCGAGCTTGAGCCAGCCGAGTAATGATTGCACCCCCGCGCCGTGAAAACCGCACGCACCGCAGTTAGCGAGGCGGGGTTAAGTACCGGTGTCTGCGCACATTGTTAACGCGGCGTGCAACCGGGAACGCTCAGGCTCCTTTCGTCCCACAGATCGATGGAGGTTAAAATGAGCCGCGCCGGGATTGATTTTGCCACTCGCTGGGTGACTGAGAATATTCAGGCAACTGTGCTCGCGCCCGACGATGGACCGCATCCCGAGACTGAAGAAACGCTCAGCCGCATGCTCGCCGATGCCGAGACCGCTGGTATCAGCCGGGATGAAATTGAAGAGGATATGGGCGATCTTTCTGAGTATATTTCGGCGGCGCTCGACGAAGCGACCGACGCCGAAATCGACCGGCTCGAAGACGAGGACAATTAGCGTCGATGCGGCAGGTTGCCGAGGCGCGCCCGCCGTCACCTAAATTGACTTGATCCAGATCATTACCGGGAACGAACCGGCAGCGGAGGTTTTCTCTCGGAGAGGAGCAAGGATTTTGCCGACGAAGGATCGATCCACAAGAGCGCCTGCAACTGTTCGCGGAACATTGTCATGACTGGCTCGCCTGACCTGCCGATCCGTAGCCGGCTGCTCGCCGGCGCCATTGCGGGCTTCGCCGCCACCGTCGCGATGACTGCTGCGATGAACAGGCTGTACCGGCGCCTCCCGCCTTCCGAACATTATCCGCTGCCGCCGCGCGAGATCACCGAGCAGCTGCTTCCGCTGCAGGGGCGCGACGATGCCGTCAAGGATGCGTCGCTGGCTGCCCATCACTTCTATGGCGCCGCCTCGGGCGCGCTTATCGCAGCCGTCGCACCCACAATCACTCCAACGCGCGGCGCAGCCGCTGGCGTCGCGGTGTGGGCGGCCAGCTATTTCGGCTGGTTGCCGGCGGCGGATATACTGCGCGGCGCGCACCACCACCCGGCCCGGCGGAACGGCCTGATGATCGCGGCCCATCTCGTCTGGGGCGCGTTCACCGCACTCTCGATTCACGAACTCATCGACGCGCGGCGGTCGACGCTCCGAGCCGGCCCGCTGAAAGATGCAGAGGCATCCGACCTTATGGAGTCCGAAGATGAATAGTCGCGAGGAGGGCAGCCGATCGTGCTGGATGGACGAGGTGCCGATCGACCACGACGGACCGTTGAGCGGCGACTTGACTTGCGACGTCTTAATCGTCGGTTCGGGCATTGCAGGCCTGTCGACGGCCTATGAACTTCTCGAACTCGGTCGATCGGTCGCTGTCATCGACCGCGGCCAAGTCGGTGGGGGAATGACATCGCGAACAACGGCGCATCTCGCATCGGCGCTTGACGACTATTATTCGCAGCTCGTTGCGATTCACGGGGACGACAATGCGCGCCACTATTATCGCAGCCAAGCCGCCGCGATCGACCGGATCGAAGCGATCTCCGCCCGCGAAGCGCCGGATGCGGACTTCGCCCGCCTCGACGGCTATCTTTTCCCCGCGCACCCCGAAGACGAGGCCGACCTCGAAGAGGAATATCGAACCTGCGAGCGTCTCGGGCTCGCGGTAAGCTGGGCCGACAGCGCGCCGATTCACGGCTTCGACACCGGGCGCGCGATCAAATTCGCAAACCAGGCGCGCATCCAGCCCGCGCGGTATCTCGCGGGCCTCGCCGCCGCAGTCCGCCGCAGCGGGGGGCAGATTTTCGCGGATACGGCCTATGCCGCAGATCGCGAGTATGAGGGCGGCGTCGAGATCGAAACCGCGGCTGGCCACCGCATCCGGGCGAAGGCGGCCGTCGTCGCGACCAACTCGCCAGTCAATGACAGAGTCGCGATTCACACGAAGCAACTCCCGATGCGGACATATGCGATTGCGGGACGTGTGCCGAAGGGCTCAGTCACCGACGCGCTCTTCTGGGACACACTTGAGGCCTATCATTACGTCCGTACTCAGCCACTGCGTGATGGAAGCGATCTGCTCATTGTCGGCGGCGAAGATCATCGCAGCGGCGAAGCCGATGATATGCCGGCGCGTTTCGACGCACTGGAACGGTGGACGCGCGAACGCTTCGCGCCGTTTTCCGGTTCCGATTATCGCTGGTCGGGACAGGTCCTCGAGCCGATCGACTTCATGCCGTTCAGCGGCCGGAATCCCGGGAGCCGAAGGACCTTTATTCACAGCGGCGATTCGGGACAGGGCATCACCAATGGCGTTGCGGGCGCCATGACGATCGCCTGCCTCGTCGCGGAACAACCCGCCCCGTTCGCATCGCTCTTCGATCCATCGCGCAAACCCCTGACGACGCGTCCGTCGCTTGCGAACTTTGTCGAAGGCCAAGTCGGCGCGGTAAAAAATTTCGCCGAGTATCTCGGGCCCGGTGAAGTCAGTTCCGAAAGTGACATCGCGCCGGGGGACGGCGCGATCCTCCGCCGGGGACTGCGGAAACTCGCGGTTTACCGAGCAGCGGACGGCAGCCTCGAACGGCGGTCGGCGACCTGCACCCATGCCGGATGCATCATTCACTGGAACAGCCTCGAATGCGGCTGGGATTGCCCATGCCATGGCTCCCAATTCGCCCCCGATGGCACCGTGCTCAACGGACCGGCAAGCAAGCCGCTCGCGGCAGTCGACGAGGACAACTGACGATGGATGGGACCGTCTGCACGACAGCCCGTGGCAACCGGTTGCCAGGAAGGTTCAGGCGACTGACCGGGCGATCTCTTCAAAAACCGAGACGAGAATCTGGTCCCGTGCGGCGCCGGCCTTCCACGCCGCGAGCGAGTGTCCACCTTGGCTGACGGAGACAATGAGGCCGCCACGCGCGGCTGCCTCGCGGGCAAGCGGATCGCGGTCACCGGCGCGACGTCAGGGATCGGGGCCGCTTCGGCGGCTGTGCTTGCGCGAGCGGGCGCTTCTCTCCTGATCGTTGGCCGCGACAAAGAGGGCCTTGCCGACCGACAGGCCGAACTGCGACAATGTCACGGCGAGATATTCGCGCTCGCCGCCGATCTCGCAACCCAAAGAGGTGTTTCAGAACTATTTCGTGCCGTCGACGAAAAGCTTGGCGGGCTCGATGTCATGCTGTGCGCCGCGGCGCTTGGCGCCGAGCCGATACACGAGATGGCGGACGAGGCGTGGCGCTATGTCGTCGAAACCAATTTGGTGGGGGCGCTTGCCTGCGCGCGGGGAGCGATCGAACGCATGCAAGATCGGGGCGGACACATCCTTTTCATCGGTTCAATCAGCTCAGAGATCAAGGCGGTGGGCGAAAGCGTCTACGCCGCGACGAAAGCGGGTGTGCAGGCATTCGCCGAAACGCTGCGAAAGGAGGTCGCATCGTTGGGCATCAAGGTCAGCGTCGTCCAACCGGGATCCACTTCGACGCCCATGCAGACCTGCAGCGAAAGCGAGAAGGACGAAGCGGTCGCGCGCGAGGCGATGCTCGAGGCCGAAGAGGTCGCCGAGGCGGTGCTGTTCGTGCTTACCCGCTCGCGGCGCGCCGACGTCGTAACGCTACGGATCGAGCCCCGCTGTCAAAAAACGCATTGATCCTACAATATGGAAACGGCAATAGGTCGGTTTCACTCCAAAATCGGCAAGCGACGCGGTCCTGGGAGGTCACTTCGCCGATAATCCAAAAGGAAGAAGACCATTTCCTCCGCAGACAATGCGGCAATTGGCCAATCTTTTCCGCCGTTAGCTCGACGTGGCGTAACCATGTAACTTCTAACATGGATCATGTTTGGAAACCGGGCAGGCCACGGCGCGTTATGACCCGGAAGTCGCTCGGGATATCGCCCGCTGCGGCGGAGCCGTTTCATGGATGAGTTTTTCACCAGAGTCGCGTCGCGCTGCGCACATATCATGGGACAGCCGCTGACCTTCATCATATCCGTCGGTCTCATCATTCTCTGGGCCGGAAGCGGACCGCTTCTCGCCTATTCGGATACATGGCAGCTGATTGTGAACACTGCCACGACAGTGATGACCTTCCTCGCGGTCTTCCTCATTCAGAACAGTCAAAATCGCGATGCCGCGGCCATGCAGGCGAAACTCGACGAGATTCTGCGCGCGCTCGACAAGGCCCGCGCGGAATTCGTCGGCATCGAGCATCTCACCGACACCCAGATCGAAGCGATTCGCGAAGCGCTGGAAAAGGACATTCGGAACGACGAAGGGAAAGATCGGACAACCGCGCCAACCGTCGAGAGCCTGCTAAGGCGTTATTAGCAGGTAAAGACCGGCGAGCTTTGACCTGGCCGAAGCGAGCCAGGATGAAATGCCGAACCCAGGCGCCGCGTTGCCGACGCGAAGGCGCATGGACTGTTGGCCGCGCGCCTACGCCGCGCCGGTCAGTTGCCGACCGAGTCAGCACGATCGCTCGCCGGATAAAGGAAACCGGCAACTCCGCCCGGCCGGAATCGCTCGAGCCGGTCTTCGTCGAGGGCGAGACGATCGGCGATGGCATAGATCACCGTCGGGTTCACCCCGAGCCCGCAGTGGCTGCCATAGACCTCGATGCTTTCGCACTTTTCGTCGGCGTCCTCGCGGCACACTTGCCACGCGCAAATGCCATCGCTGCGACTGTAAATGGCGGACGAGGGGACAGGCGAAGCGGCTTTTAATTCGTCGAACAAAGCCCGGTTCTTTGCATCGTCGATCCGGCTCGCGCTCGCGAGCTCATAGATCGCAGCGGCATTGGTCGCTTCGGGGCTTCCGGAAAAAGGCGATCCAAGCGTGACGACCCGGCGGATAAGATCGGGGAGCCGCCGCGCCATCAGGCGCGCAAAAACACCGCCCAGGCTCCATCCTACCAAGCTTACCTTCCGTCCCGTTTCACAGAAGATGTCTTCGATGCGGGCGACGAGACGTTCGCCGTCATCGCCAATTGCAAGGGGTCCGCGATTGGTGCCGAGACCCCATGGCCGCGCGTCGTAGCCGAGCTTGCACAGCGTTCGCCTGAGGGCAGCGGTAGAGTGATCTCCTGCAAGCAAGCCTGGGAGAACGAGGACCGGATGACCATCGCCGCGGGCCGCGACTGCGATCAGCGAGCGACAGGCGGAAGCGAACAGCGTTAGCTCGGCCAGAGCCCGGGGAAGTTCGGCGAAGGCTAACCATGGTGAGGGCGGGCCCGGATTGTCCGAGCCAGCAGTATCGGGATTTCGCGAGAGTTTCATACCAGATCAAGCCACGAAACAGGAAGTTCGTTGCGTGAGTTGAGCGAGATCAATCATTCTTCCAGAGCGGCAAGCAAACTCAGCAGGTAGCAGCGCTCGGTCTCAGTAGATGTTTACTCATTGGAGCTCCTTCGGTCATCGATCGGTTCCCGGCTCAGCCTGCTTGCGGTGCAACTCGGCGGTCGCCGCCTCGCTCAATACGCCCGAGGCGAGGACCTGCGCCTTGTTCATCATCCCGTGCACGACCGAATGCTCGCCCTTCTTCATAGCCTCCCAGCCGGTGGCCGCCACATCCGCGGGATCATCCTTCTCCGCCTGACCGACTTTCGTGTCGAGCATATCGGCACGCTCGAAGAAGCGCGTGTCTGTCGGGCCCGGCTTGAGACAGGTTATGGTCACGCCGCTGTCCTTGAGCTCATTGCCGATCGCCGCGGCGAAGCTGTCGACGAACGCCTTGGTGCCATTGTAGACCGCCTGGAACGACCCCGCGAGATGACCTGCGATCGAGCCAGTGATGAGGACCTTTCCTTCTCCGCGCGCCACCATCTTCTTCAGGACGGGCTGAAGGAGCAACAGGGTGCCAGTGATATTCGTGTCGATCACATGCCGCCACTCGGTGGGATGCTGATCGAGAAAACCCCGACCGAGTCCATGCCCGGCGTTTGCGACGAGAACGTCGATCGGGCGCCCGCCCGCCGCAGCGAGCAGACGATCGACGCCGGATTGACTCGCCAGGTCGGTCTCGACCGCCTCGACTTCTACGCCCTTTGCCAAGAACCCCACCGCGGCATCGACGAGCGGCTCGTCGGCCGCCACGACAAGATCATAGCCATCCGCGGCGGCCAGCCGGGCAATTTCGCGCCCGATCCCACTCGACGCACCAGTGACGATCGCGAGTTTGCGCTCAGGCATGTTCCATCTCCTTCATGGTCTTCACCGCGCCCTTCTCGAGCCCTGGTTTGAGGATGATCTTGGTGTAGCTGTCCTGGTCGCCGTGCCAGTGCCGGTACATTTCTGCGGCATCTTCAAGCGGCGCATAGTGCGAGATCAGCGATGTCGTATCGAACTTGCCTTCGCGGATCATCTCGAGAAGCTCACCGGTGTAACGCTGCACATGCGTCTGTCCGCTTTTCACGGTAAGGCCCTTTTCCATCAACTGCCCGAGCGGAAACTTGTCCGCGAAGCCGCCGTAGACACCAGGTATCGACAGGCGCCCACCCTTCCGGCAAGCGAGGATCGCCTGGCGCAGCGCGTGGGGCCGCTCGGTCGCGGCGTAGAATTGCGCCTTCACCTGGTCGAGAATATTGTCGGGGGTGAAGCCGTGGCTTTCCATACCGACGCAGTCGATGCACGCATCGGGTCCGATTCCGCCGGTCATCTCGTCTAATGCTTCGCGCACATTGACCTCGCGGTAGTCGAGAATCTCTGCCCCCAATTGCCTGGCGAGCGCGAGACGAGCGGGGAAGTGATCGATGGCCACAACGCGCCCGGCACCGAGAAGCAGCGCCGACTGGATGGTGAAAAGACCGACGGGGCCGCAACCCCATACCGCGACGGTGTCGCCCGGCTCGATATCGGCGTTGATCGCCGCCTGCCAACCGGTCGGCAGGATGTCGGAGAGGAACAGCACGTCCTCGTCGGCGAGATCGTCGGGAATAACGACCGGGCCCACGTCCGAATAGGGAATGCGAACATAATCGGCCTGACCGCCAGCATATCCACCGGTCAGGTGTGCATAGCCGAAGGCCGCGCCCATCGCATGCCCCATCAGCACTTCCGAGGCGTCGCGCGTTTCCGAGGGATTGCCGTTGTCGCAGGCGCTATATTGCTGCTTTTCGCAGAAGAAGCATTGGCCGCAGCTAATCGTAAAAGGAACGACGACGCGCTGGCCTTTCTTGAGCGTCGAAGATGGGCCGACCTCGACGATCTCGCCCATGAACTCATGACCGACGACGTCCCCGGCGCGCATGCCAGGAATATAGCCGTCGTAGAGGTGAAGATCCGAGCCGCAAATTGCCGTCGAGGACACTTTCAGGATTGCATCCCGAGGATTGACGATTTCGGGGTCGGGCACGGTTTCGACGCTGATCTTGTGGCGGCCTTGCCATGTGACTGCGCGCATTAGATGACTCCTCAGATATGGGGCTGGGTGGCGGTCTCGGACGGCCGCGCTGATGGCGAGGCATTGCTGGTGACCTCGCCGGTTTCCATAAGCTGTTTGAACCGGTGCAGGTCGCGCCGGGCCTGGACTTCGGGCTCACGCTGCAGGAGCTTGGCGCCGAGCCGCCCAAGCGCCCCGGCGGGGGGGGCATAAGCCAGGATCAGGCTGACATAGGTACCCCGACCTGCCGGAGCATCGGTAAAGCGGACCTCCCCGCTATTGGCGATTTCGCTTTCCTCTTCGCTTTGCCAGTAGATCGATTCGCCGGGGACGATTTTCGTGACGCGATTGACGAGATGGACCTCGCGCCCAGCGGGGCCTTTGACCGTCCAGCGCGATACGTCGTCACCGACCGGCTCGACCGCGACAACATTTTCCATAAAATCGGGAAAGCGTTCGACTTGCCAGGCCTCGAACAATTCTTCGCGCGGCCGGTTTATCAGCAGCGATTTGCCGAACAGCGCCCGGTCACTCTTTCGTTTCAGGGTCCAGTGCGGCGCGTCGCCATTTATCGTGGCGGCGCGCTCGCCGGCGACGCGGCGTTGCCTGCGCCAGAACAGGAGGCCGGCACCGATCGCTGCGAGACCGGCCACCGATCCAATAAGATACTCGGGCTTCTCGAGCGCTGTTCGGGAGAAATAGGACATGGCAATTTCCACTCTGTTGGAGGCGAAACGATTCTCCATCGACGCACCGACATGCCCGATGTTCCGCGGTTTCTAGAATGCTTCAGGCGGCCCGCGCGGCTTACGAGCAGCGCTCAAGTCGCGCGGAGGCAATAAGGACGGCGGAAGCAGCGGGCCTGCCTGCCTACCGGATCACGAAGCGCGACGACCTGCCCTGTTCCGACTTAACCCATGTACTGAAAAATGCTTGCCCGCATGTTCAACATGGAAGGTAGCGCGCGGCGCGAGAGTGGCGGCGGCTGTGGGCGGCTCCATGGCTGCGTCAAGGCTACACCGTGTCGGAATGCGAGCGGCCTCAGCCTTGCTGCGGCCGAATCTCATAGCCCGCGACGGCAGCGTCGGCGCCGAACATGGACGCAAGCCGCTCCGCATCGGCGTCGCGATAGCCGTTCGCGACAACGCGATATTCTACGATCCCGCCGTCGAGCGACTGGTCGATGGTCGTGAACCTCAGGCCGTGATCTGAGAGCAGCTTTCCGAAGTCGATCGCCGAAATCGACGCCGGCGCGCGATAGCGGACGACAAAAAGTGCCACTCGGCGCTGCGGCGCCCATTTTTCCGTGAGCGTGACCGCTCCCAGGACGAGCAATGTCGCCACCGCGCCGAAGATTGCCAGTTCGTAGAATCCGATACCGAAGAGCATGCCGAGGGTCGAGGTCATCCAGAGCGATGCGGCGGTGGTCAGGCCGCGAACATTGAACCCCTCCCGAAAAATCACGCCGCCGCAAAGGAAACCGATCCCGGTAAGAATGCCGTGCGCCATGCGAACCGGGTCGATGCGGATGACCTCGAGCGGCGTGTCGCTGAGCCAGTTCATCTGGTGAACGGCCGACAGCATCAGCAGACAGCAGGACAGGCTGACCAATATGTGGGTGCGCAGACCCGCCGCGCTTGCCCGGTACTCGCGCTCGGCTCCTATGACTGCTCCGGCGATGACGGCGCCGGCGATCGGCCAGAAAAGATCGGGGTTCAAGAGTTGCACACGGTCCGCCTAAATTTTTGCGGATACCGCTCGCCTCGCATGCGACATCCGCCATCCTCACTCGGACGGAAACGTCCGCACGCCGTAGCGGTTGCCTGATCGGCGCGCCGCGAACAGATGCTATCCGCCCTGCGCACGCCGCTCGGGCTTCGGATAGGCGACCGCGTCGATCTGTTTTTCGGGCCGGATATAGATGGACGTGATGCGGCTGTCGGCCGCCTTGAGTTCGCTTTCTATCGTCTCGATCAGCGTCTCCGCCGCGCCCATTGCGATGCGGTCGTCGAAATCGGCGCTGACCGCCACGAACACGGCATCGGGTGCCGTGTGGATTGTCCTGACATGATTGACTGCGGTGATTTCGGCACGCTTTTCGAGACAGGACCAAATCATGTGCACAAGCTCCGCATCGGCGCTCTCACCAATGAGCAGGCCTTTCGCTTCGCGCGCGAGCAAAATCGCCACAGCGGCGAGAATGGCGCCAATCGCCATCGAGGCATAACCGTCGATGCGCGGGTCGCCGGTGGCATGGCTCGCCCAGACGCCCGCCCCTGCGATGAAGAGACCGAGCATGGCGGCGCTGTCTTCGAACAGAACGATGAAGCCCGCGGGGTCCTTCGAGCGCCGCACCGCCTGCCACCAGCCGACGCCGGCGCGACCGGCGTTGAACTCGCGCACCGCGATGGTCCAGGATGTTCCTTCGAGAAGCACCGCGATACCGAGCACGATATAGTTGATGGTCGGGTCGCGCAGCGGCTCGGGATCGGCAACGTGGCGCCAGCCCTCATAGAAGGATACGCCCGCACCTATCGCGAAGATCAGGATGGCGACCACGAATGCCCAGAAGTAGAGTTCGCGCCCGTAACCGAAGGGGTGGAATGCGTCGGGCGGCCGCTTCGCCCGCGACTGGCCGTAGAGCAGCAGCAGCTGATTGCCGCTGTCGACGAGCGAATGAACGCCTTCGGTCAGCATCGAAGAGGAACCGCTGATCGCGGCGGCGAAAAATTTCGCCGCCGCAATGCCGAGATTGGCGAAGAGCGCGCCATAAAGCACGATGTTCGCCTTCATGTGGCGAAGGGCCTGGGTCTGCTGCATCTCGCTACCGATCGGAATGAGGCTTGCTTAGCGAAAGAAGCACCAGCCGGGCCGAGGGTTCCCCGCTTCGGGGCGAGTGGTCGCGCTGCAGGATCAGGGGCCCCTGCCCTTCCGCTTCCGGCAACGTCGTCTCGGCGTCAGGCCACCTTCTGGCAAGCGACGATCGCTGCAATCACCGCAAGTGTCTCCTGCGGATCGCGCACGCGGACCGTATCGAGCCCGATCTCCTTCGCAGGATAATCATTTCCGCCGGGGAAAATCGCGTCGCCGATGAAAAGCATCGCATCGAGCGGCATTCCGCTTGCCGCCGCCAGCTTTTTCAGACCATAGCCTTTGTCGACGCCCTCGCGCGTGATGTCGATCGACGTCGCGCCGCCCATGTTGATCGACAGGCCGGGAAGCCTCGTACGCAAATCGGCCTGAATGATCTTGCGCTTGGCGAAATCGGGATCCCAAATCTCCTTGGCGTGGATTGGCGCCTCCTGGCCAAGAGCCGAAAAGGTGATCTGGCTGCCGCGATCCTCAATTCGTTCGCCCCAGACTTCTTGGGGTACGAACCCCGTCGCGGCGAGCGATGCGTCGAACGCCTCGAGAATCCGGCGCTTCTGTTCGGGCTCGAAAAGTTCGGCATAGACGGGCGCCCAGGCGCCGCTGTCATGGGTGTAGAGTTTCGTGCCCGTGGTCGGCATTAGCCAGAGCCGTGAGACGTCCGCTCGCGGCGGAAGCCGGCTTGCAACCTGCTTGTCGAACTGCGGCCAGTCGCCTCCCGAGATCACCGCGACATGCGCAACACCGAGCAGGTCGGCGAGCGCTTCGGCCATCTCGGCCTCAAGCGGCTGCTTGCTCTCGGCGAGCGTTCCATCGAGATCAAAGGCGACAAGCTGCTTCATTCGGCGATCTCCTCAACAGGTCTTCGGGAAGGCCCCGCCCGGGCGGACAGGACGTGCGATCAATCGCTTCGCCGGCGCATTGGTTCCACATCCCGGTCCTCGCAGATGGCGCGATGATCAAGCGCCGGGAAGTGGCAACGGAACAATGGCGCGCCCGGCGCATTCCTTCGAGCGGCGCGACATCGCGCTTTCTGCCACGTGAAAACCGGAACTGCCTGTATGACCTTCCCTGTCGACCATCTGATTTTCGGACCCGATGATGTCGATCTTGCGCGCTCGCCACTCGCCGGCCATTTTGCCGCCGAGACTTATGTGCTGGGCGCCTTCAATCCCGGGCTGACGCGCCTTGAGAATGGCAACCTCCTGATGATGGTCCGCATCGCCGAGGCGCTGCGGCAGCCGATCGCCGACGGCCATGTCCACTGCATTCGCTGGGACGAGGGACGCTATCGCCTTGACGCCTGGCCGCTCGATCTTTGCGACACAGCGGACCCACGCAAGTTCCTCGTTCGTGGCGGCAAGTGGCGGGTGATGGCCCTCACCTCATTGTCATGGCTACTTCCGGTCGAGCTGACCCCGGACGGCAAAAAGATCGTCGCGGTTCACTATGACCGGGCGGTCGCGCCCCACTCCAGCTTCCAATGCTATGGGGTCGAAGACGGACGAATCAGCCGAGTCGAGGATCGCTGGCTGATGACGACCTGCTCGGTCAGCCCCGAGCGCCATTCGACGACGCTCTACAGTTCGGACAACGGGCTCGACTGGCACTTCGAGGATATCGTGCTCGATCATCAGAACAAGGATATGCTGATTTTCGAAGGGCGGATCGCGGGACAATATTGGGCTCAGACGCGGCCTCTCGGCGATTTATACTTCGCTTATCCGCCCGGATCTGAGTGGCGGGCAGGTCCATCGATCAATCTGGCAACGTCGCCCGACGCGCGTCACTGGAAACCGCACCCCGCTCCCGGCATTCGCTCACACGCCGCGACCGTCGCGACCGCGCGAATGGGCGGCGGCACGCCGCCGATCCTCACCGCCCACGGCTGGCTCACTCTTTGGCATGGTGTCGAGCCGAAGGAGATTGTCGGCATCTACCGCACCTACTGGTCGCTGCTCGACCGCGATGATCCGGCCTGTGTCGTACGCACCGATCATAATCCTCTGCTCGAGGCGGCCCCCGAGCTGACGCGCCCGCTCGAAGACAAACTTTATGTGCGCGATGTCGTGTTCACGACCGGCATCGTCGATGCAGGCGCGTATTTCATTGTCGCGTCCGGCGAGGCCGATCTCGCGTGCCGCATAACCCACATCCCCAAGTCGGTGTTCGGCCTGTGAGCAGCGGCTTGGCTGGCGCGAACACCATGGTGGGACGGGCGGTGCTCGTGACCGGTGCGGCAGGCGGCGTTGGCCGCGAGGTTGCGACAAGGCTGCTCGAGGCTGGCGCGAGACCTTTCCTCACTGACCGCCCAGGGAGCGGACTTACCGCCTTCGCAGGAGAATGTGGCGCTGCATCCCTCGAGGCCGATCTCACTGACGGCCGGGCCATTGCGCGGCTGTTCGACGCCGTCACCGAGGAACTCGATTCACTGGATGATCTCATCGCCTGCGCCGGCGTTGGCTCGGGGCCGCTGATGGAAATGGACGAGGCCGGCTGGCGCTATGTGATCGAGAGTAATCTCATGAGCTATGTCGCGTGTACGCAGCGCGCGGTCGAATGCATCCGCAGGACCGGACGCGGCGGCTCGATAATTTTGGTCGGTTCGATCAGCGTTCACATCAAGGCGGTGGGCGAAAGCGTGTACAACGCCGCCAAGGGCGGGGTGGCGTCTTTTGCCGAAACGTTGCGCAAGGAATTGATGCACGAGCATATCAGGGTGACGCTGATTGAGCCCGGCGCGATAGCGTCGGCCATGCAACCCTTCCCGCCCGAGGAACGCGCGCGCATGATGGCCGAGCACCAATTGCTCCCGCCCGCCGCGGTGGCCGACGCGATTCTCTTCGCCGCAACCCAGCCGCCCGGGGTGGATATCGTCACGCTGCGTATCGAGCCGCAAATCCAGAAGGTGGTTTGAACCCTCGTGCTGATCGACGAGCAGATATCGCGAGGCCAACTGCCGACTAGATTGCTGCCGCCTGAGCGCTTCTAGCTGCTGGCACAAAGCTGCGCGGCAAGGGTTCCTCATCCGACTCCGTCTCAAGATAATGAGCGTCGAACGAGCCGATCCGTGCCAGTTTCGCGAAGTCGACGATGCGGAGCCGGCGGCGGCGCAGCTCAATAACCCCGTCTTCGCGTAGTTCACGGAGCGTGCGGCATGCATGCACCGCCGTCATCCCGGTAAAGTCGGCGACATCCTGCTGCGACAGCGGAAAATCGCAACTCTGCTCGCGCGCCTTACCCCGCCTTTCGAGGCGCAGATAAAGTTCGCACAGAAAATGCGCGATCTTCTCGCATGCCGACTTGCAGCCGAGAGTGATGAGCCATTCAGCCTGCGAGCGCATCTCGGCGAGAGCGTCGCGCGCCACGGTCAGAGAAAGAGTCGGATCGATTCGCATGCGCGTATCAAGCCGGTGTCGATCAAGACGGGCGGCCCGAACGGGCGTAAGCGCTACAACCGACTGGTCGGCGGCATTCGTCACTAGCCACGACAAATCGCACATGTCCCCGGGAGCGTAGAATCTCGAAATATGGCGCCGCCCGTCGCGGAGCAACTTAAACCTGGCCGCCCAGCCTTCCTCAATGAGCCAGACCGCGCGCGGCATCTCATTACGTCGAGCGAGAAACTCCCGCGCCCGAAAAGAAATGCAAGGCGCTTCGGATCGTAGAGAAAGCAAAGTTTCAGTGGAATAAGAGATGTTCATGAGTGCTCCTCAGCCCCCACTCACGTTCTGGATGCCATGGCTTCGCCACCTACTCCTTAACTCATGTTGGCGTTTTCAGATTCTGGAGCGCGTGGCGCCTCGGTTCGCCTCAAATCGCGCATTCGAAAACGAAAAACGGGAACGACCCCGTGGCGAAGTCGGCCGCCACCACCATCTTTCTATGCAAGCAGAATACGTCATGCGTCCCGCGCAGGCGTGAAAGGATTAACCTGTGTCAACAAGGTGGAACGATATCGCCGCTCGTCCTTTTCACCGGCATCAAAATAGGAGGTTATGATGGCAACGGTGAAAGAGAGAACGGACGAGTGGCTTCGCGATGCGCATGCCGCCGAAGCGCAGGCCGGAACAATGCTGCGCGGTACGGCAGGGCGCAACGAGGACTATCCCGATTTCAGCCGCCGGCTCCTGGAGCAGGCAGAACTCTGCGACAGCCATGCCAGGGCGATCGATCAATGCCTTTCCGAACGCGGTACAAGCACATCGCTGATCAAGGACACAACCGGCCAAATCACCGCCCTTGGACAAAGCCTGAGCGGAACAATTCTCGGCGATGAGGTCGTGAAAGCGGCGCTGGCAACGAGCACGTTTGCGCGGATGCAGGCATCATCGTCACGGATTCTCGTCGCGGCTGCGGAGGAGGAAGGTGATAGCGCGACTGCGCAAGTTTGCCAGGAAATGGCGAACGCCAGCGAGCGTTTCGCTGTCGATCTCGACGATATGCTCCCTAGTCTTACCGTGGAATATCTCTCGCGTGAAACCGAAGGCGAAACGGCTGAGCTCGGCGGTCGAGGCGGGGATACCGGATTCCGAGGCGGGGATACCGGATTCACCGGCGACTCGCTGGCGACGACCGACGCTGCGCCATCGCGTGATCCGAGTGGCTAACATGTCTCCTCCTGGCGAGCCGCCCTCTAGCCCCCTCCGGGCGGCTCTCGCCTTTTCCGCTCAAGCAGCAGACGCCTCAGAAAAGAGTCCTACACGGATAAAGTCGAGGCGGCTTTTGCAAACTCACGAGGCCATTTTTGGCCATGCTGCGTGAGCGCCTCGTCCACACCGGAGCGCGCCCAAGCGGACGAGCAGATATTTACAACCTCACCGCCTGCCCGCTGGCTCGGCTCGGCGAGGCGGGCCTGGAAAGGATTGCCGCATGACGTCGAGTGCGCTGAGCAAGCATGTCCCGGCCGTTACGCCCTATCTCCTTACACTGCGCGATCAGCTCGCCTCGGCACGCGGCAAGGCCCCGGCAAGTTTCGTTGTCGGGGAACTTACGGCCGAGCTGCGGCTGCTCGGGACCGCGTTGTGGCTCATAGTTCGACGCGCACGCAAGGGCGGAGTTGCGCTCCGGGCGATGCATTGGACGGGCGATTCCAAGATCGAGTTTCAAGACCCTGATCCCGGTGACATCGCCCGTATCGTGGTCACTAGCTCGCTCGGCGAGCATCGGATATCGGTCCGCACAGGCGCTCGCACCCTTCCCTATTTCCGTGTCATCACGCGTTTCATCCCGGCTGCGCCGACGCAATTGCCGTTCGTGCCGCGCGACCTGTTTCCGCTCGATGCGAATGATGATCCAATCGGCGCGATTGGAGAGGTCAACGCCGTACAACGAGGCATCAACGCGGGTCTTCTCTATTTCCATATTAAAGACCCGGACGCGGGCACTATTTTCTATTTCCAGAATCTGACCGCGCTCAACGATTATTGCCGGGCCACCGGGACAACGCCAAAAGACAGCGTCGGCGGGGCCTGGCCCGAACTCGGCTTTCTCCTTCCGACGCCTGACGTGCTCGAGGAAAAGGACGTCAAGCCGCTCGCGGCCGGTAAGGAAGTCACCCTCTCCGATGCGACAATCCTTTTCCGCCCCGACGGACCCAGCGACGAGCGCGACCGCGCGCGCCATTTTCTGCAAATGCTGGGCGGCGCCTATCAGCTTCTCGACCTTCCCGACACTGAGTATCGCGATTGGGTGGCGCGGGCGCAGGCGACGCTACGCGATCTCGATGGCGCTCCCGAAGCCACGATCCGCCACTATGGGCACCGTTATATTCATCCGTACACTGCGGCCGAATATCCCGACATCATGGTGCAGATGTCGCTCGTCCAGGCGATCCACGAATGGGGGCGTTGGACCGGCGAAGCGCATCCGCTCGAAGACGAGTTCAAGTCGGGACTCTCGCGCTTCTACGACCATGAGCTGGAGACGCTCCGGCGTTATCTTCCTAATGTCGGCGACGACAAGGACGCCGACGCGGTCGACAGCTGGTATCTCTATCACCCGCTGCTCAACCTTGGAAAACTTGCGCTCAATGGCGACCGGCAGGCGAAGGCACTCTTCCTGAAGTCGCTCGATTACGGAATTCGCGCCGCACACCATTTCGGTTATAAATGGCCGATCCAGTACAAGGTCACGGATTTCTCGGTGATCACCGAAACGGCAGGCGCCGATGGACGCGGCCAGACCGACGTCGGCGGCATCTATGCCTGGGTGATGCTCGAGGCATATCAACTCACGGACGACAAGCGCTATCTCGATGAAGCACGCGCAGCCATCGACGCCGCCATCGGCCTCGGGTTCGATCTTAACTACCAGGCCAATCTGACCGCATGGGGAGCCGCGGCGTGCATGCGACTGTGGCGGATCACCAACCGCGACGTCTATCTCGAACAGAGCTATGTCTATCTCGCGAGCTTCTTCCACAATAGCGAAATCTGGGAAAGCCGGCTCGGCCATGCCGTGCATTATCGCAATTTCCTGGCCGTCACGGCGCTTCAAGACGCGCCCTACATGGCCATCTATGAATGTTTCGACAGCTTTGCGGCATTCGAACATTACCTCGACGACAGCGGCCCAGATCTCGAACCGGCGGCGCGGATGCTCATCTCCGAATATTGCAAATATGCGCTCGATCGCGCCTGGTTTTATTATCCAGACGCGCTTCCCGCGGAAGCGATCGCCGAGGAGCAACGAGAGAATAACGGCCATGTTGATCGCAATCTCTCGTTCCCGCTGGAGGATCTCTACCCCGACGGCCAGCCAGCGGGCCAGGTGGGCCAGGAAATCTATGGTGCCGGGGCCGCGATGATCTTCGCGTCGCGCGCCTTCCACCATGTCGAAGATGCTCCCTTCCTGCTTTACTGCGATCATTTCGTGCGCGCCATCGAGCGAACCGACGACCGGACGGTCACGCTAACGCTCGATGGCGGCGAGACGTGCAGCGCGCGCCTAAGCTTCGTGCGACAAAAGCGCCGCAAATTGACCGGGACGCGAGTTGCGACCGCCGACGGAGACATGCTGCGTCCGCAACAGGTGAGCGACGACCGGATCGATTATCGCGTGCCCGCGAACGGCCGCCTTCTGCTGAATTGGGAATGACGGAAACCGGTCATGCTTCAATATCTGGGACGGCTTCTGACGAGCAGGCGCAGCGATCCGCCGCGCGTCCGTTATCTCAGTAAGGCCGAAGCCGAACCTGCATGGCGTGACGGACACCTCCTGGCGGTCGATCCGCAGGGTGCGACCTTCGAGACGAGGATTGGCGGTGAACCTGTCGCGGAATGCCTGCCGTGGGGATCGATCGGCGCCGTGCACGTGCCGCTTACATTCGAATAGTCGAGTTGCCGCCGCTGCCCTTTGGTCCACGGCGCGAAGTTATAAACCTGTGATAAGGAAGGCACGAAAGTTCGCCTCTGACGTCCCTATTCACCGCAACCTTGGCGCCGGCCGGTTGTTGCTTTGCTTGAAGAGGAGCAAAGCCATGGCGACAACTACGGGAAAAATTATGGGCTTGATGACGCTGGGGGCGCTATTCTGGTTTACCCGCCGGCCGTCGGTCCCCGAACCCCAAAAGAGCGAAGGGCATGCTGCGGCCTTCGCCGACAACGAGACCGAGCCCGAGGCATTCGACCAAACGCGGAGCGCCGGGCCGGAGGGGATGCGCGACGAGACGCGGCGCGACTGGGACCGCGTCGATCAGGCTGTCGACGAATCCTTCCCGGCAAGCGATCCTCCTTCCTATTAAGGTGCGGACAATGGCATCCGGTTTCTCGTCTTTTGGCTCCAACTCTGCTGATGCAGCAGCGAGCGATACCGCTGCATCGGCGTCGCGGCGGACGTACACGCTGTGTTACGAAGACGATGCCGTCGGTATCGGAAAGCGGGTGGAATTCGAGGCGACGAACGCCGCTGTGGCGCTCGAGATAGCGCTCGGTGAAGCCGACGGACGTCGCGCCTTGCTCCTTGAGAGCGGCCGCCCGCTCTGCCGACTTCAAAAGGCCGCTCCGGGCGACGCAACCTTCTGGATCGTCGCAGCCGACGTCCCGCGTCCCAATGCAGATACCCGAGGTTCACGGGTAGCTATGCTTGACGGCTCTTCCCGCGTTGAGGAAAAGGCCGACCTCTGCACACGAACCCGCCTCCAAGGCGTGTAGGTCGCCCTCTGAGCGCCGGAGAAAGTGGTCCAACTCAGTTCAACTATGCCGGACCGATCGACTGACTCAGCGGCGCGGCCGCGCGCCGTTCGCAACCGGTGTATCCTCGGTCACTACATGATGCTCCTGCTCGCGCAGCCAGTTATGAAGGCGCGTGGCTGCCATCGCACCCTGCCCGGTCGCGACGCTGATCTGGTCGAGGCCGGTCAGAACGTCACCCGCGGCAAAAAGCCCGGGACGCAGCGCCTCGCCAAAGGCGCTCGCTACAAGTCCGCCCTCCGCGTCGGGCGCGATGCCCAGCTGCTCGGCGAGTTCGGTTCGCGGCCGCGAACCCAGGGCGGGATAGAGGATATCGTAGCGGCGCGGCACCGTCTCGCCGTCGAGCGTGAGTGCGATCGACTGCCCCGCGTGCCCGATCGCCACAATCTTTCGTTCCAGAACGGCGACGTTGCTCGCTGAGAGGTCGGCGCGTTGATGCGCCGTCAGGGCGACACGCTCCTTCGGAATGAGCGTCACCGCATCGGAATATTGCCTGAGAAACATCGCCTCGGCAGCACCATGCAGGTCGGAGCCGAGGACCGCGATCGCGGCGCCTTGCTGCTCATAGCCGTCGCAGATCGGGCAATAGCGCAGCACCCCGGCGCGCACTGCGGCGTCATGGTCGCCTTCGTCGAGCGTGACGGTTCGGGTGTCGACGCCGGTCGCAAGGATGGCGCCGCGAGCCGACACCGTCTCGCCGGTGTCCAACATCGCATCATAGCCGCCCTGCTCGCGAGCGGACAGCCTGGTCACGCGTCCTTTCTCTATGGTCGCGCCATAGCGCTCGGCATGTTCGGTCATCCTGGCGATCAGCTCGGCGCCCGCGATGCCACCAGGAAAACCGGGAACATTGTGCGCAAGTGGCGCCAGCAACGCGCGCGAACGCAGATCATGAATGACGCGCACGCGGCGCCGATAACGCGCGAGGTAAAGCGCGGCAGTCAGGCCTGCTGGGCCGCCGCCGACGACGAGAACATCTTCCATGGTTTCTCCAGTCGTCCTCGCCGAAAAGCCGGACAGCGCGAGCATGGCATGGCCCGGCTTTGCACCTACCAGATTTTTATTCCGTCAGCGATCCTGCCGGTCCATGTCGTTGCCGCCCTGCTGGCCTTGCCCGGGCTGCGTTCCCGGCTGCTGCTGGCCGGGCTGCCCCATCACGCCGTCGCGCTGCTCTTGCTGGCGGCGCTCGCGATCCTGCTGCTCCTGCTGGCGCCGCTGATCGTCCTGCTGGTCTTGCTCACGGCGTTCGCCGTCCTGTTGTTCCGGCTGACCGCGGCCGCCGCCCTGGCCGCCTTGCTGGCCTCCACCCTGCTGGGTGCCGCCGAGCCCGCTGGCGTCCTGCGGATTGCCTTGTTCATTCTGTGCCATTGGTGACATCCTCTCATGCTGCCCGGGGGATGGACCTGAAAAAGACGCCGGCCGGGCGGGCGTCGTTCCGTGGCCGGGACAGCTCTTAACCGCGATCAATATGATCGCGCGGCGGGTACCGGGCCGGGCGGCGTGGCCTTAGCGGCCCAGAGGCTCGAACTTGCGCTTTTCTGCGATCATACTGACAAGCGCGGCGAGGACGCCGGGCGAATGGCACCCCGCCGCTGGGCGCAAGGCATTCCGCCGGAATATGCGTCCTCCCCGCCTCCCTGGTCGCGTAGGGCGCGGGGCTTGGACCGCACAGCCGGATGACCCGCGGCCAATTCCTGACGCAGGTTAAGGAGATATCGGCAACGCCCCTGTGCGCGGCGGGAACCCCGGCCACCGTCTGTCGGTTTCGAGACCCGGGGGCAGAAGGAGATACGTCATGCCCCGCGGCGACAAGTCGAGCTACACCGACAAGCAGAAGCGCAAGGCCGAGCATATCGAGGAAGGATATGAGGATCGCGGCGTCGGGAAGGACGAGGCCGAGCGCCGGGCCTGGGCGACGGTAAACAAGGAATCGGGCGGCGGGAAGAAATCGGGTTCGGGACGCGGCAAGAAAGAAAACCACGCCTCGTCGCGCAAGGGGGGCCGGAAGGGTGGCGCCAGCCAGAGCGCCGAACAACGCTCCGCCGCGGCGAAAAAGGGCTGGGAGACCCGTCGGCGGCGCGCAAGCAGCTAGGAAGCTGCCGGAAGGCCATTTCCAGCCTATTTCCGCGCTCCGGGACGGGGCGCTCACTCAAGCAATAGCGAGCGAGCAATGATTGACGAAGAAGACGCGCATACCGAGCAACCCGAACTCAAGGGACGACGTGCCATTATTACGGGCGGGACGACCGGGATAGGCCGCGCCATCGCGGTGCTCCTCGCAAGCTATGGAGTGAAGGTCTTCGTCTGCGGCCGCACCCCCGAACATCTGGATGACGCGCTGCAGCGGATCAGCGAAGTCGGCGAAGGCGACGGCATCAACGTCGATCTGTCGATCGCCGAGGATGTCGATCGCTTTTTCGACGCCGCGAGAGCCTATCTCGGCGAGATCGATATCGCGGTGATCAACGCCGCGGTCCCGGCGGCCGCGCTCGCCGACGCTGGCGAGAGCGAAGCCCGCTATCAGCTCGAGACCGACCTCACCGCCTATCTCATCTGCGCCCAGGAGGCGGCGCGCTGCATGAATGCAGGAAGCGACATCATCTTCATCGGGTCGATGTCGGCGGTCTCGAAAGGCCCCGGCAGTTCGATCTATGTCGCGGCGAAAGCGGGCATTCAGGGGTTCGTCCCGTCGTTCCGCAAGGAGCTCGCCGAGCAGGATATCAAGGTGGGACTGATCGAACCGGGTTTTACCGGCGCTGATTTCCAATATCCGGAATTTCCGCCCGAAAAACAGCGCGAGCTCATCAACAAGCATCAGATGCTGCGCGCGGAAGATATCGCGGCATCGGTCCACTTCATGCTCGCGCAGCCGCGGCGAACCGCCGTCTCGCTCATGCGCGTTGAAACTCGGCTCAAGCATCCCTGAAGCAACTGGAAGGATAATCCCCATGGCCACCAGCTTTTCGCCCGATCAGCTTCTCAAGAGCCCGGCGGGCCTGCTCGGCGCCGCCGCGGCAGGTTTCGCAGTTGGCATCGCCGCCAATTTCGGCCGCAAGGCGATCGTCCAGGGCCTGACGGCGGCGCAGGGCGATTGGGACGAAGGATTGAAGACCGAGCACCGGATGACGCTGAAAATCTTCGACGCGATCGAAAAAACCGAAGCGCGGCAGAAGAAAAAGCGCGCGGCGCTCCTCGTCCAGCTCCAGCATGCACTCGCCAAGCATGCGTTCGAAGAGGAGAATGTCGTTTATCCCGCTATGCGCGATCATGGACAGGTCGAAGAAGCCGACCGGCTCGTTCACGATCATGGTTATGTGAAGCAATATCTGTTCGACCTCTCCGAAATGTCGCCCGGAAATCCGGACTGGATCAAGAAGGTCGGCGCCTTTCGAAGCGAAATCGAGGAACATATTCGGGTCGAAGAGGAGGAGCTGTTTCCGAAGCTTCGCAAAGCGCTCGGAGACGAAGGCAATGCCCATGTCACCGCTGTAATGAACAAGGCCGGTTTTGCCGCCGCATAGGGGCGCCGGCGCTCCCGGCCCGCATGGAAAGAAGGATGGGATGACCGAGCGAGGACCGACGTTACCCTGTGCGAGTCCGGCTCCCGGGACCAAGCTCGACATTTTCGTGCGCAAGCTGCTTGCCTATAGCCGACTTTCGACGGCGGACCAGGGCGAGCTGCTTGCACTGCCCTACCAGTATCGCGAGCTCGGTCCCAATATGACGATCCTGCGCGAAGGAGACCATTCGCAGATTTGCCCGATCTTGCTTTCGGGTTTCGCATTTCGCTACAAGCTCGCGGCCGATGGCGGCCGCCAGATCGTGGCACTGCGTATCCCGGGCGATCCGCTCGATTTCCAGTCGCTGTATCTCCACACGGTCGACCACCACATGCAGTCGCTCACCCCGGTCGAGCTCGCGCTCGTTCCGCTGGCAGCGCTCGAGAGACTGGCCGAGACGCGCCGTTCGATCGCGCGGGCGATATTGGTCGATATCCTCGTCGAAGGCTCGATCGGACGTGAGTGGCAGCTCAATGTCGGGCGGCGCCACGCGCTGCCCCGCCTCGCACACTTCCTCTGCGAGCTCGCCTATCGGCTGCAAGTCATCGATCCGGGCGCCGACGAAGGGATTGACGTACCCCTCACGCAGGAGCAGCTCGCCGACATTCTCGGACTGACTCCGGTCCACGTCAATCGCACGCTCAAAACGCTTGAAGAAGCGGGCGCGGTCATCCGGAGCGGGCGAAGACTGCGCACGGGCGCCATCGGCGTCCTTGCCCGCTTCGCCGACTTCACGCCGCTCTATCTCCACCGCGACAACGCCGCATAGACGCTCAAGACCGGAGACCTGCGATGCCACGTTATTATTTTCACACCAGCGACGGCGCACGCGATGAGGACGACGTCGGCGTCGTTTTAAGCGATGCCGCGGCGGCGCGCCGCGAGGCGATCCGCTACGGCGGCAGCCTGCTGCACGACGATCCCGAAATCATCGACGCCAACGGCGGGCTGCGGATCGAGGTTGTCGATGAAGACGGCGTCTTCTGCGCCGCCGTCTTGATTCAGGCGGTCGATGCAAGACAAGCGGGACGCCAAGCCGCCTGATCAGGCCAAGGCCGCAAGGCCTTCACACCGATACCGGCCCGGGCCTGACCCCGGGCCGACTTCTAGACAAATTGTCTAACCGGCCGCCACAGCGTCCGAGCGCACCGTAGCAAGGCTACGTGGGGCGCCGGGTTCGGCTTCGCGCGCTTCGACTGCCCACAATGCCGCCATCGCATGATGGGCGAGATGATAGGCCAGGGTCGACTCGGCGCCGACATTGAGATTGACTCCGCGCGGAGTCAGGCCGTCGCGGCAGCGCCCGGTACGCGGATCCGCGAGCGGCAAACCACGATCGTTGCTGCCCGAGAACCAGCGCCACGCGGTGTCGGCGCGCTCGGTCCAGCGCTTCTGGGCGGTCGAACCGTGCGCGACCGCGCAAGCGGCGATCGTTGCCCATGCTTCAAGCGGCTGCTGGTCGAAGGGCGTCGTCTCGCCGAGCAGGCCGAACCCGTCCGAACCCACCGGACGGAAATATCCTTCGCCGCTCGTCTGCCGGTCGCAGAGCCAGTCGAGCGCCGAGAGGCCGGCTTCTTCCATCGGCAGCGAATGCATCCGCCGACCGGCCCGAATCAGCGCTTCGGCGAGCCGCGCATTGTCATAAGCAAGACCTGGCTCGAACCAGTCCCAACCGGGACGGCGGCCCGCCTTCCACAGCGCGTGCAGAAAGGCGCCGCCGCGTTCGACGATCGCATGCGCGCGAGCGTCGCGAGGCGTGCGACCGAGCAGTTCGTCGGCACCGAGCACGGCGAACGCCATCGCGCGAGGGCTCTTGAACCCGCTCGCGATTTTGGAGGTCGCCGCAAACCAGTCCGCCGCCCAGGCGCGCAACTCCTCGCCCCCGGCGTGCGCGGCGCAGTGGCCGAGCGCCCAGAGCGCCCGCCCATTGCTGTCCTCCGACCCGGCCTCCTCGAGCCAGCGCCGGTCGTAGCCCATGAAGTTGCGAAAGGCCTGCGCCTCGTCGTTCCAGGCATGCTGGATGAAACTCGCATAGCGAAGCGCCCAGTGCTGCGCGTCCGAACGGTTGGCCGACGCGCCGCTGTTCATCAGCATCAGCGCGCGCGCATTATCGTCGATGCAATAGCCATGGTTGCGGTCGGGGACCGGGCCGCGCCCATGCTGCAAGATACCGACATCGTCGCTCATATCGAGAATGGCCGTCTGCGATGGCGCCGCGCGCCGCGCACCGGCGCGGCCTGGCGGCGGCGTCATGACGCGGTCGAGAAGCGCGCCAAATTCACGCGCGATGACGCCCCAGGCGGTTCGCCGCCCGCGCGCATAGGCGCGCCGCTGCAGCGCCCGGCGCTCCTCGGGGACCGCGAGTAGCAGCAGCGCGGCTTCTGCAATCGCTTCGCTGTCGCCCTGCGGAACGAGAATGCCGACATCGTCGGCGAGAAGTTCGCGTGCGTGGACAAAGGGCGTCGAGATGACCGCACGTCCGAGCGCCACGGCGTAGGCGAGCGTGCCCGATGTGATTTGCGCCAGATTGGGATAAGGCGCGAGGTAGATGTCGCACAGCTCGATTGCCTCGAGCAGGTCGTCGGTGCTGAGAAAGCGATTGTCCCACGCAAGATTGTCGGCAACGCCGAGGCTCTCGGCGAGCGTTTCGAGGCTTTCGCGATACGCTTCGCCCTCGGCAGCGACAAGATTGGGATGGGTTGCCCCCACGATCCGGTAAAGCACGTCGGGATATTGTGCCGCGATTGCGGGGAGTGCACGAATGGCTGTCTCGAGCCCCTTGCCTGGGCCAAGCAGCCCGAAGGTCGACAGCACGGGCCGTTCGCCAATGCCGAGCGCTTCACGCTGCGGCGACGAGGCGACGAAAGGCCGGTCGGGGGTACCATGTTCGATAACCGCGACCGCCTTCGGATCGGCGCCATAGACCTCAACGAGCGTGTCACGGCCGAACTGGCTCATTACGATGAGTCTCGATGCCCGCGCGAGGAGGCGGTCCATCACCCGCCGCTGGGCGTCGTTCGGCTCGGCGAGTACCGTATGCAATGTGACGATCAGAGGGGCGGCGATCCGGTCGACGAGCTCGAGGATCATATCGCCTGCGGGGCCGCCGAAGATGCCGAACTCATGCTGCAGCCAGACGGCGCCCGCGCCGCTGGCATTGATCGCCTCGGCGGCACGGCAATAAGTCGCCACATCCTGCTCGTCGATAATGCCGCGGACCGCGGGATCGCTCCCAACATCGGTCTTCGAACGCATCGCATAGATGTCGAGCTTGAGATCGGGTCGCGCGCGCGCGAGATGGTCATAGGTGTCAGCGGTGAAAGTTGCGATGCCGCACTTGCGCGGTCGAAAGCACCCAATGAGCGCGACACGCGAATGCGGACGCGCCATGGCCGCGCTTGCTGAAGGAATATCCGCCTCGGTAAAATTCGAAAACAACCGGCCTTCGGCTTCATATTTCATCGCTGGTACCTCTATCAGTTTCGCTCGGGATGGGCGATCGCCGTGCCGCGCGGTCTCGAATCGAGCGGCGCACAGCGGGCTGTCGCGTTGATGAAGCAACGCGTGCTGCGGCGCACAAGTTGCACGCGGCACCGATGGAATCCGGGCTATTTTGTCGAGATTTAACTTATGTTTGCGTGAAAGTGCGCCGGTCTCCTCGCTGCGGTGCGCACGGCCGCAGCTCGCCGTAACTTAACGCAGCGCGGAAGGAATCCATTGAGATCCAGCCGGGAGACTGCCTCGCGGCAGGTTTCAAGGCTGCCCCTCGCCGGCGCGGCCGGCGGCCGTATCATTTTCCTCCCCTACGCGGGTGCCGCTCTCCGGGTTGTAATCTTTCGGAATGCTGCCGCCGCTCTTCGGGTCGCGCTTCGGCTCTCGATCAAGTGTGTCGCTCGGGCGCCGCGCGGCGCCCTCGGGCTGATTCTCGGCCGACAAATTGGGGTTGCGGGTTTTTTCGGTCGGCACCGCGCGCACCTTACGAGACTCGGTCATTTCTACGCTCCTGCACTCGCTGCTTTCCGCCGACCGGCTCAGTCGGATATCGTTTCATCTTCGATCGCCGCGGCGATCATGCGCTCCCATGTCGGACCGTCGCCGGCCGCGAGCATTTGCGCGCTCGGCTCACGAAGCGTGCGCAAAACAGCGAGCGCCGCATCGCTATATTCGGGCCACAGGGCATCAACCGCCGCCGCCGCCGACGACATGTCGCCGTCGGCATTTTTACTTAGCGCATGGCCGGCGAGGGCGCGTGCGACCCTTTCGACAGGCGAGGTCATGGCGCGGTCGACAGCGGCAGCCATCAGCGTGCCTTCAGATAATCGCGGACCTTGTCCACCGAGTTCCCGACCGCATCGACCGCCTCCCGCAATTCTTCCTCGCTCACGCCGAGGCTTTTTGTCCAGTCTCGGACCTCATACTCTTCGGAGAGGCTGATACGGTCGCGATCGGGCGCACCCGTTACATTCTTGTCGTCTGCCATGATGATCTCCTTTCGCTCAAGCAACGCCTCCGCTGGGGCGAAGTTGCACTGGCGCGGGAGGGTGGAACGAACGGCATTCGTCCGCGTCTTCCCCTCATGGCCCGATACAGCGACACCAGCGCGCGTCCAGCGGCAAAAGCCCGGACCAGGCCCGGCCAGCGCGATGCCCGCCGCGCCGGCCCCCCTCCCTTCCGCCCCGTCCAGCTGGCGACGCTCGTCGATACGGTGCCCGCGGGAAGCGGATGGCTCCATGAGATGAAATATGACGGCTACCGCCTGCTACTCGCTGTCGGCGGCGGCGAAGCGCGCGCTTATACGCGCTCGGGACTCGACTGGTCCGACCGGTTCGCGCCGCTCCTCGCCGCGGTCGCCGAGCTCGAGCTTTCCTCCGCGCTCATCGATGGCGAGGCGGTGGTGCTCGATGCCGACGGACGCTCCAATTTCCAGTCGTTGCAAAATGCGCTCAAGGCCTCACCGGGGGCGATCGACTTCTTCGCGTTCGATCTGCTCGAACTCGACGGTGCCGACCTGACGGGCCTGCCGCTACGCGAGCGCAAACGCCGCCTTGTGGGTATCCTCCCCGAACGGGGCGAGCGCATCCGTTACTCTGATCATATCGAGGGAAGCGGCGAGAAGCTCCTGCGCAGCTTTTGCGCAGCCGGGCTCGAAGGCGTGATCTCGAAGAAGGCCGACGCGCGATATGTCGGATCGCGCGCGGGGAGCTGGCTCAAGACAAAGTGCATCAAGCGCCAGGAGTTTGTGATCGTCGGCTGGACGCCGTCGGAGACGTCGCGCTCCTTCCGCTCGCTGATGCTCGGCGTGCACGAAAACGGGTCGCTCCGCTACGCGGGAAAGGTCGGCACGGGCTTCGATACAGCCGAACTGCTGCGCCTGCAGACGCTGATGCGGCCGCTCGAACAAAAGGAAGCCGCAGTGAAGGCGCCGCGAAGCGAGGCGCGCGGCGCGCACTGGATCAAGCCGAAGCTCGTCGCCGAGATCGCCTTTACCGAAATGACCCGCGAGGGCACGCTTCGCCACCCGAGCTATCTCGGCCTCCGCGAAGACAAGAAGGCCGAGGCGGTCGCCCTCGAAAGCGAGACCCCTGTCACAACGGCGACACGCACCGCGCCGGTGCCAATCAGCAACCGCGACCGCGTCATCTACCCGGAGGCGAATATCACCAAGGGGGCGCTGGCCGACTATTATGCCGCGGTCGCCCCGGTCATGATGCCCTGGGCCGGCTCGCGTCCGGTAAGCCTCGTACGCTGTCCGCAGGGCCGCGCGAAGAAGTGCTTTTTCCAGAAACATGATGCCGGAAGCTTCGGCGATGCCGTCAAGCATGTCGCGATCGAGGAAAAGGACGGCGCGCAAGAGCCTTATCTCTATATCGACTCCGCCGAAGGACTCCTGACATGCGTCCAGATGGGGACGATCGAGTTCCACGGCTGGGGTTCGCGGATCGAAGATGTAGAAAAGGCCGACCGGCTTGTCTTCGACCTCGATCCCGACGTCGGCCTCGACTTCGAGGCGGTGCGCAGCGCCGCCTTCCAGTTCCGCGATCTTCTGAAATCGATGGGGCTCGAGACATTCCCGATGCTGACCGGCGGCAAAGGGGTGCACGTCATTGCACCGCTCGTGCCGCGCGCCGAATGGCCCGAGGTGAAGGACTTCGCGCATCGGCTCGCGCAGGCGGTCGCGCAGAGCGACCCAGATCATTTTACCGCGGCGCTGCCCAAGGCGCAGCGCAAGGGGCGGATCTTCGTCGATTATCTCCGCAACCAGCGCGGCGCGACCGCGGTGATGCCTTATGCGGCACGGGCGCGCGAGGCCGCGCCGGTTGCGGCGCCAGTGACCTGGAAGGAAATGGAGACCATCGACGCGCCGTCGCATTTTCATATCGGCGATGCCGCAACCCTTGTGAAGCGCGCCGCCTCGAAGGCGCTCGCGGACTGGGGCCGAGCGGCGCAGGAGCTGCCCGATCTGTGAAAATCGCGACCTATAATGTCAACGGGATCAACGGGCGGCTTCCCGTCCTGCTGCGCTGGCTCGATCTCGCCCAGCCGGACATCGTCTGCCTCCAAGAGCTCAAGGCGCCGCAGGAGAAGTTTCCCCAAGCGGCGATCAACGCAGCAGGCTATCAGGCGATCTGGCACGGGCAAAGCCGCTGGAACGGCGTCGCACTGCTCAGCCGGATCGGCGAAATCCACGAGACGCGGCGCGGGCTTCCAGGCGATCCGGAGGATCTTCAGAGCCGCTTTATCGAAGCCGCGGTGGGCGGCGTGCTGGTCGCGGGTCTTTACCTTCCCAACGGAAATCCGCGACCCGGCCCCAAGTTCGATTACAAGCTGCGCTGGTTTGAGCGCCTCGAGGCGCATCTGGCGACGCTAATCGATCTGGATGCCCCTGTCGTCGTGCTTGGCGACTTCAATGTCATGCCAACCGACAAGGATGTGTACAAGCCCGAGCGCTGGCAGGACGACGCCCTTTTCGCCCCCGAAGTCAGGGCCGCCTATCATCGCCTGCTCGAACAGGGCTGGACCGACGCGATCCGCCATCTCCATCCCGATGCGACGATCTACACCTTCTGGGATTATTGGCGCCGCGCGTTCGAACGCAATGCCGGCCTGCGCATCGATCATCTGCTCCTCAACGCACCTGCGAGAAAGCGTCTCGTCGCGGCCGAAGTCGACACGCGGCCGCGCGGCTGGGAAAAGACCAGCGATCATACGCCTGTGTGGATCGAGCTTGCCGACCCGCCGCAGCGCAAGCGCCGCTGAGCCGGCTCAGGCCGGCAGCTTGATCGTGCAGCGGACGCCCGCGGGATCGAATTCGATGCGGGCGTCGCCGCGCTGGCTGCGCAGCGCACGCTCGACCATGCGCGAGCCGAATCCAGTGCGCGTCGGCGGAGCGACGGCGGGGCCCCCGCTTTCGGTCCAGCGGAGCAGAAGAAAATTGCGGTCGTCCTCACAAAGCATGTCCCAGGAAAGGTCGACGCGGCCGCTGTCGTTCGACAGCGCGCCATATTTGACCGCATTGGTTCCCAGCTCATGCAGCGCCATGGCGACGAGAAGTCCCTTGCCGGCCGGGAACGGCGCGTCGGGCCCATCGATTGCAATCCGCCCCGGGTGAATCTTTTCGAACAGATGCAGCGCGCGCTCGACCATCTCGCCGACCGAGACGAACCCCCAGTTTCGCTCGGTGAGGAGATCATGGGCGTCGGAAAGCGCGCGGACACGCGCTTCGAAGGCCTGACGCTCGGCAGCGGGCGCTTCGCAAAAGGTCTGCGACGCGATAGCCTGCACCATCGCGAGTGTATTCTTGATGCGGTGACGCAGCTCGCCTAGCGTCAACTCCAGCGCTTCCTCGGCGCGCGCACGTTGCACTATCTCGACCCGGGCCGCTTCGTGGAGATGGGCGTTGTCCATCGCCACCGCGGCCTGCGCCGCAATCGCCGCGACGAGCGTCTCGGCATCTTCATCGAACATGCCGCGCGCTTCATGGCCGAAAAAGAGGCCGCCATGCACCCTCCCCGACGACGAGATGACGGGAACCGCGAGGTAGGAAACGACGGGCAGATGGCCATCGGGCATACCATGATGCGGCTCGTTTTGACCGTAGCGCGGATCGGCGCGGATATCGTCGGAGCGAATGATGCCCTCGCCGCGAAAGGTCGGATCGAATACCTTGGTATTGCGCGGCATGCCGAAGCGGCCGAAAGCTTCGCGCGGCGCCCCCGAGAGGCTGTAGAGGAGATAGCTTTCGCCGGCGTCGTCGAGGATATTATAGAAAAAGGCGCCGAAGCTTGCGCCGATCAGCTCGGTGGCGATGTCGGTCACCGCCTGGACGATGCGCTCAAGATCGAGATCCTGCGACACGATCGTGGCGGCGCGATTGAGCTGGGCGAGCCGGATCGCCTGCCGCGCAAGCCGCGCCTCGGCCTGCCTGCGATCGGTGATATCGCGCGCGATCTTCGATGCGCCGACGATCGACCCGTCGGGGAGGCGGAGCGGGGATACGGTCAGTGAAATGTCGACGAGGCTTCCATCCTTGCGGCACCGCACCGTTTCAAAATGATCGACACGCTCGCCGCGGCGGATCCGGCCGATGATAAGGTCTTCCTCGTCGCGCCGCTCCTTTGGAATGATCGTCGTGATCGGTCGGCCGATCATTTCTTCGGCGCTATATCCGAAGAGCCGCTCGGCCCCCTGGTTCCAGCTTGTTACGATGCCGTCGAGGCCCTTGCTGATGATCGCATCGTCTGAAGATTCGACGATCGCGGCGAGTCGCTGCAGGCCAATTTCGTCGTCTGATGATCGTATTTTCTGTTCAGATTCGAGACGCATTGCGCCTTTTCCCCCCGAGTTGCGAGCTTGTACGATAATCTTGTCGATCCTAGCTTGGAAACCCTTGGCGGCGCGATGCGTTCCTTGCAATTCGCGCGATTCGGCCCCTGATCGCGCGGCCTTCGCCTGCTCCTCTGACCAATTCAACCGGCTTTCTATGACTTTTCCCCCCCACCTTTCTCGCTACAAAATCCTCGTTGTCGAGGACGAATGGCTGGTCCGCATCGACCTCGTCGATGCCCTTGAGGCGGCGGGCCTCACCGTATCCGAAGCCGAGGCCGGGGAGGAAGCCCTGGAAGCACTCGAAAGCGGCGCGCACTTCGATGTGCTCGTCACTGATATTCGCCTCGCGGGCGAGATGACGGGCTGGGACGTCGCCGATCACTACCGGCGTCTTCATCCCGCCGGCGGCGTGATCTACGCGTCGGCGAACGTCGCACTGGCTGCGCGCGCGGTGGCCGGGAGCGAGTTTTTCACCAAGCCGGTGGCGGTGCGCTCGCTCGTTGAGCAGTGCCTGTTGTTCTGCTCGGCGGGCGGGTCCGATTGATCCGCGTGCATCCGGGCGAGACGCGATATGCTGTCACGCTCGCCCGGTCGCGCCGCTTCGTCGCAGAATGCGCCGGTAGAGCGCGATATAGTCGTCGGCCATTCGTTCGACCGAAAAACGGGCGCGCGTGTTCGCGGACACCGCGGCGCGATCGAGCCCTGCGATTCGCGGCACGGCCGCCGCCGCCCCTGCCTCGTCCTCTATGAGAAATCCGGTGCGGCCCTCTTCGACGATTTCCGCCATTGATCCGCGTCGCACCGCTATGACCGGTGTGCCGCACGCCATTGCCTCGACGACCGACAGGCCAAAGGGCTCGTCGAAGTTGATGAGGTGGAGCAGCGCATGCGCGCCGCCGAGCGCGCGGCCGCGATCGGCGCCGCCGACTGCGCCGTGGAAGAGAATATGCTCGCCATCGACAGCGGGCAGGATATGCTCGCGGTGATAGGCCTCGTCCTGAACCACGCCGTAGATATGGAGGCGGCGCCCCGTGACGCGCGCAACCGCGATGGCCTCGCGCGCGCCCTTGTCGGGGTGAATGCGCCCGAAAAAGACGAGATCGTCGCTGCCTGCGGAGTCCAATGGAAAATCGTCGAAGCGGATGCCGTGGTGGATCGTCGCCGCATAGGCGAGACCGGGATGGCGGTCGGCTTCGCTGATCGCGACGAAGTGCACCCGCTCGTCATAAGGCTTGTACATCGGCAGGATGCGTTCGGACGAGAAGCCGTGGATTGTCGTGACGATCGGCGTATCGACCAGCGGCGCGAAAGCGTGCGCAGGGAAGTCGGCCTGGTTATGAATGATGTCGAAATCGCCGGCGCGCGCGAACAGGTGCGACAAGTGGCGATATTCCCAGACCTTCGCATCGACCGAAGGGTCCTCGCTATAGGGCGCGGGCACGACCGCCTCGAGTTTTGCCGTGGTCAGGCTGTCGCGAGTCGCGAACAGCGTGACGTCGAGCCCGCGGGCGACGAGCGCCTCGGTCAGAAGACTCGTGACAAGCTCCCATGGTCCATAATGGCGCGGCGGAGTCCGCCAGGCGATGGGGGCGAGCATCGCAATCCGCATTTCAGGCATTCTCAATACGCAGGACCAGGCCCTCATCGGGCGCGAGACTGCCATCGAGCGTGCGCAAGGCCTGCGTCGAGGCCAGCACATCAGCGATCGCCGCTCCGTCCGGCAAGAAAAGGCGACGCGTTTCGCTTCGCATATTGAGAGCGATGAGCAGCCGTTCGTCCGCGTCCCAGCGCTCATATTGCAGCACGCCCTCGTCCGAAGGCACCAGCCGGAACCCGCCCGTGCGAAGCGAGGCATGACGACGACGAACGGCGAGCAGCCGCCGGTAGAGGGTCAGCATCGAAGCGGGATCGCGGTCCTCACTTTCGACATTGTGCACCGGCCAGCTTCCGTGCAGCGGCAGCCAGGGCTCGACCTCGCTGAAACCGGCGTAGACGCTGTCGTTCCACGCCATCGGGGTGCGTGCCGCATCGCGGCCAAGCCCGAGGCCCGGCTGCCTGAGATCCTGCGGATCGCGGATGCGTTCCGGCGGGATCGACACCCGTCCGATACCGAGCTCGTCGCCTTGATAGAGCGTCGGGGTGCCGCGAAGCGTGAGCAGGAGCATCGCGGCGACGCGCGCCTGTAGATCGCCGATGCGGCCGGCGAGCCGCGGCGCGTCGTGGCTGCCGAGCACCCAGTTCGGCCAGCCTTCCGGCGGGAGCGCCGTTTCATAGGCCGCGATGATTGCGGCGAGCGTAGCGGCATCCCAACGCGCCTCGAAGAGCTGGAAATTGAAGGGAAGATGAACTCCTGGCGCGTCGACGCTGCCATAATATCGCATCAGCTCATCGACCGGGAGGCAGATTTCGCCGACGAGCAGCCGTTCGCCATAGCTGTCGGCGAGCATGCGAAAAGCCGCCGCGAGCTCGTGGATCTCGGGCTGGTTTGCCGAGTGATGCTGGAGAACGAGAAACTTCTCTCCCATTCCCGGGACAAAATCGGGATTGGCGGGGTTGTCGGGCAGATCCTCGGCCTTGATGCAGTGCCACAGTACATCGATGCGAAAGCCGTCAACACCGCGGTCGAACCAGAAGCGCAGCACGTCGGTCATCGCGGCGCGTACCTCCGGATTGCGCCAGTTGAGGTCGGCCTGTTCCGTCAGAAAGGTATGGAGATAATATTGGCCGGTCGCGTGGTCCCATTCCCAGGCGGGACCGCCCATGTCGCTCGTCCAGTTGTTCGGCGGCCCGCCGCCCGGAGCGCCGTCGCGCCAGATATACCAGTCGCGCTTCGGATTGTCGCGCGACGAACGACTTTCGGCGAACCAGGGATGCACGGTCGAACTATGGTTCGGCACGAAATCGAGCAGGAGCCTGAGGCCGCGCTCATGCGCCTGGGCAATCAGCCTTTCAATGTCGTCGAGGGTCCCGAAGATCGGGTCAACGGCGCAATAGTCCGAAACATCATAGCCAAAATCCGCCATTGGCGAAGGAAAGATTGGAGAAAGCCAGATGGCGTCGACGCCGAGGCCGGCAATATAGTCGAGCCGGCCCCTTATCCCCTCGATGTCGCCGACACCGTCGCGATCGCTGTCCTGAAAGGAGCGTGGATAGATTTGATAAATGACCGCGCTTTCCCACCAGGGACGTGCACGGCCGTCGATTGCCGGCTGGATGCTCATGAGGCGGATAACGCCCGAAGCGCGCGATAGTGCCAAGGGGAAGGAAGTTGCGGACAAAGGCGCTGCTGCTCAAACGGCCAGCAAAGTCGCACTAGCGCTCTTCTGCCGCAGTGGAACCCCCGGCCCGGAACATGCCCCAGGGCATTCCGGAACCGGGGCGCTCCTCGCCTGCCGATGGGAGGGCTCGGCGCAGGCGATGGGCGACGCGGCGCGCACCAACCAAGCGCACCGCATCATGGCTATTTCTTCGGGGGGGTGGCCTGTTTGTCGGTCGGTGCCGTTCCCCTCGAACTCGTTGCCGCGTCCGGCGGCGTCGTGCCGGAGGCGCCTTCGCCAGGCATCGCGCCCGATCCGGGCGCCGTGCCAGTGGTCCCGGTGCCGCCGCCCGCCGTCGCATCGGTCGAAGTCTCGTCGGTCTCGGCCGAGCCGCTACCGGGGGTCGACATGTCAGCGGGCGGTGCCACGGCGCCGTCGTCGGCGGGAACCGTCTCCCTCTCGCTCTGCGAGGTTCCGTCGTTCGCGGAGTTGCAGGCCGCCAGCAGGAGGACTGCGGGCAAAATAGCCAGATAATGACGTGACATGGGATATTCTCCATCGCTGAGATATGATCGATGACGACGGACATCGATCATGGTTCCGCCGCTCCATGGATGTTTCGCGCAGAGTTGATCCAGTATAAGATGTGACGCGCGGACCGCTGCTAGAGCGGCGCAAGCGAGATAAGGTTGCCTGCGGGGACTGGCCATTTCGCGGAACCGATCGGCACCAAATCCGTATTTCTGAAAATCCCGCTTTCGTCTGGCGCGACCGGACCGAGCGAAAAATATCGAACGGCGAGGAAGATGGAAAGTTTCGACTGTGCGTTGGCGGTACGGCTGGCCGCCTTCGCTGAACTGACGGCCGACGAACGTCGAACTGTCAACGAGCTGGTATCGCGCACGGCGCGTTGGCTGGCACCGCGCGAGGAAATCATGAGCCAAGGCGAACGACCGCGCGCGGTCCATGTCATCGTCGACGGCTGGGCCGTCAGCACGAAGCAGCTGATCGACGGCAGGCGGCAGATCGTGAATTTTCTCGTTCCCGGCGACTTGTGCGCGACGAATATCTACATATTGGACCGGGCAGATCATGCGCTGGCCGCGCTCACGCACGCACGTGTCGCCTCGATCGGCGCCGCGGACTTCGAGGCCATGATGGCGGCCTCGCCGCGCATCGCGCGCGCGCTCTGGTGGAACGAGCTGTCCGCCGCCTCGGTCCAGCGCGAATGGACGACCAGCCTCGGGCAGCGAAATGCCTATGAGCGCATCGCCCACCTGCTCTGCGAACTCTACATGCGGCTCCACGCTGTTGGCTTGACGCAGCGTGGCGGCTGTGAATTTCCGATCACCCAAAACGATCTCGCCGATGCGACCGGGCTGACGTCGGTGCATGTCAATCGGACCATCCAGCAGCTGCGGCACGACGGGCTAATCGAGCTGCACGACAAGCGTCTCATCCCGAACGATATCAAGCGCCTCGCCGAGGCTGGCCTTTTTCATCCCGATTATCTTCATCTCGCGCCATCGATTCACGGCGGCTGACGACGTGCGGGAGATGCTTCAGACAGTCCCGCGTGGCGCAGGTCGCTCGAAATCAGCAAGACGGCGCAGCAGATGGTGCGATTCTGAGAGCGATTGCTGCACCTCGGCAAATCCCGCGCGAAGCTCGGCCTGCGCGACCGTCGCTCGCCGGTGCGTGTCATAGTAAAAAAGTGCCGAGTTTTCGGGGACGGCGACCGGGAGCGAATTGCCTCTGCAAGCCTCGACTGCCTCGGCGAAGGGTAGCTGAAACAAGAGCCGCCCCGCCTCGTCGGTGATCTCAAACGCGCACTTCGACGGATCCTTGCGCTTGACGAGCAGTTCGGACCACATCTCCTGCGTGGTAGTGAAAGCCTGCAGATAAGCATCTTCGGCATTCGCGCATTCGACGCCGCAGTCGTCGCGGCTCAATGTCGAACCATCCGAAAAATGAAAATAGTAAAGCGCCATATCTGCTTCCTCGCGCCCTCCGTTCCGCTTGTTCTAAGGCGTGCGCGCTGTCGTCACAATGAACCAACGGCCAGCGAGACGAGTTTATCATCGCCAGCCTAGCATCATAAGCGCAAAACGGCTCTATTGGTTTCAATCATTTCTCAGAATCGGATTTCCATGACCAACGCGTCAAACGAAGCGGCTGCCGATGTCGCAGACCTGAGTCCCATCTGCGCGATCGGCGCGTCGGCCGGGGGTGTTGGCGCGTTGCAGCATTTCTTCCGCGCCATCGCGCCCGATCTCGGCCTCGCCTATGTGGTGGTCGTTCATCTGGCGCCCGATTTCCCGAGCCAGCTCGCCGAAATCATCGCAGGTTGTACGACCATGCCGGTTCACCAGGTATCGGACGCGCCCGAACTCAAGCCCGATTGTGTCTATGTCATCGGACCCGACCGCGAACTGGTAATCGAAGGCAATAATATCCGCTCGCGACCTTTTCATGAGCCGCGCGGCCAGCGGGCCCCGATCGACATGTTTTTCCGCTCCGTCGCCAGCGCGCGCGGCGACGGCTATGCAGTCGTCCTGACCGGGGCGGGGTCGGATGGCGCCGTCGGAGTACGCAAGATCAAGGAGTCCGGCGGGGTCATCATGGTGCAGGACCCTGCCGAAGCCGAATTTCCGATGATGCCGCGCAGTGCGATCGCCACCGGGGTCGCCGACTTCATCGCGCCGATCGCCGAGCTCACCGAACGGATCGCTGAAACGCTGCAGAGCAAGAAGGCGCTCGCGCGGACCGCGGACGAAGCCGCCGACAGCGAAATCGGCCGAATCCTGGGCTTCCTGCGGTCGCGCACCGGCCACGACTTCGCAAGCTACAAGAGCGCCACAGTGCGCCGCCGGATCGGGCGGCGGATGCAGGTGACGCGCCAGCCCAGCCTCGCCGATTATAGTCGTTATCTCACCGAGACGCCCGAGGAAGCGCAGGAGCTGCTCGGGGACCTGCTGATTTCGGTCACCTCCTTTTTCCGCGATCCGTCCGCCTTTGACGTTCTCGCCGCAACGGTCATCCCGGCGCTGTTCGACCGGGGACAGGAGGATCCGATCCGCATGTGGTCGGTGGGCTGCGCGACGGGCGAGGAAGCCTATAGCCTCGCGATCCTCGTTCTCGAAGAGGCCGACAAGCGGGGGGTCGCTCCCAATATCCAGATATTCGCGAGCGACCTTGACGAGGGGGCGCTCGCAACCGCGCGCGAGGGCCGCTATCCGCGCGCGATCGAGGCCGATGTGTCGGAGGAAAGGCTCGAGCGCTATTTTGTCGCCGAGCTCGACCATTATCGCGTGCGCAAAGAGGTCCGCAATCTCGTGCTCTTCGCTCATCACAGCGGGATGAAGGATCCGCCCTTTATGCGGATGAATCTGATCTCGTGCCGAAACCTGCTCATCTATCTCCAGCGCGAACTCCAGGGACAACTCCTCGCCCTCTTTCATTACGCCCTGCGGCCGGGGTGTTTCTTGTTCCTCGGATCCGCAGAAAGCGCTGACGTGCGCCCCGAACTCTACGCCGCGCACGACCGCGAAGCCCGGCTCTATACCGCCAAGCCTCGCAGCACGAATACGATGAATTTCCTCAACCAGCTCCCCCGCGACCACCGCGTCGAACTGCCTCCGATGCCGAGCGAACGGATCCGGCGCGACCGCTCGCCGGGTAAGGCGCATATCGCCGCGCTCGAAAAACTTGCACCGCCGAGCGCACTCGTCGACGAAGAACATCGCGTCATCAACCTTTCGGCCAATGCCGGGCGCTTTATTCGTCCGCCGGAGGGGCCGATGAGCAATGAACTTTCGGATATCGTCCGTCCTGAATTGCGCAGCGAACTCAAAAGCGCACTACACCGTGCGCTGCTAGGCGGTGAGACGACGGTTACCCTTCCCGTCAATGTCGAATTCGGCACTGAACGGCGGCGGATCCTGATGTTCGTCGCCCCCTCGTCAGAGGGGCCACACACCGCGCCGCAGGCGCTCGTCCTGTTCATGGACGCTGGGGCTGTAAGCGAGGATGCCGAGCCCGCGAGCGGAGAAGGCGGCAGCGCCGAGATGCAACTGCTACGGGACGAACTGCGCGCATCGCAGGAAAGGCTTGGCGCGAGCCGCCGCGAGCATGAAAGCTCGGCGCAGGAATTGCGGATCGCGAACGAGGAATTGCAGTCGGTTAATGAGGAGTATCGCTCGACGGCCGAGGAGCTCGAGACCAGCAAAGAGGAACTCCAGTCGATCAATGAGGAGTTGCAGACCGTCAACAGCGAGCTCAAGAGCAAGCTCGACAATATCGCGAGCGCGCACAGCGACCTGCAGAATTTGATCAATGCTACCGAGATCGGGACACTGTTTCTCGACGGTGAACTCCGGATCAAGATGCTAACGCCCGCCGTCGAGCAGTTGTTCAGCGTCACGGACTCCGACGTTGGACGGCCGATTACCGATTTTACGCATCGGCTCGTTTATGACGGTGTCGAGCGCGATGCGCGTAAAGTGCTGAAGGACTTGTCGCCGTTCGAAGACGAAGTGCTGACGAAAGATGGACGCTGGCTCATGATGCGGCTGCGTCCCTATCGAACAATGGAGGATCGGATCGAAGGGATCGTGCTGAGCTTCGTCGAAATCACCCAACGCCGCGAGGCCGAGGAGAGGCTGCGTGCAAGCGAGGAGCGATATCGGCACCTGCTGCTTGCGATGGAGGATGGATATATTCTCGTCGAACGCGACGCAAGCAAGGGCGTGCCAATCTGCAGCGAAGCCAATCCGGCGGCGACCAGTCTCATCGGAAGCGAGCTCGAAGGCCGCCCGCTGCGCGATCTGGATGAAGCGCTCGGACAGCAACTGTCGGACCTCGTCGAGAGTGCGCGCGACAGCCGCGAAACGCGGCGGATCGAGATCGCCTTGCCGACGCAGCGATGGGCCGATGTCGGTGTGATCCGGATCGACGGAGACCGCAGTGTTCTCAGCTTTCGCGACATCACCGCGCAGAAGACAGTCGAGAAGGAAAGGGATCGCCTAGCAGAGCAGGTCCGAGGCGCGACGTGACCCGGCGTCATCGACGGACTTCAGCAGCCCGTCGAAGCGCCTAGCGCCGGGGTAGGTTGCGCGCCTTGGCCTAAAGGATCGGCTTGCCGCCGGTCACCGCGACCGTCGCGCCCGAGATATAGCTTGCTTCGTTGGTTGCCAGCATCACATAGGCCGGCGCGAGTTCCTTCGGCTGGGCGGGACGCCCCATGGGGTAATCCTTCCCGAAATTTTTCACCTCCTCAGGCGGCATGGTCGACGGAATAAGCGGCGTCCACACGGGACCAGGTGCGACGCAATTGACGCGAATGCCCTTCTTGGCAAGCAATTGTGCGAGACCGGCGGTAAAATTCTGGATCGCACCCTTTGTAGTCGCATATGGTAGCAAAGTCGCGCTGGGCATATCGGCATTGACGGAGGTGGTGTTGATGATTGAGGCGCCCTTGCTAAGATGCGGCATCGCGGCCTTGGCGAGATAGAACATGGCGTGGATATTCACTGCGAACGTTTTTTCCCATTCGTCGTCGGGGATATCGGTAAGCGCCTCGAACGTCATCTGATGCGCGGCATTGTTAACGAGAATATCGATCCCCCCAAACTCGTCTACCGCCTTCGCCACAATCTCGCGGCAATGCCCTGCATCGGCTATATCGCCGGCTATGAGCACCGCCCGTTTTCCCGCTTCTTCGATCCATCGCGCGGTATCGCGCGCATCATCCTCTTCGCAGAGATAAGAAATGAGAATGTCGGCGCCTTCGCGCGCGAAGGCGATCGCAACGGCTCGCCCGATGCCGCTGTCGCCGCCGGTGATGATGACGCGTTTGCCGGCCAGCCGTCCCGACCCCCGGTAGCTTCCCTCCCCATGGTCGGGGCGCGGATCCATCGCGCCGAGCGTCCCGGGAACGTCCTGTTGCTGGTCGGGCAGCGGCGGCTCCACCCGTTCGAAACTGTCATCGGCTGGCATGATTTTCCTCCTCGGCAAACGCCGTTTGCGGCACGCTTTCACATACCCCGCCCAATTCGTCCGGCCGGCAAGCGTTCCGACAGTTAACGCAAATCAACAACGGCCGCGGCGTTACGCAATCCGCCTTTCCCCCTCTGTCGAGGAGCAACTCCCCCTCTGTCGAGGAGCAACGAGTTTGCCACCGTCCGTCCGCCGCAACGATCTTATTATCTTAGATTAATAATCACGCGGCCTTAGCAACCGGTCCGCCTTACTCCGGAACTTCGGATGCCGCATTACGTTGGCCGCGCAGGGGGAATCATCCCGACGGGAGACGATCGATGAAGATATTTCTGATGCTAGGCGCGTCCGCCCTGCTACTCGCCGGCTGCGGCGAGAGTGGCGACACCAGCGCGCCGCCCGCGGACTCCGCAACCGATACGGCCGCGACCGACACGGCTGTCGCGCCGACCGCACCGCCCCAGGCAGCTACGCCGGCAACTCCGACCGATGCTCCGACCTATATCGCCAAGGCCGGCGCAGGCGATATGTGGGAAATCGAGTCGTCCAAGGCGCTGCTCGCCAAATCGGGCAATGCCGAGGTCAAGAAGTTCGCGCAGATGATGATCGACCAGCATGGCCAGTCGACCGCCAAGATCAAGGCGGCCGCCACCGGCGCAAAAATCGAGGTTCCGGCGCCGAAACTCGATCCGGATCAGCAGAGAATGCTCGACGAGATCAAGCAGGCCGACGCCGCCGGCATCGACGCAGTCTATCTGCGTCATCAGCGCGCCGCGCACGATGCCGCGCTCGCGCTTCACAAAGCCTATGGCGAAGGCGGCGACACGGAAAGCCTAAAGAAGGCGGCGAACGAGATCGTGCCGGTGGTCGAAACGCATCGCAGCCACCTCGACAAACTCGGCACGCAGCCCTGAGCCAGATGAAAGGAGGCAGGAATGACGATCGATAATGTTCCGCGCGGGCCGCTCGGCGACGCGCAGCCCGAGGCCACCGACGAAAATATCAAGACGCCGGGCTCGTTACCGCCGGAGAAGGTCGAAGACCGCGAAAATGTCAGCATGGTGCGCCCCGAGGATTATCCGCGCGAAGATCGCGCCGCCGGCGATCCCGGCGCCGACAATCGCGGCCGCCGTGCCAGCAAGGGCAGCGGCCCAGTGAGCGGCAGCGGCGCGGGCGCGGGCGGGAAAGGCAATGCCGAGGATTATGACAGCGATCCGCAAGGCGGCGGCGGCGAGGCACCGATCCGGACCGATCATGGCCCGAAGAGCGGCGCCGACGCTCCCATTGGCGGCAGCCGCTAGAGCGGCAGCCGGAGATATGAAAAAGGGCCGCTCGCGCTTCGGCGCGAGCGGCCCTTTCCTTTGCGCTGGTCAGTCGGCGATCCGCGGACTTTCGACGCCCGAGTGGTAGCGCAGATTATTCTGCACATGCTTTACCCCGGCGATGGCTTCGACGCAGTCCTCGGCGCGGCGCTTGGCGCGCCGATCCTCGACCGTCCCGGTCAGCGTCACTTCCCCATTGGTGACCTCGACCTCGACCTCGGACGCGTCGATCCAGACATCCTCGGTCAACCGGTCGTTGGCGTCGTCGCGGATGCGGTCGTCCGATCGGGCGTAATTCTTCGGGCCGCGGCCGCGATGATCGACCTCGCGGCGATGACGGGCGTCGCGGTCGCCGAACCAAGACAGCAGTTCGTCGCCGGCGCGCTCGAAAAATCCGCGCTCCCCCTCGTCATAACGGGTGGGCGCACGGTCGCCATAAGGCGCGTAGCCGCGTGACGCCGGATAGCCGAACTCGCTCGGCCAGTAGGATCCCCTCCCATCGCCCATGTCGCGCCGCGCCTCGGCGTCGCCAAAATAATTGTCGGGCTCGCCTCGATAACCGCGGCCGGCATCGTCGCGTCGTTCGTCGCGGCCGCGCGCCTGCGAATAGCGGTCGCGGCTCCATTCCTGACCGCCACCCGGGCCGCGTCCGCTGCCGCGATCGCCATAGCCGCGGCGATTGTCCTCCTCGGCGGCGACATAGCTGCGCGCGGCCTGCTCGGCGCGGCCACGGTCCCAGCGCCGGTCAGACGCCGACCGGTCGTCGTAATTGGCGTTGTCCGAATAGTCCCAGAGCGGCGTCCGCTCATCATATCTGTCCATGATCCATCTCCATGTTCGAAGTGGAGGCAGGCAGCGGGAACGCTGCCGCCCCACCTGCCCAACCGACGCATCCGCGCGCCGCAAGTTCCCCGCGCCCGGGCCGGTTGATCGCAATTTTGCGCACTGCCCGCGCAGCCATCGCGCGCGCCGCCAGTTGATGAAGGACGGCTGGCGGGACGTCCGGTCGACCCTGGCGTCAATGAAAGGAAAGAAGATGGAGTGGAGCTTGATGACGATCGTCGGACCGATCCTGTTCGCGGTGGTCCTGCTTTGGGCTATGACGCATAATCGCCGCTCGCGCGCTGAAAAACAGCGAACCGAGGAGGCGACGCGGCAGCGCCGGGCCGAAGAAGACGCCGACCAGAAGGCGCGCGGAGTCTGAAAGAAAACGGGCCGTGTGCAGCAACGCTGCCGGGCGACGCCGGGCCTGCGCGCGGCCCGCTGCCGAACCCGAGCGGGCGCATCCCCGCGCCATTTTGCATACATGGGTTAGAAAGCGGCCCTCAGCATATCCGTTCGGCTTTGCGGCCGGCAACTGTGCGGGCCGCACGACGTTCGCCGAGAGCCGGCATGCGCGCCGCCAACGCACCGGCGGCCGACGCGCCGACGAACCATGATGTTAAACAGGAGCTTCAATGAGCAATCCCATCCAGCCGGTCATCCTGTGTGGCGGTGCCGGCACGCGACTATGGCCGCAGTCGCGCGGCCTTCGCGCCAAGCAATTCCTTCCCCTCGCCGGCGCCAACAGCCTGTTTGCGCAGACGCTCGCGCGCGTCGACGACGACAGCCGGTTCGATCAACCCGTCATCCTGTGCGGCGCACAGCATCTTGCGATGGTGCGCGAGCAGATGGGCGACAGGCAATGCCGGTTGCTGGTCGAGCCGATGCCGCGCAACACTGCGGCAGCCATCGCGCTTGCCGTCGCCGGGGCCGACCCCGACCGACTGCTTCTCGTCATGCCAAGCGACCATGTGATCGCCGATGTCGCCGCTTTTCATGCGGCCGTGGACAAGGCCGCCGAACTGGCTCGTGCGGACTGGCTGGTCACCTTCGGTATCGCGGCCGACCGGCCCGATACCGGATTTGGCTATATCGAAAGTGGCGATGCGCTCGGAACGCAAGGCTTTGCAGTCGAGCGCTTCATTGAAAAGCCGCCGCTTGCCGAAGCGGAGCGCATGCTTGCGGCCGGCGGTTACAGCTGGAATGCGGGCATCTTCCTGTTCCGGGCGGGGCGGATGCGCGAGGCGATGCTCGCACACTGCCGACAGATTTACCTCGCAGCGGAGCGTGCGCTTGCCGCCGGACGCGAGGAGGGCGAGGCGCTTGTCGCCGACGCGCGCGATTTCGAGGCAGCCCCCTCGATTTCGATCGATTATGCCGTGATGGAGAAGGACGAGCGCGTTGCGGTGGTGCCGGTCGCAATGGGCTGGTCCGACCTTGGAAGCTGGCACGCGGTTCACAGCCTCGCCGAGACGGACGACGGTGCTGGCAATGTCGTCGATGGCGATGCCTTTCTTCACGACAGCCGCGGCAACCTCGTCCGGGCGGACGGCAAGCGCGTGGCGCTTATCGGCATGGAGAATGTGGCGGTGATCGTCGATGGCGACGATATTCTCGTCATGCCGCTCGAGCGGTCGCAAGACGTCCGTCTCGCTGCGCAAGCGCGCGAACAGCCCGCCAATTGACCGGGCTTGCCGTGCGGCCGCGCACAGGGTGTGTCGCAGCAAAAAGGCCTCGCCGGGGCGAGGCCTTTCCGTCCTCATGACTCTGGCTACGCATGAGAAGCCCCTTTGCTTCCCAGCGGTCGCTAACCGGTCAGCATCAGTGCGACGAGACTAAGCAGGTCGGGCGGCGAAGCATATTGATCCATGTTAGCGTCCCGAATTTTGATCTTTGCGCGATGCAAAAACTGCCGGCGGTCCGGCTGCCCGAACCCTTCGACCTCGCCGGAACCGCGTCGATCGGTCATCTTGATCGGCGCCGCCGCGTTCAGTGCCCTTGCCACCGAAGTCACTGCGCCAGCAGCACCGGTAGCGTCTGCCAGACTACGCCGAGGGCACCGAGAAGGAGGCCGGCGCGCCCCAGATAGGCCCCCCAGCCTGACAGGGCGTCCTCGCGCGGCTGGCGCGCGAGCCGGACCAAGAGGATGGTGATGATCGCGAGGCAGGCGATCGAGATCAGCCCAATCGCCAGCCGCGCCGCCGGGCCGCTTCCGCCAAATTCACCGATGCCGTAGAGCAGGAAGAAATGCACGGCCCAGAGCAGCAGTCCGCCGAGGAGGATCAGCCAGCTGCGCATCAAGGCATGCCGAACGCGCGGCCGAACAAAGCCGCCACGAGGCCCTGCACAGCGGTGTAGGCGAGGAACAACATGGTGAGATCGACGCTGTTATTGCGGGGCAGGCTGACGAGACCGCGCAGCGCGCGCGCCGCGCAAAAGGCGGCCATGAGCAGTCCGGTGCCAGTTGCGAAGGCCTGCAGCGCCTGCAACGCGTAAATCGTCGCGCCCTGGCCGCTCGCCTCTGAAACGAGGCCGCTCGCGCGCCAGCTGCTCCAGTCGAGCCATAGAGCGACGCCGGCCGCGAGGACCGAGAAGAGGAGCAGGCCCGCGGACCCGCCGGCGCCGCGCGGCAGCAGGCGGCGCGCCGCGAGCGCCGCGACCAGCGCGGTACCATAGAGGAGCGCCACCGGCAGCGCCGCGCCGATCTTCGGTGGCGGCGTCCAAAATCCGGGCTGATTCGACCAGAGGAAAGCAAGACTGAAGAGCGCCATGATGAAGATCATCGCCATCACGACGAGGAGGATGACCATGGCCCACCAGCCGTGGCTCGAAGGTCCCGTGACATAGGTCGGCACCATGATACCCGCGCCGATATCGACCTCGGCCTGCTCGACCGGGCGATCGGTCTCCCAGAGCCAGCGAAGCACGCACGCGACGGCGAGTACACCGCTCACCCACCCGAACATATAAGCTTGCACTGTCAGCGCGAGAAAGAAGCCGGCCGTGAAAACGGCGGCCGCGAAAGGCCAGGCCGAGGGGCCGGGCATGATCTGCAGATATTGGGGCTCGGCGAGCAGCGGGCTGGTGACGATCGTTTCACGAAGCCCCGTCGCTGACCCCGGAAGGAAATAGCGCCCCGCCGCGACGTCGTCGGCGAGCTTCGGATCGTCGCGCAGCGGCTCCCGGCTGCGGACAACCGGGATCGAACGCGTCGAATAGAGCTCGCTCGGCAGCCATTCGAGCGTGCCGCCGTCATAGACATTGCCGGCATTGCCTCCGCCAGGCGCCAAACGGAAGTTGCGCGCAAGGTCGACGAGGAACAGCAGCACGCCGGCAGCCAGCATGAAAGCGCCGATCGTGGAGATCAGATTGGGCAGCTCGAGCCCCTGCCCCGGCAGATAGGTGTAGATGCGCCGCGGCATGCCCTGGAGTCCGGCAAGATGCATCGGCAGGAAGGCGATGTTCATGCCGGAGAACATCAGGCCGAACACCCATTTGGCGAGCGGTTCCGAGAGCGCCCGCCGGCTCACCATCGGGATCCAGTAATAGAAGGCGGCGAAGAGTGGGAAGACCATGCCGCCGATCAGGACATAATGGAGATGCGCGACGATGAAATAGCTGTCGTGCGCCTGCCAGTCGAAGGGCACCATTGCCACCATCACCCCGGTGAGCCCGCCGGTCACGAAGATGACAATGCTGCCGAGCACGAACAGGCCTGGCGCGTTGAAGCTGCGCTTGCCGATCGCCAGCGTCGCAATCCACGAAAAGACCTGAAGGCCCGCGGGGACGCTCACCGCCATCGACGCCGCCGAAAAGAAGCCGGTCGTCATCGGCGGCATGCCGGTCGCGAACATATGATGCGCCCAGACGCCGAAGCTGATGAAACCGGTCGCAAGCATCGCGAGCACGATCAGCCGGTAACCGACGAGCTCCTCGCGCGCGACCGCGGCGACGATCATGCTCATCATGCCGGCGGCGGGCAGAAAGATGATGTAGACCTCGGGATGGCCGAAGAACCAGAAGAGATGCTCCCATAGCATCGGGTCGCCGCCACGCGTCGCATCGAAGAAGGGCCAGTTGAAGGCACGCTCGATCTCGAGCAGCAGCGTGCCGAGAATAATGCTCGGAAAGGCGATCACGATCATGACCGCGAAGACGAGCATCGACCAGGCGAAGATCGGCATCTTGTCGAGGCTCATCCCCGGCGCGCGGGTGCGAAGCACACCGACGATGATCTCGATCGCGCCCGCGATAGCGCTGATCTCGATGAAACCGATCCCGAGCAGCCAGAAGTCGGTGTTGATCCCGGGCGAGAAGGCCTTCGAGGTCAGCGGCGGATACATGAACCAGCCGCCATCGGGCGCAAGGCCGACGAAGATCGAGGCGAAGAAACAGAGCCCGCCCACCGCATAGGCCCAGAAGGCATAGGCCGAGAGGCGCGGGAACGGCAGGTCGCGCGCCGCGAGCATCTGCGGCAACAACAGGACCCCCGCTGCCTCGACCGCGGGCACCGCGAAGAGGAACATCATCACCGTGCCGTGCATGGTGAAAACCTGATTATAGGTACCCTGCGGAAGGATCTCGAGCATCGGCGCCGCAAGCTGCGCGCGCATCAGCAGGGCAAGCACCCCGGCCATCAGGAAGAAGAGAAAGGCGGTACCGAGATAGTAGATGCCGACATAATTATTGTTGACGACGGTCAGATATTCCCAGCCCTTGGGCTTGCACCATATCCGCCGCAATTCCTCTTCTTCGCCTTTCGGGCGGCCCCCCTTGGTGGGGAAGCGATCGTAGAGCGCGGGATCGAACCCGGTCTCCGACCTCATTTCAATGTCACCAGATAATCGCTGAGCGCGCGCAATTCCTCGCCGCCGAACTGGTGATAGGCGGGCATGCGGTTGCCCGGCTTGATCGCCTGCGCATCGGCGACCCAGCCGGCCATTGTGCCCGGATTATTCGGCAGGATGCCGGCGCCGAGCGTTTGGCGCGAACCGACATGGGTAAGATCCGGCCCGGCCAGGCCGTTCGCGGGCGTGCCGCGGATCGTGTGACACGCGGCGCAGCCGCTCGACAGGAAGAGCGAGAGCCCCGGGGCCTTCCCCTCGCTTGCCGGCAGGCGCGAAGCGCGCCAGCGCGCGAAGTCGGCGGGCGCATGCGCGACGACGATGAATCCCATCAAGGCGTGCGGCCCACCGCAATATTCGGCGCATTGCCCCTTGTAGATGCCGGGCTTGTCGGCCTGGATCAGGAGGCGGTTGGTGCGGCCCGGAATCATGTCCATCTTGCCGCCGAGGCGCGGCACCCAGAAGCTGTGGATGACATCGGCCGCCTCGAGTTCGAGCAGCACCGGCGTGCCGACGGGGATGTGGAGTTCGTTCGCCTCGCGCAGCGTCTCGCGGCCCGTGCTGTCCTGGTAATGCACGCGCCACCACCACATTTCGCCGATGATCTTGACGCGCATTTCCTGGCCGGTGACGCGCGTCGCCGAGAGCGAACTGGTGAGCATCAGTCCCCAGACAAGAAGGCCGGTGAGCACCACGGCCGGAAAGGCGAAGCCGAGGATCCAGATCGCGCGCTCGCCGCCGAGCCGCGCCTTGAGCTTCGCCGAACCGAACAGCGCGGCCCAGAGCGCCGCAAGTACCGCCAAAAGCACTGCGGTCCCGCCGAGCAACAAGGCCCAGGCGAGCGTCGTCACCGGCTCGGAATAGGGGCCCGCCGGGTCGAAGACCGCCGGCGGCCAGCCAGAGCCGGCGCTAGTCACGCAAGCTCTGGAGCCAGGACGCTATGTCACGCGCTTCGCGCGCGGTCATCGGGATAGGGGGCATCGCGCTTTCTGGCACCACCAACGGCGCGTCGCGTATGAAGACGGCCAGTATAGGCAAATCGTTCGGGAACTGCCCCGCGATCAGGCCGCGCTTTCCGAAAGTCGCAAGCGGCGGACCGACCCGTCCCTTCGGCCAGTCGATGCCGGGCATGTCGTGACAGGCGCCGCAGCCGAGGCGCGCGGCCGCGGCCTTGCCGCGCGCGATCGCGGCGGCATCGGCGAGCGGCGGTTCGACGCGAGCGGGACTGCAAGCCGTCAGCATCAGCAGCATCGATCCCGCAAATCCCCCTTTCCAGATCATCCGACATCCTCTTGCGCCACGCTTTGGGAACCACCGCACGCCGACAATGGTTCCCGCAAGGTGCGCGCCGCTTCCCTTCTCCTCCTCCTCCCGCTGATGGGATGCGACGCGCCGCCCCATGACGACCGCTTTCGCGCCTCCGGCGAGACGCTGGCGTTCAGCGGCGGCGACGCGGGCGCCCAAGCGGCCTGCTTCACCTGTCATGGTCTCGGCGGCGAAGGCGATGGCCAGGCCAGCCCGCGCCTCGCCGGCCTCGACCCCGGCTATCTTCACCGCCAGCTCGCCGATTATGCCAACGGGCGGCGCGAGCATCCGCTGATGCGCACGATCGCGCTCAAACTGTCCGACGCCGACCGCGCGAAGGTCGCGGCCTATTATGCCGCCCTTCCCGCGCCCCCGAACGCTCCCACGAAACCCAATGCGGACGGCGCGGCTCTCTACCTGCGCGGCGATAGCGCACGCGGTCTCGCGCCCTGCGCAAGCTGTCATGGCGCGAACGGCGAAGGCGATGCGGCGAACCCGCCGCTTTCTGGCCAGCCTGCGGCCTATCTCGAGGCGCAGCTTGCCGCATGGCGCACCGGCAAGCGGAACAATGATCCCCTCGGCGAGATGCGCGCGATCAGCCGCCGGCTTCCGCCTTCCGAGGCGCGCGCGGTTTCGGCTTATGCGGCGGGTCTTTCTCCGTCTCGCCCTCCAGATCGGGCAGCATCCCGCGCAGCACATCGTGGCGATCCCAGAAATGATGCTTCAGCGCCGCGCCGACATGGATCGGGATCATCGCCACCAGCAGAATGACGAGCAAGGCGTGGATGCCCTCGGCCCAGTCGAGTATCCACCATTGCATCGCGGGCGTGAGCGCATCGAAGGGCATATAGGGAAAGGGAATGAGGCCTGCGATCTTCAGCGGCTCGCCCTCGACCGCCGACCACATCGCCCAGCCGCTCAAGGGCAAGCCGAAGAAGCAGAGATAGAAGAGGATGTGGGTGACATAGGCCGCGATCGTTTGCCAGCCGAGCCGGTCGGCATCGTTCACCGGGCCTGGGATCACGAGCCTCCACAGCGCCCGCATCGCGGCAAGGACAAGCATCAGCAGTCCGATCTCGGCGTGGGTGCGAAAGGCCTCGAGCTTGTCGCCGCCCGCGGGAATTCGGCTCATGTGCCAGCCCCACCAGAGCTGGAAGAGGACGAGCGCCGCCATCACCCAGTGGAAAATCTGGCCGACGGGCGAGTAGCGCCGGTCATCGGCGTAGCGCGCCGCCCAGGCCTGAAGCGCCGCGATCATCGCGCCGCTGCGGCCGGCGGTGCGAGCATGTGCCAGCCGCGCCATAGTGCCGCAGCGAGATAAAGCGTGGCCGCGGGCGCCCACATGATGAGCCCGGCGAGCTGCTGGTCCTCGAGCGGGGTCAGGCCCCAGGCCAATGTCGATACAGCATGCGGCGCATACAGCGGGGTTCCGGCGAAGGTGATCAGCGCCCCGAGCAGCCCCATCTGGACCATCATAGCGAGCAGGAGCAGGATCGCGGTGGGCGACGACGCGCGCCGCAGTGCGCCCCAGAACGTCATCGCGCTCGCGAGCAGCGACAGCTGCATCGTCCAGAAAATCAGGTCGTTCGACAGCGCTGCAACATAGGGCGCGGGCGCGTGCCAGACCCAGAAGAGGAGGATATGCCCCGCCGCCCACAGCGCCGCACTCCCGGAGACGACGAGACGCGGAAGGCCCCACAGAAGCAGCGGAGCGGCGACAGCAGTCAACATGACATGATGCACTACGCGTACCGAGAAGAGCGCCGAGGACAGGGCGCAGAGCGGCGATACGAAAAGAAGCACCAATACCGCCATCCCGGCCCAAAAGGCAGGAGCAGCATCGCGGCGCCAGGCAAGATAGGCGACCAGTGCGAGCCCGAGCAACAGCAAGGGATCGCCGTTCCAGCGCGCCAGCCAGTCGCCGGGGAGCGGCGCTGCACCGCAATAGGGGATCCAGCCTCGGTCCAACATGCCCTTCCTCTGCCATTCGAACGTCGCGCCCGCGCGCGGGTTCCGCGCGCGCTCACGAAACCAATCGCCAGCCGGTGCATTGTTCGAGGGGGGCGGAGCAGGCGGAGAACGAGCTTGGCGACACAATCTTCCATGAGCAGACGGGCCCGTGCATCCGCTCCACGCGATCCTCCTCGCGTTCCCGATCGCGCTGTTTGCCAGCGCCCTTCTGTCCGACATCACCTATCTCAAGAGCGCCGAGATGCAGTGGAGCAATTTTTCGGCTTGGCTGATCGTCGGCGCGCTCGTCTTCGGCGCCCCGGTCCTGCTCTGGGCTGCGATCGGTCTTTTCCGCCGGCGCCGCGACCCCGAGCGGACCCGTGCGCTCGTCTATTTCCTGCTCCTCCTCGTCATGTGGATCGCCGGGCTGATCAACGCCTTCAAGCATAGCCAGGACGCCTGGAGCTCGGTCGGCGCCGCCGGAGTGGCGCTGTCGATCGTCTCGGCCGTCACCGCGCTCGCCGCGGGATGGATTGCCTATCACGGCGAAAGGATCGCCCGATGAGCCAGCGCCTTCTCCTCTCCGGTCTCCTCGCCGCGAGCACGCTCGCAGGGTGTAGCGGCGGCGACGAAAGCCTCGACCAGACGGGCGCGAGCCCCAGACTTCCGGCGCTCGACGAGACGCTCGTCCCGCCGATGAAGATCGCCAGGCCGCAAGGCTGGAACGGCGAACGTCCAACCGTGCCGAAGGGCTTCACGATCACCCCCGTCGCGACCGATCTCAAGATACCGCGCCAGATTCTTGTCCTGCCCAATGGCGACGTCCTTGTCGCCGAAGGCTCGGGCGGTCATGCGCCGAAATCGCGGCCCAAGGATGTGATCGCGGGCTATATCAAGAGTCTCGGCAAGAGCAGCGTCAAGGGCGGCGATCGCATCACCTTGCTGCGCGACGCCAACGGCGACGGCAAGCCCGAGCTGCGCACGACCTTCATTAAGGATCTCGATGCGCCTTATGGTCTCGCGCTGGTGAACGGCAGCCTCTATGTCGCCAACCAGGGCGCGCTGCTGCGCTTCGCCTATAGCGACGGGGCGACAATCATCGCCGGAAAAGGCGAAGAGGTCACCAAGCTCCCGTCACAGATCAATCACCACTGGACCAAGTCGCTCGCCGCGAGCCCCGATGGCAGCAAGCTCTATGTCGGCATCGGCTCGAACAGCAATATCGGCGAACGCGGTCTCAGCCTCGAGGAAGATCGGGCGGTGATCTGGGAGGTCGATCCCGCGACAAAAGCGAGCCGCGTCTATGTCTCGGGCATTCGCAACCCGACCGCGCTCGCTTTCGAGCCGACATCGAACATGCTGTGGGCAGTGGTCAACGAGCGCGACGAACTCGGAGCCGAGCTAGTCCCCGACTATCTGACCTCGGTGAAAGAGGGCGCCTTCTATGGCTGGCCGTACAGCTATTGGGGTCAGCATGTCGATCCACGGGTGCATCCGCAGAAACCCGACCTCGTCAAAAGCGCGATCACGCCCGACTATGGGCTTGGCTCGCATGTCGCCCCGCTCGGGCTCAGCTTCGCCAGCGGCGCCGGCTTTCCGGGCTTTGCCGAGGGCGCTTTTATTGGCGAGCATGGCAGCTGGAACCGCCAGCATCTCGCCGGTTACAAGGTGAGCTTCGTGCCTTTTGCCGGCGGCAAGCCCGCGGGCAAGCCGAGGGATTTAGTGACCGGCTTCATCAAGGACGGGCGCGCGCGCGGCCGCCCGGTCGGGGTCACCTATGATGCGGCGCGCGGCGCGCTCTGGATCGCCGACGATCTTTCGAACACGGTATGGCGCGTCACGGGTCCGACACCGCTTGCGCTTGCCTCGCCGGTCGGGCCGGCAGCAGATCAGAAATGATCTAGCCCGCCTTGCCCGGCTTGAAGCGGATCACCCGCCAGACATAAGTGAGCAGCAGCGCCGCCATGACCGCCGTACTGACAGGGCCGAGATATTTTTCGACGCCTTCGAAACGCGCGCCGAGCATATAGCCCGCCCCCGCGAGCGCGCCCGTCCAGACGCCCGCGCCGAGCGTGCTCAGGAGGATGAAGCGCCTCAGCGGCATCGCGAATACCCCCACCGGGATCGAGATCAGGGTCCGAAGGCCGGGGACGAGATGTGCGAGCGGCACCGCCCAGCTGCCGTGGCGGCAAAACCATCTCTCGATCGACGCGATATCGTCGCCGCTCAAGGTGATCCAGCGTCCGTGCCGGTCGGCCCAGCGGCGCAGGCGCTTGTCGCCGATCCGCCGCGCGACCGCGTACCAGAAGAGCGCGCCCGCCAGCGTTCCGGCGAGACCCGCGAGAATGACGAAGGCAAGACTATATTTGCCGTCGGCGGCGCCGAAGCCGGCGAGCGGCATGATGATTTCCGAGGGGATGGGCGGAAAGACATTCTCGAGAAACATCAGCAGGACAATGCCGGCATATCCCAACGTTCCAACAAGGTCGGTGATCCAGTCGGTCATTCATCGCTCCACCAGCCTGCGCGCGTGCAAGGAACGATCGCAAACACGAATCGATCCTCGTTGGCTTTAGGTCCGCGCGCTACCAAGGCGACACAGGACCGACGAGCGGGAGTCCAGTCCAGACACCCGCTCAGAGCCCGAACGGAAAAGTATCGCGCGCGCCCGGCTCCTGCCGACCGGGCAGCGGCGTCACCGCGGTGGTCCGGTCGAACCAGATCCAGGCGTCGAACTGCTCGGGCAGGATTGCGGTCGAATAGTGGCTCCAGCGCTCGGTTTCGGGCCGGTAGATGACGCCGATGAAGCGCTCGAGCCGCGGTTCGAGCAACGCGGCGCGCGCCTCCGGATGCACGCCATCGCGCAGGTCGAGCAGGAAGATTTCCTGCCCGACCTCATGGCAAAGCCGCTCGTAGCTGTCGGGCCGCGAAGGATTGACCTGCTTGACCTCCATCTCGCCGTCCCAGTCGGTGGCCGCCGCGACGGTGCCGTCATGCGTTCCGAACCCGATCAGGCGCGCCGCGTCGCCATAATGCTCGCGGCAAAGCTGCCCGATATTGAGCTCGCCCCGGTTTCGTCCCATGTCCGTCGCGCGCGCATCGCCGATGTGACTGTTGTGCGCCCAGACGACGGCCTTGGCCGCCTTGCCCTTCGCCGCAAGGAGAAATTTGAGCGTATCGAACATGTGCCGGTCGCGCAGGTTCCAGCTTTCCGCAGCGCCATAGAACATGGCGCGATAATAGGCCTCGGCGTTCGCAACGAGCCGCGCATTCTGCGCGGCATCGAGAAAATCGTCGCCCTCGTCCGCCTCATAGGCGCGCGCGCGGAGGAAGAGGTCCCGCAATTGCGCAATCACCGCCTCCTCGCAGCGGGCATAACCCTCGCTGATCGCCATCCGGCCATAGCTGGCCGGATCGCTGCCGAACGGCGCGAGGCAGGCATAGCGCTCGCGCGCAACAGCCGCCGCCTCGGGATCCTCGCGATCGAGATAGGTCAGCACGGCATCGATGGAGCCGGTCATATTATAAAGGTCGAGACCGTAGAATCCCGCGCGCCGCGTCGATTCCCGGCCTTCATTCCAGCGCCGGAGCCAGGTCACGAACGCCTCGACATCCCTGTTCTTCCACATCCAGCTCGGAAAGCGTCGGAAGGGCGGCGCGGCCGTCGCCGCGGGCTCGCCGCGCAGGCGTACATGGCGATCGATCGCAGCGGCATCGGGCCAGTCGGCTTCGACGGCGACGATCGTGAAGCCATGCTCTTCGATCAGCCGCCGCGTAATCACGGCACGCGCGCGATAAAATTCCGACGTGCCATGACTTGCCTCGCCGAGAAGGATCACCCGCGCATCGGCGAAGCGGTCTATGAAGTGCGCGAAGCCCGCGTCATCGATGCCGGGAAGGCGCTCTGCCGCGTCCCGCAGCCAGTCGCCCGCCGCCGTGCGTGGGGCAACGACGGCCTTTTCCTCCCCTCGCCAGCCATGCGCTCCAATCAGCGGAACGAAACGTACGGCACCCAGATCCTCCTCGAAAAATTCCTCATCGCCCGTTCGTGTCACGCGCATCAGCCGCTGCTCGTCCGTTCCGCCGACCGGAATGACGAGACGACCGTCGATCGCCAACTGTTCGCGTAGCGGGCGCGGGACCGCGGGCCCGCCGGCGGCGACCAGAATAACGTCGAAAGGGGCGTTTTCGGGCCAGCCCCGGGTACCGTCGCCGGTGCGAACCACCACATTCTCGCAACCGAGCTGCGCCATGCGGTTGCGCGCGAGCGCTGCCAGTTCCTCCTGCCGTTCGATCGCGTGAACCCGCCGTCCGAGACGGCTCATGACGGCAGCGGCATATCCCGAGCCGACGCCGATCTCGAGAATGCGGTCGTCGGGCTGGATTTCGGCGGCTTCGAGCATCAGCGCGACAATGTAAGGCTGCGAGATCGTCTGTCCCGCCTCGATCGGTAGCGGCGTGTCCTCATAGGCGAATTCGGCTAGGCCGGGGGGAACGAACATCTCGCGCGATACCTCGCGCATCGCGGCAAGAAGCTGCGGATCGCGAATGCCCCGCGCGACGAGCTGCGTATCGACCATTGCCTCCCGGCGGTTCTTGAAATCGGTCATTGCCGCCTCCTGCGGCGCCGCACGCGTCGGCTCAATTCGGCATTGCGGCGGCGAAGCGCCGTCGCTTGGCGGCGGGAGAGCGGCGCAACTCACCGCCGCTTTGAAAACAGCCCAGCCGCGCCGAAGTTCCGGCTAGCAGTCGTCGATGGCCGGATCCCTGCGGAGCAGCGCAACCCGGCGCCGGGATCCGGCGTTCCCACTCGCATGACCGCGATCGATACTCGCTCATGACCCCGCGCTGGCCCTCGGTTCTGTGGGTGGTGCGCCACGGCCAAAGCGCCGGCAATGTCGCGCGTGACGCCGCCGACGCGGCGCGCGCGCACCGCATCGCACTCGATCACCGCGACGTCGATGTCCCGTTGTCCGATCTCGGCAAGGAGCAATCGCGCGCGCTTGGCGAATGGTTTGCGGCAGGCGAGGAAGACGGCCGGCCCGAGGTAATGCTCGCGTCGCCTTATGTTCGCGCCGTCCAGACGGCCGAAATATTCCGGGACGCTGGCGGCTGCGCCGCCAGCGAGCGCATCTGTATCGACGAGCGGCTTCGCGAAAAGGAATTCGGCATTCTCGACGGCCTGACGCGCTTCGGCATCCCGGCAGCGCATCCCGAACAGGCTGAATTTCGCAGCCTGCTGGGGAAATTCTACCACCGCCCGCCCGGCGGCGAGAGCTGGTGCGACGTCATCCTCCGCCTCCGATCGCTGCTGGACACGGTATCGCTTCATTACGGCGGCCAGCGGGTGATGATCGTCGCGCACCAGGTCGTCGTGCTGTGCCTGCGGACGATCATCGAAAATCTCGGAGAGAAAGAGATATTGGCCATCGACAAGGAGGCCGACGTCGCCAATTGCGCGATCACCGAATATCGCTTCGATCCCGCCGTCGGCCGCGACGGCAATCTGGTGCTTGCGCGCTACAACGTCACGGCTCCGATGCGGGGCGATGTTCCCGTTACTCGCGAACCCGATGCGATGGTCGCCGCGCGTGGCTGAGCCGGTCGCGCTCGATACAGGCTGGCTGAAGGCGCACCCGCTTCCCGCCCATGCCGACGATGTCGACAAGAACCGGCGCGGTAAGATGCTCGTGGTCGGCGGCTCGCGCCGGGTCCCCGGCGGGGTGAGCCTGACGGCGGAGGCCGGCTTTCGCGGAGGCGCGGGCAAGGTCACCATTGCAACGATCGCATCGGCCGCCCTTCCGCTTGGTCTTGCCTTTCCCGAATGCGCGGTTGTGGCACTTGGCGAGACCGAGCGCGGCGAGATTGCGGCTGATGCGTCCGGGCCGCTGCTTACCGAATTGCCGGCCTCTGACGCAATCATCGTTGGACCCGCGATGACCGACGAAGCGGCGGCCGACGCCCTGCTTACGCTGCTGCTTCCCGTTCTTCCCGATGACATGTTTCTGGTTCTCGACGCGGCGGCGCTTCGCGCCGCGGGAAATCATTCCGCCGCGCTTGCCAGGCGCGGCGCGCGGACGGTCTTCACGCCGCATCAAGGCGAGCTTGCAGGGATGCTGGGGGTTAAAAAGGCCGCAGTCGAAGGCGATCCGGTCGCGGCGCTCGCGCATGCCGTCGAACGCTTTGGCGGGGCGGTGATGGTGAAGGGCGCGACAAGCCACATCATGGGCGATCGAACCTGCCTCTCCTATGCCGGGGGCGGCATTGGCCTTGCAACCGGCGGATCGGGCGATGTGCTGGCCGGATTGATCGGCGCGCTCGGCGCGCAGGGCCTGCGGCCGCTGGAGGCGGCGGCATGGGGAACCTGGCTGCACGGCGAGGCGGGACGCCGCCTTTCGGAAACCATGGGTCCGATCGGCTTCCTTGCGCGCGAGCTGCCCGCGCTCGTTCCCGGGCTGATGCGCGGAGTCTAGCGCCCGTCAAAACCAGTGCTATCCGGCATTTCGAGCGCCCGGGAACCACCGTGGCCGGGACCAGCCCGTCATCCTGCCGGCGGTTCTCCCGCCGTTTCGATCGCATAATGAATGGGTTTGAAGCTGCCGCCGCAGCTATCATAGGCCGAGCACGCAGTCAGCCCGATCACGAGATCGGCGAGCGCCCGCATGCGGATGAAATCGCCGGGACGCGTGGTTGGCGCGAGCACGCGAATCTTCCCATGGCCGTCGACCGGCACATTCATGAAGATGTTGAATGCGACGGGAATGGCGTCTTCGCCGACGCCGAACGGCGCGAGTGCCTCGGCGAGGTTTCCGAAGCAACCGCGATGTACCGGCTTGCCGGGATAGAAATGCCGAAAGGTCGCCTCGCTGCACGGCGTCAGTAGAAAATCATGCGCGCCGGCGCGGTCCTCGACGATCTCGAGCATCGGGTTCGACCGGTTCGACCACAGGCGGTTGCCCTGCGTCAGCCGGATTGTCTCCTCATAATCGAAAGTGCGGCCATTCGACAGCGCTTCGCCCCTGTCGGCCGACATGAAGGCCAGCATGTCGCTCACCTGCCCGCCTTCGGGATCGATGACCCGCAAGACCTCGCCAGCCTTGATTTCGAAGGCAACGCCGCTTCGGGGGGCAATGACATTCATTTGCCTCGGTCCTTCGTTACCTTCGGCGGGCGCCGCGGGATCGGGGGAGCCGGCGGCCATATGATCGATCATGGGAAGATTTTGCATATGGGGCCAACGGCCAGGACAGGCAATCGCTCCCGCACAATCTTTCTGCCGCAACTTTTATCCTCAAGCTTTTAATCGAAACCGGTCTCGCGCGGCGATAGATCGCGCTGCTTCAACGTGAGCACCATCGCGGCGCGGGTGCCGGGACGGATCGCGCCGGGCAGCAGAGGCTCGTAGCGGACGTCAGCCTTGTGGGTTCGAGCGAGAGCGTCGATCAGCCGTGTCCCGAGACCGGTGCCGCGCACCGCACCATCGACGGGCAGGCCGGCCCCGTCGTCTTCGACGGCGAGTTCGATTGTCAAAGGGGCCATATGCCGAAGCGAAAGACGAACCGCACCGTCCTCCCCCTGCGGATAAGCATATTTGCAGGCATTGCTGACCCACTCGTTTGCAATCATGCCAAGCGCGACCGCCTTGTCGGTGCACAGCCGGATCGGATCGGCCGTCGCGACGATTTGCCGCGGCCCGACGGCTGTCGACCAGCTTTCACTGAGATCGGTGGCTAGTCCGGCGAAATAATCGTCCATGGCGACGAATTCGACGTCGTCTGTCGTGTAGAGGCGGCGATTGACCTGCGCGACGGTCGCGATCCGCTGCTGGGTCTTTTGCAGAGCCTCGCGCGCGCCATCGTCGGCGAGCGTCTTCGACTGCATCGCAACGAACGACATGATCATCTGGAGATTGTTCGCGACTCGGTGATTGACCTCCTTGAGCATCGCCTCGAGCCGCGCGTTGCTCGCGCGCAGTTCGGCTTCGACCGCTTCGCGCGCGCGGCGGAGTTGCGCGCGCTCGAGGACCTGCTCGAAACTGTTCGCGAGCAGGTCGAAAAAATCCTCGCCGATCGACTTCACCACATAATCCTCGGCGCCCGATTTGAGCGCGGCGACGGCGATCCGGCTTTCCTCGGAGCCGGTGACATAGACAATCGGGGGACAGGCGGGCAGCGCCCGCAGCGCCTCCAGCGTCGCGAGCCCGTCCTGACCCGGCATATAATGATCGACCGCCACCAGGTCGAAAGCGGCTGATCGCGTCATTTCGACGCCTTCCGCGCCGCTCGCCGCCAGGCTGACCTCATAGCCGTTGCGGGCTAGCGCGCGCGACACGAGGCGCCTGATGCCCGCGTCGTCGTCGATGTAGAGAATGTGGGGCAGCGTCCGTCTCAGCTCAGTTCAGGATCGGGAACCTGGATGACCGACAGGAACAGCCCCAGTTGGCGGATGGCATCCGCGAAATTTTCGTAATTGACCGGCTTGGTGATGTAAACGTTGCAGCCAAGATCGTAGCAACGCTGGATTTCGACCTTGTCGTCGGTGGTCGTCAGCACCACGACGGGCGTACGGCGAAGCGGACTGTCGTCGGCCTTGAGCTTCGCCAGAATATCGGTGCCGCTCATGTCGGGCAAATTGAGATCGAGCAGCACGAGCGCCGGTCCGTTCCGGACGGGGCCGTCGGCCGCGTCGAAAAGGAAAGCCAGCGCGGAATTTCCGTCGAGGAAATGGTGGATCGTGTTCGAAATACCCGCGCGCCGGATATTTTTTTCGATGAGCCGGGCGTGACCTTCGTCATCCTCGATCATCACGATATTTACGGGTTGTTGATCAGGCATTTTCGTCCCCACTCGTCCATTCGATCGGCAAGATCAGGCGGAAGGTCGATCCCTCGCCAAGTGCCGAATGGACTTCGATAAAACCGCCGAGGCGATATGCAAGCGCACGCGCGTGCGCAAGCCCGATGCCCTCGCCGGACTGGTCCTGCACGCCCGAACGGCGGAACAGGTCAAATATGCGCTCATGGTCGCGCGGATCAATGCCCCGGCCATTGTCGCTTACCGCAAGAACCGCGCGGCCATGGTCGATGCTACCGGTCACCGCGATGATGCCGGCGCGCCCCGGCTCGAGATATTTGAGCGCATTCTCGATGAGGTTCGACAATATCTGTTCGACCGCGACGCGGTCGTTGGCGATTGCGGGTAAGGCTCCGATTTCGACTACGGTCTCGGTCTCGGCGATGCGGTGCTGCAGGCTGTCGACGATGCCGTGAACCAGCGCGGTCAAATCGAGAGGCTCGGGCGCCAGCGTACGCCGCCCCTGCCGCGACAGATTGAGGATAGCGTTGATCAGCCGGTCCATTTTCTGGGTCGAGCTGCGAATGAACCCGATCGATTCGGGCAAATCTTCTTCGATCGCCAGCCGTGTCTCTTTATCGGGCGACTGCCAGCCCTCGCTGTCGCTCTTCGCCAGATAGCCGGCAATCGCCCTGCGGGCCGTTTCGAGCTCCGCCGTAAAGCCCATCACATTGACGAGCGGCGAGCGCAGATCGTGCGAGACGATATAGGCGAAGCGCTGGATCTCGGCGTTGGCGCGCTTCAGTTCCGCAGTGCGCGCGTCGACGAGATCTTCAAGATCCTCATTGAGCCCGGCGAGTTCGGCGCGCGATGTCCTGAGCTCGGCGAGATTCTTGCGCACGAGCCAGAGAGTGACCGTCGCGACGATGAGGATCAGGAGACCGGTCGCGATGAGCGTCGCGTTGAACAGCGCTTGCGTCCGCTTCTGCCGCGCCGCGCGCGCGCGCAGCAATGCCAGCTCGTCGTCGAGCATCCTTCCGACGACGACGCGAGCCGCGCGGACATTGGCGACCGCGCCGTCGTTCATGAAATCGGCGAGCATTTGCTCGCGCGCGGCGCCGGTCAGCGCGATCGACTGCCGATGATTGCGGTCATAGGCATCGAGCAGCATGCCCAGCCGGGCGACCCGCCGGCGCTGTTCGGAATTGTCGGCGACCAGCCGCTCGAGATCGGACAGCTGGCGGCGCGCAGCGCGCCCCGACTCGCCGAGAAGTTTCGAAAAGGCCGGGTTTCCGGTGAGAAGCAGCCCGCGGCGTGCCGTTTCCATTCGCTCGTTCGCACTCGCAAAGGATCCGAGACCGGCCTCGACGGCGAGCGTGTGGGCAACCATCTGCCCATCGTCCTCATTCTGGCGCTGGACCCAGAAAGCCGCCACCGCGGCCGCTAGCAATGCCGCAAATCCGACGGACAAGAGGAGAATGATCAGCCGGTTGGTGCGCACGTCGCGTCCCAGCGACGCGGCTCTCATCGATTCCATAAAATATCGCGTCCCCGATCGCGCGTGGCGTCTGAATATTCCCGCGTCATGCCCACGATCCGGCAAAGCTGCAAGCCGGACTCCTGGCCGTGACGTCCCGCGCGTCGGGAGACGCCCGCTACCACGGCCAAGGCAGAATTTTTCCTAACCTAGGTTGTGAATATCGGAAATTTCTTTGCACAATAGGGTGGTGAAGGAACCGGCTGCGGACGGGGGCGTCGATCTCGGGCGCGCCCGGCAGGAGTGGTCCGATGATAGACGAAAATCAAGAAACGCTCGAAGCGGCCGCCGCGATCGTGCTCGCAGGCGCCGCCACCCGGGGCCTGCGCATTGCAACTGCGGAGAATTACACCGGCGGGCTGATCGCCGCGCTGCTTTCGAGCGTCGACACACGCGCGCGCTGGTTCGAACGCGGCGTCGTGGCCGCCACCGAAGCGGCCCAGCGCGATCTGCTAGGGGTCCCCCAGGCCTTAATCGACCAGTGCGGTCCGGTATCGCGGCCCGTTGCGCTGGCCATGGCCGAAGGCGCACGTCTTCGATCGGCGGCAGACGCCGGCCTTGCCGTCACCGGCTATCCTTCTCCCGTCGGCGACGGCGAGGAGGCCGGCCTCGTGTTTGTCGCGGCCTGCTCGGGCGAGCGCGCCGAATGCCGCGAACTGCATCTCGGACCGCTCGACAGCGTCGCGCTGCGCGATCATGCGGCGCTCGCGGCGCTCTCGGTGCTCGCCGGCATCGTCAAAGACTATCCCGCCGCTCCCCGACCCGGAACCATCGTCGAGATCTTGCCGTCATGATCTGCACGTAATCGATGCTGGCACCGCAAGCGAATATATCCGACGCCGAGCGCGAGCGCGGCCTCCAGCAGCTCGTGATCGAGGCGCTGTTTTCCAACACGACAGCTGCGCTGACGACGGGCGTCGTGCTGACCGCCTTCGCGCTTCATCTTGGCGCCAATAATTCCACGATCGGGCTGCTCGCGGCCCTGCCCTTTCTGGCCCAGCTGGCGCAACTGCCTGCCATCGCGCTCATCGAACGCGCGCGGCAGCGGAAGCGCATCGCTGTCGTGTCGAGCGTCGTGGGCCGCTCGATGCTCGGCGTGATGGCGCTGGCGCCGTTTGCTGGACCGCTCGCGCTGCCCGCGCTCGTCACAGCGACACTCGTCCTCTGCGCGCTCGGTGCCGTCGGCGGCTGCGCCTGGAACAGCTGGATGCGTGACCTTGCGCCCGAGAATCGCATGGGCCGAATCTTTGCTCGCCGAACCTTCTATGCCACGATAACCAGCCTTCTCGCCGGCCTCGGCGCGGCGCTCGCTCTCGAGTGGACACCCGAGAAGAGCCATGGACGCGACCTCGCTTTTGCCGCCCTTTACGCGGCCGGCTGTGCGGCAGGTCTGTTCAGCGCGTGGATCGTTGCCCGCATGCCCGAACCGATCATGCCCGGCGGTTTGCGGCGCGATACCAGTCTCCTTGCGCAGGTGCGCCGTCCGCTCGGCGACCTCAATTTTCGCCGGCTGATCCTGTTTCTCGGAACCTGGCAATTTGCGATCAATTTCGCGACGCCCTTCTTCACCGTCTATCTGATGCGCCAGCTTGGCTATGACATGACGGTGGTGATGGGTCTGTCGATCGCGAGCCAGGTCGCGAACGCCGTCGCACTGCGAAACTGGGGAACGCTCGCCGACCGCTTTGCGAACAAGTCGGTGCTGCTCGTCGCCGCGCCGCTCTATATCATCTGTATCGCCGGCATGGCCGGGGGCTCGCAAATCGCCGATCCCGCGGTGCGGCTCGCCTGGCTCGGCGCGCTTCATCTCTTCATGGGCGCCGCGGTTGCAGGCGTCACGCTTGCGACCGCCAACATCGCGCTGAAGCTTTCGCCGCGCGGCGAGGCGGCGTCCTATCTCGCCGCCAGCGCAGTGGTCACCGCGCTCGCAGCCGGCTCGGCGCCGATCATCGGGGGACTGCTCGCCGACTTTTTCGCCGTCCGGCGTCTCGAACTGGTCGGCCGCTGGACCGATCCCGACGGCGTCTTCACCTATCTCTCGCTCGCGCTCAGCAACTGGGATTTCTATTTCTTGCTGTCGGCGGTGCTGGGCCTTTATGCCCTCCACCGCCTCGGTCATGTAGAAGAGGCCGGCGAGATCGGCCGACAGGAGATGCTGCGGCATGTCGTCAGGGAGACGCGCGGTTCGATCCACAATTTCTCGACCGTCACGGGCTTGAAGGCCCTGACGGATTTCCCGGCCACTTTCGCCCGCGAACTTCAGGTGCGTCAGCGCTACTGGCGCAGTCGCCGCGCCAAGGACGCACCGCAAAGCCGCTGACCGGCAATCGCGGCAGCCGTGGAAGCCCCTCGCGCGCCGGCGCACTTCGCGACGGCCGCGAACGCGTTTCCGGTCAGACCATCAGGTCGAGCAGGTCGGCGATGGTAGTGGTAGAGAATCCGATCGCGCTGTCGGAAATGCCATAGGGAATGAAGATCTCGCTTCCGACCACCAGGGCTCCGCAGGTGTAGACGACGTTCGGCACATAGCCTTCGCGGTCGCTTTCCGCAGCGGTGAGAATCGGGCACGCCGTCCGGGCGAGAACGCGCGAGGGGTCGTCGCGATCGAGAAGTGCGGCGCCAAGACTGTATTTCCGCATCGCGCCGACGCCGTGGGTCAGCAGGATCCAGCCTTCGTCGCATTCGATCGGGCTGCCGCAATTTCCCATCTGGACGAATTCCCACGGGAAAACCGGGCTGAGCAAGGCCGTGCCCTCGTCGTCCCAGCGCGTGAGGTCGGGTGATGAGAGCAAGGTGACATTCTTGCCGTCCTGACGCCCGACAATGAGATAGCGTCCGCCCACCGTCCGCGGAAAGAGCGCCATCCCCTTGTTTCGCGCCGCGCGGCCCAGCAGCGGTTCGAGGCTGAAACTTGCAAAGTCGGTCGTCCGGAGCAGTTCGGAGCGGATCGCGTGCCCCGAATAGGCGGTATATGTGCCAAGATATTCTCGCGTCCCGTCGTCGTGCGTGAAGTGCACGAGGCGGAGGTCCTCGAGGCCGTTGCGCTGCGCCTCGGTAACCGGAAACAGCACACTGTTCGAGATCGCGCTGTCGGGCTGACGGTGAACGAGCGTCGCATCCTCCGGCTGCAGGCGGTGGCGATCGTCGGGCACCGCCGCCATCGCGGGTCCGGACTGGGGCCAGAGAGTGAAATCGCCATCAGGTCCGACGATCCCCTCGCGAAAGGCGACCGAGCTGATGTGGCCTTCGCCGACGGCGCGCATCGACATGACGAAGCGTTGCTGGCCCGCACTGATACCGGTCTGATCGGGATGCGGTACAATGCTCGGGTTCATCAGCGCGGCTGCCGCATAACTATATTCGTGGCAGAAATAGGCGCCGATCAGCCGCCGCTTGACGGGCGACACCGCGCCTTGATCCAGGCCCATATCCTCAGCGATTTCCTGGAAGCGCTCGTCGAATATTCTCCCGATCTGCCAGTGCCTCTCCGAGAAATCCTTCCAAATACCATTGAGTTCGAGTTCGGCGTCCTCCTCGTCGAGCCCGAGGATGTCGCGGACCAGCAGCTCGGCACGGGTCGTTTCGGACACATTCTCCTGCCACGCGAGATGGAACGGCCGCAGCACAACCCGCGACGGATCGGCGCTGAGTTTTTCGGGCAGGATTCGCAGCGGCGATCGGACGGCTCGGCAATTCAGCATGGGTGATTTCAACATCCTTCGAGGCCCCTCGCGCAGAATAAGGGGTGCGCGGCGCGCAAGGCAAGCCGAAACCCGCCTTGCTATGCCGCGAGCATTTCAGGTCGGCGTGCGCAGCGGCTCAACTTGCCGCAGCGCTTTGGGACACGCGGCGCCAGCACCATCGAGCGATGCCCGAGCCGACGGTGCGGCGTGTGTCGTCCGCATGTCCGGTCAAGGCTTGAACCACCCCGCGAGGAAGCGCGCGCCGACTCCGGCATCGAGCGCCGCGGCCGCTTCGGCCCACAGACACTCTCCGGCGCGGGCCGTCACGCCGCGCGCACGGATTTCGCCTTCGAGTGGCACCAGCATCACTCCGCCTTCGGCTTGGTCCAGCGGCGAAAGATCGCCGGCAACGACATGCGCGATCGCGAGATGGGGGCTATCGAGCAGACGCTTGCTGCTGCCGCTGTCGACAGCCTGACGCAAATCGGCGGGCATCGGCGCCGCCGCCGCCACCGCTGCGCCGTCGTCGAGATGCAGTTCGCGCGGACGCCCATAGTCGAAGAGACGATAGGTGACGTCGGAATTCTGCTGGATCTCGATTAGCGACACGCCGGCGCCGATTGCATGGACGGTGCCTGCGGGCACGTGGAAGAACATCCCGGCCTCCACCGGATGCCATTGCATCAATTCCTCGAGCTCGCCCGAGAGCGCGGCGGCTCGAAGCTCGCCTTCGCCCAGCGGGCGTCGCGTTCCGATGCCAAGTTTCGCATCGGCCTCGGCCGCCAGAATATACCAGCATTCTTCCTTCCCGGCCGGAAGGCCGCGCGCCCGTGCCTGACGGTCGTCTGGATGAACCTGGATCGACAGTCTTTCGCTGGTGAAAAGATATTTGACCAGCAACGGGCATCCGCGCGGGGGATCGAACCATATCTCGCCGATTGGGCCGTCCGCGGCGCCCGCGAAGGGCGGCGGGAGTTCAGTGACGCCCCACGGCTTTTCCACGCGGGTCGTCTCGAGCTTCAGCGTTGTCATTCCACGTCTCCAGTCCATCATTTACGAATCGCGGCCGCTCGGTGCCGGTACCCTGCACTGAGGTCGAACGCGCCGGCGATCATTGTCCTGACAGGCCCGAACATTTCGTCGTTTAATTGTTCGAGATATCGTTTGCGAAATTCCGTCTCGTCGAGCTTCGGGCTCGGCATGCCTGGTGGGGCGATTCGGCTGTGTCTCTCGGATATGCTCAACGGAACGGCTGACGCGGGCCCCGGTTGCAAACGCACGCGTGCCGGCCCCCCCCCATTTGCGCGCCCCGCAGGGCGGCACCCGAAGTGGGAACCGCGGGTTCCCGCGCGGCGCCGCAACCCGGGCTTTGTGAGGTACGCGGACTTTTCGCTCGGGGCATCTGCCCGGCGGGTCACCGCCGGTCTTGGCGGGCTGCGCCGGCGATGATCAACAGGACGATGTCGAGCGCGCCCAGGACAACGATCAGCATCGTGCCCGCCCCGGAAGCGCTTCCGCTTCTTCCGGCCTGGGCCAAAAGGCCTGCCAGCACTAGAAGTACGGCCAGAAGGAAAGTGAGCCGGATCATCGCTGGCTGCACGTCCGAACGATGCGCCGATCGGACGGGAAAGCGGGTCACCGCGCTCAATAGGGATAGTCGACGCCGTAATAGCCGTAGACTTCACGGCCATAATTCCGGTCGAAGATTGGCTGGGCGTCTGTGGTGTAGCGCGGTGCCTTTTCCAGCATCGCCTTGTCGAGCGTCACGACATAGCCGCCCTGTCCCGTGTCATAGCTCAGCACGTCCCAGGGGAGCGGATAATAGTCGCTTCCGATGCCGAATAAGCCGCCGAACTGGAGCACCGCATATTCGACCTTGCCGGCGCGCTTATCGACCATAAAATTGTAGATGGATCCGAGTTTCTCGCCTTCGCGATTATAGACGGCCGTGCCCTCGACCTTGTTCGACGCGATCAGGCGATCGGTTTCGTCCGTGGCGATATCGGTGTGAGACATGGTACGCATCCTTTCATCTGAGTGCCTCCGAAACGCACCGCGCTGTCCGACTATCCCTCCCGACTTGTTAATGTGGATCAATCGCGCGCATCGATTGCGCTAGCTTCGGGCACAGTCTCGCCGCGCTGCGAGTGCCACCAGCAGCGATCGTCCGTGCGTCTGTGCGCCTCCCGGTTGCGTCACGACATGCCGTCGTGTTCGAGCATGCGGCGAAAGCGGGGCATAACCGGCCGCCTCGCTCGCCTCGGCGCATCTTGTCGGACGTGAAGATTGGTCTAGGGCGCGCTCGACTGCCGCGGTCGCCTACCTATGCGCTCAACGACAGCGAACATTGTCGCGATCGATTGCGGTGCCTACTGCCGCACCCCCCACCGCACCGAGGATCGTTCCCAGCGTTTCGGAGCGTCCGGGCGCGACGACATTCCCGACCACCGCCCCGGCGATGCCGCCAACGATCAGCCCGGTCGAGCCGTCGTTGCGGCGGCAATAATATCTGTCGTCGCGGCCGCGATAGACCCGGTCATTGTTCGACAGACGGCGCTCGCGATAGCGGCGGTCGTCGCGGTAGTAGTTGTCGGCATAATAGCCGCCATGGCGCGGATCGGGCCGGTCATAATCGTAGCGGCCATATTGGTCGTAATAGGCACGATCATAATAGCCGTAGCCGCCATCGTCATAGGCATAGCTATCGCCGGTGGTGGCGCAGCCGGCAAGCGTGGTGGCAGCGGCGAGAGGCAGGATCATCAGCTTGTTCATCGACATCACTCCATCTGGATCGCGTGCCGGCCAAGCAGGCGGGGCATGCGTTTGCCCCTCTGTGCATTAGACCCGCAAAGGGTCGGGCGGGTTCCATTTGTTGGCGCGCGCGGAGACGTGGTCGGCGATTCCGACCCGGCCCTTCCCGCCCCCGCCCGGACGC
>NZ_JALPRD010000010.1 GCF_023197165.1 Sphingopyxis sp. MSC1_008
GCGTCGGGGTGGGCGTCGGCAGCGTCACGCTCGGATCGCCGCTGGCGTCGTCGCACGCGGCGAGCGCCGGCAGGATAGAGAGGCCGAACAGGCCGTTGCGGAGCAGGGTCCGGCGCGAGGGGTTTTTGGCAACGATCGCCTCGAGGCTGTCGGGCCCCGGAAGCGTATCGGTTTCGCCGCGATAAGGCGCGCGGGCGTCGTCGGTAAGATGTGACATGCAGTCCCCCTGTTTTCGGTTGAGCCCCGGACTGGATCGTCCGGATGAGGTGGCGCACCGATTGCAGAGGGAGGTGTCAGCTCGATGGCTTCACCATGTCGGGAGCGTAGGATTCATATGACGCTTCAGTGACATGGCGCGCGGTCGGTCATGAACGGGCTTCACCGGTGGGCGAGCGGTGAAAGCGTCAAATGGCGGTGTCAGCCCTGCAGGCGCAGCGCGAGGTCGCTCTGGAACCGCACATCGTCGCCGTCGGCGAGCCATTTCGCCTCGGCGGCGATCGCGCCAAGCAGGTCGATCAGCGGCTCCATCTCGCTCTTGTGATAATTGCCGAGGACATGGCCGGTGACGCGGTCCTTATGGCCCGGGTGGCCGATGCCGATGCGCACGCGGCGGAAATCCTCGCCGATATGCTGGATCATCGATCTGATGCCATTATGGCCGGCCGCGCCGCCGCCCTGTTTCACTTTGACCTTCATCGGCGCGAGATCGAGCTCGTCGTAAAAGGCGGTGACGTCCTGCGGGGTCAATTTATAGAAATCGAGCGCGGTGCGCACGCTCCGGCCGCTTTCGTTCATGAAGGTGCCGGGTTTGAGCAGCAGGATGCGCTGCGATCCGATGCGGCCTTCCTGGACCCAGCCCTGGAATTTCTTCGCGGGCGACGGAAAATCGTGAACATCGGCGATGACGTCGGCGGCCATGAAACCGACATTGTGGCGGTGCATCGCATATTGGGGCCCGGGATTTCCGAGGCCGACCCAGAGCTGCATGCCATTCGCCTTTCGTGGAAGGCCCCTCCCGGTGGGGGAGGGGCCACCCGAATTCATTCGGCTTCTTCGCCGCCTTCGGCAGCAGCCGCTTCGCCGCTGTCGACGGTCGTGTCGCCTTCGCTCGACTTCATCGCCGAGGGGGCGACGATCGTGGCGATGGTGAAATCGCGATCGGTGATCGCGCTTTCGGCGCCCTTGGGCAGGGTGACGTTGCTGATGTGGATCGAATCGCCGACGTCGAAACCGGTGACGTCGATTGTGATCTCGTCGGGGATCTTGTCCGCGTCACAGGCGATTTCCAGCTCGTGACGAACGATGTTCAGCACGCCGCCACGCTTCAGGCCCGGCGAGGCTTCTTCGTTCGTGAACACGACGGGAACCGCGACGGTAACCTTGGCGTCCTTCGCGATGCGCAGGAAATCGGCGTGGATCGGGCGATCCTTGACCGGGTGGAAAGCGACGTCCTTCGGCAGGGTGCGGATGGTCTTGCCACCCACGTCGATCATCACCACCGAGTTCATGAAGTGACCCGTCATCAACTGCTTCATCAGCAGCTTTTCTTCGACGTGGATCATCAGGGGTTCTTCTTTGCCGCCATAGACAACGGCGGGGACGCGGCCATTGCGACGCAGGTCACGCGAGGCTCCCTTGCCTCCGCGTTCGCGCGTCTCGGCCGTCAGCGTCAGCTGATCGCTCATATCATTTCTCCGAGAAACAGTTACACAGTTCCGCCACGCCTCCAGGGATGACCATGGACGGAAGCGGCGGCGCTTAGCGGGGACGTGCGGATTTTGCAAGTCGGAACTCCGCAGAGCGGGCCAGCACGACATTGATCTGTCCGGCCGGTGTCCTTAATCGCTGACGCAGCGAATGACAGGCGAAAAGGATGGAACCGCTCTTGCAGGCATTGGCAGACGAATTCTTTGAGAAGGTCGCAGAATATACCAGACTGGACGAGGTCGCGCGCAAGGCGTGGCGCGCACTATTGGTGCAGCGAGATTATCAGAAGGGCGACCTGCTGGTTACTCAGGGGCAGCCCACGCGAAGCATTTTTTTCGTCCTGCGCGGCCTTTTGCTGCAATATCATATCAGCGAAGACGGCGAAGCGATCGTCAAACGCTTCTTTCTCGAGCATGGTTTTGCCGCATCGACGAGCGCCCTGCTGACCGATCGCGAGAGCGATTTTTCCATAAAGGCGCTCGAGCCGGCGATCGTGTGGGAATATGATTTCGCCAGATTCAAAGAGCTTGTGCGCGATCATCCCGCTATCGCCGCTTTCTATGTCAATTATATCGAACGCCATTGGATCGTCGAGAAAGAGCCCCTCGAAATATCGTTCCGAAATGACGATGCCCGGCGGAAATATGCTCGCTTCCTGGAAAGCTACCCCGGCCTGGAAAAGCGGCTCAGGCAACATGAAATCGCGGCATTCCTGGGCATCACTCCAACCCAGCTAAGTCGCATTCGCGCCGCTTCCAGATAATTTACACTCTCGACAAATGTAAATGTCCCGCCGTGACAAGCGCGATAGTGGCTTGTGTGCGGCGGCTGGATTCTCCGCGCAAATCTGAACCGCAGGAGGTTGTCATGAGCGAACGCAATGATGTCGACGTGTTTTTCGAGGCGTTGGACCATCCATTGAAAGCAGAAATGGAAATGACGCGAGAGATTATCATGGGGGCAAGCCCGCTGTTGACCGAAACCGTCAAATGGGGTGGCCCGAGCTTTGAGTTCCGCGAAACGCTGGTGACGTTCAATCCCCGTGTGAAGGATTATGTGGCCCTGATTTTCCATGACGGCGCGCCGTTCATGGAACGCTTCCCCTTTCTGGAGGCGGGGCCAAAGGGCAGGGCTTATGCCAAATTCCGCTCGATGGCGGACGTCGAACGCCATCGTTCCGACCTTGGCGCGATAGTACACGCCTTCGTTGACACAATGGGCGGTGCCTGAGCGTGCGCGATCAAGCGCCGGCAGCATGAAAAATGAGTGGGGAGGGCTGAATGGCTGTCGGTGAACGACCGGTTTCGGGCAGGAGAGTTGGAAGATCGTGTCCGCTTCCCACCCGTAAACGGATACGCAATCCGCGCCATCAACTTATTGCACCCGACTGACCTTCAACCCCTCGGCTTCGAGCATCGCGGGGACGCCGTCGGACCCGACCAGATGCCCCGCGCCAACCGCCATCAGCACCGTGCCGGGTTGTTCCAGCCGCTTCTGTATCCACGTGCTCCAGCGCCGGTTGCGGTCGGTGATGATCGCCTTGCGCGCCGTCGGCACGGCGTCGACATCGTCGTTGATGACCTTTTCCAGCGCCGCGACATCGCCGCGGCCCCACGCCGCGGTCAGGGCGCCGACATCTTTCACGGCATCGTCCGATTTCTCGGCTGCGCGGGTCAGAAGCGTGCGCTGCGTCGTCGGGTCGAGCGCCTCGAACAGCATTAGCTGTTCGCGTGCCGTCTCCAGCCCGCCGATCGGCTTGCGAGCGTCCCTGAACCGCTCGGTCAGGCGCGTTTCCACGCCGTCCGCGGAATCGAGTTCCGCATTCTGCGCGACGCGCTGGCCCATCAACACCATCACCGCCCAATCGTCGAGCGCGTCGCCGCCGAAATCGCCGCCGCTTGCCTCCAATGCCCGATAGCCGGCGAGCGCCTGGGCCGGCAGCCGTTTCTCCATCGCGAGCGGTGCGGTCCGGGGTGCGAGCGTCTGGAAGACGGCGGCCGCCTTCGCCAGTTCGGCGGGCGACAATTCCATGACAAGTTCGTCAGCCGTCCCGACCGCCTCGGCGACCTTGCCGCCGTTCCAGTCGGTGCCGCGCGGTAGGGCGTGCATCGCGCCCAGCATATAGATTTTTGTGTCATCGTCGGCGACCAGCCACATCGCCGGCCGCGCCTGCCGTGCCGGCTCCGCGGTGCCGCAAGCGGCGAGCAGAAACGGCAAAAGGGCCGCCGCAAGGCGGCGACTCCAATGACGCGAAGGGCGGACTGTTCCGCTCAATATTTGACCCGTTTGGCGACGAGGCCGCGTGCCTTCAGATAATCCTGGACGCTCTTATCGCCCGCGAGATGGCCCGCGCCGACCGCGACGAACACGGTGCCCGGCTGATCCATCCGGGCTTTCAGCTGATCGGCCCAACGCGCGTTGCGATCCCACAGCAGCGTCGCGGCGAGTTCGGGGGTCGCGGCCAGGCTTTCGTTCATCGTCACAGCCAGCGCGTCGGGATCGCCCTTCGCCCACTGCGCGACCATCGTGTCGAGTTGCGGCCCCAGCTTGTCGAGATCCTTGACCACCGAATTCAGGAAGGCGATCTGCTGGGTTTCGGGCAGCGTATCGAAAAAGCCGAGCTGCTGGCCCAAGGTTTCAAGGCCCGCCACCGGCTTGCCGGATTTTTTGGCCGAGGCCGTCAACAGCTTTTCGACACCCTGTTCGGGATCATAGCCGAGTTTGGTGAGCGGCAGCACCGACAGGGTGATCGCCGGAAACCAGGGCTCGAACATGTCGAACTGCGCCGGCGCTATGCCAAGGCTCGCCAGCGCGGCCTGATACGCCTTGAGCTGTTCGGCATCGAGACGCGACGAGAGTGTCTTGCCGCTCTGGTCGATCGCCAGCGGCATCATTTCCTTCGCCATCGCCGCCTGGTCGTCGGGCATGACGATTTCGAGCATCAGTTCGTCGGATTTGTCGAACGCCGTCTTCACCGCCTCGTCAAACCAGCCGAGGCCGGGCTTGAGCACATGGACGGTGCCGAAGAGATAGATCGTCGTGTCCTTGTCCTTGACGACCCAGAGCGCGGGATCGGCGTCGGTCGTTGCGGGGGTCGTTGCGGGCACCGCCGCTGCGGCCGGCTCGGCGGCATGGGCAGCAGGGAGCATCGCGGACGCCGAGAAGGCGACGATCGCGCACGTGGTGGCAAGCTTCTTCAACCAGGTTTTCATCGGAAAATCACTTTCGTTACGGGCGCTTATGGCCGGATCGAACAGGGAAGGGGAGTGAAAAGTATCAGCGGTATTTAAGCCACAGCCAGACGGTCGCGTTGACCGCGAGTGCGCCAAGGAACAGCAGCATGACATCGGGCGCCGGGGCAAGGCTGGCGCGGTGGAGTACCCACCAGGTCGGGGCCGCGAGCGTCAGCGTATACCACGCCGCGGTGCCTGCCCACAGATACGCCCGCTCCTCGTGATCGTCGACCGAGCGATGATAGAGGATGAGCGAGATCGCCATGCCGACGATCCACACGATCGACGAACCGATCGCAAAATTGACCGGCAGCGCCGAATTGCTCAGCAGCGCGAGCCCGATCGTCGCGCCGTCGGTCTGGGTCATCTGCATCCAGGCGCCGAGGACGCCGCCGAACGCGCCGGCCAAGCCGAGTGCGGTCCAGTAACGTTTGCGCCGCGGCGACATCGGACGCTTGGCAGGCTTGCTTGCATCACTCATCGTCGCCTCCTTCGAAACCATCATCAAAAATCTCCTCGATCGGCATGTCGAACAGCCGCGCGAGCTTGAAGGCGAGCGGCAGCGACGGGTCATATTTTCCCGTTTCGATCGCATTCACCGCCTGCCGCGAGACATCGAGCCGGTCGGCGAGTTCCGCCTGGCTCCAGTTCCGCATCGCGCGCAGCACTTTCAATTTATTGTTCATCGGCGCCTCGCCAGCATTTCCGTCCGAAGGATCACGGCCTTCCCATAGCGCATCGAGATGTCGGGGAAGGGGATTTTTGTCCGGTCCTTCGGGACGGTCGGGATTGGGGCGACAGGGTCGGATCGACATTAGCGCCGACAAGGGACTGGAGCGCCGTCACATGGAGGGCGCTCCAGCCCAGGTCGCCAGCCGTCACCGGGGAGGCACGGCGCGAGCGAAGTCGTCCAAGTCCTGTCTTACCGGGCGGCGTCGAGCATCAGCAGCGCGAGTTGGGGGCCGTTCTGTGCCCGCGCGATCGCCTGCCGGGTCTGGGGTGCGACATTGGCAAGGACGTCTGCAAGGCATGCCGACTGGCGAGCATTTTCTGCCGCGCCGCGGAGGCCGGTGCGGCAGACGATGCGGGCCGCGCTCTTCAGACGGGTGTCGAGGCGCTCCCGATCCGCCGTGTGGGTCAGGTTCAGATCATCGATGCGGACTTCGGCGTTGGGATTTCCGGTTTCGGCAGCCATGGCGGGCACAGCGGCAACGGTGAGCGAGAGGGCGAGGATCAGCGTGCGGGTCATCATGTCTATTTTCCTTGATCGACTGGGTCTTGGTCAGCTCAACCTGTCTTCTTGTCATGTATGCATGACTATATGTCGCGATTCGCTGACTATGTCAATAAGACCTTACAAAAAGTTCTGGAGACCTGACTATCTCGTGCATTTTCGCGCCGTGACGAACGGCGGGGAGCCTTGACCATGCGCCGCCGCTAGGCCAATGCGGCGGCGATTTTTTGCACCTGCGAAGGAATTGCGGCCGTGGCCGACGGGGCGGACAAGACACCACTCAGCTTTCAGGACATGATCCTGACGCTGCACGCCTATTGGGCGGCGCGCGGTTGCGCGATTCTGCAGCCCTATGACATGCGCGTCGGGGCCGGGACCTTTCACCCGTCGACGACGCTGCGCAGCCTCGGCCCCGAGCCGTGGAACGTCGCTTATGTCCAGCCGAGCCGCCGCCCGACCGACGGTCGCTATGGCGAGAACCCGAACCGGCTCCAGCATTATTACCAGTATCAGGTCATCCTGAAGCCATCGCCCGCCGACCTGCAGGAACAATATCTGGGCAGCCTCGCCGCGATCGGCATCGATGCGTTGCTCCACGACATCCGTTTCGTCGAGGACGATTGGGAATCGCCGACGCTCGGCGCGTGGGGGCTGGGCTGGGAAGTCTGGTGCGACGGGATGGAAGTCACCCAGTTCACTTATTTCCAGCAGATGGGCGGCTTCGACTGCAAGCCCGTCGCGGGCGAGCTCACTTACGGGCTCGAGCGTCTCGCGATGTATATCCAGAATGTCGACAATGTGTACGACCTGCGCTTCTCGGACGCAGTCGGCGATGTCGCGGCTGTCAGCTATGGCGACGTGTTCCTCGAGAATGAAAAGCAGTTCTCGAAATGGAATTTCGAGGTCGCCGACACCGACACCTTGTTCGCAGGCTTCAAGGCGGCGGAAGCCGAATGCCAGCGTGCGATCGAAGCGAATGTGCCCTTGGCCGCCTATGACCAGGCGATCGAGGCGAGCCATCTGTTCAACCTGCTCCAGGCGCGCGGCGTGATCAGCGTGCAGGAACGCGCCAATTATATGGCGCGCGTCCGCGACCTCGCAAAGGGCAGCTGCAAGGCGTGGATCGATAGCCAGTCCGAACGCTGGACCGCAAAATATCCGGGGTGGACGCTGTGACCGACTTTCTTCTCGAACTGCGCAGCGAGGAAATCCCGGCGCGGATGCAGGCTGGCGCGCGCGCCGAGCTGGAAAAGCTGTTCCGGGCGCAGCTCAACGCCGCAGGCCTCGACGCGGGCGACCTCACCATCTGGTCGACCCCGCGCCGCCTCGCGCTCATCGCGAAGGGCCTTCCCGAGGCGACCGCGGCCGTCAGCGAGGAGCTGAAAGGCCCGCGCAGCAGCGCGCCGCCGCAGGCGCTCGAAGGCTTCCTTCGCAAGACGGGCCTGACGCAGGACCAGCTCGAAGACCGCGATGGCGTCTATTTCGCAGTCATCGACAAGCCGGGCCGCGCGACCGCCGAAGTGCTGGCCGAAGCAATCCCTGCGATCGTTCGCGCCTTCGCCTGGCCGAAGTCGATGCGCTGGGGCAAGGACAGCGCGAGCAGCGAAAGCCTGCGCTGGGTGCGCCCGCTCTCGGGCATTGTCGCGATCTTCGGCGAAGACCTTGTTGCGTGTGAAGTTAGTGGGATTTCCGCCGGTTTCGCAACGCGCGGCCACCGCTTCCACTGCCCGGGCGAGATCACGATCGGCTCGGCATCGGACTATGCCGAAAAGCTTCGCGCCTGCCACGTCATCGTCGACCATGAGGAGCGCCAGTCGATCATCCGCGACGGCGCCGTCAAGGCCGCGGCCGACGCCGGGCTGTCGCTCGTCGAGGACGAGGGGCTGGTGATCGAGAATGCGGGCCTCACCGAATGGCCGGTGCCGCTGCTCGGCCGCTTCGACGAAGCTTTTCTCGAGGTGCCGCCCGAGGTCATCCAGCTGACGGCGCGCGTGAACCAGAAATATTTCGTCGTGAGCGGCAAGGACGGGAAGCTCGCCAACGGCTTCGTCTGCACCGCCAATATCGACGCGCATGACGGCGGCAAGGAGGTTGTCGCTGGCAATGAGAAGGTTCTTGCTGCGCGCCTTTCCGACGCCCGCTTCTTTTGGGAGCAGGATCTCGCCCACCCGCTTGAATCCTATCTTCCGAAGCTTGAGTCGATGCTTCTGTACGAAGGCATGGGGTCGCTGCGCGAAAAGGCTGATCGCATCTCCGCGCTCGCGGGATGGATCGCCGAGCAATATTTCCCGGAGCGTGACCCGGATACAGCGCGCCGTGCCGGCTTGCTTGCGAAGGCCGATCTGGCAACCGGAATGGTTGGAGAGTTCCCGGAGCTTCAGGGTGTCATGGGCGGCTATTATGCCAAACAGGGCGGTGAAAAGCCGGGAACGGTTTCGGCGCTGCAGCAGCAATATGTCGCCGCCGTCGAGGGTTGCATTCCCTCCTGCGTCGCGCTTGCCGACCGCGTCGACACGTTGACACTTTTCTTCGCGCGCAACATCAAGCCGACCGGCTCGCGGGATCCGTTCGCGCTGCGCCGCGCCGCGCTGCAGACGATCCAGACCATACTCGTCAACGGCACGCGCCTCAATCTGAAGCGATTGGTTCAGAAGAGTCACGAGATTGCAGCAGCAAATGATGCTATCCGGCAGAATCTGGAAAACGTCGATGGGGCAGCTGTTTCGGCCGAGCTGCTCGATTTCTTTGCTGACCGCCTCAAGGTCCAGCAGCGCGAAGCCGGCGTCCGACACGACCTGATCGACGCGGTGTTCGCGCTCGGCGGTGAGGATGATCTTGTTCGCCTGCTCGCCCGCGTGAAGGCGCTGCAGGCGTTCATGGCGACCGAGGATGGCACGAACTTGCTTGCGGGCTACAAGCGCGCGGCAAATATCCTGAAGCAGGTGGGTGAGGTGAGCGGCAACGCTGCCCCGACGCCGCCGACCGATGCCGACGCCGTGCTGCTCGCCGCACTCGACAGCGCCGAACCCGCCGCTTCCGCCGCCGTCGCCGACGAACGCTTCACCGACGCGATGGCCGCGCTCGCCAGCCTCCGCGCCCCGATCGACGCTTTCTTCGACGGCGTGATGGTCAACGACCCCGATGAGGCAGTCCGCGCCTATCGCCTTGGCCTGCTCGCGCGCTTCACCGGCGCGGTGCACGGCGTCGCCGATTTCTCGAAGATCGAGGGATAGGCGCGGCTGCGCGCGGGAAGGGATGCCATGAACGAAACGCATCTCGTCTGGATTTTTGCGGTCGGTTTTCCGCTGTTCTTCGTCGCGATGTGGCTGCTCGTCACGCGTATTCTGTCGTTCGTGGGCTGGTCAAAATACCTACCCGCCTTTGCGTGGGACCGCCCGATCCCCGCCGACGCGGAGCGCTTTTCGTGGGCGACGATGGTCATCGGCCGCTTTCCGGGCGGGGTCAGCTACAAGAATGCGATGAACGTCTGGCTCGACCAGCGCGGCATCTATCTTCGTCCGCCGCTCTTTTTTCGCCTGTTTCATCCGCCGCTGCACATTGGCTGGGATCAGATTGCGGCGATCGAACCGCGCAAGACGCTCTGGATCAAAGCCTGGTCGCTTGCCTTTCGCCGCGACGTACCGATTTTGACGTTCGGCGGCGGCGCGGGGCAGGCGATTTTCGACCATTGGCAGGCCCGTCATGGAGGCAGGCCAGCCTGACACCGCTAAAGCAAAACTGAGTCGACCCGCTTGCGGTTCGACCCTATTCCCCCGCCCACCTCCTCCCAGGGGCAGCAGGAGCATATGATGACGAATATGGTGCATTTGTTCGGCGGCGCGGCCACGACGGCCGAGCGCTCGAAGGAATTGCTGGGCGGCAAGGGGTCGAACCTCGCCGAAATGGCCTCGATCGGCCTGCCGGTGCCCCCGGGTTTTACAATCACCACCGACGTCTGCACTGCCTACTACGCCAATGGCGAGAAATTCCCCGCGGGCCTGATTGAAGAGGTCGCCGCTGGCATCGTGCATATCGAAGGCATCACCGGCAAAAAGTTCGGCGACCCCGCCGATCCGTTGCTCGTCTCGGTCCGCTCGGGCGCGCGCGTGTCGATGCCGGGGATGATGGACACCGTCCTCAACCTCGGGCTCAACGACCGCACCGTCGTCGGCCTGTCCGACGCATCGGGCGATCCGCGCTTCGCGTGGGACAGCTACCGCCGCTTCGTCCAGATGTACGCCGACGTCGTCATGGGCCTCGACCATGCCGAGTTCGAAGAAGCGCTGGAAATAGCCAAGGAAGACAGAGGCTTCTACCTCGACACGGAGATGTCGGCTGAAGACTGGCAGGCACTCGTCAAGGAATATCAGGCGATCGTCGAGCGCGAGACCGGCGCGCCGTTCCCGCAGGAGCCGAACGACCAGCTGTGGGGCGCGGTAGGCGCGGTGTTCGCGAGCTGGGAAAGCGACCGCGCTAAGGTGTATCGCCGTCTGAACTCGATCCCCGCCGAATGGGGCACTGCGGTCAATATCCAGGCGATGGTGTTCGGCAATATGGGCGACACGTCGGCGACCGGCGTGGCGTTCACCCGCGACCCCGCGACCGGCGAGCGCGCCTGGTACGGCGAATGGCTGATCAACGCGCAGGGCGAAGACGTCGTCGCGGGCATCCGCACGCCGCAATACCTCACCAAGATCGCGCGCGAAAAGGCGGGCGCCAAGCCGGCGTCGATGGAAGAGGCGATGCCCGAGACCTTCGAGGAACTCGGCCGCGTCTTCGACACGCTCGAGACGCACTATCGCGACATGCAGGACATCGAGTTCACCGTCGAACGCGGGACTTTGTGGATGCTCCAGACGCGCTCGGGAAAGCGTACCGCCAAGGCGGCGCTCAAGATCGCGGTCGACATGGCGGCCGAAGGGCTGATCACCGAAGAGGAAGCCGTTGGCCGCGTCGATCCGGGCGCGCTCGACCAGCTGCTCCATCCGACGCTCGACCCGAAGGCGCCGCGCGACGTGCTGACCAAGGGGCTTCCCGCAAGCCCCGGCGCGGCATCGGGCAAGATCATGTTTACCGCCGATGGCGCTGAAAAGGCAGCCGAAATGGGCGAAGCCGTGATCCTCGTCCGTGTCGAAACCTCGCCAGAAGATATTCACGGCATGCACGCGGCAAAGGGCATCCTGACCGCGCGCGGCGGCATGACGTCACACGCCGCGGTGGTGGCGCGCGGCATGGGTCGTCCTTGCGTTTCGGGCGCGGGCGGGTTGTCGATCGACGGCGCGGCGCGCATCTTGCGCGTTGGCGGGCGTGAACTGCGCGAAGGCGACATCCTGACCCTCGACGGCTCGACCGGCGAAGTGATGGCGGGCGAGGTTCCGACCTTGCTTCCCGAACTCGTCGGCGATTTCGGCACGCTGATGGTGTGGGCCGACAAGGTTCGCCGCATGAAGGTGCGCGCCAATGCCGAAACGCCGCAGGATGCGCAGGTCGCGCGCGATTTCGGCGCAGAGGGCATTGGCCTCTGCCGCACCGAGCATATGTTCTTCGACGCCGCGCGCATCACTGCGGTGCGCGAGATGATCCTCGCCGACAGCGAAGCCGGCCGCCGCGCTGCGCTTGCGAAGTTACTCCCCGAACAGCGCGGTGACTTTGCCGCGATCTTCGGCGTGATGGCGGGGCTTCCCGTCACGATCCGCCTGCTCGATCCGCCGCTCCATGAATTCCTGCCGACGCGCGAAGAGGATTTCGCCGATGTCGCCGAGGCTGCGGGGGTGGGCATCGAGGCATTGAAGGCGCGTGCGAACGAGCTGCACGAATTCAACCCGATGCTCGGTCATCGCGGATGCCGTCTCGGCGTCACCTACCCCGAAATCTACGAGATGCAGGCGCGTGCGATCTTCGAGGCGGCGTGTGACGTTGCTGCCGAGACCGGCGCGGCGCCGATTCCCGAGGTGATGATCCCGCTCGTCGCCACACGCCGCGAGTTCGACCTGATGAAGGCGGTCGTAGACGCGCAGGCGAAGGCCGTGTTTGCCGAGAAGGGCCGCGAGATCGCTTATCTTGTCGGCACGATGATCGAACTGCCGCGCGCCGCGCTGATGGCCGGGGAAATCGCCGAGAGCGCCGAATTCTTCAGCTTCGGCACCAACGACCTGACGCAGACGACGATCGGCATTAGCCGTGACGACGCGGGCCGCTTCCTGACGCAATATGTCGACAAGGGCATTTTCCTGACCGACCCGTTCGTCAGCCTCGACGTCGAGGGCGTCGGGCAGCTGATCGAGATTGCCGCCGATCGCGGACGCAAGACGCGCCCCGACGTCAAGCTCGGCATCTGCGGCGAGCATGGCGGCGACGCGCCGAGCATCCATTTCTGCGAAAAGACGGGCCTCGACTATGTCAGCGCCTCGCCTTACCGTGTCCCCATCGCCCGGCTCGCGGCCGCACAGGCTGCGCTGAAAAAGGGCAAATAACCGGGGGAACGCGCATGAAGGGCTGGCACCGCTATACGATCACCTTGGTGGGCGGATTGGCGGTGGGGCTCGGCGCGGCGTGGGCCATAACTGGCGGCGGGCTGCGCGACGGCGGAATCGAGAACGGTCCCTGGTCGACCTCGCTCGGTTACGGCACCAAGGCAACGGACCCGATCACGCGCGCCGCGGTGGCGCGCGCGGGGCTGCTCGCGCTGCCGGCGAAGGAAACCGTCTATTGGGCGGCGAAGACCGACGCCGCGGGTGCGCCGCTCGACGGCAATTGCCGTTACAGCCTGTCAGGGACGCCGCTCGACGCGCGCTGGTGGAGCGTCACCATCTATGATGAAGCGGGCTATCTCGTCGCCAACCCGGCAAACATCTGGTCGGTGAACGGCGCCAATGTCGCGCTCGACGCCAATGGCAAATGGCGCGTCACGATTGCCCCGGCAAAGCCCGCTGAGGGCGCGTGGCTGCCCGGCACCAAGGGGCAGCCCTTCCACCTGACTCTGCGCATGTATAACCCCGGTAAGGCCTTCCGCGCCGGGCCGGAGAAGGCATCGCTCCCGCAAATCGTGAAGGAGGGCTGCTGAGATGCGCAAATGGCTCGGTCCGCTCGCCTTCGGCCTCATCGTCGCGGCTGCCACCGCCTACGCGGCGATCTGGGCGATTCCCTATGGCCTGATGAGTGTCGCGATCGAGCGGCTGGGGCAGGGCGGCGTCAACACCATGTCCTATGGCAACCTTGCGACGCCCGAGCGCCAGCCGGTCGTGCGGCCGAGCCCCGACCTCGCCTATTCGAGCTGCCCCTATGACCTTTCGGACGGGCCGATCGCGATCGACGTCGCGCCGGTGCCGGGCCGCTACAGCTCGCTCAGCATCTTCGACGCCGCGACCGACGTGATTTTCGTGCGCAACGACGTCGAGGCGGGCGGCAAGCCGTTTCGAATCATCGTCGCGCGCGCGGGGCAGGCGGTGCCCAGAGGCGCCGAAACCGTCCGCACGAACCATGATCATGGTATCGCGCTGATCCGTCTTTTGCTGAAAGAGCCCGCGGAAATCGGTGGGCTCGACGCGATCCGCCGCCAATCGTCGTGCGGAACGGTCACAAAGCTGAAATAGGGGGTTGCGCCCCCGCGCGACGGGTCTTAAAGGCGCCTCTCCACGCACCCGTAGCTCAGCTGGATAGAGCATCAGACTACGAATCTGAGGGTCGGACGTTCGAATCGTTCCGGGTGCGCCATTCCCTTCCTGCCATGGTCCGATGCTGCCGGAAGAGCGGGTTTCTCCATATCCATACATCGACGAAGCGGGCTTCGGCGCGGCTCATCAAAGCGCCGATGCGCATGCGGACTTGATCGACACCAAGCGGTTCTGAAAGCCGCCGTTGGCACGCATACCGCCCCGTTTTGGAAGCGCGGCGGCTGCGTGCCGGATCTTTTGCCAGCTACATCTACATCTTGAAGCTGGCGCGGACGTAATAATAGCGGCCGGGCAAGTCATAGGCGGTCGGATCGAAATTGTTGAGATCGCAGCTGATGCAACCCGGCGCCTTGACGTTGAACAAATTGTTCACGCCGAGCGCGAAGCCGAATGCCTCGGGATCGTCCGCCGGGAACCAGCGCAGCTGGAAGTCGGTGTAGAAACGGGCTTTCAGCTTGTTGTCGTCGGCCAGCGGTTCCCTGATCGCCGAAACATAACGGCCGGTCAGCGTCGCGCCGATCGATGTGCCGTCCCAATCGATGATGCCGACCGACTTCCATTTGGGGAAGGTCTGGCTGGGGCTGCCCTGTTCGGTCCCCTCGCGGCTGACAACCAGCTGGCCGTCGGCAGTCGGCACGATCACGTCATATTGCGTGAGGAACGTATTGTTCCAGGTGAAGCCGAACCGGCCGGCCGCGGTCTTCTGCGTCCGGTAGGTCAGGTTGGCGTCGATCCCTTTGGTACGGATGCCGGCGATATTCTGGAGTAGGCCCTCGACAAAGGTCAGCTGTCCTCCCCCCGGCGCGCGGGTGACGAGTGCACAGGCTTCTGCATCATTTTGCCCGACGCATTGGGCCAGCGTGATCTCGGCATTCACCGACTGGATCGCGCCTTTGATCTTGATGTCGTAATAATTGGCCTCGATCGACAGGCCGGGGATGAAGCCGGGGCTGTAGACGCCGCCGAAGATCCAGCTGCGCGAGCTTTCGGGCGCCAGATCCTGATTGCCGCCGACCAGCACCGAGATTTGCGGATTCGCCTGGGCATAGCCCGCCGCCGGAACCCCCTGTGCGATACAATTGGCCCGGACCGTCGAGTTGTTGTTCCAGTTCTGGCCCGTCGTGGTCGAGGTTGAGCAGGGGTCGTTGATCGACTGGTCGAAGCGCGACTGGGTGCCGAACAATTCGCCGATCGACGGCGCGCGGAAGCCTTCGGCATAGGAAGCGCGGAGGCGCAAATCCTGAATAGGCTTCCAGTTCACGCCGCCCTTCAGCGTCGTCGTCGAGCCCGACGTCGAATAGTCCGACCAGCGCACCGCGCCGGTGAATTCGAGCAGGTCGAAGAAGGGCGTGTCGGACAGGACCGGCGCGCTGAGTTCGGCATAGGCTTCCTTGACGTCATAACTTCCGCGCGTCGGCAGCGCCGGGATGTCCGAACTGAAACCCGCGGCGACGATCGGGTCGGGATCGAAGCTGCCCTTGAGCTTTCGATATTCGGCCCCGATGGCGATGCCGAGCGGCCCGCCGGGGAGGTCGAACAGGCTGCCGGTGATGTTGGCCGACGCGCTGAAGGTCGACTGGCGGCTGCGGTCGCGCTGGGTGAATATGACATAGTCGAGCATCGGCTGGGTGATCGAACCGACGCCGCCGAAGATGTTGAAGGGCACGCATTCGCCGGTGCAGTCGGCGACCGGGCCGAGCGCTTGGCGCAGGCGATCCGAATTGATGTTGCCAAACATCGTCTGCTTGGCCTTGTTGCGGCCATAAGCGGCGTTGATGTCCCAATACCATTTTCCGCCGCCCGCATCGAAGCTGCCATCGAGCGTCGCGACGCCATAGACGGTCGTCACCGTCTGGTTGAAGCGGCGCGGACCACCCTCGACGAAGCGCCGATAGACCAGATCGGTATTGCTCGCGTCGAGCGTCACCCCGAACGGGTTGAAGGGGTTGGTGGCATCGACAGTGATCGCGTCGAGCACCGGCGTCAGCCCCGCCGCGGGGCCGAAACCGAAGGGCAGCGGCGCGGCCTGGTTTTTCGATTTGCGCTGGTTCCAGATCCCGCGAACCGAGAAATTGATGCTGTCGGAGATTTCCTGCCGCGCGTTGACGAAGGCGCCATAGCGTTCGACCGGGATCTGCAGATAGTTGAACGGGCCGAAATTGAAGCGGTCGGCGTCGGTGAAGGTCTTGAAATCGCTCGCCGGGTCGGTCGGATTGCCCGCGTTGTACACGGGATTGCGGCCGATCACCGGGCCGCGCAGCGTCAGGTCGTTGCCGAAGACGATAAAGCGTCCGAGCGGCACGAAGCCCGAGCAGCCGCCGTCGAGGCAGGTGTCGGAGTAGGGCGCGGGAAACCGCGAAATCGCGCGACTACCCGCCAAAACACCGTTCTGGTGGACATAGTTGGCGCCGACGACGACCTGTGTCGGACCGCGGCCGTTGCCCCAGCTTACCTGCGCGCTCTTGGTAAAGCCGTCGCCTTGGCCAAATCCGCCGACCTGCGCGCTGGCGCGCAGCCCTTCCTGACTTCGCTTGGTGATGATGTTGACGACGCCGGCAATCGCATCGGACCCGTAAATCGCCGAGGCGCCGTCCTGCAGCACTTCGATGCGCTCGATCGCGCTTTCGGGGATCGAGTTGAGGTCGGTCGAGCCGGGCACGCCGCTCGCCGAAGCGCCGTTCACATAGCGGATGCCGTCGACGAGCACGAGCACGCGGCGCGACCCGAGGTAACGCAGGTCGATTTCGGCGGCGCCGGCGCCGACACCGCCGCCGTCGGGCGGATTGCCGAGGTTGCCGCTGTTGTTGAACTTGCTGTTGAGACCGCCGCCCGAACTCGGCAGGCGCTGGAGCACGTCATTGACCGACGCGAGGCCGGTCTTGGCGATATCGTCCTGCCCGACATAAACGATCGGCGCTTCCTGATCGAGCGGGTCGCGGCGAATGCGCGAGCCGGTCACGACGATGGTTTCGCCCGACGTTTCGGCCGTGGTATCTTGTGGGGGCTGCCCCGTTTGCTGGGCTTGGCCGGGCGAAGCGTTCGCCAATGCCGCCGCGATGGCGATGCCCGCCGTTCCAGACCGGGCAAACAGCTCGAACTTGGTCATGATCCTCTCCTCCTGTTATTTTTCAGGCATATGCGAGGGGTCATCGGACGGAGTCCGGAGACCCTCGGCTGCAACGCTTCTGAAAAGGATTAGGGTGAGGAGAAAACGACCGCCTGACACGAATGGCGCGGTACTGTGGCCTGAAGGTCACAGTGCGCCGAGTTCCGGGAAATCGATGCTAAAACGCGCGGTGCGCCGCCGCCGCATGAGTTTTTTCCGGCATGGCGAGCATTACTGCGGCACCGACCAGGATAAGCGTCGGGGCGTCGTTGGCCAGCGCGCGCGTTGCAAGGCCAAGCAGGTCGAGGCGTGTCGTGAGCCGCTGTTCGTCGTCGCGGCTGACGTTGCAGGCGATCATGACCGGCATATCGGCGGGCATGCCCGCGCCGATGAGGCCGCGGGCGATCTCGGCAGCTGCGTCGCGTCCCATGTAGAAGGCAAGGGTCGATCCGCAGCGCGCAAGCGAGGTCCAGTCGAGATCGAGCGCCGCACCGCGCCGGCTGTGCGCGGTGACAAAACGGACGTCGCGCGCGACGCCGCGGAGCGAGAGCGATATTTTCGCCGACGCAGCGGCGGCGCTCGCGGCGGTAATGCCGGGGCAGACGAAAACGGGATGGCCTGCAGCGTGCAAGGCGGCAATTTCCTCGGTCGAACGGCCGAATAACGAAGGGTCGCCGCCCTTCAGGCGCACGACGCGCTTGCCCGCCGCGGCGGCCGCCACCAGCAGCGCGTCGATCTCCTGCTGCTCCTTCGAATGGCGTCCCGAACGCTTGCCGACGCTGACGCGTTCGACGCCCGCCGGGATGAGATCGAGAACGGCAGGGGCGACGAGGGCATCGTGGAATATGATGTCGGCGCGTTCGATGAGCCGGACCGCCTTGCGCGTCAAAAGGTCGGGGTCGCCGGGGCCGGCGCCGACGAGCCAGACGGTGCCGCGCGGGAAATCGTCAGGCTGCATCGCTCGTCTCCTCCGCCAAGATGCGGGCGAGCGCTGGGCGGCACGATCCGCAATTGGTTCCCGCGCCGATTGCGCCGCCGATCGCGGCGACGTCGGCAAGCTGCTGGTCACGGATTGCCGCGGCGATCGTCTTCAATCCGATATCGAAGCAGACACAAATCACCGGGCCGCGGTCGGCCTGAACGCCCGGCGCCCGGCCGGCGAGCAACGTGGGTGCGACATCAGGGGCGGAAAGCTGCGCGATCAGCCAATCGCGCGGAGGAAGCTCGCCGCTTTCGGTTACGAACAGCGCGCCGGCAAGACGCCCCTCAGCGACGACTGCGACGCGGCGGGTGCCGCGCGCACTATCCTGCGCCTCGATCCGTTCGCCGCGCGGCAGCAGCGCTTCGATGCGCTTGAGGTCGCCGTTGCCGGCGAGTTCCCAGAGCACCCCCGCCGGCACCGCGACGCGGGTGGCCCACAGGCAGGCGGGACGTTCATCGAGTTCGTTTGCTAAGAGCAGGAAACCGCGCCATTTCGTCGCGACTGGCGCGATCGCGGCGGGGGTCCGTTTGAAGCCCGGCTGTCCCGACACGGGGTCGACGAGCGGGCGCGGGAGCAGGCCAGTGCGCCCGCCGCTCGACGTGCGGTCGGTCCAGTGGATCGGGACGAACAGTTCGCCGGGGCGCTGGCCTTCTGAAACGACGATGCGATAGACGCTCTCGCCCTGCGGGGTTTCGACGCGGGCGAGCCCGCCTTCGGCAAGCCCGAGCCGCGCGGCGTCATCGGGATGCACCTCGACCAGCGGCTCCTCGCGATGACGCGCAAGCTTGGGCGCGAGGCCGGTACGCGTCATCGTATGCCACTGGTCGCGATAGCGGCCGGTGTTGAGCGTGAGCGGCCATTTCGCAAGTGGTTCGGGCAGGGGCTTTTGCGCCACCGGCACGAGCCGTGCGCGGCCGTCTTCGGTCGAAAAGCGGCCGTCGGCAAAGACCTGCTCGCCGCCCCAGCGAAAGGGCATCATGTCGTCGTAGGCGGCATTGCCACCCTGCGCGGCGCCGGAGAGCGTGAACAGCCGCGCGCCGTCATTGTCATAGGTCGACAGGCGGCAATGCTCGCGCCAGATGTCGGCCGGGCGGTCATAGCTGAAGGCGGTCTTCCAGCCCATCCGCCGCGCGACTTCCTTGATAATCCACCAGTCGGGCATCGCCTCGCCCGGCAAAGGAAACAGCGCGCGCTGGCGGCTGATCGTGCGGTCGCTGTTGGTGACGGTGCCGTCCTTTTCGCCCCACGCAGCGGCGGGCAGCCGGACGTGCGCGAAGGCGCCGGTATCGGTGTTTTCGATCACGTCGCTGACGACGACGAAGGGGCAGGCGGCGAGGGCTTCGCGCACGCGGTTCGCGTCGGGCATCGACACGGCGGGGTTGGTCGCCATCACCCACAGCGCCTTGATGCGGCCCTCTCCGACCGCGCGGAACAGGTCGACGGCCTTCAACCCGGGCTTCTCCGCCATCGCCGGCGCGGCCCAGAAGCGCTGGACACGGTCGCGGTTCTCGGGCGCGAAATCCATGTGCGCGGCCAGCGTCGAGGCAAGCCCGCCGACCTCGCGCCCGCCCATCGCGTTGGGCTGACCGGTGATCGAGAAGGGCGCGGCGCCCGGCTTGCCGATGCGTCCGGTTGCGAGATGGAGGTTGGTTATCGCGTTCACCTGGTCGGTGCCCGCCGTCGACTGATTGATCCCCTGGCTGAACATCGTGACCGTGCGCGGCGTGGCGGCGAACAGCTCATAGAAACGCCTGAGGTCGGCGACGGGCACGTCGCACGCGCGCGCCACCGACCACAGGTCATTCCCCTCTCCAAGCTCGTCCCAGAACGTGCCCGGCACCGCGACATGCGCGGCGAGATAGCCGTCGTCGAGCGCGCCCGTCTCGCGGCACCATTGCAGCAGGCCGTTCATCAAAGCGACGTCGCTGCCGGGACGAATCGCGAGATGGATGTCCGCCTCTTCGGCGGTCTCGGTGCGGCGCGGGTCGATGACGACGAGCTTCGCCCCGGCCTCGCAGCGCGCGCGGATGCGCTGGTAGACGATTGGATGGCACCAGGCGGTGTTTGATCCGACGAGTATGATCAAGTCGGCGGCGTCGAGATCGTAGTAGGTGGCGGGCACGACGTCCTCGCCGAATGCCCGCGTGTGGCCCGCGACCGCGCTCGACATGCAGAGCCGCGAATTGGTGTCGATGTTCGCGGTGCCGATGAAGCCCTTCATCAGCTTGTTCGCGACATAATAATCTTCGGTCAGCAATTGCCCCGAGACATAGAAGGCGACGCTGTTCGCCCCGTGGCGCGCGATAGTCTCCTTAAACCGCTTGCCGACGAGGTCGAGCGCCTTGTCCCAGCTCGCGCGCTTCTTGCCGATCATGGGGTGGAGTAGGCGGCCTTCGAGCCCGACGGTTTCGCCGAGATGCGTGCCCTTCGAGCAGAGCCTGCCTCTGTTGGCGGGGTGGTCGGGGTCGCCCGCTATTTCCACTTGCCGTGCGCCCGTCACGGTCGCGCGGATCCCGCAGCCGACACCGCAATAGGCGCAGGTGGTGCGGACGGCTGCGCTCATCAGGCGGCGGCCTTCAGCGTGCTCGCGCGGCAGATGAGGACGCGGCCGCCGTCGATCTTGACCGGCACCGTCGGCGTGCAGCCCTTGTCCTCGCCAAGCGCTTCGCCGGTCGACAGCGAAATCCGCCAATTGTGCAGCGGGCAGGCTACCGCGCCGCCATGGACGATGCCTTGGCTCAGCCGACCGTGCTTGTGAGGGCAGCGGTCGAGCAGCGCGAAGATCTTGCCCTCGGCGGTACGGAAGACCGCAATGTCGTCGCCGCCGTCGACTTGCACGGTGCGGCTGCCTCGTACCGGAATCTGGTCGACCCAGCCGATGTCGAGCCATTCTGCAGTCATGCGAGTTCCTCCTGCGGGGTGAAGCGCGCGATCGGCGCATGATGTTCGGCCTCGGCACCCTCGGCGCGCTGTGCCCACGGGTCGTCCTGCGAAAAGCTCTGGGCATGGAGGAAGCGCGCGCGCAGTGCCTCGCGGCCTGCCGGATCGTCGGCGATGCGCGCCTTCACATAATCGACCCCGACGCGCTCGATCCACGGCGCGGTGCGCTCGAGGTAGCGCGCTTCCTCACGGTAAAGCTGGATGAAGGCGGCGCAATACTCCATCGCCTCCTGCTCGGTCGCGACCTTGCAAAGTAGGTCGGTGGCGCGCACGTGGATGCCGCCATTCCCTCCGACGTGGAGTTCGTAGCCGCTGTCGACGCAGACGATGCCGAAATCCTTGATCGTCGCCTCGGCGCAGTTGCGCGGGCACCCCGACACGGCGATCTTGAATTTGTGCGGCATCCAGCTGCCCCAGCTCATCCGCTCGATCTTGACGCCGAGCCCGGTCGAATCCTGCGTGCCGAAGCGGCACCACTCGGACCCGACGCAGGTCTTCACCGTGCGCAGTGATTTTCCGTAAGCGTGTCCCGAGACCATGCCGGCGGCATTGAGGTCGGCCCAGACCGCGGGAAGATCCTCTTTCCTGATCCCGAAGATGTCGAGCCGCTGGCCGCCGGTGACCTTGACCATCGGCGCGTTGAACTTCTCGACGACGTCGGCGATCGCGCGCAGCTCGGTCGGGTTGGTGAGGCCGCCCCACATGCGGGGGACCACCGAGTAAGTGCCGTCCTTCTGGATATTGGCGTGCATCCGCTCGTTGACGAAGCGGCTTTGCTGGTCGTCGACATAGTCGCCGGGAAGCGCACAGAGCAGATAATAGTTGAGCGCCGGGCGGCAGGACGAACAGCCGTCGGGGGTCGTCCAGTGCAGTTTCTGCATCACTTCGGGGATCGACCGCATGGCCTGCGCGACGATCTCGCGGCGAACGTCGTCGTGGCCGAAGCTGGTGCATTTGCACATCGTCTTCGGGCCCGACTGGACATCGTCGCCCAATGTCAGCGCGAGCAGATTTTCGACGAGGCCCGTGCAGCTGCCGCAGCTCGCCGACGCCTTGCAAGTGCCGCGCACCGCATCGAGGCTATGCGCGCCCTTGGCAATGCACGACACGACCTGACCCTTGGTGACGCCGTTGCAGCCGCAAATCTCGGCATCGTCCGAGAGCGCCGCAACGGCCGCCTTAGGGTCCGCCGCGCCCCCTCCCGAGGCGAAGGACTGGCCAAAGATCAGCAGGTCGCGAAGCTTGGAGACATCTTCCTGTTTCTTGAGCAGGTCGAAATACCAGCTGCCGTCCGCGGTATCGCCATAGAGCACCGCGCCGACGATCCGGTCGTCCTTAACGATGACGCGCTTGTAGACGCCGCGGCTCGCGTCGCGCAGCACAATGTCCTCGCACCCGTCACCGCCCGAAAAATCGCCCGCCGAAAAGACATCGATCCCCGACACCTTGAGCTTGGTCGAGGTCACCGAGCCGCGGTAGCCAGTGGGCTGCTCGACGAGCCCGTCGGCGAGGCTGCGGCACATGTCCCACAGCGGCGCGACAAGGCCGTAGACCTGTCCGTCATGCTCGACGCATTCGCCCACCGCGAGGACATGCGGGTCGCTGGTGACCATATGGTCGTCGACCTGGATGCCGCGCCCGACCGCCAGCCCGGCGTTGCGGGCAAGCGCGACCGAGGGACGGATGCCGACCGCCATCACGACGAGGCTGGCGGCGATCAGCGTCCCGTCCTTGAGCTTCACGCCTTCGACCTTGCCGTTGCCGACGATCTCGGCGGTGTCGGCGCCGGTTAGGATCGTCTGCCCGCGGCCTTCGAGCGCCTGCTTGAGCAGCCAGCCCGCCGCCTCGTCGAGCTGACGCTCCATCAGCGTCGGCATCAGGTGGATGACGGTGACTTTCATCCCGCGCAGCGAAAGCCCGTGCGCGGCTTCGAGCCCGAGCAGCCCGCCACCGATCACCACCGCGTCGCCGCCCGCATCGGCGGCCGCAAGCATCGTGTCGACATCGTCCATGTCGCGAAACGCGATCACCCCGGGCAGATCCTTGCCCGGCACCGGAATGATGAAGGGATCGGAGCCGGTCGCGATCAGCAGCCGGTCATAGTTTTCGGTGAGGCCGCCGCGCGTCGTCACCGTCCTTGCTATTCGGTCAATCGCGGCCACCGGATCGCCGGCGACCAGCGCGATGCCGTTTGCGGCATACCATTCGGCGTCGTTGATCACGATGTCGTCGAAGCTCTTCTCACCTGCGAGTACGGGGGAGAGCATGATGCGATTGTAATTGACCCGCGGTTCGGCGCCGAAGATCGTCACACGATAGCGCGTCCGGTCGCGCGCGAGCAATTCTTCGACCGCGCGGCATCCGGCCATACCATTGCCGATGACGACCAGATGGTCGCGCGTGTCGGCGTCGGTCTTGATGGGGCGGTGTTCCATTAAATCGTCCAGTCCAGTTGCAGCCAGAATTTGTCGGTATCGGTGGCGAAAGTGTCGGCGTTGTAGTGCGCGTAGCGGGCGGCGGCGGTGACCTTGCCGAGCTTCGCACTCGCGAGCAGGTTGATCTCGTTGCCGTAGGAGCGGCTTGCACGGTCGCTTCGATAGTCGTGGTACGCGGCTTGCAGCGTGACGGCTTGGAGCGGCCCGACCCCCTTCCAGCCCCAGCCGGCGCTCGCATACAGGTCGCGGACGCCGTCGGGCGGGGTGGTGAGGAATTTGTCGGCCCAGCCCTGGAACTTGAAACCCGTCGCGAGCGGGGTCTGGAAGCTCGTAAACGCGGCCCCGTCGTCGGCGCCGAGTATCTCGTACCCGACGCCAACCCGGGGGCCTCCGAAATCGACCGCGACATCAGCGAGATAATAGTCCGCCCCATAATTGCTCGGATTGCGGTGCCAGTCCGACTGACGCGCGTAGCTGAGTTGATATGCGAGCTTGGCCTGGCCGATCGGTTGGGTTCCGTCGAGCCGCATGCCATAGCTCTGGCTCGACAGGCGATAGCCCTGTATCGCCGCCTCGTACTGGTCGACGAGATAGGCAAAGCTCGAGAGTTTGCCGATCGGGGTCTGGGTGCTGAGATTGCCGAAGACATTGTCGCCCGACACCGCCTGTTGCCGCGGCCAGGTGCCGTCGATGCCCCAGATCGTCCGCACGCTCCACGCATAGGCGAGGTCGGCCTTCACGCCCTTTAGCGGCGTGATCTCGGCCCGCACCGCGTCGAAGCTCTGGCCGTTCTGGCGAAAGCCGACGCTGCCGACGAAACGCTCGTCGTCGAAGCCGAGCCGCTGCCGCCCCGCGGTGAGTGCAAAGGCGGGCGACGCATAGCGGACTTGTGCGCGGGCGAGGGCGATATTGTCGGGATCGCCGACCAGCGGGCGCGTCGCGGCGCCGTGGATGCCGTCGAAATAATCGTCGATGATCGCGAGATTGCCTTGCCCCTCGATCAGCGCCGACCAGCGGCCCGCCTTGGCTTCCACCCCGGCGCGGACGCGGAGGGTCACTGCCTCGGCATCGGCGGGCAGGCCGTCCTGATCGACGCTCTCATAGCGCAGCCGCGCTTCGCCGAGGGGTTTCAGGACGATCTCTTCGGCGTGGGCCGCGCCGGCCGGCGCAAGTGCGAAAAGAAGGGCGAACGCAGCTTTCATCGATCAGATCCGAACGCTTTCGGCCGCGCCCCAGGTCCGGCGCCACTGGCCCTTGACGAAGAGCAGCGCGAAGAGCGCGACCACCGCAAGTCCGGCGAAGATATAAAAACCGGGGGCGAAGGTGCCCCCCCATTGCTTGGCGAAGCCAAGTGAGGAGGCGAGGTAGAAGCCGCCGACGCCGCCCGCCATGCCGACGAGCCCGGTCATCACGCCGATCTCGGCCGAAAAGCGCTGCGGCACGAGCTGGAAAACCGAGCCATTGCCGGTGCCGAGCGCGAGCATAGCGATCACGAACAGTCCGAGCGCGGCGGGTAGCGTGTTCGCCTGCGGCACCCCGGCAATCGCCAGCGCCGCGACGACGAAGACGATCATCAACGCTTTCACCCCGCCGATCCGGTCGGCGAGCGCGCCGCCCATCGGCCGCACCAGCGACCCCGCGAACACGCAGCCCGCGGTGCAATAACCCGCCATGACCGGGGTCAGGTGGAACTGGTCGGTGAAATAGATCGGCAGCGAGGCGGCAAGCCCGACGAAGCCGCCGAAGGTCACCGCATAAAAGGCCATCAGCCACCAGGCGTCGGCGGTCTTGAGCGGCTCGAAATAATCGATCAGTTTCTTGGGTGCGGGCGCGTTCGGCGCGTCCTTCGCCATCGCGAGATAGACGAAGAAGACGATGGTCAGCGGGATGCACGCGAGGCCGAGCACGGCGTTCCAGCCGAACAGCTTGGCGAGGCCGGGTGCGAAGAGCGCCGCGAGCACAACACCCGAATTGCCCATGCCGGCAAGGCCCATCGCCTTGCCCTGATGCTGGGGCGGATACCAGCGGCTCGCGAGCGGCAATGCGATCGCGAAGCTCGCGCCCGCGAAGCCGAGGACGATGCCCAGCGCGAGCGTGCCGGCAAAGCTTGAAACCCCCATCGCCCAAGCGGTGAATAGCCCGGCGATGACGATGATCTGGCTGATCGCGCCCGACCGCTTCGGACCGATGCGGTCGACGAGCAGGCCGTTGACGACGCGGAGCAACGCGCCCGCCAGCGTCGGCACCGCGACCATCAGCCCTTTTTGCGCCGGGGTGAGCCCGAGGTCTTCGGAAATCGCGGGGGCGAGCGGCCCGAGGATGACCCACACCATGAAGGCGAGGTCGAAATAGAGAAAGGCCGCGACTAATGTCGGCCAGTGGCCGCTGGCCCAGAAGTTCGATTTTGTCCCGGCGCTGGCGCCGTTCATCATGTCCGTCATCGTCCGTCCCCTAGTGCGACGGGCAATAAAAAAAGCCGCCAGGATGGCGGCCACATGGGCGCATCCTGACGGCTTCATTGCCTGTTGGAGTGCAGGGAAAAGGCTCCCTGCCTGCCGCGCGGACCGGCCCCGTCATTGGAGCCGTAGCCGCTTTATCCTGCCCCGGCAGCGTCGCCGAGTGCGTTTAAACTGCCTGATTCGCAGATGGCACGCAACCGGTTATTTCGCAGGTGCAGCATAAATTCGAATGCAGGAATAAAGCTAATTAAAATCAGCTAGATAGCCTTGAATGTCGTCGGGATCGAAGGCGCGCCCGTCGAAAAAGCGATCGCTGCCGAGGACAAGGCGGCCCTGTGTCGACCCGGCGCCGAGGGGCTCGCCGATCCCGCCTTCGAGCTTCGAACTGGCGCCGGGAAGGGGCGCGTCCGACCCGGCCAATGCGGCGCGATAAACGTCCGGGCGAAACACCGCGGCGGCGGTCGCGGCGTCGGCGGCCGAATAGCCGGCGCGGTCCCACCGAAGCATCTGCGAATAAAGCCAGGCGGCCTGACTGCGCCACGGGAAATTCGCGGCTTCGCGATACTGGAACATGAAGTCGGGATAGTGGATCGGGTCGCCGCCGGGGACGAGGCGGATGCGGTCGGTGATCGCGCGCAGCACCGCGTCGCGCGAGGCGCCCAGATATTCGGGCCGCGCCAATATGTCGGCGCTTTCTTCGGCGGTGCCGGGTTCGACGAAATGCGCGGCGGCGGCGTGGAGCGCACGCAGCAGCGCCTCGACCGCATCGCGGCGCTCGTCGATCACGGCCTCGCGCATCGCGAGCACCTTCTCGACGCCGCGCCGCCAGATTTGCGCTGTGGCGAGCGCGATATGGCCGACGCCGCGTTCGACCGCGATCGAATTCCACGGCTCGCCGACGCAGATGCCGTCAACTTCGCCCGCCGCCAGCGCATCGGCGGCGAAGGGCGGGCTGGTGACGACGATCTCGACGTCGGCGTCGGGACGGATGCCCACGCCGGCGAGCCAGTAGCGCAGCATGTAATTGTGGCTGGAGTAGCGGTGCACCACGCCAAAGCGCAGCGGTTTGCCCGCCGCCTTGCGCGCGGCGGCGATGCGTTCGAGCGCTACGCCGATTGCCGCGGGATCGCCGAGCGTCTCGCCGAGCCCGACATCCTCGGCGAGCCGGGTCGAAAAGGTTACGGCATTGCCGTTGAGCCCGAGCACGAACGGCACTGCCATCGGCACCGCAGGACGGTCGCGGCCGAGCGCGGTCGCGATCGCGAGCGGGGCGATCATGTGCGCAGCGTCGGTATGGCCATAGAGCAACCGGTCGCGCACCGTCGCCCAGGTCAGGTCGCGGACCAGTTCGATGCTGATCCCTTCGCGCGCCGCAAAGCCCAGTTCGTGCGCGAGGATCGGCAGCGCGGCATCGACCAGCGGCAGGAATCCGATGCGGAATGTCTCGGCGCTCATTCCATGTCTCCCAGGAGCGCGTCGCTCGTGACGATCGCTTCGGCGATTTCGGCGATCCGGCGGTTGGTGCGCATCGCCTGGCCGCGCAGGAGCGCGTAGGCGGCGGGCTCGTCGATTGCGCGGCGTTTCATCAGGATGGCTTTGGCGCGATCGACCACCGTGCGCTCGGCCAGGGCATTTTTGGCTTCATCGAGTTCGCGCTGGAGTCGCGAAAAGGCTTGGAACCGGCGCACGGCAAGGTCGATGACCGGCTTGATCCGCTGTTTCGACAGGCCGTCGACGACATAGGCCGACACGCCCGCGTCGATCGCGGCGCCAGTTGCCTCGGTATCGCTCTGGTCGACAAACATCGCGATCGGCCGGGCGAGGGCGCGTGACATGGCAAAAAAATCCTCAAGCAGGTCGCGGCTGGGATTTTCCAGATTGACCAATATGACTTCGGGTTTCGCCTCTTCGATTTGCGCGACCAGCGCACCCGCCGGATCGATCAGTACCAGGTCGTCGAGCCCCGCCTCGCGCAAACCATCGGAGATGATCGCCGCGCGCGTCGTGCTGGTGTCGATGATCGCGATCCGCATGGCGGCGCCTTTAAGGTGTGGCGTTCAAAACCGCTAGTGGGATCGTGCTTCACGCATCCAAGCTAACATATCGTGCCCGAATTTTGACATTTTCAACCACAAATGGGGCAACGGCTTCCTTGTTGACCGCGCGAAAAGCCGAGGCTGCATTGACGATCTCGCCGATTTGACCGGAAGATTGTTCGGTTGGCGGAGCGGAAGGGTTTTAGGGTCAGGACCCATTGATTTGCGGTGACGGCTGTGATTCAGGTTTGGGGTGAGGAGCCTGAATGATGAGTGATTTGTATTGGCTGACGGACGAGCAGATGGCGCGTTTTCAGCCGTATTTTCCGAAGAGCCATGGCCGCGAGCGGGTCGACGATCGACGGGTTTTGAGCGGGATCATCTTCGTCAACCGCAATGGGTTTGGATCGGCGTGCAAAAAAGGACCCCGTTCGCGGGGTGATCGGCGTCTAAAAGGGACCCCTCATTTCGATGGTTTAAGCAGCGGCCTGGATAATCAGGCGGCGAGATCGGGATGTTGGTTTTGGAGACAGTGGTTCGGATTCGGCGTGAGTATGCCGGCGGCAAGGCGATCAAGGCGATCGCGCGGGATTTGCATGTATCGCGGAAGGTGATCCGCAAGGCGATCCGGGCGCCGGAAGGCGCATACGATTATCAGCGCAAGGTTCAGCCGCTGCCGCGGATCGGGCCGTTTCAGGATCGCCTGAACACATGCTGTTCATCGTTGGCGCCAGGACGCCCGCTTGGTGCTGCTCGAACTGGAACTGCCGGATATCCTCGGTGCTCGCGGTGTGGGGCGAGCGACGCAGCCAAGTTGCGAACCGTCCGACGTCGCGAAGATAGTTACGCTGCGTCTCCGTGGAGAACCCGCGCATGGTCATATCGTCGATCAGGCGCTGGCGCAGCGGGCTGATCGGGCCAATCTGGATAAGCTCGTTCATCGTTCGACTCCTCAGTTGAAGGAGCCGAAAGGGTCTGCCTACGGCAGCCGACGTTCAATCAGCCGCGACGGTCGCTGGACGGCTTTACGTCGAGGCTCGCGCCAATCCGCGGAGCGGTTCGTGCACCGGCCATTAATCGTCGCTCGAAATCAAGCTGAACGGCGCCCACGCGGAGGGGTGGGCCCAACTGGCGGTCCAGTTCGCAACAATACTGCCGTCGCTCCGCTTGCCGCTTCTTATGGCGCGGATGGCGGCTTGACGCGCCTCTGCTCGACTGAGTGCCGGCTGCGCTTTCGCAGTCGCCATCGTTTCGACGGTGAGGGCGGCCGTGGCGTCATCGGCTACCCGCCAGTGGCTTGCCAGAAGCGACTTCGCACCGGCATAAAGGAAAGCGCGCCCCAAGGCCGAAAGGCTGTCGGATCCGCGTTCGCTCGATGCCGTATTGCACGCTGACAAAATGACCCACTCCGCATTCAAACTTAAGGCCGCGGCTTCCGATGCCGCTAGAAGGCCATCGTCGCCCGATTTTTCCTCAGCGGGATACGAGAGGACAAGGCCCGGCTCGTTTCGCCCATCGAGCTCGCCTGGTAAAAGCCCGTGAGTGGCAAAGACGACAACCCCCGCATTCTCAATCCGCCGATCTGCGCGAACGGCCTCCTCGGTTGCCGCAGCACCCAATGTAATCGCTGAGGGTTCCGAACCCATGACTTCGGCCAAAGCCACGAGCTCGCGCCGCGTCCCCGCTAGCGGCGCGAAGTCCTTGAACGCGCCGCCCAACTGCGGATCGCCATATCCCACAAAAGGCACGCCATTCGAGGGTGAGAGCTTTGTGTTCCCGGTTCGGAAGGCGGAAATGGACGGGAGCGTGACAAGCGCATGCCGGTCACCCAGCCACTGGAGCGTTACCAAACTTTCCGCACCGCCATCACTCTCAGAAGGTGCGCTGGTAATTAACATGTCTAGCGGCAGGTCAGCAATCGGGCCAGCTGCGGTCACGAAGAGGCGCTTCTTCGTTGCGATGAGGTGGTCCATTGGCTCGACCAGCAGAGCGAAGAGCGCGTGTGCAGTTTGCACATCAAAATCTTGGCTCACATCGTCGAGCGAGCCGCATGTCTTCGGATCGACTTGGCATCGCAGCTTCCAGACATGGTCACGCACTTCTGCTTGGCTTTGACCCAGGCGTTTCCATTCAGCCCGGTCCGCTGAAACCGCAAAGATATGGATATCTTCAGCAACTGGGACAATCATCAGCAGGGCTTCGTCGCCCGAAAGCCGCTTTTGCAGGTCCGATATCGATATGGCGTGCGTTGCGATCAACGAGCTGTATTCCGGGAAGTCGCGGCGCAACTGTTCGTCAGTCGCGGCAAGCAGCGTCGATGCGGCCGTGATTTCCCGGTTAAGAGCCTGCGCTTTGTCGGCCAAGCCTTGGCCAACTGCCTCGACGCCTTTTGCGTCAAGGATTTTAATGCGGGTGGCGAGATCCTGCTGTTTTCTGGTGAGTTCGGCGAGCGCGCCAGACCCTGCCGCTTGCCGCGCAGCGGTCTGGATCATTGCGAGCCCCGCTTGCGAGACCTCGAAATCCTGAGCTGCCAGGAAGACTTCTTCACGTAATGCGTCGGAAATAGCGGATGCCGTCCCCGACGTGGTCGCCGCTAGGGTAAGGAAAGTTGAAAACGCGGCGCTCAACGGATCACGACCCCCCTGCGCGCGGGCACTCTGCTCGGAAAACGCCGTTCCGCCTTGATCTGCCTGGGCAGGCGCGCGGCGAGCACGAGCGACACTCATCGCGTCGCGCGCCAGCGCCAATGCTTCGGGGTGTCCTTTCGGCCGACGTGACAATATTCTCGCCAAGGTCATTTTGCTTGCCGCGATATCGGGATGAAGCGGGGGCAGCAGCGCGTTTCGGATTTCGAGTCCACGCCGCGCCGAAGCCTCTGCTTCGCGTGCCTTGTTTTGCAAGTCGAGGATCGCGGCCAGATTATTGTATGATGTCGCTGTATCGGGGTGGCGCTCGCCAAGCTTGGCCTTGCGGATCGCCAAGGCCTGCCGAAAGAAAACCTCCCCTTCGTCCGTCAGTCCCGCCCGGGATTCAAGTACGGCCAGCGCGTTCAATGTTCTGGCTACCGCGATGCTGTCCCGTCCGTTGACCTGCTCTTCGATTGCCAACGCCTGCCGCAGCAGCGGCTCGCCGTCATCATGGCGGCCGCGCGCAGAGACGTTCGCGGCAAGGCCCACTAGCGCAGCGGCCGTCGCAGGATGGTTTGGGCCATAAATAACCTCGTTCATTCCAAGAATGCGCCGCCTCAACGGCTCCGCTTCAGTCAGGCGCTGTTGTGCTTCGAGATTGCCGGCAAGAACGCCATAGTCCGCCGCAACCCTTGCACTCTCGTCTCCAAAAGTCTTGCGATCGATCTCGATTGCGCGGCGGATCAAAGGCTCTCCCGCCGCAGCCCGGCCGGAAAAGAGAAGCGTGCTCGCAAGGTTCGCCAGATCGCTGGAGACCGCAGGGCTGGACACGCCGCTGCTCAGCTCAGCAATTGCCAACGCCTTGCGAAATTGCGCCTCTGCGTCGGACAGTCGTCCCTGATTCAAATAGAGTGCGCCCAGATTGCTCAGATCACGGCCGACGAGAGCATGGGCCGAGCCGAGAGCGCCACTGTCGACCTCGAGCGCCTTCTGGTACAGTTTTTCCGCCTCGCCGAATTTGCCAAGCGTCTCCTTGATGTTGCCGAGGCTACCAAGATTGAATGAGGTCACCGCATGGTTTTCCCCGTTGATTTTTTGGGCCAAGCGAAGCGCGTCACTCAACACGGTCTCCGCCTCGCGATATCGAGCCTGCTCCGTCAGGTTGTCGCCCAAGCCATTGTAGAGCGTGGGCAGGTTGGCGGCCTCCGGACCCAGCCCCGCTTCCGTATTCGCGATCGACGCGCGATGGAGAGGTTCGGCTTCACTATGCTTCGATTGCGCATCAAGTACCAACGCCAGACTATTCTGTGCGCTCGCAGTGACAACGTGGGTTTGGCCGAAGACGTCGCGCGCCTGGGCAAGTGCTTCGCGCCCAATTGTCTCCGCCTCGGCGATGCGAGCCTGAGAAAAAACGGTATTGCTCAGCGATAGACGCGCGATGACCTCATATTCTCGGCCACCGCCATCCGGAATTGATTGGGCGACCGCGATCGCCTTGCGTGCCAGCTGCTCGCTGGCCACGACGTCGCCGGCAACATTGGCATAAGTGGGCGCCATTGTGAGAAGTTGTAGGCAATAATCGGGCTGATCGGACGGCGCAGTGCACTTCGCAATTGCCTTATCGAGGACTTTATATGCATCGGCATAGCGTCCTTCAGCAAATGCCTTCTCGGCCTCCAGCGAGCGAGCCCGTTCGGCGGGCTCGGCTCTCGCGGCATCAAAATTCCCCGATATAAACAACGCTGCCGCAAGGGCCACGAAGAGAACAACAACCGGTTTGAAACTGCCAGATTTTGAAGGCGGACGCTTAACCACACGGTCGATGTAGCATCTGGTGCATCAAGGTCTAGTTATCGTTGGTCGGCCTAAGCCGGATCGCCACGAATGTCCGCTTTCGATGTTCTGCATCCGGCAGCAGACTATCTTCAGTCGGCCAAAGTCTTCCGCTATGGAGTTCTGGCGCTGATCCGCGGCGTAAACGGCATCGCGTCATTGGCCATCCCGCCTCAATCGCGAGCTTATTGTCCGGTTGTCCCGAGACAGTCGGGCGCGGTCCTGCTAGGAGCATAGCATGACCTTCAACCTCTCCGGCGCGCCGGCCGAAATCGCAATTGATTTCGGAACGGCGAATATACGAATAATCCACCGCGATGGAGGCGTCATCTTCGATGAGCCCTCGCTTTGCTGTCTTCTTGGTGGCCTGCACGATCAGCCCCGGTTTGTTGCTGCCGGAGCGTCGGTTCGTGCGATGATGGACAGAACGCCCGCGGAAATGCGTGTCCGGCGGCCACTAAAACGAGGGGTTCTGCAAGATATCGGCGCCGCCACGCATTTGCTCCGCTATGCTGCTTCGCACGCGATCAGACGCCGGAGTTTCAGAACCCCGCGTGTTATGATCGGATTACCAGCGGACGTGACGAAGGCCGAACGAAACGCCATGCTCACTGCTGCACGCGACGCGGCGCTAAATCCAATTGGCTTCGTGTCGGAGCCGCTCGCTGCGGCAGTCGGGGCGAATATCGAGATCGATGCTCCGAGAGGAACGATGATCGTCGAATGCGGCGCGGGCACGACCGAGGTCGCTGTTTTGTCCCTGGGAGGGATCTGCGTAACCCGTTCGCTTCGCGGCGGGGGCGCTGAGCTCGAAGCGGCGATCGGCGAGGATCTTCATGCCCGGTACAAACTGCTCGTCGGCCGCGGCAGCGCCGAGCAGCTTAAACATGCGCTCGGCGAAGCCTTTATCCCAGGCGGCTCCGCTGACGCCATCGAAGTCAAGGGTCGGAGCCTTGTGACCGGATTGCCGACCGCCATCCGCATCGCGCCGATCGAACTCGGCGAAGTGATTGAGAGACATGCACAGCACATCGTCGATCTCATCCTGGAGCTGCTCGCCGATACGCCGCCCGAGTTGAGCAAGGATATCCACGGCCAAGGTATCCTCCTTACCGGCGGGGGCGCCGCCACGCTCGCGCTCCGGCAAAAGATCGAAGAAGGAACCGGTCTTCGCGTGACAATTGCTGAGGAGCCTGCCCTGTGCGTCGCTAGAGGGCTATTCAAAATCCTGCAAAATCCGTCACCCAGTAGTTGATCAGGACGCGGGCGCCGGCTGGGTATCGGCTTCGCGCACAATCAATATATCCCCTTCGAGGGTATCGAGAAGCTTGCGGTGGGTGCTGCCGATCAATGCATCGAACAGCGCCCCATGCCCGTTGCTCCCGACGACGGTGAGATCAATGCGATGATCCTCGACATAATCGGGAAGCAAGTCTTCGGGCGATCCAAAGCCCGCGATCGACTTGACCCCCTGCTCGAGAGTGCTGTTCGCGACACCTCCATCCTGTAAAAGCCGGTTCAGTTCTGCTTCCTTTTGGGCGGCTTCATGGGAGAAATCGCGATCGTCCAGCAGGCTCGAATAAGGAAAGTCAAAGGCATGAAATAGGGTAAGCGCGGCGCCCGGGAAGTACGCCGACGCGACGCGAAGCGCCTCCAGCGAGTCCTGCGAAGCGTCGGTCGTGGCCAAGACCCGCGCATAGCCGCCGGCCATACGCTCGCGGACGACGAGCACGGGAATCTGGGTCCTGCGAACCAACCGATCGACGGTGCTGCCGAGGAAGACGCGACCGAGCGTCTCGTCATGACCAAAGCCAGTCACGATCAGATCACATCGCTCACGCTCGGCGATTGCGTGAATCGATGACGCCGGATCTCCTTCTTCGACGATCAGGCGGATATTGCCCGCGCCGCTCCCGATGTCGCGGGCAAGACGCCAACGCATGCGCTCGATCGGATCCGCTTGCCGGCGCCATTTGCGCGGACGTTCGTCGAGCATGTCGGCTGCGCCGGTTTCCGCAACCGCGACGGCGACAAGCTCGGCGGTCCACTGTTCCGCAAGGGCCACCGCACGGTCGAGCGCGCGGTCGCAGCGGCAGCTGAGGTCCGTCGCAAGGAGAATTCTGCTGGGGGGCGCCGATTTAGCGATCATGTAAGAGCTCCAGTGAAGATGTCGCGGCCGGTCTTAAGGCGATGGGATATACCTCGCTTGCCCGGCCGCGAACCGCGGTTCATGGTGCGCTGACCTCCTGCCGCACGCGCACGATCGTCAGCTCGCGCTCATGACCTTCACGATCCGGCCACAAAATCGAGTGGCCCTCGCGCAGCCCGATCAATCCAGCGCCGACCGGCGTGAGGATTGAAACGCGGCCGTCCGAAATGTCGGCGTCCTTCGGAAAAACGAGTTTCACTGAACGGGTCGAGCCATGGGCGTCATGGAACTCTACCGTCGCCCCCATGACGACAACGTCGGCCGGAATTCGCTCGCGAGAATAAAATTTCGCTCGCGTCATCTCGTCGAGCAACATCGCGGAGACCTGTGGCGACCGTTCGGCGGCTGCAAGGGCCAGATCGCCCAGTAAGTCGGCCTCGCTGTCGATCATGTGAATGGGAGGGCGCTTGGAACGCTTCGGTTTTGTCATGTTTCATACTTTCACAGGCGAGCGCGCGCACAAGGGGGCGCTCGTACATTTGAGTGTCGCAAAAATTAAAAGGATGGCCCCCGGGTCAGGGGCGCGAAGCACCATGTGACCGGGGGCAATTAGCCCGCGAGAAGCTGTCCACTTTCGGTTCGAAAACGGCAAAGATGCTGTGCATTGTGCATGGCGGCATGATGCGCCGCAACGAGAGTCGAGTCAACCGCTGTAGCCCCGGTCGGTCGGCGCGGCGGCACCGAATTGAGGTTGTGGGCCGCCGCAACGGGCGAGCAGGGCGGCCCGGTTGTGATCAGGGAAGAGCGGCAGTGACGATGATCTCGACCCGATAGTCCGGCGTCGCGAGCTTGACCTCGCCAGTCGCGCGGGCGGGGGCGTTGGCGCCGCCGACCCACTGATCCCAGACCCTGTTCATCGCGCCGAAATCCTCAATGTCGGCGAGCCAGATCGTCGCTGTCAGAATATGCGACTTGTCGGTCCCTGCCTCGGCGAGGAGGGCGTCGATCTTGTCGAGCACCGCACGCGTCTGCGCGGCCGTATCCTCGCCAGGCGCGCCGATCTGGCCGGCGAGATAAACAAGACCGTTATGGATCACTGCCTGGCTCATGCGCGGGCCCGGATGAAGTCGTTCAATAGTCATGATATGTCTTTCCTTATAGTTCACATGTAGCGTTGGATGCCGAGACCGGCGGGGTCGATCGGGGGCGGCTGGCCGCCGATCAGCGACGTAACGAGGCGTCCCGACCCGCACGCCATCGTCCAGCCCAACGTCCCGTGTCCGGTGTTTAGAAACAGGTTCGCCACCGGCGTCGCACCGATAATCGGGGTACTGTCGGGGGTCATCGGCCGAAAGCCGCTCCAGAAATGCGATGGCGCGGCCATGTCGGCCCCACCGGGGAACAGGTCGCGCAGCGAATGGCGCAGAGTCGCTTCGCGCTGCGCTGGCAGCCGGCCATCAAAGCCCGAGAGTTCCGCCATGCCCCCGACCCGGATCCGGTTGCCGAGCCGCGTGATGGCGATCTTGTAGCTTTCGTCGAGCAGGGTCGACACCGGCGCCCGCGCGGCATCGGCGACGGGCAGGGTGATCGAATAGCCCTTCACAGGATAGACCGGCAGCGAGAGCCCGGCCTGACGCAGGAGGGGCGGGGAGTGGCTCGCGAGCGCCACCAGATACGCGTCCCCGCGGAGAAATCCGGTGGCGGTCCGGACACCTTCGACCCGGCCCGCGCGCATTTCGAAACCGGCGACAGGCGTATCATAGCGCAACTCGACCCCCATCGCGGGAAGGTGAGCGGCAAGCTGGCGGGTGAACAGGTGACAATCGCCGGTCTCGTCGCCAGGGAGACGAAGACCGCCGACGAAGTGTCCGTGGGCACCCGAAAGACCAGGTTCGACGTCGACGCAGCCTTCTCTGCCGAGCAAATCGTAGGCGACGCCATATTGTTCGAGCACCGCGATATCTCCCGCGCTGTCGTCAAACTGCTTCTGGGTCCGGAATAGTTGGAGCGTGCCCTGCGAGCGCTGGTCATAGTCGAGCATCAGCCGTTCGCGCAGGGTAATCAGCTCGTCCCGGCTATATTCGGCAAGCCGCACCATACGGCTCTTGTTGAGCGTATAGCGGGCGGGCGTGCAGTTTCGCAGCATTGCGAAGACCCACCGCAGCATCGCCCCATCGATCCGGGGACTCAGGATCAGCGGCGCATGTTTCATGAACAGCCAGCGCATTGCCTTGACCGGAATGCCGGGCGCCGCCCAGGGCGACGCATAGCCGGGCGAAATCTCCCCGGCATTGGCGAAGCTGGTCTCGAGCGCGGGCCCCGGTTGCCGGTCGACCAGCACGACCTCATGCCCCGCTTCCGCGAGGTAAAAGGCGGACGTTACGCCGACCACTCCGGCGCCGAGAACTATGACTCTCATGCCGCTACTCGTTCGTTCACGGCTCGCATCCGGCCGTTTTCGGTGACGAAGCGAGCATGCCGCGGTCCAAGTCCGGTCAGTATTTCATAAGCGATCGTGCCCGCATCGCTGGCGACGTCCGCGAGCGATTGCGAGGGGCCGAGCAACTCCACAAAATCTCCCTCCGACAAACAGTCTTCGGCGAGCGCGCTGATATTGATCGTAAGGCTATCCATCGAGACGCGCCCCACAATGGGCAGGCGTACACCCTCGTGCCAGGCCGCTCCTTTGCCGCCCAGGGTCCGCGGCCAGCCATCGGCATAGCCCATCGCGATCGTCGCAAGCCGCTGCGAGCCCGGTGCAACATGATCGAGACCATAGCCGACCCCGGTGCCCGCCTCGATTGTGCGGATCTGAAGGATCCGGGCATCTAGACGCACCACGGACTGCAAGCTCATGGCTTCCGCAACGGGAGCGACCCCGAGCAGCGCGACGCCGGCACGAACCACATCGCGGTGGAAGGTGCGCGGGAGGAAGGCGCCGGCACTGTTCGAGACCGACTTCGGCACGCCCACAAAATGCGCGGCAATCGCCTCGAACCGGCGCAGCTGTTTCTCGTTTTCGCCGCGTGCGGGCTCATCGCCGCAAGCGAGGTGCGTCATCAAAAGCTTAAGGTCGACCTCCTTCGCCAAAGTGGGGTCATTCGCCGCTTTCAGCGCCGCATCGGGAGACAAGCCGAGGCGCGACATGCCGGTGTCGACTTGAAGTGCGGCGGGCAAGGCGCGCGCGGCAGATCGGGCGTGCACTCGCCAGGCGGCGAGTTGCGAAGCCGAATTCAGGGCAGGAATGAAACCCGCATCGGCGCAGGCCGCCTCGCGCCCCGGTTCGAGGCCATTGAGGATGATGATGTCGCAGCCGGAACCGGTCATGCGGCGAAGCTGAATGGCCTCTCCCAATCGCGCGACGAAAAAAACGCGGCAGCCGGCCTGGCGAAGAGCGGCCGCCACCTCCGCGACGCCCAGGCCATAGGCATTCGCCTTGATGACCGCTCCGCACTTTGCCGGCGCGACGCGTTCGACGAGGCGATGGTAATTCGCCGCGATTGCGTCGCAATCGACGATGAGGCGGCTCGAGTGGGGCGGCGCTGGCGGTTCCAATTTGATCTCCCTCGCAGCCGAGGATAATGCGTGTCGTGCGCAATTTTTCGCCGAATCCACCACGATTGGTGTTCATTTGGCGGTTTAGTCGCACGATCTGCGAGCGAATGGAGGAATCTTGTGTCCGCCTTGAATGCTACTGATCGCCGCATTCTGAATAGTCTGCGACTGAATGCGCGCATCACGAATAGCGACCTCGCTGCCGAGGTCGGCCTTTCCCCTTCCGCGTGCCTGCGGCGCGTGCGGCTGCTGGAGCAATCGGGTGTAATCCGGGGCTATACGACAATTGTGGCAGGGGGGTCGGCCGACGAAGGCATGGTGGCGATCGTGCAGGTGGAACTCGAGCGCCAGTCGGAGGAATATCTGTTGCGGTTCGAGGCGGCGCTCCGCCGGCACGCGGAAATCCAGGAGTGGTTTCTGATGACCGGCGACGGCGACTATATTCTGCGTGTCCAAATCGGCGGGATCGATGATTATGGCGCCTTCCATCGCGACGTCTTGTCGCGATTGCCCGGCGTGGCGCGCATCACGTCGAGCTTCGCAATGCGCAGCCACCGCAGGATGTAATTGCGCGTCGCGACGGAGCGGCCACGGCGTCGATTTGGCCCTTTGATGCTGCCATGCTACAAGGCCGCATGACCTTTCACTCGGTTCTCCGTTTCCTTGACCATGCCGGCAGCCTGCTGACGCGCGGTCCCGCCTCGGTTCGTAGCCTCCTCGCCTGACGCGCGACGGAGCCGCTCCCGAGGCTCGATAGCTGGATCCGACTGCGATCCTCCCCAATCCTTATCCCTAAGAGGAAACCCGCGATCTGCGGGTTCATGACGGCGTTTTTACGCCCGGAGTTTATAATGAATACCCCGATTCCCGAAGCCGAGGCTTTCGGTCTTTTGCAAAGCCGGCGCGCTGCGTTCAAGGCAAGCGCCACGCCCTTTCTCGTCGGAGTCGATATCGATACCCCCACCGCCGCTGCAGCCGCTGACCGGTTGCTGGACATGACGATTGCTGCCTATGAAGGTCGGCCAGCTGCCGACGCGGCCGCGCGAGGGTTCCCGCGTGCGGCGTACAGCCTCTTCGGCGACAATCTCGTCCCGTTGCTGAAGGACGTGCTCGGCACGTCGTTGCCAGTGGCCTTCCTGGCGCGGTGCGTCGATTCCTATTGGCGAAGCGCGACGCGCGCGATGGCTCCGCAATGACCAAGGAGCTTGTTTGGGTAACGCGTACCGACCCCTTCAACCGGCTGACGGCCAAACGCCTCGCCGGGGCCGGCTATGAACCGCTGAGCGCCCCCGCGCTGCGCGTTGTCGCGATGCCGGCTCGGCCTCTGACGGCAGTTCCGGACGCGCTTGTATTCACGAGCCTGAACGGAGTCAGGATGCACCGCTTTTTCCCGGCGCTCGCCGATCTCCCTGTGTTCGCGGTCGGTGACCATAGCGCGCGCTTTGCGCGGGCGCGCGGCTACAGCCGGGTGACCTCGGCAGCGGGGAACATAACCGATCTGTGCCGGGTGATACGGCTTGGTCTCAGCGCCCCGGCTGACATTCTTCATGTCGGAGCCGTTAGCCCGGCTGGCGACATGGCTGCCATGCTCGGATCCTCTTACCGCGTCAGACGCCTGCCGGTTTACGACATCGAGGAGAGCGATCCGCGCGACCTCGAATGGATTGCGGGCCGTCTCGAGGCGATCGGACATATCATAGTGCATTCGCCGCGCGCGGGGTCTCATGTCGCGCGCTGGCTGGACGCGGCGATGCCGGACTGGACAGGGGTGGCGCATTGCATCTCGCCCGCGGCGGCCGAGCCCTTCCGAGCGCTTCCCGGTATTTCGGCCCAGATATCGAACCGGCCCGACGAGCGATCGCTGCTCTCGGCCTTGTTCGAAAATCGCGGTCCAGGATCCTCGATAGCGGCGGTAGCGCACGGCCTCGATCGATCGCGCGGCGCCCGGCGGGTGCGAATGGCGGACGCCGGCCATGCTTGACTTCCGCTGCGTCAGGGCCATCTTGGTGGCACCATGAGCGATACCGCTTCATCTCCTTCGCGCTTTGCGCACTACGTGGGCCGGCTGCTCGAACGCTAGCCGCCCCGGACCCGCATGCTGCGGGCCCGGGGTGTTTCCCTTGATCACAGGCAGCGCAGCTTCACTGAACAGGCAGGCCAGGGCCGACGCTTCGTACGACAGCGTCACGGCCCGGTGGCTGTTCGGCATTCCCTCCGAATGACCTCCGTTTAGTCGCTGAGCACTTTTTGCAGCCGCTGCCACGAGAACGCTGCCGGGCCTTGGGCGCGGCGGCGATGGAGATTTACGTGAAGGGCGCTCAGCAACAGCAAGTTCTGTTCAGCCATCTGATTAAAGCCGCCGCGCGCCGTGCGTGTTCAATGCTCGCGCTACCGCACGAAGCGGCGCGCCTGCGCTCTCCTGCCGACGATGGCATGACAGCAATCGAGCGGCTCGAGCTTTCGCCGCTTGCCGAAGATCAGCTCGTCGCGACGGCGCTGCGCCTGTCGCCAAGCGCGGCGCCTGCGAAAGCTATCGCAGACGCGCTGCAACGCCATTTTACGACTCCGCCGGGGTGGCTTGCGGTCGAGGCGCAGCGCCGTGCGGCCTGGAGCGATTTGGCCGGGCGCGGGCTCCCCCTTGAACGGGCAGCGCAAACCGCGGCCGGCATCGAGAAGCAGTTGAACGGCGGCGAGGCCGAAATGCCGGCCAAGCTGCGGGCCTATGCGGACCTCTACAGCGATCTTTGGTGTGACCCACGGATTGCCGCGCCGGCGCCGGCCCGGCGCGAGATGCTCGCATTGGTGAGCGTGCTGCACGGGCGCTCCGCGTCGCTCGAGGGAAAGGAGAAGACGTCATGAGCAAGCGGTCCGCAGGCGAGCCGTGGCAGATCGGTTATCGAATGAAGATCCTGCTGCTTGCCGCCTTTGTTCTTCTGTTCCTGGCCGCCTGCTGGCTGGTCGGGACAGCGATGGCGACCTTACCCTAGATATTGGAGTTACGTCATGTTGCGCGAAGTGGCGGAATCGAGCCTTCGCTGGAATTACAGCCTCGAAGACATAATCGGCCTCATTCTCGTTGCCGCAGTCGTCGGAGCATACAGCCTGATGTTCGCGATGACGCGGAGGCCTCGGCGCGGTTGGATCCTTGCCACATGCGTGTCCTTCACACTCATGGCGGCGATGATCTGGGCAAGCCCGCCTCAATCTCGCTTGGCCAGCGCGACGATCGCCGAAGCGGGGATGTAGGTTCGGTAACGCTGGCCAGCCAACACAAGACCATCATTCCGAGCTTCCTTGAGGAGGCTCAAAGGAGCATAACAATGAGCAAATATGAATTACGGATCGAGCGGTGGCGACCCCGGTCACCGACGGTGCAGGAGGTCGAGAAATCGCTCGATCGCTATCCCGACCTCAGCGAGCAGGAACTCGCAGCGCTGATGCGCCAGTTCCGCGGCCTGTCGCTCGTCGACAAGGCTGTGATCATGGGCGACGTGCAGCTCTCCCGAAAGCTGGCGCTTTTTTATCGCGATCACGAGCCCGATTTGCAGGCGCCGGTCGCCGGACTCGTCCTCTACATTCTCTTGCCCGCTGCGCTCGCCGTCGCAGGCGTACGGCTTTTTCTGGGCTAATCGCACCGCAGGCGACGAACATCGCGTATCCAAATCAGGCCGTCTGCCGGCCACGGAGTATCCCTTGCCTTTCATTCGTTTCACGCCGCTCGCCGCGAGCATAGCCGCAGCGCTTCTCGCGCTACCGGGTCTTCCCGCAATATGGGCCTGGTTGTTGCTCGTCGTCGGCGCCCTCTTATCCTTGGTCGGGCTCCATGATCTTCAACAGCCGCTTCATTCGGTGCGCCGAAACTATCCGATCGTCGGCCGCCTGCGCTGGTTCTTCGAGGATATTCGCCCTGGCATCCGGCAATATCTCTTCGAAGACGACCATGAGCAAACGCCCTTTTCGCGAAGCCAGCGTTCGCTTGTCTACGCGCGCGCCAAGAACGAGGTCAGCGACCGCGCTTTCGGTACGCTCGTCGACGTTTATGAGAATGGCTATGAGTTCATCGCGCACTCGACACGGCCTGTGCCGGTGGCGGACCCAGCCAGCTTCCGTATCCCGATTGGCGGCGACGCCTGCCGCAAACCCTATTCGGCTTCGATCTTCAATATTTCGGCGATGAGTTTCGGCGCGCTTAGCGCCAATGCGATCCGCGCGCTCAACAAGGGTGCAAAGCTCGGCGGATTTGCGCATGACACGGGTGAGGGTTCGATCAGCTCCTATCACCGCGAACATGGCGGCGATCTCATTTGGGAAATCGGCAGCGGCTATTTCGGGTGCCGCGACGTAAATGGCGCGTTCGATCCCGGACGCTTTGCCGAGCAGGCCTCGGATCCACAGGTGCGAATGATCGAACTCAAGATTAGTCAGGGTGCGAAACCCGGGAAGGGCGGCATTTTGCCTGCCGAAAAGGTGACGCTCGAAATCGCCACCACGCGCGGCATCCCGATGGGCCGCGACTGCATATCGCCGCCGGGACATTCGGCGTTCAGCACGCCGATCGAGCTTGTCGAGTTCATTGGGCGCCTGCGCGAATTGTCCGGGGGGAAACCCGTAGGGTTCAAGCTGTGCGTCGGACAGCCTTGGGAGTTCATGGCGATGGTCAAGGCCATGCTCAAGACCGGCATTTTTCCTGATTATATCGTCGTCGACGGCGCCGAAGGGGGCACCGGCGCGGCTCCACTTGAATTCACGGACCATCTCGGCATGCCGCTCCGCGAAAGTCTGTTGTTCGTCCACAACACGCTGGTCGGTGCGGGAATCCGGCAGAAGATCAAGGTAGGCGCTGCCGGCAAAATCGTCAGCGCCTTCGACATCGCTACAGTCATGGCGCTTGGTGCCGACTGGACCAACGCGGGGCGGGGCTTCATGTTCGCGATCGGCTGCATCCAATCGCTGTCGTGCCACACGAACGAATGTCCGACCGGGGTCGCGACGCAGGATCCGATGCGGCAGCGTGCGCTCGTTGTCGGCGACAAGGCCGACCGCGTTTATAATTTTCACCGCAATACGCTGTTGGCACTGTCCGAGATGATCGCTGCCGCGGGGCTAGATCACCCGAGCCGACTTGGGCCGCACCATCTCGTCCGCCGCGTCAGCCTCACCGAGATCAGGCTATTCTCGCAGCTGCACATCTTTCTGGATGACGGAGAATTGCTGAGCGGCGCGTCGGATCGCGACTTTTACGGTGCCGCGTGGCGCCTCGCTCAGCCCGAAAGTTTCGACATGAGAGTGTAGCTACGAGGCTGCTCACCTTCCTGCGTCATGTCGAGGTCGCGTCTACCGTTCTGGCTCGCCGTTTCCCGACTCCGGGTCAGGTGGAACGCCGGCATTCGCCTCGCTGCGGTCGCGGTAGATCGCCGCCCGGGCGAGCAGCATTAGCGTCACGGGCGTTGTCAGGGTGACGAACAGCGCGATCAAGATCTCGTGGATGACGGGCCGGGTCTGAAGCACCGAAAAGCAGAGAGCTGAGCCAGCGAGGATTGCGGCCATCCCCGAAGTCGCCCCGAGTGTCGGCGCGTGCACACGCTCGTAAAAACTGTGCAGCCGCAGCAGCCCGGCTGCGCCAAGCAGGGTGATCGCCGCGCCGCCGAAAACGAGCAAGCCCACGACGATTGCGGCCCATGTCGGAAGGTCGGGTGCCTGGATCATTCGATCACCTCTCCGCGCATTAGGAAGCGGCCGAGGGCCACTGTACCGGCAAAGCCGAGAAGCCCGATGACCATTGCCGCCTCGAAGTAGAGCGTCCGCCCCGTCTGGATCCCGTAAGTGACGAGCAGCAGCATCGCGGCGAGATAAAGCGCATCTAGCCCGAGAATCCGATCCTGGGCCCGGGGACCTCTAAGCATGCGAAAGACGGCGCAGCCCATGGCAAGGCCGAGGAGGATTTGTGACGCCGTGATCGTTAGAGCGAGGAGCAACATGGTCATTCGAATATCTCTATCAGCAGCTTCTCATAGCGTTTCTGTATCAGCCCGGCCCATTCCTGCTCGTCGACAAGGTCGAGTACATGGATGAGAATGATGTGCCGATGAGCGTCGTGCTGCACCCACAGCGAACCAGGCGTAGCGGTGATGATGATCGACAGCATGGCAAGCGCATCGGGGCTGCGAAGCGCTGTCGAAAGCTCGATAAATCCCGAATTGCGTTCCGGTGGTCGTAGCAAAATGATTTTTGCGACGGCGATGTTCGAGCGGATGATATCGATGAAGACGATCAAGGCGAGCCTGACCGCGGCGCGGCCGAGCCTGAGCGTGGGGCGCTCGGGCCTGAGCGACAGCATCGTGCGCGACACCATCACCGCGATCAGGGCGCCGGAGATTATGTGGCCGGGCGAAAAGCCCGTCAGCAAAATCCACATCGCCAGAAGTGCCAGAGTGAGCAGCGGGAAAGGAATGAGGAGGCGGATCATTGCTCTCGTCCCGCCTGTGGTGCGTCGGTTACCGCCGCGACATAGTGCGCGGGCTGGTGCAGCGCGGATGAGGTTTTTTCTAGATATGCCATGACAGGCCCGGCCCAGAGCATCAGGCCGAGACAGACGGTCAGCAGCAAGCCGATCGGGACCACTTCCACAAGGCTGAGCCGCGATGGTGCGTCCTCGCCGGGCGTCCAGAGCAGATCGATCCCCGCGCGCGTCATGATGATCATCGTCGCCAAACCCGAGAGGATTATCAGTCCGATCAGCACCCAGCCCGCCGGCTCAACCTCGCTCGCCTTCAGGAGGGCATCGATCATCGCGAATTTCGCGATGAAGCCCGAAAGCGGCGGCAGCCCGGCGAGAAGCAGCGCACAAAAAATGAAACCGCCGCCGAGAATGGCAATCGTGCCGGGGATGATCACCCCTTCCTCGTCGGTGACCTCCTCGATTGCGCCAACATATTCGTCGTCGAATACGGGCTCGGCGATGCCGGCGATCATGTCCTCCTCGTCCGCATTGCGTTCGACGGGCTCGATGATCAGGTAGAGCGCGCTGACCGCGAGCGTCGAGCTGACGAGATAGAATAGCATCGCGGCAATCAGTGCTTCGCCGCCAATGCCGACTGCGGCAAGCAAGGTGCCCGAGGACACCAGCACATAATATCCGGCGACGCGCGTAAGCTGGCGGGCCGAAAGGATGCCGACAATTCCGAAGATCATCGTCGCCAGACCCGCGTAAAGCAGGGCTTCATTTGCAAAGCGGGCAGCTTCGCCCGAGGCGTCGCCGAAGATCAGCGAGGATAGGCGCAACAAGACATAGATGCCGACCTTGGTCATGATGGCGAACACCGCCGCGACAGGCGGTGCGGCGGCGGCATAGGTCCGGGGGAGCCAGAAGCTGAGCGGCCAGATTCCCGCCTTGATAAGGAAGGCGATTCCCAGGACCGCGGCGCCGGCTTCGAGAAGCGCGAGATCGCCGGCGTCGGTGCTCGCGACGCGATGTGCGAGATCGGCCATGTTGAGCGTGCCTGTGACCGCGTAAAGCAATGCGACGCCGAGCAGGAAAAGGAGCGAAGCGGCAATATTGATGGTAATATAGTGGAGGCTCGCGCTCGTTCGTTCGGTGCCCGAGCCATGGAGAATCAGCCCATAGGACGCCGCTAGTAGAACCTCGAAAAAGACGAAAAGATTGAAGATGTCTCCTGTCAGGAAGGCGCCATTGACGCCCATCAGCAGCAGCAGGAAGAGGGCGTGAAAACGAGGACCGGACCGGTCCCAGCGCGCGACGGCATAAAATAGCGCCGTGAAGCCGACGACACTGGCCAAGAGAAGCATCATCGCCGACAACCGGTCGGCGACCAGGACGATACCGAAGGGCGCGGCCCAGTTACCGAGGAGGTAGACCAGCGGGCCGCTGCCATCGCCTGCGAGCCACAACAGTGCGGCGGCATTTGCAATCAACAGCGCAGCGGTCGCAAGGCTGAGCACCCGTTTCAGAACGCGGCGGCGCTCGTCGAAGGCGAGCATCAAGGCGCTTGCCATCAACGGCAGGATGATCGGCGTGATCACCAGATGATCAATCCAGTCGGTCATGTTTCGCCGTCCTCACCATCAACATGGTCGGTTCCTGTCAGTCCGCGCGAGGCGAGGAGGACGACGAGCAGCAGCGCCGTCGTGGCAAAGGAGATGACGATTGCGGTCAACACCAGTGCCTGTGGCAGCGGGTCGGCGTAAAACGCAGGATCGGCCGATGCGGGGTCGCGGCCGACGATGGGAGGCGCATCGCTGCGCAGTCGTCCGGCAGCGAGAATGAAAAGGTTCACCGCGTAGGACAGCAGTGATAGTCCAAGGATGACCTGGAAGGTTCGGGGGCGGAAGATCAGCCACAGCCCCGACGCGGTCAAGATGCCGATGGCGAGGGCCAGAACGATCTCCATCAGGCGGGCTCCCCAGTCGGCGTCGCGGGCGGGCCGTCAATCGGCGTCTTCGCACGCGGTGCGCGGATCGATTGGTGCGCGATCGCGATGAGGATGAGCACTGTCGTTCCCACCACGACCGCGAAAACGCCGATGTCGAAGATGAGGGCGGTCGCGAGCGGGATGTCGCCGATCCACGGGATGGTGAGATAGCGCGAATGGCTGGTGAGAAACGGATAGCCGAACGCCCACGCGGCAAGCCCCGTCCCGCCCGCGCAAAGAAGACCGGCGCTTATCCATCGGACGGGTTCGATATGAAGGGCGGCTTCGACGGCGCGCGTCCCGTTCGCGATGTACAGAAGGAGGATCGCGATCGACGCCGTGATCCCACCCGCAAAGCCGCCGCCCGGCAGATCATGGCCGCGCATCAGCAGATAGATTGCGAACATCAGGATGACGGGGAAGAGCCACTGGATGATCGCCCGTGGAACGAGCAGATAATGGACGAGCGTATCGCCGCGCTCGTGTCCCTCGCGCGCATCGTCGAATGCGTTCTGCCGGTGCTGCTGAGCCGGCATTTGGACACTCTCCGGTGCCGGACGGAAGCGGCGAAGCAGCGTGAAAACGGTGAGTGCGACGATCGCGAGAACCGTGATTTCACCCAGCGTGTCAAAGCCCCGGAAATCGACGAGGATGACATTGACGACATTGGTACCGCCACCACCAGGATAGGCTTGCTCGACGAAATAGCGTGACAAGGTGTCAGGCAGGGGACGCGTCATCATCGCATAGGCGAGCGCCGCCATCCCGGCGCCGCCAAGCAGCGCGATGACGAAATCGCCGCCGCGCCGAAAGCCAACCGTTACGGGCTTGTTCCCCACCGGCCAGACATCCGGAAGCCGCTGGGGCAGCCAGCGCAGACCGAGCAGCAGCAGGACAAGCGTGACGATTTCTACGAGGAGCTGGGTCAGGGCAAGGTCGGGAGCCGAAAGCCAGATAAAGCTGATACAGGTGGCAAGGCCTGCGCCGCCGATCAGAACAAGCGCTACGAGCCGATGGAATTTCGCCAGACCCGCTGCTGCGACCGCGCACGCCCCCCCCAATATCCACAACAGAGCAAATATCGGATCGATCAGCGTGTCGGGGGCGGGGCCGCGGCTGTACCCATAGCGCAGAAAGGGCAGTGTCCCGACGACGAGCGCCGCCACGATGACGAGGCGCAACTGGACTTGAAGGCGTTTCGTCGCGGACCAGCGCAAAAGCGCGCGCGCTGCCCGGACAATCGCTGCAAGCACCGCCTCGAACGTGCGGCGGCCCTTAAGCCTGCCGATGAACGGCGGCCGCTCGGCAGCATTGAGCTTGGCGCGGAAGAGGATGTAGAGCGCCATGCCCCCCAGCAACGCGACAAAGCTCATCAGCAGCGGCATCGTAAAGCCGTGCCAGACGACAAGGCTGTACTCGGGGGCGTGCTCGCCGAGCACCGATCCAACCGCAGTTGCAAGGAACGGGCCGATTGTCAGAGCGGGCAAAACACCGACGAGCAGGCAGGCGAGCACCAGAATTTCGATTGGCAGACGGATCCACGGCGGCGCTTCGCGCGGTTCGTGCGGCAGTCCTGACGGTGCCGGGCCGAAGAAGGTCTGATGAATGAAGCGCACCGAATACAACACGCTGAACATGCTTGCGAGCGTGGCAAGATAAGGCAGGGCCACGTCGATGACCGTTCCGCTATGAGCCTGAAGGGCTTCGGCAAGAAACATCTCCTTGGACAGGAATCCATTGAGCAGCGGCACGCCGGCCATCGCAGCGGCGGCGACCATCGCGAGTGTCGCGGTGATCGGCATGAAGCGCGCGAGCCCGCTCAGCAGGCGCAAGTCCCGGGTTCCGGTTTCGCGGTCGATGATACCGACGGCCATGAAGAGCGAGGCCTTGAACGTCGCGTGATTGACCGTGTGGAAAATGGCGGCAACGGCGCCGAGTGGGCTGCCTAGGCCAAGCAGTAGCGTAATGAGGCCCAGGTGACTGATCGTCGAATAGGCAAGCATTCCTTTCAGGTCCTGCTGGAAGATCGCCGACCAGGCGCCGACCAACAGCGTTGCCAGTCCGACACTCGTCACGATGAGGAACCAGCTCTCGGTGCCCGCGAGGACCGGCCACAGCAAGATCAGCAGGAAAATGCCCGCCTTCACGAGCGTTGCGGAATGCAGATAGGCCGAGACCGGCGTGGGCGCGGCCATCGCATGCGGTAGCCAAAAGTGGAATGGAACCTGCGCGCTCTTTGTAAAGGCGCCGATCAGGATTAAAACGAGCGCGGGAAGATAGGTGGGGTCACTTTGGATAGCCGCTCGGGCTGCGAGTACGGCGTCGACGTCATAGCTTCCCGCCGCCCGGCCGAGCAGCATGAGCCCGACGAGTAGGCAGACACCGCCCGCACCCGTGACGATCAGCGCCATGCGCGCGCCGTCCCGCGCGCTTTGATTGTGATGCCAGTAGCCGATCAGCAGAAAGGAAAAGAGGCCCGTTAGTTCCCAGAAGAAGGCGATCTGGATGAGATTTCCGGACAGGACGATGCCGAGCATCGCCCCCATGAACGCCTGTAGGAAAGCGAAAAAGCGCGGCACGGGATCGGTTGGCGACATATAATAGCGTGCGTAGAAACTTACGAGCGCGCCAATGACGAGGACGAGCATCGCGAACAGCCAAGTGAAACCATCAAGTCGCAGCGTCAGATTGAGGTCCAAGGCGGGAATCCAAGGTATCGCGAACCGCGCAACCTTGCCCGCGCTGACGACAGGATAGAGGCTGGCGATCATGATCGCGCCAGCAAGCGCGTTGAATCCGGTGAGCGAGGCTGCAACATCCCGGCCGCGTTGCGGCAGGAAGGCAGCGATAGCGCTTCCGGCAAACGGCAGAATCAGGACGAGCAAGAGCAACCTCGTATCGTCCACGTCGACTGTGTCTCCTTCGTCCCGGTTGTCAGCTACGTGCTTATGGTGGATCGCGCCGTGACAGGGCAAGGCTTCGGCCCGGAAAATTCTCTAAAACGCTTCTCGGCAGAGAAGGCGTCATAGGGAAATCGGGCAAGATTGCGCTTCGCCGACACTGACTGGCAATCCGATCGATCCATAACGGCAGTCTTGTGTTCCCAGCAGTGAATTATAGTCTGATTTTTACGATGACTTGCCAGAAGCTGACCTTCTGCAAGCGTTGAGAGTTTCGGACGCCGATACGCGTCGGAAAGTCTTCGATGCCCGAACCGCGGTGGTCATGGACTGAGCTATGGGGAAAGCTGTTTTGCGTAGATCGTCGGGTAGCCAGGTGCTGCCCAAAAGCGGACGTGCGCGATATCGGACCGTCTGGATATGGATCGCGAAAGCGGACGCTGAAAGTCGGACCGTCCGATTTTGATAGTGCGACGTCTGCTTTTGGGCGGCACCGGCCTGCTTCGCGCGATGCGGCCGATCGTCGGCAGGTTCCGCGATCCGACGCCGCTCCACGGCCTGGATGGCGGCGGGGCCGCCTGATGCGCCGCGGCCCTGCATGGGCTCCAGCCAGCCGATAGCCACACCGACCCGAACGGAGATCTCGATCCATTCCCTATGGCGGCCCTGCAGGGCTGCGTCTTTTTTGTCCGGCAGGTGAATCTGCGGAGGCGCTCTAGCAATGCCGGCGTGCCAAGCGAGGCGGCGGCGCGCGATCACCCCATCGTGCCGCGGATATCCGTCGCGCGGTCCGCCAAGGCTGCAGCCTTTCCGTCAAGCTCGTAAAAGGCGAACGGGTTCAGAAACTGACGACCCCAGAACAACGTCCGGTCGATCTCGCCAAGGTCGGCCTCGTCGCAGAGCGGCCGCCAGTGTCTGCCGATCGTCTCGATCTGTTCAGCAGCGATGTCAAGGGCTTCGTCTTCGCTCAGATGAAAATGATGGGCAGCTGCAAGGCAGGCCGCGATCTGGCTCACGCGCACCTGGTCGTGGATAAGCATCGCCTGCGTCGCCTCGCCCCCGGCGCGCGCTTGCGGGCAGATATCATAGGCGGGCGTCAGCGCCAGCGCCGCACCGTCCCAGAAGGCCGCATGATTGCGAGCATGATCGTCGACATTGCCAACGAGGATGTTGAATATGAGCCGCGCGAAAAGCTCGTGGAGCGTCCGCGTAACGTCGGTGAAGCGAAGGCGAACCGTCTCGGCGAGGTCCTGATAGCTGGCATAGCGCGCCTGCATCTCGTCGAGGCCCAATATCGTCAGCGCGGAGACAATCGTCCGGCGGCCCCAGCCTTGCTCGAGCCTGACCCGGTCGAAGCGCTCGACGAGCAGCACGTCGCGTCCCGAGGCCTGGGCGAGCGACACCGGTGCGACATCGAGCCCGGCAAGGCCCGCGAGGCGCATGGCGATATATTCGCCTTTGACGACGCTGTAGGTGTCGCTCGTGCTCGAGAATTTGGCGACAAATTTGCGATCGCCATCGGTGATGAGAGCCTTGGGCCGCGCGCCGCCGATCGAGCTACCATGATGAAGCGCCTGGTCGAGCTCGGGCGACAGCGGCAGATTGCGCTCGACGCGCTCGGCCGAGGCGATCAGCTCGGTAAGCGTCGCGCTCTTGCCGCCGCGCGGCACATAATCTTTCGCCAACGTCTGGAAATCGAGCGCTCCGATCCGGTCGGAACCCGACTCGAGGAGAAAGACGAATTCATCCAGTTCGAGCGCGTCGATCTCGGTTCCGCGCGCGCCGAACAGCCGGTTGAGGATCACGCGTCGGCCCCAGGCGTCGGGCGCTGCATCGCGAAGCGCGCTCGCCATCGGGAGGCCGGACGGCGGCGCGATCGCCTCGTCGAGAATAGGAAGCTCGGGAAGATAGAGCGGCACCGCATTGGCGCGCTCGCGGTACGAACGTCCATAGATGAAATGCGCATCCTGATCGATCCGCACCAGCTGGCCGGCGACGACCGGCTCGCTCGCGCCCGCGAGCCAGGTCCAGACATAAACGCCCTCCGGGCGGCGCGACGCGGCGGGGGGCGTGTCAGAAGTCATCGTCGAGCTCCACCTGGCGCGGGCGAGCATAGCGCGGCAAAAGCGCAAGGCGTCGCCGCCCTTCCTCTATCCGCATTGTCATGCTGCCGAGATTCGCTTCTTCGAACAGCGGAATTCCGAGGATCGTGCAGGCCTCGAACGCGACGCCAAGATCCACCTTGGGATTGCCCGCCTCAAGGCGATGAACCAGCGTGCGCGCCACTCCGATACGCTCCGCCAGGGCCTGCGCGGTGATCCGCTGCTCGCGCCGCTCGGTCGCAATCAGTTGGCCCAGCCGCTCAAGGGCGGCAAGCGTGTAACGCGCATAGCTCTGCTTCTTCGACGAAGGCATGTGTCACCTGTAATACATATAGACCGAATTGGTCTCATGCATGATACATTGACGAAAAAGATGATGAAGTCAAGAGGATTGTATCACCGGTGATACATATCGCCTCGATATGTTCTTTGCATGATACAATTAGACCGTGATCGACCATGCGAAAAGCATAAGTCGAGCCCCTCATTCTGAACCCTGCATCTGACGGCCGCTCGTCGCCGAGAAAAAGGCGCGGCGGCTAGGCGCAACGTTGCGATCGGAGTAAGATACCGTCAGCCTTCGGCTCGCACGTCGCGCCCTGTTTTGACGTTTCGCGCGATGGCATCTCAAGATTACGGCCGCTTCGCCAGGCATGTTCGACGAAACCGTAAGAGAGTCACTCGCCGCACGTGCCAAGACCGATGTCTCCATCCCATAGATGGCCAAGATCGCTTCCCAACGGCTGCGCAAACCGCCAGCGCATGGCGTCGGCCAACACGGGATTTGGCAATGTCTCTCCAGCAAGGTCGGCGAGCGCGGCATGGAGCGATCCGCATATGCTGGCCACGTCCGTGGAAAGATTCGTCTCGCTCCAGTTCCAGTCCGCTTGGATAGCGGTTTCGGTTCGATCCAGCGAGCGAGGGTGCGGCAGGTGGCCGCGAGGATGTTGAAGGGATGCATGAGGTTTTCCTTGAGTTGGCACGATCCTGCTCCGCAATGCTCCGGCTAACGGAACTATCGTGCCGGATCGTGACGTGCATGGCACGATATGAACGTGCCACGTTGGCACGATGCAAAAACAGGGGAAAACTGGCAGAAATCAGCCAAAGGGCTGGCGGAGCGGGAGGGATTCGAACCCTCGATACGCTTTTGACGTATACTCACTTTCCAGGCGAGCGCCTTCGACCACTCGGCCACCGCTCCGCATGCTCTGGAACGGGCGCCCTAATCGCTTGGCAGGGCTTTCGCAAGCCGATTGGGCATGGCAGACATCGGCTATGAAACATCTGCTCCTGTTGGCCGCCCTGGCCGCGTCGTTCGTCCTTCCTGTCTATGGCGCGGAGCCCGCACCAATCCCATCGCCGGGAGAGATCGCCGCTGCGGCGCCGGCGAGCGACTGGATCGTCATCGCACCGTCGGACCTGCTGGTAATGGACCTCGAGCCCGACGCGACGGGCGAGCCGCGCCGCGTCGTCATCCAGCTGATGCCCGCGCCATTCAGTCAGGGATGGATCGGCAATATCCGCAAGCTCGCCGCCGCGCACTGGTGGGACGGGACGAGTATCAACCGGGTGCAGGACAATTATGTCGCGCAATGGGGTGATGCGACCGAGAAGAAGGCCTTGCCGGCGGGTTTAGCGGTGGTGCCCGAGGGTGAATATGTCGTCAGCCGCGCGGGCGCCGCTGCGTGGGACGCGGCGAGGGCGATGCAACGTTCGGCGCCGCTCATTCCAGACCCTTATGCGTCCAGCCAGGCCCTTTGGGGCTGGCCGGTCGGTCGTGGCAAGGACGGCGAACTATGGCCCGTCCATTGCTATGGCGCCGTCGGCGTTGGCCGCAATATGTCGCCCGATACCGGGTCGGGGGCAGAGCTATACGCCGTCATTGGTCACGCGCCCCGCCATCTCGACCGTAATATTGCGGTCGTCGGCCGAGTGGTCAGCGGGATCGAGCATCTGTCGAGCCTGCCGCGCGGGACGGGGGCGCTCGGCTTTTACGAGGATGCGACCGAACGCGTCGGGATCACCTCGATTCGCGTTGCTACCGAGCTGCCCACCGCAGACCAGCCACGCTTCGAATATCTGTCGACCGAAAGCGACAGCTTTGCGCGCTATGCCGATGCGCGGCAGAATCGGCGCGATCCCTTTTTCATCAAGCCCGCGGGTGGCGCCGATATTTGCAACATCCCGGTGCCCGTCCGTCCGGTCGCCGCGAAGTAGTTCCTTGAAGGATTTCACCGTCACGACGCCGCTGTGGCGCTGGCAATCGGCGACCGCGCCCGCTGCCTGGTTCTTTGTGACCATCGCGGGCGACGCCGCCGACGGGATTCGCATGGCGGCGATGACCGGCCAGTGGCTTGATGGTCGCAAGGGATTCGGATCGGCGCGCGTGGAGGCCGTGATCGGCGACACGCGCTGGAAAACCTCGGTCTTTCCGCACAAGGAAAGTGGCGGTTGGCTGCTGCCGGTCAAGGCGATGGTGCGAAAAGCCGAGGGGCTTGTTGAGGGCGATCCGGTGACCGTGACCGTCAATCTTTAGGCGGATTTTCGATCTTCGCTTCGCGGGCCTGCGCCTTGCGTTTGCGCAGATTGTCGCGCAGCGCCTCGGCGAGGCGGCGTTCACGTTCGATGTCGGCGGGGGAGGGCGTCTTGCTCACGCAGCGAGCCATGCCCGTGAAATTGCCGCATCGTCAAGCCTCGCACCTTGACAGGCGAAGGGCACCCCGCCATAGGCCGCGCCTGCCCGGCGAACATCCGTTTGCGGGCGTCCCGGTTGCTGCTGTAGCTCAGTGGTAGAGCGCGTCATTGGTAATGACGAGGTCGACAGTTCAATCCTGTCCAGCAGCACCATTTTCAATCAAATCTTCGCGGCGAGCAACCAGTCGTGGAATAGTTTGACCGCCGGCTGGCGCAGCGCGCGCGGGCGGCACACGAACCAATAGCTGTACGGGCTGTCGACATCGAAATCGAACAGGCGGACGAGGCGCGGGTCGTGCGCATCGTCGAAATGATGGCCGTGCATGAAGGCGACGCCGATACCCTGCGCTGCGGCCTCGAGCATCAAGGGTCCCGAATCGAAATAATCGATCCCGGCGGGCTCCAGATAAGGCATGCCGATCGCCTTTTTCCACTCGGCGAAGGTCTCCGGCATTTCGCGGTGGAGCAGGACGGTCATCCGCTGCATCTGTTCGGGCACGGTGATTGCGCGATCGCCGTCGGTCAGCGTGCGCGACGCAATCGGAAACACCTTGTCCTGATCGAGCCGCGCGGCATAGAGCACGGGGTCAATGGAGCGGGCGAGGGCGATCGCGGCATCGATGCCGTCGCCCAGGCGGGCTTCGGCGTGCGACATGGTGTCGATGTCGATATGCAGTTTGGGGTGCTGGCGCCGAAGCTCGGGAAGCCGCGGGAACAGGCGCTGCTGCGCGAAGAGCGGCAGGACGTTAAGATGCAGGCGCAGCGAAGCATCGGGGCTGCCGACCTGTTCGATCACGTTGCGCAGTTCGTCGAGAATCGGGGACAATTGTTCGTGCAGCGCGCGGCCCGCTTCCGTCAGGCCGAGCCCGTGGTGGTGGCGATTGAACAGAGGGCGGCCGACGGTATGCTCAAGCGTCTGTATCCGTCGCGACAGCGCGGGCATCGACAGGCCGAGTTCGATCGCGGCCGCTTTGACCGTGCCGTGACGGGCGACCTCGAGAAAGGCTTCCATGCTGCTGATGGGGGGAAGGCGTGGCATCGGTTGCCGATGATGACATGACCTTGCCAGACATGCCAGAATTTTGTGCAGTGCGTCATAAAAGGACGGAGCCGCGGGAGAGCGTGAGGGGTCGTAAATAGGGAACGACCACCCTATCTTCGGCATTCTGACTATTTTGCGGGAGACACGCCTTGGCCGACGCAGCGGTAAAAGAAAAACAGGTAAAACTGCAGGTGGCGAACGCCCGTGCCGAAGAAAGCGGGGGAGGAATAGCCCGTATTCCGCGCTCCGCAATGGCCGAACTTGGCGTCACCGAAGGCGACATCGTCCAAATCAGCGGCAAGCGCGAGACAGCCTCGCGCGTCGTGCTACCCTATGCCGAGGATGAGGGGCTGGAAGTCATCCGCCTCGACGGCCTGCAGCGCGCCAATGCCGGCGCGGGCGCAGGCGACATGGTCGTGCTCAGCCGCGTTGAACCGCGCCCCGCAACGCGCGTCATCTTCGCCCCGGCGCAGCAGAATCTCCGCCTGCAGGGTTCGACCAATGCCTTGAAGCGCAGCTTTTTCGGCCGCCCGCTCGTCGCGGGTGATACCGTCGCGACCGCCGGACAGCAGCGACTGGAGTCCGGCGACATGCCGCCGCAGCTTCGTCAGATGCTCAATGCGCCAGCCTATGCACTCGCCGAAGTGCGCCTGCTCGTCGTATCGGCGACCCCCAAGGGAATCGTCTTCATCGACGAGAATACCGAAATCGAACTGCTACCTGAATATCAGGAGCCGCATGACGCGCGCCGCACCGACGTTACCTATGACGATCTCGGCGGGCTCGGCGATACGATCGACCAACTTCGCGAGATGGTCGAACTGCCGCTGCGTTATCCCGAACTGTTCCAGCGCCTCGGCGTCGATCCACCACGCGGGGTGCTGCTGCATGGGCCGCCGGGAACGGGCAAGACGCGGCTGGCGCGCGCCGTCGCCAACGAAAGCGACGCGCAATTTTTCCTGATCAACGGCCCCGAAATCATGGGCAGCGCCTATGGCGAATCCGAAAAGCGGCTGCGCGACGTGTTCGAGCAGGCGGCAAAGGCAGCGCCGTCGATCCTGTTCATCGACGAAATCGATTCGATCGCGCCCAAACGAGGGCAGGTTCAGGGCGAGGCTGAAAAGCGCCTCGTTGCGCAGTTGCTGACGCTGATGGATGGGCTGGAGCCGCGGACGAACCTGGTCGTCATTGCGGCGACCAACCGTCCCGACGCGATCGACGAGGCGCTGCGACGTCCGGGCCGTTTTGACCGCGAGATCGTGATCGGCGTTCCCGACGAGAGCGGGCGACGCGAGATATTGGGCATCCACACCCGCGGCATGCCGCTGGCCGAGAATGTCGACCTTGCGGAACTTGCGCGCACGACCTTTGGCTTTGTCGGCGCCGATATGGCGGCGCTGACCCGCGAAGCCGCGATCGAAGCGGTGCGCCGGATCATGCCCAAGCTCGACCTGGCGGAAGGTACAATCCCGCCCGAGGTGCTCGAGGAATTGCGCGTCACGCGCGAGGATTTCAATAACGCGCTGAAACGCGTCCAGCCATCGGCGATGCGTGAAGTGATGGTGCAGGCGCCGAAAACACGGTGGAGCGACATCGGCGGGCTCGACGCCGCGCGCGACAAACTGATCGAGGGGATCGAGCTGCCGCTTAAGAACCCCGCGGCGTTCCGTCGGCTCGGCATTCGTCCGGCGAAGGGCTTCCTGCTTTATGGACCCCCCGGAACCGGCAAGACCCTGCTGGCGAAAGCGGCGGCGCGCGAATCTGATGCGAACTTCATCTCGATCAAATCGTCGGATCTACTGTCGAAATGGTACGGCGAGAGCGAGCAGCAGATCGCGCGTCTGTTTGCCCGCGCGCGTGCGGTTGCCCCGACGATCATCTTCATCGACGAGCTCGACAGCCTGGTGCCTGCGCGCGGCAGCGGGACGTCGGGCGAGCCGCAGGTGACCGAACGTGTCGTGAACACGATCCTCGCCGAGATGGACGGAATCGAGGAGATGCAGTCCGTCGTCGTCATCGGTGCGACCAACCGGCCGAACCTGATAGATCCGGCGTTGCTGCGCCCCGGGCGCCTCGACGAGCTCATCTATGTCGCGGTGCCCGACAAGGAAGGACGCCGCCGCATTCTCGAAATCCAGACCGGCAAGATGCCGCTGGCGAAGGATGTCGATCTCGCCGCGCTTGCAGAAAGGTCGGATCGTTTCACCGGCGCCGACCTTGAGGATCTGACGCGGCGTGCCGGGCTTGCCGCGCTCAAGCGGTCGCTCGACAGTGACACGGTGACGATGGAGGATTTCGAGGCGGCGCTGAAGGATACCCGTGCGTCGGTGACCGAAGCGATGGAAAGGGATTATGAAAAGATCCAGGGTGAGATCAAGCAGGCTGCGATGAGCGTCGATCCGATCGGCTTCTTCGCGCCCGGCATGCTCAAGCCTGTTCGCGAGCGCAAGCACGACGGCGCGGCCGACTAAATCTGTTGTTCCTTGGGCTGGTTCGGCTTCAGCGCCGACCAGCCCCACAGGACCAGCCAGCCGCAAAAACCCGCCATCAGACCGTAGGCGACCATCGGGTGCCAATTGTAAAGCAGCACGCCGACCGCGGGTGATATGATATAGGCCGACCCGTTGATCGACGCGGTCATCCCCGCGACGCTGCCCTGATCGCGGCGCGGAACCGATAGCGATGCGCCCGCGGTGAAGCCGGGGCGGAATAGCCCGAAGCCGAGCGATGCAAGCGCGAAGCCGATGATGATGCCGTGGAAGTCATAAGACAGGCCAGTCATCAACGTCCCGAGCCCGCCGAGACTGGCGCCGCAGAGCACGGCGGTGCGCGGCGACATCTTGAGCAGCGGGATCAGACCCCATTGCGAGAGCAGCGTCGCAAACGCACCCGCCATCAACACGATGCCCGTCATCGCGGCGCCCTCGTCGGGACGCAGGCGGAGGTGGAGGCGGTCGAGGATCAGGAAGCCGATCACCCCGAGCATCATCGCCTGCGCCTGCCCGCCGAACAGGCCGGCGAGCAGCCATGGTCGAACGCGGGTGTCGGTCCAGCGGAGGGGAGGGGCATCGCTTGGGTCGAGCACCTGGTCTTCGGCTTCATCGGCCGCTGTCTGCGGCGACGCGCCGGTTGTCGGATAGGATACGATGGCGCCGCGCGCGGCAAAGCGCGGTACGTCGTCGGGCAAGCGCCAGCGCAGCGCGATCAATACGCCAAGGCCAATCAACGCAAAGACCAACAGGGGACCGGCGAGGCCGACGATCGGCAGGATGAAGAAGGGGGCGATCGCAGGCCCGATGACGGTGCCGAGTCCGAAGGACGAGGAAACGAGCGAGAGTGCCTGCGTCCTTTGCGCAGGATCGGTGCGCGCGGCGACATAAGCCTGCACCGCCGGCGGCGACGCCGAGCCGAAGCCGCCGTAAAGGCTGCGAAACACCGCGAAGACGATAAAGGTGACGCCCGCAGCGAGATAGCCCTGGAGTCCGGCCCAGAGGGTAAGCCCGCACAAGGCCATCGACGACAGGAAACCGACAACGCCCAGCGCCATCAATGCCTTGCGGCCGCGCTTGTCCGACTGGCGCGCCCAATGCGGTGCGGTGAGCACCCAGAGCAACGCCGACCAGCTGAACGCTAGGCTGACCCAGACGTCGGGGATGCGCAATTTGGCGCCGATCGCCGGCAGGATCGATTGCATCGCGGTGTTGCCCGCGGCGGCAACGAGCATCACCGCAAAGAGCACCGCCATACGGTCGGAGGGGATGGAATGCGATGTCGTCGCCATGTTCGCCCCTCCTTGGCTTTGGTCGGTAACGCCGCCTCTCCCTACACGCGGGCGCCCCGCTGTCCAGAGTCAAGACAGACTCTTTCCTTGCGCCCCGGCGCCGATTTTGCCACGCCTTTGGCAACCGCAACAACGCGAAAGCCATCATGACCAATCCGCGGGCGCAGGCCCAAGAAACGAAACCCCCGCTGGGCCGCCGGCTTCGCGTGGGGCTCAAGCGCTTTTTCGGGCCGTGGGGCATGTTTGTCCGCGGCTTCATCAAGCATCCAGTCATGGTGGGATCGATCGTACCGTCTTCGCCGACGCTGATCCGCCACATGCTGCGCCCCGTCGACTGGAAGAACACCAAGCTGTTCGTCGAATATGGGCCGGGCGTCGGCACCTTCTGCCGCCCCATACTCGAACATATGGCGGGCGATGCGACGCTGATCGCGATCGACACGAACGAGGATTTCATCGACTATCTGCGCAAGGATATCCGCGACAGCCGCTTCATCGCGGTCCACGGATCGGCCTCCGACGTCGAAGAGATCGTACGCGCGCACGGCTTCGAGCACGCCGACTATGTCCTTTCGGGCTTGCCCTTTTCGACGCTCCCCACCGGCGTCGGCCCCGCGATCGCCGCCGCGACGCACCGCGTGCTTCGCCCCGGCGGCGCCTTTCTCGTCTATCAGTTCCGCGCCCGCGCGCGCGATTTCCTGGCCGTGCATTTCAACCGCATCGATAACGCGTTCGAATGGGTCAACGTCCCACCATGCTTCCTTTTCTGGGGCTGGAAGGACTAGACCTCGGGATCGGGATCGCCGAGCCCGAAGTTCAATTTCCGCGACACCGTATAATCGACGATGCCGACAACGAACCAGGCGAGCGTCCAGCGGATGCGCGTCAGCCAGCTGGCGCGTGCCTTGTGCGAATTCGGTGTGATCACTTCGCTGTCGGGCCGCAGCCGGCCAAGGAAGTTGCGCATCTTTTCGGCAAAGCCCGCGTCGGCGATCCGCACCATGAGCTCGACGTTCACGAACAGGCTGCGGACATCGAAATTGGCCGACCCGATATAGACGACATCGTCGATGACGATCAGCTTCATGTGCAATTTGCAGGGCCGATATTCCCAGACTTCGGCGGTCTTGCGCAGCAAATAGCCATAAAGCAGCCGCGACGCGCCGATCGTCGCCGGATTGTCCGACTTGCCCGCCATCACAAACCGCGCCCGCCCGCGCCGCGCGACGCGCCCGAGGCGGCGGAGCATGCCTTGGCCCGGGGAAAAATAGGCCATCGCCATGTCGAGTTGCCGCGCGTTTTCCAAGTCGGCGCGCACGGCGCGGGCCCATGGCGACAACCGCTGGGTCGGGCCGCCGACGAGCCATGATACCGCGCCGGCTCCGACGGTCCATTCACGGATCATCCGCCGCAGCATCAACAGCTTGCCATCGTCGTTGACGGTATAGTCGTGAATCTCCGCGAACCATCGCGCCGCGCGGGCGACGCTCGGCCCCTTGACGATCATCCCGATGTCGAACCAGCAGTCGCTGCGCGGCGGGCTCAGATAATCATTGGCGATGTTGAAGCCGCCGGTCACCGCGATGTATTCGTCGATCAGGATCAATTTCTGGTGGTTGCGGATCAAATAGGTCGAGCGCCAGCGGCGCGAGAAGAAGGTGATGCTGCCGCCGGCTTCGCGAAGCGGGGCGAACAGGCCGTCGGGCGTGTCCCCCGACCCAAAGCTGTCGATGACCGCACGCACACGAACGCCGCGCTTTGCGGCAACCAGCAAAGCGTCGACGATGCACACGCCCGCGGCATCACCCTCGAAAATGTACATGATGATGTCGATGCTGTGCGCTGCGCCGTTGATAAGGTCGAGCAGCCGGGTCAGCCGTTCGCCGCCGTCGAAGATCAACTCGAGCCGGTGACCAGCCACGTCCGCCGTCAGTCGTTCGGACAAGTCGACGGGTGCGCAGGCTTCGGTCATCAACCGCTCATAGGCCGGTGTCCGCAAAGCCCGCAAGGGCAGCGCTTTGATTGACATGTAGGGGCTGGGCTGCTAGCGCGCAGCGCTTGCCGCCACGCCCCTCCAAAGGGCTGGCCTCTCCTATACCTAAGGAAACAATATGGCCCGCGTTACCGTCGAGGATTGCGTCGACAAAGTTCCCAACCGTTTCGACCTGGTCCTGCTCTCCGCGCATCGCGCGCGCGAGATTTCGGGTGGCTCGGAGCTGACCGTCGATCGCGACCGCGACAAGAACCCCGTCGTCGCGCTGCGCGAGATCGCGGAACAGACCGTGCGTCCGAAAGACCTCAAGGAAACGCTGGTCGGTTCGATGCAGAAGGTCGTCGTCGACGATGACGATACGCCCGATGAAATCAGCTCGATCAGCCGCTCGGCCGAAGCGCTTCGCCTGACCGCAGCTGCGCCGCCGCGCAGCCCCGCGGGCGGTGGCAGCGACTTCGAATAAGCACTGCTCAATCTGATCACCAAGGGGGCCGCAGGAAACTGCGGCCCTTCTTGTGTCAATCGACGTTGGTCAGCTCGGCGATGCGAATGGCTTTCGACGCCAGCATCGGTTCGATGATGCGCTGGATGCGATAGGCGCGCGGCGAACTGACGGTGATATTGAACAGGCTGTTCGCGATCACATCGGCGATCTGGACTCCGTCGCTGCGCTTGCTGTCGGCCAGCGACGCGCGGCCCCATTGGCCGAGCCCCTCCTGTATCTCTTCGCGTACATGCGAGAGAATCTTCGGATCATAGCGCCCGTCGTCGATCACGACGTCGGTACAGACACCGCCGGTTTCGGGCAGCCAGTGGCCGACCGCGCTGTTGAGCAAGGCGCCATAGAGCGCGAGGTCGCTGGGCAGGGTGCCCCCGGGGTTTTGGGCGAGCTTGTCGCGTTCGGCGACGGCCACCCAGGCGCGGCCGCCGGCGCGGTCGAAGAGTTCGAGCAGATAGGCGCGCTCGACGATGCTGATCCGGCTGCCCTTAAGCTCGCCGCGCAGCCCGGTCACGCTGCGAAAGCGCGCGTGGATGTCGGCCGCGGCCTTGGGTGTCAGCATCACCGCCGAAAAGGTCATCGCTCCGGCGTTGAGACCGCCAGATTCATCGCAATAAATGGTCATCTAGCCGATCACCGAACCCGACCGAAAAAGGCGACCGAGCGGCTTTGACCCGGGGCGATCGCATCGGGCCACAGCCAGCGGACATGCGTCACATCGGCGGCCACCGCGGGGCGGGGCGCCGCGCCGTCGACGGGCACCGTCAACGCCGCGAGCGTGCCGAACGTCTTGCCGCCATCGGTCGAAACGCCGAAACCCGCCGTATCGGCGGTGTCGTCGAATAGCAGGCCTTCCGGGATCGGATTGACCAGATTGACCCCTGCCGCCGGGGCGGCGCCGTTGTTCGTGAAGGTGAGGGCAACGCGGACGCGGTCGCCGGGGACGACCACATCGGGCGCAACATAGGTCTTTTTCGGCGGTTGGCCGTCCGACGACGGGGTCGATTTTTCGAGTTCGATTTTGCTTGTCAGCGCGCCGGTTCCCTGCGCCGCCGCCGGCTGAACACCTGCCGCAATAAGCGCCGCCAGGGCCAGAGCATTCCACGCTTTGCCGATCATCGCCGTCTCCTTTGGTCCTGATCGCACCTTTGACGCATCAAACGGGGCAGGGATAGCGTTTCTTCATCAGCGCATCGAACGCCGAATAGACGCTGACCGACTTGCGTACCGGAACGGGATAGCTGCGGAGGTGGGACAGCCATTGGTCGGGGGTCAGGCTCCCCGATTCAGGGGGGCAACTCGTCGTCTTGCGACCGGCGCGGCGTTCGGCGTCGATGCGCGCCTTATAGCGCTTGCCCGCGGCGACGACTTCGCCCTTGAGCTGGTTTCCTTGCGGGGTCGCGAGCGCGAGCGGACCGAGCCGCTCGAGCGACGCCGCGCGCGCGAGAAACGCCGCGACGCTCATGTCGCCCGGCGCCATCGCGCAGAGGAACGGAGCGGCGAGCAAGGCGGGCAAGATGCGTGCATATGTCCCTTTGGTCATATGCCGCAACTCGCCCCCACCCAATGAATAGTCCCTGAATTGAAAGCGCTAGGCAGAAGGGCTAGGCGCCCTGCGGGTTCGCGTCGCCGAAGGGGCGCGGCTTGCGCTTGATCTGCGGGATGCCGCCGGCATGGCCCGACACCGGGGTGCCGCGCTTGCCGGCTTCGTCTTCGCGGCCGATGTCTTCGCCCTTGATCGCGCGCTTCGATTCTTCGCCCGAAAGCGTCTCATATTCAAGTAGTGCGCCCGCGAGCAGGTGAAGCTCATCGATATTGTCGGTCAGCACCTTGCGCGCGACCTTTTCGCCTTCCTCGACGAGGCGGCGAACTTCGGCGTCGATCAGCTTTGCGGTCTCTTCGGACATATTCTGCGCGCGCGACACGCTGTGGCCGAGGAACACCTCGTCCTGATTGTCGCGATAGCGCAGCCAGCCGAGCTTTTCCGACATGCCATATTCCATGACCATCGAACGCGCCATGTCGGTCGCCTGCTGGATGTCGTTCGACGCGCCCGTGTTGAGCTCGTCCTTGCCGTAGATCAGCTGTTCGGCGATGCGGCCGCCGAAGCAGAGCGCGAGGCGCGCCTTCATCTGCTTCATGTTGGTCGAATAGCGATCGCGTTCGGGCAGGTTCCACGTCACGCCCAGCGCGCGGCCGCGCGGGATGATCGTCACCTTGTGCAGCGGGTCGCAGCCCTCGACGTGCAGCGAGACGAGCGCGTGGCCGGCCTCGTGATAGGCGGTCGACTTCTTCTCGTCCTCGGTCATCACCATCGAACGCCGTTCGGCGCCCATCATGACCTTGTCCTTTGCCTCTTCGAACTCGTCATTGGCGATCAGGCGCTTACCCTTGCGTGCGGCGAGCAAGGCGGCTTCGTTGCAAAGATTAGCCAGATCGGCGCCCGAGAAGCCCGGCGTCCCGCGCGCGACGCGGCGGAGGTCGACGTCGGGCGCGAGCGGTTTCTTGCGCGTGTGGACTTCGAGGATCTTCTGGCGGCCCTCGATGTCGGGGCGCGGCACGACGACTTGGCGGTCGAAACGGCCCGGACGGAGAAGGGCGGGATCGAGCACGTCGGGGCGGTTCGTTGCCGCGACGATGATGATGCCTTCGTTCGCCTCGAAACCGTCCATTTCGACGAGCAGCTGGTTCAGCGTCTGTTCGCGCTCGTCGTTACCATTGCCGAGGCCGGCGCCGCGATGGCGGCCGACCGCGTCGATTTCGTCGATGAAGACGATGCACGGCGCGTTGCGCTTCGCCTGTTCGAACATGTCGCGGACGCGCGATGCGCCGACACCGACGAACATTTCGACAAAGTCCGAACCCGAAATGGTGAAGAAGGGAACGCCTGCCTCACCCGCGATTGCGCGGGCGAGCAGTGTCTTGCCGGTGCCGGGCGAACCGACGAGCAATGCGCCCTTCGGTATCTGGCCGCCGAGTTTCGAAAATTTTGTGGGATCGCGCAGGAACTCGACGATTTCTTCGAGCTCTTCGCGCGCTTCGTCGATTCCCGCGACGTCGTCAAAAGTCACCTTGCCCTGCTTTTCGGTCAGCATCTTGGCGCGCGATTTGCCGAAGCCCATCGCGCCCGAGCCGTTGTTCTTCTGGACCTGGCGGAAGACGAAGAAAGCGATGCCGAGGATCAACAGGAAGGGCAGCGACTGGACGAGCATATACATCCAGAAATTCGGCGCTTCGGTCGCCTTGCCGTCATATTTTACGCCATTGTCGTTAAGCATCTTGAGCAGTTCCGGATCGCGCACGACGTTGGCGCTGAAACGGTCGCCGTTCGACAGTGTGCCCGTCACCTTGTCTTCGGACAGCACGACGTCCTTGACGGCGCCTTCTTCGACCTTTTGCCGGAACTCGGAATAGGCGAGCGGATTGCCGACAGGCTGCGACACGCCGCCGAACATCGAGGCGACGAGGAGCATGGCAAGCAGGATGCCGCTCCAGATCATCACGCTCTTCATCCAGGGGTTGCCCTGCGGTTCCTTATCGTCCTGCATGCGGATTCGTTCCTCAACGGCGCGGTACTGCGCTCCTATCCCCCACAAGATAGGATAATCGGGTTAAATGACAATGAGGCAATCAGGGCTTTTTAGGCGCTTTCCGCCGCGGCGCCGCAGAAATACGCCAAATCGTCCCTTCGAGGCCGCGCACCGCATCGATCAACAGTGCGCCGACCATCGCCCGCCGCCCTTCGTGCATCGCCGCGATCACCCCGTCGAGCGAGGCGCCGCGCAGCACGAGCTGCGGTGCGTTGGCGCGCAGCCGCTGCGCGACGATGCGGCGAAACATCTCGGGCGGATAGCCGTCGTCGCGGATCACCGCGATGTCCGAGGCGTCGGGCCATGACGCAATCAGCCGCTCGACCGCCCAGTCGAGCGCCTCGTCGGCTTCGGCTAGCCACGCCGCCGATTTCGCTGCGGCAGCAGGGTCGAGCGCGGTTTGCGATTGCAGCGCATGGCGCAGGCGCGCCCGATCGAAGCGATTGTCACTGTTCGATGGATCGTCGACGAAGGGCAGGTCGTTTTCGAGCGCCAGATGAACAAGTTCGCTGCGCCGCCAGTGCAACAGCGGGCGCAGGATGGCTCCGTTGCGCGCGCGGATCGCGGCAAGCCCGCCGACGCCGCTGCTGCGGTTGAGCCGCATGACGATCGTTTCCAGCTGATCGTCGGCATGGTGCGCGGTGACGATATGTTTGAGCGCCGTGGCGTCGCGCCATTGTTCGAGCAGGCGGTAGCGTTCGGTGCGCGCTGCGGCTTGCTGCGATCCCTTGATAGGCGTCGGCGGGCGCAGCGTTGAATGCGGGATATGCTCGCGCTCGCAAAAGCCCGCGACCATGCGCGCCTCGTCGTCCGAGCCCTTGCGCAGGCCATGGTCGACAGTCGCCGCCCAGACCTGTCCGGGCAGCAATGACGCCATCAGCCAGAGCAGCGCCATGCTGTCGGGCCCGCCCGAAACGGCGATGCCATAATGGAGGCGGTGCCAGTCGGACCCGACGAGCGCGGCGAGATCGCCGGCCAGCCGGTCCGCGGCGTCGCGGTCAGCAACCTGCTTTTGTTTTTGCGGCGGTAGCATCGGTCCGGACATCCTGCGGCGCCTTGTCGCCATAGACTTCTTCAAGTTCGCGGAACGCCTTGCAGGCATCGGCCTTACGGCCGAGCTTGTCGAGTGCGACGCCCATATACATCAGGCTGTGCGGCGCACGGGCGCCGCTCGGGCGATCCTTGTAATTATTGTAAAAGGCGACCGCCGCAAGGCTCGGTTTGCCCTCGTCGAGATAGGCGCGGCCGAGCAGATTCTGTGCAAAACTCGCTTGGCTGCTCTTCGGCCATTTGGTGACGACGGTCTTCAGTTGCGCCTGCGCTTCGGGATAAAGCTTCGCTTCCCACAGGCGATAGCCATAGTCGTAGGCGTCCTTGGTATCGTTGCCGCTCGCCGGAACTTCGACCTTTTTGACAAGCGCGAGCCGCGCGGCGTCGGTGGTCGCAGGCTTGGCCGCCGGTTTGTCGGCGGGCTTCTTAACCGGCGTAGCCGCGACCGTTGCTCCCGCTGCCGGAGGCTTCACCGTCGGGGCGAGGCTGGCGGGCGTCGCGGTCGGTGCGGCGGCCGCTGCTGCCGGATCGGCGAAACGCTTTTCCATTTCCGCTTTGTACGCGGTGAACTGCTTTTCGAGTTCGCGCAGATTGAAGGCATTTTGTTCGGTCTGGCCGGTCAGCGTCTGCAGCTGCGATTCGAGCGCATCGACGCGCGCGGTCAGGTCGATCACCGGAGCGTTGGTGCGGGCGCGCTCGCCGGGTGTGTTGTCGGGAGCGATTTCGCCTTCGAAAAAGGTCGGGCTGCCTCCCGGAAAGACCGAACGCTGCACCGCGCGCATTTCCTTTTCGAGCCGTTCGACCCGCTTGACGACCGTATTGTCTTGTGCCGCCACGGGCGTCGCCGCGGCGAGCGCGATCGTTGCCGCTCCAAGGAAAGTGATCTGACGCATCATCATCTGCCGTTAGGTCCTCGACTATTAACCAATTTCGCCATCCATAACGCGGCAGAGCGCCGCAGCGCAAACCCAATTCGGCGCGCTGCAGCTTCGACCGGCCCGAATGATCGGAAGGATCAACCCTTGGGGCGCGGCCCTGCGGTCGAGGCTGCCGTGCTCGCTGCGCCATTGCCCTCGGCGCGCGCCACCAGATCGGCGGGCTTCAGCGAGACATTTTTGACAAGCGTATCGGCGGCGCCGATCGGCCCTACGTCGCGGCCGCCGACGGTGACCTTGAGCGCCTGCGGAATGCTGGTGCGCAGCGTGAACTGTTCAATATATTCGGGGGGAACCTGATAGGTCTCGCCGGCATCGAGCGTACGCCAATTCTCGGTCTTGCCCTTCGCGTCGTCGAAACCGATCCAGACTTCCGAAACACCGGTCAGCACTACGGGCGCGTTGGTCGCCACGGCCGCTGGGCCGCCGGCCTTGATTGCAGGCGTTGCCGCCGCGTCGTTCTGCGGCGCTTCGGACGCATCGGCGGCGCGGTTTTGCGCCGCGATCAGCGCCTCGTCTGGCTCGACCGAGAGGAAGCGCCATACGCCATAGGCCGACGCGAGCAGCAGGGTAACAATGACCAACGTCCAGGTCAGCCGCGCGGTGGGCAGGCGTGCCGGATCGGTCGGTTCATAAGCTTCGTAAAGCGGACGCGAGCCATAGGCGTCTTCTTCGAGTTCCTGACGGATTGCGGCACCGATTTCGGCCTCGGGAAGGTCAACGGCACGGGCGTAGGCGCGAGCGAAGCCCGTGACATAAGTCCGGCCCGGAAGTTCCGAATAATCGGACTTTTCTATCGCGCCGAGATGGCGCTGAGTGATCCGCGTGCGGGTCGCCACATCGGCAAGCGACAGCCCTGCAGCCTCCCGCGCCAGCCGGAGCCGATCGCCGGTGCGCGTGATCGCAAGCTCGCCCTGTTCCGGGGCGACGTCCTCATCTGCCATTACTGTCTCCGTGCCGGCCGTTTGACCCAGATCGACCGTGTCACCCGTTCATCGCATTTACGGCGCGCGAAAGTCAAACGAAGTTCGGTAAACGGACGGTTTGAAAAGAAGCGGATTTTGGAGTTGGGGAAACTGGTTCTGGATCGAACTGGACCCGCAGTAAGAGTTGCCCGAGCAGGCGGGCTGGCCAAATGGGGTCAGCCTCGCACGGCTGCTTACGACCATGCGTCTGCTTTCGAGCATTCCTCGCACAGGGCGTATCCGTGAACGCGGGGCGGCGGTTCCATGAGCGGCGCGACATAGGCCTTCCAATCTTCCATCAGCGCAGCCGCGTCTATAGGTTGGCTACATCTGATGCAGACGGGTTTTCTCGCGCGCCACGCCTCGTCCTTTGCGTCCGCTTCCTTTTTGAGCCTGCCCGGGCGCTTCCCAAAAAGCGCGCGTGCTCGGATCGATTCAAAATCATAGCCCGCGCCATAATTGTATATCCGCTTTATTGCCCCATTCCTGGCCTCGGTCGGGCCATTTGTAAGTCGCCCGTGATCGAAGAAGTTCAATATTTCTGTCCGCCAATTGTCGATCGCGCCCGCGACGCCCGCGAAAACATGCTTGTCATCGTCCGGTATGTTAGCGCGCCACTCGTTGAGGGCCGCTTCCGCGGTGGCGCGGTCATGTAAATCCCAAATGCTAAGCAGCGCCTCTTTTGCCTCGTACGTGGCATAGATCTCCTCTGATTTTGCGAGCCAGCCTCCGAGTTCGATTTCCTCGCTCCCACTTAACTCAGCCCTTCGTTTGAGAAAAATCCCGTTCACGCGTGTGAGAGCCTTTGAAAGATCAAGGTGAATTTTTCGCTGATAGCGACGGCGTGCTTCATCCATCGCTTTATTAACTTTATCGGCCATGTGCCATCGGTCGACGATGATGGCGGCCTGTGGCATCGTTCTCTTTACAGCCGTCCTATAGTAGTCGCACATATCCATCGTAACTACCTCGACTTCCCCGCGGTTGGGTAGTTTCCTAAGGAAGTTCTGCACGGACTTCAGAGTTCGATTGCGAAGTAACTCGAACGGCCAACTGTCCTCAAGATTGATCAAGATCGCCCGCATTTGTTTATCAACCAGCGCCAGTTCGTCGATTCCGATGTGGCGGGGAGCGCGTAAAGTGCGCGCATGATGTTCGGACAACCAAGTATAATGCGCCTTGCTGATCTCTCCGATGGTTGTCTCTGACACGCCAGTGTCTTCGGCCACGTGAGCAATTGGCTTTAACAGAGATTGTTTCTTGATATATTCAACCAGGCGCCTGGTCATGCGGCGGGTGCGGTGCATTTCCGGCAAGTGCTGCATGAACGACCCGTCGCACGTCCGACAAGTATATTTGTTGTGCCGGACATGAATGAAGGTTTGCCGGCCATGAACCGGCGCATCTACAAACACCCTGGTTGTTGCGCCCCGCTTAACCAGTCGGCTAGTGGCTTCACATCGTCCGCACTCGGAGGGTGCGAGATCGTAGGTTGCAGTGATTTGGTAAGTGTCATTCTCGTCAACATGGACGTCGGAAACTGACCAGTCGGGCATTAAAAGAATATTTGTCATTCTCGAATTAGTGGATTGAAATTACTTAATAATATATTTATCGGCACGAGAAATTTCTGCCGATTTGGTTGCATCGGATGTGTTGTCGCGCCGGGTCGGTTGCCGGATTGTTCATTTTGCAACATTGATGACGTCTATTCAGTAGACCAAGGCCGCTAGCCATTGATCTGACCGATGCCGAATGCGAGCGTTGGTCTCCTTTGATCCGCCGCCCTCGGGTACCCGCGCAAGTGGTCGCTGCGGCGGATTATCGAGGCAATGCTTTACCTGCCTTGCGGCGGGTGCCGTGGCGGATGCTACCACCAAATTTCCCGCCGTCTCGACGTCCTGTGCTGGTTTTATCTATGCGCGACGACGCCTGAAGCTCTCGCTCAACCAAGGGTGTCGCCGGCATCGCGCGCTTGCCATCGGATGACGAGTTGACTGCCTCGCGCCGCCTTGCGGAGCGCCATCTAAGCCTCTGCTAAGAAATAAAAAATTTACTTCCGACGATTAGACGCAGAATGGAATGGAGGCCCAATGACAGCTCTTAATTTTTCGATCACCCATGAGGGCATTTTTCTTGCGACCGATACGCTCGTCACCCGCGATGGCCGGCCATTAACGTTTACGGCCAAGGTCTTGATGCTGCCTCACATGGACGGTTTTGTCTCTGGGACCGGTTCGATAGCTCTGTTCCAACGCTGGTCGCATGAAATCCTTAGCGAGGGCATGGCCCATATGCATGTGCTCGATGTTTCTACGCCTGACCGACTTCGGAAAATTTGGGCAGAAATGTCGGACGTGGAGCGTGACAACGGCACCTCGGACATTTACCACCTGTACTATGATCCCAACTATGATCGGTTTGGAGGTTTCGCTTACCGCTGTTCGAACGACTTTGAAAGCGAGCCGCTCGGCTACGGGGATTACTCCAAACCAGACTTCGGTGACGCATTCCCCATCATAGACTTTCCGGGCGATCTCATAAGAGCATGTCGCCGTCAGCGGTTCGCGCAGGAAAAGTTGGATCCCGACGAACGTCGGCAAATTGGCGGCCAAGTCATCGCGTATATGATGCAGCGCCATGAGGCTGAAGGGAAACCCATGTCTACGCTGATGACGGCGCAGATCGCCTACGAATTCGAAGATTTCGACGATATATTTCTTGATTGCGCCGAACGAATTGGTCCCGACGACGATGTCTGGGGCAGTGACCCTGAGACCTGTCGATCGCCCATTTGATTATAAAGTGGAACGCGAATCATCTGCAGAATAGCTTTTCGGATGCGACTCAATTGAGTCGTATTTTGAAAGGAAAATGCGATGAAAAACCTGGACAATGAGGAAATGATCGATCTCGGCGCCATCAGCGTCGAGACACGCGGCATCAAGCAACTCGGCGAGCCCGATTTCGAGGATGGCGATCATTATGGCCTTGTCGGCGCGATTAGCACCGACGATTGAATGCGATCGGCGTGCCGCCGAACGGTGGCACGCCGGCCGTAGCCGCCATCGTGCCATTGCCGACCATGCCACTTCAATTGCGCCCAGGCCTCTATCATCGTCAGATCGGAGGGAATCATATCTTCTTCGATTTGTCAGCCGACCGCTATTTCCTCCTTCCGCCCCATTTGCGCGCTGCCTTCGACAGCTATTTAAACGGAACGCCAAGTGCCCCCGCGCTTTCCGAACTCCTTGCCGCGGGTTTGATCGGTCCGGGGCAAGCCGAAGACTCGCCGACGCCGCTCGCCTTTACGCACGCTGTCGAGAGTCTTGTGGACGGCACGCTCGGCGCGGCGTCTACGCCGCAAATCTTGCGGGCAATCTGGATGCAAGGCCGTGCCCGCGCCGAGCTTCGTCGAGACGGCATTCTCGACATCGTGGCGCGACTGGAGCGAGACCGTCCCCGAAACGCTTCGTGCGACGAGCGTGTCATCCAGAATACTGCAGCGGCATTTCTCCACAGTCGGCGCCTTGTCTCCGCCGCCGACCAATGCCTCGTGCGGGGAATTGCGATGAAGCACTTGTTGGCGCAGAGGGGCTGCGACGCAAGGCTCGTGTTCGGGGTCACGATGCCATTCTCGGCGCACTGCTGGGTGCAGGCCGACGACGTGGTTCTCACCGATACCCTCGACATCATCCGCCGCTACCAACCGATATTCGCTGTCTGATGGCTGGCGGCTTTTACATCGACATAAATGTCACCGCCGAAAAACCTTCGTCGGGTCAGGAAATTTTCGGACGTGCTCCCGACTTCACTGCTGCGAATGTGATGCTCTGGTCGGATGAGCCAATGGTCGCGATCGATGCGAGAACTGTCATACTCGGATACCTATTCCGGAAGGGGCCGCCGAGCGTGCGTGTACGCGATTGGGCGGGGGTGGACGGGAGCGCGCTCGTTGCTGCCAATGGGCGGGAGCTGATTAATGGCTATTGGGGCGGCTATGTTTTCGTGCATGTCGCGGAAGACGGCGCGCTTTACGTGCTGCGGGACCCATCCGGTCTATTGCCTTGCTACATCCGGCGCTCGGGGCGCGCGACGGCGCTGGCTGGCGATGTCACGGACTTGGTAGTGCCCGAACCGGGCCGAATAGATTTTGAAGAAATCGGACGCATTCTAGCCTCGGGAGATGCGCGCGGCCGGAATACCTGTCTTGTCGGCGTCGAGGAGCTGATTGCGGGAGAGTGCCTCGTGGTCGATCGGCGGAGCGCGAGGATCGAGCGATGGTGGTCACCATGGGACCACGTGACTCCCCGCGGAATGTCCTTCGGAGAGGAAACGAGCCAGCTTCGCTGGACGATAGCCGATTGCATCGGCTCCTGGTCGAGCTGTTTTCCGTCGATCCTGCTGGGATCATCTGGCGGTCTGGATTCCTCGATCGTCGCCGTGGCGGCCACTCCGCGATCGGAAAGGCTGACGGCCCTAACGCTCGTCAGTCCAGGCGTTGCTGGCGATGAGCGACCTTATGCGCACGCCGTCGCAAGTTCGCTCGGAATCCGCCTGCGTCATGCGCCGCTCGACCTGGCTGATATCGACGTCGAGCGTGCGGTCACGCCTCACCACCCGTGGCCGATCTCCCCGATATTCAAACAGGCGGTTGGCGCCATCCATCGGCGATTGCACTCTGAAATGCCTATCGATGCGCATTTTTCCGGGAACGGCGGCGACGGAATATTTTGCAGCATTCGCAGCGCCGTTCCGTTGCTCGATCATTTCCTGTCCAAAGGACAGCGTACCGGTCTCGGCAAAACAGTTCGGGATATCTCCAGCCTCACCGGGGCGGACATCGTGACGGTGCTCAGGCACGCTTGGTTGCGGCACAGGCGCTCGGGCGGGGCGCATCTGCCGCGCTACAATGAGCTTGGTCTTGAAAGGGAGGTGCTGGCGCGGATCGAAGCGCAGGGTTTTTCTCATCCATGGCTCTCGGCGCCCGCTGACGCGCTCCCGGGGAAGACGGTTCACGTCGCGTTCCTGATGCGCGCCCAGAAAAGCCTCGAGCTTTATCCGCGGCGAAGCGCGCCGCTGCACATCGCGCCTCTGCTCTCCCAGCCGATCGTCGAACTATGTCTCTCTATTCCGACTTGGCGCTGGATAGCCGACGGACGCGACCGCGCCGTCGCCCGGGCGGCCTTCTCGAATCGGCTTCCAAAAACGATCATAGAGCGGTCGCAGAAGGGCGGTCCGGCTGAGTTCAACCTTTCGATCTATAGAACACAGCGCGATCGGCTTCACGAGATGCTCCGCGGCGGCGTCCTGGCCGCCGCCGGCATCATCGATATATCCCTCTTGGACGAGCCCGAAGATATTTCCTGGCGGGGCAATGCGCGCGAGCAACGCATTCTTGCTTTCGCCGCGGCCGAGAGCTGGGCGCGTCACTGGAATGGCGGTTGAGCTAACGAACTGACTCGGCGATGCCGCAGCGCGGTCTACCGTTTTCAGCCATCCGATCCCACACGGCGAAGCGTTCGGGAAAAGGGGCGTCCGTATCGCGCTTGCCGCGGAGCCAATAGTCGAACCATGCCATATTCTCACGCATTGCGAGCATCCGGTTCGACGGGATATGAAAGATGTGCGTCTCGTCGGACGCCGGGCTGGTGCCAGGATAATAAGTTAGCTGGGTCGGCACTTTCGCCGCCCGCAGCGCATCGAACAGCTCGGCCTGCGACGGGGAGGCCGCTGCAACCTGTTGCAGGACGGGCGTACAGACTTTCCTGGCATTGAGGGAGGGAGCGAAGCGGCGATATTGTTCGAAATGCTCGCTCATCGGCGACCCGCCATAGACGGGGTCATAGCTCGCGGGCCATCCGGCGTAGCCGGAGGGTTCCAGGAAGCCGCCATCGCCGCTCGACGCAGCGTTGAAGATTTTGGACCGCGTGACAGCGACATTGACCATCTGGGCGCCGCGGCTGTAGCCCGCGATGCCGACGCGGGCAGGGTCGATGAGGCCCTCATTCGCAAGGTCGTTTATCGCGTCCACGAGGCTATCGACGCCCTCAATCCAGATGAGCTGCCGCACAGTCTCCGGATCGGGAGGGCCGCTACCTCGGGACCAAGCATTGTAGGCCGCGCGCAGATCTGACGACTGAAAGGGCAGCGGATCGTTGATTAACAGCACGACATAGCCGCGCTCGGCAAAGAGTTGAGCAGGGTAGTTCCACTGGTTTTCCGCCGTGGCGAAGCGCTCATCGGCGTCAAAGCCGTGCGTGATTACGATCGCAGGATAGCGTGTGTCGGGACGAAAGTCTCGCGGGTAGAGGACATAGCCTGACGTCTTGTAACCATTGCGATTGATCCAGGTTCTGGCGCGCGCCTGAAGCGGCATAATCTCCTCATGGCGGGGAGATACCGTCACAATGAGCTCAATGCCGCCGCGGGCAATTTCGACACGAACAAGCCTTGGCGGCATCGAAATGCCTTCCTCCACGCAGATTGCAAAACTGATTTGATCATCGAAACTGCACTTGGAGAGGCTGGCGGCGCCGTAAATTTCGCGCACGCCGGTTCTTTGCACCAGCGCGAGGCCATAGCGCGACGTTTCGAGGCTGCGGGTACCGACGATGGCCTTCCGCCCGTCGCGGCTGGCCGCGTAATTCCGATCGCTGATAGTGAAAGCGAATCGGCCGTAGCGGTGGCGCTCCTCACCTGGGCCGCTTTCTCTCAATTCGAGTGCGGCGCCGATGCCCGTAGTGGAGAGTGCGCCGCCCCGCGGCCCTCTGAGCATCGTCAGCGTGCGCGCGTCGCGCTCGTTCGAAACGATACGGATGCTCTTCTGCTTGCGGTCCCATGCGCGCGTCTCGAAGACGCTGCCGGGCGTGCCATCGGGCGCCTCGGTCCTGAAAAGAATCTCGTCGCCGCGCCAGATAACCTTGCCGCCCGCGTGCATCGCCATTCGATCGCTAGTCGGACGGGTGATGACCCTGTCGATGCTTCCGTCCGGCGCGCGCAGGAAAAATTCGACTTCAGCCTCAATTGATGATCGCCTGCGGCTGCGCAGTCGGGTTACTGCCTCGTCAAAGCGAACAAGCGGTTGACCGGGCTTCGCCTTAAGCTGCGAATACCAGAGCCATTCCCCGTCAGGGGACCAATCATAGGCCAGAATGCCGATCTCGTGCGGCGAGGTTCCACCGCCCATAGCTACGGAAAGGTCTGCCTTCCCGACCGAGACCAACTCGCGGTTTTTAACTACCGTACTGATCTTGCCATCGGTCGAGATTCGGTAAAGCTGCAGTCCTTCGCCGATATCGAGAAGGGCGCTCCAGTCCTCGGTCCCTGGAATATTCTTGAACGATCTCGCGATGTCGGCGCTTTCGATACTGCGCTGTGTCCTCGCACCGATATTGACGATCCGGATCTGCGCCCGCGTGCGCTTTGCTTGAGCGTCTGCGGTTTCAGTCGCGTAAATCGCAAAGTGCCCGTTTGCCGAAAGCGCGAGTTCGTTCACCTCAGGCACCAGCAGGATATCCTCAAACGTCCAGGGTCGGCCCTTTCTCTCCCCCGCCGGGGAGGCAGGGGAGAGAGCCACGGCGGCAAGGAACACCGCGGCGAACAGGCCGGTCTTGGGGCAGTTCCGCATGGCCTCGCCCTCACCAATCGCGGCTGATCGTCAGGGCGAGAAAACGCCCGATCGCCGAATAATTCGTCGAATCGAACGGCGTGTCGTTCGGCGCCGCCACGAGTATTTGATCGGGCTTCGCATTGAATATGTTGAGGGCGCTAACCGTGACATCGGCGACACCCGCGATCTTGATGCGGCCGGTCAGGTCGAAGGTCGCAACCGGAGAAATTTCGATTGGGACCGCGCGGCGTCGGTCCGTCACGCCGCCAGTGAAACTCGAGAAGGCCGCGAGCGTAAACCGGTCACCGTCGTAAGTCGCACCGCCGCGCGCGCGAAAATGCGGTGGGCTGAAGATATTGCCCGCGAGGTCAGTGACCGGCAGATCAGGAAGCAGACGCTGCTGGCTGTCTAGCCAAGTCGCTCCGGCGCTGAGGGTCAGTGACCGGCCCCCGCTCAGGGAAGCGCGGTAGCGGATTGCGAGATCTGCACCGCGATATCTCTGCTCGGCGATATTGCGGTCGCGCCCGTCGAGAAGAGCAACGACGTTGGCAGGGTCATAGGGGCCGGTCGTGCCGTTCGCCAGCGGGCCGGCGGCGCCCGCGATCGCGGCATCGAGTTCGGCCGCGGCCGGGTTGAAGGTCACGAGCTGCGAGTAGAGCGGGTCGGTCAGCGCTCCCAGCACCGATCTCAGTGGCGGTGCGACGCGGTCGCGATAGTCGATATGGAAAAGGCTCGTAATAATTTCGAGGCGTGATGACGGCCGGAACGTCGCGCTCAGCGTCATATTCTCCGAGCGTTCAGGACCGACCTCCGGATTGGGGCCGCCGATGTACACAAAGGTCGAACCTGCCGGAAACTGCGTGCCATAGCCGGTGACCGGCACCAAGCTTGCCGAGTATCCGGTATATTGCTGGATGAGCGTCGGCATCTTGAAGGACCGGCCCCATGAGACACCAAGACTGAACTCCGGCACGGGTGAATAGACCAGCCCCAGCTTCGGCGTCGCAATGCTGCCCGAGTCCGAATAATCCTCCCAGCGCAAAGCCGCGGTGAAGGAGGCGCGATGGGCGAAGCCGAGGTTCTGATCCGGACTTGCCAACGGAACGAACAATTCGCCGTAAGCGAATTTATTCTCTCGCGCCGGCGTGATGTTGCGCCCGGAAAATTCTCCGTGAATGCGATTCTGACGCCAACCTCCGCCCGCTGCTAGCCGGACATCGCCCGCGGGCAGAGCGAACAGCGGGCCCTCCGCGCCTGCCTCGATCGCGATATTGCGATTGTCGAAGATCCGGATCAGCTTGGCGGCAACGCCATTGGTGAAATTATCGGTGACGCCGTAGGTCTCGTCGGTGCCGTAGAATCCCGTCAGGCGCGTGGTCCAGTCGCCGCCAATGTCGATTTCGAGCGTCGGTGCGATGCCGAATGTCTCGAACTTATTTACAACCCGGGTCCCGCGCGTTTCGATCGGCCTATCGACGAAAAGGCCGCGCACCGACGTCATGTCGCCGCGCTTGTAGATGAGGTCTGCCTTTAGGCGCACGCCGGCAGCGAACTGCTGGTGGGCGCTCAGGAGCACGCTATGGCGCTTCAGATCGGGATAGAAAGTAGAGGCGGGGTTGCTGCTTGACGAAAAACTGCGATCGCTGGCGCGGATCGCACTGTTGTCGAAATAGTCATAAACTGCAAGGATGCCGCCGGTTAACCATTTGGTTCCGCCAAGCAAGCTATACTGCTGCTGGAAATTGCCGCCATCGGTCGAGCCGCCAATCCGCGCAGTCGTCGTGAACCCTTCATAGTCCTTGCGCAGCAGGATATTGACCACACCAGCGACGGCGTCGGCACCGTATATCGCCGATGCACCGTCGGTGACGATCTCGATGCGCTCGACTGCGGCAACCGGAATTGCGCTCACGTCGATCACACTGTTCGTCCCGCTATAGGCGAAGCGGTTGCCGTTCAGCAGGGTAAGGGTAGCGTTGGGACCGATGCCGCGAAGGTTGAAGGTCGACGCGCCGTTGACGTTCACATTTTCGTTTTGCGTGCCTTGGGCCGAACCGATCCCCGGGTTCTGGCCACCTCCGAAATTCTGGGGAAGGCTACGCGCTACTTCGCCAAGATCGGCCAAGCCGGCGTTCTTGATGTCCTGGTTCGTGACCGTGATGACGGGGGCGGCCGGTGGCGCGCCCTCAATGCGCGTCCCCGTTACCACTATGGCTTCCTCTGATCCTTGAACCGCGAGCGCGCCGGACCCGGATCTTCCCCTGATCAACACCGACCCGTTGTCGAACCGAGCTACCAGCGTTGTCCCTTGCAGCAGCCTTTCAACTGCCTCTTTGGCCGTAAAGTTCCCCTGCAGCGGAGGGACGGAAACACCGTTTATCTCATCCGCTGCTGCATAGAGTTCCCAATCAGCCGTTGCCGCGACGGTCCTCAACGCATCGCCCAAGTCCTGTGCCGGAATGTCGAATATGTAGCGCTCGGTTTCCTGCGCGGCCAACTCCAGTGGCGCCAACGCCAAAATTGTACCAGCCAGTAGCGCCTGTACGGTGCGTAATTTCGAAATCTTCATAAAGCCTCCCCTGATTGCCCGCGCCGCGCGCAGTGCCATCGGGAATGCTTCGACAAGTGTGGAGAGGCCGACCTTAGGCGGCCAGAGAATATTTTATTTGCTGCGGACGAATATGCCGTCCGGACGACGATGAACCGTAAGATCAAAAAGATCCGCGATCCGTTTCAGGAACATCTCCGTGTCGCTGATCTTGAAACGTCCTGATACATCACGCTTGGCAATCTTCGGATCTTCCACAACAATGGGAAGGGATGCGTACTCATTGGCTTCCGAAATCAGTTGATCCAGTGGAATCGAACGGTGCTCGGTCCAACCCGACGGCCAGTTCGCCGAATTGACACCGTACCTCGCGGTGGAACGAACTTGCGTATCGTGAAACCCGTATTGGAGCGCCGAGCGGGTTCGGAGCGATTGCGGCTCGGCGGCTGCGGAGGCCGCGCGCGATGCTGAGGCAAGATGGGCCTTTCCGCTGATCAGTTCCACCACGACTTGGCGGTCGGCGCCTATCATCACGTCGACGATGCCTTCGTTCGTCGTCACGATGCCTTGGCCAGCTGCGAGGCGGAAAGGGCGGATATCGTTGGCAACCCTCACCCGAGCCCGGCCATGTGATACGCGCACATACCGCGTGTCCGGGGATATCGATACCTCAATTCTGGTGTTGGAATCGAGCGTCGCCATGGATCCATCTTCAAGTTCGAAACTGCGTATTTCGCCGCGTTCGGTCACCAGTGGTTCCGCAGCGTGGGCATATACGCCCGAACCCGGGATTGGAGTTCCACCGGCGCTGATCGTGATCGCAAACACGATTACCGCCGCCGCCGCCGCGCCGAACATCATCCAGCGTGTTGAAGGGCGCGTGACAAGTTTTGCCGTGGTCGCCTCACTGGTTTGCCCGGAGGATTTCAAAATCTCGGCTTGGGCTATCACGCGAGAATAGCGGTTATAAGCCTGCCTGTGGCGCGGAGATTCCGCCAGCCATTGCTCGAATTGCTCCTGAAGCTGTTCGGTCACCTCGCCGCGCATCCTGATGCTCCATGCAAGAGCATCATCTTTGCGGAGGGCGTCGCTCCCAGATTTCGCGCTGTCATCGTCATTCATCGACCGGGTCCACCACTTGTGCGATATGCGCCAGGGCCTTCATCATATGATATTCAACCGTTGCGATGCTGATGCCCAGACGCTGATGGATCTCGCGGTAGCTAAGTTCCTCGACGCGGTGCATCAGAAAAACTCGTCTGGTCTTCTCACTGAGACCTGTAACGGCGCGCTCATAGAGCCGGAGGAGATCGGCAGCTTCCATTCCAAGTTCTTGCTCTGGCGGACTGGCAAGATCATATTCTTCCTCAAGTGGAAGAAGGACGATCTTATTGCGCCGGCTACTGATTGCGCGATTTATCAGGAGGTTTCGCGCAATGCGCTGGAGAAAGGCGGCCGGGTTGGCGAGGCGATGCCGCTGCTCGCTGCCAGCGGCACGCAAGAACACTTCCTGCATCAGATCCGGTGCGGCCTCTGGACCAACGTGTCGCCGAAGGTAGCGTAGCAAGACGGCGCCGTCATCGCGAAAGGCTCTGTCCAAGGCGGCGTTCCCCTCGTTGGGGAGCCGGGTGGCCGTCGGAATGTTAACCGGCTTTTCCGGCTCCCTGACCCGATCCGACGTTGAAGGCAGGAGTGCGCGCGCAGAACGGTCGCGACCGAATGAAGAAAATGCCACAGGACTAATCTGAAATGGCAATGCGAGCAGGCGGGTTGTCACCCGTCTACAAGTCGTTTCTCGCTTCGCCGCCGTTAAATCGCCCCGCGGCAATTTGATGGTCGGGCCACCCGTCCGGTAAGGACGAACGTTCATAATGCGTGACGGAACTTCCACGCGGCTGCTGCCAATTTGCTCGCCGCGCTGTGCCGTCATGCCGGCGGCCGTGAAAATTGGCAAGAAAAACACCGTAGGAATTCGTCTTTCGATACAATCCATCTTTCCCGACGTGAAATTTCGGCAGCCGCGACGAAATCAGGGCGCGCTTGGTTGATCCAAATCTGATGTCATCAGCCGAATATATTCTGCCGCCTTGGCGATACGTCGACCATGATATCCAATCATAAGTCTTTGTAATTCGTCACCTCTCGGGTCATCGTTCGCTGCTGATATAATGTCTTCCAGCTCCGAATCGGCGTCTTCAATGAGCTGAGAATCGCAACGGCGAAATGGATGAAGGCGATCATTAAGCCCTGAGATTGCTTTGATTTGTGCGCGATTAGCTGTTCGGCTACCCAGTTGCCGGAATAGTTTCGAGACTCGGTCTGGATAGACCCCATCCGCTGAAATTGCAGACGAATCTTTCGAAGATTCGATCGCAGCGAGAATAAGATTTTGATGGTGTTCGAAAAGATGACGCAGTTCGGCTTCATCTATCCGCGGCACATAGAATCCTTCGCCAGAGACGTACGCGACCATTTGCTCGCTTTCCAGCCGACGAAGAGCCTCGCGGACCGGCGTGATGCTGGAAAATAGCATATCGGCGATTTTTATCGGATCCAGACGTGTGCCCTGAGGCCAGAAGCCATCCATAAGAAGCTCCTTGATTGCGTGGTAGATGGGTTCGAGAACGCGCGCGGGACACATGGATCAGTGCAATCTGGCTTGCGCTAAACCACGGAGCATCGCTCCGTAAGCTTGGCGCTCGGCATCGACTGCCCCATTGCACATTGCCCCCTTGTCGTGCTGATAAATCAGATCTCGAGCGAAGACCGAGAATGACGAATGGCGAAGCGCCGATGCACTCTTGATGCGTCCGCATGTCTTGTAATTGGCCATTTGTACCAGTTCCTTCTTAATACCATTCTCAATTACCAAGCTCTAAGCTAGGCTATGCGACCAATCCGACCCGAGTCGGCTTGCTGCAATGCAAATATATAGCCAATGTGTCGTAACGAGTCTATCATGCAATTTGGCTATATTAAAAAATGCAGTCTGATTGTGGCTCTGGATGTTTGTGGAACTTTATTTTGATTGAGTAACGTGGAAAGTGTAGTTGTATCATTCTGTATGTTTGTGGAAGTTTAATTTAAATGAGCAGGTGAATCAGGATCTTTCTGGAAGATTTTACCCGACTGTTACCGCGCGCCGCTAGCTTGAGACGGCGTCGAATATCCGTGTTGAACAACGCAAAGGACGCAAGGAACGCTATGCCATGCTCTCGCCGCAGCTAGCGGCTCTGCTCCAAATTTGGTGGCGCGAGGGCAAGCGTCGCAATGTCATGCTACCGGCGCCCGGCGCTCGGAGGTCGGGTCGATATTGCGGCTTCGACGCCAATACAGCCAGAATGGTGGTTTCGACGCGGGGCCTCATGCTCGTAACCATCGCGCCAAACGGACCCGGCTGGGGCGCATCCACCGAGAGCGCAACCAGAGGGAGACAAGTGAAGGGGAAGGGGAGAACATCAGAGATGTCCCGGTAGCAGATTTGCAAATGTGAAAGAGGGAAGGATCGAGCGGCCGTCTGCCGATGCCTTCGATGTCGGCCGCTTCATCGATGCGGGCAGCGGCATTGACCCGTGACGGGCCTCTACGGGCAACTGCCGGAACGTAAAAAATGATCTACTTCGCTCTGAAAAACCGTCGGCTCATTCGCAAGTTGGCGCGGGCACTGCGGCTGATGGCGCCGCGCGACGGTGTCATATTCCTCGGACATTTCGTTGAAGAGGCGACCTTCTTCGAACTTGCGCGACAGCATGGCATCAGCGTTGCCGAAGTAGAAGCGGCGCTTCGTCGTGGACTTGAGATCGTGGCCGATGTCCTCGAGCCGGATCCGCCGCGGTGGTGGCGGTTTTGGCGCCGTTAGGTCCGTTTGATGCTTGCCAAGCAGTAGCCAGCGGGACAGGGTGAACAGGATCATGCGTACCGACCTCGATCATCTTCCCGCGAACAAGCAGCGCGAATTGGAGCGCGTTGTCCAGATCATTTTCGAGGAATTCGAAGATGCACTGGCACTCGCTCAAAAGCAGTGGAAAAAGAAGGGGCGGATCGAAAAGATCATCCTGTATGGCAGCTACGCCCGGGGTGGCTGGGTCGATGAGCCCCATACCGCAAAGGGATATCTTTCCGACTTCGATTTGCTCATCATCGTCAACGATAAGCGCCTAACGGAACGTGTCGATTATTGGCTCAAGCTAGATGACCGGCTGATCCGTGAACTTGCGATCAACAAGAGTCTGCACACGCCAGTGAATTTCATCGTGCATACGCTGCAGGAGGTGAACGACGGGCTCGCGCACGGTCGATATTTTTTCATGGATATCGCGAAGGATGGCATCGCGCTCTACAGCTATGATGACAAGGAACTCCATACTCCAAAGCCCAAGACGCCGGAGCAGGCGTTGGCTATGGCGAAGGAGTATTTCGGGGAATGGATGCCTGCCGCATCAGGCATGCTGGAAACTGCAACATTTAGTCGCCAGCAAGGGAGGTTAAAAGACGCCGCATTTCTTACTCATCAAGCTGCAGAACGTCTCTACCATTGCGTGCTTTTGGTATGCACCTTCTACACCCCGCACGTCCATAACCTCGCTTTCCTTCGCACGCAGGCTGATCGGATTGATATGCGGTTGGTTGACGCTTGGCCTCGAGAGCGGCGTGAAGACCGTGCGCTGTTTGAAAAGCTGAAAGAGGCTTACGTGAAGGCCCGCTATTCGAAGCACTACCGTATCAGCCACGAAGAACTGTTTCGACTTAGCGAAAATGTCGATGCATTGGGGCAGGCCGTGCACGCGGTTTGCGTCGACCGAATTTCGGAGCTGGAAGCAAGGGTGCCTACCTCAAAGTAGCAGGTTGCGTGCTCTCTTGTTGCGAGTTGGCCAGTGGCCTTTCAGTCTAAGGGCGCGCCCACGAGCGCGCGAAATTGGACCGTCGCCGTCCCGAAGGGCGGCCGGCGTGCGGTCGTCTGACCGGCCCGATGGAATGATCGACGCGAGGAGTAAAGCTACGGATATCATGCGGCGTCTATTCCAAGCTTGCCACATGCAAAAGCGGCGTTTCGCCGCGACCGATCGGCGACCTAGGTATTGCCCGAACCTATTACAATAGTGCGGCGCGTTCCCGCGCCGAAGTTCAAACAGAAGAGAAGGCGCAGGCTGGCCCTGCGAGAAGGATGAAAAACATCTGACGCCGGGGCTGCCGAGAGCCCCGGCGCCTGGGCTCGTGCAACACGAGTAAGCCCAATGACGAACTTCTATCCACCGATCGGCGCAATCGATCTCATGATCGAACCGCGCCCGACAATGCTCGACCTTGTGATCAAAGGCAGCGTCCCGCTGCCGACCGCTACGCGCACCGACATCAAGCTTATGCGCTATTTGGCATCGTTGATGCACAGCCGCGCGATCCAAGATGGGCTGAAGATGGCGGGCCTTCTGGCCGAGAGCCTGTTCATCGAGACGCCCGCCGTCATCGTGAGGGCAACGGCGTGCGTCGCGCCGCTGTTTCTCGGTGAGATGGAAGCCGAGGCGATCGCAACCCGGCATCCTGCCGTGCTGCTGCGGCATTCGCAGGGGCAATCCGCGACCGATGTAACGATCGATCTCGTCCTACCCGACGACGGCGATTTCCGGTGGCTTCAAGACTATCAGCTGTTCCGCGGCCTCTCGGGCGACAGCTGCCTGGTGCCCTCTGGCGCCGGCCCCTCGGTTCGATTGCTGCCCCACGGGCTCTTCCTGACCGAGCATTCACCGTACGCCGACGACTGGGACCGGAGGGCCGGCATCGAGCGCGCCAGCGCGCATCTCGATGCCCATTTGCATGGAGGCTGGTCATGGAGATGAAAAAACGACATGCGCCCGATGGCCTCGATTTCGTGCCCGTAGAGGGCGGCAGCGATCCCAATCTCGTTTTCGGGGTTGTCCGACGCCGGATTGGAAAGGGAGCGATCCAGACCGCTCCGGCTTCCGTGCTTCGTCGTCTCTCACCGAGGCGCAAGGCCGATGTTGCCGCGCCATGGGAACCTTGCTGCTACCGCTGGGACGTCCTGCTTCCGCCGATGGCGCACGATGATTGCCTCGATCCCAAACGCCTGTGCGATAAGTATGAGGAGCAAGCCTGTGAAGGTTTGAAGGATTTGCTCGTCATGATGACGATCCGCTTTCCCGAAGCCGACCGGCTCCATGCCATCTGGGAAGACGTACGTGCATTTGCGCGCGAGCGACTTTGCCGTGAGCGCAGTCTTGCCGTCATCGCCGCCTTCCATCTCCCGGTCCAGATTGGCTCGACCAACCCACCGCACATCCATCTGATGGCGCTTGCCAGAGAGCTCAAAAGCTACGGCTTCACCGACTTTGTTCGGCCGTTGGCGGCAGATCCCGGAAAGGCGATCTTCGCCGCAGAGTGGGCCGAATGGCAGGTGCAGCAAGGACGCGGCGCCGACGGTGCCTGACGAAGCGGCATCTTGCCAGCGCGTGGCGACTGACGTCGCGAAATGCTTTGAAAGAAAAAAAGGTCCAGCTGTGGCTGGAGCGAATGAAGGAAAGCAGCCGCTGCCCAGCCAGCGCTGCCAACGAATGGATTGTACATGTCAAAATATCCCACCGCGACCGAGCGGGCCGAAGAAATGGAAACGCTGATGGCGGCGCTCGCCATCATCCAGGTCGCCGAACTCGATCTCGACGAAAAGCCGCCGATCCTGCCCGTCCAATGCGCGCATTATCTGATCGCTGCCGACGCCGATCTGCTCATCGTCCCCACCAAACCCTCGGCCGCTGGCGATCACCATGCCGTTGAAGACATCATGTGCTTGTCGCGCTGCGACGCCCTGCTGGTCCGCGTCGCACGCCCGGGCGCCGGCGAGAAGCGAGTGCTGGTCGACATCGGGATCGACGGCCTCGTTCCCGTCTGGTGGCGCGAGTATCGGCCCTGCCTGATCGAACGCGCACTCCATTTCGTGCCCGATCAGGATGCAAGCAAGCCCGCATTCAAACTGACCAAGCACGGCCTGGAGCGGGCGGCCGACTTCGACGCCCTGAGCTCTGAGTGGCTCTGACCCGCGAAGAGCGGGGCCGCACTGACAAATATGAAAAGGAAGAAGCTATGCTGGTGGTAAATATCGAGGTCTGGCCTTGGGGCCGTGAGGAGCGGAAGTTTAAGATCGGCGAGATCACCGCCGGAAATATCGCAGGCGGCCGCATCTCTAGCTACGAGGTCCGCGTTCAACAGGCGGCCTACGAGCCCGAAGGCGTACCCGCGATCAATGAAAAATTCCTGCTTCGCGATCACGACCGCCGCGCCGGCGCATTAGCGCTAATTCGAGACGCGCTGCTGATTGCCGTGCCACCCATCGAAAAAAGTTCCGGCGAGGCTGATGCTGGGACCGGGGCTACTTCGAAGGAGGGGTGAGGCGATGGATAAGCCCCCCGGTTCCCCGCGCTCTGGCTCCGCCGCCAAGACTCATATCGTACGGTTTGCGATAGCTAACCGGCGCCGACTAAGCGGGCCTGGTCTGCGCGCCTTCCTTGCCATCGCCGATCTTTGGGGACTGACCGAGGAACAGCGCCGCCTGGTCCTCGGCTATCCGGCTCGATCAACCTATCATAGCTGGGTCAAGAAAGCTCGCGACCGCCGCGACATTACGCTGAGCGTCGATGTCCTGATGCGGATTTCAGCGGTCCTCGGCATTTACAAAGGGCTTAGAATTCTCTTCGCCGACGACGATAAAGGTGTCGAATGGCTCCAGAGGCCTCATAAAGCGCGCGTTTTCGGTGGCGCGCCTCCGATCGAACTCATCACCAGTGGAACGCAGGACGCTCTTCTCACCGTGCGTCGATTCGTGGATGCTGCGTGTGGCGGACTCTACATGGGCCCGTCGCCGGAAGAGCGCGATAGGCCGCCCTATGACGATAGCGAGATCATATTCGATGGCGCAGACGATTGAGGGCGCATCCGCAATACTGTCCCTCGTCCCCTGACCGCATCATGCTGAATCGCGACGAAGTTTTCGCGCCATCCGTTCATGTCTGATTGCAGCCTCGCGAAGCCGGGCCGCCAGAAACGGATCGTCGGTCGGGCTCGCTTTCAGGCTGACGACACGGGCTAGCTGTTCATAATAGATGGCGTCGCGCTCGGGCTCCATATCCAGCCTGATATCATGGTCAAATCAACAATTAGCTAAGTCGCGCGGGAATCCTCCTCATCTAAAAAACGTGAAGATTCATATGGCAAAAATTCCGCCGAACCGTCGAAAGACAGCATATAAATCTCTTCGCCAGATCGCCGAGAAGTTGGGTGTTCCCTTTATCGTTCGTCCACCGGCAACACCGCCGACGAAGGATGGGGAGCAAGGTGAACTTGCCGATCCGAAACGCTGATCGAATTGGGCCGTTGTAAACGTATGCCGGTGATACGTTCAAAGGCGCACCGGGAGGGACAACGGACATGATTCTGATTTTTACCGGATGCTCATCGTCTCGCTGTAATCACCGCTCGACCCGGCTGCGCTAGCGACCCAGCGCAGCAGGGCAAGCTCAAACGAGTGTCGGCCCCTCTGGCTGTGTCGATTTTCATTTGAACCAGGGATCATCCGCTCCATCGACAACCAGTTGGTCAGCCGGATATTGCCGCATGAGAGCGATGGCCTAATACGCCGGGGCCGCCCAGCTACAAGCGTCCGAGAGACACCCGATGATCAAAGCACATATTTGCTGAGGTCGGTGTCGCCCACGATCTCCGAAAGCTGACGTTCGACATAGGCGGCGTCGATCTCGAGCGTCGTGCCGCCGACGTCTTCGGCGGTGAAGCTGATTTCCTCGACCAGCCGCTCCATGATCGTCTGCAAGCGGCGCGCGCCGATATTCTCGACCTTCTCGTTGACCTCGGCCGCGAGCTTCGCGACGCGCGCGATCGCATCGTCCGTGAAGTTCAGTGTCACGCCTTCGGTGCCGAGCAACGCCACATATTGTTCGGGCAATCCGGCTTTGGTCTCACTGAGGATGCGTACGAAATCCTCCTCGGTCAGCGCGCCGAGCTCGACGCGGATCGGCAGGCGGCCCTGCAGTTCTGGCAGCAGGTCGCTCGGCTTGGCGACATGAAAGGCGCCTGAGGCGATGAAGAGGATATGGTCGGTCTTCATCGGGCCATATTTGGTCGCGACGGTGGTGCCTTCGATCAGCGGCAGCAGGTCGCGCTGGACGCCTTCGCGGCTTACCGAACCCCCGCGCACGTCGCTGACCGCGATCTTGTCGATCTCGTCGAGGAAGACGATGCCGTTGGCCTCGGCATCGGCGAGCGCGACGCGCGCGACATCGTCCTGGTCGAGCCGCTTATCCTGCTCCTCTTCGATGAGGCGGGTCGCGGCTTCGATTACCTTCAGCTTTCGGCGCTTCTTGGGCAGGCCGCCCATCGCCTTGCCGAGCATGTCCGAAAGGTTGATCATGCTCATCTGTCCCGGCTGACCGGGCAGTTCGAACGGCATACTCTGGGCGTCGGCGACCTCGATCTCGATCTCGCTCTCGTCGAGATGGCCCTCGCGAATGCGCTGGCGGAAACTCTGGCGCGTCGCCTCGCTGGCGCCCTTGCCGGTGAGCGCGTCGAGCAGCCGCTCCATCGCGGCCTCTTCGGCGGCAGCGCGCACCGCCTCGCGGCGGCGATCCTTTTCGAGCCGCACCGCTTCCTCGACCAGATCGCGGGCGATCTGTTCGACGTCGCGGCCTACATAGCCAACCTCGGTAAATTTGGTCGCCTCGACCTTGATGAACGGCGCATCGGCGAGCTTCGCGAGCCGGCGCGAAATCTCGGTTTTTCCGCAGCCGGTGGGGCCGATCATCAGTATATTCTTGGGGCTCACCTCGTCGCGCAGGTCGGCTGAAAGCTGCTGGCGGCGCCAGCGGTTGCGCAGCGCCACCGCGACCGCGCGCTTGGCGGCGTCCTGGCCGATGATATGCGTATCGAGCGTAGCAACGATCGTCTTGGGAGTCAGGTCTTTGTTCATTTCGATTATACCTGGATTTCGATGATTTCTTGGGTGAACTGGTCGTTGGTGTAAACGCAGATATCGGCGGCAACTTCCATCGCCTTGCGAACGAGCACCGCGGGATCCTTTTCATAGTCGACGAGCGCGCGCGCCGCCGAGAGCGCGAAATTGCCCCCCGATCCGATCGCGGCGATACCGCCCTTGGGTTCGAGCACGTCGCCGTTGCCGGTGATGACGAGCGTCACTTCCTTGTCGGCGACGATCATCATCGCCTCGAGGTTGCGCAGATATTTGTCGGTGCGCCAGTCCTTGGCGAGCTCGACCGCGGCGCGGAGGAGTTGCCCGTTGTGGCGTTCGAGTTTGGCTTCGAGCCGTTCGAAGAGGGTAAAGGCGTCGGCGGTGGCGCCAGCAAAGCCGCCGATGACGCTGCCGTCGTGGAGGCGGCGGACCTTGCGGGCGTTGGGCTTCATCACCGTCTGGCCCATCGACACCTGGCCGTCGCCGATGATGACAACCTTATCGGCGCTGCGGGCGGAAAGGATGGTGGTTCCGTGCCAGGGCGCGGCACTTTGCGCATGGGGATTGCTCATGCGGCGCGATATGGGAGATCGCGAGCGAGGCCGCAAGGGGAGGGGGCGTCAGGCGGGCCAGGTCAGGAGCGCGCGGGCGCCGTCGTCGATCTCGATCGTCGACGGGTCGGTGAGGAGCACCGCTTCGCCGAGTGTGACGCTTTCGCCCGCGACGCGGCAGCCCGCGGAGAGCGGGACGAAGGTGAGCTCTCCGGTCGCCTGTTCGATCATTGCCGGGTCGACCGGTGCGGCAAGCTGCGCAAGGTAGAAATAGGGCCCACTGACAAGCATGCGACTGGCGGCAGGATCGACTACCGTATCGCGCGGATCGTGGACTGGCCCGGCGCGCGCGACCTCGAGACCCTCGTCGAGATGCAGCTCGCGCGGGCGGCCATAATCATAGAGGCGATAGGTGCAGTCGACATTCTGTTGAACCTCGACCACGATCAGCCCGCCACCGATCGCATGGATCGTGCCTGCGCGGTTGTAGACGAAGTCGTCGGTCTTCGACGGCCGCCAGTCGATCATATCGACGATCGATCCGTCGAACGCGGCCTCGTGCAGGGCTTCGCGCGTTGTTTCGGCGGTCAGGCCGACGCCCAGTTCGGCGCCGGGTTCGGCATCGAGGATCAGCCAGCATTCCTCCTTGCCGCGCGGGAATCCCGCCGCTTGCGCCGCTTCGTCGCCCGGATGGACCTGGATCGACAGCCGTTCGGAGGTGAAGAGAAATTTGACCATGATGGGCGCATCGTCGCCAGCTGGAGTCGAAAACCAGATCTCGCCGATCCGGCGCCCGCCGAAATCGCCGAACGCAGCAGGAATATCGGTGCGTCCCCAGGGCTTTTCGACGACGATGGTTTCGAGACGCGTCAGCATGAAGCCAAGATGCGGAGCCACGGGCGGAGCGTCAAGCGCGCTGCGTCAGGCCGCTCTGTGCAGGCGATTGCCATTGCCGCTGCTCGGCTGGTCGAGCCACAGGCCGCGCGTGTCATAGACGATCTTGTCGCCGCGTTCCTCGATCGGGATCGATTTGAACAGGTCGTGGTCGACGAGGACGATCAGCACGTCGCACCCGGCAAGCGCGCTGTCGAGGTCGATCAGCTCGGCGCTCGTGCCCGCGAACTCCATCGGCAGCCCGCGCGCATAGGGCTCGACGATCTCGATCTGCTTGCCGAAGCGGCGTGCAAGCGCGGCGGCGACCTCGACCGCGGGGCTTTCGCGGAAATCGTCGATATTCGGCTTGAAGGCGAGGCCAAGGCACGCGACGCGCGCCTTCGGATGCTGCGACACGAGCATTTCGGCGGCGCCGATGACATGCGCGGTCTTGGCGAGATTCACTTCGCGCGCGGTGCGGATCAGGCGGCTGTGATCGGGCGCGCCATGGACGAGGAACCAGGGGTCGACCGCGATGCAATGGCCGCCGACGCCGGGGCCGGGCTGGAGGATGTTGACGCGCGGATGGCGGTTCGCGAGGCGGATCACCTCCCAGACATCGACGCCCATATGCTCGGCCATCATCGACAGTTCGTTGGCAAAAGCGATGTTGACGTCGCGATAGCTGTTCTCGACCAGCTTTACCATTTCGGCGGCGCGCGCCGAGGTGGTGACGCACGCTCCGCGCACGAACTGACGGTAGAAGGTCATCGCACGGCGGGCGCAGCGCGGGGTGATGCCGCCGATGCATCGGTCGTTGTCGACGAGTTCGACGAGGATGCGGCCCGGAAGCACGCGCTCCGGGCAATAAGAAACGAAGATGTCGGCAGCGCCGGTGCAGGCGCCCGGAACCTTGAGGTCGGGGCGGAGCTCGGCGAGGAGCTGGGCGACTTTTTCGGTGGTGCCGACGGGCGAGGTTGATTCGAGAATAACCAGATTGCCAGCCTCCAGCTTCGGCGCGATCGCGCGCGCCGCCGAAAGGACATGGCTGATGTCGGGGCGATGCTCGTCGTCATGCGGCGTGGGCACCGCGATGACGAAGGTGTCGGCGGGGGCGACGTCGGTCGAAGCAACCAGCGTTCCGCGCGACACGACGCCCTGGACGAGACCGTCGAGATCGACTTCCTCGATATGCACCTTGCCGCTGTTGACCGTGTCGACGACATGTCGGCTGACGTCGACGCCGGTTACCTTGCACCCCGAGCGTGCGATCAGCGCGGCGGTGGGCAGGCCGATATAACCAAGTCCGAGGACCGTGACCTTTTGTTCGCTATCAATGGGCACGCGCAACAATCTCCGCAATCTGTTTTGCCGCCGTACCGTCACCGAAGGGGTTGTGGGCACGGGCCATGGTCGAATAGGCGTCCTTGTCGTCCAAAAGCTTGAAAATTTCGGAAACAATACGCGCTTTGTCGGTTCCAACAAGCCGCGCGGTGCCGGCTTCGATGCCTTCGGGGCGTTCGGTCGTCTCGCGCATGACGAGCACGGGTTTCCCGAGCGAAGGCGCTTCTTCCTGCACCCCGCCGCTGTCGGTCAGCACGAGTTCCGAGGCCGCCAGCAGGCGGACGAAATGCGGATAATCGAGCGGATCGATCAGCGCGACATTGCCCAGCGCGCCAAGGATAGGCTCCATCGCGCTGCGGACATGCGGGTTGGGGTGGACGGGGAAAACGACCGCCACGTCGCGCCGCGCGGCGATGGCTGCGATGGCATCGGCGATCGCTTTCATCCCGTCGCCGAAATTCTCGCGCCGGTGCGAGGTGACGGCGATGATCCGTTTGCCGGCGAAGCGCTGTAACAGCGGGTCGAGGCCTGCCGCCAGAGAGGGTTCTTCGTCGATCCGCGCCTTGGTGGCGAGCAAGGCATCGATCACGGTGTTTCCCGTGATGTGGATGCGGTCGGCGGGAACATTCTCGGCACGGAGCGCAGCCGCGGCCGTTTCGGTCGGCGCGAAATGCAGGTCGGCCACCGCGCCCGCGACCTTGCGGTTCACCTCTTCGGGCCAGGGATGATAGATGTTGCCGCTGCGCAGCCCGGCCTCGACATGGCCGACGGGAATCTTGCGGAAATAGGCGGAAAGCGTCGCCGCCATGGTCGTCAGCGTATCGCCATGGACGAGGATGCGGCCGGGTTTTTCGCGATCGAACGTCTCGCCGAGACCGGTGACGAGCCGGGCGAGCAGGGCGTCGAGCGACTGGTTTGGGGTCATCATGTCGAGGTCGACGTCGGGGGTAATGCGCGCGATGTCCAGAACCTGATCGAGCATTTCGCGATGCTGCGCAGTGACGCAGACACGCGTGTCGACGCCTGATTGCGTTCGAAGCGCGTGAACGACGGGAAACATCTTGATCGCTTCGGGCCGGGTTCCGAAAACCAGCATCACCTTCATTCTAAAAGCTTTCCTATATTGCTGCCCGTGGAGCGCCGTGGCGACATGCATAAATGATCAAGGTTTCCGTTCCGTTAGGAACAAAGCTCTTCGCTCAATGCCGATCAATGGAATGCCGCATTCAATCCGTTTATCACCGCCGCATGCGCACCGACCGGCAAGGCCCGGCGGTTCGGCGCCTCGGGAAAGCCGCACCGGCGACAGGCGACGGAGCAGCTGTTCAGGACAGTCTTCGCAAGCTATCACATGGAGATTCGAAAATAATCCGGCGCGTTTCGTCTTTAGCCGGATCCATGAGCAATGAGCAGGGATGCAATGGTGTATGTTTCGTTGAAGGCGCCGGCATCTGCCGACAGGTTGATGAGTTTGGACGCGACGAGCGGGGCGATCTATTCCTATTCGCTGAACGGAGCGGACTTCTCGCGCCACCAGCTTATCGCGACGGGCTTTGCCGGCTATGCGATGACCAGCGGCGACGTCGATGGCGACGGACTGGACGATCTGATCCTGTCGAACGCGAGCCGGGTATCCGTGATCTTCCAGAATGCCAACGGCAGTTTCAACCGCGTCGATCTGTATCAGGGCGGCGCGCAGGTGCATGACGTCAAGGCCGGGGATTTCGACGGCGACGGCGTCGACGAACTGCTGGTCGCCACGTCGACAAGCGGCGGGCCACAGGTCTGGAATGCGACGCGCACGGGGTATGCGCCGTCGGCGGCGTGGAGCCCCAGCGGCTTTGGGTCGGGCGGCTGGATCACCGGCGATTTCAACGGCGATGGCCGTTCGGACGCGTTTACCTATTCGCACGGCTTTTCCGGTTCCGATATGTGGCTCAGCACCGGCAGCGCGCTGGCGTTCAATCGAATGTGGACGCAAGCGGCGCCGGCGGGCGGCGCCTGGTTGACCGGCGACTTCGACGGCAATGGTCGGACTGATGTCATCGATCGCGGCGGACGCATCCTGTTGTCGAGCGGCACGGCTTTTGCCGATGCGGGACAGGTCGCCGTCGACGGCAAGGAAATCATAGCCGTCGACGATTTCGACAATGATGGAAAATCCGACCTCGTCTGGCGCCGCGACAACGGCGAGCTCTATTTTCAGAGCGACGTGCTCGGCACCGCCGAGACCGCGATGATCATCGCCGGCCAGTCGGAACGCCAACCCCGCCTTGCGTTCACCGGTGACGATATTATGGTTTCGGCCGATCAACTCGGACCGAGTTTTTCCTATCGCTTCACAATGATCGGAAGCGACGGCAGCAGCGTCGAGGGTATCTGGTCGAAACTGGCGCAAGCCCGTTTCGGGCTGGAGGCGGCGGGCAAGGTTGGCGTGCTGTTGGAGGTCAGGGACGATGCGACGGGCCGGCTGGTGTCGCGGCAATATTCGGCGACGGGCACAACCGTTCGCGACCCCGCCGTGGTCGAAACGCTGCTCGATCTCAGCCGGTTTACTTTCGCGGAATATGAAGGCGATATTTCGAGCGCGGCCTCTGAACGCGATTGGCGGGCATCGATCGGATCCTTCGATGAACTTTACGACCATGCGGCAAGCGTCGTCGCGGCGGCGGGGAGTTCGTCCGCGCAATTCTCCTCCGACATGGCCGAGGCAACGGGGTTCCTGCAATTCGTATCGGGCATGTGGGGGCTTGGCGAATATGATGGAAGCGGCGGCGGGGTCATGGCGAACTCCGGGCTCGGGGTAACCTCGCCGGCGAATGCGAGCGTCGACACCTATCTGGATTCAACGGTCGGGCTTTGCACCGACTATGCTGCGATCCTCGCACTCTTCCTGACCAATGCCGGCTTTGAAAATCGCGTCATTTCGGGCGCGGGCCACATCTTCAACGAGGTGCTCGTCGACGGTCAGTGGTGGGTTTTCGACGCGATGGTCGGCATAGCGTTCAAGGGCACGATGGAAGAAGTTCTCGATACCTCGAATCCAGTCGACGTGATGGTGTTCGAAAACGCCCAGGCTGATCCGTCCAGTTCGGTTTTCCGTCCGGGCAACACCGATTCCTTCTATCTGCTGAACTGGTATCACAACTCGGTTTCCCCTGGGAATTACCGTTACGAATCAATCGATTTCCTCCGCTCGCTTCCGTACGGCGCCATATTCAACAATTCGCTCGATTTGTCCGGCTGGACTCCGACTCCCCGAACGGCGATCCCGGGTCACAACAACCCGGAGGGAATGGCCCTCGGCGAGTTTGTTTCGATCGTCAGCCGGCAACGCATCGAAGTCGTCCGTGTCGAAACGAATATATCGGCGCTCGCCGCCGAAGAGGGCTGGCGGCAGGGCATTACCGATTTCGCGTCTTTCGCGGGCCGGGTGGATGAATTGCTTGCGGACTATTTCGGGGTGTCGGATGCGTCGGACGTGCCGATGGAGGATAGGGCGCGATTCTATGCTCAATTCGCTTCGGGGCTCTGGTCGGCGGTTTCCCGCGAGGATGCGACGTCGACCCCCTCGTCATGGGCTGACCTGCTCGCGGCCGAAGTCGCTGCACCAGATCAATTCGCCGCGATACTGAGCGGATTGCTCGCCAACGCCGGAATGTCGCCGCAGGTCCGCACAACCGCCAACGGCTTTGCGGTCGAGGTCCAGCTTGGCAATCAGTTGTTCGCCTTTGACCCGGTCTCCGCCATGAACTTCATTGGCGGCTGGAACGCGGCGGTCGACACGGCACAACAGATCGGCGTCGAAACATACCACTCGGTTAACCTCCAAGGCGACAAGGCCAGCTATTCGGCTTACGCCGCGAGCTTGCGCTACGACCTGCTGACGCAGCTGGCCGGCGGGCTGGTTTCCCCGTCGCAAGGCATCTCGGGACTTCAGTTTCTTGCGCAAGGGGAACTGGGACGCGAGTTGGGGATATTGGCCGCACTGTCTGTGTCGAGCGGTGCGAGCGGACAGATACTCGCGATCGCCGCCGATCGGCCGAGCGATGATTTCGCAGGCGCGGCGAGCGTCAGCTTCGATCTCATCGTCAGCCGCCCGGGAATGGCGCTGACGGCGAGCGACTTCGCCGTGTCGGGTTCGGGCGGGACAATTCTGTCCGTCGTCGCCATCGATACGTTGACATGGCGTGTGATCGTCGGCGCTCCTTCGGGCGGCGCCCTTGCGCCAGGGCTCTGGATCGCTCCGTCGCGATCGGGCGCGTTCAGGGCCGTCAAGCATTTTCAGGCGGACAGCGCAGGAACGGCATGGTCGCCGACATGGGCGCTGGAAAATTTCGTGGGCGGCGCGGGCATCGACACGGTGGACTTTTCGGGGGTCTGGGAAAGCCCGGCCGGCGTGGATGTCGATCTTGCAACGGGTCTGGGCAAGGGCGGCGTGGCGGCCGGCGACCGTTTCGGTTCGATCGAGGTGCTGATCGGTACCAGCCATGACGATCGTCTACGCGGTTCTGCCGCGGCGGAAATGCTCGTCGGCGGGGCGGGCGGCGACCTGTTGGCCGGCGAGGCGGGCAGCGACCAATTGTTCGGCGAGGCGGGCGATGACCGCCTGGCCGGCGGCGCCAACGCGGATTTGCTTGATGGGGGCGAGGGGATCGACACAGCCGACTATACGGCGAATTACGGCGCGGTGTGGATCGACCTTGCGGCGGGCACCGGGACATGGAACTGGGCGCACGGTGATATGCTGACGGGCATCGAGAATGTCGTCGGCACCGATTACGGAGACTGGCTCTTTGGATCCGCCGCCGCAAATGCGCTCGACGGCGGAAAGGGCGAGGATCGACTTGTCGGCCGTGAGGGCGACGACCTTCTTTCGGGGGGGGCGGGGGCAGACATCCTCGATGGCGGAGCGGGCGAGGATATGGCCGATTATGCCGGAAATTACGGTGCGGTGTGGGTTGACCTCGCCGCCGGCAAGGGAACGTGGAACTGGGCGCACGGCGACCAGTTGACGGGAATCGAGAATGTACGGGGCACGAGTTGGGGCGACTGGCTGTACGGCTCGTCGGGCACGAACAAGGTGTACGGCGAAGACGGGAACGACCGTCTCTCGGGCGGTGCGGGCGCCGACCTGCTCGACGGCGGCGCGGGTGAGGATATTGCCGATTATACGGGTAATTTCGGTGCGGTGTGGATCGACCTTGCGGCGGGCACCGGCACCTGGAACTGGGCGCATGGCGACGTGCTGACGGGCATCGAGAATGTGCGGGGCACCAGCTATGGCGACTGGCTCTACGGCTCGTCGGGCGCGAACAAGCTTTACGGCGACGACGGGAACGACCGGCTGGTCGGCGGCGGTGGCAACGACACGCTTGATGGCGGCGCCGGCGATGACGTGGCTTATTATTCCGGGCTCAAGGACGATTATAGGATCGATATCGGAGCGGGCCAGGTGACGGTCACCGACCTGCGGGCCGGCGTCGACGGCGACGATGGGCAGGATGTGCTGACGGGCATCGAGAGGATCCGCTTCAAGGATGGAACGGAGGTCTCGCTGACCGGGCAAGCATCCGCGTCAAATGTCGAGAGCGACAGCGCGGCGACACCGACGGCGGCGGTGGATGGGTCGACGTCGCTTGATGCAACGCTCCTTCGGATGGTTGCCGACGTCACGAGCTTCGGAGCTTTCGGCCCCGAAACGGCTTCGCTCTCCGCGGCCGGAGCGGATCGGCTCCAACTGGTGAGTCCGGGCGTGCATCTCTTCTGATATCGGCCATTGTTCCCGCTCGAGGGAGGCGAAAGCTCGCCAGGGACCCGGCTCTCTCCTTCCCGTCGGGACGAAGACTTCGCGTTCTTCGGGCGATGCCGAATAATGAGGCCGCCAGTTGTCATGTCCGGTTATGAATTATAGGGGGATGCAAAGGCTCGCTTCTTTTTGCGCACTATGCATTTTACAGGTCGAATTACATGGGAACATCGCCGGAGAAGGCTCCGCTGGGCGCCGCTGACGAGACCCTCGCCAGTTTCGTGGTGATTGCCCGCTTTCTAGGTGTGCTTGCCGACCCCGCCCAAATACATCATGACCGGGGGCAAGGCGACAAACCCTATGATTTCGACGATCTTCTCCGGATAGCGGGAAAGCTCGGAATCACGGCGCGGCGACGCATCGCCGATATGGCAACGCTCGCGAAATTGCCCCTCCCGGCCCTGATCGCCCGCCGCGACGGCGGGACCGCGATCATGTTGAAGGCCGAGCGCGGGGAGGGGATGGCGCCGCGATATCTGGTTTTGACGCCGGGCGAGCCTCGACCCGAAATCTACGCCGAAGATCGTGTGGAGGCCACTTTCGTCGCCGATACGGGAGCGGTCGAACTCCTGCTGATGACCACGCGCGAACGCATGACCGGCGCCAAGCGACCGTTCGACATTTCGTGGTTCATTCCGGCGCTCGTAAAATATCGCAAACCGTTGCGCGATGTGCTGATCGCGAGCTTCTTCCTCCAGCTTTTCGCGCTCGTTTCGCCGATCTTCTTCCAACTCGTCATCGACAAGGTACTCGTCCACCGGTCGATGGGCACGCTCGACGTGCTGGCGATTGGCTTCGCCGCGATCCTGGTTTTCGAAACGCTGCTGTCGGGACTCAGAAACTGGTTGTTCGCGCACACGACCAACCGTGTCGACGCCGAACTGTCGACATCGCTGTTCAACCACCTGCTGTCATTACCCCTCTCCTATTTCGAGGCACGCCGCGTCGGCGACAGCGTTGCGCGTGTCCGCGAGCTTGAGAGCATTCGCAGCTTTCTGACCTCGAACGCGATGACGGTCGTCATCGACCTGTTCTTCACGGTCATCTTCTTCATCGTAATGTATCTCTATTCGCCGTTGCTGACGCTGATCGTCGCGCTGACCATCCCCCTCTATGCGCTGATTTCGATATTCGTGACCCCGCCGATTCGCGCCGGGCTGGACGAGAAATTCAACCGCGGCGCCGAAAATCAGTCCTTTCTGGTTGAAACGGTCACGGGTATCGGCACGCTGAAGGCGATGGCGGTCGAGCCACGGATGCGCGACCGGTGGGAGCGCCAGTTCGCAGGCTACATTGCGACCGGTTTTCGCGTCGCGGTGCTGTCGATCTGGGGCAATCATGCGATCCAGCTGGTGTCGAAGCTAACAACCGTCGCGATCCTCTACGTGGGTGCCAAGGCTGTCATTGCGGGCGATATGAGCGTCGGCAGCCTTGTTGCCTTCAATATGTTCGCGGGGCGCGTGGCGCAGCCGATCCTGCGGCTGTCGCAGCTGTGGCAGGATTTCCAGCAAGTCCGGATTTCGGTCGATCGTCTTGGTGATATATTGAACGCACCCGGCGAGCCGACGCATGATACGGCGCGCGCCGCGCTGCCGCCCATCGAGGGAACGATCAGCTTTCGACGCGTCCGCTTCCGCTATCGTCCCGACACGCCCGAAGTCCTTCGCGGCATCGACCTCGACATTCCGGCGGGGGAGATGCTTGGCATCGTCGGACCATCGGGATCGGGCAAATCGACGCTGACAAAGCTCGTCCAGCGGCTTTACGTCCCCGACGAAGGGCGCGTGCTTGTCGACGGATCGGACCTGGCGCTCGCCGATCCGGCGTGGCTGAGGCGGCAGATCGGCGTCGTGCTGCAGGACAATATCCTTTTCAACCAGTCGGTGCGGGAGAATATCGCGCTGGCAAACAACACGCTGCCGATGGAGCACGTGATTGCAGCGGCGAAACTGTCGGGATCGCACGAATTCATCCTCGCGCTGCCGCAGGGTTATGACACGATCATCGAGGAGCGCGGCAGCAACCTGTCGGGCGGGCAGCGCCAACGTCTCGCGATCGCGCGCGCGCTCATCACCAATCCGCGCATCCTTATCCTCGACGAAGCAACGAGCGCGCTCGATGCCGAGAGCGAGGAAATTATCCAGAACAACCTGGCTCGCATCGCCAAGGGACGGACCGTGCTGATCATCGCCCACCGGCTGTCGGCGGTACGACGGTGCAGCCGCATCATTACGGTCGAGGACGGCGAGGTGACCGAGATCGGCAGCCATGAGGCGTTGCTGCGCTCCGGCGGGCGCTATGCCCAGCTCCATGCGAAACAGCAGGGGTTGAGCCGGTGAAACGTGACGAACCCCGCTTCCCTGGCCTGGCACGACATTGGTCGATCCTGCGCGACAGCTGGAAGGAGCAGAATATCGCCGACCGGCTGGCGGCTCCCCGTAGCGACCATGAATTTCTGCCCGCCGCGCTGGAGGTGATCGAAACACCGCCTAGCCCGTCGCGACGCCTGTTGATGCTGTTGATCTGCGGCTTGTTGTTCGTGGCGCTGGTCTGGTCGACCTTTGGCCGCGTTGATGTCGTGGCAGTCGCGACGGGCAAGGCGGTGCCGTCGGGCAATGTGAAAATCATCCAGTCGGTCGAGATCGGCGCCGTGCGGGCGATCCATGTCCGCAACGGCCAGTTCGTGAAGGCCGGCGATCTGCTGCTCGAACTCGACCCCACCCTCGCGAGCGCCGAGGAGGTGCAGAGCGGCCAGAGCCTGCTTTCGGCGCAACTCGCGAAGGCGCGGAGCGCGGCGCTGTTGGCGCATGCCGGCGGGCGGTCCGGACGCTTCGTTCCGCCCGCCGGTAGCTCGGCCGATGTGGTGCAGACTGAAAACGCCTTCGTGGCTGGTGCGATCGGGCAATATGAGGCCGACCGCTCGACGCTGCTCGGTCAGCGAGCCGAGAAGGCGGCCGAATTGCAGGGCGCCGTGGCCGAGCTCGCGAAACTGCGCGAGGCATTGCCCTTTATCGAAAAACAGCTCGACGCGCGCGAACAACTGACGAAGAAGGGCTATTATTCGAAGCTGCGCCTTCTTGAATATCAGCAGATGCGCGCCGAACATTTGCGCAATATCGACGTGCAGAGCGCCAGTGCCGCGCGCGCACGAGCCTCGATCACCACGATCGATGCACAGCTTGTGTCGCTGCGCGAGACATTCCGGAAAACGGCCGCCACCGAACTGACGACCGCGAACGACAAGGCTGGACTGGCTGCCGAGGACGTGCGCAAGGCCGAGCGCCTTCGCCAGTTCAAGGAACTGCGCGCGCCCGTTGACGGCGTCGTGCAGCAGCTGACGGTCAATACGATCGGCGGGGTCGTTCAGGCGGCGCAGCCGCTGATGGTCATCGTTCCCTGTCGCTCGGCGCGTGCCGAAAGCTGCCAAGCCGGGATCGAGGTCGAGGCGTTCGTCCAGAACCGCGATATCGGCTTTGTAAAGGTCGGACAGCGTGTGGCCGTCAAGCTGGAAGCGTTTAATTTTACCGAATATGGCCTGATAGAAGGCAAGGTGCGCGACATCAGTCGCGACGCTATCGATCGTGACGGCAACAACGATCGCGGCGCCGAAGCGGGCGCCGCCGATCGCTCCCGTGCAGGCCTCGTCTATGCAGCGCGGATTCGCCTCGATTGCGGATCTCCTGCGGCGCATTCGCGCCTTTGCCAGAAATTGCGACCAGGGATGGCCGCCCAAGTCGAGATCAAGACCGATCGACGGCGGATTATCCAGTATCTGCTATCGCCGATCAGCCGGACGATCGACGAGGCGGGACGCGAGCGATAACATCCGCGAAAACAGCGGGTTCCTGCTGGACATCGGGCGTTTCATATTTATTGATTGTCGTCGAAAGAGGCCGAACGACATCATAGAGGTTTCCTCGCGGCAAGGCAAAGAGGTCGCGGGAGAGGAGCTGGATCGAAGCCCGGCAGGCTATCGGCTGGCCAGGCGTCCCGGACACCGGAAGCTGAGATTTGTGAGGAGCTAGTTCGCGTGACTGATATTTTGACCGGCATTCGAGTATGACAAACCAACCCAGCACGGTTCCGAATATAGGCCCGACCGGAATCATCGGTCCCGAAGCGGGCGACATGGTCTTTGCGACGCGGGCGGAATTCGAGGCCGCGGGCTCGATCCCTCAATCATCGACCGTCTATATCGCCGAAACCGACGCGCGTTACGAATTTCGTTCCGATCCGGGCCTCTCGTCCGACGGATGGGTCGTGCTCGACGGTGGGGCGTCCGGGCATTTCGTGGCCGTTTCAGAAAGGCTGTCGATTGCGCCCGGAGGGGACGGCAGCGATGACTGGCCCCGCATGAACGAAGCCGCGAGGGCTACGGCGCTAGCCGGTATCGTGCTGGAGCTTCGGGCTGGCGAATGGAATGCCGCAAGCCAGCAGACGCTTCCGGACGGGCTGCGCCTCGTCATGAGTGAAGACGTCACGATAGTCTCGCGCCTTCAGACGGATCATTCGAAGCCGAGCGTGGCGGCGTTCTATGCGACTCCGGGGAGCCTGGAACTTTCGACCAGCGTTGCCGGCAGCAACCAGTTCGGTAGCCAGCAAATCTCCATTCAGGCCGATGTTTCGGCGGGGAGCCTGCTCCGGATCCGCGATACGGAGACCGGTTCGGGCTTTCACGGGAATACATTCACCGTCACCTCTTCGGTCGCGCAGGATGACGGCACATGGTTGGTGACGGTCGATCGCCCGATCCAATATGATTTCGGGTCGGGCGATGCCGCCGATGTCCTCCCGCTGATGCCGACCATTCAGATATTCGGCAACGGCGCGACCGTGACCGGCTCCGGCACACGCTTCATCGAATTGATTGCCGTCCGAGACAGCCTTGTCGACGGTCTGCGGCTTATCGCGACCGAACAGCTTCCCGACTTGATGGCCTCCTTTGATGTCGGCGGATATAATAATGAATTCCGGAACATGTTTGTCGATGCGAAAGGGCATGCGATCGTTGGACTTGCGCTTGAAAGCCAGGAAGGTTCGCGCGTCGTAAACTCGACGGTGACCGGCGCGAAGAATGGCGGGATCATCGTCTATGACAATGTTGATGCCCTGATCCTCGACGCGATCGCCTATGGTAATGCGAACGGTCTGGGCATCATGGCCGACGGCAATATTCTCGGCTCGCTCAACACGACGGTTCGAGGCGGGCAATATTACAATAACGGCAATCTGGGAATCGGTGTCCACAGCGGTTCCAGGGGGACGTTGATCGAAGGCGTTACGGCATATGGCAACGCCGACAATCTGCGGATCGGCGACGTGCCGTCCGCTGTTTCGGGAACGCGGGTGGAAGGCGGCTCCTTTGGCGGCGCTACGCGGGCGTCGATCTCCGTCATCGGCACCGCGTCCGGCACCGAACTGACGTCGGTCGAAATTACCACCTCGCCGCTCGGCCTCGATGTGTTCGAAGGGGCTGACGTGATCGTGGACGGCATGCCGCTGCCGAATTTCGGTGCGACCAATGTCGTCGGAGGAACGGCCCTCGTTGACCGCCTGCGCGGCGGCGAGGGGAATGATCTACTGGCGGGATTTGCCGGCGCCGACGAGCTTTTCGGCGGCGGCGGAAACGACACGACAAGCTATGCCGGTAATTTCGGCGCGGTGTGGATCGACCTTGCGGCAGGCACCGGCACCTGGAACTGGGCGCACGGCGACAAGCTGACGGGAATCGAGAATATCGTCGGCACCAGCTATGGCGACTGGCTCTACGGCTCATCGGGCACGAACAGACTTTATGGCGAAGACGGGAATGACCGTCTCTCGGGTGGGGCGGGCGCCGATTTGCTCAACGGCGGTGCGGGTGAGGATATCGCCGATTATACGGGTAATTTCGGCGCGGTGTGGATCGACCTTGCGGCGGGCACCGGCACGTGGAACTGGGCGCATGGCGACCAGCTGACGGGCATCGAGAATGTACGCGGCACCAGCTATGGCGACTGGCTGTACGGGTCGTCGGGCACGAACAAGCTGTACGGCGAAGACGGGAACGACCGACTCTCGGGCGGGGCCGGCGCCGACCTGCTCGACGGCGGTGCGGGTGAGGATATCGCCGATTATACGGGTAATTTCGGCGCGGTGTGGATCGACCTTGCGGCGGGCACCGGCACCTGGAACTGGGCGCATGGCGACCAGCTGACGGGAATCGAGAATGTACGGGGCACGAGTTGGGGCGACTGGCTGTACGGCTCGTCGGGCACGAACAAGGTGTACGGCGAAGACGGGAACGACCGTCTCTCGGGCGGTGCGGGCGCCGACCTGCTCGACGGCGGCGCGGGTGAGGATATTGCCGATTATACGGGTAATTTCGGTGCGGTGTGGATCGACCTTGCGGCGGGCACCGGCACCTGGAACTGGGCGCATGGCGACGTGCTGACGGGCATCGAGAATGTGCGGGGCACCAGCTATGGCGACTGGCTCTACGGCTCGTCGGGCGCGAACAAGCTTTACGGCGACGACGGGAACGACCGGCTGGTCGGCGGCGGTGGCAACGACACGCTTGATGGCGGCGCCGGCGATGACGTGGCTTATTATTCCGGGCTCAAGGACGATTATAGGATCGATATCGGAGCGGGCCAGGTGACGGTCACCGACCTGCGGGCCGGCGTCGACGGCGACGATGGGCAGGATGTGCTGACGGGCATCGAGAGGATCCGCTTCAAGGACGGAGCGGAGGTCTCGCTGACCGGGCAAGCGGCCGCTTCGGCGGTCGTTGCCGGGAGCGATATGCAAATGACTGCATCGGCCTCTTCGGCGACGCTGGACCCGACCCTTAGCCGGATGGTGAACGACATGGCGAGCTTCGCCCCCGCGGCGACCGATCACGCCGCTAGGTTCGGCGGCGGGTTGGAGCGTCCCGCGACAGGGATGATCGGCAACGACCCATATTGAACGACCACTGAGGGCGGAAAATCTCCCTAGCGTCACCCGTGACGCCGCTGTAAGTAAATGCAGGGAATAGGGGGATTTTCATGACCAGCGTGGTTTTTGCGGCGAACGACGGCGTCAAGGGAGTCGAACTGTGGCGGCTCGATTCGGCAACCGGGACGCCCGTGCTGGTCAAGGATATCAATCCGGGCGCGGGTCATTCGCAGATCGGCAATATCACCCAATGCGGCGATTATGCTTTCTTTACCGCGTACGACGGGCAAAGCCTCGGGCTGTATCGCACTGACGGCACCGAAAGCGGCACCATCCGGCTGACCAGCCTCGCCAATGTCAACAACCTCGACATGGTCGCAGCGCATGGGACACTTTATTTCATCGGCCCCGGTTCCACTGCCCTGTTCAAAAGCGACGGCACGCCCGAGGGCACCGTCCAGCTGTTCGATGCCGGCGGCGCGTCCATGGACCTGGTCGGTGAAACGGCGAGCGGTCTGCTGTTCCAAACTGGCGGCTACATATGGCAAACAGATGGGACGATAGGAGCGGTAAAGCCACTGGCGGCGGTGGCCGACGTATATAGTCCGGGCATTACCGTGAACGGCGTCCGCTATTTCACCCGCGGCGATCCAGCAAACAACGCGTTATGGCGTAGCGACGGAACCGTCGGGGGCACCTATGAGATCGGCGTGCCGGGCGTTGCAGTCAATTTCGTTAACATGGGCGGCACGGTCTATTTCCTGGTTAGTGAACCGTCCGGCCTGAAGGGCGTCTGGCGTAGTGACGGAACGAACGCAGGCACGGTGAAAGTGCGCGACCTGGTTGGCGGATATATGACGCTGTACAGCGACGGCCAGCAACTCTTCATCACTGAAGGCGGCACGATCGCGACCTGGGACGGGCAGAGTGACGAGTTTAGCGTTATCGCTTCGGGTCTGCTGGGCGGGCCCTCCAATTTTCGCACAGCGAATGGCGTCACCTATTTCGATGCCTCTCCAAATAACAATGACAATAGGGGCCGCGAACCCTGGCGTACCGATGGCACGGCCGCAGGTACATACATCCTGAAGGATATCCGCCCTGGAACGAGGACCTCGAATCCCGTCGGCGGCGTGGCATTTGACGGAAAGTTCCTCTTCGGGGCCAACGACGGCATTTATGGCCAGGAATTGTGGATCAGCGACGGCACGACGGGTGGTACGGTACTGAAATCGGATATTGGCGCGATCAATCGCCTCGACCCGTCCTCGATCGTCCAACCTGCCAGCATCGTGACGTTCCAGAATGTCAGCGGGCAGACTGAAACGGTTTTTGTCGCCGCTGAGGAACCGGCCAACGGAAGCGGCCCGGGTAGCAGGGCGCTTTATTATAGCGTCGGCAACGGCCTGGCCACGCGGCTTGGCGATATTGCCAGCGGTACAATCCGTGATGCCGATGCCGTGGGAACATCGGTCTTCTTTTGGGTGGGTGGCGACCTTTTCCGATACACAGGAAACGGAGCCCCGGCCGAGCTCGTCAAGTCGGGCGTCAACGGCAACTTCGGCACGGCGTTCAACGGGCAATATTATTTCGCGTCAAATAGCGAGTTGTGGAAAAGCGATGGCACATCGTCAGGGACCACCGTCGTCAAGGCTCTTAACGCACCGATCAGCGGACTCGCGATCAACAATGGGAAGCTATATCTCAATGCTGGCTACGATTCGGGGAACCTGTGGGTAACCGACGGGACGACAGCGGGCACCATCCTGCTGCGAGAGACACCGCATACCGAATTTATGAGTTATGGCGCGCGCGAACTGACAGCGGCCGGAAACCTTGTATTCTTTGTTTCAAGCTCGGTACCCAATGCGCAGGGGTATGACCGCGAACTTTTTGCAACCGATGGCACCACGGTCTTTCGTGTGAAGGATATCTGGCGCGGATTCCAGCCGGGCGGCGGCAATGTGTATCTGGCCAATTCCGATCCGGCGCAACTGAGGGCTATCGGCAATACGCTGTATTTCACCGCCAACAATGGGGTGAACGGGCGCGAGCTGTGGAAGAGCGACGGGACCGACGCCGGGACGGTGATGGTCAAGGATATCACGTCCGACCAGACGAGCGATGTAGGACCGACCAACCTGACAGTAGGAGGCGACAAGCTTTTCTTCCAGCAGGCCGAACCCTTTGAGGGCACGCGCCTTTGGGTCAGCGACGGGACCGCTGCGGGGACGACCAAGGTCGCCGCTGTCACCGGCCCGGTTTCGAACCTGACCAGTGCGGGTGACCGGGTTGTCTTTACCTATAACAACGGTACGAACGGTCTGGAGCTGTGGAGCTCTGACGGGACGAGCGCGGGCACTTTCATGGTGGCCGACTTGACGCCCGGCGCCGGCAGCACGACTCTGATCGAGTGGCTCGGCAAAGACGGTATCGTCTATTTCTCCTTCGCCAACCCCGTGCACGGTAAAGAGCTGTGGCGCACCGATGGAACGACAGCAGGAACATTTCAGGTCACGAGCGCACAGGCGGCCGGCGACGGCAACCCTTATGGTTTCACGCTGATCGAGGCCAATCTTCCGAATATTGCCGGGACCGAAGGAAATGACCGGCTGGTGGGCACGAGCCAGGCTGACTGGATTGCGGCACTCGGCGGCAACGATGCGCTTGTCGGCGGCGCGGGGGGCGACCGACTCGACGGTGGCGCCGACATCGACACAGCGGACTATACGGACAATTTCGGGGCGATCTGGGTCGATCTGGCCACGGGCATCGGCAAATGGAACTATGCAGAGGGTGACCGCTTGACATCGATCGAGAATGTCACGGGAACGGATTTCGGTGACAGATTATATGGTGACGACGGCATCAACGTCTTGCGGGGCGGCAAGGGAAACGACATCGTCCTGGGGCGCGGCGGCAATGACGTGATCAACGGCGGCCTAGGCGCCGACGAACTCGACGGCGGCGCTGGTGTCTACGATACGGTGGATTACACCGGCGACGAAGGTGCGGTCTGGGTCGACCTGCAGGCGGGGCTGGGGCAGTGGAACTCCGCCGACGGCGACATATTGCGCAATTTCGAGAATATTGTCGGCACCGATTTTGGCGATCGCCTGACCGGCGACGGCGGCGCAAATTATATCGCGGGCGGCAAAGGCGAGGACATGGTCACCGGCGGCGGCGGCGATGATGTCTTGGCCGGTGGTCGGGGTGCGGACGTTCTCGACGGAGGCGCGGGAACCGACACCGCCGATTACAGGGGCAATTACGGGGCGGTGTGGGTCAATTTGGCCACGGGCATCGGCAAATGGAACTACGCCGAAGGTGAAACCTATGTCGGCATTGAAAATGTCGCAGGCACGGAATTCAACGATCGTATCGAGGGTAACGCCGGGGCCAACGCCATAACCGGCAGCGGCGGTGACGACCGGATCGCCGGCGGCGGCGGAGACGACAATCTCGATGGCGGCGCTGGCGCTGATAGGCTGGATGGCGGCGCGGGTATGGACACTGTTTATTATGGGGGCAATCCTGGGGCAGTTTGGGTCAACCTGGCAACTGGTATCGGCCAATGGAACTGGGCCGAGGGCGACGTCCTGACGAGCATCGAGAATGTTTTTGGGACCAGCTATGACGACCGGCTCGATGGTTCGGCGGTCGCAAACAGGCTATATGGTGGAGAAGGTGCAGATTTGATCGGGGGCGGTGCAGGAGCCGACTTGCTCGCCGGCGGTGCCGGCGCGGATACGCTGGATGGCGGCGCTGACGAAGACACCGCAGATTATGGCGGCAATTCGGGCGCGGTTTGGGTCGACCTGACGATGGGCATCGGCAAATGGGGCGCGGCCGAGGGCGATGTCCTGACAGGCATCGAGAATGTCATCGGCACCAGCGATGACGACCGGCTCTACGGATCGTCGGGCATCAACCAGCTCCACGGCCAAAACGGCAACGACCGCCTGTCCGGCGCCGCCGGCGCTGATCTGCTCGATGGCGGTATAGGTGAGGATATCGCCGATTATACAGGCAATTTCGGCGCTGTGTGGATCGATCTTGCGGCGGGCACCGGCACCTGGAACTGGGCGCATGGCGATGTTCTGACGAGCATCGAGAATGTCGTCGGCACCGATTACGGAGACTGGCTCTACGGCTCCGCCGCGGCAAATGCGCTCCACGGCGGCAAGGGCGAGGACCGGCTTGTCGGCCGCGAGGGCAACGACCTTCTTTCAGGCGGTGCCGGTGCCGATCTGCTCGACGGCGGGGCGGACGAGGATATCGCCGATTATGCCGGCAATTACGGCGCGGTGTGGGTCGACCTTGCGACGGGCAAGGGCACTTGGAACTGGGCGCATGGCGACACGCTGACTGGCGTGGAGAATGTCCGCGGCACGAGCTGGGGCGACTGGCTCTACGGTTCGGCAGGGGCGAACAAGCTGTACGGCGAGGACGGCAATGACCGGCTGGTCGGCGGCGGCGGGAACGATACGCTCGATGGCGGCGCGGGCGATGACGTGGCCTATTATTCCGGGCTCAAGGACGATTACTGGATCGAAATCGCGAACGGGCAAGCGACCGTCACCGACCTGCGGACCAACATCGATGGCGACGACGGACAGGACGTGCTGACGGGCATTGAGAGCATCCGGTTCAAGGACGGAACGCTGGTATCGCTGACGGAACAGTCGCTCGCGTCAAGGGCCAGTTCCGGGAGCGAGGCGGGGGCGGCCGCCTTGACCGCGTCGGCGACCCTGGACCCGGCCCTAAGCCGGATGGTGAACGATATGGCGAGCTTCGTAGGCGCGGCGTTCGATCGCGTCGCAGCGTTCGACAGAGCGCTGGGCCGGCCCGGGGCGGGCACGATCGGCAACGAATTATATTGATGGGCGCCGGTCAGACCCGTTGGGTTTATCCACCCGGGTTTTCCCGCGAAATGATGGGCCCCTTGGCATGGGATTGCGCGCAGCGACGGCGACGCGCGGGATAATGGCCGCGTTCGTGGCAGGTCTCGCGGCACTTCGGGATGATATGGGCCCGGCTTCGCTGCCCGCTCCATATCGTTTGCAAGGCTGAACGCTCAGGGTTCCGTCTATATTGTCAATCCTGATGCGTGCGACTAGGAGCGGCGGAACTCGCGGCGCAGCCGAGCGTTTGCCCGCATCCGGTCCCTGTCCTAAGAATGGTTGTCTCGATGTTCTGGAAACGCCGGCCTAAGTCCGCGAACCCGGCAAACCGCGAATTTTCGGTGCCTTCGGGACAGCGGGTCTATGCGGTCGGCGACATTCACGGTCGCGACGATCTGTTCGCCGCGCTGCTTGAGCAAATTGAACGGGACAGCGCGGCGCGGGGCCCCTTGCCGACGACGCTTATTCTCCTTGGCGACCTAGTCGATCGGGGCCCGGAATCGGCCGCGGTGGTTGAGCGCGCGCGCCAGCAGGACGGGCGCTGGGACGAATTCCACTGGATCACGGGCAACCATGAAGAAGCATTTCTTCGCGCGCTTTCGGGCGACCTCGAAGCGCTGAAGTTTTTCTGCCGTTATGGCGGCGAAGAGACGATCGTCAGTTACGGCCTCGATAGGGACGTTCTCCGCCGAATGGACTATGCCGAGTTGGCGCTTGTCCTTCCGACGCTTGTGCCGCCCGAGCATCTGGCTTTTCTCGACAGCGGAAACCCCTGGGTTCGGCGCGGCGACTATCTGTTCGTTCATGCCGGTATCCGGCCCGGCGTCGATATCGAGGAGCAGAAATTGTCGGACCTGCGCTGGATCCGGCAGCCGTTCCTCGATGACGGACGCGATCATGGCATGTGCGTCGTCCACGGACATACGATTACCGATGCGCCAGAGCATCGAGGAAACCGCCTTGGCATCGATACGGGCGCTTATGCCTCGAACCGCCTTACAGCGGTCGGGCTTGAAGGGAGCCAACTCTGGTTCTGCACGGCTGAACCGGAACGCGAGGGATGATACGGAGGCCCCGCTTGCCGCGCGGTCGGTGCGCCGATAAGGCCAAGACGGCTTTTCGTTGCGAAATAGGGGTTTCGGGCGCAAAGTTGCGGCGCCGAAACGGTTAATACGATAAAGGTTTCCGCCAATGCACTTCTCCCGCGTTGCCAAAATCGCCGAACGGCAATTCCGTCAACTCGACCGCGTCGTAACACGCTTGTTGCTGGCCTTCGCACATATGCCGCGCTCGCGCCGCCGGTGGGTGGCGATCGCGATGGACGCGATCATCGGTGCCATCGCCGTCTGGGGCGCATTGTTCCTGCGGACCGGGGATCCTTTTTGGGGCTGGAAGCCGTATCTGATTCTGACGGTCACCGGCCTGTCGATCTGGTTCCTCATCGCGGTGCCGCGCAAGACCTACATGACGCTGCTGCGGTTTGCAGGCGGGCGGACGATGATGGGGCTGGGGGTTTCGGTCGCCATTATGGCGGTTCCGATGACGCTCTTGTTCATGATCGTCTCGATTCCGGGCGTTCCCCGTACGATGGGGTTGCTTTTCCCTGTCATCTTTCTTTCACTTCTGTGTCTTAGTCGCCTGCTCATCCGCTTTGCGCTCGTCGACATACTTGCCGGAGGCCGGCCGCTACTCGGAACCTATCGCCGCGTCGCCATCTATGGCGCCGGACGGGCGGGGCAGCAGCTCGCCATGGGGTTGCGCCATGAGTCGCAGTTGAAGGTGGTCGCTTTCATCGACGACGACGCGCGTCTCGACGAGCAATTGCTCGACGGCATTCCCGTCTTTGCGGCAAGCAAGCACGAAAATATCATCGACGATTTCGCAATTCAGGAAATCCTGCTCGCCATTCCCAGCGCGACCCGCGCGCGGCGACGCGAGATTGTCGAATTCCTGTCGACACAGAGCGTCGCGGTACGAACCCTGCCCAGCGTCGGGCATATCGTCGAAGGCCGCGTTGCGATCAGCGACCTTCGCGACGTGCAGATCGAGGAGTTGCTGGGCCGGGATCCTGTTCCGCCGAACGAATTGCTGATGGGCCGGAACATCGCCGGCAGGGTCGTGCTGGTGACGGGGGCCGGTGGATCGATCGGAAGCGAGCTTTGCCGCCAGATCATTGGTTGCCGGCCAAGCCGCCTGATCCTGGTAGAGCAGAGCGAGTTCGCTCTTTATCAGATCGATCGCGAGCTGGTCGAAATCGCAAGGCGCATGGGCTTTGCGACCGTGATTGTACCCGAACTTTGCGACGTCGCCGACCAGGCGTCGATCGGCCGGGTGTTGAGGCGCTACCAGCCGGAGACGCTGTTCCATGCCGCGGCGTACAAGCATGTTCCACTGGTCGAGAGCAACCCGATCGCGGGACTTCGCAACAATGTGATGGGGACGCTCAATACGGTGCTGGCGGCGGAAGGGGCCGGCGTCGGGCACTTCATTCTGGTCAGCACCGACAAGGCGGTGCGCCCGACGAATGTGATGGGTGCTTCGAAGCGCATTTGCGAGCTGATATTGCAGGCCCGCGCCGCGGAAAAGGGTGGCTGCAACCTTTCAATGGTGCGGTTTGGCAATGTGCTGGGTTCGAGCGGCTCGGTCGTGCCGCTCTTCAAGCAGCAGATCGCTTCAGGCGGCCCCGTGACGATTACCGATAGGCGGGTGACCCGCTATTTCATGACGATCCCCGAGGCCGCGCAGCTTGTCATCCAGGCCGGCTCGATGGCTCGTGGAGGCGAAGTCTTCATGCTCGAAATGGGGCAGCCGGTCCGTATCTATGATCTGGCTGCGACGATGATTCGGCTGAGCGGTCTTAGCGAGCGCACCCCTGACAATCCCGAAGGCGACATCGAATTGCGCGAAATTGGCCTGCGTCCGGGCGAAAAGCTTTATGAGGAGCTTCTGCTGGGGAATAACCCGCGTCGGACCAAGCACGAACGAATCGTCATGGCGGAGGAGGTTTTTCTTGCTTGGGCCGAGTTGGAAAAGCGGCTTTCCGACCTTGCGGCCTTCCTGGAAGCCGGGGATTCGGATCGTGCGAAAATCCTTATGGCCGAGCTCGTCCCCGAATACCATCTGAACGAGGATGCTGCACGAGAATCGGTTGCTGGCTGAGGTCTCGAAAACGGCCTCGACGCGTCTGCGGCGCGGTTGACTTTGCCCAAGGGACTGCTTACCCGCCGCTATCGCTTTCGGCCTCTCCGTCCGTACGTGTCTGAAGTCGACGCGGGCGGGGTCGGGCCCGGCTCCACTATCACCCCCGTTCTGGACTATTTCTCCTAGATGCAAACACATCGCAATGCCGAATGGTCCCCGTTCCGTTGGCTGAAGCCTGAATGGCTGCTGGGTGCATTCATCCTGTTCGTTTTCCTGCTGGGCGGCGGAGCGCGTAACGATCTTGTCTCGCTGCCGTTTCTGCGCGGCGTGTCCGCGGTTTTGCTGGTGGTCCTTCTGGCCGGATGCAGTGAGCGGATCGTCGAGGCGCGCCGGCCGTTTGTGGTGATCGGCGTGATCGCTGCCTTTCTGCTGATCGAGCTTGTTCCGCTTCCGCACGGTTTGTGGACGATGTTCCCGGGGCGCGACATTATCGAAACGGTCGACAAGACCGCCGGACTCGGGGCAATTGCACGATCTTGGGCGATCGAGCCCTATTTTGCCTGGAACGCGCTTTTCTCGCTCGTCGTACCCGCCGCGGCACTCGCCTGTCTGGCGCTGGCTGGTGACACCGCCGGGCGCGGACTTGTGACGCTGCTGCTCGTAATCGCTGCCGTCGCGGCGGCGCTCGGTATTCTCCAGCTCGTTGGCAGCAGCAACAGCATTACCTATCTTTATCGGATCACCAATCGCGATTCGTCGGTCGGGTTGATGGCGAACCGTAACCATCATGCCCTGTTGCTGGCATGCGCGATGCCGCTCATCGCGCTGTGGATGTCGCACTGGCGCGGCCGTGCACGGTCATTCGCGGGAGCGCAGATCACGGCGGGCTTGGCTCTGGCGCTCCTGTTCCCACTCATCGTGCTTACCGGAAGTCGCGCGGGTCTGGTGCTGGGCGCCATGGGGTTCGTCGCCGCGCTGTGCCTTTACAGGATGCCGGAGTATACGAAATCGCGGCGCGATGTGCGCACGCTCTATTTCGACGTCCGGATCATGTGGGTGCTGATGGTGGTGGCTCTGATTGCCGCCTCGCTCTTCGCTGGGCGCGCCACATCGTTCGATCGCTTGGCCGCGACGGGAGAAGGCGAGATCGATCGCCTCGGCATGTTCCCTGTCTTGTGGCGCATGATGATCGACCATTTCCCTCTCGGTATGGGAGCGGGGTCGTTTGTTCCCTTGTTCAAGCTATATGAACCGGACAGTTTCCTGAATCCCAGCTATTATAACCATGCGCACAATGATTTCATGGAACTGTTGATCGATCACGGAATATTCGGCGCTGCAGCGATCGCCGCCGCCGGATTGGCCTGGTTGGGCGGCGCGGTGTCGATTTGGCGCGCGGACGAAACCGAGCGCCGTAGCTTTCGCTGGCGTGCCGGTGCCACGGGCTTGTGGATCATCCTGCTCTGCGCCGTCGCAAGTATCGTTGATTATCCGCTGCGCGTCCCCTCTATCCAGGTGCTGGCAATGATCAGTGTCTTTTGGATTATCCGGGCGAAGCGCGCGGCGGACGATATATCGCGGTCGTCCGCCGACTAGTCGCTGGCCTGAAGCAGTGACACCTGATAGGTGCCGCCTATCGCACTCGAACAAGCAAGTTCGCGAGGAGTTTTGATGCGCCGAATGTTTTTGACCGGGGCTTTGATGATGGTGGCGCTGAGCGCCTGCGCGGGGCAAAGGGAGCTGGGCGGGAGTCCTGCAATCAGCGTGGTGAACGAAAGGAGCCTCCGTGCGCCCGACGGAAGCCCGGCGGAAACCGCCGACCGGACGTACCGCGTCGGTGCGCGCGACAAGCTGCTCGTCGACGTTTTCGGTATCGAGGAGCTTAAGGCGCGCGATTTCGAGACTGACGGCACGGGCCAGCTCGCTCTGCCTCTCGCTGGCCGCATCGATGCGAACAACAGGACGCTGGCCGAACTGGAAGCCGAAGTCGTACAGCGGTTGCGGCTAGCCCATGTCCGTAACCCTCAGGTCAGCATCAACGTGCGCGAGATCAACAGCCGCACGGTGACGCTCGACGGCAGCGTGCGCGAGCCTGGCTCCTATCCCGCAGTTTCAGACCTGACGCTGATGCGCGCCGTGGCGCGTGCCAAGGGTGTTACGGAATATGCGAAGCTGGATGACGTGGTCGTTTTTCGCACCGTAGAGGGCCGGCAGATGGTTGCGCTTTACAATCTCGGCGCGATCCGCCGGGGCGCTTATGAAGATCCGCCGCTGTTTGCGAATGACGTCGTTGTCGTGGGGGAATCCCAGGGGCGCCGTCTGTTCCAGAGCATCGTTCAGGCCGGCGCGCTGGTTACGGCGCCCATTGTGGCCTTGCTGCAAAGATAATCGGACTTAGTTGATGGCAAACAATGCAATTGTGCAGGCCGGGATGGAACCGGACGCTGTTTCGGATAAAAACGACGGCGAGAGCAACGGGCACAGCGTGCCCATATTGCTGCAATATTGGAATATTCTGTGGCGCCGACGGTTAATCGTCCTCGGCGCGCTGGGATTAAGCCTGCTAGCGGGAGCGATTGCGACCGGGATGGCGACGCCTATCTATACGGCGGTCACCAAGATTGAAATCTCGCGCGAACAGGCGCGCGTCACGAATGTCGAAGGGCTCGAGAGTGAGCGCGCGGGCCAGACGCAGGAATTTTATTCAACGCAATACGAGCTCCTGCGATCCCGCACGCTCGCTGAACGCGTGGTTCGCAAGCTCGGGCTGGCGCGTTCGAACGAATTCTTTGCGCTGCATGGCGCCGATGTCGATGGCAGCGGCACGGCAGCGACCAAGGTCGGCCTTTCGCCGGCCGAGGCGAAGGCGCGCGAGCAACGAGCCGTAGCGCTGATCCAAGCCAATATCGAAGTCCAGCCGGTTCGCGGATCGGCGCTGGTAACGATCGCATATTCGAGCCCCGATCCGGTTTGGTCCTCAAGGGTTGCCAATACCTGGGCGTCGGAGTTCATTCAGAACAGCCTCGACCGTCGTTTTGCCTCGACTGCGGAGGCGAGGGCGTTTCTGGAAAAGCGGCTTCAGGACCTTCGCCAGCGGCTCGACCAATCGGAGCGCGAGCTCGTGGATTATGCTGTGAGCCGAAACATCATCACGCTGAAGGAAGCTAAGGGTGAAGGCGGGGTAACTCAGATCGTCCAGACATTGACCGGCGCAGATCTGGAAGCGCTGAATCAGCAATTGACGGAAGCGACGGTCGATCGCGTGAAGGCCGAGGCGAACGCGTCCGCGCTTTCGCGGCGCCGCGATAATATGCAATCTGTCGAAAATGCAGCGATCGGTCGGCTTCGCGAACGCCGAGCGCAACTCAACGGCGAACTGGCGGCGTTACTCGTTACATTCGAACGTGATTATCCGCCCGCGCAGGCGCTGCAGGAACAGATCAACGCGATCGACCAGTCGATCCGAACCGAACAGGGTCGTTTCAATAATGCTGCCGCGGCGGAACTCGAATCAGCGCGGACGCGCGAAAGCAATCTGCGCGCAAAGGTGGATAAGCTCCTGAGCACGCTGACCGAAGAAGAACGGAACGGCATCCGATACGGTATTCTCCAGCGAGAGGTCGACACCAATCGCCAGCTTTATGACGCGTTGTTGCAGCGTTACAAGGAGATCGGGATTGCGGGTGTGGGTGCGAACAACGTCTCGATCGTCGATACCGCCGTTGCGCCTGGCGCGCCCTCTTCACCGAACCTGCTGATCAACCTTATCCTCGCGATGGTGGCGGGTCTGGGCTTGGCTGGTGCGCTAGTGCTGATTCTCGAAAATATCGATCAGGGTATTCGCGATCCGGCGATCATCGAGCAAAAGCTCGGTGTGCCGCTGCTGGGCGTGATTCCAGAAACTTCGGCCGACGAGCCGCTCGACGAGGTCGCTGATCCGAAATCCTTTGTTTCGGAAGCCTATGTCACGGTGTTGTCGAACCTTGCCTTCTCGACGGACCATGGCGTGCCGCGCCTGTTCATGTTGACGAGTACTGGACAAGCCGAAGGGAAGTCGACGTCGGCGCTCGCACTTGCTGCCGGGCTGGCCCGTTCGGGCAAGTCGGTCGTCGTGGTCGACGCCGACATGCGTATTCCGACGATTGACAAGCGGATCGAGAAGCGCGGGACTGACGGTCTGAGCAACTATCTGGCCGGTGACGACAACCTCGACGCGATGATCCATCCGCTCGACTTCGGGAACCTTCGTGTCCTGCCATCGGGACCGATCCCGCCGAGCGCACCCGATCTGCTCAGCGGCGAGCGCATGGGCATGCTGGTGCGCGAACTGCTAAACCGCTTCGACCATGTCGTGATCGACGCACCGCCGATCCTCGGCCTTGCCGATGCGACACTGATCGCCCGCAATGTCGAAGGCGTCGTGTTCATCGCGGAAGCCGAGCGGGGCGCGATCCGGGCGATTTCGGATGCCATCGGCCGTCTGCGTACGGCCAAGGCGCGCGTCTTCGGCCTCGTACTGACCAAATATTCGGCGAAAAGCCTTGGCTACGGATATAACTACGGCGCAGCATATTCGTACAATTATGGTGGCAAGGACCGCGGCGAAAGCGATCCCGAAGACCGGTCGACGGGTCTGCGCGGGAACGACTGATCCATGGCACGCAAACATCGCCGGTCACTTGTGTCGCGCGGCGACATCGCGCCGTTCCTGAAAAGCTATGCCTTCGTCGGCATTGGTGCATTGGTCTGCGGCGCGCTGACGTTTTCCCAGGCACTGGCGGGACTGGACGCGACGGGACGCAATCCGATGGTCGCGTCGCCGTTCCGTAACCCGGTGGCACCGCTCAACATGATTCGCGTGGGAGCGTCAGAGGACAAGAAGCGCATCGAGGTTTCAAACCCGAAGCGCGCAGCCAGGATTGCGCGTGAGAGCCTCGAGCGTTCGCCGGTCAACCCCAATGCGCTGCACATGCTGGCACTCGTTGCCGAAACGCGGGGCGAGGGCAAAAAGTCGGCGCAATATGTCGCGCTTGCGGAAAAACTGTCTCGTCGTCACGCCGGAAGTCAGATGCTGCTGGCAGGGCAGGCGATGCAGGCGAAGCACTATGCGGTGGCAATCGAGCATATCGATCGCGCGCTACGGACCGAGCCCGAAATTACCCCACAGGTATTTCCGATCCTGGCGGACGCGCTGCGCTTCCCGGATTTTCGCAAATATCTGTCGATTGCGCTGCGGCGCAAGGCGCCCTGGCGGGACAGCTTTTTCGCTTATGCCGCCGCCCAGCCTTATGCCCAATCGGGTACCGCGCAGCTGATGCTGGGTCTTTCCGGTCTCAAGGATAGCACCGATATGAGAGTGGCGGTCGCGCTGCTCGCGCAGGGCCTTACGGCGAGCCGTGAGACCGACCTGCTCAAGCGGCTCTACATGCACGTCCCGCCGACATCGATCGGTCTGCGTAACCGGCCGACCGAGGCGACCTTCCGTGACCTCACGCTGCTGGACGGAGTACCGCCTGTGGCATGGGGCGTGAACGAGGACACGACCAACGGCGCACTTGTCGCGGCGGGGAAAATGCCTGGGACCGTCAACATCAACGGCTGGGCCGAAGCGGGATATGGCAGCGTGGTCGCAAAAAAGCTGTTGTGGCTGCCGACCGGTCGTTGGAACCTGCTTTATAGCGGTAGAGGAAATGTCGGTGGTGCCGGGGCCCGATCCAATTGGGAAGTGCGCTGTGTTAGGCCCTTGGCTGATACGTCGCTCACCTCGTCGGTCAACATCTTCACTGCGGGCAGCGGCACGAAATCGCTCGGCTTTACCGTTCCGGCCAATTGTCCGGTTGTCCTCGTCGAGCTGTCGGTGCGCGGTTCGCTGTCGGGCGGCGCATCGCAGATCGACCTCACCGATGTCCGGCTTGTCCGCGGCGCGACGAACTGACCGGGCGGGGCATCGGGCGGCCTCGGAGATTCAGCAAGACCTGAAGGTGGCTTGTACAAGAGGATGCAATATCAGGATTTCCTGACCCGCCTTGATGGCATTGTCGATCCGCGTGCGGTCGTTCCGCCTGCGGATTGGGAGACCTTTACCAATGGTCTTCGCTGCGCGGGCGGCAAACCACTCGCCGTTCTCTCACCCGCAAGCGTCGATGAATTGCGCGCGATCGTGCGCGTCTGCGTGGGCTTGGGATTGCGGGTTGTTCCGCAGGGCGCAAACAGCGGCCTTGTCGGAGCTGCGGTGCCCGACGGCACCGGGCGGCAGGTTGTCCTTTTGACCCGGCACCTCAATAGCATCCGGCAATTGGCGATCGCGGACGCAGTGGCGGTCGTGGAAGCCGGCGTGCGACTATCGCAGCTCAACGGCGCACTGGAGCCACACGGCTTGCAACTTGGCGTCGATCTTGGCGCCGACCCCAGTATCGGCGGTATGGTGGCGACAAATACGGGCGGGAGCCGGATGATGCGCTATGGTGACATGCGCCGCCACATTCTGGGGCTCGAAGTCGTTCTCGCCGATCGCGATGCGACGCTGGTTTCCAGCCTTCGATTGACGCGCAAGGACAATAGTCGGCTCGGCTGGGCGCCGCTGGTCAGCGGAGCGGGAGGCGCGCTCGGTATCGTTACCGCTGCCGCAATCGAGCTTGATCCCTTGCCGCAGCAGAGCGCGACGATGCTCCTGGCGCTCGGCGGCATCAATGAGATACCTGCCCTCGTCACCGAGTTGCGGCGCATGTTTGGCGAATTTCTGTCAGCGTGCGAGATCATGTCGAAAGCTGCCATGGAGGTCGCGCTGCGTCACAATCCGGGCTTAAAGAACCCGTTCCGAGCACTTCCCGAACAGGCAGTGCTCGTCGAGGTGTCTACGGGCCTCGACAATTCGGTGGTCGATGCCGACGGCGCCCTGCTTGGCGCTGCCGAGAAGCTGTTCGCGCGCGAAGCGCTTGGCATCGAGGATGCGCTTGTCGTGCCGCCATCCATCGCCTGGGCGCTACGACATGCCATCAGCGACTCGCTCAAAAAGGAAGGCGAGGTGATCGGGCTCGACATCGGGCTCCCGCTTGCAGCACTTCCGACGTTCCGGGCCGAAGCCGTCGCGATGCTGGCAGCCCGCTATCCTTGGTTCAAGTTGTGCGATTTCGGTCATTGCGGCGATGGTGGCGTGCATTTCAACCTTGTTTGGCCGCCAGGATCGGGACCGGCCGATCGCGAGCCGGCGCGCGGCGACGTTCGAATGCGTATTTACGAGGCGGTGGTCGCGCTGGGAGGCAGCTTCAGTGCGGAACATGGGCTCGGGCCGTCGAATGCCGCTGCCCTGCGGAAATTTACCCCGCCGGAGGAGATGCGGCTGGCGCAGGGACTTCGCCAAATTTTCGACCCGCAGGAGATACTTGCTCGCGCGTTACCGTCAATCGAATGAAATGATAACAGTTTGTGATACATAGTTTTTTTCAATAGAGCAGGAAATTGGCCACGGGTTTACACCAGCGACTGACCCGTGTAGTTGCCCCGCGATCCGTCAGAGGAATATTCACTAATGCAACGTTTTGCACTTGTCGGGGCTGCCGGTTACATTGCGCCCCGCCACCTTCAGGCCATTCGCGACACGGGAAACAAACTGGTCGTTGCTTATGACATTAACGACAGCGTCGGGATCATGGACAGCTTCTTCCCCGACGCGGCTTTCTTCACCGTGGCGGAAAAGTTCGAGAGCTTTCTGGACGGCGAAGCCGTCGCGGGCCGCAAGCTTGACTATATCAGCATCTGTTCGCCGAACGACCTACACGCGCCGCACATGCGCGCCGCGCTGCGCCACGGAGCCGATGCGATCTGCGAAAAGCCGCTCGTGCTCGATGCGACGGACCTCGATGCGTTGCGCGTCGTCGAGCGCGAGACGGGCAAGAAGATCTACACGATCCTTCAGTTGCGCCTCCACGACAGCGTGATCGCGCTTAAGGCCAAAATCGATGCTGAGCTCGCGGCGAATCCCGACAAGCGGTTTGCGGTCGACCTTACCTACCTTACGTCGCGCGGTGCCTGGTATTTTACCTCGTGGAAGGGCGACTTGCGGCGGTCAGGCGGGATCGCGACCAACATCGGCATCCATTTCTTCGACATGCTGAGCTTTCTGTTCGGCAATGTGGTCGAAAACCGCGTTCACGCCAGCAACGACGCCGCCGCGGCAGGTGTGCTCAGCTTCCGCAGCGCCGATGTGCGCTGGTTCCTTTCGATCAATGAGGCATATCTGCCCGATGCCGCGCGCGCGGCAGGCAAGCGCACCTTTCGTTCGATCCAGTTCGACGGCGAGGAGTTCGAATTTTCGGAAGGCTTCACTGACCTGCATACACGCAGTTATGAGGCCGTGCTCGGCGGGAAGGGCTTCGGTCTAGATGTAGCCGAGCCCAGCGTCCTGCTGGCAAATGACATCCGCCGCATGCCCCTCGCTCCGCTCGCCGGTGACTATCATCCGCTGGCGCGAAAGCTCTGAATCGATGACCGCTATGGTCCATCCTTCGGCGATCGTCGACGAGGGCGCCGTGATCGGCGCCGAAACGCGGATATGGCATTTCGTCCATGTTTGCGGCGGCGCGGTAATCGGTGAACGGTGTAGCCTCGGCCAGAATGTCTTCGTCGGTAACCGCGCCCGGATCGGCAATGGCGTGAAGGTCCAGAACAACGTGTCGCTCTATGACGACGTGATCCTGGACGATGACGTCTTTTGCGGACCTAGCGCGGTGTTCACCAACGTCGTCAATCCGCGCGCGCATGTCGAGCGCAAGACCGAATATCGTCCGACGCGAGTGGGCCGGGGGGCCTCACTCGGTGCCAATTGCACCATTGTGTGCGGTGCGACGCTGGGCGAATACAGCTTCGTCGGGGCGGGCGCGGTGGTCACCGGTGACGTGCCCGACTTCGCGCTGGTCGTAGGCGTGCCCGCGCGGCATATCGGATGGATGAGCGCCTATGGCGAGCGGCTGCAACTGCCTCTCACTGGCGAAGCGAATGTCCAATGCCCGAACGACGGGTCGCGCTACCGTTTGCGGGGCGATCGCGTTACGCGTGAATTGACCGATAACTGATCCATATTACGCGCGCCCAGACGGGCGCGTGCTCCCCTGATTTCATGGAGTTTCAAGTGCAGCAGGCTCTCATCAAAAAGCTGGAAGACAAGAGCGCGGTGATCGGAGTCGTCGGGCTGGGTTATGTCGGCCTGCCGCTCGTCCTGCGCTTCACCGAGGTCGGCTATCGCGTGATCGGCCTCGACATCGACAGCCGCAAGACCGAACGCCTCAACCGGGGTGAAAGCTATATCGACCATATCGCGCACGCCGACGTCGCAAAGGCGCATGCGGCGGGTTTCGAGGCGACGACGGATTTTGCGCGCGCCGGTGATTGCGACGCGCTGATCATCTGTGTTCCCACGCCGCTTGGTCGCCATCGCGAGCCGGATCTCAGCTTCGTCACCGACACGACCGATGCGCTGCTGCCCTATTTGCGTCCCGGCCAGGTGCTTTCGCTTGAAAGCACGACCTATCCGGGCACGACCGAGGAAGAGCTGTTGCCGCGCGTCGAAAGCACGGGCCGCAAGGTCGGCGAGGACTTCTTCCTCGTATATTCTCCCGAGCGCGAGGACCCGGGCAACATCAGCTTTACGACGCGCACCATCCCGAAGGTGTGTGGTGGCCACACTGCGACTTGCCTCGACGTCGGCCTCGCGCTGTATGGCCATGTGATCGACAAGGTCGTGCCGGTCAGCTCGACCAAGGTTGCCGAGCTCACAAAACTGCTCGAGAATATTCACCGCGCGGTGAACATCGGCCTCGTCAACGAGATGAAGGTCGTCGCCGACAAGCTCGACATCGACATTCACGAGGTGATCCGCGCGGCCGCTACCAAGCCCTTTGGCTTCGTTCCCTACTATCCGGGGCCTGGCCTCGGCGGTCATTGTATCCCGATCGACCCTTTCTACCTGACATGGAAGGCGCACGAGGTCGGGGTGCATACGCGCTTCATCGAGCTTGCCGGTGAGGTGAACAACAGCATGCCCGACTATGTCGTCGGCAAGGTGTCGCTCGCGCTCAACCGTCGGCGGAAAGCGCTGAACGGCAGCCGCGTCCTCGTGCTCGGCATCGCGTACAAGAAGAATGTCGACGATATGCGCGAGTCTCCTTCGGTGCTGCTGATGGAGCGGCTCGAGACTCTTGGCGCGCATATCGATTATAGCGATCCCTATTTCCCTAGCTTCCCCGAGATGCGCGAGCACAGCTTCACGCTCGACAGCGTTTCGCTGACGCCTGAAAGCATCGCCGGCTATGACTGCGTGCTGGTCGCGACCGATCACGACGGCTTTGATTATGATATGATCCTCGAAAATGCGTCGCTGGTGGTCGATACCCGCGGGCGCTACCTCGACCCGCACGAAAAGGTCATCAAGGCGTAAGCGGACAGGGGTGAAGTATATGCAGTTCATCGATCTTGGCGCCCAGCAGCAGCGCATCCGCCGGTCGCTCGACGCGCGAATGGCCGCGGTCCTTGCACACGGGCAATATATCCTGGGTCCCGAAGTGGCCGAGCTTGAAACCGCGCTCGCTGCGCGCGCGGGCGTCAAGCATTGCATCGGCGTCGCGAATGGCACCGATGCCCTGCAACTGGCGCTGATGGCACTCGGCATCGGGCGCGGCGACGAGGTGATCACGCCGGCGTTCAGCTATGTCGCCGCCGCCGAAGTGATTGCGTTACTCGGCGCCACGCCGGTTCTCGTCGATGTCGATCCGGTGAGCTTCAACGTCGACCCTGCGGCGGTTCGCGCTGCGATTACCGACCGGACCCGCGCGATTATCGCGGTCGACTTGTTCGGCCAGTGTGCCGATTATGATGCGCTCGCTGAAATCGCGGCCGGGCGCAACATCGCGGTGATCGAGGATGCCGCGCAAAGCTTTGGCGCCACATTCCGCGGCCGCACCGCCTGCTCGCTGGGCATGATCGCGACCACCAGCTTTTTCCCGAGCAAGCCGCTCGGCTGTTACGGCGACGGCGGTGCCTGTTTCACCGACGACGACGATCTCGCTGCGCTGTTGCGCAGCATCCGCGCGCACGGGCAGGCCGAGCGCTATCATCATGTGCGCGTTGGGGTGAATGCCCGGCTTGACACGCTGCAGGCGGCGATCCTGCTCGCCAAGCTCGAGGTGTTTGACGCGGAAGTGGAGCTTCGTGAAAGTGCCGCGCTGCGCTATCATACGTTGATCGCCGAGGCGGGGTTGGCGGAGGCGGGTATCGTGGCGCCGACGGTCGAGCAGGGAAGCACGAGCGTTTGGGCGCAATATACGATCCGGGTGCCGAACCGCGCGGTTGTCGTCGCGGAAATGAAGGCCGCCGGGGTACCGACCACCATTCATTATCCACGCGCGCTGCACCAGCAGGACGCGTTCGACGGGACCGCGGTGCTGGCCGTTCCCGTGCCGCATAGCGAAAAGGCGGCGGCGGAAGTTCTCAGCCTGCCGATGCATCCCTACTTGACCGAAGCCGACCAGGCGAAGGTCGTCGCCGCGCTCGCCGCGGCGGTACGGGGCTGAGCCGATGAAGATCCTGACCATCGTCGGCAACCGGCCGCAATTCATCAAGCTGGGCGTCACGGCGCGCCGTTTGCGCGAACTCGGCGACAAGGCGCCCTTTGCGAGCGTTGTCGTCAATACCGGTCAGCATTATGACGAGATGCTGAGCGACGTCTTTTTCACCGAGCTGGAGATCGAAGCGCCGCACTATAATCTCGGCATGGGTTCGGGGCATATCGTCGACCAGATCGGCCGCATGATGGCGCCGCTGCGCGAGGTTTTCGACGCGGAAAGGCCCGATGCGTTGCTCGTCTATGGCGACACCAATTCGACCGTCGCGGGGGCGCTGGTTGCGGCGCACCTTGGCGTGCCGGTGATGCATGTCGAGGGCGGCGAGCGACTTTACCGCCGCGTGGCGATGCCCGAAGAGACGAACCGCATCGTCACCGACCATCTGTCGGACATGTGCCTCGTCAGCTCGCGCAAGGCGATGCGCTATCTGGCGCGTGAGGGTTTCGGTGCCGATCGGCTGCGCTTCGTCGGCGACCCGATGTACGATATCTTCAAGCTGTCGGGCGAGATGCTGCAAAGTCGCGAGGCGGCGCAGCCCGCCGATTTCAGGCTGACCGCGGGCGACTATGGCATCTGCACGATCCACCGCGCTGAGAATACCGACGACCGCGACACCTGCCTCGGCCTGCTCGGCGCGCTCGACGGCGCGCCGTTCCCGGTGCTGTTGCCCGCGCACCCGCGCCTGCAACACCGCTTGCAGAACTGGGGCTGGTCACCGCAGACCAATCTGCGGCTGATCGACCCGCTTGGCTATTTCGATTTCCAGTCGCTGCTGCGTCAGAGCCGGCTCGTCATCACCGATTCCGGCGGGGTCGGGCGCGAGGCTTTTTTTGCGGGCAAGCCAGCGATCGTGCCGCTCGAAAGCAGCGCATGGATCGAAGCGGTCGAGGCGGGACTAGCGGTGATGACCGGCCGCTCGCCCGATCGACTGGCGGCGGCGCTCGCCGCGATCGCGCCGCCGGCGAACGTCACCGCGCTGGTCGAGGAAAATTTTGGCGCCGGCGACGCGGGAACGCAGATCGTGGACGAAATCGCGGCCTTCGTGACCGCACGGCAGGGCTGGGACGAAGGGGCGTGGCATCCGCTCGGCCGCTTCGAGCAATTGCCGAAGGCGGTGGACAGCGCCGCGCTGTCGCATGCGGCGTTTACCGATGTCGCGCGCTACGCAGCCTTGAACGGCTGGCAGGCAGGTCAGCTTCTGATCGATGTGACGCGCGGTTTCGATGGCGCGCAGGATCTGCTGGCGATCGCCAGAGCCGAAGACTTCCGCCCGACGCTGCTTCTCGATCTGGCGAGCGCCCGCTTCAATCCATTGTCGGCCGCCGCAGGCGCGCAATTCGAGGGGCTGGCGGGGCTGGCAGATTTAGCCGCGACCGATGTAGCTGGCGCCGCATTGCTTTCGCAGGCCCTCGGTCGCGAGGTTGGCGTGGCCGATCCGGCTGGTGCGACGGCCGACCGCGATGCCCGAGGCGCACCGGTCGACCTTAATGCTGCCGCAAAAGCGGGCGCGACCCGGCTGCACGTCCAGCCGTGGCTGTGGGCGGCGACGCCTGTCAGCCCGTTCGAATCCGCGCTGCGTCTGGTCGACGCCGACAATTGCGCGGCCCAGGCCGACCTGACACGGATCTGGCTGGTCTGAGCGGCGATGGGCGCGGTCCAATTCTATCACCTCGACGGCCGCGACTGGCAGGGCGAAACGCGCCTTGCCGACGCGCGTCGGTCAGATGAGTATACCGCGTCCTTCTGGCAGCCGTCGTTCGGCACGCCGTTTCCCCCGGGGCGCCGCGATCCGCGAATCCTGAGCTATAGCGCGATGCACGCGCTCGGCATGTTCCGCAGCCGCGACTATGCGATGGTGATGCTGCGCGACAGCGCCAGCACGATCGCGCACAGTTCGATGGTGATGCCGGGGTTTGTGCGCTTTCCCTTCATGGACGCGACGGACCTGCAGATCGGGGCGACCGAAAGCCGCCCCGAACATCGCGGCAAGGGGCTGGCGGTTCGCGCGATTGATGAGATTATCGCACGTTTCGGACGGGCGCGCGGTTATTGGTACCTGACCGAAGCCCAGAATGAGGCGTCGGTCGCCGTGATCCGCAAGGCCGGCTTCCGTTATGCAGGAACCGGTGACAAATGCCCGCGTTTCGGTCTACGGGCTTTTGGCTTCTACGCGATCACCCATCCTGCCGACACATTTCCCCCTACGCCAGAAAGCAAGGCCCCATGACCGAACGCAACGTTCCCTTCTTCAACTATCCGGCGCTGTTCGCCGAGCGCGGCGACGAATATGTCGATACGCTGCGCGAGGTGATGGCGCGCGGTGCCTATATCATGCAGAAGGATCTGATCCAGTTCGAGGAAGAACTGGCCGATTTCCTGGGCGCGAAGCATGTCATCGGCGTCGCCGACGGCACCGTCGCGCTGACGATGTCGCTGAAGGCGTCGGGGATCGGCGCGGGCGACGAGGTCATCGTCTCGTCGCACACCTTTGTCGCGACCGCCGCCGCCGTGCATCATGTCGGCGCGATCCCGGTTATCTGCGACTGCCTGCCCGACAGCATGATGGACCCGGCGAGCGCCGCGAGCATGATCAGCGAAAAGACGCGCGCGATCATGCCGACGCAACTCAACGGCCGCACCAGCGACATGAACGCGATCGGCGCGATCGCGAAGGAACATGGGCTGAAGATCGTAGAGGACAGCTGTCAGGCGCTGGGCGCTTCGTTCGGCGGCACCAAGGCGGGATTGTTCGGGCTTGCGGGTTCGTACAGCTTCTTCCCGGCGAAGACGCTCGGCTGCTTCGGCGACGGCGGCGCGATCGTCACCAACAGCGACGATGCCGCAGCGGCGATCCGCCAGATGCGCGACCATGGCCGCGGCGCCGACGGCAAGGTCCGCGCCTTTGGCCACAACGGCCGCCTCGATAATATCCAGGCGGCGATCCTGCGCTTGAAGCTTGCACGGTACGACGATGCGATCGCGCGGCGCCGGGCGATCGCCAGCCGATATCAGGCGGGGTTGCACGATGTCGCGCAGCTGTTGCTGCCGCCGGCGCCCGACAGCGACAATCTGCGGTTCGACATTTTCCAGAATTATGAAATCCAGGCCGAGAACCGCGACGGACTGCGTGAACAACTCGCGGCGAAGAATGTCGGCACGATCATCCAGTGGGGCGGGTGGATGCTCCACCAGTTCGACGACCTGGGCCTGCGTGCGCATGCGCCCTATGCCGAGGAAATGTCGAAGCGTTACATGATGCTGCCGATGCATCACATGCTGGCGGATGACGATGTCGATTATGTGATCGAACAGGTCCGGGCCTTCTACGCCTGACCGGCAGCGAATAGGGATAAACAGATGAGCAACGAACCCATTGCCGTTTCGGGCGGCCTTCGCACCAACGCCGAACAGGTCGAGGCGTCGCGCAATCGCGCGCTATTTGAATCCAATCCCTCAAGCTGGGAAACCAAACTCGAGAATTTTCCCAAATATGTGCGACGCCAGAACCTCACGCGTTTCCTCGCGCTCTATGAGATTTTCAAGCTGATCCAGCCAGTTAAGGGCTCGATCATCGAGTGCGGCGTCAACCACGGTTTCGGCACGATGAGCTGGGCGAAATTCTCGGCGATCCTTGAACCCGTGAACTTGATGCGGCGCGTCTATGGTTTCGACACCTTCGAGGGTTTTCCTGGCGTGTCGGAAAAGGACCGGTCTGCGACGTCGCAGCACGTCAAGGAAGGCGACCTCGCCGCCGACGTCCATGACGAACTGACCCAGCTCGTCGACATCTATGATTCGACGCGCTTCATCGGCCATGTGAACAAGGTGAAGCTGGTGCGCGGCGATGCGACCAAGACGATCCCCACCTTCGTCGAGGAAAACCCGCACCTTCTGGTGTCGTTGCTGTACCTCGACTTCGACCTTTACGAACCGACCAAGGTCGCGCTCGAACATTTCCTGCCGCGGATGCCCAAGGGCGCGGTGGTCGCGTTCGACGAACTCGACAATCCGCTGTGGCCGGGCGAAACGCTGGCGATGCTCGAAACGCACGCCAAGCGTCCGCTGCGCATCGAGCGGCTCGACTTCGACCCCTATATCGGTTTCGCGATTCTCGACTGAGGAACCCCCATGCAAGAGGCCCCGGCCACCAACCAGATCGACACGCGCGACATGGCGCTGGCGATCCGCCGCCACGCGGTGCAGATGACGCACCTCGGCAAGAGCTCGCACGTCGGCTCGGTCCTGTCGCTCGCCGATATATTGGGCGTGCTTTACGGGCGCGTGATGGCGGTCGATCCCGCCGATCCGCGCTGGGTCGACCGCGACCGCTTCATCCTGTCGAAGGGGCATGCGGGGGCGGGGGTTTATGCCGCGCTCGCCGAACGCGGCTTCCTGCCCCGAGAGCAGCTCAAGACGCATTACCAGAACGGATCGAAGCTGTCGGGCCATGTCAGCCATAAGGGCGTGCCGGGGGTCGAATTTTCGACCGGCTCGCTCGGCCACGGGCTTAGCGTCGGCACCGGCATGGCGCTTGCCGCCAAGCGTGCGGGGCGCGGCAACCGCGTCTATGTGCTGCTGTCGGACGGCGAATGCGACGAGGGATCGAACTGGGAAGCGATCATGTTCGCCGCGCATCACAAGCTCGACAATCTGGTCGTTGCGGTCGATTACAACAAAATCCAGTCGCTCGACCTTGTCGCGAACACGCTCGCGCTCGAACCCTTTGCCGACAAGTGGCGGGCGTTCGGCTGGCATGTGACCGAGGTTGACGGGCACGACCATGACGCGCTGCTCGCGGCGCTCGACGTGCCCGCAGGCGGGCGCGGGCAGCCGAGCGTGGTCATCTGCCACACGACGAAGGGCAAGGGCGTTTCGTTCATGGAGAATCAGGTGCTCTGGCATTATCGCACGCCGCAGGGCGATGAATATCGCGATGCTCGGGCCGAACTCGGCCTGACGGGCGAAGGGGAGATCGCCGATGCGTGACGCTTTCATCGCCGAACTGATGGAGATGGCGGAGCAGGACCCGTCGATCATGCTGATCACGGGCGACCTTGGGTTCGGCGTGCTCAACACCTATGTCGAGCGGTTCCCGCACCAGTTCCTGAACGCCGGGGTCGCCGAGCAAAATATGACCGGGCTCGCCGCGGGCCTCGCGCTCGAGGGGCACAAGGTCTATACCTATTCGATCGGCAATTTTACGACGCTGCGCTGCCTCGAGCAGTTGCGCAACGATGTATGCTACCATGACGCCGATGTTACGGCGGTCGCGGTCGGCGGCGGTTTTTCCTATGGGCAGCTCGGTATGTCGCATTTCGCGACTGAGGATCTCGCGATCCTGCGCGCGCTGCCGAACATGACCGTCATCGCGCCGTCGGACCCGTGGGAGACGCGCGTGCTGACGCGCCAGATGGCGGCAGCGCCCGGCCCGAAATATCTGCGCCTCGACAAGGGCAAGGCGGGACTTGCCGTCGACGAAGGCGATGTGACGCTGGGCAAGGTGCGGACGATCCGCGACGGCAAGGCACTAACGATAGTCACGATCGGGGCGATTCTGTCGGAAGCCCTGAAGGCGGCCGATGCGCTGGCGGCGGACGGTATCGACGCCCGAATCCTGTCGGCTCATACGTTGAAGCCGCTCGAGTCGGCGCCGCTGGTCGCCGCCGCGCGTGAGACCGGCGCGATCGTGTGCGTCGAGGAGCATAATGTCGTCGGCGGGCTTGCGAGCGCCGTGGCGCAACTGTGCCTCGAACAGGGCGCGGCGCCGAAGGCGTTTCGCGCCGTCGGCCTGGGCGATCTCTATCCGACGATCGTCGGCGACCAGGATTATCTGCGCGCCGCTTATGGAATGGACGCGTCCGCCATCGCAAAAGCCTGCCATGCCGCACTCGGGGTCGCCGCATGATCGCGTGCCGCAGCTATCCCTTGAAGCGATTGTTCGACCTACTCTTTTCGGCGGGGGTGCTGGTGGCGGCGTCGCCGCTGTTGCTCGGGTCGATGCTCGCCGTCTGGCTGCAGGATTTTCATTCGCCCTTCTTCAAGGCGCCGCGCGTCGCGCGCGGGGGCGGCGACTTCACGATGATGAAGGTGCGCTCGATGGTCGTGAACGCGGCGAAGAGCGGCGTGAACTCGACCGGCGCCAACGACCGCCGCATCACCGCGGTCGGCCATTTCATCCGCCGTTGGAAGATCGACGAGCTGTCGCAGTTCCTGAACGTGCTTGCGGGGTCGATGTCGGTCGTCGGCCCGCGGCCGCAGGTGCGCCATTGGGGCGTCGACCTCTATACCGCCGAAGAGATGCAACTGCTTTCGGTGCGTCCGGGAATAACCGACCTCGCATCGATCGTCTTTTCGGACGAGGGCGACATATTGGCGGGCGCCGAGCACGCCGACCTTGAATATAATCGCGTGATCCGGCCCTGGAAGAGCCGGCTCGGGCTTTTCTATGTCGAGCATATGTCGCTGGGGCTCGACCTCGCCATCGTGTGGCTGACCTTTCTCACGATCGTCGACAAGCCCGCAGCGCTCGCCGGGGTCGCGAAAATCCTCGAGCGCCATTCGGCAGATCCGCTGCTGATCGCGGCATGCCGCCGGGATACGCCGCTCGCGGCGTATCCGCCGCCGGGCAGCGATGTGGTCGAAACCGGCGCGAAGATGCCGGCAACCCCATGACGGCGACGGTGAGCCGGTCCGCCGTCCGCGTCGTCCACATGACGACGGTGCATCGGCCTTTCGATACGAGGATATTTTCCAAGCAGGCTGTAACGCTCGCCGCTGCGGGTTACGATGTCGCGCTCGTCCAGCAGGGCGAGCGAACCGAAGAGCGGAATGGTGTCGAAATCCTGCCGATTCCGACTTATGGCAGCCGGCTGCTGCGGATGACGGCGGGGGTCGCGCGCGCCGTCGGACACGCGCTTCGCGCTCGCGCGCAGGTGATCCATATCCACGATCTGGAGCTTGTCTGGGGCGGTTTGGTGCTGAAGGCAATGGGGCGGCGGGTCATTTATGACATCCACGAGGATGTCGCCAAGGACCTTGACGACAAAGCATATCTTCCCGGGTGGATCGTTCCTGCCGCCCGCGCGGGCGTTGGCATTTTCGAGCGCGCCGCCGAGCGGATATTCGACGCGCAATGCGCCGCGACACGCGCGATCGCTGCGCGTTTCAAGCGTGGCAGCACGCGCTTGATCCGTAACACGCCGATCGTCGACGAACTGGTCGTGCCGACGAGCAGGCCGTTCGGCGAGCGGGCGCCCATCGCCGCCTATGTCGGCGGGCTCGCGGCGTTCAACGGCGCGGCGTCGATGGTCGAGGCGATCGGGCTTTTCGAGGATGCCTCGCCGATCCATCTGGTCATGGGCGGGCGGTTCCCCGACGATCGCTTCGAGGCCGAGGTGCGCGGGCTTGCCGGCTGGCGCAAGGTCGATTTCCGCGGTTGGGTCGACCGGCCGCAGATGGCGGCGATTCTCGCCGACGCGTGTTGCGGACTGGTCGTCTATCATCCCACGCCGAACGTCGTCGAATCCGAGCCGAACAAATTCTTCGAATATCTGACCGCCGGCCTGCCGCTGATCGCGTCCGATTTTCCAGCGTGGCGCGCCTTCGTCGAGGAGCATCGGTGCGGCATTCTCGTCGATCCGCAAGATCCGCAAGCGATCAACGACGCGATCGCTTACCTGGTGGATCATCCCGAGGAGGCCGAAGCAATGGGGCAAAGGGGGCGCGCAGCGGTGCTGACCGACTATAATTGGGAAACCGATGCAGCGCGGCTCGTCGCCCTGTATGACGAACTAACGCACGCCAGCGCCTGACGGACGGAAACATGCCGCGCAAGGAATTGCAACTACTCTGGCGGGACATCCGCTTCATGCTGACCGGGGACGCCGATGTCGCCGAAGCTGATTGGCGTGACGACGCGCGCCTCTATCCGCTTGACTGGGGTTATCAGCTGGATCGGCCTGCAGACTATTTCTCGCCCTGCGACGAAACGGGGCTGCCGATGCGCGAGCTGCCCGCGGGGCTTGGCACGGTCTATCTGCCGTCGCGTATCGCGGGCTTCGCCTGCGGCAACTGGAACCGCTTCTGCACGACTGGCGAGACCCGTTACCGCGAGGGCTTCATGCTCGCGGCCAACTGGTTCGCGCGGCAGGAACGCGGCGCCTTTTACCAGAGCTTTGACCTGATCGGGATCAAGGCGCCCTGGCTGACTTGTATCAATCAGGGCGAAGGCGTATCGGTGCTCGTGCGCGCCGCGCGGGAAACCGGAGAGGCGCATTATGGCGAGCAGGCGCTCCGCGCCGCCGGGTGGCTCGACCTCCCGATGGCCGAAGGCGGGCTGAAGGATCATCTTCCGAGCGGCAAGCCGTTCCTCGAGGAATATCCGGGAACCATATACCGCCACGTTCTCAACGGCTGCCTCTACGCGCTCGTCGGGCTGTGGGACCTCGTCGATGCGGGACTGGATGAGGATGGCCGCTATGCCCGGCTGCTGAACGGGGTCGCCGACGGGATCGAGGCCGAGCTTGCGGCATGGCAGGTCGGCGACTGGACCACCTACAGCTATCGCGGCTATGAGATGGACGCCGCGACCCCGGCCAATCCGAACACCATGACCTATCAGGCGCTGCAATCGATCCTGATGTCCTTTCTCGGCGCCAAGCTCAACCGACCGGTGCTTGCGGATGCAGGCCGACGCTGGCGGCGCGCGCAATATTCTTTCTTTCGGCGCACAGGCGCGCTAGCCGGAAAAATCCGCTATCGGCTGTCGCACGGATATCATGTGTGATTTCTAGCCGCCCCCTCGATACTTGAATTTCTGGACACGCGTCGTGAGCCCTTTGATCGCATTCCTTTACGACATGCCCGCCGCCGAGGCCGAACGGCGGCCGCTCGAACAGGCATTGTTTGAAATCGGTTGCCGGCTGGGTCTGCGCTTCGGCCTAGCGAGCGACCGCGATATGATCCCAGCTGACGCGCTTGTCGTTCGGTACGGATCGGGCGAGGCGGCCGCGGATGACATCGCGCTGCCCTATTCTGCCGGTGGCGAGGCGATGCTGCATCCGACGGAGAAGCCGCTTTGGGGCGTCGCGACGCCGTCCGGCGTTGATGTCGTGCGCGGCGTGGCCGACCTGCTTTCCGCCAGGGTCGAAGCGACGGTGCCCGATGCGGCGCGGAGCGCGTGGGGCGGGTTCGAGGCCGAACATCATCCGCTGACGAAGGCGGGCGCGATAGGGCAGCCGCTCGTCGAATATGCCGCCGGGGATATCCGCAAGAGGATTGCCGCGGCGGGCCACGATCTGCCTGCGCCCGCTTCGCCATGGGGCGCGGGCAAGCGTTATGCCGCCGTCGTGACGCACGACATCGACGGTCCGCAGATACAGAGCGGCTTCGCGCTCGCGCGGTCGGCCTATTACGCGCTGCGCTATCGCAGCGACCGCGAACAGGAGGCGCTCGAGCTCGGGATTCTGACGCGGCTGCTCGGGCGTCCCGATCCCTATTGGAACTTCGCCGACTGGATGGAACTCGAGCGGCGCCTCGGGCTTCGCGCGACCTATTATTTCTACGTCGACAAGCCCGGCGGTGCGCCGCGCCATTTCAACGATCCGCATTATGACCTGCGCAAGGGGGCGTTCCCACAGACGTTGCGCGATATTCACGCCAATGGCAGCGAATTGGGAATCCATTACGGCATCCGGGCGCATGGGGTGGAGCATTATCGCGCCGCGGCGGACGTCATGCGATCGCTGGTCGGGGCGGATCTGAAAATGGGCGGGCGCGCGCATTATTGGTCGATCGACTGGCGCAATCCGGCGCGCTCGTGGCGCGAGCTGGAAGAGGCGGGCTATCGGCACGACAGCTCGGTTTCGCCAATGGCGCTGGGCTTTCGCTTCGGCAGCGCACAATGCACAATGCCAACGCGCCTTGACGATACCGGCGCGGCGGAGAGGATCGTCGTCACCCCGACCGCGATCATGGACGCCTATGTCGCCGAGCCGCGTCCTGACGCGAAACTCGACGAGCGGCTCGGCGAAATGCACGGTGTCATTGACCGGATCGCCGATGTCGGAGGGATCTGCGTACTCGATTGGCATGAGCGCACGCTCGCGAACCGCGGTCCGTGGCGCGGCTATATGTTTCCGTTCCTGCACGCAATGGACCGAATCGTCGCCGACAGCTCGGCCGTCTGCCTGACAATGGCCGAAGCTGCGGATGCATGGCGCCAGCATGTCTCGCGATACCATGTGCCTCTGGCGGAGGCGCACCGATGAAGCCGATCGTCGTCATCACCCGTTCGGACACCGGCTATGCGCGCGAAGTCGTTCGCCATCTTTGTGATGCCGGTCAGGCACCCGCGCTGATCCTGATCGGGTCGCGGGTCGAAAGCCTGCTTTTCAACCTGCGCTCGCTGCGCCGTGTTATGCGGCGGCTCGGCGTCGTCGAAGCGATTCGCCGCCTGCGCCGGTCGCGATCGGCACCGAGCTTTCCAGTCGAAGCGGCGGCGCTCTCCGCTCAGGCTGAGCAGTACGGGACTCCGCTGCGCCCCTACGACAGCGTCAACAATGGCACGATGATCCTGTCGATCAATGCGCTCGATGATCCGGTCGTTGTGCTCGCGGGATGCGGACTCGTCGACCGGTCGGTCATCCATGTCGCACGCGGCGGTTGCGTGAACGGCCATCCCGCGATCCTGCCCGGAATCCGCGGCGTCGACGTGGTCGAATGGGCATTGGTCGGCGAGGACGAGCCGCTCGGCGTGACCGCGCATCTCGTCGTGCCGCAGGTCGACGCCGGCGAGATACTTCGCGTTGAGCGCGTCGAGCCCGAAGCGGGCGAGGATTTCGACGCCTATAATCACCGTCTGGTGCTGCGGCAGGCGGCCAATCTGGCGCGTGCCGCGCTCGATGTGGCCAACGGTTCGGCCCGGAAAAGCCCGAACTCCACCGATCAAGGCGTGCTGCGCTTCGCGGCGCCCGACGGCGTGCATCGCGAGGCTCGCGAAGCCTTCGCCCGCCGGGCGGCGCTGGCAAAGGAACAACTATAGATGTGCGGCTTGTTCGCTTCGCTCTCGCGCTCGGGGCCGATCCGCGAGGATTATCAGCGCCAGCTCGACATGATCGCTCATCGCGGTCCGGACGGGGCCGGCGTCGCGCTCGTCGATCTTGCGAGCGGCGTTCCCGAAGGCGCGCGCGCGGGCAGGGCTTGGCTCGGCCATCGCCGCCTGTCGATCATCGATCCTGATCCGCGCGCCAACCAGCCCATGGCGGTCGCCGACGACCGCTATGTCATGGTCTATAACGGCGAGATCTACAATTATGTCGAGTTGCGCCGTGAATGCGTCGCCGCCGGCTGGTCGTTCCGGACCGAGTCAGACAGTGAGGTGCTGCTCGCCTGCTGGGCGCTGTGGGGCGAGGCGGCGGTCGCGCGCTTCATCGGCATGTTCGCCTTCGTCATCGTTGATCGCGAAGCGGGACAGGCGTGGATCGGTCGTGACGCCTTCGGAATCAAGCCACTCCATTATGCGCTGACCGAAGATCGTCTGATCATCTGCTCGGAGCTTGCGCCGATCGTGTCGACCGGGCGCGTCGCACTCGACATCGATCCGGTCCAGACCGTTGAATTCATCCGCTTCGGCGCCTCCGCAACGACCGATACGACGTTGGTCGAGGGCGTGCGCCGGCTGCCGGCGGCGACGGTCGCGCGGTTCGACTTCGCGACGGGCGAATTGTCCGAACCGCAGCGCTTCTGGGCAGCCACGACCGACCGGCGCAAGATTTCGTTCGCCGATGCGGTCGACGAATGCCGCGAGCGGTTCCTGACCAATGTCCGCCTGCATCTGCGCAGCGACGTGCCGGTCGGCGCCGCACTGTCGGGCGGGCTCGATTCGTCGGCGATCGTCTGCGCGATCCACCATCTCGAACCCGATGTACGACTTAATACCTTCAGCTTCATCTCGGCCGAGCCCGGGCAGTCCGAGGAGAAGTGGGTCGACATCGTCAACGCGCATATCGGGGCGAAACCGCACAAGGTGGTGCCGCAACCTGGCGACCTTGCGAACGACCTCGACCGGATGATCGCGATCCAGGGCGAACCCTTTGGATCGGCAAGCATCTATGCGCAATATCGCGTCTTTTCGATGGCGCGCGAGGCGGGAGTTCCGGTGACGCTCGACGGGCAGGGCGCCGATGAGATACTGGCCGGCTATTGGCCCTATGTCGCGACCTATGGCGCATCGCAGATCCGCCGCGGCCGGATCGACCGCGCGCTGCGGCTGATCGCGCATGGCGGCGACAGCATGGGGACGCGGCTGCGCATGGCGGCGCAGCTCGGCCAGGCATTGCTGCCGGCAGGGGCCGTCGCACGCTATCGCCGCGCGCTCGGACGCTCGATCCTTCCCGAATTCCTCAATGTCGACTGGATCGCGGCAAACGACGTCGAGGAACGTGCGATTGCGGGCGCGATGCTCACCAATTACCCCGACATGGCGTCGCACCTGATCGACACGACTGTGCGGACCTCGTTGCCGACGCTGCTGCGCATCGCCGACCGCTCGTCGATGGCCTTTTCGGTCGAAAGCCGGGTGCCGTTCCTGACCCCCGATTTTGCCGATTTTCTGTTTTCGCTTCCACCCGAGCATATCGTGTCGCCGCGTGGCGACCGGAAACATGTGTTTCGCGAAGCGATGCGCGGCATCCTGCCCGATCCGATCCGGCTACGGCGCGACAAGATCGGTTTCTTTGCCGACGACGGCCTGTGGCTGCGCAGCAATCGCGCTTCGTTCGAACGCTATCTGGACGAAGTGTCCGCGATTCCGGCGTTCGATGCCAAGAAGACCCGCGCCTATCTCAGCGGCTTTTTTGAAGAGGGTCGGGGATCTGCGCAGCAGGTGTGGCGCATTTTCATGTTCGCGATCTGGTCGGCAAAAATGCGGAGCCTCGCGGGATGACCGTCGAGCCGCAGGCGACCAACCGAAGCTTTTGGCGCCGGTGGCTCGACCAGCCCTTCATTCGCTCGATCGGCGGCGTCGGCGGCGCGGCGGGCCTCAGCCAGCTTGCGGCGATCGCGGTCGCGCCGATCCTCGCCCGCCTCTATCCTGCCGAGGCTTTCGGACAGTTCGGGGTGATCGTCGCTTATTGCAATATCGCAGCGGCGCTTTTGCTATTCGGGCTCAACGACGCGATCCTTGCGGCCGATGACGAGGCCGCCGCCAACCAGCTATTGACCGCGGGAGTCAAGATTTCGGCCGTGGCGCTCGTCCCGGCGGCGATCGTGTCGGCGTTCGCCGTCAATGAAGGATATTTTGGATTGGCGCCGCTGCCGATCGCGGCGCTCGTCGTCATCGTTCCGTTGGTCTTCTGCCTGGTGCTGTCGAGCCTGTTGCAGGCGAGTCTTGCGCGCCGCCTCCGCTTTCGCCCGCTCGCGGCGGGATATATCGCCATGGGGTGGAGCCGGGCGGCGGGGCAGCTTGCCGGTGGCGCGTTGGGCGCGGCCTATGGCGGGCTTGCGGGCGGCGAGCTGGCCGGCCGCGCGATCGCCTGTCGGACGATGGCAAAGGGACTCGCGGCGAGCTGGCGCGACATGTTGGCGATGCCGCGGCGCGAATGGGGAGCGACGGTACGCCGATATCGCCACTTCCCGATCCAGCGCACGCCATCGACATTGCTGAGTTCGATCGCGGTCGGAATGCCGGTGCTCATGGTGACGTCGCTATTCGGCGTTGGCCCCGGGGGGCAGTTCAGTCTGATGCTCACGATGCTGATGGGCCCCGTCGCGATCGTGCAGCGGGCGGTCGGCGATACATTCGTCGGCCATTTCGGAACGCGATACCGGCAGGATCGCGGCGCCGGTCGACGCTTTGCCGCGGGCGCAAGTGTCTTCGCTCTGGCCGGCGGCGCGGCGGCGGGTGCGGTGCTGTGGCTTTCCGGCGAATGGCTGTTCGTGCTGATTTTCGGGCCGGATTGGCAGGTCGCCGGCCGGATGGCGGCGCTGTGCGCGCCCTGGATCGCGCTGATGTTGCCCGTCGCCGCGCTCAGCCAGATATTGATCGTCACCCATCGACCCGGATTGAAACTACTGTTCGACGTCGCCTTCGTCGGCGGGCTTGCCATCCTGCAATTCCTCTATCAGGCCACGGCGCGCGGGGACGATGCCTTGCCGTTCGTGCGCGACCTGTCGCTCGTCTGCGCGGCCGCCTATGCCTTTTATATCCCGTTGATCGCCTTTGCGCTCTGGCGGCCGGGTAGCGTCGCCGCGCGCTGACGGTTCAGCCGCCGCGCGAGAGTTCGGCCATCCGGCAGATATAGGCATAGGGACTGTCCGGACCATATTCGTCGCGCAGCGGCCGGATGCCGTTCGCCGGGTTCGCCTCCGGCTCGCCGTAGGTGCGCATGCGGAATTGGACATCGGCTGGATCGGCGCTGATGATCGTCTCGCAGAAGCGCTTTTGCGCGGCGGCAATACGCGGGTCCAGATCGGCGAGTTCCTCCAAGCCGCCATAGCGCATTGCCCACCCGGTCAGCGACGACGGTGGGTGCGCGCCATGACCGCCCTCGCTTCCCGTCGTGATGAACCAGCCATCGCGTCCGTCGAGGAAATTGGTCAGGAGCAGGCGGCCGTCGCGGTAGCGGATATCGCCAGCGATGCGCTTGGCGAGCGACAGCCGCAGTGCCGACAGATGCTGGCGTTCGGCGTCGGTCGATGCCGCCGCCGAAAAACTCGCGAGCCAGGCCGGCCAGCGCTGGGCATGGCTGATGTCGATCGTATAGCCTTTGACCGGGCAAGGCCTGCTCGGTAGGCGCGCATCCTGGCAACCGGCATATTGCGCGATCGGATTATCATCCCAATAACCGCGGTCGAAAGAAAAATCGGCGCCGTTCGCGCCGGCGGTAACGCGCTCGGCGATCACCCGAGCGGCGATCCGGTTGACGTCGTCGATCACCGCACGATCGCCTTGGCCGGGGATCAGGTCGGGGCGGAGACGCGTCGCCGCCTTTAAATCGGCGGCGACCGCCATCACGTGCATGTCATAGTCGAGAAAGCCGCGAAAGAAGCGGCGCTTCTGCATTTTTTTGCCGCCCTCGAGGCGCGCGAGCGCGCGTTCCTTCATTCCGCCCTCGAACGCGCTTGACCAATGCCAAGCTGGGGCCTCGAGCCAGAAGAAGCGGAGAAAGTCCTTCGCCAGATAGGCCGAGATCGTCCGCAGATTTCGCAGCGCCTCCGGATCGGCCGTGATCGCCTTGTCCTGCGCGCCGAGGCGCACGAGGGTCGACAGATAGTAACCGAATTGGTGGATATTGCCCGTGTTTATCTGGATCTGCCCGTCTTCCTTCAGCGGGAAAATGCGGTACGCGTAAAAGCGCTTGTCGTAAGGCAGAGGAATGCCGTCGAATTTCGGGCCGCTGCCGGTGATGGCAACCCGCACTTCGCGGAGCTTCGGTGAAATACTGTCGGCAGCTTCGGCGAATATATCTTCACGTGCGCCTTCCGCCACCGATCCATAGGTCGGCAGACCGCGTATCAGCTGCGCCGCATGCGCGACGAGATCGCGTTTCAGCCAAGTATCATCCGTCGAGAAGGTCGCGCGTGCGAGCGGGCGGCCGAGCTGATAAGCGGCATAGATCGAACCTCCGGTCGAAATCTCGATCGACCGGCGCAGCCGATCGAATTCGCCGCGCAGCATGGCGGCATCGGTGGGGTAGGCCGCGGTCGCCACGGCCGCCAGCGGGAGCGGCGGCGGCGGCGGTGTCGAGACGCCATCCTTCGCCGCGACAAGCGCGATAGCCAATATTATCGGCGCCATTTTCAATGCGCGCATCTTTCCACCAGAGTTGAGAGGCATGTTGCCACCATACAGAATTTATCAGGCTCTACCATCATTTGACTGGCAATGGGGCGACGCGTATGGGCGCTGCTGACATCCAGCGGTTCGCAGCAAAGCCGGATCGCGCCACGAGGAGATTTTCATGGCGTCCTATGCCGATTTGGCGTCGCCATCGCCAGCGGCTACTACGGGTTGGAGCCGTTTTGTGGCGCAAGTCAGCGAACGGCTCAATACGCTTCCCGTCGTCGCCGGCATGATTCTCTTTTATGGTTGGCTGACCTATTTCATCTTCGTCGATGTCATTGGCTCCAACATCGGTTTCATCCGGGCAGGCTTCCAATATTATCCGCCGGTCGAATATTCGCGCGCGCTGTCGTTCGTTGTGACGCTGATTCCGTTGCTCTGGCTCCGTCGCAGTTTTCATCAATTGTCGGACATCCTGATATTTCAGGTCTATCTGTTCGTTTTCGTGCCCTCCGTCATATATCTGACCATGACAGTACCGGCGACGTTCGATCGCCAGCTTGGCATCCATGCGACGCTGCTTTTCGCGCAGGCGCTTCTCGAAATTCGCCGTGCTCTTCCTAGGCTGAGTTTCGCCCGTCTGCCCCTGAATGATCGGGCCTACACCGCCATCCTCTATTTGGGAGCGCTGAGCGCCATCAGTGCCATGTATTTCCTCGGCGAATATTCCGTCGACAGCCTCGACCTGACGACGGTTTACGACCGGCGCGCCGAAACAATCATCGAGCAGAGCGGCAGCATCCTTCCCTATATAGCCAACGCAACGGTTTCGTCGCTGGCACCGATTTGCATCATCTACGGACTCCTGCGCCGTCATTGGCTGCTGAGCCTGATGGGATTGGCGATCGCGGTCGAAAGCTTCGCGGCGACCTCTTTCCGAAGCCATTTGTTCGTGCCTATCTTCGCAGCCGGCGTGGCATTGACGATCCGCGCCTTCGGTATCCGGTCGTTCGGCTGGGTCATGGTATCGATCGGTATCGCTCTGACCGTCCTGCCACTCGCGGTGGACTATGTCACCGGCTCGGGCGGATTATACAGCTGGATCGTCCATTTTCGCTTCATCGGGAACAACGGTTTCCTAACCGCGCAATATATGGATTTCTTCGAGCATGCGGCGAAGGGCCTATATCAGGACAGCTTCGGCCGCTTCTTCTTCGACCAGCAATACAACCAACCAATCGCCGAACTTGTCGGTTCGACCTTTTCCATCGAAGGAAATCACGCCAACGGCAATTTCTGGGCTGACGGTTATGGCAACCTGGGACTGGCCGGTGTCATGTTCGCATCGCTGTCACTGGTTTTCGTCTGCTGGCTGCTGGATTCCATGGTCGACCGCAATATCCTTCCTGCGAGCATCGCGGCCATCGTGTCGTTCGGCTTCGGCGTCGCGAATACGGCGGTCCACTCAATGATGACGTCGAACGGGGGGGTGCTGCTCATCCTCCTGCTTTTGCTTATGCCGTCGGACAAGCAGTCCCATCGTACCTAGGAAAATTGCATGATAGTCTGGCTCAGCACGATCGGGCAGCGGCTTGATCATGCCGACAATACGCGCACGATGCTGCTGGCGCGCTACCTGATCGAGCGGGGACACGACGTCACGCTCTGGACCTCCGCTTTCGATCATATCCGAAAACAGTGGCGGACCGAGATGGCTGACGCCGTCGACGGATGCTGGACCATGCCGAACGGACTCGAGGTGAGGTTCATGCAGGGGTGCGGCTACAAGCGAAATATCGGTGTCCGACGGCTCTACGACCATCTGCTCGCGGCGCGCGATTTCCGGCGGGAGGCCGAAGTGCTGCCGCGACCCGATATCGTCGTCGCGTCGCTCCCCGACCATGTCACCGCAGCGGCGATGGTCGGTTTCGCGCGCGACCATTGCATTCCCTCGCTGATCGATGTTCGCGACAAATGGCCCGATATTTTTCATGATTACGCGCCGGCGCCGCTCAAGCCGCTAGTGCGCGCCGGCCTATTGTTCGAAAGCCGCCGCGCGCGGGGAGCGTTGCATCAGGCGACCGCACTTGTCGCGATGATGAACTCGATGCTTGACTGGGGGCTGGCGAAGGCCGGTCGCGGGCGCACCGACAAGGACAAGGTCTTCTATCTGTCCACAATGGAAAGCGCTGACTCGGTATCGGCGCCACTCGCCGATCTGGGCGAGGAACATAGAGAAATATTGGCTGATTCCGAAGGGAAGGCCGTGTTCACCTTTGTCGGCACCTATAATCGCACTCAGCACCCGCTGCTCGTGATCGAGGCGTTCGAACTGCTGTCACGCGATCCCGGTTTCGATAGCAGCCGCATCCGGCTGTTGATCGGCGGCGACGGCGTTGACGCGGACGAGGTGGATCGCCGAATCGCCGCACTGCCGTCCGCGCGGCGGCTGGGTTGGCTGAAGCCGCCCGAAATGCGCGCGATCCTGTCCCGGAGCGACGTAGGGCTGCTCCCGATGAACTTCGCGTCGCCGGCTTTCAACAACAAGGCGTTCGCCTATCTGGCGTGCGGCATCCCGATCCTGAACGGGGCGCTCGGCGACCTAGCCGAACTAATCGCGGAACAGGATGTGGGCGTCAATGTTCCAGCGGGCGATGCCGCGGCGCTTGCCGCGAGCATCAAGGCGCTCGTCGACGATCCCGGGCGTGTCGCGGCGATGAAGGCGCGGGTGCGCGACCTTTACGCCGCATCATTCGATCAGGACCGAACCTATGGCGACTATGTCGCCCATGTCGAGGCGATCGCAGCCGGGTGGAAAGCGACTCAGACCTCGGGATAACTCGTGAAACTGGGGTCGAGAAGCCAGAGCAGGGTCGTGGCTTCGGCAAAGCGGGACGCGACATCGGTCAGTTGCGTGTCCGAGAAATAGTGGTCGATTGCCGCATCGGCCGGCAGCAAGCTCGCGGCCGCGGTGGCGTGGATCGCGAGACCCTGCCGGATCGTATCGCCGATCCCACTCGCAACCCAGTCGGCGTGCCGCGTGTCGAAGCCGCGCTTGTCGCGGTTAAACAGGATCCAGTCAGGCACCCTGCCGCGCATCGCGTCGCGCAACAGATATTTTCCCATGCCGTTCCTCAGCTTGTGCCGGATGGGAAGCGCGGTTCCGAATTCGATCACGCGATGGTCGAGGAAGGGAAGTCGACTTTCGATGCTGTTTCCCATCGAATTGCGATCCTCGTACCGCAATAGCGAGGGAAGGCTGTACCGCGTCACGTCGAGCGCCTGGCGAATCGCCGGATCGCCGCCGAGCCCCGCGCCAGGCGGGGGGCTGTACGCCAGCGGGGGAAGCATCAAGCCCGAACCCAAGCCTTCACTGCTTTCGGCCGAGTAGCGGCCGCGTTCGCGCCAGAAGAGCGAAGCGCGCGATGCGATGGCGGGCAGGATCTGGAGAATGTTCGATGCCGCTGCCGGGACGGCGCGCCAGTCCCGCGATCGAAGCATGTGGCGAACCTGGAAAAGAAAGAACTTGCGATAACCCATGAATGCCTCGTCGCCGCCCTGTCCGCCGAGCATCACCTTGATGCCGTGCGCGCGAGCATCCTCGAACACCGCATATTGGGCGATCTGGCTGGTATGCGGGAAGGGCGCGCCCTGCGCGCGCAGCGTTCGCCAGAACAGCCGCCGAGCGTCGTGGCCTTTCACCTGCGGGATAAAGCGAACCTGTTGCCCCAGATGCGCGGCAAATCGCTTTACGCCTGGTGCCTCGCTGGCGCTGTCGTCGGGATCGCCGAAGCAGAATCCGAGTGGGGGCACGCCGGCTTCGGCGCACAACGCGGCCACCGTCGTCGAATCAACGCCCGACGACAGCGAAAGGCCGATCGGCACGTCGGCACGCAGTCGGATCATTGTTGCGTGGCGAAGCCGTTCTAAAAGTTCGGCGCGAAGCGTACTTGCGCCCATGCCCGCGAGACGCGGTCGTTCGGCGCGCCAAGCGGTATCAAGGTCGTAATAGGGCTTGGGCGCAATGCCCTCGCGCTGGCTGAGGTCGATGACGGCGCAATGCCCCGGCGGCATCGCATGAATGCCGTGGTAAGGCGCAATGTCGCTCTCATCCTCATAATATTTGAGCCGGATGCCGCGGCCCGCATATTCGAGATTCGGCGCGCACGCCTCGTTCTTGGCAATCGCGCCCGGGGTCGATGCGAACCAGATGTCGTCGCCATTCTGCCGGTAATAGAGCGGCTTTACACCGAAGCGGTCGCGCGCGAGAATCAATCGGTCGGTCGTGCGGTCGTGTAACGCGAGCGTGAACATTCCGAACAGCCTTGCGAGAGCCGCCTCACCCCAGACGATGAGCGCCGCCATCAACACTTCTGTGTCACTGGCGGTACGGAAGGCGTAGCCGGCGGCGGCGAGTTCCTCGCGCAGCTCAACATAATTGTAGATCGCGCCGTTGAAGACGAGACTGTAGCGTTCGTCCTGGCTGACCATGGGCTGATTGGCGTCGGACGAAAGGTCGATGATCGACAGCCGGTTGTGGGCGAACCACAGCGAGCGACCATCGCCGAGCGCCCGGGAAATATAGCCCGTGCTGTCGGGTCCCCGGCGATTTTGATATTCGACGACCGCGACAAGCGGGGCGGGCGGCTCGCGATCACCGACCCTGAGAACACATCCACTGATTCCGCACATAAGAATTCCAGAAGCCACGGCCTTATAAGCCGGACGGGGAAGAGCGATTCGGAGCGGGCAACCCGCCGTTTCGCGGTCTCTATAGCTCGGCGACAGGCTTTCTCAATTGCTTAACTTCCGCCGCGGGACGACATCCGCGCGCCGATCTGCTGAAACCACTCGATGAACCGGTGATCGCCGGAATCGAGCCTGTGGGCAAAAAGCTAAGATATAGGTCGCCCTGCATCGGAGGAGGCCGATCACCGCCTTGCGGCCGCACATCTGCTTGATTGCGTAAAGGTCGGCAAGTCGCTCGGTGCGATCATTGCCGATATTGTAGAACCGGTGCGGCGTTGGGACGCCGGCCGGCTTCGCTAATCATCGTTGGCAGGGGATCTGGCGCGAGCAGAATTCCGTTCACAGTATAATCGATGCACTGCTTGGCCACTTGCATTCATGACGCCAACACTCGACATAGGCCGACATGGATTTCGCCTTTGAAAATAGCTTCTATAACACAATGGAAGGCTTTTATTCGCCCGCTGAAGCGACCAAACCCTCCGCGCCAAAGCTTTTGGTTTTCAATCATGCGTTGACGGAACAACTCGGGCTTGACGCATCGAACGCAGACGATGATCAACTGGCGCGGCTGTTTTCGGGTGAATCGCTGCCCGAGGGCGCCAACCCGCTGGCGCTCGCTTATGCCGGTCATCAGTTCGGGCATTTTTCGCCGCAGCTTGGCGACGGCCGTGCCCTGCTTCTAGGCGAAATCATCGCGCCCGACGGCGCGCGCTTCGACGTCCAGTTGAAAGGGTCCGGGCCGACCGCCTTTTCGCGCAATGGCGACGGAAAGGCCGCGATCGGCCCGGTGCTGCGCGAGTTCCTTGTCTCCGAAGCGATGGCGGCGATGGGCGTGCCGACGACGCGGGCGCTCGCCGCCGTTGCGACGGGCGACCGCGTGCAGCGCGAGCGCGCGCATCCCGGCGCCGTTCTCACGCGAATTGCCGGCAGCCATATCCGTGTCGGTACATTCCAATTCTTTGCCGCGCATTTCGGCGCGGATCATGTCGTCCAACTCGCCGATTACAGCATTCGCCGCCATTTCCCCGAGCTGGCCGAAGCCGCCAATCCGTCGCTTGCGCTGCTCGATCGCGTCATCGGCCTGCAATGCGAACTGGTCGCGCAGTGGCTGGGCGTCGGCTTCATTCACGGCGTCATGAACACTGACAATGTCGCGATCAGCGGCGAGACGATCGACTATGGCCCGTGCGCCTTCATGGATCGCTTTGCCGTGAACACCGTCTTCAGCTCGATCGACACCAACGGCCGCTATGCCTATGGCCGCCAGCCGCAGATATTGCACTGGAACATGGCGCGCTTTGCCGAGGCGTTGTTACCCGCGATCCACCGGGTGTCGCCCACCGATGTCGACGCGGCAAAGGCGCTGGTCGATGCGATTCCTGTGCGTTTCCGTACGATATGGCACGCAAGGGTCCGGGAAAAGCTGGGGCTTGGTGACGGGGGCGTTGACGACGGCGAGTTGATCGATACTCTCTTCGATGAACTCGAAGAACATGAGGTGGATTTCACCTCCTTCTTTCGCGCGCTAGCGATGCTGCTGCGCGGTGACGGCACGATGCTCGAAAGCCTGCTTCCCGCCCCCGACGCGATGGCGCCGTGGATCGCCCTATGGTGGGAGCGGATCGCGCACGAGGCCACGGGGCCGCTGGAACATGCCGCCGCGATGGACGCGGTGAACCCACTCTATATCCCGCGCAATCATCTGGTCGAAGCCGCACTGGATGCCGCGGAGGCGGGCGACCTCGCGCTGTGGCTCGAACTGCTTGAGGTCGTGCGCGATCCATATGCGCTGCGGCCGGGGCACGAACGGTTCGCCGCGCCGGCGCCCGCCGACGCCGGCCCCTACACGACCTTCTGCGGCACCTGACGCCGGCCGCGGTTGAGCCGGTGCGCCGCAATTGCTAGGGACGGCGCCAGATCGATCAGAGGATAAATCATTGCCCCCAGCAAATGTGCCGCATGCGCCGTCCGCCAAAATCACAGTCGTTGGCACGGGCTATGTCGGTATTTCCAACGCCATCTTGCTGGCGCAGCGCAATGAGGTGATCGCGCTCGACATCGATGCGCGCAAGGTCGAGCAGATCAACGCGAAGCAATCGCCGATCGCCGATCCCGAGATCGAGGATTATCTAGCGAACAGGCCGCTCAATCTGATCGCGACGACCGACCGCGACGCGGCGTATGAAGGCGCGGATTTCGTCATCGTCGCGACGCCGACCGACTATGATCCCGACACCAATTATTTCAACACGCGCACGGTCGAGAGTGTGATCGCCGACGCGCTGGTGAAGGCGCCAGGCGCGCTGATCATCGTCAAATCGACCGTGCCAGTGGGCTTCACCGAGCGGATGCGGGCCGAGCATGGCAGCGACGCGATCGTCTTTTCGCCCGAATTCCTCCGCGAAGGACGCGCGCTTTACGACAATCTCCATCCCTCGCGCATCATCGTCGGCAATACGCATCCGCGCGCCGCAGAATTCGCGCGCCTGCTGCTCGAAGGGTCGCTCAAGCCCGAAGCAGAGATTTTACAGACGGGCAATACCGAGGCCGAGGCGATCAAGCTGTTCGCCAACACCTATCTTGCGATGCGCGTCGCCTTCTTCAACGAACTTGATACCTATGCCGCCTCGCACGGCGTGGATTCGCGCCAGGTGATCGACGGCGTTTGCCTCGATCCGCGGATCGGGCAATTCTACAACAATCCGTCCTTTGGCTATGGCGGCTATTGCCTGCCCAAAGACACCAAGCAGATGCTCGCGAATTACAGCGAAGTTCCGCAGAATCTGATCCAGGCGATCGTGTCGTCGAACACGACGCGCAAGGATTTCATCGCGTCTGAAGTCATCAAGCGCGCCCCGCGCGTCGTCGGTATCCACCGGCTCGCGATGAAGGCGGGATCGGACAATTTCCGCGCCAGCAGCATATTGGGTGTGATGAAGCGGGTGAAGGCCAAGGGCATCGAAGTGATCGTCTATGAACCTCTGGTCGAGGAGGATCGCCTGTTCAACTCGCGCGTCATCCGCGATCTTGCTGCGTTCAAGGCCGAGGCCGACGTCATCATCGCGAACCGCGTGACCGACGATCTCGCCGATGTCGCGGACAAGGTTTACAGCCGGGACCTGTTCGGCGCCGATTCCTGACTTTTCTCCATCGCCGCAACTCGCCGCATCGCCGGGAACTGTCCCATTGTCGGAGAGTTAGCTTGTCAAATGGGGAGAAACGGGTTGCACAGCCATATCTCGCAAGCCACAAGTGCGTACCGGTGGCCAGCGAATGAAAAAATCTGAAAATTCCTGTGTATCGTCAGGCAGCCGATCCTCGCGGGTGCGGCCGCTATTGATCGGTGCGACTTCCTTTATTTGCCTCGCCTGGGCCGGCGCTGCCAATGCGCAGCAGGTCGAACCGCCGAAGGTCGTGCCGACGCTCGGGACCGCCGCTTCGGAGCAGATTGCGGCGCCTTCGCCGCCACCGCCCGATGTGCAACTGCCCGAAGTCGAACCGATCATCAGCGACGAGGAGTTCGAGAAGGCGATCCCGCCGATCAGCGCCGAGGATGATGCTGAGCTCGACCGACCGCTGGAATCGATCGCCGATTTCGAAAAGCGCCAGGCGGCCGAGGCCGCGCAAGGCGTAAAACCGGCCGCCGAGGGCTCCGCAGAAGCGACGGTCGAAGCCAATCCGCCGCAGGTCGATGGCATTCCCGTGCCGGCACTCGCCGACGGCGATACCGTCGAGGCGATCGGCGACGCGCCAATCAGCGACGTCGAGCTTGCCGCACCGCTGCCGCCGCTCGAAAATTTCAACGTCGAGCCGGTCCAGTTCGCCGAGGCCGAGGACGACAAGGAAAATGTCAGCGTCGCCTATACGGTGCAGGTCAATGGGCTGAGCGCCGCCGACGACAGCACCGACATTGATCTCGCCGATCTGTTCGGCGACCTGTCGGCGCTTTACGACGGCGACGGCAAGGCCGACAATACGGCGATGATCCGTGCGCGCCTGACCGCCGACGGCGAACTGATGCACCGCGTCCTCGCGTCCGAGGGCTATTATGATGCGATCGTCGATACGCGGATCGACCGCGGCGAGCGCGAGGAAGGACAGGAGGGGCAGGGACGCCAGCGCCGGTCGATCACCGCTGTCATCGATGTGAAGCCGGGCAAGCGCTATACGCTGGCCGATATCATCACCAATGCCGCGCCGACGGTCCCGCCGAGCCTGATCGCCGACAATTTTCCGCTTGCTGTCGGCGAACCGATTGTCGCGCAGCGGATCCAGGGTGCCGAAGCGGCGATCGCGCTCAAGCTGCCGCAGGAAGGCTATCCCTTTGCCAAGGTCGGGCAGCGCGACATATTGCTCGACGGCGCGACGGGCGACGGCGTCTACACCTTGCCGGTCGATATCGGGAAACGGTCGCGCTTTGGCGGGATCGAGACGACGGGCGACCTGGCGTTCGATGCCGAGCATGTCGAGGTACTCGCGCGGTTCAAACGCGGCGACCTCTACGACAGCCGCATGGTCGACGACCTTCGCCAAGCACTCGTCGCGACGGGGCTGTTCGCGACCGTCGCCGCCGAACCGCAGCCGACGGGCGAAAGCGCGGGCGACGATACCGAATATGTGACGATGCTGGTGACCCAGCAGGCCGGCCCGCCGCGCACGCTGGCCGCCAGTGCGGGTTATGGCACCGGCGAAGGCATCCGGCTCGAAGGAAGCTGGACGCATCGCAACCTGTTTCCACCTGAAGGCGCGCTGACCTTCCGCGGCGTATTGGGCACGCAGGAACAGGGGATCGGGGCGACGCTGCGCCGCTCGAACGCCGGCCGGCGCGATCGTACCATGGAGCTCGTTACCGAGGTCAAACGCAGCAACTATGATGCCTTCAATGCGATCACGGGCCGCGTCGGCGTGCGCGTCAGCTATGATTCGACCCCGATCTGGCAGAAGAAATTCACCTATGCCTATGGCGCCGAGCTGATCGCGACGCGCGAGGATGATTATGATTTCACGACGGGCACGCGGTCCTATGATTTCTACACCATCCTCGGGCTGACGGGGCAGGTCGGGATGGACCGCACCGACAGCCTGCTCGACCCGACGAAGGGCTTTCGCATCACGAGCCTGATCCAGCCCGAGGGCTCGCTCGCCGGCAGCTTCTCCCCTTATGCGCGTCTGCGGACCGACGTCAGCGGCTATTATCCGGTGACCGACAGCATCGTGGTCGCGGGACGCGTGCGCGTCGGATCGATTCTTGGTGCGGCGCGCGAGAAGTTGGCGCCGTCGCGGCGCTTTTACGCGGGCGGCGGCGGCTCGGTGCGCGGTTTTGGTTATCAGGAACTTGGGCCAAAAGATCCGAACAACGACCCAATCGGCGGGCGCAGCGTCGCCGAGGCGGCGTTCGAGGCGCGCTATCGCTTCGGTAATTTCGGCGTCGTCGGCTTCGTCGATGCCGGGCAGGTGTATCGTTCGTCGGCACCGACCTTCCAGAGTCTGCGCTTCGGTGCGGGCATCGGCGCGCGTTATTATACGAACTTCGGCCCGATGCGATTCGACATCGCGACCCCCATCGGGCGCAAGCCGGGTGAGGCGCGCGTCAGCGTTTATGTTTCGATCGGGCAGGCATTCTGATGGCCGACGACGCGCCTTTCGCCGACGAAGGAGCAGCACCGGCGAAAGCCTCGCGTTCGTGGTCGCTTACCATATTACGCTGGATCGGGCTGACGCTGCTCGGGCTGGTGCTGTTGTTCGCGCTGTTCCTCGTCGGGCTCAACAGCGATGCCGGACGGCGTTTCGTCGTCACCCAGATCGAGAAATATGAATTCGAAAACGGGATGAGGATCGGCATCGGCCGCCTCGACGGCTCGCTCTATGGCCAGATGATCATCCGCAATTTCACGCTGTCGGACCCCAAGGGCGTGTTCCTCGCGTCGCCCGAGGTCAGGGTCGACTGGCGGCCGATCCGCTATTTCGCGAACCATGTCGATGTCCGCTCGGCCACCGCCGCGACGATGACGATGCGCAAGCTTCCCGAGTTCAAGATTGTTCCCGACACCGGCGAGCCGCTGCTTCCCGATCTCGACATCGATGTCGGGCTGGTGCGTGTCGATCGTTTCGTCTTCAAACCACCGGTGGCGGGCGGGCGTCAGGTCGCAAAATTGAACGGTAAGATCGCGATTGCCGATCGCCGCGCGCAGGTCACCGCCAATGCGGAGACGATCGCGGGCGGCGGCGGACAGGGCGATGCGCTGAAGCTAGTGCTCGACGCGGTTCCCGAGGCGAACCGGCTCGCGGTCAAGCTCGACGTCACCGCGCCGGAAGGCGGGGTGCTCGCCGCGATGGGCGGGTTCAAGGAAACGCTGACCGCAAAGCTCGACGGGCGCGGCGACTGGAAGACGTGGAACGGCAATCTGACCGCGAACTTCGGTGCGGCGCCGCTTGCGCGCGTCGCGCTGACCGGGCGCAACGGCACTTTTGCCGCAAAGGGGACGGCGCAGGCGTCGCGGTTGCTGGCCGGGCCGATGACCGAGATATTGGGCACCGAAACCGCGATCGACCTGACCGCGCGGCTTCAGGAGCGCAAAGCGGCGATAGACGGACGGCTGTCCTCCGATGCTGCGCAGCTCGGGATCAGCGGCGGCATCGACCTTGGCAACAGCCGCTATGAAGGGCTGCAACTCGCGGCCAATATCCTCCGGCCAAGCGCGATCGCGCCCGCAGTGCGCGCCAACGGGCTGCGCGCGACGGCGACGCTTGACGGCACGTTCGCATTGCCGACGGTCGATTATAAAGCCGACGCCAACAGCCTCGCGTTCAACGACATCGTCGTCGAGGGACTGAGTCTCGCGGGCAGGGCGCGCGTCGATGCCGACCAGATCGTGATTCCCGTCGCGGGCCGCGCCACGCGCATTCGCGGGCTCGATACCGTCGCGGGCGGCACGCTGGTGCAGGTGCGGCTCGACGGCGATCTCGCCTACAGCAACGGCCGCATCCTCAGCGACAATCTGCGCCTGCGCTCGCCGCGTATCGATGCAAAGGCGATCATCATCGCCGACCTCAACAAGGGCTTCTACACCGGGGCGATCGACGGGCGGATCAACGATTATCGCATAGAGAGCGTCGGTATTTTCGACATCGACACCGATGCCGATTTGAAGACCGCGCCGCGCGGCGGGTTCGAGATCGTCGGCCGCGTCCGCGCACGCTCGACCAAGCTGTTCAATTCGGGCGTGCGCGATTTCCTCGGCGGTAATGCGACGGCGTCGAGCGATGTGCGCTATGGCACCGATGGTATGATCCGCTTCGCCAATTTGCGGATGTCGGCGCCGCGGCTGCGGGTCACGGGCGGGCAGGGGAGCTATGCGCCGAACGGGCAGATCAAGCTGACCGCGCGCGCCAATTCAACCGATTATGGCCCTGTCGGGATTCAGCTTGCGGGGACGATCAGCGACCCACGTGCGGTGGTGACCGCTGCAAGGCCGGGCCTCGGGATCGGGCTCGCCAATCTGGTGGCAAAGATCAACGGCGCGAAAAACGGCTATCGCCTCGCGGCGACCGGCGACACCGACTATGGCCCGCTATCGGCTGATGTCGTGCTGCTGACCGCGTCGGGACCGCTGACGATCGATGTCGAGCGCGGCGACCTGTCGGGGATCGGCTTCAACGGGCGATTGGTGAAGAGCGACGCGGGGCCCTTCGTCGGCCAGCTCAACGCCTCGGGGCAGGGATTGGGCGGTCTCGTCCGCCTGAGCGCTGCGGGGCAATATCAGGCCGCGGCGATCAACGTTCGCGCGAACGATGTCGTGCTCCCCGGCGCCGCGAAACTCGCGGTCGGGTCGGCGATCGTCGACGCCGATGTGACGCTCTACGATACGCCGCATATCGTCGCCGACGTCCAGATCGCCGACACGCAGATCCGCGACTATGACATCGCGGTTGGACGCGTGAAAATCGACTATCGCGGCGGCACTGGCCGTGCGCAGGCACTGGTCGAGGGCACGAGCGGCGTGCCGTTCCGCATCGCTGCCAACGCCGATCTCCAGCCCAAACTCTGGCGCGCGGCGGTGCAGGGGCGTGCGACGGGCATCAATTTCCGCACGACCACCCCCGCGCGCATCATTCCCGGCGCCGACGGTTATGAGCTGCTGCCGACCAATATCAACCTCGGCCGTGGCAGTAGCGCGCGGATCGCCGGGCGCTTCGGAGACGGCATCATGATCCAGAGCCGGCTCGAACGCGTCAACATGGCGATCCTCAACGCCGTCTATCCCGACATGGGGCTCGGCGGCCGCGCGACGGGCAGCCTCGATTTCGAACAGGCCAATTCGGACAGTTTCCCGCGCGCCGACGCGCGATTGACGATCACCGGCTTTACCCGCACCACCGCGGCGTCGGTCAGCCAGCCGGTCGACGTCAATTTCGCTGGCAAATTGCTCGCCGACGGCGGCGAGGCGCGCGCGGTTATGCGCAAGCGCGGCAGCGTGATCGGGCGCCTTCAGGCGTCGCTGCGCCCGCTCGGGGCGGGCGCAGGCACCTGGACCGAACGGCTGATGGCCGCGCCGCTGGGTGGCGGCATCCGTTACAATGGCCCCGCCGACACGCTCTATTCCTTCTTCGGCCCCGCGACGCAGCATGTGTCGGGACCGATCGCGGTCGCCGCCGATTTCAGCTGCAGCGTGTCCGATCCGTGCCTGCAGGGCGTCGTTCGCGGCAAGGATATGGTCTATGAGAACCAGACCTATGGCACGCGGCTGACCAACATGGTCGTGAACGGCCGCTTCACCGGCAACCGGCTGGAGATCGAGCAGCTCACCGCGACCGCCGGCGACGGCACCGTTCAGGCCAAGGGCTATATCAGCCTCGCTTCGGCCGATGGTTATCCGATGAACATCTCGGCGACGCTCGACAATGCGCGCCTCGCCAAGAGCGAGAATATCGCGGCGCGCGCGACGGGCAATCTGACGCTCGAAAAGGTCGCGGGACAGACCGCGCTCTTGTCGGGAAGCCTGCGCCTTCCCGAAACGCGCTATCGTATCATTCGCGAAGGCGCGGCGCAGGTTCCGGTGCTCACCGGCGTACGGCGCAAGCCGCCCGCAGGACGCCAGCGGATCAGCGGCGACGGGCTCGCGGCGGTCGGCGGCAGCCTGTTCGACCTCATCCGCCTCGATATCACGCTGAAGGCCCCCGACGAAATCTATGTCAGCGGCATGGGGCTCGAATCCGAATGGAAAGCCGATGTCGTGCTGCGCGGTACAACGCAGGATCCGCGCGTCACCGGCGAAATCGAACTGGTCCGCGGCACGCTCGGCTTTGCGGGTCGCTCGTTCGAGCTTCAGGAGGGCCGGGTGACCTTCCCGACGGGCGAAGCCTTCGACCCTGCGATCCGGCTGCTCGCGAGCGATACGATCGAGACGGTGACGGTGAGCATCAGCGTGACGGGGCGTGCGAGCAATCCGCAGATCGCCTTCTCGAGCGTTCCCGGGCTGCCGCAGGACGAAATCGTCTCGCGCATCCTGTTCGGCGATTCGATCACTACGCTGTCGCCGCTGCAGGCGGTGCAACTCGCCTCGTCGCTCAACACGCTGAGCAGCGGGGGCGGGGGATTGAGCCCGCTCGGCGCACTCCAGTCGGCGACGGGGATCGACCGGCTGCGCGTGCTCGGTCCCGACGATACCGTCGGCCGCGGCGCCGCGCTCGCCGCCGGGCAATATATCACCAAGGATATTTATCTGGAGGTGATCACCGACGCGCGCGGCTATACCGCGACGCAGCTCGAAATCAGTCTGACCCCGGCGCTATCGCTGCTCAGCCAGGCGGGCGGATCGGGCGGATCGAACCTCAGCATCCGCTACCGCAAGGATTATTGATGCGCGCCGCCGTCCTGCTCGTCCCGGTGCTGCTGCTCGCGGCGTGCAAGGACGAACCGCGTTTCGAAGACCGCTACGACAAGGCCGCGAAGGAGATTGAGGCACGCGCGAAGGCGATGGACGCCGACATCGCCAAGTCCGACGCTGCCGCATCGGAAGGCTTGCAACCCGCGGCCAAGCCGTCTAACGCGCCTCCGTCATCTGGGGAGTAGCCAGCCGTCGTTCGCGACGGGCCACCGTGTCAACATACTCGGCCGAGAGGTCGTGGTGCGGTGAAAGCGGGAGACCGCTTGGGCGAGACCAATGGCATCAACCTTCGTCCGGGCCGGGCGGCGGGTTTGATGTCTATTGGAATCGCGAAGCCGCTCGGCCCTGGAGTACCCCATGGAAGCCCTGTTCACCTCCACCGCCGTCGTCGCGCTCGCTGAAGTCGGCGACAAGACGCAACTGCTCGCAATCCTGCTCGCAACGCGGTTCAATCGCCCGGTGCCGATCATCCTTGGCATATTGGTCGCGACGCTCGCGAACCATGCGCTCGCGGCGCTGCTCGGTGCGTCAGCGGCGGCATTTCTCGACAGCCCGGTCTTTCGTTATGCGATCGGCTTGTCGTTTATCGCTATGGCGGCGTGGACGCTAATCCCTGACAAGTTTGAGGACGATGACGCGCCGAAACCGCGGTTCGGGGCTTTCCTGACGACGCTCGTCGCCTTCTTCCTCGTCGAGATGGGCGACAAGACGCAGGTCGCAACGATCGCGCTCGGTGCGCAATATCACGACGTCGTCGCGGTGACCGCGGGCACCACATTAGGGATGATGATCGCCAATGTGCCCGCGATCTTCCTCGGCCACGAACTGCTCAAGCGCGTCGATCTCGCGAAGGTTCGCAAGGTCGCTGCGGCCCTGTTCCTCGTGATCGGCCTGTGGGTGCTGGTGCAGACTGCGGGCTGGCTGGGCTAGTCGGCGTTTCGCGTCGCGAGCATATGCTCGAAGCGCCAACTCGACGAACACATGGCGTCGAGGTCGCGCTCTGCCGTCCAGCCCAGTTCGCGCGCGGCGCGTTCGGGGCTGGCGAAGCAACTCGCGACGTCGCCGTCGCGGCGCGGGGCGATGCGAAAGGGGATGGGCACGCCGTTCACGCGCTCGAACGCTTTGACCATGTCGAGCACCGAATAGCCCGTTCCCGTGCCGAGGTTCCATATCGAGAGCGGCTGGTTGGTCTTCGCGATCGCATCGAGTGCGGCGACATGGCCGTCGGCGAGGTCGACGACGTGGATATAGTCGCGCACCCCGGTGCCGTCGGGCGTGTCATAGTCGTTGCCGAACACCGATAGCTCTTTGAGCCGCCCGGCGGCAACGCGGCCGATGAAGGGCATCAGATTGTTCGGAACGCCGTTCGGATTCTCGCCGATCAGCCCACTGTCATGCGCACCGACCGGGTTGAAATAGCGCAGGATGGCGATGCGCCATTCGGGATCGGCGGCGGCGACATCGGCGAGCATTTCCTCGATCATCAGCTTGGTGCGGCCATAGGGGTTGGTCGCCGAGGTGGGGTGATTTTCGTCGAGCGGCAAATATTGCGGCTGGCCGTACACCGTCGCGCTCGATGAGAAGACGAGCGTCTTTGCCCCGCAATCGGCCATCGCCTCAAGCAGCGACAAGGTGCCGCGGACGTTGTTGTCGTAATATTTCATCGGCTCGGCGACCGATTCACCCACGGCTTTGAGGCCCGCGAAATGGATCACCGCCTCGATCGCGTGGCCGAGCATCACTTCGCGCAGCGCGTCGCCGTTGCGGATGTCGCCGGTTACGAGCGGAACCGGCTGGCCCGTGATCGCCTCAAGCCGCTCCATGACCGATGGATCGCTGTTCGACAAATTGTCGAAACACACCACATGATGGCCCGCGGAAACGAGGGGTGCCGCAACGTGGCTGCCGATATAGCCCGCACCGCCCGTCAGTAGAATATTCATCGCTCGATCATCTCCATTCGCGCGCAGCGGCCGTCGCGGACCGACCTATTCTATCCGCTACATCCTGCCAAATCATTGTCCGTCAGCCATTCGCCGGTTTTCGTGTAACCTTCGCGGCGATATCGGCGAACAGGTCATCAAACGCCGTCATTCGCTTTTGTTAGGATCCGCCAAATGAGCATCGACGAACCTTCGCTGGCGCGCCTGATGGCGGCATCCCAGCGGGGGGATCGTGCGGCTTATCGCGCGTTGCTCGGCGACAGCCGCAAATGGCTCACCCGCTATTTCGCGCGGCGGATCGCGCCGCACCATATCGACGACCTCGTCCAGGAAACGCTCGTGTCGATGCACCGCAAGCTGGCGACATGGGATAGCAGCCGCGCTTTCCTGCCGTGGCTTGCGGCGATCGCGCGCTATCGCTGGATCGACATGCTCCGCCGCCAGCGCGACGAGGCCGAACTGGGCGACAACGACGCCGCGGTCGGCGCCGAGGACGAGGCGGTGCACGCAAAGCTCAGCATCGACCATCTGCTGACGTTGCTGCCCCCGGGGCAGGCGCAAGCGATCACGCTGGTGAAGATCGAGGGCGCCTCGATTGCCGAGGCATCGCAGATTTCGGGACAGAGCGAATCGCTCGTCAAAGTGAACGTCCATCGCGGGCTCAAGAAGCTTGCCGAACTGATTGAAAGTGAATGAGATGAAGGACGCATCGATCGACGATCTGATCGACGGCTTGGCAAGCGAGCTGAAGCCCGTGCGCCCGCGGCGCGTCGTGCGCGGATCCTTGTGGGTCGCCATCGGCTGGCTGGGTGTCGGCGCTTTGCTCGTCGGCCTGTTCGGGGCGCGGCACGATCTCGCCGCCGGCACAATGTCGCCGCTGTCGATGCTCGCCTTCTGGCTGATCGCCGCCGCCGGCGTCGCCGCCGCCTGGAGCGCGCTGCGCATGGGACTGCCCGGCGTCGGGCGCGACTATGGCGGCTGGCGCTGCGCGGTCGGCGCTTTACTGGCATTGCCTCTGGCGGCGCTGTTCGTGTTTTTCGGCGATGCGCATGGCCCCGACGAAACCGCGCGGCGCGGTTTCGACATACACTGCCTCGCGCAAGGCGTGGTTTCGGGACTGGGCGTCGGGGCGGCGCTGTTCCTCTGGCTCAAGGCGAGTGCGCCGACCTCGCCGACGCGCGCAGGCTGGGTCATCGGGATTGCGGCGGGCGCGGCGGGGGCAACGATCGTCGCGCTGCTGTGCTCGAGCGACGACCTTGTCCACATCACGCTCTGGCATGCGTCGGCGGTGCCCTTCTCGGCGGTTGCGGGGCGGCTGATCTTGCCCCGCTTCCTGCGCTGGTAAGCTTCAGCCGAGCGCTATCTCGTCACGCGGGTATCAACGTGCCAAGCGCCATCGCCGCGGCGGCAAGCCCCGTGACCAATGCGCCCCTCGGCCAGCGTGAAAGCAACAGTACGAGCGGCAGCCCGGCCATCGAGACCATGCCGATGAAGGCGACGGGCCCCTGATAAGGACCGAAGGCATGGATCGCGCGCCACGCCGCGAGAACGAGCAGCGCTACGGCGAACGCTCGCAACGTCGCGACCGTCGGAAGGCGCCCGACCGCGACGTCGCGGCGTAACCGGTGGCTGCTTAACGCAAGGCACGCGAGAGCCGCGTAAGAGAGAAGGGCCGGCTCAAGGCGCATCGACGGCCTCGCGCAAAGGATTGGCGGGACGCGCTGCCGCCCGGCGGCTGCGTGCCGGGCGCGACGATATTTGCGCGGCCCGCCAAGCGGCAAAGCCGAGCAACGCACCCGTCGCAAGCATGGCGAGATCGAACGCTACGAACAACCAGTCGCCATGCACGAACGATCGGAATAATCCCCGGTCGGTCGTGAATGCGTTGACCAGCGGCAGCGCAAGGAAGGCGACCGCCGCAACTGCCAGCGTCTCGGTCCAGGCGCGGCGGATCGGCCGCAGACAGGCAAGTGCCGCGAGCCCAAACCAGGTCCAGAACATGATGCTCACCTCGGTGTCTCCGCGCGACTGCAATGTCGCCGGCAGCAGGCGGTTGGCGAGGAGGAACGCCGCCATCCCCGCGGGCAGGCAGGCGATGGCCCCGACGTTCAGCCGTTCGGCCAACCCTATTCCGAAGAAAGGCACCGCGTTCGGACGTTTGCGCTTCACCGTCCAAAGCATGAGCCCTGTGCCAACCATCGCGGTCCCGGCTAGTCCGAGCAGGAAATAGGTCCAGCGCAGCACGGGGCCGGCAAAGCTGCCCGTGTGCAGGCCTAGCATGACGCCGCTCGTCTCGGCTGCGGGGCCGGGAGGCGGCGACGTCGACAGCTGCCGGCCATCGACGCCCGAAAAGACTATCGATCCGCCGCGCGCATTGAGTCGATCTCTCGAGTTCTGGAACAATGTTACTGTCGCGGCTGCGTCATTGGGGTTGCGGACGACCATGGTGGCGGGCGTGCCGCCGCCCCATTCTTTCGACGCCCGTGCGATGAGCGGCGCGACGGGCGTCAGCGCGGCAAGCCGCCCCGATGCCTCGGCGTCGGGCTCGGCGCCGAAGACGGCGGTCTCGAAGGTCGCCGGGTCCTTGTAATTGGCCTGGATCGGCCATGGCATATACATCGCGACCAGCGTGATGAGGCCGGTGTAGGTGATCATCGCGTGGAAGGGCAGGGCGATCACCGCCGATGCGTTATGCGCATCGAGCCAGCTGCGCTGCCCCTTGCTCCACCGCAGCGTGAAGAAGTCGACGAAGATGCGCTTGTGCGTGATGACGCCCGAGATGATCGCCGTCAGCATCGCCATCGCGCATAGCCCGGCGAGCCAGCGTCCCCAAGGATGCGGGATCTGGAGCTGGAAGTGAAAGCGATAGAAATGCTCGCCGCCGCGGGTATCGCGCGCCGTTACCTCTTCGCCGGTCGCCGGGGCGAGCCGCAATTCGGGGCGGCGCGGCGCCGGCTTCGCATTCGGATCGGGGTTCGGACGTTCGCGGATGAAGATGCGCGTCGCAGTCGTACGCGCATCGGGCAGCGAGATGAACCATTGCTCGGCGGTCGGTGCGACCTTTTGAAGATGCGCGACCGCGGTGTCGGCGGCGGTCGCGGCGGTGACCGGGCGCAGGTCGATCTCGGGCTGCATCCAACGCGTTATTTCGGGCCGGAAATAGCTCGCGGTGCCGGTGAGGAACATGGCGAACAGGATCCACCCCGCGAGCAGCCCGAGCCAGCCGTGGATCCACGCCATCGACTGGCGAACGCCCGGCGCGTCGTTCAATGCCGCTTTGCTCATAGCGCCGGTCCCAACAGCCACAGGCATGCCGCCGACCCAAAGGCAAGGCCCCAGATAGTGGCCGCGACGCGGGCCAGCCGCGTCTCATGAAAGGCCCAGAGGAGGAGGCCGGCATAGACTAGGAAGGACAGCGTCATCGCCCATATCGTCGCCTCGGCACGGTCGATCGGCGCGATCCGCGCGAGAAGTGAGACGGACCCCGCCGCGGCGGCATAACCCCCGACGATCGCGGTGAGTGCCCGCGCAGCCATTCGGCTGTTCGCGATAGATGAGCCCGTCATTTTCCCCTTCATCGCAATCGTCCGGCTTCGGCTTGCCCTAAACAGATTATACGACTAGCTGCAACTGCGAATCTATCGCAATAGCAACAAGGGGTTATTATGAAGCCGAATTCGCGCGCCGTAATGCGGTCGAATCTGTCGCGTGCCGCACTCGCCGCGGCGATCCTTATGGGCGTGCAGCCTGCATGGGCTGTCGAAGACGCGGCCGGGAGCGGCGCAGCGGGCGAAACGATCGTCGTGACCGGCCTCCGCGAAGCCAGCGTCTCCTCGGCGACCAAGACGGGGACCCCGCTGATCGAAACGGCGCAGACGATCACGGTGATCGACAGCGAAGAGCTGGAGCGCCGGGGCGCGATCTCGCTCAACCAGGCGGTCGGCTATGTCGCCGGTGTCGCGGCGAACCAGCGGGGCGGCACGGTGTCGCGCTACGACCAGATGTATCTGCGCGGCTTTGCGCCCGGGCTGTTCCTCGACGGCATGCGGCTGATCGCGGGGCCCTATTCGACCCCGCAGACCGATTTCAACCGGATCGACCAGATCGACATCATGAAGGGGCCGGCGTCGGTCCTCTATGGCAATGGCACCCCGGGCGGCCTCATCAACCTGTCGAGCAAGAAGCCCGAAGCCGAAGCCTTCGGCCGTTTCGAGGCGCAGGTTGGCAATTATGACAGCCTGCGCTTCGTCGGCGACATCAACCAGCCGCTCGATGCCGAAGGCAGATGGCGCGTGCGCCTTGTCGGTGGATGGCAAAAGGCCGACGGCTTCACCAAGCGCACTGAGAGCGAGCGCTATCACATCAGCCCGATGATCGCGTTTGCGCCCGACGATCAGACGAACATCACCCTCATCGCATCCTATCAGCACGCGCCGTCGGGCAGCGGCTATTCGGGGGTGCCCGCCTATGGCAGCGTGCTGCCGAACCCCAATGGCCCGATCGAATATCATCTCAACACCGGCGATCCCGCCTATGAGGTCTATGACCACAAGCAGAAGTCGGTCGCGCTCTTGTTCCGGCGCGAGTTCAATGACCATCTGGCGTTCCGGTCGAACATCCGGTTCCAGAACAACAAGCTGATCTACCGCCAGCTTTATGTCGGCGGTTTCGCGACGACGGGGACCGGGCTCAACATCAACACCGATTACAGCACGATCATCCGCGGCGGCGGCGGCGCCGACGAGGATTTCGACACGCTGACAATGGACAGCAGCTTCAACGCGAAGTTCGAAACCGCGGGCATCGAGCACGACATATTGGTCGGCCTCGATTATCTGCGGATTACCGGCGAGAATTTCCAGCAGTTCAATACCGGGCAGACCGCCAACCCGCTAACGAGCATCCCAAACCTGAACCTCTACGCGCCCGCTTATGGCGTCGGCATCCCCAGCCTCGACCTGAAGCTGCTCTCGCCTGCCTACACGAACAGCTATACGACGCGCGACCAGACCGGCATCTATATCCAGGACCAGGTGAAAATCGGCGGGCTTCACCTGATCGCGAGCGGCCGGTGGGACTCCTATGACCAACGCACGCTCAACAAAAAGAATCGCGTGCTGACGCCGCTCTCGCAAAGCGCCTTCACGATGCGCTTCGGCGCGCTCTATGAGTTCGAATTCGGCCTGTCGCCGTATGTGAGCTACACCGAATCCTTCGAGCCGCAGGCCGGCGCTGACTATCTCGGCAATCCCTTTTCGCCGACCACGGGCAATATGTACGAGGCGGGGATCAAATATCAGCCGCGCGGCCTGAATGCGCTCATCACGCTGTCGGCTTACGAGCTGAAGCGGCAGAATGTCCCCGTCGGCGATCCGCTCGCGGGCACCGGCGGCCGTCCGGCGAATTCGCAGATCCAGATCGGCGAAACGCGCGTCCGCGGGGTCGAACTCGAAGCCCGCGGCGAGCTCCGCCCGGGGCTCGATATCATCTTTGCCGGCACCTACACCGATGCGTTGATCACGCAGGGGGCGCCCGCCGTGCCCGCGTCGGCGCCGACGCTCACCCGGCTGGGCACCACCGGCACGTCTTCGACCACGGGCACCGTCCCGCTCGGCGTGCCCGAATGGCAGGCGTCGGCGTTCCTCTCATACGACTTCGGCCGCGGCGGGGCGGGCGAGGGCCCGCTTGGCGGCCTGAGCCTCGGCGCGGGCTTCCGCTATGTCGACGGCTCGCTCGGCTCGACGAGCTACAAGGTCGTGAACAGCGTGACGACCTTTGAACTGTTCAAGACGAAGAGCTTCACCCTGTTCGACGCGATGTTCGCATACGATCTTGGCCATGCCAGCCCGGCGCTGGATGGCCTCAGCGTCGCGGTGCACGCACAGAATCTGTTCGACAAACAGCATGTCTCGTCCTGCTTCTTCTCGAACAGCTGCTATTTCGGCGCATCGCGGACCGTGGTGGGGTCGCTTCGTTACAAATGGTGAGATTTGCCTGATTGGACCGGGCGAGGATATCGGCTTTCGGGCAATCTGACCCGAAAGCCCGACCGGCGGCCGATCTTAACGCTTCGCCCATTCGTCGGCGTACCAATTAACGAAAGCCGGAATTCCTGCAGTCATGGGAGTTTTGGGAGCGAAGCCAAGGTCGCGACTAATGTCTCCGATATCTGCAAAGGTTTGATAAACATCGCCGTCCTGCATCGGCAATAGGTTGATTTCGGCTTTCCGATTGCATGCAGCTTCGATTGTCTGAATTAGGTCTGTTAGTTGCTCGGGGCGATTATTTCCGATGTTGTATAGGCGGTGGGGTGTCGTGAATCCTCCGGGTTTTTCTCGGCCATCGTCTTCGGGAGGGCGATCGAGTGCCAGGATAACTCCGTTTACGATATCGTCGATAAAGGTGAAATCGCGGAGCATGTCACCGTCATTGTAAACGTCGATGGGATGGCCACGCAGCACCGCCTCGGTGAACTTCCACACCGCCATATCGGGTCGGCCCCATGGCCCATATACAGTAAAGAAGCGCAGGCCCGTCTGCGGTATCCGGAACAGGTGCGCGTAGGTTTCACTCATCAGTTCATCGGCGCGCTTTGTTGCCGCATAAAGCGAAATCGGTGTATCGGCTCGATCGGCAACCCGAAAAGGGGTGTCGGTACGCATCCCGTAAACCGATGATGACGAGGCGTACACCAGGTGCGCAACAGCCCGGTGCCGCGCAAGCTCCAAGATATTGAGGTGCCCCGAAATATTCGAGTGGATGTAGGCCGAAGGATTATCGAGCGAATAGCGTACGCCGGGTTGGGCGCCCAAATGCACTATTCGATCAACCGTCGCGCCGGAAAGCGCGTGAGAAAGCGCGTTGGCATCACCAAAGTCCACATTCAGAAAAGAAAATGATTGGCCACTGAGCGCTTCGAGACGCGCAACCCTAGCGCGCTTGAGATCGAGCGAATAATAAGGCGTAAAATTATCGATTCCAACCACGCGTTCGCCACGATCGAGCAATGACGCGGCGACATGCATTCCAATGAAACCGGCCGCGCCAGTTATAAGCGTAGTCAAATTTCGTCTCCATCTACTGCGCCATCTTTTCATCAGCGCCGTCCAAGATCACACCGTCGTTGCCGCTTGTAACGCGGCAATGGTAAATTCACAGGCAACACGCGCAAGAGCGTTACCGGTGACAATTCGCGCCGACGCAAGCGGTCGCTTCTAACGAATGGCGTCCAGGCCCTCGATCAAGCAGCTTTCAGGTGCGGCGTCTTGGTCTCCTCTGTGGTATCGATCACGATGCCCGTACCGACCGTTCCGAATTTGCGTTCGACGCGAATACCCATCGAATGGAGGAAGCCAGTCGATAACTCACCGCCCGCGCAGACAATGACATGATCGTTCGGAACGTCGAGCTGTTCGCCGCAATACCTGAGTGATACGTGGCCACTCCCTATGTCCTCCACCCGCGATTGCAGATGGAGCGTCACCCGGTCGTCGGCCACCGCGGCCGTGATCGCGTCGCGATTTTGTCTTCGCGTCCGATTGAATGCTTCCCCGCGATAGGACGGGGCGACGTCGGTCCCGGGCTGGTCCGCCAGCGCGACGGCCGCCTCGATCGCGCTGTCGCCGCCGCCGACCACCAGCACGCGCCGCCCGGCATATTGGGCGGATCGATCAGGCGATAGACGACGTTGCTCCGTTCTTCGCCAGGGACGCCCAGCTTGCGCGGGGTTCCTCGCCGGCCAATGGCCAGCAGCACCCGCCGTGCTCGGTAGGCGCCGTGCACGGTCTGGATCGTAAAGCCGACGCCGGCGGGCGTAATCTCCGCCACGCGTTCGCTGCATCGGATACGGAGCCCAGTCTGTTCGATCACGTCCTGCCATATTCCGAGCAGAGCTTCCTTGCGAATTTCGCGGAAGCGAAGTTCGCCATATAGCGGCAGCTTGACCGGTGCGGTCATGATGAGCTTGTTGCGCGGGAAATGGGCGACGGTGCCGCCCAGACTGTTCTGCTCTACCGTTTCAAAGCGAAGGCCAAGTTCCATCGCGCGTAATCTGGCCGCGATCCCTGCCGGGCCCGCGCCGACGATCATCAGGTCGAGCATGTCGTCCGCGCCATCGCCCTTGTTCGCCGCGGCGATCGCGTCGACCGCCTCCGTCCCTTGCTTTACCGCGTTGCGGATGAGCCCCATGCCACCGATTTCGCCGGCCAGATAAATCCCGGGAACATTGGTTTCAAAATCGGGACTGACGAACGGAATATCAACGCCGCGCGTAGCGGTGGGGAGCTGCCGTTCCGAGTTTGCACGTGCCTCCAGCGAAAGCGGACTCTAGCGAGCTGGGTTAGAGTCCGTTAGGTCAACGGCATGTCCTTTAGTTATCGCGTCTCGCTGCAAGTCAGACATCCTTACGCTGATCCACAGCGTATTATTAAAGGCATAGGGTTGCCGCCTGTTCGTTCCTGGGCAGCCGGGGAGCGGCGTGCGACGCCAAAGGGAGCATTGCTGCTGGGAGCTTACACAGAAAGCTACTGCGCGTTCGATATCGGTGCGGGTGATGACGGCGAGCTTGCTGATTTCCTACGCCGGACCCTGAAGCGGATTGATCCATCGGCTGCATTCATTGCCGAACTTCGCCAGACTGGCGGGGCACTCAATTTTTTCATCACGTGGACGCCCGGTGAAAGAGGAGAGGTTTTCGACGTGAACTTGCTCACTAACATGGCCCGCCTCGGTATCGATCTCGGTATTGAACCACTAGCTTCGACCTAGTCCGCTTACGGTCGCTTCCCCGTAGCTGGCTGCGGCCGAAACCGGTCGTATGCCGTCATTCCCACCAAATCGGCGGCGAACGACTGACGTGGGGTTGGAAGTCGACATTGCGTTGGAGCAAAATCCAATTATCCTGCCGGTTCATGGGATGCGGAAACACCTTAAACGCGAGGCGCGCTTTGCGCGATAGCGCTACTGCATTTGTGGTGCTGATCGCATCAGGTTGCACGACCCCCATCGTAGGCCCTAATTCGGATAGACTCAGTGCAGCCCACTTAAATTCCGAGACCGCCGTCTTCGCTATGAAGTCGCCAGAGCTTATTCGTTGCGATGAGCTTGCCTGCTATTATGGGCCGCATCAAAATTACTACATTCGCAACGTTCGCTGCCCAGAGGGCGAGGTGAGCGCTGCTCTCTGCGATTACGAGAGGGCGAAGACCGACGGTGTAATACGTCTCGGGAAAGCGGATACGCCTTTGACGTGGACGCCAGCGCGGAGCAACCTGTTCCGGATCGGCGAAGGGCTGTGGCGGATAGGCGCAGATTCGGTTGAGCAATGCGAGAAACCTTAACGACTGATTTCGGTCGTTAGCCGTCATAGCAGTCAGATCGGAAGTGAACGACCGATATGGGGTGGTTAGCAGACGTTGCTCCGGCGCGTGCATCACACTAGAGCACAAGCATGAAGCTGATCACAAACTGGCGTATTGGCAAAAGCTCGGCAGTCGAGATTCTGCGGTATGATCCCGAACAGGTTCCGCCAGCAGAAGACATCGACAGTTTTATCGCGGCGTCCAAGCTCGTTCAGAGACTACTTCCATTTCAGTCAGAGCGTTATGTTCTGCGCGAGACCTATTGGGCGTCCGCTTGGTTGAAAGCATATATCGCTTGCCACGTCGAAAATTTGAGCGCCACGTTCGTAAGAGAAGATAAGTCTTTCTATATAGCCTTTCTCGAGTCTCCTTTTACAGGCGACCGTTCGGTTGCTTTTCGACTTACTACGGCTGGGCTCGCAGGGCACACGCAATGGACGGTTTCGTTCCGTAGAGTCCATTTCGACGGCACCGACGAGTTTTTCCTTTGCGCCGAATATTAAACCGGGAATGACGACAAACGGTCGCGAGCTGTCGTCCCCGCCCTCACCGGCTTCGAACGTCCGCTTCTCTCAAGTTTCCGCCAAAAGCGGCCTGACCGCAACCGTTGAGAGTTTCGGACGCCGCCAGGCGTCGGAAAGTCTTCGATGCCCGAACCGCGGGGATCGAAGGCTGAGCTATGGGGAAAGCTTTTTTGCGCAGACCGTGGGGTCGCTAGGTGCTGCCGAAAAG
>NZ_JALPRD010000011.1 GCF_023197165.1 Sphingopyxis sp. MSC1_008
CCCACGCCCACCCCGACCCCCACGCCGACGACCGTCTACACGCCCCCCGCGGCCGAGGCGTTGACCGCGGCCGACGTCGAACGCGTGCTCGCGCAGGCGATATCGGAAGCGCAGGCACGCGGCCTGCCGTCGGTGATCGCGGTGACCGACCGCGTCGGCAATGTGCTCGGCGTCTTCCGCATGACCGGCGCGCGCCCGACCGCGACGACCGCACCGGCGCCGAACGGCGTCAATATCGACGCGCAGAATGTCACCTTCCCGGCCGAGGGCGGCGCGATCGCCAAGGCCGTGACCGGCGCGTATCTGTCGAGCGGCGGCAACGCCTTCTCGACGCGCACCGCGAGCCAGATCGTCCAGGAACATTTCCCGCCCGCGCCGGGCGTGACCGCCGGGCTTGAAAGCGGGCCGCTGTTCGGGGTGCAGTTCAGCCAATTGCCGTGCAGCGACCTGTCGGCGCGCTTCGGCGCCGCGGGCGCCGCGGCGCTGATCGGCCCCAAACGCTCGCCGCTCGGCCTTGCTGCCGATCCCGGCGGGCTGCCGCTCTACAAGAATGGCGTGCTCGTCGGCGGCATCGGGGTGATGGGCGATGGCGTCTACGGCAGCGACGGTGACACCCGCGACGTCGATAATGACCCCGAAGAGTTTATCGCGCTAGCGGGTACGCGTGGGTTCGAGGCGCCCTCGACGATCACTGCCGACAAGATCACCGTCGACGGGACGTCGCTCCGCTTCTCCGACGCGACCTTTGCCGGGGTGATGTCGAGCGGCAGCGCCAGCTTCGCGAGCCTCAACGGCACCGCAGGCAATCTGGTCGCGGTGATCGGCTATGCCAATGCCGCGGTCACCACCGGGGTTGCCTATGGCAGCGAGGCATCGGGCGTCCGCGCTTCGACGCCGGCGGAATTTTCGAACCGCGACGCGTTCATCCTCACCAACGGCAGCGGCACGAATCGCTATCCGCTGCGTGCCGGCACCGATGGCGCCACGAACAGCGCGCCGCTGACGCAGGCCGAGGCGCGCGCGGTGCTCGAAGAAGCCTTCACGGTGATGAGCCGCGCGCGCGCGCAGATCCGCCGCCCGCTCGACAGCCGCGCGCAGGTGACGATCAGCATCGTCGACACGCACGGGTCGGTGCTCGGCATCGTGCGCTCACCCGACGCGCCGATCTTCGGCACCGACGTGTCGTTGCAAAAGGCGCGCACCGCCGCTTTCTTCTCCGGCGCGCAGGCGGGAACCGAGCTCAGCGCCAATGCTAGCGCCGACGTGCGCCAGTTTGTCACCGCAACGCGGACATTCCTGAACAGCCCGACGGCACTTACCGGCACTGTCGCCTACGCCGACCGCGCCGTCGGCAATCTTGCGCGGCCCTATTTCCCCGATGGCGAGGTCGGCCGCCCGCCGGGGCCGCTGTCGCGCCCGATTGCGCAGTTCAATCCCTTCTCGACCGGGCTGCAATCGGCGCTGATCATCGGCAATCTCGGCGCGCATCTGGGTTTCGTCTCGGGCGCCAGCCCGTCCGACACGCCCGCGCGCTGCACGACCTTGCCCGACGTTGCGGCGGGACAGAACCGACTCCAGAACGGTATCCAGATCTTCCCCGGATCGGTCCCGATCTATCGCGGTAACCAGTTGGTCGGCGCGATCGGCGTGTCGGGCGACGGTATCGATCAGGATGACATGATCAGCTTCCTCGGCGCGCATAATGGCGGCGCGCGCGTCGGCGGGATCGGCAATGCGCCGAAAGCGATCCGATCGGACACTGTCGTCGTCAACGTCGGTGCGGGAGTGCGCCTTCGTTACATCAGCTGCCCCTTCGCCCCGTTCCTCGACACGGCGAACCAGAACGTCTGCGACGGGCTATAGGCGATGATGACGGGGGGCAGCCTTTGGCCGATCATCGCGACGCTCGCCGCGCAAGGCGCGCCGGGAGCCGAGGTTCCGCCGCCACCGCCCGCGCCCGAGGGACCGCCGATTGCCGGCGACACCGCGGCTGCCGAACAGCCCGCCGAAGAGCTGATTCCTCCCCCGCCGCCGGTCGACTGGCAGGAGATGGTCAAGGACGACCTCGTCACCGGGATTATCGAGGGCCGCCGCCGTCCGGGCTACACCCCCGACCTGCCCGAACAGCTCAGCCAGGACAATGTCGGTGCGCTTCGCCCGCCGCCGCCGCAGGCCTTTCCCGGCATGGAGGACCAGCTGCCCGTTCCCGACCGCTGGCGCCTCATTGAGACATTGGGCGTGGTCAAGGAACGCTGGTTCGACCCCTATCACCAGAACACCTACAAGGGTGACCGCGCGATCGACCGCAGCAAGGTCAAATGGCTACCGATCAAGGGCGACGACTGGTTCTTTGTCGGCAATGCGGTGTCCGACACGGTGTTCGAACCGCGCACTTTCCCGATCCCCGTCGGCGTCCAGACGACCGAGCGGCCGGGCAGCCTCGACGTGTTCGGCAAGGATCGCAGCTTCGTCTTCGCGCAGACCTTCATCGTCGGCGCCGCGCTGATCAAGGGATCGACCGCGTTCAAGCCACCTGACATCGAATATCGCGTCACGCTTGCCTATCAGGCCAATTATGTCGACGTGCCCGAACGGCGCGTGCTCGACGTGCGCCCGTCGAAGGCGAGCCATCGCTATGACTCATTCCTCGGCGTGCAGGAATTGTTCGTCGACAAGCATCTCGGCAACACGTCGGACCGGTTCGATTTTTATTCGATCCGCCTCGGCATCCAGCCATTCCAGAGCGATTTTCGCGGTTTCCTGTTCAACGACAGCCAGCTTGGCATCCGCTTGTTCGGTAATCGCGACAACAACCGCTTCCAATATAATCTCGCAGCCTTCTGGCGGCTCGAAAAGGACACCAACAGCGGCCTCAACGACATCACCCAGACCCCGCGCAGCGATTTCATCTTCACGGGCAATCTCTATCGCCAGGATTTCCCGTTCGTCGGGCTGACCAGCCAGGCCAGCGTGACCTACAATATGAACCGCGAAAAGAATGACGTGCAGATCGACCACAACGGCTTCCCGGTGCGCCCGGCGCTGCTCGGCGATCTGCGCGGGCGCGAATATGATGTCGTCTATCTCGGCTATAGCGCCGACGGACGGATCGGGCGGATCAACGTCACCGCGAGTTTCTATGCCGCGCTCGGCGAGGACCGGAACAGCTTCTTCACGAGCAAGCCTGCCGAAATCCGCGCGGGCTTCGGCGCGGTCGAGCTCAGCTACGATCACGACTGGATGCGTTTCCGCCTCTCGGGGCTTTATGCGACGGGCGATGGCGACCCGTATAACAACACCGAAGGCGGCTACGACGCGATCTTCGAGAACCCGATCTTCGGCGGCGCCGACACCAGCTACTGGATCCGCCAGACGATCCCTTTCGCGGGCGGCGGGCGCGTCATCGCGATCAGCGGGCGCAACGGCATTTTGAACTCGCTGCGCTCGTCGAAGGAAGAGGGGCAGTCGAATTTCAACAACCCCGGCACCGTCTTCATCGGTGCCGGTGCCGATTTCGACCTGACCCCCGAATTTCGCGTCAGCACCAATTTCAACCATCTGTGGTTCGAGAATACGTCGAGCCTGCAGGCGCTGCGTACCGAAGGGTCGATCCCCAAGGATATCGGTTTCGACCTGTCGGTCGCGACGATCTGGCGACCGAAGGCGACGCAGAATATCGTCGGCCGCCTCAGCGCCGCGGTGCTGCTGCCGGGCAAGGGGTTCAAGGACCTGTTCGACAACAAGAAGAAGAACGACGCTTATGTGTCGATCCTCGCCAATGTGATCGTGAGTTTCTGATGGTGGCGCGCAAACTCTTCGCCCTGCTCGCTTTCGTGACGATGTGCGCCGCTTTCGGCGCGAGCGTCGTGCGCGCGGCCGAGGAAGAAAAACCGCTCAAGATCGAATATCGCTTCACCCCGCCGGCGCCGCGCGAGCAGAGCGAGGCCGAGGTCGTCCAGAAATCCGAAGGCTGCTACAGCTGCCACACCCGCACCGACCAGCCGTCGATGCACGCGACGCCGGCGGTGCGGCTCGGCTGCACCGACTGCCACGGCGGCGATGCGAGCCAGCGCGGCACGCCCAGCCTCGGCTACCAGCATCCGACGAACAAGGCGGTGATTGCGCTCGCGCACCCGCAGCCGACGCTGCCTGGCGCGTGGCACGACAGCTCGGCGAACCCCGAGCGCAGCTACACCTTGCTCAACAAGGAATCGCCCGAATTCATCCGCTTCGTGAACCCCAGCGATTACCGCGTCGCGCGCGAGGCGTGCGGCGCGTGCCATCTCGAGGTGATCGAGGCGACCGAGCGGTCGATGATGTCGACCGGCGCGATGCTTTGGGGCGGTGCGGCGTATAACAACGGGATCGTCCCCTATAAAAACTACATCTTTGGTGAGGCTTATACGCGCACCGGCGAACCCGCATGCATCCTCTCGCCCTCGTCGCGGCTGACCGCCGAGGAATATAAGGAAGCCTGCAAGCCGAGCTTCGGTTTCGACAAGATATTGACCGACGAAGAGAAAAAGCGCGGCGCGCTTGCGAAAATGTATCCGCTGCCGCGGTGGAGCGTGCTGCCGCCGGGCGACGTTTTCCGCGTGTTCGAGCGCGGTGGACGCAACATCAATACGCAATTCCCCGAAATCGGTCTGCCGAACCCGACGGGCAGCATCCAGCGGCTCGAGGAGCCGGGACGCCCCGACCTCAAGCAGTCGAACCGCGGCCCCGGCACTGGCCTGCGTGTGTCGATCCCCGTGCTCAACATCCACAAGACGCGCCTCAACGACCCGTTGTCATGGTTCATGGGGACGAACGACCAGCCCGGCGATTATCGCCACTCGGGCTGTTCGGGCTGTCACGTCGTCTACGCCAACGACCGCGAGCCGCGGCACAGCCTGACCTATGCCAAATATGGTCGCGACGGCGAAACGGCGACGGTCGACCCGACGATCGCGGAAAAGAAGTGGAAGCCCGAAGGCGAGCATGGCGGCGATAGCCATGGCGCCGAAGATGGCCATCAAGCCGGTGGCGGCCACGGCGCGTTGATCGACCCCGCCGATCCCGACGTTCCGGCGCGCCCCGCATCGCCGGCGCGCGGCGAATCGGGTCACCCGATCAGCCACACATTCACGCGCGCGATCCCGACCTCGCAGTGCATGTCGTGCCACATGCACCAGCCGAATATCTTCCTGAACTCCTATCTCGGTTACACGATGTGGGATTATGAATCCGATGCCCCACAGATGTGGCCGGGCCCTGACAACACCGCGCCGCGTCCGCCGGGGATGAGTGACGAGGAGTATCAGAAGAAATACAAGCAACAGCGTTATCCGACCGCGGCCGAGGTGCATCAGGTGCTCGAACGCAATCCGGAGGGCGCGGCGACGCGCGGGCTATGGGCCGATGTCGAGTTCCTGCGCGACGTCTATGACGTCAACGACAGCAACAAGGACACGCAGTTCGCCGACTATCACGGCCATGGCTGGAACTTCCGCGGCATCTTCAAGCGCGACCGCAGCGGCAATCTGCTGACCGCCGACGGCAATATGTCGACCTATGGCACCGACACCGCGAACATCATCGATCCGAAGGACCCGGAGAAATGGCGCAAGAGCTGCAGCCATTACACCGATCCGAAGGAGCGCGATCTCTGCCTGTCGAGCGCCGATCCGGGCCGCCCGGGTGTCGAGGGCAAGTTCGTGCCGCCCGGCCTCAACCCCGGCAAGGCGGTCCATATGATGGACATCCACGCCGAAAAGGGCATGCAATGCGCCGACTGCCACTTTGCGCAGGACAGCCATGGCAATGGCTATATTCAGGGCGAGGTCGCGAACGCGGTCGAGATCAGCTGCAAGGATTGCCACGGCACCGCCGATGCTTTCCCGAACCTGCTCACCTCGAACGTCGCGGCGCGGCCGCAGGGCAACAACTTGGCGCTGCTTCGCAATCCCGACGGGCGGCGCCGCTTCGAATTCCAGTATAACGACGATGCCGAAGTGATCGGGCTGATCCAGCGATCGATCGTCGATCCGAAGCTCGAATGGCGGGTCAGCCTCGTCAAGCAGGCGGTGACGCCGGGGCCGCATTTCAACGCCAAGGCGGCGCGCGCGAAATTGATGGCGCGGGCGGGCAGCGAGGACGGCAAGTTCGAATGGGGGCCGGGGGTCGCCAAGGAGGAGCGCGCACACGGCGAAGACAAGATGACCTGCTTCACCTGTCACCTGTCGTGGACGACGAGTTGCGGCGGCTGCCATTTGCCGATCGAGGCGAACTGGAAGACCAAGATGCACCATTTCGAGGGTGAGGAGACGCGCAACTTCGCGACGTACAACCCGCAGGTGGCGCGCGACGAGATGTTCCAGCTTGGCCGCCACCAGCTCACCAAGCCCGGCGAACCCGGCCCGAACGGCGAGGCGCGCGGCATCATCACCCCGGTGCGCTCGACCTCGGCGTTGGTGCTGTCGTCGACGAACATCAACCGCGAGCGCATCTATGTGCAGCAGCCGCCGATTTCGTCGGCGGGCTATTCGAGCCAGGCGTTTGCCCCGCACTTCCCGCATACGGTGCGGCGTTCGGAAACCAAGCAATGCTCCGACTGCCATCTGTCGGCGGCCGACGATAACAATGCGATCATGGCGCAGCTCAATTTGCTCGGCACCAACTTCGTCAATTTCGTCGGGCTGAACGTCTGGTCGGGTCAGGAAAACAGCTTCCAGGCGACGCGCGTCACCGAATGGGACGAGCCGCAGGCGGTGATTGGCAGCTACCTCCAGAAATACGCCTATCCCGACTATTGGAAACTGCATGTCGACCAGAATGGCCGCGAGCTCAAAAATTGGGTGCGCGGCAAGACCTTCGACAAGAATGGCTCGGGCGAAACGCACGCGCTCGAGGAGTTCGCCAATATCGTCCAGGGGACGAGCGGGCGCGTGAACTGCCTGCAACAGCGCGGCGAATATATGTTCGTGGCAGAGGGCAAGGGCGGTTTCCGCGTCTATGACATCGCGTCGATCGGCAACAAGGGCTTCTCCGAACGCATCATCCGCGCGCCTTTCTCGGCGCTCGGGCAGGATACGCATGTGAAGACGAAGAACGCGACCTGCATGGCGATCGCGACGACGCAGCCGATCAGCGTGTCGCGCAACGAGAATATCGTGAAGAATTTCCCCGAGAACCACGAACAGGTAATGCACGATATCTACCGTTACGCGGTGATCACCGACAGCGTCGAAGGGCTGATCCTCGTCGACATCGATACGCTGGCCGACGCCGAGTTCCGCAACAACAAGTTCAAGCGCGCGCTGACGTGGAACGAGGGCAATGTGCTGGCGGGCGCGCGGCACGTCACGCTCGCGGGCAGTATGGCCTATATCACCACCGACGCAGGGCTGGTGGTGCTCGACCTGTCGACGCCGCTCCAGCCGAAGGTCACGGCGCAACTGCCGCTGACCGATGCGCGCGCGAGCGCGGTGCAGTTCCGTTACCTCTGGGTCACCGATGCCGAGGGTGTGAAGCTGTTCGACGTCACCAATCTTGCACAGCCGGTCGCGGTGCCGTCGGGCACGGTGCGGCTGGCCAATGCACGGAAAATCTATCTGGCGCGCACTTATATGTACGTCGCGGCGAAGCAGGATGGCCTGGTGATCGTCGATGTGACACGCCCCGCGGCGCCGATTGTATGGCCCGGGCTGACCTTTGGCGGAATGCTGAACGATGCCGAGGATGTGATCGTCGCGTCGACCAACGCGTCGCTGTTCGGTTATGTCGCCGACGGGCGGAACGGCATCAAGGTGCTCCAGCTGACGAGCCCCGACAATCCGGGCCTTTATGGCTTCTCGCCCAAACCTACACCGGAATTGATCGCCTGGGCGAAGACGCCGTCACCTGCGCTCGCGCTGTCGAAGGGGCTCGACCGCGATCGCGCGGTCGACGAGACCGGCGGGCAGATGGCGGTGTTCGGGCGTGTCGGATCGCGGCCGTTCACCCGGCCCGAGATGGAGAAGCTGTTCCTCAACAGCAGGGGCGTGGTCTACAAGGTCAGCGACGACGTCGACCAGAATGCTTGGCGGCCCCCGCTGCTTTACGCAAACTAGGGCCTACTGCCGCTCGGCCTGAACCACCGTGTCCGACGCGCGCAACGCCGACAGGATGCGCATCACATGCTGGACGTCGCGCACCTCGACGACGACGTCGTAGGTGTGGAAGCCGCCCTCGCGGTTCGACAGGCGCAAATTGGTGATGTTCGCCATATTGGCGGCAAGAATGCCCGACATTTCGGCGAGCGTGCCGGGTTCGTTGAGGATGACGATGCAGAGGCGCGCATTGCCGCCCTCGCTGTCTTCCTGCCAGCGCAGATCGATCCAGTCGGCGTCGATGCCGTCGGCAAGCTTCGGACAGTCGATGACATGCACCTCGATCCCCTCGCCCGGCCGCGACAGGCCGACGATGCGGTCGCCGGGAACGGGGTGGCAGCAATCGGCAAGCTGATAGGCGACACCGGGTGTCAGCCCCGCGATCGACACCGCCGCGCCCTGCACGAGCTTGCCCGGCTTGGTCTTCATCTCGGCGGTGATGCCGGGGACGAGCGCCTCGAGCAGCGCATTGTCGGTAATCCGCTGCTTGGCGATCGCAACATAGAGTGCAGTGTCGTCGTCGAGTTTCAGCCGCTCGCGCGCCGCGATCCGCGCCTTGTCGCCGACCTTGTTCGGCAGGCGCAGCGCGATTTCGTCGTACATCTTGCGGCCGAGCGCCGCGAGTTCGACCTTTTCCTTCGACCGGACATGGCGGCGGATCGCGGCGCGCGCCTTGCCCGTTACCGCAAAGCCCAGCCAGGCGGGCTGCGGCGTCTGCTTGTCGGAGGACAGGATTTCGACCGTGTCGCCGTTGTTGAGCTGGGTACGCAGCGGCACCAGGCGCCCGTTGACTTTGGCGCCGACGGTGCGATCGCCGAGCCCGGTGTGGACGGCATAGGCGAAATCGACCGGGGTCGCGCCCTTCGGCAACTGGTGCAGGCTGCCCTTCGGGGTGAAAGCGAAGATGCGGTCCTGATACATCGCGATGCGCGTGTTTTCGAGAAACTCTTCGGGATCGTGCGTCTGTTCGAGGATTTCGATCAGGTCGCGGATCCACCCCGCCTGCCCGTCGGGAACGGCGCCGCCCTGTTTATACGCCCAATGCGCGGCGAAGCCGAATTCGGACTGCTGGTGCATACCGAGGCTGCGAAGCTGGATTTCGATCCGCATATTCTGCTGGTGCATGATCGTCGTGTGCAGCGACTTGTAGCCGTTGCGTTTCGGCGTCGAGATATAATCCTTGAACCGGCCGGGGACCATTTTCCATTTGCGGTGGATCAGCCCCAGCGCGGCGTAGCAATCGGCATCGGTCGGGGTGATGATGCGGAACGCGATGATATCGGTGACCTGTTCGAAGCTGACGTGGCGTTCCTGCATCTTGCGCCAGATCGAATAGGGATGCTTCTCGCGCCCCGACACATCGGCTTCGATGCCGTTCTTGGCGAGCAATTCCTTGAACTCGCGGCTGATCGCCGTGACCTTGTCCTTGCCACCGGCGGTCAGCTTGGCGAGGCGGCCGGTGATCGTCGCATAGGCCTCGGGCTCGAGCTCGCTGAACGCGAGCAGCTGCATCTCGCGCATATATTCATACATGCCGATCCGCTCGGCGAGCGGGGCATAGATATCCATCGTCTCCTTCGCGATGCGGCGGCGCTTCTCGGGATTCTTGATGAAATGCAGTGTCCGCATATTGTGCAGCCGGTCGGCAAGCTTGACCAGCAGCACGCGGATATCGTCCGACATCGCGAGCAGGAATTTGCGCAGATTTTCCGCCGCGCGCTCATTCTCGGTCTGCGCTTCGATCTTGCTGAGCTTGGTGACGCCATCGACGAGCCGGCCGACGTCGGCGCCGAACAGGCGCTCGATCTCCTCGGGCGTCGTCAGCGTGTCTTCGAGCGTATCGTGGAGCAGCGCGGTGACGATCGTCTCGGCGTCGAGATGGAGGTCGGTCAAAATCCCCGCAACCTCGACCGGATGGCTGAAATAGGGGTCGCCCGACGCGCGCTTCTGGCTGCCGTGCTTTTGCACGGTAAACACATAGGCGCGGTTGAGCAGCGCCTCGTCGACGTCGGGATCATAAGCGCGCACGCGCTCGACAAGTTCATATTGCCTCAGCATCGCGTCCAATGTCGTTCATGCAGGCAATATTGCAATGCGAAACTTGCTTGCGCGCAATCGCCCGGGATCAGCAACTTTGATAAAGCCGGTTGGAAGCATCGGTCGTCGTGTAGAAAAAGGCGTCGAAAAGCCGCGGCGCCCCGCCAGCCAGGCGAGCGAAGCGCGGCGGCTTTCCATGGCTTGTGGCCAAATTACTTCGCGGCGTTGCAGCGCGCGAGATCGTCGGCGTCGAGCGCCTTGCCGCCTGCGGTGAAGCTCGTCACCGGGCCCGCTTTCCTGGCGAGCGCCGAGCACATGATCAGCGGACGGCTCGTCCCCTGGCCAGCGCTACAGCCGGCATCCGCGCAAGCCCAGACGACGTCACGCGCAACGAAGCGTGCCTCGGGCGCCGGGCTTGCGAGTTCGGCACGATAATAGGCGCCGCCCGCGGCGGTTGCGGCGGTCGACGCGAAGGCGAGGCCGCCGATCAGCGCGGCGCCTGCCAGCGCAAAGTTATGGGTGCGGGGAGAAAGCTTGAAATCGGGCATCTGGGACCTCCTGTTTTTGCACAACCAACAGGTTGCGAAGCGCTCCCTAGACTTTGAGTTGCGAAATGCAACGGAGGCCCTATATTTTTTTGGCGCATATGCCGATTTTACGTTAGGGCTTGGGTCATGGGAAAATTACGCGAACTGCTGAACGACATGGATGGGGGCAATTGCGCCCTGCCGCTCGCGCTGGAAGCGATGGGCGAGCGATGGTCCTTCATGATCCTTCGCGCCGCTTTCAACGGCGTCCATCATTTCGAGGAGTTCCAGCAGGAACTGAACATTGCGCGCAACATATTGTCGAACCGGCTGTCGCGGCTGGTCGACCATGGGATCATGGCGCGCGAAGTGATGGCCGAGGACCGGCGCAAGGTTCAGTACCAGCTGACCGAAAAGGGCATCGAACTGCTCCCCGCGATGATCGCGCTGCGCCAATGGGGTGAGAAATGGGGCGCGGGCGTGCCGTCGACGCCGGTGCTGGTCGATGCGCGCGACGAACAGCCGATCGGTCCTGTCACGCTCACCGCGCACGACGGCCGGGTGATCGGGTATAAGGAATTGCTGTGGAAGCATCGCGCCGAACTGCAGCCGCTTGGACAGGCGCGCGTGCGCAGTGACGGCGGACTGGCGCCGGTAGCCGCCGAATGATCGGCCGCGCCGGTTTCCGACATCGCCCGCGCGGCGACTGACCATCGCCATCGTACAGACTCCCATGCCGCTTTTCCGACTGTCTTCGCCGGGGCCCTTTTTCGACAACAAGGTCCGCGCCTTCTGGAACCTGCAGATATTGGGCTGGGCCGCGTGGCTCGGTCTGCGCGGGGTGTCGGGGCTTGCCAACGGCCAGGCCTTCACCTTCCTCATTCCCCAGATGATTTCGGCGATCACCGGCTTTTCGCTGACGCTGATCCTGTCGGCCTGTTACCGTGCGTTGATCAGCCGCCGTCCGCTCTTGATGTGGGGGGTTAGTTTCGGGCTCGCGGGGATCGCGACCGCGCTCTGGGCCTTTATCGACGCGTGGGTCGCGCAGATCCAGAATCCGGCGAGCGAGGCGGGCTTCACCAGCCTGCTCCTCGGCGCGATGTATATCGACGCGACGTCGCTCGCGGCCTGGTCGGCGCTCTATTTCGCGATCAACTATTTCCTCCAGCTCGAGGAACAGAATGACCGCGTCATCCGGCTCGAGGCGCAGGCGGCGTCGGCGCAGCTGGCGATGCTCCGTTATCAGCTCAACCCGCATTTCCTGTTCAACACGCTCAACAGCATTTCGACGCTTGTGCTCCTGAAACAGGCCGAGCCCGCCAACGCGATGCTGTCGCGCCTGTCGGCGTTCCTTCGCTACACGCTCGCGAACGAGCCGACCGCGCAGGTGACGCTGGCGCAGGAGATCGAGACGCTGAAGCTGTACCTCGAAATCGAGAAAATGCGCTTCGAGGAGCGGCTGCGCCCTCACTTTGCAATAGATCCGGCGGTCGCGCGGGCTCGATTGCCCTCGCTTTTGCTCCAGCCGCTCATCGAAAATGCGATAAAATATGCGGTAACGCCGCAGGAGGATGGCGCCGATATCACGCTGTCTGCACAGTTGGCCGGTCAAAATGTTCGGATTACCGTGTCCGACACCGGCGCGGGATTGTCAGCCGACCGCACGGACCCCACCACTGGCGTTGCAACGGAATCGACCGGTGTGGGTTTAGCCAATATCAGGGACCGGCTGGCGCAGGCTTTTGGCGACCAGCACCGGTTCGACGTCCATGTGGGCGCTGAGGGCGGCTTCACGGTGGTTATCGAGTTTCCGTTCCAGCCTGATGGGCAAATGACGATTGGAACCGAGAGAACATGACGATCAGAACCATCCTGGTGGATGATGAAAAATTGGCCACCCAAGGCCTGCAACTGCGGCTCGAACCGCACACGGACGTCGAAATCGTCGACACCGCGCAAAATGGCCGCGAAGCCATCAGAAAGATCAAGACCCACAAACCCGATCTGGTGTTCCTCGACATCCAGATGCCGGGTTTCGACGGCTTTTCGGTGATCCAGGGATTGATGGAGGTCGAACCGCCGCTGGTAGTGTTCGTCACCGCCTATTCGGATCACGCCATCCGGGCGTTCGAGGCGCAGGCGGTCGATTATCTCGTCAAACCGGTCGAGCCCGAGCGGCTTGCCGATGCACTCGACCGCGTCCGCCAGCGGCTCGCTGAAAAGCGCGGCGTCGCCGAGGTCGAACGCCTCAAGACCGTGCTCGCCGAAGTCGCGCCCGAAGCGGTCGAGGACTATGACGCCGAGACGCAGCCCGACGCGCACGCCGCCGATCGCTATGAAAAGATGATCAACATCAAGGACCGCGGCCAGATCTTCCGCGTCGACGTCGACAGCATCGAACGCATCGACGCCGCGGGCGATTACATGTGCATCTACACCGCCGACAACAGCCTGATCCTGCGCGAGACGATGAAGGATCTGGAAAAGCGGCTCGACCCGCGCAATTTCCAGCGCGTGCATCGCTCGACGATCGTGAACTTGTCGCAGGTGAAACAGGTCAAGCCGCACACCAACGGCGAATGCTTCCTCGTGCTCGGTTCGGGCGCGCAGGTGAAGGTGAGCCGCAGCTATCGCGACGTCGTCGCGCGCTTCGTGCATTGATTTGAACGTCGCCTCCGCGAAGGCGGGGGCCGCAGTCGGCCTGGAGCAAGGTTGCCAGCGGCCCCCTTCGCGGGCGACGTGTTTTTAAAGCTGGTGTCCCGTCCGATCGCGTTTCGTCGCGAGATATTGCTCGTTATATTTGTTTGTCGGCAACGCCAGGGGCAAGCGCTCGACGATTTCGACGCCTTCTTTCTCGAGCCGCGACACCTTTTCCGGATTGTTGGTCATCAGCCGGATGCGCGGGATATTGAGCAGTTCGAGCATCCGCCCGGCGATCGCAAAATCGCGCGCCTCGACCGGAAAGCCGAGCCTGAGGTTTGCATCGACGGTGTCATAACCCTGATCCTGCAGCGCGTAGGCGCGCAGCTTGTTGACGAGGCCGATGCCGCGGCCTTCCTGCCTGAGGTAAAGCAGCACGCCCCACGGCGCGTCGGCCATCGTGTGAAGCGCGGCGTGGAGCTGCGGTCCGCAATCGCATTTGAGGCTGCCGAGCACATCGCCGGTCAGGCATTCGCTGTGGAGGCGAACAACGGGCGGATTGCCGTCGCGCTTGCCAACGATCAGCGCGACATGGTCCGATGCTTCTTCGGGCGAGCGGAAGGCAATGATTTCGGCGCTTTCGCTCGCTTCGACAGGCAGGCGCGCGCGCGCCGCGACCTCGAGCCGCGTCGGATCGAGCAGTGCGGCGACATCGTCGACGCTACACGCAGTTTCGGCCTCGCCTGCGGCTTCACGGACGAAAAAGGCGGGGAGTAGCCCGGCATGGCGCGCCATCGTCATCGCGGCGGTTGCCGCCGCTTCGCCGCCGGTGGCGATGGTGTGGAAAGGTCCCTTCAGCGGGTTAGCCAGATCGAGCGCGGGATCAGCGATGGCGAGGGCCGCCGTGACGGTATCGGCGGCGTTCGCCAACCGGACCGGACCCGGCGTTGCGGCAACGCGCTGGTTGGTCAGCTTGAGCGTGACCGCGCGCTCGCCCGAAAGCAGCATATCGTGGCCGGAAAATTCCGCCAGCGCCGCATCGCGCGCGCTTTCGACCGCGAGCAGGTCGAGCGAGCCGTCTGCGCCTTCGACGCGAAACGGCCAGCCGCGCCGCAGCGCGTCGATGGCGCGTGCCGCCCGACGGGCGCCTGCATGGCTCAAAAATCGAACTCGGTGATCAGCGGGATATGGTCTGATGGCCGCTCCCAGCTGCGCGCCGGCTGAACGATGCGGTGCGACACAGCCTTGGGCATCAGGTCGGGGGTCACCCACATATGGTCGAGCCGGCGGCCACGGTTCGACGCCTCCCAATCCTTCGCGCGGTAGCTCCACCAGGTGTAGAGCCGCTCCGGAGCCGGGACGAAGTGGCGCCCGAGGTCGACCCAATTCGATGCCGCCTGCAGCCGCGCGAGCGTTTCGACCTCGATCGGCGTGTGGCTGACGACGTCGAGCAGCGCCTTGTGGTTCCACACATCGCTTTCGAGCGGGGCGACGTTGAAATCGCCGGTCAGCACCGTCGGGGTCCCGTTCAGCGCGCCCGACCATTCGGTCATGCGGCCAAAGAAATCGAGCTTCTGCCCGAATTTGGGGTTGAGTTCGCGGTTCGGGATGTCGCCGCCCGCAGGGATGTAGACATTGTCGAGCCGTACGCCCGAGGGCAGCGTCACGCCGACATGGCGTGCCTCGCCATTCGCCTGCCAGTCATATTTGCGTATGTCGGTCAGCGGAACCTTGCTGACGATCGCCACGCCGTGATGCATGCGCTGGCCATGGGTGACGATATGTTCGTACCCCAGCCGCTTGAACATGTCGGGCGGGAACAACCCGCATTCGACCTTCGTCTCCTGCAGGCAGAGAATGTCGGGCGCTTCTTCGCGCAGGAATTTTTCGACGATGCCGATGCGGGCGCGAACGCTGTTGATGTTCCACGATGCGATGCTGGTGCGAGTCATGCGGTGGCTCTATCGGCGCGGGCTCCTGTTCGCAATGCGATTGCGGCACCAGCCCGCTCCCCCACCCAGCCTCCCTACAGCGTATCCTGAAATGGGAGGCTGGGTGGGGGGAGCGGGCTGGTGCCGCCTGCCGCGTTAGCGGCAGAAAACAGCACCGGATAAATTAAACCCCCGTTCCAGGGGCGGTGGAACGGGGGTTCAAGGTCAGCGTTCGTCACGCTCTTGAATGAAGGCACCTGGCAGTCCGGGTGGGGCAACAGGGGGAAACCCAAATCCGGGGGCCGTGTTGGCGCCTTCGAGAGATGAAATAGACGGTCTTCCCTGTCGCCAAGCTGAACGAAAATCGGCGGCCACGGGCCGATTTTGCAGTTCGTCGATGCGTGATGTCGGTTGGTCTGGAAAATGGCGCTGAATCCATGCGAAGATTCAGCGCCATATGATTTCGACTGAATTTGAGGTCGTCGGCGTCAGCCGGCGCGACCGCGCTGCTTCGGCCGCGGGTCGGTCCATTTGAACGCCGAGTCGGCGACCGCGACGTTGAATTTCTGGTTGGTGAGGTCGATCCGCGTCCGGTTGTTCTGCGAATCGAGCGCGACCCATCCGCGCAGCCGCAGCCCGGCGGGTGCCGACCCGTCGCGGACGAACACCATCGTGATCGTACCATATTCGGGGCGTTTGGGATCCTTGACCTCGACGCTCAGCACGTCGCCGCTGCCAGTGGGCAAGACCTTGGCATATTTGGTCAGGTCGCGGTCGGGATCGAGCAGCGCGCCGAGCGGCGAATTCTTCACTGGCCAGCGCTGGACCTGCTTCACCTCATAGTCGATCATCGTCAGCGCGCTACCGTCGCCGACGATCAGCAAAGGCACGTCTTTCTGATACTGGAAGCGGATCTTGCCCGGGCGTTTCAGCGTCAGCTTGCCGCTCAGCCGCTGGCCGTTGCGATCGGTCTGTACGAAATCGGCGGTCATCGAGCTGGTCGACTTCAAATGCGACTGCACCGATGCCAGTGCGCTCGCCGATTGGGCGATCGCGGGCGCACCGAAGGCAAGGCTTGCCGCCGCGACGGGGGCGAGCGTCCAGGCGGCGAGGCGGGTCATGGGGGTCATGAAGGTCATTTGGCTCTCATTCTGCGATATGTTTTGCGGTCCATAGCAGGCGGGCATTGAACCCGCGCTGAACCTTTCGTTAGACGCTGTTCAAGTCGTAGGGCCGGCAAAGGTTCCTCACCTTTGCTGGCCATATTGGTCGGTGAGCACGTCGCGGCGGCCGACATGGTTCGGGGGACTGACCAGCCCTTCCTCCTCCATCCGCTCGATCAGGCGCGCGGCGCTGTTGTAACCGATGCGCAGCTGGCGCTGGAGCCAGCTCGTCGAGGCCTTCTGGCTTTCGACGACGATCTGGCAGGCCTTGGCGTACATGCGGTCTTCGGCGCTGTCGCCGCCCGCGGGCGCGCCTTCCATCGCGAAGCCGCCGTCCTCGGGGTCCTCGGTGACGCTCTCGACATAGTCGGGACGGCCCTGCCCGCGCCAATGGTCGGCGACCGCGCGCACCTCGTCGTCGGACACGAACGGCCCGTGGATACGCGTGATCTGCTTGCCGCCGGGGACGTAGAGCATGTCGCCCTTGCCGAGCAGCTGTTCGGCGCCCGCTTCGCCAAGGATCGTGCGGCTGTCGATTTTCGACGTGACGTTGAAGCTGATGCGCGTCGGCAGGTTCGCCTTGATCACGCCGGTGATGACATCGACCGAGGGGCGCTGGGTCGCAAGGATCAAGTGGATGCCCGCCGCGCGCGCCTTTTGCGCGAGGCGCTGGATCAGGAATTCGACCTCCTTGCCCGCGGTCATCATCAGGTCGGCGAGTTCGTCGACGACGACGACGATCTGCGGCAGCGGGGCGTAGTCGAGCGTCTCTTCCTCATAGATCGGTTGGCCCGTGTCGGGATCATAGCCCGTCTGGACGCGGCGGCCCAAGGATTTGCCCTTGGCGAGCGCGCCGCGCACCTTGTCGTTATAGCTCGCAAGGTTGCGCACCGACAGCGACGACATCATCCGGTAGCGGTCCTCCATCTGCTCGACCGCCCATTTAAGGGCGCGGATCGCCTTCTTGGGCTCGGTCACCACGGGGGCGAGCAGGTGCGGGATGTCGTCATAGACGCTGAGTTCCAGCATCTTGGGATCGATCATGATCATCTTCACCTGGTCGGGCCCCAGGCGATAAAGGAGTGAGAGGATCATCGCGTTGAGGCCGACCGACTTACCCGAACCCGTCGTACCCGCGATCAGCAGGTGCGGCATCGGGGCCAAGTCGGCGATCATCGCGTCGCCGCTGATATTCTTCCCCAGGATGATCGGCAGCGCGCCGGTCTGGTCCTGGAACAGCGCGCTGCCGATGATTTCGTGCAGCACCACCGATTCGCGATGCGCGTTTGGCAGTTCGATGCCGATCACGGTGCGGCCGGGGATCGGCGCGATGCGCGCCGACAGCGCCGACATGTTGCGCGCGATATCATCGGCGAGGTTCGACACGCGGCTGGCTTTCGTGCCCGGCGCGGGCTCGAGTTCGTACATGGTGACGACGGGGCCGGGGCGCACCGCGGTGACGACGCCCTTGACCTGGAAATCCTCGAGTACCGATTCGAGCAGGCGCGCGTTGCGCTCGAGCCCCGCCTTGTCGATCTGCCCGGTCGGTCCCGGCGGGGGCGGCGCGAGCAGGTCGATCGACGGCAGCTGGTAATTGGTGAACAGCTCGGTCTGCGGCTTCGGCTTGGGTTTGGAGGGCGCCGTACGCTGCGCCGGGTCGGCGATCTCGGGCGGGGCGCGGTCGCTCGGCTCGGCAACCGCGCGCGGCCGCACGACCCGATCCATCAGGTTCGGCGCCTTCACCTCCTCGCTTGGCACCCGCGCGGGTTCGACAATGCGGCTGCTGCTCTCGGCGGCGGGCAGCCTGAAGCGCGATGTCCAGCCCTTTTCGAGCCGCAACGCGCGCCACGCGAGCCACAAGCCAAGCCCGACAAGCAGCAATATCGTCGCAAAGCGGATCAGCGCCGCGGCGGGCTCGCCCGCCTGCGCGAACAGCGGTGCGACCGCGCCGCCGATCAGCAGCGCGATGATCCCGCCCCAGCCCGCAGGCATGGGCGCGTTCGTCGCGGGCGACCAGAGTTCGGCACCGAGCCCGACGAGCAGAATCCCGATGAAGCTGTAGGCGAGCTGGCGCGGCCAATAGGGCTGCGCCTCGCCCGTCCACAGCCGCCACGCGATGATGCCGAGCAGCGGAAGCAGCAGGACAATCGGCGCGCCGCCGATCGACAGGCCCAGGTCGGCGAACCAGGCACCCGCGCCGCCCATCCAGTTGGCGGCGGTGCCGTGCGCGGCGGTATTCAGCGCCGCGTCGGTGCTGTCATAGGTGACGAGCGCGAGGGTCAGGAACAGCGTGAAAAGCCCGAGCGCCACCGCCGCGGCGATCACGAGCGATCGCGCGATGCTTTGGCGGAAAACCGTGCGCCAATCGGCCTTTGCGGGTGCGGCCTTGCGGCTAGCCATGCTCTTGTCCGGTCCCTGTCAGTTAACCACGGCGATATGCGCATGGGGCGGACTCGTCGTCAAGCGCGGCCCCGTTCCTGCCCACAGCCTTTCCAACCGCTTTGCCGCGCGCTAGGGCGAAGCCATGAGTGAAACGCTGCGCAGCGATGTCCTGATTTCGGGTGGCGGCCTTGTCGGCCAGGCGCTCGCCCTTGCCCTCGCCCACCATGGCTTGTCGGTCCAGATCGTCGATCCTGCCGACCCTGTGACAACGATCGCGCCGGGTTTCGACGGTCGCGCGTCGGCGATCGCGAGTGCGACGTGGCAGATGTTCGAGGTGCTGGGGCTCGCCGATCGCCTTGCCGGACACGGCTGCCCGATCCGCGCGATCAAGGTTGGCGACGGTGCCCCCGACAGGGGCCACGGCGGCGAACTCGACTTCGTTACCGCCGACGGCGATCCGCCGCTCGGCACGATGGTCGAGAATCGCCAGCTCCGCCTCGCGCTTGCCGCTGGGCTCGCCGAGGCGCCACTCGTTCGCTTGCTGATGCCGGCCGCGGCCGTGTCGCGCGCGATCGACGCGCATGGCGTCACGCTGACGCTCGCCGACGGCACAAGGCTCACGGCGCCGCTGCTGATTGTTGCCGAAGGCCGCCGCTCGCCGACGCGCGATGCCGCGGGGTTCAGCATCGCGAACTGGTCGTACCATCATCATGCGATGATCGGCGCGGTCGTGCACGAAAAGCCGCATGGCAACGTCGCGCACGAAATCTTCTATCCGTCGGGGCCCTTCGCGCTACTGCCGCTCGTCGATGATGAACAGGGACGCCACCGTTCGGCGTTCGTGTGGACGGTCGCCGAAAAAGATGGTCCCGGTTTCTCCAAGTTGGGCGAACGGGGTTTCATCGCCGAATTGCAGAAGCGCGCCGGCGGCGTGCTCGGCACGATGGAGCTCGTCGCGCCGCGGATGACCTATCCGCTCGGCTTTCATCACAGCGCTTCGATCGTTGCCGACCGTATCGCGCTCGTCGGCGACGCCGCGCACGGCATCCATCCGATCGCGGGGCAGGGGCTCAACCTTGGCCTCCGCGACGTTGCTGCGTTGACCGAAGTGCTCGTCGAGGGCGCGCGTCTCGGGCTAGACCTCGGCGATGCGGCGCTGCTCGCGCGCTATCAGCGCTGGCGCGGGCTCGACAATATGATGGTCAGCCTTGCGACCGACGGGCTGACGCGGCTGTTCGGCATCCCGGGGCGTACCGCCGCCGCGGTGCGCCGCACCGGTCTGGGCGCGGTGCAGCGGATGCCAATGCTCAAACGCTTCTTCATGGACGAGGCGCGCGGCGAGGCGGGCGACCTGCCGCGCCTCCTTGCGGGCGCCGAAATCTAGGTATTACTACCTAGGACGCCGGCAGTGCAGCGCTAAGCATGACATCCTATCCCTGAGTGCGCGGTAACCACGCCGCGGACAGGATGGGGACGGGACCATATCGGCAAAAAGCGATGCGCTCGAAGCAGCGGTGACGGACTATATTCAGGCGCGAACCGCGCTCGACGCGGTGCCCGGGGCGCGGGCAAGGGCCTTGGCCGACCGCAGCTTCGCCCGGCTCGCCGCGCTCGCCGCGCCGCGTATCCGCTATTTCACGCGCAGCTATGGGCTGACCGATGTCGCCGAGGATGCCGCGCAAGTGTGCGCGATCGCGCTTCATCGCGCCGCCGAACGCTATGATCCGGCGCGCGCGCGCTTCACCACCTATGTGAATTGGCAATTCCGCGCCGAATTGCAGGCGCTGCGGCACCGGCTTCACGGCGACCAGCGTTGCGCCGGGCGGCGGCATGTCACCGCGACGCTATCGCTCGACGCGTTGCAGGAGGAAGGCGCCGACGCGTGGCTGACCGATCCGGCGGCCGAAGATGCGACCGAACAGGGCGCGGCCGACAATCTTGCCGCGCTTTTGGCCGATCGGTTGGTCGAGGAGTGGGCGAGCCGTCGCCGCGCCAGGCTCGGCGCACCGCGCGGCGATGAAAGCCGGCTGGAAACGCGGCTCGCCGCCGAAAAGAAACTCGTTCGGCACCATCTGATGGTGAGCGACGGGGCGGAACGGCTGCGCGAAAGCGACCGGCATGTCGTACGCCGGGCGCTCGCCGACATCGTCCATCACGCGCCGGTCCGCAAGTTTCACTGAATAGTCTATTGCAGCGTGGCGCGGCCGTCGTCGCCGTCGAAGCGCCCGAAAAACTGCATCAGCTGGACGACGAGTTCGGCGCGCGCGTCGATCGGCGACGCCTCAAGCAGCGCCTGCTTCGCCGCGGCGTCGAACGGCGCGACCTGCGCGATGCCGTTCACCAGCGTGGCGTCGTCGAGCTGGCCGACCGAATCCCAATCGACGACATAGCCCTGCCGCGCCGCGAAGCGCTTGGCCTCGCGTTCGAGGCTGGCGCGCTCGATGCTTGCCAGCACCGCTTCATCTTCGGCTTCGAGCTCGATCTCGGCCTCGACCTGCCGAAACGGCGTCGTGACGTCGAGCTCGCGGCGGACACGAAAGCGCGCGACGCCTTCGAGGACGAGATTGAAACGGCCCTCGTCGAGCGCCTCGACATCGACGATGCGCCCGACGCAACCGACGTCATAGAGCGCCGGCGGCTCGCGGTCCTCTTCGCCGGGAAGCTGGCGCGGCTGGATCATCCCGATCTGGCGGTCGCGCGCGAGCACTTCCTGCACCATCGCCGAATAGCGCGGCTCGAAGATGTGCAGCGGCAGGTGCAGCCCGGGGAACAGCACCGCGCCGGTGAGCGGAAAGATCGCGATCCGCTGGATAGTCAGAGGCGCGGCTTCGCCCATCAGCCGAAGAGGATCAGCGACAGGCGGCGGCGCTGGGCGGCGACCCACGCATCCTCGAGGCCGACAGCTTCGAACAGCGAGAGCAGCTTGGCTCGCGCGGCGTCTTCGTTCCATTCGCGGTCGGCGGCGACGATGTGGAGCAGATTGTCGGCGGCGGCATCGCGCTGTCCCGCGCCGATCTGCGCGCTCGCAAGGTCGTAACGTGCCTGATGGTCGCCGGGATCTGCGGCCACCGCTGCCTCGAAGGCAGCGAGCTCGCCCGCGTCAGGGGCATCGGCGGCGAGCGCGAGTGCGCTCTTCGCCTGCGCGATCGCGGGGTCTTCGGCTATGTCGGCGGGCACTATGTCGAGCGCGGCCTGCGCGCCTTCGATATCGCCCGCGAGCACCAGCGCACGAATCAACCCGCCATGCGCCGCGGCATTGTCGGGCGCGATCTCGAGGATCTGCGCAAAGATGCTTGCGGCACGCGGACCGTCGCCTTCGGCGAGGACGCTTTCGCCCATTTCGATCAGCGGCGCGATCTCGACCGCGCGCGCGGTCGCCTCGCTCTCGATCGGGAGCTGCGCGAGCAGCTGGTCGAGAATCGTCTTCAGCTGGCTTTCGGTGCGCGCGTTGGTCAAGTTGGCGACGGGCTGGCCCTGGAAGATCGCATAGACGGTCGGGATCGACTGGACCTGGAACTGGCCGGCGATGAAGCGATTCGCATCGACGTCGACCTTGACCAGTATGACGCCCTTATCGGCATAATCCGCGGCGACTTTTTCGAGCACCGGGCCGAGCTGCTTGCACGGCCCGCACCATTCGGCCCAGAAATCGAGGATGACGAGACTGGTCATCGAAGGTTCGACGACATCGCGGCGGAAGGCTTCGACGGCTTCCTTTTCTGTGGGGTTCAGACCGAGCGTGGCCACGCAGATATGCTCCTGTTTTGATTTGCCGTCGCTTCTGCGCCAGCGGAAAGACTCTTTCCCCGCTTATGTGGGATTTGCGGGCGATATGCCAACCCTTCGGAGAAAATGCACAATCAGGGGTTGCCGAGTCAAAAAGCCGGTGCTAATCGCCCGCCTCACCCGCTGGAACCGACCGGTTTCCAGCCGCCAGAGCGGGCGTAGCTCAGGGGTAGAGCACAACCTTGCCAAGGTTGGGGTCGAGGGTTCGAATCCCTTCGCCCGCTCCAGTTTTTCTCAAAGAATCTGCAATTTGACTCCCTTCGGTGAAGGGGGGGCTCGTGCGTGTCGCGCCGGTCGGGGCGCAGGCTCAGCCTGCCGAGAAGGTCAGCGAGACCAGGGCAAAGACGAAGAGAAGCGCCACGGCCGTGAACAAGGCGGTCAATGCCGTGAACAGGATCGCGCTCGGCCGCCGCCGCGCATAAAGTTCGTTGGCGTCGCTCGCGGTCGCCGCAGCGGTCCCATCGTCCGCTTCCTCATCGGGGGCGGACTTGAGCAGCGCTGCGCTGATCGCGCTCGCGGGGACGGGCGTCAGAAATTCGCACCCGAAGAGCCGGCCGTCGTGGCGAACGACGCGCGCGGGGGCGGCGCCGAGTTCGGGCAAGACCAGCAGGAACGTCTCGCCGATCGAAAAGCCCGCGCCGGTCTCGATCAGCAGGCCGGTCCGCGACAGGTTGCGGATGATTACGGCGGATTCGGCCGTGGCGGTGCGTGCCGCGACATCGAGCCGGAGGGTGCGGCGGTTCGTCCGCCTGCGATCGGCCGTTTCGACGGGAGCTGCGATATGGGCCAGCAAGGATCTCACCATCGTCTCCTTTGGTGAACCCTTATTGCCCTGCAACCCTTAATATTGCATTTTCGCTGCGGTTTTGGGGTGCGCGGGCAGGGCGCAATTGGCCCCGGCAAGATCGGGCCGGACCGGCTTGACGCCGTGCAGAGCGCCCGGCCGATTCGCCGCCCGGGCGGCGCCTTGCATGCGACGAGCCGTGTTAAGTTGTGGTTCTAATTGGGACGGAGGTGTCCCCATCGCGGTGAGCGCTCGCGATAAGGGGTTCAACATACATCATTGAATATACGGCGTATTTTATTCACCCAGCCGCGCCGTGATGATCACCTGTTCAGCCAAAATTAGCGATGACTAAAAATGTGTTAACGCGCTTGCGGAGTCCCGGGAATCCATGTTTCCTAAGGGGTGGGGAAGGTCCGAGTCGCTTGGACCATGGGTCGCACTGACATTGGTGGAAATTTTGCTGTGCCGTTTTTGCGGCAGGGCGAGGTGCGTTCGAGGGAAATTGACATGGATGCTTTCGACAATCCGGCGCGGAATGGAATGACTGGTCCCGAGCGCGACGGCGTATCGAACGAGCAATCGAGCCGGGCCGTACCGGGCGGCGAGTTTCTTGCCGCCGCGGCGAACGTGACCGCCGCTGCGTCGATCATTCCGCTGGCGATCCAGGCGATCCTCGTTCCCGACGCAAGCGGCCGCATCGTCCTGCCCGCGGGCGCGTCGATCGACGATATCACGATATCGGGCACCGACCTCGTCATCACCCTGCCGAACGGCCAGGTGTTCATCATTCCCGGCGGCGCGGTAGATGTTCCGTCGATCGTCATCGATGGCGATACGGTGCCGGCGAGCACGGTGGCGCAGCTGCTGGAGAATCTGGGCGAACTGAACCCCGAAGCCGGGGTTCGCAGTTCGGGCGGCAATTTCGCCGATCCCGAAGGCCCGATCCAGGATGCCTATGCGCTCGGCGACCTGCTGCCCTACACCCAGCTTGCGTTCCCGCAGCCCGAGAACCGCGAACTGCTGCCGGCCGTTCAGGACGAGGAACCGACGATCGTCATCGTCACCCCCGACCAGCCCGCCGGGATCGCCGCAGCGACCGCGAGCGTCAACGAAGCCGGCCTTCCCGCGCGTGGCAACGAGCCCGCGGGCAGCAACAGCGCCGCGAACAGCGAAACCACGACGGGTTCGATCGTCTATGACGCCGGCGACGGCCTCGACACGCTCACGATCAACGGCACTGCCATCACCACGGTCGGCCAGGTCATCACGACGCCGCTCGGCCAGCTGACGATCACCAGCCTGACACCCGGCAATGTCGGCTACAGCTACACGCTGACCGACAACACCAATGCGAATAACAATCTGACCGACGCGTTGACCGTCGTCGTCACCGACAATGACGGTGACACCGCGACCGCGACGTTGACGATTTCGGTCGTCGACGACGTTCCGATTGCGCGGGGCGACACCGATCAGGTCGCCGCGGGCAGCTTTGCGCCCGAGGCGGGCAATGTCCTGACCGGTACGGGTACGACCAGCGGCGCGGCGGGCGCCGACACGCCGGGCGCCGACGGCGCAAGCCTGACGGGGATCCGCGGCGCGAGCACCGAAGGCGGCTTTTCGGCGCCGGGCCCGGTGCAGGGCCAATATGGCACGCTGACGATCGATGCGCAGGGCGGCTACACCTATGTCCGGAATCCGGGCACTCCCGGCGGCGTCAACGACGTCTTCAGCTATCAGATTACCGACGGTGACGGCGATACATCGACGGCGACCCTTACCATCAGTATCGCCGACGCGCCGACCGTCATCACCTTCGTTCCGGGCGACGGCGAAGGTGATGGCGGGACGGTCGTTTACGAGGCCGATCTCGGCCCGCGCGAAGGCGAAACCCCGGGTTCGGCCTTTGCCGGCGGCGACGCCTCGACCAGCGGCACAATCGCCTTCTCGGCGATCGACGGCGTCGGCAGCGTGTCGATCGGCGGCGTCGTGGTGACGCCCGGATCTTTGCCGCAGACGATTTCGAGCGATACGACGGGGACGCTGGTCGTCACCGGCTACAGTTTCGACGCCGCAACCGGCGAGGGCTCGTTCACCTATGTCTATACGCTGATCGACAACAGGCTCGACGGCGATGGCTCGACGGTCAGCTTCGACCTCGTCATCACCGATGCCGACGGCGATGCCGCGTCGGACACGCTCGACATCGATATCGTCGATGATGTGCCGACCGCGCGTGCAGACAATGACAGCGTGACCGAGGATGGCCCGACGGTGGCCGACGGGAATGTGCTGACCGGCAGCGGCGGCGAAGATGCGAATGGCACCGATGGCGTCGCCGACGTGCAGGGTGCCGACGGCGCGACCGTGACCGCAGTGACGGGCGGCGCTGTGGGCGAGCCGCTGGCCGGCGCCTATGGTTCGCTGACGCTGAACAGCGACGGCAGCTACAGCTATGCCCTCAACAATGAAGCGCAGGCGGTGCAGGGCCTCGCGGCGGGCGAAACGCTGACCGAGACCTTTGCCTACACGATCACCGATGGCGATGGCGACACGTCGACCACGACGCTGACGATCATAATCAACGGCGCCGACGACGGCGTCACGATCTCCGGCCTCGATGCCGAGGGCGGCGAACTCACCGTCGACGAAGAGGATCTCGCCGATGGCTCGTCGCCCGATGTAACGGCGCTGACGCAGGGCGGCACGTTCGATGTCTCGACGCCCGACGGCCTTGGCAATGTCACGGTCGGCGGTGTGTCGGTCGTCGCGAACGGCGTGTTCACACCCGCGACGGTCACCAGCCCGCTCGGCACGGTCAACATCACCGGCTTCACGCCCGTCACGGGCGCCGATGGATCGGTGACCGGCGGCACCTTCACCTATGAATATGTGCTCGCCGACAACACATTGACCCACGGAGCGCAGGGCGAGGACAATGTCAGCGACAGCTTTGCGGTGATCGTGACCGACAGCGATGGATCGACCGCCAACGCCAGCCTCGATGTCCGCATCATCGACGATGTGCCGGCCGCACGCGACGATGTAGACAGCGTGACCGAGGATAGCGGCAACGGCGACAATCCGCCGGCTGCCGATGGCAATGTTCTGACGGGCTTGGGTGGCGGCGACGCCAACGCGACCGACGGGGTCGCCGACACTCAAGGCGCCGATGGTGCGACGGTCACGGCCGTCGCAGGCGGCGCGCTGGGCGAGGCTTTTGCCGGCGCCTATGGCTCGCTGACGCTGGGCGCCGACGGCAGCTATCGCTATGTCCTGAACAATCAGGCGCAGCCGGTGCAGGGCCTTTCGGCCGGCGAAACGCTGACCGAGACCTTCACCTATACGATCACCGACGGCGACGGCGACACCGCAACCGCGACGCTGACTATCACCATCAACGGCGCCGACGATGGCGTGACGATCAATGGCCTGAACGCCGAAGGCGCCGAAGTCATCGTCAACGAAGACGATCTGTCCGACGGTTCGTCGCCTGATGCGACGGCGCTGACGCAGACGGATAATTTCACCGTCTCGACCCCCGACGGGCTCGGCAATGTGACGATCGGCGGCACGCAGGTCGTGACGAACGGCGTGTTCACCGCGGGCACCGCGACGAGTCCGCTCGGGACCGTCAACATCACGGGCTTTACGCCGGTGATCGGCGCCGATGGCTCGGTGGTCGGTGGGACCTTCACCTATAATTATGTGCTTTCGGACAACACGCTGACGCACAGCAGCCAGGGCGAGGATTTCGTCGGCGACAGCTTCGCCGTTGTCGTGACCGACAGCGACGGATCGACCGCCAACGCCAGCCTCGACGTCCGGATCATCGACGATGTCCCGACCGCGACGGACGATGGCACGACGCAAACGGTCGAAAATGCCCCGGTCACGATCGATGTGCTCGCCAACGATGTGCGCGGCGCAGACGGCGTACAGCCCTCGGCGGTTCAACTCGTCGCGGGTTCGCTGAGCGGCACCGGCACGCTCGTCAACAATGGCGACGGCAGCTTCACCTATACGCCCGGTGCGCAGGAAACCGGCAGCGTCAGCTTCCAGTACCGGATCACCGACGGCGACGGCGACACCGACGTCGCCACCGCGACGATCACGCTGGTCGCCGATTCGGCGCCGCAGATCGGCAAGACCGCCGATGTCACCGTCGACGAGGACGGCCTCGCCGGCGCCAATGCCGACAATGGCCTGCCCGGCGAAATCACCTCGACCGGCAGCGCAAGCGCCAACGGCACGATCACCGTCGATTTCGGCAGCGACGTCCCCGCGACGCTCGCGGGCTCGCTCGTGCTCAACGACAGCGCGGCGCTCGACACGCATCTGACCGTCGGCAGCGTACCGGTAACCTTCGCCAAGGTCGGCAATGATCTCGTCGGGTCGGTCGGCGGCAATGAGGTAATTCGCATCAGCCTGACGACCGCGACCGCGGGCCCCGGCGCGACGCAGGTCACCTATGGCTATACGGTCACCCTGTCGCAGGCGATCGACCAGGCGGTCCCGGGCAGCGAGGATAGCGATTTCCTCGCGGGCATCGGCTTCACCGTCACCGACGGCGACGGCACCACTGCGTCGGGTTCGTTCGGCGCGACGATCGTCGACGACCTGCCGACGCTCAACATTTCCGACATGCCTACGACCATCGTCGAGGGCGCGACCGCCAACGGCACGTGGACGCTTGATCGCGGCGCCGACGGCGTCAACTCGGTCAACGTCAGCTTTGGCGCGGGCAGCGCGACGCTGTCGCTCGCGCCGGGAAGCAGCGTGTCGATCACCCAGCCGACGGGCACGCTGACGGTCAACGCCAACGGCACCTTCAGCTTTGCCGCCGCGGGCAACCAGAACAACGCCGCGAATCCGTCCGCAAGCTTCACCCTGTCGGCGGTCGACCGCGACGGCGATCCGACCTCGGACAGCCTGACGATCGCGATCACCGACGGCGCAAACCCGGTGAATGCGACCCCCATCACGGTGACGGTCAACGAAGCCGCGCTGAACGGCATTGGCAGCAGCCCGGCGAGCAACGCCGAAACGGCGAGCGGAAATCTCAGCTTTACGGCGGGTTCGGACACGCTGTCGGGCTTCGCCTTTACCGGCGTTGCGGGTCTTGCGGCCAATCTCGACGGGGCGGGCACCGACATTTTCTGGACGCTGGCACCCGGCGGGCAAACGATCATCGGGTCGCTGACGATGGGCGGCCCCGCCGCGATCACGATCAGCCTGACCGCACCCGCAAGCATCGCGCCCGGCGCGACGGCTGCGGCAACGGTCACCGTCACGCTCGCCGACAATCTGCCGCACGCGCTGGCAATGGCGGCGCAGACACAGGCGCTCGGTACCGTGACGGTGCAGGCGACCGATACCGATGGTGACCCTGCAACGGGCGTCGTCACCGTGCAGGTAACCGACGATATTCCGGCCGCCAAGCCCGACGCCGATAGCGTTACCGAGGATGGTCCGCTGACCGCGGACGGCAATGTGCTGACCGGTACGGGCGGCGCCGACGGCAATACGACAGATGGCGCTGCCGATACCCAAGGGGCCGACGGCGCGACCGTCACGGGCGTAAGCTTCGGTGCAACGGTCGGCGCCGTGGGCGCAGGGCTGGCGGGCGCCTATGGCACGCTGACGCTGAACGCCGACGGTAGCTACAGCTATGTCCTCAACAATGCGGCGCAGCCGGTGCAGGGCCTTTCGGCCGGTCAGACGCTGACCGAGACCTTCACATATATAATCACCGACGGCGACGGCGATCCGGCGACGACGACGCTGACGATTACGATCGACGGCGCCAACGACGGCGTGACGATCACCGGTCTCGACGCCGCGGGCGCCGAACTGTTCGTCGACGAAGACGATCTGCCGGCACGTCCGGGCGAACCCGCAGGTTCGGACACGACGCCCGACAGCCTGACCGACAGCGACAGCTTCACCGTGTCGACCCCTGACGGCATGGGCAATGTGGTGCTGACCAGCTTTAACGGCGTGCCGCTCGGCGCGCCGCTGACGCTCGTCGTCGCCAATGGCGCGTTCACGCCGCAGTCGGTTGCGAGCGCCTATGGCACGCTCAATGTCACCGGCTTCACCGCGGTGACCGGCGCCGACGGTTCGGTGATCGGCGGGACGTTCACCTATAGCTACACGCTGAACGATAATCGCATCGACCATCCGGCGGCGGGCGAGGACAATCGCAACGACAGCGTCGGCGTGACGGTGACCGACATCGACGGATCGACCGCGAGTGCGACGATCAACATCCGTATCACCGACGACGTGCCCGCCGCCGCGCCCGAAGCGAACCAGAATGTCGCCGAGGGTGCGACGGTCACCGGCACGCTCGACTTCGTGCAGGGTGCCGACGGCGCGACCGTTACCCAGATCAACGGCACGGCGCTCGCCTTTGGCGGCGACGGCTTCTCGCAGGCCATCGACATCGGCCACGGCATGATCAAGGTGAAGGCCGACGGCAGCTACAGCTTTACCGCCGACGCATCGGTGCCCGGCACCGGCAGCGCCGCCGCGACCTACACGGTCACCGATGGCGACGGCGATACGGCAACCGCTTCGATCGGCTTCACGATCACCGACGCCAATGTGCCGACCGCGGGCACCACGCTGGCGTCGGTCGATGACGATGGGCTGGTAGGTGGGAATGCCGCGAGCAATACGGGCGATCTCAATGCTAATCTCGGCGACGCGCCGGGCGATACCAGCGAAGCAACCTTTACCGGCACGCTTGCTCTGAGCTTCGGTGGCGACGGCCCGGGCATCGTTACCTTTGCCAGCATGGATGGCACGACCGCACAGATCGGCACCGAAACCGTGACCTACAGCTCGGTGGGGGGCAATCTCCATGCCGTGATCACCGGCGGTCCGCGCGACGGTATCCAGCTGTTCTTCGTCGAAGGTAACGGCCTCGGCGGATACAAGGTGACGTTGCTCGACAATGTCCTGCATGCTGCGGGCGGGGCTGAAAATGATGCACTGGCCGCGCTGACCTACACCGTCACCGACGCCGATGGCTCGACCGCGACGGGCACACTCAACATCACCTTCGACGACGATGCGCCGACGGTGGTTGCGAACATCACTCAGCCGGTGCTGCCGGTCGATGAATCGACGTTTGGCACCGACGCGTCGTTCAGCTTTGCCTCGGTCTTTACGCCGACCTTTGGCGCCGATGGCGCTGCGGCGACGAATTCGACCACCTATTCGCTCGGCTTCGCGGCCGGATCGACGGGCCTTGTCGACACGCTGACGAACCAGGCGGTCGTGCTCAGCGTCGTCGGTGGCGTGGTCCAGGGCCGAACCGCGACCTCGAACGAGTTGGTCTTCACGGTCAGCGTCGCGGCGAATGGCACCGTCACGCTCGATCAGAGCCGCGCGGTGGTCCACACCCCGAACAGCGGACCCGATCAGCCGACGAGCCCGCTCGCGGACAATCTGATCACGCTGACCGCGACGGTTACCGATGCCGACGGCGACACGGCGACCGCGACCGCCAATATCGGCCAGAATCTGGTATTCGAAGACGATGCGCCAGTGGCGAATGACGATATGGCGGGCCTCACCGAAGGCGGCCCGATCGCGGTGACCTTCGACGTCGACACCAACGACAGCGACGGCGCCGACGGTTTCGGCAGCCGCACCTTCACCAGCCTGACGGGTACCTATGGTACGATCACGATCAACGGCGACGGCACGCAGACCTATGCGCTGAGCGCCGCCGGCCAGATTGCGATCAACGCGCTCGCCCCCGGGGCAACGCTGACCGATGTCTTCACCTACACCCTCACCGACAAGGACGGCGACAGCGACCCCGCGACGCTGACGGTCACGCTGACCGGTGACGACGACGGCGTGACGATCACCAACCTGACGCCCGCGGCGCAGGGTGGTGACGTCACAGTGGACGAGGACGATCTGCCGAACGGTTCGTCGCCGAATGCGGCGGCGCTCACCGCAACGGGCACCTTCAATATCTCGGCGCCCGATGGCGTTGCGAACCTGTCGGTGCATGGCGCGCAGGTCGTCAATAATGGCGTCTTCACGTCGGCTACGATCACCACGCCGCTCGGCAACACGCTGGTGATCACCGCTTATAATCCGGCGACAGGAGTGGTGACGTACACTTACAAGCTGAACGCGGCGGAGACGCATACGACGGGTGCGGACCAGAACAGCCTGTTTGAGAATTTCACCGTCTCGCTCACCGACACCGACGGCGACAACACGACGGGGACGCTTTCGGTCAATATCGTCGACGATGTCCCGGACGCCGTGAACGATACCGACAGCATCGCCGCCGGCCAGTTCGGCCCGGCAACGGGCAATGTCATCACCGACGCTGCCGCGGGCGATGCGGGTGACGGCGACACTGGCGCCGATACGCGCGGCGCCGACGGTGCGGCAGTTTCTGCGATCGTCAGCGTCAATGTGCCGGCGAACAGCGACACGAGTGCTGATGGCTTGGGCAATTTCCAGGTCAATGGCCAGTATGGAGTTCTGACAATCAACACCGACGGCAGCTACAGCTATACGCGGGGCGCCGGAACTGCCGGGGGTGTCAGTGACACCTTCACATATACGTTGCGCGACGGCGACGGCGATCCCGATACCGCGACGCTGACGATCAGCATCGCCGATGCGCGGCCGGTCGCGGCGGCGAACGCGACAGCCCTGCTCGACGACGACGCGCTTCCGGGCGGCATCGCGAACGGCACGGGCGACGACGTCAATTCCGCGAACACGACCGGCACGCTTGGCGCCACGGGCGGCGACGGCGCACTGACCTTCGCTTTCCTGACGACGGGTGCGCCGGCGGGCTTCACCTATGTCCTGTCGGGCAACGATCTGCTGGTGAAGCAGGGCGGTGCCGGCGGCACCACGGTGCTGACCGTCACGCTGAACCCTGCAAACGGTGCCTACACCGTCACCCAGAATGCGCCGATCGTGCACGCGGCGGGCGATGACGAGAACAACCAGCCGTTCGCGATCGGCTATAGCGTCACCGACATCGATGGCGATGCGGCGCTCGTCCCCGGCACGCTGAACATCAACGTCGACGACGACACGCCGACGGTCACCCTGGTGGCGACCAACGAAAGCAGCGTCGTTCTGACCACGCAGGATGCGCAGACGATCGGCGCGGGCGTCTCCGACACCGATTCCTCGACCGCGAACTTCGGCGGTGTCTTCAACCTGACGTCGGCCTATGGCGCCGACGGCGCGGGCACGACGACGTTCAACTATGTGCTGAGCCTCGTCGGCTTGAACGGCAGTCCGGCAAACCTTGCCAGCAATGGCGTGGCGATCCGCCTTTACACCCAGTCCGACGGTTCGTTGGTCGGCTCGACCTCGGCGACGTCGGGCGGCGTCAACGCCGCGAACACGATCTTCTCGATCGCCGTCAACGCGGCGACGGGTGCGGTCACACTGACCCAGTTCGCCGAAATCGATCATCCGGCGAACGCCGACACGTCGGCGCCCTATGACGACCAGTTTGCCGGCCTCGGGAGCAATCTGGTCCGCCTGACCGGCACCGCGACGATCACCGATCGCGACGGCGACATCCGGACGAGCACCGATTTCGTCGATCTGGGTGGCAACATCCGTTTTGCCGACGATGGTCCGTCGATCGCGGTCGGCGCCCCGCTTCCGACGCTGATCGTCGATGAAACGAATCTTGGAACCAATGCGACCAGCGCCGCGGTGTTCACGACCAACTTTGGCGCCGATGGCCCCGGAACGGTGACCTATGCGCTCGGCGTCAACGCGGGTTCGACGGGCCTTGTCGACACTGCAACCGGGCAGGCGGTCGTGCTGACGCTCGTCGGCGGGCAGGTGGTTGCCACCGCCGGCAGCGGCGGGCCGACGGTCTTCACCGTTGCGGTCGATGGCAGCGGGAACATCACGCTCGACCAGATCCGTGCGATCGCGCACGATACCGATGGCGGCCCGGGCGCGGCGCACGACGATGCGAAGACGCTCGCCGCGGCCAATCTGATCACGATCACCGGGACGATCACCGACGGCGACGGCGACAGTGCGCAGGCGTCGATCAACATCGGCCAGCGGCTGAGCTTCGAGGACGATGGCCCGACGGCGACCGCGGATTCGGGTACGACGACCGAGGCGACGCTCGATTTCAACGCGGCCTTCGTGCTCGACTTCTCGGGCAGCATCGATACCGCCGAACTGAATGTGATGCTGGGCGCCGTCCGCGACGCCGGGCTGGCGCTGTTCGGGAGCTCGAGCGGCGATGTGTCGATCCGGCTTGTCGGCTTCGCATCGTCCGCGACGAGTTGGGGGCCGTTCACCGATCCCGTCAGCTTCATCCAGCAGCTCGACGCGCTGAACCCGTCGCAGGGCGGCACGCGCCCGCTCAACTCGAATACCAACTTCTCCGCTGGTATCAACGAGTTGCTGAGCGTTTACGCGGCCGACCCGACGGCCAACAACCAGGTATTCTTCCTGAGTGACGGCAATCCGAATGAAGGGACCGGATCGGGCAACGCGCTCAATTCGGCCACGGCGACGGCCTGGAACAGTTTCGTCAACAACAATGACGTCAACGTCACGGCGATCGGCGTCGGGAACGGCATCAACGACGGCCCACTGCAGGATGTCGACGTCGATGGCGAGGGCGAAATCCTTCGCGCCGACAATTTCGACGACCTCGTCCAGACCTTGCTCGACGCGGTGGTCGCGCTGCCGGTCAGCGGCGACCTCGACGCCAACGACAATTTCGGCGCCGACGGCGGCCGGATCCTGTCGATCACCGTCAGCGGCACGACCTACGAGTGGAATGGAAACAACACGATCACGCGCACGGGCGCCAATCCCGGCACGCAATCGGGCAACAGCATCTTGGCCACGACGCCCGACGGCGCGACGCTGACGCTCAATTTCGCGACCGGAATCTGGACCTATGCGCCCGATGACACCCCAACCCCGGGATCGGAGCTGTTCAACTATACGGTGATCGACCGCGACGGCGACACGGCGGGTTCGACGCTGACCGTGACCGTGGTTGACGGTGGGGGACCGGGCGGCGGGACCATCGCGAACCCCGATATCGTCATCACCAACGCCAGCGGTTCGGGTGCGGCGATCCAGATCGCCGAAGCGGCGCTGCTCGCCAACGACCAGGCGGGCACCGCGATCACCGGGGGGGCCAGCAACGTCACCGATGCGGCCAGCGTGACGCGCGGCGGCGGCAACTTCACCTTCACCGACAACGACGCCGATGGCGGCGGCTTCTTCTATGAAACCACGCCGACAGACACGGCGCGTGTCACGGTCAATCGCGCGCAGGCGGGCAACAGCACACTCAACGGCACCAGTGCCAACGACATCCTGATTGGCCGCGACGGGGCCGACGATACGCTCGTCGGCAAGAATGGCAGCGATTATATATATGGTCTTGGCGGTAACGACACCTTCAACCTCGCCAACGGCAATTTCGGCGCGGGCGAATATATCGACGGTGGCGCAGGCAATGATACGATCGTCCTGACCAACCAGACCAATGTCAATTTCGCGACCGGCACGATCGTCGGCGTCGAAACGCTGACGGGCAGCGACGACGGTGACAGCGTGACGATGTCCGCGCAGCAATGGGCGGCGTTCAGCACGATCAATCTGGCGGGCGGCAGCGACGCGCTGACCGTCAACGTCAGCGGGGCGGTCAATATTTCTGCGGCTTCGGCCACGACGGTCAGCAGTGTCGCAACGGGCAGCCTGAGCGGCAGCGGCAGCGCGGATACGATCACCCTGACGGGGGCCCAGCTCGACGCGATCCTCGCCGGTTCGGGCACGATCAACCTGGGCGGCGGCACCGACACGATCGTCCTCACCTCGACCTCGAACGAGCTGAACGGTCTGACCAACGGCGGCCTGTCGGGCGTCGAGGCGATTTCGGCGACGGCCGCGACTGCGGGGGTGAAGATCAACCTCGCCAATCAGGGCGAGGCCTTCACCGTAACCGGTTCGGGCTTTGCCGATACGCTGGTCGGCGGCACCGCGAACGATACGCTGACCGGCGGTGGCGGGGCGGACCAGTTCCGGTTCCGCAGCACGACCAACGGGACCGACATCGTCAACGATTTTACCGATGGAACCGACAAGATCGGCTTCCTCGACAACGGATCGAACAGCGGTGGCAGCGTGGATTTCGTGAACACCGGGGGAAGCTCGGTCGGAACCGCGCTGAACGCGGGCGATTTCGTGACGCGGGCGAGTATCTCGGGGGCCTTGGGGATCAACGGCGCCGACGATATGCGGGTGATTCGTATCACCACCGCCCAGACGACCGCCCAGATCACGACCGACGATGGCGCCAACAATTCCCAGAACTCCTATGTGATCGTCTTCAACTCAGACACGCAACGCGGTGAAATCTGGTTCGACAGCGACTGGGACAATGACGCGAACAGGGTGCAGGTCGCGACGCTCAACAATGTCACGACGCTTGCCCAACTCGCCCAGATCACGGCCGACGACATCATCGTCTATAATAATGCGGCCGATCCGATCATTCTCGACCTTGCGGGCGATGGTTATGCGTTCGGCGCGTCGGCGCTGTTCGACATGAATGCCGATGGCGTGGTCGATCGGGTGACGTGGAATTCATCGAGCGACGGCATTCTTGCCGTCGATCTCGATGGCAATGGCACGATCGACAACGGGACCGAAATCTTCACTCCCGGTTTCGGTGGCGGCAATTTTGCCAACGGCACCGAGGCGCTGGCGTCGCTCGACGGCAATGGCGACGGGGTGATCGATGCGAACGACGCCGCCTTTGCGAAGCTGCTGGTCTGGCAGGACGACAACGCCGATGGGGTGAGCGACGCTGGCGAGCTTTCGGGCCTTGCCGATCATGGCATCGCCTCGATTGCGACGGGTGCGGCATATGCCGACGAGGCGATCGACGGGCAGGCGGTTACCGCGCGCGGCAGCTTTACGCGGGCGGACGGATCGACGGGTGAATATATCGAAGCGCAGCTCGATACGCAGCACGGCACGCGCGGCGCATCGCGTGAAGCCGAGGATATCCAGCGTGCGCAGGGCAACCAGGCGCTCGCCAACTCGCTGGTCGCCGCTTCGCTGATCGTGGGGATTCAGGACGCGCAGCCGGACAGCGGCGCGGCGCCGATCGTTGCGGCGAAGGACGAGCCGGGGATCGACCAGGCCGACGCCGGCGTCGCGGCGACTGCCGTCGATGTTTCGACGGGGGCGACGCCTTCGAGCGCCGCCAGCGACGGCCTTGCGGAAACGCCGAAAACCGCCGCATCCGACACATCGGCCACGCTGCATTCCGACGAGGCGAGCCCCGCCGCGATCGACGGCGCCGAGGACAGCGGCTGGCGCAGCGAAACCACCGACAATGCCGATACCGGCAGCTCGGATTCGCTGGCCGACATGATCGCGGATCGCGGTTCGTTCGATCCGGGCGTGATGGACGGCCTGCTTGCGCTGGCGGCGGCGCCGGCCGCGGCGGTTGCCGCGGGTTCGGATGCCGCGGCGCATGATCCGGCGGCGGTTGCCGTGCTTGCCGAGGTTCTGGAAAGCGGCGGCAGCACGGTCGATCAGTTGATCCATGCCGTCACGGGTGGCGTCGAGCCGGTGCAGATCGCAGCCGGCGAGACGCCCGCGTTCGATCTGGCGCAGTTCCTCGACCAAAAGATCGCGCCCGATGTGGCGTTCCCGACCAGCCAGCCGCTGGAAGCGGATCTTCACAATATGGCGGCCGCCTGATCGAGCAATTTTAAAAGACCAGTGGAACAGAGAATAACGGGAGGGCGATACGAACATGGCACATCAAACGGGAAAATGGATGGCGGGGGCATGTGCCGCGCTGGCCTTCGCCCAGCCTGGCAGCGCTTATGCGCAGGCTCTTGCCGATCAGCCGATCGACCAGGTGCGGACTGAGGTCCAGACCCGCTACGACGCGGCCTTGGCGCTGACCACCGATCGTTCGGTCGTCGCCGCCAACAGCAATGTCTATACCTGGGCGTCCGAAGCCAAGGCGCAGTGCGGCATCGCAAAAGGCTTCCTGAAGTCGGGGAACAAAGACGCCGAAAGCCTGCGTCGCTGCGATTTCGCTTACGGCATGATGCGGAACCAGCCGCCGCCGACGCCCGAGGCGCCACTCGTGCCGCCGGCACCGCCGGGCGAAAATTGCCCGCCCGAGGTCGCGTCGACCTTCTATTTCGACTGGGATTCGACCGTCGCACCCGCCGATGCGAGCCAGTCGGTCGCTTTCATGGCCGAGAACCGCACGCGGTGCGGCTGGCGCAGCTTTACCGTCGTCGGTCACACCGACCGGTCGGGCTCCGACAAATATAATGACGGTCTGGCGCTCCGCCGCGCACGCGTGATCGCCGACATGATGGGCGTGGCGGGCATTCCCGCCGATGCGATCGCGGTGTCGGGCATGGGTGAGCGCAAGCCGCGCGTCCAGACTGTGGATGGCCAACGCACGCCGGAGAACCGGCGCGTTGAAGTCGAAGTGAATGGGGGACTGTGATGAAACCGCAACTTAAGCTCGCCGGCTTCGCCTCGGCGCTCGCCATATCCCTTTTCGCGACATCGGCTTTTGCCGAGCCGACCAGCATGCAGAATGTCATGGCGGTCGCGATCGATTCGAATCCGCAGATCAACCAGGCGGAAATGAACAAGCAGGCGATCGAGTTCGAACTCGAGCAGGCCAAGGGTCTGTATCTGCCGCGCGTCTCGCTTGAATTGTCGGCGGGGGTCCGCCGGCTCGAAAATGCGACGCGCCGCAACCTCGGCATCGCCAATGACGAACTCTATCCACTCGAAGCGGGAATCCGCGCCGAGCAGACGCTGATCGATTTCGGCCGGCGCCACGGCGAAAAGCTTCGTCAGGCGGCACGCGTCGACGGCGCGGCGCTGCGCGTCGTTGAACGGTCCGAGTTCATTGCGCTGCAATCGGCGCGGCAATATCTCGACGTCTTGCTGCAGCAGCGCGTCGTCGCCGCCGCCGAAGACAATATGACCTTTCACAACAGCCTGGTGTCCGACCTGTCGAGCGGGGTGACCGCCGGGTCGATCAGCGTCGCCGACCTGCAGCAGGCGCAGGAGCGCGCCAAGGCGGCAAGTGTGCGCGTGTCCGAAGCCAGGGAAGCGCTGCAGAATGCCAAGATCGAACTGCTCGCGCTGAGCGGGCTCGAAGTCGAAGACGTTCAGATGCCGCCGGCGATGGCCGAAAAACTGCCCGTCAGCCTCAGCGAAGCGGTCGGCCTGACCCGGACGCGGCATCCCAAGGTGCTCGAAGCGCAGGCCGATGTCGATGCGGCGAATGCCGAGGCAAAGAAGGAAAAGGGCGATATTTTCCCGACGATCGGGCTCGAATTTTCGGGCCGGGTTGGCGAGGATATCGACGCGTTCCGCGGCGAGACGACCGACCTCTTGGGCCGCGTGGTCCTGCGCTGGGATATTTTCAACGGCGGGATCAACCAGGCGAAATATCAGGAGATGATCCGCCGCGCGAGCGAGAGCCGTTTCCGCCTGCACGAAACCGAACGCAATGCCGAAGCCGATACGCGCCGCGCATGGAACAGCCGCGAGACGCAGACCGCGGTGTTCCGCGACCTCGTCGACCAGAGCAAGTCGACCGACGAACTCCTGCTGTCGTACCGCGAGCAATTCTCGGTCGGCCGCCGTTCGTTGCTCGACGTGCTCGATGCGCAAAACACGCGTTTCAACGTCCAGGTTCGCGCCGAGACCGCGCGTTTCTCTGAGATGTTCGCGGTCTACCAAATCCTCGCATCGACCAACAGCCTGCTCGAGGCGTTCAACCTGACCGCCCCCGAAGCGCGCCGCGTCTATGCGCGCGAGAAGGTCGGTTACGGCCCGCCGGCCCCCGCCGAACTGCAGCGTCGCCACTACCCGCATTGATGTCAGTGGATTGATTCCAAGTAGAAAATTTGAATATGGTGCAGAATCAATCCTCGATTGCGCGTATCGGTAAAGAGGTGCCGGGCGATCCGCTGATCGCGTGCATCCTCTTTGTCGCGCAGCATTTCGGCCAGAATTTCCAGCGCGGCGCGCTCTCGGCGCTCGCGCGCGATGAGAGGGGTTTCCTCCCCTTTCATCAGGCCGAAGCCGCGCTCGACCTCTGCTTCATCAACAATGAACAGCTCTACGCGCGCAAGGTGAGAAACCTTGCGCGCGACCTGCCGGCGATCATCCGCCGTACCGACGCGTCGTGCGCGGTGCTGATCGAGGCGAAGGACGATCAATATCTTGTCTGGGAACCCGGCGCCGATGCGCCGGTCTGGGCCGACGAAGACAGTGTCGAGGAAAGCTACGCCGGGCAGGCGGTGGCGGTGGCCGCCGATCCGACCGCGATCCGCGCCGAGGAACGGCCGTGGGACGAACAGGCCAAGCGCCACTGGTTTTGGAGCGAGGTCCGGCGGATGCGCCGTTCCTTCTATCCAGTGCTCGGCGCGGCGCTGATGATCAACCTGCTCGGCTTTGCGCTGCCGCTGTTCACGATGAATGTTTATGACCGCGTGATCCCGAACAAGGCGGTGTCTAGCCTGTGGGTCCTCGCCATCGGCGCGCTGCTCGCCTTTGCGGTCGAATTCACGCTGCGTCTCGCGCGCTCGACTTTGCTCGACGATCTTGGTCGCGAACTCGACGTCAAACTGTCCGAGAAGATTTTCTCGAAAGTGCTGAACATGCCGCTGGCGGACCGCCGCGGCAGCACCGGCATGCTCGCGCGGCGCGTCTCCGAATTCGAATCGGTGCGCGATTTCTTCGCCTCGACGACGATCGTGCTGCTCGTCGACATCGTCTTCCTCTTTCTGTTCCTGATCATGATTGCGGTGCTCGCGGGATGGCTCGCACTCGTCCCGCTGACGATCATCGTCGCGATGGGCGTTGCCGGATATTTCCTGCAGCGCCGCATGGTGCAGGCGTCGCTCGACAATCAGGCCGACATGAGCATCCAGCATGCGATGCTGGTCGAGTCGATCGGCGGGGCCGAAACGGTCAAGAGCTGCGCCGCCGAGGGGCAGGTGCTCGGCCAGTGGCGCCGGATGGTCGACACCAGCGCGCGGACGCAGGCGACGATGCGCCGCACCGGCGCCGCGGCGATCAACCTCGCGACACTCGGCCAGCAATTTTCCAGCCTCGCGCTCGTCGTGGGCGGCTTCTATCTGTTCGACGCGGGCAAGATTTCGATGGGCGCGATCATCGCGATCGTCATGCTCGCCGGACGCTCGATGGCTCCCGTCGGCCAGCTCGCCTTGCTGATGACGCGCGGGCGCCAGGCGCTGACGACGATGGCGAGCATCCAGCAGATGATCGAGGCCGATGACGAACGCCGCATGGGCAGCAGCGCGCTCAACCTCACGATCGACACGGGCAATATCTCGGTCGAGGGTCTGTCGTTCACCTACCCGGGCGCCGCGGCGCCGTCGCTTTCGGACATCGACCTCAAGATCGAGGCGGGCGAGCGGATCGCGATCGTCGGCCGCGTCGCGTCGGGCAAGTCGACGCTCGGGCGTCTGCTCTGCGGGCTGTATGCGCCCGAGGCAGGCAATATCTTCATCGACGGGCTCGACAGCCGCCAGCATTCGCCGATCTACCTGCGCTCGCAATTCCGTTTCGTCGGACAGGATGCGGTGCTGTTCAGCGGCTCGATCAAGCAGAATATGCAATTTTGCGCGCCCGCGGCGACCGACGCCGAACTGCTCGCGACCTTGCAGTCGATCGGAGCCGACCGCTTCATGGGCCGCGACGAAACCGGGCTCGACCGGGGAACGGGCGAGCGCGGCGGCCAGCTTTCGGGCGGCCAGCGCGGCTTCCTGACGATCGCGCGTGCGCTCGCCTCGCCCTCGCGCCTGCTGTTTCTCGACGAGCCGACCGGCGCGATGGACACGCAGAGCGAGCGGCTTTTCATCACCGCGCTCGATAGCGCCGTCGGCAAATCGCAAACGGTGATCATCGCCACGCACCGCGAGGCAATCCTGCAGATGTGCGACCGCATCATCGTCATCGACGGCGGACGCATCGTCGCCGACGGCCCGCGCGCCGATGTGCTCGCGCGATCGATCAAGGAACCGGCATCATGATCCCTGAGCTTCACATCGGGCGCGATGGCGCCGCGGCGGCCGACGCACCTTGGGCCGAGGGCAGGCAGGGGTCGCCCAAGAGCCTGAAGCTGATCCTGCTGGGTCTCGCGCTGTTCGCGGCCGCGATCCTGTTCGCGTCGTCGAACGACCGGCTATCGCGTTTCGTCGAGGGTGTCGTTGCCGATTGGACCGCCGACCCCGTCGAAACCGCCAAAGCAGCGAAGCAAAAGGCGATTGCGAAACTGATCACCGAAACCGAAACCAACTCTGTCGTGCCCACCGCCGAGGGCGCTGACGCCGTCGCGCGCAACGCGTTGCTCCCGGTTTCGACCCTGCCGGTCGAGGCGGCGCGGCCGTTCCTGATGCCTACGATCTCGCTGGCGCAGGCGACCAATGCGCAGCGCTGTCTGACGCAGGCGATCTATTATGAGGCCGCGACCGAATCCGACGCGGGCAAGGCGGCGGTCGCGCAGGTCATTCTCAACCGCATGAAGCACCCTGCCTATCCGAACACTGTCTGCGGCGTGATCTATCAGGGCAGCGCGCGACCGGGTTGCCAGTTCAGCTTTGCCTGCGACGGCTCGATGCGCCGCCCGCCGATGCCCGCGCTGTGGCGCCGTTCGGCCGAGATCGCGCGCGCCGCGCTGACCGGTCATGTCGAGGTGAGCGTCGGCATGGCGACGCATTATCACGCCAATTATGTCCTGCCGCGCTGGGCGCCCAAATTGACCAAGATCGAACAGATCGGCGCGCATATTTTCTATCGCTGGCCGGGGTCGTGGGGGAAGCCGGGGGCTTTCTCCGACGCCTACGCCGGCGCCGAGTGGATTCCGGCGTTCAGCCAGCTGTATCAAGGAAGTGCTGCCGTGGCCGAGGCGCTGCCCGGCGAGGTCATCGCGGTCGAGGGCGTGCCCCCGCCGCGTGATCCGACCGACCACCGCGCCGACAATGACGTTGGCGGCCGCGTCGATGTGACCAAGGGCTGGGTGCCGAACATTCCCGACCCGGCGCAGAGCAAATCGCGGTTCGACAGCCTGACGAGCCAGCAGGGCGCCGCCGCCACACCCGAAATCCAGCCCGGAACATAACGCATGGGAATCGTGAAATTCTGGCAGCGTCTTCGCGGAAGCGAGCAGATCATGGTCGCGGCGGCGGCAGGCCTCGTGCTGTTCCTGCTGTGGGCAAGCATCGCGCGTGTCGATGAGGTGTCGCGCGGGCAGGGGCGCGTGATCCCGTCGTCGAAGGTGCAGATCATCCAGTCGGCCGAACCCTCGACGATCCGCGAAATCCTCGTCCGTTCGGGGCAGACGGTCAAGAAAGGCCAGCTGCTCGTGCGCCTCGATAACACGACGTCGCAGTCCGAACTCGGCCAGCTCGAAACCGAAAATGCCCGCCTTGCGCAGCGCGCCGCGCGCCTTGCGGGCGAAGGCGGCGGGGCGGGTTGCGTTGGGACAAGCTGCGGCGACGAAACGCGGCTGGCCGAGGTGCGGCGTTCGTCGCTGCAGAGCCAGCTCGCGGCGCTGTCGGCGAGCGTCGAACAACGCCGCCGCGACATGGGCGAAGCGCAGGCGACCGCCTCGTCGCTCGAAAGCAGTCTGAGCCTCGCGCGCGAACAGGTCGCGATGCTCGCGCCGCTCGCGGCGAAGGGCGTCGTTCCGCAGACCGAACTGCTGACCGCGCAGCGCGAGGTCGTCGATATCCAGGGGCGGCTTGCCGCGGCGCGCCAGGCGATTTCCCGCTCGCAGGCCGCGGTGCGCGAAGCCGGCGCCGAAGTGTCGCGCGCGCGCTTCGACTTCCAGCAGGAGGCATTGAACGAGCGCAGCCAGCTGACGACCAAGATGGCGGTCAACGAGGAAACGATCCGCGGCGCCGAAGGACGGCTCGCGCGATCCGAAATCCGGTCGCCGACGCGCGGGGTCGTCAACGATCTGCTCGTCAACACGCTCGGCGGCTATGTGAACGCGGGCGAAAAGATCATGCAGATCGTGCCGCTGGGCGATAAATTGCTGATCGAAACGCGCGTCACCCCGCGCGACATCGCCTTCATCAAGGTCGGCGATCCCGCGAACGTCAAGGTCACCGCCTATGATTTCTCGATCTATGGCGGCCTCAACGGCAAGGTCGTCCGCGTGTCGGCCGACAGCATCTATGACGAGGTTGAGCGACAGGCCTATTTCACCGTTGTCGTCGAAACGACGAACAGCTATCTGACGTCGAACGGCCGGCGGCTGCCGATCACCCCCGGCATGCTATGCGATGTCGAAATCGTGACCGGTAAAAAGTCGGTGCTGAGTTATTTGCTCAAGCCGGTCTTGAAGGTCAGCGGATCGGCGCTCACCGAGCGCTGATTGTTCAGCGCGAGCGTATAGCTTTTCTGTGACGCCGGGATTGCGGCGAGGTTCGGCGACGGCTGGCTCCCGCGATAGGCGTGAACCCAGCGCCGGTTCTCGCTGAACGACAACACGGGGCGCACCGCATTCGACTGGCTGCCGTCGTAAAGCCGGTCGGTCACATTATCGAGCACGACCTTGCCGGCGTCGGTCTGGACGAGCAGGAAGGCATGATCGGCGTTCGCCGCGAGATCGCGAAGGAGGACGAGCTTCATCTTGCCGGCATCGACCCCCGCGGCGCGCAGCATCTGCATCTTCAGGATCGCGAAATCCTCACAATCGCCTTTGCCGCGCGCGATCGTCTGCTCGGCGGTCGCCCAGAAATCGCGCTGCCGGTAATTGCGGTCGTCATTCACATAGGCGATCTCGCGATTGACCCACTGGTTGACGCGCGCGAGCAGGTCCTGCTCGGTCAGCCCCGGCGATGCGTTTGCGCTGCGCAGCTTGCTCTGCATCAGCCCGGCGGGCGCGGCGCGGCGGACATGGTCCCAGCGGTCGTCGAACCGCGTCCGCTTGACCGGGATCGCGCGGGTGCCGAGTTCGGCGGCGGGATCATATTCGGCGGTTTCAGCAAGCGGCGCGAAAATCGACGACGCACCGCAGCCCTCGGACGAGGCGAAAGCGATCGGGGTGCGGCTGGCGGGCTCGAGCGTCTGTCGAACCGGGAAAGCCGCGAGGCTGGCGGCGATCGGTACCGCGGCGGCGGGTTCGGGCGCCCCTACGCCCTGCTGGTCGACGCGGATGCGGTCGAGTGCGCTCGGCGCGCCGCCCAATATGGAGCGCGAGATGTCGGCCGGGGCCGGCGGCGCATAGCTCGCGGCGACGGGGCATGCAGCTTTGCTGCCCGCCAACGCCTTGGTGTTGAGCAGCTTCGACGAGGCATGGGCGGCCGACGGCGTTAGCGCCGCGGCGGCAAGCGCGATGGAGACAGGAAGCCATCGCGAATCGCCAGCGACAAGATGGGCATGCTTTCTCATGCGGCCCGATTTGCCGGGGCGGCGTGAGGATAAGCTTCATGACGATAGTAAACGCGCGATTCAGCACGTTTCGGGAAGGTCGTGCTTTAATTGCCGCGCGGCTTGAGTGTCAGAGGCAGTCCGGCGGTGAGCAGCACCACTTCGTCCGCCGTCGCCGCGACCGACTGGTTGAGCTGCCCCGCCGCGTCGCGGAACGCGCGCGCGAGTGCATTGTCGGGCACGATGCCGAGGCCAACCTCGTTGGCGACGAGGATCAGAGTCCCTCTGAAGTGGTTGATCGCATGGCATAATTCGCGGCCCGCACGCGGAATGTCGGCGTCGGCAAGCAGCAGGTTCGAGACCCAGAGCGTCAGGCAGTCAACCAGCACGACCGCATCTTTGGCATTCAGCGCGTCGATCGCCGCAGGCAGGTCGCGCGGCGCCTCGATGGTGGTCCAGCGCGCGTCGCGGTCGGCGCGGTGGCGCGCGATCCGGTCGCGCATTTCGTCGTCGAAGGCTTCGGCGGTCGCAACAAAAACCGGGTTGTCGCCCGCGGCTTCGGCGCGTGCCTGCGCATAGCGACTCTTGCCCGATCGCGCGCCGCCGAGCACGAACAGCGACGATCCGCTCATGCGCCGATCCCGGCGATGCGCAGCATCGCATCGATATCGGCGTGCGCCGCAAACTCGGCGGCGATGTCGTCGAGCGCGGTATCGACGTCGGCCGCATAGTCGCGTCCGCCTCCCGCTACCTCGATCCGCGCGAGCAGCGCTTGGCGCAAGTCGGGCGAAGCGAACAGGCCGTGGAGATAGGAGCCGATGACATTGCCTTCGCGATTGGTCGCGCCGTCGCGCACACCGTCCTCCAGAACGGCGAATGGCTGTACCGTACCGGGGCCGCTGGTTTCGCCCAAATGCATTTCATATCCCTCCACCGCTGCACCCAATGCGGTTCCCCGCACGTGACGCAATGTCTTTGCGGGCGAAAGGATCGTTTCGACATCGAGCAGGCCGAGCCCTTCGACTTCGGCAGGTGCCCCCTCGATCCCCAGCGGGTCGGCGATCCGGCGCCCGAGCATCTGATAGCCCCCGCACAGCCCGACGATCATCCCGCCGCGCCGGTGGTGCGCCTTGATGTCGATATCCCAACCCTCGGCACGCAGCGCCGCAAGGTCGGCGATCGTCGCCTTCGACCCTGGCAAGACGATGATCGCCGCCTCGGCGGGGATCGGCCGGCCCGGCGGCACCATCACGATCTCGACCCCGGGTTCGAGCTTCAGCGGATCGAGGTCGTCGAAATTCGAAATGCGCGGCAGGATCGGGCAGGCGATCATCTTGCGGCCCTCGCGCGGGTCGGCGGGGCGTTCGAGGATCACCGCATCCTCGCTCGGCAGGCGCGATGCCGCGCTCAGCCACGGGATCACGCCGAAACCCTGCCACCCGCTGCGCTTCTCGATTTCGCGATAGCCGTCCTCGAACAGCGCGGGGTCGCCGCGGAACTTGTTGATCAGGAAACCGCGGATCATTGCGGCGTCCGCGGCGTCGATTACCGCTCGCGTCCCGACGAGCGAGGCGATTACGCCGCCGCGGTCGATGTCGCCGATCAGCACGACGGGCACATTCGCGGCGCGCGCGAACCCCATGTTCGCGATGTCGCCCGCGCGCAGGTTGATCTCTGCGGGCGACCCGGCGCCTTCGACGATGACGATATCGCACTGGCTGCGGAGCCGCCCATAGCTTTCGAGCACTTCGGTCATCAGCGCGCCGCGCGCCTCGCGGAAATTGCCGCTGCCGAGCGTGCCGCGCACGCGGCCGTGGACGATCAACTGCGAAGTGCGGTCGGCCTGCGGTTTCAGCAGCACGGGGTTCATGTCGCTGTGCGGTTCGACGCGGCACGCAATGGCTTGCAGTGCCTGCGCGCGCCCGATCTCACCGCCATCGGTCGTCACCGCGGCATTGTTCGACATATTCTGCGGCTTGAAAGGGAGGACGCGAAGGCCGCAATTGGTCAGCACGCGGCACAGCGCGGCGACGAGCACCGACTTGCCGACGTCCGAGCCGGTGCCCTGCAGCATCAGCGCAGCCATAGCGCGCCTCCCGCGATCAGCCAGAGGAGGAGGCAAGCGCGCAAATAGATCGCGAGCGCGCGGTCGATTTCGTCGCCGCCTGCTTTGCTGGTCCCATCGCCGATCCATGGCTTGTCGTGCATGACCCCGTCATAGGCGATCGGTCCCGCGAGCCGAAGCCCCAGCGCGCCCGCCATTGCCGCCTCGGGCCAGCCGGCGTTGGGCGAGGCATGGTTGCGCGCGTCGCGCCACAGGATGCGCCAGCCGCCGCGGCCCGCGAGGCACAGGAGTAGCCCCGACAGCCGCGCCGGAATCCAGTTGGCGAGGTCGTCGGTCCGCGCGGCCGCCCAGCCAAAGGCGCGCCAGCGTTCCTCGCGGTGGCCGATCAGGCTGTCGGCGGTGTTGACCGCCTTATACGCCCAAACGCCCGGCAGGCCGAGGAGGAGCAGCCAGAAGAGCGGCGCGGCGACGCCGTCGCAAAAGCTTTCGGCAAGGCTTTCGATCGCGGCGCGCGCGACCCCGCTTTCGTCGAGTGCGGCGGTGTCGCGGCCGACGATCATGCCGACCGCACCGCGCGCCCCGGCGAGGTCGCCGGCATCGATCCGCTCGCCCACCGCACGAACATGATCGAACAGGCTGCGCTGCGTGAGCGCGGGCCAGGCGAGTATCGCGACGGCGATCCAGCCCCAGCCGCCGAGCGACGCGAGCAGCAGACGCTGGAGCGCCCAACCGGAGCCAGCAACGAGGACAAGCAGGACGAGCAGGGTCAGGACACCGAGCGCGCGCCGCATGGCGAAGCTGTGTCCGGGACGGTTCCAGCGCGCCTCGCAACCGCCGATGATCCGCGCAAACAGCCCGACGGGGTGGCCGACGCTGCGATAGAGCGCGCGGGGCCAGCCGAACGCGGCGTCGAGCGCGAGCGCGGTGAGCGCGATCGGCTCAGCCATCGGCGAGCGCCGCTTCGAGCCGCGCGCGCGCGGCGGCGTCGACGGGCAGGCCGATCCGCAGCCAGCGCGGTTGATCGGCGAAGGGGCGCGTCAGGATCGCACGCCACGCGAGCCGCTCGAACAGCGCATGCGCGTCGTCGACCTCGATCAGGCGAAAGAGCGGGCAGTCGCCGGTCGACCGATGGCCACGGCGCGTCAGCAGGGCGTCGAGCGCGGCGGCTTCATCCGTAAGCCGCTGCCGTGCGGCGGCGATCCAGTCGCGGTCGGCATAGGCGGCGGTTCCGATCAGGATTGCCGCGGCCGACAGCGGCCACGCGCCGAGCCGTTCGCGCAGCGCCGCGACGATGGGCTGCGGCGCAACGACGAAGCCGAGCCGCACGCCCGCGAGGCCGAAGAATTTGCCAAAGGAGCGGAAGACGATCAGCCTCCGGCCGTCATCGACCAGCGGCGCGATACTCGTGGCCGGGTCGGTGTCGGCAAAGGCTTCGTCGACCAACAGCCAGCCGCCGGGGCCGCGCCGGTCCAGCAGCGCCTGCATCGCCGCGGCGCCGGTCACGCGGCCGTCCGGGTTGTTGGGGTTGGCAAGGATCAATGTGCCGTCGTGGCCTCGTGCCGCTTCGGGGGCGACGGGCGCGCTTCCCGCAACCATTTCGCCATGGGTGCGATAGCTCGGTGCGATATGCCGTGCGGGGCCGCCCACCAGCGCCCCGGTGAGGCGCAGGCCGATCTCGCTTCCGGGCACGGCGCAGAGATGGCGGGCGTCGACACCGAAACAGGCGGCAGCAACGGCTTCGAGCCGCGCGAGTGCGTCGGGGTCGGGTAGGCGCTGCCAGTCGAACGCCATCGCGGCGGCGCCGGGCCAGGGGTGCGGATTGATCCCCGTCGACAGGTCGATCCAGTCGCCATTTCCGAACTCGCGCTTCGCGGCTTCGATCCCGCCGCCGTGCCAGGTCCATGGGCCGCTCATGCAAAGTGCACCAGCAACAGCGCCGCCGCGAGCAGCAGGCTTTCGGCGATCTCGATCCCCGCGCCGTGCCCGTCGCCCGAAATCCCCCCGATCTTGCGTAGCAGCCACCAGCTCCAAATAAGGAAGTTCAAGGGTGCGATGAGCAGCGAGGGCGATACCCAAGCCGCAGCGGCGAGAGCCAGGCCCCAGATGACGAAATCCGTCCGGCGTACCGCGTTGCGGAAGCGCGAGCCGAGCCCCGCGTGAAGGTCGGGCAGCGCGCGCGACCAGGCGAGCGGGCCGATCCGCGCGGCAAAGGGTATGAGCGCGATCGCGGGGAACATCTCGCGGTCAAGCAATGCATGGAGCAGCACGAGCTTGGCGATCAGTTGCAGCGCGATGGCGACGACCGCGAAACTGCCGACATGCGGGTCGCCGAGCACGGCGATCAGCCGCCCGCGGTCCTTGTGCGCCGCCCCGCTCGCATCGGCGATATCGCCGAGCCCGTCGAGATGCAGCGCGCCGGTCACCGCGACCCAGAGGATGAGTGCGCACAAGGCGCCCGTCCACGGATCGATCCGCGCACCAGCCCAGCCGCCCGCTGCGACAATCGCGCCGACGATCAGCCCGACGGCGGGAAACCAGCGCATCGACGCTGCGAATTCTTCGCTCGACACCGTGATGCGCGGTGTCGGCAGGCGCGTCAGGAACTGGATCGCGACGATCAGCCCCTTCATGGAGTGAGCCCCGCGATCTGCGCGCTCGGCGGTTCGCCTCGCCAGACGCGGAGCGAGAGCAGCGTAGAATAAGACAGATCGAACGCCCAGAGCTGGCGCTGGTCGAAACCGCACAGCGCATGGAGCGCCGCGCGCATCGCACCGCCATGCGTGACGATCAGTGTCGGGACGGGGGGCAGATCGGCGATGGCGGCGGACACGCGCGCGACCAGCGCCGACCAGCGCTCGCCGCCCGCCGGCGGGTTTGCGTCGGGGTCGTCCCAGAAGCGGCCGAGCGCGTCGCGATCGATCGCGCTCGCCGCCTTGCCGTCCCAGTCGCCGAAATCGAGTTCGCGCCAGCGCGGATCGATGAGGAGCGGCAGGCCCAGCGCCGCGCCGATCGCTTCGCCGGCCGCATGGCTGCGATGAAGGCCGGATGCGATCAGGCGTTCGATGCCGAGGTCTCGGGCTTGCGCCACGCACGCCGCGATGCCCTCGGCAATCGGCGCGCCATCGGTGCGTCCCATCAGCAAACCCGGCGTCTCGGGCGCGCCGTGGCGCAGCAGATGGAGCGCGAAGCCGCTCACAGCGACGCCGAAACCTGCGCTTCGGCAAAGGTCGCCATTTGGTCGTGCGCGGCGAGCGCGCTGCGCACGATGTTCGCCGCGACCGCGGCGCCGCTGCCTTCGCCGAGCCGCATATCGAGCGACAACAGGGGGACCAGGCCGAGCAGGTCAAGCAGGCGCGTGTGCCCCGGCTCGGCCGAACAATGGCCCGCGATGCAATGGCCCGCGATTGCGGGATTCTCGGCCGCAAGCGGTGCGATGGCCGAGGTGCAGATAAAGCCGTCGAGCAGCACCGGGACGCCAAGCTGGCGCGCGCGCGCGATCGCGCCCGCGATCGCCGCAATCTCGCGCCCGCCGACGCGGCGCAGTGTCTCGAACGCCGAGCGCGGCGCATCGATGTGAAAGGCGAGCGCGCGTTCGATCACCTCGATCTTGCGCGCGACGCCGTGGCCGTCAACCCCGGTGCCGGGGCCGACCCATCCCGCGACCCCGCCGGCGAAGCTGCGCGCGCAGAGCGCGGCGGCGGCGGTCGAATTGCCGATCCCCATTTCGCCGAGGACGATCAGGTCGAGGTCGGCGTCGACCACCGCCGCGCCGCGGTTCAACGCGTCGAGGCAATCGGCCTCGCTCATCGCGGCAGCAACTGTGAAATCGGCGGTCGGCCGGTCGAGGTCGAGCGCGACGACCGTCAGTTCGAGCCCGGCGGCGCCTGATAAAGCGTTGATCGCCGCGCCGCCGTTCGCGAAATTGGCGACCATCTGTGCGGTGACGCTCGGCGGAAACGCGCTGACGCCGTGAACGGTGACGCCATGGTTGCCCGCGAAGATCGCAGCGCGGGCGCGGGCGATCTGAGGCCTCGCTTTGCCCTGCCAGCCGGCGAAAAAGATCGCCAGATCCTCGAGCCGCCCGAGCGATCCGGCGGGTTTGGTCAACTCGCCTTGCCTGACCCGCGCGTCGGCCGCGGCGCCGGCATCGGGGTCCCGCAGGTTCGCAAGCGCGGCCTCGAAGGCATGGACGGAGGCGAAGCTGGTCATTCGGCGACAAATCCTGGTGGTGGGGTGCGGGTGATGAAATGCCCTTTGACGCCTTCGGGCCAAAGCGAAAAGGGAACGCGGCCGTGCTCGCTGGCGGCGTAGTGAATGGCATAATCGAGGATCGCGCGCGCGGAATTTTCATCGCCCTGAAAGCGGCCGAGCACATAGCCGACCTTATCGGGCGCGCGCAGGTGGACGGTGCAATGATCCTGGCATGCGAACAGGCACGCCATTTCCTGTACCGCGATGCCGGCGTAGCGCGGCTCGTCTTTCCTGAGGCGTTTCAATGCCTCGACGAGCTGCGCTCCGCCGCGCATGCCGGTCGCGTCGTCCCGGGATTCGCGGCTGTGGCGGCAGGTGTTGCACACCACGACCGCGGGGCCCGGGTCGACGCGCGTGAGCATCAGGCGGCCGTTGCCGCCTGCGGCGGCGCCGGAACGCCTACCGCCGCGAGCGCGCGATAAAGGGCATAGAGCCCGATCAGGATCGCGCCGTTGCGCACGAACTGTTCGGCGAGCAGGTCGGGCGCCATCGCGGTGTGCAGCCCTCCGAGGACGAGCGCCCAGGCGAGGATGATGCCCTTGAACGCCGTGAAGCCCGCCGCATAGGCGAGGCCGAGCCGTGCCGCGACCGAGCAGTATGGGAGCGCGCGCAGCGCCGCATAGCTTGCGAGCGCCGACCCCACCGCGGCGGTGCCGAGCCCGGCGCCCCAGCCGAGCGTGCTTCCATCGCGCGGATAGCCGAGCAGGAAGAAGCCGACGAACTGGCTCGCGGCCCATGCGAGCAGCATGAGCGCGATGCCGCCCTGGCGGCGCATATGCACCGCCGCGAGCGCCGCAAGCGCCGGAAAGGGGGTCGCGCACGCGAGCGCGAGCGTCGTCGCGGTGCTCGCTGCCGTCAGCAGCGAGAGCCAGAGCGCCGACGCACCCCGGTCCGACAGCGCGGCCATCAGAAGCGCCCCCGGATGCCGGCGTAGATGCTGCGGCCAAGCGAGCCATAGCGGAATGCCGTCATATATTGCTCGTCGAAGATATTCTCGGCGCGCGCGAACAGCTTCACCGCGTCGGACAGCGCATATTCGGCGCGCAGATCGACGAGCGTATAATCGTCGAGCCGCGTCGCATTGCTCGCATTGTCATAGCTCTTGCCCGACCAGCGCACCGCCGCGCCGAGCTCGAGCCCGAAGCCGAAGGCATAGCTCGCCGAGGCGTTGGCGGTATTGCGCGGGCGGCGCGGCAGCCATTTGCCGAAATTGGCGGTTCCTTCCGAGCGGTCTTCGGCGACGATCCAGCTGTAGTTGCCGTCGAGCGTCAGCCCGCCGAGCGTCAGCGCCGCGGATGCCTCGACGCCATGCGCTTCGCTGCGTGCGACGTTGAGATAATAGCCGAAGCGCGGGGTGGCCGGGCTGCTGCCGGGTACCGTGCAGAGCGGGTCGGTCGAGGGCGAGGAGCAGCTGTTGAAGATGATCTGGTTCGTCGTCGTGCGGTCAAACCAACTCGCGCCGACGACGAGCTTGCGGTCGAACAGATGCTGCTCGATACCGGCTTCCCAACCATGCGCTTCTTCGGGGTCGAGCCCGACATTCCCATATTCGCTGAACAGCTGGTAAAGCGACGGCGCTTTGAAGCCTTCGCTATAGCTGGCGCGCAGCACGGTGCCGGTGGCGAGCCGCCAGACGCCGCCCGCCGCGAACAAAGTCTGCCCGCCGTAGCGGTCGTGATCGTCATAGCGGACGCCGCCATTGAGCGTCAGGCCGTCGACCGGCTCGATGCTCAATTGACCATAGGCGCTCGTGAGTTCGGCCTTGCCGCGCACGAACGCTGGAAGCGGGGTTGCCAGCGATGCCGAGGGCGAACGGCTGCGGAAGTCCGAGCGTTCATTCTCGATCCCGAAGATCGCGGTGACGCGATCGGTAAAATCGAAGCTGCCCTGATATTCCCAGCGCTTGTTCTTGCCATCGGCCTCGAAGCTCTGCGGACGCGCGCGATCGGGATTGAAATTATCGCGGTTGGTGTCGGTATAGGCGTAAGCGACGCGGTTGCGGAAGCGCCCGCCGGCGAGGTCGAAATTGAGCCCCGCATAGCCGACGAACTCCTTGTTCTGCCCATAGTCGTTGCTGTCGGTGTTGAAGCCGTCGAATTCGACGCGGCCGCTCGAATAAGTGCCGCGCACCTCGGCGCTGACATTGTCGGCGAGCGCCAGTTCGGCGCGGCCCGAAAGATTGGTGTTGCGATAGCCGTCGCGCTCGACCCCGCCGAACGCCTTGGCGTGCGACGAAATTCCGTCGGTGGTGAAGCGCTGGCCGCCGACGCGCCAGCTCAAGGGGCCGGTACGGCCGCCGATCGCGGCGCGCGCGCTGACCGTCTCGCGCGACCCGGCCTCGAGGTCGAAGCTGCCTTCGAGCGATTTTTCGGGCGAAGCGGTGACGACGTTGACGACGCCGCCGATCGCCTGGCTGCCCCACAGGATCGACTGCGGGCCGCGCAGCACTTCGATCCGGTCGATATCGCCGACGAGCAAATTGGCGAAGTTGAAGCCGCCGCCGGTCGACGACGGATCGTTGAGCTTCACCCCGTCGATCACGACGACGGTGTGCTCCGATTCGGCGCCGCGGATGCGCAGCGAGGTCGAGGTGCCGTAGCCGCCGTTCCGCGCAATGCTGATGCCGGGGGTGCGGAGCAGGAGTTCGGTGACGCCGATATCCTGCGCGCGGTCGATCGCTTCCTTGTCGAGCACGGCGATCGACGACGGCACTTCGTCGAGCGTCAGCGGCGCGCGCGTCGCGGTGACGATGATGCTGTCGCCGTCGTCGGCGACGGCGTGCGCAGTGGACGCCTCGTCGGCGAACGCAGCGGAGGATGCCGCAACAGCGGCGAGGCAGATCGAACTTCGGAAAATCACTTTGAACACAGGATAACCCCTCGACAATGCCGCTCACGCACACGGTGATGCGGTTGTCCCGGGGACACACGACATCGCCCGCGCCCATGCGCAGCCAAGCTTGTCGTCATGCGGGTTCACCCCCGTCCGCCCGGCACACCCTGTCCGCACGAAAGACGACGGCGACGGGCAGGTCTCCTGGCTTGCGGGTCAGCGCCGGTCGGCCGCCTTCTCGGGACCGGAATCCCAATGGCAAGTGGCCGATGGCTCGCCGCGTACAGTTGCAGGGGCAGCCGGGGTTTTCCCGTTCCCTCTTAGTCCCCGTCGCCGGGGAACCTGTCGCTTGCCGCGGCCGTTAGCCCCATTTCGGGGCCGCGGTCAATTGCTGCGATGCAGCAGGGGGCGATCAGAACAGTCCGGGCAGTTCGCGCTGCGCCGCGCTCGGCCGCTCGGGGGTCAGCATTTCGGGCTCGGCGAGCATGCGGGCGCCGCGGCTCCGTGCCGCCGCGCCCGCGCTGGCGTCGGCGATCCGCGTGGTACAGGCGTCGCCCGCCAGGAAGCCGATCGCGGCGCGGATCGACGCCTCGCGCGGGTCGCCGAGCGGGACGGTCAGATCGTCGCTCGCGGCGCAGCTGTTCGCGATTTTCGGCGCCAGCCCGTCATAATAGTCGCCCGCGCCAGCCGAATTGGCCGTCGCAAAGGCGACCACACGCATGCGGTCGTCGCATTCGGCCTTGTTGAGCGCGATCTGGCCGACCGGCTTGCCATAGGTGTTGCCGCCGACCAGCGTCATATTGGTGCCGAGATAGGGCAGCATCGAATTGATCACGAGCTCGCTCGCCGATGCGGTCGACTCGGTGCCGATAAAGGCGATGCGCGTCGGCGCGATCGACTGGCTTCCCGGCGCGAAACGATGCTCGTCATTCTCGGCAGATTTGTTGGCGCGAAAGCGCGTCTGCGAAAAAAGCTGCCCCGCGCGGCCCGCGCCCATCAAATCGCCCATCAGATTGGCGGTCGAGACAAGGCCGCCGCCATTGTAGCGGAAATCGATGATGATGTCGGTCACGCCGCGCGCGCCGAAATCGGCGAAGGCCGCCTTCAACTGGTCGTCCGCCGACGAGATGAAGGTGCGCAGGTTCAGATATCCGTAGCTGCGGCCGCCCTCGGTGATGATCTTGGCGCCATAGCGGTCCGAAACCGGATCGAGCGAATAGTCCGCCTTGGCGACGGTGACATCGCGCGTTCCGGCCGCGTCGGTGATGCGCAGCACGCGGCTGACCCCAGGGTCGTTCGGGCCAAGCGCATTGGTGAGGCCCGCGGTCCCTTCGGCGGCGACGATGCTTGCGACGGTGCGCAAATTGCCGCTGTTGGTGCCGATCGCGACGATCGCCGTGCCGCGGTCGATCCCCGCGGCAAATGCCGGCGCGCTCTCATAGGCTTCGGCGATGAGGATGCGCTGACCCGCCGCATCATAGCTCATGCGGACGCCGAAACCCGCGCTCGACCCGCTCGCGTAAAAGGCGTTCTCCTCGGCGATCGAGGTGATGTAAGTAAAGAAGCGATCCTTGTTCAGTGCGCGCGCCGGGGCGACGAGCGCGTCGATATAGGATTCGACATTGTTGTGGCTCGCCGCGCTTACGTTCGCGACGTCGCTGGGGAACAGATACCATTCGTCGATCACCGCCTTGGCAAAAGCCTGGCGTGATGCCAGCGCGCAATTGGCGGTCGGGGTGGGCGTCGGTGTCGGGGTGACCGTGACGGGGCCGCCGCTTCCGGCGGTGCTCGAACCACCCCCGCCGCCGCACGATGCGAGCATCAGCGCGGCGAGCGTCACAGCCGCGACCGACTGCTTCGACTTGCTCATCAAAAAATCCCCACGGTTCGACCCATTACACCGTTTATTCTGCGTCCGCGTCACTGCTCCGGCCCTTGAAGCCTTGGGCGATGACATAAAGTTCGGGCGACCCTTTGCGGCTCGCCGGTGGCTTGGCGTGCTTTACCGTTGAAAAGTGGCGCTTTAGCAAAGTCAGCAGCGTGTGGTCGGCGCCGCCCGCGAACACCTTGGCCACAAAGGCGCCGCCGGGCACCAGGTTCTGCACGGCGAAATCGGCGGCGGTTTCGGCGAGGCCGATCGTGCGCAGATGGTCGGTCTGTTGATGGCCGACGGTGTTCGCCGCCATGTCCGAAATGACGAGATCGGGGGCGCTGCCGAGCGCTTCGATCAGCGCGTCGGGCGCCGCATCGTCCATAAAATCCATCTCGAGAATTTCGACGCCCTCGATCGGTTCGCACACGAGCAGGTCGATCCCCGCGACGCGCGCGCGGGGGTTCGCCTTGCGCACGACCTGCGACCAGCCGCCGGGCGTGATGCCAAGGTCAACGACCGCGCGCGCTTTCTTGATGAAGCCGAATTTCTCGTCGAGTTCGATCAGCTTGTATGCGGCGCGCGAGCGATAGCCCTCGGCCTGCGCGCGGCGGACATAGGGATCGTTGAGCTGGCGTTGCAGCCAGCGCGTCGACGAGACGCTGCGTTTGCGCGCGGTCTTGACGCGCACATGCAGGCCGCCCCGGCCGCTGCCACCTTTTCCGGCACCGCTCATTTGCGATACTCGCGGCGGGTGACGGGAATGTCGCGGCCCTGCATCGCAAGGCAGCGCAGGATCCCCTCGCGGATGCCGCGGTCGGCGACCCCGACGCGAACGGCGGGCCACAGGTCGATGATGCTCTCGAGGATCGCGCAGCCCGCGACGACCAGATCGGCGCGTTCGCGGCCGATGCATGCGATCTCGGCGCGGTCGGCGATGCTCGCGTCGGCAAGGCGGCGGCTGATGTCGCGCATCGCCTCCGACGGGACGACGAGCCCGTCGACCGCACGCCGGTCGTATCGCGGCAGGTCGAGGAAGACGCTGGCGAGCGTCGTCACGGTGCCGCTGGTGCCGAGCAGGCGCAGCTTCTGACCCGCAAAGCGTTCGGCGCGCCCGGCAAAGGCGGCAAAAGCTTCGCGCGTCACCTCGCGCATATGCGCATAGGCGGCCTGACGCCCCGCCAGGCTGTCTTCGGGAAGCGGGGCGTGTTCGGTCAGCGAGACGACCCCCCATGGCACGCTGATCCAGTCGTGGATTTTGACGTCATGGTCGGACACATCGACATGCATCAACTCGGTCGAGCCGCCGCCGATGTCGAAGATCAGCGCCGGCCCTTCGCCGGGTTCCATCAGATTGTGACAGCCGAGAACGGCGAGCCGCGCTTCTTCGGCGGCCGAGATGATGTCGAGGACGATGCCCGTTTCGCGGCGGACCCGCTCGGCCAGTTCCTCGCCATTGCTCGCGCGGCGGCACGCTTCGGTCGCGACCGCGCGCGACAGCGAGACGTGGCGGCGGCGCAGCTTGTCTGCGCAGACCGACAGCGCGGCGACGGTGCGGTCCATTGCGGCGTCGCTGATGCGTCCGCTGCCGTGCAAGCCTTCGCCGAGGCGGACGATGCGCGAAAAAGCGTCGATGACGACGAGCTCGCCATTTTGCGGGCGAGCGATCAAAAGCCGACAATTGTTAGTGCCAAGGTCGATCGCGGCATAGCTGCGCGGCCGCGCGATCGGCATCGGACGCGATTCGCCGCCCGCCTTGTTTCGTCCTTTTACCGCCGGGCCTGGCCGCGGCGGTCGCCCTGATGGCGCTGCCATTTGCCGCATGGCTATTGTAACCTGTTCTGCTCACGCGCCCGCAAAACCGCGGGCGTGCACTTGGCAGCAAACCTAGGCTTTCCCGGCCATTATGGCAAGCGCCTCCTCCCGCGGCGTCATTCGGACAAAGAAAACCCCGCCCGGCGAAGGCCGGACGGGGCAAAGGAGGGAAGGAAGTTATTGGGGGTCGGGACTGCCCCTTAACGGCAGCCGTCATTCCCCTTGTCGATCGCGCGGCCGGCGAGGGCACCGACAGCGCCGCCGAGGATCGTGCCGACCGTGCGGTCGCCGCGGCCGGCGATTTCATGACCGGCGAGGCCGCCTGCAATCGCACCGATCACGGTGCCGCCGGTGCCATTGTCGCACTGGCGATAGTTGCGGCGATCATTCCGATAATTGCGGCGATCGTTGCGGTAATCGCGGCGGTTGTCCCGACGATAGTCGCGGCGGTCATAACGGCGATCGTCGCGGTCGTAGCGAACATTATAGCTCGAATAGCCGTCGCGGTCGTAATAGCCGTTCTGCGCCGCGGCGGGAGCCGCCATGCCCAGCGTCGCGGTGGACATCAGGGCGGCGATCGAGAGGGTCACCATCTTTTTCATTGTCGTTCTCCTTCGTCGTCATTGGCCCGACTGGGCTTTGTCGATGAAGAGGTTTTGCCCGATTCGCATTGAGCGAAGCCTGAACATGGTTGTTGGCTATTGTTCAGCTTTCTGCAGCGAACCGCTTCCCTTTCGCATGCCGCCGCCCTAACCCCGCGGCGATGCGCCGTTTGCTCTTCGCTGCCCTGATCTTCCTGGCTGTCGGCCCGGTCCCCGGCACCGTCATGCGCTTTCCAGAGGCCGACCTCACGCAAGCGGCGTCCGCGCGCCCGCTGGTTTTTCCACTCGCAACCACCGGTACGATGCGGTTCGTGCGCGGCTGGCACCTTGTCAGCCCGCACAGCCGCTTCGGCGGCTTCTCCGCGCTCGCCCGTACCGCGCCGGGGCAGTTCCTGCTGATCGGTGACAATGGCTATGCAACGCGCCTGTCGCTCGATTCGCACGGCGCGGTGTCGTCGGTCCGGATACGCGCGTTGCCGACCATCAATGGGCGGCCCGCGCGCAAGGCGACCGCCGATACCGAGGCGATGTTCGTCGACGCGGCAAACGGCGGGGTCTGGGTCGCGCTGGAGGTCGTTAATCAGGTCTGGCGTCTCGACGCCGGCCTTTCGCAAATCGAATCGCACCGCGAATTGCCGGAGCCACGCTGGCCAAGGAATAGCGGGCCCGAGGCGATGACCCGGCTCGCCGACGGGCGCGCTGTCATTTTTTCGGAGGACGCCAACGACAACCCGCGCGGGCGCGAGGCATTGATCTACGCCGGCGACCCTACCGCGCCGGGGCGGCCGCCGATTCGGTTTTTCTATGATTCGCGGGGCAAGGGATTGGTCAGCGACGCCGCGGCGCTGCCCGACGGGCGAATCCTGCTCGTCCATCGGCGGCTTGGTTTCGACCCCGTTTTCACGACGATCATCGCGATCGTCGACCCCGCGGACATAAAGAAGGGGGCTGTCGTGCGATCACGGACGATCGGCCGCGTTCCGGCGGCGCTCGCCGAAAATTACGAAGGCGCGGCGATTTCGGTCGAGCAGGGGCGGACCTGGCTGTGGCTCGTCGCCGACGATAATTTCAATGTCTGGCAACGCAGCCTGCTGCTGCAATTCGAACTGGTGAACCTGCCGCCGAAAGCGGGGCCGGACAGCAAAAAGGCCGCGCGGTAACCCGGCGGCCTGATTGCTTTTAGCGATTTGAAAGCGCTTAAGCGGCCTTTTCGGCCAGCTTCTTCGCGACTTCCTTCTTCACCTTGCGCGCCGAAGCCGACAGCTTGTCGTCGCCGGCCTTCAGCAGCCAGTTGTCGAGACCGCCATTATGCTCGACCGTGCGCAGGCCATGGGTCGACACGCGCAGCTTGACGCCCTTGCCGAGCGCGTCCGACAGCAACGTCACATTCTGCAGGTTGGGCAGGAAGGTGCGCTTGGTCTTGTTGTTGGCGTGGCTCACATTGTGGCCAACCTGGCGGCCCTTGCCGGTCAGTTCGCAGATGCGCGACATGGTCTTCGTCCTTGGCTAAAAAACTGGGTCAAAAAATTCAGGTCGGCGTCCGGGCACTTCCCGTAAAACGGAGAATACAGAACCGGAGTGAGCCGGGAAAGGCGCGCGCTTATCGGCTTGCAGGAGATTCGTCAAGCGCATAGGCCGCTTTTATGGCCCAGTTTCCGCTCCCCGAACCGATGCGCCGCGCGCTCGATCTCGCCCGTATCGCGGCGGAATGGGGCGAAGTGCCCGTCGGCGCGGTGATCGTCAAGGATGGGCAGATTATCGCCGAAGGCCACAACCGCCCGCGCGAATCGCACGACCCGACCGCGCACGCCGAAATCGTCGCGATTCGCGCCGCGGCGGCGAAGCTCGGTAATGAGCGGCTCGACGGCTGCGATCTTTACGTGACGCTCGAGCCGTGCGCGATGTGCGCCGGGGCTATCGCCCACGCCCGAATCGCGCGCCTCTATTATGGCGCCGACGATCCGAAGGGGGGCGCCGTCGTCCACGGCCCGCGGACCTTCGCGCAGCCGACGATCCACCACCGGCCCGAAATCTACGACGGCATCGGCGACGGCGAGGCCGCCGCGCTTCTCCGCGACTTCTTCGCGTCGAGGCGTTAAAAATCGTCGCCCCCGCGAAGGTGGGGGCCGTTATCGGCATGGCGCTGTATCTCCTGCCGCCCCCGCCTTCGCGGGGGGCGACGCCCTAAGCGAGCATTTCCTCGACCCACTCGGGCACCAACTGCGTCGCCGGACCCTGCCGCGCCTCGTCGAACCAGTAGCTGCCTTGGCTCGGCTCCATATTGAGCTCGAGCGTTCGTGCCCCGGAAGCGCGCGCTTCGCGCACGAAGCCCGCGGCGGGATAGACCGCGCCCGACGTGCCGATCGAAACGAACAGGTCGGCGCGGTTCAGCGCGTGATAGATATCCTCCATCCGGTACGGCATCTCGCCGAACCAGACGATGTCGGGGCGCAGCGTGCCGACGATGCCGCATGCGCTGCACGCCGGCCGGTCGAGCAACGGCCCCGTCCATGGCACCCGCGCATCGCATGCGGTACACCAGGCATTGAGATGCTCGCCGTGCATATGGATCAGCCGCTTCGCGCCCGCGCGCTCGTGGAGGTCGTCGACATTCTGTGTGACGATGAGCAGTTCGCCCGGCCATGCGGCGTCGAGCCGCGCGAGCGCCTCGTGCGCCGCGTTGGGCGCCTTGGTCTGGATTGCCTCGCGGCGCATGTCGTAGAAGCGCAGGACAAGGTCTGGATCGCGCGCGAACGCCTCGGGAGTCGCGACATCCTCGACACGGTGTTGCTCCCACAGGCCGCCGCTGTCGCGAAAGGTGTCGATGCCGCTTTCGGCCGAAACCCCGGCGCCGGTCAGGACCACGATATTGTTGATGTCGCTCATACGCCCTCTCTATCCGCTCGCATCGAGCGAAGTCGAGATGCCCATCGGCCTAGGTCTCAAATTGCAGGATGTCTCGACTTCGCTCGACACGAGCGGCTAAAGGGAGCGGCAATTTAGGGGACGGAATATGACCAGCATCGGCATTATCGGCAGCGAAGGGCGGATGGGCGTCGCGCTTGCCGCCGCGATCTCCGAAGCGGGGCAGCGCAGTTGCGGTGTCGACCGGGGCGGCAATGTCCTGAAGCTTGCCAGCGATGCCGACGTGCTTGTCGACTTTTCGTCGCCCGCCGCGCTCGAGGCGACGCTCGACGCCTGCGTCGCCTCGAAGACGCCGATCGTCATCGGCACGACGGGGCTCGAGGAACGCCATCATTATCTGATCGACGATGCCGCGAAGGATATCGCGGTGCTCCAGACCGGCAACACCTCGCTCGGCGTCACCCTGCTCGCGCATCTGGTGCGCGAGGCCGCGACGCGGCTCGGCGCCGACTGGGATATCGAGGTAGTCGAGATGCACCACCGGATGAAGGTCGACGCGCCGAGCGGCACCGCGCTGCTGCTCGGGCAGGCGGCGGCGCAAGGGCGCGGGATCAATCTCGACACCTGCTCCGAACGCGGCCGCGACGGCGTTACCGGCGCGCGCGGGCATGGCAAGATCGGCTTTGCGAGCCTGCGCGGCGGGACCGTCGCGGGCGACCATGACGTGATCTTCGCAGGGCCCGAGGAGATGATCACCCTCTCGCACCGCGCCGAAAACCGCATGATCTTTGCGCGCGGCGCGGTGCGCGCGGCGCTGTGGCTGCTCCAGCAGAAACCCGACCGCTATACGATGCCGCAGGTGCTCGGGCTTAGCTGATCCGATGAAGAAGGCCGATATCTTCGAATTCTACCGGAGGCTCGCGGAGCTCAACCCGAGTCCCGAGACCGAGCTGGAGTTCGGCAACACCTATCAGCTGCTCGTCGCCGTCGTACTGTCGGCGCAGGCGACCGACGTCGGGGTGAACAAGGCGACGCGGAAGCTGTTCCAGGAGGTAAAGACCCCGCAGCAAATGATCGACCTCGGCGAGGACGGGCTGAAGCAGCACATCAAGACGATCGGGCTGTTCAACGGCAAGGCGAAAAATGTTATCGCATTGAGCGAAATCCTCGTCCGCGATTTCGGCGGCGAGGTGCCCGCCGACCGCGACACGCTCGTCGAACTTCCGGGCGTCGGGCGCAAGACTGCCAATGTCGTGATGAACTGCGCCTTCGGCGCCGAAACCTTCGCAGTCGACACGCACATCTTCCGCGTCGGCAATCGCACCGGACTCGCGCCCGGCAAGACCGTGCTCGCGGTCGAAAAACAGCTCGAAAAGAACACGCCCGCACCGTTCCGCGTCGGCGCGCATCACTGGCTGATCCTCCACGGCCGCTATATCTGCAAGGCGCGCACCCCCGAATGCTGGCGCTGCCCGGTGGATGACCTGTGCCGCTACAAACCGAAGACGCCCGCGCCGAAGGCAAAGAAGGCGGCATAGGAATCGTTGTCCCAGCGAAAGCTGGGACCGCTACCGCCCTGCCACAACGATAGCGATCCCAGCTTGCGCTGGGATGACAGCTGGTTAGGGTCCGTTTTCATGCGCAACCTCACCGCCCCGCTCGCCCTCGCCGCTGCCCTGCTCGCCGCCGCGCCCGTCCACGCCAAACCGGCCGACACCGAAACCGCGAAGAAAATCCTTAAGGACAGCATCGCGATCCCGACCGTCGAGGGGCGCGGACAGGTGCCCAAGCTCGCCGCCTATTATGCAAGCGTGCTGAAAGCCGCGGGCTATGCCGACGCTGACATAGAAATCACCCCGATCGGCGAAACCGCGACCTTCGCCGCAACGCTGCACGGGACGACCAAGCAGAAGCCGATCGTGCTGCTCGGCCATATGGACGTCGTCGAGGCCGATCCCAAGGACTGGACGCGCGATCCCTTCGTGCCGGTCGAGGAAAATGGCTATATTTTCGGCCGCGGGTCCGAAGACAACAAGTTCGACGTCTCGATGATGGTCGCGACGATGGCGCAGCTCAAAAAAGACGGCTTCAAGCCGAAGCGCTCGATCATCCTGCTGCTTTCGGGCGACGAGGAAACGTCGATGACGACGACGCGCGCGCTCGCGGCGAAGTATAAGGGCGCCGAATTCGCATTGAACGGCGACGGCGGCGGCGGGCTGATCGGCGAGGACGGCAAGCCCAAATATTATGGGCTGCAGGCGGGCGAGAAGACCTATGCCGACTTCACGCTCGAAGTGACCAACCCCGGCGGGCACAGCTCGCGCCCCACGGACAGCAATGCGATCGTCCAGCTGGCGAACGCGCTCGCGAAGGTCGGCGCCTATCGCTTCACCCCGCAGCAGAACGAGCTCACCAAGGTCGGCATGCCGATCGTCGCCGATCAGGTCGGCGGCGATATCGGTGCGGCGCTGAAGGCCTTTGCCGCGAACCCCGCCGACGCAAAGGCGATCGCCGCGATCCGGGCAGACCCCGAATATATCGGCCAGATCGGCACGACCTGCGTCCCGACCTTGGTCAAGGGCGGCCACGCGGAGAACGCGCTTCCCCAAAGGGCGACCGCGAACATCAACTGCCGTATCTTCCCCGGCGTCCCGGTCGAAACGGTGCGTGCCGAGCTCGAAAAGGTCATTGCCGACCCTGCAGTGAAGGTGAAGACCGATCCCGACGCGAGCGCGAGTGATGCATCGCCGCTGCGCCCCGACGTCGTGGCGGCAGTGACGAAGGCGGTGCATGCGCGCGCGCCGGGCCTGCCGATCATCCCGTCGATGAGCGCGGGCGCGACCGACAGCTATCATTTCCGCATCCAGGGCGTGCCGAGCTACGGCGTTGCGGGCCTCTTCTCGAAAGCGAGCGACAGCTATGCGCACGGGCTCAACGAGCGCGCGCCGGTCGATGCGATCGCCCCCGCGCTCGCGCATTGGGACAGCCTGCTGCGCGATCTGTCGAAGTAAGGATCAGACGAGCGCGGCGACCGCGCGTTCGACCATCGCGACTGCCGCCTCGGCGCCGAAACTTCCGGCGTCGAGCGACAGTTCGAGCCACAGGCCGTCGACCATCGCGGTCAGCATGATCGCGAGCCGTTCGGCGTCGCTCACGCCGCATGCGATCAGCAATTCGCCGAGCCGGCCGCGGTAGCCGGCGTAACTTTCCGCGTGAATTTCCGCCATGCGCGCATCATTTCGTGAAAGCGCCCAGAAGGCGGTCCACGCGCCGAGCAGTTCGGGATCGGTCACCGGCGGACGGAAGCTGGCGGTGAGGTACGCCGTCAATCGCGCGCGCGGGTCGCTGCCAGCGCTTTCGACCGCGCCCGCGAAAATCGCGTCCATCCGGTCGCTTGTCGCCTGATAGGTCGCGGCGACCAGATCGTCGATGCCGCCGAAATAATGGCGCAAAAGGCCCGGCGATACTCCTGCTTTCGCACAGATCGCACGGACATTGGTCCCCGCCAGCCCATGCTCCGCGAGCACCGCCGCGGTCGCTTCGATCAGGTCCGCCCGGCGGGCATCGGCGCTTTCGCGCGTAAAGGCTTGGCGAGCGGGCTGCATGCTGTTATACGCTTGTACAACAAGGATCGAGACATGGCAACTGCACCGCTTCGCGCATCGAATATCGACCCCCTCGACGGCTGGTCGCTGCCCGCCTGGACCTATAGCGATCCCGATTTTTACGCCGCTGAAATGGAACGCATCTTCCGTCCGAGCTGGCAGGTCGTTTGCCACGACAGCGATATCCCGAACGTCGGCGACTGGCACAGCATCGACTATTGCGGCGAGAGCGTGATTCTCGTTCGCGGCACCGACCGCAACGTCCGCGCCTTCACCAATGTGTGCCGCCACCGCGGTTCGCGGCTTGTCGATGGGGCGGTGGGCTGCGCGAAAAAGCTCGTCTGTCCTTATCATGCGTGGACCTATGAACTCGACGGCCGGCTGACCGGCGTGCCCGACAGCGCCAGCTATCCCACACTCGACAAGGGCAAGGCGGGGCTCGTTCCCGTCGGCCTCGAGCAATGGCGCGGCTTCTGGTTCGTGCGGCTTGAAGATGACGGTGGCCCGTCGGTCGCCAGCATGATGGCGCCCTATGAGGCGCAGGTTGCGCCGTACCGCTTCGAGGAACTGGGCGCGCTCGGCCGCGTCACGCTGCGTCCGCGCGACGTGAACTGGAAGAATGTCGGCGACAATTATTCGGACGGGCTGCACATCCCCGTCGCGCACCCCGGCCTCACCCGCCTGTTCGGCAAAAGCTATGGCGTCGAGGCCGAGGACAATGTCGACCGCATGTGGGGCGACCTGATCGACCGCCCGTCGGTGAACTGGTCCGAACGCATGTACCAGCGGCTGTTGCCGCCGGTGCCGCACTTGCCCGAGGCAAACCAACGCCACTGGCTCTATTTCAAGCTTTGGCCGAACGTCGCCTTCGACATCTACCCCGACCAGGTCGATTTCATGCAGTGGCTGCCGACCGGGCCGACCACCTGCCTGATCCGCGAAATCTCCTATGTTCTGCCCGATGAGCGGCGTGAGATGAAGGCCGCGCGCTATTTGAACTGGCGTATCAACCGCCAGGTCAATGCCGAGGACACCGAACTGATTACCCGCGTCCAGCAGGGAATGGCGTCGAAAAGCTTCACCATGGGGCCGCTCAGCGACAAGGAAGTGTGCCTCAAGCATTTCTGTTCGCGGATGCGCGATCTGATCCCCGAAGCGCGGCAGGAGCATGCGCCGCCGCCGGGGTGGAGCCGCTAGTCGCAACGCACGGGAGGAGGGAAGTATGAGCGATCCGGTCATCATCGTCGGCGGCGGTCCCGCGGGCATGGTCGCGGGCCTGCTGCTCGCGCGCGCCGGCGTGCCCGTCACCGTCCTCGAAAAGCATTCCGACTTCCTCCGCGATTTTCGCGGCGACACGGTGCACCCCTCGACGCTCGAACTGTTCCACGAGATCGGGTTGCTCGAAGAGCTGCTCAAGGAACCGCACGCTGCGATCGACACGATGACACTCAATCTGCTCGGCGGCCATTATACGATCGCGACGATGAAGCATCTGCCCGTCGCGGCGCGCTTCGTCGCGATGATGCCGCAATGGGATCTGCTCGATTTCATCGCAGGGCATGGGCGCAAATATCCGACCTTTGACCTCCGCATGTCGACCGAGGCGACCGGGCTGACCTATGACGCCGCGAACCGCGTCAGCGGCGTGACGCTCGCAAGCGGCGAAATGTTGGCCGCGCGGCTTGTCATCGCCGCCGATGGACGCCGCTCGGTGCTGCGCGACGCCGCCGAATTGCCCCTCGAAGATCTTGGCGCGCCGATGGACGTGCTGTGGTTCCGCATCCCCGTTCCCGCGGGCATGAATATGTCCGAAGTCGCGCTCGGTACGATCGACAAGGGCGGCATGGTCGTCGCGATCCCGCGCGGCGATTATTGGCAATGCGCGCAGATCATCGAAAAGGGCGGCTTCGCGCCGATCGAGGCGCGTGGGATCGCCGCCTTTCGCGACAAGATCGTCGAAATCGCGCCCGGCCTCGCCGCCGGGATCGATGCGATCCAGAGCTTCGACGATGTGAAATTGCTCACCGTCGCGCTCGACCGGCTGACGCGCTGGTCGCGTCCCGGGCTGCTCGCGATCGGCGATGCCGCGCACGCGATGTCGCCCGTCGGCGGGGTCGGGATCAACCTCGCGGTGCAGGATGCCGTCGCCACCGCGAATATTCTCGCGGCCCCGCTTGCGGCTGGCGCCGACCCCGATCCGCTGCTCGCCAAGGTGCAGGACCGCCGCTGGACGCCGACGACGCGGATGCAGGGGCTCCAGCGTTTCGCGCACCAGCGCGTCATCGAACCGATGCTGCGCGGCGAGATCACGCGCGTGCCGTTCGCAGTCCGCCTGCTCGATTCCATCCCGCTGCTCCGCCGTATCCCGGGCCGCGTCCTCGGCCTCGGCTTCGGCCGCCAGCATGTCCAATCCCCGCTTGCGAAAGAATTTCAATGACCAAAGCCTATGACGCGCTGATCATCGGCGCTGGCCACAACGGCCTCGTCTGCGCCTTTTATCTCGCGAAGGCGGGACTGAAGGTTCGCATCGTCGAAGCGCGCGACGTCGTCGGCGGCGCCGCAGTGACCGAGGAATTCGCGCCGGGTTTCCGCAATTCGGTCGCGAGCTACACGGTCAGCCTGCTTCAGCCCAAGGTCATCGCCGACATGAAGCTGGCCGATCATGGCTATCGCGTGATCGAGCGGCCGATCAGCAATTTCCTGCCGCAGGAAGATGGCGGCTATCTAAAGCTCGGCGGCGGGCTCGAACGCACGCAAAAGGAATTTGCGCGCTTCTCGGCGCACGACGCCGCGCGCCTCCCCGAATATTACGACATGCTCGAGGGCGTGGCCGATGTGCTGCGCGACCTCGCATTGAAATCGCCGCCCAACGTCGGCGACGGCTTCAAGACATTGCTCGACGCGGCGCGGCAGGGGCGCGGCCTCACCAAACTCAGCCTGTCGCAGCAGCGCGACGTGCTCGAACTCTTCACCAAGTCGGCGCGCACCTTCCTCGACAGCTGGTTCGAAAGCGAAGCGGTCAAGGCGGCTTTCGGTTTCGATGCGGTGGTCGGCAACTACGCCAGCCCCGATACGCCGGGCAGCGCTTACGTTCTCCTCCACCATGTCTTCGGCGAAGTGAACGGCAAGAAGGGCGCGTGGGGCCACAGCGTCGGCGGCATGGGCGCGATCACGCAGATGATGGCGAAGGTTTGCACGCAACTCGGCGTCGAGATCAGCCTCGAAAGCCCGGTCGACAAGGTTCTCGTTGATGGCGGCAAGGCCGTTGGGGTCAAGCTGGTCGGCGGCGAGGAGATCGCGGCGGCGCGCGTGATCGCCAATGTCGGACCTAAACTGCTTTACGAACGGATGTTCGACGAAGGCGATATCGCCCCCGAATTCCGCCGCCGCATCAAGGCGTTCAAGGCGGGCAGCGGCACCTTCCGCATGAATGTCGCGCTCAGCGAACTGCCGCGCTTCACCTGTCTGCCCGAACCGGGCGAGCATCACCAGTCGGGGATCATTCTCGCCCCGACGCTCGACTATATGGACCGCGCCTTCCTCGACGCGAAACAGTACGGCTGGTCGAAGAAGCCGATCGTCGAAATGCTCATCCCGTCGACCGTCGACGACAGCCTCGCACCGCCGGGCCAGCATGTCGCGAGCCTGTTCTGCCAGCAATTCGCGCCCGAGCTTCCAGACGGGCGCGACTGGGATGCCGAGGAGGGCAAGGCCGCCGATACGATCATCGACACGGTCGAGGCGTATGCCCCCGGCTTTCGCGCCTCGATCGTCGGGCGCCAGATCCTCAGCCCCAAGGGGCTCGAACGCAGGTTCGGGCTGGTCGGCGGCGACATCATGCACGGCAATATGAGCCTCGACCAGCTATGGTCGGCGCGCCCGGTGCTCGGCAACGGCGCCTATCGCGGTCCGCTCAAGGGTCTTTATATGTGCGGCGCGGGCACGCATCCCGGCGGCGGGGTCACCGGCGCGCCGGGGCATAATGCGGCGCAGGTGATCCTACGCGACCGGGGTTTCTTCGCTCCCCGATGGCGTTGAGGCTGGCGCCGATCCGCGCGTCCACCAATAGAGCGGCAGCCCCGCGACCATCAGGATCAGGCTCATCGCGCTGACGTTCAGCCCGGCGCCCCACAGCGTCCAGACCGAATAGGCGAGGCCGATCAGGGCGACCGGTATCGCCACGCGCAGGCGCAGCGCGGCGGCGGCGCAGGAGAGGTAGAGCCAGAGCGTCACCGAGGTCGACAGGATGGCCATGAAGGTGAACATCTCCGCGGTCGATTTGTTGCTGTTCAGGACAACGCACGCGGTCGCGAGGCCGCTCGCGATCAGTAGCGCGGCGACGGGCGTGCCGTGGCGGTTGGTGCGCGCGAACCATGCGGGAAACAGGCCCTGGCGTGCGAGCGTTGCCGGCAGCTCGGCCTGGATCAGCGTGAAGCCGTTCAATGCCCCGATCGCGCTGATCGCGGCAAAGGCGGCGATGAACAGCGCCGGCCCGTGCCCCCAATAGGTTTCGGCGAACAAGGCGAAGGGCGCGTCGGACGTTGCGACCTTGTCCGCCGGCAGCATCAGCGCGACCGCCGAACAGACGATCAGGTAGAGGATGCCCGTCGTCAGCGTGCCGATGATCGTCGCGCGCGGGATGGTGACGACCGGGTCTTTGACCTTGTCGGTCGCGACGCTCGCCGATTCGAAGCCGAGCAGCGCCCATAACGTCAGGATCGCCGACCCGCTGACCGCCGTTAGCGACAGTCCCTCGGCCGGGAAGGGCGTCGTGACGACGGGGGTCTCGCTGCCGAACGCGATCGGTATCAGGACGATCACGGTCAGCAGCGGGATCAGCTTGATGAGCAAAGTGACGATCTGGAAACGGCCCGCCGCGCGCGCGCCGCGCCAGTTGATCGCGGTGACGATCCAGATCAGCGCGAGCGTCGACAGCGCCATATGGTCGCCGAGCGCGGGCGCGAAGAGGCTGAGAAAGCTGACCGCGGCGACCGCGAGCGTCACATTGGCGGTCCACACCGACACCCAATAGGCCCAGCCGATCATGAAGCTGGGGATGCGCCCGAAGGCGAGCTGGACGAAGGCGGTCGGACCGCTCGCCTGCGGAAAGGCGACGGTCAGCCGCGCGAGAACAGCCGCAAGCGCAAGCGCGCCGGCGATCGTGATGACCCACCCCGCGACGCCGTTCCAGCCGAACGGCGCGAGGCTGGCGGGGAGGAGGAACACCCCCGATCCGATCATATTGCCCATGACGAGCGCAACGCACATCGCAAGGCCGAGCTTTTGGGCGGGCTTGACGCCTGCGGTCATCTCTTCTGCCATGCGAAGCTGGTTCCCATCCTCTATCCCCGATCACGATCGACCCGGGCGCCGATACGGTCCGATCGGGGTCTTTTCGTCCATCCCCCGCGTGGGGGATAGAGACGAGGGACGGCGCGATGCGTATCGCGCCGTCCGCTCAATGGGCCGCTCAGAAGTCCTTGCTCACCTTGATCCCGATCAGGCGCGGGCGAATGACATTGTCATAAAAGACCCCGCCACCCGGCGTAAGGCCGTCGCCGTCGCCGCACACCGTCTCGCCGCACTGGACCGCGCTGTTGATCACGCCGCGGCTGTCGAACAGATTCGTCGCGAACAGCTCGGCATCCCAGCCTTCGCCCTTCACGCCGATGCTGACATCGGCGGTCGTATAGGCTTTGAAATCGCCGACGATGTCATTTTCGAGCGTGCGAAGGTCGGACCGCCTTTTGCCGATATGGTTGACCGCGAACTGAACGTGGCCATCGAGGCCACTGATCGGGAATTCATAGCGTGCGACGGCATTGCCCTTGAACTTCGCGGTGACCGGCAGGCGCGATCCCGACGGCGCCAGCAGGCTGTTGTCGGGCGTCGTGCAATCGAAGTCGGCGTTGGCGATCGCACAGAAATCGCGGCGGATCGTCGCATCGTTATAGCTGGCACCCATGCCGAGCGAGAAACCGCCCGAACGGTAGCTGACGTCGGCCTCGATCCCGCGGATCCGCGCGATACCGGCGTTGCGCACTTCGCTGAGCCCGTTGGCGCCGAGGAAGGAGAGCTGGATATTTTTCCAGTCCTGCTGATACACCGCACCATTGAAACGAACCGGGCCAAAGCTGGTCTTCCACCCCAATTCGTAATTGTCGAGCGTGTCGGAGCCATAGGGCGGCAGCGATCCGCGCCGGTTGATCCCGCCCGGACGGAAGCCGCGCGACCAGGTCGCATACATCATCACATCGTCGGTGAACTTGTACGTCAGGTTCAGCTTGTGGATGAAGTCGGTCTTCTTTGTCCGTTTGTCGAGGTTGGTGCACGGCGAGCCGTCGACAACCGCCGGCCCCTGGCACGCATAGACCGGATTGCTGCTGTAGCCGGGGTTGCTGTAGCCGAAGAAGCCGACAAGGCTGTTGTCGAACTTGTACAGGCGGCCGCCGCCGGTCAGCGTCAATTTGTCGGTGATATCGAAGCTGAGTTCGCCGAACGCGGCATAGTCGCGGTCGACGCGCAGCTGCTTGGTCAGCCAGATATTATCGACGGTGCCCGGCACCTGCAGATCGTCGGACAGGTTGTCGATGATATAATGCTGCTCGATATTATGCGACTGGCGCTGGTAGAACAGCCCGCCGATGAAGCGGATGCGCGCGTCGGCGGGCGAGGCGACGCGGATTTCGCCGAAGTTGCGGCGATAGCGGTCGATGCCCTGGATATATTGGTTCGGGCTGATCTGGTCGCCGGCATTGTCGTAAAGATAGACCGCCGAGCCGAAGAGCGCGTCGTAGAAATAGGCGTAATCCGAATAGTCGCTGTCGGTCAGCGTCTTGCGGCGCAGATGCCCGCCGGTGACCGTGAGGTCCCAGTTGCCGATCTTGCCCTCGATCGTCAGCGCCGCCTGGATCCATTTATCGTCGCTGCGTTCGGGATTATATTGCACCGTCTGCAGGCTGCGCGTCACTGCGGACGAGCGTTCCTGGGCAAAGCTGCCGTTCGCTTTCTGGATCTGTCCCATCAGCGTCGGGCGGAGCGTCCAGTCGTCGTCGAGTTCGATGCCGAGCGCGAGGCGCGCGCCATAGGTGTCGACGGTATTATAATCCTTTTCGACCAGATCGGCGTTGTTCTGGCTGATGTCGTCGCCGGGAAGATTGATGACCGTATCATTCTCGCCGTCGCCGTCGGTATCGGTGTTCTGGCTGATCGGATAGACGCGCGTCCCCGCGATATTGTCGATATAGCCGGCGTCGTGGCGATACCAGCCGACGAGGCGCAGCGCCGCGCGATCGCTGATCCGCGCGTTGATGAAACCCTCGGCAACGCCGCCGATACCGCCGCGCGTCACGCTGTTGAGTTCGAGCCCCACCGAGCCATAGGTGCCGCTGGTGTCGGGCTTGTTGGTGACGAGCTTGATCGTGCCCGCCATCGAACTCGCGCCATAGAGCGTGCCCTGCGGCCCCGCGAGCGCCTCGACGCGCGCGAGGTCATAAGCGTGGATGTCGAGCGCGCCTTGGATGGTCGTGATCGGCATTTCGTCGAGATACGTGCCGACGGTCGGCAGCGAGGTCGAGTGGTTGGCATTCTCACCCGACGCGACGCCGCGGAAATAGACCTGGCTGAACCCCGGCGCGAGCGTCTGGATCGTCACCGACGGCAGGAATTTGACGACGTCCTGGAATTCCTTGACCTGCAGCTCGTCGAGCCGCTCGGTCCCGATCGCGGTGATCGCGAGCGGCACGTCCTGCAGATTTTCTTCGCGTTTCGACGCGGTGACGACGATGTCGCGATCGTCGTCGGTGTTATTTTGCTGGGCCAGCGCGGTTCCCGATGTGCACAGGATCGTGCCGCCGAGCAGGAACGCGCCGCTTTTGGTCAATACTGCCGATAGTTTCCGCATGGAATCCCCCTCACATGACAGTCCTGTGACGGAGCATGACGCAGCGCCGCGCAAGCGCAAGCCTTGTTGGCGGGGAGCCGCGGTCGTTGGTCGAAAATGTCGTCCGCTGTTGCCGAAAGGCAACGTTTTGTCGCGCGGGGCCTAGCCGAAATCGGCGGGAATGGCCGGATAGGCGCCGAGGACGGGGCCGAGCGCCTGCTTCAGCGGATCGAGCCATTTTTCATAGGGTTGCCATTGCCCGACGCCGTCGCGATTGATCGGTTTGCGCACCTGTTCGCTCGACGCCGTACGTACCGCGCGCGCGTTGGCGTGGAATGCCATGCAGGCATCTTCGAAGGGCTGGTCCAGAAAAGCGAGCATCGCGCGCACTTCGGCCTCGGGATCGTCGAGCAGCGCCTCGTGGATCACGCGGTGGACGCGGCCCGGCTGCACCGCGTCGATATGCGCCATCAGGCGGACATAGTCGCGGTAATAGCCGCCGACATCGGCGAGCCCGTAACTGAACGCCTGGCCTTTCGCATAATGCTGGCGGAAGTTCGAAAAGCAGCAGTCGAGCGGGTGCCGCCGCGCGTCGATGATCTTAGCATTCGGCAGGATCAGGCGGATGAAGGCGGTATAGAGCCAGTTGTTCGGCAGCTTGTCGATATAGAAGGGCTTGCCGGTCTTGCGCTGCACCGCGGTACGCTGGAGGAAGGCCGCGCCCAGCTCGGCGAGCCGTTCGGTGGGTGTTTCGGCCAGCGCTTCGATCCAGCGCCGTCCGTCATCATGCCTTTCCCGGCCGAGGCCGAGCGCTAACGCGGGGATGTCGGGCAGTTCCATCGTGCCTTCGATCGCCGAATGGCTCGCGAGTATCTGTTCGATCAGCGTCGATCCCGCGCGCGGCATACCGAGAATGAAGATCGGATCGGGCGCCGGGTCGCCCGCGCCTGCGCGCGCGGCGAGGAAATCGGGGGTGCAGGCGGCGATGATCGCGTCGACCGCCGCGCTCGTTTCGGCGGCGCGATAGCCGAGCTGGGCGGATCGGATCGCGTTGCCCGCGGCATAGTGGCGAAACGCCGGTTCATGTTCGGCGGCATCGTCATACGCCTTGCCGAGCGCGAAATGCAGGTGCAGCCGGTCGTCGGCGCGCGCGTCGCTGTCGGGTTCGGCCGCAGCGAGTGCGGCCTCCATCGCGGCGCGGTCCTCCGCGTCGAAACGGATCGTCTTGAGGTTGGCGAGGCTCCACCAGATTTCGCCGAGCCCCGGATCGGCATCCAGCGCGCGGCGATAGGCGGCGATGCTGTCGTCCTGCCGCCCGACGGTCTTGAGCATATGGCCATAGCTCATCCACAGTTTGGCGTGATCGGGGAAGCGGCGCGTCAGCTCTTCATAGAGCGCGAGCGCCTCGTCATAGCCGCCGATACGGCCAAGCGCAGCGGCGCGCAAATTCGCGTGGGCAGGGTTGTCGGGATCATCGCCGAGTACGGCATCGAGCGTCATTGCCGCGTCGGCGAAGCGGTTCTGCTTGTAATAGACCGTCGCGAGATTGGCGCGCGCGGCGCCGAAGCCCGGCGCGAGCTGCAGCGCGCGCGACAGGAGTTTTTCGGCGTCGTCATAACGTCCGATGCGGCCCGCGACCTCGGCGAGCATGCGGATCGCCGCGACGTCGGTCGCATCCTCGCGCAGCCGCTGGCGCAGCGCCCCCTCGGCATCGGGCAGCCGGTCCTCGGCGAGCGCGAGCGCGGCATCGACCATCGCGGGATCGTGGATCGTCGCGCCGATCGCCGCGAGCGATGCCGCCTGCGCTTCGGTTTCGCGGTCGAGTGCGCGGAGCGCATGCGCGGCGAGGCGATGCGCCGCCGCCGACGTCGGGACCGCCTCGATGATCGCCTGCGCCTGCGCCAGCGCGGCGCCGGGTTCGCCGCTCAGCAGGCGGCGGGCGTTGGCGAGTGCTTCATCATGCGAGACGGTCGCGGTCATCCCGAAAATTTCGTCATTTCCGCGAAGGCGGGAATCCCGCTTCTTCCTGTCGGGTCGCAATAGAGTTTCGATGAACGGTATCCGGCCGCAGAGCGGGATTCCCGCCTTCGCGGAAATGACGAGGAGGGAAATTCCAGCACCTTGTCGACCATTTCCCCCTCGATCTCCCTCAGCTTTTCGCCGCGCGGGCTTTCGCGACGGCCTGCTTCAACGCGTCGTAACCGATCTGTCCCTGGAACAGCTGGTTGCCGACGATCCAGGTCGGGGTGGCGTTGAGCTGCAACTGGGTCGCGATCGCGAGGTTGCTGTCGAGTTCGCGCTGGAACAGCGCCTCGTTCGCGGTCGCGTCGGCGGTGCCGTCGGTGACGACCCCGACCTTTTCGGCCGCCGCGGCGATCGCCGCCTTGTCGAGCGAGCCCGCCGCGAACATCGCGTGGTGGAAGGCGTCATATTTGCCCTGCCGCGCCGCGGCGAGCGCCATGATCGCGGCATCGCGGCTTTGCGGCGCGATGATCGGCAGTTCGCGGAACACGACCTTCAGGCGCTTGTCCTCGCGGATCAGCCGGTCGACGTCGGGCACGCTCGCGCGGCAGAAACCGCACGCATAGTCGGTGAACACCACCAGCGTGACGTCGCCGTCGGCATTGCCCGCCCAAGCCCCGGCATAGGGTTTTTCGAGCGCGGGGCGGATCGTGTCGATCGCCTTGGCGATTTCGCCATTGCGCTGCGCTTCGAGCGCCTCGGGAATGATCTGCGGGTTCGCCTTGATATAGTCGGCGACGATGGTTTCGACCTCGGCCTTGCTCATCCCGCCGCCGAAGCGGCCTCCGAGCCAGAAGACGATGGCGAGCAACAATATGCCGCCGAGCGCCAGCCCCCATGCGCGCGTTGAAACGCCTTCCATCGCCATCCCCTTCACCTGCGGCGAGCGCTGCGCCGGCATCGCCTTGGCATTGGCGGTCTTTTTCACGGGCTGCGCAATCGGCGAGCGATCGTCGCCTTCCATGGCGCTCGCCGAATCGGCCGGCGCGGGCTTCGCCACGGCCGGAATCGCAGCGTCGCCCGCAAAGAGCGGCAGGTCGGGCGCAGCAGGCGCGCTCGCCTGCGCGGCAGCGGCTTCCTCGCGCGCGAGCAATTGTTCGAGGCCCGATGGCGGCGGTGCCAGTTCCTCGCGCGGCGCGGGGCGCAGCTTGCTTGCGGCATCGCCGATACCGTCGCGCAGGCTTTCGCCGCTCGCCTTGGCGATATCGACCACGCCGGCCTTGGTCTTGCCCGCGACTTCGCCGAGCCCGCGCCCGGCCTCGCTCGACAGTTTACGGGCCTTGTCGCCGAGCGCCATCTTCTCCCACGCCTCGCCGCTCGCTTTCGCTGCGGCACGGCCGGCCTGCGCCGACCCGCGTCCCGCCGCGCGCGCGGCGCGCGCGGAGAGGGCACCCGTCTTTGCCGCGAACTCGCGTGAACGGCGCGGGATTTCCATCGCTTCGACGCGCGCGGGAATGTCGGCGCGGTCGCCGATGCCGATCGTCCAGTCGGCAAAGGCTTCGGCGCCGCGCTGAATGCGATCCCACAGGTTCGCCGCCCCGGCCTTGATAGCTTCGGGCTTTACCAGCGGATCGCGCGGCTTTTCGGGCGCGCTGTATCGCGCGAGGTCGATGCCGACGGGGGGCTCGTCCTTTGGCTTTGCCAATCCTTCATCGCGCGCCGGTGCGCCGCCACTCGGCGTCGGCGCGGGATCGCGCAGCCACGGCTGGTAATAATCGTCTTTTTTGTCAGTCACTAAGGGTCAGGTCCTATGAATGGGACGGCTGAGGCGGAAAAATGGCGAACATATCGGACCGAATGACCCGCCGGCCATAGTGGTTCTATGTCCAAGGGGCATTCGGTCCGAGATGGAAGCCATTTTTCCGTCCCTCCGGGATTTGGCCAAATTTGTCCATTGCCGCGTCAGAGCGCCTTGGAATATTTTCATATGCCGGCGCCGCTCTTCCTCGCACTGAACAAATTTGCTCCAAACCTCAGTCGTCCCATTCATAGGACCTGACCCTCATGCCCTTGCGCATCATCGTTGGCGATGCGGTCCCCGCTTGTCCCGATTGAATCTAACGCCGTTTGCGCTCGCGTTCCACCTCGGCGCGAGCCACCAACGAAATATCCTGTGCGCGGATCCAGTCGGGCGAGCCTTGGGGCAAGCCCTGCATCGCCATTTCGGCATTACGCAGCGCGAGCGCCGACTGTCCACCCTCAAGACTGTAGCGTTCGGCCGAGGCGAGCGCCGCGCGCGCCTGATCGCCCTTGTTCGCATAGACGATACCGAGCTGATACCAGGCGAACGGGTTCTGGTTGTCGAGCGCGACGGCGGTTTTCAGCACCTCTTCGGCTTCGGCATAATTCGCCGGATCCTCGGTCGCGATCAGCGCATGGCCCAGCGTCGCGCTGATCAGCGGTTGCGACCGCGACAGGCTGACCGCCTTGCGCAGCGCCGGGATCGCTTCCTTGGGCCGCCCCGATTCGAGCAGCACTTGGCCCTCGAGTTCGAGGAAATAGGGGTCGCTGGGATTGCTCGCGAGCAAGCCCTCGACTTCGGTCAGCGCCTTTTGCGGATAGGCGCTCTTGTGCCACGCATAGGCGCGGGCATAGCGCGCCGGGACGGTCGAATTGCTCTCGGGGAATTTGCGCAGCGTCCGTTCGGGCTCGGCCATATAGCCCGACAGCTTCGCCTTGATGCGCTGGAAGCGCGCCTCGATTTTCGGATCGGCGGGCTTTTGCCATGCCGGATCGATGACATAGACTTCGCGCAGCGTCTGGATACGGTCGCCCGACATCGGGTGCGTCCGGCCATAGGCCTGATCGTCGTCCTGCTTGACCCCGTAACGGAACTCGAGGTTCTGCAGTTTCTTGAAAAAGGCGAGACTGCCGCGGCCGCTGATCCCGGCCTTCGACAGATATTGTGCGCCCGCGGCGTCGGCGGTCGATTCCTGGACGCGGCTGAAGGCGAGGAACTTGCCGAGCGCGGCCTGCTGGCCCGCCATCATGACACCCATGCCGGCCTCACCCGCGCCGGCAGCAATCGCCGCGGCGCCGAGCAACAGGCTGAGGAGCGAGATGCCCGTCGCGGCTTTGGCGCCTTCGTTGACGCGGATCGCGTGGCCGCCCATCACATGGCCGAGTTCGTGCGCGAGCACGCCCTGCACCTCTTCGGCGCTGTCGGCCTCCTCGATCAGCCCGCTGAAGACGTAGATGTCCTGGCTGCCCGCGACAAAGGCGTTGATGCTGCGGTCGCCGAGCAGATGGACGCGCACCTGCCCGGGCCTGAGCCCTGCGGCGACGAGCAGCGGGTCCATCATGTCCTGGAACAAAGCTTCGGTTTCGGCGTCGCGCAGGATCGACTGCGCCGCCGCCGGGCGCAGCGCGATGGCGAACATCGCAAGCAATGTCAGCGCGATACGAAAAAGGGAGCGCAGTCTTTGCGCCCCGAACGTGGTCTGCGGCGGGAAAGCGGTCATCCCCGCCTCTCTTGCGCCGCGCGCCTGAACCCCGAGTGAAGCCATGCGGGCTTATTGGGGGTCCGTGCGCGCGGACGCAAGGTGCAGATCGTGCTTATGCGATCAATCGGCCCTGATGTCAGTTGCCACCCGATCGGCCTGGACGATCAATTGCCGAACGTACGCTGCCACCAGCCGCGGCGCGGTTCGCCGTCGGGGCCTTCGCCCTCGCCGTCGGCATCGGCCCCAACCGGTTCGGCTTCGCCCGCAGTCGCGGGTTCGGCTGCGGCTTCGGCGGCAACCGCCTTTTTCGCGCGGCTCGCCCGCTTCTTGGGCGCTGGCTTAACGGGTTCGGCTTCTGCTTCGGCCGGAGCCTCGTCGGCGGGTGCTTCGACCGCGGGCGTTGCTTCGACGACCGGCGCCTCGGCGGCTTCCGCAGCTTCGGCTTCGGCCGCCAAAGCGGCTTTGGTCTTGCGCGGCGCGCGCTTGCGCTTCGGCTTTTCCTCGGCGGCCGGAGTTTCTTCGGCAACCGCTTCGACGGCTTCGGCCATCTCTACCGGTGCAGCTTCGGCGTCGACTTCAGCTTCGACCGCGGCGTCGTCGGCGGTCTCCACCGCATCGGCCTTCTTGCGGCCGCGTCCGCCACGGCGGCGGCGCGGCTTGGCTTCGGCTTCCTCGGCATCCGCCTCGGGAGCAGCCTCGACGGCTTCGGCCGGTTCGGCTTCGCCTTCGTCGGCCTCGGCGCTGTCGCCATCGCGATCGTCGCCACCTTCGGCGATTTCATTGCCCTCGTCGTCGCGGCGGCCGCGGCGGCCACGGCGGCGGCGGCGGCGGCGCTTGCGGCCTTCGCCGTCGGCATCGCCTTCTTCGCGTTCGCGCGCGCCTTCTTCGCGGTCACGCGAACGCGCCGGACGCTCTTCGGCGGCCTCTTCTTCGGCTTCTTCTTCCTCGTCCTCGGGATAGTCGTCGTCATCGTCCTCGATCGGCGCGATCGGGGCAAAGCTGCGGCGCGCGATCGGCGGCGGGCCGCTGACCTCGACCGCCATGCGCGCGCCTTCGGTCTCGCCGTCGGGCAGGATTTCGACCGTGACGCCGTAGAGTTCTTCGATCTCGCGCAGTTCGCGGCGCTTTTCGTTGAGGAGGTAGAAGGTCGCTTCCTGGCTCGCGCGCAGGGTAATCTTGTTGCCCTTGCCGCGTGCGGCTTCCTCTTCGATCAGGCGCAGCGCGCTGAGGCCCGCCGACGAGGCGGTGCGGACGAGGCCGGTGCCTTCGCAATGCGGGCACGGACGCGTCGAGGCTTCGAGCACGCCGGTGCGCAGGCGCTGGCGGCTCATCTCCATCAGGCCAAAGCCCGAGATGCGGCCGACCTGGATGCGCGCGCGGTCGTTCTTGAGCGCGTCCTTCATCGCGCGCTCGACCTTGCGGACGTTCGAGCCATGATCCATGTCGATAAAGTCGATCACGACGAGACCGGCCATGTCGCGCAGACGCAGCTGGCGGGCGATTTCGGCCGCGGCCTCGAGGTTGGTGCTGAGCGCGGTCTGCTCGATATTATGCTCGCGCGTCGAGCGGCCCGAGTTGATGTCGATCGACACCAAGGCTTCGGTCGGGTTGATCACCAGATAGCCGCCCGATTTCAGCTGGACGACGGGATTGAGCATCCCCGCGAGCTGATCCTCGACGCCATAGCGCTGATAGAGCGAGACGGGGTCGGCATATTGCTTCACGCGCCGCGCGTGGCTCGGCATCAGCAGCTTCATGAACTGCTTCGCGGCCTTGTAGCCCTCGTCGCCTTCGACGAGCACTTCCTCGATATCCTTGTGATAAATGTCGCGAATCGCGCGCTTCACCAGGTCGCTGTCCGAATGGACCAGCGCCGGTGCGCTCGATTCGAGCGTCTTTTGGCGAATCTCGTCCCACAGGCGGGCGAGATAGTCGAAGTCGCGCTTGATCTCGACCTTGGTGCGGCTCATCCCCGCGGTGCGGACGATGCAGCCCATCGTCGGCGGCAGCGCGAGTTCGTCGATCATCGCCTTCAGCTTGCGGCGATCGGCACCGTTCGAAATCTTGCGGCTGATCCCGCCACCATGCATCGTGTTCGGCATCAGCACGCAATAGCGGCCGGCGAGCGACAAATAGGTGGTGAGCGCGGCGCCCTTGTTGCCGCGTTCTTCCTTGACGACCTGGACCAGCATCACCTGACGGCGACGGATGACGTCCTGGATCTTGTAGCGGCGGCGCAGCGACATGCGGTTTTCACCATCTTCGTCGTCATTGCGGCGGCTGCGTCCACGGCCGCCCTTGCGGTTGTTGTTGCCGCGCCCGCGTCCGCGACCCCGGCGATCGCCGCGGCCGTCCTTGTTTTCTTCGGAGCCTTCGGCGCCCTCTTCGGCGTCGCCATTTTCGGCATCGCCATTGTCGTCGCGATCATCATGGTCGTCATGATCGTCGCGGTCATCACGATCATCGTCGCGATCGCCGCGGCTGTCGCCATTGTCATCCTCGTCGTGATATTCGACGTCGGCGACATCGCCTTCGAGCTCGTCGAGGTCTTCCTCGGCGCGCTGCGCGGCGGCGGCGGCATGCTCGGCCTCTTCGCGCAGCAGCGCGTCGCGGTCTTCCTTCGGAATCTGGTAATAGTCGGGGTGGATTTCGCTGAAGGCGAGGAAGCCGTGGCGATTGCCGCCATATTCGACGAACGCCGCCTGAAGCGACGGTTCGACACGGGTAACCTTGGCCAGATAGATATTGCCCTTGAGCTGCTTGTGCTCGGCGGACTCGAAATCAAACTCCTCGATTCGGTTTCCCTTGGTGACGGCGACCCGGGTTTCTTCCCGGTGCCGCGCGTCGATCAACATGCGCGTGGTCATTAGATACACTCCAAGCGCGCCTCAGCGCGCCATCAAAAAATCCCGCGAACCTGCCCGAGGACGGGCCGCGGCGGATACGGGTGAAAAGAAAAAAGACGTTATTGCCGAAAGGAGCCTGCGTCCGGTCCTGGACGCGCATGCGGTCTTCACATCCGGCGACGACCGGGGCGAAAGCGCCCGCGTCGCGGAGTGAAGAGGGCATGGCAAGCCTCATGCGGCATCAACCTGTTACGGGATGAGCGGGCGGGCAGGGCAGGCGTGATGCGCACGCCCCGACTGTCCGGTCAACCGGGTGGACTGGCGGCAGGTCGCCCTTCCCCGTATGTCCGGCGCCAAGGCGGCCATGATCCGCATATTCGCGGAGCAGGCCTTCCCCTCAAAAGGCCGGACGGCACCGGGAACGACACCGTCAGTGAGGGCGTGCTAGCATCGGCATGTGCCGACGGCAACCACAACCACCGTACAAAGATAGGATGGCACCGACCTGTTGCAATTATGCACGCCGTATCGAATATCGTTATTCGGCAGTTAACCGGGCTTTCACGCGTCACGGCTAATGATATTTTCACCATGTTCTGCGGCCGGGGGCGCCATGTTTCGAATAAGCGCTGGACCATATCGCGCCACGAGCGGCATAGACGCGCGATGAGCCTGCTGCTCGTCCTGCTTGGCATGATTGCGACCCCGGAACCGGCGCTGACGGGGCCGGTGGATGCAATCGCGATTGGCGATTCGGTAAATCGGTTCGAACGCGCATCGCGCGGCCCACGCCTCCCATTGCAGCCGCCCGCACAGTTCCGCGCCAAACGGCCCGAAAAACGCTATAGCGTGACCGTTCCGATCGGAAAGCCGAAGCCTTCGGTGGCGCTCCCGCGTATCGAGGGGCCGGCGAACAGCCGCCTGCCGCTCGTCGTGATCGACGCCGGGCATGGCGGGCACGACCCCGGCGCGACCAGCCCACACAGCGGCGCCCAGGAAAAGGACATCACGCTCGCACTCGCGCGTGCGATCCGCGACGAGCTGCTCGCCTCGGACCGGGTGCGCGTCGCGCTGACGCGCGCGGACGACCGTTTCCTGGTGCTCGAGGAACGCTATGGCATCGCACGGCGGCTGAAGGCCGATCTGTTCATCTCGGTTCACGCCGACGCCGCCGAAAACCAGCAGGCGAGCGGCGCGTCGATCTACACGCTGTCCGAAGTCGCCTCCGATCGCGAGGCGGCGCGGCTTGCGGCGCGCGAAAACAAGGCGAATGTCATCAACGGCGTCGATCTCGGCGCGCACAGCGGCGATGTATCGGCGATCCTGCTCGACCTGACCCAGCGCGAAACGATGAATGTCGCGTCGGAGTTCGCGCGGCTGCTCCAGCGCGAGGCGTCGGACGACGTCAAATTCCGCACGACCGCGCACCGCTTCGCCTCGTTCATCGTGCTGAAGGCGCCCGACACCCCCTCGGTTCTGTTCGAAACCGGCTTCATCTCGAACAAGGAAGATGGCGAATTCCTCGCCTCGTCCGCAGGCCAGAAAAAGGTCGCGCGCGGGGTGCGCGACGCGGTGCAGATCCATTTCGCGCGGCAGATCGCGGCGCGCTGAGGCACGCTCCGCGCCAATTGGCAGGTTGGCGCCGAGGTCTGTTGCGGGGTGGGAGGTTGCCACCCCCTTTCGTCATCCCGGGCTTGACCCGGGATCCCGCTTTTTGAGGCATTGACCAACTTGGGTTTCAAGCGGGACCCCGGATCAAGTCCGGGGTGACGAAGAAAGAGAGGATCCGCTATCGGTAGAAATATAGTCTTGACTAACTTTTCTGCGGCGCCCAGCTTCGGCGCGCTCGCTGCGGGAGAGAAGCATGGCGTGGAGCAACTGGTCGGGCAGCGTCACCGCGAATGGACAGATCGCGCGCCCGCAAAGCGAGGATGAGCTGGCAGCGCTCGTCCGCAGCGCGAACAGGCTGCGCGTCACCGGCGCGGGGCACAGCTTCATGCCGCTCTGCGAATCGGGCGAGCTCATCGTCAGCCTCGACGATATGGCGGGCTCAATCCACGTCGCCGCCGACCGCCGGACCGCGCGCATCCCCGCGGGCTGGAGCATCCGTCGGCTGACCGAGGCTTTGTGGGAAGAGGGACTGGCGCTCGCCAACCAGGGCGACGTCAATCCGCAGTCGCTGGCGGGCGCGATGGCGACCGGCACGCATGGCACGGGGGTCGACCTCGGCTCGCTTTCGACCTTTGCGCGCGGGTTCCGCCTCGTCAGCGCCGATGGCGAAGCGCATTGGTGCGATGCCGAAACGAACGCCGATCTCTATCAGGCGCAGCGCCTGTCGCTCGGGCTTTTCGGTGTCGCGACCGAGATCGAGGTCGCGGTCGTTCCCGCCTTTCACCTTTCCGAACGCATTGAAAAGCGCCGCTGGGCCGAAATCCGCGAAAGTTATGACGAGCTCGCACAGCAGCACCGCCATATCGAATTCTGGTTCTTTCCGCACAGCGGCGATGTGATCCTGAAGACGCTCGACCCCTGCGATCCGTGCGATCCGCCGCCGAGCACGACCGATATGGAGGAGGCGACGTTTCGCCGCATCCTCGACATTTCGGCGCGGCTTCCGTTTCTGACGCCCTTTCTGCAGCGCCTGATGATGAAAAGCGGCATTTCGGGCCGTCGCCGCGGCCCCGCGCACGCGATTTTCCCGTCGGACCGGACGTTGCGGTTCGAGGAGATGGAATATGAGATGCCGCGCGCCGACGGGCTCGATACGCTCGACGAGGTCGTCGGCTGGATTCGCAAGAAACGGCTGCCGGTGACCTTTCCCTTCGAATATCGCACCGTCGCCGCCGACGATATCTGGATGAGCCCGATGAACGCCGGGCCGGTCGCCGCGATCTCGATGCACCAATATGCGAAAATGCCTTGGGCGGCGCTGTTCGCCGATGCCGAGGCGATCTTCCGCGGCGCCGGTGGGCGGCCGCACTGGGCCAAACGCCACACGCTGAGCCGCGCCGACGTCGCTGCGCTTTACCCTATGGCGGGACGCTATACAGCGGTGCGCCGCGCCGCCGATCCGACCGGCAAATTTCTCAATCCGCATCTGGAGACCTTGTTCGCATGACGACCGACCGTGAATTGCACGACCATCTGATCGGCCAGCAGGGTTCGCGCGCCGATCTCAACACGCCGGTGCTGGTGCTCGATGTCGATGCGCTCGACCGCAATATCGCGGCGATGGCCGCGCTCACCGCGCAGTACGGCGTCGCGCTGCGCCCGCATGCCAAGACGCACAAGAGCGTCGATATCGCCAAGCGTCAGCTCGCGGCGGGGGCGGTCGGCGTGTGCTGCGCCAAGATCGGCGAGGCCGAGGTGCTCGCCGCGGGCGGGGTGACCGGCATGCTCATCACTTCGCCCGTCGTCGCTCCCGCCGCGATTGACCGGCTGGCGAAACTCGCGGTCACCGACGATGAGCTGATGGCGGTCGTCGATCATCCGGACGTTGCGGAGCGCATCAATGCGGCGCTGGCGGCGGCCGGAACAAAGCTCGACGTCATTATCGACATCGATCCCGGCATCGCGCGCACCGGCGTCGCGTCGCCCGAAGCCGCAGTGGCGCTGGCGAAGACGATCGCCGCCTCGCCGAACCTCGAATATCGCGGGGTGCAATTTTACTGCGGATCGCAGCAGAATATCGAAAGCTATACCGAGCGCCGCGCCGCGATCGTCGAACGCACCGCCTATCTGCAGGAGGTCATCGCCGCGCTGACCAAAGCCGGTTTCGCGCCCGAAATCGTCACCGGATCGGGCACCGGCACGCACCGCATCGACCTCGACCTCGGCGTGTTCAACGAATTGCAGACGGGCAGCTACGTCTTCATGGACAAGCAATATCTCGACTGCGACATCGCCGATGGCGCCGCGCCGCCGTTCGAGGTTTCGCTTAGCGTCGACGCGCGCGTCGTCAGCGCCAATCGTTCGGGGCTCGTCACGATCGACGCCGGATATAAATCGCTGTCGTCCGACGGCGGCGTCGCGGTCGTCCAGCGCGGGGCGCCCGAAACCGCCTTTTTCGCTTTCATGGGCGACGAGCATGCGGCGCTGATCGCGCCCGAGATCGGGACGCAGCTTGCGCCCGGCGACCCGGTCAGCCTGACCGTACCGCACTGCGACCCGACGGTGAATCTCTATGATTTCTATCACATCGTCACTGGCGACACGCTGATCGACATCTGGCCGGTGAGCGCGCGCGGCAGCGCGCGGTGATCGCCGCCGCCCGCCAGCCGCCGAAGCAGGACCGCGCGCGGCAGACGCAGGCGCGACTGCTCGACGTTGCGGGCGATTTGCTCGCCGAGGTCGGTCTCGAGCGGATTTCGACCAACATGATCGCCGCGCGCGCCGGGCTGACCCCGCCTGCGCTCTATCGTTATTTCGATGACAAATATGCGGTGATCGAGGCGCTCGGGCGGCGGCTGATGGAGCGCCAGAACGATGTGCTCGAAAACTGGATAACGCGTCATGCGCCTGGCGGTATTGCGGACATGGCCGATCATATCGGTGATCTGCTGGCCGAAAACGCCGCGGTGACGCGCACCGAGCCAGGCGCGGTGTGGATCTTGCGCGCGCTGCACGCGACGCCGCGCCTTGTCCATGTAAGGCTCGAATCGCATCGCCATGTGACCGGCCGGCTCGCCGATGCCTGCGCGCTGCACCTGCCCGGCATCGACCGCAAAATCTTATGGTCGCGGCTGCGGCTCGCGGTCGAACTCGGCTTCGCCGCCGACGAAATGCTGTATGAGGAAGATCGCGTTTCGGCGGCCGCCGTGCTTGCCGAAGTGGCCGCGATGCTGCGTTCGGCGCTGCTTGACCTGACCGAAACCGCCTAGTCGCGCACCTCGCCGCAAGCACGCTTCCCTTTCGTCGACACAGGCTTTAGAGGCGGGGACATATGGCCGCTGACAGTCCGCCCGATTTCCGCTTGCGCCTGCGCCGCGACAGCAATGCCGTCATCGCATGGCTCAGCGATATGTGGACACGGCGCTGGTTCCGCTGGCTCGGCTATCTCGCGCTCGCCGGCCTTCTCGGTATCGCCTTGATCTGGGTGGTCTTTGCGCGCGACCTGCCGTCGGTCGACCAGCTGCGCGACTATGAACCACCGCTGCCGACGATGGTCCGCGACGGCGAGGGCAAGCCGGTGCATGCCTATGCCCGCGAACGCCGCGTCCAGCTTGAATATAGCGAATATCCGCAGCTCCTCGTGCGCTCCTTCCTCGCGGCCGAGGACAAGACCTTCTTCAGCCACGGCGGCATCGACTATCCGGGCATCGTATCGGCGATCATCACCAACCTGTCGAACAGCGGCCGTCCGATCGGCGCCTCGACGATCACCCAGCAGGTCGCGAAGAACCTGCTGCTCACCAACGAGCTCAGCTATCGCCGCAAGGTGCGCGAGGCGATCCTCGCGATGCGCATCGAGGATGCGCTGACCAAGGAACAGATCCTCGAGCTGTATCTCAACGAAATCCCGCTCGGCCGCCGCAGCTTCGGCGTGCAGGCGGCGAGCCGCGCCTATTTCGACAAGGATGTCGACCAGCTCCAGCTCCACGAGATGGCCTTCCTCGCGATCCTGCCCAAGGCGCCCGAAAAATACGGACGTGCGCGTTTCGAACGCGAGGCGATCGCGCGGCGCAATTTCGTGCTCGGGTCGATGCAGGACAATGGCTGGATCACAACCGCGCAGCGCGACGCGGCGCGCGCGATGCCGCTCGGGCTCACCAACAGCGGTAACCGCGCGGTCGCGCAGGTGGGCGGCTATTATATGGAAGAGGTGCGGCGCCAGCTGATCGCCGAGTTCGGCGAAACCGCCGACAAGGGTCCGCACAGTGTCTATGCCGGCGGCCTCTGGGTACGCACGCCCTATGACGGCAAGATGCAGCAGGGCGCGACGATGGCGCTGCGCAAGGGGCTCCAGCGTTATGACGCGGGCAAAGGCTGGTCGGGGCCGATCGCAACGATCGAGGCCGATGACCAGTGGCAGAGCCGCCTCGCGTCGAGCTTCGTCGGTATCGACTATGACAATTGGCGCGTCGCCGTCGTGCTGTCGAAATCGGCGGGCGCGGTGCAAATCGGCTTTTCCAACGGCGAAACCGGAACGCTGCCGGCGAGCGCGGCGACGATGGGCTATCGCAAGACCGGCGGCAGCGCTTTCTCCGCGATGGGCCCGGGCGACCTGATCGTCGTCAAATCGAACGGCGGCGGCAGCAGCTATGCACTTCGCAACATCCCCGAAGTGTCGGGCGGGATGGTCGTCGAAAGCCCGCATTCGGGCCGTATCTATGCGATGCAGGGCGGCTTCGATGTCCGCCTGTCGCCGTTCAACCGCGCGACGCAGGCCGAACGCCAGCCGGGTTCGACGATCAAACCCTTCGTCTATGCCGCCGCGCTCGACAATGGCATGACCCCCGCGACGATGATCGTCGACGGACCCTTCTGTGTTTATCAGGGCGCCAGCCTCGGCAACAAATGCTTCCGCAACTTCGGCGGCAGCGGCGGATCGGGCGAACATACGATGCGCTGGGGCCTCGAACAGTCGCGCAACCTGATGACGGTGCGCACCGCGAGCCAGGTCGGCATGGAGCCGATCGTCGAAACGATCCAGACGATGGGTATCGGCAAGCACGAACCCTATCTTTCGACCGCGCTCGGCGCCGGTACGACGACGGTCGAAAAGATAACGAACGCCTATGCGATGCTTGCCAACCACGGCCGCGCGTTGAAACCGCGGGTGATCGACTATGCGCAGGATCGCCGGGGCAAGGTGATTTTCCCCGCCAACTGGAAACCGTGCGAGGGCTGCAACAAGAAGGATTGGGACGGCCGGCCGATGCCGCGCTTTGCCAAGTCGGGCAAGCAGCTGATGGACGCGATCACCGCGTACCAGGTCGTGCATATGCTCGAAGGCGTCGTCCAGCGCGGCACCGCGGTGCGGCTGCGTGACTTGGGCGTGCCGCTGTTCGGCAAGACCGGCACGACTACGGGCCCGAACGACGTCTGGTTCGTCGGCGGCACCCCCGATGTGGTCGCGGGCATGTATATCGGTTTCGACCAGCCGCGCAGCATGGGCGGCTATGCGCAGGGCGGCAGCTATGCCGCGCCGATCTTCAAGGATTTCGCGCTCGCCGCGCTCGCCGATCGCCAGCCGATTCCCTTCTCGGCGCCGAAGGGCGTGCGCATGGTGCGCATCGACCGCCAGTCGGGCCGCCGTGTCTATGGCAGCTGGCCGGGAACCGACCCGAAGGCGTCGATCATCTGGGAAGCTTTCAAGCCCGAAAGCGAACCGCGGCGGACGATCCGCGAAGAGGAAATCAAGCCGGTAAAGGCGCCGCGGCGGCAGGATGCCCCCGTCAGCCAGAGCAACGGCCGGCGCAGCGACAGCGAATTCCTGGAGGATCGCGGCGGCATCATCTGACGCTGCACACCTCCTTTCCCTTCGGCCGTCGAAGCCGTAAGGGCGGGGTCAACATATTTCAGGAGCAAGGACATGCGCGCCGAAGCGCAGGATCATATCGACAAGATTGGCGCCGCGCTGGCGCTGCTGCGGCGTTTCCTCGACTGGGACCGCGCGGTGCGGCGGCTCGACGAATTGAACGCGAAGGTCGAGGACCCGACGCTGTGGAACGACGCGAAAGCGGCGCAAGAGGTCATGCGCGAACGCCGCCGGCTCGACGAGGCGATCAGCGCTACGCGCGCGATCGAAACCGAGTGCGCCGACACCGCCGAACTGATCGAGCTTGCCGAAATGGAGGGCGACGAGGCGATGGTCGATGAGGCCGTGGTCTCGCTTGGCGTCCTCGCGGCGCGCGCCGAAGAGGACAAGATCAAGGCCTTGCTCGCGGGCGAAGCCGACGCGAACGACGCCTATATCGAAGTCCATGCCGGCGCGGGGGGCACCGAAAGCCAGGACTGGGCCGAAATGCTCCAGCGCATGTACAGCCGCTGGGCCGAAAAGCGCGGGCTCAAGGTCGAACTTGTCGAATATCAGGCGGGCGAACAGGCGGGCATCAAATCGGCGACGATGCTGGTGAAGGGCGAAAATGCCTATGGCTATGCCAAGACCGAAAGCGGCGTCCACCGCCTCGTCCGTATCTCGCCCTACGACAGCTCGGCGCGGCGCCACACCAGCTTTTCGAGCGTGTGGGTCTATCCGGTGATCGACGACAATATCGATATCGAGATCAACGAAGGCGACCTCAAGATCGACACCTATCGCGCCTCGGGCGCGGGCGGCCAGCACGTCAACACGACCGATTCGGCGGTGCGCATCACGCACATCCCGACCGGGATCGTCGTCGCGAGCCAGAACGACCGCTCGCAGCACAAGAACCGCGCGACCGCGATGGGCATGCTGAAGGCGCGGATGTACGAGGCCGAGCTCCAGAAGCGCGAAGCCGCGGCATCGGGCGAATATCAGGCGAAGACCGAGATCGGCTGGGGCCACCAGATCCGTTCCTATGTCCTCCAGCCCTATCAGCTGGTTAAGGACCTGCGCACCGGCGTGACCTCGACTGCACCGTCCGACGTGCTCGACGGTGCGCTCGACCCCTTCATGGCGGCGGCGCTGTCGCAGAAGGTGACGGGCGAGAAGGTCGAAGTGGAAGACATCGACTGATGAAGCGCACAGCGGCCGTCCTGTTGGCGTTCCTGCCGCTGCTGAACGGCTGCGACGCGCCGTGGGACGAGGGCAGCGACCGCGCCGAGACCGCGCGTGAGTTTCCGCCCGCCGACCGGCCGGTCGCGCCGACCGTCTCGACCAAATGGTCGACCGAGGAGGCGCGCGACCGCGTCAACGAGGCCGACGACGTTATGGATTCGGCCGACGTCCGCCCCGGCATGACCGTCGCCGACATCGGCGCGGGCGACGGCTATTATACGGTGCGCCTGGCGCAGCGCGTCGGCGCCAACGGCCGCGTGCTTGCGCAGGACATCATTCCCGAGGTGATCGAGCGGCTCGCCGACCGCGTCGCGCGCGAGCGGCTCGACAATGTCTCGCTGAAACTCGGCGCGGTCGACGATCCGCGCCTGCCCGCGGCGAGTTTCGACCGCGTTTTCATGGTCCATATGTATCACGAGATCGGCGAACCCTACGCCTTCCTGTGGCGGCTGCGCCCCGCGCTGCGCAAGGGCGGGCAGGTGCTAGTCGTCGACGGCGACCGCCCGATCGCGCAGCACGGCACGCCCTTCCGCCTGCTCGTCTGCGAGTTCGAGGCGGTGGGCTACAAGCTCGTGTCGTACGACGACAAGCAGCATGCCGGCGGTTATCTCGCGCGTTTCGAGCCCGAGGGCAGACGCCCCGAGCCGGATGCGATCAAGGTCTGCGACAATCCCTAAAAAACGCGTCGTCCCCGCGAAGGCGGGGGCCGCTGTCGGTTTTACGCAACGCAGTTGAGCCCGGCTGCCAACGGCCCCCGCCTTCGCGGGGACGACGAGGGTCAATAAACCAGCAGCCGATCCTCGGCGCCGACCTCGGCGAGAAAGCTGACCAGCCCCGCGGCGCGGACATGCGGCACCAGTTCGGTCGCCGTGATGCCGACGAGCGCCATGCCCGACTGGCAGACGAAAAGGGCGATCTCCATCGCGATCGCTTCTTCGACGAGCCAGGCGAGATCGGGTTGCCCCGCGGCGCGGCGTGCCTCGTCGCCGGCGAAAGCAACCGGATCGCGCAGCAAGGCCGCCGCCTCGCCCTGCAGGAAGATGCGCACCGGCCGGCCCAGCGCCGCCGCCGCCATCCCCGCTTCGAGCGCGGCGTAAAGCCGCCGGCCCTCGGCGACCGCGACGATGATGTTCAGGCTCGGCAGACCGGGCATAGCGGATCCTTCGATACGCCGACCTCGCGCCAGCGGCGATCCAGCATATCGACGATCGCGAGCCGGCCGGTCAAGGACGACCCGAGGCCGGTCAGCGCGCGCACCGTCTCGAGCGCCGCCATCGTGCCGATCATCCCCGCGAGCGCACCCATCACGCCGGTTTCGGCACAGTTGATGCCTTCGCGGTCGGGGTCGCTGCCGACAAGGCAGGCATAGCAGGCGCACGCCGCGCGCCAGCCTTCGTATAGCGCAACCTGCCCCTCGAAGGCGCCGATCGCGGCGCTGAGCAGCGGGATGTGCAGCGCGACGGCAGCGCGGTTTACGGCGAGCCGCGTTTCGAAATTGTCGCAGCCGTCGAGGATCAGGCTTGCGCGCGCGAGCAGCGCCTCGGCATTGTCATCCTCCAGTCGTTCGGCAACCGCAACCGCCTCGACATGCGGGTTGATCCGCCGCGCCGCGTTGGCCGCGACCTCGGCCTTGCGCGAGCCGATATCGGCGTCGGTGAACAGCGGCTGGCGCTGGAGGTTGCTGAGTTCGACGACGTCATGATCGATGATCGTGAGCTTGCCGACGCCCGCCGCCGCCAGATAGATGATCGCAGGACAGCCGATCCCGCCTGCGCCGATCACCGCGACATGCGCCGCTTTCAGTTTCGCCTGTCCCGCGCCGCCAAAGGCCGGCAGGATGATCTGGCGGGCATAACGGTCGAGTTCGGCGTCGCTCAGCAAACTATTCGACCGGCCGCCGCAGCTGGATGCCCGACAGCGAAGCGAGGCCCGCGGTGTCCGCGGTTTCGTCGATCGCATCGCTCTCGACCCCGGTCGAACCAAAGCCACCCGCGCCGCGCACGGTCTCGTCGAGCGTTTCGACTTCGGCAAAGGCCGCGCGCTGAACGGGTGCGGGGACGAGTTGGGCGATGCGGTCGCCGCGTTTGATCTCGAACGCCTCGTCGCCGAGGTTCGCGAGGATCACCTTCACTTCGCCGCGATAGTCGCTGTCGATCGTGCCCGGCGTGTTGAGGCAAGTGACGCCATGCTTGAGCGCGAGGCCCGAGCGCGGGCGCACCTGCACCTCGTAACCCGCGGGGATCGCCATCGCGAAGCCGGTCGCGACCGCATGGCGCGCGCCGGGGCGCAGCGTCAGCGTCTCGGCCGCGACGACATCCATTCCCGCCGCGCCATCGCTGGCATAGGCGGGCAGCGGCAGGCCGCCGCCATTGGGCAGCCGCTGGATCGCGATTTCAATCTCTTTCAAGGGGTGCGATTTTTTCGAGCTCATCGGCGATCTTTTCCATCAATTTGCGGGCGACGGCGTGTTTGGGCAGCCGGTCCCAGCTGTCTACCCCGTCTTTGCTAACGATATGCACCCGATTGCTCTCGCCACCCATCGGGTCGGCGGACACGTCATTGGCAACGATCCAGTCGCACCCCTTGCGCGCGAGCTTGGCCTCTGCATGCGCGATCACGTCGTTGGTTTCGGCGGCAAAACCGATCAGCAAGGTTGGGCGTTCGGACGATTTGGCGAGGCCGGCGAGGATGTCGGGATTTTCGGCGAGTGCGAGCGGCGGCACCTGCCCGCTGCCGTCCTTCTTGATCTTCTGCGGCGCGGCGTCGGCGGCGCGCCAGTCGGCGACCGCGGCAACCATGATCGCGGCATCGACGGGCAGGCCTTGCTCAACCTCGGCCGCCATTTCGACTGCGGTCTCGACATCGACGCGGATCACGCCGGGCGGGGTCGGCAGCGGCACCGGGCCGGCGATCAGCAGCACCTCGGCGCCGGCCTCGGCGGCGGCAGCCGCGATCGCAAAGCCCTGCTTCCCGCTCGACCTGTTGGCGATGTAGCGTACCGGGTCGATCGGCTCGTGCGTCGGTCCCGCGGTGATCAGGATGCGGCGGCCATAAAGCGGGCGCCGGTTTGCGGGCGCAAAATCGGGCTGGTCCGCCAGCGTCGCCGGGGCGGCCAGCGGAACCGGCGCGGGGGCATTGGCCAGCGCCGCATCGATCGCTTCCTTGATCGCGGCGGGTTCGGGCAGCCGCCCCGGACCATATTCGCCGCACGCCATTTCGCCCTCGTCGGGTTCCATCACGGTCACGCCGTCGCCGCGCAAGGTCGTGATATTGCGCCGCGTTGCGGCGTGCAGCCACATCCGCACGTTCATCGCGGGCGCAGCGAGCACGGGCTTGTCGGTCGCGAGCAGCAACGTGGTCGCAAGGTCGTCGGCGATGCCGCCCGCCATCTTGGCGAGCAGGTCGGCGGTCGCCGGCGCGACGACGACCAGGTCGGCTTCGCGGCTGAGCTGGATATGTCCCATCTCGACCTCGTCCTTGAGGTCGAAGAGATTGGTGTAAACCTTGTTTTCTGAAAGCGCCGCAAGCGTCAGCGGCGTCACGAACTGCTCGCCCGCGCGCGTGATGACGCAGCGGACGACATAGCCCGCCTTGCGCAGCAGGCGGACAAGCTCGATCGATTTATAGGCCGCGATGCCGCCGCCAATGATCAAAAGAATGCGCGGAGCGGGCATCAGCGGTGGCAAGCCTGCCGCGAGCGGGCGGCGATCGACTGGGTTTGATTCATCGCCGTCTCCTTCGCGCATCAGTTATGCGCTTCCTTGCCGCAGTTCAAGCGGACGCCTCAAATGGCGGCGGCGGGAATCGTCGTCATCGGCTTCCGCAACGATCGCATCAATTCGGCAAGGGCGGCCGGCGCGAAGGCGAGGCCGATGAACAAGGTCGGCGTGACAAGCATCGCCCAATAGAAATTGGCGGGCCGCGCGAAGAGCATGAGCAGTGCTGCATAGCCGATCTGGATCAGCAGCACGGCGAGCCCGAGCCGCGAGCGCCATGCCGCCCAGCCGAGCAGCGCGAGCGGGACGAGCAGCGCGCCGACCCATCCCGCGAAAAAGCGCAGCAGCGACGACGCCTGGACGAACGACAGATAGGCGATCCAGCCACCCTGTCCGTTCCAGCCCTGGCTCGCAGCGTCGGCGGGGGTCGTGACCGCCGCCAGCGCGGCGATATGCGCCGCGAGACCCGCCGCGAAGCCTAGCCCGATCGCCAGCCAGCCCGCTGCGGCGCGCCAGTCGCGGTCGAGCAGCGCGAACAGCCCGAACAGCATCGCGACCGGCAGCACGGTCTCGCGGATCGCGAGCGCGGCGGCGACGATCGCCATGGCCCACCACGGACGGCCCGGGCGATAGAGCGCGAGCGCGAGCGCGAGGAGCACGCCCGCCGCGACTTCGTGGATGAACAGCCATTCGCGCGCCGCGAGCTGCGTCAGGTTCGCGGCGACGAACAGCGCGCCGACCGCGGCGTAGCGGGGGAGCGCGGGTTCGGTCCGCAGCCGCCGATACCAAGCAAGAATCGCCGCGCCGCCGATGACGAGGAAGAGGAACATTGCTTTCCGTTCGCCGAGCGCGGCGAGGATATAGGCCAGTGTCGGCAAACGGACCGTCACAAAGGGGCGCAACGGATAGTCGCCCGCGCGGTGTTCGGCGGCGGCCGCGGCGTAATAGGATTCGCCCGTTTCGACCCGCTCGGCGATGCGCGCGTAGAGCGCATGATCGCCGACGAGGCCGTCGAATTGTGCCGACGCGGGCTTTGCGACCGCGACATGGTCGCGGCCCACACCGCCTGCCGTGCCCCAGACCATCAGCAGCGCCAGCAGGCCCAGAACCGCCGCTGCGACGGGGCGCGAAACCCCGGCGAAGCGGTTCCAGCCGGGCGCGCCCGTCGTCATTTGCGCCAGGTCAGCGCCGACGACATGGCGAAGTTCCAGATCGCACCGACCAGTACCCCCGCGACCCCCGCCACCCACCAGCGTTCGTCATGCCCGGCCATCCACGTACCGATACCGATATTGGCGACCGCGCCGAGCGCCGAAATCGCATAGAAGCTCGCAAGCCCGCCAACGAGGCGCCAGCCCTTCAGCTTGCGGTCGGCGTAAGTGAAGCTGTTGTTGAGGAAGAAGTTGAAGGCGATCGCGGTCATCACTGCGCTGGTCTGCGCGGTGATAAAGGCGCTGCCGGTACCGAGGATCGTGCGCAGCACGGCAAGGTGGACGAACACGCCGAGCCCGCCGACCATCAGGAATTTGAGCAGCCGCACGGGGACGAAACGGCCGATCGTCTTGTCGGCGATCAGTTCGGCATATTCGGCGATTACGCGCGCACCGATCTTGCTCTCGCCGGCCTCGCGGGTACGGAATTGATAGGGGATTTCGGCGACCTTCAGCGGCGCCGGGCTCGACGCCAAAATGTCGATCAATATCTTGAAACCGATCGCCGACAGGCGCGGCAGCGCGCGTTCGAAGGCATCGCGGCGCACCGCGAAAAAACCGCTCATCGGATCGGACACGTCGGTGCCGAGCGCAATCTGCCCGGCGCGGGTCGCGAGGCGGCTCATCCGCGCGCGCTCCTTGTCCCAGTCGCCGATCCCGCCGCCCGCGACATAGCGCGTGCCGACCGCGATATCGGCGCCGTCGTTCACAATTGCGTCGATCAGCTGCGGCAACGCGTCCTCGCTATGCTGGAGGTCGCCGTCCATCACCGCGATGACCGGCGCGGCGGTCGCCAATATACCCTCGACCACCGCCGACGACAGCCCGCGCCGCCCGACGCGCTGGACGATGCGCACATGCCGCGATCCGCGGCCGATGCGGCGCACCAGTTCGCTCGTCCCGTCGGGCGAATTATCGTCGACGAAGACGACTTCCCAGCCGCGCCCCGCGAGCACGACCGAGAGTTTTTCGATCAGTTTCTCGACATTGGCGGCTTCGTTGAGCGTCGGCACCACGACCGCGACCTCGAGAGGCAGCGTGTCGACCGGCAGGATCTTGTCGGCAATCAGGATGTCGTGGCGCATGAAACCTCGGTTCTGTCCGGATTTCACGTCCGGGGTTGGTCGAGGTCTGCGCTTAACGATTTAAGGTAAATGTCCGGTAACCAGCTATTCATGGCCCGACGAGGGGGATTCAGCCGAACCAGTTCAGAAGCGCGGCGCCCGCCGCCGCGCCCGCGATCGCGGTCAGTGTGTAACGCCACCAGCGCTTTTTCTCGCCCGCGTCCCACATCAGCGCGATGTCGGGCAGCGGCGGCGCGGGCGGCGCGGCACCCTTTTTCGGCAATTGCGCGTCGAGGCGGCGGATGATGTCGGGGATCAGCGCCAGCGTCTTGCCCTGCTCGCGCAAACCGTCGGCAAGCGCGGCTTCGGGGCCGAGTTCGTCGCGGATCCATTCGCTGACGAAGGGGCCCGAGACATTCCACATATTGATCTTCGGATTAAGCATCGTCGCGACGCCCTCGACCATCACCATCGTCTTTTGTAGCAGCAACAGGTGCGGCTGTGTCTGCATGTCGAAATCGCGCGTGATCGCGAACAGTCCGTCGAGCATTTGCCCGACGCTGAGCTCGCTCACCGGCTTGCCGCGCATCGGCTCGCCGACCGCGCGCAGTGCCGTCGCGAATTCCTCGACGCTGTGATAATCGGGCACATATTGCGCCTCGAAATGAATTTCGGCGACGCGGCGGTAGTTGCCCGTGGTCAGGCCATAGAGGATCTCGGCGAGCCAGTAGCGCGCCTGCCGGTTGATCCGCCCCATGATGCCAAAGTCCACGGCAGCGATCGTGCCGTCGGCTTTCACGAACAAATTGCCCTGGTGCATGTCGGCGTGGAAGAAACCTTCCGCAATGGCTTGCCGCAGGAAGGCGTTCACGAGGTTCGCCGACAGCGCTTCCATGTCGTGCCCCGCGGCGATCAGCTGCTCGCGGTGCGAAATCTTGATCCCGTCGATCCAGTCGAGCGTCATTACGCGGCTGGCGGTGCGGTCCCAGTCGATCGCGGGGACCTGATAGGTCGGCACCCCGACCATCGCGTCGGCGAGCTCGGACGCCGAGGCGGCTTCGCGGCGCAGATCAAGCTCGCGCAGCGTCCAGCGGCGGAAATTGGCGATCACTTCGCGCGGGCGCAGACGCGTCGCTTCGCCGCCGAGCGCCTCAAGATGCGCCGCCGCCCATTCATAGGTGTCGATATCGCGCGCAAACTGCTTGTCGATGCCGGGGCGGCGGACCTTGACCGCGACCTTGCGGCCGTCGGTGGTCACCGCGCGGTGGACCTGCGCGATCGAGGCCGAGCCGACGGGTTCGGGATCGAATTCGCTGTAGAGGCTTTCGAGCGGGACCTCGAACGTTGCCTCGATTTCCTGCTTGATGCGCCCGAATGCGACGGGCGCGAGCGCGTCCTGCAGCGTCAGCAGATTATGCGCCGCCTCCTCGCCGACGAGGTCGGGGCGCGTTGCGAGTGTCTGTCCGAGTTTGACTGCGGCAGGGCCGATCGCCTGGAACGCCGCGGCATAGTCGGGGATTTTCGGCTGAATCGTGCCGAGCCGTGCGATCCGGCACAGGCGCTTGACCCCCGGCGGCGTCTGCGGCGCGCTTTCGATCCCGCGCAGCGCGCCGTGGCGCGCAAGGATGCGGCCCCATTTCAGCAGGCGGAGGATATGGGTGACGGGTTGGGTCAAGCCTTCCACCCGCTGTGAATCGCGACGAGACCGCCGAGGATCGGTTCGACCTTCACGGCGGTGAAGCCCGCCTCGCGGATCATCTGCGCGAATTTGGGCATCGGCGGGAAGCGGCGGATCGATTCGATCAGGTAACGATAGCTATCCTCATCGTCCGCGATCAGCTTGCCGAGCTTGGGGACGAGGTGATGCGAATAAGCGTCATAGGCCTGCGCAAAACCCGGCCATTCATTGGTCGAAAATTCAAGGCAGAAGAAACGCCCGCCATAGCGCAGAACGCGGTGCGCTTCCTTCAGCGCCGCGGGAATGTCGGTGACGTTGCGGATGCCGAAAGCGATCGTATAGGCATCGAAAAACTGATCGGGGAACGACAGTTTCTCGGCATTCTGTTCGGACCAGACGAGGCTGTCGATGCCGCGCTCGGCGGCGCGTTCGACGCCGACGCCGAGCATGTCGGGGTTGATGTCGGCGACGGTGATGCTCGCGCCGAACCGCTCCATGCGAAACGCGATGTCGCCGGTGCCGCCCGCCATGTCGAGGATCGTCTCGCCCTCGCGCGGCTTCACGCGGCGCACGAAGCGGTCTTTCCACAGGCGGTGCATGCCGCCCGACATCGCATCGTTCATGATGTCATATTTGCGCGCGACGCGGCTGAACACTTCGCCGACCATCGCGGTCTTCTCGCCCGCGGGAACCTGTTCATAACCGAAGCTGACGGTGTCGGGAGTGGCCATGGAGTGCGCGCCTTTGCGGGGGAGAGGTAAAGTCGAACGGCCTTTAGCGGGGCCTTGCCGCCCGCGCAAATGGCGCGTAGCCCCGGGGTCAGAACCTGCGGCTGGGACGGCTGAGGTTTGAAGCAAATTTGTTCAGTGCGAGGAAGAGCGGCGCAGGCATATGAAAATATTCCAAGGCGCTCTGACGCGGCAATGGACAAATTTGGTCAAATCCCGAAGGGACGGCAAAATGGCTTCCATCTCGGGCCAAAGGGCCTTTGGAAACAGAACCACTGTTCCCGGCAGGCCCTTTGGCCCGATATGTTCGCCATTTTGCCGCCTCAGCCGTCCCATCCGCAGGTTCTGACCCCCTATGCCCGAACTCCCCGAAGTCGAAACCACCGTCCGCGGCCTCACGCCCTTCCTCGAAGGCCAGCGCTTGACTGCGGTCACCACCTTCCGCCCCGACCTGCGCCGGCCCTTTCCCGCCGACCTCGCGCAGCGGCTGACCGGCGCGACGGTCACCGGCCTGTCGCGCCGCGCCAAATATGGCGTGATCTCGACCGACCGCGACGATCATATGATCTTCCACCTCGGCATGTCGGGGCGCTGGCGGACCGAGGGCGGCGAGGCGGGCAAGCACGACCATCTGCTGCTCGAAACCGCGGGCCACCGGCTATTCCTGCATGATCCGCGGCGCTTCGGGTCGGTCGATCTGGTGAGCGGCGATCCGCTGACCTTGTTTCCCGCCTTCGTCACGCTCGGTCCCGAGCCCTTGTCCGACGCTTTCGACGCCGCCTATCTCGCCAAGGCGCTCGCCGGACGGCGCGCGCCGATCAAGGCGATGCTGCTCGACCAGACAATCGTCGCGGGGCTCGGCAATATCTATGTCTGCGAAGCGCTCAACATGGCGCGCATTTCTCCGACGAAGCCCGCAGCCGACGTATCGAAGGCGAAGCTCGCGGCGCTCGTGCCGGCGATCAAGGAGGTGCTGATCGCGGCGATCGCAGCGGGCGGATCGACCTTACGCGATTTCCTCAGCCCCGAGGGCGACCTCGGCTATTTCGCCAAGGACTGGCGCGTCTATGGCCGCGAGGGCGAGGCGTGCGAATGCGGCGGGACGATCGCGCGGATCGTGCAATCGGGCCGGTCGACCTTCTATTGCCCGAAATGCCAACGATAATGCGGGTAATTGCCCGCAAACCCATTGACCAAATCGCCGGTCACCGCTATGCGCGCACCCTTCGAGCAGGGTCCGGTCGTCCGGAACCGGCCGCATCCGGACATTGATTCGCTGCAATTCGCGCGATTCGGCTGCTCCGCTGAGGCTGTGCTCCGACCATGTAGACCGTTTGAAAGACTAGAGGAATTTATGGCCAATACGCCGCAGGCAAAAAAGCGCATCCGCCGCAACACCGCGCGCACCGTCGTGAACAAGAATCGCGTTTCGCGCATTCGCACGCTGGTGAAGAAGGTCGAGAACGCCGTCGCCGCTGGCGACAAGGACGCCGCTGCAACCGCACTGAAGGCGGCACAGCCTGAAATGGCACGCGGCGTTGCCAAGGGTGTCCTCCACAAGAACACCGTGGCGCGCAAGTTCTCGCGCCTGACCAAGAGCGTGAACGCGATCGCCTGATTCGCTTCGTCCCGAAAGGGAACAAAAAGGACCCGCTGGCTTCATGCCCGCGGGTCCTTTTTTGCGTCGGATATTGTGACAGCGCGATGGCAATAGTGTTGCAGCGCGGTAAGTGACGGATTTACGGCGATTCGTTGTTTGGTCACTGGAATGTCATATTTAAACTGTTGAAAAATGGTCATAAAATGACGTTCTGGCGCGATTCCGGCCCCCCTAGTGAGTCAAGATTTTTATTTCAGTATTTTTACACGGCCAGACCTTGATCGACTCGGCGCGGCCTGACTAGACAGGGTGCGTCGTCGGCCTTCGCCGGTGGCCGCCACATCGACATGATTCGCATCTTCCCGGGCTATTTGCCCCGGATAGTATGTCTGCGCCCTGCGCAGGCGACGAATCGGCGCGTGGGGGCCGCCCGATCGTCTGGTGATGAGGGGACCTGAGGGGGCGGCACAGCGTGACAGAGAGCGGCAATTGGCATGGGCATAACGCAAAGGGCGGAGCAGTGAGCGGTGATGCCGCAACGCTCTGGCCGCGCGTGGCCGAAGGGCTGCGCCGCGATCTTGGCGTGCGCACCTTCGACCATTGGCTGAAGCCCGTGCGTTTTGCCGATTATTGCGCAATGTCGGGCGTCGTGACGCTCGAAACCGTCAGCCGCTTTTCGGCGAACTGGATCAATGAGCGTTTCGGCGACCGGCTCGAACTCGCTTGGCGGCAGCAACTGCCTACGGTACGCGGCGTCACGGTGCGCGGCGGCGCCGCCGCCGACGATCGCGCCACCGTTCTCGCCGCCTCGCCGCTACCGAGCTTCGACGCGCCGCCGCCGGCCCCCGCCGCAAATCCCGCGCTGCTCGGATTCGACCCGCGCCTGTCGTTCGACCGCTTCGTCGTCGCGCGCAGCAACATCCTCGCCGCCAACGCCGCGCGCCGCATGGCGATGGTCGAAGCGCCGCAGTTCAACCCGCTCTATCTCTGCTCGGGCACCGGGCAGGGCAAGACGCACCTCCTCCAGGCGATGGCGCAGGATTATGCCGCGGCGCACCCGACCGCGAACATCATCCTGATGTCGGCGGAGAAGTTCATGCTCGAATTCGTCGGCGCGATGCGCGGCGGCGACATGATGGCGTTCAAGGCGCGGCTTCGCGCCGCCGACCTGCTGCTGCTCGACGATCTCCAGTTCGTGATCGGCAAGAATTCGACACAGGAAGAGCTGCTCCACACGATCGACGACCTGATGACCGCGGGCAAGCGCCTCGTTGTCACCGCCGACCGGCCGCCGGCGATGCTCGACGGGGTCGAGGCACGGCTGCTCTCGCGCCTGTCGGGCGGCCTCGTCGCCGACATCGAGGCGCCCGAGGACGACCTGCGCGAACGCATCATCCGCCAGCGCCTCACCGCGATGCCGATGGTCGACGTGCCCGACAATGTCGTCGCCTATCTGGTCAAGCATTTCACGCGCAATATCCGCGAACTCGAAGGCGCGCTCAACAAGCTGCTCGCCTACGCCGCACTCACCGGCACGACGGTCGATATCGCGCTCGCCGAAGACCGGCTGGCCGAAAATGTCCGCACCGCGCGTCCGCGCATCACGATCGACGAAATCCAGCGCGCAGTCTGCGCGCACTACCGCCTCGACAAGTCCGAAATGTCGTCGAAGCGCCGCGTCCGCGCGGTCGCCCGCCCGCGCCAGGTCGCGATGTATCTCGCGAAGGAACTCACCCCGCGTTCGTATCCCGAAATCGGGCGGCGCTTTGGCGGACGCGACCATTCGACGGTGATCCACGCGGTGCGCACGGTCGAGGCGCTGCGCGTCGCCGACAGCGAACTCGACGCCGAGATCGCCGCGATCCGGCGCGCTCTCAACAACTGATCCACAGGGTTATGCCGGTGTTGTCCCCGGGGTTATGCACATCGTCGTGAGTCGCGATGCAAGGTCTTCTCTCGGGTTGTTAGCGGGCAGCGATTTTCCACATTCGTCATGCCGGACTTGATCCGGCATCCATCACCACATCGGTTGCTTGGACCCCGGATCAAGTCCGGGGTGACGATGAAAGAGAAGGCGGCTTCCGGTCGAAAGCCGGCATTGCTTTCCTGAATCAAAAAGGCCCGCCGTCCTTCCGGATGGCGGGCCTTTTGTTAGTCTTTGAGGTCGCTCAGCCCTTTTCGGGCGGTGCCACCGTGATCCGCACCCGCTCGCCCGAATTGCCGGGGAAGCCGGTGAACATCGCCTCGACGAGGTTCGGGACGAGCGCCTGGAGGTTGTTGTCGCGCGACTGCGCCTCGGCATGGCCTTCGAACAGGCGCGACCCGTCGGCGGCGCGATTGATCTGCAGGTTCAGCCCGCTGGTGTAGACGGTGTAGCTGCTGACGTCGGTGCCGCCCCAGCCGGGTCCGAAACCACCGCCCCACAGGAACGGGTCGCGATAGCCATAGACATAGCGGCGCCCGCCGCGGCCGCTGACGATCACCGGGCGATAGAAGCCGCGGCCATAATAGCCGCCGTACCCGCCGTACCAGGGATCGCCGAAGCCGGGGCTCGACACGACGCGTTCGCGCCCCTTGTCGACGCCATAATCCATGCGGACGACGAGGTCGGCGCGTTCGCCATTCGCCGCGGGGCGATAGCCGTAGCGCGTCAGTTCGCCGGCCACCAGATTGGCATAATGGCCGAACTCGATACCGCCCTGCAGCGCGGGGTTGCTCGCCTCGACAACGAAGCTCTGGCCCTGCGGCACGGGAAGCTGCGTCTGGAAGCGTGCGACATCGGCCTTGAACGGCGTCGCGCAGCCGGCAAGCGCCAGCGCCGCGCCCGTCATGGCGGCAAGGCCCAGTCGCCTAAGATTCATCTTGCTCATCGTCTTGGCTCCGTATTCGGGAAGCGCATATAGGCGCGCTTTCGTACCATAGACTACACCGACGCGACTTAACCTTGGTTGAACTCGTTTCATCGCACGGCGGTTCCATGTCCAGATATGGGGACGCGCGCCGCAAAAACAAGAAATTTCACCCGCGAAACAGCGCGGTGTCAGCGGCAGAGCCCCAGCGCGGCATAAGCGGCATCGAGCGTCGGCTTCGCAAGGGTACGCGCCTTCTCCGCGCCCTTGTCGAGGATTGCGTCGAGCGCCGCTGAATCGTCCTTGAGCGCGACGAAGCGTGCGTTGATCGGACCGAGCTTCTCGATCAGCAGCTCGCCGAGCGCGGGCTTGAAGGCGCCGAACCCCTGGCCCGCATGGTCACGCAGCACCGCATCGACGCTCATGTCGGCGAGCGCAGCATAGATGCCCACGAGGTTGCGCGCCTCGGGACGTTCGTCGAGTCCTTCGGCTTCGGACGGCAAGACCGCGGGGTCGGTTTTCGCTTTCCGGACCTTCTGCATCATCGTGTCGGCATCGTCGGTCAGGTTGATGCGGCTCATGTCCGACGGGTCAGACTTGGACATTTTGGCCGCGCCGTCGCGCAGGCTCATGATGCGTGCCATGCCCGCCGGGAGGATCGGTTCGGGCAGCGTGAACACCGGCGCGTCCTCGCTGGCATAGTCATTGTTGAATTTTTGCGCGACGTCGCGCGCGAGTTCGAGATGCTGTTTCTGGTCCTCGCCGACAGGGACGTGCGTCGTCTGATAGAGGAGCACGTCGGCCGCCTGCAGCACCGGATAGGTATAGAGCGCCGCCGATGCGCTTTCGCGATTCTTGCCCGACTTGTCCTTGAACTGCGTCATGCGGTTCAGCCAGCCGAGCCGCGCGGTGCCGTTCAGCAGCCATTGCAGTTCGGCGTGCGCCGGAACGCGCGCCTGGTTGAAGAGGATCGAACGGTCGGTGTCGATCCCGCAGGCCACGAGCGCCGCGGTCATCGCGCGCGTGTTGGCGGTCAGTTCGGCGGGGACGTGCGGCATCGAAATGGCGTGCAGGTCGGCGAGGAAATAGAGCTTGTCGCCCTCCATCTCGTCCTGCATGCGCACCCAGTTGCGGATCGCGCCCAGATAATTGCCGAGGTGCAAATTTCCGGTGGGCTGGATGCCCGATAGCGTCCGCATGTCTTACTCCTCTGTGGCGGCTGGTTTGCCGCGCCGCCGCGTCAGCATGGCGACCAGATCCTTGTCAAGCGCGCCGACGAGGAAGGCGACGACGAAAAACACCGCGCCGCCCGCTGCGCAGAGCGCGGCAAGCGACCAGATACGTTCGAACACGCCGCCGCCATAATAAGGCTTCATCATCGGCATCATCCACCAGAGCAGCGCCGACATCGCGGCGACCGCGATCAGCTGGCGCGCGATGCGCCCGGCGAGCTTCGCGGTGAAATGGAACCAGTCGCGGCGGTGGAGCACGGTGTAGAGCAGGATGCAGTTAAGCGACGCCGACGCCGCGGTCGCACCCGCGAGCCCGACGATCCCGTAGCGCTCGACGACGTAAAGGTTGATCGCGATATTGACGATCAGCGCCGCGAGCGCGGTCCACACCGGGGTGCGCATATCCTCGCGCGCGAAGAAGCCCGGGTTCAATATTTTGACGATGACATAGGCGGGAAGCCCCGCGACGAGCGCGGCAACGATCTGCGCCATGATCGCCCCGTCGGCGTCGGTGAACCGGCCGCCGACGAAAAAGGCAGTGACGAAGGCGGGCGCGCAGATCGCGAGCGCGGCGGCGGCGGGCAGCGTCAGCAAGGTTGCGATCTCGAACGCATTGCCCTGCAAGCGCTGCGCCTCGGCGGCGTCGCCCGAATGGATATGGCGCGACAGCATCGGCAGGATCGCGGTGCCGAGCGCGATGCCGACGATGCCGAGTGGCAGCTGGTTGAGCCGGTCGGCGAGCTTCAGCAGCGTGAGCGAGCCCTGCGCCAGCGAGGTCGCGAAGAAGGTGTCGACGAACTGGCTGACCTGATAAATGCCCGCGCCGAAGGTGGCGGGCAGGATCAGCATGCCGAGCCGTTTCACCTCGGGCGTGAGCTTGGGCATGCGCCAGTGCAATTTGAGCCCGGCGCGGCGCACCGCCCACCACATATAGGCGAGTTGGACGACGCCCGCGATACTCACCGCGACGCAGAGCGCCTCGGCGACGATCCGGTCGTCACCTCCGGGCCCGCGCAGCCACCAGCCAGTGATAATGCCGCCGATCAGCACGATATTGAGCAGCACCGGCGCAAAGGCGCCCGGCGCGAAGCGCGACCGCGCATTGAGCAGGCCCGAAAGCATCGCGACAAGGCTGACGAGCGCCAGATAGGGGAAGGTGACGCGGCTGAGGAACACCGCAAATTCGAACTTGCCCGGCACCTCCTGGAAATCGCGCGCGAGGAGCCACACGATGCCCGGCATCGCGATCATCATGACGGCCGAGAAAGCCAGCAATATCCAGAGAAAGACCGAGAGCACATCGTCGGCGAACTTCGCCGCCGCCACTTCGCCGCCTTCGCCGTGAAGCGCGCGACTGTATGTCGGGACGAAGGCGACCGAGAAGGCGCCTTCGGCGAACAGGCGGCGAAAGGTGTTGGGCAGCGTGAAGGCGAGCTGGAAGGCGTCGGCGGCGAGGCCGGCGCCCAGCACGCGGGCGAGCAGCATGTCGCGGACGAAACCGAAGATGCGGCTGACCATCGTCAGCCCGCCGATCGTCCCGACATTTTTAATGAGGCTGCTCAACCCGTCAGCCCGCCCGAATGATGGTTAAGCCTGGCCGACCGGCGCGACGTCGCCCGCCTGCTCGGCTTCGACCTGCTGGACCTGCTGCATGAACAGGCCGTGGAAATCGATCGGTTCGAGCAGCAGCGGCGGGAAGCCGCCGTCGCGGACGGCATCGGCAACGACGCGGCGCGCGAAGGGGAACAGGATACGCGGCGCTTCGGCGAGGAAGAAGGGCTGCAGCTGGTCGTCGGGGACGTTGCGCACGCCGAACAGGCCAGCGTATTTCAGATCGATGACAAAGCTGGTGCCCGCATCGGTCTTCGACGTGACGTCGATCTTCAGCGTCACTTCGTACAGATTGTCGCCGACGCTGTCGGCGGCGATGTTGAACTGCACATCGACCTGCGGCGCGTCCTGCCACTGATAAACCGCAGGGGCGTTCGGATTTTCGAACGACAGATCCTTCACATATTGCGAAATCAGGCCGATCGCCGGGCTCGTGTCTTCGCCATTGGGCTGCAGGGCGGGATTGTTGATGTCGGCGCTGGTCTCGTCAGCCATGATGAAGAAGCTTTCACTGAAAAGATGGAAACAATATCGGCATCCGCGGACCGTGTCGGAACCGCGGCGGACGGTTGCCGCGGCGCTTAGCAGCGCCCGGCGGCGAGCACAATGGGGCCCTGTGCTGCGCTATAGTTAAGGGCGAATCGTTGACCCGCCGCGCGGCAGCGGTCATGGTCATTTGAAACTGAGGCGCGTATCGCCTATGTATCGACCACTATGTTTCTATTGCCCGCATTGGACTTTTGCCCGTGACCGCTTTTTCGATCGTCCTGCTCGCCATGATTGCCGCCTTCCTCGGCATGCGGCTCTACTCGGTGCTCGGCAAGCGCACGGGGCATGAGCAGGAGCCGGTGCTGCCGCGCGAGCGCACCGCCGCGTCGCCGGTCCGGCTCGACGAGACTGACGGATCGCAGGCGCCTGCGCCTGCATCGGCCGACACTGCGGGGCTCGTTTACGAACCCGCTGCCGAGGCTGGCCTCCGCCAGCTGCTCGCTACCGACCGCAATTTCGACGCCGGCCGCTTCATGGAAGGCGCCGAAGCGGCATATCGCATGATCCTCGAAGCCTATTGGAAGGGCGACCGCGACACGTTGCGCGACCTGTGCGACGACGACAGCTACGAAGCCTTTGCCGACGCGATCACCGCTCGCGACGCGCGCGGCGAAACGCTCGACAACCGCCTGATGGTTGTCGATTCGGCCAAGATCACGGCCGTCGAATTGAACAGCAGCGAGGCGCGCATCACGGTTCGCTACCGCGCAGATATCAGCGCGGTGACGCGCGACGCCGACGGCAAGCTCATCGCCGGGTCGATGAGCGATGCGACGCAGACCGACGATCTGTGGACCTTCCGCCGCAAGATCGGCAGCAACGACCCCAATTGGGTGCTCGACGAAGCCGAATCGGCCTGACCCCGTGATCCTGACGGTGGGGGCGCCGCGCGCGCGCGCTTTCGGATTCGCGCTGCTCGCCGCCCTGCCGCTGCTTTCGGGCTGCGCGTCGGTGATTCCCGATACGGAGGGTAGCCGTCCTGCGACCACTACCCCTGCACCACCGCGTCCGGCTGGCGCACCGCGGCCCTATACGCCGCGCCCGTCCGAAGGCGCCGGTGCCGCCGCCCAGCCGATTCCCGCAACCGCGCGCGCGGTGCTTCCCGCGCCCGCTGTCCCAGTCGATGCGACGACCGCCGCCACCAGCGGCGTTCTCGCGGGCCCCGATTTCGCAACGCTCGGCGTGACCGCCGAGCAAGCGACTGCGGCGCTCGTCGCTTTCCGCATCAGCTGCCCTTCGGTCCAGCGCCGCACCGATACCAGCGGCCTCACGCTGGGTCCCGACTGGACCGAAAGCTGCACCGCGGCGAAAAGCTGGAAGGACAGCGACGCCTCGGCTTTCTTCGCGAGTTATTTCGGCACCGTGCAGGTCGGCGCGGGCATCGCCTTCGTCACCGGCTATTACGAGCCCGAAATCGCCGGCTCGCGCACGAAGCGGCCGGGCTATGATGTTCCCATCTATCGCCGCCCCGCTGATCTCGTCGAAGTCGACCTCGGCGAGTTCGCCGACGACCTCAAGGGCCGCAAGATTCGCGGCCGCGTCGATGGCTCGAATTTCACACGCTATTACGACCGCACGGCGATCGAGAGCGGGGCGCTCGACGGGCGCGGGCTCGAAATTGCCTATGCCGCCGACGCCGCCGAATTCTTCTTCCTGCAGGTGCAGGGCTCGGGCCGCCTCCGCCTGCCCGACGGCGGCATCATGCGCATCGGCTACGAAACGCAGAACGGCCGCGGCTATGTCGGCATCGGCAAGCTGCTGCTCGACCGCGGCGAGTTGCAGCGCGGCCAGGCATCGATGCAGGGCATTCTCGATTACCTCCGCGCCGATCCGGTGCGCGGCGCTGCGGTGATGAACGAGAACCCCAGCTGGGTCTTCTTTCGCGAACTGACCGGCGCGGGCCCGCTCGGTGCGCTCGGGGTGCCCGTGACCGGCCGCGCGAGCGTCGCCGCCGATCCCAAATATGTGCCGCTCGGCGCCCCTATCTTCCTCTCGCTCGACCGCGCCGAACCCAACGGGCTGTGGATCGCGCAAGACACCGGCGGTGCGATCAAGGGCGCCAACCGCTTCGACAGCTTCTGGGGCGCGGGCGACGATGCACGCGCGATCGCCGGCGGCATGTCGGGGCGCGGCTCGGCGCTGCTGCTGCTCCCGCGTGCCAGCATCGCGCGGCTGATCCCGGCGCCTTGATGTGCCGCGGCGCCTTGCCCCCGAAGAAAGCGCGCTGTGGAAGAAGGTCGCAGCGACGGTAAAGCCGCTCGCCAAGGCTAAGGCGCCACTCGCGCCCGTCGCGCCGCCGACCGTCAGTCCCCCAAAACCAACTCCGCGCAACACTGCGGCCCCTGCCGCCGCGCCGCGGCCCGCAACGAAGCTGCCGCCACCGCGCCGCACGCATCAGGCCGCGACGCTCGACGGCCATTGGGACCGGCGCTTGCGCAAGGGGCTCGTCCGCCCCGATCTCAGCATCGACCTTCACGGTCATACGCTGGCTTCGGCGCAGGCCTTGCTCGACGAGGCGATCGGACGCGGGTTGATGCGCGGCGCGCGCGTGCTGCTCGTGGTCGCGGGACGCCTCCGCCCCGGCGCCGACCGCCTGCCGCAAATGCACGGCGACCCGCGCCCACGCGGCGCGATCCGCGCTTCGCTGCCCGACTGGCTCGCTTATTCGCCCTATGCCGACCAGATCGTCGCGCTCCGCCCCGCACATATCAGCCACGGCGGGGCAGGTGCGGTCTATGTGATCCTGCGGCGGGCGCGCGAGGACTAGAGGAAAGCGCGCATCAATATGCCGCGATAGATGGCGGCCAGCGTGTGGAGATCCGCCACCGCGACCGCCTCGTCGAGCTTGTGCATCGTCGCATTGTTCAGCCCGAATTCGACCACGGGACAGATCGCATGAAGGAAGCGCGCATCCGACGTGCCGCCGGTCGTCGACATTTCGGGGCGCACATCGGTCTCGGCATGGATCGCCTCGGCGACCAGTTCGGACAGGTCGCCGGGCGGGGTCAGGAAGGCTTCGCCCGAAATCTTGCCAAGCACCTTGGCACCTGGTTCGACATCGTGCGCAAGGCGCTCGATCAGTGCGACGAGGTCGGCGCCGCGATGCTGGTCGTTGAAACGGATCGACAGCCGCGCGCGCGCCGAGGCGGGGATGACGTTGGTCGCGCCATTGCCGACTTCGATGTCGGTGAATTCGATGTTCGACGGCTGGAACCAGTCGTTGCCGGTGTCGAGCACCACCGCGTCGATCGCTGCCAGTATCTTGACCAGCTTGGGGATCGGATTGTCGGCGAGGTGCGGATAGGCGACATGCCCCTGCGTTCCCGGCACGTCGATCCAGATATTGACCGAGCCGCGCCGGCCGATCTTCACCATGTCGCCAAGCCGGTTCACCGACGTCGGCTCGCCGACGACGATCATGTCGGGGCGCACGCCGCGCGCATCCATATGCTCCATCAGCGCGCGCGTGCCAAAGATCGCCGGGCCTTCCTCGTCGCCGGTGATGATCAGGCTGATCGTTCCCGCCTCGACCGGCGTCGCAGCCGCTGCGGCGACAAAGGCGGCAATCGAGCCTTTCATGTCGACCGCGCCGCGGCCGTAGAGCAGATCGCCGCGTACTTCGGGAGCGAAGGCGTCGCCGGTCCAGCCGACGCCTGGCGGCACGACGTCGAGGTGCCCCGCAAAACCGAAATGCTTCGGCCCCTTGCCGCCCCGCACCGCGAGCAGATTTTCAACGGGTCCGTCCGGTTCGATCCCGTCGATGAAGCGCTCGACGGTGAAGCCGAGCGGGGTCAGCGCCGCCTCCAGCGTGTCGAACACGGTGCCCATGGCGGGGGTGACGCTCGGCGCGGCGATCAGCGCCTTGGCCAGCTCTACGGGATCGACGGTGATGCTCATGCCGCTCCCTTACCCCCTCGCGCGGCCGCAAGTCGAGGCTTTGCATCGCGCTGCCTTTGTGCGAAACAAAGACAGAACAAACTCCACGAGGACTGCCATGCCCAAGCTCGATCTCGATACGATCCCGCAAACCAACACGACGGGCTATCCAGCACCTTACAACGAACCCGTTCAGGGCCGCTGGTATCGCCGCCTCGCGCCGCCGACAGGGCTCAGCGATTTCGCCGCGAGCCATGTCGTGCTCAAACCCGGCGCCTGGTCGTCGCAGCGCCACTGGCACGATGGCGAGGACGAGATGCTCGTGATGATTTCGGGCGAGGCGGTGCTGATCGAGGACGACGGCCGCTGGCCGATGCGGCCGGGCGATATCGCGGTATGGCCGAAGGGCAGCACCAACGGCCACCACCTCGTCAACGAATCGGACGCCGACTGCGTCTTCGTCGCGCTCGGCGGCGGCAAGAAATATGACACCGGCGGCGGCTATTCGGACATCGACATGCTCTTCACCCCCGACGGCTATTTCCACAAGGACGGGACGCCCTATCCGACGACGCGGATTCCGTGACCGGTTCCACCTTCGTCATCCCGGACTTGATCCGGGATCCACCGCAACGCTGAAGTCATGGACCCCGGATCAAGTCCGGGGTGACGATGAGGGATAGGCCGGCCTTGGTCGGAACCGGATGCCCGCTATCCCTCGACCGGCCCCTCGAACTTCTCGATGATCCAGTCCTCGGCCTGCGCGCCGCCGATCCATTCCTGCATGCACGGGTGGCTGATCACCGCTTGCGCATAGGCGGCGGCAAAGCGCGGCAGCGGGATCGAGTAGGTGACGAAGCGCGTGACCACGGGCGCGAACATGATGTCGGCCGCCGACCAGCTGCCGAACAGAAAATCGCCTTCGCCGCCGAAGCGCGCGCGCGCTTCGGCCCAGATCTGGAAGATGCGGATCACATCGGCCTGCACTTCGGGGAGCAGTTCGGCGGGCGGATAGATGCGCCGGATGTTCATACTGTGGTTGCGGCGCAGCGCGGCAAAGCTCGAGTGCATTTCGGCCGCCATCGAGCGCGCCATCGCGCGCGCGGCCATGTCGTCGGGCCAGAAACCCTTCGTCCCGCCGGTCTTTTCATTGAGATAATCGATGATCGCGAGGCTGTCCCACACGACGATATCGTCGCCGTCCCACAGGATTGGGACCTTGCCGCCCGACGGCGCGAACTCGTCGCCCTCGCGCCGGTTCGACCAATCCTCGTCGTAGAGCGGGACGGTGACTTCCTCGAACGGCAGCCCGCTATGCTTGACCGCCAGCCAGCCGCGCAGGCTCCAACTCGAATAGGCCTTGTTGCCGAGGAAGAGTTTCATGGGGACTCCAGATTCCCCTCCCGCTTGCGGGAGGGGTTAGGGGAGGGCCTGTAAGGCCACATTGGGTTCGGAACATGCCCTCCCCCGACCCCTCCCGCAAGCGGGAGGGGAGAGATTAGATCTCAACCGCCTCCAGCACCGCGGTGCGCAGTTCGGCGATGCCCATGCCCTTTTCGCTGCTCGTCGCGATCACTTGCGGATGCGCGGCGGGGTGCTTGCGCGCCTCGGCCTCGGTCGCGGCCTGCACCGCTTCGAGCTCGGTCGCCTTGATCTTGTCGGCCTTGGTCAACACGATGCGATAGCTGACCGCCGCGGTGTCGAGCATTTCGAGCACGTCGCGGTCGACCTCCTTGATCCCGTGGCGGCTGTCGATCAGCACGAGCGTGCGTTTCAATACCGCGCGGCCGCGGAGATAGTCGTTGATCAGGAAGCGCCATTTCTTGACGACATCCTTCGGCGCCTTGGCAAAGCCATAGCCCGGCATGTCGACGAGCCGGAAGATCAGCGGATCCTCGCCGACGTCGAAATAGTTGAGTTCCTGCGTCCGCCCCGGCGTCACCGAGGTGCGCGCGAGGCCGTTGCGATTCGTCAGCGCGTTGAGCAGCGACGATTTGCCGACGTTCGAGCGCCCCGCGAACGCGATCTCGGGCACGCTCGGCGGCGGCAAATGCTGGAGCGCGGGCGCCGATTTCAGGAACGCAATCGGTCCCGAAAACAGCTTGCGCGCGCGCTCCGCCCGTTCGGGGTCGGCCCCGGGTTCGAGTTCGACTTCGCTCACGTCGTCGGTGCCGCCTTCAGCTGCGGGAACTTGCGGTACATCCACTGCTGCTGCGCGATCGACAGGATATTGTTGGTGATCCAGTAAAGCAGCAGGCCCGCCGCGAACGGCGCCATGATGAACATGAACAGCCACGGCATGATCTTGAACACCTGCTGCTGCACGGGATCGGTCGCTTGCGGGTTCAGGCGGAACTGCAGGAACATCGTGATGCCCAGGATCACCGCGAGGATGCCGATCGACAGGATCGACGGCGGGGTGAAGGGCAGCAGGCCGAACAGGTTCAGGATGTGCAGCGGATCGGGCGCCGACAGATCCTTGATCCACAGGATGAACGGCTGGTGCCGCATTTCGATCGTCAGCATCAGCACCTTGTACAGCGCATAGAATATCGGGATCTGGATCACGATCGGCAGACAGCCCGCGAGCGGATTGATCTTCTCGTCCTTATAGAGCTTCATCAGCTCCTGCTGCATCTTCGGCTTGTCGTCCTTGTGACGTTCCTGCAGCGCCTTCATCTTCGGCTGGACGAGGCGCATCTGCGCCATCGAACCAAACTGGCGCTGCGCGATCGGGAACATCAGCGCGCGGATGATCAAGGTCAGCACCATGATCGCGACGCCGAAATTGCCGACCTGCTTGAACAGCCAGTCGAGCAGCTTGAAGATCGGAACCTCGAAAAATTCGAACCAGCCCCAATCGATCGCGTTCGACAGGCGCGTGATGCCCTGATCGTCCTGATAGTGCGAGAGCGTGCTGACTTCCTTGGCGCCGGCGAAGACGCGGCTGGTGGTCGTGATCTGCTTGCCCGGCGCAACCTCGACAAGGTCGCAGGCAAAGGCGGCGCGATAGGCGCCGCCCGGCAGCGAATTGAACGCGGCCGAGACCTTTTCGCCCTTCGCCGGAACCACCGCGGCGAGCCAATATTTGTCGGTGAAACCGAGCCAGCCCGCCGAGGTGTAGGAAACGGTGTTGTTCGTCGCCTCCTCGAGTTCGTCATAATTGGTGAAGTTCGACTTGCCGTCGAGATAGCCGGTCGGGCCAACGTGGATCGTCCAGCTGTCCTGCTCGTGCGGGTCGGTCGGCTTGCCGGTGCGGTCGATATAGGTGCCGCTGCGCACCGCGACCGGCGTCGCGCCGGTGTTGGCGATCGTCTGCTTCGCGGTGATCAGATAATCATCGTCGATGCTATATTCGATGCGGAAGGTCTGACCGGCGCCGTTGGCCCAGCTCAGCGTGACGGGGGTCGTCGGGGTCAATTTGGTCCCCGTAGCGGTCCAGACCGTGGTCGGCCCCGGAACGACGACGCCCTGCGCCGACCAGCCGATGCTCGCGAAATAGGCGGCCTTGGTGCCCGCGGGGGCAAAGAGGCGGACCGGCGGCGAGTCCTTCTTGATCGTCTGGCGATATTTGCTGAGCGTGATGTCGTCGACGCGCGCGCCGACGAGGTTGATCGAGCCCTTGATCGCCGGGGTTTCGATGGGGATGCGGTTGCCGTCGGCGAGCACCGCTTCGATCGGGCGGATCGCTTGCGGCGCCGCCGTCGCCGGCACGCCAGGCGCGGGCAGCGCAGCGGGCTGGCCCGGCGCTGCGGCGGGTGCGGTGCCGCCCGGGCCGGCGACCGTCGTGGTCACATCGGGCTTGTCGGGGGTGGGGAAGAATTTCTCGGAGACGAAATTCCAGCCGATCAGGATGGCCACCGACAACAAAATTGCCGCGATCATGTTACGCTTGTCGTCCACGCTCTTCGGTCTCTCTTCGTATCAAAAAAGTCGGGGAATGCCGTTCAAGGAACGGGGTCGTAGCCGTGGCCCCCCCAAGGATGGCAGCGCAATAGCCGCTTTGTCGCCAGCCAGCCACCCTTGATCGCACCATGGCGCTGAAGCGCGGTGATCGCATAGGCGCTGCACGACGGCGAATAACGGCAGGTGGGCGGAAGGATGCGCGAGGGGCCGATTTGCCACCCGCGCGCGATCAGGATCAGCAGTTTCGCGATCATGCCGGTTTTACGAGCTTCTTCGCCGCGCGCTTGAGCGCCGAATCGAGATGCTCGCCAAGTTTGGCAAAGACGATGTCGTTGCCGCCCGGCCGGCCGATCAGGACATGGTCGGCGCCGGCGATGCCCGATTCGGGGAGCGCCGCGCGGCACAGTTCGCGCAGCCGGCGCTTCATCCGGTTGCGCGTGACGGCGTTGCCGACTTTCTTGCTGACGGTATAGCCGATGCCCAGCGAATCGTCGCCGTCGCCGCGCTGGCGGACGAGCAGGACAAAGCCGGGCATAGGAAAGCGAAGGCCGCGGTTGGCGGCCAGGAATTCGCTGCGTTTTGAAAGCGTTCGCACCAGTGTGACTGGCGCAGAAACGTCAGCGATCAGGCCGACAGCTTCTTGCGGCCCTGGGCGCGGCGGTTGGCAAGAATCTTGCGGCCGCCGACAGTCGCCTTGCGGGCGCGGAAACCGTGGCGACGGGCGCGTACGAGGTTGCTCGGTTGAAAGGTACGCTTCATCGCGGTTGTCCCTAATTCTCGTCAAAGGCTTTAACAGAAAAGGGCCGCCAAACGTGGGCGGCCACTGATGGAGGCGCGGATAAGCGAGAGTCGGGGCAAAGTCAATCGCCATTGGCGCGGTTTTCGGGCGTTTCGCCATCGGCTGCCGCCAGCGCTTCGCGCTCACGCTTCCGTGCCGCGCTCGCGCGCCGCATCAACCGGTCGGTCCAGGCGGCGTAACGCGGGTGGCGCCTTTTGAAACGGACATAGACGCGCTTCGCCCATTCGCTGTTCTGCAAAGCCAGCATCAATCCTGCGGGGAACAGGATGATGAAGCCGGGCCCGGGCAGCGGACCGAGCAACGGCGCGGCGATCATCAGCAGCACGCCAAGCACGAACAGCGCCGTCCGCACCCGCGGGTTCGATCGTAATCGCTGGTAGAGGCTGCGTTTCGCCATGGGGGCGATGTGGGGGAGGCGGCGGCGTGTTGCAAGGCTAGTACGGCGGATATCGGACGCGAGATTTCAACCCTTCGTCACCCTGAACTTGTTTCAGGGTCCATGGCCCCGCTTTTCCTCAGGCACTGCGTAAAATTGGAGGTCAGGCCATGGATGCTGAAACAAGTTCAGCATGACGAGTGTGCGAAGTCAGTTGAGCGCCACAAACCGCGCCATGTCGTCGCGCGTCAGATAGCGGACGTCGTCGAACGGGGTGCTGTTGGTCAGCGCGTAAAAGGCGCGCGCTTTGGCATCGTTCAACCCCATTTCGCGGTAGTAGCCGAGATATTCGGCGTGGACCGGATCGTTCGCGGGATAGTCGTTCGCCTCGCGCCCATATTCGTCGGCCCAGCTGTGGACACCGAATTCCGCGTCAGGCGCGGCGCGGCGGGTGACCCCGGCGAGCCACAGCTCGACCGCGCCCGAGCGGATCGAGCCGCCCGCCGGCACGATCGTTTCCATGCCCGCACGGCGGATGGCGCGCGCGAGGATCAAATTCGCTTCCTCGTCGAGGCTGCCGGGGCAGTCGGTCATTTCGAGCCGCTTGAGCCCCGGGTAGGCCGCGAGCATCGCGGCGAACTGGCGCGGCGTCGCCGAGGTCACGTCGCCCGCCATGCGGACGGTCGCGCCGTCGATCACCGAAAAGGGACCGAAGCGCGCCTTGGCATGGCCGAGCGCCTTGAGCGTGGCGGCGGGGGCATAGCGCCGCGTCGCCGCGAAATCGGCATCCTCGGCGAGCGCCTCGTCGTCGAGGAGCGCGGCGCCTTCGTCGATGACACTCTCGTCACTACCGGCGTCGCTATCGGCGGCGCCGTCGTCGTCGCCCGCGTCGTCATAGGTCCAAGTTACCGTGGTGGTGGTGATCGTCACGACCTGCTGCGCATGCGCCGGCGCGAACGCGAGCACCGCCGCCAAAGCGGCGACGATGAGCGTGCGAAGGAAGGCCGACGGCGAAAGCATGCGTCCGCCTTCGCGCGTGCGCGCCTATCAAATGGCGAACGGGCAGGGTCAGCGCCGCGTTAACCCCGATATGGGACGCGTCGGAATGTGTACCCCGGCGAAAGGTGTCCGGAGGCGCGCGACTCCGGGCACGGCCCATGATTGGTAGCGTAACATTCTGGACCCCGGCTTTCGCCGGCACACATATGGCTCAATCCCGATCGGGCGCGCCGAGCGGGAAGAAGGCGCGGTACGGCCGCGCATCCTCGACGCAGCGCGATATCGTCGGATGCGCGAGCAGCCGCGCGCGATACGCGCGCAGATTCTCGTATGTCTCGGGGATTTGATAGACCCAGTCGGCATAGAAGAGCGACGGCCCCGCGGCGCAATCGGCGAGGGTGAAGCCATAGGGCGTCGCCCAGCCGCCGCCCGCGAGCTCCTTGTCGAGCCAGCCATAGACGCTCCCAAGCGCCGCCTTTGCCTGATCGACGATCATCGGTACATGGTTCTCGGGTCCGCGCAGCGCGTCCGCCACCACCGACTGCATCCGGCCCATCACATGATTGTCGAAGACGCGGTCGAGCAGCCGGACCTTCAGCGCCGCGTCGAAATCCGCGGGGATCAGCCGCGGTTCGGGCACCAGATGGTCGAGATATTCGATTATGATCGACGATTCGAAATAGGGCACGCCGTCGTGGACGAGCAGCGGGAACTGCCCGACCGGCCAGTGCGTCGTGAGCTCCGCGCCGTGCTGCGGCGTGTCGGGACCGAGGACGCGATAATCGAACTCGATCCCTTTCTCGTACAGCGCGATCAGCACCTTCCATGTGTAGGAGGAGAAGGGGTGACCATAATAGATCAGCATCAATTGTTATCCTTGCGCGTCAGCCAGGCGAGCGGCCAGCCGACGAAGAAAATATGCGGAAAGAGCGCGACCGCGCCCTTGACGAGGTCGGCCGGCGGGAAAGGTAATCCGAAGCGCAGCGGCAGCACGATCCCGTTCATGATCACATAGAGCAGCAGCCCATAGAGCGTGCCGGTCAGCCACCACGGCCAGGCCGTCAGCGCGCTCCAGCGCCGCGCGACAAAGAACCACGCCGCGACCATCGCGCCCATGATCGCATAATGCGTCGCGAGCCCCGCGATATCGCCGCCGATGCCCCAGCCGCGCGCGGTGTCGCCGAACGGGCCGCTGGCAACGGCATGCAGCATCGAAGAGACGGTGCCCCCCTGCACGACGCTCGACACCGCCGCATAGACGATGTCGAGCGTGCCGCAGAGCAGCCAGGCGAAGAGCGCCGGACTACGCCGCGCCAACGGCTTCGCCCCGCACCGCGGCCTCGATCTTCGCGATATCGATCTTCTTCATCGTCATCATCGCCTCGAAGGCGCGTTTGGCGGCTGCGGGGTCGCCGCCCATCGCCGCGTCGGTCAGCGCGCGCGGGGTAATCTGCCAGTTGAGGCCCCATTTGTCCTTGCACCAGCCGCACATGCTTTTCTGCCCGCCGTTCCCGACGATCGCGTTCCAGTAACGGTCGGTTTCCTCTTGCGTGTCGGTATGGACCTGAAAGGAAAATGCCTCGCTATGTTTGAAGGCGGGACCGCCGTTGAGCCCGACGCACGGAATGCCGAGCACGGTGAAGTCGACCGTCAGCACGTCGCCTTCCTTGCCGCTCGGATTGTCGCCCGGCGCCTTGTGGACCGACCCGACCTTGCTGTCGGGGAAGGTCGCGGCATAGAAGTTCGCGGCTTCCTCGGCATCCTTGTCATACCAGAGGCAGAGGGTCACGGGCTGGCTTGTCGGTTGCTTTGTCATCATTTCTCTCCTTTGATCGGCGCGCCGATCGACCATTGGTGGCCGAACGGATCCTTGATTTGACCGTAACGGTCCCCCCAGAACATATTGTCGAGCGGCATCACCACCGTCGCGCCCGCGGCGACCGCGCGGTCGAACCAGGCGTCGGCGTCGTCGACGTGCAGGTGCAAGGTCACGCCATCGGGCTTGCCCGACGGTTCGCTGACATATTCGGGAAATTCGTCGTGCATCATCAGCGACGCGCCGTTGATCGTCAGGTGCGCGTGCATCAATCGCACGCCATCGTCGGCGGGCATGCGCATATTCTCGGTCGCGCCGAACGCCTTGATGTAGAAATCGATCGCCTCGCTCGCGCGCTTGTCGGCGATGGCGATATGCGGGGTCAGTCCCGTCGTCGGGCCTTGATTGTCCATCGTCTCTCTCCTTCGCCTACTTGCGCGGGCCGACGAAGCCGACGGGCGCGCCCTGCGGGTCGATCGCGTTCATCGCATATTCGCCGCCGGGGATTTCCATCGGTTCGCTGGTGACCGTGCCGCCGTTTGCGGTCACCGCGGCGTGCGCGCGGTCGATATCGTCGACCCCGATGTAGAAATTCCACACCGGCACCGGATAGCCTTCCATCAAAGGCATCACCGCGCCGATCATCACCTCGCCGCGCTGGAGGAAGCGGTAGGCGCCGAGCGGCCCCATATCCATCTCGCCTTCCTGCCCCCAGCCGAAATGCTTTTTGTAAAAGGCGATCGCGGCGTCGGCGTCGCTGGTCGCGAGTTCGTTCCAGCGCATATGCTGCGCGTCGGTGACCGAAAAGACGTCGCTTTCCATATCCTCGCTGCCCTCGGGCGGCTTGGGGTTCATGACATAGAAGGCCGCGCCCTGCGGGTCGGTGACCATCGCGATGCGTCCGACGGGGATGTCCATCGGGGCCATCTGCACCGCGCCGCCGTCGGCCTTGATCGCGGCGACCGCCGCATCGACATCGGCGACGTGCAAATAGCCGATCCAGATCGGCCGCGCGCCGCCCGCAAGCATGTCGGCGGTGAGCGCGAGCACGCCGCCGGCGTTGCCGCCGTCGCTGCGCCCGATCATGCGATAATCGACCCCGCCCGCGGTCTGCAGGCCCTCGGACTCGATCGTCCAGCCGACCACCGCGCCGTAAAAGGACGCAGCGCCCGCGGGGTCGGCGGTCATCAGTTCGTACCAGATGAAATTGGCTGCCTTGGTCATCGTCTCTCTCCTCGATGCTTCGGTTTAATAGGTCAGGCCGGGAAGCCGCGCCCTTCGGGCGTCATGTCGAGCAGGCCAGCAGCTCGGCGCGCGCGGCGCGACAGGTGGGGAATGACAGATGTTGCATGGCCTGCTTCCTTTTGGGGTGTGCTTATAGCCGGTGCAGCCGCAGCGGCTTCACATTTTCGCGCGCGATCAGCCCGCGCGCCTCAAGATCGAGCTGGACGCCCTTCAGCCACCAGCCCGCCTTGGCGCCGCCGGGGAACAGGTCGTCGGGGAGCAGCGGGAGCACGCCGGCCTTGACCTCAGCGACGGTCAACCCGGGTTTGCCCTTCGGCACCGCCGCGAGCAGCGCCTCCTTCATCGCGTCATATTTGGCCTTGTCGACCTGCATCGCGAAACCCGGGCTGGTTATGCTGCGCATCTCGGTGCGTTCGATGGTTTTGCTCATCGCACATATCCTTTCGTCGCTTCGAGCGGCGGGGCGCGGAAACCCATCGCGGCCCAGGCTTTCAGAAGCCGCCACATGAACGTGCCTGATGGTGTCGCATAATTGGGGATATCATCGGGAAGCTCGACCCCGTCGGGCCGGTCCTTGACGATCGTTCGCATCTCGGCCGCCGGGCGTTCGGCCTCGGCGATGCGGCCCGAATAGACGCTGAGCCAATGCCCCTTGGTGAATTCGAGCGCGATCGGCGCGTTGCAGCAGCGCGCGACGAACCGCCGCGTCGGCGAATCGGGTTTCAGCCGATGTTCGTCCAGCTGGTCCGATCCCGACAGCCATTGCAGCCGGTCCTTGCGCATCAGCACATAGGGCGTCCCGCCGTCTGCGCCGACCACGCCCGGCGCGCCGGGCAAGGCTTCGAAGCCCCGGCCCGCTTGCTGGCAGCTATGGCAATAGCAGGTCGCCGCCATGATCGGCTCGCCGCTGAGTTCCAGCCGCACCGCGCCGCACTGGCACGAGGCCGTGCGCGTCATGCCTCCAGCTCCGCCATGGCTTTGGCGATCGTCACCGGCGCCTTGGGCCGCGCGTACATCGACTCCAGATAGGCGCGGAGCACCGGGGCATCGTCCAGCATGTCTTCCAGCTTGGCCCAATCGAGCGTGTAGGCGGCATTGAAATCGGCCACCGTCACCTGCTCGCCGACGACAAAGCCGCGCCCCTGCATATGTTGTTCGAATATTGCGATCATCCGTTTGCAATCGCGCCTCGCCAGCGCGATTTCCTCGGCCGATTGCTCGTCGGGCGTATAGAGGAAGCTGTGCAACGCGATCCGCCACAGCGGCGCTTCGATCTCGGTCATCAGGAAAAACAGCCAGCGATACATCTGGCCGCGATCTTCGGGCGTAGCGGGGATCAGGCCGCCACCGGGAAAACGATCGCCATATTTATCGGCCAGATAGAGCTGGATCGCCGCCGATTCGCTTACTACCAGCTCGCCGTCGACCAGAACCGGCAGTTTCGCGGCCGGATTGAGCGCCAGGAATTCGGGCGTCAGCTGCTCTCCGGCGCCGAGGTCGATCGCGACGATCTCGTGCGCGAGGTCGAGTTCGTTCAGGAGCCACATCGCACGCAGCGCGCGGGTGGGGGGCGTTCCATAGAGTTTGATCATTTTTCGGGTCCTTCCTCTCGATCCTCCCTGCCGCGAAGCGGTGGGGAGGGGGACCGCCGCTGCAGGCGGTGGTGGAGGGGTCGCGACGGTGCGTCATAACCCCTCCGTCAGCCCTGCGGGCTGCCACCTCCCCATGCCTGCGGCACAGGGAGGATCGGACCTTACGCCTCGACGATCGGCGCGAAGCCGCCGTAGATCATGCGCGCGCCGTCGAACGGCGTGTCCTCGGAACTGGGCTTCATCCGTTCATCGGCCATCATCTTTTCCCAGCCTTGGGTGCGCGCTTCCTTGCTCGGCCATTCGACCCAGCTGTAGACGATGCTTTCGCCATCCTTCTTGTGCGCCGCCCTCGCATAGTCGGTGACTTTGCCGTCGGGGACATCGTCGGCCCACGCTTCGACGACGCGCGTTGCGCCATAATCGATGAAGACGCCCGACATCTTCTGCGCCAGCTCGCGATAGGCTTCCTTGTTGGCGTCGGGGACGGGCACGATATAGCCGTCGGCATAGCCGGTCTTGCCGTCGCCTCCCTTGGCGTCGTCGACGATCGAGTCGAAGCCGCCGATGATCATCCGCTTGCCGTCGAACGGCATCTCGCCGCCCATCTGCGCCATGCGCGGGTCGCTCATCATCTTTTCGTTCGCGGCATCGCGCGTCGCCTTGTCGGGATATTCGAACCAGCTGAACACGACGGTCTCGTCGGGTTTGGCCTGCACGGCACCTTTGAAATCGTTGACCTTACCGTCGGGCACATCGTCGCCCCAGCATTCGACCATGCGCGCGACGCCGAATTCCTTGAACAGCGGCGCCGCGTCGGCGGCGTGCTTGCGATACGCTTCCTTGTTCGCGGTCGGCACCGCGGCGACAAATCCTTCTACATAGGTCATCTTCTCTCTCCTTAGGGGGGTGGGAGTGGAACTTCAGGCGGCGGGTGGGCCCGCTTCCTCGCTGAAGGCTTCGAGCTGTGCGTCCATCGCACGCTGGAATGCGGGTCGTGCAAGACAGCGGTCGAGATACGCCTGCAACCGTGGTTGCTCGGCGATCAGCCCGGCCTCGACGGCTTCGCGCAGCACGGTCGCCATCGCGATGTCGGCGACGGTGAATTCGCCGGTCAGATACGCCTTGTCGCCGATCGCGTCGTTGAGGCGGCCGAGCCGGCCCTGGATGAATTCGATCAGGCTGGGGCGGCGCAGCTTCGCCCATTCCTCGTCGGTCGAAAAGATATCGACGTTGCCGAGTTCGAACAGCATCGGCTCGACGCTGTTATAGGCGGCAAACAGCCAGGCGAGCGTGTTGGCGCGCTGCTGCGGGTCGCGGGGCATCAGCCGCGCGTCCTTCTCGGCAAGGTGGAGCAGGATCGCGCCGCTTTCGAACAGGCGGATGCCGCCGTCGTTGAGCACCGGGACCTGCCCCCATGGCTGGAACAGGAAATGGTCGGCGGGGCGGTTGATCGCGCTGATCAGATGTTCGGCATAATCGAGCCCGATTTCCTCGCAGGCCCAGCGTGGGCGGAGGTCGCGGACATAGCCGCGCGCGAAATCGGGCACCCAGTCGAAGGCGGTGACTTCGATGCTGGCGTTGGGGTTGACGGGCATGATCGTTCCTCTCTCTTTGTCTTGTCGTTGGGATCAGAAGGTCGGCATCGGCGGCTTCGCATCGTCGAGGAAGGGCACGACCGTCGCGACGATCGCCGGCACTTCGCTCATGATCCCGATGTGCGATGTCGCGGGCAGGATCGCGAGCCGCGCCTTCGGTGCTTCGGTCATGAAACCCTGTGTCGCCGCGGCGATGTCGCCGCCGCCGCGCAGCTTGAACAATGCGATCGCATGATCGAGCGTGACGCCGTCGGCGTCGCCGATGATCACCATCGTCTTGCCGGGGATCGCGCGAAGCTGTTCGTCGGAATAGGCGAAGGGCGTGGCGTCGAGCGTCTTGATATTCTCGACCAGTTTCGGGAATTTGTCGGGCGTCGGCGACAGGCTCTTGTAACCCGTTTCGATCGGGCTGCCGGCGAATGTCTCGGGAGTGATCTGCGCGATACCGGCGGGCACTTCGGGATACCAGCCGTCGAGCCGCGAGGTTCCCGACAGGATCACCTGTTTGCCGACTTGCCCCGGGTGGCGGATCGCCAGCGCAATCGCGGTCGACGCGCCCATCGAATAGCCGAGCACGTCGGCCTGTTTTACGCCGAGCTTTGCAAGCACCGCGGCCGCGTCGTCGGCCATCAGGTCATAGCTGAGCTTGCCGTCGACCCCGCCCGACCGGCCATGGCCGCGCGCGTCGATCGCGATCACCGGGCGCGTCGCGGCCAAGGGATCGATCAGCGGCTTCATCGCGTCGGCGAACATGAACGCGCCGTGGAGTACGAGCAGCGGGGTCTTGCCCGACGCGAGATCGCCGTGCAGTTGGTAATGGATGCGCGTGCCGTTCACATCGGCGTCGCCGTTGCGGACCGTTGCCGGTGCGGCGGCTTCGGCGGCTGCGGGCGGCGCGGCGTGCGCCGGCTGCGGCAGGGCCGCGGCGGCGAACAGCGCAAAGACGGACGCGAGGCTCCAGCGGGAGGAGTGATTTGTCATCGGACTATTCCTCTTGTTCTAAAGACGGAGGCTAGGACCGTTTGCCTTTGATCCAGGCGACGATCGACATCGCGTGGCCGTGGCCGAGGTCGTAATCGGCCTTCAGCCAGTCGATGATCGCACCCGCCTTGATACCCGGGGCGAGGCCGTTTTCGTCGGCGAGACCTTTGTCGATCGCGATGGTCTTCAGTGCGCCGGCCGATTTGCCGGTCTTGGTTTCGACATTGTCGATATAGGCTTGGAAGCTCATGCGCTCGCTCCCCGTTGTAGCGGGATCAGCGCGCGGAGGCGCGGGTCGCGCAGCCACAGGCCGCCCCACAGCATCAGGCCAAGATAGACGCCGAACAGGCTGTGGCTGAACAGCGGGCTGTCGATGCGCACATGCGTGCTGATGGCGCCGCCGAGATAGCCGGTGATCAGGATCGCACCGAGGATCGCGGTGCGCGGCCAGATATGGAGCAGCGTCGGGATCAGCAGCAGGAGCCCAAGCAGATACATCGTGCCGACCTCGAGCGGCCAGCCGAGGCCGGGCGGGCTGTATTTGATCGCGGTTTCGGGCGACACCAGCTTGAGCCCGGCGTCGAAGAGCAGGAAGAGGATCACAAGGCCGCTCAAAACGCGGCCGGCAATCAACTGGCCCTTGCTGGGGGTCGTATCGGTCATCCTCTTCCTCCTCCCTTAGGCTCGTGTCAGGCGGCCGTTTCGGCGGGCTCGCCGGCGGGGATCGCGGTCGGGTCCATCCACATCACTTCCCAGATATGGCCGTCGGGATCCTCGAAGCTGCGGCCGTACATAAAACCGCCGAAATCCTGCGTCGGGGTCGGGTCGGCCTTGCCGCCCGCCTTGACCGCCTTGTCGACCTGTCCGTCGACCGCGTCGCGGCTGTCGGCCGACACGCAGATCAGCACCTGCGCGGTCGTGTGCGCGTCGGGGATTTTCTTCGACGTGAAGGTCGCCCATTTTTCATGCGTCAGCAGCATGACGTGGATCGACCCCTCTTCGACCACCATGCAGGCGGCGGTGTCGTCGGTGAAGGCGGGGTTGTTCGCCGCGCCGACCGCCTCGTAAAAGGCTTTCGACTTGTCGAGGTCGGTGACCGGCAGGTTCACGAAAATCATCTGGGGCATCTCTTCTCTCCTTGGGGGTGGTGATTGTTGAAGTCAGCGTGCGCGGCGCGCGGCGGCAATTACCTGTCGCATCATGGCGTACCGCCCGCGCCGAACAGCATCCGGACATAACGCTTCAAATGGGTGACGGTGCCGCGCGCAATCGCCGGGTCGTTCGTCGTTTTCGCCAGGACGAAGGCGCCCTGCAGCACCGACTGGACATGCTGCGCGAGGCCGATCGCGGTGACGTCCTCGGGCACGCCATAAACGTCCATCGCCGCCTGGATGTCGGGGGCGAGTGCCTGGCAATAGGCGTTGATGCTCGCCTCGCACGCCGCGCGGATGCGGTCGTTCGTCGCATAGGCTTCCTGCACCATCGTGCCGACGAAGCAGGTATAATCTTCGGTGGGCCCATCGAGCATCGCCAGGCGGAAATCGATATGGCCGAGCAGGCGGTCGAGCGGATCCTCGAGCCGGACATGCGGCGGAAGTTCGAACATCGGCCGTGCGCGTTCGGTCCAGCCCTCGGCCGCGGCGATCGCCAGTTCTTCCTTTGATGCGAAGTGATGGAAGAAGGCGCCCTTGGTCACGCCCGCCGCAGCGCAGATCTGGTCGACCGTCGTCGCCGCATATCCCTGCTTGCGCACCGTGGCATGCGCCGCGGCGATCAGCTTGGCGCGCGCGCTACCCCGTGGAGCACGGGCCCCGGGGGTGCCGCCGCCCGCCGGGGGGACATCGCGGGCGGCGGCTGCGGGGACAGAAGGGGGCCGATTCGTCGTCATGCGAATCAACATACCGACTAGTTGGTATGTTGTCAAATCGGCGTGAACATCGACGATGTGCGCAACGATCGAGAAGTTGCGAAAAGACTCGACCTTCCCGCCACTTCGCCTAAACAGGGCGTCGGAACAAAGGGGGCACATCGGTGCTGTTCCGGGGGGAATATGGTCGCAGTCGTTTCAACCACTGCCTATCTCGGCATCGACGCGCGCGGGGTCGAGGTGCAGTGCCAGATCACGCCCGGCGTCCCGCGTTTCGTCGTCGTCGGCCTGCCCGACAAGGCGGTGGGCGAAAGCCGCGAGCGCGTGCGCGCCGCGATCGCCGCGATCGGCCTGTCGCTTCCGCCCAAGGTCATCACCGTCAACCTGTCGCCCGCCGACCTGCCGAAAGAAGGCTCGCACTACGACCTGCCGATCGCGCTCGCGCTGCTCGGCGCGATGGGGGTGATCGATGCCGAGACGCTCGCCTCCTATGTGGTCGTCGGCGAACTGGGACTCGACGGGCGCGTTGCCGCGTCGCCCGGCGTGCTGCTCGCCGCGATCCATGCCGGCAGCGCCGGGCTCGGGCTGATCTGTCCCGCGGCGCAGGGCCCCGAGGCGGCGTGGGCGGGCAATGTAGAAGTGCTCGGCGCACCCGACCTCCTGTCGCTGCTCAATCATTTCAGGGGCCATGCGCTGCTCGCGCCGCCGGTGCCGGGCGAAGTCGAAGCGCCGGTGCGCACCGCCGACCTGCGGCAGGTCAAGGGGCAGGAGACCGCGAAGCGCGCGCTCGAAATCGCCGCCGCCGGCGCACATAATCTAATGATGTCGGGACCGCCGGGGGCGGGCAAGTCGCTGATGGCGGCGTGTATGCCCGGCATCCTGCCCGACCTCACCCCCGCCGAGGCGCTCGAAGTGTCGATGATCGCGTCGGTTGCCGGGAATCTCGAGGGCGGGCGCTTGATCCGCGCACGGCCGTTCCGCAGCCCGCATCATTCGGCATCGATGCCCGCGCTCGTCGGCGGCGGGCTGCGCGTGCGGCCGGGCGAGGTCAGCCTCGCGCATCTGGGCGTGCTCTTCCTCGACGAACTGCCCGAATTCCAGCGCGGCGTGCTCGATTCGCTGCGCCAGCCGCTCGAAACGGGCGAGGTCAGCGTCGCGCGCGCCAATGCGCATGTCACCTTCCCTGCGCGCGTCCAGCTGGTCGCGGCGATGAACCCGTGCCGCTGCGGCCACCTCGGCGACCCTGCGCTTGCGTGCAGCCGCGCGCCGCGCTGCGCCGCCGATTATCAGGCGAAGCTGTCGGGGCCTTTGCTCGACCGCATCGATCTGCATGTCGAGGTGCAGGCGGTGAGCGCCGCCGACCTCGTCCTGCCACCGCCCGCCGAGGGCAGCGCCGAGGTTGCGTTGCGCGTCGCGGCGGCGCGCGCGGTGCAGACCACACGCTATGCGACGCACAAGGCGCGCACCAATGCCGAGATCGACGGCGAACTGCTCGAAGCGGTCGCGACTCCCGACGAGGCGGGGCGCAAACTTCTCGCGCAGGCGGCCGAGGCGATGCGGCTGTCGGCGCGCGGTTATACGCGAATCCTGCGCGTGGCGCGGACGATCGCCGATCTGGCGGGCAGCGACGATGTCGGGCGCATCCATATCGCCGAGGCGCTCAGTTATCGGCGACAGGCACCGAGAAACTGATGGAGGAGATCGTTTCGAGGCGGAGATCATCGAATGGCGCGGACCGGCGCCCTTTCTTTTTGCGCCGGTTCCGGGCGAGCATGTCGGTGCCGTCCGCTATGCCGCAATGACCGAAAGCTATGGCTGGGGCGTCGTGCCCGTGGTGGCGACGATCGGGGAAACGGCGTTCGCAACTTCGCTTTTCCCGCGGGACGGCACCTATCTGCTGCCGATCAAGGTCGCGGTCCAGCGGTCCGAAGCCCTGGGCCTCGGCGATCGGATCGCGGTCCGGATGCGCGTCGGCCGGCCTTAGATTCGCGCGATCCTTCCGATGGTGGTAAACATTTCCGAACATATTGATGCGATGGGGTAGGGATGATCGCGGCGGCACATCTTCTGGCGCACCTGTGCGGCCGGCTGAGGCTTGGCTTTGCCGTGCTTGTGCTTACGCTGTGGGCGGCGCCGGCGGCCGCGATGACGCTCGACGTCGATCGCGACCTTTGCCATGCGCAGAGCGGTATCGCCGCGCGCGACAGCGGCCTGTCCGCGCTTCGCTTTTCATGCAGCGGGTCGCCCGCCGGCTATCAGCAGGGCAGCCTTTGGCTTCGTGCGCCGCTTGAGGGGGCGGGCGCCCAGCGCGGCGATGTCGCGCTGATGGTCCATCAATCGCGCTTCGACCGGCTCGCCGTCGGCTTTTCCTACGCCGACGGCGCGACGCGCTGGCAGTGGGTGCGGGCAGGCGATTACGGAGCGCATTGGCGCACCGGCGGGCAGATATTGTTCGAAGCGCCCGGGCGCGGCGTGCCGCTGACCGCGTTGACGATGCGCTTCGACCGCCTGTCCGGCCACCAATTCATCCACGCGCGGATCATCCCGAAGGCCGAGGCGGGGATGCAGTCGGCGGGAATGGCCGCCGCCATCGGCGCGGCGCTGACGCTGCTGCTCGTCAGCTGCATCTACAGCCTGTCGCTCGCCTTTGCGGTGCGCCGCCAATATCTGGCGTGGCAGGCGGCCTGGTCGGGCACGATGCTGCTTTGGGGCGCGCTCTGGTCGCAGATTCATCTGGCGCTCGTGCCGGGATTGGCCGGGACGGTGACGACGCAAATCTGTACTTTCCTTGCCTGCCTCGCCATCGCGCTCGCGACGGCCAGCGCGGTGATGGCGGTCGACCGCGGAAGGGTGCCGAAGTGGCTTCGCACCGGCGCGCTTGTCCTTGGGCTGGGCGTCGGGCTCGCCGGCATTCCATTGGCGCTGATACGCGGCAGCAGTCTGGGGATATTGGGCGATGTGCTGGGGCTGGTTGTCCTTGCCGATCTGGCAGCGGTGACCGCCTATCTTGGCTGGGCATGGCGAGGCGGATCGGTCGAGGCGCGCGATTTCCTCGCCGCGTGGGGACTGCCGATGGCGATTCTCGCGCTCATCCATGTCATCGATGTCGAGGACGGTTTCTGGGGCGGCGGATCGAAGCTGCTGGTTCTTGTCGCCGCGACCTGGCAGGCGCTGTGGCTTGCGGCGGCGGCGACGCGGCGGTTCGGCCATCTGCGCATCGAACGCGACCATGCGCGCAGTGCCGCGGCGAAGGCGCAGCAACTCGCGCGGCGCGACCCGCTGACCGGCCTGCCAAATCGGCGCGGGTTCGTGGAGAGCGTGACGCCGCTGCTCGAACGCGCGCGCGCGGACAATCTGCCCGCGGCGCTGCTCCTCGTCGACATCGACCGCTTCAAGTCGATCAACGACGTCTACGGACATGATGTCGGCGATGTGGTGCTGTGCGGCATCGCGCATCGGATCGAGCGCTGGGAGGGGCCGATGTGTACCGTCGCCCGGCTCGGCGGTGAGGAATTCGGGTTGCTGACGATCGGGATGGAAGGGATCATCCTCGGCCGCTTCGCCGAAAGCATCCGGCGCGGGATCGCGGCGTGCGATCATAGCGAGGCGGTTGGCGAGCGGCTGGTCACCGCCAGCGTCGGCGTTGCCGAGGTGCGCCCGGCATGCGATTTCCAGCAGCTCTACCGGCTCGCCGACGAGGCGCTCTATGATGCGAAGCGCGGCGGGCGCAACAAGGTGGTGGTCCAGCGGCATTATGACATGCCGGGACGCGCGTCCGCCCGCGAGGTTGCGATATCGAATTGAAGGCCGCGCGGACGCGGCCCCATCGGAAACCCGCCGAAGCGGACTAGTTCGCGACGACTTCGAGCGGCGGCGGGGCTTTCGCAGCGGCGGCGCCGTGGCGGCGATGGCTTAGCTTGCCTTCGACCTTGCCGCCATTTTCGATCGTGATGTTTTCATAGACCACATCGCCGGTGATCCGCGCGGTCGCGTGGACGATCAGCGTCTTCGCTTCGATCGCGCCGTCGAGCAGGCCCGCGATCTTCGCGGTCTCGGCGACTACCGAACCCTTGATCTCGCTTGCTTCGCCCTGGACGAGGTTCGCGCATTTCAGGTCGCCGTCGATCTTGCCATCGACGTGCAGGTCGACGCTGGCGGCCACATTGCCGGTGACAACGACGTCCGATCCCAAGATCGAAAAGGTCGTGTGACGCGCGCCGGTCGCCATCTTAGCGGGCACCACGGGCGGCAGCGACGGAACCGACTCGCTGTCGGGCATCGGCTTTGACTTCGAGAACATCGGCTTTGGCCTCCAGGAAGCGGCGCGGGTTGACCGCGACGCCGTTCAAACGGACTTCGAAATGCAGGTGGCTGCCGGTCGAACGGCCGGTCGAGCCCATTTTGGCGATCTGCTGCCCCGCGGCGACCTGTGCGCCGACCTTGGACGTAAAGCCCGACAAGTGGGCGTAGCGGGTCAGGATGCCCTGGCCGTGATCGACCTCGACGACATTGCCGTAACCCGACTTCTGTCCGACATAGACGACGCGGCCGGGCGCGGCGGCGAGGATCGGCGAGCCTAGCGGGCCGGGGAAATCGAGCCCCGAGTGCATCGCACCGGCGCCGGTAAAGGGATCGCTGCGGTAACCGTAGCTCGACGAGAGCATCAGCACATTCGCGGGCTTGCCCGAGGGGAGGGCAACGAGCGTGCGTTCGAGCACTTCCATGCGGAACAGCGCGCTTTCGAGCGCGGCGAACGACTTGCCGAGCGAACTCGCACGGCCGGTGTGGCTGCGATAGGGGATGAACGGACCACCGCGGCCGGCCGCGGCGTTGCGGACGAGCGCTGCGGGATTCATGCCGAGCTTGGCGACGGCGCCTTCGGCCTTCGCCGCGCGTTCGTTGACGGCAGTGAGCAGGCGTGTCGCGAAATCTTCCTGTCGCGCTTCGAGGCGGGCGAGGACCTGCGCTTCGGGGGGCAGGTTCGGGTCGATCAGCGCGCTGGTTTTCAGCGGCGCCTGTTCGGCCGCCGGCGTTGCGCCGACGGCATGGGCTTCGGGTGTCACGGCTGCGGGCTCGACGCCGAAGTGAACCTTCGACCATTCCTCGAGCTGTTCCTGCCGGTCTTCGAGATCGGCGGCGGTTTCGGCGACATTGTTGCGATATTTGGCGATGCGTGCTTCGGAGGCGGCGGCGGCGGCCTGCTGCTGCGCGACCGCGGCGCGCTCACCCGAGGTGAGCAGCTGGTTGACGAGCACGGCCAGCGTCGCGCCGGCCCATGCGAGCAGCACGATACCGGCGATCAGCGCGACGCGCTTTTGCCAGACGGCGGTGACACGCAGGAAGCGGACATGCCCGTGCGTGCGGACGAAGATTTCATGGTCCTGAAACAGCGCAGAAAAACGCTGGCGCAAATCGCGCAGACCCGTTGTTTTCGATGACAAGTGGCGACCCCATCTTGTGTTTTATTGGAGCCCTCCGCCCCGATTGATGCGCGCTGTATCAGGCCGGTTGCACGGGCGCGAATCTTTGGAGGGCGAGTCGGGCCGAGTCGAAATTTTCGTGCGGTGAACGGTGTCAAACGGTCGGAACGCCGCCATTTTGGCAGGAAAATGCCCGCGAATCGGCAAATTCGATTGACGGCTTGCTTACCATTTTCAGGTAACGCTAAGCGGGTGAATATCATGGCGAAATCTGCTCCATCCCACACCGACGAATCGGTAAATGCTCCGGCCGAGCTGGGGGGTGTCCGACCGCGTTCGGCGGTCAGCGCGGGCGTGGGCATCGTTGGGCTCATCGGTCTGGTAAGCTATTTGCTGATCGCGCGCTTTGCGCCGGAGATTGCGGCCTTTCTTGGTGTCGACTGGGGATCCCGCGGTGCGATGAACGGCCCCAATTCGGCCATCGCGAGCGTGCTGGCCTGCGGATTGCCGATGGTGCTGTGGTCGGTTTTCGTCGACAAAGTGCACCGCAATCCGTCGACGGGGATCGACTGGGCGCAGCGCCGTCCGTGGCGTGAGACGCTCGACATCAGCCTGACTAAGCTTGCCGGGCTGTGGGCGACTTGGGGGCTGATCGCGCTGATCTATGCGACGATGCGCTATTATTGGGAGGGCAATTACGCCTTTTCGATGAATTTGCTCGAAACCGTCGCGCCGTGGCTGCTGCTCGTGTCGGTGCCCTATATGCTGTGGCTCGACCGGCGCATGATCGAACCCCGCGACGGTTGCTGGCAGTTCGGCCGCTGGCTGATCACACCGGGGCAACCCGTCGACGGCCGCGCGATCGGGCATCATCTGCGCGCGTGGGCGGTGAAGGGCTTTTTCACCGCCTTCATGCTGTCGATCGTGCCAGGGAATTTCTCGGCGCTGGTGACAGTGCCGATGAGCGAAGTGCTCGCCAACCCCTATATGATGGGACTGTGGGCGATCAATTTGCTCTATCTGGTCGACGTCCATATCGCGACGGTGGGCTATATCCTGACGCTGAAACCGCTCGATGCGCATATCCGTACCGCTAACCCCTATGGCATGGCGTGGGTCGCGGCGCTCGTCTGTTATCCGCCCTTCATCCTGATGAGTGGCGGGCCGCTCGATTATCAGGTCCATGGTTCCGACTGGGGCTATTGGCTGCAGGGACACGAGGGTCTTTTGATCATATGGGGCGTGGTGCTCGTGCTGCTCACCGCGATCTACAGCTGGGCGACGATGGCGTTCGGCATCCGCTTTTCGAACCTGACGCATCGCGGCGTCATCACGCATGGGCCCTACGCTTTCACGCGCCACCCGGCCTATATTTCGAAGAACCTCAGCTGGTGGGTCGGCTCGCTGCCCTTCCTCGTCACCGCGGGCGGTTGGGTCGAGGGGGCGCGTAACGTCGTGCTGCTTGGCCTCGTCAGCGGTGTTTATTACTGGCGCGCCAAGACCGAGGAGAAGCATCTCCTCGCCGATCCGACCTATGTGGCGTACTGGAACTGGGCGCAGGCGAATGCGCTGGTGCCGCGCTTGTTCGCACGGATCACGGGGCGCAAACGCCCGCTGATCCGGCTCGAACCCGACGAGCGCATGGGCCCGGTCGCTTAGTCCTTCATGGCGCCCGCTGCGGCGGCGCGCCTGGCCTGTAGTTCGACATATGCCGCGTTGATCGCGCGCCACGCCTGCTCGCATTGCTGCTGGTCCGTATGCCGCTTGCTGGCGCACAGCCGGTCGAGCCGTTCCAGAACCGCCTTGGGGCTATCGTTCCGGCTAAAGGGATAGGTTCGGACACTCTCCGAATAGCCCATGGCGCCGAATTCGGCGAGCGAAGGCATATCCGCGGCGGATGCGGCGGTGGCGAACAAGCCAGCGGCGACAAGGCCCAGGGTCAAACGACGCATCATCGACTCCCATATCGTTGCAGGGCGATGATAACATGGAAATAATTGGAAACGAAGCCCGATCCGCGCGGAGCGAAACCCCGCGCGGATCGACGGCTTTTAGAATTTGAAGCCCGCCTCGATCCCGTAAATTCGGGGTTCGTTGACGTAGCTCGTGAGGTTGTTGAAATCGATGCCGCCGGTCGGCGATTCATCGTTCGTGATGTTGCGCACGAAGCCCGCGATGTCGAAGCGATCGGTCTTGTAGCCGACGCGCACGCCGCCCTCGAGCAGCTTGTCGTCCGAGAATTCGACCGAGCGATAGAGGAAGAACTGCACCTTTGAACGGTAATACCAGTCGGTGAAGGCATAGATGGCGCCATCGCCGACGGGGATTTCATAACCCGCGGTCCAGTTGAGCGTCCACTTCGGCGATTGCGGCAACTGGTTGCCGTCGATCGAGAAGATGCCCGGGCTGCCGGCGCGCGGCGGGTCGAGCACGGTACACGGCGTCGCCGAGCCGCAGCCTGCGACGAAGGCGTTGGCATCGTCGATCTCGGCGACGTTCCATGCGCCGCCGATCGAGAAGGTCAGGCCCTTCGCCGGTGCCGCCTGCAGTTCGGCCTCGATGCCATGGCCCTTGGCGTCGACGTTGAGCAGGCTCGCGACGTTCGACGTCCCGCCGACCGCGGTCAGCTGAAGATCCTTGGTGTCGAAATAATAGCCGGTCAGGTTGAAGCGGACGCGGTTGTCGAGGAAGTTGGTCTTGATCCCCGCTTCATACGACATCGTCTCTTCCTGATCGGCGGTCGAGATGGTGCGCGAGAAGGTCAGACGGCCCTGCACCGACGGCGCGCGATAACCGCGCGCGACGCGGGCGTAGAGCGTGACGGCGTCCGACGCCTCATAAGTGGCGCTGGCGTCCCACGTCAGCAGCTTGCCCTTGACGCGCGCGGCCTGCGGCGGGACGGGCGTGTTCGGGTTGACGACGAAATCGGGGCGCGTTTCGACCGGACGCGACGCGACGAAATCGCGCGTGTCGTGGTTGTAGCGCGCGCCGGCCTGCAGCTTGAAGCCATTGTCGAATTCATAATTGACCGAGCCGAAGAGGCCGTAGGCTTCGCTGTCCTGCCGCTGGATCGCGATCGCCGAGGGGGTCGCATCGGTCGGACCGCCAAACTCGAAGCTCGAAATGTCGAGCTTTTCGTCGAAGTAGAAGGCGCCGAACTGATAGCCGAGCCCGCCGCTGTTGTTCGACGCGATACGGATTTCCTGCGTGAACTGGTCGAGGCTGGGGACATTGTCCTGGCTCTGTGCCTGGAACGGGATCAGCCCGGGACCCGACACCGGTAGGAACACCGCGCCGAAGCCGCCATCGATGTCGCCGCGGCTACGGAAATTGCCGTTCCAATAGGAAGTGATCGAATAAGCGGTCACCGGCCCGAAATCATATTCGAGGTTCAGCCCGGCGTTATAGGTGTTGAGCTTCTGGAAGTTCAGCCCGTCCTGATACACCTCGTCGCGCTTGAATTCGGTGCCCGCGCCGCCGAGGCCGACGAGCTTGTTGCTGCCCGGAAGCTGCGTGTTGGCGCGGAAGATGATCGCCGAGCCGTCATAGATGCGGACCTGCCCGGTCACGCGGCCGGTGAAGGGGCCGTTTTCATATTGAAGCTGGAGGCGCGCGGCGATGTCGTCATAGCCGCCGAGGTCGTTTTTCTTGGTCGTCGCGATATTGTCGACCCAATTGTCGCGATGCTGGAACAAGGTCGACAGGCGGACCGAGAAGCCGCTGTCGTCGGCGGCGCCCGCCGCGACCTCGACCTGCGTGGTGCCGTAGCGGCCATAGCTGGCGCGGGCGTAACCGCCGGTCTTGCCGGGCTTGACGGTGTCGAACTTGACGATGCCTGCGGGGGTGTTGCGGCCGAACAGGGTGCCCTGCGGCCCGCGCAGCACTTCGACGCGGTCGAGGTCGAAGATCGGGAAGCCCTTGAGGATCGGGTTTTCGAGGACGACATCGTCATAGACGAGGCTGACCGGCTGCGACGCGTTGAGGTCGAAATCGGTGTTGCCGAGCCCGCGGATGTAAAAGCGCGGGAAGGTGCGGCCGAACGAGCTTTCGATGTTGAGGCTGGGGACGCGGCCCGCGAGCACGCGGACGTCCGAGCCGGTCGAGGTGATCGCGTCGAGCGTATTGCCCGACAGCACCGAGACGGCGACGGGCACATCCTGCAGGCTTTCCTCGCGGCGCTGCGCGGTGACGACGATGTCGCCGAGGCCCGATTCTTCGGCGACGGGAGCGGCATCCTGCGCCGCGGCGGGGGCGGCCCAAGCTGCGGTGGCAAGGGCGACGCTTATAGCAATAGTGGAAGGAAAGTGGCGCATGGCGAGCTTCCTGAAACAGAGTTGACGATGGGAGAGTGGAAAAACCAGAGGCTCTTTGGCTTTCCCCGCGCACGCAATCAATCGCGGAAGCGCGCACCGCTGACTTTCATGTCAGCAGTGTTGCGCATTTGCTGCACTTCGGGGGCGGTTCGGTCGGCTGCCGTCGGCGGCGAACGACGCCAACCATCATCGTCACCCTCTAACGAGACACGTGGCTCGTTAAACTTGATTCGGGGCCCGTGACTTCAGCGCTGCCGTGGATCCCGGATCAAGTCCGGGATGACGAGAGGGAGGACGCCGTCGCATGCGTCGGTGGGTTAAAAGCTCAGCTCGTCGTAGATTTTCGAAAGATCGCCGCCCCATGCGCCTTCATATTGGTCGAGCAGGTCGTGCGCGGGGGATTTGCCGTTCTTGGCGATACGGCGGAGCGCTTCGAGGAAGCCGACTTCGTTGTCGCCCATCGAATTGACCTCGCCGCGCGCGGCGAGACCCGCGGCGGCGATGTCGAGGACGCGGTGCGCGAGTTCGCCCACGGTGCCGCCGCCGGGGGCGGGGGCGTCGAGGCCTTCGCTGGGGACAGCATCGCGGAGCGTCTGCTGTTCCTCGATGCTCCAGCCCTTGACCAGGTCCCACGCCGCGTCGAGCGCGGCCTGATCGTAGAGCAGGCCGACCCAGAGCGCGGGCAGCGCGCAGATGCGGTTCCACGGGCCGCCGTCGGCGCCGCGCATTTCGAGGAAGCTCTTCAAGCGCACTTCGGGGAAGGCGGTCGAGAGATGGTCGTTCCAGTCGGAGAGGCGCGGTTTCTCGCCGGGGAGCGCAGGGAGCTCGCCCTTCAGGAAGTCGCGGAAGCTCTGCCCCGCGGCGTCGATATATTTGCCGTCGCGGAAGACGAAATACATCGGCACGTCGAGCATATAGTCGACATAGCGCTCATAGCCGAAACCCTGCTCGAACACGAAGGGCAGCATGCCGGTGCGCGCGGGGTCGGTGTCGGTCCAGATATGGCTGCGGTACGACATATAGCCGTTGGGCCGCCCTTCGGTGAAGGGCGAGGAGGCGAAGAGCGCGGTCGCGATCGGTTGCAGCGCCAGCGAGACGCGGAACTTCTGCACCATGTCGGCCTCGGACGAATAGTCGAGGTTGGTCTGGATCGTGCAGGTGCGCAGCATCATGTCGAGCCCCATGCTGCCGACGCGCGGCATATGGTCGAGCATGATCTTGTAGCGCCCCTTGGGCATGATCGGCAGCTCGGCGCGCGTCTTGTCGGGCCACATGCCGAGGCCGAGGAAGCCGAGGCCGAGTTCGGCGCCGACCTCTTTCACCTGTTTCAGGTGACGGCCGGTCTCGGCGCAGGTCTGGTGGAGGTTTTCGAGCGGCGCGCCGGACAATTCCAATTGACCCGCGGGTTCGAGGCTTACGGTGCCGTCGCTGCCCGCGAGCGCGATCACCTTGCCGCCCTCGATCACCGGTTCCCAGCCGAAGCGCGTTAGCGCCATCAACAGGTCGTGGATGCCGCCGGGCTCGTCATAGCTGGGGGCGCGGTGGTCAGCAGTGCGATAGACGAATTTCTCGTGCTCGGTGCCGATACGCCAGCGGTCCTTGGGCTTTTCGCCCTTGATCATGGGGACCGCGAGCTGGTCGCGGCTTTCGACGATGGGATCGTTGCTGTCCGAGGCGGTGCGCGTGCTCATATCGCGCCATTATACGGTTCGGTACAGAATGCAATCGGGTGTTGCAGCCTGCTATTTCACCCTGACGCGAAGGTGGATCGTGAAGCGTGGTTCCGGCGCCGCGCCTGTCAATTGACTGTCACGTCGAAGGCGATGGCGAGGGCGTTGCCAGGCGCCAGCGTCGTCGCGGTTGCGGCAACCGTCGTGCCGCCGATCGATGCCCCGAACGGATCGCTTTCGTCGGCGCCGCTCGCATTGTCGTCCTCGACCGTCGCCGCGCCCGCGCAACTTGTGCCGCTGCGCAGCGAACCGGGGGTGAAGGTCGTGTTTGCGGGAAGCGCATCGGCGACGTTGATCCCGGTCGCGGTGCCGCTGCCATTGTTGGTGACGAGGATGCAATAGCGCATCGTCGCGCCGGGGATCGCTTTTGGATCGGCCGTCCCGTTCGTGGGGTCGCTGACGACGCTGCTGGTCTTGACGATCGTCAGGTTGGTGGTCGGGCGGCAGAATAGGATGTCATGGATCGCGGCGCCCTGTTGTCCGGGGTCGGCAGGGGCGAGGCTATGGCTGCCATAGGTTATGACGATGGTGTCGACGGGTGCGGCAAAGGTCACGACAACATTGCCGTTGCCGCTGCCGTCGGCCGAGGTGGCGTCGCCATAGGCGCTGTTACCGATGACATAATTGCTGACCCCGTTGGTGAGCGTGGGCGTCACCGGCGATCCGTTGAAGCTGCCCGTCACGGTCAAACGGTCGGCGAACTGCCCCGCCGCATAGTCGATATCGAACACGCGAAATTGGACGCCGGGAACCGCGGTCGGCAAGCTGATCGTCGAGGTGATGGCGCCCGCCTGGCTGGTGAAATCGGCGATCTCGAAGATCGAAAATTGGGCCGGGGTGAAGCCGCCGGTGACGACATTCTGGCGCGTCGGCGACTGGCCGCCATAGGTCGCATTGTTGAGGAACGCGCCGCCGCTGATGCCGATATTGAAATTCATCGTGCCGATCGCGGTCAGTGCATAGGTGCCGCTCGTCGTGCCCGCAGCCCAGGCGACACCGTCCCAGTCGTGCATCGTCGTGCCGACGGGGCAGACGAGTGTCGGCGGGGTGCCCGCGGCGCGCGTGCCCGAAACGGTGAAGCTGGCGGTATCATAATCATCCTCGCCCGCCGCGCCGTTGCCGGGGATCGAATCGAAGTCGAACGCCGACGACGCGTTGATCTCGGCGATATTGGTCACGCTCGCGCCCGCGGTGGCGGTGACGTTGCCGGTGATCGTCAGCGTTCGCGTCGTTCCCGGCGGGATGCTGCCGACCGTCCACACGCCGGTCGTGCTGTTGTAACTGCCGAAACCCGAGGCGCTGGTGAAGGTGAAGCCCGCGGGCAGTGTGTCCTGCACCGTCACGCCGCTCGCGGTCAGCGCCGAGCCGCTTGCGTTCGTGACGCTCAATATATAGTTGATGCTGGCGCCGGGCGCGGGCGACGCGTTGCTCACCGACTTGGTCAGCGACAGGTCGGCGGACGGGGCGATCGGCACGGTCGTGAGCGTCAGGTCGGTGCGGGTGAAGTTGCCGCTGTCGCTGTTGAGTGAATCGCATATCGTGAGCTGCCAGGTGCCTGTCGAGCCCTGCCCATTGAAGCTCGCGAGCGAGCCCTCGGGGCGAAAAATGCGCTGATAGGGCGGCGCCGCGGCCGTGTTGTCGTTCGTGCTGTGCGCCGTGATGCTCGCGGCCGCGCTATCGTCGAACAGGACGTTCAGATTGTTGGCCGAAGTGCCGACATTGGTGATCAGATCGACCACGGTTCCGGATGGCGAAACCAGAGTCGCGCGAATGTCGCCACGATAGCTGTGCGTAAACTGGACGCCGATATTCACATCGGTGACCTGCGCGTTGGCGGCGACGGTGAAATTTCGTACCATCGGACTGGCGCATGTCGTCGCGGTTTCGCTGATCGTGCCGGTTGCCGTGTTGCTGTAGCTGGTGGTCGTCTGTGCGATGGCGGGATTGCTGGCAAGCGTCAACGCCAGCCAAACGAGCATGAGACATACTCGCACAGACAGCAAACACTGGCCCCCACGCCAGCAGTATCGGCTCTGGTCCCGCCGTTGCATGGCGCCGCTATGGCCTGTGCGTAGCTAATATCGGGTTAAAATCGGCGACTTGGCCGTATTTCTGTGCGGCAACGGGACAAAAGCGGGGATTCAGGCGTCCGCCGACCAATCGCCATTTTGCGCCATCCAGATCCCGACGGCGGCGATCGACGCGGTTTCGGCGCGCAGGATGCGGGGGCCGAGCGCGATGCGGCGGACCGCGGGATGGCCGGTCAGCAACTCGCGCTCGCGCGCCGTAAAGCCGCCTTCGGGGCCGGTGAGAATCGCCGCCGGTGCGGGGGTGTCGATGCTGGCGAGCGGCGCGCCGCCAGCTTCGTCGGCGAACAGCAGGCTGCGCCCGGCGGGCCAGTCCTTCAGGAGCTGGGGCAGTTTGACGGGCTCGGCCAGCGTCGGCAGCGCGGTGCGTCCGCACTGCTCGCACGCTTCGATAATCTGCGCCTCGAGCCGCTCGCGCTTGACGCGCTCGACGATCGTGCGTTCGGTGATGACCGGCTGCAGGCGGCTGACGCCAAGCTCGGTCGCCTTTTCGATGATCCAGTCGAGCCGCGCCTTCTTGACCGGCGCGAAGCACAGCCAGAGATCAGGCACGCGCTCGATCGCCTTCGTCTGCCGCTCGATGCGCAGCGTCAGCGAGCGTTTCGCGGCATCGGCGACGACCGCGAGCCATTCGCCGCTGATATTGTCGAACAGCAGGATCGGGTCGCCCGCTTTCATCCGCATCACGTTGAGCAGATAATGCGCGGCGGCGCCGTCGATCATGGGGGCGACACCCTGCCCAAGCGGCAGATCAACGAACAGGCGGGGTGTGCTGGCGGGCGGCCAGGCAGGAGTCGCGGGCATGGGAGGCCGATAACAGAAGGCGATATTTTGTGCATCCTTTGCCGTGAGGCGATGAGCCTTGTCCCGATCCGGGTCAGAAGCGCCGATCCGGACCGATCGACCCGCCCCCGATTAGCGTTTTGGTAAGCAGTCCTCCCCTAGGTGCGAGGATACCAGCGGCCCATCTAGTGGGGGGCGTCGCCGGGCGAAGAGGGGTTAGGCCATGCGAGGGACCGTATTCAGCCGGCTGCGGCTCGGCGCCACAAAGCTTTTGCGCGACCAGCGCGGCAACGCTTTCATGCTGACCGCCGCGGCGATCGTGCCGGTGATCGGCATCGTTGGTTCGGCGGTCGACATCGGCCGCGCCTATATGACGCAGCTGCGTTTGCAGCAGGCGTGCGATTCGGCCGTTCTCGCCGGGCGCCGCGCGATGGCCAGCGGAACCTATACCGACACGGCGAAGGCCGAAGCGTCGAAGATGTTCAACTTCAACTTTCCCGAAGAGAAATATGGCGCCACGGGGATCAGCTTCTCGAGCCGGGCCCCCAACGCATCGGATGTCGAGGGGAGCGCCTCTGCGGTCCTGCCGGCCGCGCTCATGTATATTTTCGGCAAGGACGAGTTCCGCCTGTCGGCCGCCTGCACGGCAAAGCTCGAAATCTCGAACGTCGATGTCATGATGGTGCTCGACGTCACCGGATCGATGGCAAGCAAAGCCGTCTCCAGCGATACCCAGACCAAGATCGTGGCGCTGCGCGCCGCGGCGATCGACTTTTTCGACACGCTGACGAGTGCCGATGTCGGCGACGGCCGCCTGCGTTTCGGCGTCGTTCCGTACAGCTCGTCCGCCAATGTCGGCGGACTATTGCTGGCGAAGAATTCCAGTTGGCTGGCTGACGAGGTGAAGTTGCCGTCGCGTACGCCGAAGACCAAGATCGTCTACACCCAGACCGACTATGACGAAAGCAATGTCCAAGATACGCACAATGCCGACGTTTTCGACAAGGATCTGGGCAAGTGCCAGGGAGGCCTGCCGACCGACACGACGCCGCAACCGGGGCAACCCAACGCCAACCTGACCGAGCAATATGTCGATGCCGACGGCAACCGGATCTCGACCTATGACGTCCAGCGCACTTACAGCTATTATAAATATAAGCAGTTCCAGAACTCGGACAACAAGTGCCGCGAGGGGCGCTGGATCGCGAGCTTCAAGCGCACGAGTACAACGGTGGTTACCGAAACGCCGACCAAGGTGTTCGAAAACGAATATACTTATGATAACCGTACCTTCGATACACGTCCGCTGAAGACAGGGTCGACGATCGAATCCGACACCGGCGACAAGGCTGCGCTCGTCACAACCAGCTGGACGGGCTGCGTCATCGAGCGTGGGACCACGACATTCTCGGCGACAGAGACGGCGCCGTCCGACGCCTATGACATGAATATCGACATGTTGCCGACGAGCGACGTCGATACCCAGTGGAAGTTCTTCCTTCCCAATGTCACCTACAACCGCAGTCAATCGGCCTCGCTCAAAACATCGAGCGATCTCGAGAATTTCGTCGAAAAGGGTGGCGATTATGCCGCGTGCCCGGTCGCGGCGATGAACCTGACCACGATGACCAACACGGACAAAAGCACCTTCTCGACCTATATCAATTCCTTGCAACCGAAAGGCTATACCTATCACGACGCGGGTATGGCGTGGGGTGCGCGGCTGATTTCGCCGACAGGGCTCTTCGCCACCGAAAACGCGCCGCCGATCAACGGGCGGCCGGTCAGCCGTCATATCGTTTTCATGACCGACGGCGAGATGAATACGCCGCGTGCCAACATGTCGCACCAAGGGCAGGAAAGGTCGATGCCGCGCATCGGCGCGACGAGCGACGACAATGCCATCGCGCGGCACAACAACCGCTTCGTGCAATTGTGCCGGGCGGCGCGCGCGCGCGGCGTCACCGTCTGGGTGGTATCGTTCGGCGTGGGCAGTAATACCAATTTGAACAGCTGCGCATCGTCGGGGCAGGCGTTCGAAGCCGACAATGCCGAACAGCTCAACGAGCAGTTCCAGGCGATCGCGCGGCAGATTTCCAAGCTGAGGCTGTCGCAATGATCCGCGCACTTTTCCGCCGCCTGCGCCGCCACAAGCGCGGCACGGCGATGGTCGAATTCGCGCTGACCGCGCCTTTGTTTCTGCTCGTCCTGCTCGGGATTTTCGATTTCTGCTGGCAGATGTACGCGCAGCAGGTTCTGCAAGGCGCGGTCGCCAAGGCCGGGCGCGACGCGACGCTCGAAGCGCATTCGATCGAGCAGGAAGAACTCGACGAGGCGGTCACGGCGCAGGTCAGGAAGGTGTTCAAGAACGCCGAGCTGACCTTCTATCGCCGCACCTTCGACGACTTTAGCGATATCAAACCGCTGCGCTGGGTGGATCAGAACGACAACGACCAGAAGGATCCGTCGCCGATCGATTGCTGGGAGGATGGCGGCAAGGCGGGCAATGGCGGCGCGGACGATATCGTCCAGTACACGGCGTCGATGAAGTTCGACCGCGTTCTTCCCGTGTGGAAGATGCTGGGCCAGCCGCAATCCAAGACGCTGACCGCGGTGACGTTGCTGCGCAATCAGCCCTTCGCGGTGGGCGGCGATGTCATTCCGGAGGAGTGCCCATGACGGCCCTTTCCCGCCTCCACCGCCGGATGCGGCTCGCGGCGCTGCGCCTGGCGCGGAACGTCCGCGCCGCGGTGATGCTCGAAATGGCCTTTGCTATTCCGTTCCTCGTGCTCGTCGGCTTTGGCGGGCTGGAGATTGCCAATCTGACGCTGACCCACACGCGCATCAGCCAGCTTGCGCTCAATACCGCGGACAATGCGGCGCGCATCGCGGCGGGCAGCAACCTGACCCTGCCCGAAATCCGCGAGGTCGATATCAACGAAATTTTTGCCGGCGCGCAGTTGCAGGCCGGAGGTCTCGATGTCCGGAGCCATGGCCGCATCATCCTGTCGAGCCTCGAGCGGAATGCGTCTGGTAACGGGCAGACGATCAAGTGGCAGCGCTGCTTTGGCGATATGCGCGTCCCCTCGGCGTACGGAGTCGAGGGAGTCGGAAAGAATGATAATAATTTCAGAGGTATGGGTCCTGTCGGCAGAGAGGTCACGGCGGCAGGCGGAACGGCGGTGATGTTCGTCGAAATCACTTATGAGTACCAGCCGCTGCTCTATGGCAAGGTGATCGGGCGGAAGCTGATCAAGACGACCGCGGCGTTCAATATCCGCGAAGCGCGCGATCTTTCGGGCCTCAAGGCACCCGGCACCCCGGCGACCTGCACCTGACGGCGCATCCGCGCGTTCGTTGATCGGGCATTTATTCCCCGCCGCGGGCCTGCTATCGCCCGCGCATCGATGACTGCCACCCATCCTCCCGATAGCCAGCTTCGCGGTTTCGTCGCCCTGCTGCCCTCCGCGGCGCGGCCCTATGCGCTGCTCGCGCGGTTCGACCGGCCGATCGGCTGGTGGCTGCTCTATTGGCCCTGTGCCTGGGCGCTCGCGCTCGGCGGCGGCGCGATCAGCCACTGGCCCTTGTTCCTGTGGCTGCTGATCGGTGCGATCGCGATGCGCGGGGCGGGCTGCGTCTATAATGATATCGTCGACCGCGACCTCGACGCGAAAGTCGCGCGGACGGCGTCGCGTCCGGTTGCGAGCGGCGCGGTGTCGGTTCGAAACGCTCTGCTGTGGACCTTGCTGCTGTCGCTCGTCGGGCTCGCGGTGCTGCTCCAGCTGCCGCGCCCGGCGCAGATCGTCGCGCTCGGCAGCCTGATTCTCGTTGCGGGTTATCCCTTCATGAAACGGATCACTTGGTGGCCGCAGGCATGGCTGGGCCTCGTGTTCAGCTGGGGCGCGCTCGTCGCGTGGGTCGCGGTCGGCGGTCAGGAGGGGCTGGCGCTGCCGCTGCTCTATGCCGGCTGTATCGCGTGGGTGATCGGCTACGACACCATCTATGCGCTGCAGGATATCGAGGACGACATGCTGATCGGCGTGAAGTCGAGCGCGCGCGCGATGGGTCGCCATGTGCGGGGCGGGGTCGCGATGTGCTACGCGCTTGCGCTCGCCTGCTGGGGCGGCGCGCTATGGGCGGTGCGGCCCGATCCGCTGGTGCTGATCGCGCTGCTGCCCGCCGCGGTGCATCTGACGGGGCAGGTGGTCACGCTCGACCCGGCGAACGGCGAGGATGCGCTGGCGAAGTTCCGCAGCAACCGGTTCGCGGGGCTGCTGGTGTTCGCGGCGATGCTGGTCGTGGGAACCGCGCCCTAGCTACTCCGCAGCAAGCAGTTCCTCGGCGCCGCCGAGGTCGACCGACACGAGGCGCGACACGCCGCGCTCGATCATCGTCACCCCGAACAACCGGTGCATGCGCGCCATCGTCACCGCATTGTGCGTGACGATCAGGTAGCGCGTGTTCGTTTCGCGCGCCATGCGGTCGAGCAGGTCGCAGAAACGCTCGATATTCGCGTCGTCTAATGGCGCGTCGACTTCGTCGAGGACGCAGATCGGCGCGGGGTTGGTGAGGAAGAGACCGAAGATCAGCGCGACTGCGGTCAGCGCCTGTTCGCCGCCCGAGAGCAGGGTGAGCGTGCCGAGGCGCTTGCCCGGGGGCTGCGCCATGATTTCGAGGCCGGCCTCGAGCGGATCGTCCGAATCGACGAGTTCGAGATGCGCCTGCCCGCCGTTGAACAGTGTCGTGAACAAGCGCTGGAAATGCTGGTTCACCGCCTCGAACGCCGCGAGCAGCCGCACCCGGCCCTCGCGATTGAGATTGCCGATCGAACCGCGCAGGCGATGCACGGCTTGCGTCAGTTCCTCGATCTCGGCGGCATTCTTCTCGCGCTCGGTGTCGAGTTCGGCGAGTTCGTCGGCGGCGACAAGGTTCACCGGGCCGAGCCGCTCGCGGTCCGACACCAGACGGTCGTGCTGCGCCGATTCGGCGTTCGCGTCGCCGACCGTGTCGCTCTCGAACCCGGCTTTTTGCGGCAGCAGCGGCGGCGGGCATTCGAAACGCTCGCCCGACAAACGCCCCATCTCGATGCGGCGCAGCTCGGCATTTTCAGAGCGGGCGATCGCGCCGGCACGCGTTTCGCGCGCGGCGGCGACGCGCTCGCGGATGGCATTCAGCGCGGTTTCGGCTTCGCGCAGCGCAGCCTCGGCGGCGCGTTCCTGCGCTTCGGCGGCCGCGACCTTTTCGCGCAGCGCCGTCTGGCGGCTTTCGGCTTCAATCCGCTGTCCGGCGAGCTTGGCGGGGAGGTCGGCGAGTTTTGCCGCTTCGGCCGCCAGCGCGTCGGCGCGCTTGTCCATTTCGGTCACGCGGCGTGCGGCCTCGCCCGCGCGCGCCTTCCAGCTCTTGATCTCGGCGCTGACCACCGCCTGCCGCTCGCTGAGGCTGGCAAGCGTGCGCTCATGTGCTGCCAGCGCATCGCGCGCGGAATTGGCATCGGTGCGCGCGCGGTCCGCCGCCTGCTCCTCGGCTTCGAGTGCGGCGCGCGCGATGCTGTCGTCAGGCAGCGCGGCAAGCGCGGTTTCCTGAGTAGTGAGCGCGTCCGCGGCGTCCCTCGCGGCCTCGGCGATTTCGGCGAGGCGGCGGTCGAACAGCGACGCGGCGTCGCGGTGGCGGTCGATCGCGGCCTGCGCCTGGTCGGCGGCGCGCAGCGCGCTGCGCCGCGTTTCGTCGGCCTGCGCGAGCGCCTTGCGCGCCGTCGCTGCGGCAGCGGTCAGCTCGGACGCCTTGGCGGCGGCGGCATCGCGCCGGTCGCGCAGATCCTGCACGCCGAGTTCGACCTGCGGACGCTGCGCGGCGAGTTCGTCGAGGCGGTTCTGGCGTTGCAGTCGTTCGGTCGCGGTCGCGCCGTCGCCGCGCGTGACGAAGCCGTCCCAGCGGCGCATCACGCCATCGGTCGTGACGAGGCGCTGGCCGACCGCGAGCGGCGGGCCGGCATCGGTCTCGGCCACCGCGACCTGTGCGAGACGGCGCGCGAGGGCGGCGGGTGCCTGGACGAATTCGGCGAGTGGCTTGGTGCCGGAAGGGAGGGAGGGGTCGGTCTTGGCGGCGTCGGCGCCGCCCCAGCTGCGCGCCGCATCCTTGTCGGTCCCGGCGTCGAGATCGTCGCCGAGCGCGGCGGCGAGCGCGGCTTCATAGCCCGGCGCGACGCGAAGCTCGTCGAGAATGCGGTCGGCATCGCTGCGCGCCGCGGCGAGCGCGCGTTCGAGCGTCGACGCCTCGCCTTCGAGCGCGGCGAGCGCGGCGCGCGCTTCGGCGAGCCCCGCCTCGATGCCCGCAAGATCTGCCGCAGTTGCCTCGCGATCGGCCTCGGCTTCCCGCAAGGCATTTTCGGCAGTGGCGATCGCGGCTTCGGCGGCGTCGGCAGCTTTCACGCTTTCGGCATGCGTCGCGGCGAGCGCGGCGCTGTCGCCGAGCGCCGCAACCTCGGCGTCGACGCGCGCCTTGTCGGTGGCAACGCGGCGTACGGCAGCTTCGGCGCTGTCGCGGGCCGACACCGCGATGCGCCAGTCGGCGGCTTCGCTCGCCGCCTTGGCGCGCGCCTGCGCCAGCGCGACCTCGGCGTCGCGCAGCCGTGCCTGCGCGGCGAGGCTGGCGTCGGCGAGCGCGGCCTTGCCGGCGTCGTGTCCGGCGATGTCCTGCGCCAGCGATTTCGTCTCCGCGTCGAGCGCGGTGAGCGCGGCATGGGCGTCGCGCGCGAGTTCGCCTTCGTGCGCGCGGTCGTCGGCGATGCGCCGCTGCTGCGTCGCCAGATCTTCGAGCCGCTGGATCGCGGCGCGCTCCTCGCCCTGCAAGCGGATCTGCGTCGCATTCGCCTCGGCGAGCGCGTCACGCTGCGCCTGCGCATCGCTGCGCGCCGCGGCGACGTGCGTCGCGACCTCGGTCTGCGCCTTCGATATGGTTTCAAGTTCGTCCTGCGCGGTTTTCACCGCGGCTTCGGCGGCGTCGGCGTCGCGTCGCGCCTGGTCGGCGGCGGCGGCGGCGTCGCGCCAGCGCGCATAGATCAGCCGCCCTTCGGCGATGCGGATATCGTCGGAGAGCTTTTTGTATTTTTCCGCCGCGCGCGCCTGCCGCCGCAGCGCGTTGGCGCGCACTTCCATGTCGGCGACGATTTCGGAGAGGCGCGTGAGGTTGGTTTCGGTCGCGCGCAGTTTCTGCTCGGCGTCCTTGCGGCGCACGTGCAGCCCGGCGATGCCCGCGGCTTCCTCGAGCATCGCGCGGCGGTCGGTGGGCTTGGCGGCGATGACGTTCGCGATCTTGCCCTGGCTGACGAGCGCGGGGCTGTGCGCGCCGGTCGCGGCGTCGGCAAAGATCAGCGCGACGTCCTTGGCGCGCACGTCGCGGCCGTTGGCGCGATAGGCGCTGCCCGCGCCGCGTTCGATGCGGCGGATGACTTCGAGATCGTCGCCGTCGCTCGAGTCCGACAACCCGGCAACCAGCGCGCCTTCGGTGTCGCAATGGAGCGCGACCTCGGCAAAATCGCGCGCCGGCCGCGTCGAGGTGCCGGCGAAGATGACATCTTCCATCCCGCCGCCACGCATCGATTTGGGGGAGGATTCACCCATCACCCAACGGATCGCTTCGAGCAGGTTCGATTTGCCGCAGCCATTGGGGCCGACGACGCCGGTCAGCCCGGGTTCGATGCGGAGTTCAGTGGGTTCGACGAAGCTTTTGAAACCGGTCAGGCGCAGCCGTTTTATCTGCACGGAACGCCCCCGTGCAGCTCATCGAATCGGAGCTGGTGCAACCTTGTCGTCACATATCCCCCATGCAGCCGTCATGCCGTGTGGCCGGGGGAGTCGCAAGGGGTTCGCTTCCCTTATCCGTCACCCCGGACTTGATCCGGGGCCTGCCTTCTTGAAGAAAAAAGGCGGGTGCCGGGTCAAGCCCGGCATGACGAAAGAGGAATCAGCGCGCGCCCATCGTGCGCAGACGATCGCGCAGCAGGCCCCAGGCAGTGACGCCCTCGGCAACCTGGCCGTTGATGATGAAGGTCGGGGTGCCCGTGATCTGATATTTCTCGACCCCGGCGTTGGTGCCTTTTTCGATCGCCTCGACATTTTCGACCTTGCTCAGGCACTGCTGGATCGTCGCGGCGGGGACGCCGCGCTGTTGATAGAATTGATCGATGCCCCAGCCTTTGGCGAGCGCGACGAAACGCTGCGCGGGGGGCAGCTTCATCGCTTCCTCGATCCCCGGCGCCGGCTTCGACGCGCCGGCGATGAACGCCTCATGCTCGATGAAGGTCGCGTCGGCGAGCGGGAAGAAGCGGTCGGGGCCGGTGCATTTGACGATCGCGCCCGAAATCGCGTCGACGGGGTGAAGCATGAACGGCGTCAGCTTGTACGACACGCGGCCGGTGTCGACGAAGTCGCGCTTTAGTTCTTCGTGCGAATCCTGCGCGAATTTCGCGCAATGGCCGCAGGTGAAGGCGCCATATTCCTCGAGTTTGATCGGTGCGTCGGGGTTGCCCATCACGACGCCGTCGCCGTCGACGCGCACAACCTGCGACCAGCTCTTGCCCGCGGGCGGCGCGACCTTGGCGACGACAGCCTGTTCCTTGGAGGGGTCGGTCGCGCCGTCGCCGCAACCGGCGAGGGCGAGCGCGCCGAGCGAAGACAGAAGGGCGATACGAAGCGATGCGGTCATATTTCTTACTTTCTCCACAGAACGGGAATGCGGCGCTTTTAAGCGGCCTTGATCGCGAGGTCGAGTTTCGATTTGAGCGCGGGCCATGCGGTGACCCCGGCGTTGCGGCCATTGACGAAAAAGCTTGGCGTGCCTTCGACGCGGTCGGCGTTAAGGCCGATGTTCGTCATGCCGGTGAGTTCGGCCTGCGCCACCTCGCTGTCGAGTGCGGCGTCGATCTGCGCCTGTGTGTAGCCGCGCGCGCGCATCAGCGCGGTGAGCCCCGTGCCCGCGGCGATCTTGCGCGCGCGCTCGCCGGTGCTGCCTTCGAACCAGCTCGTCTTCTGCGCGTCGGTTGCCTTCTGAATACTGGCGATCAGTGCCGGGAAATTGTTGAAGATCGCCTGATGGTTGGCGGCGAACGCCTTTGGCCCGCCGCACCGTGCGAGCAAGGCCGCGGTCATGTCGACGGGGTCGCGCACGAGGTTGCGATATTCGAACAGCACGAGCCCGCGATCGACATATCCGGTCTTCAGCGGCAGCGCGCTCGCCTTCGCGAAATCGGCGCAGATATGGCAGGTGTAGCTGAAATATTCGACGAGCCGGACCTTTGCGGCGGGATTGCCGGCGAGGAAGGAGCCGATCGGGGTCGTCGTTACCGTCTGCGACCAGAGCGTGGGTTTGGCGGGAGTCGCGGCGATCAGGCCGAGCGCGGCGCCCGAAAGCGCCAGCACCGCCGCACGGCGATCGAGAAGCGGGTCGTCAAAAGCGGACATCGTCGGCCGTCTTTCCTTTAGCTTATGCGAGGGAGCTTGGGCGGCGTCGCCAGTCCTGCCGCCATGCGTTCGAGCACGGTGCGCAGTTCCGGGTCGCCGATGTCGCGCAGGCTGTCCCCCAGTTCGGCGGGTACGGGCTTCAGCATTGCCGGCTGCTGAACGGGCGCGGCGGGCGTAACCTGACCATGTGTCATGCGGACCTGCGCGACCGCGGCATAACCGAAGAAGCGGTTGACCGCACCGATGATGTCGGGCGCGACATGCTGGAGCATCGGCGCGTGCGCGCCGCTGATCGTCAGGTGCAGCGTGCCGCCCGCTTTCTGGCCCGCGGGGAAGCGGATCATCGCGGGCTGGGTGACGTCGGCAAGCCGGTCGCCGACGATCTCGCGCCAGCGGCTGACGACCGAGCTTTGCACGAAGCCGAATTTGCGAAAGGCGGCGCGGCCGATTTCGGGAACGAGGTCGGAGACCATGCGCGCTTCGCCGCCGCGCGGGCGCTCATAGACGCGCACGGGTGGTTTGGCGGATTTCGCCTTGCCTTTCGCCTTGGCCTTTTTGGCCGGCGCGTCCTCGCCTACGTCTTTCGTCATAGCGGGTGCCATGCCATAGGCGGGGGGTGAGCGTCCAGACTTCCCACATGGCAGATGACATCGCCCGCGACTTCGCGGACCGGCTGCTCGGCTGGTACGACCGGTCAGCGCGGGTGCTGCCGTGGCGGATCGCGCCGAACAGCGGCGGGGTTCCCGATCCCTATCGCATCTGGCTGGCCGAGGTCATGCTGCAGCAGACGACCGTCGCCGCGGTCGCAGGCTATTTTGCGCGCTTTATCGAACGTTGGCCCACCGTTGCCGATCTGGCGGCGGCCGACGATGCCGATGTCATGGCGGCGTGGGCGGGGCTTGGCTATTATGCCCGCGCGCGCAATCTTCTCGCCTGCGCGCGCGCGGTCGTTCGCGACCATGGCGGGCACTTTCCCGATAGCGAGACGGGGCTGCGCGCGCTGCCCGGGATCGGCGATTACACCGCGGCGTCGGTCGCCGCGATCGCCTTTGGCCGCGCCGCGGTTGTCGTCGACGCCAATATCGAACGCGTGATCGCGCGCCATCGTCTGATCGAGACGCCGCTGCCGATGGCGAAGCGCGAGATTCGAGCCGCTTTGGAGCCGCTGGTGCCCGCGGATCGGCCGGGCGATTTTGCGCAGGCGCTGATGGACCTTGGCGCGACGATCTGCACCTCGCGCGGCCCGGCGTGCGCGATCTGCCCGCTGATGGCCGACTGCCGCGCGCGTGGGCGGGCCGATATCGAGCGCCTGCCGGTGAAGCCGCCGAAGAAGGCCAAGCCGCATCGGCATGGGCTGGCGCACTGGATCGAGCGTAATGCACAGATATGGCTCGTGCGCCGTCCCGACAAGGGCATGCTCGGCGGGATGCGCGCGCTGCCTGGCGGCGACTGGACCGATGCGCGTCCTGCCGAGTCGGGAATCGTCAGCGTCGATCATGGTTTTACCCATTTCGACCTGACGCTGACCCTGGTGCGGCGCGATGGCCCGCCCGAAGCCCCCGATGCCGCAGCGGAAGGCCGATGGTGGCCGATTGCGGAGCTTGACGCGGCGGGGCTGCCGACGCTCTATCGCAAACTGACCGACAAGATGCTGGAGAGAGACGCATGAACATGATGGTGTCGCGCCGCGCGCTGATGGGCGGGATGGCGCTGGCGGGTGCGGGGGCGTTGCTGCCGCGCGCCGCGCTCGCGTGGAAGATCGACGGCGCCGCGCTCTACCCCGCGACCAATGCGTTCATCAAAGGCTTCGTCGACCGCCGCGAACTCGCCGGCACGCTCGCCGCGATCGGCAAGGGGCAGGAAGCCGCGGTCTTTTTCGGCGCGGGGGTGCAGTCGAACGATTCGCCGACGCCCGTCGGCCCCGACACGTTGTGGCGCCTCTATTCGATGACCAAGCCCGTCACCGGCATCGCCGCGATGCTGTTGATCGAAGACGGCAAGATGAAGCTCGACCAGCCGATCGCCGATTTCCTGCCCGCCTTTGCGAACATGAAGGTCCAGAACGTCCCCGACGGCTCGATCACCGACGTGCGACCCGCGAAGGGCCCGATCACGGTACGCCAGCTGCTCACGCACACTGCGGGGCTCGGCTATAATATCATCCAGAAAGGGCCGATCAAAAAAGCCTATGACGACAATGGCATCGCCGGCGGACAGGCGAGCCGCCTGCCGATACCGGGTTTCGCGCCGGTGACCCCGGCGCCGAGCCTTGCGGTGATGGCCGACCGGCTCGCGGCGCTGCCGCTCGTCTATGAGCCCGGCACCAAGTGGAGCTATTCGATCAGCCTCGACCTGATGGGGCGGTTGATCGAGGTCGTGTCGGGGCAGGCGTTCGATGCCTTCCTGAAGGCGCGATTGTTCGATCCGCTTGGCATGACGAGCACGGGTTTCATGGTGGCCGCGAAAGATGTGGGGCGCTTCACGAGCAATTATGCGCCGTTCGGTGGCGCGCTGATCCCCTTCGACCCTGCGACGAGTTCGATCTATCTCGACCCGCCGCCCTATCCGTTCGGCGGCGGCGGGCTGGTGTCGAGTGCGCGCGATTACGACCGCTTCCTCGCGATGCTGCTGGGCGAAGGCGAAACGGGCGGGAAACGCGTGATGAAGCGCGAGACCGCGCGGCTCGCGATGTCGAATCTCATCGCCGACAGCGTCGACCGCAAGGGCAGCTTCATCGACGGGCAGGGCTTTGGGG
>NZ_JALPRD010000012.1 GCF_023197165.1 Sphingopyxis sp. MSC1_008
CACCCCAACCCCTCCCCTGAAGGGGAGGGGCTTGTTCACTACGCCTCTCGCATTGACTCCATCACCCCAATCCATCATAATAGTTTCAATTGAAACTAGATGGGAATGCGACATGGCCGACCTTTTCGAAAATCCGCTGGGCCTCGACGGCTTTGAATTCGTCGAATTTTCGGCGCCCGAGAAGGGCATTCTCGAACCTGTGTTCGAAGCGATGGGCTTCACGCTGATCGCGCGCCACCGCTCGAAGGACGTCCAGCTGTGGCGCCAGGGCGGTATCAATTTGATCGCCAATTACGAACCCAAATCGCCCGCGGCTTATTTCGCCGCCGAGCACGGCCCGTCGGCGTGCGGCATGGGCTGGCGTGTTCGCGATGCGGCCAAAGCCTATGGCGAAGCCGTCGCGCGCGGCGCCGAGCCGGTCGAGGTCAATCCCGGCCCGATGGAACTGCGCTTGCCCGCGATCCGCGGCATCGGCGGCTCGATCATCTATCTGATCGACCGCTATGGCGACGATCTCAGCATCTACGACATCGACTTCGTCTATGAAGAGGGCGTCGATCGCCATCCGGTCGGCGCGGGCATGCAGTTGATCGATCACCTGACGCACAATGTCTATGGCGGCCGCATGGCGCATTGGGCGGCGTTCTACGAACGTATCGCGGGCTTCCGCGAGATCCGTTATTTCGACATCAAGGGCGAATATACCGGCCTGACGTCGAAGGCGATGACCGCCCCCGACGGCAAGATCCGCATCCCGCTCAACGAAGAGGGCGCGGGCGGCAAGGGGCAGATCGAGGAATATCTGCGCGCCTATAATGGCGAGGGCATCCAGCATATCGCGTTCAGCTGCGACGATCTCTACGCCGCGTGGGACAAGCTGAAAGCGCTCGGCAACCCCTTCGCCCCCGCGCCGCCGGCGACCTATTATGAAATGCTCGAAGAGCGCCTGCCGGGCCATGGTGAATCGGTCGAGGGCCTCCAGTCGCGCGGCATCCTGCTCGACGGCTCGACCACCGAAGGCGATCCGCGCCTGCTTCTCCAGATTTTCGGCCAGACGGTGATCGGCCCCGTCTTCTTCGAATTCATTCAGCGCAAGAAGGATGAGGGCTTCGGCGAGGGTAATTTCACCGCGCTGTTCAAATCGATGGAAATGGACCAGATTCGCCGCGGAGCGCTGACTGTCGAGGAACCCGCCGAATGACGAGCCCGATCAAATTGGGCGGCGTGCATCACGCCGCCTATCGCTGCAAGGATGCGAAGGAAACGGTCGACTGGTACGAGCGCATGCTCGGCATGACCTACACCACCGCTTTCGCCGAGGATCATGTCCCGTCGACCGGCGAATATGACCCCTATATGCACGTCTTCCTCGAGGCGGGGAACGGCAACATCCTCGCCTTCTTCGAACTGCCGAACCAGCCCGTTATGGGCCGCGACGAGAATACTCCGGCGTGGGTCCAGCATCTCGCGTTCAAGGTCGGCAGCTTCGACGAACTCGTCGCCGCGAAGGCGCATTTGGAAAGCGAAGGCGTCGACGTGCTCGGCCCGACGCATCACGGCATCTTCAAGTCGATCTATTTCTTCGACCCCAACGGCCACCGCGTCGAGCTGGCGTGCGACATCGGCACCGCCGAGCAATATGCCGAACTGAAGCGCGTCGCGCCGTTGATGCTCGAGGAATGGAGCCAGACCAAGAAGGCTCCGCGCCACGCCGACTGGCTGCACACCGCGGCGAACGAGTAAGCCTGTTTCCCCTCCCGCAAGCGGGAGGGGCAGCGAGACTTGCGAGCTTGCTCGTTAGTCGCAGCGGGGTGGGCTATCGCAACGTGGCTGCCCACCCCCGACCCCTCCCGCTTGCGGGGAGAAGCCTACTTCCGGTCGAGCCCGATGCTCTCCAGCGTCGCACCGCTGCACTTGTCGGCTTCCTTGGACTTGCCATCGCCCGACAGCGCCCCGATCGCGAGGAACCCCGCGACCACGGCGACGAGGAACGCGCCCGTCACCCAGATCAGATATTTGTCGATGAACGCCTTGATCGGTGCCCCGAACAGCCGGAACAGGATTCCGACGAGCATGAAGGAAAAGGCCCGGCTGGCGAGGCTCGCCCACAGGAAGGTCCAGAAACTCATGTGGATGAAGCCGGCGGTGATCGTCAGCAGCTTGAACGGGATCGGCGTCGCACCCTTGATCAGGATGATCTCGGCGCCGAATTCGCGTAGGTAACAGGCGGCCGACGGGAAGGCGTCGGTGAGCCCGAGCGCGCCGAGCAGCGCGAGCCCGACGCTTTCATAGAGGAAGAAGCCGATCAAATAGCCGAGCATGCCGCCCGCGACCGACGCGAGCGTACAGATGATCGCGTAGCGCACCGCCTTTTTCGGATTGGCGAGGCACATCAGCCCCAGCATCGGGTGCGGCGGGATCGGGAAAAAGCTCGCCTCGACGAATGAGACCAGCGCCAGCCAATATTCGGCGTGCGGATGTGCGGATTTCTCCATGGTCCAGTTATAAAGCCTCTGGATCATGGACTTGTTACGCGGTGTGGCGGTCATGCTGGTCCTTGCGGTGGCGACGTCGGCCCTCCTATGCCGCCCGTGCCGCGCGAAGTCGAGCCGAAGCCTGTCTTGCCGCAAACGAAAACGCCGGAACCGTCGGGGGACGATTCCGGCGTTGCTCCCACCAGAGACGGGAGCAAGGGACATCGTGGCGTCCGCGCGATCGGCACGGACCGGTAAGGATTACCGACGCGAGATCAGGATCGCGCTGGCCAGCGCCATCGGCGTGCCGGCCTGTTGGGCGGCAATGATCTCACGGCCGGCATCGCGGCCCCTCGAAAGCGCGCTGCGGAAGCAGCGGCCGGTCGCCATTTCGCGCACGGTGTTTTCGAATTCGGGCCGGACGTCGCACACCGAACGCGCTGCGGAGCGCAGGCGGCTATCGAGTCGCGCCAGACCGATATCGGTGTCGAGATTGAGGTCGGCATAGCTGACTTTGACGACCTCGATTTCACCTGCCGGTGCAGTCGCGACGATGGGCTGGGAAAAAGCGGGTGCTGCGCCGAGCAGCAACAGGGGCAGAGCCATGAAGATACGCATCGAATCACTCCCTTTCATTTCATCATGTCCCAGCCGGACGGCAGGCTGCGGATGTGAGGGGAGTATCGGGGACGCATGCCGGCGGCCGTGAGAAGAGCGTCAATCGGGTATTAAAAATACGTCAAAAACCAGAATGTTGAAATTTACCATTCGTCTGCCCGTCAAAAAAATGTTATTCGGTCCCCGGGAAAAACATACGGCCGCTATCCCTCGACTCAGGAGGTCGCGCCGTGAATTCTGCATTCGCCAAAACCGAGTGGCATGGCGCCGCCGCGACGCCAGTGTTGCGGCTGCTTGGCGACTTTGCTGTCGAGCCGGCCGCTCTGTCCCCCACCAGCCGCAAGGCGCGCGCCCTTCTGGCCCGGCTCGTGCTTGCCGACGCGCCGCTCGCGCGCGACCGGCTGAGCGCCCTCCTCTGGAGCCGCCGCCCCGACGCACAGGCGCATGCCAGCCTGCGCCAATGCCTCGTAGAATTGAAGCCCTGGACGCGCGCATCGCCGCCGCTGCTGCAAGCCGATCGCGAAACCGTCGCCATCGATCGCACGCAAGTCATCGACGATATTTCGCTGCTGCACGCCGCGTGCGCGGTCGACGATGTCGCGGTGGTTCTGAACCGGCTGCCCGCGCACGACGTCGGACTGCTGGCCGATCTCGACGGCATCGACGAAGCGTGGGACGACTGGCTCGCGGTCGAGCGCACGCGTCAGGGCGAAGCGATCGTTCGCGAGGTGCTCGGGGTGGCGGAAAGGCGGTTGCAGGCGGGCGATGTCGAGCGGTCGCTCGCGGTTGCGGACAAGGTGACACGCTTCGATCCGTGCAGCGAACATGCCGCGCGGCTGGTGATGAGCGCGCGCTGGGAGGCGGGCGACAGCGATGGCGTCCGCCACGCCTGGCAGCGGATCGAAGATGCGCTCGCGCGCGGGATCGACGGCAGGCCGTCGGTCGAGACCGCCGAACTATATCGGCGCCTGGCGGCCCGGCCCTGTCCGCCGGACCGCCACCCGGCCGCCCGCCCGAACGCAGCGCCCGCGATGGCGGTCAATCCAGCGGTCAGCCAAACAGCCAGCCTGTCGCCGCGGCGCGCGCTGTTCCTCGGCGCGGCCGCGCTGGCGCTCGCGCTGACGGGCGCCGATGCGCCGCGGTCGCGATCCGCGGTCGCTGCATTCGATGCGCCGGTGGTCCGCGTCGAACCGATCGAGCTGCGCGGAAATGATCCGGTCGAGGATCGTTTTGCCGATGCGCTGGCGGGCGATTTCGCGCGCTTTGCCAAGGCGTCGGGGGGCTCGGTCCGTGTCCTCGACGGAAAGGTGGCGGGACGTGCGGGCGATTTTGTTGTCCGCGTCGCGATCGAGCGCGACGGCAACCAGTTCGTCAGCGAATCGCGGATCGTCGATAGTTTGAACGGGTCGATCCTGTGGTCGAGCCGTTTCGTGGCACCCGCCGACGATCTCAGCCGGCTGCGCGAACGGACCGCGCTCGCGGTTGCCGGGCTGGTCAACTGCGCGTTGACGCTGAACGGCCGGAACGATCTGTTGGCGGCCGATGCGGATCGGCGGTCGCTGATCTTTGCGGTCTGCGACGCCGACACGGCTTTTGATGGACCCCGCGCCATCCGGTTGATGGAGCAGCTGGTTCAGCGCTGGCCGGGGGATGCCGACACGCTGGGATTGCTGGCACAGGTCCGCGTCAAGCATCTCTCGGACGAGATGGATCCCGCCAAATGGCGCGGCGAGCGCGAAAGGGTGATCGATACGGCACGCCGGGCGCTTGCGATCGACCGCGACAACGCCCCCGCGCTGACCGCACTGTCGCAAACGGGCGGCGGCGAGTTGTTCATGGTCGAGGCCCTGCCTCTTGTTGACCGCGCGCTTGCGATCGATCCCGAATATCCAGCCGCGTTGATGACGAACGCGGTGGGCCTGTTTCAGGCGGGCTATGTTCAAGCCGGCGTCGATCCGGCGGAACGCGCCGCGCGCGCCGACCCGACGTCGATCTACAAGGCATTGGGGGTGGTTCGGCGTTATGCGGCGGCCGGAAAGATGCAGGATGCGATGAAGCGGTTCGCCGAAGTGGAGGCAATCTGGCCGGGGCATCCCGATCTTGCCGAACATCGCCGTCGCCTCGCGATCGAACTCGGCCGGGCCGAGGCGGCCGAAGTCTATCGCGGCGCAACGGCCGAGGAGCAACGCGAATTCGATATGCTGCTCCTCCATCAATTCGCCGATCCGTCGATCGGGTCGCGCGAGGTCGATGCAGCAGCCGAAGCCGGGTTCGCGCAGTATCCGCCGAGCGCTTACGCGCTGGCGGCGCATTACACGCGGCTCGGCGACTTGCCGAAAGCGCTCTCGTGGCTCGCGCGCGCGCCGATACGCAAAACCGACGGCCAATGGTCGCTTCTCTATTGGCCTTCGGTCGCTCCGCTCCGGCGCGACCCGCCTTTTTTTGCGAAGCTGGCGCGGATCGGGCTGGTCGATTTCTGGCGGCGCCAGGATCGCTGGCCCGACTTCTGCAACGATCCCGGATTGCGTTACGACTGCAGAAGCGAAGCCGAACGGCTGGTGCGCCTCGGGCGCGCGGTCAGTGGCGGAAGTGCCGCATCGCGGTGAAGACCATCGCGAGGCCCGCTTCGTTCGCCGCCGCGATCACCTCGTCGTCGCGGATCGAGCCGCCCGGCTGGATCACGCAGGTCGCGCCCGCCTCGACTGCGGCGAGCAGGCCGTCGGCGAACGGGAAAAAGGCGTCGCTCGCGACCGCGCTGCCGACAGTGCGGGCTTCGGCCCAGCCGTGGCTCTCGGCGGCTTCGCGCGCCTTCACCGCGGCGATGCGCGCGCTGTCACGGCGGTTCATCTGGCCCGCGCCGATGCCCGCGGTCGAGCCGCCCTTGGCATAGACGATGGCGTTCGACTTCACATGCTTGGCGATCGTCCACGCGAACAGCGCGTCGGTCAGTTCCTCGTCGGTCGGCGCGCGATCGGTGACGATTTTCAGGTCGGCGCGCGTGATGCGCCCATTGTCACGGCTTTGCGCGAGCCAGCCGCCCGCGATCGTCTTGAGCATCAGCCCGCCGCGCGCCGGGTCGGGCAGCTCGCCGGTCAGCAGCAGGCGGAGGTTCTTCTTCTTCGCGAACACCGCGCGCGCATCGGCGTCGGCGTCGGGGGCGCAGACGACTTCGGTGAAGATGCCGCTGATCGCTTCCGCCGTCGAGCCGTCGAGCGGCCGGTTGACTGCGATGATGCCGCCGAACGCCGAGACATCGTCGCACTTCAGCGCCGCGTCATAGGCCTCGGCGATCGTCGCGGCACTCGCGACGCCGCAGGGGTTCGCGTGCTTGACAATGACGCAGGTCGGGTCGGCCTCGCGGAACTCGGCGACGAGTTCGAGCGCGGCATCGGCGTCGTTGATATTATTGTAGCTGAGCTCCTTGCCCTGCACCTGTTCGGCCTGCGCAATCCCGCGCGCGGCGGGACCGGCGGGCAGATAGAGCGCGGCCTTCTGGTGCGGGTTTTCGCCATAGCGCAGCTCGGCCGACAGCTTTGCGGTCAGCGGCAGCGTGTCGGGGAAGAATTTGCCTTGGTCGGCGAAGGCGAACCATTGCGCGATCATGCTGTCATAGGTCGCGGTGTGCGCGAAAGCCGTCGCGGCGAGGCGTTTGCGCAAGGTCAGCGTGGTCGCGCCGCTGTTGGCGTCCATCTCTTCGATCACCGCGGCATAATCCTCGGGTTCGGTAACGATCCCGACGAAGGCGTGGTTCTTCGCCGAAGAGCGCACCATCGCGGGGCCTCCGATGTCGATATTCTCGATGATCGTGTCACGGTCGGCGCCGCTCATCACGGTCTGGAGGAAGGGGTAGAGGTTGACGACGACGAGATCGATCGCGCCGATCCCATGCTCCTCCATCGAGGCGACATGCGCCGCGTCGTCGCGCACCGCGAGGATGCCGCCGTGGACCGTCGGGTGGAGCGTCTTGACGCGGCCGTCCATCATCTCGGGAAAGCCGGTGAGGTCCGACACGTCGAGGACATTGTGGCCCGCTTCGCGCAGCGCCTTCGCGGTGCCGCCGGTCGATACGAGCTCGACGCCGTGGCGGACAAGCGCCGCGGCAAGATCGGCGAGCCCCGCCTTGTCGCTGACGGACAGGAGGGCGCGGCGGACGGGAATCAGGTCGGTCATGGGGGAGGGCCTCGGCTGGCGATGGGATGACGCGGCCCCCCTAGGCGCGTCGCCCCTTAAGAGCAAGTACACGTCGCCCCCGCGAAGGCGGGGGCCGCTATCGGCCTAGCACAAGCCTGCCAACGGCCCCCGCCTTCGCGGGGGCTACGGTTATTTTCTCAAAGCCCCAGCGCCGCCGCGATCTGGTCCCAGCGCACCAGTTTGAAATTCTGCGCCTTGGGCGCGTTGTCTCCATCCTGCGCGAGGAAAATGCCGTCGGGATAGGCGGGGTCGAAATTCCCCGCGACCGCCTCGATGCCGTCGGTCTCGCTCGTCGCGCCGAATGCCCCGGCGGCAACCGCGAAGCGCCCGACATAATCTATCGAAGGCAGCTTGAAGACCGCATAGGCATTGTCGCCCTGACTCGACACGAGCAGGTAACGCTGGCCCTTGTGGTCGATCGTCGCGAGACCTTCGACGTCGGCGACGAGGCGCTGGTTGTCGACCGGCGCGACGATGCGCGCGGTCGCCGTCTTGCCGTTCGGTTTCAGCTCCCAGACGCCGGCGTCTTCCTCGCCGACATAGAGCGTGTCGCCGTCGAAGACGCAGCCTTCGGACTGGGTCGGAATCTTATATTCCCATTCGGTCGTGAAGCCCGGCGTTCCGTCGACGGTCAGCGTGCCGACGCGCACGGTGCCGTCCTTGACGATCAGCGCCGCGGTGATCGGCGCGCCGGGCGCGGTCTTCTTGAGGCAGAGCCCATAGGCCTCGCCCGCGCCCGCCGCGGCGCGGCCGAGCGATATAATCGCCGGCTTGTCGGCATCAAGGCGGAACACCGCGAGATGCGCGTTCACCCCGTCGTTGCGATCGCTCGCGACGATGATGTTGCCCGCGACGTCGACATTGTTGACGAGGCCGGCCTGCGTAAAGGCGATATCCTTGCCCGTCAGGTCATAGACATGCAGCCCCGCCTTCTTGTCGGTCGCGACGATCAGCGCGCGGTTCGGATTGGCGGGATCGATCCAGATCGCCGGATCGTCGGCGGCATCGGCGCGGCCTGTGCCGACGGGCGCGGTTTCACCGCTCGCGGTGACCTGCACCGGCGGCAGGCCGGTGATGACGGGCTCGCTCGCGGCGCAGCCCCCGAGCATCGATACAAAAGCCAGCGAAGTCAGCAGCTTTCCTTTGCCGATGGTCGCCATGATGATTCCCCCGTTCCCGATTGCGCAAAAGTGCGGTTCGCGCGCCCCGTCCCAGCAAAGTCGAGTGGCGTCAATACGACAATATTTCCGTCACTTAACTGTCATCGAGGTGTCACACGGCTCGCCGCAAACTGTCACACGGCCCCCCTAGAGGCCCGGCAACCACAAAGGGGGTCCGTTACCATGATTCGAACTTTCAGCCTGCATAACGCCGCCGCGCTCGCGCTTGCCACGGCTCTCCTATCCGCCCCGGCGACGGCGCAGGATGCGCCGATCCCGGCCGAAGACCGCGGTGATGGCCCGATCACCACGTCGCAGGACATCGTCGTTCTTGGTAGCGTCGGGTATCGGGGCCGCAGCGACGAGGCCGAACCCGTGCTGTCGTACGACAGCGAATTCTTCCAGCGCTTCGAACCGCTGACCGCGGGCGACGCGCTGAAGCGCGTGCCGTCGGTGACCTTCCTGTCCGACGTCATCGAAAGCGACGGCGCGCGGCTGCGCGGCCTGCCGCCGGGCTATACGCAGATCCTGATCAACGGCGAGCGTGTCCCCGGCAACGGCGACGACCGCAGCTTTTTCCTCGATCGCATCCCCGCCGAACTGATCGACCGTGTCGAAATCGTCCGCTCGTCGTCGGCGCGCCGCACCGGCGATGCGGTCGCGGGCACGATCAACATCGAACTGCGCAACGGCTATGAACTCGACGGCGGCTACGTTCGCGCGGGCGGCCTCTATTATGACGACAAGAAACTCGAACCGAGCCTTGGCGCGGTCTATGGCGGCGCGGTCGGCCCGGGCCGCCTGCTCGTCGGAGTCAACGTCCAGGGACGCCACAATCCCAAGAAGAAATATTCGCTCCGCTACGACGATTCGCCCGAGAATAACCCCGACTATGCGGTCGACGATTTCAACAATCGCGAAGACCAGCGCGACACGCGCGATGGCAAGGATTATTCGGCGAACGCGACGTACGAGATCGACGGCGAGACCACCGATTTCCGCGTCAGCGGCTTCTATGTCCGCACCGATCGCACCGAGACCGAGCGCAGCTTCGAATATGACGATGCGACCGCGAACAGCGGACCGCTGCCCACGGGCATGCTCGCCAGCGACAACAGCAACATCAACGATATCGACCAGGAAAACTCCAGCTTCGACGCGCGCCTGTCGCACCAATGGTCGCTGGGCAAGACGACAGTGAAGGTCGGCTATGCGCGATTCGACGACAAGCAGCGCGAGAGTGAGAACGAGATCGGTTTCAACGACGAGGGCGACGATCCCGAATTCGAACAGGCGTTCACCGCGACCGACCTGACCGACAAGGAGTTCACCGCGAAATTCGACCATGAATTCGAACTTGGGGGCGGTATGCAGTTCGTCGTCGGCGCTTTCTATCAGAACAAGAAACGCAAGCACGCGACCGTCGCGTTCGAGGGCGGCGACGAGTTTTCGGGGATCGAGGCGAACTACGACCAGTTCACCGACAGCCCCGACGATTTCGCCGTCCCCCTCGATGAGCTCGAACTCGATTCTGCGACCTCCATCCGGATCAAGGAGCGCCGCCTCGACGGTTTCGCGCTGGTGCAGGGCAAATCGGGCGGCCTGACGTGGGAAGCGGGCGTGCGTTATGAAACGACCAAGCTCGATGTCGCCGATTACAGCGATCCGACCGATATCCTGGCGCAGGACAATGACTATGAAAAATTCCTGCCGTCGGCGTCGATCAAGTTCGATCTCACCTCGCGCGACCGCATCACCGCTTCGGTCGCGCGCACCAACCGCCGTCCCGAGTTCAACTATGTCACCCCAGCGGTGCTGATCGAGGAAATCGGCGACAACGACCTGCTCGGCAATCCGCAGCTGCGTCCCGAAACCGCGTGGGGTGCCGACCTCGGCTATGAACGCCGCATCGGCCGCAGCGGCGTCGTCGGCATCAATGCCTTTTATCGCGACGTGACCGACCTCATCGAACTCAGCAACGTCGGCGTCGGATCGGGCGGTCAAGGCACCATCGTCTATCAGCCGTTGAACATCGGCGACGGCAAGGTGTGGGGGGTCGAATTCGATCTGTCGACCGACCTCGGTTTTCTGGGGCTCCCCAACACCGGCATCTTCGGTAACGTCTCGTGGCTCGACAGCGAGATAACCGATGCCCTCGGCAAGCGCCGCTTCAACGGCCAGTCGGACTATGTCTATAACGTCGGCTTCATCCAGGATTTGCCGCAATGGGGCGTGGCGTTCGGTGCGACGCACCGCAAGCAGGGCGCGGCATTCGACCGCGTGATCGGCGAGGAAATCCGCACCACCTATGGCGGTGACCTCGAAATCTTCGTCGAAAAGCGCTTCGGCAAAAGCTTCACGATCCGCGCGGTGGGTTCGAACCTGCTCAACGGCGCGAAGCGTGAAGCGTTCAACAAGTTCGACGATGCGGCCGACCAGCTGGTCCGCGATTTCGACGAATATGAACTCGAAAGCGAAAAGGCCGGGCCGGTCTTTCAGCTGATGGCGCGTTACGCCTTTTAACGCGCTGGGTTGCGGCGGCGGGCAGTCCCTTGTCCGCCGCCGTCAGCCGATATGCTTGAAGATCCAGCCGATACTGGCGCCGCCCGCGGGCGCGATGCCGGTGACGACGAGCTGCTCGGTCGGGTGCGGGCGGCCTTCGCCGTCGACCCACAGGCTCGGTTCGATGTCGAGCCCGCCCTCGGACGTGCGGAATTGCCACAGCGGACCGCCGCCCACGCGCAGCAGCGCCCCCAATTTGTCGGCAGTCAGGCTCGCCGAGATATGCGCGCCAAGGTGGAAGCGCAGCGTGAACCCCTTGTCGCCCTTGCGGCGCGTGCGCGGGGCGGGGAGCAGCATGTCCTCGCCGCGCAGTTCGCGGCCGTTGGGCGACAGGATCAGCAGGCGGCGGTGGATCAGCCCGTGGCGCCGTGCATAGCCATCGTGGCTCATCTCGACGCGGCTGCCCTGCGGGGTCTCGCGGCGGTCGAGCTCGACCTCGGTCACACCCTTGCCAAGCGATCCGTTCGCGAGGATCGCGGTCGAATTGCTGTCGCCGAGCGTCAGCGTCGAATGCGCCGCGGTGGTGCGGAGGCCGCGCGCGAGGTCGGCGGGGATCGTCGCGCCGGTCAGCGCTGCGCCGCCGCAATTGACGACGATCCGCTCGGCGCCATCGCTGAGTTCGAAGGCGAGCGTCGAGGCGCAGCCCGCTTCGGTCACCCGGGCAATGGGGGGAGGCGCCGCGTCGGCGAGCAGCACGACCTTGTTCGCGACGAGCCGCTGATAGCCCCAGTCGCGCGCTTGTTTCAGCGGCCGGGTGCGCACGCCGCTCGCGTCGACGATCGCCTGGATGGTGGTGGCCGACGTCGCGCCGCTTCCCTGCCAGCTGCCCATGCCGCCGTCGCTGTGGGTGAGGCCGAGCAGCGCCGGGACCGCGCGCGCAAGCACTTCCTGGATGAAGGGCGGCACCTCCATGCGGCGCATGTCATATATTTTGACGAGCATCGACAGCGCCATGACCGCGTCGAGCTGGGCCTGCGGGGAGCGCGAGATATTGCCGCCGTCGGCGTAGAAACTCGTCTCGAGCACCTTGCGCAGCCCGGCCTCGCCGAAAACCTGCCGCGGCTCGCCGCCTGGCATCAGCAGCGATGCGGCGACGATGCCGACCCACGCGACCATCTGGCCGGTGCCGGGGCGCGTCTTGTCCGCTACGCGGTCGAGGTGGCGCGCCGCGCGCGCGAGATGGTTGAGTACCGCCGAACGATAGACAAGGTCGCTCGACGACAGGATCAGCGGCGCGTGCGCCGCCCAGAACAGGATGCGCCAGGCGGTGTTGTCGGCCTTCCACGCGGGTTCGCTGACCGTCTCGCCATGCGTGCCGAGCCAATGGCGGACGACCGCCTCGGCAATCGGCGCCCCGTCGGCGCGCGAACCCGTCGCGGCGAGATCGCGCAGCCAGGCGAAGCTGTGGAGATAATCGGCAAAGGTTGGCGCGACGGTGAGCGCCGCGAAGTCCAGGTCGCCGAGCGGTAGTTTGAGCCCGCGATGCAGGAAATGTCCGGCGCGGATCGCGGTGCCGGCGCGTGTATCGCCCGGCACCGGGTCGACCGGTACGCCGAGCAGCTTCAGCGGGAAGCGCCCTTTCAGGCGGAAAGCATGGAGCGGCGTGCGCCAGGTCAGGCGCGTGATCGCATTGGCGACGCGGTCGCCGAGCGAGAGCCCTTTGTCGGCGGGCAGGCGGATCAGCCGTTTGCCGGGCTCGATCGTGTCGTCGATGGCGTCGGCGGCGGTGCCCTCCGGTTCATCTTCTGGAGCGGTCACCGATCTTGCCATGTTCAGGCGCCGCCGCGCAGCCGCCGGATATTATCGGCGTAGGCGTCGGGGCCGCCCTTGAAGGTCGCGGTGCCCGCCACGAGCACGTCGGCGCCCGCGGCGATCGCGAGCGGGGCGGTGCCCGCGTCGATGCCGCCATCGACCTCCAGCCGGATATCGCGGCCCGATTTTTCGATCATCTTGCGGACCGCCTCGATCTTGCGCAGCTGGCTCGAAATGAAGCTCTGGCCGCCGAAGCCCGGATTGACGCTCATGATCAGCACCAGGTCGATGTCGTCGATGAGATAGTCGAGCATCTTCGCGGGGGTCGCGGGATTGAGCGACACGCCCGCCTGCTTGCCCAGCGACTTGATGTGCTGGACGGTGCGGTGGATGTGCGGCCCCGCTTCGGGATGGACGGTGATGATGTCGGCGCCCGCCGCGGCGAACGCGTCGAGGAAATGGTCGACCGGCGAGATCATCAGATGGACGTCGAAGGGCAAAGTCGAGTGCGGGCGCAAGGCCTTCACCACCGCCGGGCCGATCGTCAGATTGGGCACATAATGGCCGTCCATGACGTCGATATGGACCCAGTCGGCACCCGCGGTCTCGATCGCGCGCACTTCCTCGCCCAGCCGCGCGAAATCGGCGCTGAGGATCGACGGGGCAATGCGGACGGGCGTGGTGGCGGCGGTCATAGAGACCGGCCTTAACCATCTAGCGAGTCGGGGGCAAGCGGGGCGGGGGCGCTATCGGCAGCTATCCCCAAATAAAGTCGCGCGACGCTATCGCCAGTGCCAGCCGCCCTCGGTCTTGGCGCGGTAGATCGGCATCGGGGCAAGGCCGGCGAGGACGACGAGGATGGTCATCAGAACGGGCCGGTCACGGAAGAGCCAGGCGAGGCCAGCGATCATCGCGACATGTAGCGCGAGGAAGAACCAGCCTTCCCACACGAATGGCAGGCCGGTGCCATAGCCGTGGCGCTTGGCGCGAAACCAGGGGCTTTTGCGCATGAACAGGTGGAGCATGATCAGCTTTCCTCTTTCGGCGGCCGCCCGCGCTTTGGCGCTTCCGACTGTTTGACGCTCATCCCGCGTCGCCCCAGCGCCTCGCGCAGCAAAATCTCGATTTCGGCATTGGCGCTGCGCAGTTCGTCCGCCGCCAGCCGCTCGATCGCGGCATAAAGCGCGGGATCGAGGCGGAGGGCAAAGGCTTTTTTGGACTGCGCAGGCACCGGACGAACTCAGTAGAGCGATCCGGCGTTCACGACCGGCTGCGTGTCGCGTTCGCCGCACAGCACGACCATCAGGTTCGACACCATCACCGCCTTGCGTTCGTCGTCGAGGTCGACGACGCCCTTTTCGGACAATTGGGTCAGCGCCATCTCGACCATCGTCACCGCGCCTTCGACCAGTTTCTTGCGCGCCGCGATCACCGCCTCGGCTTGCTGGCGGCGCAGCATCGCGCCGGCGATTTCCTGCGCATAGGCGAGGTGGGTGAGGCCGCATTCGTCGACGGTGATCCCGGCGACGCTGAGCCGCTCGATCAGCGCCTTGCGAAGCTCGACCCCGACCTCGTCGTGATTGCCGCGCAGCGTGACTTCCTGATGCTCGATATCGTCATAGGGATAGCGCGAGCCGATCGAGCGCACCGCGGCCTCGATCTGCGCCATCACGAATTCCTTGTAATCGTCGACGTCGAACAAAGCCTGTGCGGTGTCGGTGACGCGCCACACGACCTGTGCCGCCATCTCGATCGGATTACCGCGCAGGTCGTTGACCTTGATCTTGTCCGAAATCACGTTGTTCGCGCGCACCGCGATCTTCTTGCGCGTCAGCCAGGGCAGCACCCAGCGCAGCCCTTCCTCACGGTCGGTGCCCTTGTACGCGCCGAATAGCTGGATCGCCGCGGCTTCGTTGGGATTGATCAGATAGAAACCGCACAGGATCAGCAGGCCGACAATTGTCGAGGCGACCACGACGATCCATTTCCACGCGACCATATATTCGGCGTTGGCGTTGGTGATCCCCGCCCAGGCGGCGACGCCCAGCAACAGCAACCATATGAACAGCATCAAATAGCCGCTCTGTGTAGCGGCGCGCGTCTCGCGGCTGCGGTTCAGCGCCGGTGCCCCTGTTTCGACCATGTTTCCCTCCGAATCATTCGATATAATGATGATATCATATTTATATCGAATCGGGCGGACGTCAATCGGGATTCGGGCGAACAGGCGCTCACGCCGGTTTTCGCTGCGGCAAGCTGGCACAGCGGCCGGAGTCGGGTTCGATCGTGTTCAGACCGGGATGTGTGGCAATCGGTGTGGTTGCCCATGGCGGCTGGCTGCGGCAGCATCGAGGCATACGCAAGTTCGGACTTCCACAACTGACGCGCTCGCGCGCGAAGGAGGACAGATGCTCCAAGGCAAAAAACTGGTTCAATCCATGTTCGCGCGGAGCGGATACAGGATTGTAAGATCAGAATCCGGCATGCGGTATCGGCCGACCGCAGCCGACGCGCGCCACTCTGCCAGCTTGCTCGATGAGATCATTCCCGTGGTGCAGCACAACGCGCTGACCGGAGAATGGCCGACACCGGCATTTCTTGAGGATTATTTCGATGCAAGCCGCCTTGCGATGGCACGCCTTCTGCTCGATCGATGCGATGCCGAAGACGTCGAAATCGCGGGCAAGCGCGTTCTGGACATCGGGTGCCACGCAGGGTGCCTGCTGCGCCTCATGCGCGCGAGATACCCGGAAGCCTCGCTCTTCGGATGCGATATCAGCGATGTGAAGCTCGCGATGGCCGAACGCGCCTGCCCTGACGCCGAACTCTTCTTCAGCGCGCTCTCGGACCTTCCGCGGTCATCGCGCTACGACGTGGTGTTCCTGATGGAAGTGCTTGAGCATACGGTCGATCCCGAAGCGGTTGTCCGGCGCCTGCTCGATATTGTGTCAGCCGCCGGCACGCTCATATTGACGGTTCCCGATGGGCGGAAGGATCAATTCCCCGCCAAGGAATATCATGCGGAGTTTGATTCCTACGCAGGGCACATCAACTTCTGGAGTCCGGAGAGCTGGAACTATTTCCTCGCGCGAACCGCTCCCGAGTGGAAACTCCGTACAGGAACGCTGCCAACCGGGCATTTGTTCGCAGCCCTGAGCATGAAGAACAAGGCGAATTAGGATAAACAAAGGGGGCGAAATCGCCCCCTTTGCCTCCCCGGTATCGTTCGCTTATTCGGTCGGGAAACCGCGCTTTTTCAGCAGCGCCTTCACGTCGGGATCGCGGCCGCGGAACGCGCGATACGCCTCGGCGCGGTCGGTTTCGTTGCCGGTCATCAGCAGGATGGTGCGGAATTTGTCGGCGACGCTGCGGTCCCACGGGCCGCCGGCTTCGGTGAAGGCGGCCCAGGTGTCGGCGTCCATCGTTTCGGACCAGAGGTAGCTGTAATAGCCCGCCGAATAGGCGTCCGAGCTGAACAGATGGCCGAACTGCGGCAGGCGGTGCCGCATCACGAGCTCTTTCGGCATGCCGATTTCGGCGAGCGTCTCGCGTTCGAACTTGTCGACGTCGGTCGGCGGCGTCTTGCGGTCGTGCAGCTTCATGTCGACGATCGCGCTCGACAGATACTCGACCGTCGAAAAGCCCTGGTTGAACTTGTCCGAGGCGAGGATCTTGTCGACCAGCGCCTGCGGCATCGGCGCGCCCGTCTTGTAGTGCGTCGCATATTTCGACAGCACTTCTGGCGTCATCAGCCAATTCTCGTTCACCTGGCTCGGATATTCGACGAAGTCGCGCGGCACCCCGGCGAGCGCCGGGTAATAGATGTGCTGCAACAGATAATGGATGCCGTGGCCGAATTCGTGGAACAGCGTCGTCGCGTCGTCGAGGCTGATCAGCGTCGGCTCGCCCTTCGCGGCTTCGGTGAAATTATTGTTGTTCGACGCGAGGACGTTGCGTTCGCCGCCGAGCGTCTGCTGGCTGCGATAGGTCGTCATCCACGCGCCCGAGCGCTTTCCGTCGCGCGCAAAATTGTCGAGGTAGAAGACGCCGACATTCTCGTTCGTCTTAAGGTTATAGACCTCGAACGTGCGGACCTTGGGATCGAAGACGGGGATCGTGCCGGTATTTTCGCGGAAGCCGAGATCATAGAGCTGGCCCGCGGACCAGAACATCGCGTCGCGCAGCTTGTCGAGCTGGAGATAAGGCTTCACTTCGCTCTCATCGAGGTCGTATTTCGCCTTGCGGACCTTCTCCGAATAGAAACGATAGTCCCAAGGTTCGATCGTCAGCTTCGGGCCCTTGCCGGCCTTGGCTTCGGCGTCGGCGATCGCCTGCATATCGGCGACCTCTTCCTTCACGCGCGCGACCGCGGCGGGCCAGACCTTCATCATCAGGCCCATGGCGGCTTCGGGCGTCTTCGCCATCGTGTCGGCCATGCGGTAATGCGCATGCGTCGGGAAACCGAGCAATTCGGCGCGCTGCTGGCGCAGCTTCAATATCTCGACGATCGTCGCATTGGTGTCGTTCGCGTCGCCATTGTCGCCGCGGCTGATAAACGCCTTGTAGACCTTCTCGCGAAGCGCGCGGTTGGTCGCACCCTGCATCACCGGCTGCGCCGACGAGCGGGTGTTCTTGATCGCCCACTGGCCGGACTTGCCATTGGCTTCGGCGGCCGCGGCGAGCGAGGCGACGAAGCCGGGCTCGAGACCCGCGAGTTCGGCCTTGTCGGTGACGAAGGTGTAGAGCTTCTCGTCGCCGAGCAGCTTCGACGAAAAGGCCGAGAACAGCCCTTCGAGCTTCGAGTTCATCGCGACCAGCTTCGCCTTGTCGGCGGGCGACAGGTTCGCGCCGTCGCGGACCATCTCGTCATAGCTGCGCTCGACGATGCGGATCTGCTGCGCGTTGAGGCCGCTATTGTTCCGCTTGTCGTACACCGCCTTGTAGCGCGCGAAGAGCTTGGGATCGAGGAACAGTTCGGTGTAGAAGGTAGTGAGCTTGGGGCTCCACTCGGCGTCGATGTCCTCGACGCGGTCGTTCGACTTGTTCGATGTCTGCACGCCCCACAGCGCGAAGAGGCGGTCCATCGTGTCGCCCGCAAGCATCATCGGGACATGCGTGTTCTCGAAGGTCGGCGCGGCGGGATTGTCGATCACCGCCTGAACCTGCGCCTTGGTTTCGGCCATGCCCTTGACGAAAGCGTCGGGGAACAGTTCGGGGTCCATCTTGTCCCACGGCGGCACCCCTTCGAAGGGGCCGGTCCACGGCGCGAGCATCGGGTTCTGACCCACGGGCGTGGCGGGGGTCAGCTTCGCGGCGGCGGTCGGTTCGGCGGCGGTTGCGGTGGTCATCTGGCTATAACCCACGATCATCGCGGTGGATGCAAGCATGATCGACAAATGACGGGCAAAAGGCTGCGCGGTGCGCGACATCGATAAATCTCCCCGGAGGATAAGGTTTCGAACGAAACCATGTCGGGGGCCGTCTTAACCGGATATGACGGGGGGGTGCAAGCCGCCTAAGCGCCAAATAGCTGCTGGATCAGGCCGGGAACGTCGACGTCGAAGCTGAACACCCCGCCCGCGTGCGGCTGCTTCGCGCGCTCCTCGTCGGTCAGATTCTTCCCCGCGCTGGTAACGAAGGCGGTCTGGAGGTCGGGTCCGCCAAAGGCGATCATCGTCGGGCGCTGCACCGGCAGTTCGACCGTCTGGAGCAATTCACCCGCGGGCGAGAAGCGCACGACGCGCCAGCCATCCCACAGCGCCGACCAGTAGCAGCCCTCGGCATCGACCGCGGCGCCGTCCGGGCGGCCATTGCCATATTCGAACTGGTGGAAGATGCGGCCATTGCCCAGCGTGCCCGCGGCCGGGTCGACGTCATAGGCGCGGATCGCGTGCGTCGGCGTGTCGGCGTGATAGAAGGTGCGGCCGTCGGGGCTGAACGCGGCGCCGTTGCTCGTCGTCAGCTGCCCCAAGATTTCGGTCAGCGAGCCGTCGGAGTCGAGACGGTAGAGCGTTGCGGCGGGATTCGCCTTGTCGCTTGTCAAGCTGCCGACCCACAGCCGGCCGAGGGCGTCGACGCGGCCGTCGTTGAAGCGCTGTTCGGGCTTGTCCGCGAGCACGGCCGGCCCGAATGGGCTCGGCGCGGCGCCCCAGCTATCGATCAGCGCGCAGCCATTTTCGAGCGCCGCGACCAGCCCGCCGCGCGCGCGGGGTGCGATGCATCCGACTTGCTCGGCAAGCTCCATCACCTCGTCGGCGCCGCTCACGGGATCGGTGCGGTGGATTTTGCGGCCATCGATATCGACCCAATAGAGGCGGGCTTCGGCGGCGTGCCAGACGGGCGATTCGCCGAGCAAGGCGCCGGCATCGAGAAGCAGTTTGACCATGGGCGGGATCTTAGCGCGCGCCGCCGATGCTGCCCAGCGGCTGCAAACCTATTCGGCAGTAACGAATGGATACGGCTCCTCCTTCGTCACCCCGGACTTGATCCGGGGTCCATTCACACAGCGCCCGAAGGAATGGATCCCGGATCAAGTCCGGGATGACGAGGAAAGATAAGGCGGCGGCGAAAGAGTCTCGTGCCGTAACGTCTTTCTACTTGACGTGGACGTAAACGTAAGGTCTTTTGGCCGGGAAAGATGCGGCCGACTCCCCGCTCGCGTTCGGCCGTCCTCAGGGAAAGGAATAATATGTCGCTCGATAATCTGTCGCGCTCCGCCTACTCCGACGACCATGAGGCGTTTCGCGCCACGGTGCGCCAGTTCCTCGAAAAGGAAGTCGCCCCCAATGCGGCGAAATGGGCCGAGGACGGCATCGTGCCCAAGGATATCTGGCCGAAGGCGGGTGAACTCGGCATGCTGTGCCCGACGGTTCCCGAGGAATATGGCGGGCTCGGCCTCGACTTCGGCTATAATGCGGTCGTCGACGAAGAAAGCGCCTATTATGGCCGCGCGACGACAGGCTTCTCGCTCCAGTCGGACATCGTCACCAGCTATATCGTCAAATATGGCAGCGAAGAGCAGAAGAAGCACTGGCTGCCCAAGATGGTGTCGGGCGAGGTGATCACCGCGATCGCGATGACCGAACCGGGCACCGGCAGCGACCTTCAGGGGATGCGCACGACCGCGAAGAAGGATGGCAATCACTATGTCATCAACGGGTCGAAAACCTATATCACCAACGGCCAGAACGCCGACCTGATCCTCGTCTGCGTCAAGACCGACACCGAGGTTCAGCCGGCATGGAAGGGCGTGTCGATCGTCCTCGTCGAGGCCGACCGCGAAGGCTATGAGCGCGGCCGTAACCTCGACAAGATCGGGCAGGACGAAGCCGACACGTCGGAAATGTTCTTCAACGACGTGCGCGTGCCGATCACCAACTGCCTCGGCGAAGAGGGACAGGGGTTCATCTACCTGATGAGCGAATTGCCGCAGGAACGGCTGTCGATCGCGGTGTCGGCGCAGGCGTCGGCGCAGCGCGCGTTCGACGATACGGTCGAGTTCACCCGCGACCGCAAGGCGTTCGGCAAGCCGATCCTTGACTTCCAGAACACGCGCTTCGTGCTCGCCGATTTGAAGGCGAAGCTGCAGGTTGGCTGGGCGCATCTCGACTGGGCGCTGAACCGTCACATGAAAAAGGAGCTGACCCCCGAGGAAGGCGCCGCAGCGAAGCTGTGGCACACCGACCTTCAATGGGAAGTCATGGACAAATGCCTCCAGCTCCACGGTGGTGCGGGTTATATGAACGAATATCCGATCGCCCGCGCCTGGCGCGCCGCGCGCGTGACGCGCATCTTTGGCGGCACGAACGAAATCATGAAGGAATTGATCGGGCGCAAGCTCTGATCGCTTGAACGAAAGGAATTCTCCCATGGCCACAGCCTATATCGTCGACGCCGTCCGCACTGCCGGCGGCAAGCGCGGCGGCCGCCTTGCGGGCGTGCATCCCGTCGACCTCGGCGCCGCGGTGTTCGACGCGATCGCTGACCGCAATGATTTCGACACCAAGGCGATCGACGACGTCATCACGGGCTGCGTCAGCCAGGGCGGCCAGCAGACGATGGATCTCGGCCGCAACGCCGTGCTCGCGTCGAATCTCCCCGACTCGATCCCCGCGGTGACGATCGACCGCCAGTGCGGCTCGTCGCAGCAGGCGATCCAGTTCGCCGCGCAGGCGGTGATGTCGGGGACGCAGGACATCGTGCTCGCGAGCGGGATCGAAAGCATGACGCGCGTGCCGATGGGCACCGTCGCGACCCTGTTCATCAAGGAAGGGCTCGGCCACTATAAGTCCGAGCGGCTCGAGGAAAAATATCCCGGCATCATGTTCAGCCAGTTCATGGGCGCCGAGATGATCGTCAAGAAGCATGGCTTCACCAAGGCCGACCTCGACGCCTATGCGCTCGAAAGCCATCGCCGCGGCGCCGCCGCGACCGAGGCAGGGCATTTCAAGCGCGAGATCGTCGGGGTCGAGATCGACACGCCCGAGGGCCGTCAGGTGCATCTAGTCGACGAAGGCATCCGCTTCGACGCGACGCTCGAGGGCATCGCCGGGGTAAAATTGCTCCAGGAGGGCGGCGCGATCACCGCGGCATCGGCGAGCCAGATCTGCGACGGCGCGTCGGCGGCGCTCGTCGTGTCGGAGCAGGCGCTCAAGGATCACAATCTGACCCCGCGCGCGCGCATCCACCATATTTCGGTGACCGCTGGCGATCCGGTGATCATGCTCGAAGAACCTTTGTTCGCGACCGAACGCGCGCTGAAGAAGGCGGGCATGAAGATCGGCGACATCGACGCCTATGAAGTCAACGAGGCGTTCGCGCCCGTGCCGCTGGCGTGGCTCAAATATCTCGGTGCCGACCCCGCGCGGATCAACCAGCATGGCGGCGCGATCGCGCTCGGCCATCCGCTCGGTGCATCGGGCACCAAGCTGATGGCGACGCTGCTCGGGGTGCTTGACGCGACCGGCGGCAAATATGGCCTGCAAACGATGTGCGAAGGCGGCGGTCAGGCCAACGTCACGATCATCGAGCGGCTTTGATTTCTTCAAACCCCTCCCCTTCAGGGGAGGGGCAGCGAGACTCGGTCCGGCGTAGCCGGGCCTTAGTCGAGCGGGGTGGGGGCCAGCGGCCTTGCGCAACCTCGACAGCCCCCACCCCAACCCCTCCCCTAAAGGGGAGGGGCTTTAGATAGGAGAAACCAATGAAACTCGATTCCACCGTATCGGCCGTCGTCACCGGCGGCGCCTCGGGCCTCGGCGCCGCGACCGCGCGCGCGCTCGCTGCGAAGGGCGTCAAGGTCGCGATCTTCGACCTGCAGGAAGAAAAGGGCCTCGCGATCGCGGCCGAACTCGGCGGCATTTTCTGCGAATGCAACGTCACCGACGACGCGTCGGTCGACGCCGCCTTTGCCAAGGCGCGCGAAGCGCATGGTCAGGAGCGCATCCTCGTCAATTGCGCGGGCACCGGCAACGCGATCAAGACCGCGAGCCGTTCGAAGGAAGACGGCAGCATCAAGCATTTCCCGCTCGATGCGTTCAACTGGATCATCCAGATCAACCTCGTCGGCACCTTCCGCTGCATCGCCAAGTCGGCGGCGGGCATGCTGACGCTCGATCCGATGGAAGACGGCGAACGCGGCGCGATCGTCAACACTGCGTCGGTCGCGGCCGAGGACGGCCAGATCGGTCAGGCGGCTTATTCGGCGTCGAAGGGCGGCGTCGTCGGCATGACGCTCCCGATCGCGCGCGACCTCGCTAACGAGAATATCCGCGTCAACACGATCCTGCCGGGCATTTTCGACACCCCGCTGCTCGCGGGCGCGCCGCAGCCAGTGCGCGACGCACTCGGCGCCTCGGTGCTCAATCCGAAGCGTCTCGGCGTTCCCGCCGAATATGCCAATCTTGCAATGTGCATGATCGAGAATGGCTATTTCAACGGCGAAGACGTCCGCCTCGACGGCGGCATCCGCATGGCGCCGCGCTGATATGCCGAAACCGGAAAGCTGGCGGCTCGACGCCGCCAGCTACCCCGTCTGCATCGAAATGCAGACGCGTTTCCAGGACCTGGACATCAACGGCCACCTCAACAATGTGGCCTTTGCTGTACTGTTCGAGAGCGGCCGTGTGTTGCTCAACCGCCAAATTCGTCCATGGGACGAGCGTCCCGCGAACGAGCGCACGATGGTTGCGGCGGTCGAAATCAACTATCTTGCCGAGGGAAATTTCCCCGACCCGGTGCAGATCGCAACCGGCATCGGCCGGCTCGGCACCTCCAGTTGGACGATCGTACAGGCGATGTTCCAGAACGGCCGCCCGATCGCGACCTGCGATACTGTCGTGGTATGCCGCACCGACGGACAGGCGAAACCGCTCCGCGCCGAAATGGTAGCGGAACTCGAAGCTAATCTGGTGAAGCCGGCCTAGAGATTCTTGTCGGCGTCGGGGACCGAGCGGATCAGGTCGCGCGCGAAGCCGATCAGCCCGATCTGGCGGCGTCGCTTCAGCCGTTCGGCGCGCAGGATCGCGCAGACCTCGTCGAAGCAGCCTTCGACGTTGTCGTTGATCAGCACATAATCATAGCCGTCCCAGTGGCTGATCTCGTTTGCGGCGCGTTCCATGCGCGCGGTGATCACCTCGTCGCTGTCGGTGCCCCGCGAACGCAGGCGGCGTTCGAGTTCTTCCATCGTCGGCGGCAGGACGAAGACGCGCACGACGTCGGGGCCGGCCTCCTGATAAAGCTGCTGCGCGCCCTGCCAGTCGATGTCGAAGAGCACGTCCTTGCCCGCATCGAGCAGCTCGTCGACGCGCGCGCGCGGCGTGCCGTAACGGTGCCCGAACACATGCGCCCATTCGAGGAACTCGCCGTCGGCGGCCATTTTCTTGAAGCTGTCGGTGTCGACGAAATGATAATGAACCCCGTCGATTTCGCCAGGACGCGGCGGGCGCGTCGTTGCGGAGATCGAGAGAGCGATGTCCTTGTCGGCCTCGAGCATCATCCTCGAGATGGTGGTCTTGCCTGCGCCCGAGGGCGACGAGAGGACGAACAACACGCCGCGGCGGTTCAGATGGACGCTTTCAGCCATGCGCGCTATTCGCCAAAGCTGCGCCAGTGGTCAAGCGCGAAGGGGGCGGGGCATGGCAGGAATTTCACGAACGGGATGGCTGGTCGCGGCGGCGCTGGTCGCGCTGCTCGCCGCGATATTGCTCGGCATGGGCCGCCCGCCGATCTGCCCGTGCGGCACGATCAGCTTGTGGCACGGCACCGTCCAGTCGAACCAGAACAGCCAGCAGATTTCGGACTGGTACAGCTTGAGCCATGCGATCCACGGCTTCATCTTCTATGGCGTGCTGCGCTGGATCCTGCCGCACCGCCCCCTATGGGTGCCGCTCGCGATCGCGATGGGGATCGAAGGCGCTTGGGAAATCCTCGAAAATTCGCCGATCATCATCGACCGTTATCGCGAGGTGACGATGGCGTTCGGCTATTCGGGCGATTCGGTGCTCAATTCGGTCAGCGATACCTTGTTCATGGTGCTGGGCTTTGTCGCGGCGAGCAAAATGCGCTGGTGGGTCACCGTGGCGCTGGCGATCGTCTTTGAACTTTTCACGCTGTGGACGATCCGCGACAATTTGACGCTCAATGTGCTGATGCTCGTCTCGCCGGTCGAGGCGATCAAGGAATGGCAGGCGGGCGCCTAAGAAATAGCGTCGCCCCTGCGAAGGCAGGGGCCGTTGTCGGCTTGTCGCTTGAGCGCGGGCGACTTTTTAGTGGATCGCGGTGCTGCGCCCATTCGAGTCCACCGGGATCGCGGGCGGCAGGGCATCGCCGATCGTTTGCCCGTCGGTCGGTATTTTGGCGGTGCCGGCATAGGTATCGACCACGCCCGCATCGGCCAACTGCGGATCGAGCGCGTGCGCTTCCTCGGCCGCCTTGCGCGCCTCGGCGCGCTCCGCCCATTTCTTGGTCAGATAGCCCGCCGCGACCGTCGCCGCGAGCACCGCATAGCGCTGGGGGAACAGGCGCCGCGCCGCGAAGAGCGTGCCCGCGCCGATGACCGCACCGGCCATGGGATGATTCCCCTTCTGGCGTCCGATAGCGCTGCCAAGAACGCCGCCTACGATACGACCGATCATCTTCATCTCTCCTTCCCCTCATCAATCCCCGGAAGGCCCTGCGGGTTCCCGTTCAGCCATCCGGCCCGAGCATCGCGCGCGGGTCGACCACCCGATCAAAGGTCGCGGTGTCGACATAGCCGAGATCGAGCGCGGCTTCCTTCAGTGTGCTGCCCGTTTCATGCGCGTGCTTCGCGATCTTGGCGGCCCTGTCATAGCCGATTTCGGGCGCGAGCGCAGTGACGAGCATCAGCGAGCGGTTCATCAGCTCGTCGATGCGGGCGCGATTGGGTTCGATCCCGACCACGCAATGTTCGGTGAAACCCGCCATGCCGATCGCGAGCAGCTCGATCGAGCGCAGCACATTCGACCCGACCAGCGGCTTGAACACATTGAGTTCGAGATGGCCTTGGAGCCCGCCGACGGTCACCGCCTGATGGTTGCCGATCACCTGCGCGGCGACCATCGTCAGCATCTCGCACTGTGTCGGGTTGACCTTGCCCGGCATGATCGAGCTGCCGGGCTCGTTCGCGGGCAGGTCGAGTTCGCCAAGCCCCGCACGCGGCCCCGAGCCGAGCAGGCGGATGTCATTTGCGATCTTGGTCAGCGCGACGGCGAGTGTGTTCAAGGCGCCCGAGAAGAAGACGAGCCCGTCGTTCGACGCCAGCGCCTCGAACTTGTTGGGTGCGGGTTCGAAGGCGATGCCGGTGCTTTTCGAAAGCTCGGCGGCGATCGCGGCGTCGAAGCCGGCGGGCGCGTTGAGCCCGGTGCCGACCGCGGTGCCGCCCTGCGCGAGCTTGCAGATATCGTGCGTCAGCGCGGCCTCTATCCGCGCGCGGCACGCGGCGAGCTGCTGGGCATAGCCCGAAAATTCCTGCCCCAACGTCAGCGGGGTCGCGTCCTGCAAATGGGTGCGCCCGATCTTGACGATATCGACCCATGCGTCCGCCTTGGCGGCGAGCGCATCGGTCAGCTCGATCAGCGACGGCAGCAGCCGCGCGGTGGTCTCGACCGCGACCGCGACGTGCAGCGCGGTCGGGAAGCTGTCGTTCGACGACTGGCCCATGTTGACATGATCATTGGGGTGGACAGGCGATTTGCCGCCGCGCGTCCCGGCGAGCGCTTCGTTGGCGATGCCCGCGATCACCTCATTGGCATTCATGTTCGACTGGGTGCCGCTGCCCGTCTGCCAGATCGCGAGCGGAAACTGGTCGTCATGGCGGCCGGCGACCACCGCCTCGGCTGCGGCATCGATTGCGTCGGCGAGACCCGCATCGAGCCCGTGGCTCCGATTGACCCGCGCCGCGGCGCCCTTGATCCGCGCGAGCGCGTGGACGATCGGCATCGGCATGCGCTCGTGCGCCGGGAAAGCGAAATTATGGCGGCTGCGCTCGGTCTGCGCGCCCCAATAGGCGTCGGCGGAAACTTCGATTTCGCCGATACTGTCGCTTTCGATTCGCGTGCTCATACCACCAGCATCCTTGTTACCAGCACCGATCCCGCCCAGATCATCGCGACGAGGCCCAGCATCTGCCAATATCCACCCTCGCCGACGCGGCGGCGCAGCCAGGCCGCGGCGAGCCACGCGAGCACGAGCGTGGGGGTCAGGATCAGCAGGCTGAAACGCAGCAGCCCGTCGGCAATCGGTCCGCGGGTCGTGGCCTCTTCGAACAGCGTATAGCCCTCGACCCCCCACCAGAAAGCGGCGGTGAGCACGACCATGCCCGCGAGCGACCAATATTGCCAAAAACGGCTCGGGGGCCAGAGCGGGCCCATCGCGCTATCGCTTCTTGCCGAAGTCCACCGTCACGACGTTCGATCCATCCTCGGTCGTAACCTCGGGCCGGTCGTTGTCGGCCTCGTCATGCGGCTCGGGCTGCGTTTCGTCGTCGTCGCTCACCTGGAACTGCAGCCCGAAATCGACTGACGGATCGACGAAGGCGGTGATCGCGGCATAGGGAATCGTCAGGATCGACGGCGTCTGGTTGAACGACAGGCCGACGCTGAAATGGTCGTCCTCGACCTTCAGGTCCCAGAAACGGTTTTGCAGCACGATCGTCATCTCGTCGGGGAATTTTGCGATCAGATGCGCCGGGATATCGACCCCGACGGCCTGCGTCTTGAAGGTGATATAGAAATGATGTTCGCCGGGCAGGCTGTCATAACCGACGATCTGGCTGAGAACGCGTCCGACCACGGCGCGCAGCGCATCCTGCACGATTTCGTCATAGGGAATCAGGCTGTCGCGTACATCGTCACTCATGGGGCGAGGGGATGAACGCGCGCCGCGCGCCGGTCAAGGGGGGAGAATCGCCTTGCAACGCGAAATACAGGCTCTAAGGCGTGCGCCATGCGTACCGCCACCGTCCAGCGCACGACCAAGGAAACGGATATCGCGATCGCCGTCAATCTCGACGGAACGGGCGAATATTCGGTGTCCACCGGCATCGGTTTTCTCGACCATATGGTCGAGCAATTGTCGCGCCATTCGCTGATCGACATCTCGATGCAGGTGAAGGGCGACCTTCATATCGACCAGCATCACACCGTCGAGGATTCGGCGCTCGCGCTCGGCGAAGCGGTGGCCAAGGCGCTCGGCGACAAGCGCGGCATCGCGCGCTACGGCGAGGCGCATGCGCCGATGGACGAGACGCTGACGCGCTGCGTGCTCGATATTTCGGGGCGCCCGCACTGCGTTTATAAATCGGCCTTCTCGCAGCCGCGGCTCGGCGAGATGGACACCGAGATGTTCCCGCACTGGTTCCACAGTTTCGCGCAGGCGGCGGGGATCACGCTGCACATCGAAATGCTGTACGGCGAGAATAATCATCACATCGCCGAAAGTATGTACAAGGCGCTCGCACGCGCGCTGCGGCAAGCGGTCGAGATCGACCCGCGCAAGGGCGATGCGATCCCCTCGACCAAGGGCGTTCTCTAGGGCCAGATAATGAGCAGCATTGCCCTGATCGACTATGGCGCGGGCAATCTTCGCTCGGTGCATAATGCGCTCGTCGCGGCGGGCGCGGAGAATGTCGCCGTCACCGCCGATCCCGATCTTGTCGCGAAGGCCGATCGCATCGTGTTGCCCGGCGTCGGCGCGTTCGCCGCTTGCATGAATGGACTGTCGGCGATCGACGGACTCATCGCTGCGATGGAGCGGCGGGTTCGCGGCGAAGGCGCCCCCTTCCTCGGCATCTGCGTCGGCATGCAATTGCTCGCCGACGCGGGCGAGGAGCATGGGCGGCACGAAGGGCTCGGCTGGATTACCGGCACCGTGCGTGCGTTCGATCCGGCGCCGGGCCTCCGCATCCCGCACATGGGCTGGAACGACGTCGTGCCCAGCTTCGCGCATCCGGTGATCGCCGCGGGCGAGGCTTATTATCTCCACGGCTATCATTTCGCCGACGCGGTCGATGTCGCCGCGACCAGCAGCCATGGCACGCGCTTTGTCGCGGCGGTGGCGAAGGACAATATCGTCGGCGTCCAGTATCATCCCGAAAAAAGCCAGGCCTATGGCCTCGCAACGCTCGAAAGGTTCCTGAAGTGGCGGCCCTGACCATCTTCCCCGCGATCGACCTCAAGGGTGGGCAGGTGGTGCGGCTTGCCGAGGGCGATATGGCGCGCGCGACCGTCTATGGCGACGATCCCGCGGCGCAGGCGCGTCTTTTCGCGGGCGCCGGGGCATCGCACCTGCATGTCGTCGATCTCGACGGCGCCTTTGCGGGCGCGAGTGTCAACGGCGCGGCGGTCGAGAGCATCATCGCGGCCTTTCCGGGCAAGGTGCAGGTCGGCGGCGGCATCCGCGACCGCGCCGGGGTCGACCGCTGGCTTGCGCTCGGCGTCGAGCGCGTGATCATCGGCACTGCGGCGCTGAAGGACCCCGAATTCGTCAAATCGGCGGCGCGCGATTTGCCCGGCCGGATCGTTGTCGGCGTCGATGCGCGTGACGGCATGGTCGCGACCGAGGGCTGGGCCGATGTCTCGGATGTGTGCGTCGAGGATCTCGCGCGCCGCTTTGAGGACGCGGGTGTTGCCGCGCTGCTCTTTACCGACGTCGGCCGCGACGGGCTGCTCAAGGGCTGCAATGTCGAGGCGACGGTCGCGCTGGCGCAGGCGGTCGCCATTCCGGTGATCGCGTCGGGCGGCGTCGCCGATATTGGCGACATCCACGCGCTGCGCCCGCATGTGGCGAACGGCATCGAGGGCGTCATCACCGGCCGCGCGCTCTACGACGGCCGGCTCGATCTCGCCGAAGCGATTGCGGCGGGGGCGGCGTGAGGCCGATAGCTTTTCTCGTTCCCCGGCGAAGGCCGGGGCCCAGAGCACCACAGGGCAAGCGTTGCGCGATAACGCTCTGGACCCCGGCCTTCGCCGGGGAACAGGAAAGGACGCAATGACCGTCCGCGTCCGCGTCATCCCCTGCCTCGACGTCGCCGACGGGCGCGTCGTGAAGGGGGTCAATTTCGTCGACCTCCGCGATGCGGGCGATCCCGTCGAAGCCGCACGCGCCTATGACGCCGCGGGTGCCGACGAGCTTTGCTTTCTGGACATCAGCGCCAGCCACCAGGGGCGCGGCACCTTGCTCGATATGGTCAGCCGCACCGCCGAGGTCTGTTTCATGCCGCTCACCGTCGGCGGCGGGGTGCGCAGCGCCGACGATGCGCGCGCGCTGCTGCTCGCGGGCGCCGACAAGGTCGCGGTGAACAGCGCCGCGGTCGCGCGGCCCGAACTCGTCGCCGACATCGCCGACCGCTTTGGCAGTCAGTGTGCGGTCGGCAGCATCGATGCGCGGAAGGTCGAAGAGGGGCGCTGGGAAATCTTCACCCACGGCGGGCGCAAGCCGACGGGTATCGATGCGCTCGAACACGCCGTCCGTCTTGCCGAACTCGGCGCAGGCGAATTGCTCGTTACCAGCATGGACCGTGACGGCACCAAGGACGGCTACGACCTGATGCTCACCCGCGCGATCGCCGATGCGGTCGGCGTGCCGGTGATTGCATCGGGCGGCGTCGGCAATCTCGACCATCTCGTCGCAGGTGTGATCGAGGGCGGCGCGAGCGCGGTGCTCGCCGCGAGCATCTTCCACTTCGGCGACGCGACGGTCGCCGAAGCGCACGCGCGGCTCGCTGCTGCCGGATTGCCGGTTCGCGCGCATTAAATCCCGTCGCGGGGTAGTCAGGCGGGAAGGGGGCTGCAATAGACGTCGCATGACCTCGAAACTCCGCCTCGCCGACCGCACCAACGACATCTTCCCCATATTGGGCTTCGTTGCCGCGATGGCGAGCCTCGCGATGCCGCTCAATGCCTGGGTGGTCGCGTTCATTCTGGCGGGCGCGGTCGTCGCGGCGGTCCACCATGCCGAGGTGATCGCGCACCGCGTCGGCGAACCGTTCGGCACATTGATCCTCGCGCTCGCGGTGACGGTGATCGAGGTCGGGCTGATCCTCACGCTGATGCAGGCCGAACCGGAAAAGGCGCAGACGCTGGCACGCGACACGGTGTTCGCGGCGGTGATGGTGATCCTCAATCTCTTGATGGGCCTCTGTCTGCTCAGCGGAGCGATCCGTCATCACGAGCAGCGTTTCCAGCGTACCGGCATCGGCGCCGCGCTTGCGACGCTGACGGTGCTCACGGTCGTAACCTTGGTGCTCCCGAATTTCACGTCGAGCGTGTCCGGGCCCTTCTATTCGGCGACGCAGCTCGGCTTCGTCGCGGTGGTCTCGTTGATTCTCTATGGCACCTTTGCGCTGGTGCAGACGGTTCGCCACCGCGACTATTTCCTTCCCGACGGCGATGCCGACGGCGACGGTGTACCCGACGCGCACGCCGCGCCCCCGAGCGTCCAGCGTACCGCGATTTCGGGCGCGCTGCTGCTCGCCAGCCTCGTCGCGGTCGTGCTTCTCGCGAAAAACCTGTCGCCAATCATGGGCGCGCTGCTCGCTGACTGGGGCGCACCGCCCGCGGTGCTCGGCGTGCTGATCGCGGCGCTGATCCTCGCGCCCGAAGGTTTGGCAGCGGTGCGCGCGGCGAAGGCCGACCGTTTGCAGACAAGCCTCAACCTCGCGCTCGGCTCGGCACTCGCGACGATCGGCCTCACCATTCCGGCGGTTGCGATCCTGTCGATCATGACCGACCTGCCGATCAGCCTCGGGCTCGATGCCAAGTCGACGGTGCTGCTCTTCCTGTCGCTGATCGTATCGGTGCAGACGCTTGCGAACGGCCGCACGACCGTGCTGCAGGGGGTGATCCACCTGATGCTGTTTGCGATCTACCTGTTCACGACCTTTGTGCCCTGAGGCGACGACCATTTATTTCCGTCATGCTGAACTTGTTTCAGCATCCATGGCCCGCCCTCTCATCTGGCGCGCTGCATCAGTGGCCAGGTCTGGCCATGGACCCTGAAACAAGTTCAGGGTGACGAGTAAATGATGGTTCAGGTCTTGCGGACGAACACCGTCCCCGCCGAATAGCCCGCACCGAACGAACAGATCAGCCCGGTGTCGCCCGCCGTCATATCCTCATGATTGAGGTGGAAGGCGATGATCGACCCGGCGCTCGACGTGTTGCCATAGGTATCGAGCACCGTCGGGCTCTCGTCGTCGTTCGCCTCATGCCCCAGCACGCGATGCGCGATCAGCCGGTTCATGTTGGTGTTCGCCTGGTGGAGCCACAGGCGGCGCATGTCGCTGCCTTCGAGGTTCAGCACCTCCATCTGCTCGACGATCAGATTGGCCACCCACGGCACGACTTCCTTGAACACCTTGCGGCCTTCCTGGACGAAAAGCTTGTCGCTCTTCGGTCCCGACTGGTCGATCCCGCCATGGCCGCGGTTGAGGAAGCCGAAATTGTTGCGGATATTGTTCGAGAATTGCGTCTTCAGCTTGGTGCCGAGGATATCCCAATGCCCCGCGGGAGCGATGGTCTTGTCCTCGACGAGGATCGCGGTCGCGACGTCGCCGAAGATGAAATGGCTGTCGCGGTCGCGCCAGTTCAAATGCCCTGAACAGATTTCGGGGTTCACGATGAGCACGCTCTTTGCGTGGCCGGCGCGGATATAATCGGCGGCGGTCTGAATGCCGAAGGTCGCCGACGAGCAGGCGACATTCATGTCGAACCCGAAACCGTCGATCCCGAGCGCATCCTGAATTTCGACCGCCATTGCCGGATAGGGGCGCTGCATGTTCGACGCGGCGCACAGCACCGCATCGACCTCCGAAGCCTCGCGTCCCGCGCGTGCGAGCGCGTCCTTTGCCGCAAGGACGCCGATTTCGGCGAGGATCGACAGTTCGTCGTTGCTGCGCTCGGCGATGCGCGGCGCCATATGTTCGGGGTCGAGAATGCCCGCCTTGTCGACGACGAAGCGCGATCCGATGCCGCTCGCCTTCTCGATAAATTCGACACTCGATTCAGCCAGTTCGGCAATTTCGCCGGCCGCTATGGAAGCTGCATTTTCCCTATTGTGCAGCGCAACATACGCGTTAAAACTGGCGACAAGTTCTTCGTTGGAGATGCGTTCGGCGGGGGTGAAGAGGCCGGTTGCGGAAATGACCGGCTGCGGTGTGTGCGACATATGGTTCTCGTGTGTCTTATCGTTCCAAGACACGCTGATTAGGCTCCGTCGCGGCGCCGTGCAACGCCCCACAGCTTGCTGAACAATGTCCGACAACATGGTTAACCCACCACTAACCATTTTGGTGGCAGACTGTTTGATGCAGGCCTCCGGGGGGATGGCTCCTCGGGCGCCGTGCGGGAGCACGACCATGGCGACGCGTTCGGGACCGGCAGCAGGCGATCTGTCGATATCGGAAATCAAGGAATTCGCGGGCTTTCCAGCGGCGACGCAGCGCTACATCCGCCGCTCGCTCGACATCGGGCTTGAACGCGACGATGCGATCGCGCGCTGGTCGCGCGACATGGTCGAAGAAACCGCAATCCGCGTCCAGGCGCGCGTCTATCAGCGGTTACACGACATTCGCGGGCATATTCCCGACGACAGCGGGCTCGATGCGCTCGAACATTTCATGGCGCCGCTGATCGCGGTGTCGGCCTTCGACCTTGGGCAGGACCGGCTGCACGCCTTTGCGCCCTACCGCTTCCTCTATGAACGGCTGCTCGGCGCGCATGCGCGGCCGTGGCTGCCCGGCGCCTTTTGCGCCGCGGCGTCGCTGCCCCACCTTCATCCCGACAAGCGCAAACTGCTTCTCCAGACGATCAGCGAAGCCGCGGCGACCGCACCCGGCTGGTCGGCGCGCGAGCCGAGCTTCTATCCCGAATGGGTCGACAAGATCGACGAGACGCGGCCCGCGAACTAGTTTCCGGCGCCGGCCGGAAAGATCAGATCACCGCGCGATAAAGGCCGAAGGCGCTGGTCGCGGTTAGCACGACGCCGACCATCACGAGCATGACCTTCGGCGAGAAGCGCTTCGCCATCATGGCGCCAAGCGGGGCCGCCGCCACGCCGCCGATGATCAGCCCAAGCGTCGGCCCCAATATCTCGTTGATACCGAGGTTCGCGATGAAAGCGATCGAGACCGCGACGGCGAGGAAGAATTCGACGCTGTTGACCGTGCCGACCACCTTGCGCGGTTCGCCGCCCTGGACGAGCAGGTTCGACGTCACGACCGGACCCCAGCCGCCGCCACCTGCGGCGTCGAGGAAGCCGCCGACGATCGCCAAGGGGGCCACGACCTTGGGCTTTGCGATCTTGGGCGGATAGAGCAGGCCGCGAATGAGCAGCCACACGCCGATCAGCACCAGATAGCCGAGGACGAAGGGCTTCACGACGTCGGCGTGAAGCGACGAAAGGACATAGGCGCCCAGGACGCCGCCGATGACCCCGGGGATCAGCAGCCGGAAGAACAGCGGCCAGTCGATATTGCGATGGAATAAATGGCTGAGCCCCGACGCGCCGGTCGTGAAGATTTCGACGACATGGATGCGCGCCGACGCCGTTGCGGGCGGCACGCCGAGAACGGCGACGAGCAATGTGTTACAGATGACGCCGAACGCCATGCCGAGCGCGCCGTCGACCAGCTGCGCGGCGAAACCGATGAGGATGAACGGCAGGAGCGCGGTAAAGTCGATAGCCGCTAGATCAATCATGTTTCATCCCAACCCTTTTGATTGACAACCTGCTGCCGGGATTCGCCGCGGCGCGCCAGCCCAATTTTTCTGCTCGCGGCAAAGGGATTTGTTTCCGCGCCCGACCGAACCACGCCAAACCGGGTCAGCCGGTCAAGTCGTCGGGCAGGTTGTCGCGCACATAATCGATGAAAGCGCGCAGCTTGGGCATCACCTGCTTGCGGCCGGGGTAATAGAGGAAGAGGCCCGATGTCGACGCGGCATGGTCGGTTAGCACCAGTTCGAGCTCGCCCGATTCGACCATCGCCGTCGCCATCGGTTCGGCCATCATGCCCATTGCGACCCCGGCGCGCATCGCGACCAAGGCGGCGATCCAGTCGTTGACGATAATCGGGCCGGTGACCGCGACGTCGAAATCGCGATTGCCGCGTTCGAAGGTCCACGGCATCAGCCCGCCGCTTGCAAGGCGGAACCGGACGCAGCGGTGGTCGCGCAAATCCTCGGGCGTCCGGGGGCGGCCATATTTGTCGAGATAGGCGGGCGCCGCGGCGACGACAAAGCGAAAGGAGCCGGTCAGGCGGACCGCGATCATGTCGGCGTCGAGCGCTTCACCCATCCGTACCCCGGCATCGAAGCCGCCCGCGCTGAGGTCGGCGAGCGCGTCGTCGGCATAGATTTCGAGCTCGATCTCGGGATAGGTTTCGCAAAAGCCCGCGATGATCGGTTCGAACAGCGGCTGGACCGCGCCGCGCATCAGGTTGATGCGGAGGCGCCCCGCAGGCCGGTTGCCGAGATTGCGCGCGGCTTCATAGGCATCGGCGAGCCCCGAATAAGCCGGCGCGGCGCGTTCGAGGAACATTTCGCCCGCTTGCGTGAGGCCCACGCTACGCGTCGTGCGCATGAACAAGGGCGCGCCGACGCGTGCTTCGAGCGCTTTCACGGTCTGGCTGATCGCGGAGGGCGAGACGCCGAGGTCGGCGGCGGCGGCGGAAAAGCTGCGCCGTTCCGCAACACGCAGGAAGGCTTCGATCCCGTCGAGCGCCCCTTGGGGGATTGTTAAATCCTGCTTCAAAGCACTTGCAGATTATAGAGGATTATCTATCTGCGCAACCGCGACTAAAAAGGTTGCACAAAGAAACGAAAGGAAACCTCTCCCATGGCCTATCAGCTCTCCTCTTATCGCCGCTTTCCCGCCGCTTTCGCAATCGTCGCCGCTTCGGCGCTTGCGTTCACCGGCCTGATGGCAACCGCGAGCCCCGCTTACGCCCAGTCGGGTAGCGATTATCGCTGCGCCGGTCTGGCCGAACAGGCGCATGTCGCCGCTGGCGGCGTCGAAGGTGCCAAGCAGTCGAGCGCCAAGCGCTTTGTTTCGACCGGCAAGAAGCTGTGCGAAGCGGGCAACGAACGCGCCGCCGCCAAGCAGTTCCGCGCCGCGCTGAAGATCGCCGGCGTCGCCGAAGTCGAAACCGACAGCCAGATGGCGTCGCGCTAAGACAGACTGACACCAATCTCCGGACCGTCCTCTCCCTCTCCCCGACGGATCCACATAACTGGGGCGGCACTCATAACGAGGCCGCCCCATTTGTTTGCGCGCGGCGCATGGTTTAGGGTGATGCGCGTCATGCCCGGTAAGAAACCCCGCCGCGAAACGCCCGTCGATCGTTCGGCCGCGAAGGCCGCGATACCGCTGTGCCGGCACGAAGAACTCGCGATGCGTGAAAACCGCCTGCGGCGTGCGAACGCCGCAAAGCGCGAAGCGGACGACTAGTTCGCGCGGGCGTCAGCCTTGCGGAATGCCCTTCATATTCGGCAGGTGATGCGCGATGCCCTTGTGGCAATCGATGCAGGTTTTCTGGCCGGTGCCGAGGTAGAGCTGGTGGATCTGTGCCGCGCGCGGCGACTGGCGGGTGAGGTCCATCGAATCATATTGATGGCAGTTGCGGCATTCGAGCGAGTCATTTGCCTTCAGCCGCGCCCATTCATGCTTGGCGAGCTCGAGCCTTTTGTCGAGGAATTTCTCGCGCGATTCAATCGACCCGAAAATCTTGCCCCACACCTCCTTCGACGCCTGCATCTTGCGGCCCATCTTGTCGGTCCAGTTGTGCGGCACATGGCAGTCCGAACACACCGCGCGCACGCCCGAGCGGTTGTTGTAATGGATCGTCGTCTTCAGCTCGGCGAACACATTGTCGTTCATTTCGTGACAACTGGTGCAGAATTCCTCGGTGTTGGTCGCCTCCATCGCGGTGTTGAAGCCGCCCCAGAAGATGATGCCGGCGATGAAGCCGCCGAGCGTCAGGAAGCCCATGCTGAAATGCAGGCTGGGCCGCCACACCGTCGTCCAGAAGGGTTTAATCCAGCCCCAGACGCGCAGCCATATCGCGCGAAGCCGCCCCCCGATCATGGCTTTTCCTCCTTTGCCAATGTGGTGTTGAGCCCCTCGTATCGGTTCCCGACCAAAGGTTCGGCGTCGGTCTGCACGACGTGGCACTGAACGCAGAAATAGCGGCGCGACGAGATTTGCTCGAGGACCTTGCCGTCGCGCGTCAGATAATGCGCGTCGCTGACCGGCGGCGCCTGGAATTTTTTCGCGGCCGAGCGGGTGTGGCAGAGCATGCAGCGGTTGGTGTTCACGGTGAGCTGGTAATTGTCGATCGCGTGCGGGATCGTCGGCGGCTGCATCTCGTAGTTGACCGGGCGGATGCGGTCGAAATTCTCGACGCGCGCCATCGGCAGCGGCGAGGCTTCCTTGTCGATAGGGACGCCGCGCCGCATCGCGTCGATCTGTCCGGCCGCGGTGATGACGACCGGTGCGTCGGGCGCCTTGCGCGGCGTCTCCTCATGCTTCGATCCGCACGCGGCGAGCCCCACCGCGACGATCAGCGCGAGGACTGTCCGCACCCCCTTCATGCCAGTACGACCTTGACCGCGCATTTCTTGAAATCGGTCTGTTTGGAAATCGGGCAGGTCGCGTCGAGCGTCGTCTTGTTGATGAGCTGCGCGGCGTCGAACCAGGGGACGAAGACCAGCCCAACCGGCACCCGGTTGCGCCCGCGCGTCTCGACGCGGCTGCGCATCTCACCGCGGCGCGAGATCACTTTCACTTCGTCGCCGCGCTTCAGCCCGCGCGCCTTGGCATCGTCGGGGTTCATGAACACCACCGCCGAAGGAAATGCCTTGTAGAGTTCGGGGACGCGCATCGTCATCGACCCCGAATGCCAATGTTCGAGCACGCGCCCGGTCGCGAGCCATAAATCATAATCGGCGTCGGGCGATTCGGCGGGCGGCTCATAAGGGAGTGCCCAGATCACCGCGCGCCCGTCCTTGTTGCCGTAGAATTGCCAGCCGGTTCCCGGTTTTACATAGGGGTCGCTGCCTTCCTTGTAGCGCCAGCGCGTCTCCTTGCCGTTCACCACCGGCCAGCGGATGCCGCGCGCCTTATGATAATCGTCGAAGGGCGCGAGGTCGTGGCCGTGGCCGCGCCCGAATTCGGCATATTCCTCGAACAACCCCTTTTGTGGATAAAAGCCGAAGACCGCCGCCTCGTCATTGGCATAACCTGCCTCGACCTCGCCCGGTGCGAAGCGGTCGACCTTGCCGTTGCGGTACAGCACCTCGAACAAGGTCTTGCCCTTATACGCCGGATTGGCGGCGAGCAGGTCGGCGGGCCAGCATTCGTCGGTCGTGAAGCGTTTGGAAAATTCCATCAGCTGCCACAGGTCCGACCGCGCTTCGCCCGGTGCCTTGACGAGCTGGTGCCAGAATTGCGTGCGCCGCTCGGCATTGCCGTACGCGCCCTCCTTTTCGACCCACATTGCGGTCGGCAGGATCAGGTCGGCCGCCTGCGCGGTGACGGTCGGATAGGGATCGGAAACGACGATGAAATTGTCGGGATTGCGATAGCCCGGATACCCCTCATTCTCGAGGTTCGCCGCCGCCTGCATATTGTTGTTCGCCATCACCCAATAGGCGTTGAGCTTGCCGTCCTTCAGCATCCGGTTCTGCTCGACGATATGGTAGCCGACCTTGTCGACGATCAGCCCGTGCGGGACCTTCCAGATTTCCTCGGCGTGCTTGCGGTGCTCGGGATCGGTGACGACGAGGTCGGCGGGCAGGCGGTGTGAGAAGGTACCGACCTCGCGCGCGGTGCCGCACGCCGACGGCTGGCCGGTGAGCGAGAAGGGGCTGTTGCCGGGGGTCGCGATCTTCCCGGTCAAAAGGTGGATATTATAGACCATATTGTTGGCCCAGGTGCCGCGCGTGTGCTGGTTGAAGCCCATCGTCCACAGCGACATCACTTTGACCTTCGGGTCGGCGTAGAGTTCGGCCAGATGTTTCAGCCAGCCCTTTTCGACCCCGCTGAGTTCGGCGGCATAGTCGAGCGTATAGGGCTCGACGAACGCCTTGAACGCGTCGAAGTCGATCGGGGTGCTGCCCGTCGGATCCTTCGAATTCCTGGCCTTGAGTTCGAGCGGATTGTCGGGGCGGAGGCCATAGCCGATGTCGTCGTTGCCGCGCTTGAAGCTCACATGCTTGCGGACGAAATCCTCGTTGACGCGGCCGGTCTGGATGATGTGGTTCGCGATATAATTGAGGATCGCTAGGTCGGTCTGCGGCTTGAAGATGATCGGGATGTCGGCGAGGTCGAAGCTGCGATGTTCGAAGGTCGAAAGCACCGCGACCTTCACATGATCGTGCGACAGCCGCCGGTCGGTGACGCGCGTCCACAATATCGGGTGCATCTCCGCCATGTTCGAGCCCCAGAGCACGAAGGCGTCGGCGGCTTCGAAATCATCGTAGCAGCCCATCGGCTCGTCCATGCCGAAGGTGCGCATGAAACCCGTGACGGCAGAGGCCATGCAGTGGCGCGCATTGGGGTCGATATGGTTCGACCGGAACCCCGCCTTCATCAGCTTGTTCGCGGCATAGCCTTCCCACACCGTCCACTGGCCCGACCCCGCCATGCCGATCCCGGTGCCGCCCTTGGCCTTCAGCACGCGCTTGAACTGCGCCGCCATCACGTCGAACGCCTCGTCCCAGCTCACGGGCTCGAAATCACCGTCCTTGGCGTACTGCCCGTCCTTTTTACGCAGCAGCGGCGTCGTCAGCCGGTCGTTGCCGTACATGATCTTGGACAGGAAATAGCCCTTCACGCAGTTGAGCCCGCGATTGACCTCGGCATCGGCGTCGCCGTGCGTCGCGACGACGCGTCCCGCCTGCACTGCGACCTGCACCCCGCAACCCGTGCCGCAGAAACGGCACGGCGCCTTCGACCATTTGACCTCGGTGGGGACGGGCACGGTCGCGGCTTCGGCGAAGCGCGCCGGGACCGCGATGCTGGCCGCGGAGGCGGCCGCGCCCACGGCACTCGCCCGGATGAAATCGCGGCGCGTCGTCATAAGCGGCCCTCCTCTTCGGGATGCGGCTGAAGGATGTCGCTGAGGGTGCTCTGCGGCTCGGCATGGTGATAGACGAGGCTGACGCCGACGACGCCGGGGGTCGCCTGAACCGCATCCATGCACGCGAGCAGCTCGCGAGTGCCGCCGCATTCGTGGAGCAGGATGCAGCGGCCCGTGTCGCGTGCGGCGATTTCGGCACCGGGAGTTTTCGCGACAAGCTGTTCGATCGACGCAAGCGCATCGGGGCGGTGGTGGACGATGAAGCTCGCGATATGGACCTCGTCATCCATCGACCACCTCGGGTGCTGACAAAGTGATGGCCGAAACGGGGCACACGCCGACGCACGCGCCGCAACCGGTGCAGCGCGCCGCATCGAGTTCGACGTGCGCGCCGCCAAGCGCCGGGCGGAAACCGATCGCGGCCTCGCCGCAGGCGTCGCGGCAGCTGAAACAGGTGACGCCGTTGCGCGCGAGGCAGCTCGGCGCGATATGCCCCTTGATCGTCCACGGCCCGGCAAGCGCGCCGTCGAGGGCGCCCGTGTCGCAGGCTTCGACGCATTTCTCGCAAAACAGGCATTCGCCGCGCTGTGGGTCGAAAAGCGGATATCCGCCGTCGCCGCGATCGAGCACCCGTTCGGGGCAGGCGGAAATACAGTCGTCGCAGGTCGTACAGAGATCGAGAAAAAGCGCTTCGGTGACGGCCCAAGGCGGCCGCAGTGGCGATGGCGCTGGAGGTTTCCCGCGCAGAAAGGCGCGGCGGTCGGGCGAGAATGTCGCCGTTCGCGTCATACCCCCGGCGGGCCGTTCAGCAGCTGCCACATCCAGACGAGGAAGCCATAAGCAGCCACGGTGATCACCGCGAGGACCGGAAACAGTACCACGGTCATGAACAGGAAGAGACGCAGTTCCCTTTTTCTCGTCCCCGTATCAGCATCTTGCTTCATCGACGGTTCCCCCGTTCAATTGCGCCAGCTGTTGCTGCGGATTTAACAGACGATCAAGAGCTTGGCCATGCCGATACGGGCGAGCGGGGGCGTTTTTTGGTCACAGCGGGGCGCCGGCACGATATCGAGCGGCATTTGTCATGATCTGGAACGGATCGAGCGTGGCACGAAGACTTCCCGACTGAAAAGAGGAGGCCGCCGGTGCTGGCTTCGCACGGTTTGATACGCCGGTAGTGTTAAAACGAGCTGCCTGGCGTCAGGTCCGGCGGCGGTTTGCTTCCCACCGTCCGACCGCGACAGGCATTGTGGCACCGCCCGAGAGAATTTCCATCGTGCAAAGCCCGGATAGCGATAGGACGCCGTCGGAAAGGGTTTCGGCGCTCGCGCTCAGCCGGATATATCGGGCATTTGCTGCTTCCCGGGGGAAGCGGGCCAGGAAATTTTCCGGGTCGGCAGGATGCCCGGCGCGCCAGTCGGCGAGCGGCCGGGTTTCTCCAAAGGCCGGGTCATCCGAACAGTCGATGCAGAAATGGATCGGGCACGGGTGCCCCGGCACCATGCCGGTTTCCGCCGCGCACAACCGGATCGCATCGATCGGCCGGGCGGCGCCGAGATCGATCCGGGCCCAGCTAAAATCGCCCCACCGCGTGCCATCTTCGGGGGAAAGCCGGTAGTAGCGCGCGAACGACGCGACGATCGGCCGTTCGGTCGCTGGTGGAGGCGGCGGCCCCGCGCGGGCCGCGCCCGCTTGCAGCAAGGGCGCAGCGACAAGGCCGAGCCCGCCGATCGCGGATCGCGCGATGAATTGCCGCCGGTTCGTCTGCATTGCTCGCTCCCCTGAAATCCCGATCACGCCCCATTCAAAGATAGAATGGCGTATTCGTTATCTGTTCGCAGCCGTCGCTGGTGACCAGAACATGGTCCTCAAGGCCGCTCATGCCCACCCCCGGATGCGTCATGAAGGCTTCGACCGCGATCAGCATTCCGGGTTCATAGGGTTCGTCGATCTTTTCATATTCCTTGAACATGCGTTCGTTCGCCGATGTGCCTTGCTTGACGCTTTCATCCTCGAGCGCGCCGGGATCGCCGGCGGGGATGATGTGCGGCCCATAGAAGGTGCCCATCTGATGACCGAAAATTCCCAGATTGAGGTCGATTTCGTCGCCGGCATAACGCAAGGCCGCCTTGTGGCCGATCGCTCCGAGTTGGCGGGGGGTGACGCCGGGGCGGATCGCCTTGATGATCGCCTTGCACACCTCGGTGGCGCCTTCCAATATGTGCCGCTGCTCCTTCGTCGGGCGGCCCCCGCAAACCGCGGTGCGGCCGGGATCGAGCCAATAGCCCTGGAAGATCGGCCCCTGAATCCATCCGCGCACCATGTCGCCCTTTTTCGGCGCGCTGGTGTCGTACCCGTACAGCATGTCGCCGAGGAGGAAGCGTTCCGCATGCGCGCCATGGTGCATGTCGATGCGCGAGAAACAGCCGCCGCGCCGCATGATTTCCATCGCCGTGCGCGCCGCGGCCTCCGCCGACGTCTCGCCGGCGATCAGCGCGTCCATGCCCGCGGCGAGGGCGTGAGTGGTGATGTCGCCCGCGGTCCGGAACGCCTCCTGCTCGCGCTTCGATTTCACGCGCTGGGGTTCGAGCAGGAACCATTCGTCGGTTACCCATTCGATCTGCGGGGTCAGGCTGCGCAGGCGCCGGTCGTAAAGCCCGGGAAGCACGTCGTCGCCGACGACCGCGACGCGTCCCTCGATGCCATGTTTGCGGAAATATTCGGGAAGCCCGGTGATCAGGCTGGGTTCGTGGACGATCAGCTCGCCGCAAACGGTCTTGGCATATTCGGTTTCCTGCGGCGGCTGCGCGCTATGCAGTTCGGGCGCGCGGCCGTCGCGGAACAGCACCGCCGAAAAGGTCCACGCGCCCATCTGAACGTCGTCCGCCCAATCCTGCCCCGTGCCATTGTTGGCGAAGTTCGTGAGCCACAGGCCATTGCCGAGCCGGTCATAGGACCCCGCCCCGCGCGACCAGACGAGAAGATGATCGTAGCCCTTCGCGCGCATCGCGTCCCACACCCGCTTCCAGCGCGCCTCATATTCCTCGCGCGGGAAATAATTGTTGCCGGTCACATTCTGTCTCCCAGAGAATAAGCCGATCAGCCCTTGATGCGCAGATTGAGGCCGATGGTGCGCGGCGTCACATAGGTCACATTTTCGAACACCCCCGGAACGGTGCTGGTCGCGCCCGAACCGATACCCAGAATGCCGCGTTTGTTGAAGGCATTGCGGACGAACAGGCTGACGTCGACCGTGTCGCCCTCGGCGCCGATGTCGAAATTCGCGATGTCGTAAGCCGGGCGGAAACGCCCCGAATTGAGCGCGCCATCGATACCAAAGGGTGTCTTGCCGACATGCTGCCAGCTTCCGCGAGCATAGGCTTCCCAGCTGCCCGTGACCGGATAGCGCAGTTCGGACGAGAGCGAGAATTTCCAGCGCGGCGTTTCGGGGATCGGATCGCCCTCGGCATAGCCCGCCGATGCGCCGAAATCGGCGGGGACGCTGGCGAACCGCGCGTCGGTATAGCTCATCTGTCCGCTGATCGTGACGTGGCGCGAGGGACGCAGGTTCATTTCCAGTTCGGCGCCGTCGATGCGGGCGTCGCCGGCATTCGCGAAAAACTGGATGCCGCAAGGGTCGGGGATCGAAAGCTGGATACCCTTTTGTTCGATCCGATAGGCGGCGCCGTTCACGGTCAGCACCCGGTCCGACGTCTCGATCTTCGCGCCGACCTCGTAATTCCAGACCGAATCGGGGTCGAAGACCTGGCCCGCCGATTCGGCGAGCGCGCATCCGAGCGCCGCCGAAGCCGCGGCGTTCGCGCCGCCCGCGCGGAAACCGCGCGAGACGGTGGCATAAAGCGTCGCATTGTCGGCGGGCTGGTATTTCACCGTGAAGCGCGGGCTGGCGCTCGTCGTCTTCGCGGTGCTGCGCGGGGTGTCGATACCGCACAGGACGCCCGGGATGATTTCGCGGCAGCTGGCCGCGAGCGTGTTCTTCAATTGATAGACGCGCACGCCGGCGATCAGTTCGAGCTGCTCGGTGGCCTTGAAATTGATTTCGGCGAAGCCGGCGATCTGCTGTTCGGAAGTCTTCTGGATATAGTTGTAGCTATCGGGGCCGACGGGCCCGGCGGCCGGGCCGAAAAGATCGTCGAGCAGGTCGGAGAAGGCCTGCCCCTCGAACAGCTCGCCCAGCGTCTGATCGGTGTGGCTGAAATAAAAGCCCGCGATCCAGTTGAACGGGCCGCTATTCGACGAGGTCAGCCGCAGTTCCTGGGCATAGGTATCCGCCTTGCCCGGCGTCCGGCCGCCGAACGGCGCGAATTCGCCGAAAATATTATAGCTGAGCAGGCTGTAGTCGTGCAGCGAGCTCGCCTTCTTGCGAAGATAGGAGGTCGAGGAAACCAGATCGAGATCGCCGAGCTTTTTCTCGACGGTCAGGTTGGCGACGAACAGGTCGGTCCGCGACGGCTCGTCGCCGATCGCGCTCGCGCGGCCGAAACCCGGCAGGTTGGTCTGCGTCGCGATCGGATTGTCGCCGTTGATGCGCTGGAAGAACAAGCTCGGCGTGATGGTAAGATCGTCACCGGCCTCCAGCCGCACCGTGCCGCGAAGGCCGAAGATCTCGGCGCCGTTGGCATTTTTTTCGACCAGCCTGTCCGCGGATTGCGGCGCGGTGAGTCCTGCAAGCGTGGCGTCGTAGCGATCGATATAGCCCGCGATCTTCTCATAGGTGCCGGTCAGGCGCAGCGCGGCGTTGGATGAAATCGGCAGGTTGATGGCGGCTTTCGCGCCATATCCCTCACCGCCGCCCTTCACGCTGTTGACGAAGGCTTCGCCATGCGCGGCGAAGCCTGACGGATCGGGCTGGTTGGTGATGTAGCGGATGGTGCCGCCGGTCGAGCTCGATCCGAACAGCGTGCCCTGCGGCCCGCGCAGCACCTCGACGCGCTGCATGTCGAACAGGTCGATGCTCGGCGTGCCGCTGTAGACGTCGGTCCGAAAATCGAACGGGGTGTCGTTGATATAGACCGCGACCGCCGGCGCGAGGCCGAGGTCGGTGCTGAGGCCGCGCAGCCCGATATTGGATTCGCCGGGACCGACCGGCGTGAAGGTGAGGCTCGGCGTGTTGCGCGCCAGGCTTTCGGTGTCGCGGATCGCCAGCCGTTCCAGCGTTTCGCTGCCGAATGCGGTCACCGCCTGCGGCACGTCCTGCAGCCGGCTTTCGCGCCGCTGGGCGGTGACGACGATATCGCCCGATCCGTCCGCGGCGGCGGGTTCGCTCTGCGCGTAGGCCGGCGGGGCAAGGACGCAGCCGGGCAGCAAGGAAATCATCAAGGTCCGCTTCAACATATCAATCCCTCTCGAATTATCTTTTTTGTTCTGGTGTCGATCCGCCGCCTACGGCGCTGCGAGCACTTCGGTCCGGCCCAGCCCGTTCTGCTTGACCGAGTCCGCGTAAATGAAGCCGGGTTCGCGGTGGTAGCTGAGCAGCGCGATGATCCGCTGGGTGCCCCCGGCAACCTCGGTCACCCGGTGCAGCGCGCGGCGCCCGCGGAAGAGGAGCAGCGTGCCGGCCCCGACCTTCTGGATGCGGGTTCGCGGCGACACGCCGTCGAGAATGGCGTGGATATCCGCGGGCGGCGCATCGTCGACGCCGGGCGCATATTCGAACGCGCCGCCGGTCTCGGCCTCCTGCAGCAGCAGCGAGACGACGAAGTCATTGTCGTCGAAATGCCAGCCCTGCTGGTCGCCGACGCCCATATAGGTGAGGTTGATGTTGATCAGCGGGTCGGCGATCGTGTGGAGGCTGTCGATGTCCAGCGCGTCGCGGACGAGCGACATCAACTCCTCCGATTCATAGAAACGGCGCAGCGCGCCTGCCGGGTCGAGAAGGTCCGATCCCAAGATCCACATCGAATAGGGCGAGGTGCGGCTGCGCAGTTCCTCGTCGGCGATGGCCGCGATCGGCCCCTGCGGGTTGAAGCCGAGTCTTTGGTCGCGGCGATAGGCGAGCGGGAATTTCGCGGCCGCTTCGGCGACCATTTCGGCGAGCGTGTCAGGTGCGATGAAGTCGGGAAAGGCGGCGGCGCCGTCCTCCCCAAGCTGACTGGCCGCCCGCTCGACGATCGCGGCGCGGCGATCGGGATCGGAGAGGGGGTATAGACTGGCGTTGACGATGGACATGAAGGCTCCTGAAAAAGATCGCCGGAAGAAATCCGCTCCATGAGATAATCGCATGCACAATGTCGCACGCCAGCAGAGTATTTCGGGGTTACCATCTCGAAATGTGATGGAAGTGAAGACTTCAATCCGCCGGACGGGGGCGAAGGCTGATCGTTCCGGCGACGGCGGCGGTCACGCACAAAAGGCAAAAGGCGGTGACGGCGCCAAGCGACAGATTCTGGAGCAATAGCCCGCCGATCGCCGGCCCGATCGCGAGGCCGCCGCCAGTCATCGCCGGCGTCAGCGCGATTAGCCGCCCGTCGCGGTCGGCCGATGCCAGCAAGCCGAATTGAAAGGCATATTGAAAGGGCCAGGCAAAGGCGAACAGGCTGACCGAAAGGATGAAGGGCGCGGGGCCGGGCAGGAAGGTCAGGCCCCCGGCCCCGGCGACGAGCAGGCAGAGCCCCGACAGCAGACCGGCGGTCCGCGGCATGCGGCCCGCCACCACACTCGCGACGAGCGAACCCGCGAGGCCGCCAAAGGCCGAAACCGACAGCGCGAAGGCGACCGTTCCCGGCGACAGCCCCTTGCCGATGCCGATGCGCTCGAGAAACGGCCATAGCGACGCCATGCCGATGAAATAGACGAGGATGCACGCCAGCGCGCCGATGACGAGCGGGTTGGCGGACAAGCGACCGCGGCGCGGCCCCGCCGGTGCCGGCTGCGCCCTGCCGATGACCGCGGCCAGCCAGAAGCCGGGAAGCGCGATCGCGGACAGGATCAGGAAAAGCCACGGCCATCCCAGGCTGGCCGCGATCCAGCCAAAGCTGCCCATGCCGACCATGCCGACGACCGACTGGCCCGCGAAATAGATGCTGATGCTGCGCTCGGGGCGCGCCGACCGGCCCATCGCCGCATAACAGATGCCACCGACCACGCCTTCGCCCAGCCCGGAGAGGAGGCGGGTCGCCGCGACATAGCCATAATGGCCGTCGAGCATGGTCAGCAAATTGCCGGCGATCATCACCGCTAGCGCGGCGCGAATAACCACCGTCCAGCCAAAGCGCGCGGTAATCAGCGGGCACAGCAGGCTGCCGGCCAGGATGCCGCCCATGTTCAGCGCGGCGATCGTCCCCGCCCCCGCGACGCCATAGCCAAAGCGATCGGCGAACACCCCCACCATGACGGGCAGGACCGCCGGCAGCGTCGCCGCCGCCACGCCCAGATAGATCGCGGCCCATGTCGAGGCGGGAGGCGTCGAGGCGGGAGGCGTCGATGCAGACGGCGTCAACGGAGCGGCGGGAGCGATGGATGCCGCCATGCCGTCACCAAGGCTCGCGTTTGTGGAACCGGCCGGCCTTCATGATCGCGCGGAGATGCCGGCCGTCTTCGGCGAGCAGCGCAATGTCACCCAGCGGGTCGCCGTCGACGACAAGCAGATCTGCCGTCGCGCCGGGGATGATGCGGCCGAGGTCGGGCCGCCCCAATATGTCGGCGCCGGTGACCGTCGCCGATCGCAATATCGCGGCGGCGGGCTGAATCTCGCGGCGATAGAGGAACTCGCGCGCCTGCATATCGAACACATCGCCGGGCAAATCGGTGCCGAAACCCAGCGGGACGCCCGCGCGCCAGGCGGTCTCGAACCCCTGCATCGCGAGGTGGGCAATTTCCTTCGCCTTCGCCGCCGCCGCCGCGGGCAAGCCGAGCGCATCGCCGCGCTCGCTGAGCGCCATCACGACCGAAAGCGTGGGCACGGCGAAGCCGCGGGCATCGCGCAACGCATCGGCGGCTTCGGACGAAATCAGCGTCGCATGCTCGACCGTCCGCACGCCCAGTTGCGCGGCGCGCATCACCGCCTCGGCGGTGTGGGCATGCGCCGCGACATAGCGGCGCCACCGCGCCGCTTCCTCGACCGCGGCCTGCACTTCGTCATCGGTAAACTGCTGCATCCAGATGGGATCGGTGGGCGAAAGCACACCGCCCGACAACATGATCTTGATACAGTGCGCGCCCATGCGCAATTCCTCGCGCGCGGCGCGGCGCACTTCGTCGGCGCCGTCGACGACATGCGCGATCATGTTCATCCGGCTGCATCCGCATGGCTCGACATCCTCATGCGCGGGGCGCATGTCGCCATGACCGCCGGTCATCGAAAGCGTGCGGCCGGCATAGAAGAGGCGCGGCCCAGGGATCAGGCCATCTTCGATCGCCCGCGCGAGGCCATGGTCGCCGCCGCCGACATCGCGAAGGCTGGTAAATCCGCAATCGAGCGCATGCCGCAGCATCCGCGCCGCATGCGCCGAGGAATAGGTGGCCGGATGATCGAGAAGCTGGGCGGCGTTGGCGCTGGAAAGCCTGGCATGGATATGAACGTCGATCAGCCCGGGGAGCAGGGCGCCGCCGCGAACGTCGATGACCTCGGCATGCGCGACACGCGCCGGGCCGGTATCGACCGCCGCGATCCGGCCATTCTCGACCACGACATGGCAATCCTCGCGATAACCGTCGGCGCTCTCGTTCAACACGCGGGCATTTTCGAATATGATTATCGTCAACTTGTCCCCCGATCGCTCTTGGCTGAAGGCAGGCAGCCTAGGCGCGGCGCGGTCGTCCCGTAACAAGAGAAATGTGGACACTCGATGCCTTTTTGATATGAAAGGCGCGATGAGGAGCCTGCGCCAGTCCCTGCCACCGCTCAACGCGCTCGCGGTGTTCGAAGCGGCGGCGCGGCACCGCAGCTTCACGCGCGCCGCCGCCGAACTCAATATCGCGCAGTCGGCGGTCAGCCGCCACGTCTCGAACCTCGAAGCTGATCTCGGGGTCACGCTCTTCATGCGAAGCGGCAATCGGCTCGCGCTTACCGGGGCGGGGGAAACGCTGGCCGATGCGATCCTGTCGGGGCTTGGCCGCATTCGTGACAGCGTCGAGGCGATCCGCCGCCGCCGCGGCGAAGCCGACAGTTTCACCATCGCCTGCACCTATGCGATGGCGCACGACTGGCTGATGCCGCGCTTCGGCATGCTGCGCGCGGTGCTGCCCAAGGCGCAGCTCCGACTGATTACCTCCGACAGCTATCAAAGCTTCGACGCCGACGAGGTCGATCTGTCGATCCGCTATGGCGAACCGTCGGACTGGCCGGGCATGCGGCACCGCAAATTGCTGGAGGAAGAAGTTTTTCCCGTCTGCGCGCCGGCGACGCTGGCGCAGTTTCCGGGGCTTGTCGAAGATTCCCCCACGGCGTGGGAGCAAGCGCCCTTGCTGCATTTCGCGCCCGATGCCCAGGGCCGTGTCGACTGGCTCGACTGGTTCGGCGATCTGGGCGTCGCGCCGTCGCAGCACGGCCCGATGTTCAGCGCCTATACCCCGATGCTGCAGGAGGCGCTCGCGGGACGCGGCGTTGTGCTCGGCTGGCGCGGCATCGTCGATCCCTATCTGGAAACAGGCCAGCTCGTGCGCCTTTCGGCCCGATCGATGACCTCGGGCCACGCCTTCTATGTCGTCCACCGCCCCGACGCCTGCGAAGCGCTGGTCGAGGCGGTGATCGAGGTGCTGGCGAATCCGGAGCCGCCGGTCGCCCCGGCTATTTCCTGACGCTGCCGCCGAGGAAGCGCTCGACTTCGAGCGCGAATTTCTCGGGCTCTTCGACCTGCGGCGAATGTCCGCTCCGTTCGAAATAGACCAGCCGCGCGCCGGGGATGGTCTTGCTGATCTTGTAAGCGACCGTCGGCGCGACATTCGCATCGAAGCGTCCGTTGATGACGAGCGTCGGAACGTCGAGTTTGGCGAGCGCGGGATACAGATCGAGCTTCATCGCATCGAGCATGACCTCGGTGCAGACCGTCTGCGAGAAGGTGCCGTCGTCGCCGCCTCCCGCGGCCAGATTGCGCTGGTCGTAATAGGACATCTTGTCATAGGCGTCGATTTCGATGCACCCCATCTGCCCCGCCGGGCTGGTGTCGGGGGGAATCGCCGCCACAACCTCCGGGTACAGCTTGTCGAATAGAAATTCATGCTCGGCGGGCTTTGGTGCGCCCGATCCGACCAGCACGAGATGCGCGACATGCTGCGGATAGCGGGTCGCATAGGCCATCGAAAGAATGCCGCCCCAACTGTGCCCGAGCAGATCGATACGCTCGACCTTCAGATGCCGCCGCAGCGCTTCCAGATCGCGGACCATCCCGTCGACGGTCATATCCGCGGGCCCGCGCGCCGCCGGCGATTTTCCGGTGCCGCGCTGGTCGTAGAAGATGATCTGGCGGCGCGCGGACATGTCCTTCCAGACCGGCGCATTGACGAGATAGCTATGATCGAAACCGGGGCCGCCGTTGACGGCGACAAGCGGGACGTCGCCCGGCGTCCCGATCGCAACATGATGGAGGGTCTCGCCGCGCGGATCGGGCGATGCCGGTTCGTGCGCAGAGGCAAGGCCGGGCGCGGCGACGCCAAGGCAAAAGGCGAGGGCGAGATGGCGAGGCTTGCTGATAGTCATGGGCTCTCTCTCCGGACAATCGGTCATTCCAGCGATTAGGAAGGAAGCCGGTCCGTGGCGACCGCAAAGATCAGATGCGTGCATGACAACAGGCTATGAAGGGCTGCCGCATCGGCGGCGCAGCGCGATCTATTCCCTTACCCGGCTTTGAGCGCGGCTTGTAACGGCCCCAGCCACCGCAGATAGGCATGCGATCGGTCTTGCTGGTGATGGATGGGCGCGCGAACCTGCTGGGCGCTCGGCGTGTAAATGGCCCGCGCATTCTCTTCGGGCTTGAGACAGGAAGGCGAGAAAGGAAGCCCCAGAAAGCCGAGCAGCGCCCGAATTTCCTCCTCCGCATTCGATACAAGCCGCGCATGATCGAGGCGGTACACTCTGCCCGGCGCCAGGCCCTGCACCATGTCCATCATCCCCAGATAATGTCGATAATATCGGCCGAGATCTTCCAGCCCGTTCGGAAAGTCAGTGTGGCGGTTGAAATAGGTCGTGTAGGCCGAAAAGCAGCAGGCCAGCGGCGCGCGCCGCACGTCGATAATTCGCGCGCCCGGCAGGATCCGGCGAATGAGTGCGGCAAGGCGCCAGTTGGCGGGCATTTTGTCGGTAAAATAGCGCCGATCGGTGCGGCGATAGCGCCCCGCTCTCGTCAGATAATCGGTGCCGAGCTGCGCAGCTTCGGCGGGTGTCAATGCCTCCAAGCGGCGGAGAAGGGCGCTTGGTGCATCGAAGGCACCGATCGAGGCGGCGACTTCGGGCAGTGCGAATAATTCGCCGGCGCCTTCGACTGCGGGATGGCTGGCGAGGATCTGTTCGACGAGCGTCGATCCCGAACGCGGCATGCCGACGATGAAAATTGCGCCATCGGTTTGCGGGGAAGGATCGGCCGATGCCGCGAAAAAGGAGGGTCGCAATATTCGGTGGGCCTCGACGAAGGCCGCGAGCCCTGCTCCGTCATGGAAAACGAGCGTGCCGCGCAGGGTGTTCGCTTCGGTAAATTTCCTAAAGGACCGTTCGAACGCCCCGCGCGCGCCGTGGGCGCGGCCGAGCGCGAACAGAAGCTGGACCTTGTGATAGGGGTCGTGCGCGATGGTGAGGCCCTTCTCCATCGCCGCGATATCGGCGTCGCCGAACGGTCCCATGGGCAAATTGGCAAGCCCCAGCCACGCGGGGCCGAATTCGGGGGCCAGCTCGACCGTCTTGCGAAACGCGGCCGCGGCTTCGCCCACATCACCGGCCGCCGCGAGGTCGCTGCCGAAATTCGTCCACAAAAGAGGCATGTCGGGGGCCATCGCAACGAGCGCCCGGTGGACGTCGAGCGCTTCCGCCGCGCGGCGCTCGCCCGACAATATGCCGGCCTTTATCGACAGCGGCCAGATCTTCGACGGTTGACGCCCTATCTCTTGGTCAAGATGGACCAGTGCTTCGTCGACACGGCCAGCGCCGCAGAGGAAGGATGCGAGCGCCGCATGCGCACGCGCCGCGTCGGGATTCCCGGCGACTGCCATGCGCAGCGCCTGTTCGTCAGGCGGGAAAGCGGCATCGGCGCGCATCGACGGAAGGTGGGTCAACATCGTGCCGCGTGTCTACAGACGGGCTGGCGGGCTGCGCAAGTGTCCCGGGTCGGGCGGCGCCGATGTTACCCCGATCTCAGCTTCCCGTGTCGATACCGTTACATACCCGCGTTTACTGGTGTCCGGTAACCGTTTGATAATAATTCATTCTGTAGTCGACGGCCCGTGCCAACTTCCGGTCATGCCGGGAGGCTGAGCCGGCCTGATCTTCCGCAGGGACACGCTTCGGCGGCGGAAGGTCGGCGGTGGGAGAGGAGTGCGGGCGCCCCTGTTGCGGGCGCCAGGCACACCGAAAAGCAAGGCGAAGCTCGTTTCCTGCGAGCCGTGCCGCAACCGCCGGGGGCCGTATGATCAGGGATGGCGCGTTTCTTTATATGCTCTTCGCGCGCAGCGCCGCCGCCGTTGCATCCCATCCCGAATGGCCGTCAGCCTTCACCAACAGACAATCCATCTTCCGTGACCCGCTCACGAACCCCGAACCGTGCCCAAAGGAAATATCATGACGATCGACCGCGAGTCTGCCCCCCGCACCCCCAACGGCCCATCGCTGACGCGCCGCCTGTTGTGCGGGGCCTCGCTCGCCGCCGTGCTCGCGTGCGCGCCGCTGTCCGCGCGCGCCGAGGATCGGTACTGGGATGCGAACGGCACCGCGGTCGGATCGGGCGGCACCGGCACCTGGAACCTCGCCAACCTCAACTGGAGCCCCAATGGCGACGGGGTCAGCGGTCCCTTCGTCGAGCCGTGGATCAATGGCGATATTGACAATGCGATCTTCGGCGGCACCGCGGGCACGGTGACCGTCGCGGTTCCGGTCACGGTCGGCAATATCACTTTCAATTCGGCGGGTTATGTCCTGAACGGCAGCACGCTGACGCTGGGCGGACCGGCGCCGACAATCACCACCAATGTCGGCAATAGCAATGTCACGATCAATTCGACGATTGCCGGCTCCTCAGGCCTGGTCAAGGCAGGCTCCAGCGGGTTAATCCTGAACGGAACCAGCAGTTTCACCGGCGGTATCACGCTCAACGCCGGAAGCATATATGCGGCCAGCGACGCGGCGCTCGGCGCACTGAGCAACAATATCGTTACCGCCGCGGGCGTGGAGGTCCGGCTGTCGATCGGAGGCGCATCGACGAGCCGCGCGGTCGCGATCGGCGACGGCGGCAGGTTGAGACTCGAGGGCAGCGGCGCCGGTTCGGCGCTGATCTCCGGCAATGGCTCCGTCCGGGTCGCCGAGAGCGGCGTCACGATGAGCAACGATCTCAACACTTACACCGGCCAGACCATCTTTACGGGTTGCAACGGGACCTGCTCGGCGCGCTTCACCTCGCTCCGCAACCTTGGCGAAGCGAGCGCGCTCGGCGCGCCCGTTACGGTGGCCGACGGCACGATCATCTTCAACCAGCAGAGCCAGTATAGCGACAGTCTGATCTACCTTGGCGACGGCGACAGTTCGAACCGCAATTGGGATATCAACGGCAACAACGCGGTCATTCGCAACCAGGGGACGGGCACGCTTTCGATCACCGGCGATATCGATGTTTCGACTGGCGGCACCTTCATTGCCGATACCGCCAATGTGGAACTGCTTGGTGTGCTGAGCGGCGGGGCGTTCGGCTTCAACGGCGCTGCGGGAAATACCGTCACGCTGGGCAACGCCAACACATTTACCGGACAGGCGACCATCGCCGGGCTGGTCAATGCGGCGGTTCTCGCCGACACGGGTGTCGTCAGTTCGCTGGGCGCGGGGGCGACCATCGGTCTCAGCGCCGGCGCTTTGCGTTACGTCGGAACGGGCAACAGCAGCAACCGCAGCTGGGTGGTCCATGGTACGTCGGGCATCCAGAACGACGGGACCGGTGCGCTCGATTTGAGCGGCAATATGTCGTTCGTCGCGGGTGGTATAGCCGACAGCTTGACGCTCGGCGGCAGCTTTACCGGCGAGAACCGGTTTTCGGGGGTGATTTCGGGCGCTGGGGGCCTTGTCGCGAACGGCAGCGGCACCTGGGTCATCGGCGGCGCGAATAATTTCACGGGCAATGTTACCGTTACGTCGGGAACGCTGAAGGTCGGGAACGCCGCGGCCTTCGGGCCCGCGAACGGCCTGATCGTCAACGGCGGCACGCTCGACCTCGGCGGTTTCGACCTCGTCGCGCCGTCGCTGACCGGCACGGGCGGCACGGTTTCGCTGGGCGCGCAGACGCTGACCGTCGATGCAAAGACCGCGCAGGTCTTTGGCGGCAGCATCACCGGAACCGGCGGCTTGCGGAAAAACGGTGCGGGATCGCTGACGCTGACCGGCACGAACAGCTATACCGGCGCCACGACGATCGGCGGCGGCCGGCTGACGCTCGATTTCTCGGGCGCCGGCGGTCCTGCCAATGACATCGTCTCGGCATCGTCGCCGCTCGTCCTGTCGGGCGGCACGCTCGAGGTGACGGGCGCGGCGGGCGAGACCAACAGCCAGGGGTTCAACGGCCTGACGGTCAACGCCGGCAGCAACACCGTTCGCGCCATCAGCGGCGCCGGCGGTATCGTGAACCTCAATCTCGGTGCGATCACGCGCGCGGGCGGGCTGGTCAATTTCGTGCTGCCGACCAGCGGCGCGATCACCACGAGCAACGCCGACGGCGTGCTCGGCGGCTGGGCGACGATCAACGGGTCCGATTATGCCAAGGTGGTCGGCGGCGGCATCCTCGCCTTCGACGCCAGCGACTATACGACCAAGGACGACGCCGCGACGTGGGCGAATGGCGACATCATCAGCGACACCGCGAACGCCGCAAACACCCCCTTCTTCGGGACAGTGACGGGCGATGTCCAGCTCGGCGGCCTGCGTTATACGGCCGCCTCCGGATCGATCATCGCGATCGGCGCCGCAAACACGCTGGGCATCGACGGCACGATCATCGTGGCGCCCAGCACGCTCGCCACGAACCAGAACATCAATGGCGGCTCGCTGACCGGAAGCGCGGGCGGCGGGACGCTCGGCGTCCAGCATAACGGCACGGGTACGCTCACGATCGGTTCGACGATCGTCGATAACAGCGGCGCCACGGGTTTTGCCAAGAGCGGTGGCGGCACCGTCCGCCTGACCGGCACCAACAGCTATACCGGCGGCACGACGCTGAGCGGCGGCCGGCTGGAAGTCACCGAGCTCGCCAACGGCGGCGCCGCGAGCGGCATCGGCGCGTCGAGCGCCGACGCGGCGAACCTCGTCCTCGAAAGCGGCACATTAGCTTATACGGGCGGCGTCGATGCCGTCACCGATCGCGGCATTACGCTCGTCAACGGCGGCGCCGAGCGCGCGATCCAGGTCGATGCGGGACGAACCGTCGAGTTTTCGGGGTTGGTGACCAGCCCTGACGATGCTGGACTGACCAAGACCGGCTGGGGCACGCTGGTCCTGTCGAACGCCGCAAATGATTATGTCGGGGTCACGACGATCACCCAGAATCCGGGCGCCGGATCGAGTACGCTTTCGGTGGGCACGTTGTCCGACGGCGGTGTGGCGAGCGGGATCGGCGCGGCGAGCAGCGATTCGGCCAATCTGGTGATCAGCAACAGCGCCCGGCTGCAGTATACCGGCGGGACCGTCGCGATCGATCGCGGCTTTACCCTGGCGGGTGGTCAGGGAGGCATCGACGTCGCGAGTGCGGCCACAACGCTAACCATCAGCGGCGTCGCCGCGGGCGCGGGATCGCTTTTCAAGGATGGCGCGGGGACGCTCATCCTTAGCGGTGCCAACACCTACACTGGCGATACGACGGTCAATGGCGGTATTCTGCGTGCGGGTTCGGCGCAGGCTTTCGGCCCCACGGGCCGCATGACCGTCAACAGCGGCGCAACGCTGGAACTTGGTGGTTTCAACGCCAGCTTCTTGTCCGTCGTCGGCGACGGCCTGATCGACCTTGGCGGACGCACCCTGACGACGAGCGGCGCGGGCGGCGTCTTCACGGGCCGCATTACCGGCACCGGCGGCTATACGCGAATCGGCGGCTTTACGCAGACGTTGAGCGGCTGCAATAACGATTATACCGGCGTCACGACGGTCGGCGGGACGCTCTCGATCGACTGCATCGCCAACGGCGGGCAAGCGAGCAGCATCGGGGCTTCGTCGGCAGCGTCGTCGAACCTTTCCTTCGCTGGCGGCACGCTCGTCTATACGGGGGCCAGCGCTTCGACCGATCGCGGCTTCGCGATGACGGGCAATGGCAACCTCCACGTCTTTGACGCCGGGACAACGCTCGAATTTTCGGGAAACATCACCGGCGCCGGGCAGCTCAACAAAGATGGCGCAGGGACGCTGCTGCTGTCGGGGACGAATAACACGACCGGAAACGTCCGCGTTATAAACGGTACGGTGCGGGCTGGGTCGACCACCGCCTTGCGGAGCGGTTGGGTGTCGCTCGACGACACCGCCGGTGTCTTGCTCGACCTCGACGGCTACGACAATACTGTCCTTTACCTGTTGGGCGGCGGCACGACGGGCGGCAATATCACCCTCGATACCGCGACGCTGACGATCAGCAACGGCGGCGGCGCCGGGGTCATTTATGGCGGTGTAATCTCGGGCAGCGGCGGCTTGGTCAAGAACGGCAACGGCTATCAACAGCTATCGGGCTGTTCGAGCAGCTATGGCGGGACGACCGTCATCAACGGCGGCACGCTCGCGGTGGACTGCCTCGGCGATGGCGGCGCGAACAGTTCGATCGGCTCGTCGTCCACGGCGGCGAGCAATCTTGTGCTGAGCGGCGGTACGCTACGATATGTCGGCACCGGCGGAGCCACGAACCGGCAGTTCACGCTCGGCGCCTCGACCGCGAGCAAGCTCGACGCATCGGGCACGGGCGCGATCGAATTCACCCATGCCGGCCCGCTGACCTTCGCCAGCGCGAACACGGCGCAGACGCTGACGCTGGGCGGCACGAGCACGGCGAACAATATCCTTGCCGCGCAGATCACCAACAACGGCACCGGCGCCACCCGCCTGACCAAGACCGATGCCGGCACCTGGATTCTGACCAATCCGGGCAGCACCTATACCGGGATCACGACGATCAGCGGCGGCGTCCTCGGCGTCGACAAGCTGGCCGACGGCGGAATGGCGAGCAGCATCGGCGCCTCGTCGGAGGCGGCGTCCAACCTCGTCATCGGTAACGGCTCGACGCTGCGCTACACCGGCAGCGGCGATACGACGAACCGCCTGTTCACCCTGTCGCAGGGCGTCACCTTCATCGAATCGTCGGGGACGGGCGCGATCGTCTTCACCGACACCAGGGCGGTCACGCTGGCGAACAACAACCAGGCGCGGACGATCGCGCTCGGCGGGACGAACACCGGCAACAACACGCTGGCGGGCTCGATCGGCAATGCCGGCACCGGCGTCACCACGCTCGCGAAGAACGACAGCGGCACCTGGGTGCTCACCGGCAACCACAGCTATACCGGCTCGACCAACGTCAACGGCGGCACGCTGTTCATCGGCGGCGGCGGCACGACGGGGTCGATCGCCAGCGCGATCGTCAACAATTTCGGCACGCTCGGCTTCAACCGCAGCGACGTGGTCGCCTATGGAGGGCAGATCGGCGGCACGGGAACGGTGCGCCAGGCGGGAATCGGCACGACGATTCTGACCGGCACCAACCTCTATACCGGCGGCACGACGATCACCGCGGGCACGCTCCAGCTTGGAGGCGGCGGCACGACTGGCAGCATTGTCGGTAACGTCGCCAATGATGGTTTGCTGGTGTTCAATAGGTCGAACCTTTTCACCTTTGCCGGACTCATATCGGGCAGCGGCGGCGTACGGCAGACCGGTAGCGGCACCACCGTTCTTTCCGGCACCAACAGCTATGCCGGTGACACGTCGATCCTCAGCGGTACGCTACAGGTTTCAGCCGATGCCAACCTCGGCGCTGCGACCGGCGGTCTTAACTTCTCCAGCGGCACGCTCCGAACGACCGCGTCCTTCGCGAGCGCGCGAAATACGAGCCTGTCGGGCGACGGCACCATCCTGACCGACGCCGGGACGATTTTCTCGATTGATGGTGTGATTTCGGGCGCGGGCGCATTGACCAAGTCGGGCACGGGCATTTTGACGCTGAGCGGAAGCAACAGCTATGCCGGTGCGACGAACGTGAACGCCGGTACATTGCTGGTCAACGGCAACCAGTCGGCGGCGACGGGCCTTTTGACCGTCGCTTCGGGGGCGACGCTGGGTGGCAACGGGAGGATCGGCGGCAGCGTCAATGTGCTGAACGGCGGCATCCTTGCCCCGGGCAACAGCCCTGGCACGCTCAATATCGATGGCAATCTGGCGCTGGCGGGCGGTTCGGTCCTGAACTTCGAATTCGGGCAGGCGGATGTCGCGGGCGGTCCGCTCAACGATCTGATCAACGTCGGCGGCAATCTGACGCTCGACGGCACGATCAACGTCAATGTGTCGGCCGGCGGCAACTTCGGCGGCGGCCTCTATCGGGTGTTCAACTATGGCGGCGTGCTTGTCGACAACGGACTCACGCTGGGTTCGATGCCGGCCGGGAGCAATGTCACCGTCCAGACCTCGGTCGCGGGCCAGGTCAACCTGATCAATAGCGATGGTCTGTCCTTGAGCTTCTGGGACGGCGCGGCCGGACCGAAGTTCGACAATGTCGTCAACGGCGGCAACGGCAGCTGGCATCTGGGCGGTGTGGACAATAATTGGACGGGGGCCGACGGCAGCATCAATGCGGCCTATGCCGACGGCACCTTTGCGATTTTCGCGGGCGCGCCCGGTACGGTCACTGTCGACAACAGCGGCGGCGCGGTCACCGCGACGGGAATGCAGTTCGCGACGGGCGGCTATCTGATCGATGGCGGACTGCTGACGCTGGCCGGTCCGGATTCGGTGGTGCGCGTGGGCGACGGCACCGCGGCGGGCGCGGGCTTCACCGCGACGATCGCCGCGAGCCTCGCCGGGGCGAGCCAGCTGGTCAAGACCGATTCGGGCACACTGGTCCTCAGCGGCGCCAACAGCTACACCGGCGGCACTGCGATCAACGGCGGCACCGTCCAGATCGCGAGCAATGCCAATCTGGGCAGCGCGGCCGGGGGCATCAGCTTCGACGGCGGCACGCTTAACACGACGGCGACCTTCACCTCCAACCGCGCCATATCCGTTGCGGGTGCGGGCACGATCAACACGAACGGCGCTACGTTCTGGACGGCGACGGGCAATGTGACGGGCGCCGGATCGCTTACCAAGGCCGGTGCCGGCACGCTGATCCTGACGGGCGACGCAACGCATAGCGGTGGGACGACGATCACTCAGGGCACCTTGCAGATTGGCGATACCGGTACGACTGGCTCAATCGCCGGCGATATCCTCAACGACGGCGCGCTCATCTTCAACCGCACCGCCAATTACAGCTTCGACGGCGTCATCAGCGGTTCGGGTTCGGTCACGCAGAATCAGGGCGTTCTGAGCCTCACCGCGAACAGCAGCTATGGCGGTAGCACCGGGGTCAACTTCAGCCAGCTTCGCATCACCGCCGGCAACACGGTCACGTCGGGAGGCGGATTGGGTATCAGCCAGGGCGGGCTGACGGTTTCGGGCGTCGGTTCGACGTTCGAAACCACGTCGATAACCGCGCAGTCGGGAACCGCGGCCGCGACCATCGACGTCACGAATGGCGGGGTACTCAGAGCGACGGCGGGCGGGCTGACCCTTCGCAAGCCGAGTCCCGCCGGCAGCGCGACGGCAAATCTGAATGTCACCGGTGCTGGCTCGCTGGTCGATCTGGCCGGCGGTATCCTCGCGAGCAGCACCCAGGCCGCATCGGTATCGAATATCACGATCAGCGGCGGCGGCACTGTGCGATCGGGCTTGCTGAACACGATCGGCAACCTCACCGGCAACACGACCGCGTCCACGATCACTGTCACGGGCGCGGGGTCCAACTGGACAAGCACCGGTACATTGCTGCTGCGCAACGCACAGCTCTCGGTGCTGAACGGCGGCGCTGCGAGCTTCAGCTCGGCGCAGATCGGAACGATTGCGCAGGGCGCCAATGTACTGGTTTCTGGCACCGGATCGACCTTCACCACGACCGGCACCCTGACGGTGGGCTCGACCGGCGCTAACGCCAGTGGCGTACTGACGATCGCCGACGGCGCGCAGGTCACCGCAGGAACCGGCCTCACGCTTGCCGAAGATGTGGGGACCAGCGGCTCCCTCAACATCGGCGGTGTCGAGGGCGGCGCGGCTGCTGCTGCGGGCTTCATCGACGGCGCGATCAGCTTCGGCGACGGCGACGGCGAGTTGAACTTCAATCATGTCGAGACCGATTATCTCTTCGCCAACGGCATGTCGGGTGTGGGCAGGATCAACCATGCGGCGGGCACCACGCGCCTGACCGGCGACAGTTCGGCCTTCACCGGCCTGACGTCGGTTGCGGGCGGCACGCTGCTTGTCGACGGCGCTCTCGGCGATGCGGGAAGCGTCGTCAACGTGGCGACGGGGGGCACGCTCGGCGGCACCGGCATCATCGGTGGCAATGTCGCCATCGCCGGCGGCAACCTCAATCCCGGCAATATCGGCGGGATTCCGGGTACGCTGACCATCGCCGGCAATCTCAGCCTTGCACCGGCCGCGACGCTCAACGTCAACTTCGGCCAGGCGAATGTCGTTGGCGGCGCGTACAACGACCTGATTGACGTGGGCGGCGACCTGATCCTCGGCGGAACGCTCAATGTCACGGAAACCCCCGGGGGCAGTTTCGATCCGGGCGTCTATCGCGTCATCAGCTATGGCGGGACGCTGACCGACAACGGGCTGACGGTCGATCCCGGCTATTTCGTTCAGACGTCGGTCGCGAACCAGGTCAATCTGGTGAACACCACGGGCCTGACCATGCGTTTCTGGGACGGCGTGGCGGGCGCGAAGAATGACAACGCGATCACGGGCGGCGACGGGCTGTGGCAGGCGAGCGGCGGCAACGACAATTGGACCGAATTTGACGGTTCCGCCAATGCGCCCTTCACCGACGCGGCGTTTGCGGTCTTCTCCGGCCTTCCCGGCACGGTGACCGTCGACGCGTCGCTCGGCGCCGTCACGGCTTCGGGCATGCAGTTCGCGAGCGACGGCTACGTCATCGACGGCGACCCCATCATCCTGACCGGGGTGCAATCGGTGATCCGCGTCGGCGACGGCACCACCGCCGGGGCGGGCTATACCGCGACGATCGACAGCGCGATCGCCGGCGCCTCACAGTTGGTAAAGGGCGATCTCGGTACGTTGGTCCTGACCGGAGCCAACAGCTATGCCGGCGGCACGCGGATCAATGCGGGCACGCTCAGTATCGCCTCCGATGCCAATCTTGGCGACGTAGCAGGGGCGCTGAGCTTCGACGGCGGTACGCTGCGCACCACCGCGAGCATCACCTCGGCGCGCGATGTCGAACTGTTCGGCACCGGGACCTTCCTCACCGATGCCGGGACCAGCCTGGTGTTCAGCGGGGCGCTGACCGGCGCGGGCGACCTGATCAAGGATGGGGCGGGCATCCTCGCGCTCAACGACACATCGAACCACTCGGGAACGACGAAGGTTCTTGCGGGCAGCCTGTTCGTCAACGGCGACCAGTCGGCGGCGACCGGCCTCACCAGCGTCGCGCTCGGATCCACGCTCGGCGGGACGGGCATCATCGGCGGCGACGTCAGTGTCGCCGACGGTGCGACTTTGGCCGCCGGGTCCGGCGGCGTCGGGACGCTCACGGTCAACGGCAATCTCGCGCTTTCGGCGGGATCGCTGCTCGATTTCGAACTGGGACAGGCGAATGTCGCGGGCGGTTCGCTCAACGACCTCGTCGACGTCGGCGGCGATCTGGTCCTCGACGGGACGCTCAATGTCACCGTCCCGGGCGGGGGCAGCTTCGGTCCCGGCATCTATCGCCTGTTCAACTATGGCGGTGCGCTGACCGACAACGGTCTCGCGCTGGGCGCCATCCCCGGCAGCGGGGTTGCGGTCCAGACGGCGATCAGCGGACAGGTGAACCTCGTCAACAGCGCGGGCCTGACATTGAGCTTCTGGGACGGCACGATCGGCCCCAAGAATAACGGCGCCGTCAACGGCGGCGACGGCACGTGGCAGATCGCCGGCGGGGTGAACAACTGGACCGACGCGGCGGGCGCCGTGAACGCCGATTATGCGCAGGACAGTTTCGCGATCTTCTCGGCCGCGCCGGGAACGGTCACGATCGACAACAGCGGCGGCAACGTCCTCGCATCGGGCATGCAGTTCGCCAGCGACGGGTATGTCCTGACCGGCGATGCGCTGACGCTCACCGGGATGCAGGCAACGATCCAGGTCGGCGACGGCAGCGTGGCGGGCGCGGGCTATACCGCGACGATCGCGACCGAACTCACCGGCACCGCGGGGCTGGTCAAGACCGACGCGGGCACGCTGGTCCTGACCGGGGCGAACAGCTACGCCGGTGGCACGACGATCAACGGCGGCACGATACGCATTTCGTCCGACGCCAACCTTGGCGATGCGGCGGGCGGACTGTCGTTCGGGGATGGCACATTGCACACGACCGCCGCGATCGCTTCGACCCGCGCGGTCGACCTTGCCGGCGATGCGACCTTCCTGACCGACGCGGGCCTGACGCTCGCGGGTGCGATTTCAGGCGCGGGTAGCTTGGCAAAGGACGGTGCGGGCACGCTTGTTCTGACGGCAAACAACAATTACACCGGCGGCACGGCGATCCGCGCCGGCCGGCTCGAACTCGGCGATGGCGGGACGAGCGGCGCGATTGCCGGCGACGTCGTCACCGACGGCCTTCTCGCCTTCAACCGGTCGGACAGCACGACCTTTGCCGGATTGATCTCGGGCGGCGGCGCGATCGAGCAGATCGGCACGGGCACCACGATCCTTACCGGCAGCCATGTCTTCACCGGCGGCACGACCATCACGGCCGGTACGCTGCAACTCGGCAATGGCGGCACGTCGGGTTCGATCATCGGCGACGTCGTCAACAACGGCACGCTTGCCTTCAACCGCGCTGATGCGGTGACGTTCGCCGGCCTGATTTCGGGCAGCGGCGGGGTCGACCACATCGGATCGGGTACGACGATCCTGACCGGCGGCAACAGCTATGCCGGTGCGACCAATGTCACGGCAGGTACCTTGCTCGTGAACGGGAACCAGTCGGCGGCGACGGGCCTCACCAGCGTCGCATCGGGTGCGACGCTCGGCGGCACTGGCATTATCGGCGGCAATGTGGTGATTGCCGATGGCGCGACGCTTGCGCCGGGTGCGGGCGCGCCGGGTGCGCTGGCAATCAACGGCAACCTTTCGCTCGCGTCGGGTGCGACGCTCGGCTTCGAGTTCGGGCAAGCCAATGATGTTGGCGGGCCGCTCAACGATGTGGTCAACGTCGGCGGCAACCTCTTGCTCGACGGCACGCTCGACGTGGCGGTGCCCGTGGGCGGGGCGTTCGACATCGGGCTTTACCGCGTCATCAACTATGCAGGGTCGCTGACCGACAACGGCCTCGCCCTCGGGACGATGCCCGCGGGCGCCAATGCGCAGGTGCAGACGTCGATCGCGGGCGAAGTGAACCTGATCAACACGGGATCGGCGACGCTCAACTTCTGGGACGGCGCCGCCGGGCCGAAATTCGACGGCGCAGTGAACGGCGGCGACGGGGTGTGGCAGAACAGCCTCGGCAACGACAATTGGGCCGATATCGGCGGCGCGGTCAATGCGGGCTATGCCGACGGCGCGTTCGCGATCTTCTCGGGCACCGCAGGGACGGTGACGGTCGACAACAGCCTCGGCGCGGTCAGCGCATCGGGGATGCAGTTCGCGGCGGGCGGTTACCGGATCATCGGTGACGTGCTGACGCTGGACGGCGCGCAGGCGGTGATCCGCGTCGGCGACGGCACCGCGGCGGGAGCGGCTTATGTCGCGACGATCGATGCCGAGCTGACGGGTGCGGCCGAACTCGTCAAGACCGACGCCGGAACGCTCGTCCTGACGGGCGCGAACGGCTACACCGGCGGGACGTCGATCAACGGCGGCACGCTGCAGATCGGCGCCGACGCCAATCTGGGCGGCGGGGCGATCCGCTTCGACGGCGGCACGCTGCAAACGACGGCGAGCTTTACCTTGGCGCGCGGCGTCGAACTGATCGGCACCGGCGGGTTCCGCACCGATGCGGGTACGACGCTGACGCTCGCGGGCGCGCTTTCGGGTGCGGGCAGCTTCACCAAGAGCGGCGACGGCACGCTGGTACTGGACGGCAGCGGGGCCTTTGGCGGCGCGACCGTCGGTGGCGGCACGATGTTCGTCAATGGCGACTATGCCGCCGCGACGGGCACGACGAACGTCCTCGCCGGCGCGACGCTGGGCGGCACGGGCACGATCGGCGGCAATGTCGCGATCGGCAACGGCGCGACGCTCGCGCCCGGCGCGGGCGCGGCGGGCACGCTGACGGTCGGCGGCAATCTGTCGCTCTCGGCAACGACGCAGCTCGATTTCGATTTCGGCGCGGTCGGCGTCGTCGGCGGCGCGCTCAACGACCTCGTCAACGTCGGCGGCGATCTTGTCCTCGACGGCGTGCTCAACGTCGGCGTCCCGGCGGGCAGCGCGTTCGACATCGGCGTCTATCGCATGTTCAACTATGGCGGCGCGCTGACCGACAACGGCGTCACCCTTGGCACGATGCCGGCGGGTGCGAATGCGGTGGTGCAGACCGCGGTCGCCGGGCAGGTCAATCTCGTCAATTCGGCGGGGCTGGCGCTCAACTTCTGGGACGGCGCGGCCGGACCCAAGAATAATGGCACGATCAACGGTGGCAACGGCGTCTGGCAGGCGAGCGGCGGCAACGACAATTGGACGGACGAAGACGGCGCGGTGAACGCGGGTTATGCGGACGGTGCGTTCGCCATCTTTGGCGGCACCGGCGGAACGGTGACCGTCGACAACAGCCTCGGCGCCGTTTCGGTCGTCGGCATGCAGTTCGCGGCGAACAATTATGTGATCACCGGCGGCGGTATCGAGCTCACCGATCCGACCGCGACGATCCGCGTCGGCGACGGCAGCGCCGCGGGCGCGGGCTTTACCGCCACGATCAATTCGGTGCTCGGCGGCGCAGCGCAGCTCGTCAAGTCCGATGCCGGGACGCTCGTCCTCGGCGGCACGAACAGCTATGCCGGCGGCACGCTGATCACCGGCGGCACGCTCCGCATTTCGAGCGACGCCAACCTCGGAGCGGCGGGCGGCGACGTGACGCTCGACGGCGGAACCTTGGAAACAAGCGCGAGCCTTGCCAGCGCGCGCGACATCGTCGTCGCGAGCAGCGGGGCGATCAGCGCCGCTGCCGATACGGTCTTCACCTATAACGGCCTCTTCTCGGGTAGCGGCACTTTGACCAAAAATGGTGCGGGCACCTTGCTCGTCACCGCCGACAATGGCGGTTTCGGCGGCAGCACGGCGGTCGCGGGCGGCACGCTCGCGGTCCAGGGCAGCCTCGGCGGCGCGGCAAATATCGGTTCGGCGGGCCGGCTCGAAGGCGCCGGCCGCGTCGGCAGCCTTGTCAACGCGGGCGTCGTCGCACCGGGCAGCAGCATCGGATCGCTGACCGTCTCGGGCGACTATGCCGGCAATGGCGGGGTGCTCGAGATCGAGGCGGAGCTTGGCGGCGATGCATCGCTCGCCGACCGTCTGATCGTGAACGGCGCCACGTCGGGCAATACGCGGGTCACGGTGATCAACCGCGGCGGCATCGGCGACCAGACGGTCGAGGGGATCAAGATCGTCGATGTCGCGGGCGCATCGAACGGTAGCTTCACGCTCGAAGGCGACTATCTGTTCGACGGCGAGCAGGCGGTGGTCGTCGGCGCCTATGGCTATCGCCTCTACAAAAATGGCGTTTCGACGCCGCAGGACGGCGACTGGTATCTGCGCTCCGCGCTGCTCGCCGGCGAGAACCCGCAGGGCCCGCTCTATCAGCCGGGTGTCCCCGTCTACGAAGCCTATGTCGGGGCGCTACAGTCGCTCAATCGCCTGCCGACCTTGCAACAGCGCGTCGGCAACCGGTCGTGGGCCGCGTCGCCGATCGCCGGTGCGGGCCTCTGGGGCCGGTTCGAGTCCGAACGCCAGCGTCCCGACGCCTTGGTGTCGACCAGCGGCGCCGACCGCAAAGTCGACCAGTGGCAGGCGCAGCTCGGGCTCGATGCGGTGCTGGCAGAGCGCAGCGACGGCGCGGCGCTCGTCGGCGGGCTGACCGCGCATTATGGCAAGGCGGACAGCGCCGTGACGTCGATCTTCGGCGACGGCACGATCGATACGCAGGGCTATGGCGTCGGCGCGACGATGACCTGGTACGGACCGAAGGGCTTTTACGTCGACGGGCAGGTCAAGCTCAGCTGGTTCGACAGCGACCTCGAATCGAACGTCCTCGGATCGCTTGTCCGCGGCAACAAGGGCGACGGACAGGCATTCAGCCTCGAACTCGGCAAGCAGACCCCGATCGGCCGCAACCTCAGCATCACGCCGCAGGTCCAGATGAGCTATGCCAAGGTCGATTTCGACCGCTTCGCCGATCCCGCCGAAGCTGCGGTTTCGGTGGCGAAGGGCGAAAGCCTGAAGACGCGCTGGGGCCTGGCGATCGATCACCAAACGAGCTGGAAGGGCCGGTCGGGCGATACGCGCCGTACGCGCCTCTATAGCGTGGTAAACCTCAGCTATGAATGGCTGGACGGCGCCGAGGCCGATGTATCGGGAACGCCGGTTGCCAACCGCGACCGCCGCCTGTCGGGCGAACTCGGTCTCGGCGGCAGCTATAGTTGGGGCGACGACCGCTTCACCCTCTATACCGAGGTATCGGGCGATACGGCGATCGCCGACTTCGGTGCGGGCTATAATCTGAAGGGGACAGCGGGTTTCCGGGTGCGGTTCTAAGCTGCGGCCGTTGTGCGAACGCTCCGGACCCACGGAGCGTTCGCTCTTGACCGTTGGGGGGTCGGAAACGGACCGTCCTCAACCGGTCAAGCGTGACCATTTGGTGCGTTAACGGCGCCTATAGCGGAAATACCAGACCTCGTGCCCCTGCGCGCGCGCCTTGGCTTCGTAGCGCGTCTCGGGCCAGCCGCCGGGGCGAACCTCGAAATCCTGCGAATCCTGCGCCAGCCATTCGAACTGGTGGCGGTGGCGGCGCATCACCATCAGCGCGTGCTGCAGATAGATCGGATGGTCGGTGCCGAACCGGAACTCGCCGCCGGGTTTCAGCTTCGCCGCTATCAGGTCGAGCGGGCCGTCGTTCATCATCCGCCGTTTCGCATGGCGCGCCTTGGGCCAGGGATCGGGGTGGAGCAGATAGGCGAAGCTCAGCGCGCCGTCGGGAATGCGCCGCAGCACCTCCAGTGCATCGCCGAAATGAATGCGGACGTTGCCTAGCGGCAAGCGTTCGCCATGATCTCCCGAAACATGCACCAGCGCCTGCGCGACCCCGTTGAGAAAGGGTTCGGCGCCGATGAAGCCATGATCGGGCAGCATGTCGGCGCGCCCCGCCATATGCTCGCCGCCGCCAAAGCCGATCTCGAAATGGAGCGGGCGGTCGTATCCGAACAGGGCTTCGGCGGTGACGTCGCCCTCGGCGGGCACCGCGATCTGCGGGAGCAGCGTGTCGACCAGGTCTTGCTGGCCTGCGCGAAGGGGCTTGCCCTTCGAACGGCCATAGAGGCGGTTGATCGTCGTCGGATCGCCGGGTTTGTAAGCAGTCATGGCGCGCGCGTTAGCCCCAAGGCCGCGCGGCGGCAAGCCGCTCGTCAGAGGCGCGTGAAGTCGATGGCGGCGTGGCGGTCGAGCGTCTGCGAGGCGTCGGGCAGCGGATATTTGAGCCCGGTGGCGCAGTTGAAGAGCAAAGCGGTCTCGCCATCCTTCACCCAGCCCTCGGCGCGCGCCTGCCGCCAAGCCGCGAGCGTCGCGCCGCCTTCGGGACAGAGAAGCAGGCCGTCGGTGCGCGCGGCGTCGTTGACGGCTTGGCTGATGGCGGCGTCGCTGACCGCGATCGCGTGGCCGTTCGATTCGCGTACCGCGTCGAGGATCAGGAAATCACCCACCGCCTGCGGGACGCGGATGCCGGCTGCGATCGTATGCGCGTCTTCCCAGCGCACCGCATGGCGTTCGCCCGCCTCCCACGCGCGGACCATCGGCGCGCAGCCCTCGGCCTGTACCGCGACCATGCGTGGCAGCTTGCCGGTGAGCCAGCCGATCGCCTGCAGTTCGGCGAACGCCTTCCACATGCCGATCAGCCCGGTGCCGCCGCCGGTGGGGTAGAAGATGACGTCGGGCAGCTCCCAGCCGAATTGTTCGGCGAGCTCGAGCCCCATCGTCTTCTTGCCCTCGATCCGGTAGGGCTCTTTCAGCGTCGACAGGTCGAACCAGCCGTTCGCCGCCGCACCTTCGCGCACCAGTTTGCCGCAATCGTCGATCAACCCGTTGACGCGGTAGACGCGCGCGCCTTGAGCGGCGATCTCGCGGACATTGATCTCGGGCGTGTCGTCGGGGCAGAAGATGATCGCTTCGATCCCGGCCTGCGTCGCATACGCCGCCGCCGCGGCGCCGGCATTGCCGTTGGTCGGCATCGCAATGCTGGTAACGCCCAACTCCTTCGCCATGCTGATCGCCATGACGAGCCCGCGCGCCTTGAACGATCCGGTCGGCAGACGGCCCTCGTCCTTGACGAGCAGCGTGCCCGCATGCGCGCCCGCCGCCGCCGCAATCTTGTCGAGCGCGATGATCGGCGTGTCGGCTTCGCCGAGGCTGATGATATTCTCGGCGTGCCGCACCGGCAGCAGCTCGCGCCACCGCCACAGGTCGCGTGGCCGTGCGGCCATTTCCGCCTTGTCCAGCGCCGCCGCAACGCCGCTCAGGTCATAGCGGACGAGCAGCGGGCGCCCGGCGTTCGAGAGGCCGTGCAGGACATCGGCCTCGACCCGCTCGCCGGTCAGCCCGCACTCAAGATGCGTGACGAAGGTCGGCCGCTTGGCCGTCAGATTGGCGCCCAGCGGCAGCGACGCGCTCAATTTGCGAGCGCAGCCTTGAGCTTGTCGACGAGGTCGGTGCGTTCCCACGGGAAGCTGTCACCCTCCGACGTGCGGCCGAAATGGCCGTATGCCGCGGTCTGCTTGTAGATCGGCTTGTTGAGGCCGAGGTGGGTGCGGATGCCCTTCGGCGTCAGGCGCACGAGCTGCGGGATGACCGCCTCGATCTTGCCTTCGTCAACGGTACCGGTGCCGTGCAGGTCGACATAGATCGACAGCGGTTCGGCGACGCCGATCGCGTAGCTCAGCTGGATCGTGCAGCGGCGCGCGAGGCCCGCGGCGACGATATTCTTCGCGAGATAGCGCGTGACATAGGCAGCCGAACGGTCGACCTTCGTCGGGTCCTTGCCGCTGAACGCACCGCCGCCGTGCGGGCTCGCGCCGCCATAGGTGTCGACGATGATCTTGCGGCCGGTCACGCCGGCGTCGCCGTCGGGGCCGCCGATCTCGAAACGCCCGGTCGGGTTGATGTGATAGACGGTGTTCGCGGTGAGCAGCTCGGCGGGCAGCACGTCGGCGATCACGCCGAGGACGTACTTGCGCAGCTCGGTGTATTTCGCTTCGTCGCCTTCGCCATTGTGGAAATAATAGCCCGGTGCGTGCTGGGTCGACACGACGATCGCGGTCGCCTCAACCGGACGCTCGTTGGCGTAGCGCAGCGTGACCTGGCTCTTGGTGTCGGGTTCGAGGAAGGGTGCGGTGCCCGTCTTGCGGTCGGCCGCCATGCGCTCGAGGATCTTGTGGCTGTAATCGAGCGTCGCGGGCATCAGATCGGGGGTCTCGTCCGACGCATAGCCGAACATGATCCCCTGGTCGCCGGCGCCTTCGTCCTTGTCGCCGCTTTCGTCGACGCCCTGCGCGATATGCGCCGACTGGGCGTGGAGATTATTCTCGAAGCGAAAGCTTTCCCAGTGGAAGCCATCCTGCTCGTACCCGATGTCCTTCACCGTCTTGCGCACGGTGGCCTCGATCTCGTCGAGTGCGCCCGGCGCCCACTCGTCATTCTCGAACACGCCCTTGCAGCGGATTTCGCCCGCCAGCACGACGAGCTGGGTGGTGGTCAGCGTCTCGCACGCGATACGGGCTTCGGGATCCTTCGACAGGAACAGGTCGACGATCGAATCGCTGATCTGGTCGGCCACCTTATCGGGATGTCCTTCGGACACGCTTTCGGAGGTGAAGAGGAAGCTGTTGCGCATGGAGAGCCTTCTATGAACGGATATAAAGGAAGCTTTATGTGGGGGTGCTGTTAGCGTCCGCGCCGACGAAAGGCAATGGCCAGCGCGAGCAGCAACAACGCAGATCCGACCGGCAGCATGTTCCCATAGCGCGCGAAGAGCGTGGGGGCATGTGCCTTCGGAATGAAGGTGTCGATGCGCCCCGCCGTATGCATCGGCAGCGATTCGACGATGCGGCCGTCGGCATCGATGACCGCGCTGATTCCCGTCGGCGTTGCGCGCACGACGGGCAGCCCTTCCTCGATCGCGCGCAGCCGCGCCTGCGCCAGATGTTGCGGCGGGCCCCAGCCGCCGAACCAGGCATCGTTCGACGGGTTGAAGATGAAATCGGGGCGATGGGCGCGGTCGACGACCTGCCCCGAGAAGATGATCTCGTAACAGATTTGGAGGCCGGCCTGGCCGAAGCCGCCGAGGTCGAGGGTGCGGGCGCCGGGGCCGGGCCAGAAGTCGATATCGCCGGGGGCGAGTCGCGACAGGCCGATGGCGGACAGGATCGGCCGCATCGGCAGATATTCGCCATAGGGAACGAGGTGCGCCTTGTCGTAACGCGGGCCGAGCGTGCCGTTGGCATGGACCGTCATCACCGCATTGCGCGCGCCGACGACGTCGCCCGTCTTGTCGAGTTCGAGCTTGAGCGCACCGAGAAGCATCAGGTCTTGCGCGTTCATCAACTGGGTCAGCCGCAAGCGCGCCTCGACGGGCGAGCGATCATAATAGGGGGCCGGATAGCCCGCTTCGAGATAATCGGGCACCGCCGCCTCGGGCCACAGGATCAGGCGCGGCGTGTCATCCTTGGGCGTCGTCAGCCGCGCGAGCTTGGCGAAATTGGCGTCGGCCTTGCTGCCCTCCCACTTGTCTTCCTGCCCGACATTGGGCTGGACGACGGTGATGGGGATGCGCTGCGCACCTTTGGAGCGAACGGCCGCATCGACGCTGCCACCCGTTTGCGACAGGAATGCTCCGCCCCATATGGCGAGCAGGCTGCCGAATAGTGCCGCTGCGGCGACACGGCGGTGAAACCACACCAGTATCAGGACGGCCGCGAGCAGGCAGACGATCGCGCTCATGCCATATGTGCCAATCCAGCGGGCGGGTGCGGCGATGTGCGGGACGGCAATCACCCCCAGGGGGTTCCATGCAAAGCCGGTAAAAACCCAGCTACGGAGCCATTCGGTGAGCGCCCAAAGGCTGGCGAAGGCCAGCAGATAGGACGGCGCTGCAAAATGCGCGTCTGCCTTGGGCTTCATGATCCATGCCCCCCAAGCCGTGAGCGCCGGATAGACCGCCAGATACAGCGACAGCAGCACGACCGCGATCCAGCCGAGCCATGCGGGCATTGCCGCCTGATAGGTGAAGGCGGTCGCGATCCAGTTGAGGCCGACGACGAAATGGCCGACGCCGAACGCCCAGCCGACACCGAGTGCGCGCGAACCCTTAGGGCTGCGCGCGACGAGCGCCATCCAGCCCGCGAGCGCGAGCAAGGTAAGCGGCCACAGGTGGAGCGGGGCGAAGCCGGTTGCCGAAACGGCACCGAGCAGGAGGGCGACAAGCTTTGGCCAGCGGTCGGCGAAAGCGGCGATGCGGGAGGATGTCGCGGTCACGCGCGCTCTATTAGCCGCGCGGAGGGGCTACGACAATGAGGCTTGCACGCATCCCACGAGGAACGTCCCGGACCGATTTTAACCGCTTCTTACAGCATGGAGCCGATGTCGGCCCTCCACCCCCAAAGCCGCCTTCAACAATACCCTGTCATCTTAGAGCATATATTTCATCTTGATCGACTGGCGCATATCGCCCGCGACCGCAAAGCTTGCCGATTTGAAACTGGGCGGGCCGACGGTGATCGCCGGATTGCGCGAAAAGCCGAAGCCTTCTTTCGGCACGAAAATCGCGACATCCATCTTGTTGTTGCTGTTCTCGTCATGAACGACCGCGATCGCATAGGTGCCCGTTGCGGGCGCGTGGACCGCGAAATCGCCGGCGTCGGCGGCTTTCACCGCCATGCGCACCGACGTCTTGTCCTTGCTGCAGTCGGGAAACGCCTTCGGATTGGTGGTCAGGCAGACGAGAATCTGCCCCTTGGCGCTGCGCAGTCCGGTGACGCTGACCTCAACCGTCGGCGGTGGCGCGCTCGCGCCGATGAGCAGCGGCAAAATCGCCAAGGCCAAGATCGGTGCCGCACGCCTTGTCCCAGAAGCGGAAATAGAGTCCATAATTTCCCCGGTAAGCGGCGTGATGCTGCTCGTGATGCGTCGCGGTTATCAGCCAGCGGCCTGCGGGTCCATGAACAAGCGCGCGCGGGAACATTTCCCACCCCATATGATTGCCGACCCCCATGATCGTCATGATCGCCAGAACGAGCCCGAGCATCGCGACATGAATCGGGATCAGGAAAACGAGCGCGGGGATGACGATCGCGCCGGTAATGGCCTCCAAGGGATGGAAACTCATGGCCGCCCACGCGGTCGGCGGGCGGCTGTCGTGATGAACCGAGTGGGCGATTTTGAATAACGCGGGCCGGTGCATCCAGCGATGCGTCCAGTAAAACCATGTGTCGTGGATCAACAGGTAAGCGAACAGGCTGACGGGCAGATACCAGAGCGGAAAGGCGGTGACGTCGGTATAGATGCGCGTCCAGCCATGCGCCTGCCACCCCCACGCGACGACGCCGGCGGGAATGCCGTAAATCGCGGCGCTCGCAAGGCTCCACCCGATCTCGCGGCGCATCTGCGGTTCGAGCCCGCGATAGAGTCCCGGGTGCCTCCACCGCGTCGCGAGCGCGAAGCCGCCGCTGGTGATCAGGTAGCGCACGCCGACGATCGCGGTCATCGCGAGCGCGGAGAAAAGGATCGGCCAGCCGGTCATCGCACAAGGCTAGTCGCTCGCCGCCGCGTTGCAATGGCTTTGCGCCCGCGCGTTCGCGTGGCTAAGGCAGGGGAATGGTGGGGCAGAGCAACGATAAATGCGACATCGCGATCGTCGGCGGCGGGCTCGCCGGCGGGCTCGCGGCGCTTGCTCTCGCGGCGAAGCGCCCCGATCTCGACGTCCGGCTGGTCGAGCCCGGCCCGATCGGTGGCAATCATGTCTGGTCCCTTTTCGACAGTGACATCGCAAAAAAGGACCGCTGGCTCGTCGCCCCGCTCGTCCGCCATCACTGGACGGCGTACGATGTCCGCTTCCCGTCGCACGAGCGCAGACTGCGCATGGGATACAAGAGCATAACCGGCGAAGCGCTCGCCGATGCCGTCACGGCGGCGCTGCCCGCGGGGCATGTCATCGCCGACAAGGCGAAGCATGTCGCGCCCGATCACCTGCTGCTGTCACGTGGCGGGCGGCTTTCGGCGAAACATGTGATCGACGCGCGCGGCGGGGGGAAATTCCCGACGCTTGAGTGCGGTTGGCAAAAGTTCGTAGGGCAGGCGCTGACGGTGAAGGGCGGGCACGGCGTCGAACAGCCCGTGGTGATGGACGCGACTGTCGAGCAACTGGACGGCTATCGCTTCGTCTATCTGCTGCCCTTCGATGCCGAGACATTGTTCGTCGAGGACACTTATTATAGCGACGCCGCCGATCTCGACATGGCCACCGTGCGCGAACGGATCGCGGCCTATGCGGCGGCGCAGGGCTGGGAGGTCGCGGCGACGACGCGCGAGGAAAGCGGCGTGCTGCCCGTCGTGATCGCGGGCGATTTCGACCGGCTGTGGCCCGCCTCCGACCGCACCGCGCGGATCGGGGTGCGTGCCGGCACCTTCCATGCGACGACCGGTTATTCGCTGCCCGACGCCGTTCGCACCGCATCGGCGCTGCCCGGCCTCGTCGACCGCGCCGACCTTCCTGCCATCCTCCGCGACCGCGCGGCGGCGTCGTGGCGGCGCCGGCGCTTCTACCGCATGCTCGGCGCGATGCTCTTCCGCGCGGCCGATCCGGACGAGCGCTACCGCATCTTCGAGCGTTTCTATCGTCTGTCGCCGGGCCTGATCGCGCGCTTCTATGCTGGACGGTCGACGACGGCGGACAAGCTGCGCATCCTGTCGGGCAAGCCCCCCGTGCCGATCGGCCGCGCGATCGCGGCGTTGTGGAAACGCGACTGGCGATGACGCGCCGCGCGATCGTCGTCGGTGCAGGCTTCGGCGGGCTCGCGCTCGCGATCCGGCTCCAGTCGGCGGGAGTAGCGACGACGGTTGTCGAGGCGCGCGACAAGCCAGGCGGGCGAGCGTATCACTGGCGAAAAGACGGCTTTACCTTCGACGCCGGGCCGACCGTGATCACCGATCCGCCATGCCTCGAAGAATTATGGGCGCTGAGCGGGCAGGAGATGGCAAAGGACGTCGCACTCATCCCCGTCATGCCCTTTTACCGCCTGAACTGGCCCGACGGCACGAACTTCGACTATTCGAACGACGAGGCCGCGTTGCGCGCCGAAATTGCGAAGCTCCACCCCGCCGATGTCGACGGTTACGACCATTTTCTCACCTATTCGAAGGGCGTGTACGAGCAGGGCTATGTGAAGCTCGGCGCGGTCGCCTTCCTCGACTTCGCCTCGATGATCAAGGCGGCGCCTGCGCTGATGAAATATCAGGCGTGGCGCAGCGTCTATTCGATCGTTTCCTCCTATGTAGAGGACGAGCGGCTGCGGCAGGCCTTGTCGTTCCACACATTGCTCGTCGGCGGCAACCCGATGACGACGAGCGCGATCTATGCGCTGATCCACACGATCGAGAAGGAGGGCGGCGTCTGGTTTGCGCGCGGCGGGACCAACGCGCTGGTCGGCGGCATGGTGCGGCTGTTCGAGCGATTGGGCGGAACGCTCCGCCTCGGCGATCCGGTGGCGAAGATCGACACCGCGGGCGACCGCGTGACTGGCGTGACGACGCAAAGCGGCTGGCATGCCGATGCCGATATGGTCGCAACCAATGGCGACCTGATGCACAGTTACAAGGCGCTGCTCGCTGGCCATCCGCGCGGGCAAAAGGTCGCAAAAAACCTCGCGCGCAAACGCTGGTCGCCCTCGCTCTTCGTCGTCCATTTCGGCGTGAAGGGCGCCTATCCCGATGTGGCGCACCACAGCATCCTCTTCGGCCCGCGCTACAAGGGGCTGCTGGGCGACATCTACGGCGGCGTGATCCCCGACGACTTCTCGCTCTACCTCCACCATCCCAGCATCACCGACCCCGGCATGGCGCCGCCGGGTCACTCGACCTTCTACGCGCTCGCCCCCGTCGCGCATCTGGGCAAGGCGAAGGCCGACTGGGACGGCGCTTTCGGCGAGCGCTTCGCCAACGCGATCATCGAAGAGGTCGAGCGCCGCGTCGCTCCCGGCCTCCGCGCCAATCTCGTCACCCGCTTCCACTACACCCCCGCCGATTTCGGCCGCGACCTGTCGGCGCATCTCGGCAGCGCATTCAGCCTCGAACCCGTCCTCTGGCAAAGCGCCTGGTTCCGTGCGCACAACCGCGACGATGTGATTTCGAACCTTTACTTCGTCGGCGCGGGGACGCATCCGGGCGCGGGTATCCCGGGGGTCGTCGGCAGCGCCAAGGCGACCGCCAATCTGATGTTGGAAGAAAAATGAAACGCCTTGCCGTCTATTGCGGGTCCGCAACCCCCGAAGATCCGATCTATCTCGAAACCGCGCGTCATGTCGGGCGCACGCTCGCGACACGCGGTATCGGCGTCGTCTATGGCGGCGGCCGATTGGGGCTGATGGGTGCGGTCGCCGACAGCGCCCTGGAGGCGGGGGGCGAAGTGATCGGGATCATCCCCGAGGCGCTCGTCGGCGCCGAGGTCGCGCACCGCGGCTGCACCGAGCTGCACGTCGTCAGCGGCATGCACGAACGCAAGAAGATGTTCACCGACCTTTCGGACGGTTTCCTCACCATCCCCGGCGGCGTCGGCACGATGGACGAGCTGTGGGAAGCGATCAGCTGGGCGCAGCTTGGCTATCATACGAAACCCGTCGGGCTGCTCAACGCCGCGGGCTTCTACAACGACCTCATCGCCTTTAACCGCAACATGGTCGAAGTCGGCTTCATCCGCCCCGCGCACGCCGGGATCATGATCGTCGATGCGGGGCTCGACGATCTACTCGACAAGATGGCGGCCTATGTGCCGCACAAGACGATCTTCGCGATGAAGGCCGAAAATCTGTAGTGATCGAGGAGGGGGCCTATGATGCACATGCCCTCCACGGTTTCGCGCACGACAGCATCGCGCGCGGATCGAAAAGCTTTGCATTGGCCAGCCAGCTCTTCGACCGCGAAACGCGCGAGCGCGTCTGGCTGCTCTATGCCTGGTGCCGCGCCGCCGACGATTTGACCGACGGACAGGATCATGGCGGCGCGATGAAGCCGGACCATGATCCGGTCGCCGCGGTCGCCTATATCCGCGCGCAGACCGACAAGGCGTTTGCCGGGCAACCGACGGGCGACATGGCGTTCGACGCGCTCGGCTTCCTGCTCACAGAAGTCGCGATCCAGCGCTGGGTCATCGATGACATCGTCGCGGGCTTCGAACTCGACGCAAAGGACTGGCGTCCGCGCAGCGAAGCCGACCTGCTGCGCTATAGCTATCATGTCGCGGGCGCGGTCGGGGTCGCGATGGCGCTGGTGATGGGCATCGACCCCGCCGACGAGACGACGCTCGACCGCGCCTCTGACCTCGGCATCGCGTTCCAGCTCGCCAATATCGCGCGCGATGTCGCCGAGGATGCCGCCGCCGACCGCTGTTACCTGCCCGTCGAATGGATGGTCGAACTCGACATTCCGCCCGGCCAGCATATGCACCCCGCCTTTCGCGGGCGCCTGTCGGTAATGGCCAAATGGCTGTCCGAAATGGCCGAGGAATATGAGGCATCGGCGCGCTGGGGCGCGCGCAAGCTGCCCCCGCGCAGCCGCTGGGCGGTGCTCGCCGCCGCGGGCATCTATGGCGACATCGCGCGCGAAGTGCGCGCGCGTGGCGATCATGCGTGGGACCACCGCGCGGGCACGTCGCTCTTCGCCAAACTGGGCTGGGTCGCGCGCGCGGGCTGGTCGGTGCTGCGCCGCCCGCCGCAGCGGCGGATCAGCCGCGACGGGCTATGGACGCGGCTGCGGCATGAGGCGGGCGAATGAGCTATCTCGAGTGGATCGCGGCGGCGTTCGTGCTCACCAACGTCGCGCTCGTCGCGCTGCGCAGCGTGTGGAACTATCCCTTCGCACTCGTCGCGGTAACACTCTACGCCTTCGTCTTTTTCGAGGCGAAGCTCTACAGCGACATGCTGCTGCAGGGCTTTTTCTTCGCGCTCAACCTGTACGGCTGGGCCGCGTGGATGCGCGCGCGCGACGATAGCGGAGTGCCGGTGCGCTGGATGACCGAGCGTGCGCGGCGTGGCTGGGCGCTTACGACGATCGCCGCGTGGATCGGGTGGAGCTTTGCGATGGACCGCTACACCGACGCGGTCGCGCCGTGGATCGACGGGGCGATCGCGATGCTCAGCATCACCGCGCAATGGCTGCTCGCGCGCCGCCGCGTCGAAAGCTGGTTCCTCTGGATCCTCGTCGACCTGATCGCGGTGCCGCTGTTCGCGTCGCGCGGCCTCTACGCGACCAGCGCGGTCTATGTCGTGCTGCTCGGCCTGTCGATCGACGGCCTGCTTCAGTGGCGGCGTGCGGCGGCGACGGGCGAGGTTCCGGCATGACGCACCATATCTGCCTCCACGGCGCCGAAAGCACCGGCAAGTCGACGCTCGCCCCGCGCTTGGCGCTCCAGCTCGGCGGGCTCGTCGTCCCCGAATATGGCCGCACCTATGCCGAGGCGAACGGCACCAATCTCGACGAGGTCGACCTGCTCGCGATCTTCGACGGCCATCGCGCCGCGACCCGCGAAGCACTCGCGCAGCGTCCTGAATGGCTGATTTCGGACACCGATCCGCTGATGACGCAGGCGTGGGCGATCATGCTGCTCGGCCGCCGCTTGCCCGAAATCGACCTGTGGGATGAGCTCGCCGACCTTTATCTCGTCCCCGCGATGGACCTGCTGTGGGAGGAGGATGGCACCCGCCTATTCGGCAGCGAATTGGCGCGCGATCAGTTCATGGAGATCGCGATCGGCGAGCTCGACCGGCGCAAGCTCAAATGGGCATGGGTCGAGGGCGAAGGCGATGTGCGGCTGCAAAGCGCGCTGGCGGCGATCGCGGCGGCTGATTTGGCCTGACTTGAACTGCGCTTGCCCGCGAAGGGCGGCTTTGGGGTGGAGAGCTGTCCCTTTGTGAACCCCGGCGAACGCCGGGGCCCAGTGCGGAAAAGCGCAAGGTTAGCGTTGGAATTCTGGGCCCCGGCGTTCGCCGGGGTTCACATCTCTATCGGCAGCTTTCGGTCGTTAGCCGACCGCCCGGCCGCTACCGCGCGTACGCATCGCGCAGTTCGCGCTTCAGCACCTTGCCGATCGGGCTGCGCGGAAGTTCGTCCACCACGGTAATCGCGCTCAACCGCTGCGTCTTGCCGACCTTGGCGTTACAGTCGGCGCGCACGCTCTCGGCGTCGGCACCGGGCTTCAGCACGACGAACGCCACCGGCGTCTCGCCCCATTCCTCGCTCGGCATGCCGACCACCGCCGCCTCGACGACGCGCTCGTCGGCGATCAATATCGCCTCCAGATCGCTCGGGAAGATGTTGAAGCCGCCCGAGATGATCATGTCCTTGGCGCGGTCCATCAGCGTCAGGAAGCCGTCCTCGTCGATCCGCCCGATGTCGCCGTGGCGATAGAAGAGATTTCCCTCGGCATCGTACCAGTGCATCGCCTTGGTCGCGTCGGGGCGGTTGTTGTATCCCGTCATCATCGCGGGGCTGCGCCCGACGACTTCGCCGACCGATCCCTGCGGCAGCTCGTTGCCGTCCTCGTCGATCACTTTCGCGATATGTCCCGGCGCGGGCTTGCCGACGGTGTGCAGTTTGTCGGGGAATTGATGCGCTTCGAGGATGAATGCCGCGCCGCCCTCGGTCATGCCGTAAATCTCGACGAGCCCGCCGGGCCAGCGTTGCAGCACATCGGCCTTCAGCGCCGCGGGGAAGGGCGCCGAGGTGCAATATTTGACGACGAAGCTCGACAGGTCGAAGTCGCCGAAATCCTCGAGCGCCATGATGCGGCGATACTGCACCGGCACGAGCATCGTGTTCGTCGCGCGCTCGCGCGCCGCGAGCTCGAGGAAGCCGCGAGCGTCGAATTTCTTCATCAGTACGGACTGCCCGCCCGATCCGACGGTCGGCATGAAACTCGCCATCGTCGTGTTCGAATAGAGCGGGGTCGACAGGATCGTCACCGCATTGGGGCCATAGGCAGGGGCGCCGCGGATGATATGTTGCCAGCGCATCGCATGGCTGTGGATAATGCCCTTGGGCGTGCCGGTGGTGCCCGACGAATAGATGATATTGAAACCGTCGTCGGGCAGGATTTCGACCGGCGTCGGCTTGGCGCCCGCCAGCGACAGCCAAGCATCGAGCGGCGTTCCCGCGGCGCTGCCGTCGATCGCGATCAGGTCGCTCGCGGTGATGACATGGCCTTCGAGGCTCGCTTTTGCTGCGCTGTCGAGGAACAGATGGCGCGCGCCGGTATCGGCGATCATCGCCGCCATCTGCTCGCCCGTCGCGCTGTTGGTGACCAGCCCTGCGACCCCGCCAGCGCGCAGCGTGCCGAGGATGACCGCCATTTGCTCGACGCTGTTGAGGCCGGCGATCGCGGTGCGGTCGCCTTTTCCGAATCCGTCCTGCTGCAATCGCGCGGCGATTCGGTCGGTCAATTGATCCAGTTCGGACCAGCTCAGCCGCCGCTCGGCGTCGGCAGCCGCTACGGCATCGGGACGCTCCGCGGCATGGGCACGGACGAGGTCGGGCAGGGTGGCGAAGTCGCCGTCAAGCATTTCGATACTGGTCATAACCATGGGTTAGCACAGCCGAAAGACGGTGCAATGGCGCGGGCGACAAGATGTTACGTCGACGACGGGGAATGCGGATGGCATCATCGGACAGGGGAGGAGAAAGCGACAGGAAGTTGCTCGTCGCCATTTATCATCCCGTGCCCGCGCGGGCCGATGTGCTCGGTGCGGCGGTTGACGCGGCGGGTATGCGAGTGCGATTCCTGCCACCGCATGTGAACGGCCTTCGCCCCTGGATCGATAGCTGTTTCGACCTGCTGATCGTCAACCCGTTCCTCGATTGGCAGGAGCCGTTCGAATTTGTCCGGCTGGCGCGATCGGCCGTCGGCCGTCGGCCGCTGATTGCGCTTTCGGACCGCGATTCGCTCGACGACCGGATGGTCGCGCTCGGCGCAGGGGCCGACGATGCGGTCGGCTGGACCGACAATCTCCCCGAAGTGCTCGCGCGGATCGCCGGCCTGCTGCGCCGCAGCCGCATTGCCGCCGGGCAACTCGGCGAGGGCGAATTGCGCATCGACCTGATCGACCGGCGCGTCGAACGCGCGGGGCAACTCATCCGTTTGCCGCTGCGCGAATTCGACCTGCTCGCGAACCTGGCGCGCGTGCCCGACCGGCCGCTGTCGCGCGGCGCGCTGCTCCGCGCGGTGTGGCGGCTCGATTTCGATCCCGGCACCAACCGGGTCGAAGTGCATATGTCGCGGCTGCGCGCCAAGGTCGATCGCGGGTTCGACTGGCCGATGCTGCGCACGGTGAAGGGCATGGGCTACACGCTGCGCTCGCGGCCGGACTAAGGTCTGTCTCTCCTAATTTCGTCATTCCCGCGAAAGCGGGAACCCAGTTGCGACGTCAGTTTGCTCAGCTGGGTTCCCGCTTTCGCGGGAATGACGAGGGGGAACTTCGGCAGTAGAATTTCACCGATCTTTTGCTGCAATTTGCCGCTTCTTGATCGCGAACCTGTCACCGGTCCCACCTCGCTTGACCAAAAGTTTCAGGTTGCTACTCATCTTCGACATAAAGAAAGCAACGATTCCCGGAGATGATGCCCGATGCACCCCTCAGTCCACGCCCGTGCCAATCCCGACAAGGCCGCGATCATCGTCGCCGAGACCGGCGAGGCGATCAGCTATGGCGAACTCGACGCCGCCTCGAACCGCGCGGCGCAGCTCTTCCGGTCGCACGGGCTGGGGCATGAGGATGTCGTCGCCTTCATGCTCGACAACACCCCGCATTATTACGGCCTGACTTGGGGGGCGCAGCGCGCGGGGCTGCGCTATGTCTGCATTTCGTCGCGGCTGACGCAGGACGAAACCGACTATATCCTCGAAAATTCGGGCGCACAGATTCTGATCGTGTCGGCAAGCCTTGCCGGCGCCGCGCAGCAACTGACGACCGGGATCAAACGCTTCGCGATGGGCGGCGTGATCCCCGGCTATGAAAGCTGGGAGGACGCCGTCGCCGCGATGCCCGCGACGCCCGTCGCCGACGAGCGCGCGGGGGTCGACATGCTCTATTCGTCGGGCACCACCGGCCGGCCCAAGGGTGTGCGCGTGCCGCTGCCCGAGGATCCCGCGATCGACGCGACGAACAGCCTCGTCATGCTCGCCTCGGCGATATTCCAGATCAACGCCGACAGCGTCTATCTGTCGCCGGCGCCACTCTATCACGCCGCGCCGCTGCGCTGGTCGATGACCGTGCACCGGCTGGGCGGCACCGTCGTCCTGATGAAGAAATTCGATCCCGAGGCGGCGCTTTCGCACATCGAAACCTATCGCGTGAACGCCAGCCAATGGGTGCCGACGCATTTCGTGCGCATGCTCAAGCTGCCCGATGACGTTCGGACGCGCTACGACACCGCGTCACTGAAGGTCGCGATCCACGCCGCGGCGCCGTGCCCGGTCCCGGTGAAGCAGGCGATGATCGACTGGTGGGGCCCGGTCCTCTTCGAATATTATGCCGGGTCCGAAGGCAATGGCATGACTTTCGTCTCCAGCGCCGACTGGCTGACGCACAAGGGCAGCGTCGGCCGCCCGATCCTCGGCGCGATCCACATCATGGGCGAAGACAATGAAACCGAGCTTGCCGCGAACGAAGAAGGCGCGGTTTTCTTCGAAAGCGAAAATGTCTTCGAATATCATGGAGATAACGAAAAAACGGCGTCGAGCCGCAACTCGAAGGGCTGGTCGACCCTCGGCGATGTGGGCAAAGTTGATGAAGATGGCTTCCTCTACCTCACCGACCGCAAGAGCTTCATGATCATCTCGGGCGGGGTGAACATCTATCCGCAGGAGATCGAGAACCATCTCGTCACGCACCCGAAAGTCGCCGACGTCGCTGTCGTTGGCGGGCCGCACGACGAAATGGGCGAGGAGGTGATCGCGGTGATCCAGCCCGCCGACATGGCCGACGCGACCGATGCCTTCCGCGCCGAGCTGCTGACTTATGCGCGCGAGAAACTGTCGGGAGTGAAAATCCCGCGCCGAATCGACTTCCTCGAAGCCCTGCCGCGCCACGATACGGGCAAGCTCTACAAGCGCCTGCTCCGCGACCAATATTGGGAAAAGGCGAAGGCGGAGGCCTGATCCGATGACCGCGCGCGTGGAATTCTTCTTCGATCTGTCCTCGCCCTGGACCTGCCTCGCGTTCCACAATCTGCCGGGCGTGCTCGAACGCACCGGCGCGACGGCCACCTATCGGCCGATCCTCGTCGGCGGAGTGTTCAACGCGGTGAACCCGGCGGTCTATGCGGCGCGTGAGCAGGCCGATAACCGGCGGCTGCAGCATAGCTGGAAGGTGCTGAAGGACTGGGCGCGGCTAGCGGACGTACCGATGAATTTCCCATCAGAGTGGCATCCGGCAAAAAGCATCACCGCGATGCGTTTCTGCTGCGCGCTCGAAGAGGATCAGGCCGCGCTTGTCCGTTTCGCGCGCGGCGCATTTGCCAGCTATTTCGACCGGCAGGAGAATCTCGACGACCCCGCCGTGCTCGCGGCGGTCGCGGATGCTGAAGGGCTCGATGGCGCCGCGCTGGCTTCTGCGGCGGGCAGCGATCCGGTGAAGGCGCGGCTGCGCACGAATACCGATGAAGTCATCGCGCGCGGCGGCTATGGTTCGCCGACGATCTTCGTCGACGGCGACGATATGTATTTTGGAAACGACCAACTGCCGCTCGTCGAGGCAGCGCTTGCAAGGACTCTCCCATGAAGGACCGTATTTCGATCACCATGCTCGAAGGCGGGATCGCCGACGTCCGGCTGATCCGCGCCGACAAGATGAACGCGCTCGATCCTGCGATGTGGGAAGCGCTCGCCGAGGCGATCGATCAATTGAAGGCGACCGCGGGCCTCCGTGTCGTCGTCCTGTCGGGCGAAGGCCGTGCCTTCTGCGCGGGGCTCGACCTCTCCAGCCTCAGCAACGATCGCGATCCGGGCGCGAGCAGCGCGGGCGGCAGCCTGTCCGACCGCACGCGCGGGATCGCGAACAATGCCCAATATGCCGCGTGGGGCTGGCGTGAGATTCCGGTGCCGGTGATCGCGGCGGTCCACGGCGTCGCGTTCGGCGCGGGCAGCCAGATCATGGCAGCCGCCGACATCCGTATCGTCCATCCCGATACGCGCATCGCGATCATGGAAATGCGCTGGGGTCTCGTTCCCGATGTTGCGGGCATGGCGCTGTGGCGGACGCAGGTTGCCGACGATGTGTTGCGCGAGATGATCTACACCAACCGTGAATTCAACGGCTCGGAGGCGAAGCTGCTCGGCTTTGCGACGCATGTGTCGGACGAGCCGCTGGCGCGGGCGATGGAGCTGGCGGAGGTTATCGCCGACAAGAATCCGCACGCGATCCGTGGGGCGAAGCGGCTCTGCAACATGCTCGCCGATGCCAGCGACGCCGAAATCTTGCAGGCGGAGAGCGACGAGCAGGTGAAGGTCATCCGTACCCCGAACCAGATGGAAGCGGTGATGGCTGGGATGCAGAAACGGAAGCCGAATTTCGCCGACTAAAGCAGCGCCAAAAACCGCGCCGCATTGTCCCAGTCGCGTTTGTGGGTGGCGCGCGCTTTTTGCGCTTCGCTGTCAGCGCCCCAGCGGCGTTCCTGATAGAGGTCGTCGAGGCTGACGGCTTCCCATAATGCGTCGGCGTCGAATGCGTTTTCGAGCAAGGCGAGGCCGGCGACGAGCGATCCGCCGATGGTGACGAGCGGGGTCAGCGGCGCCATCCACCACGGATCAACCGCGAATATGGCATCGCGCAACGCCGCAACCGTTGCCGGCGGCTGATCGACAGGCAGGATGCCTTGCGTGAGGACGAACTCGACCCCGAAGCGCGACTCCGCCCACGCGAGTGGCGGGTTCCATGCCGCCGCCTGCTCGGCCTGCAGCACCGCGTCGCGGTCATCGCGATAACAGAAGAGGTCGGTCGCGGCATAAGCGGCGATGGTTTCGGCAAAGGCGGCCGGGTCGGGGAAGGCGAGGTCGATGGCCGCATTGGCGATGCCGGTCATCGGCATATGGACGGGGTCGATTGTCTCGCCCTGCTCGCGCCATTCGGCAGCGATGGCTTCGACTAGCGCCGCGCTGGCGACGGCAAGCGGCGCGCGCTGCGGCGTACGCACCGGCCGGCCATCGAGCGCGATGCCCCAGCCGCCGTCCTCTGCGACGACGGCAACCTCTTTCCAGAAGCGCTTCACGGGTTTTTGGGCGAACGCCAGCGGCGCGCGAGCAGCAGCGGCATGACGGCGAAATCGAACGCGCCGATCAGCACGATCGCGGCGCCGATCCAGCGGTCGGTTGGCTGGCCTGCGAGCGAAAAACCGCCGCTGATCAGGATGAAACCGATCATCGCGAAGCCGGCGCCCATCAGGCGCATGATCGAGAGGGCGAAGAAACGTTTCTTGGCGAGGGTGTCGTCGGCTTGGGTCATGCGCCCTCCCTATCGCCGCCAAGGTGGCGCATCAACTGCGCGAGTGCGCCATGGCCCGTCGCCTCGACGCCGTCGATCACGCGCCCGCGTTCGTTGGCGGACTTGTTCTGCGACAGCTTGATCGTCGGGCGCCACGCAGCGATTCGCATTTCGAACCCGACGATAGCGCCCGTCATCTTGCTGAACAGCGCCGGGTTCATCTTGTCGCGAGTCCATGGCGGGTTCGCGCCGACGCGGGCTTCGTGCTGGGCCGACAGCGTGTCGAGCTGCGCCACCAGTTGGGCGTCGTCGAGCTTGCGCGCCACGCCTTCCATCTCGATCGCGACATAGTTCCACGTCGGCACTTGGTCGGCGTCGGCGTACCAGCTCGCGCTGACATAGGCGTCGGGGCCCTGCACAACGGCAAGCGCGTTCGCGCCGGCGAGATGGCGGGTAAGCGCGTTGCCGCGCGCGAGATGGAATTGCAGCGTCGTCCGGTCGCCGCTCAACACCACCGGCGCATGGGCAACGCGGGGCCCGTCGGGGGTGCTTGCAAAGATCGCGGCAAAACCGATCTCGCGCACGAGCAATTCGGCGAGATCGTCCTGCCGCGGGCGGAAGGCGGAGTTCGGGTGCATCAGCCCGCTTTAGGTGGGCGCGCCGGATGCTTCTTCGCGCTTGGTTTTTTGCCCGCGGGCTTCCCCGTTGCCGGCTTGCCGGGCTTGCCCGCTTTCGCTTTCGCCTTGGGCTTCGGCTTGCCGACGAAATCGGTCGGCTTGCTCTCGGCGGTGCGGCCACGCCGCTCGCCGCGCCGCGCCTTGCGGATCTGCTTGCTATGCGCCTTCGCCTGCGCCTTCAGCGCCGATTTGGGCGGCGGGCCTTTTTCGGCCGGGTCGATCCCGACCTCGCCGAGCAGCAGGTCGAAGCCGAGCGCGTCGAGGCTCGCGGCGAAATGGTCGGGCACCTCGGCGCTGATATCGATCGCGCCGCCGTCGGGATGGTCGATGCGCAGGCGGCGGCTGTGCAGGTGCATCTTGCGGCTGATCGTCCCGGTCAGGAATGCGCCCTTGCCGCCATATTTTCCGTCGCCGACGATCGGATGACCGATCGCCGCCATATGGACGCGCAGCTGGTGGGTGCGGCCGGTCAGCGGCTGCAGCTCGACCCAAGCCGCGCTGTTGCCCGCGCGTTCGATCACGCGATAGCGCGTCTTCGATGCGAGACCGCTGTCGTGGACGTGCATCTTTTCGCCGCCCGATCCCGGCTGCTTGGCGAGCGGCAGGTCGATTTCGCCCTGCTGGATGTCGGGAACGCCGACGATCAACGCCCAATAGGTCTTTTTCGCGCTGCGGTTCGAAAAGCTCTTGGCGAAATAGGCTGCGGCCTTCGGCGTCCGTGCAACGAGGAGGGCGCCCGACGTGTCCTTGTCGAGCCGGTGGACAAGCTTGGGCCGCGTCGGACCATCGAATTTCAGCGCGTCGAGCAGGCCGTCGACATGCTGCTCGGTCTTGGTGCCGCCCTGCGTTGCAAGCCCCGGAAGCTTATTGAGCACGATCGCGCTGGCATCGCGGTGGATGAGCATCCCGGTCGCCAGCTCGACATCGGCGTCGGTCAGCGGGCGGCCCTTGCGCGCCGGGCGCGCCGCGGTTTCGACCGGCGGAGATGGCATCACCAGTTTCTGCCCCGTGGCGATGCGGTCCGACACATCGGCCTTCTTGCCGTCGAGTGTCAGCTGTCCCGATCGCGCCCAGCGCGCGAGCAGCGCGTGCGGCGTTCCTTCGCGGTGGCGTTTGAACCAGCGGTCGAGTCGGATGCCGTCGTCTTCCTCGGCGATGGTCGCGCCATCGAGATTGGTCTTGGCGTCGTTCATGCTGGCACCTGCCGCACAAGGAACAGGCCGAGCCCGCATGCTGCGATCGCGCCGATGACCGACGCGAGGACATAGGCGGCTGCCTGCGCATTTTGGCCGCGTTCGAAAAGCATCCAATATTCCATGCTGAAAGAGGAGAAGGTGGTGAAACCGCCGAGAATCCCGACGCCGACGAACAGCCGTGTCGTGTCGCTGCCACCGCTGCGCACCAGCCAGCCGACGAGCAGGCCCATCAACAGGCTGCCGACGATATTGATCGACAGCGTCCCCCACGGGAAGGCCGGGCCGAACCGCGCGAGCATCGCCTGGCCGACCAGATGGCGGGCCCCGGCGCCGATCGCGCCGCCGATCATGACGGGAAACAGGCTGTTCATATGGCTCGCCCTAGCCGGAAAGTGCGGCGAGGCATAGCGGGTGCGTGGTTACGCGTCGGGCGGCGTCATCGCGGTGTTCGGACGCTCGTGCGTTGCGCGCCAGTTTTCGGGACGGACGAAGTCGCCCTGCCAGATGCCGCGCCGCTTCGCCTGTGCTTCGGCTTCCTCGACCATATAGGCGTCGCTCGTCGCGACGGCCCATCCGAGCCGCGTCATTTCGGCGCCGAGGTCCATGCCGTCGGGAAAGGGCGCGGTGCGGCACGCGGCGAGCGTGCGGTCGTACCGATCCTTTGCCGCGACCTCGCAATGGAGCGGCCCGCGGCCCGCGAGCTTTTCGAGCGCGGCGCGCACGTCGCGCCCGCATGGCCATCGCGTTGCGCCGCGCACGCAATCTTGCCGATATTCGACCGCGTCGATGCCGGTCAGGCGGATCGTCAGCGGAGCATCATCCTGCCGCACCGTCAGGCTGTCGCCGTCGATGACATGAACGAGCGGCACGGTGAGGGCAGGTGCGGGCAACCACAGCCAAGCCACAAAGGCGAGCCCGGCGAGCAGCAGCAGCGCGAGCAGCGACCGGAAGCGCCGCCGCCAGCGCAACCGCGCGAGCGAGGAGGAGCCTGAAACCATCGGTCCCGCCTACTCAATGGCGATGGCTTGGCAAGGGGTGAATTAGTGATTGACGATGAGAACAAATCATGTCCAAAATGGACCTATTCCATAATGGCCGACATGCGCCGACTCATGCCGACATCAAGCTTGGGTCCGGATTGGCGGCAAATGGGAACGAACAAAAGGTGAATATCACCGAAATGACGGCATGGTTACGCCAGGGTGGAGCGATGGAAATGGGGACGACAGCATGATGGACCTACAGTCATTGGACACATCGGTATTTCAACCGAACGGTTTCGGTGCTGCGCAAGATGGGCCTCCCGAAACGCTTCGCGGGCCGCTCCCCCAAGCCGTTGCGTCGCCACTGTTGTTCGTGGGGTCGCCGGGCGATTGTCCCGACCTGGCTTCGCTTGCAGATGTGCGCTTGGCCAAGACAATATCGGCCGCCTCGGCGGCGGATTATATCCGGAAAACCGCCACGCTCGACATCGTCTTGCTGGCCGCGGCGGACGCGGTCGAAAGCGAAACGCTGGCGGACATATGCGCCGCGGCGGAAATGCAGGGTTGTAACCTTGTTTTCGAAACCGAGCTGCCTGCGCTCGACCGGATCGTTGCAGTTGTCCCCATCGCGCTTAACGCGCAGTTTCTGGTCGACGCCGATCCGACTGACCGGCTCATCGCCCTGGCGGCGGCGCGACGTTCTCGGCACGGCGTATTGCACGACATCGCACGAGACGATGCGATGGAGCGTATCGACCGGTTGCAGGAAGAAGTCGCGCGCATTTCGCGCTTGCTCGGCGATCTCGCCGGCCAGAGGGGCGGCCTTCCCGGCACGCCCACGGGTTTTGCAACGCGGGCCGAGGACCTGACCGACTATGCGGGACAGGTACGCGCGCCGACGCGCGACTTTGCCGCGATGCCGCGGAGTTTCATTCCCGAAGAGCGCACGCTCGACCGGCAGCGCGCCAAGGCGGTACGGCGAATGCTGCGTCAGCGGCGGATGCGCGAGCAATATTTCCCCGCGGACCTGTTCGCCGATCCGGCATGGGACATGCTGCTCGATCTCTATGCCGCACGGCTCGAACGCCAGCCGGTGTCGGTGTCGAGCCTGTGCATCGCCGCGGCGGTTCCCGCGACGACGGCGCTGCGCTGGATCAAGACGATGACCGATGCCGGCCTGTTCCTGCGCGAAGACGACCCGCACGATGGCCGCCGCATCTTCATCGCGCTTGCCGAAGGCGCCTCTGACGCGCTCGCCCGTTATTTCGAGGCGCTTGAGGAATAGGCGAAGAATAGGCATGGCCCGCGCCGACCGGCCCGGCTAGCTTCCCGCCATGAACGATGCCGTCGAAGTGGTCGTGAACGATCGGATGCAGCAGGGCTATCGCTATGTGCGTACGGCCCCGATGGGGAAGGCGTTCGATCCCGGTTTCGAACCCGAACTCACGCCAGCCGAGATGCTGGAACTCGGGGTGTTCTGCGGCAAATATATGACCGACTGCACCGCCGAATTCCCGGCGAGCTGGTTCAGGGAGGCGAAGCTTTCGCCCGAAAAAGCGGACTGTTCGCTCAACTACTTCGGCATAAGAGCGAGCGTTCCCCTGCGCGTCTGGGTCCAGAAAGGATGGATCCATCCCGACGACCCGCGCGGCTGGTTCCAATGGTATTGCCGCTATTATTCGGGGCGGCGGATGCCGGGGGAGGACCATCGCCAGGTGGCGCGGTGGCGCGCATTCCGGCGCCACGCCGCGCAAGTGCGAAAGCATTGCGAACCCGGCGATCCTTTTTGCCGGCCGAAACAGCGGCAGGCGCTGCTGCAATGGGCGTACGACAGCCGGGACATCTAGCCCCGAATCCGGAGCCATTTCCCTTCATCGCGGGGCGCACTATGTAAGCGCCCACTTCAACGGAGTTTTCTGTCGATGCCGATTATGGCCGCCCGCGTTTATCATGACGGCAAGCTTGTCCGCGACATCGGTCCGGACGAGGAACTTCCCGAAGATTGCGCCGACGGCGATTTCTTCTGGCTTGGCCTCTATGAACCCACGCCGGGGGAGTTGGAGGGGATCGCCAAGCGGTTCGGCCTTCATCCGCTCGCGGTCGAGGACGCGCTGAAGGCGAACCAGTTGCCGAAGGTCGAGGCCTACGGCGACCAGCTCTTCATTATCACCCGTACCGCGAACCTCGATTCCGACACGATTCATCCCGGCGAAACGGCGTTTTTTCTTGGCCCCCATTTCTTCGTCAGCGTCCGCCACGGGTCGGCGCGGACGCACACCGACATCCGGGCACGGCTCGAAACGCTGCCCGCCAAGCTCGCGCACGGTCCCGACTATGTCCTCTATGCGGTGCTCGATTTCATCGTCGACGGCTATTTCCCCGTCGTCGACGCGATCGAGGACCGGATGCTGCTGGTCGAGGAAAGCGTGATGGACACCCCGCTCGATGCTGCCGAGATTCGCCACCTTTACGCCCAGCGGCACGAAATCATCCGCTTCCAGCGCCTCGTGGGCATGATGAAGGAGGTTGCGGGGCGCCTCGCGAACGAAGACGACCTGCCCAATATCGATCCCGCCGTGCGCCCCTTTTTCCGCGACATCTGGGATCATGTGCAGCGCGCCGAATTTCGCCTTGTCGGCCTCCGCGACATTGCCGCGTCAGTGATCGAAACCAATGGCATGCTCGAACAGCAACGCCAGGGCGTGATCACGCGCCAGCTCGCCGCCTGGGCCGCAATCCTCGCCGTGCCGACCGCGATTGCCGGCATTTATGGCATGAATTTCGAATTCATGCCCGAACTCGATTGGGCTTTTGGTTATCCGTTCGCCCTAGCGCTGATCTTTGGGGGATCGGGACTCGTCTTCTGGCGCTTCAAGCATATCGGCTGGCTCTGACGCGCGCGACCCGCTTGCCAGCGGCGGCGGCTTATGGCAGGGCGCACCTCCCGCCGATGGCGACATCTTGGGGGGGCGATTAGCTCAGTTGGTAGAGCATCTCGTTTACACCGAGAGGGTCGGCGGTTCGAGCCCGTCATCGCCCACCACGAACCTTCCTCGTCATCGTGCGTTGCGCCTTTGCAGCCGATGATGGCTTGAAAGGAAATCCGATGCCGTGCGAACTCAAAGGCTCGTGCCGGTGCGGCGCGATACGCTTTTCCACGCAGAGCCACACGCCGGTGCCGTACCAGCTTTGCTATTGTTCGATTTGCCGGAAGCAGCAGGGCGGCGGGGGCTATGCGATCAACCTCGGCGCGGACGCGCGGTTGCTGAAGGTCGAGGGCGAGGAGAATCTCGGCCTCTATCGTGCGCAGATCGAGGATGACGAGCATGGCCGGTGCGAAGTTTCGCGCGGCGAACGACGCTTCTGCCGCTTATGCGGGTCGGCACTGTGGCTCTATGATCCGACGTGGCCCGACCTCATCCATCCCTTTGCAAGCGCGATCGATTCGCCGTTGCCGGCGCCGCCTTCGCGCTTCCACCTGATGCTCAAATATAAGGCCGATTGGGTTGAGCCCGACATCGGGCCGGACGATGCGGCGTTCGATCTCTATCCCGAAAAATCGATCGAGGAATGGCATAAGGACGCGGGCGTCTGGGTCGCTTGATCTCGTCGCCGATGGGATTAAGGGACGGCTATTCGAAAAAAGGTCGCCTCCATGAAATATCTGCTTGCCGCTCTTGCTCCCGCCCTGTTCGCCTTTGCCTCGCCGGCGCTTGCCGCGCCGAAACAGGGCGACGTCGTCATCCGCCATGTGACGATCGTCGACGTCGAGGCGGCGAAGACGGTCGCCGGGCAGGCGGTGGTGCTGAAGGGCGACGATATCGTTGCGGTCGGCGCTGATGCCGTGATCGCGCGAGATTGGCGCGCGGCGCGAACGGTCGAGGGCAAGGGGCGCTATCTGATCCCCGGCCTCTGGGACATGCATGTCCATTTCGGCGGCGGGCCCGAACTGATCGAAGAGAATGAGGCGCTGCTGCCGCTCTATGTTGCGAACGGCATCACGACGATCCGCGACTGTTCGGGGGATCTGCCCGAGCAGGTTCTCGCCTGGCGCGGCGAGATTGCGGCGGGCAGCCTGTTCGGCCCGCGCCTGCTGACATCGGGCGCCAAGATCGAAGGAATCGCGCCGGTGTGGAAAGGGACGATCGAAGTGGGCAGCACCGCCGACGTCGACGCCGCGCTCGATCGGCTCAAGACGCGCGACAAGGTCGATTTCGTCAAGATCACCGACAGCACGCTGAAACCCGAACTGTTCCTCTATGCGCTGCGGCAGGCGAAGGCGCTTGGGCTGCGCACGTCGGGGCATATTCCGATGGCGCTGACGGTCGATCAGGCGGTCGATGCCGGGATCAGTTCGATCGAGCATCTCGACTATGCCTATAACGCCGGGGCGAAGGACGAGGCCGCGATCGCCGCCGATTTCGCCGCGAAGCGTATCGACCGCGCCGAAGCGAACCGCCGGCTTGGCACGAGCTTCGACCGCGATACCGCGATGGCGGCCTATCGCCGCTTCGCCGCGAAGGGCGTGTTTGTCACTCCGACGCTCAATGGCAGTCGTATCATCACCTATCTTGACCGCGACGATCACTCGAAGGATGAGGGTCTCGCTTATATCGGGCCGAAGCTGCGCAAGACCTATGACTGGCGTATCGAGCGCGCCGCAAAGGCCGATGCCGCGGCGATCGGGGCGCGTCATGCGCATATCGAAGCGGTGGGATCGATCCTGCCGATGCTTACCGAAGCGGGCGTGCCGATCATCGCGGGGACCGACGCGGGTTTCCTCAACAGCTTCAACTATCCGGGCTTCGGACTGCACGACGAGGTCGAGCTGTTCCAGCAGAAGGGGCTGACTCCGGCGCAGGCGCTGGTTTCGGCAACGCGTGCGGGTCCGGCGTGGTTCGGCCAGCTCGATCGTTATGGCGCGGTGAAGCCCGGCATGGCGGCAGACTTGGTGCTGCTTACAAAGAACCCGCTCGACGATATTGCTGCGACGCGCGCGATCGACACAGTGGTGGTGGCGGGGGCGGTGCAGGATCGCGCGGCGCTCGACAAGATGCTGGCCGATACGCGCGCCAAGGTCGCGGCGTGGAATGCCGAGGCGGCCAAGCCCTAAGGGATGATGGCGCGTGCCGCTTGCCGGGCGCGCCACACGCTCCAAAGGGTGAACAGCCCCATCGCGGCCCAGATGACGTTGAGGACCGCCGACGGGATCGCGCCGTTATAGCCCGAATTGACGATGAAGCCGCCGGCGCCGACGACGTTCATCCACTGATAGAGATAGCTGCGCCCCTCGAGCCTGCCGAGCGACAGCAGGATATAGGCGGCGAGGATGATTGCGGCGGCCGCCCAGCCGATGGCCTCGATGACGATGACTTCCGCGCTCATGCGCTTCCTCTCCAAATAAAAGCGCCCGCCCCGGTGAGGGGGCGGGCGCTTTTAGCATCAGGCGTTTCCCGCGTCAGGCGGCGAGCTTGCGCAGCACATAATGCAGGATGCCACCGTTCATATAATATTCGACCTCGTTTGCCGTATCGATGCGGCAGAGCGTGTCGAAGCTGAACGTCGAGCCGTCGGCGCGGGTGACGTTCACGGTGACCGTCTGGCGCGGCTTCAAATCCGCGACGCCGGTGATGGTGAAAGTGTCGTCGCCGGTCAGGCCCAGCGTCTCGCGCGTGTCGCCGTCCTGGAACTGCAGCGGCAACACGCCCATGCCGACGAGGTTCGAACGGTGGATGCGCTCGAAGCTTTCGACGATCACCGCGCGGACGCCGAGCAAATTGGTGCCCTTCGCCGCCCAGTCGCGCGACGAACCGGTGCCATATTCCTTGCCCGCGATGACGACGAGCGGCGTGCCGTCGGCCTTGTGGCGCATCGCGGCGTCGTAGATCGGCATGACCTCGGCGCCATAGCGCGACATGCCGCCTTCGATGCCGGGGACCATTTCATTCTTGATGCGGATGTTGGCGAAGGTGCCGCGCATCATGACGTCGTGGTGGCCGCGGCGGGCGCCGTAGCTGTTGAAGTCGGCCTTGCTGACCTGATGTTCCATCAGCCATTTTCCGGCCGGCGAGTCCGCCTTGATCGAGCCCGCGGGCGAGATGTGGTCGGTGGTGATCGAGTCGCCGAGGATCGCGAGCGGCTTGGCGTCGATGATGTCCGACACCGGTGCCGGGGTCATCGTCATGCCCTCGAAGTACGGCGGATTCGCCACATAGGTCGATCCGGCGCGCCACTGATAGGTGTCGCTGCCTTCGACCTCGATCTTCTGCCAATGCTCGTCGCCCTTGTAGACGTGAGCGTAGCGCGCGACGAACATGTCGCGGTCGACCGCGCCCGCGACCGCATCGGCGACTTCGAGATTGGTCGGCCAGATATCGGCGAGGAAGACGTCCTTGCCCTGCTGGTCCTGTCCGATCGGGGTGGTGGTGAAATCCTCGATCACCGTGCCCTTCAGCGCATAGGCGACGACGAGCGGTGGCGAGGCGAGGAAGTTCGCGCGCACGTCGGGCGACACGCGGCCTTCGAAGTTGCGGTTGCCCGAAATCACCGCCGCGGCGACGAGGCCATTTTCGTTGATCGCCTTCGAAATCGGCTCGGCGAGCGGGCCCGAGTTGCCGATGCAGGTCGTGCAGCCATAGCCGACGAGGTTGAAGCCGATATTGTCGAGATGCTTCTGCAGCCCGGCCTTGACCAGATAGTCGGTGACCACCTGCGACCCCGGGGCGAGCGAGGTCTTGACCCACGGCTTCGGCTTCAGCCCGAACGCGTCGGCCTTCTTCGCGACGAGCCCCGCGGCGACGAGCACGCCGGGGTTCGAGGTGTTGGTGCAGCTTGTGATCGCGGCGATGGTGACGTCACCGTCGCCGATGTCGAAATCCTTGCCCTCGACCGGCACGCGCGTCTGCGCCTTCTTATAGGTGTTGACCATGTCGGCGTTGAACACATCGTCAACGTCGGGGAGCGAGACGCGGTCCTGCGGACGCTTCGGCCCCGCGAGCGACGGCACGACGGTCGACAGATCGAGTTCGAGCGTGTCGGTGAAGATCGGGTCCGCGGCGCCCTCGACGATCCACAGCCCCTGCGCCTTGGCATAGGCTTCGACCAGCGCGATATTCTCGTCGCTGCGGCCCGTCAGGCGCATGTAATCGAGCGTCTTGTCGTCGACGCCGAAGAAGCCGCAGGTCGCGCCATATTCGGGCGCCATATTGGCGAGCGTCGCGCGGTCGGCGAGCGACAGCGAAGCGAGGCCGGGGCCGAAATATTCGACGAAGCGGCCGACGACGCCCTTGGCGCGCAGCATCTGCGTCGCGGTGAGCACGAGGTCGGTCGCGGTGACGCCTTCCTTCAGCTTGCCGGTGAATTTGAACCCGACGACTTCGGGGATGAGCATCGACACGGGCTGGCCGAGCATCGCGGCCTCGGCCTCGATCCCGCCGACGCCCCAGCCGAGCACGCCGAGCCCGTTGATCATCGTCGTGTGGCTGTCGGTGCCGACGCAGGTGTCGGGATAGGCGACGGTCTCGCCCGACGCATCGTCGCTCGACCACACCGCCTGCGCGATATGCTCGAGATTGACCTGGTGGCAGATGCCGGTGCCCGGGGGCACCGCCTTGAAATTCGACAGCGACTTCGATCCCCATTTCAGGAAGTCGTAGCGTTCGCCGTTGCGATAATATTCGATCTCGACATTCTGCTCGAACGCCTTCGGATGGCCGAATTCATCGACCATGACCGAGTGGTCGATGACGAGGTGGACGGGGACGAGCGGGTTGATCTTGGTCGTGTCGCCGCCGAGCTTGGCGATCGCATCGCGCATCGCGGCAAGGTCGACGACGCAGGGAACGCCGGTGAAATCCTGCAGCAGCACGCGCGCGGGGCGATACTGGATTTCCTGGTTCGAATGCGGGTCCTTCTGCCAGTCGACCAGCGCCTGAATATCGGCGGTCGACACGGTGAAGCCGTCATCTTCGAAGCGCAGCAGGTTTTCGAGCAGCACCTTCATGCTGAACGGCAGGCGCGAGACGTCGCCGAGCTTGGCCGCGGCCTTGTCGAGCGAATAATAAGCGTAATTTTTGCCGCCGACGCTCAGCGTCGAGCGGGTACCAAGCGTGTCGTTGCCCGTGGTCGTCATAGGATTGCAGTCCCCATGTTGGCGCGGCGGGGAATGACTGTCCGATGGCAAAGCGGGAGAGCGGGGCCAACGGGAGTCGCACGCGCGGGTTTATGTTGGCGCCGCCTTACGCCCAGGCCATGGAAATGCAAGGGGGTGGGGGACGGCTATCGCGGCAGGACCACCTCGACACGGCGATTCCGGGCGCGGCCGGCGGCGTCATCCTTCCCTTCGGCGGTTTGGTTTGGCGCGATCGGGGTGGTCTCGCCCTTGCCCGACACGCGGAATGCGCGCTGTCGCACACCGATCTGGCTCGCGAACCAGTCGGCAACGGTGCGCGCCCGCTTTTCGGACAGCCGCAGGTTATAGGCGTCGTCGCCCTTGGCGTCGCTATGGCCGATCACCTCGATGGCGCCCGGCGGCGCCTTGCGGATCAGTTCGCTTGCCTTGCGCAACTCGGCCTCGGCACCGGGGGTCAGATCGGCCTTGTCGAATTCGAACAGCGCATCGGCGGGCAGGTCGACGATCGTGGTGGTATCGGTGACGCGAATGTTGAGTCCGCTGACGTCGCCTTTCAGGTCGCTGACCGTTCCCGTCATCGTGCTTCCCGCCGTCGCGTTTCCTGGCCTGCCAGCGGCGGCGGGCGGTGTGTCGGCGGCGGCTGCGCCGGGGCCGGAGGTCCCCCCGGCCCCCGTGGCGGCATCGCCGGCAGGGGCATCTTCACCCCCGCCCGGCGAACAGGCGGCGAGCAGCGCGGCGCCGATCGACAGCGATGCAAACCGCATCATCGCGTGACCGGTATCCCGTCGAACGGGCCGACTTCGGGGAGGTTGATCGACACGGTCTTGCTGGTTGCGGGCGGCGCGGGGAATTTCGCCCAGATCACGCCGGGCTTGATTTCGCAGGACGTATTCAGGCGCGTTCCGCCGACGTTCGATGCCATCCACTCGCCGGCATTGTCCTTGAGCACGCCAAGCCGCTGCGACGTCGCGTCGTCGATCACGCTGATCTTTTGCACATCGAACGATTCGCTGTTGATCTTCTCGTCGCTCGAGCAGCGCAGCGTCACGGTCAATATGTCACCGGTGACCGCAACCTTCATCAGGTCGACCTGCGACCCGTCGGGTCCCGGCTGGCTTTGGATCGCGACCTGCGCGGGCATGCGCGCGACGGGTGCTTCGTCCTGCGGTGCGGTGACCGTTTCGCGCATGACGCCCGATTCTGGCGCGGCGGCCGTGTCCGGGGTCGACGGCGTCTCGCTGACGTCGCAGCCTGCAAGCGCAATTCCGGTCACCGCCAGGAAAGTAACATGCCGAATATTCACCGATAAATCTCCGTCCCTATCTGAATAGGGGACTTACGTTTTACCGGGGCGAGGGTTCCCGGCGGGGCTCTGCATGCCTGCCCGCCGTGATCAGTTCAGCGCGTCGTTGATCGTGTTGAAGATAGTCTCGAGGTTGAGTCCGAGCGTCTGGAAGGCGATGATGCACGCGAGTGCGATCAGCGCGGCGATCAGGCCATATTCGATCGCCGTCGCGGCCTGTTCGTCGCAGAGGAGGTTCGGTGTTCCCTTGGTCCGCATGATCCTGATCCCTTGTCCCATGTTCCGTTCTGGCCCCGGGGCGGGAATAGCGCAGCGGGGCTGGGGCTATTCCTGCGGAAGAGGATTAATGCGCTGATAAGCGAAGATAAATGTTCGTGGTTTGGTGGCGTTGATTTGGGCCCGGTGGTGAGGGGCTGGCCATAGCGCCCGCCCGCTGTCAGGCTCGCGGCGTCAGAGGCTGGAAATGGGGGATGCGGATGATGCGAAGGATGATGATGATGGCGATGGCGGCGGGACTGATCGCCGCGCCCGCGGCGGCGCGCGAAGCGGACAGGGTGCTGATGTCCGAGCACCCGCAGGGGCGCGCCTTTCAGGAAGCGGTGGGCTATGCCGATGCGGTGATCGCGGGCGACACGATTTACCTGTCGGGCGTGGTCGCGGGCATGGCGAAGGGCGAGACCGACCTTGCGCCCGGATATGACCGCGCGTTCAAAGCGATCGCCGCGACGCTGGCGCGCGCAGGAGCGAGCTGGGACGATGTCGTCGACATCACGACCTTTCACACCGACCTCGCGGCGCATATCGACGGCTTTGCGGCGGTAAAGAACCGCTATGTAAAGGCGCCTTTTCCGGCGTGGACCGCGATCGGCGTGTCGCGGCTGTACGAGCCGACCGCAGTGGTCGAGATCAAGGTGGTGGCGGTGAAGCCGCGGACATAACGCGGCGGCTTAGCTGCCGCCCGCGGCGAGGCGCACCGACTTGGGGGTGAAGGTGCGGACGCGGTTGCGGCCGGTGCGCTTGGCTTCGTAGAGCGCCTGGTCGGCCTCCTGCATCAGCGCCGAGAGCGTCGTGCCGGGGGCGCCGATCGCGAGGCCGATGCTGGTCGTCGGGCAGAGCTTGGCCGGGATGCGGTCGGCGCACGCGGCCTGCAGCCCGGTTCGGACCGCCTCGGCGAGTTGGCGCGCCGCCTCGATCCCCGCGCCGGGGATGAGCAGCGCGAATTCCTCGCCGCCGATCCGCCCCGCGACCATCTCGGCGGGGCCGATGCGGCGGACATGCGCGCCGAACGCGGCGATGATCGCGTCGCCGACCGCGTGGCCGTGATTGTCGTTGACTCGTTTGAAATGGTCGAGGTCGGCGATCATCAGCGCGACGGGGGTGTTTGCATCGATGCAACGGCGGAGCGCGGCGCCCGCCTGCGCCTCGAACCCGCGGCGGTTGAGCAGGCCCGAGAGATTGTCGTCGTCGACCTGGCGGCGGAGTTCGGCGATCTGGTCGATCGCGACCGCGACCATCAGGCTGATCGCCGCGACGATCGACACCATCGCCTGGCTGAACTGGACCGTGGTCCAGTAAACCGACTGCTGGAACCCGACATAATTGTCGAAGCCGCCGACGAGCGAGAGCAGCACGATCGGGCGGATGATGAGGTTGAGCGCCGAGATCGCCGCGACCCAGAACAGCACGCGGTCGATGAGGTAGGGCTTTTCGATCGGCCAGAGCGACTTGACGACCATCGCGGCGATGAGGCCGGCGCCGATGCTGATCGACAGGATGCGCGCGGCGATGCTCGGCTGGACGAGCAGAAACCAGGTGAAGACGGCGATCGAGATCGCGGTCGTCACCGCCATCGCGCGCCAGGGGATCGGCAGGCTGTAGCGCTTGATGATCGCCGCCGCGAACAGGACGCCGGTGGCGAGGAAGCCGAGATTGGCGGGCAGGCGCTGCAATTCCATCGGCAGCACCGGGCCGACGTCCTGGATCAGGAAGGCGATCGCCGACGCGGTATAGGCGCCCGCCGCATAGGCGACATAGTGTTCGCGGCGGTTCAGCCAGAGCAGGAAAAAGGCGATCGCGAACAGCAGGCCGATGCCCGGATTGAGCAACGAGATGAAAAATTGTCCGTTCACACTACCGCTTTCTGCCCCCGCCCCCCGGGGTAGCAGCGCCTTGGATAACGAATTGTTACTTTTCTGGGAGTTAAGTCACGGTAACGCGGCGAGAGTCATGGTCAAGCGGTCCCGCGCACGACGAGATGGACGGGGATGCGCGTGCCGCTCCGCGTGCGTTCGTCATCCTCGAGCGCCATCGCGACGAGCGCCTCGCCCGCGGCGTCGAGATCGGGCTCGAGCGTCGTGAGCGCCGGATCGGCGAGGGTGCCGGCGCGGATGCCGTCGAAGCCGATCAGCGCGACATCCTCGGGAACGCGGCGCCCGGCATCCTTCAAGCCCTGCAAGACGCCGAGCGCGAGCATGTCCGAGGCCGCGAAGATCGCGTCGGTTTCGGGGTGCGCTTCGAGGAGGGCGTGGACCGCGGCGACGCCCTGCGCGTGGCGGTCGGCGGCGGCGGGCGGTTCCGCGACGATTGCGGTCAGGCCGTGCGCGGCGAGCGCGGCCGAGAAACCGTCGCGGCGTTCGTCGAACTGGCGCTGCGGCGACTGCTGCGGCCCAACGAAGGCGATGTGGCGGCGGCCGTCCCGCACGAAATGTTCGGCGGCGAGCTGGCCGCCGTGGTCATTCTCGCTGCGCATCCAGTGGAACGGGCTGCCGGGGCTGCCCCAGCAGACGAAGTCGAGCCCCGATGCCTGTGCAGCCGCGAAATAGTCCCACGCCGGGCGGTTGCTGGTCGTGCCGATGACGATCATCGCGTCGGCGAGTCCCGAGGCGACGAAATCGGCGCGGAAATTGTCGGGATTTTCCTGAAACGAGACGAGCAGGTTGAACCCGCGCGCCGACGTCGCGGCGGCGATGCTGCCGAGCAGCGCGAAATAAAAGGGGTTGATCGCGCTGCGATCCTCGCCGGGGCGGCAGATGGTGACGAGCGCGATCGTCTCGCTGCTTTTCAGGCGCAGCGACGAGGCGTGGCGGTCGACGACATAGCCGAGCTCGCGCGCCGCGGCGGACACGCGCGCGCGGGTTTCGGCGTTGACGCCGGGGCTGTTGCGCAAGGCACGCGAAACGGTCGATTGCGACACGCCGGCGCGCTCGGCAACGTCGAACGATGTGGGACGCAGCATCTTTCCGTTCACCTTGGCCTCTCTCCCCCTTGCGCCGTCTCTCGCCGCGAGGGGATGGCTTGTCAATTGGCGAGACCGTCCGCTTCTCCAGAACGACGGCCTAAAGGCCGTCGAGCGCGAGGAGTGCGAAGCTCGCGAGCCAATGTTCGCCCATATAATCGCCGGTGACGTGCGGGAGGGCGGCGGCGAGATGGCGCTGCGCCGCGGCTTCGGCGACAGGCGTGACGGGGTGGGCCGGGCCGAGCGCAGCGGCGATCGCGCGCCAACTCCACGCGCGGCTGAGACCCAGCCCGTCGAGGTGCGCGATCTTGCCGTCGCTGCGGTCGGAGACGGTGGCGGGGGTGAAGAGCGTGGCGGGCTGTTTCTGCGCCGCGCGCGGCAGGAAGGCGTCGAACCAGCCGGCGAAATCGTCGCCGAGGAGGGCGGCCATCAGATGCGCCTCGGTGAGCGCCGAGGACAGGAATTCGTCGCCGCCCGGCTCCCATGCCTGACAGTCGCGGTCGCCGGCAAACCAGTCGCGGGCACGCGCGTCGATGAGGGTGATCAGCGCGGGATCGTGGGTTTCGGACCAGTGGCGCGCGAGGAGCAGCGCGAAGCTGATGTTGAAGTGGGTGCCGACGCGCAAGGGGTAAGTGAGCTTGGGCAGAAAGATGTGGAAGCGGGCGGCGAAAGCGGCGGCGAGCGGTTCAAGCGCCACGGCCCACGGCGCGTCGTGGCGTGCCGCTTCGGCATGGAGCGCGAGGAGCCACGCCCAGCCATAGGGACGTTCGAACCCTGCGGACATCGGACGATCGAGGAAAGCGAGCTCGCCAGCGACCTTTTCGGGGACGAGCATTTCGTCGGCTCGAGCGCGGATGTCGACGGCGATGGGAAGGTCGGGGAAACGGCGCGCGAGGCGGAGGATCTGCCACCAGCCGTGGACGCAGCTGTGCCAGTCGAAGCTGCCGTGAAAGATCGGGTGATGCTCGCGTGGTGGTCTGGCGTCCTCGGGGCCATTGAGGACGAGGTCCATCTTGTACGGATATTCGCGGCCGAGGTGCGACAGGGTCGCGGTGGCGAAGCGGGTGGCGTGGTCGGGGGTGAGGTGGGTCATGTCAGAATGCAAATAGCCAGATGAAGACGATGTTCACCGCGAGCAGGGGCAGCGCGGTGCCGATCTGCGCCTTGATCACGCCATAGGGATTTTTGAGTTCGAGCAAGGCCGCGGGCACCAGATTGAAGTTCGCCGCCATCGGGGTCATCAGCGTGCCGCAGAAGCCCGCGAGCATGCCGATCGCCGCGACGACCGCGGGGTCGCCGTCATATTGCTTGATGAGGAGCGGCATGCCGACCGCGGCGAGCATCACCGGGAAGGCGGCGAAGGCATTGCCCATCACCATCGTGAACAGCGCCATGCCGAGCCCGAAGGCGAGCGTCGCGCCGAACAGGCTGCCCTCGGGGATCGCCCCGCCGATGAGGTCGCCGACGACCTCGCCGACGCCCGCGAGCGCGAAGACCGCGCCGAGGCTCGCGAGCATCTGCGGCAGGATCGCCGCCCAGCCGACCGCGTCGAGCAGGCGGCGGCCCTGTTGCAGCGGCAGTAGCGGCGGCGGCTTCAATCGTGCCATACCGACAGCGAGCGCGATCAGCACGCCTAGCGCGAGTGAGATCAAGGTCGCCTGCTTGGGGTCGGCGAGGCCGGGGAGCCATTTGAAAAGAAAGGTGCCCGCGAGTGCGACCGCGGGGATGATGAGCGCGACGAGGAGCAGGAAGGGGCCATGGCGTTCGGCACGTTCTGCTTGAACATCGGCGGGGACGTCGCCGCCGGGGGCACGGCCGATCTGGCCGGTGCCAGCGATCGCGACGAGCGCGAGGACGAGCAGGCCGTTGCCGAAATCGCTGAGCCGGTCGCCTGCCAGCATCGAGACCGCTAGCAGGCCCCAGAAGGCCGCGTTGCCGAAGCGTTTGGGATTGCTGCCGTCCCGGAGTCCAAGGAAGGCGAAAGCCGCGAAGGTCAGTCCTGCGAGCACATAAACGAAGCCGAGCGTGATCATGCGCCCGCCTCCTTCTTCATCATCCGCTTTTCGAGACGGCGGAGGCGCAGGCCGTGGATCAGGAAGGCGGCAATCGCGGTCGGGATCGCCCAGAGCGAGAAGTGCAGCGGCTCGATGACATAGCCATAGCCTTCGAGCACGCCCTTCATCAGCAGGATCGAGCCGATCGCGAGGAAGATATCCTCACCGAAGAAGAGGCCGACATTGTCGGTCGCGGCGGAGAAGGCTTTCACTTCCTCGCGCTGGTCGTCGGTGAGCGCGTCGTTCTTCGCCTCGGCGGCGGCTTCGGCCATCGGGGCGACGAGCGGGCGGACGGTCTGCGGATGCCCCGCGACCGAAGTCAGGCCGACCGCGGCCATCGCTTGGCGGAGCAGGAGGTAGGAGGTGAGCAGGCGGCCGAGCGTCGCGCCTTTCATTCGGCCGATCAGGCTGCGGGCGTGTTGCTGGAGGCCGTAAGCTTCGAGCAGGCCGATGACGGGGAGGACGATCCAGACGATCGAAACATAGCGCGTGTCGTTGAACGCCTTGCCGAAGGCGGCGATGATCGCGGCGATGTCGAGCCCGGCGGCGAGGCCAGTCGCGAGCGCCGAGGCCATGATCACGAGCAGCGGATTGAAACGGAGCAGGAAGCCCGCGATGATGATCAGAATGCCGATCAGCACGAGCATGGTTGGTATCCCTTCATCCCGTCATCCCCGCGTGGGGTAGACCGCGCTGTCGCCAAATTATCTCTCCCCTGGTTTCCCGTAGCCGGCGCCGCCGGGCGTTTCGATCACGAAGGCGTCGCCCGCGGCGAGGTCGGCGCTGCCCGTCGCGGCGAGGGTTTCGATGCGGCCGTCGGCGCGCTCGACCCAGTTGCGGCCCGGTGCGGCGTCTTCGCCGCCCGCGAGACCCTTCGGCGCGATCTGGCGGCGGTTGGCGAGGATGTTCGCGGCCATCGGCTTGCGAAAGCGGATGCGGCGGGTGGCGCCATCGCCGCCGCGCCACTGGCCCGCACCACCCGAGCCTTTGCGGATCGAAAATTCCTCGACGATCACGGGGAAGCGCGTTTCCATCACTTCGGGGTCGGTCATGCGGCTGTTGGTCATATGCGTTTGGATGACGCTGGTGCCGTTAAAGCCGGGGCCGGCGCCCGATCCACCGGCGATTGTCTCATAATATTGATAGGCTTCGTTGCCGAAGGTGAAATTGTTCATCGTTCCCTGCGCGGGCGCCATCGCATTGAAAGCGGCGAACAGCGCGTCGGTGATGACCTGGCTCGTCTCGACATTGCCCGCGACGACCGCGGCGGGATAGGTCGGCGACAGCATCGAATCCGGCGGGACGATCAGTGTGACGGGGGCAAGGCAGCCCTCGTTCATCGGGATCGGATCGTCGAGCATCGTGCGCAGGACATAGAGGACCGCGGCGCGGACGACGGGGGCTGGCGCGTTGAAATTGTCGGGGAGGGTGGCGGAGGATCCGGTGAAGTCGATGGTCACGTGGCGCGCCGTCCGGTCGACTTGGACGGCGACGGCAACCTCGGCGCCATTGTCCATTGCGTAACGGAAGGCGCCGTCGCCCAAGCCCGCGATGAGCTGGCGGACGGCGGCTTCGGCCTGTGCCTGTCCGTGTGCCATATAGGCGGTGACGGTCTGGACGCCGTGCGCGGCTGAGAGGTCGACGAGCGCGCTGGCGCCGCGCTGGCAGGCGGCGACCTGCGCCTTGAGGTCGGCGATGTTGAGCGCGGGGTTGCGTGCCGGCCATGCGCTGTCGACGAGGTGCGACGCGACGGCGGCGTCGCGGAAATTTCCGTCGTCGACGATCAGCATATTGTCGAAGAGGATGCCCTCGTCGGCGATGCTCTTGCTGTCGGGGGGCATCGATCCGGGAGCGATGCCGCCGAGGTCGGCGTGGTGGCCGCGTGCGGCGACGAAGAAGCTTGGTTCGTCGCCCTCGACGAACACGGGCATGATGACGGTGATGTCGGGCAGGTGGGTGCCGCCGTCGTAGGGGGCGTTGAGGGCGTAGGCGTCGCCGCGCCGGATGCCGCGGCCGTCAGCAGGTCGGTCGTCCGCCCCGGACCGTTGGCGGAGGATGGTGCGGACGCTTTCGCCCATCGAACCGAGATGGACGGGCATGTGCGGCGCGTTGGCGACGAGGCGGCCGTCGCCGTCGAAGATTGCGCACGAAAAGTCGAGCCGCTCGCGAATGTTGATCGACGAGGCGCTGTGCTGGAGCGCGCCGCCCATTTCCTCGGCGATCGCCATGAACAGGCTGTTGAAGATTTCGAGGCGGATCGGGTCGGGAGTGGTCAGGTCGTCGCTCGCGACGATTTGTGTTCCGGCCGCGCGCGTGCGGACGAGGAGCAATGTGCCCTCGCTTTGGACCTCGGCGCGCCAGCCGGGCTCGACGATAGTCGTCGAAAGCGCGTCGATAATGATCGCGGGGCCGGCGATGGTGCGGCCGGGGGCGAGGGCGCTGCGTTGGTGAAGCGGGGCCCGATGCTCGGCGCCCGCGAGCCATGCAGTGACGATTTCGGGTTCGGGTTCGGTGGTCGGTGCGGGCAAGGACAGTGCTGCGGGAGCATCGCCCGTCTCGGTCAGTTCGACGCGGATGCGGTCGACGACGAGATTGTCGTGCGGGGCGTAGCCGAAGCGCTGGCGGAAGGCGGCGGCGAAGGATTGGGCGACCTCAGCGGGCGCGGCGAGCGGGAGTTCGATCGCGTTGTCGCTGTCGGCGAGGCGAACGAAAATCAAGGTTTCGCGCATCGTCGCTGCATCGGGGGCGAGATCGGTGCGGGCTTGATCCGACAGCTCGGTTTCGGTCGCGGCGAGGGTAGCGCTGCAATGCGCGTCGAGTTTGAGCGCCAGCGTGCGCTCGCGGATCGCCGATGGCTTGGCGAGACCCATGCCAAAGGCCGAGAGTACGCCCGCGAGCGGATGGAGGAGGATTTCGTCGACTCCGAGCGCATCGGCGACGAGGCAGACATGCTGGCCCGCCGCGCCGCCGAAACCGACGAGGCTGTAGCCTTGCGTGACGTCGTGGCCGCGCGCGATGGTGATGCGTTTGATCGCGTTTGCCATTTGCTGGACCGCGATGGCGAGTAGACCTTCGGCGAGGGCTTCGGGGGTTATATTCCCGACTTCGGCGGCCATGGCGGCAAATTTTTCAACCACCACCGCACGGTCGAGCGGCTGGTCGCCGTTCGGGCCGAAGAGCTTGGGGAAATGGCCGGGCTGGATCTTGCCGAGCAGGACGTTGCAGTCGGTCACCGTCAGCGGACCGCCACGGCCATAGGCGGCGGGGCCGGGGTTCGCGCCCGCGCTTTCGGGGCCGACGAGCAGGCGCGCGCCGTCCCAGCGGCAGATCGAGCCACCGCCAGCCGCCACCGTGTGGATGCGCAGCATCGGGGCGCGGATGCGCGTGCCCGCGACGATCGTCTCGTTATCGCGCTCGAGTCGGCCGGCATAGTGGCTGACGTCGGTCGAGGTGCCGCCCATGTCGAAGCCGATGAGGCGGGTTTTGCCCAAGGGTGCGGCGCTGCCGACCATGCCGACGATCCCGCCCGCGGGCCCCGAAAGGATCGCGTCGCGGCCGTGGAAGGCCGATGCCGCGGCGAGGCCGCCCGAGCTTTTCATGAACTGCGGATCGACGCCTTCTCCGAGCTGCGCGACGAATTGCCGGACATAATGGTGGAGGACGGGCGAAAGATAGGCGTCGGCAAGCGTCGTGTCGCCGCGGCCGATGAGCTTGATCAGCGCGCTGACGTCGTGGCTCGTCGAGATTTGGGTGAAGCCGGTTTCGTGGGCGATTTCGGCGAGGCGCTGCTCGTGCGCGGGGTAGCGGTAACCGTGCATCAGCACGATCGCGATGCTGGCGAGGCCCCGCTCGCGCGCGGCTTGCAGCGCGGCGCGGGCATGCTCCTCGTCGAGCGGGGTCAGGATGTCGCCGCCCGGACCGAGGCGTTCGATGATTTCGGCGACTGCTGCGTGGGGCGGCGGAATGCGGTCGAGCCGCCGCGCGAAAAGTTCGGGGCGGTCCTGATAGCCGATCGTCAGCGCGTCACCGAAGCCCCGCGTGATCGCGAGCAAGGTCGGTTCGCCCTTGCGTTCGAGGAGCGCGTTGGTCGCGACCGTGCTTCCCATGCGGATCGCCAGCGGCGGGAGCGCGCCTGCGCCGGCGCCGGTCAGGTCGCGGATCGCATTGACCGCGGCGTCGCCGGGGCGCGCGGGGTCTTCGCTGAGATATTTGGTGGTGACGACGGCGCCGTCGGGGCTGCGCGCGACGACATCGGTAAAGGTGCCGCCGCGGTCGATCCAGATGTGCCAGCGATCGTCAGTTGGTAGGGGCATTGTCCGGCCAGCGAATGACGATGGCGAGGCGGTTGTCAACCGCGGCGCGCTGCCAACTGCCCTTAAGCTGCCGTTCGATCAGCGTGCGGATGAATTGCGTGCCGAAGCTTTCGGTGTCGATGTGCGGGGTTTCGGCAAGGTCGCTTTCGACCCAGTCGAGCTGGATGTCGCCCCCGTCGCGGTGCCAGCCGACGGCGAGGTGACCCTGGCCCGTCAGCGCACCATATTTGATGCTGTTGGTGACGAATTCGTGGACCGCGAGCGATAGTGCCTGCGCGCCCTCGTCGTCGAGCCGGACCTCGGGGCCGGCGATGCCCGCGAGTTGCTCCGCCGAAACGCCCGCGAGTTCGAGTTCGCGATGGACGATCCGCCCCAAGTCGACGCTGTCGACCGCGCCGGTCACGAGCATCTGCTTGGCGTCGGACAATGCACGCATGCGGCCGTCGAACTTCGCCTCGAATTCGTCGAGGCTGGTGGATTCGCGCAGCGTGATCCGCGCGAGCGCGCCGATGCGTGCGAAGGCGTTTTTCATCCGGTGCGCCATCTCGCCGATCATCAATTCGCGGTCTTCGGCGTGGCGCGCTCTTTGCGCGGCGAGCGCCTGAAACGCGTTGATGCGGCGTCGCTGGACGCGGTGAAGCTGGGTCGCGAGCAGCGCCAGCGCGACGCCGAAGATGAAGATGCCGAGCGGGCGACCCAGCCGCTCGAGGAAGCGGCCGTAGGAGATTCGCATCGTCCATTGCCGGTCGGCGATGCGCAGCACCTGCTCCTGCGCGTCCCAGCCCATCTTGCCGTGGCGGAAAATGACCGGTGCCGAGGGGCCGGCGCCGGCGCGAATTTCGAGCCCGTCGATTTTGCCCAGCTGCGATCCGAGCACCGTCTTCATCATGTCGTTGATACGAAAGGGGGCGTAGACGAACGCTTCGACGGGCCGGGTGCCGGGCGCTTTCGCCGCATCGTCCATCACCCCCGGCTGCGACCCGCGAGTATAGACGGGGAGGTAGATGAGAAAGCCCTGCTGCTTGACCTTTGCAGCGCGTTCCTGCGCAAGCTGGACGATGCCGCTCGCGGCCGGGCGCCCGGTCTGCCAGGCGCGGCGCATCGCCGCGCGCCGCACCGGCTCGCTATACATGTCGAAGCCCAGCGCGACTTGGCGGCGCGGCGTATAGGGCTCGATGAGGATGACGGGAAAGCCGACGGGCTGGTCGGTCGCCGGCCACACCTTGATATCCTCGCCGTAATTTTCGTGCAGCCGCGTCTCGATCGCCGCCGGAGTGCCGGCGCGCATCGCGGCGGCGATGCCGATGCCCTCCATCCCCGGGGCATGGACCTGTGGCTGGAGCGCACCAAGATAGGCGCGGATGCCGGGGCCGCTCGCGGCGGCGTCGGACTGGTAGAGCGCACGCACGCCTTCGAGGATCGCGACATGGTCGCGCAGCCGCATGTTGAACTGCGCCGCGACGCGTTCGGCCTGATCGGCTTCTTCGGCCTGATTATAGAGGAAGCTGGCGCTGGCCGCGACGATGGTCGCGAGCAGGATAACCAGCCCGACGAAGCGGACCAGCAGCGCCAACAGCCGATCTGCCCAGGTTGAAGGGCGCATTATCTTGTCCTGCCTGATGGCTGCCGTAGCAGCGCCCCCCTCCGTCACCGATGTTTCACGCGAAAGGGCTGATAGCAAGTTAATTTCATGCCGGTTCGGCCATATCGCTGGCCGGTTGCAAGAGAAAACCTGTTGCCTATGATGCCGCCTACCGGATGGGAGAAGCGGAATGATTATCTACGGGTCGGTGGTGTCGCCGTTCGTGCGCAAATTGCTGGCATATCTTGGCGAAAAGGGGATCGATTTCGAGCTGAAGGGCGTCGGGATCGGCGACCCCGATCCGGGATTTCGCGCCGCGTCGCCGCTCGGCAAGATGCCCGCGATGGACGATGACGGCTTCCTCCTCGCCGATTCGAGCGCGATCATCCAATATGTCGAGGCGAAATATCCCGAACCCGCGCTGATCCCGACCGATCCGCAGGAGCGCGGCCGCGTGATCTGGTGGGAAGAATTCGGCGATACGGTGTTCGCCGCATGCAGCGGAAAGATGTTCTTCAACCGCATCGTCGCGCCGAAATTCCTCGGGCGCGAAGGCGATCTGGCGGCAGCGGCGCAGGCGGAGGGCGAGGAGTTGCCCAAGCTGCTCGCCTACCTCGAAAGCGCGATCCCGGCGTCGGGATTTCTCGTCGGCGGCCGGCTGACGCTCGCCGACCTTGCGGTGGCATCGCCGCTGATGAACTTCCGGCACTGCGGTGCGAGCATCGATCCGGCGACGCATCCCAAAATCGCGGCGTGGAGCGAGGCGATCCTGTCGCGGCCGAGCATGGCGACATGGATTGCAAAGGAAGAACGGCTGATGGCACGAGTGCTTGCGGCCTAGGTTTCTATCCTAGAATTCGACGATGATCCGGACCCGGTCGACACTGATGCCGGCGGCGAGCGCGATTTGTTCGCGGCTGCGATCGATCAGATCGCGCAACGGCTCGGGCTCCGCGCCAACCGGCGGTTCCGCGTCAATCGAAGGTGCCGCGTGATCTTCATCGACGTCGGGCACAGGGTCCGCAATGTCGGTCGGTTCGGGCATGGAGCCGACGGCGCTCTTGAGTTCCACGGCGCTCAGCGTTGCCGGCGACACCGGGCCTTCGAACTGGCATCCGAAGAGCCGTCCGCTCGCCCAGATGACGACAGCCGTTATGTCGCCGGCATGCGGAAGCTCGATTTCTATCCGGTCGCCGTTCGCCAGTTTGACGTCGCTTTCGAGCAGCAGGCCCGTTCCCGAGATATTGTGGATCTGGACTTCGATGCCGGTGCCATCATGCCGCAAGCCCGAAGCGAGAAGGCTTAGTTTTCGGCGCGCGTCGAGGCGTTTGTCGGCGCCAAGCGCCGATGGAAGAAAATGTCCGAAAATTGGCATAGGCGGTTGTTGGAGTTCGCTGGTTAAAAGAAGGTTAGCGAGACGTCGAAAGATGTCGCGCCGACGCAAAAAATGCACGGGTCCAGACGGCGTAATTTAGTCCGACCGGGTTAACCTATGTTGCTGGTGAAGCCGCGCGAGGCCGTTAATCATCCACAGACTGACGCCAGACTCGCGACCAGGATGGCGGAGGGGGTTCCTCTTGCGTAGCCATATTCAAGAGGACGGAAGGGTTCTGCCGCAAGGTGGAGCCCTTCTTGCCATGGTCGCGGACATTTTTCGCCAGCCTATCGGCGTTCGGTCACCGCCAGTTCGATCGTTCGCGTCATTCCGATCGTCTCCAGAAACGTCGCGTCATGGCTGACGACGAGCAACGCGCCGTCATAGGCGGCGAGCCCGGTTTCGACCGCCGACAGCGATTCGATGTCGAGATGGTTGCCCGGCTCGTCGAGGATTAGCAGTTGCGGCGGCTCCGGCGCGCCAAGGACGCAGGCGAGGCCGGCGCGGAGCATCTGGCCGCCGCTCAAGGTTCCGGCGGTGCGGTCGGCGGCACCGGCACGGAAGCGGAAGCGCGCGAGGGCGGCGCGGCACTGGTTGTTCGTCGTTCCGGGATTGAGGCGGAGGAAGTTGTCGGTGATCGAGCGCGCGGGATCGAGCAGGCTGACGCGTTGGTCGAAGAGCGCGAAGGGGACACCGACCCGCACATGGCCTGACCAGGGGGCGAGCGTGCCCGCGACGAGCGCGAGGAGTGTCGACTTGCCCGAACCATTGGGGCCGGTGATCGCGACGCGTTCGGGGCCGGTGAGGGTCAGCGACAGATTTTCGATGACCGGCCGGCCGGGGGCGTAGCCGGCGCTCACCCTGTCGAGTTCGAGGACCGTGCGCGATGCGGGTAGGCCGGTCGAAGGCAGCGCGACGGCGAGCGGATCGACGACCTCGATCTTGCCGCGCGCGGCTTCGCGCGCCTGTTCGGCTTCGGTGCGCTGGCGTTCGGCGAGGCGCCGGTTCGCGCCGCCGCTTTCCTCGGCGCGCCGTTTCAGCGTCCCGAGCAGGATGGCGGGCTCGTCACCGCGCGCCGCCTTGCGCCGGCCGCCCGCGTCGCGGCGGGCCTGCCGTTCGGCGGTCGCTTGCGCTTGACGCCTCACGCGGCCGAGCTCCTTTTCGGCCCCCGCGAACTCGGCCTCGATCGCTGCCTGCTCGATCTCCTTGCGCGCGTGATAGGCGCTCCAGCCGCCGCCATAGCGCGCGCCGTCGAGGCTGGTCAGCTCGACGATCGCGTCCATTTCCTCGAGCAGTTCGCGGTCGTGGCTGACGACGATCGCGCCGCCGCGCCAGCGGGCGAGCAGATCGCCCACGGCTTCGCGGCCTTCGCGGTCGAGATTGTTGGTGGGCTCGTCGAGGAGGAGGAAATCGGGCGCGGCGAACATCGCGCCGGCGAGCGCCGCGCGCGTGCGCTGTCCCCCCGACAGCTGCGCGAGCGGAGTGTCCGCAGGCAGCGGCAGGCCGACGCCGGCAAGCGCCTCGTCGATCCGCGCTTCGAGCGTCCAGTCAGCCTCGCCGATCTCCTCGACGCTCGCTTCGCCCGCTTCGGCCTTGCGCAGCAGGGCGAGGCCACCCCGCGCGCCGAACAGGTCGGCGATGCTTTCATGCGCGGCGACCTGCACGGTCTGGCGGAGCATCGCGATGCTGCCGTCGATCGCGATGTTGCCCGACGCGGGCATGAGTTCGCCGGTCAGCAGGCGCAGCAGCGTCGACTTGCCGACGCCGTTGCGCCCAACGATGCCGGCGCGTTCAGACTGGAAATTAAGGTCGAGGCCCGAAAGGACGGCGCGGCCGTCAGGCGTGGACCAGCTGAGATTGGAGATCGTAATGGCTGGAGAGACGGGGGGCATGAACATGAACTTTCCTGGCGGCAAGGCGGGGCTGCGTTGCGGTCAGGTTGCGGTCCATGGCGAGAATCTCCGATTGGTTGAACTGGGAATGTAGGGGCCGCGGTTGCGGCATGCAACGGTTGTGGGCTGGGCGGCGGGTCGGAGGGTGATCCGAAAACGACCGTTAGACGACATTGCGCTGAAGGTCTGGTAATATCATCGCGGACTGTCGGCATCAGTCGCGCGAAAATCGTGAGGGGGCAGGGCGAGATGGTGGAGAGTTTTGGAGCACTGGTCGGCTGGACACACCATGATGCGGGAGACCGTATAATGCTTCGGCTCGAAAGCGTACAGTCTTCCGAAGCGGCCAAGAAGCACGACCCCGATTTGTTTCGGTTCCTGATGACCAAGCAGCAAGCGGCTATCTTGGGCGATTATCTGGTGCGGCTGTCCGGTCAACCGCCAGTCGTTCCCAAAAAGCGGGGCTGGTTTCGTCGTCATTTCGGCTGACGGGGCTGCTGGCGATTGAATTGAGCTGCTGGGGGTCCGTCCGGTCCCGTCATCGAATGTCGCCGGGGGCAGCAAGGTCAATTGGCTCAACGGCAGCGAATCACCGCAAAGCGGCCGCTATCCGGCGCCGCGTGTGTTATCCGAATAAAACCCCTTGCCAAGCATGCGCTACAAATGTAGCACGCTACAAATGTAGCGCATGAGGTGAGTCGCATGTTGTCCAGTTTACCCCCGCGGGAACGCGAGATCGTCGATATTCTTTATGAGCGCGGTGCGTCGACTGTGACCGAGATCGGCGAGGCGCTGGCCGACGAATTGTCAGGTTCGGCGATCCGCGCCATGCTGAAGCGGCTCGAGACCAAGGGCTTTGTCGCCCGCGAACAGTCGGACCGCGGTTTCGTCTATGCGCCCAGCGTGTCGGACAAGACGGCGCGTAAGTCGGCGCTGAGCCAAGTCGTGCGCGTCTTTTTCAACGGATCGGCGACGAGCGCCGCCGCCGCCTTGCTCGGCATGCAGGACGAGATGAGCAATAGCGAACTCGACGAACTCGAACAGATGATCGCCAAAGCGCGCGAAGGGAGAGCGTGATGTTGACCACTGCCATGTTGCTTGGCCTTGCCTGGAAATCCGTCATTGTCGCGGCGCTGACGCTGGGGCTGTTGCGGCTCGCGCGGTGGCGTTCGGCCGGCGAGCGGTCGATGATCGCGCACGCCGGGCTGATGGCGCTGCTCGCGCTGCCCGCGGCGATCCTGCTGCTGCCGCAATGGGCTCCGCTTCCCGCGAGTTGGTCCTTCGAACCCGCCGCGCCGATCGTGCAAACGGCAACAACGGGGGGATCGGCGATCGATCCGGCACCCGCCGCGACGTCAGTCCCTGTCGTGGTGGATAGTGCCGGATCGACGCCGATCGTCTTTTCGTGGAGCGACCTTGCCCCCTTTCTCTATCTTGTCCCGCTCCTGCTATTATCTGGAGTGATGGCGCTCGCGGTGGTGCGGCTGTTCGCGATGCGTGGGCGCGCCGAGATCCTTGTCGAGCGGTCGTGGTTGTCGGCGCTCGCCGAGGCGCAGCGGCGCATGGGCTTCAAGCATGGCACCGCGTTGCTGGTCAGCAACGAGCTGCGTTCGCCGATCAGCTGGGGCGTGCTGCGCCCGACGATCGTGCTGAGCCCGAAGGCGGTCGCGGCGTCGGGTGAGGCCGAGGCAATCATCGCGCACGAGCTGGCGCATGTCGCGCGGCTCGACTGGGCGAAATTGCTCGGGGCGCGGGTCGCGTGCGCGGTATTTTGGTTCAATCCGCTGGTATGGGTGCTGGCGCGTGAAAGCCATCAATTGCGTGAGGAAGCCGCCGACGACGCGGTGCTGATGGCCGATATCAACGGGCCCGACTACGCGACCTTGCTGGTCGGCGCGGCGCGGCACGACAATCAGGGCGCGCTGCTTGCCGCGCATGGTGTCGCGCCGGGCAAGGACAGCCTGAAGCGCCGTATCACCCGCGTCCTCGACGGCAGCCTGAAGCGCGGCCCGGCGAGCGCGAGCTGGATGTTGATGAGCCTGGTCGTGCTCGCGGGGATCACCGTGCCGCTCGCCGCCTTCTCGGCGACGGCCAAGCCGGAGGCGACGGCGGACGTCCACTCCGTCGTCGCCTCGACGACCAAGGAGACGACGACCGTGACATCGCGGTCCGCCGCAGCCGCAAAAGCCGTTGCGGCCGATGATGCGGCTACCGCCGCGGCGACATCGAAGACGCTCTCCGCCGAACAGCTGGTGAGCATGCGCGCGGTCGGCGTGACCCCCGAATATGTCGCCAAGATGCGCGAGCATGGCGGATCGCTCGACGCCGATGAGATTATTTCGGCGAAGGCGAGCGGGATCGATCCAGCCTATATCCGCCAGATGCGTGACATCATTCCCGGCGCCGATTTCGACGAACTGGTCGGCGCGCGACATGTCGGCGTCAACGCCGCCTTTGCCCGCGACATGAAGTCGCATTTCCCCGACATTGGGATCGACGACCTCGTCGCGCTGAAGGCAATGGGGATCGACTGCGACTTCGTTACCGACATGCAGAAGTCGGGGGTGAAGATGCGCGATGCCGACGACGCGATCAAGCTTCGCGCGACGAGCGGGTTTCGGCCGGTGAAGCCCCGCCCGGCGGCGAAGCCACGCCCGGTGACGAAGGCCGTGCGCGGCGACAATGTTGCGGTCGTCGATATGGAGCGCGGCGTGATCGAGGCGCGCGGCGGGGATGGCCGGACCGCGCGGATCGAATTCCCCGCATCGCCGGAACCGCCCGAGCCGCCCGTCCGCGACTGACGCCCGGACATTCGTCCGTAGCGACCGACGATTAATCGAAACCTGATTCAAAATTGCCGCTGCGGCGGCGAGCGATGACGCTCGCCCGGCGCACGGAGGGAGGAGTGCACCAAATGAAAGCCCTGTATTTTGCCGGCGGCGCCGCGCTGCTGTCGATCCTCGCCTGTTCGGCACCGACGGCGGCCGCCGACCCGCTCGTCCTGAGCGACGTCAGTTGGGTCGCCGAACCCGCGAGCGGAAAGAAGGGCGCGCCGCGCGTCCGCATCCAGCACAAACAGTCGAGCAGCGATCATAGCTTCGACGGCTCGCGCCCCTATTTTGCCGCGGCGGAAGCCTCACTCGGCCGGACGACGCCGGGGCCTGTCAGCTTTACCGTGACGCATGATGCGGGGACGCTGGCGTGCACCGGCACGTTAACGCGTGCGTTTGAGGGGAAGGGCGACTGCCGCTTCACCTCCGACCCCGCTTTCGAGCGCGCGCTCGGCGAGCGCGGGCTGGCGCCCGGCCGGCGTTCGGCCTTGCTTGCGATGCTGCTCGTCGATGCGACGATTGAGCTTGCCGACGGGCTCACGCGCGAGGGGGTGCGGCCGAAGGATGCCGACGACCTGATCGCGGCGGCGGCGCTCGAGGTGCGGCCCGAATATATCCGCGATCTGAAGTCCGAGGCGCTGGTCCTGACCGACGTCGAAGACGCGATCGCGTGCAAGGCGCTCGGCGTCGACGGCGCCTATGTGCGCGGGCTGGCTGCAGCGGGATACAGGAAACTGAGCGCCGACCAAGTCGTCGGAATGAAGGCGATGGGCGTCACGGGCGAATATGCGCAGGCGATGAACCGCGCGGCGAGGGGACCTTCCAAGTGAAGCGATGGACAAGCCTGATTGCGGTTGCGGCCGCGCTCTCCACGCCTGTGCTGGCGCAGGAGACGGCGGCGCCGACGGGTGACACCCCGCCGCCCGCGCCGGCCGAGATCGCGCCGACCGCGACGAGCACTGCGCGGCAGGTCTATACGCCCGCCGACTTTGCGCGCTACGCGCCGAAAAATGCCTATGACATGCTGATCCAGGTGCCGGGCTTCCAGATTCGCGACAATGAACTGCTGCGCGGGCTGGGGCAGGCGACGGGCAACGTCCTGTTCAACGGCGAGCGGCCGTCGAACAAGGCCGACGATATGTATACGCAGCTGTCGCGCATCCCCGGCGGCAATGTCGAACGGATCGAGGTCGTCGACGGCTCTACGCTCGATATTCCGGGGCTGTCGGGGCAGGTCGCCAATATCGTCTACCGCGCCGATGCCTTTTCAGGGCAGTTTTCGTGGAAGCCCGAATTTCGCGCGCATTACACCGATCCGCTTTTCACTCGCGCCGACGTGTCGGTGCGTGGCCGCACGGGGGCGGTCGAATATGAGGTCGCGCTCAACAACGACGATTCGGCGCGCAGCGGCGCGGGCGGGCCAACTTTGATCTATGACGGTGCGCGCAATATCACCGAACAGCGCAAGGACATCTGGAACACGCACTACGACACGCCGAAGCTGTCGGGGCGGATCACCTGGGATCCGGCGGGCGACACCGTTGCCAATCTCGGTGGGCATTATCAGCGCAAATATGACCGCTATTACGAGGATGGCGTGCGCACCGGCCCCGGCCTGCCCGACCGCATCCGCACGGTGTATGAAAATGCCGATAGCTGGAATTACGAGGTCAGCGGCGATTACCAGTTCGGGCTGGGGCCCGGGAAGCTGAAGCTGATCGGGCTTCGCCGCTTCAGCCACGAGCCTTACCGCCAGGAAATCGTCACGACTCCCGAGGGTGGCATTGCCACGGGCGACCGCTTTGCGCAGACCGGCGATATCGGCGAGACGATCGGACGCGGCGAATATCAGTGGAAGATGTTCGGCGGTGACTGGCAATTGTCGGGCGAGGCCGCGTTCAATACGCTCGATAATGTGGCATCGATCGCAGTGCTCGATCCTGCGGGGGCGTGGGTCGACCAGCCGTTCGAGGGCGGCACCGGCGGGGTCAGCGAGGACCGTTATGAAGGTTTGCTGAGCTTCGGGCGCAAGCTGACCGACAAGCTCAATTTCCAGATCATCGCGGGCGCCGAACATTCGACGATCACGCAGACAGGCATGAACGGCCTGACGCGCAGCTTCTTTCGTCCCAAGGGCTCGATTTCGCTCGCGTGGACCCCGTCGCCCGATTTCGACATTTCGGTGAAGCTGCGGCGGCGCGTGCTGCAATTGAGCTTCTATGATTTCCTCGCGCGCGCGTTCCTCAACGACGGCAACCAGAATGAGAGCAACAACGACCTGAGGCCGCAGCAGGACTGGACGTATGAGGCCGAGATCAACAAGAAATTCGGCGCGTGGGGTTCGACCAAGATCATCCTGATCTATCGCGACGTCGAGGACCGCGTCGATGTGATCCCGATCGGGACCGATGGCGAGGCGGTCGGGAATATCGCGAAGGCGAAGGCGGGCGCGATCGACTGGACGGCGACGATCAATCTCGACCCCGCCGGGATCAAGGGGATGAAGCTCGAACCCCGGATGCTGCTGCAGAAGAGTTCATTGCGCGATCCCTTCACCGGCGAGAAAAGGCAGTGGAACGGCTTTACCGATACGGTGATCAGCCTGGGCCTGCGCCACGACATTCCGGCCAGTGATTGGGCGTGGGGCGGTGACGTCGAATATTCGCATTATCAGCCCAATTATCGCCGCAACCAGACCGACAAGGTGTGGGAAGGGCCGGTCTGGGCGTCGGTCTTTGTCGAGCACAAGGATGTGCTGGGCCTGACCGTGCGAGCGTCGATCCGCAACATCGCCAACGCCCGCTCGAAGCGCGACCGGACCGCCTATACGGGGGTGCGCGGCGAAAGCCCGGTGAGCTTTATAGAGGAGCGCGACCGGCTGATCGGGCCGATCTTTTCCTTTTCGGTGCGCGGAAAGTTCTGACCGGCTAAGGGAATCCGATGGTGGCGCGCCGCATCAAGATCTATTTCGACGGCGGGTGCCGGCCCAATCCGGGGAAGATGGAAACCGCCGTGGTGACCGGCGGCGCCGCGACGGTCGTGCGCGACGCGGGGATCGGCAGCAGCATGGATGCCGAGTGGTTGGCGCTGATCGCGGCACTGCGGCTGGCACAGGATCTGGGGCTGACGAATTTTGTCCTGCTCGGCGACGCGGCGGCGGTGGTGGAGCAGGCGAATGATGTGGTGCGGGCGCGCGGCGATGCCGCGTCACACCTCGCCACTTTCCGTGCGCTCGTTGGTGAAGGCCCGTTGCCGAACATACGCCATATCAAGCGGACGCAGAATCTTGCGGGGATCGCGCTGGCACGCGGGCGATAAGGTGCCGAAGGGCTGTCCATCGGGATCACCAGTTGTTAAGCGACACGTGCCTATCCTTGGCGGCCCAATGGAAGACCAGCGTGTTGAAGCCGACGCATCCCTTGCCTGTTCATCATAGCTGGCCGCTTTACGAGCGTGATCGCTTTTTCGAGCTTGGGCAGCTTCATCACGGCGATACGCTCGACCCGATCCCCGACGTCGTCGATGTCGCGGCGCGGCTGTTGCCGACGCCTGCGCGGATTGGCCAATGGGAATGCGACCTTACCGACAACAACCGGCTGAGCTGGTCGGACGAGGTCTATGATATTTTCGGCATTCCGCGAGGTGCCGCCATCACGCGCGACGAGACGGTCGCGCTTTATGCCGAGGGGTCGCGCGCGGCGATGGAGAAGCTGCGCGCCTATGCGATCAGGCACCGGCGCGGCTTCACGCTCGATGTCGAAATCAGGCCCGCGCAGGCGCCGCGACGATGGATGCGGTTGATCGCAGCGCCGCTCTGCGTGGACGACCGCATCGTCCGGCTTCAGGGGGTGAAATTCCTTGTTTCGGGCTCGGGTGGTCCCGAATTTTGAACCGATCGAACAGCCGGGCCTGAGAAACCACCGCTCTGGCAGTATTGCTCGCGGCTTTCGTTGACGTGGGTGCGCCTTCGCCGCAGTCGATATGAGACAGACGTTGCGGGCGCCAAAGGGCCAGCCACGTCTGATTCTTCCATTCATTCCCGAAGGCATTTGCCCCGTCTTATGAAGTTTTTTAATCGTTTTGCGTCGGCCGCGCACGACATGGCCATCGACCTGGGTACTGTGAACACGGTGGTGTACGTACGTGACAAGGGCATTGTACTCAACGAGCCGTCGGTCGTTGCGCTGGAGACGCGCGACGGCGTGCGGCGCGTGAAGGTCGTCGGCAATGAAGCCAAGCCGATGATGGGCAAGACCCCCGACAATATCCAGGCGATCAGGCCTTTGAGAGACGGCGTGATCGCCGACATCGACGTGGCCGAACAGATGCTGAAGCATTTCATGGACAAGGCGCAGGGCGGCGCGAGCCGCTTCATGCAGCGCAGCAACGTCGTGATCTGCGTACCCTCGGGATCAACGATGGTCGAACGCCGCGCGATCCGCGATGCCGCGACGAATGCGGGCGCGGTGTCGGTGCAGTTGATCGAGGAATCGCTCGCCGCCGCGATCGGTGCGGGGTTGCATGTCACCGAACCGCGCGGCGCGATGGTGGTCGACATCGGCGGCGGCACGACCGAGGTCGCGGTGCTGTCGCTGAGCGGTGTCGCATACAGCACCTCGGTGCGCGTCGGCGGCGACAAGATGGACGAGATGATTTCGTCGTCGATCCGCCGCCGGCACAATCTGATGGTCGGCGAAATGACCGCCGAGCGCGTGAAGCTGACGATCGGCTGCGCGACAGCGCCGGTCGGCGACGGGATGGTCATGGGCGTGAAGGGCCGCGACCTCGTCACCGGCCGCCCCGCCGAGGTGCAGGTGACCGAAGCGGAAATCGCCGAAGCGCTGGCCGAGCCGGTCGGGCAGATCGTCAGCGCGGTGCGTGCGGCGCTCGAACAGACGCCCCCCGAACTGTCGGCCGACATCATCGACGAAGGCATCACGCTGACCGGCGGCGGCGCGTTGCTGCGCCGGATGGATCAGGCAATCGCGCGCGCGACCGGGCTGCCGGTGGTGGTCGCCGACGATGCGCTGATCTGCGTCGCGATGGGTGCCGGCCGCGCGTTCGAGGATCGCGCCTATCACGGCGTGCTGATCGCGGCGTGAGCCGCCCGCACTATTTCAGCGGCAGGAACAGTTCAACGACGACGTCTTGCACAGCAGGGTCCGGGAAGAAATTGAGGTGTCGCCGGCAATAGATCGGGAAGTCGCGTGCTTCCTCGCCGCTTGCGGGCAGCCATTCACCGTAAAGAAAGAGCGCGGCAGGCTCCAGATTGTGGGTGTCATGGACGACGCGCAGGACCGCGCAGCGCCCGCCGGGGATCGCGCCGGGCTTCATGACTTCGTCATCAGGCGCAATCGGACGGTCGGTTCCGACGCAAAGGTCCATACTGTAGTCGGCGGGGTTCACCGGCGTCCGTTCGGACCTGAAGATATTGAAGGTCGGGCTCGTTGCGGGCGAAAGCCCCGCGGCCTTGCGCCATGCGATGAATCGCTCGATCGTCGTCGGCAGCATGGCGCGGTCGCCCCGATGTTCGAGGATCGCCACCGGCGTCGGAGCTGTTTCACGGATCGTCACGTCGTCATATTCGTAATTTATCTGCATGAGCTTGCTCCTCGCATTGTTGAGAGGCCCGAAGGCCGCAAGCCACGGCGCCCAGTCGGGCGATTTCCGAAACGACGACGGCGATTGGCCGAACCGCTGCCGGAAGGCGCGGGCGAAAGCATCGGGCGCGTCGTAACCGGCATCCATCGCGATCTCCGTAATGCTCTGCTCCTCTTGCGAGGCCAGTCGGTGCGAAGCCCGCTTCATGCGGGCCAGCTGGATATAGCGATGCACGGACAGCCCGAAGGTCGCCGTGAACTGCCGGTGGAAATGAAATTTCGAGAAGGCGGCGACCCGGCTCGCCGTTTCCAGGTCCAGATCGTCATCGAGATGCTGGTCGATATAGTCCAGCACCCGCTGCATCCGCGCCTGATATTTTTGGTGCGCCGCCTTCATCATTCACTCCTGCGTGGCGGCACCAACTAGACGCAATGGCACGCGCACCGCTCGACCGATCTTGCGCTTTTTGCATGGATCAATTCGGCCGAATCCGACACGAAACGGCTGCAACCGGCCGCCAGCTGGCGCCTCTGAAGTTGCCGGTCAGGCGTAGGCGTCGATCGCGGCGAGGTGTCTGGCCTTGTCGGCGTCGCCAAGGAACGAGCCGGTGAAGCTGTTGCGCGCGAGTGTTAGAAGCTCGTCTTTCGACAGGTCGAGCGCGTTGGCGACGGCCTGATAATTGGCGTTCACATAGCCGCCGAAATAGCTGGGATCGTCGCTGTTCACCGTGGCGGCGAGGCCGGCATCGAGCATGACCTTGAGCGGATGGTCGGCGATGTCGTCGACAACACAAAGCTTGAGGTTCGAGAGCGGGCAGACGGTGAGCGTCATGCCCTCGGCCGCGAGGCGCGCGACGAGCGCGGGGTCTTCGAGACTGCGGTTGCCATGGTCGATGCGATCGACTTTCAGGAGGTCGAGCGCCTCATGGACATAGGTGGGCGGGCCTTCCTCGCCGGCATGCGCGACGATTTTGAGGCCGAGGATGCGGGCGCGGGCGAAGACGCGTTCGAATTTGGCGGGCGGGTGGCCGACTTCGGACGAATCGAGGCCGACGCCGTCGATGCGATCGAGGAAGGGGAGCGCTTCGTCGAGTGTCTTTTCGGCTTCGGCTTCGCTGAGATGGCGGAGGAAGCACATGATGAGCTTCGAGGTCATGCCGTAGCTTGCTGCGGCGTCGTCGAGCGCGCGGGTGATGCCGGCGATGACGGTTTCGAAGGCGACGCCGCGCTCGGTATGACCCTGCGGATCGAAGAAGATTTCGACATGGCGAACCGCGTCGGCGTGAGCGCGCGCAAGGTAGGCGGCGGTCAGGTCGGTGAAGTCCTGCTCGGTATGGAGGACACCCATCCCCTGATAATAGATGTCGAGGAAATCCTGGAGGTTCGAGAAGGCGTAGGCGGCGCGCACTTCCTCGACCGATGCGAAGGGGATCGCCACGGCGTTGCGCTGCGCGAGTTCGAACATCAGCTCGGGTTCGAGCGAGCCTTCGATATGCAAGTGAAGCTCGGCCTTGGGCAGCGCGGCGATGAAGGCGGCGCGCTCGTCGGCTGACGCAAAACCATCAGGCATCGGGCTTGTCCTCTTCGCGCAGAATGATCGCCGCCTCGGGCTTGTGCTGGCGGATTTCGTCGACCGTCAGCCCGTCGACCTCGTGCGGAAAGATCAGCCACCGGTCGGTTTCATGGACAAAGAAATCGGGGCGAAGGTCGGTGACGTTGCGCCCGGGTTTGAACCACACGGTCGCGATGCGGATGTCGCGCGGCATATTGTGGCGGCAGCGCGCCTTCAGCTCAGCGATGAAGGCGCGGATGCTGCGGCCCGAGTCGAAGACATCGTCGATGATGAGCAGCCGGTCTTCGGGGTTCAGTGTGTCGATGAGATAGCCGAGTGCGAAGACTCTGACGTGCGCATCCTGCTTGTCGATGCCGTGGTAGGATGAGGTGCGGATCGCGATATGGTCGCAATGCTGGCCGTGGTAATCGAGCAGTTCCTGCACCGCGATGCCGACCGGCGCGCCGCCGCGCCAGATGCCGACGAGGTGCGTCGGCTTGAAGCCGCTATCCAGCACCTGCATGCCGAGCCGGAAAGAGTCGGCGAGCAGATCGTTCGCGCTGATGAAGATTTTCTCGCCGCTCATGGGCGTGGATTAAGCGTGCGCGAGGAGCGGGGCAAGGTGGGTATCGACCGGAAGCGGACTTATCATTCACCGTCACCCCGGACTTGATCCGGGGTCCCGCTTGAGGTCGAAGCCGGTGCGTGGGGCAAAAAAGCGGGATCCCGGGTCAAGCCCGGGATGACGGAAGGATGGATTTCGACTGGAGGCTGCCGCACTCTCCCTTTGTCATTCCCGCGAAAGCGGGAACCAAGCGATGGGCCAGCCGACGGACGCTCTGGGTCCCCGCTTTCGCGGGGATGACGAAGGTTAAGATGGTCGCTCCCCATCCCCAAACCGACGTCAGCGGCGCCGCATCACTTCTTCTTCGCCGCGATGTAGCGCGTCACCTGCTCTTCGAGGATGTCGAGCGGCAGCGCGCCTTCGCTGAGGACCGCTTCGTGGAAGTCGCGGATGTCGAAGCGCGGGCCAAGCTCGCTTTCGGCGCGTTTGCGGAGCTCGGCGATCTTGAGCTGGCCGACCATGTAGCTCGTCGCCTGACCCGGCCAGTTGAAATAGCGGTCGACTTCGCGGGCTATGTCGGTGTCCGACACCGAGCTGTTCGCCTTGAAGTAAGCGATCGCCTGTTCGCGCGTCCAGCGCTTCGAATGGATGCCGGTGTCGAGCACGAGGCGGATCGCGCGCCACACCTGCAGCGATAGCATGCCGAAGCGGTCATAGGGGGTCTTGTACACGCCCATCTCGTTCGCGAGCCGTTCGGAATAGAGCCCCCAGCCCTCCATATAGGCGCCATAGCCGCCGAACTTCCGGAACTTGGGAATACCGGTGAGTTCCTGCTGGCGCGCGATCTGGAAATGGTGGCCCGGCGCGCCTTCGTGCGCGGCGATCCCGGCGACCTGCACCTTCTGCGTCTGGTTCATGTCGACGAGGTTGACGTAATAGATGCCGGGGCGCGTGCCGTCGGCCGAGGGCGGGTTGTAGAAGGCGGTCGACGCCGTCCCCTCGCGCCATTTCTCGACCGCGCGCACTTCGAGCGGCGCCTTGGGCAGGACGCGGAAATAGCGCGGCGCGGCGGTCATCACCGATGCGATGACCGCGCGCGCATCGGCGAGATAGGTTTCGCGGCCCGCCTCGGTATTCGGATATTTGAACTGCGGGTCGGTGCGGATGTGGTCGAAGAACTGTTCGAGCGTGCCGGTGAAACCGACCTCGTTTTTGATCGCCTCCATCTCGCCGCGGATCGCCGCGACCTGCGCGAGGCCGAGGTCGTGGATCTGGTCGGCGGTGAGGCTGGTGGTGGTCGAGCTCTTCAGCCGGTCGGCATAATAGGCCGCGCCGTCGGGGAGGCTCCACGCTCCGAAATTGCCCTTCGATTTGGGCTCGATTTCGTCGATCGCGGCGATCAGCGCGGTGTAACCCTGCTTGAACGGGCCGGTCAGCGCGGCGCTTGCGTCGGCGAGCAGCTTGGCCTTGGTCGCCGCTGGGGCATCGAGCGCATCGACCTTTTTGCGAAAGTCGGCCAGAAGGGTCGAATCGGCGCCACTGCCGAAGGGCGCGCCCGTGATGACTTTCAGCGCATCGGCACGCGCAGGGGCGAAATTGACCTTGTTGGGGATGATCCCTGCCGCCGCCTGTTCGCGCATCGTCGCCGCGACTTCGCGCATCACGCGGTCGGTGTCGCGCAGGCGGGCGATATAGGCCTCGGCATCGGCGACGCTGTCGATCTTGTGGTTGTTGATCAGCAGGACGGGGATCGCGCCGGCGGGGCTGCCGTTGGTCGAGACGGGGAAGCGCAGCTTGCGGAAACGGAGCGATTCGCGGCCGCGCTCGACTTCATATTCGAACAGGCGGTAGCTGACGCGCGCGCTTTCGCCGAGCTGGCCCGGCTTGAAGCGCGCGTGCATGGCCTTCAGCTGGCGTTCGGCCAGTTCCTGATCGCGGACCGATGCGGCGTCGGTGTAATCGTCGAGCTTGGCGTAATTGGTCTTGAGGCCAAGCTGGGTCTGCGATTCAGGGCTGAGGCCGAGCCGCTCTTCGAACGCCTGATCGAGGAAGTCGAGCAGGGCCTCGTCCTGCGCACCGGCTTGCGGTGCCGTCTGTGCGAAGGCGGGCGCGGTCATCGGCGCGAAGGGCAGGACGGGGAGCAGCATCAGGGCAACGGCAAAGCGCATCACATTCTCCTATTCGAATGAGGCGCTTGTTGCGCAGTGCTGGGCCGGGCGCAATAATATTTCAGCGCCTGTAATGTCTTCGTGCTGCATGGAGGGCGGTTTTGGGGTGGTGAGCTATCCCTTTGTGCACTCCGGCGAAAGCCGGGGCCCAGTGCGGAAAAGCGCAAGGTTAGCGTTGGAATTCTGGGCCCCGGCTTTCGCCGGGGTGCACATCTCTATCGGCAGCAACCCGTCGAAACCTGTCATCGCCGCGCCGCTCATTTCCGCGACGCGGCGCTTTTGTCGCGGATCGCCTTGAATTCGCTGCCGTCCTTCCAGCCCGGCCATTTCGCCGAGCGGGCGAGTTCGTCGCCGATCGTGTAGAAGATCGCGATATCCTGCACCGCGCCGTCGAGGTTCCAGCTTGTGTCCCATGCGTCGCACGCCTGATGATAGCATTTGCCGGTATAGGCATCGACCCACGCCTGTCCGGCGGGCTTGCCGCCTTCGATGAGGTCGGAGGCGCCCGCGATGCCCATCATGAGGAGGACGGGGACGCCGCGCTTGGCGAGGCTGAAATGATCGGCGCGGTAGAAGAGGCCGCGTTCGGGGAGGCTTTCGACGCTGACGGTGCGGCCCTGCGTCGCGGCGACACGCGCGAGATCGTCCTCGAGCGTGCCCTGCCCCTTGCCAACGAGGACGACGTCTTTTGCGCGGCCTGCCGTCTGGAGGATGTCGAGGCCGAAGTTGGCGACGGTCTTTTCGGCGGGGAAGATCGGGTTTTGCGCATAGGCTTCGGAGCCCAAGAGCCCGCGTTCCTCGGCGGTCCAGAAGGCAAAGGCGATCGTGCGGTCGGGGGCGGGCGCCGCCTTGAACAGCCGCGCGATCTCGAACAGGCCCGCGACGCCGAGCGCGTCGTCGTTGGCGCCGGCGCGGTAGATGCGGCCCTTCTCGTCGGGCGGACCCTCGCCATAGGCATCCCAGTGCGCGCCGTACATCACGACCTCGTCTGGGCGCTTGGCGCCGGGGATTTTGGCGAGGACATTCTGGCTCTGCACGACTGCCTGCGTCACCGGGATCGCGGCGTTGAAGCTGGTGCCGAGGTCGATGGGCTTGAAATCCTTGCGGCGCGCGGCGGTGCGCAGCTTGGCGAGGTCCTGTCCGGCGTTCGCGAACAGGGTAGTTGCGGTTTCGCCCGAAATCCAGCCTTGGAGCGCGAGGCTCGTGACCTTTTCGGGCGGGACGACGAGGCCGTAATTTTCGCCGCCGGCGCTTTTGACGACGTTCCAGCCATAGCCGACGCCGTCGGTGTCGTGGACGATCAGAGCGCCGATCGCGCCGCGGCGCGCGGCCTCCTCGAACTTGTAGGTCCAGCGGCCATAATAGGTCATCGTCCGGCCGCCGAACTTACCGAAACTGTCCTCGCCCTTCGCCGCGACGAAATCGGGGTCGTTGATCAGGAAGACCGCGACCTTGCCCTTGAGGTCCTGTCCCTTGAAATCATCCCAGCCGCGCTCGGGGGCCGAGACGCCGTAGCCGACGAAGACGAGCGGGGCGTTCTGGACGACCGCCTGGTCTTTCGGTTGGAGCGTCGAGACATAGATGTCGGTGCCGAAGGTAAGCGGCGTCGCGGTGCCCTTGCGGTCGAACGCCAGCGTCGTCGGCGTGCCGAGGCGGGTGTGGAGCAAGGGCACGGGCTGGGTCCAGCCGCCGTCGGTGCCCGCGGGTTCGAGGCCCAAAGCCTGCAGCCAGCCGATCAGGTAGCCGATCGTGCGCTCTTCGCCCACCGTGCCGGGCGCGCGGCCCTGAAACTGGTCGGAGGCGAGGGTGCGAACGGTCTGGGTGAGGTTCGCGGCGTCGATCGCGGGCGCTGCCGAAGACTGGGCGGTGGCGGGCATGGCGAGGAGAGGGAGGAGCAGGGCGGCGGCGTGGCGCAAGGACATGATGAATCGGTTCCGCTTTTTCGAGGAGGACCAGCCCTAGCATGGTCATGCGCTTTGTGAACCGATGCGGAGGCGATTGCGGCGGGCTAGAGTGCCACCAGCAGCGCGGCGAGCGTCGTGGCGGCGATCGCGAGCAGCGCCGCGGCGCGGAGGCCATAGAGCCGGAGGAGGCGCGCCGTTCGCGGCTGGGCAGGTGGCCAATCGGCGATGCCGGCAGGCTCGGCTTCGGGCCACACATCGCCGATGCGGTTTGGAAAGCCGGGTCGCGAGGACAGGTCCGGCCCGCTGATCCCGCTCGCGAGCGCGAGCTTCTCGAAGGCGACCGCCATCTTTCCCTCCTTGAGAATGCGGGCGACACGCGCTTGCCGCGGATCGTCGGACGAGACGGGGAGCGCGCCGACGAGACGTTCGACCTCGATATCGAGTGCGTGCAGGTCGTCGATCGCCTCCATCGCACGCGACCGGTCGCCGCGTTCGAGCGCGAGTTGCAGCCGCGTCAGCGACAGAAAGCCGACGCGGCAGAACTGGAGCCCCAGTGCGTGGTCGTCCGCTGTCGGCGGGCCGACCGGATCGGGCTCGTGCCGGGTCGAAAGGGCGCTCATCATCCTTGCTCCTGTCTTCACTCGCCCCTGCGAGATCGACTAGAGAGAAGATGCACGGGCGCGGAAGCCCCGATCAGGCCCGCTGTGCCCCGGATACGCCGGACGGTGGCGTTCCGGTTTGAAAGCAAGAAACGGGGCGCGGGCCGGCGCGCGGGGTGGCATGGCCGGGCGTATGACGGAGACCATGGAAACACGTATCGAGGCGCTGGACCAAGGCGGGATCGCCGCGGCGCTCGACCGCGACGGGTGGGCGATGCTGCCGGGGCTGCTGAGCGGTGCCGAGTGCGACGACACCGCGGCGCTCTATGCCGAGGAGGCGGGGTTCCGCAGCCATGTGTTTATGGCGCGGCACGGGTTCGGGCGCGGGGAATATCGGTATTTCGCCTATCCGTTGCCGCCGCTGGTGGAGGCGCTGCGGAGCGGGCTGTATCCGCGGCTCGTGCCGATCGCCAATCGCTGGCACGAGCGGATGGGGATGGCGGTGCGCTTTCCTGCTGCGCACGCGGAATTCCTGGCGCGGTGCCATGATGCGGGGCAGCGGCGGCCAACGCCGTTGCTGCTGCAATATGGCGCGGGCGATTATAATTGCCTGCACCAGGACCTGTATGGCGAACATGTCTTTCCGTTGCAGGTCGCGGTGCTGCTGTCGGCGCCGGGGGAGGATTTTACGGGCGGCGAATTTGTGCTGACCGAGCAAAGGCCGCGAATGCAATCAAGGGCTGCTGTTGTGCCGCTGGCGAAGGGCGATGCGGTGGTGTTTGCGGTGAATGCGCGGCCGGTAAAAGGCGCGCGCGGCGACTATCGCGTGGCGATGCGCCATGGGGTCAGCGAAATCCGGTCGGGGCGGCGGCACACGCTGGGCGTCATTTTCCACGACGCGGCCTGAGCGCCCTCAGTCGCCCAGTGAGCGCATCAGATTGTCGCGCAGCTTTGCGACCGATTTCTGGACGTCGAAGAAGCTGTCGCCGAGTCCGGTCGCGTCGAACAATTCATTGCCGATCTCGTGGCTGCGCAGTTCGCTGCCCTTGGGGGTCAGGCTGATGCGCACCTGGCGTTCGTCGGCGGGGTCGCGGCGGCGTTCGATGAAGCCGCTCTGTTCGAGTTTTTTTAGAATGGGGGTGAGCGTGTTCGATTCGAGGAACATCTTTTCGCCGAGTTCGCCGACGGTCTGGTCGTCCTGTTCCCACAAGGCGACGAGCGCGACATATTGGGTGTAGGTCAGGCCGAGCTTTTCGAGGATCGGGCGATAGGCGCGGCCGAAGGCGAGGTTCGCCGAATATACCGCGAAGCAGAGGAATTCGCCGAGTTTGGGCCGTTCGGGGGCAGGAGATTTCGTCATGGGGGCTCCTTGGTGAAGGTCCGATAATTCAAGCGCATACGATGAAATCGGATTGCGGCAGTGTCAACCGGGCGGTGCGAGGGACACCGCCCGGTCGAAACATCAGACGAGGTTAAGTTCGATGTCGATATTGCCTTCGACCGCCTTCGAATAGGGGCAGATCTTGTGCGCGGTGTCGATCAGTTCGCGGGCGGTGACGGGGTCGATGCCGGGGACCTGAACGTCGAGACGGGCGCGGAGGAAGAAGCCGCCATCGTTCATCAGAACGTCGATCGTGGTGTCAGCTTCGGGGTTGGCGGGAAGCTTGATCTTGCGCTGTCTGGCGGCGAGTTCGAGCGCGCCGATGAAGCAGGCCGACCATGCGGCGGCGAAGAGGTTCTCGGCGGCGGGATGCGGCTGGGGCAGCGCGAGGTCGAGAACGTCGTTCGTGCTGCGGGCGTAGCCGTCGGGGCCGCCTTTGACGTGGGTGGTGCCGGTGAAGATGATTTTGTCAGCCATTTTTCAGGTTCCTTTCGAGGTTATTACATCGCATCCGTTTAGATCGGATGCGATGTAATTAGGTGAGTCGCGAACTAGAGTCAAGCGTTAGCGATTATATCGGATGCGCTGTAATTATAAGAGATTGGAATCGAGCCGATATTATTTCGTGATAGCCGGTGTTTTCCATCCTTGGTGTTCGACTGAGGGCGGTTATCGACCGGAAGCCGCCCTTCCGTTCATCGTCATCCCGGACTTGATCCGGGATCCACGACGACGGCGCAGCTATGGATCCCGGATCAAGTCCGGGATGACGAAAGGAGGAGATCTCCGCTCTCCACCCCTAAGCCGATGCGAGACAGATCGGCTATTTCGCCGCCGCGTCGCCCACCGGGCGCGTCCAGCCCTTCTTGTACTTCTCGAACCAGGCGAGGATCGCCGAGGCCTTGGCGGCCGATTGCGAGGGGCGCGCGGCGATGGTGCCGTGGCCGGCGCCCGGGACTTTGATCAGCGCGCTGGGCACGCCGCGGAGGCGGAGTGCGGTGTAATATTGTTCGGATTCGCTGACCGGGGTGCGGTAATCCTCGGCGCCGACGATGACGAGCGTCGGGGTTTCGACATTGCCGACGAGCGAGAGCGGCGAGCGCGACCAGAAGAGTTCGGGCTTTTCCCACGGCTCGGCGCCGAGCCAATAGGGGCCGAAGAAGCCGGGGCCGTCGGCGGTGAGCGCCTGCGTCGTCCAGTTGATCACCGGCTTTTGCGTCACCGCGGCCTTGAAGCGGTTGGTCTTGCCGACGATCCAGCTGGTGAGCACACCGCCGCCCGAGCCGCCGGTGACGAACAGTGCGTTCGGGTCGGCGACGCCGAGTTCGATCGCGCGGTCGACAATGGAGATCAGGTCGAAATAATCGTTGCCCGGATATTGCTTGTCGATTTCGTTCGCGAAGGCCGCGCCATAGCTGGTCGAGCCGCGCGGGTTCGCCGAGAGGACGGCGTAGCCGCCGGCGGCGTAGAGCTGGTTGTCGGTCGAGAAGTGGCCGCCATAGGCCGAGAAGGGCCCGCCGTGGATTTCGAGGATCAGCGGCACGCGCTGGCCGTCGCGGTAGCCGGGCGGGAGGGTCAGCCAGCCCTCGATCGTCTTGCCGTCATGGCTGGACGCGACGGTGATCTTGCGCACCTCGCCGAGCGATTTCACTTCGCGAAGCGAGCGATTGAGGTCGGTGAGGACGCGCGCGGTGCCGCCGCGATTGAGCTGAACCTCGGCGGGGCGGGTCGCGGTGCCGCCGGTGAAGGCGATTGCGCCGCCGTCGGACACGGTGAAGCTGCCGCCCGTATAGGGGCGGTCGAGCCCGCCGCCCGAAAGGCCGGTCGCGGCGGTGCGCACCGCGCCGTCGAGGCCGATGCGCGCGACCTTGGTTTCGCCATGATCGTCGTATTGCGCATAGACCGACTTGCCGTCGGCGCCCCACTGGATCGCATCGATGCCATAGTCCCAATTGCCCGTCAGGCTGCGCTTGCCCGATCCGTCGCGGTTCATGACGTAAAGCTGGGTGTTTTCGTAAGCGCGCAATTTATCGTCGAAGCCGAGATACGCGATCTTCCCGCCGTCGGGCGAGACGAGCGGGTTGGTATCGGGGCCGTTGCGGTCGGTGAGCGCGGTGACCGCGCCGCTCGTGACGTCAAGCGCGTGAATTTCGCTCTCGACCGGATCCTTCTCCCAATCGGCTTTGCGGTTCGCGCTGAAATAGAGGGTGCGGCCATCGCGCGACCAGCTCAAGGGACCGCCGTCATGATAGGGGCCAAAGGTCAGTTGGCGCGGCGAGCCGCCCGTCGCGGGCACGACGAAAATCTTTTCGAAGCCGGGTTCGAGATAGCCTTCGCCGTCGGCGCGATAGGCGAGAAGGTCGTGGACCTCGAGCGGCTCGGCCCATTTCGCGCCCTCTGGCTTGTTCTTCGGCGCCGCGCCGAAGCTGGGACCGTCGTCCTTAACGAGCATCGTGTAGGCGATCGAACGGCCGTCGGGCGACCAGGCGAGGCTCGACGGGCTGGTGGGCAGGCCGGTGAGGCGCACCGCCTCGCCGCCGTTCATCCAGCGCACCCAGAGCTGCGCGCTGCCGCCCTCGGTCGAGGCGAAGGCGAGGCGCTTGCCGTCGGGCGACCAGCGCGGCGAAAAGGCGCCGCCGCTGCGGCCGGCGACCGGGGTTTCCTCGCCGGTCGCGGTGTCGATCAGCCAGATCGAGCTGACCGCGCGGTCGGACATGATGTCGTTCGAACGGCGGACATAGGCGATGTGGCGCCCGTCGGGGCTGATTTGCGGGTCGGAGGCGATCGAGAGGTCGAACAGGTCGGCGCCGGTGAGGCGGCGCTCGGGGCCCTTGCGCGCGCTGCCAACGGCGGCGGCGGTCATGGGGGCGGGAGCGGGGGTGGCGGTTTCGGCGTTAGCGGCGGGAGGTGCGGCAGGCGCGGGTTCTTCCTGCGCGAAGCTCGGCTGCGAGGAGAGCACGAGCAGGCTCGCACCGAGGATGGCCAGTTTGCGCATGAAGATTCGCCCCTTTTTTCAGTGAGGCGGCAGGTCTGTACGTTTCGCCGGGGCGGGTCAACCGCCTGCGGTTAGGATGAATTTTATCGTCATTCCCGCGAAGGCGGGAATCCCGCTTTCTCGCAATTCTCTACGGAAAAAAGCGGGATCCCCGCCTTCGCGGGGATGACGAAATTTTACGGTGCTGCTGTCGGCGACTAACTGTCGCGGCCGTAGACGTCGTTGCGGAAGGCGAGGCCGCGGTCGGTTGTGATCGCGGTGATATAGGTGAGGTAGACGGGGACTTCGACCGGCAGTGCGACCGCCTGTTCGGGGGTCTTCGATTTGGTGTTGATCGAGCGGTGGAGCAGCCACTGGCCGAGCGCGGAGGCATTTTCGAGGCGGATGCAGCCGTTGCTGAAATGACGGTCGGGCTTTTTGAGCAGCGCGCGTTCGGGGGTGTCGTGGAGATAGATGCCCTCGTCGTTGGGGAAGAGGAATTTGACGCGGCCCATCGAATTGGCGCCGCCGGGAAGTTCGCGGAGGCGAAGCGCCTGATCGCCCGCGGCGACCGCGCGCCAGTCGATTTCGGAGGCGTCGAGCTTGCGCGGGTTCGGGCCCCAGTCGGAGAGCGCCTCCATGCGCAGCGAGGCGAGGCTGCGGCCGGCGAGCACTTTGGGCGCGATGCTTTTCTGCGCGAGATAGTCGGGGACGTTCCAATAGGGGTTGAGGATCGCCCATTGCAGCTTGCCCGCGAGCATCGGCGTCTGCGTCTCGGGGGCGCCGACGACGACCTTCATCGTTCCCGCGCGCTTGCCGCCGCCATAATAATAGAGCTGTCCCGACGAGGCATCGACGACGATGTGATAGGTATAGGGTCCGGGCAGGATGCGTGCGCGGTCGAGGTTGAGATGGAGGCGCGCCATCGCGTCCTTCGATGCTCCCTCTGCCAGCGCCCGGCCCATGAGCGTGCGCAGGCGGACATAATGTTCGCTCATCCAGCCCATGTTTTTGATGTAGGCGCCGAAATCCTTGGGGAAGGCGGCCGCGCGAAGCACGTCATCGGCGTCGGCCTTTTTGGGGCGAAGCGACTTGTCGGCATAGTCCATCTTCGCCTTGCCGGGGCTGCGCATGTCGCGGACGTAGCGCGCGAAGGCGGTCGAGAGCGCGACGTCGGCGCGCGCGAGCGCTTGCGGATCGCCACCGCGGGCGCGGGCGATCAGTTCCTCGAGCTTTTCAAGATCATAGGATGACGATTTGAGATCGTCGCGCGCGGCGGTCGACAAATAACCGAGCAAGGTTACGGCCTCGGGGCCGACCTTGCCCGCGCGGACCCAGAGCGGTTTATAGGCGCGCGCGGCGTAGAAGCGTTTGATGTCGCCGCCTGCTTCTTCGCGGATCGCGGCAGCGAGCCCCGGCGTCGCAACTTGCGCGGCAGGCGCAGCCGAGGCGGACGGCGCGAGGGTGGTGCCGAGCGCCACACATGCGAGGAAAAGGGGAGCGCAGCGACGCCGCGCTCCCCCAAGATGCGTGTTCAGCCGCGTTCTCCCAGCCGCGTTGGGGCGGGGGG
>NZ_JALPRD010000013.1 GCF_023197165.1 Sphingopyxis sp. MSC1_008
CCCCCCCACCGCTTCGCGGCAGGGAGGATGTTTTTTCAGCCCAGCGACCGCAGCGGCTCGCGCCCATCCCAGTCCCTCGCCGTATCGCGCATCATCGCGAACAACTCGCGCGTGCCCGCCTGCGGCTCGAGCAGTTCGACCAGCGTACCGGGACCGGTGCCCGGGTCGGCATAGATAACCCCGCCGGTGTCACCCACCGGCGCCTCGAAAATAATCTCCGCCCCGACCTCGCCGCAGCGCGTCCGCGCCTCAGCGATCGAATCCACCAGCACACACACATGGTGGAGTCCCTCGCCCACCGCATATTCGCCGCGATAGAGCGATTTCGCGTCATTCTCCGGCAGGATCAGCTCGATCTGCATGTCGCCCCAATAGCCGAGCGCCATCGTGAAGACCGGATCGCTCGCCTCGCCGCGATAGCGCCCGCCGGGGAGCGACACGTTCGGCAGCAGGAAGAACGGCCCGGCGCCCATCACCCCGGTCCAGTGCTTAATCGCCGCGTCGAAATCCGCCGGCACAAAAGCGAGCTGCATGATGTCGCCGAGCGACGCGAGCGATTTGGGTCCGGGCATCAGTCTCCCCCTCAAAAGCGATAGCGCACAAGCGCCGGGCTTTGTGCGATAAGCCTTTCGAGACCCGGAGTCATACTGGGCAAAATGTGAGGAGAGCCATGGCCGAGTCCGATCCCAAGATCGCGCCGCAGGACTGGTTCGCCGTCCGCAAGCGCAATGCGCGCGCGGGACTGCGCAAACTGGTTTCGATCGTTGCCGAAAACCGCACCGACCGTGCGGAGGCTCCGCTGCCGCTCCATAAATCCATTTATACCGGCGAGGCGCGGCATGCCGCCGAAATGGAACATATCTTCCGCAACGAGCCGATCGTCGTCGGGCTGTCGGGCGATATTCCCAAGACGGGCGATACCCTCGTCTTCGACTCGGTCGGCCCGTCGATCCTTGTCACGCGCGGCAAGGACGGCGCCGCGCGCGCCTTCCTCAACATGTGTACGCATCGCGGCGCCAGGCTGGTCGAGGAAAAAGAGCCCTGGCAGGGTCCGCGCCCGCGGCTCGTCTGCCCTTTTCACGCGTGGACGTTCGACCCGGCGGGCGAACTCGTCGGCCAACCCGGCAAGGAAGGCTTCGCGAACTGCGAAATCGGCGCGCGCAACCTGATCGAGCTTCCGTGCGCCGAACATCTCGGTCTGATCTTCGTGCGCGCCAATCCCGACGGCGAACCGATCGATGCCGCCGCGCATCTCGGCGATTTCGGCCCCGTGCTCGCGCAGCTCGAACTCCATCGCGCCGAGCCGGTGAAGAAGGGCATCCTGACGGCGGACTCCAACTGGAAATTCGCGCTCGACACCTATGGTGAGGGCTATCATTTCAAGATGCTCCACGCCTCGACGATAGGCGGCACGCACTACAGCGACCGCAACGTCTATGAACCAATCGGCCGCCATCATCGGGTGAGTTTCCCCGACCTGTCGATCGGCAATCTCGTCGGCAAGGACGAGAGCGAATGGCCCGAAACCGATTATGGCGGGGTGCATTTTCTGTTCCCGAACACCGTAATCTTCTTCGGCGCGGTGACCCCGGGCGTCTATTTCACGCAGGTATTTCGCCTCTTCCCCGACGGCGCGGGCAAGATGTTCTGCCAGTTCGCGGTCTACGCGCCCTTCGGCGTCGAGAGCGACGAGCACCGTGCGATGTGCGAGATGGCGTATGACGCGACCGCGACAGTCGTCCAGACCGAAGATTATCGCGTCGCGAGCAGCGGTTATTCCAACCTGCTGACTGCTCCTGACGACTTCCGCGTCGTGCTCGGAGCGAACGAGCCGGCGCTGCACGGCGTCCACCGTTCGATCGCCGCCGCGTGCAAGATGCCGCTCGACCAGAGCGCCTGACCTTTCCGGAGTTAGTAATGAACGACCTCAGTCCTCCCCAGGCCGATAATGACGACGGGCGCGACGATCGTTGCCCCGGGACCAGCTACACCGACATGCTGAAGGCCGATACGCGGCGCGTTCCCGATTATTTGTTCGCCGAGTCCAATCAGGAGCTCGGCGACGCCCCCATCCCGATCGAGCGTTACGTCAGCGAGGATTGGGCGAAGCTCGAACGCGAGAAGATGTGGCCCAACATCTGGCAATATGCCGCGCGCGAAGAGGATATGCCGAACCCCGGCGATACCGTCGTCTATGACATCAACGAAAAGAGCGTCCTCCTCGTCCGCCAGAAGGATTTGTCGGTAAAGGCTTTCTATAACGTCTGCCTCCACCGCGGGCGCAAGCTGCGCACCGAAAGCGGCCCGGCGGTGAACTTGCGCTGCCCCTTCCACGGCTTTTCCTGGCACCATGACGGCCGTTTCAAGGAAGCCCCGTGTGCGTGGGACTTCAAGCATCTGGGCGACAAGGATATGAGCCTGCCCGAACTGAAGGTGGAAAGCTGGCAAGGCTTCATCCTCGTCACCGAGAACCATGACCTGCCCAGCTTCCGCGATTGGATCGGCCCTGGCGTCGAACATTATGACAATTGGCGGCTCGACGAATGCCATACCGCCGCATGGGTCGGGCGCGTCATCCCCGCGAACTGGAAAGCCGTCGCCGAAGCCTTCATGGAGGCGTGGCACAGCATCGTCACCCATCCGCAAATCCTCGGCTTCACCGCCGACGCGAACACGCGCTACGACCTCTACGGCGACTTCCTCAACCGCGCGATCACCCCCGCGGGCGCGATGTCGCCGCACATCAAGGGCAAGGATCAATTCTACGTCCTGAAGTCGCTCGAGGAGTTCATCGGCGGCGGCGACAGCCGCGCGCGGCGCGCGACGGGCGATCCAGCCGACCTGAAGGGCTTTGAAGCCGACGATCCGATGCTCGCGCGCAAAGTGCTGGCGCAGGCGAACCGCGACGCCTTTTCGGCGATGAACGGGCATGACTATTCGGCCGCGACCGACAGCGAGATGCTCGACAATTTCACCTATAATGTCTTCCCCAACTGGGCGCCGTGGGGCGGGCTGGTGCCGAACATCGTCTATCGCTGGCGGCCGTGGGGCGACGCCGATCACAGCCTGATGGAGGTCCGCATCCTGATGCGCACGCCGAAGGGCGAAGAGCCGCCCAAATCGGCGCCAATGCACCTGATTCCCGACGACCAGCCGTTTTCGAGCGCGAGCCATTTGATCGGCGCCGCCCTCGCCGGCGTGTTCGACCAGGATATGGAGAATCTCCCCTATGTACAGGAGGGGATGAAATCGTCGCCGAATGGGGTGATCGAACTCGGCCATTATCAGGAAAGCCGCATCCGCCATTTCCACCGCACGCTCGGCAAATATATCGACGGTGAGCTTCCCGACTGATGGCGCGCACCGTCCCGCTGCTGTCGCTCGCGGCGGGCGTGCTGCCCAAATTTTCGCCTGAGCAGACGGTCGCGGCCGCGATCGCGGGCGGCTGGCCGGCGGCCGGCATCTGGTACGACCCCGAAACCTGGACACCCGCGACGACGATAGCGGTGCGCGACCGCGCCGCCGACGCCGGGCTCGCGATCCTCGACATCGAGGTGATCTGGCTGAAACCCGGCCCCGACGATCCGGCGCATTTCGCCGCAATCGACGCGGGCGCGGCGATCGGCGCGCGCAATGTCCTGATCGTCAGCTCGGAAGACTATGCCGGACGGGCGGCGGGCAAGCTGAACCGGCTCGGGAACCACGCCGCCGCGGCGGGCCTGCGTGCCTGTCTGGAGTTCGCTGCGTTCACGACGGTCGGCGACATAGCGAGCGCGGTCGCCCTGCTCGATGCCGCCGATTGCGATAATCTCGGCCTGCTGATCGACCCGTTACATCTCGCACGGACCGGCGGCTCGCCTGCCGACCTCAATTCGGTCGACCCGCAGCGCATCCCTTATGCGCAATTCTGCGATGCCCCGGCGCTTGGCCCGCCGCCGAGCGACGTTCCGGAAATCATCCACGAAGCGCTCGACCTGCGCCTGATGCCGGGTGATGGCGAACTGCCGCTGGACGACCTGCTTGCGCAGTTGCCGTCGGCTACGCCGCTCAGCGTCGAACTGCGGAGCGCGGCATTGCGCGACCACCATCCCGACCCCGCCGATCGTGCGCGAACCCTGCTCGCCGCGACGCAGCGCTGGTTCGCCGCCTAGGTCCAGTCCTGCCGCGCCGCCCAGTCGGCAAACGGCGTCGGCGTCACCCCCAGCAACCGCGCCGCGGGCACCACGTCGAGCGCGACGGGCGACACCGGCTGGTCGTTGTACCAGCGATAGAATTTCGCCATCCCGTCATAGATGCTCGCGGGCTGCACCTCGCGCGAGCCGGTGACGAGCTCGCTCATCCGCGCCGCAAATTCGTCGGGTGACAGGCTCTGGAAGCGCACCGGGCGGCCCGCCGCGGCGCTCAGCCGTTCGGCGACCTCGGCGCCAACCAGCGCCTCGGGTCCGCCCACCGCGATCCGGTCGGCGACCAGATCCTCGTGGAGCAGCGCCGAGACCATATAGGCCGCGACATCCTCCAGACAGACCCAGTTGATCTTCAGCGTCTCGGCGGCGGGATAGGCGAACACGCCGCTGTTCACGATTGCCGGGCGCGACCAGATGCGGATGATATTGTCCATGAACACCATCGGTTCGATGATGACATAGGGCACGCCGCTGTCATGGATCGCGCGCTCGATGTCGCGCCGCCCGTCGTGCGCCGACAGATCGAGATCGCGGTCGGCTACGAAACAGCTTGTATTGAAGACGATCTTCTTGAGGTCCGCCGCGCTGGCGGCCGCGGCGATATTGCGCCCCATCGTCGCGGCGCGCGCGCGGTCGAATTCGAACGGCAGGTGCATCGCGAGCGCGTCGTGCCCGCTGAACGCCGCGGTCAGGCTCGCGACGTCGTAGAGATCGGCCGCGACCTCGGGCACATCGGGATGCGGCGTCGCCGCCATCACACCGGGTCGCCGCACGCCGGCGGTGGGTTCGAGCCCTCTCGTCTTCAGCGCCGTGAGCAAGGGAATTCCCTGATCGGCGGGGGCGCCAAGGACGATGACCTTCTTCATGCCGCGCCCTCCAGCTGCTTTGCCGACACGGTCGCCGCGTGACGCCCCGCGAGGAAACCGAACACCATTCCCGGCGCGATCGTCCCGCCCGGCCCGCCGTAGGTCATGCCCATCGCCGAGGCCATGACATTGCCCGCGGCGTAAAGGCCGGGGATCGCCCCGCCGTCGACGCTCAGCACCTGCGCGTTGGCATCGGTCTGCGGCCCGCCCTTGGTGCCGAGCGCGCCGCTCTTGATCTCGACCGCAAAGAACGGCCCTTTACCGATCGGCCCCAAGGTCGCCGCGGTCGAGCCGCGTCCGTCGGGGTCGCCCCACCATTGGTCGTGCGCCGCGTCGCCACGTCCGAAATCGGGGTCGCGCCCGGTCGCGCAATGGCCGTTGAAGCGCTCGACCGTCGCCTCCAGCGCGTCGGCATCGATCCCGAGCCGCGCGGCGAGTTCGGGCAGGCTCTCAGCGCGCATCGCCCATTGCGGCGGCGCGGCGCCGCGCTCGCCGCTGATCATCCCGAAGCCGAAGCGGTCGATATATTGCTGGTCGAAGATCAGCCAGCACGGCAGGTTCTTATAATCGAACGCGCTGACGTCCTGATCGTGGAACGCCGCGCCGATCGCGTTGTAATTCGCCGCCTCGTTAGTGAAGCGCTGGCCCGCGCGGTTGACCATGATCGAATGCGGCAGGCTGCGCTGTCCCGCGACGAGCGTCTTGCCGGTCGAACATTCGCTCTCCGGCACCTCGGCGACGGGCATCCACCAGGCTTCGCGCATATTGCCGAGCATCGCGCCGACGCGCATCGCCATCTTCAGCCCGTCGCCGGTGTTCGTCTGCGGGCTCAGCGGATGCGTCATCGGGCCGCGGATGAAGGCGCGAAGCAGGTCCCCGTTCCATTCGAACCCGCCGGTCGCGAGCACCACTGCATCGGCAACGACTTCGACCTCGCCCTCGGCCGTCTCGAATACCACGCCCGCCACGCGGTCGCCGTCCATGATCAACCGCACCGCACGATGCCCCGTCTGCGGCTCGATCTCGCGATCAAGGCAAGCGCGCAGCAACCGCCCGACGAGCGCTTGTCCGCTGCCGCGCAGATCGCCGTCGATGCGGCGCTGCAACTCCTCGGGCGTCAGCGGCTGCGGCTTCGCCTGCCCCAGCGGCGTGTCGTAGATCGAGAAATAGGGCATCGGATAATAGGGCGAGAGCGTCACCTTCTCCGCCCACGCGCCCAGTTCGTGAAAGGAAAAAAGCGGGCAGTCCAGCGAGCGACCACCGTTCGGCATCCCGCCCGGAAATTCGGCGTGATAGTCGGGAAATTCGGGGATAGGCCGGAACTGCACCGGCGTATTCGCCTCGAGGAACGCCACCATATCGGGCCCGTGATCGAGGAATGCCTCGACCAGATGCTGCTGCATCAGCCCGTGCGACATCGACATGAGGTAGGTCAGCGCCTTTTCGCGGCTGTCCTCGACGCCGAGCGCCCCCTCATGATGATTGTTCGGGATCCAGATCATCCCGCCCGACCAGGCCGTGGTCCCGCCGACCTGATCGCCCTTTTCGAACAGTGAAACGCGCGCGCCGGCTTCATGCGCCGAAATCGCGGCGGTCAGCCCCGCGCCGCCGGTGCCGAGGACGATGACGTGCGGCGCTTCGCTCATCTCTTATGCCTTCAATTGCGCGACCATGTGCGCAGTGTCGAAATAATGGATGCGCATCGACGCCATCTTGCCCGCGTCGTCGAACTCGGTGACCTCGGCGATATGCATCTCGAAGCGCTTGCCGCTCGATTTCGCGGTGACGGTGAAATGGAGCAGCGCAACGGCATATTTCTCACCGCCGACCAGTTCTTGCCATTGGACGACCGGGTCTTCCCAATAGCCCATGACATGCGCGTAGAGTTGTTGCAGCGCGTCGCGCCCGCGCCATTCGCCGCCATAGGGCAGCGAAGTGGGTTCGTAGATGACGAGGTCGTCGGCCATGAACTCGGCGACCGCATCCCACTCGCCGCGCCCGACCGCGGCATACATCGCCTTGCTGGCTTCGAGCGGGGTCATTCGATCGTGCCGACGAGCGCGCCGACCGGATAGACCTCACCCTCGACCCCCGTCGGGCGGATCGTGCCCGCGACCTGCGCCTCGATCTCGACCGTCGTCTTGTCGGTCTCTACCGTATAGATGATGTCGCCGACCTCGACGCGCTCGCCGTCGCCGACCATCCACTCGTTGAGCGTCATTTCGGTCGCCGACATGCCGATCTTCGGGATGCGCAGTTCCTCCGCCATCGCCTCAGCCCTTCCAGTTCACGGCGGATCGCACCGCATCGGCAATCGCATCCTTGTTCGGGATCCACGCCTGTTCGAGCGCGTTCGCCATCGGCACCGCCGAGAAGGCGCCGCCGATACGCGTGACCGGCGCTTTCAGTTTGCCGAACAGTTTTTCGTTGAGACGTGAGGCGATCTCGGCGCCGGTGCCATATTGTTTGACCGCTTCGTGGAGCACGACCGCGCGGCCGGTCTTTTGGACCGATGCCGTCACCGTCGCCTCGTCATAGGGGGCGATCGTGCGCAGATCGATCACCTCGACCGAAATCCCTTCCTCGGAAAGCTTGCCCGCGATTTCGAGCGCGTCGAGCACGGTGCGGCCATAGGTGATGATCGAGCAATCGCTTCCCTCGCGCGTCACCGCCGCCTTGCCGAGCGGCACGATATGCCCCGGCCCCGGATCGTCGGATTTCAGGCCATAGCAGAGGATATTCTCGATGAAGATCACCGGGTCGTTGCACGCGATCGCCGCGCGCATCAGCCCCTGTGCGTCGGCGGCGTTCGACGGGGTGACGATCTTCAGCCCTGCGACATGCGCGAACCAGGCTTCGAGCATATCCGAATGCTGCCCGCCGAAACCGACCCCGACGCCGGTCGTGGTGCGGATCACCAGCGGCACGTTGGTCTGCCCGCCCGACATGAAGCGCAGCTTCGCGGCATGGTTGACAATCTGGTCCATCGCCACCGTCACGAAGTTCATCAGCATGATCTCGGCGATCGGGCGGAAGCCCGCGAGCGCCGCGCCGACGCACGCGCCGACGATCGCCTGTTCCGAGATCGGCGTCGCGCGGATGCGCTTTTCGCCATATTTCTCGGTCAGCCCCGACGAGATTTTGAACACACCCCCGCCCTGCTTCGCGGCGACATCCTCGCCGAGAAGGATCACGCCTTCATCCTCGGCCATCGCCTCGTCGATCGCACGGTTAATCGCCTGCGTCATCGTGATCTGCGCGCTCATGCCGCGATCTCCTCTTCGAAGACATCCTTGCGGATTTCCTCGGGCCCCGGCAGCGGGCTGTTCGCGGCGAACTCGGCCGCGGCGTCCATCTGCGCGTCGAGGTCGGCGACGATCGCGTCGAGCTCGGCTTCGCTGAACTGATGGTCGAGCATCAGTTGGCGGAGCCGCGGCAACGGGTCCTCCGCCGCCATTTCGGCAAGATGCTCGGGCGGCATGTACGAGAAGTCCGCGCCGAAGAAATGGCCCATCATGCGGTAGCACATCGCCTCGATCAGCGTCGGCCCCTCGCCCGCGCGGGCGCGATCGACCGCCGCCTTGGTCATGTTGTACATCGCGATCGCATCGTTGCCGTCGACCTTCACGCCCTCCATCCCATACGCCCGGGCGCGGGTGACGATCGAGTCGACCTTGGTATGGTCGGCAAAGGCGGTGTGCTCGCCGTAGCGGTTGTTCTGGCAGAGGAAGATCACCGGCAGCTTCCACAGCTGCGCCATGTTCATCGCCTCGTGGAAGGCACCGATATTGGTCGCGCCGTCGCCGAAGCAGACCATCGTCACCTTACCGTCGCCGCGGTTCTGCGACGCGAGCGCGAGACCATTGGCGATCGGCAACCCCGATCCGACGACGCCGGTCGTCACCATCACGCCGGTTTCGGGATGGGTGATGTGCATCGATCCGCCCTTGCCGCGGCAGGTGCCGCCGACCTTGCCCGCAATCTCGGCGAACAAGGGATTGAGCGGCACGCCCTTGGCGATCTGGTCATGCTGGCCGCGATAGGTGGTGACCAGATAATCGTCTTGTTCGAGCGCCGCCATCGCCGCCGCCGACACCAGTTCCTGCCCGCGTACGGTGTAATAGATCACGGCGAGCTTGCCGGTCATCAGCAGCGAACGGAATTTCTCGTCGGCGCGCGCGACGCGCATCGTGCGGGTATAGATGTCGCGCAGCTTGTCGCGGTCGATCGTCGTCTCGGTCATGCAAGCTCTCCGATGCCCTGTTGGGGGTTGGCGCTGGCGGCAGCGCTGGGGCGGGCGGCAACGCGGTCACGCCAGGCGGCGAGATGGGTCAGCGCGGGATCGGGCGGCTGGCCCACCATCGCGCCGAATTCGACGAAGGCATAAAGGATGATGTCGGCGAGGCTGAAGCGCTCTCCCGCGATCCACGGCCCCGCGCCGATAATATTGTTCACGGCTTCAAGCCCGCTCGCCGCAAGCCGCTTCAGGTCGGCGGCGGCATCGGGCAGGCAGAGCACCCGGTCCCTGAACATCGGCAAGCCTTCGGCGCCGCGAAAACCCGCGGTCATCGGCACGACGACGAGCTGGTCGACGATGCGCACGAACATCCGGGTCCGCGCGCGCTGTTCGGGCGTCGCGCCGAGAAGCTCGTTCGCTGCGTGCGTTTCGGCCAGATATTCGCAGATCGCGATGCTTTCGGCGATATGGCTGCCATCGTCGAGCTCGAGAAAGGGCGTATGCCCGAGCGGGCTTTTCGCATAGAAATCGGGCCGGCGGTTCTCCGCCGCCATGATGTCGACGAACTGCCGGTCGAGCGCCAGCCCCGTTTCGGCGAGGTACATCAGCACCACGCGTGGATTGGGACCAAGCGACTGATAGAGTTTCATCGCCGGCGCCTAGAACTGGACGCGTTTGGTGAAGCCGCCGTCGATGACGAGGTGCGCGCCGGTCATATAGGGACAGGCGGGCGACGCCATGAAGACGATGCCCTTCGCAACCTCCTCGGGCTCGCCGAAACGCCCCATCGGCATCTGCGCAAGCGTCCCTTCGTAAAGCGCCGGGACCGCCGACTTGATGACCTCCCAATTGCCGCCGGGATAATAGATCGCGCCGGGCGAGACGATGTTGACGCGGATATTCTGCGCCGCGAGCGCCTGGCTCAACTGCGATCCATAGGTGATCAGCGCGGCCTTCAGCGCGTTGAACGCCTGCGGCACGATGAAGGTCTCGACCGCCGCGGTCGACGACATGAAGATGATCGATCCCGACCCCGACGCGGCTAGCGCCTCGGTGAGCACCTCGACCCCGTGCACCGCGCCCATCACGTCCATGTCGAGCCCGCGCTGCCAGTCGCCGGTCGCGCCCTGCCCCGACGAACTCGCAGTGTGGATGAAAATGTCGCAGCCGCCGAGCGCATCGCGCGCCTTGCCCAGCCAGTCACGATAGCCGTCGGGATTGCCGGTCATGTCGAACTGCTCGCCATGGACCTCGCCCGGCCCTGCCGCGTTAATCGCCGCGACCGCCGCCTTCACCTTGTCGGCATCGCGCGAGAAGAAGGCGACGTCGGCTCCCTCGGCCGCGAAAATCTTGAGCGACGCGAGCCCCAGCCCGTGCGCGCCGCCGTTCATGATGACCTTCTTGCCTTTGAGACCCAGATCCATCGCATCCTCCTCATGTCATTTTAAGGAGGACAGTATCGGGCGAGGTCGCGCAGGGACATCAGCAAAAATGGGAGCCCCCCGCATGCCAGGGCCAAGGCTCGAATTGAATGCCTTTGGTGGCCATCCGCGACTTGAACGGCTGATGTTCGACCCTCAACGACTTGGGCCAAATGTCCGAATCGAGGCCACGGAACTTCGAAGCGATCGGTCACCATCCCGAAAAATTCGCCCATTCGACTTTTGCGGACTCGACGCTAACCGGGCGGCCAATGAAAGGTTCCGTAAGCGGACGGCGACCATGACGCGTCGCAGCTTGTCACATGGAATTCGCGAAGGTCGAGACGCCGATGCTGGCTAGTCGCGAAATGGCCGCAATCAGAAAAGCGGACATCAGCCGACGAGAATATGTCGCTGCGCTCAAAACGTGCGACGAAAGCTGACCAGGTCCGCGTCGGGATCGCCATAACCGCAGATCAAGCCGCGCAGCATCTGGGCTGCCATCATCGAGAAGGTGATGCCATTCCCGCCATATCCCATTGCGGCAAAGCAGTTCGGCATGCCAGGGATCCGACCGATGGTTGGGGTGCCGACCGGGCTATCGCCGAAACTGCCTGCCCAGCTATAAGCGGGCGTGGCGTCGACGCCCGGCAGCAAGGCGGCAAGCTTTCGCGACAAGAAAGCCGGATCGCGGTCGCCGCGCTGAAATCGGGTGCCGACGACTATGTCGTGAAATCGGTCGGCGAAGAATTTTTCGATCTCCTGGCGAGCAGTTTCGAGCAGGTCATGGACCGCGCCCGCCTGCGCGAAGATCGCGAGCGCGCGGAGGCCGAACTCCGCATCAGCAATGCGCGCCTCGAGGCCTTGCTGAAGGAAGTAAATCACCGCGTCGCAAATAATTTGCAGATGGTCATGTCGTTCATTGCGCTGCAGTCGCGTACGATCAATGACGCGAATGCGCGCGACGCGCTTCAGCAGACGCAGCAGCGCATTTCGACGATCGCCAATGTGAACCGGCGGCTCTACACGAGCGACGACGTCGAATATGTCGCGATGGATGAATATCTCTCGGTGCTCGCCGCTGACCTTGCCTCGACATGGTCGAGCAGCGCGGGCGCCCGGACCGTCCGCTCGGCGGTGCCCAGGATCAGCATCAAGACCGACACGGCGGTAGCAATCGGCATGATCGTCAACGAATGGGTCAGCAACGCCTGCAAATATGCCTATAATGGCGAGGCCGGGGAGGTGCGTATCATCCTCGAAGCCGACGAATTGTCACTCACCCTGACGGTCGAGGACGATGGTGCGGGCTGGCCCGATGGGGGCGCCGTTCTCGGCACCGGGCTCGGCACCAAATTGACGTCGGCGCTCGCACGGCCGCACGGCGGAGAAGTGCGCTACGAGGCCACGCATCCAGGCGCTGCACGCGCCGGCACCCGGGCCGTCCTTCGTATTCCCGTCAGATCGGGGGACATTCGTGTCGCGCCTCCCGAAGCGGCTGCAGTCCACGAAGAGTTGGAGGACTGATTTCGAACGCGGCTCGTTAGCGGCGCAAAGAGACAATAGGGGCTAGGCCTAAATGCTCCATTCGGCAGCCAATCCGCACTGATCGCACCTTCCGGAACCTGCGCTGCAAAAGGTCGAGCGCGCTTGAAGCGGGCATGTCTCATTCAAGGAGCGCGGGAAGCAAGTCTATCGTTATGGGGACAGCCAGCGGCCGCCAGCCGTGCCGGGTAATCAGGTCATTGCTTTCCACGGCCTCACGGTCACGATGCCGATCAAGCGACCAGGTGATGTGAAAGATGCCGCCATCAGGGCGCCTTACATTGCCGCCGATCGTTACGACGAGAGTTTCGAGACCCTTGCCGTCGTCGGCATGACCAATGACCTTCGCCTCGGCCTTCGAAGGGAGCGTGGCATCAACCGGCGCCTTGCCGTCGAGCGTGACATGATCGGCTATCAAATCGCACCAATGCGGCGGGAAGATATCGAGCAGGAATTCACGGCTCGCGGGTTCAAGTTTCCAGCCCGTGGTCGTCACTGGGAGGCGTCCCGGACCAAGCGGATCGCCAATGATCTCATACGAGCACCGATACGCCGGCGCGCGTCTCGACGCTTCGATCATCATCGCCATCGCTGCGACGACAGCGTGGTCGCGGCATGCGACGCGGCTGCAGCGCCCTGATCTCGCTCACCGCGGCTTCGAGGCGGTTCCGTTCGTCCGGCGTCGGGCTGGCTCCTTTTTTGTCGCGTAGGAAACGCTCGGTAAACATGCGGCCGACCTCTACTGTACGAGATGCGCGGCACGGAGACGCCGTCCCTCGACTAACGGGTGCCTCGCGTGCCTGTTGCATCGGGCCGGAACTATCGTGACGATTTATGTTGAGACGCGGGGCATCGATTAGTTTCAATCGCGCCGTGGTGCCGGATAGACGACCGCATCGCGTTGCTTCTCCGGGCGGATATAGATGGAACTGATCCGGGGCTCGGCCGCTTTCAGCTCGCTTTCCATCGCCTCGATCAGCGTCTCGGCGCGGCCCATCGACAGCGCGTCGTCGAAGTCGGCGCTGACCGCTACGAACACGTTATCGGGCGCGGTGTGGATCGTGCGGACATGGTTGACCGCTGTGATCTCCGGACGGCGATCGAGGAGCCGCCAGATCGTGGCGACGAGCTCGGGATCGGCGCTCTCCCCGATCAGCAAGCCCTTCGCCTCGCGCGCGAGAAGCACCGCGACCGCCGCGAGCACGCCGCCGATCGCGACCGAAGCCATGCCGTCGTATCGTGCGTCGCCGGTGGCGTGGCTTGTCCAGACCCCGACGGCGGCGATCGCGAGCCCGAGCAGCGCGGCGCTGTCCTCGAAAAGGACGATGAACCCGGCGGGATCCTTCGAACGCTTGACCGCTTTCCACCAACCTTGCCCGGCGCGGTCCGCGTTGAACTCTCGCACGGCGATGCCCCAGGACGTGCCTTCGAGAAGAAAAGCTATGCCGAGCACGACATAGTTGATTGTCGGATCGCGAAGCGGCTCGGGTCGCGCGATATGGCTCCACCCTTCATAAATCGACACGCCGGCGCCGATTGCAAAGATCAGGATCGCGACCACGAAGGCCCAGAAATAGAGTTCGCGGCCATAGCCGAAGGGGTGATAGGCGTCGGGCGGGCGCTTGGCACGCGACTGGCCGTAAAGCAGCAGGACCTGGTTCCCGCTGTCGACCAGCGAGTGGACGCCTTCGGTCAGCATCGATGACGAGCCGCTGATCGCTGCCGCGATGAATTTCGCGACCGCGATCCCGAGGTTGGCGATTAGCGCGCCGTAGAGCACGATATTCGCTTTCATGTGACGATAGGCGGAAGCGGTCTGCATGGCGTCTCCAAGGCGTCCGAACCGGCGCGGCCTCAATGACAAAAGCGATCGATCGCACGGTCGGTTCCGCAGCAGGACGCCGCCCCGCCCGCGCATTGGGCGAAACCATGCGCCGGTTCACGGGTTCCCTTGGCAAGCGACCGGGATTTGCGGTCCGACCTCACCCGGAAAGTGACGATATGGAATTACTGAGCCCCGACCTCCTCTGGCCGATTCTCGGCGCGATCGGCGCGGGCGTCGTGATCGGCGGCGAGCGCGAGTATCGCGCAAGCCCCGCAGGGCTCAGAACGCATATCCTTGTCAGCCTCTCCTGCTGCCTCCTGATGCTTTCGGCGGTGCACCAGATGGCGTGGCTCAACGATGCGCCGCTCGAGGTCGTGCGGATCGACCCGGTGCGCATGGCGCACGGGGTCCTGACCGGGATCGGCTTCCTTTGCGGCGGCGTGATCTTCCGCGAAGGGTTCAACGTTCGCGGTCTGACCACGGCGGCGTCGCTCTGGATGACCGCAACGCTCGGCATCCTGTTCGGCATCGGCTTCTACGAACTCGCGATCTTCGGTGCAGCCGCAACCGTGCTGGTCCTCGCCGCGGTCACGATTACCGAGCGCCGCGCGCCGCAGCGGCGCGTCGTCCATCTGAAAGCACGCTATGCGCGGTCTGCCGCCATCACCGCGCGTGCGTTCGATGCCTTGCTCGCCGACCATGGGCTGCGCGCGATCACGATCGACCAGAGCCTTGCCGAGGGAGTGCATGAATATGGCGCGATCGCCGACGGGTATAATGAGGAGCGCGGCGAGCGTCTCGCCGCCACGCTGTCGCAAGACGCCAAGGTCGAAGGCTTCGAGATCAGGCCGCAACAGGCCTGACGGGCCGCGCTAGCCGATGAGCGCAGGCAGAGCCTGCCACAGGACCGCGAGCGCAGTCAGGGCTAGCCCGCCGAGCGCGACGTCGGCGCGCCAGCGGCCAAAGGCGTCGGACGCGCGCAAGGTGATCAATCGCCGGGCGAGCCAGAAGTCGACGAGCAGCGCCAGCATACTGAGGATGAGCACCCCGCCCCGCGCCGCCGTGCTCGCACCCGCAAATTCACCGATGCCATAGAGCAGGAAGAAGTGCGCCGCCCAGACAAGCAGGCCGCCCAGCAGGATCGCCCAGCTTCGCATCTCAGGGCATGCCGAAGGCACGGCCGAACAGCGCGCCGGTGAGCCCCTGCGCGGCACAATAGGCGAGGAACAACATGGTGAGATCGATGGTGTTGCTGCGTGGCAGGGTGATCAGCCCGCGCCCCGCGCGCGCGGCGCAATAGGCCGCCATCAGCACGCCGATCGCGAGCGCAAAGGCCTCAAGCGCCTGCAGCGCGTAGATGACCGCGCCCTGCCCGCTCGCCTCGGGACCGAGCCCTGTCGCATTCCACCCATTCCAGTCGAGCCAGAGCGCGATGCCCGACGCAAGCGTGGAAACAAGGAACAGCAGCACCGGCCATGTGGGTCCGCGGCGGAGCAACGGCCGCGCCGCGAGCGCCGCGGCAAATGCCACGCCATAGAGGAGGGAAATCAGGACCGCATCGCCGAGCGGGGGCGCCGCCCAGAAGGAGGGCTGGTTCGACCAGAGAAAGGCGAGACTGAACAGCGCCATGATGAAGATCATCGCCATCACGACGAGCAGGATCACCATCGCCCACCAGCCATGGCTCGACGGACCGGTGACATAGGTCGGGACCATGATGCCCGCGCCGATATCGACTTCGCCCTTTTCGACCTTGCGGTCGGTGTCCCACAGCCAGCGAAGCACCGAGGCGACCGTCAGCACGGCGCTCACCCAAGCGAAGCTGTAGGCCTGCACGGTGAGCGCAAGGAAAAAGCCCGCGGTGAAGATCGCCGCAGCGAAGGGCCAGGCCGAGGGGCCGGGCATGATCTGCAGATATTGCGGTTCCGCGAGCAAGGGGCTGGTGACGATCGTCTCGCGAAGCCCGGTCGCGGAGCCCGGCAGAAAATAGCGCCCCTTTTCGACATCTTCGGCGAGCTTCGGATCGTCGCGGAGCGGCTCCGGGCTGCGGACCACCGGGATCGACCGCGTCGAATAGAGCGCGCTCGGCAGCCATTCGAGCGTCGCCCCGTCATAAACATTACCCGCATTGCCCTCGTCCAGCGCAAGACGGAAGTTGCGCGCAAGGTCAACGAGGAACAGCGATACCCCCACCGCGAGCATGAAGGCGCCGATCGTCGAGATGAGATTCGGAAGTTCGAGCCCCTGTCCCGGCAGATAGGTATAGACGCGGCGCGGCATACCCTGCAGCCCCGCGAGGTGCATCGGCAGGAAGGCGATGTTCATGCCGGTGAACATCAGCCCGAACACCCATTTGGCGAGCCGCTCGGACAGCGCCCGGCGGCTCACCATCGGGATCCAGTAATAGAAGGCTGCGAAGAGCGGAAAGACCATTCCGCCGATGAGGACATAATGAAGGTGGGCGACGATGAAATAGCTGTCGTGCGCCTGCCAGTCGAAGGGCACCATCGCGACCATCACCCCGGTGAGCCCGCCAGTCACGAAGATGACGATGCTTCCCAGCACGAAGAGGCCGGGCGCATTGAAGCTGCGCTTGCCGATCGCGATCGTCGCAATCCACGAAAAGACCTGCAACCCGGCGGGCACGCTCACCGCCATCGAGGCGGCCGAGAAAAAGCCGGTCGTCATCGGCGGCATGCCGGTGGTAAACATATGATGCGCCCAGACGCCGAAGCTGATGAAGCCGGTCGCGAGCATCGCGAGCACGATCAGCCGGTAGCCAACGAGTTCGGTCTTCGCGACGGTCGCGACAATCATGCTCATCATGCCCGCCGCTGGCAGGAAGATGATGTAGACCTCGGGATGGCCGAAGAACCAGAAGAGATGCTGCCAGAGCATCGGGTCGCCGCCGCGCGTCGCATCGAAAAAGGGCCAATTGAAGGCGCGCTCGATCTCGAGCAGCAACGTGCCCAGAATGATGCTCGGAAAGGCGATCACGATCATCACCGCGAAGACGAGCATCGACCAGGCAAAGATCGGCATCTTGTCGAGGCTCATACCCGGCGCGCGCGTCCTGAGCACACCGACGATGATCTCGATCGCCCCCGCGATCGCGCTAATCTCGATGAAGCCGATGCCGAGCAGCCAGAAGTCGGTGTTGATACCCGGCGAATAGGTCTTCGAGGTAAGCGGCGGATACATGAACCAGCCGCCGTCGGGCGCGAGACCGACGAAGATCGAAGCGAAGAAGCAAAGTCCGCCAACGGCATAGGCCCAGAAGGCGTAGGCCGAGAGCCGGGGAAACGGCAGATCGCGCGCCGCGAGCATCTGCGGCAGGAGCAGCACGCCCGCTGCCTCGACCGCGGGCACGGCGAAGAGGAACATCATCACCGTGCCGTGCATGGTGAAGACCTGGTTGTAGACGCCCTGCGGCAGGATCTCGAGCATCGGTGCGGCAAGCTGCGCGCGCATCAGCAGCGCGAGCACGCCGGCCATCAGGAAGAAGAGGAAAGCCGTGCCGAGATAATAGATACCGACATAATTATTGTTGACGACGGTCAGATATTCCCAGCCTTTGGGCTTGCACCAGATGCGCCGAAGTTCGTCCTCCTCGCCCTTGGGACGACGCCCCTTGGTGGGAAATCGATCATAGAGTGCTGGATCGAACCCCGTCTCCGATCTCATTTGCGTCGTACCAGATATTCGCTGACCGCGAGAAGTTCCTCGGCGCTGAGCTGATGATAGGCGGGCATGCGGTTCGCAGGCTTGATCGCCTGCGCGTCGGCGATCCAGCCCGCCATCGTACCGGGATTGTTCGGCAAGATGCCCGCACCGAGAGTCTGGCGCGAGCCGACATGGGTGAGATCGGGTCCGGCGAGGCCGGTGGCGGGCGTGCCGCGGATCGTATGACAGGCGGCGCAGCCACTCGACAGGAACAGCTCGAGCCCCCGGCCCTGCTCACCTCTTGCGGGTACGCGCGAAGCCTTCCAGCGCGCGAAATCCTCCGCTGTATGCGCGACGACGATAAAGCCCATCAGCGCGTGCGGCCCGCCGCAATATTCGGCGCACTGGCCCTTGTAGACACCCGGCTTGTCGGCCTGGATCAGCAGGCGGTTCGTGCGCCCCGGAATCATGTCCATCTTGCCGCCGAGGCGCGGCACCCAGAAGCTGTGAATGACGTCGGCGGTTTCGAGTTCGAGCAGCACGGGTTTGCCCACCGGGATATGGAGTTCGTTCGCATCGCGCAGCGTCTCGCGGCCTTCGGCATCTTGGTAGTGGACGCGCCACCACCACATTTCGCCGATAATCTTCACGCGCATCTCCGCGCCCGTCACCCGCGTCGCCGACAGCGATGAGGTCAGCATCAGGCCCCAGATGAGGAGTCCGGTCAGCACGACCGCGGGAAAAGCGAAGCCCCCGATCCATATCGCCTTTTCGCCGCCGAGCCGCGCCTTCAGCGCCGCCGAACCGAAGAGAGCGACCCCGAGGGCCGCCAGCACGAGGGCGAACACCGCCGTGCCGCCGAGCAGCAGCGCCCAGGCGAGCGTCGTCACCGGCTCGGAATAAGGGCCTGCCGGGTCGAAGACCGCCGGCGGCCAGCCGCTACCCGCGCTAGTCACGCTGAGACTGGAGCCAGGCCGCAATATCATGCGCCTCGCCCGCGTCCATCGGCACCGCTGGCATTCCGCTTCCCGGCACTAGTGAAGGTGCGTCGGCCACGAACGCGGCGAGCCGCGGCAGATCGTTCGGAAGGGTCCCCGCAATCAGCGCGCGGTTGCCGAAGCCCGCAAGCGAGGGGCCGATACGGCCTTTCGGCCAGTCTATGCCAGGGAGCTCGTGGCAAGCGCCGCAGCCGAGCCGCTGGGCAGCCGCCTTGCCGCGCGCGATCGAGCCGGCGTCGGCGAGCGGCGGTTCAATGGGAGCGGGATCGCACGCGGCCAATATCATCAGCATCGATCCAGCCACGCCCCCTTTCCAGATCATATCAGGTCCCTGCGCCACGCTTCGGGAACCACCTCATAGCGGCATTGGTTCCCGCAAGGTGCGCGCCGCTTCGCTTCTCTTTCTGCTTTCACTCGCGGCCTGCGATGCGCCCGCCTATCGGGATCGCTTCCGCGCGACGGGCGAGACGATCGCGATGAGCGGCGGCGATGCCGGCGCCGAGGCCGCGTGCTTTACCTGCCACGGCCTGAGCGGCGAAGGCGACGGGCAGGACACCCCGCGCCTTGCCGGGCTCGATCCCGGATATCTCCACCGCCAGATCGACGATTATGCCAATGGCCGGCGTGAACATCTTTTGATGCGCACAATCGCGCTCCGCCTCGATGACCGCGATCGCGCGAAGGTCGCTGCCTATTATGCTGCTCTTCCCGTACCTCCCCCGAACATCGCCCGCGCCACCGCCAGCCGGGGCGAGCGATTGTACCAGCTTGGCGATCCCGGACGCGGCCTTGCCGCCTGCTCGACCTGTCACGCCAAGAATGGTGAAGGCGACGCCGGCAATCCCGCGCTTGCGGGCCAGCCGGCCGCCTATCTCGAAAAGCAGCTCGAGGCGTGGCGGACCGGCAAGCGGAACAATGATCCGCTTGGGCAAATGCGCGCGATCAGCCGCGCGCTTTCGCCTTCCGAGGCGCGCGCGGTTTCGGCTTACGCCGCGGCGCTGGGTCCGAGTCCTGTTCGAGGTCGGGAAGCATCCCGCGCAGCACATCGTGCCGATCCCAGAAATGATGCTTCAGCGCCGCGCCGACATGGATCGGGATCATCGCCACCAGAAGGATGACCAGCGCGGCGTGGATACCCTCGGCCCAGTCGAGGATCCACCACTGGATGCACGGCGCGAGCGTGTCGAAGGGCATATATGGAAAGGGGATGACGCCCGCGATCTTGAGCGGTTCGCCCTCGACCGTCGACCACATCGCCCAGCCGCTCAATGGAAGGCCGAAGAAACAGAGGTAGAAGAGGATATGCGTGACATAGGCGGCCGCGGTCTGCCAGCCGAGCCGGTCGGCATCGTTGATCGGTCCCGGGATGATCAGCCGCCAGATCGCGCGCAATGCGGCAAGGACAAGCATCAGGAGGCCGATCTCGGCGTGGACGCGAAAGGCTTCGAGCTTTTCGCCGCCTGCGGGGATCCGGCTCATTTGCCATCCCCACCAGAGCTGGAAGAGAACGAGCGCCGCCATCACCCAGTGAAAACTCTGCCCGACCGGCGAATAGCGCCGGTCGGCGGCGTAGCGCGCGGCCCACGCCTGGAGCGCCTCGATCATCGCGCCGCCGCCACGGGCGGCGAAAGCAGGCGCCAACCGCGCGCCATCGCGGCGGCGAGATAGAAGGCGGCGGCGGGCGCCCACATAATGAGCCCGGCTAGCTGCTGGTCCTCGAGCGGCGTCAGCCCCCAGGCGAGAGTCGAGACGGCGTGCGGCGCGTAGAGCGGCGTCGCTGCAAAGGTGATGAGCGCACCGAGCAGCCCCATCTGGACCATCATCGCGAGCAGCAGCAGGATCGCCGTCGCCGGCGAGCATCGGCGCAGCGCGCCCCAGAAGGCAATCGCGCTCCCCAGCAAGCTCGCCTGCATGGCCCAGAATGCGAGGTCGCTCGACAGCGCGAAGGCGTAGGGCACGGGCGCATGCCATATCCAGAAAAGAAGAATATGTGTTGCCGCCCACATCGGGGCAGGACCACGAACGACAAACCGCGGCATCCCCCACAGGAGCAAGGGCGCGGCCAGCGCGGTCAGCAGCACATGGTGCCCAACGCGAACCGAGAAGAGGGCGGAGGACAGGGCGCAGAGCGGCGAGACGAACAGGAGCAGAAGCAGGCCGAAGCCTGCCCAGAAGGGCGCGCCGATGTCCGCGCGTCGCCAGGCAGCAAAGCCGATCAATGCAAACACGAGCAGCAGGAGCGGATCGAAATTCCAGCGCAGGAGCCATTCCGCCGGCCCGGGGGCGGCGCCGCAATAGGGAATCCAGCCTTGCTCCATCATGCCCCTTTCTCTCGGGCATCGAACGTTGCGCATAGGGCACGGGTTCCGCGAAACCAAATGCGGCGCCGCGCATTGTTCGAAAAGGCAGCAGCAGGTGGAGATTGAGCTTGGCGACACAAATTTCCACAAGCCGGCAAGCCGTCCATCCGCTTCACGGGCTGCTTCTCGCCTTCCCGATTGCGCTGTTCACGACCGCGCTCCTGTCGGACATCACCTATTTGAAAAGCGCCGAAATCCAGTGGAGCAACTTCTCCGCCTGGTCGATCACCGGCGCGCTCGTCTTTGGTGCACCCGTGCTGCTGTGGGCGGCGATCGGCCTTTTTCGCCGGCGCCACGATCCGGGCCGATCGCGCGCTCTCATCTATTTCCTGCTCGTTCTTCTCATGTGGATCGCCGGGTTGATCAACGCCTTCAAGCATAGCCAGGACGCGTGGAGTTCGGTGGGCACTGCGGGTCTCCTACTTTCGATCGCTTCGGCCCTCGCTGCGCTCGCAGCGGGGTGGATCGCCTATAGCGGCCAAAGGATCGTTCAATGAGCGCGCGGCTGATCATCACGAGCCTGCTCGCCGCGACGACACTCGCCGCGTGCGGCAGCGGCGACGAGAGCCTCGACCAGACCGGGCCGACCCCCAAGCTCCCGGCGCTCGACCAGACGCTCGTGCCGCCGATGAAGATCGCAAAGCCGCAGGGCTGGAACGGCGAGCTTCCCACGGTGCCCGAGGGGTTCACGATCACCGCCGTTGCGACCGATCTCAAGATCCCGCGCCAGATCCTGGTGCTGCCCAATGGCGATATCCTCGTCGCCGAAGGATCGGGCGGGCACGCGCCCAAGCTCAGGCCCAAGGATGTGATCGCGGGTTATATCAAGAGCCTCGGCAAGAGCAGCGTCAAGGGCGGCGACCGCATCACCCTGCTGCGCGACACCGATGGCGACGGCGCGCCGGAGCTGCGGACGACCTTTATCAAGGATCTCGACGCGCCCTATGGTCTCGCACTCGTGGGCGGCAGTCTCTACGTCGCCAACCAGGGCGCGCTGATACGCTTCGCTTATACCGACGGCCAGACGAGCATTGCGGGCAAGGGTGAGGAAGTCACCAAGCTGCCGTCGCAAGTCAATCATCACTGGACGAAGTCGCTCGCCGCGGGTCCCGACGGCACCAAGCTTTATGTCGGCATCGGCTCGAACAGCAACATCGGCGAGCGCGGTCTCAATCTCGAGGAAGATCGCGCAGTAATCTGGGAAGTCGACGCCGCGACCGGAGCGAACCGCATATTCGTGTCGGGCATTCGCAATCCGACCGCCCTCGCCTTCGAGCCGGTCTCGAACAAGCTCTGGGCGGTCGTGAACGAGCGCGACGAGCTCGGTGCCGAGCTGGTGCCCGACTATCTGACCTCGGTGCGCGAGGGCGCCTTCTATGGCTGGCCGTACAGCTATTGGGGGAAGCATGTGGACCCGCGCGTCCATCCCCAGAAGCCCGAGTTGGTGAAAACGGCGATCGCCCCCGACTATGCGCTAGGCTCGCATGTTGCGCCGCTCGGCCTCAGCTTCGCGACCGGGGCCGGTTTTCCCGGCTTCGCGCAAGGCGCTTTCATTGGCGAACATGGCAGCTGGAACCGGCAGAGCCTCGCGGGCTACAAGGTGAGCTTCGTGCCGTTCGCGAACGGCAGACCCACGGGCAAGCCCAAGGATTTCGTGACCGGCTTCATCAAGGACGGACGCGCCCGCGGCCGTCCGGTCGGCGTCACCTATGACGCAGCACGCGGCGCGCTCTGGATCGCCGACGATCTGTCGAACACGGTCTGGCGCGTGACCGGACCAAAGGCGCTCGCGCTGTCCTCGCCGGTCGGGATCGCGGCCGGGCAGAAATAGGTCAGCCGGCCTTGCCACATTTGAAACGGATCACGCGCCAGACGCCCTCGAAGCGCTCGCCGAGGAGATAGCCCGCGGTCGCGAGCGCGCCGGTCAAGATGCCTGCACCGAGCGCGGTGAGCAGGACGAAGCGCGTCGGCGGCATCGCGAACACGCCCGCGGGGATCGACTATTCTCTTCCGCCGACTCTGCCGCTTGTTGCTCTTGTCGTTCAGGATTCAGAGATCGTCTCGTCCTCGATCGCGGCGCGGATCATCCGATCCCAGATATCGGCGTCGCCGACGGCGAGCATGCGGCCGCTCGGTTCGCGCAACGTGCGTAGCGCCGCGAGCGCGGCGTCGGTATAGTCGGGCCAGAGCGCATTGACCGCCTCGCCCGCCGAACCGAGGTCACCTTCGGCATTCTTGCTGAGCGCGTGTCCCGCAAGCGCCCGCGCGATACGCTCGACGGGCGCGGTGGCAGCACGGTCGAATTCGCCCGCCATCAGCTGCGGTTCACATACGCCCGAACGGCGTCGGCCGAATTGCCGACGGCATCGACCGCCTCGCGAAGTTCGGCCTCGCTAACCCCGAGGCGTTCGGTCCAGTCGCGGATCTCATAATCCTCGCCGAGGCCGATCCGATCGCGATCGGGCGAGCCAGTTGCACTCTTGTCGTCGGCCATGATGCGCTCCTTGGTTACTCATGACTCAACGCCCGCCCCGGCACGGGGTTGCAGCGAAGGCGGGAACGAAGGCGCCGCAATCGAGTAGAGACACCATGCCCAAGTCCAACGCCCAATTCCGTTTTGCTCGCTGCGCGCCCGCGAAACGGGGCGGCGCCGACCAGGACCTGCCCCACCCGTGAAGATCGCGACCTATAATGTGAACGGGATCGGCGGCCGGCTCCCCATTCTCCTCAAATGGCTGGCGCTCGCCGAGCCCGATATCGTGGTGTTGCAGGAGTTGAAGGCGCCGCAGGAGGCCTTCCCGCGGGAGGCGGTCGAGGCTGCCGGCTATCAGGCGATCTGGCATGGCCAGAGCCGCTGGAACGGCGTCGCGCTGCTGAGCCGGGTCGGCGAGATTCACGAGACGCGCCGGGGGCTGCCGGGCGATCCGAAGGACGAGCAGAGCCGTTATATCGAAGCCGCGGTTGGCGGCGTGTTGATCGCTGGGCTCTATCTTCCCAACGGCAACCCGCGGCCGGGCCCGAAGTTCGAATATAAGCTCGACTGGATGGCCCGTCTCGACGCGCATCTCCAGACGCTCGTCGATCTCAAGGCACCGGTGGTGGTCTTGGGCGACTTCAACGTCATTCCGACCGACGAGGATGTCTACAAACCCGAGCGATGGTTGACCGACGCGCTATTCGCGCCCGAAGCCAGGGCCGCCTACCAGCGCCTTCTCGACCAGGGCTGGACCGACGCGATCCGCCACCTCCACCCGAAGGAGACTATCTACACCTTCTGGCATTATTGGCGCGGCAGCTTCGAGCGCAACGCCGGCATCCGCATCGACCATCTGCTCCTCAACAAGCCGGCGAAGAAATTGCTGAAGGCGGCCGAGGTCGATCTTCGCCCGCGCGGCTGGGAGAAGACGAGCGATCACACGCCGGTCTGGATCGAGCTGGCCGAACCCGGGAAGCGCAAGCGCGCAAAGGAGGGCTGACCATGGAGGCCGAGCACTAACTGCTCCACGGAAAGGGCCGGGTCCCCAACAACGAGCGCAGCCCCGGCTGTGCGCTCCGGCTCCAATCGGCGCTTGACGTTACATCCCCCGCGCCGCGACGGTGATGCCGATCCCTGGCTTTGCAGCGGTCCGGGCAATTGCGCTGCAGTTGACCGAGGAACCGGGAGGCCCGCCGGGCGTAAAGTGAGGGCAGCGGCAGTGCGCCGCCGCCAAGCGGGAGTCCCCAGTTGAACCAAGCCTCGACAATCAGGCCTGTCGACCGCACCGAGGCGCCGCAATGCATCCCATGATAAGGCGGTGGGGAATGATCGCCGTCGGCGCTCTCTTCCTTGCGGCCTGCGATCGATTTCCAAGCGACCCCGAACATAGTCTCGACGAGATTCGCGCGCGCAGCACAATCCGCGTCGGCGCCGCTGCCGACGTCCCACCTGAAGCCAGTTCGCTGCTGCGGATGCTTGAAACGGCAACCGGCGCGCAAGCCCGGCGCACGTCGGGTCCTGTCGAGCCGTTGCTGCAAGCGGTGGAGAATGGCGACCTCGATCTCGTCATTGCGCCCTTTCGGGCGGACACACCCGTCTCGACGACGAATGCCCTGTCGCCGCCGATCCGGACCGACGGCAAGGGCAAGAACGCAATTGAGTGGCGTGCTGCGATGCGAAACGGCGAAAATCGCTGGATTTCGCTAGTCGAGATCAAGGCCCGGCAAGTTGCCGGAAACACGAAATGAGCGGAGTGGACGCCTTTTCCGACGAGGGCCTCCCCCCGCGGCTGATAGAGACCCTGAAGCGCGCGGAACGCCTCGAATATTGGAACATCTTCTGGACGCTCACGATCATCGTCGTGATGGGTCTGGTCCTCGGCCAGAGCCAGACGATGAAGACCGCGTGGATCGAAGACACGCTCGGCCTCGTTCCCCCGATCGCCTTTCTCATCGCCGCTCGGATGGAACGCAACGGCGAGAGATCGCGCAAATTCCCGTTCGGATTCGAGCGCGTCAACGGCCTCGGCTTCTTTCTCGCGGCTGTCGCGCTCGCGGCGACAGGCGCGCTGCTTCTCTGGGATTCGGCAATGACCCTCGTCAAGGCCGAACATGCCACGGTCGGGACGGTCCGGATATTCGGCCGCGACATCTGGCTCGGCTGGCTGATGATTGGCGCGCAATTTTACGCGATGATCCCGCCGATGATCATCGGGCGCAAGGAATTGCCGCTGGCGGAAGACCTCGCCGACAAGCTCCTCCACACCGACGCGTTGATGAACAAGGCAAACTGGATGACCGGCGCCGCCGGCATCGCCGGAATCGTCGGGCTCGGGCTTGGCTGGTGGTGGGCGGACTCGGCGGCCGCCGCCTTCATTTCCTTCGATATTCTGCACGACGGGTTGAAGGCGATCCGCTCGTCGACCGCCGAGTTGGTCGACGGCACGCCGCGCGGCCTTTCGAGCCCAGAACTCTCCGAAGAAGCCGAGCTTCTGGAAGCGCGACTGAAGGAACGCTACCCCGGCACATCGATCCGGCTGCGCGAAACCGGCCGCCTGATCCGCGCCGAAGTGCATGGCTGTCACGCGCCGGACCCCTATCCCGGCACAGCGGATCATTGGCCCGGAGAACGCGAACGAAGCTGGAGACTCGCGCAGATCAGCTTCGTGCCGGACGAACCCGAAGCGGACAGATCGCGCCAAGGCTGAAGCCAACGGACGACGCCACGAAGGCCGGCGAGGAGACGCCGTGTGAAGAGCAGTAGCGCCCGCGCGGCGCCGCGGGTTCCGATCCCTTATCGCGCAGCTGCCGCCAGCCGTCGCACGACGTCCTCATCGCGGATGCGGCGCCAGCGGGCCTCGACCAGGCTGTGAATTCCGAACAGGAATAGCCCCGCGGCGACGAGGGTGTAGAGCGCAGCATGTTCGGTCAATGCGGACAGCGCGTCGCCAAGCCCCTTGACCTCGCCCGCTGCCCCAAACCAGCCCGCCCGCACGAGCGAATAGCCGATCACCGCGAAGACCACAGCCCGCGCCGCAAGACCTGCCCGGCCGACAGGCACGACCCACGCCGGGGCCTCGGGCGCAACGCCCCTCATGAACTCGGTCGTCCAAGCTTTCACCGCCTGATGGGCCGCGGCCGCAAGGAACGCGAGCCCGATCGCCCCCAGCAGCGTGTCGCCGAGCGGCATGTCGAGCAGCATGCCTGCCGCTTCCTTCTCGCGCTCACCGCCGGCGTCCGTCTTGCCGGAAGCGAGGCGGACGGCTGCCCAGGAAAGGAGGAAATGCGCGAGCCCGCTGGCAGCATAGCCCACGCGGATCGCTATGCCCTTCGCATCATTACCCTTGCCTTCGCTGTCGAGCGCGGCGCCATATAATCGATAGGCTCCATAGAGGGCGAGGCCCAAGGCGAGAAGGACCAGCAAAATGGGCCCGCCGGGCATGTCGCGTACCGACCGAAACACGCCCTGCGGGCTGGCGTCCGAGGCTCGCGCGCTGGTCAACGCGATATAGGCGAGCAGGCAATAGACTATGCCCCTGGCAAGCCAGCCGGCGCGGGCGAATGTCTCGAGCCGCCTAAGTCTGTTCATTACACCTGCTCCCGGAATGGTATTTAGCGAACGCCCCGCACAGACGGCAGTTCCGCGCGCGCTCGTAACGGGCAGGATCACTCAGGCAGCATGGCGTGGGCGGATGGGCTCGAACGAAAAAGGGGCGCCGAGTCCGGCGCCCCTTACCCTGCCCTTTAGGGAAGGCAGGCTTATTTCTTCTGCGTGTCGCCGACGCCGGTTTCGGAAGGGGCGATCTCGCCATTGTCATCCATGGCGTTGGCCTTTTCTTCGCCCTGCTCCTCGACGACATCGGCCTTGTTCTCCATGGCCTCCTTCGCCGGGCCGGCCGGCATCGCGTCGGCCTGTTCGTCGATCACCTCGGCCTTGGCTTCGGCCTGATCCTCGACCTTGTCCGCCGCGGGGCTCTGGCAAGCGCCGAGCGCGAAAACCGAAGCGGCGGCCAGGCTGATGAAAATCTTCTTCATGATATGTCTCCCTGCTTTGACTAGGACCTAACGCCGGGTGAATGATAGGGTTGCATGCGGGACGCACCGTCTCCGCCGGCGATCGTCAGGGCACGCTTACATCGGGAAATGCGGTGCGAATGGCAAAGTCGCTCCGGATGCTGTTTGCCCGATAGCCCTCACGATCCGCGACCAAAGGCATCGGCCACAAAGTCACGGCCAAGGCGCAGGCCGACCGGATCGACGTTATGAGCGACCCCATAGGAAATATGCGTGGTGACCTCGACGCCAAGACGCTTGAGCTCGCTTTCCGACATATGCAGCGCCGCGATCGGCACTACCGGATCCGCCGTTCCATGCACCAACAGAACCGGCGGCTTCGGCAAGGTGGCGTGCGCAAGCCCGAGCGTCCCAGCGAGCATTCCGGAATAGCCAACCACGGCGGCGATCGCTTGCGGGCGCCGCAGGGCGACATGAAGCGCCATCATCGTGCCCTGACTGAACCCTACCATCGCCAGGTCCGCCTCGGTCAATCCATATTGGGCAAGCTTGCGGTCGATAAAGGCGTCGATCGCGGGCGCGGCCGAGGCCGCGCCGGCCGCCAGCGCCGACGGCGCAAATCCCGACAGTCCCCACCATTGATAGCCCGCCCCCATCATCCCGCAGCGCTGCGGCGCATGCGGCGCGAGAAACAAGGTATCGGGGAGCGCCTCCTGCCACCCCGGCGCGAGCGAGATCATGTCCGTCCCGCTCGACCCGAAACCGTGGAGCAGCAGAACAATCTTCTTTGGCGGCTCTCCGGAACGCGGCTTCAGGCTGGCTCCATTCACGATTTTGGACAAAGGCATCTCTCTCGAATGTCTGTCAAAGACGTCTGCCGCACTGGTCGGCTCAGCGTAGACTGAAACGCATGGCGGCGACTTTCGGTGTATCCCGATCCCACTTGGCCGAATTCACCCAAGCTCCTGTGCGAGCCCGATGAGAAGTCCTTCGGGTCCGCGGATGTAGCAGAGGCGGTACACGTCCTTGTAATCGACAAGCTCGCCTACGAGTTCGGCGCCTCGCCCGCGCAGCCGCTCCAGCGTGTCGTCGATGTCGTCGACGGCGAACATGGCGCGAAGATAGCCGAGCGCGTTCACCGGAGCATTACGATGATCGGCGGCGACACGCGGGCGGATAAAGCGGGAAAGCTCGAGCCGGCTGTGCCCGTCCGGCGTGCGCATCATCGCGACTTCGACATGCTGATCGCCGAGGCCCGTGACTCGGCCGGCCCATTCGCCTTCGATCGTGGCTCGGCCTTCGAGCTCGAGACCGAGTTCGAGAAAGAAGTCGACCGTCGCATCGAGATCGTCGACGACGATGCCCATATTATCCATGCGCTTGACCGGCATGACTTTCATCTCCCAACTGTCGCTCCGCTGCGGGAGCTGATGCAGCCCGGCCGAAAACTAGCGCTGCGAAGCGGATATCAAACGCTACGAGCCTCGACGCCGACGGCCTACATTAGACAAAAGTTATCGCTCGGCCTCGACGGCAGTCTCGATCGCCTTTGCCAGTTGCTTCTGGTTGAACGGTTTGCTGAGCCGCACAACCTGACGGCCAGGTACATCGACGCCTTCGCCATAACCGCTCGCGATGATCACGGGCATGTGCGGCCTGAATCCGTCGACCGCCGTAATAAGATCTACGCCGGTCATGTCGGGCATCGCCTGGTCGGTAACGATGAGGTCGATATCGTCGCGCACCCGCGCCATCTCCAGCGCCGCGGCCGCGGACTCCGCCTCGATGACCTCATGGCCGAGGTCCTCGAGCAGCGCCGCCGTATTCATAAGCACCAGCGCGTCGTCGTCGACGGCCAGGATCGTCAGGCGCGACGTCGAGGGCGCGATATCTTCGCTTGCCTCGACCGGCTGCGCGGCGCGCTGCTCGGCTCCGGCCGCCGGAAGCCACAGGATCGCGCTCACTCCGTCCCCCGCTTTGCTCTGAAGTTCGAAGGAACCACCGATCTGACGCGCCATGCCGTGAACCATCGGAAGGCCGAGACCGGTTCCCTTGCCAACGCCCTTGGTGGTAAAGAAAGGCTCGGTCGCGCGGCGCAGAGTCTCGGCGTCCATACCGGTGCCCCTGTCCTTGACGACGAGACGGACGTAATTCCCCGCCGGAAGATCTTCGACGGCGCCTTCCCGAAGCAATTCGCTAGTCGCGGAGATCAGGATATGACCGCCCGACGGGCTTGCGTCGCGGGCATTCACGATCAGGTTGAGGATCGCCATTTCCAGCTGGTTTGCATCGGCACGAACCGCGGGAAGCTTGAGCGGGAAGTTCGTCGATATCGGCCATTCGGGCCCGATCGAGCGCTGCACGAGATCGCTCATGCCCGACAAAAGCTGCGGCAGATCGATCGGGTGGAGATCGAGTTCCTGCCGCCGCGCGAAGGCCAGCATGCGCTGGGTAAGCGTCGCACCGCGTGTCGCTCCTTCTACCGCATTGTTGAGCAGGCGATGTGCCAGCGGGTCGTCGGGGAGTCGTTTGCGCAACAGGTCGAGGCTGCTCAGCACCGCCATCAGCAGATTGTTGAAATCGTGCGCGACGCCGCCCGTCAGCTGCCCGATCGCATCCATTTTCTGCGACTGAAACAGGGCTTCCCGCGCGATTTCAAGTTGCTTCTGGGCTTCTTCGCGCTCGCTGATGTCGCGCGTAATCTTGGCGAAGCCGATCGGGCGTCCATCGTCGTCGCGGATCGCATCGATAACCACGCTTGCGCGGAACCGCTCGCCGTTCCTGCGAACGCGCCAGCCCTCGGCGATGAACCGGCCTTCCTGCCGTGCGGTTTCCAGCGCGCGCACGGGCTCGCCGTGCGCGCGGTCCTCGTCGGTGTAGAAGCGCGAGAAATGCTCGCCGATGATGTCTTCGGGTTCATAGCCCTTGATGCGGCGGGCGCCCTCGTTCCAGCTCGACACACGGCCTTCAAGGTCGATGAGGTAGATGGCGTAGTCCGTGACCCCCTGAACGAGGTGGCGAAACTGCTCCTGGCTGCTGTTCAGGGCCTGCTCGACCTGCCGCCGTTCGGTGACATCGCGGCCGTATGCATAGACGAGCCCGTCCTCGAGGGTCGTATGCCATTCCATGCTGCGATAGCTGCCGTCGGCAGCACGGAAGCGATTTTCGTAATTGGTGAGATTGCCTTTGGTCATCGAGTGCGCAAGCGCGTCGCTGCTCGCCGCGATATCGTCCGGATGCATGAAGTCGCTGATAGGACGCCCGACCACCTGTTCGGTGGGGTGGCCCAATGTCCGCGTCCAGGAGGGGCTGACCGACTGGAATATCCCCTGCTCGTCGACGACGACAATGAGATCGCGCGATACGCTCCATATCCGGTCGGCACGGCGCCGCTCGACCTCGACAGCAGCTGCATTGGCGAGCGCGCCGCCGATCTGGGCGGCAATCAGACGGACGACATCGAGGATGTCGGGATCCTCGCCGCGATAGGGATTCAGGCCAAGCAGAAGCGACCCTGCGCCGTCTTTCGCCATGGGGCCAGGGATGGCGATGGCGAGCGCCTTGGTGGGCGGATGGTCCCACGCGCCGCGAGGCAAGGTCGAACCCTGCGGCAAATCTATTATGGTGCCCGACTGGGCAAAGTCCGCGGGCGAGACACCCGCGGCGCTATAAGTCGGCGAGACCTCGCCCGAACCCGTGGTGCCCTCCAGATCGAACGCCACGAAAGGGAAATCGCGACGGTTGCCGGCAAGTGCCGTATCGATCGCCTCGGCGATTGACGCCCGGTCAGTCGCGCCGGAGAGCGACGAGCCAAGCGCACCCAGCGTTTCGAGCCGCCGCCGCCCGACCACATGCGCGGTGTCTTCCCGCACGACGCAAAGGAGCCCGCCGACCGTCCCGTCGGAGTCGCTGAGCGGACTATAGGAGAAACTGTGGTAGGTCTCCTCGGGAAAGCCGCTCCGTTCGAGCAGGAGAAGCAGTTCCTCGTTCCACGTCGCCTCGCCGGCGCGCACGCGGTCGATCTGGTCGGCGACATCGTCGTAAACCTCGGACCAGACCTCGCGCATCGGCTTGCCGAGCATCACCGGATGCTTGACGCCGAGCGTCGGGACATAGGCGTCGTTATAGAAAAAATGGAGATCGGGTCCCCAGCCGAGCCACATCTCGAACTTCGAGCTGAGCAGCATGCGGAGCGGGACCTTCAACGCCTCGGACCATTGGGCAGGAGGGCCGAGAGGCGTTTCAGCCCAGTCGTGATGCCGCATGACCCGCGCCATGTCGCTGGCGCCCGGAAAAATGCCGGCAAGGTCGTCAATCGCGGCGGTCATGCAGCTCCCCTATTCTATTCGCCCAACGCTCGCCCGGTTGATTGGATGCGCAAATTCCCATCACCGCATGTGCAGCGATCGCAAAGCCGGTGCAACGGCCGTCCCCTCGTTCGTACCATGCTCTTGCTGCCCCTGCCCGAAATTTCCACGTGCCCTCAAGGCAGAAATGCAATCTTCTGCGAGGATTCAGGTTTCGGGCGCGGAGGCGGCGCCTCCCGCGAGGATCGGTTCGCGCCAGTTTCCCCGTTCGGCGATCAGCGTGACCTGCGCCTCCGGCTCTGCCTTCCCGCGATCCGGTCGCACAGCAAGGCGGTCCCTCGCGATGCCACGCTTTTCCAGAAAAGTTGCAAGCGCCTCGGCACGCTTCTGCCCTAGAGACGGAGCTGCCACGGCCTCCCCGTGGCCGACCAGCGCAACGCGCGCGTCTGCCGTCGCATCGAGCAAGGTCGCGAGCATTGCCGCGTCGCCCAGCCCCTCGCGCGACAGTTTCGCCGTGCCGGGAATGAAGGTCCGCTTGCCCAGGACAAAGGACTGGCTGGACTTCTCCGCGCTGGCGAGCCAGTCGGCCATGGCGCGGTCCTGTGTGCCCTTGCGGGCGGCGATGGTGGCGCCGTCCTCCAGAACGACGATGTCCTCGGCGCTGCCTGCCGGCACGACGGCAACGGAGGGTTCCTTCTTGCACGATTGCAGCGCGAGCGCTGGTGCCGCGACAAGAAGGACGGTGGATAGAAGAGCAAGAAAGCGAGGCATCGCGGCTCCTGTGCAAGCCCCCTCGCCATAGGCATGAAACGTCCGTCGCGCCTTTGCGTTGCAACGCGCAATACCGGAACTTTCGTCGCGAACTGGCGTTAACCGGATATCCAGACAGGATGAATTTGGCGGCATGACCCGTCGTTCGGACATCTATGTTCGAACGCGGACCGGTGCGCGCTTCGAGAGGAGAATGACATGTTCAGATGGGCCATCATATTTGCAGTCGTGGCGCTTGTCGCAGCGCTTCTCGGTTTCGGTGGCATTGCCGGCCTTTCAGCCGATTTTGCGAAGATACTCCTGATCGTTGCGGTCGTTCTGGTCGTGCTCGGTTTCGTCTTCGGTCGTGGCGGTCGCCGAACGCTCCCCTGACCGTTCGGACCACGGGCCCACTCCCTGGCCCGGGTCCACACGGTGCCGGCGGCCCGCCAAAGGGCGGCCGGCACCCGCTCGACGACCTGCATCGTCGTAAACGACCCATCGGGTCGCCCAGCGCAAGGCCGGAGTGCTGGCTGCAAATCGACCGGCTATGGCCGGTTCCGGTCGCTCCGCTTTTGAGTGCGCAATTACGGATGCGGACCTCGAAGTCAGGCCCGGCGATTCAAAAATCCTCGACATAGTGACTTGTTCTCTCCGTCAGCAGCCAAGTTGCAACCATCAGAGCGGCGATTAGCAACCCGTGGCGACTTAGCGCGTTCGATCGTCATGCAAGAGATACTCCGATGACCCCGCGCTGGCCTTCGACGCTCTGGGTCGTCCGGCATGGCCAGAGCGCGGGCAATGTCGCGCGCGATGCCGCCGACGCCGCCGGTGCCGAGCGCATCGAACTCGATCACCGCGACGTCGACGTGCCGCTGTCCAAGCTCGGAATGGAGCAGTCGCGCGCGCTCGGCGAATGGTTCGCGGCCGGCGAGGAAGTTGGCCGGCCCGAGATCATGCTCGCCTCGCCCTATATCCGCGCGATCCAAACGGCCGAGATTTTCCGCAAGGCGGGAGGATGCGAGCCCGACGAAAAAATCTGCATCGACGAACGGCTCCGCGAAAAGGAATTCGGCAGCGATGCGGTGATCGCGGTCTGGTCCAAGGCCTGCGGCTGGTGATCGCATCGTCTACCGATCGTGTGACTGGGGCGCGTGTAGATTAGAAGATAAGGAACCCTGCGGGGGAAGATGCTTCGACTTTCGGGAACGGCAACCGCAGCGAATTCATCCAGACGGCACCAATCGGGCGCAAAATAGTCGTCAAGTCACATACGGCACGCGGACGATGAATCCGCGTGCCGCGACGCTCCGAGGTCACCGGATCCCAGCAGGGCGCCACGCGGCCTTTCACCGCAAGACGGTCATTGCAGCCGGGAAAATCGGCCTAGGGAACCGTCCGCCCAGCAGAGAAGATCGCTGCTCGGGCGGGTAAGAAGTTCGACGACCCTGCCGATGACGAGATCATGCGTCCCGTAGGAAACGACCTTTTCTATCTTACAGAATATATTCGCCGGCGCGTTCGGGATGTACCATAATTTCCCGTGCTTTTCCCAATCGCACCCAAATCGCTGCTCGCGCAGCCGGGATCCCACGAACGGCTCGAGGAATTGATATGTATCGGTATCGAGCAGGTTGAGGCAAAATTCGCCCGCAGAGATCATCGACGGATAGCTCGACCCGGAACGATTTATCGAGATCGCCATCGAACATGGCTCGAGCGACATCGGCATGACGGCGGACATGGCGAGCCCCACGGGTTCATCGCCGTCTAGCGAGTAGCTCGTCACGATACCAACCGATGCCGGAAGATATCGCAGTACCTGCTTCAATCGAGAGGATACGTCGGCTTCCAATCCACATTCTCCATCAGTCCGAACGGTCGACGGTCATTCACCCCGGTGGCATAGTCGCCATGACCCGGGCGCCATGGTTTGGCTCGCGCGTTCACCGCGAGCGACGGCTTCAACGACCCGCTAAGAGGCAACTTGAACGGTCCAACTGCGGGGCCATTTGCCGCAACGCCGGTCCATCCCGGCAAATCTGGCACCGCGGCGGGAGGGGAACAATAGATGCTTCCTCCCATCGGCTGCGAGTATCCCCTAGCTTACAGGAACAGCTATGCCGGTGCATGATATCGGGCAACGGCACCCGGCTGCTGGGAAATCTCGTCGCCGGCCGTCGCAAGTGTTTCAGGGGAAGCCCGCTCTTACGCCATACCAGCGGGGTCAGCGGCCTTTGGTCAATTTCAGTTCTCAATATTCTTATCAAGTATGGGACATTCGTCGGTTTTACGGTCGACCCATTGCAAAGCAGGGATACGAACATGGCGCACCTGGGACCTCGAACCTTTCAAGAATATGATGAAGAACTCGGGCCCGTCCTCGCTGGGATCGAAGCGGAAGCAGAGATCAGCGAGGCGCTGTGTCACCTTACCGATCGCACTGTCGACATCCTGCGCGATGCAGGTCTGTACCGAATGCTCCTGCCGCGCGAACTCGGCGGCGCGGAACTCTCGCATGTCGATGCGATGCGGATTATCGAGCGTCTCGCCTGGGCGCACGGGTCGACCGGCTGGTGCGCCATGGTCAACAATTCGCTTGCGACGGCGATGGCCCTTTACGCTCCGGGAGATGCGGTAAGCGAAATCTTCGGCGATAATCCCGACGTCATGGTCGCCGGGAACGGTATCCCGCGCGGTGTCGCCCGCCCCGTAGATGGTGGATACGTGATCCGGGGCAATTGGGCTTATGGCAGCGGCATCCAGCACGCCGAGTGGGTTCATTCAGGCTGCATCGTGATGCGCGACAACAAGGTATCGAAACTCGCCAATGGCCAGACAGAAATCGTCATCGCCCATCACCCGCGCGCGAGCGTCGAGCTCAAAGGCAATTGGGACGTGCTGGGCCTGCGCGCCACGGGCAGTTTCGATTATGGGTTGAAAGAGGCAGAGGAACTGTTTGTGCCGCATGGCATGACCTATCGCTCGGATAGCGTCGTCCCGTACCGCGGCGGTATTCAAGGAACATTGGGTCTGGTCGGTATCGCGACCTGGGCCCATAGCGCCTGGGCGCTCGGCGTCGGCCGGCGAATGCTGGACGAGCTTATTGTCTACGCACGCGAGAAGGCCGATGTTTTCGGGAAAGTTTGCGACGGACCGACGTTTCGGTTCGAGCTGGCGCAAGCCGAGGCCAAATATCGGTCGGCGCGCGCGTTTCTGCTGGAAAGCTGGCAGGGCATCGCTGACAGTCTGGCGGCCAATCAGCCTGCTTCGCGTCGGCAGATCACGCTTGCGAAAATGGGCATGCGCCATATCCACGATGTGATTTCGGAGACGGGTACATTCGCATATCGCACCGCACGCGGGACGTCGCTGCACGATGGGCTGATGCAGCGCGTCTATCGCGACATCCATTCGGGCACCCAGCATATCCACCTTGCCGACCAGGTCGTCCAGGAGTGCGGGCGCGACCTGCTCGGGCTCACCGAACCCGACGCCAAATGGGTCGCCTTCAGCATCGTCGACCAGTGAGATCCCGTTGCATGGCACGGCGCTGGTAAGGGTTCGATATGGAATATCGTGCAATCGGCGGGTCGACGGTCGTGACACCAAATCTTTGTTTTGGCGGAAATGTCTTTGGATGGACCGCCGACGAAAAACAGTCTTTTTTGCTGCTCGATGCGCTGCGGGACGCGGGGCTGAATTTCCTCGATACGGCGGACCTCTATTCCCGATGGGCAAGCGGCAACTCGGGCGGCGAGTCAGAAATCATCATCGGGCACTGGCTGCGCTCGCGCGGTGGACGGGACCGGATCGTCATCGCCACGAAAGTCGGCGCGGATATGGGGGACGGCGGGGCCGGACTGTCCGCGCGCTACATCAAGGAGGCCGTGGAGGCATCGCTGATGCGGCTCGGGACGGATTATATCGATCTCTACCAGTCGCACTTCGACGATCTAGGCGTTCCGCTCGAGGAGACACTCGGAGCCTATGACGATCTCGTCCGAGCTGGAAAGGTCCGCGCCATCGGCGCATCGAACTATACCGCGCAGCGCTTTGCCGAAGCGCTCGACTGCAGCGAAAGACATGGGCTTGTCCGCTACGCCGCTTTCCAACCGCACTATAATCTAGTGGAGCGGTCGAATTACGAGGCCGAGGCAGCGGACCTTTGCGCAAGAAGCGGCATCGGCGTCCTTCCCTTTGCTTCGCTGGCGAACGGCTTTCTCACCGGCAAATATCGGCGGCTGTCCGACCTTGCCGATCGTCCGCGCGAGAGCAGCGTCGCTCCCTATTTTAACGAACGCGGGATAGCTGTCCTTGCTGCTTTGGACAAAATTGGCACGCGGTATGCCGCGAGCCCCGCGACAATCGCGATCGCGTGGTTGATGACCAAGCCCGCTATCCATGCGCCGATCGTGAGCGCGACGAGCATAAGCCAGATCGCAGATCTGGTGAATGCCACCGAACTCGCGCTCGATTCCGAAGCGGTGCGCCTCCTCGATCGGGCCAGCGGCTAAAGAGCGCACTCAGGCATATCCACCCCCGCCCCCTCGCTGGCTCGGAGCCGGCGCACGCAGGCCCGCCTGTTCGAGGATCGGGAGCACCGTGTCACGGAAATAGGGGAATTCTTCGGCGTAATCGAAGAAGCTGAGCGTCGCCCCGCCAAAGCCGGCGTCATGAACCGCGATCAGTCCCTCGGCGACCTGCTCAGGAGTGCCAATGAGGGGCAGCGCGCCATGGCCCATGGCCATGCGGTCGCGAATAGCCGCCAAGGCATCGTGAGGCAGGGATTTGGCATGCGCGATCTGAAGCCGGACCAACTGATCCACCGCGTCCTGATCGATCATATCTCCCATGAAGCTCGCCGCATATTCGCGCGCCTCCTTCTCGCTCGGGCGACAAATGACGTGACACCCGGTCAGGACATCGATGTCGCGCCCGTTCCGGGCGGCCTGCGCCTTGAACGCGCGCACCTCCTCTTTCGACCGGATCAGATCGATCGCAGGGGTAAACAACATGTCGGCGTTACGGATGGCGAAATCGCGGCCTGGACCCGACCCGGCGGCATTGATGATAAATGGCCGGCCCGCGACCGGTTTCGGATCGCAGAATGCGCCCTGCAGATCGAAGAATTTTCCATGATAGTCAATTGGCGCGGCGCTGGTCCATAGCGATGCGATAATGTCGAACCATTCCTGCGCATAGGCGTAGCGGGTCTCGTGATCCGCCGGCAGGTCCAGTCCCAGCGCACGGTACTCGGGTTCATTCCACCCCGCCACGATGTTGAGGCCGGCCCGCCCGCTTCCGATCGCGTCGATCGTCGCAATCTGGCGCGCCACCACCAGCGGGTGATGCGCCACGGTGTGAAGCGTTGCCACGATCTTGATGCGGTTGGTGACGGCCAGCAGACCGGCCGCCCATGTCATCGTCTCGAGGACACGGCCGTGGAAATTCGTCTCGCCGCCATAGCCGAGCCATCGTGCGATCGGGAGCATGAAGTCGATGCCCGCATCGTCGAGCATTTGTGCCAGGCGCAGATTGTCGTCCCAGCCGCCTGGCCAGCGGCTTGGCGATTTTGTGATCGACATGCCGCTCGCACAATTGGAGCCGAAGGTGCCAAGCTTGAAGATATTGCTGCTCATCGCCGCCTTTTCTCGGATGCATCGCTGGATATCATGTCACTGCCCGGCTCCCGCGCTGGAGCGCGCCGCGAATTTCCGTTGCCGTCGCCGGGGCTTTTCCGAGCAAGGCGGCGGCAGCCTCGACGAGTTCGAGATTGCCGCGCCGGTTTCCAAGGCGAGCATCTTCGAGGCCGACCCGCAAATGATAGCCGGCCGCGATCGCAATCGGGATCAGTTCCGACAGATCGACATCGAGACCCGCGATCATCACGGGCGCATCGGGCGCCTCTGCCGCCAGGAGCAATCGATACGCGTCGAGCGCGTAACGCTCAGGCGGGAAGCCAAAGGCCATCCCGTTCGAGAACATCAGGCGGTAGATCGGCTGCGGCACCTCGGGAAATGCCGCGTGCAGCGCGGCCCCGAGCCGGACAAAGCCCGGTTCATAGATTGCGAAGGACGGGTGAAATCCGAAATCACGGGCGAGGTCGAGCCCGCGGCGCATTCCAGCCTCATCATTATTATAGACCGACCCCGGCTTGCCGATCCCGATATCGTCGAAGCGGCTCAGGTTCACCGAGCCGGTATCGAGCGCAGCCCATTCGAGCAGACCCTTGCGCGCGAGCGTCTCCACGAAGGAATAGCGGTCTGCGCCATCAAAAGCGATTGTAGGATAGACGATCGCGTCGACGTCGGCGCGAATGCCCTTGATGACGGCGGCATAGATTCCTGCGTCATCGCTCGGCTGCCCTTCGCGATCATAGGCATGAAAATGAACGATCGCCGCGCCAGCGCGGGCGCAGGCAATCCCCTCGCCGATAAGTTCGTCAGTGCTGACGGGAATCCGCGGCTGTAGATCTCGTCCCCACCCGCCGTTCAGCGCCACTTCGAGCCAGATTTTGTGCGCATATCCGGTCAAAGCCTTGTTCCTCTCGTCTTGCTCATCGCGCTGCAAGAAAGCGTCGCGTGGCATCGAACGCCGCCTCGATTGCGCGATGGCGCTCCTCCAGCCACTCGCGCACATCGAGATGCGTGAAGATGTAAGCCTCGTTGTCGATAATCCCCTGGATTACCCGCTCGCCGACGACCTCGGGGGCAACCCCGGTTTGACGGAGCATATGATCGACCACCGGGTTCAGGCTTCCTTCGGCGGGGCCGCCAAAGCGACCGGGCCGATTTCGATCAGACGTACCGATATTGGTCGCAACCGCCGAGGGCGCGAGCACGGAAACGCCGATCCCAAGGTCCTCGAGATCCATGCGAAGCCCTTCGGAAAGCGCCGTCACGGCATATTTGGTCGCCGCATAAAGGGCCTGATGCCAATGCTCGCTCCTGCGTACCTGAAATCCGCCGATCGAGCCGGTATTGACAACGTGCCCGCCCCTCCCCGTCTCGATAATCAGCGGCACGAAGGCCTTGATGCCACTGAGCACGCCATAGACGTTAACGTCGATGCTCCAGTCGATGGCCTCGTCGGGGACTTCGTACAGCGGCGCGGAGTTGTGAACGACGCCGGCGTTGTTCGCGAGGATATCGAGGCCGCCGAACCTGTCACGGACAGTTGCCGCCGCCTCGTACATTTTCTCGCGGTTCGAGACGTCGACCACCAAAGGCAGAACGGTCGCTCCGGCGCCCGAGAGCGTCGCGGCAGCCTCATGCAACGCGTCATGCTCGATATCCATGAGCGCCACCAACACGCCGCGCGCGGCAAGCGACGTGGCGATTGCCAGCCCAATTCCCGAAGCCGCGCCGGTAACGACGGCAATTCTTCCCTCGAAATCCTGCATGCCGTTTCTCCTGGATCTCCCGCGACCGTGCAGCCTTTTTGCTCAGCGCCCGGTCAGTTCGTCCCATCAGCCGCGCGCTCCGAGGCGAGTTTCCATGGTCAGGAATAAGGCGGGCAGCGAGGCTGCCCGCCTTCCCCCCACCGAAGCGGATGTGCGATCAAAAGCGATAGGAGACCGCCAGACCGTAAGTCGCCCCCATCCCTGGCGCACGGTGGATGGCGTCGGTTTCGACGCCGACATTCACCCAATACCATTTGTTGGTGATATTGCGTCCATAGGCCTGGACTCGCCATTCCCCGTCTGGGCTTTCGAACCCGGCGCGAACGTCAAACAGGCTGTAACCAGGAATTCTGAAATCCGGGAGCCCTCCAAAGAAGGAGTTTGTCCCGCTTCTGAATGTCGCGGAACCGCCGACGAAGGCATTCATCGCGCCCGATATCGGAAAGCTGTATTCCGCATCGACCAGGCCATTCCAGTCAGGCGTGTTCGGGAAGGACTCGCCGAGGTACGAGGCGGCCTGACCGAACGAGTCCAGCGGCAGATTCGGATCGCGCCTCACCTTCGAATCGATGTAGGTGAGACCAGCGTTGAGGCGCAGCCCCTCGATCGGACGCGCCGTCAGTTCGAGCTCGGCGCCGATGACACGTGATTTGGGAATGTTGACGAGCTGGGGCAGCGGCCCAAAAGCGGTATTGGCCCAGCCGATAAGCTGCTTGTCGCTATAGTCGTAGTAGAAGGTGGCACCGCTGAGCTGCAGCCTGCGCCCGGCGAGCGATACCCGGAAGCCCGCCTCATAGGATTGCAAGCTTTCCTGCGTCACGGGAGCGATCTGGGACGCGAAAATCGCTGGCACAATGCTGTATCCGCCCGACTTGTAACCCTTCGCGGCGGCAAGATAGACCAGGCTGTCGCTGCTGGGCTTATAGTCGATGCTGGCGCGCCAGGAGACATTGTCCTCGTTTAGCTGGCTGCTGACCAATCCGGGAAGAAAACTGGTGTCGTTCAGGGTGAGGCAGGCGCCCGGCGAGATTGGCACGCCGCCGGCCAGCACGGACCACGCGTCGCGAATGGCGTCGAACTGGGCTGTCGTTGTTTCGCCGCCGTCGGCAAGGCACCCGCTGAACCTGCGCTTCTCGTCGGTGTAGCGCGCCGACGCCCGCACCGTCAGGCTATCGGTGACCTCATAATCGAAGCCGCCGAAAACCGCTTTGGAAATCGGTCGCTGCTTGTTCAGATATGTCGACTGATTCCAGTAATAGATGCGGCCTATGTCAGGGCCGAGGATGGGCGCCAGGTTGGTAAAGTCGAATGAGCCCTGTGATCCGGGGTTCGACAGGAGCTGAAACTCGTTCGCCGTCTGCTTCTGATAATTCGCGCCAACCACCCATTTCAGGGGTCCCATATCCCCCGCAAGACGCAGCTCCTGCGAAAACGACTTCAAGAGGCCATCCTGCCGATCGTAACGAAAATTGAAGCCGTTGCCTTCGACGGCCACGCCGTCGAGGTCGATCGGCCGGTGCGTTGTCATGTGCGAATAGGCGGTAATCGATGTCAGGGTCAGCTGCTCGGCCATCTGCCAGTCGCCGCGCAGCGCGATCAGATAAAAATCATCGTCGCGGGAAAAATCGAAGCCGGAATCCCAGTCCGCCTCGCGCGGCCCTCGCGCTGGAATGGCGCTCGCCTGATAGGCCGCGATAAGCGGCGCGGTCCTGGCGTTGGGGAACCCGCGCGAAAAAGCGCGAACCAGCTGCGCGGCCGGGCTCTCCGACCCATCGTGCGATGCGGTCGCGTGAAGTGCGAACTTGAGGTTCTCCGAAGGATCCCAGTCGAGAAGGAAGCGCCCGGTGAAGAAACGCTTCCGGCCCAGCGTGTCCCCCGGACGCGTCAGGCTCTGCTGCCAGCCCTTCATCGATTCCGAGCGGAGAGCAAGCCGCGCCCGCATATTTTCCGCGATGGGTCCGCTCACAAAGCCGCTGGCGACGATTTCGTTGAAACGCCCGAAGCTGAGGTCAATCCCGGCCTTTGGCTCGCTTGTCGGTTTCGCGGCAATATAGTTTATCGCACCGCCGGTTGAATTTTGTCCGAACAACGTCCCTTGCGGACCCTTCAGCGCCTCGACGCGCTCAAGGTCGAGCGTCGCGCCTCGGGTCATGGCGACAAATGGCAAGGGAATCTGGTCGACATAGACCGACACGGTCGAGCCGGCGGTCACCGAATTGTCGACAAAACCCACCCCGCGGATCGCGAAGACCGGATTGCCGTAGTTGCTCTGTTGATAGGTGAAGCCTGGCACGATCTTCGCGAGCTGCGACGTATCGACAATTCCCTGTTTGGAGAGTTGCTCGCCGGTTGCGGCCGTAACCGACATCGGAACGTCGACGAGGCGCTCGGAGCGCTTTTGGGCCGTGACAATGATCTCATCGCCAGCATCGGCCGAAGCGGCGTCTTGCGGCATATCCTGCGCGCGCGCGGTCGCGGCAGCCGTAGAAAGCAACAGAACGACCAAGCATCTCGCCCGAGCCTGACGATTCATCATCACGATTTCCCCTCTTGAATAATAATACGGCGCTTCATGCTATTTGTATTCAACACCTCAGCACATGTTATTCATGAGCTGTAACTATTGAAGCAATTAATCTTTATGCATGGCTTTAGATTATTGTCGGAAATCAGCTTTTGGCATTTCCTGCCGTGTAATATCTCTTAACGCTCTCGCGAAATCGACGTCAGGTTGCGATTGCGATCATCGTTTAACGCTGCGCGAAGGGACCAAAGCAGGCTCGCGCACCATCCGCCCAGGCCAGAAACTTAGGAAGGAGCGAAAACAGGCTCAATTGGTGGAAACACCAAGCCGGGTGGCGATCGAAAACGGGCTGCACGCGGCTTCGCGCATCGGGGTAACGAGCGCGGCGGTGGGAATGTAGATATTTACCCCAATGGAGGCAGCGCGCCTTCGGCGATACGCCGACGACAGCGAGGCTGACGTTGGAGCAAAGTCCCCGGTTCGGACGGTCCATTTGCTCCGCGCGCCATTCGCGCGCCGTTACGAAGTATTCATCGATTGGCCGAACCAGCGCCGCGGGCGGAGGAGACAAGAGTTGGTCGAGATATTATCGTTTTTTGCTGGCATCATGACATCGAGCGCGCCCTTGGCCCAGGCTTTCAGAACCTTTCGAACAAGGGACACGGCCGGACTTTCCGTCAGCTCCTATCTGTTACTGCTGTGCATGGGCAGTTTTACCGTCCTCATCGGAATCCAGTACATGATCTACGCGATGATCATTCTCAACGCGATCGGCCTGGTTGCCAATTTCGCGATCATGTTCCTTCTGTCACGCCGGGTCTTTTCCGCCTTCCTGCTCGCGACGACGGCACTGGCTGTCGGAAGCCTCTTGGTGGCACCCTGGTTCATCCCGAGACTGCTCACCCCGCACTGGGCCGAGGAGGTTGCCTTCATCTACGGCCTTCTGGCGGCGGCGACCTTTCTGCCGCAGATTCTGCTGACGCGCAGGACGCGCATCGTTTCTTCGCTATCGCTTCCTTACCTTGTGCTGCTCTCCGGGGGAATGATCCTCTGGACCGTCAACTCGATCCTTCTCGGCAATTATTCGCTGACGTTCTGGAACGGCATATTGCTGCTCATGTCGCTCGAACTGCTGAGACTCAAGATCACCTGCGAGGCCAAGCAGCGCCGCACCGCCCAATCGGCTTGATGGTCAGGCACGACGCAACCGACGGACCGCCACGCTTACGGCTGCTGTCGCTCGCCGCGCTGCCGCGAGCGGTCGAGGCGCTGTTCGAAAGCGACTTCGACTTCCGGTCCGAGCCGTGCGATGGTCCCAAAACCCTGCCTGACTGGCCGGCAGACGCGATCCTCTGCTCCCCCGGCCCGATCCCGTTCGACGATGCCACGCTTTCGCGCCTCGATCCGAACGTCCGGGCGCTAGCAACCTATTCGGTCGGACACGAGCATATCGATCTGCCGGCCTGCGAGGCCGCGGGCATCGCCGTTTTCAACACGCCGGACGTGCTGGCGGACAGCGTGGCGGATGCTGCCCTGTTGCTGATATTGGGTGCCGCGCGCCGTATCACCGAAAGCATCACGCTGATCCGTAGCGGGGCGTGGACCGGATGGACCCCGACGCAGCTGAACGGGATCGAGCTGCGAAGCAAAACGCTAGGCATATTGGGAATGGGTGCGATCGGGCAGCGGATTGCAGATCGCGCAAGATCGTTCGGCATGTCGATCCTCTATACAAACCGCGGGCGCCTGCCTGCGAATTTGGAGCGGGGCGCACGCTTCGTGGCGGACGTGCAAGACCTCGCCACGCAAAGCGATTTTCTCCTGCTTGCCTGTCCGTCGACCAGCAAGACGCGGCACATCGTCAACAGGGCTTTGCTTGACCGCGCGCGCCCGACAATGATCCTCGTTAACGTCGGGCGCGGAGACCTCGTCGACGACGATGCCCTCCTCGCTGCGCTGGCGGCAGGCAGGATTGCCGGCGCGGCCCTCGACGTTTTCGAGGGCGAACCGCACTTCGACAAGCGCTACCTCGAGATACCCGGGGTGTTCATGCTTCCCCACATCGGCAGCTCGACGGTCGAGGCGCGCCTCGGCATGGGGCGCTCGCTCGTCGCGGCGCTCCACTGCTGGGCGGCGGGCGGCACGCCTGCGAACCGGCTGGTCTGATCACGTTGATACCCAACCTGCCTCCGGAGGCCACCGCCGATGCGTCCGAATGACCGCGCCCTCTCCCGTTCGCTCAACATCGCCGACCTGCGCAGCCGCGCGCGGAGGCGACTGCCGACGCCGGTATCCGACTTTCTCGAGGGCGGCGCCGAAGATGAGGCGACCCTTATCCGCAACCGCGAGGCGTTCTCCGAATGGGGGCTCGTCCCCCGCGCCTTTCGCGACGTGTCGCAGGTTTCAGGGGCAGTCAAGATTCTCGGTCAAAATCTGGAATGGCCCTTGATAGTCAGCCCCACCGGGGGGGCGGGGCTGTTTCATCCGGATGGCGAAATCGGCCTGGCCATGGCGGCTGCCGCCACCGGGACACTCTACTGCCTTTCTGCGATGGCCAGCCGCTCGATCGAGGAAGTGGCTCAAAGCACAACCGCGCCAAAGGCGTTTCAGCTCTACATTTTTCGGGACCGCGGCCTGACCCGGGAGCTCGTCCTTCGCGCAAAGGCTGCCGGATATGCCGCGCTGATTCTCGCGATAGACGTGCCTGTCCCGGCCAATCGCGAGCGGGACAAACGAACCGGGATGACAATCCCGCCGCGCTTTGACCTTGCCAGTCTGCTTGCATTCGCACGCCATCCCGCCTGGTGCTGGAACACTCTTGTCCGCCAGCCGGTGAAACTGGCGAATTTCAGCGACATGCGGGCCGAACCTGGAACCACGCTGCTGAACTTCATCAATAGCCAGTTCGAACCGCAACTGAGCTGGGCCGACCTTGAGTGGGTCGCCGGGCTGTGGGGCGGCCCGATCGCGGTCAAGGGCTTGCTCCACGGCGACGACGTCGAACGCGCGGTCGCCGCCGGCGCGTCGACGATCTTCCTGTCCAACCATGGAGGACGCCAGCTGGACGCCGCGGTGAGCGGCCTTGACATGCTTGAGCAGACGGCGGAGCGAATGGCCGGACGAGCCGAGCTGATCGTCGACGGGGGAATCCGGCGGGGCACCGATATTCTCAAAGCCGTCGCGCTCGGCGCAAGCGCCTGCTCCACCGGGCGGGTGGGGCTTTACGGGCTCACGGTCGGCGGACGCGCGGGCGCGACGAGGGCGCTACAGCTGCTGCGGACCGAATATGAGCGCGACATGGCGCTGCTCGGGGCGCGGCGTCAGGACGAGATCGAGCGCAGCTGCGTTCGCAGGCTTCGCTAAAAAAGTATGTGCCGCCTTATAGCTTCAGCGATAGCGCGGGCTGCGGTAAACCAGCCGCCCGTCGACATAGGTCGCAAGAGCCTCCATATCCCGAATACGCTCCGCGCCGACTTTCAGAAAATCATCCGACAGCACGGCGAAATCAGCGAGTTTACCCGGCTCGATCGATCCTCTGCTCTGCTCCTCGCCGATCATCCGCGCGAAATTAATCGTCACCAGGCGCAGCAGCTCGGTGCGCGATAATATCCGCTGCGACATGCCGTAGGCCTTGCCCGAGATCGTGTTGCGGGATGCAAAGAAATAGAGTTCCCAGAATGGATTGGCAGGGATCACCGGCGCATCGGTTCCTCCGGCGACGAGGAGGCCGGCGTCGAGGTAAGCGCCGATCGGTGTGTTGCGGTCGGCCCTCGCGGCGCCCCAATAGCGCTCGACGATCGGACCGGCGAGATACATGTGTCCCTGGACGGAAACCTGTACCCCCAGGCGCCGCATCTCTTGCGTCAGCGCGGGATTGGTCAGAGACGCATGTTCTATCGTCCATCGCTTGTCGCGGATTGATGTCCGCGCATCGACCGCCGCAAAACCCGCGAGCACCTCGGCAAGCGCGGCATCGCCTACCGCATGGACGGCGGGGCGCCATCCGATTTCGTTCATTGTAGTCACGATATCTGCGAACCGAGCGGGCGCGATCGTCTCGATGCCGCGATAGCTTCCCCCCTTGCCATAAGGCTCGACATAAGGTTCGGACAGGTGCCCGCCTTCAAAGCCGCCGTCGACCATGATCTTGATGCCGTCGATCCGCGCGCAGGCGTCCCCCTCGTCGGGCTTGCCCCCCCAGCTTTCGACCAGCTGGCGTGCCTCGGCGCCCGACTGGAGGTTCATGCCGGGAAGATAGACCGTGTAGCGCAGCGTCAGCCTGCCCTCATCGGCCATTTGCCGCATCAGCCGAAAAGCGGCTTTGAGGTCGCCCTTATAAATACCGGGAATACGAACCGCGGTCACGCCGTAGCTATTCATCTTTTGCTGGGTACGGACGAGGTCGGCTTCGCTGAGCGGCGGGGGCGCGGGCAGCCGCACCAGGTCGCGCGCGGTACCGATGATTTCGCCGGTCAGCCGGTTCGCCGCGTCTCGGCCGATCTGCCCCCCGGACGGAACGGGCGTGTCGCTGTCTATATTGAACATTCGGAGCGCCGCGCTGTTCACATAGAACGAGTGGCCTCCCCGAACGAGCACGACGGGTGTATCGGGGGCAAGGGCGTCGAGCTCGGCCAGCGTGGGGACGCGCTGCTCGCGCAGCTGCGCTTCGTGCCAATCGGAATTGGTTATGACAATCGCGCCCGCCGACGCTTTTTTCACCGCTTCAGCCACCACTGTCAGCAATTCGCCGAGCGATCTTGCAGCGGAGAGATCGACCCCCGGTCCGCCGCCCTCATTATGCAAATGGGCGTCAGTAAGCCCGGGCGAGACAAACCGCCCACCGAGATCGACGATTTGGGTGCGCGGACCGATATGCCGTTTCACCTCGGCATCGGATCCCACCGCAAGGAAGCGATTTCCCTCGACCGCCATCGCCGCGACAACGCGGTCCATCGGGTCTGCGGTGTAAATCCTGCCGTTGACGAAGACGATATCGGCATCCCGGGCCTCCCGCGCGAGCGCAGGCGGCGAAGCGTGGCAATAGGCCAGAAAGGCCAGACCCAACAGATATTTTGCCATGCGCGTCTCCTGACCTCATGCACAATGGGCCGCGCGCCGGCGGGGTGCTTCTACCGTCGAAGCTTGCGGTGGCGCCCGTCTTGGCCCGGCGACCCTGGCAAAGCGGTCAGCGGGAATGGTAGCCCCCGTCCCTCGCTTCGTCATTTGGGTGCGCGCCCAGTCTGTCAGAGCTGGCCGGGCTTCCAAATAGATGTTCACCCGTAGTCCAGTCGATATTTTCTCCCGGGTGACAATATGGTTCGACGGTGACATTTGCGCTAAACGACCATCCTCCTGCGGTCGTCCGGAGCAAGACGTGCTTCGATCATTATGTTCGTCATCGAGGAACCGGCAATGAGCACTTACAAGGCGGCGGTGGTCCAGGCTTCATCGGTGCCCTTTGACCCGGGCGCCTCGGCGGAGAAGGCCACGAGACTCGTGCTTGAAGCCGCCGCTGCCGGTGCGCGCCTGGCCGTATTCCCGGAAGTGTTTCTGGGGGGTTATCCCAAGGGGAGCTCGTTCGGCGCGCCGGTGGGTCTGCGCAAACCCGAGGGACGTGACGCCTTTCGACGCTATTATGACGGCGCCATCGACCTCGACGGCCCCGAAGTGGCGGTGTTGGTCGAGGCGGTGCGCACCACCGGGCTGTTCGTGGTGATCGGCTGCCTCGAGCGCGACGGCGGCACCCTCTACTGCACAGCGCTCTTCCTCGATGGCGAGAATGGGCTGGTCGGCAAGCACCGCAAGCTTATGCCGACCGGGTCGGAGCGCCTGATCTGGGGGTTCGGGGACGGCTCGACGATGCCGGTATTCGAGACCTCGCTGGGCCGGATCGGCGCGGTCATTTGCTGGGAAAACTACATGCCCGCCCTCAGACTCGCCATGTACGACAAGCAGGTCAGCATCTATTGTGCCCCGACGGCGGACGACCGCGACACCTGGGCTTCCTCGATGCAGCATATCGCGCTCGAGGGCCGCTGTTACGTCCTGTCGGCGTGCCAGCATATCACGCGCGGGGCCTTCGACGCCGATTACGACTGTGCGCTCGGCGATGCACCGGACACTGTCCTGATGCGGGGCGGCAGTCTGATCGTGAGTCCGCACGGCCAAATAGTCGCAGGGCCCGATTTCTCCGGCGAAACCATCCTTTATGCCGACATCGATCTCGACGAGGTCACGCGCGGAAAATATGATTTCGATGTCGTCGGCCATTATGCGAGGCCTGACATTTTTCGCCTGACCGTCGACGAAAGCAAGCGCAGCGCAGTCGTCCGGAAAAGCTGACGCGATGGAGTTCGATATCGGTAGTCTGCCGAAATCGGCTCGTTACAAGATATTGAGCTCGTGCGTGGCGCCACGCCCGATCGCATGGGTCACGTCGCAGTCGAGCGATGGCCTCGTCAACGCGGCACCTTACAGCTTCTTCAACATGATGGGCGATGATCCGCTGACCATCGTCCTCGGACTGATGGCGCATGGCGAGGGGGGCTTCAAGGACACCGCGAACAACCTGATCGCGACAAGCGAATTTGTCGTGAATCTGGTCGACGAAGCCCATGGCGAGGCCATGAACATCACCTGCATGGCGGCCCCACCGGACATTGACGAGGCGAGCTGCGCGCAACTGACGATGGCGGCAAGCAGGATGGTGCGGCCGCCTCGCATATCGACGGTGCCAGCGAGCTTCGAGTGCCGCACCCTGCGGACGATCGAGACCGGTCCCCACCAGCTGGTGGTCATAGCAGAAGTCGTCTACGCCCATATCGACGATCGTTTCATCTTGAATGCCGAGGACTTTTATTTCGATACGCCGGCGATGCGCCTGATCGCGCGCATGCATGGCTCGGGCTGGTACAGCCGCCAAACCGACCTCTTCCAGATGAGCCGGCCAAGCTGGCCCGACTGGATTGCAGGCCATGCCTCCTGACCCGACGCTCGACGGCCGTTGACACCAGATTATCGTTTCGGATCGATGAGGCGCGAGGCGAGCCCAATCGCGCACGAGCCGCGCGCTGAAGAAGCAGCGCTCGCGCCGGCAAAAATGCCAGACCCCGGGCCTCGTCGGCTTAGGGCACTCGGCGCGGCGAATTGGACATGGACCACATTCGGCCGGCGATGTCCGCGGGCGCGCCGGTGCGGGCAAAACTACCGATCATATCGCGCATCGACCGACCCGCCGCATCGACCTCTTCCCAAGGCAGTCCGCCGAGGAGCGGCATGCCGCGCCAGGCGTCCGCATCGCCAAGGATGAGCGGAAGATCGATACAATGACCGGCGCCAAGCTCGCGTGTCGGCGCGCAGTCGAGCCGGTAGAGCCAGGCGCGCGCACCGGCTTCGCGCGCGCTCTCGACGGTAAATCGGGCGCCGCGTTCAAAGATTTTCTGGGTCAGGCGGCGCCCCTCGGCGCGCGCCTGTTGCCCCGTCGTCGTCATCAGCGCGAACGGGAAGGCGTCGTCCCGCGTCCATCCGGCGAGGGTATCGACGGCGTCGGGCATCCTCCCGCCAGATGGCGGCGCAACCGGTGCCCATCGCAAATCGGTGACTGCTCGCGGCGGAAGCGCGGAATGCGCCGCTACCAGTTCGGCAGCGGTCGCAGCAAAGGCGTCGCCGCCCAGCGATCGCAGGAACTCGTCCGCCGTCGCGTGCGCCGCATCCTCGGAGGGCAGTGGCACGGCCGGACAGCTCATGAGGATGGCGCGGTCGAAAAGCGGCTTGGCCTCGCCCCAGGCGATAATCGCCGATATCGAATGCGCTCCGGCGGACTGACCCGCGACCGTGATATTGGCCGGATCGCCGCCAAAGGCACCGATATGCCGTCGCACCCAGCGCAGCGCGGTTATCTGATCCAGAAGTCCATTGCTTGGGCCGGAAGCGCCGGGCAGCCGCAGATAGCCGAACGGACCCAGCCGATAGCTGATCGACACGATCACCAGCTTCTGCTCGGCAGCGAGCCGCGCCCCGTCATACCAGGGAAGATCGCCGCCCCCTGCCACATAGGCTCCGCCGTGGATCCAGACGACGACCGGGTGGGGCCCCGCTCCCGCCGGCGTTGCGATCGACAGCCGAAGGCAATCCTCGCTCATGGCGAGCGATGCCTGGGTTCCGGTGAGGAAAGCGAGCTTCGAAGGCGCTTGAAAGCAAACGGGTCCCCGCGGGCACGTCGACGATCCCGGCGCGAACGGCGCGATCGCCGGCGGGCCGAACCGATCTGCCGTCGCATAGCAAATGCCGCGGACCGTCGTCGTTTTCAAATTCGCCATCGGCTGTTTCAAATTCGCCATCGGCAGAATGTCCTATATTAGGGAAGCTGCGATCGCGCGCTCAGCCCGCCACGACCGGATGCCGAAGCTTCCCGATGCCGGCGACTTCGGCTTCGATCACGTCGCCCGGCCAAAGCCATTCCTGCGGGCTGCGCCCGGCACCCACGCCTTCCGGCGTCCCCGTCGCAATGATATCGCCGGGTTCGAGGGTGATGCCCTGGCTGATGTCCGAGATCAGATAATCGACCTTGAACAGCATGTGCCTCGTGTTCGAGCGCTGTTTCTCAACCCCGTTCACCGTCAGCCAGAGGTCGAGAATTTGCGGATCCGGGATTTCATCGGGGGTCACGATGCATGGCCCCATCGGCGCATAGCTGTCCTGACCTTTGGAGTAGATCCATTGGCCGGCCCGGCGGCAATCGCGCGCGCTCATGTCGATGCAGACGGTGTAGCCGAACACATGCTTCAGCGCGTCCTCGGGCGCCACGCGGCGCACAACGGATCCGATGACGACAGCCAGCTCGACCTCCCAGTCGAGCTGCTGGGTGATATCGCCTCGATGCACTACGGGCTGCCCGGGTCCGATGACCGTGGTCGGCGGTTTCGAGAAGAGGACGGGCTGTTTCGGCAGGTCCTTCGCCGTATCGAGCGACGTCGCGCTTTCCGCGACATGCTCGACATAGTTGAGACCGATCCCGAAGATGTTTTTGCGCGGCCGGGGAATCGGCGCCAGAAGCGTGATATCGGTCAACGGCCGCGCTGCGCCGACCCGCCAATGGGGCTGCAGGCCGTGCAGAAGGTCGCGGATCGCGTCCGTCGCCGGGCGGCCGAGATCGATCAGATCGAGCATCCGGCTCGGCAACGGAACCCCTGCGCGTTCGCCGAGGAGGGCGACGTCGATGACATCATCGTCGACGATCACGCCAAGACGCGCTTCCGCTTCCACATCGGTGCGGTAGGTCACAAAACGCATGGAAATCTTTCTCCTGGTTGCCGGGCATCAGCTGAGGACGGGCTGCCGTCCGCCGTTTTCGGCGAGCGCTTCGGCGCGATAGAGGCCGAGAGCCTTCATCACCGGCAGGTCGTGAAAACAGAAGAGGCAAGCGTCCTCGGTCGCGGAAGCGTTGGCGTGCTCGTGCCACATCCAGGCGGGCACGCAAAAGATGTCGCGCGCCTTCCAGTCGAGGCGTTTACCGTTGACGATCGAGAAGCCCGAGCCTTTGGCACATTGATAGATGAAACTTCCGACTTCGCGATGCGCCTGCGTATGTTCCCCCGGCCGCAACATCTGCATCGAGGCGCCCAGCGTCTGCATTACCGCCCCGCCCGTCGCGGGGTTGATATAGTCCATGTGGATGCCATCGAAGGGTGAGCCATCGCTGACTCGCGCAAAGGCCTGCAGTGCGTCATAGGTTCGCTCCCACTCATATTTGAGAAGCGGCGAGTAGCGCCCTGACCCATGCTCCCCGGCCGGTTTCAAGGCGGCCGAACCCCAGCTTGCCGTCGAATCGTCGATGGGAAAGACCACGGGCTGCTTGAGATCGGGATGCACCTCGTAGAAATTGGCTTCGAGGGCATTCATCAGCGGGATATCGAGACCGTCCTGCCAGATACATATCGTCCCGTCCGCCTCGACCCCATGCTCGTGCCAAGTGCCGTTCGGGGTCAGGACGAAATCATTGGCCGACAGGGTCATCTTGTGCCCATCGACATTGGTGAACGCGCCCGAACCTTCCATGATGAAGCGGAGGGCCGACGCGGAATGACGATGGCTCGAGGCACATTCGCCCGGCGCCATCACCTGGAGGCCCGAATAGAGCCAGCCGACAGCCGCAGTGACGTCCTTCCGCCCGGGGTTGGCGAGATATACGACCCGCCTCCCCGCCTGCTCGGGTGTCACGAGCTCGAGCGAACGCAGAACATGTGGACGCAGCGCGTCGAATTGCCACAGCATCGGGTCCGACGAAGAAGCAGGCTCCCATGGTTCGATCTTGTTCGCGACCGTCCACAATGCCCCTGCATGATGCCGCTCGATCTCGTCATAATATGCGATCAGCTCGGACGTGTCGGCAACATTGGCGCGGCCGGCCACCGCCTCGCGGTAATTCTCTTTCGACGAACTCACCGACATCTCCTCCTGTTCGGGCGGCAGATCCGCGTCACCAGGCCGTCATTCCGCCATCGATCGGAATCGTGGTGCCTGTGATGAAGCTCGAGGCACGCGAGCCGAGCAGCAGTGCGAGTCCCTTGAGTTCGTCGGGATCGCCGAGTCTCGCCAGAGGAACATTCGCAATATAGGGCTTGGCTACCACCGGGTCCCTGAGCTTTCCGCCCGCGATGTTCGTCAGGATCGGCCCCGGCGCGATCCCGTTCACGCAGACACCAAACTCTGCCAGCTCGATGGCGGCCTGGCGGACGAGATTGACCACCGCGGCCTTGGTCGCGACATAGGCATAGCCGACGTGACGCTCCGCCCGCAGGCCTGCGACCGACGCCGTGACCACGATACGGCCGCCGCGTTGGCGCTTCATATGGATTGAAGCGGCCTGAATCGTCGCGAAAACCGCGGTGAGGTTGATCTGAAGGACGTGGTTCCAGTTTTCCTCCCGGACATTCGCAATTTCACCAAATTCGGTGAACGGGCCGCTACCGGCCGATATGCCGGCATTGGCGAATACTGCATCGATCCGCCCGTACCGCTCTGCGGCTGCGTGGATCGCGCCCTGCAACGCTGGGATGTCGGCAACGTCCAGCTTCGCGACATCGAGCGCCAGCCCCGAGGCCTGGAACTTTGCCTGGCACGCGTCTAGCCCGCCTTGGTCGATGTCGAGTATCAAGACCCGCGCGCCGTTTGCAGCCATGACTTCTGCGATGCTGAGGCCCAGCCCGCTGGCACCGCCGGTCACGATCACGACGTCCCCGTTCACGTCGAAAATGTCGTTCGAATTGTAAGCTCCGGGCATGATCGTCTCTCCCGTTTGCGCCGCGGTTCGGCGCCGTGAACCGACTGGACGAAACGCCCACCCGCGAAGCGTCCGGGCCGATTTCGACAGCCATGCCTCGAAGACATATCCGTCTTGTCAGGCCATCGAACCGAAGGACGCTTTCCTAGGGAGCAGCAATCGATCGGCGTCGATGCGGGTGATCATCTCCCTTCCGCTCGCCCGGCGCTATGCCCGTCGGGCGAGGCTCTCAATTGGTGTCCACCCCAACACGCAGATTGTCTTACGAAATGGGCGGAGACGCATTGCGCTCACCGCGGTCTGGTACCCAAACCGGCCTACCGCTAGGCGCGCCCTCGGATCCGGCGAGGATCCTATGCCTCTGCGACCGTGTTCTTGATGAGTTCATTGGATGGCAGCGTTTCATCGACAAGTTTGCGGGCGCCTCGGGCGTCGACAACCGGCAGGCCCGTCTGATCGATCAGACCAAGTTGGACGAGGACGCTGGCCTGATCCCAGTAGATATGCTCATGCCACAGCTTGTCTCCGCGAAACTTGACGACGGAGACCAAGGCGACCTCGACCCGTCGGCCCGTTGGAGCGATGCCCGGCAACATCCAGGGAATCTCGACGCTGTGGGTGAAGGCCAAAAGCGCCTCATCGACAACCTGCGTAGCCCCCACCGTTCGCGAGATCGCTATGCTGGTCATGTCCGGCGGGTTGCTGTGCACGAAGTGGTTCGTATAGAAATGATGCAGATGCCGGCGACCGATGCCCCCGGTCATCGTCGGGATATGATTGACATATGGCTCAGCCACCATGGTCGCCATTGTGGCATCGACATCGCGCGTCTGGAATTCATGATAGACATGCATGTCCCACAAGGCCGCGAGATCATAATGCGGGCCAATCGCGGATTTAAGGACGGCCATCGTTCTTTCATGGGCAATATTCGCTGCGGACCGATTGAAATGATCGCCCCCCTCTCGCGCGAACGCATGGTCGCACCCGGGATAAAGAAACAGGCTCGCATCGGGCTTCGCGGCGAGCGCCTTGAAGATCTCGTCGCGCGCTTCGGGAGGACAAAAGGAATCGAGCTCCGCAAAATGGAGCGCCAGCGGGCAACGCAGCGCGTCGGCTTCCGCCAGCTTCTGCTCGATGCCAACGCCATAATAGCCAACCGCGACATCGCAATCGGTTCTGCTCGCGGCCAGAAACGCCAGTTTGCCCCCGAGACAATAGCCAATCACGCCGACCCCGCCGATTACCTCGGGTCGGCCGCGAAGCGCATCGACCGCGGCCTGGACATCGTCGACGCCGCGATCTTCATCAAAGCCTTGAGCCAGCTCGAAGGCGCGCGCCCAGTCTTCAGGAGAATATCCAAGTTCAACCCCGGGCTCTTGCCGCCAGAACAGGTCTGGCACCAGCACGACATACCCTTCCTCGGCGAAGTTCTCCGCGACTTTGCGCATCGTCTCGTTGGCGCCGAAGATTTCCTGGCAGACGACGAGACCCGGGCCGTTCCCGGATGGCGGCGTCACGAGATAGGCGCCGAACTCGCCGCTATTATCGGATGCGGCGATGCGGATTTGGCTCAAAGCCATTTTCTTTCTCCCGAAACCAGCCCCCTTGATGAGCTAGAAAGTTGATCGACCACTATAGCAAAATCTTATGGGTCCGCAGAAATCCGTGCGAACCCGGCGTCAGAAGCTGACGCGATCCGCCCCCTTGAGACCGAGCATCTCGCGCGCTTCCTGCGGTGTGGCGACATCGAGCGAAAGCGCCTCCAATATGCCACGAATAATCGTGACCTGCTCTGCGTTCGAACGGGCAAGCTTGCCCTTTCCGGCGTAAAGCGAGTCTTCGAGACCCACGCGTACGTTCCCGCCGCTGATCGCCGCCATCGTCACGAAAGGAAGCTGGTGCCGACCCGATGCCATAACAGACCACTGATACTGGTCCCCGAAGAGCTTGTCGGCGATGCGCTTCGCGTGAACCAGATTCTCGGCATCAGGACCCTGGCCGCCGAGGATGCCGAAGATCGACTGGACGAACAGGGGCGGGGTGACGAGCTTCCGGTCGAGGAAATGGGCCAGCGTATAAAGATGACCGACATCATAGCATTCGAACTCGAAGCGCGTGCCATGTCCCTGCCCCAGGTCCTGCAGGATATATTCGATGTCTTTGAAGGTGTTTCGGAAGATCCAGTCGCGCGAAGCCTCGAGATAGGCAGGCTCCCAAGCATTTTGAAACGTCTCGTATTTTTCAAGGATCGGATAAAGCCCGAAATTCATCGACCCCATGTTCAGCGAACAAAGCTCGGGCGACGCGCGAACCGCCGCCGCGAGCCGGTCTTCGAGGGCCATGCCCTGCCCGCCGCCCGTGGTGATGTTGACGACCGCGTCGGTCGATTGTTTGATCCGCGGAAGAAATTGCATGAACACGTCCGGATCCGGGGTCGGCTGTCCCGTCTGCGGATCGCGCGCGTGTAGGTGAAGGATAGCGGCGCCCGCCTCCGCGGCCTCGATCGCCGATGCGGCAATCTCGTCAGGCGTGACCGGCAGATGCGGGCTCATGGTCGGCGTATGGACCGACCCCGTTACCGCGCAGCTAATAATGACCTTGCTCATGGGAATTCCTAAACAGTCCTGGAAGTGACGATCGCGAAGGAGCTGCCGCAAGCGCCGCGGCCGACCTCAGAGGAGGTTGGGATCCGGCTCGGCACCGATCAGATGGCGGCCCGCGATCTGAAGCGCGATGTCATAGTCGCAGACCGCATGCGCCGCGGCCCCGTGTACGTCGCGAAAGCAGCGTTGCAACGGGCTGGAGTCGAGAATGGCACCGCCACCGCTGGCCGTCATCAGCTCGTCGACGGCGCTGACGCACAGCTTGGTCACGTACGGGAGCACGGTTCGCCAACGTATGACCGTATCCATCTCGGCCTGCTCGCGGCTTCTGGCCTGCTCCTCGAACGCCCGCCATTCGTTTTCAAGAATGGCGCGCGCGGCGGTAATTTGGTGATGGGCATGCGCCAGATGCATGAAGGCGGGCGGCGACAGGGCGACCTTTGCACCGGTATAGGCGCGCACCCGGCCCGCGAGCCGGTTCTTGTAGTGATCGAGCGCAGCCCGGGCGATGCCGAACGCGACGGCCGAAAATCCGGACGCGAAGATGGACTGGAACGGGAGGGTGAAAATATCGCCCTGATGCGTTCCGTAACCGCGCGCCGTCCCGGTACCGAGCGCCAGCATCGTCTCGACGCGATAGTCCGGAACAAAGATGTCCTCGACGACGATGTCCTTGCTTCCGGTGCCTTTGAGCGCCGCAGCGAACCAGGTATCGATTATCTCAAAATCGCTTCGCGGGACCGCGAACAAGGCGTGGAGGCGCTGGCCGGGCTCGGGTCCGGCCAGATATCCTCCGAGCAAAAGCCAGCTGGCATGGTCGCAGCCGCTCGACCAGCTGTAACGGCCCGAGAGGCGGTATCCGCCTTCGACAGGCTCGACCTTGCCGATCGGCGCCACCGACGAGCCGACAAGCGCATCCTGGTCGGAGCCCCAGATCTCTTCCTGCAGCCGCGGGTCATAATAGGCGATGGCATGCGCGTGGACCGCCATAAGCTGCGCCACCCACGCCGTCGAGGCGCATACTGTGGCGATGTCGGATGCCGCCTGGAACATCGCGCCGGGCGCGGCTTCGATGCCTCCATAACGGACGGGCTTGAAGCCGCCGAGAAAACCCGCGTCGCGCAGCGCGCGCATATTCTCCACCGGCACGACGCGCGCCTCTTCGCAAGCGACCGCCCTCGACGCGATGTCAGGGAGTATGGCATGCACATTCCCGAGCATCGCAAGTGCCGATTTTCTATCCGCAGTTTCCACGTCAGCCATAGCAGTCCCAAATCCCTAATTTTGAAGGCCGTTACACAACCGTCATTTGAACGAATGATATCCCGTTCCGATATTTCCGATCGCCCGCGATCGAAAAATGCCGGGCAAGCTTGCTTATTTCCTCCTCTGGCGGAAGAAGCCGGTCACCGGAGCTCGGCAACCCGCCCGGCCGACGGGCTGCGAGCCGTGGGAGCGAGCGAGAGCGCGCCAGCGGGCATCTCCTCCATCAATCGCGGCATGCGTCCGAATACGGGCGTCACACAGCGTTCCCTGTAGCGCCAACGGCCATCAGCCTGCCTGAGGAGCGTGTCGGAATAGTCGAGAATGCAGACGGGAGAGGCACTCGCCTCAGGGGCACCGTCGGTCGCGAACAGCGTGAGGATGGACTGGCTGAGGGCAAGGTCGTCGCTTTCGAAGATAGTCCACGAGTTGGTAAAAACATGGCGCGACTTGCGCGTGCCGCGCTGCCGCCGCCGCGCGTAGAAATCCTCGATCTCCGCGGCGCCCTCACACCAGTGCCCTTCATAGCCGTAACGGCCGTCCGCGGTGAAAAGCTCGGGCACGCCGTGCCCGTTCTCATGATCGATCAACCAGGCGAAACGGGCGTTGAGCTCGGCGATTGCGGCCCTGTCGGCGATCTGCGGGTCGGACTGGATCATGAGAGATGCTCCTGTTACCGCATCGGTAGATAGCCACCCTGACGCGCTCAATTGGTGTCCACACCAAGCGCAATGGTGGGCGGCGCGAGGCATGATGGCGTGAACGCCCGCGAGCTGAGGAAAAGCGATGAAGGCAGGAGGGCGCGCGCGAAGCGACGGGATCGGGGCATCGGCGATGTCGCGCCCTGATCCGGGGTGGGCGCCCTCGCGAAACGCGGCATATTATGTCATCGAAATATTGAGGAGATGGGCGACCCATGGAAAACCGACAATGGCTCCTGCGCAGGCGACCCGTTCAGATGTTGCGGGACGGCGATCTCGAGCTCGCCCATGGGGACCAGCTTGAGCGTGCGCTGCGGGCGGGAGAGATTCGAGTACGCAATTTGCTTTTCCTCTACGCGCCTACGATGCGTAACTGGATGTCTTCGCGCGATGCCAGCCTGCATATGATCATTCCCGTGGGCGCGCCTGTCCAGGCGATGTCGGCAAGCCGCGTCATTGAATCGCGTAACCCCGCCTTCCCGGTCGGCTCGCGCATTGTCTCTATGGGCAGCTGGAGCGAGTTCGATATTATCGACAGCGCGTCGGCTCCCCGGCTGATCGATGAAGGTGTCACGGCGATCGAGGCTCTGGGCGCATTCGGGTTGAATGCCCTCACCGCCTATTTCGGACTGATGCGCGTTGGCCGGCCGAGCCCGGGCGAGACGCTGGTCGTTTCAGGCGCCGCAGGCTCGACCGGGTCGGTTGCGGCCCAGCTCGGAAGGATTGCAGGATGCCGGGTCATCGGCATTGCCGGCGGCGCGGAAAAATGTTCGTGGCTTCGCGACGAGTGCCGGATTGCCGATGTCATCGACTATCGGTCGGACGATGTATCCGCTGCGCTGAAATCCCTGTGCCCGACGGGGACCGATATATTTTTCGACAACGTCGGCGGCGCCATGCTCCAAGCGGCAGTCGATAATATGGCGAAATTTGGCCGAATCATTCTCTGTGGCCAGATCGCCGGATATAACAGCGAAGAAGAGGATTTGCCGGCTTTCAAAAATATCATGCGCGTGATCTACGGCAGCGTCAGGATCCAGGGGTTTTTATTCGGCGACTACCGCGACGAGGTTCCCGCGGCGATGGCCGATCTGATCGCGTGGAGACGGTCCGGCGAGATCGTCACCCGCGAGGATATCCGGACGGGATTCGAAACCCTGCCGATGCATTTCAACGCCCTTTTTGAAGGAACCAATCGCGGAACCCTGCTCGGCCTCGTCGATGACGATGCCTATAGTGCGCGTTGATCGGTTAGCGCGGGCTGATCGATCTTGCCACGCGGCAGGAGGACCGCGCGCGCGCGCTTCGCCCGGCAGATGCTGCGGCCGTGCGGGCAGAATTCCTGGCGAAAACCGACCTGCGGCGCATGTTGGAGTTCAGAGCAAAAGATGGGCATTTTGTTCGACCCATGCCCGCAACGTCTTGGGCTGGCGTCCCAACAGGCGTTCCAGGACGTCGGATCTATGGAAGGCAAACTGATACGTCTGCTCAAATTCATAATAGGCCTTGAAATATTCATCAGCCCCTTGGCCGAACAGGCTGACATATCGGTGCCCCATGTGCTGCTGCCAGAAGGCGACCGCGTCATCGTGAACGATCCGTTGCTGCAGAACATCGCTGATCACTTCGGCAATTTCCGAGAAAAAAAGATGATCGCTGCCGTTGTTCAGGTGATAGAGTTGATGAAGATGTCGATCGTCTTCCTGCAGGATGATGCGTGCAGCGGCCTCGCCGAGCTCGCCGGGATCGATCCAGGTCGTGCGCCGTTCGAAGGGCATCGCCAGCGCCCGATCTGATTTCATCGTGCCGTTCCAGCGGATGAAATCATCCATCAGATAGGACGCAATATTGAGGTAGGTGATCGGCAAGTCGCTCTGCTCGAGAACATCTCTGGCCTGCAGATGCTGAATGGCCGTGCCGCGGCCGAAATCGCGGACGATTTGGGGAACCTTCTTGATCGACATATGGGGCGGGTCACCGAGGATCCGCAGGATCTGGCGAAGTCTGGGAGCGCGTCTGGCCGCCTGCACCAGATTGGCCATCGCGGCGAGCTCGTCGATAAAATCGGGCGTAATGACAAATATATATTCGGCGTCCCGGCACGCCGCAACGAGGCTGGCCGGCGCGAGATAGTCGGCGACGATCGCCTCGCTGCCCGGGAATGCCGTCTTCAACTGGTCGAGTTTGGCGGGGCTGCTCGTGGCCAGCAGGAGGCGGTCGCCCCACCCCTTGTACCGCAGGAAACGCGCGAGCGGACCACCGATATGGCCGGCGGCGCCGAAAACGAGGACCTTGCCGGCCGAGGCTGTCATGTCCGGCTTGCCTTGCTTTCATCGGCTCCCGCCGCGACCGGACCCCATTTTGCGCGCCAGCGCTCGACCACATCGCGGTTCCGGGTCCGCTCCGGCGGCGTGCCGCCGATGGTCTCGGCAACATTGACGGCCGCGATCCGCGGAATTGCGTCGTACATCTCGCGCGTATGGCCGACGATATGGTCGGTCAGGATCGTGTTGGGCAGCTGCCTGAGCGGGCTGTCGGCGCCGAGCGGCTCGGAGTCGAAGACATCGAGCGCCGCCTTGGAGATCCTGCCCGTTGCAACCTGCCGGCACAGCTCTTGTTCGTCGACCAGCCCACCTCGCGCCGTGTTGATAAAAACGCAGCCCGGCTTCAGCCTGCGCAGTCGCGCGGCGTCGAGCAGGTTGCGGGTCTCCGGGGCGAGGCTCGTCATCACGATCACCACGTCGCTTGCCTCAAGGAGTCGATCGAGTTCGACGAAGCGAATGCCGTCCACAGCCTCGGGCGGCGTCCGCGTGGTGACGAGGATCTGCGCATCCCAGCCCGCGAGGCGGCGAATGATCGCGCGGGAAATATTGCCATAGCCGATGATGCCGATCGTCTTGCCGCTCACCATTCGTGCCGACATCGGCCCCTTGGGCCGTGGCTGCAGGTCCCGCAGCTGTTTTTCCGCGCCGTGCAGATCGTAAAGCGACGTGAGCATCAGCATGATCGTTGCCTCGGCCATGCTCTCGAAATTTTCCGAAGCCTCTCCGTTCACCACGAGAACATCTTTCGCTCCCGCGGCTTCGAGATCGATCCAGTCATAACCCGTGATCGGCGAGATGAGCGCGCGCACATTGGGCAGTGCGTCAAGCTCGGCCCGGCCGACCGGCGACACAACGCATATAAGTGCCTGCACCTCCGCGAGCATTAGCGGTGGCAGGGACAGGATAGGCTGATGCGTCACGGTGACCGCAAAACCCGCCCCGGTCACCGAGTTGGAGATATCGTTGAGCAGCCGACCGATCGATTCCGGACCGGCGATGAGGACCGACGCTGACATAGGGTTCTCCTGAGACAAATATCGCCCGGGCCGCGAAGGCCCGGGACCTAGAGTTCGCGGGACGCGCGGCGGGCGACGAGGAATGCTGCCAGCGAAATCAGCCCTGCAAGAACAGCCGTCCAGACGAGCGCGTCGCTGTAGGTCCCGACAAACTGCTCCTTGAGGACAGCGACCAGCGGGGGCCCCACACTCAATCCGATGCCCGAACCGATAAAGGTCGTGCTGGCCACCAGCGTCGCGCGAAAACTCTGCGGCGCGATATATTGCATGCTGACGATGACGGTGCTGTAGGCACCGAACATCAGGATCGCGCCGAAAAGATAGCCGATCAGCAAAACGGCCGGTTCAGGTTGAAGCGGTGCCGCGATGAAGATCGCCATGCCGATGACGACAGCGACTATGCACACGCGCAGCAGCGCCTCGACAAACGGCCGATCTTTCTGCCTCCGAACCAGTTCGGGAAGAAGCAGCGATCCGACGATCGGCCCGACTGCAGCGACAATGCCAAACCATGCACCTGCCGCCCGCAGCGAAAGGCCATATTCGGTTTTCAGCGTCTCGGGTGCCCAGGCTGCGTAGCCCGCCGCGATGATCATCGGCGCCCCGGCGCCCACAACCAGCGGCAGGAAGAAGGGCACCATGCCTCGAATGTTTGTTGCCGATCGCTCGCTGATCAGCGGGGCCTCGCGCCGACGCGCAGGCTCGGTGAAGGTCGCTGCGAACAGGAGCGCCAGAACGAAGGTCGGCAAGCCCGCCAGGATCAAAGTGAGACGCCACGCTTCAAGGCCGCCGCCGCCTCCGGCGGCGACATGGCTTTCGATCGCCTCGACGAGAAATCCGCCGCCCATGTAGGTTATCGCCACGCCCAAAAAGGGCGCCGCAGCCACGATACTCGCGGCGAGCGAGCGGCGTTCACGCGGCAGCAGATCGGCGACGAGCGAATGGGACGCGGGAAAAATCGCCGCCTCGCCGAGCGCAAGCCCCGCGCGCAGGATCAGAAGCTGACCAAAGCTCTGCGCGAAACCCGATGCAACGGTACACCCCGCCCAGAGAAGCGCGCCGTAGAGGATCAGCCGCTTGCGATTGCCGGTGTCGGCGATGCGGGCCGCCGGAAATCCGATCAAACCATATAGAAGAGCGAAAGACGTCCCGAACAGCAGCCCGAACTGGACGTCGCTGATCGCGAAAGTGTCCCGGAGCGGCTGCACCATGAGCGAAAGGATCACCCGATCGACGAGGGACATGATGAGCAGGCCAACCAACATGGTCACCGCCCACCACGGACTTTTAGGCGCGATATCGGCGCTCACTTGCATGTCTAGGTCTCCGGATACGACGCCGGCGCATTGGCCGGCCGGCGGATGAAGCAGCTTCCGCCGCGGAGCCTAGCCAGACTCATGACGCATATTCAGGCGACATTTTGTCCAAGACCCGGGTCAGCGCTTGCCAGTCGAGCATTCCATCCGAACTGTCGAATGCCGTTTGCATTTCCTTGATGGATTCGGGCGGAAGATAGGTGAGCGGCCGCGCGCCCGCGAGCGCCTGGATCTGCACTTCGCACGCCTGCTGGAGAACATGCATCCACTGAAAGGCGCGAGCGATGTTCGGCCCGGCGGTGAGAAGCCCGTGGTTGCGGAGGATGAGAAAATTGAACTGGCCGAGATTGGCGAGCAGCCGCTCGCGCTCGTCCATCCGCAGCACAATCCCCTCATAGTCGTGATATCCGATCCGATCGATGAACAGGGCGGCCGGTTGGCTGATCGGCAGTAGGCCTTCGGCCTGCGCCGCGACCGCAAGCCCCGCGCGAGTATGGGTATGAACGACACAGGCCACGTCGGGACGCGCTTCATGGATGGCACCGTGGATGATGAAGCCGGCCTTGTTGATCCCGAGGCCGGTGGGGTCGTCGACGATATTTCCTTCGAGGTCGACCTTCACGAGGTTGGATGCCGTGATTTCCTCATACAGAAGCCCAAAGGGATTGAGCAGCACATGCTCCTCTTTCCCGGGGACGCGGCACGAGATGTGATTGTAAATGCCGTCGGTCAGGCCAAAATGGGCAATCAGGCGATAGCATTTTGCAAGTTCGACGCGCGTTTGCCATTCCTCGGGGGAGACCCGCGCCTCAACCTGGGGGCTGGCTTTCCCCGAAGTGCCCATCGAGAATACAGAGGCCGCTTCCATCATCATGTTCCTTCGCTGTTATCGACGCCGGGTCAGTGCTTCACGGTCAATTGCAGCGCGAAGGTCGCCGGTGTCTGGATGTTGCCATAGAAGGGGCCATTGGCGAGGAGGGGCGTGGTCGCGCTCAACAGAACCTTCTGGTTGGTCAGATTCTTGCCGATCAGCGCCACCTCCCATCGGTCGTCGGGTGCGCCGAGCGCGACGACAAGATCAACGAGGCCATAGGGTTGCCGCTTCGGCGCTCCAACCGAGGGCAGTTGGCTAAACTGGCTGGAACTGAAGTCGATCTTCGGATTGATGGTCAGGTCGACATTTTCCGAGAGCGCCGTTTCATAATTGATCGAGACATTTCCTGTCCATTTCGGCGCCCGCTGGACGGGCGTTCCCTCCGGCGCCCCTGGGAACGCCTCGAGAATTTTCGCATCGGCATAAACCACGCCGCCCGCGAGCCGCAAGCCGTCGAAAGGGCGCCAGTTCAGGCTCGTATCGATCCCGCGGGTCCGCACCTTGGCATTGGCGATCATATTGCCGTTGGCAGTGTTGATGTTGTATTGAAAGTCCTTCACGGTGGTGTTGTACAACGCAAAGTCGAACGAGAGCGTGCCGGTGGGCCGCGTCTTGATCCCGATCTCACTCGTGAGCGCCTCTTCCCCCTCGAACTCCGCCAGATCGGGATTGGACGGAAGGGTCTGAAACCCGCCGCTCTTGCTGCCTCGGGCCAAAGACGCGTAGATCACGTTGCGTGGGTCGAGATAATATTGGCCGCTCAGGGACCAGTCGAAATTATTCTCCTTGCGCGAAGGCGTGCGTTCCGCAAATGGCGCGAAGATCGCGGTTGCCGAGCCGGGGCGGAGGGTCGTTCGCGAATAGCGCGCGTCCTTTTCCTCCTCGGTATAGCGCCCGCCGGCGGAAAGCTTGATCTGGTCGGTCAGACTCGCGTTGAGCTGGACGAAGCCGGAATAGGAGTTGACCGCCTGTTCATAGACATGGTTGAGCGCGCCGGTGCGCGGCCATGGCGCTTCGGCATCGATAACCTGATCGACCCCCCATTTGTTCCACAGATAATAGGCGCCGACGATATAGCTGACCGGCTTCTCGCTCGGCGAGGCCAGCCGGATCTCCTGTGAGAAAAGCTCATTCGCTTCGTCGACCTGGAAGGTGATCAGGCTCGCGGACGTAAAATCCAGGTCGTTGCGGCGGCGGTTATCCCAATTCACATAGGCGGTTTGGGATGTCAGCGTAAAATCGCCAAGGCCATATTCCGCGATGAGCGTGGCGCGGTCTCCGCTTTGACGATCATAAGCCGATCGGTCGGGATAGTCATTGTAGGAAAAGCCCTTGCCGACCTCGAAGTCCGTCTGGCCGACCGCGGCGGCGAGCGCGCGGATGCTGACGCTCGGTCCGACACCCGTGCCGTCGGTTATGAGGTGAACGGTCTGGCCGCGCTCGTCGTAACTGTCGTGCTGGTAGATGAGCGTTGCCTTTAGGCTTTCGGTCGGCTCCCAGAGTGCCACCACGCGCCCGCCATAGACCTCGCGCGTAGGTTCGTCGGTGTTGCGCACGCGATTGCGGATGTAGCGGCCATCGTTGCTGTAGATGCCGGCGAGGCGGACATGCAGCGTGTCGCTGAGCGGAATGTCGACGCCGCCCTCGACCCGGTTTCCGTTGAACTTGAATTCGTGGCCGACCGTGAGATTGAAGCCGAAGTCGTCGCCCGGGCGACGGCTGACGAAGCTGACGGCGCCAAGCGTGGTATTTTTGCCGAGCGTCGTCGACTGCGTTCCCTTGATGACCTCGACGCGCTCGAGATCAAACACCGGCGACACGAGATCGCGCGGATGGGCGGCGTAGATGCCATCGAAGAAGCTTGCCACCGATGCTTCGATCGAGAACACCGCCGTATTCGAGCCAAGTCCGCGGATTGTCGGGGACGCTGCACCGCCGACAGCGTTATACAATTGGAAGCCCGGGACCAGCCCGTTCAGATCCAGTCCCGATCCCAGCCGGCGGGCGGCGAAATCTTCGCCCGACATGACGTTGATCGTGGCAGGAACATCGGTCACGGTCTCGACCTGCTTGCGCGCCGTCACGACGATATCGTGGGGATCTTGCCGCTCCGCATCGGGCGCGTCACTCTGTTCGCCCCCGCTCTCGGCCGGGGCCGGACTCGCGGCGGGGGCTTGGGCCCACGCCTGCGAAGCAGCGGCCAGCGCGGCAGCCGCGCAGCTCAGCATGGCGATATTGTAAAGAACTGGTCTTCCCATGGTCTCCCCCCTCTGTCAGCCGACGCGGCGCGTCGTGCCCGAGATGCTTTGTTGTCGCCGGAGGCGCGAATGCGCTCCCCGGCGTGGGCACCATTGAGCAATTGTCGTGAAACGATCGCAATAGGGGGGCACTCCAATCGCCCTAGATGCGTTTCCTGAGGAGCGCAGTCCCATTGAAGTAGTGAAAGCGGTCTCGCCCACCTTCCTTGCCCGCCCGCGCACCGGTCTGCGGCGCTGACCCGGGCCCCGGATTAGGCAGGAGGGTGAATATGGCGACAGGCCGTCGCCCGGAGCGACGCGTGATGACAAACCAGCTTGAACGCCGAGGATGGGAGATTGGTCGATCGGATCCGCGTGCCGCCAACAAGCTGGTGCGCTCTGGGCGATCGCCGCCGGGCGCTTCGGCCGCGTGAACGTGAATGCGGCATTTACGCAATGCGGGTGGACACCTATTGCTGTGGGCGACCTTCGCGGGAAACCTCAGGCCATGGGTTGGCGGCAATGACATGATGGAACCGATTGTATATGCGGTAGATGACGACCAGGGGATATTGACCTCCCTTGAGTGGCTGCTGAAGAGCGTCCAGCTTGAATGCGCCTGTTTCTCGCAGGGCGCTGAATTTCTAGAGGCCTACGATCCGGGCCGACCATCGTGCATCGTCCTGGATGTGCGAATGCCTGCGATGAGCGGCTTCGACGTGCTCGAAGAGATCAACAAGCGCAAGCTCACGTCGCCGGTGATTTTCGTGACCGCCAACGGGAATATTCCCATGGCGGTCAAGGCGATCCAGCAAGGGTCGTTCAACTTCATTGAAAAACCTTATGATCCGCAAGAAATGCTCGACCTAATTTTCAAGGCGTTGCGGACCTCGACGTCAGAGCTTGAACAGGAAAAGGACTTTCGGACATTCGAAATACGCTTCAACCTTCTCTCGGCGAGGGAGAAGCAGATTCTCCATGAAGTCGTAAAGGGAAAGCGCAGCAAGGTCATCGCGCATGAACTTGGAATCAGCTGTAAAACGGTTGACGCGCACCGCTCGAGCATAAGGGACAAGTTCCAGTCGACTTCGCTGACCTCGCTCGTGAAGGAGGTCCTCAGCTATAAGTCGGAGTGGCGCCTTTGAACTACCGCGAGAAGGTAAACACCTGATTTTTCTGGCTGCGTCGCGGCAACGTCAGGTAAAAGGATGTTCCTTCTCCCAGCGTTGAATCGGCCCACAGTTTGCCGCCATGGTTGCTCACGATCGACCGCGACAGGACCAGGCCCAGCCCGAACCCGTGCGCCTTGGTCGTCATTCGAGTCTGGAAAAGCGCCTCGAGCTGCTCGCTGCGCATCCCCTCGCCGCAGTCGGATACGGTGATCTGGACGAAATCGTCGTCGAGGTCGTCGGCGGAAATTCGCAACGTACCGCGGCCGCCCTTCTCGCTCATCGCCTCGATTCCGTTGAGCGCGAGGTTGAGAATCACCTGACCGATCAAGGTCTTATCGCACCAGGCTTTGCGGCTTGCCTTGACCTCCACGATCAGCGACGCGTTGCCTTCCTGCACCTTGAGCTGGAGGAAGGCCGCAATGTCGTCGAGGATGTCGCGAATTGGCCATAGCCTGCGCTCGATACGCTTGTGCATGGTAAAGTCGTGTACCGAGCGCATGATGCGGGTTGCGCGTTCGGCCTCGGCGGCAATCTGTTCGAGGGCCCAACGGGTCTGCTCGAGGTCGCGCGAAGCCGGCAGCGAACGCAGGCACCCGTCCGCATAGTTGCGGATAGCCGCGACCGGTTGATTGAGTTCGTGGGCGATTGCCGAGCCCAGTTCGGCCATCGTCCAGTATCTCGCCAATATATGGACTTCTTCGGCGCGCTTTCGCGCGTCCCGCTCGGCCTCGACCCGCTCGGTGATATCGCGAAAACTTGCAAGAATGCCTCCGACATCGGGATGGTTGGTGAAATTTCGGACGGTGGACTCGATGTGCCGGTAGGATCCATCGGCGTGACGAATACGCGTCTCCATCCGTAGCGGCGTGCCGTCGCTTGGAATTTTGCGCACAAGTGCGCTTACCTGTTTGCGCTCGTCGGGATGATGAAGCCGCCTGATATTCATCCCGAGAAAGTCCGTCTCGGAGTAGCCGAGAATATGCTGGATGGACGGCGCCACATAACGGATCGTCCCATCGGCGGCGATGATCGTCGTCGCGCTGAATGAATCGGCAAGAAGCCGCCGCAGTCGCTCTTCCAGCTTCACCGCTCCGAACTGGCCTGAGGCATCGCGAAGATGAAGCAACGAGACCTCGCGCTGGTCCGAAAAACTCAGTTCCTGCTCGAAGACCTCGACGGGGAGCATCGATCCGTTGCTCATCCGGAACTGGACGATGACGCCTGGCCTGCCAATGCCCTTTACCTCGTCCACGGGGAGCCTGTCGCCCAGTCCGACGAGCAATTCGCCGGCCAGGAGGGAGAGCAGCTCATCACCATGGCCGCCATGCGCTTTTTTCGCCGCTTCGTTGGCCCACAGGATCGCGCCCTTGACTCGGTCGACGATGAGCGCACCATGAGGGGATCCGTCGAGGACGATCAATCGCTTGAGCCGGGCAACGCCAGCAGTTCCGTCGTCGAGCGACGCCCGCAGCCGGCTGTCTCCGATATCCTGCATCGGGCGAGGATATAGGGTTGGCGCATCGAGGCAACCGGCTTTCTAGATCTCGACAAAAACGTCGGTGCCATCGGTTCGCAGCTTATACGACCGCACAGGATCCACCGCGGGACCGGTCTCCGCCTCGCCGGTGAGCAGGTTGAATCGCGCCTGATGGAGCGGGCACTCGACGCAATTCCCCTCGACCCAGCCGTCGGACAAGCTCGCGTCGCCATGCGAACAATGATCGTCGAGAGCATAAAGTTTACCGTCGACGCGAAAGACCGCGATGTCGAGCCCGCCGAGCGATCGGCGTGTCGGCTCGTCTTCGGCAAAATCGTCGTCGCTCCCGATGCGCACCCAACGGGTGTCTGCCTCGGACGAAATCATACGGGGATCACCAGGAGCGTGTCGACCCGGGCGTTTTCATATATTGCGCGCTTGGACTTGTATCGCCAGCCTGCGTCCGTCCGCACAACGATGTCCTCGTAGCGCCCCACCTGGAAAACATCCGCGTTCAGCTCGTTGACCGTCCGCATGACGAGATAGTTCGAGCGGGTCGCGACTTCGTCCGCCGTTTGGGATAGGATTTCGAGGCCCGACACGAAGTGACGGTAGGTATGGGCGTGGTACACGTTGGCCTCGCGCATCGAGACCACCCGGTCGCGCATCATGGTCTGCCCGAAGCAATGCATCAGACCGGCAGGAAGCCCCTGCACGAAATTTTCGCGCGGAATGATCTCATAATTTCCATCGGGCGTGAAGAAATTGGGCCAGTCTTCGAACCGTTCATCGTCGATCGCCGCGATATATCCGGTCTGAAGCTCGGTGAGCTCGAAGTGCAGTTTCATCTTGTCCATCGACTCAAAACCCCATCAGCCGCTGATAACCGCGCCAGAAGCGGCGAATGTGATTTTCCGCCATCGGGACCCGCTCCTGATCCTCTTCGGCAGCCTCCAGTCCCATCAACGCGATCGAGTGACCCTGCGGACCCGACTTGATGCCGTCCTGAACCAGCTCGATCGCGGTGCCGTCCTCCATGGAAATCAGGCCGGCGGCGCCGACAAGATTCATCTGCGTCACGCGATGGCGCCGCATTTCGGGAGAATCGTCGGCGTAGCCGAAAAAGTGGAAGATCAGTTCAAATTCGTCGGGCGCCTTGGGTAAAACCTGGCGTACGGCCAACACATTCTGGATCTGCATGATCACCAGCTGGGGAAAGATGCACTGGAGATGATTTGCCACAAGTTCCTCGAACTCTTGGCGATTTTCGACGATTTGCGGATATTCCAGGCTCAGCTTGTCCTTGAAGGTTGCAATGTCCTTATAGTCGGACGCGCCGCTCGGGTCGGGGGTGATGAACAGGTCGCCGCATGTGTGCAGATCGCTGGTGTCGCCGATGACCCGCGCTTTCTGGTTGGACCGGACCAGATTGAAGGTGGCATGGAAGGTATGGAGTAGCGATGCGTGATAGCCATCCCGCACATTCTCCATGTAAAGCTTCCAGTTGCCATGAATATACTGCCGGGTGGCGCCGAGGAATTCGATCGGCTTGTGAAAAATCCGATCGATGCCGGGCAGCATGCGCTCACCGAGATAATCGGTGAGCGGTGCGACCTCATCCGAAAAGCTGGCGAACAGCAAGCCCTTGTAGGAGGCGACCCGCAGCTTGCGGAGACCGTTCTGCTTGAGATCGAACGATTCCGGCATGCCCGCGACGCCCTGGACGCCGCGTCGGAAGGGAACGCCTTCAAGGTCGCCGTGCGCGTTGTAGCTCCACTGGTGATAGATACAGGCATGGCTTTTCGCATTGCCGCGCTTTTCGCGGCAGACGATCGCGCCCCGATGCGCGCAGCGATTGACCCACGCAGCGAACTCGCCTTCCTGCGTCCGCGTGACGACCACGGGGGTGTCGCCAACAAAGGTGCTCTTGAAATCGCCCGGCTCAGGCAGTTCCGCCTCGAGCGCGAGATAGTTCCAGGTCGGTCCGCGGAAAATCCGCTCCTGCTCGAGGTCGTAGATCTCCTTGGAGCTATAAACTTCGAACGGCACCGACGAACCGTCGCTCCCCGGAAAGCGGACCTCGCCGCCCGATGGACTGGGCCCTTTATCGACATTTGCTCTATCGCCAACTTGCATCTTGCTTGTCCTATGATCGGTTCGTGCGACGCGCGGCGGGACAGGCAGCTGTCCCTCTTCGGTCGAGGGTTCACAATTCAATTCATTCTCTGCGGATCTGCAGTTTTTTTTGAGAGCAGCTTCGTGCGTTCGGCCTTCCCGCACTTCGCCTCCCGGTCTCCTATCCAAACTTCCCGCCGGCCTCGCTTTTTGGGCGCGGCCGAACCGGACGAGAGGGGTAGCAACGGACCGGCCCCCGAGCTATTGGGGCAAACCCGCACTAGGTCATTGTCCACCCCGTTGTTTCGGCGTCTTCGCGGCGCGCCAGGCGCCGGCGCTTTTCTCCCGGCCCGTCGTCGGCAGCGACAAGGGCTTGCGCCGTGTCCAGCATAGCGGCGGGTTTTTCTGTGCCGCGGGCGCTGATCGCCCATCTTGAGCGCTGGCCGCCGGAAATAATCGAGCGGTGCCCCATGGGTGCTAACACCCATTGGGTTCGACAATCCTCCCGATGTTCCGCTGCGTCGAACTGGCTATGCCGTCTCGGCGCACGAACGTTCGATGCGCGCGATTTTTCATAAGAGACATGAGGATGTGCCGTCCTGGCGGACCGCATGGCTGATCAATTATTTCCTATGGCAGGCGTCCGGGGAGACAGACGTGGATATATCCGAGATAATTTCAATTGATACCGACCGAAGTCGGTTCAAGGTCCATCGTAGCGGATACGTAAATCAAGACCTGTTCGCAGCAGAGCGCGACGCGATCTTCAACAAGTCCTGGCTCTATGTCGGTCATGAATCGGAGATCGTCACCGCTGGTGATTTCGTCACGCGCCGCGTGGCCGGCCGCGATCTCGTCCTCGCCCGCGACTCGCAGGGCGCCGTCCGCTGCTTTCACAACGTCTGTCCCCACCGCGGTGCCAAGATCGTCCGCGAGAAATCCGGCAATGCCCGCAGCTTCACGTGCATCTATCATGCCTGGAAGTTCAGCAACGCTGGCAAGCTGATCGGTCTCAACGGGCCCGAAACCTACCCGCCGGGCTTCCGGCAGGATCCGCAGCATCAGCTTCAGCCGGTGCCGCTGCTCGATGCCTACCGCGGCCTGATCTTCATCAATTACGATTCCGGCGCCGTCAGCCTGACCGAGTATCTGGCGGGCGCCAAAGAGTATCTCGACCTGATCATGGACCAGGCGCAAGAGCGGATGGTGCTGATCGGCGGTGTCCAGGAATATGCGATGCGCGCGAACTGGAAACTGCTGGCCGAGAATGCGGTCGATGTTTTTCACCTGCAGCCGCTTCACCCGACATATTTCGACATGATTGGGGCGCTTTCCGGCAGCACGCCGAGCTTCAAGGGGCTGACCGGAGAGGCGCATTATCTCGGCAACGGCCATACGGTGGTGGAGATGGATACCCCCGCCGGCCGGCCGATCGCGAAATGGATGCCGGGCTGGGGCGAAGAGAGCAAAGCGAGCATCGAGCGTGTCTATGCGGATCTCGTTCGCCGGTTCGGCGAGGAACGCGCGTTCCGGATTGCCAACCGGAACCGCAATCTTGTTCTCTTCCCGAACCTTGTCATCAACGATCATATTTCGCTCACAATCCGCTGCACCGAGCCGGTCGCGCCCGACGCGATGGACGTCACCGTCTGGGGTCTGGCGCCGGAGGAAGAGGCGGGGAACGAGGTTGCAGTCAAACGCCGGCTGACGAGTTTTATCGAGTTCCTCGGCCCCGGCGGCTTCGCCACGCCCGACGACATCGAGGCGCTCGAGCTTTGCCAGAAAGGCTTTGCCAGCCTGCAGGGCGCGCCGTGGAACGACTTCTCGAAGGGAATGGCTTCGAACACCACGAGCTGGATGGACGAAGGACAGATGCGGTATTTCTGGGTCGAATGGCGCGACCGCCTGCTTCGCAATTGCGAGGTGGCGGCATGAGCACGCCCGAAACGCCATCGCGGGCGGAAATAGAGGATTTCATCTTTCACGAGGCCGAACTGCTCGACGCCTGGAATTTGACCGAGTGGCGTGCGCTGTTCACGGAAGAATGCCGATATCTCGTGCCCACTCCGAGTGCCGATCCTTATGCCTCGCCCGATTCCACGCTGCATATCATTGCCGATGACGCGTTTCTGCTGACCGAACGCGTAAAGCGCCTGGGGAAGCGCACGGCACATGCCGAGTTTCCGCACTCCAAGACGCAGCGCCTCGTCAGCAATGTCCGGATCGCCGCGAGCAGCGGGGATGAAATTCACGTGCGCAGCGTCTTCGCGACGTTCCGCTCGCGCCACGGCAGGGTCGACACCTATTACGGCCGGCACGAGCATATCCTCGTCCGGGAAGCCGGCGCGCTAAAGATCAGGCAGAAGCGCTCGATCCTCGGCATGGAAGCGCTTCGTCCGCAGGGCAGTCTTTCTATCATTGTGTGAGAAAATGAAATGCGTGGATTGAACGGAAAAGTAGCGATCGTCACGGGCGGCGCCCGCAGTATCGGTGCCGCAGTGGTCAGGGAATTCTTGCTCGAGGGTGCGAGCGTCACGATCGCCGATATCTTGGTCGATGAAGGCGCGGCGCTAGCGGCAGAGCTCGGGGACAAGGTTCATTTCGCGCCCACTGATCTGCGCTCGGATGAGCAGCTGCAAAGCTGCGTGGACCAGACGGTGGAAAAATACGGACGGATCGACTTCCTGATCAACGCGGCGGCGACCTATCACGACAAGGGCTTCGACAGCTCACGGGCCGACTGGACATTCACGTTCGACGTCAACCTGTTTGGCGGCGTCGTGCTGTTTCAAAAGGCCTACCCGTACCTCGCGCAATCGGGGGCGGCAGCGGTCGTGAACTTCAGCAGCGAAAGCGCGCATGCCGCGCAGGCGAAGCGGTGGGTCTATCCGTGCACCAAGTCCGCGATCGAGGAGTTGACGCGGTCGCAGGCGCTCGACGTCGCCAAGGATAATATTCGGGTCAACGCGGTCATTCCCGGCTGGACCTGGTCGACGCCGATCCAAAAAGCGCATGACCAGGATCCGGACTATGTCGATCGCCTCGCCGCGCAGTTCCACATGAACGGGCGGATCGGGACTGCGGAAGAGGTGGCCCGCGCCGTTATGTTCCTGTGTTCGACCGACGCCAGCCTCATCACCGGATCTATGATTCCGGTCGACGGCGGCCATGCCTCGCTTGGCCCGCAGGGAACGCTCGAGCTCTCGCCGCCGCAGTAGCCAGATAGCCGATCAGATGCCGCTTTCACGTCGTCCCGGTTACGGCTGCCCGCCGCGGGGTTTCGGCCGGCCGGCAGCGCCGCACCGCGGCGTACCGACCCGCAGGGCGAGCCCCGACACAATTACCGGATCATCGCCCCTATTGGGGCGAACACTAATGGGAAGCGTCTCGAAGACAATTTACACGCGACAGAGGCCCCAAGCTCGGGAGGAATAAATGGCTTTCTTCATGGTCGCAGCGTCGCACTCGCCGCTCCTCGATTTTCCGGCGCGCGAGAGTTCCTCGGTGCGGAATATTCTTGCCGCGCTGGACTCCAGTCGGGCGCGGATCGAAGCCTTCAATCCCGACCTCGCGATTGTCTTCGGCGTCGATCATTATGGCGGCCATCACATGGACTGCATGCCGTCGTTCTGCGTGGGCGTCGAAGCCACGGCCATCTCGGACGTCGGTGGAACGCCCGGCCGCCTCAACGTCCCCCGCGAGACGGCCGTGGCAGCCGTCAAGGCGATCCGCGCCGCGGGCGTGGATACCGCGGTGTCCTACGCTATGGACGTCGACCATGGTTTCTCGCAGGCCCTCCGGCGTCTCCTCGGCGGCGTGGACCGGTATCCGGTGCTGCCGATCTTCGTCAGCTGCCTTCAGCCACCCTTTAGTCCGTTCGCACGTGCCCGCGCTCTGGGCGAGGCCGTCGGATCGTTTGCCAAGACGCTCGACCATGAGCGCATCCTCTTCGTCGGCACCGGGGGCCTTGCGCACAATCCCTATCATCTCTTCCCGCCGATCGACGAGGTGCAGCCGGAATGGCGCCCCTATATCCTGCACGGCAAGGCGCAGTCGGAGGTGCCGCAGCAGGATTGGATCGACTATGAGATCCGGGAGCATCATGTCGGCGCGCAGATCCTGGCCAGTGACGAAGCGACCCCGCAGATGGCCGGTCTGAACGACCCTTGGGACAAGGCATTCCTTGCAGCCTATTGCTCGGACGATCTCTCCGGGTTCGACCGCTGGGATCCCGAGCAGGTCATGGCCGAGGCCGGGATCGGGGCCGTCGAGACGCAATCATGGATTGCCGCAGGCCAGGCGATGCTGACCGCGACGGGCACGCCCCCGCGCACGATGTTCCACGAAGTTTCGATGGAAGTCGGCATCGGCTTCGGGGTCGCGGAAGCGGGCCCGGCCTGAGCGAAGCCCAGCCGTCCGACCAATCACCATATTCTGAAAGATATCCAGCGCCATGGCTTATGACACGACCGATCCACGATCGCTCCTGGCGGGCGCCGAGAAAGCAGCCGTACCGGTGGTTGCCTATGCCGATGCAGAAACCATCGAATTCAACAAGGTTCCGCCCTCCGAGACGGGCGCCGGATTCAAGAGCTGGTATGGGCGCTGCCAGAATCTGGTGGTGTCCTACACCGAGGTAGAACCCGGCGCCGTTCTGATCCGCGAGAGACATGCGGACGAGTATATGGTGTTTTTTCCGAATCCCGAGATCAAGGCCGACATCGAGACCGCCAACGGCCGGGCGGACGATGTCAGCTCGCAGCTGGCGATCGTCCCGCCGGGCGACAGCAGGATCACGATAACCGCCGGCAAGGGCACGGTGATGCGCGTTTTCAGCGCGCTTTCGACAGATCTTACCGAAAAGAGCTACAATGCCGCGTCCTACCGCGAGCCCCACCCGAATATACCGCCGTTTCAGCCCTGGCCCGCGCCGCCGGCGGGCTTCAAACTGCGGCTGTATCCGATCGACGTTCCGGCGACGGAAGGGCGTTTCGGCGTGCTCTATCGCTCGACCAACATGATGATCAACCTCTTCCCGGTTGCGACGGAGCCGCGCGATCCCAACAAGATGTCGCCGCACTATCACGACGATTTCGAGCAATGTTCGCTTACCCTCCAAGGCGACTATATGCACTATATCCGCTGGCCCTGGACCGTGAACAAGGCGATCTGGCGCGACGATGCCAAGATCAGATGCTCGGCGCCTTCGATAACGATCATTCCTCCGCCCGCGATTCACACGTCGCAGGCGCTCCCGCCCGCCCCCTGCCATCTCATCGATATCTTTGGGCCCCCGCGCCTCGATTTTTCGCTCAAGCCCGGATGGGTGCTGAATGCGGCCGACTATCCCATGCCCGCGGGCATGGGCAGCTAACATCCGGCTCGACGAGAGGGCGCGCTACCCGCGACTAATGCTCGAAGCGGCAGTTTCGCATGAACCGCGTTGCCGGGCGGACGGGCAAGATAACAGGAGCTTAGGACATGGCCACTTGCCGACCGGATCCCCGTGCCTTTCGCGCGCGCCTCAAGGCCGGAGAACCCTTGCTTGGCACCTTCATGAAGGTACCCGCGGTCCAGAACACCGAGATCATCGGATCGATCGGCTTCGATTTTGTCGTGCTTGACGAGGAACATGCGCCCTGGACGCGGGCGACGCTCGATCAAGGTCTGCTCGCCGCCCGCGCCGTTGGCACGGCGGGTCTCGTCCGGATCGCACGCCCCGATGCCGCCAGCGTTCTGTCGGTGCTCGACGATGGCGCGATCGGCATATTGTGTCCGCATGTCGACACCGCGGCAAAGGCCCGCGATCTTGTATCCTGGGCCAAATATCATGGCGGCAGCCGCGGCGCCGGCGTCAGCCGGGGATGCGACTATGGGCAATTACCTGACATGACGCGCGCCGCCGATGAATTTACGACGGTGATCTGCATGATCGAGGATCGCGAGGCGCTCGATGCCATCGACGCGATATCCTCGGTTGATGGCGTCGACGCGATATTCCTCGGGCGCGGGGATCTCGGACTCTCGCTCAGCAATGCGACCGACCCGGTCCCGACCCTCGCCGACGCCGTGGAAAGCGTCGTGAGAATTGCAAAGGGCAATGGCAAGGCCGTTTCGGCGGTCGTGCAGTCGATGAAGAGCGACGAAGCCAAATGGCTCATCGACCTCGGCGTGACAGCCATGATGGTCGCCCAGGACCTCGCCTTCATGCGCCGGGCGGCGGAAGCCGCCCTTCAGGAATTCAACGAGGTCATGAAGGGCTGAGTCCTTTCGCGCCCCCGTCCTTGCCGCAGTTTCATCCCAGTCAGCTCGATTAGTGGTTTAGGAATGTCATGTTCGAAAAAAATGATCGCCTGGCAGATGTGGTCATCGTGGGAGCGGGGCACGGCGGCGCGCAGTGCGCGATCGCACTTCGCCAGAACGGGTTCGGCGGCACGGTTACGATGATCGGGCGCGAGCCCGAACCGCCTTATGAGCGCCCCCCCTTGTCGAAAGAATATTTCGCGCGCGAGAAGAGCTTTGATCGGCTCTACATCCGTCCGCTCGCCTTCTGGGCGGAAAAGGACATCGAACTGCGTCTCGGCACGGATGTCACGGCCGTCGATCCCGCGGCGAAGCAGATCACGCTCTCAAGCGGTCCGAAGCTCACCTATGGCACGCTGATCTGGGCGACTGGCGGCGATCCGCGGCGGCTGTCCTGCCCCGGCGCCGAGCTCGCCGGCGTCCATCCCGTCCGCACACGCGCCGACTGCGACCAGCTGATGGACGAGATCGATCGCGGCGCACGGAACATCGCCGTGATTGGCGGCGGCTTTATCGGGCTCGAGGCGGCGGCGGTGCTGACCAAGCTCGGCTGCAAGGTGACACTGCTTGAAGCCCTGCCCCGCGTGCTGGCGCGCGTCGCTGGCGAGGAGCTCTCGGAATTCTACGAGAAGGAGCATCGGGGCCGCGGCGTCGACCTGCGCACCGGCGTCGCGGTCGCTGGCCTGGCAGGCCAGGATCGCGTGACCGGCGTGAAGCTCGCCGACGGGACCGTCGTTCCGGCCGATGCGGTTATCGTCGGCATTGGCATCCTTCCTGCGGTCGGCCCGCTGCTCGCGGCGGGCGCGGCCGGCGACGATGGCGTCCTCGTCGACGAATATTGCAGGACCTCACTAGCCGATATCTACGCCGTGGGTGATTGTGCCGCCTTCGCCTGCTCCTATGCCGGCGGGGCGGTGATGCGCGTCGAATCGGTGCAGAACGCCAGCGACATGGCGACGTGCGCCGCCAAGGCGATCTGCGGCGACGGGCAGCCCTATCGCGCCCTCCCCTGGTTCTGGTCGGACCAGTACGACCTGCGACTGCAGACTGCGGGCATCTCGCGCGGATATACCGAGACAATCGTGCGCGGCGACCCGGCGGCGCGATCATTCTCGGTGGTCTATCTCAAGGACGGTGCAGTCATCGCGCTCGACTGCGTCAACATGGTCAAGGACTATGTGCAGGGTCGCAAGCTGGTCGAAGCCGGATCGAGCCCCGACAAAACGCAGCTCGCCGACGCCAACGTCCCGCTCAAGGGGTTGCAGCTGCCTCCATCCTGATACGGCTCATACCTTGCGATCTGACGGCGCCGACACAATCAGAACCGGCTCCGACAGCCAGCAGTTAGCCAATAGGTTCGCTACCGCGCCAAAGACTGATTGATCCTTGTAATTCACTCGGATCACCTTCGTTATCTCGCGTAGTTCCCGGCAATAAGTCTCCGAAACCGAGCCTCTTGACGAGGCGCGACTGTGCCTGTCCGGCAACTTTGGCAACCGCATCCGCGCCCTTCGCCTGTCCGTCGACGAATATGTGATCCGGCCCCTCGCCGTATGGCATTTGGAGCGCGTGCACGAGGTGTTCGGCTACCGATCGGACCGTGAGCCCGAGGCCTTGCTCCCGGTCGATGTTCTCGATCTGCCGCGCCAAGACGGGTATCCGCTCGGCCAACCCGGCATAGGCGGCGTTCCGCTCCGGATCGTCGCCACTATGGGCGTTGTCAAAATGATCGGTTCCCACGGTAAATGCGCCGGGGACGAGGAACAGGCTTTCGATTCCGAACGGCCGGATCTCGAGCGCCATGGCTTTTGCGAGCGCGTCCCCTGCAGCCTTGCTCGCCTCGTAGACTGCGATGAACGGTTCGGGGATGTAGGTCGTCGTGCTGCCGACATAGACGATCCTACCTTGACCCTGCGATCGCAGCACCGGCAGGACCGAGCGATTGACGCGTAGCCAGGAGACCGCATTGGTGTCGAGAATCGACAGAAACTGGTCCGGCGTGAAGCTTTCCGCGATGCCGTTCATCAGCATGCCGGCATTGTTCACCACCACGTCGAGCCTGCCGCTTGTCTGATGGACCCGCTCAACGGCCGTCTCGCAGCTTTCGTCGGAAAGCACGTCCATCTCGATCGGATGGACACGGTTTTTATTGGTAGCTCGCAGAAACCGCGCCACCTCTGCATTGCGGTTCTGCACTCCTCGCATGCCTGCATAGACAATATAGCCTGCATCGCCCAGCGCTTCGGCGATTGACCTGCCGATACCAGAAGCTGCGCCGGTCACGAGCGCGACCGCGCGCGCTTCATTCCCCGCGGTCATGCCATGCCTCCATTGGCGCGGATGGTCTGGCCGTTTATCCATTGCGCTTTTCCGGACACCAGCAGTTCGATTGCGTCGGCAATATCGTCCGGTTGGCCGAGGCGTCCCAAGGGCGCGCTTGCGGCGCGGGCGGCAATATCTTCCTTGGTTTTGTCCTTCAGGAAGAAGTCGGTCTCGACCGGGCCGGGCGCCACGCAGTTGGCCGTAATATGACGGCCTCCGACTTCCCTGGCGAGGATCGCGATCATTGCTTCGATCGCGCCCTTGGCGGCGTTGTATATGCCGTAGCCCGGTGGCTTCAGCGCGAGCGTCGTCGTGGAGATCGCGACAATCCGTCCGCCATCGCGCATCCGCCGTGCGGCCTGCGCGAGACAGAGGAAGGTTCCTCGCATGTTGACGGCAATTTCGCGGTCAAAATGCGCCTCGTCTGCTTTGGCGAATAAAGTGGGTTTGAAGATACCTGCCGCAGTCACCAGGATATCGAGGCCGCCGAAGCGTTTTTCCGCCTTGTCGAACAGGGCATCGACATCCCCGGCTTGTGCCACATCGGCTTTCATGACGACGACCTTGCCGGGCAGGTCTTCGCTCTCGTCCAGAAGAGTCTGTGCTGCCTTCTCAGACGAGGAATAGCTTGCGACCACATCGCATCCACTTGCGGCGAGCCGCATCACAGTCTCGCGGCCGATGCCGCCCGATCCGCCGGTGACGATGGCAACTTGCCCTGCCCTGTTCATGCCTCATCGCCCCCAGGAGCGACAGGCCATGCGCCGATCTGGCTCAGGAAGCCGAACCAGTCCTCCAGATGCCAGGTGTATGCGATCTGGGAGCCTTCGAAGGAATGGAACTCGTGGAGGCGGATCGCATAGGGCCTGCCAGTAGCCGGGACGCCGAAGAAGTCGGCCGTATGCGTACCGCGCATTTCAGCGCGGACCGCAACCTTCTGGTCGCCGAAAACGACCTCCTTGATTTCGATCGTCAGGTCGGGAAGCGCCTGGCGGACGCCGGCGATGAACTGCTTCATCGGTTCGCGGCCCGGATCCTGGCCCTGGTTGCGGGGCTCTTCATCCCAGTCGGCGGTCAGCGCCTCGTCGAGTTCGGCCGCGTCACCCGTCGAAAACGCGGCATAGAATCGGCGGAGGGAGTCAAGGCGTGCGGCTTGGGTAGCATCGCTTCCGGTTATGATAGCATCCATGAAATGGACTTTCTTTTTTGTGTGGTGGTCAAGTTTCACGCGCGCGGACGTTCGCTGGGTCCAGTCAGTTCGGCGCCGTCATTTCCGCGAGGGGAAAGCCCGCTGGTTAGGCCGGCCCTCGCGATCGCTGGATCAGTCCTACATCCTGAAGATAATCTTGCCTTTCGCGTCGCCATTTGCCTGCCGGGCAAAGGCATCGGCGCCCTCGTCGAGCGGAATGGTCCGGTCGATGCGGACCTTGATACCGTTTTCCGCGCGTTCCGCGACGTGCTCGAGCCTGGATGCATTGGAGGCATGAAAGACGAACTTTGCCTCGACACCTGCGTGCCGGGCACGCGCCTCGTCGGGCGGCATCGGCGTTGCGATGAGCGTACCGCCCCGCTTCAGAACCTTGAGCGATCGCTCCTCGACGTCGCCGCCCACGGTGTCGACGACCAAGTCCATGTCGGACAGGTGATCCTCGAAACGCTGGTCGCGGTAGTCGATGACCTGCACTGCCCCGAGAGCGCGGACATATTCCTCATCATCCCCCGCAGCGGTGGCGAAGACCTCGGCGCCCGCGTTACTGGCGAGCAGCGTGGTGAAGGCCCCGACCGGGCCCGCCGCGCCGTGCACGAGAATCTGGTGCCCCGGGGCGACCGCGAACTCCTCGAAGAGAATCTGCCAGGCCGTTCCACCAATCGTTACCAGACCAGCGCTTTCGGCGAGCGGCATCGATGTTGGCGCGCGAACCAACTGGTCGGCGGGCACGACAGCATATTCGGCGAAAGCGCCGCCCTTTGACGGGTCGAGTCGGGCGATGATCTCGTCCCCGGTCTTCCATCCCAATACACCGTCGCCCACCGTCTCGATCGTTCCGGCGATGTCGGTGCCGGGGATATAAGGGAACGCGACGGGGAAGAAGTCGGTCATATATCCGGCGTGGATCTTGATATCGAGAGGATTGAGGGCGGCGGCGGCCACCTTCACGAGAACTTCGTCAATGGCAATCGACGGTACGGCCTGCTCGCGGACGGCAGGCGCCTGGCGATAATCATCATATTCGAGTGTTTTCATATAGGCTGACTCCTTGGAGGCCCAATGTGGCGTGCCGCGACTCATTGCCAAAGCCGATAATCGTGATATGGTATTATCAGGTTGGCTTATGGTTTCTCCTGCCGTGGAAAATAGGCGCGAAAGTTCACGCAGATGAATCTGAGTAATATCGATCTTAATTTGCTCGTAGGGTTCGAGGCGTTGATGGCGGAGCGCAACGTGACGCGCGCCGCAGCCCGGGTCGGACGCACGCAGCCCGCCATGAGCGGAACCCTGGCACGCCTGCGCACGCTGATGAACGACGAGCTCTTCATTCGTACGGCTGACGGACTGCAGCCCACCCCACGCGCCTTCGAAATGCATGAACCCGTCGGCAAGGCACTGGCGCAGCTTGAGGCCGCCTTCGCGTTCCGTGATCACTTCGAGCCCACGACCGCGCGAACGGCGTTCACCATCGCCATGTCGGATCCTCCGACGATCTCGCTTCTTCCGGCGCTGTTCGAGGCGCTCATCCGCGCCGCGCCCGGTGTCATCATGCATGTCCGCGGCTTTGACGACCGCGATGAGGCAATCGCCTTGCTCGACCGCGGGGTGGTCGATGTGGCGATCGGCGTCCCGCCGACCGAGAAGGCTGGCCGCATTCTCTCGCGTCCGCTGTTCGAGGAAGGGTTCGTCACGATGATGCGTAGCGGGCATCCTGTTGCGGGGAGCGGACTCAAGCAGTCGGACTTCCTTGCCTGGCCGCATGTCCTGTTCTCGCCGGAAGATGACCGCTTTGGGATCGTCGACGAACGCCTCGAACAGCTCGGGTTGCGGCGCAATCTTGTGCTCACCGTTCCCAACGCTTTCACCGCCGCTCTCGTTGTGGAAAGAACCGATGCACTCTGCACAATGCTTACCGGGCCCGCCCGGCAGTTCGCGGCATCGGGCAAGATAGCTCTCGCCAGAACGCCGATCGATCTTCCTTCCGCGCCCTTCACAATGAACTGGCATCGCCGCAACGATGCCAACCTCGCCCAGCGCTGGTTCCGGGGCCTGATCGGCGAGACCGCGACAAGGCGCGATCCGGGGCGGTCAGGTGATAAGTTGCCCAGGTAGCTCTATCGAGCGCGAGACCTGGACGTACCGGTCCGCCGGCCATTGGTTAACGGCGACCATGGCCAGTTCGGTAAAGCGTTGCCTCACGTCCATCGCTCATGGAATACCGTCCGATCGGTTCGATCTTCTCGCGGCGATCGCTTTCCATGCCGGACGACAAGGGTTCCGATGCCGCTCAGACCAGAGACGGGTGCATTCAACCCACTCGCCCCGGAAGTTGAAGCTGCAGGCGGCGCTGACATGCTTGCTACCGCACCAGAGATTGTTAGATTGAACCTTCTAGTTTAAAGAAGGCAATTATGCGCAAGCTCGATCCGGTCAAGCATGAAGAAAAGAGGCGCGAAATACTCGGCGCCGCGGAGCGCTGCTTCGTGCGCGACGGTTTGCAGGGCGCCAGCGTCTCGAGCATCTGCGCCGAGGCGGGGATTAGTCCCGGTCACCTCTATCATTATTTCAGCAGCAAGGAGGCAATCATCAGTGCGATGATCGAGGTCCGTCTTGCGGAGGCGGCCGCACGCTTCGCCAAACTTGCCGAAGGCGCGGATGTGCTCGATACGCTGTTCGGCGAGATGACGGTCAGCCGGTCCGGACCTCCGCTGTTGCTCGAGGCGCTAGCCGAGGCCAACCGCAGTCCTACGATGGCAAAGGCGCTGCAAGACCACACAAAAGGCGTACATTCGCTTCTCGCCGAGCTGCTCGAGAAAGGCCAGGCTGCGGGTGCCATCGATCCCGGTCTCGATCGAAATATCACGGCGTCCCTTATCATCAGCATCATCGACGGGTCCAAGACCTTGTGTCTGCGCGATCCGAAACTGGACGTGAAGCAAGCGACCAAGGCGCTGCAGACGATGATCATCCGCTATCTGGCGCCGCCCCCCGACCCGCGCACGCGGTGATCCGTCCGGCCAGGCGCTGCCGCCGCAGACGCCTGTGACGCGGTTGCTGGAGACCAGCTCCGAAAACGTCTCCCGCGAAGGTGCCCCGCGTGCACGGCGTGGGCGCCGCGGCTCGCGCAGGCGCATTTTTTAGAGCATGCACTCTAATTAAGCTTGCCGCAGAAACGCCATCGATATAAATAGAGTGAATGATCGATCTATTAAAAGACGTGAAGCCTGGTTTTCCCGGCTTTTCAACAAGCCGGCAGACTGCGTGAGCGCGGCTCGGCCATGGCGCGTCGGCCTTTTCCCGGCGCTGATGGCGATGCTGTTGGGAGGCTGTGCGACTCAGCCAGCATACGAAAAGCCCGACCTGTCTATGGCCTCGGCATGGGACAACGGCGCCCGTTCAGTGCTGGCAGCCGACGCAGGCGATACCGCGCAACAGGCTTGGTGGAGAAGGCTGGGCGACCCGGCGATCGATGCGCTCGCCGAAGCTGCGCTTGTCGATAGCCCGACGCTCGGCCAGGCTATCGCCCGAATAGACCAGGCGCGCGCCGCAGCGCGCGTGTCCGATGCCCAGCGCCTGCCGCAGATTTCGGTCGACGGCAGCGTCACGCGAGCACGGACCGGCGGCACGCAAGCCGACAGCGGCGCCGTCCCGACCACCCAAAGCAGCGCAACGCTGGGTCCCGGTCTGAGCTGGGAATTCGATCTATGGGGGCGCCTGAAGGAAACGGCGCGCGCCGCCGATGGCCGTCTCGACGCACGGACCGCCGACGCCGAACAGACAAGGCTTTCCCTGACGGTCCAGATCGCGGATGCCGTTCTGCGTCTGCGCGCCTGCCACTTCTCGCTCACGGTCGGGGACCGCGACATTGCCGCCCGCCAACTCGAACTCGCCGTCATGCGCGAGCGGCTATTGCGCGGGAATGTCGCGCCGGTCGAAGCCGCCAACGCGGCCAGCAATCTTGCAACCGCGCGCACCGATCGGTTCAGTCAGCAGGACCTATGCGCACGCATCGTCAATGAACTGGTCGCACTGAGTGGCCGCGCGGCATCGGTTGTCCGAACGCTGGTAACGGCCCCGGCAGGCAAAACCGCGGCCCTGCCCCCGACCCTCGAGCGCAAAAGCCCGCTGGCGCCGATCGCGCCTGTCGATGCGGATATGATAATCCCTGCCCCCCCGCCTCTCGCGCTCGCCTTGCCTGCGAACATTCTGCTGGGGCACCCGATTGTCGTGGCCGCCGAGCGCGAGGCGGCGGCCCGCTGGGCAGAAATCGGCGTGGCGCGCGCTGACCGTTTGCCCCGCATTGATCTTGCCGGGCTCCTTACCGGCAACTGGATCCGGACGCTGGGATCGACCTCGGGCTTCAACAGCTGGTCGGCGGGCGCGGAGCTGACCGCTCCGCTCTTCGACGGGGGGGCTGGCGCCGCAAATATTCGCGGCGCGCAGGCGCGGTACCGCGAGGCAGTCGAGACGCTCCGCGACGCCGTGCGCACGGCGACACGCGATGTCGAAGATGCGTTGGCCGGCCAGGAGTCGGCGCAGCAACGAATCACCACCTCGCGGGAGGCCGTCGAAGCCGCCCACGTCGCCCTGCGCGCCAACGAAGCGCGCTGGCGCGCCGGAGCGATCAGCATGTTCGAACTCGAGGACACGCGGCGGCAATTCAACGCCGCCCAAGAGGCCGCGATAGCGGCCGCGCGCGATCGCGCTCAGGCCTGGGTCGCGCTGGTCCGCGCCGCGGGCGGCCGGGTCGGTTTGCAATCCGCGGCGCTGACCGGTCCCGACGCCCTAATTTCCCCCTCCGATCAAGGCAGCGCGCAGCAAAAATGACCAATCTTCTTAAGCCAGCAAGTTCGCGAGTCCGGCGGCGTCTCGTCTATTCCGCGGCGGGCGCGGCGCTGCTGATCGCCGCGGGCGTCGCCGTTGTCGCTGTCACGCGCGAGAATTCCCGTCCGTCGGCGGCTACGGGGCCCGTGGCCGCCCTTACCGTTACCGAGGCGACCGCACGCCGCGTGTCCTGGCCGACGACCGTCGAGGCATCCGGCGCGATCGCAGCATGGCAGGAAGCGAGCATCGGCACGCAGATCGGCGGCTATCAGCTGGTCGATGTGCGGGTGAATGTCGGCGATCGCGTGCGCAGGGGGCAGGTTCTCGCCCGTCTCGATCCCGCGCTCCTCAAGGCGGAAGAAGCGCAGTTGCGTGCCAGCTACGATGAGGCCGAAGCCAACCGACAGCGCGCGCTCAGCCTGCAGGCCAGCGGCGGTGTGAGCGATCAAGATGTCCTGCAATATGTAACGCAGGCGAGGACCGCGGCGGCGGGACTTGCCGCGAAGCGGCTCCAGTTGCGGTATACAAGCGTGGTCGCCCCCGACGACGGAATCATCAGCGCCCGCACGGCCACCCTTGGCGCCGTCGCGCCCGCCGGACAGGAATTCTTCCGGCTGATCCGTCAGGGGCGCCTCGAATGGCGCGGCGAACTGACCGCCCCGCAGCTGGCGCGGGTGCGTTCCGGACAGCAGATCCTGCTCGATTTGCCCGATGGAACCCGTGCGACCGCCCGGGTGAGGCAGACTGCCCCGGCCGTCGACGACCGCTCCCGTCTGGGCGTCGTCTATGCCGAAATCGCTGGAGGCAGCCTAGCACGCGCCGGAATGTACGTTGGCGGGCGGATCGAAATGGCCGAACAGGCGGCGATCACCGTCCCGGCGCAGAGCGTCGTGATCCGTGATGGACGCAATCATGTCCTGAAGCTTGCGCGACCCGAAGCGGCGCCGCGCGTGTCGCTCCAGCGCGTTTCCCTCGGCCGGCGCCGGGGCGAAGAGGTCGAAATCGTGAGCGGCCTTGCCGAGGGCGCTCGCGTGGTTGTCCAGGGGGCGGGGTTTCTCAACGACGGCGATATCGTTCGCCTTGCGCCCGCCGCTCCTGCGAAGACCACCAGCTCTGCTGTGCGAGGCGCACGCCCATGAACTTCGCCACCTGGTCGATCCGTAACCCGATACCGTCGATATTGCTGTTCATCCTCTTGTCGCTTGGCGGCGTCTGGGGGTTCAATCAGCTTCGCGTGCAGAATTTACCGGACGTCGACATGCCGACGGTCGACGTCAGGCTGACCCTGCCTGGCGCCGCACCGGGGCAGCTCGAGACCGAGGTCGCGCGGCGTGTCGAGGATTCGCTCTCGAGCGTCACCGGGGTCAAGCACCTGCGAACGTCGATCACCGATGGCAGTGTGGCGATCTCGGTCGAGTTCCTGTTCGAGAAAAATCTGTCCGACGCGCTCATCGAAACCAAGGACGCTGTCGATTCGGTTCGCTCGGACCTGCCGGCCGATCTGCGCGAGCCCGTGGTCACTGCGGTACGCAGCGGCACCGACGTCATGCTCGTCTACGCGGTTACCGCGCCGCGGATGGATGAGGAGGCCCTCTCCTGGTTCGTCGACGACAGCATCGGCAAGGCCGTGCTCGGCGTGCCTGGCGTCGGCCGCTTCGCCCGTGTCGGCGGCGTTCAGCGCGAGGTCCGGATCGAGGTCGATCCCGTGCGCCTCGCCAGCCTCGGGGTAACCGCGGCGGAGATCTCACGTGCCCTGCGCGAGGTCGAGCAGCAATCGTCGGGCGGTCGCACCCAGCTTGGCGGAGAAGAGCAGTCGGTCCGCACCATTGCCACCATAAGGCACGCCGCCGAACTCGACGCGCTCCCCGTTGCGCTTGCAGGCGGGCGGCAGGTCCGCCTTGACCAGGTGGCGACAGTGCACGACGGCATAGCCGAGCGCACGCAGATCGCCAGGCTCGACGGACGGCCCGTGGTGGGCTTTCAGGTTTACCGGGCCAAGGGCTTCGATGAGACCAAGATCGCCGAACAGGTGCAGGAAACGCTTGATGGCCTCGCCGCCACCCATCCCTCGCTCTCGTTCGAACTCGTCACCGACAATGTCGAATATACCCGCGAACAATATAAGGGCTCGATGGACATGCTCTACGAAGGCGCGTTTCTCGCGATCCTCGTAGTCTGGTTCTTCCTGCGCGACTGGCGCGCGACGCTCGTCGCCGCGACCGCGCTGCCGCTATCGATCCTGCCGACCTTCGCTGCGATGGCCTGGCTGGGCTTTTCGCTCGACATCCTGACGCTGCTCGCCCTCGCGATCGTCGTCGGGATCCTGGTCGATGATGCCATCGTCGAGATCGAAAATATTGAGCGGCATCGCCACATGGGCAAGTCACGGATCAAGGCGGCCGAAGATGCGGTCACCGAGATCGCCCTCGCTGTCATCGCGACGACAATGAGTATCGTCGCCGTCTTCGCGCCTACTGCGATGATGCAGGGCATCGCTGGCATGCTGTTCAAGCAGTTCGGCTGGACGGCGGTGATCGCGGTGCTCTCATCATTGCTTGTCGCGCGCCTGCTGACGCCGATGATGGCGGCCTATCTGCTCAAGCCCCAGCCCCAGCCCCCGCGGGAAATCCCGGACAGCTGGATTATGACCCGTTATCTGGCCGCGATCCGCTGGTGCCTCGAGCATCGCGGCATGACGATTGCGGCCGCAGCCGCCTTCCTCGCTGCATCGGGCGCGCTTATCCCGTTCATTCCCACCGGATTCATTCCTGCCTCGGACGTCGGCTACACCACGGTCACCTTCGAGCTGCCCCCCGGCAGTTCCCTGCAGCGCACGCTCGGCGTCGGCGAGGCGGCGCGAAAAGCGGTCGCCGGCATCGACGGCATCGAGAAGGCCTTCACCACGGTCGGTGACGCCCAGGAAGCGGGCCGCGGTTCTCAACTCGCCGGCGAGGTCCGGCGCGGCGCCCTGACCCTGAAGCTCGGGCCGCGCGGTGAACGCGTCGGCCAGGGCGAAATCGAGGAGGCGGTGCGCGCGCGGCTGGTACAGGTGCCGGGTGCTCGCTTCTCGGTCGGCGGCGGCGGGCTGGGCGAAAAGCTTTCTCTCATCCTGGCCAGTGACAACGCGCAAGCGCTAATCGCCAGCGCGCAGGGCTTCGAGCGTCAGTTGCGCACCATTCCGCAACTGTCGAACATCACATCGACAGCAAGCCTTGAACGTCCCGAGCTGGTAATCCGGCCCGACACGCGCCGGGCGGCCGAACAGGGTGTGACCACGGCCGCGATCGGCGAAACTGTCCGTATCGCCACGACGGGTGACTTCGATCCGCTAGTTGCCCGGCTCAACGCCGACACGCGCCAGATTTATGTCCGCGCACGAATTTCCGACGCCGCCCGGCAGGATCTGTCGACGATTGCCAACATGCGCGTGAACGGCCGCGAGGCCCCGGTGCCGCTCGATAGCGTTGCCTCCTTGTCGCTCGAGAGCGGCCCGGCCCAGATCGATCGTTACGACCGCCAGCGCTTCGTAACCATCGGGGCGGACCTTGGCGGAATGGCGCTCGGCGCAGCCACGACCGCAGCGCACGAGCTGCCCGCCGCCAAAAGCCTGCCGTCAAGCGTGAAGCTGATCCAGACCGGCGACGCCGAGCTCCAGGCGGAACTCAGCGGCGGGTTCATCATGGCGATCCTGATCGGGATCCTGTGCGTCTATTGCGTCCTGGTCCTGCTGTTCAAGGACTTCGTGCAGCCGATCACCATCCTGTCGGCGATTCCGCTCTCGATCGGCGGCGCATTCTTCGGATTGCTCGTCTTCGACAGCGAACTCGGCCTGCCCGCGATGATCGGCCTCGTCATGCTGATGGGGATCGTCACCAAGAACTCCATCCTGCTGGTCGAATATGCGATCGTCGGCATACGCGAGCGCGGTCTCGCAGTCGTCGACGCCCTGATCGACGCCTGCCACAAACGCGCGCGGCCGATCGTGATGACCACGGTGGCAATGATCGCCGGCATGATACCGATCGTCCTCGGTCTCGGGGCGGATTCCAGCTTTCGCCGACCGATGGCGGTCGCCGTGATCGGCGGTCTTGTGACATCGACCGCACTGAGCCTGCTCGTGGTCCCGGTTGTCTTCAGCTATGTCGATGGCTTCGAGCGTCGCGTTCGACGCTGGCTGGGTCGCAGATCCGAAAATTCTCCCGCGCCTTCTGGAAACGCCCCGGCCCCGCACGCCGGCTAGCCCACGGCGCCCGCCGCCGGGGTTACGCGGTGGGCCCGGGGTTAGCGCGCATCCTCGAGCCCGGACAGGAATGCCAGTAAAAGGGCGTTCACCTCGTCCGGGGCTTCTTGTTGCAACCAGTGGCCAGCGCCCTCAATTATGTGCGCGCCGCGCGGATCAGTGCAGCGCGCGAGGGGATCGGCATAGCGGTCGCCTGTCCCCAGGATCGTGCGGATGGGATCGCGGCCGCCGCCAATGAAAAGCGCCGGCTGAGTGATCATCTTTTCACGGTGCTGGCTCAGCGTGTCCCGGTCGAGTGGCGCGGCGCGGTATCGGTTCAGCCCCCCTCGGAAACCACCGGCAAAGCTCTGTACAAATGCGGCCAGTTCCTCTTCGGAGAGCCAAGGACCGACCGGAGAGACGTCGGGAATGCCGGCAACCAGATTGCGCGTGCCGGCCGGTCTCACCAAGCCGTTGACCGAATCGGGACGGAGACCGGACAGGGCGTAGTAAAACCGGCGAAGGAACTCCTCGGGATTAGCGTCCAGTATCTTTTCGGCGCCGGGCTTGGTTAGAAGGTGCCGATAAAAAACCGGCTTGCCTGGCTCGTCGGGCCAGAATTCGTCCGGCACCTTGTCCGAATAAGGTGCCGCGGGAACCGACAGGCCGACCACTGCGCGAACCTTGTCCGGGTGAATTAGTGCCGTGCTATACACCTGCGGCGCGCCCCAGTCATGCCCGATGAGCACGGCGGGGCCGTCAGACAATGCGTCGATGACGGCGCAGATATCACCGGTCATGTCGGCCATCGTGTAGTCTTCTACCGGTGCCGGCTGCGAAGATCCGCCATATCCGCGGGTGTCAAAGGCAGCGGCGGTATAGCCAGCCTCGGCAAGTGCCTTCATCTGGTGCCGCCAGGAAAACCATGCCTCTGGAAAGCCATGGACCATAAGGACAAGGGGACCTCTTCCCACATGCGCCACACGCAGCGATATGTCGCCGTTGTGAACATGTGCGAAAGTCGCGGTCGGCACCAGATTGTCGCTCATCTCGTCACTCCGCCTTCTCTGTTGGGGCAAGTCCTGCTTATCGGCCAAGTCAGCGCGGGCATAAATTCCGAATAGCTTGCTGCACCGACCTAGGCGCCGACAATTGTCGTCGCAGTCACGGATCGACCCGGCATGACAGGAGGCGCAACATCATTTAAGGAAATTTGGGCCCGGCGGGCACGCGGCAGGGCATAAGGCGGGCAGCTCCCAGGAAAGCAAAGCCTGTTCGCTCCGCACCGTTTCCCTCTAATTGGCGAGCAGTCTCGTCGTTTAGTTTGTGATCGTTTTTTAGGGGCGGGCCGCTGCGGCGTATATAGGAGTTAACCCGTAGAAGCGGCACAGTCTCCGCAGCAGACCATTCACTTTACGCGCGGTACACGCAGCGTAAGCAAGCCCCGGGTCACGTCATCTTTGATCTTATGCCGGTGACGTCGATGGTCGCTGCACCGCGCTCGTGCTGACCAACGAACTTCCTTTTTCGCGATGATGGTCCTGACCTCAGTAGCATCCTTGATTTCGGCACTTTCGGATGTCATCGCCCGATCCGGGCGGGACGGGCGGCATGGCGAGATATCGATCTGCGCCCCCGCTAGGCCCAGTGTGAGAAAGCGGGATGCGAGACGTATCCTCCGTCCGGCATCCCGCCTTGATGAGCCTTCGCCCTAGAAGCTGTAGGTAACGGCGAAAACCCCGTAAGGACGTGTCTTGTGATAGACGATCGGGCTGTTCTTCGCGTCGCCGAGCAACGACGACACGCCCCCCATCGCCATCACGCCGATGCGATCGGTCAGGCGGTAGACGACCGCCAGTTCGGCCTTGGCATCGTTGAATCCGCTTCCTGCTCTATATTGCAGCAGGCCTGACGCGGCGGACTGCTCGGCGGTCACCCCGAAATAGCGGTTATTGTGCTTGCGGTCTCCCCAGCTCGTGCCGATCGACGGGATCAGCGTGAGCTTGTCGCTAGCCGCAATCGGAAAGGCGAGGCTGGCATCGGCGACCACGCCTTCGGTGTTTCCGGTAATGATCTTGGTCGCGCTGATCGTCGCCTCGAAGCCGCTCTGGCGAAGTTTCAGGAAACCGCGCCCGCCGAGGCCCAGCGACAGCTTGCCGATGCCATCGGGTGCATCCTTCGCGCGGTAGCCGCCGACCGGCGTAAGTCCCACGCCAACGGTCACATGGTCGGATTCGAGGAGATTGGCGCCGACACCGTCCTGCAGATTGACGAAGAAACGGCCCCATTTGACATCAACCATAGGCAGCGGCTGGAACCTGTAGTCGTCCGCGCCTTGATAGGCTGGCGCGTAAAGCCCGCCGATGCCGACGATTATATGATCGCCGTCGGGGTCGACCGACCCGTCCAACGGCCCCTGTATCGGCGGCTGCGTCTGCGCCTGGACGGCGGCAGGTGCCAACGCGAACGGGAGCATCGCGAGCATGAGGGCGGAACGCGTCCGCGGGGTGGATAAATTGCGCATAATTTCCTTCGCTATGCTGGGGGGAGTAAGGAACCGGATTAGTCCGGACGCCGGGACGGGGGATGGGGGGAGGCGGCCCGGCGCCCGGTTTTCCGCGCCGCGTCGGACAATGCTGCCGGCGCGGACGCGAAAATTATGTTGCAGTCGATACGGCGCGATCAGCCGGTCGATCGCTTCCTTTTGCAGGGCATCATACCCGGCCAGGATAAGGCGATCGCATTCGTCTTGCGGAAGATCGTTCTTCGACGTCCGGCTCAGGATCGCATAGCGCCGCAGCGCCTCGAGCCGGGAATTGGCAAGCGGAAGCGACGTCGCCCGATGTCCAAAAAACCACAGAAAGATATGGCTGCGCGGCAACAGGCTGGAACGCCGATCGACGAGCGACACAGCAATCACTTGTTCTTCCAGCGGTGTCAGTTCGTTGGCCATCGGCGGCGTCTCCTTCTTCCCTGAGACGCCGACGGGCGAACCGCTCCTCATTAAAAAATTGCAAGTGGCTGTGCAGGGCGCAAAAAGGGCGAGAAAACGTGCTTTTTCGGCCGTCCGCAGGGTCAGAAGCGAGCGTCGATCCCGAGACGGATCGTGCGCGGACGCACGGGGGTCATCTGGTTCCGCTCTGCCAGCCCGAACGGGTTGCCGAACGCGAAGGTGTTCGCGCGCGTGTCACCAAGGTTCGAGATGTCGAGCGACAAACCGAAACGGCGAAAGCCGAGCCGCGTACCGATACCGACGACCCCGTAATTGCCTTGTGAGACGTCGAGCAAGGGCCCCACGCCAAGGTTCGACTTGCCGAAGCCGCGAAACGATGCGTCGACGGCGAGACTGGTGTTCGGCGCTAGCTGGGTGCGCCATTCCACCCCGAGCCGCAACCCGTCGTCGGGAATATTGGGAAGCGTGTTCTTGTTCGGCTCGCCGAATTCGGAGGGAACATCGTAAAGATAGCTCTGGTTGACGAATGCCGCGGCGGTCAGCGTCAGCGACGGCCAGACCCGCCACCGCAGCTCGCCGTCAAGCCCGTAGATCCGGCCGTTGCCGATATTGGCCGTATAAGGAAGGCCCGCCGTATCGACTAGGTCGGCCTGGATGTTGTTCCAGTCGACGGCAAAGACCGCGGCGCGAACCGAGAGACGGTCAACGTTCCGGTCACGCCACCGGATACCCAGTTCGACCTGCCTCAGTTCATCGCTCAGAAATTCCTGACCGCCCTCGGTCGACCCGGCAGGTGCGACCGCGAAGCCGGCGGTCCTGAATCCTTCCTGATAATGGCCGTAAACCGAAAGCGAGGGACTAAGCTGCCAGTCAAGCGCCGCGGTCGTCGCGAAGCGCACGCGCACCCGCGACGCTTCCTCAGGCACGTCGGCTCCCTCGCCGATTAGTCGTCCAGCCCCGCCCCCGACCGAAAGTCGCCCACCCATCGTCAGATGAAGCGACCGCGTCACCGGGAGCGTCGCCTGTCCAAAGAGCGAAAGCTCCCGCTGCCGGTTGCGGAGTCCTGCGATCTGCTCAGGCGCATCGGGCGACCCCAACCATCGCGACACGCGGCTGACGTTGTGGATCGCTGCGAAGCCCACGACCCACGGCGTTTTCGCCTCGCCACCCGAAAGCCGCGTCTCATGGGACCAGAAGGTGATATCGTTCTGCTCCTCGAAGCGTCGCGGCGCGGCGGCGGGCCCGGTCGCGTCGAAAACCGTCGAGAGATGTTGCCGCGCAACCGAGTTCGTCGAGACGAGTTCGCCTTCGCCCGTCGGCCGGCGCGCAGTAATATAAGCCAATCGATATTCGTTCCGGAACGGCTGCGACATTGCATTGCGACGCTCGAGCGGGGGTTCGCCGCGCAGCAGATATTGTCCGTCATCGGTCCTGATCCGCTGATAGACCCCGCCGACGTCGACCGTCCATCCCACGACATCGTCGATGCGCCAGATCAGCCGCTGGCCGAAAATGGAGCCGCCATTGATATCGCGCTTTTCTCGGCCCGGATCGTCGATGTAACCCGCCTCGCGTGCGCCGTAGACGACGGCGCGCAGCCCCATCCGCCCCCGCGCCAGCGGCAGATTGACCATCGCGGCGAGATCGCCGCCAAAGCCGCCGAAGCGCGTCGCGCTAACGCCCGCCGACGCGCTCGCATAAGCCGAGCCGCTGTCGGGCCCATTGGGCACGAGCCGCACGATCCCGCCGATCGAACCGGCGCCATATAATGTTCCTTGCGGTCCTGCGAGAACCTCGACGCGATCGAGATCGTAAAGGTTGAGGTCGGGATCGGGCGCATTGTAGGACAGGCGGACGTCGCCGAGATATTGCCCCACTGTCGCCTGGGTCGGACCATTGAAACTGCTGTCCGCGATGCCGCGCACATAGATTTTGTTACGCCCCCGACCAAGGTTGGTGGCGTTGAGCGTCGGGAGCACGGCAGCGATGGCGGCCGTTCCGCCGGGCGCGCTGCGTGCCAACCAATCGGAATCGAGACCAACAATCTTTGCCGAACCCGGAAAATTGTCGAGCCGTATATTCTGTTTGCTGGCGGTGACGATGATATCGACCGGATCATCCTGTACCGCAGGGGCTCTCGGCGGTGCCGGTTTCGCTGGGCGCGGCCGCTTCGGCAGCGCACGGCTGCGCACGAGCCGCACAGTCGCCCGATCGTAAAAGATCGCCTCCGCGCCGGTACCTCGCAAAGCCCGGTCGAGCGCCGCGCGGATCGGAAGGTCGCCCCTCACCCCCGGCGACCGGCGCGCCGCGATATCGGGATCGGTGATGGCGATGGTGATCCCGGCCTGCACGCCCAGCCGAGCCGCGACCTCGCCAAGCGGGCCTGGCGGGATGTCGAACGACCGCGCATGGGCCGGATCGGTCGCTGCAAGGCCGAACAGCGCGACCGCCGCCGCCCACCTATGGCGCGGCACTGCCGGCCGGCCTCATGATCCACCCATCGGGACGCTCTTCAACGGCGATGTTCAATGCGGGGCTCAGCCGCCTGAGCTGTCCGGCGCCGCTGCCGTCAAGGATGATCGTCCCAAAAAAAGGCTGGCCGGCAATCGATGGCGCGGCGGCAACAGGCACCCCGAGCGCGCGGCTGAGATCCTCGGCGACGCGCGACAGCGGTGCCCCGGCATAGACGAGCGATCCCGTCTTCCAAGATCCGACGGCCGTGATAGGGACATCGGCCACCTTAAGGCTCGTGGCACCCCCGCGATCGACAAGACTCTGTCCGGCATCGAGCGACACGGCGCGCGCTCCGGGATTATAGACGATCCTGCCTTCCGCGACGGCGACGCGGACCTCGCCCCGCTGGTGCACGACATTGAAAACCGTTCCGGCATCTTCAACGATATTGGTGCCCACTTCGAGGCGGAACGGGTTTTGCACATCGTGCCGAACCCGAAACAGCGCCTCGCCCGAGGCGAGCGAGGCGAAACGCGGATCTTTTCGGTCGAACGTCATCCGCGTGGCGCCGTTGAGCGTGACTTCGGTCGCGGCGTCGAGCGCGACCACCCGCCGTTCGCCGGGCGCCGTCACGACATCGTAGCGGCCAGAAGTCGGGCTGGAAAACAGGAGGACGGCCGCGGCTATAGAAGCCGCGATGGCGCCGCCGAAAAGGCCGCCGCGCCATCGGCGCCGCGGCGGCTCGTCATGATCGTTGGCGGCTTCACGGATGACGATGTGCGACAAGAGGGGATCGATCGCCTGATCGGCGGCTTCAATTGCATCATACGCCTCCGCGTGGCGCACGTCTTCGGCGAGCCACTCCGCGAATGCCTCCCAAATAGCATCGTCGCCATCGCGCAGCCGGATATGCCACTCGATCGCGCGTGCGCGGATATTGTCCTTCACCTCATGTGGCATGGCGGTTTCTTTCACCTGTAAGATGCCGCCGATCAGGGCGATCCTCATCCCATCGAAGCCGCGCCGAGGTAATAGCTTCATAGGCCCGCGCCAGATGCTTCTCGACGGCGCTGACACTGATCCCCAGTTCTTCTGCGATCCAGCGCTGGGGCTCGCCATCGATCCGGAAGCGGCGAAAGATGATCCGGCTCCGTTCGGGCAGATCGTCGAGCACGCGTTGGAGGATGGCGAGCTGTTCCTTTGCGATGAGTTCGGTCTCGACCGACGGCCGTTCATCGACCTCGCCGTCGCGCCCGCCATTGATCCCCGCCCAATCCTCCTCCCGGCGCACCCGCCGGCCCGCGGTGCGGCGATGCATGAGGAAGTGATTGTTCGTCATGCTGTAGAGATAGGCGCGGGCTTGGGATACCGGGCCGATATGATCCGCCAGCAGCTTCATATGAACGTCTTGGAGGATATCCTCCGCCTCGTCGGCCAAGGCGCCGCGCGCCATCAGATAGCGCAGCAGCGCCGGACGCAATTCGCCGAACTGGGAGACCAGCCCGCCATCGCTCATGACGGATACACAAAAGCGAGATGGGGAGACTGGCAGCCAGAGGGACCATCGCGTTTCGCCAAGGCGGCAGCGCGCCGCGGTGAGGATAGCCGATACCGCGATGAGGTATGGGCAACCGCCGCATCAAGTGCGTTAGGAAACAGTCTCATTCGAGCGAGAAATGCCGTCAAAAGCGGCTCCAACTTTTACAAATTGCAGGTAATATGAGCACGACCAAGCCGCGGCCGCAGGCCTATCCTACTCGTCCTGCAGGCGCAACCCGTCCGCTCCCACGTCGAGCGAGTGACCTCGCGACCTCTCGTTTGCCGAGTCATGACCCCCCTCCGAAACGAAGAGTCCGCGACCGGGCTGATATGGTGGAGACTTAGCGCGCGCTATCGCAGATTCGTCAAAAACCATTTTAATATCAAATATATATTTATGATATTTCAGTTGGCGTGAACGGTTTCACGAGCGGCATTGCGAGGCCGCCCTCCCGTCTTCAACGGCGGCGACATCGCAGGACGGCGCGGAATAGCCAGACGCGTGACCTTCTCTTAACAAGAGCGCGTCTGGACACCGCTCGCGATAGTGCTGGATGCGCGTCGTGCGCAGGCCGGGAACGCCGACGTGATCGAAAAGGCGTTGCCAGTTCGCCAGCTCATCAACGTCCATGCGATAGCGTGCGCAAGCCTCGGCGGGCGTCAGCAACCCGCCTTCAACCGCAGCCACGACCTGCGCCTTGCGGCGGCTCACCCACCGCGTCGTTTCTGGTGGCGGCAGATTATCCAGTGTCAGTTCCTCGCCCAACGGGCCGATGACCGAGGCCGGACGTAAATTCAGATTCTCGAGCACATCGACTCTCCGTCGCGCGGCTTGCGCCGCAGTGGTGCCCCCCCATGGTTTTGCAACGGCGCTGTGCTCGCGAAATCGGGTTAACGAACTTTTGGCTGGCTTCGGGAATTGCGATGAACGGAGTACTGCACGCGACACATCCAGACGGCGCCGTCGGCGCCTTCGCGCATATGCATCCCGACTGCGGATATGGGAGCGCGGATGGCAACCGAACGTACCGCGTATCGTGACGCAAAGGATCGCTTCATTCAAATCCCGAGCGCGCAACCCTCGCCGATCTGGCCGATGTCATGGGACGCGTCGGCGACGGGGCCGGCATGACCGCCGGGGACGCCTCCTGCGCGGCAGGCAGCTCGCCCGTAGATGAAATGCGGCAGCAGATAGCCGTTTCAGCACCAGGAAGCTGTCCCTCGCCGACCGGCCGGACGCTTGGGCCATTCCCACACGATCCGCTGGCGCATCAGCCTGATTGGGACGCCCGTCCGGCAGGGTAGAGTTCACCCTCATTGCGACAGGCTCGGCGATGAGGGAATTGGAGAGCGGGTACCGTTCCGCGACGCTCGCATGAGGAGAATGAAAATGAAGCTTCGCTATGTCCTGATCGGAATTGCGCTTCTCGGGAGTGAGGCCTCTGCGACCAGCCCCTCCGCACAACCACCCAAAGACGTGATGGAGATTGTTGAGGAGGGGGAGATAGAATGGGCGGCGAGCCGGTTCGGCGCGCATCTGCCGATCGCCATTCTGGCCGGAGACCCGACGAAGCCGGGCCCCTATGTCGTGCGAGTCAAATTCTCTCCGGGCCATATGAGCAAACCTCATTTTCACCAGGAAACGCGTTATATTTTGGTGCTCAAAGGCACATGGTGGGCGGGCTGGGGTCCATCAGGAGATCATGGCGCGACCGTGGCAGTGCCGGCGGGCAGCTTCGTCGTCCACCACCCCAACAAAATTCATTATGATGGAGCGAAGGATGATGAAGTCGAGCTGTTGATCATGGGCACGGGCCCGAGCTCGATAACCGATGTGGATCCATCCGGGAAGCCGACCAAGGAGTAAGGATTAGCACCATCGGCGCGGCGCGCCGATGGTGGTGACAGGCGGCGCCGTGGACGATGCAATCGCCCTGTTTGTCCGTCGGAGATTTCTCCTCGATCGCGCCGCAAAATCGAGGTTCACCAGGCTGGGCCCGTCTGCCATTCTTCGGGCGGAACCCGAAGAATGGCAGACGGCTGGTTCTAGTGCCGACCCCACTTCGGGAAGGCGTTGTCGTCGCTGCCTATGTCATCTCCGTTTTCACAGGCTCCCGTCGCCTTCATCAGCGCCGCACCGAAAGCTGGAGAGCAAATGTCCTTGGCGTCTGAATACTGCCGAAGAATGGACCGTTGGCCAACGTCGGGATCGTCGCTGAGAGGACCGATTTCTGGTTGGTGAGATTCTTTCCCACCAGCGCGATCTCCCAATTCTTGTCCGGGGGGCCTACCGCGACCCGAAGGTTCACCAAACCGTAGGCCTGCCGCCGCGGCGCATTGAATGAGGGAAGCTGGTGATCCTGGCTTGAGCTGAAGTCGACGAAAGGATTCACGTTGAGATCGAGGTTCGGTGACAGAGCCGTTTCGTAATATGCAGCCACGGTGCCCGTCCATTTCGGTGCGCGCACCGCGCGCGTGCCCGCTGGCGCACCTGGGAACGCATCGACGTTGATGGCGTCGGCGTAGACCACGCCCCCCTGCAGCCGCATGCCAGGGAATGGCCGCCAGTTGAAACTGGTGTCTACGCCACGCGTCCGAACCTTGACGTTGGTGATCACATTGCCAAGTGAGGTATTGATATTATACTGAAAATCCTTGACCGTCGTGTTGTATAGGGCGAGCTCAAGCGACAGGGTCCCGGCCGGCTGCAGCTTCACGCCGACCTCGTAAGTAAGCGCCTGCTCACCTTCGAACTCCGTAAGAGCGGGGTTGGAGGGAAGCGTCTGGAACCCGCCGCTCTTGCTGCCGCGCGATGCCGATGCATAAATGACGTTCCGGCTATCGAGATAATATTGCGCGGACAGCGACCAGTCGAGATTGTTCTCCTTGCGCGACAGGCTGAACTCGGGGAACGGCGCGAAGATCGCGGTGGCCGAGCCCGGACGCAGTTCGGTGCGGAAAAAGCGCCCACCCTTTGTCTCGCGGGTGTAGCGGGCCCCGGCGGCGAGCTTGATCGCTTCAAGCGGGCTGGCATTGACTTGCACGAAGCCCGAATAGGAGTTCACGTCCTGCTCGTAGAAGTGGTTGAGGGCGCCGGTCCGCGGCCAAGGTGCCTGAAAATCTAGGACCTGGTCGACGCCCCATTTATTCCACAGATAATAGACACCGCCCACATAGCTGAATGGCTTGTCGACTGGCGAAGAAAGCCGAAGTTCTTGCGAAAACAGTTCATTCGGCTCGGTAACCTGGAAGGTGTACATGCTGGCGGCGGTGAAATCGAGATCGTTGCGACGCCGATCCTTCCAGTTCACATAAGCCGTCTGCGAGCTGAGTGTGAACTCGCCGAGCTCATAAGCGATTATCAGCGTCGCGCGATGACTTTTCTGATCATCATAGGGCGGGCGGTCCGGATAGCCGTTATAGGAAATCAACGGGCCGACAGCGAAGTCCGTCTGGCCGATCGACGCGGCGAGCTGGCGAATGCTCACGCTTCCGGGAACCCCTAGCCCATCGCGAAGAAGATGGATGTTCTGGCCGGCTTCCTTATAGCGATCATGTTGGTAAATGAGCGTCGCCGACAGGCTGTCGGTCGGTTCCCACACGGCAACCATTCGCCCGCCCACGATCTTGCGCGTGGGCTCGTCGATGCCGCGCAGGCGGTTACGAACATAGCCGCCTTCATTGTTATAATAGCCAGCCAGGCGCACGCGCAAGGTGTCGCTGAGCGGAATGTCGACGCCCCCCTCGAGGCGCGTGCTGTTGAACTTGAATTCGTGACGGGCGGTGATATCGAAACCGAGATCATCGCCTGGACGGCGGCTGACGAAGCTGACGGCGCCCAGAGTAATGTTCTTGCCGAGCGTGGTCGATTGGGTGCCCTTGATAACCTCGATCCGGTCGACGTCAAAAATAGGCGAGACATAATCGCGGGGATGGGCGGCATAGACGCCGTCGAAAAAGCTGGCCACGGACGCTTCGATCGAGAACACGGCGGTGTTCGAGCCCAGGCCGCGGATCGTCGGTGCCGCCGATCCGCCCAACGCATTGTATAGCTGGAAGCCCGGCGTTATGCCGCTCAAGTCCAGCCCTGATCCCACCAGCCGAGCGCTCAGCGCTTCATCGCTCACGACGTTGACGGTAGCGGGCACATCGGTGATGGTTTCGGACTGCCTGCGCGCCGTGACGACCAGCTCGTTGGACCAATCGGGTTCTGCTCCTGTGGCGGCTTCGGCGCTGGCTTGGCCTTGTGCTGCCTCGCCTTCCGCACGCTCCTGAGCGACAGCCGGAGTGGACAGGATCAATCCTAAAGCCGCGCAAGATAACGCCTTCAGATTGTCGAGATTCTTCGCCTCCATGCCCCACTCCCCTATTGATTTATGAGTCGCTAAATTTCCCCGAGATCGTTCGCCGATAAATACTGAATAGTATAAATATACTATAATATTTCTAGAATTCTTTTTCCGAAGGTAATATCTAGCTACGTCAAATAATAGCCGTTCCGCTTATTGCAGAAGGCTAAATCGTTTTGCACCGCCGTTACAATAGGTGTTAACTCGCATCTTTGCTCGGCCGCTCGTCCGCGCAACCCCACAACGGATTTGCCATGCTTTCCTAATTCGCGTCGCGCCTTTCCTGTTACAGCAATTGTGCCGCCAACGGGATCGTGACGACTGCGCGTCACGCGTCGATATCGCAGGAGCCCCGCTTGCCTCGGGTCATGCTTCTTGCGCGGCGCTTGCATTTAAACTGGGTCGGCCGATAGCCTGGTCAAGCATCGCGCCGTGGCACCTAAAATGGCGACTGGCGGACAGCAACGACGGCTGGGCGAACGTCTGCTGACGCGCGCGAAAGGCAGGGCTGGACAATATGCTCTCCGATCGTATTCCTGCGCAGCGTTTGAGCCGCATCAGCTTGGATGTTCGCCCGCTCTGCATCGCCAAAGCTGCGAGGACATGATCACTTGATCGAGGCGAAGGCTCAAGATTTACCGATCGCGCCCGGCGAAGCTATTGAGACACGTCGGCGCGAAGCGCCGAATGGAACATTTGAATGGCGAGAGATTGTGAATCTTGCCGCGGCCAGGCTGGGATCGAAAGCAGCGGACGCTATTGGAGCGATAGGCCGCATCTAAGCCTGGACCGGGCGCCGAAGACTCCATCGGGCAGCGCCAGGACGAACCGGCATTCGCGTTTCGCGCAACCAAAGCATGGCGAGGATTTCTTCTCATGACCTGCTAAATCTTTTGGCGACCAATAGGAACGGCTCTCGATAGTCACGCGGTGACTGCCACCCATCCGCCGATCCAATGGTCACTGCGGAAGCACCGCATTGGCGTTGCACTTTATCCAAGACCGGAGTGACGTTGGCTCGCGAGCGAGCAGGGTTTCGAGGACATTGCTGTTGCGGACGGAAAACTCATGCGTCTGTTCGAAATGGTAGAAGGCCAAGAAATATTCTTCGGCATGATCGCCGTAGAGAGCCTTGTAGCGAGGCCCGTTTAGCGACCGCCACGTTTCGGGACTGTCATCATAATTGATATGCCGGCGGAAGACGTCGCTCAAAATATTCGCGACATCGCCGAACCGAAAAACTTCGTACCCACATTCCGCATCATAATATTGGCCGATATGCCGATCGTCGCGGCTCATGATGATATTCGCAGCAGCCTCGCCGATGTCTGTCGGGTCGACCCAGCTATGTCGGCGATCATATGGCATCACGAGCAGGCTCTGTTCGCGGATCGGCCCACTCCATCGGACCAGGTCATCCATGAGATACGCGGGCATGTTCAGATAGGTCACCGGTAGACCACTGTCATCCAGCACCGCTCTTGCGACGTGATGCTGCGTCAGCGTGCCACCGACGCTTCGCCATTTCTCGGGGATCTCGCTGAGCGTCGTATAAGGAAGATTCCCGAGAATTCGCACGATCTGCTTCAAAGACTTTTTGGACTTCGCCTCCGCACACAGAATTTCCATCGCCTTCTGCTCGTCGAGAAAATCGGGCGTCACGATGAAGGCGGCGGAAATTCCCTCCAACGCGGCGGCCATGCTGCCCGGATCCAGATAGTCTGCCGCAACGACCTCGGCATCGGGAAAATCTGCCTGGAGCCGGTGGCGCTGATCCGCGTTGCGTGACACGAGCCGCAACTTCGTTTCGGGGCTTTTGTAGCGGATCCAGCGGGCGAGTGGCAGGCCGAGATGGCCCGCAGCTCCGAAGATCAACACCTGGTCATTTCCCACGGCTTTCCCCCTAATTCTACAATCAGGCTCGCCGATTCGAGCAGCCAATCGATTTCTAGAGTGGATCGATGGAGCGTATATAGGTGTTAACATGTAAGGGAATGCGGACTAGACCGCAGAGCAATCCCTGCACGCGCCAAGGGGCCAGCACCACCATGCACGGGCTGCGGGGGCCGGGCTTGTCCGGCGTTGTTTATACGGCGCCGAAGCTGATCGCCTCTTACGACAATAATTAGAAGCTGGGGTAATCGGAACGCTAGCTGCGGCCCCCCGGCTAATGAGCGACCGAGCGGGAACATTGCCGCATCGCGCCGATGCGGTCTTTTCAGTTCGACGAGGCGACGGGGATATCGTGCGTTGGCGGTCGTGGGCTACGCGCCGTGCAGGCATTTCGGACCAGCGGCTTCTGGGCGTAAAACAGGAAAGGCGGCCCTCAAGTCTCCGGCCGCTCGCCAAGACTAGAACCCGATCTCGCAAAAAATGCATTTTCGGCGGCTGCAGATGTCGGCGGCGTGATGCGCGAAGAGCTCACGGCCATGGACTAACACAAATTCACGGCGAGTTCCTGTTCACATCCCTTGTGTTAGCGGGTGGTGAAAAGTGCGGCATGATAGTTACGCAGCTCGGCTTTCTGCACCTTCCCCATGGCATTCTTAGGGAGTTCGGCGGTGAACAGGATTTGACGCGGCTGCTTGAAGCGCGCCAATTTGTCGGCAAGCGCACCCGATATGCCCGCAGGATCATTGTACCCCGGATCGCGCGGCACCACCACAGCCACGACAGCCTCGCCCAGATCCGGGTGCGGAATGCCGATCACTGCCACTTCCCTGACTGCATCGAGCTCGCCGATCGCCTCTTCCACCTCGGCGGGATACACGTTGAAACCGCCTGCGATGATGAGGTCCTTTTGCCGGCCAACGATGGAAATATAGCCTCGTTGGTCGCAGCGCCCCAAATCGCCCGATATGAAAAAACCGTCGCGAAACTCTGCGGCTGTTTTCTCAGGCTGGCGCCAATAGCCCTGGAACACATTGGGGCCTCGGATCTCGATGACCCCGACCTCGCCTTGCGGAAGCTCGCCACCCGTCGCGGGATCCGCGATTCGAATATCGACGCCCGGCAGTGGCAGCCCGACGGTGCCGGGTTTGCGGTCGCCGTGATACGGATTGGAGGTATTCATATTGGTCTCGGTCATGCCGTATCGCTCGAGAATCGCATGCCCAGCACGCGCTTCGAATTCGCGATGCACATCGGGTGCCAAAGGCGCGGACCCAGAAATGAACAATCGCATATGCGCGACCAGATCGCGACCGAACCCGGCTTCGCCGAGCAACCGGATATAGAACGTCGGCACACCCATCATGACCGTGGCGCGCGGAAGCGCCGCCATAACCGCCTCGGTTTCAAACCGCGGAAGCAAGATCATCGCGCCGCCGGATGCCAAGGTGACGTTGGTTGCCACGAAAAGGCCGTGGGTGTGAAATATCGGCAGAGCGTGGAGCAGCACATCGTCTGCCGTGAACTGCCAAAGGTCGCGAAGCGTATAGGCGTTCGATGCAAGGTTGTCATGGCTCAGCATCGCGCCCTTCGAGCGACCCGTCGTTCCCGACGTGTAGAGGATGGCCGCGAGATCGTCCGCGTTCCTTGCGACCGTATCAAAGCGCGGCGGCGCCTGATGCGCCAGGGCGGCGAGCGTGCCCTCTCCTGCCGTGCCCAGCGTCTCGACCCTGACCAGACCGGTACCACTCCCGATCGCGCCAATCTTGTCGGCCACCGCTGGGTCGGCAACGAACAGGCTCGGTTCGGCGTCGCCGATGAAATATTCAAGCTCGCCGATCGTATAGGCGGGATTGAGCGGCAGAAAGACGGCGCCCGCGCGAAGGCAGCCAAGATAGAGCATCAGCATCTCGGCGCTCTTCTCGACTTGCACCGCGACACGGTCGCCGATCCCGACGCCAAGGGCACCAAGCGCATTGGCATAGCGCGCCGATTGGGTCTCGACGTCGGCATAAAGCAGGACCCGGCCGTCGGGCAGCCAGACAAAGATCCGATCGAGATCGGCCGAAAAATCTGCTGCGAGACGGCTGTAAAGGTTGGTCATCCTTGGAATTCCATCGACTTGCTGTGGGACTCGAGTTTCGTCATCAACTGGCGGACCGGTTTGCCGATCGGAATCGCGCCGCGATTGGCGAACCGCTCATGCAGTTCCTCGACGGCGGGCAGGTCGTAGAGATAATTGACCATCATCCCCGCACTCTCGCGAAGCCCTTTCTCGGAGCTGTTGCCCATCCAGTTCAGCTGCTCGAGCCGTGCTCCATTGCCGAGGTGGAACCGGGCTACGGGATCGATCGGTCGACCCTCCGGGTCCTTAACCTCGAGGAAATAGTCCAGCGCACGCGCCAGAAGTCGGTCACGGTGCGACATTCCCTCTGCCTCCGCCTCCTGCGCGAGTTCTGGGTCATCGGTGCGCAGCCAGCGCATGAACCCCGGAATGGGCGAGAGGGTGACGAAATGCTTCAAACCCGGGATTTCACGCTGCAAATCGGTCGCGACCTGCTTGATGAGAAAATGTCCGAATGAAATGCCTCTCAGCCCCGGCTGGCAGTTGCTGATCGAATAGAAGGTGGCGGTCGTGAAATCTTCGGTGGCCAAGGGCACACGGTCCGGCGCGAGCAATTCCTGAATGCTTGCGGGCACCGCGTCGGTGAGCGCGACTTCGACGAAAATCAGCGGATCATCCGGCATGGCCGGATGAAAGAAAGCAAAACAGCGCCGATCGGGCGGATCGAGCCGGCTGCGCAAATCCGTCCAGTCGCGAATATGGTGGACAGCCTCATAGCCGATCACACGCTCGAGCAACCGAGCCGGCGACGACCAGTTGATAGCCTGCATCGAGAGAAAACCGCGGTTGAACCAGGATTGAAGCAGATGCGCGAGATCCGTTTCGACCAACGCAACGCCCGGCATCTCCCGCATGCCGAGCAGCTGTTCGCGCATTCGCACCAGTGCAGCGGTGCCCCCAGGCGCGAGATTCAGGCGGCGAAACAATTCCTGCCGAGGCGCTTCAGTCGCACGCGCGAGCTCGGGATAGGCGCTCCATCCGTCGGTCTCGAACCTGCGCCACGCGGCGACGAGCCTTGACCGGTCGGGGTTGAAGTGTGCCGCCAGGGCGGCGAAGAATGTGGCCCGATCGCTTTCGCCCGCAGTCTCATACAGCCGGAGCAGATCCGCCGCGATCGCAACCCCAGAAGCTTCACCCCGGTTCGAAATCAGGTCGCGCGCCATGTCGGTCATCATTTCAGCGCGGGAACGCGCCGCACCGGCTCCGCTTGCCGCAAAGGGCAGATGTCGCCGCACCAGTTCGCGGCCATGACGCGAGAATTTTTGCAGCAGTTCCGACAAGGAGGAGCGATCCATCATTCTTCCATACGTGATACGAGAAGCGGCATGATACGTCTTTATGTATACCATATAGCCTATAATGGAAATATGTGTATACGGGCAGAATGGCAACGTAAAGTTGACGGGAGAGGATCATGGCACCGGTTAGGCTAACCCAAACAGCGCCGGATGGTCGCTATCATCCCAGCTTGCAATCCACACAGCCACGTCGCGTTGGCGCGCGTGGCTCGGAAGCTGGCGGCCGTTGGCGCGCCGGCGAGGTGCCAACCTAGCGACGATGCCTGTCCACCGGGCGCTGAAAAAAATGTAACGAGCGCGCAAGACGCCGCCGATGGGAGATTGAATTGGACCACCTGATATTGATTGGAACACTTGCCCTCGTGTTCTTCATCGCGACGATCAGACCCGTGAACATGGGGCTATTGGCGCTCGCGGCTGCGTTTCTCGTCGGCACGACGCTCGTCGACATACCGGCGAAGGAGGTTCTCGCCGGCTTTCCAGGCGATCTGGTGGTCATCTTGGTGGGTGTGACATTTGTGTTCGCGATCGCCGAACGCAATGGTGCGATTGAATGGGTCGTCCACGGCCTGACGCGGATGTTTGGTCACCGTGCGGTCGCAATGCCTTGGGTGGTGTTCATTGCGTCGGCCCTGCTTACCTCGTTCGGCGCGCTTGGTCCGGCCGCTGTCGCGATCGTCGCCCCGGTCGCGCTTCGCTTTGCCGCGCGGCATCAAATCAGTCCCTTGATGATGGGCCTGATGACGATACACGGCGCCCAAGCCGGAGCGTTTTCGCCAACCTCGGTCTATGGCGGTATTACGAACGGCGTCATTGCGATCAACGGGGTGGCGCCGGAGCCGCTCACGCTGTTTTTTGCGAGCCTGTTCTTCAACCTCGCCGTCGCCATCTTGATCTTTCTTTTTCTGGGCGGTCTGCGTTTGCTTCGCGACGTTCCCGAGGCGCCTCATGTGGCCGAGGGCGTGTCGCCGGAGATGGCGCGCGAACGCCTGCTGACGCTGCTGACGCTTGCCGCCATGGCGATCGCGACAATCGTCTTCAAAGTGGACATCGGCGTCGCAAGCATGGTCGCGGCCGCGCTGCTCGCCGTCGCCGCACCATGCTCGCAAAAGGGCGCGATCGATCGCGTGGCCTGGCCGACGGTCCTCTTGATCGCCGGTGTCGTGACCTATGTCGCGCTGCTCCAGCGCGTGGGCACGGTCAGCGCGGCGGGCGAACTGATTGCGGGTATCGGATCGCCGCTGCTCGCGGTCTTGCTGCTCTGCTATCTGGGCGGAATCGTGTCGGCATTTGCATCGTCGACAGCGCTGCTGGGCATCGTCGTGCCGCTCGCGGTGCCCTTCCTTGACCATCACGAGGTGAGCGCGATCGGCACGGTGGCCGCGATCGCGATCTCGACGACGATTGTCGATACATCGCCTTTTTCGACCAACGGCGCCCTCGTCGTTGCCAATGCGGACGAGGCACTGCGCGAACGACTGGTCCGCCAGCTTCTCGGCTACAGCGCCCTCGTCGCGCTCCTCGGCCCCCTGGTCGCCTGGTTCGTATTTGTCTTTTTGGGCTGACCCCACCGGAGGATTATTATGTCGATATTCGAGCGCTTGAGTGCGGGCGACGTCCGCGCCCTGATTGAGGCTTACCCGCTAGCCTGGGTCTGCGCCGCAGGCGAGGATGGGATCGAAGCCAGTCTGCTGCCGCTTGTGGGCCGCTATGATGAGGACGGCATGCTAATTGAACTGATCGGGCATCTGATGCGGACCAATCCGCTCCACGCCTTGCTGAAACGCCGGCCGCAAGCCATGATCCTTTTCAAAGGCCCCGATGCCTATGTCAGCCCGGAGCATGCCGGGAAACGCGATTGGGCACCGACATGGAACTTCGCGCAAGCGCGGGTCGGAGCGGAGATCGCGTTCGGGGAGAGCTTCACCGGAACATCGCTGGACATTTTGATCGACGCCATGGAAGCCGGCCGCGCCGAGCCCTGGACCAAAGATGAGCTAGGCCCGCGCTATCAAGAAATGGTGGAGCAAATTGTCGGCTTTCGGGCCCGGGTGACCAGCGTGTCGAACCGGTTCAAACTTGGCCAGGACGAGCAGCCCGAGGTGCTGCGTACGATCCTGGAAAGCCTGCCCGACGCGGCGACAACCCAATGGATGCAGCGTTTCAACACCGAACGGCTGCGCGGAGAAGCTGACTGACCGAGAGACCGCGCGGCTGCGATGCCGCTGCCGCTAGACGCTGCTCAACAGCAGACTCGTCTCGCTGTTCGCGACGCCGTCGATCGTTCGAACTTCGCGCAGGATGCGGTCGAAGTCGGCAAGGCTCGAAACATGAATATCGGCGACGAGATCCCAGCTGCCGTTGGTCGTATGCAGAGTTTCGATTTCGGCGATGCCGCGAAGCCGCTGAATGACTTGCGTCGTCGATTTGCCCGTCACTTCAATCAACATCACGGCACGGATCGAGCGATCTTCATAATCCTCCCGGACGCGAACCGTAAAACCCAATAACGTCCCCGTCTCGAGCAAGCGGTCGAGGCGATTTTGAACCGTGCCGCGGGCAACGCCGAGCGCATCGGCTAGCTTGGCAAGCGGTGCACGGCCGTCCGCGCGCAGGTGCGCAATGATGCGCCGGTCAAGCTCGTCCGGAATGAATTTTGCGCCGTGCATGGCAATTTCCCGCTTCCATAAATGGCGATCTGCACAACTGCCTTGCACAATGATCACAGTTTTAGCCATATTTTTAGCTAGAACTGCGATTTTGTCAGACATGCTAGGCGGCTAGCCTTTGCTCGCAACAGCAAGGATATCTCGAAATGCCACCCGCCGCTTCGCCGCTCGCCTATGTCCCGTTCGTCAGCGTCGAGAATATGATGCGATTGGTGCATCGCCATGGGGTCGAGCCGTTCCTTGTGGGTCTGGCCGACGCGATCGAAGAAGATTACCGTCGCTGGGAGATATTCGAAAAGGCGCCGCGGCTCGCTTCGCATTCGCGCGAAGGCGTGATCGAGCTGATGCCGACCTCCGATGGCGAAAACTACAGCTTCAAATATGTAAATGGGCACCCAAGCAACACCGCCAAAGGGTATCAGACGGTCGCGGCGCTGGGTCTCCTCGCTCGGGTCGATACAGGCTATCCGGTCATGCTCTCGGAGATGACGTTGCTGACGGCGCTACGAACGGCAGCCACCTCGGCGATGGTCGCACGCTATCTGGCGCCGCGCGGGTCGCAGATCATGGCAATGATCGGGAACGGAGCGCAGGCCGAGTTCCAGGCGCTCGCGATGAAAGCGGTGATCGGAATCGCCGAGGTCAAGCTCTACGACATTGATCCCGAAGCGACGCGAAAGGTAGCGCACAACCTCGCGGAGAGCGGCCTTCGCGTTATTTCCTGCGCGAGCGCCGAGGAGGCCATCGAGGGCGCGCAAATCGTGACAACCTGCACGGCGGACAAGGCTTATGCCACGATTTTGACTGATAACATGGTCGGCCAAGGGATCCACATCAACGCGATTGGAGGCGACTGCCCCGGCAAGACCGAATTGCACAAGGATATATTATTGCGCGCCGCGACATTCGTTGAATTTGAGCCGCAAACGCGAATCGAAGGCGAAATTCAGCAGATGCCGGAAGACTACCCTGTGACGGAGTTTTTTCAGGTGGTGCGCGGCGATGCCGCCGGCCGAACCGACGCGCGGCAGATCACCTTGTTCGATAGCGTGGGTTTCGCGATCGAGGATTTCTCGGCGCTCCGCTTCGTCCATGCGAAGCTACAAGGCACCGATTATTTCCACGAGCTCGACATTCTTGCCGATCCCGACGAGCCGCGCGATCTGTTCGGTATGCTCCAGCGTGCCGCCCCCTGTTCTTGACGAGTGATCGCCGATTTAACCGGCGCCCGGCGTAGGGGAGCCACCTCTCGACCATCAGTGAGGAGCGCTTAATCCTGTGCTCCTGCCGATAAGGAGGATTCACTCTCGTCATGCTTTTTGTCGGCCTTCAGGGAGGCAACATGGCGCTCAAGCGCGCCTGCCGCCTTGATGAGGTGCGCGCGCATACGCCGTGCGGCTTCCTCGCCGTCGCCTCGCATTACCGCGTCGACGATGTCCCGATGCTCTTCGAACGAACGCCGAAAACGCTCGGGCTCGAACATCTGCGCTCGTCGGAAACCTGCCATTCGATTGCGCAGCGCGAGGGCCTGCTCGGCGATATAGGCATTATGCGTGGCGCTGTAGATGGCTTCATGAAACGCGAGATTGAAGGCGGCATAGGCCTCGACATCGCCCGCTTCGACAAGTGCCGCGGAACTCTCATGCAGGCGTGCGAGCTGAACGCGTTCGAGCGGGTGCATGCGATAGCTTGCCAAGCGGACGCATAGGGCTTCCATCTCGGCGGACATTTCGAACATATCGATGAGCCGTTCAACCGAGAGTTCAGCGACCACGGCGCCGCGGCGGGGGCGAACCTCGACAAGTTCATCCATCGCCAGTTGACGCAGAGCCTCCCGGGCGGGTGTGCGGGAGGTCCCGAAGCGCTGGGCGACCTGTTGTTCGTCGAGCGCGGTCCCTGGGCGCAATGCTCCCGATGCGATTTCATCTGCCAGCGAACGGCGTATTCGCTCCGAGAGCAACGGCTCCTCTGCTTGTGCGCTCGTCATCCGCTCCCCCCTTTTCAAACCCATGTGTACTATCTTTTCGGCGAGCAGCAAGATTGTGTGCGTGCAATCGCCAAAACTCGCGCCCCTTGTATACAAGGAAGCAGCCAAAATGGTGGGCCGCCGCCGCCGAAACCCTCTTCTATGTATACCAAATATGACGATTTAGAAAAATATGTATACTTTGATTGCCAGTCGCCGCGATATTTGTATATTGAATCGCCGGAGTCGGAGATGGGTGCGAGCACCCCGGGAATCGCAGAGCCGATAACGGCCATCGGGAAGGGGAATATTATGTTGCAGAGGAAATCTGGAGCCGAGCGCAAGGCGAGATGGCTCGTTGGTTGTTCGGCCGCACTCGTCGCTATTGTTGCACCGGGGTTCGCTGCCGCGCAATCCACGACGACCGCAAGTGCGGACGATGCCGCGTCGCCGCAAGCGTCGGAAAGCGCAGGCGACATTGTCGTCACGGGCAGTCGCATCGACCGGCCCGGTTTTGAGTCGCCGACGCCGTTGCTGCGACTGACGCAGGAGGATCTGCAGATCGTCACCCGGACGAATATCGGCGCAGCGCTCGCCGACCTGCCGCAGTTCAAGGCAGCGACCTCGCCGCAGACCTCGAGCACCAACACCGAAGCCGGCCGTTTCCCGATCAACATCCGCGGCCTTGGCGACAGGCGGTCGCTTATCCTTCTCGACGGCCGGCGGCTCGTCAGCGACGACCTCAACACTGTGCCATCGATCATGGTCAAAAGCGTCGACATCGTGACCGGCGGCGCGTCGGCCGCCTGGGGATCCGATGCCGTAGCCGGCGTGGTGAACATGATCAGCGACGGCGACTATGAAGGCGTTCAGCTCGGCGCCGAGGCAGGAATCTCATCGCGCGGCGACGCGCGGCAAATCCGGTTCGAAGGCAAGTTCGGTACCGAATTTGCCGACGGCCGCGGACATTTCGTGATCGGCGGCGAGTATCTCGACAACGACGGCATTCGTCCGAAAACCGCGCGCGAGAACACCGGCCGCTTCGCCAATGTCAACAATACTCTCACGCCCGACGTCGGTCATGCCACGAGGCTGAGGGGTGGTTTCATCACGTCCGGAGTTTTGAGAGGCTTCGGCTTCAATCCCGATGGAAGCTTGCGCACCCCGAACCTCGGCACGGTCGTCGGCTCGAATATGATCGGCGGCGAAGGCGCCTCGAATGACGACATCAGCGTATTGATCACGCCGCAGCGGCGCTATGCGGTGATGGCGAAGGCGTCGTACGAACTGACCGACACGCTCAAGCTCAGCGCCGACCTGCGCTACTCGCGCTATTATAATCGTTATGTCTGGTTCGGCAGCCACACCGACAATGTCACGATCCGGTCGGACAATGCGTTTCTCAATGACAACGCGAGAGACGCCCTCGCCGACGCAGGCCAGACGAGCTTCACGCTTTCGCGGTTTAACGATGATCTTTCGTTCGCCGATGTCGATATCGATCGGCGCAACATCCAGGGCTCGATCGCGCTGGACGGCAGCTTCAGCGATGGCCGCTGGCGTTACAGCGTCTATTACAGCCATGGCGAATATCGCAACAAGCTGCGCACCCCGGGCTTCCTCATCACCCAGAATTTTGCGAGCGCCGTTGACTCGGTGATCGATCCGGTGACCAACCAGCCGATCTGCCGGATGACGCTGACCAATCCGAACAGCGGCTGCGTGCCGATCAACCTCTTCGGCCAAGGTGCGCCGAGCCAGGCGGCGATCGACTATGTAACCGGGACGCCGCGATCCAATGTTCTCGACAAGCTCGACACCTATGGCGTGTCGCTACGCGGCGAGCCATTCGATCTGCCGGCCGGCCCCGTGTCGATCGCGATCGGGGCCGAAGGCCGCAACGTCTCGACCTCAGCCAAGGTCGGGGAACTCGACGCTGCGCAGGCGTTCAGCACCTTCTATTTCAGCGGCTTCAGCGGCAAATATAATATCAAGGAAGCCTTTGCCGAAATCGTCGTGCCGGTCATCAAGGACACGCCGCTGCTCCATAAACTCGAACTGAACGGCGCGGTGCGCGCATCCGACTATAACACCAGCGGTACGATCTGGTCGTGGAAACTCGGTCTCACCAACGAGTTTTTCCCCGGCGTCATCGGGCGCGTCACCCGTTCACGCGATATTCGGGCGCCCAATCTGACCGAGCTCTTCTCGACGCCGACCGTCGGCTACACAGGCATCATCGATCGGCAAAATCCCGGCAATGGCAGCAACAGCACGCTGGTATACGGCGGCGGCAACGCAGCTCTCGATCCCGAGCGGGCGGATACCTGGACAGCCGGCATCACGACCGCGCCGATGCGCGGATTGACGGCATCGATCGACTATTTCAACATCGAGATCAAGGATGTCATCACCTCGATCGGCGGACAGGCGATCGTCGATCGGTGCTTTGCTGGGAATGACAGCCTGTGCCGCTATATCACGCGCGGGCCCAACGGCCTTATTCAGAGCATTGCTTCGTCGCAGGTCAATCTCTCCGAGTTCAAGACCGATGGCGTCGATGCGGAGCTCGCCTACACCATGCCCGTCAACAATGAAGCGAACGGGCGGGTGACCTTCCGTTTGATCGGCACCTGGGTGAACAACTTCAGCACCGACGATGGCATCACCAAGATCGACTATGTGAAATCGCAAGGTACCGGTTTCGTCAACGGCGTCCCCCGGGTTCGGGCCAATGCCTCGATCGGCTATAGGAGCGATGGCTTCAGCGGAATGGTGCGGGCGCGCTACATATCGTCGGGCTATTATAATGGCACGCTGACGCTCACCAACAATCGGATTCCGGCCTATACCTATGTCGATCTGCAGCTGAGCCAGAAGGTCCCGATCGGGAATGGCAAGAATTTCGAGCTCTACGGGAATGTGTCGAACCTGTTCGACAAGGCACCGCCGATCAGCTCGGGTTTCTCGCCTTATTATGACGTTGTGGGGCGTTACATGGCGATCGGCGCCCGGCTGGAATTTTGACGAGCAGTCAAACCATATCTTCGCTTGGATTGGAGTGGGGGCCGATAACGGAAAAAGTCGGCCCCACCCTGCCCCGCCTCACCTGTTGCTTTGATTTTTCCCCTGCTACGGAGTCTCCATGATGGTCGATGGCTCGCTCCCGCGCCGCGCAGCTGCTCTGCGGGCGGCGATGCTCGCCGGCTGCATGGCGGCCGCTGCGGCCCTTTCGATTGGCGTCGATGCCTTCGCACAACCTGCTGCAGCGCTGTCTGAGGCGCCTGGGCGCAAGGCCGTTCAGCCTGACGATATCATGGGCCTAACCGACGTTACCGGCGCCGAGATATCGCCCGATGGCCGGCATGTCCTTTATGTCACCCAACCGACCATCGCCACAAGCCGTCCGACCCGCTCGGAGATATGGATCGTCGCCTCGGACGGAAAGTCACCGGCGCGGCGCCTGACAAGAGCCTCGATGCTCGATGGCAGTCCGCAATGGTCGCCCGATGGGCGCACCATCGCCTTCCTCTCGAACCGACCGGATACCGGCGCCCCCGGTACGCCGGGCGACGGCACGCTGCCAGTACCGACAGGCTCGGACCAAACGGATCCGAGCGGCGAATTACGGACCGATACTGCGGCGCGCCCGGCATCATCGCGGCAGCTATGGCTTGTATCTGCCGACGGGAGCGGCGAGCGGCGTTTGACCGATCTCGACCGCGACATCGGCCGGTTCCGCTGGTCTCCCGACGGCCGAAGCATCGCCTTCCTCGCGCCCGACGCGCCCTCGGAAAGCGCGAAGGCTGACCGCGCCGCGAAGCGAGACGGCATCATAGAGGACGCGCCGCGCAATCTCTCCCGCTTATGGGTCTTCGACCTCGCCTCGCGCGATGCGCGGCGCCTTGCGGTAGCCGACCGCGACATTACAGACCTCAGCTGGTCGCCTGACGGAAGGCGCCTGGCGGTGCGGGCGGCTCCGACGACGGGCCTCAACGATCTATTCTATCATTCCGAACTTCTGATCCTCGACGCGAAGAGCGGCGCGGTCGAACGCAAGCTGTTCGATACCGTGTTCAGCACCGCAAGCTGGTCGCCGGACGGCAGCCAAGTTGCGTTTACGGCTCCTGGCGAGGGGACGATCGGCATTCGCGCCTTTGTCGCCGATGTCGACAACGGCGCGGCGCGCGAACTCGGAACGACGCTTGATGGCACCATCCGTCAGCTCGAATGGTCGCGTGACAATCGCAAGCTGCTGGCGCGTGTCGTCGTCCATAGCCGCGATGTGCTTTTCAGTGCCGACGCGGTAACCGGTCTGTTCCGGCCCCTCGTGAAATTTGGCGGACGCATAGGCGCTTTCGCAGAGGCTCATGACGGCAGCATTGCGATCGCGGGAAGCCAACCGGACCGCGCCGCAGATGTTTGGGTGTATCGCGGCGGCAAGCTGCGGCGGCTCACCGAGCTCAATCCCCAGATGCGCGAATGGAGGCTTGGCAAGGTCGAAGAGGTCAGCTGGGCGAGCAGCCGCGACGGACGCCCGATTTACGGCGTGCTGATCACCCCGCCGGCCTATCGCGCTGGCATCCCGGTAAAAACGGTGGTGCTCGCGCATGGCGGGCCGCACGAGACCTGGACTGCGGCCTGGCAAGGCAGCTGGATTGACTGGGGGCAGATGCTGGCAAGCCACGGCTATGCGGTGCTGCTCCCTAACCCCCGCGGATCGGCAGGCCAGGGAAATGAATTTGCGCGTGCGGTCAAGGACGGCTGGGGCACCAATGATTATCAGGACGTCGCCGATGGCGTCGACATGCTGGTCGCACGCAAGATCGCCGACCCTTCGCGGCTCGGGATCGGCGGGTGGAGCTACGGCGGGTTCATGTCGGCGTGGGCCGTCACGCACGACACGAGGTTCAAGGCGGCGATTGTCGGGGCCGCACTGACCGACCAGGTGAGCGCGGCGGTATCGACCGATACGCCCGACTTCATCACGGCCTATTTCGGCGTGCCGCCATCGGGTAATGCACGAATGGACGCGTCGTCACCGCTTCGCATGATCGACCGTGTCACGACGCCGGTGCTTGTCTTGCACGGGCAGGAAGATCGGCGCGTGCCGATCACGCAGGGGCTGGGCTTCTACCGCGGACTGCGGCTGCTTGGGAAAGAGGCCATGATGGTCAGCTACCCGCGCGAGCCGCACCGGATTGTCGAGCCACAACACCAAACCGATATCCAGCGCAGGGTTCTGACCTGGTTCGATGACCATTTGTGATGAGAGGTAGTTCTTATGGCCCCCGCTGATTTTACTCGCGAGCCAAGTCGGCGCGACCTGTTGGCGGCGATACCGGCGCTCGCGGTTTCTGTTCCTGCGTTTGCAGCCGTGAAAGGTCATGCCGGCATGAACGAGCTTCTCGACATGAGCGCGGTCTCGCTTGCCGGCGCAATCCGGAAAAAGGATGTGTCCGCGCGCGAACTGATGACGGCCCACATCGCGCGAGTGGATGCGCTCAACCCCCGGTTCAATGCCATCGTGTCGCGGATCGACCGCACCGCCGCAATGGATCAGGCAGCGGCGTGCGACGAGGACGCGGTCGCGGGCCGCTTTCGAGGCGTGCTCCACGGCTTCCCGCACGCTGTGAAGGATACCGCCCCAGCCAAGGGTATCCGCTTCACCCAAGGCTCACCGATCCTCAAGGACAATATTCCGGCCGCGGACTCCCTCGTGGTGAGCCGCATGCGCGGCGCCGGCGCCATCTTCGTCGGCAAGACGAATGTGCCCGAGTTCGCGCTCGGATCGCATTCCTACAATCCTGTTTTCGGTACGACGGGCAATGCCTTTGACCCCGGTAAATCGGCCGGCGGCAGCACGGGCGGCGGAGCGGTCGCCCTCGCGCTGCGGATGGTTCCGCTTGCGGACGGTAGCGACTTTGGCGGATCGCTTCGAAATCCGGCGGGCTGGAATAATGTTTTCGGCTTCCGCCCGTCGTGGGGACGCGTGCCGTCGATCCCGAACACCGACCTGTTCTGGCAGAATTTCGCAACCTCGGGACCGATGGCGCGCAGCGTGCGCGACGTTGCCCTCCTCCTTTCCGTCCAAGCGGGCCCCGATCCGCGAGCGCCCTTCGCGCAGGCAGATGATCCGGCGGTTTTCGCCCAGCCGCTCGATCGCGACTGGAAGGGCAAGCGCATCGGGTGGCTCGGCGACCTCGGCGGCGCACTGCCGATGGAGCCCGGGATTATCGAGACGTGCGAAAAGGCGCTCACCGCCTTCCGAACGATCGGCATGCAGGTCGAAGACGCGGCGCTGATCGAGGAAGCAGGTGCGATGTGGCGCACGGCCGTGACGCTGCGCCACTGGTCGGTCGGAGCCGATCTCGAAGGCTTTTATGACGATCCGGCAAAGCGGCGGATGATGAAGCCCGAGGCCATCTGGGAAGTGGAAGGCTACAAGAAGCTGACACCCACCGAACTCACAAAGGCGTCGGAAGGGCGCACGCGAATCTTCGAAGCGTTTCGAAAGGCGTTCGAGACCTTTGACTTTCTCGCGCTGCCCACCGCACAGCTTTTTCCCTTCGACGCCAAACAGCACTGGCCGCGCGAGATCGCCGGGGTTCAAATGAATTCCTACCATCGGTGGATGGAGGTCACGCTGCCGCCGACGATGGCTGGGCTCCCCGTGCTGGCGATACCGGCAGGCTTCGGCGGTCGGCATCGCCTGCCGATCGGCATTCAGCTGATCGGTCCGCGGAACGCCGATCTCGATGTGCTGAAACTCGGCCACGCCTATGAGCAGGCCTCGCCATGGATCGGTCAAACCAAGCCCCCCGCGCTTGGCTGACACCGGAATAGTTCGACCCCCTTCTGGCCCTTTCCTCTTTGGAGCAAATATGCGCCATCTCGTCCCGCTAGCCGCCCTCTTGCTCACGACATCGGCGGCTGCGCAGAATTCCGTTCCCCAGCCCGTCCCGTTCGAAAGCCGGATACCTGCCGCGCGCGACGTCGATTTTCCGGGGGCGATGACGTTGAAGGTCGATGCCACCGATGTGCAGCAAGGAATCTTCCGCGTGAACCAGACCATCCCGGTGATCGCGCCCGGGCCGATGGTTCTGCTGTCGCCTTCGTGGCTGCCGGGCGTGCATGCGCCGGCGGGACAGATCGAGAAGCTGACGGGTCTCAAGATCCGCGCGAGCGGCGCGCTCGTGCCGTGGAAACGCGATACGGTCGACATGTGGGCCTTCCACATCGACGTACCGAAGGGCGTCCGTCAGCTCGATATCGAATTTCAATTCACCTCCCCGACCGATCCCGACCAGGGCCGGATCGTCGCCGCGCCGAACATGCTGAACCTGCAGTGGAACCATGTCAGCCTTTATCCCGCGGGATATTTTACGCGTCGCATCCCGGTGCAGGCGACGGCCACCTATCCCGAGGGATGGACCGCCGTCGCAGGGCTGGCTGCGAAGAAGCGCGGCGGTGATTATGTCTATGAGACGACGAACTATGAAACGCTCGTCGACTCGCCCGCCTTCGCGGGGCGCTATTACCGCGAGTGGAAATTATCCGACCGGGTCGATTTGAACGTCTTTGCCGACGAACCGGAGGAGCTGGAAGCCAAGCCCGAGCAGATCGACGCGCACCGAAGGCTCATCGAACAGGCGGTGAAGCTGTTCGGTGCCCAGCATTACGACAAATATGAATTTCTGCTGGCGATCACCGACGAGATGGGAGGGATCGGGCTCGAGCACCACCGCAGTTCCGAAAATGCCGTAAAGTCAGGCTATTTTCTCAAATGGAGCGACGGGCCGGGCTCGCGCAACCTGCTGCCGCACGAGTTGACGCATAGCTGGAACGGCAAGTTCCGCCGCGGCGACGACGCGTGGACGCCGGATTTTCGGACGCCAATGCGCGACTCGCTGCTCTGGGTCTATGAGGGACAGACGCAGCTGTGGGGCTATGTGCTCCAAGCGAGGGCGGGGATCGTGTCGAAACAGGATACGCTCGACATGCTGGCGAGCATCGCCGCCGGGCTCGACAACCGTCCGGCCCGGACATGGCGCGCCCTGATCGACACCACCAACGATCCGATCATGACGCGGCGGCGTCCCAAGGGCTGGGTCAGCTGGCAGCGCTCGGAGGATTATTACAATGAAGGACTGCTGGTTTGGCTCGAGGTCGACGCCGTGCTGCGCCGCCAGTCGGGCGGGAAAAAATCGCTCGACGACTTCGCCTCCACCTTTTTCGGGATGCGCGACGGCGACTGGGGCGTCCTGACCTATGATTTCGATCAGGTGGTCAGGACGTTGAACGAAATCCATCCTTATGACTGGGCATCGCTGCTGAAGACACGGCTGGAAGGACTGAGCGACCGGGCTCCGCTGGCCGGATTGGAGGCCAATGGGTACCGCCTCGTCTACACCGACGAACCGACCGCATCGTTCAAAAGCGCGCAAAAGAGCCGCAACCAAACCGACCTCAGCTATTCGCTGGGGCTCGTGATAGGCAAGTCGGGGGCGATCAACGCCGTTACCTGGGACTCGCCGGCCTTCGAAGCGGGCCTGGACGTTTCCGATACCTTGGTCGCTGTCGACGGCCGTGAATATTCGGATGACCGGCTCATCGCGGCAATCAAGGCCGCAAAAGGCACGAAAACGCCGATCCGGCTTCTCGTTAAAGGCGGCACACGTTTTCGCGACATCTTCATCGACTACCAAGGCGGCCTGCGTTATCCGCGCCTGGAGAAGTTCGGCATGGAAGACGCCGGTCTGGATCGGTTGTTGGCCCCGCGTCTTTGAGACAATCGAAAGTGCGTTTCTCGGCAATATCGTGCGATCGCCTTGGCGACTGAGCAGCGCCGGCACGGCTATCACTCGCCTAGCGTCGAGAGGCGCTGGAGGGCGATGGGTCCTTGACTGTCCGCGAGCATCCATGATGCGTACTCACCCCAATCCGCCACAGCTTTGTCGGGCCACTTATCATGCAAGCGACGGGCTTCGGAACGGATATAGGTTATCGCAGTTCGAAAGGCCCGCATCTCTTCACGCGACCGCTCGGGCCCGTCCACAAATCCGTGGCCTGGAACATAGAGGTCAGCCTTAAGGTCGAGCGCCCGCTGCAGGGCGTCTTGCCACTCCTTGGGAAAGGCCGACCTCATGGGAGGGAAAACGCGGTTCATGAAGACCTCGCTCATGAAGACCAGCTTCTGATCGGGAACGCGGACGACCAGATCCGAAGCCGTGTGAGCCCTGCCGAGAAACAGGATGTCCACGGTTCGATCTCCAAGATCGAGCGACTTGACGTCGCCAATCGCTCTTGGCCCTTTCTCAACCTTTCGGCCCCCGCTCTCGATCTGCGACAGGCCATCAGGGTGGACCACCAGGACGGTGTCCGCCGGGAGCGCTTCCATCCCGCCCGTATGATCTTCGTGAACCGAACCGACCACCATCCACCGGACCGGTTTGTCGGTCACCGTCGCGATGGCCGCCAGCAACGCGCGGGTCGCCTCAAGAGATTCCTGGCCGTCGGCAACAAGCACCCCTTCGGCGCCCACGACGATCATGGACACCGTAGTGAAGCCCGGCGCCCTGAGTGCCTCATAGGCGTAAACACCTTTACCGATCGGCACGAGCCGAGGAAAGTCGGCGACGCTCAAACCTCGCCCCGCTGGAAAAGCGGTGCGGACCTGCGCTTGGGCTGAAAACGCTAGGCTGACAAACATGGCGGCAAGGCATAGGGTAAGAAGTCGAAACATAATGAAAGCATCCTTTAGTGAAGTCGTATCAGGCGGGACACCGGTTGAGCCTCGTAAGGTCGATGATCTGTGAGTGAACCCGATCTCGACATCGGCCTCTTGCGGGCCTTCGAAGTGTTGTATGCCCAGCGGAATGTGACGCGGGCCGCTGAACAGCTGGGCATCGGCCAACCGGCTCTGTCAGCGCGTTTGACGAGGCTGCGCGCCCTGTTCGGCGATACACTTTTCACGCCGTCGAGCAGCGGGCGAGGCGTCGTTCCGACTGCGCGGGCGAAACATCTCGATCCTCTTATCCGCGACCTGATCACGCGCCTGGCTCGCCTCGCCGAGCCTTTGGAATTCGATCCGTCCACGAGCGAGCGCACCTTCAGACTGGCGCTCTACGAAAATCCCGCCGTAATGCTGATTCCGGATCTCGTTCGTAGACTTCAGTCGACCGGTCCGAACATTCGGATCGCAGTGGTGGCTCCGGACCCTGAGCGGATGTCCGAGGACATGGAAGACGGCTCGATCGATATGTTCGTGGGATCGGGAAAAGCGTCCAGCCTGTGGCTCAGCAAGACCCTTTTCGAAGAGCAATTTGTCGTGGCCCAGCGAGCTGGTCATCCGCGGGGCCGGGAGCCGCTCACGCTTGACGAGTATTGCGCACTGGATCACATCCTCATCTCGGCCGAAGGCGGCGGATTCTCCGGGCTCGTCGATGACACTCTGGCCATGGCGAACCGGCGCCGACGGGTCACTGTGTCGGTGCAAACTTATGCATTGGCGCCACTGGTCGTCGCCAACAGCGACTGCCTGTGCACCCTTCCGCGCCGCTTTCTGGCGAAGTATGCTGCCGCCATCGAAATCATGGAACCGCCGTTCGCCCTGGACGCCTTGGGTCTCACGGCCTTCTGGCACCCGCGCTATCAGGACGACGAGGGCCATGCCTGGTTGCGAGGGCAAATCTTTGCAGCCGCCCAGGAACAAGGGCGAAGCTGATCCCGGCCCGGCACCGACTTCAGTCACGATCGACATATTCGGCAGGAGCCCAAGCGTAGCCGTCCCCATCTCGTCTCAGGTGACCGATCCCGGGAAACGGAAGGTGGGGCGCGGCGACGAGTGTGCGTTCTTTTGCGAACAGGTCAAGCGCCTGCCGACGTACGGCACTCGCTTGGTCCGGCACGACGTCGTAGACAATGGTTACCCCTGGGCGTGGAAGCTGGACGGCACTCACATGTACCGTATCGCCGATGAAGACCATGGCATCCTGACCGCTGCGCACAGTGAAGAAGGCGGCACCGGGCGTATGGCCAGGATGTATGGCCGCGGTGATTCCCGGTAGGATTTCCTCGCCATCCTCAAAAGTCTTCAGCCGCCCCTGGTCGAGATAGGGGCGAAGCGCTGTCTCCGCTTCGCTGAAATAATTGTCGGCATATCCGAGCCGGTCAGCGCCCCGAGCACCGAGAAAGAAATCGACATCCGGTTTGCCGACGTGGACCACGGCATTGGGAAATAATGCGCGCCCTTTGACGACGAGCCCGCCGGAATGGTCGGAATGCACATGGGTGATCAGGACGTGGCGGATCTGCGATGGCGTGACGCCAGCGACGGCCAGACTGTCGACGAGCCGGCCGCCATATCCTACGCCAAAGACTTCGCCTGCCCCCGCATCGATCAGCACGAGCCCTTCTTTCGTCTCGAGCAAAAAGGCGTTGATGGAGGCTTCCACGGGATTTTTCAGGAATGCACGATCGAGCAGATTGTCGACTTGCTTGGGTGTAATTCCCAGCAGCAACTTATGGAGATCCTGCGGGACTGTACCGTCGGACAGCGCCGTAATGTGCAGGTCGCCCAGCCGGAAACGCTGGATGTCTCCCACCTTCGCAGCAGTCGCGGAGGGGCGATCGATCTGCTGCGCGTCGGCGGGTGTGCCCGATAACGACAAGAAAAGGGCAGCGGTGAAAGCAGTGGTGATTCGGATCATCTGGAAACCCTTCGATTGGTGAAGAGCAGCATGTGGAGAAATCCACTCGAGGTTTGAAATCGAAACCAACAATGACCGCCATCAGTCGGTTCGATTACGTTGGTGACGGTCGCAAACGAGGATCGGCGCACGCGGACGGTCCTTGCCGTATCCGCCGCATCGTATGATTTATGCCGACGATCCGGGAAGCGTCGTTGTCGCTAAGGAGATAGACTTCACTGGCGTGATACGCAGATAGCCCGCCCGATCTGACGCACAAAAAAGGCGGCCCCAAAAGGCCGCCAAGTTTGTGATGAAGGAGCCCTCCATCGGGTCGCGTCGCGGACATACTCAGGATTGAGCGATACGCCACGAAAATAGACGGTCCGATGGTCGAATAGATCGCAGGTGATGCTGCGGCGCAACACGCCGTATCAATCGTAACTATCGTGAACCACGCTAATGCGTACAGCGTGCCAACAATGCGAAGTACTAACCATGGGCGCGAGAACTGTGCCAGCAATCGTTAACGTAACCACCGAGCATTGCCATGCACCAGCGTGACGATAAATCCTACACGACTGCCAAGCTTGGGAATAACTTCCGCTATACGAGCAGCGCTTTCAGTGGCGTTTCAGTGTCGGCGAGCTGCTCCGCCGTCGCCCGAAGCCCGGCAGTGACGATCATGCGGCCCTGGACATAATCCTTGGTCGCATTGACGCAGTCGATCGCGATGACCTTGCCCTCTTTGAGGTAAACGACCGAGAAGCTGCGCGTCGCAGGATCGCCGCGCAGCACCGCGCGGTCGTGCCCGGTCGACAGGCCCGCGGTCTGGAGCTTCAAATCATACTGGTTCGACCAGAACCACGGGATCGCATGGTAAGGCGCTTCGTCGCCGACGATGCCCTTGGCGACGACATTGGCCTGATCATTGGCGTTCTGCACCGATTCCAGGCGAATCACGACGCCCTCGGCGAAGTGGTTTTCATGTGCGGCGCAGTCACCGATCGCATAGATGTCGGTAAGGCTCGTCTTGCAAAGGCCATCGACGAGCACGCCGTTGCCGCCCGCGGCGCCGGCCGCGATCAGCGGCTCGACCGCGGGGACGATGCCGATGCCGACGATGACGAGGTCGGCGGGGATCACCTCGCCGTCCGACATGCGCACGCCGGTGACGCGCGCTTCACCCTCGAGTGCGTCGACGCCGACGCCGAGGCGCAAGTCGACCCCGTGATCGCGATGCTCCTGTTCAAAGAAGCGCGACAGTTCGTGGCCCGCAACGCGCGCGAGCACGCGGTCGAGCGCCTCGAGCAGTACGACCTTCTTGCCCGCCTTGCGGAGCACCGCCGCGGCCTCGAGGCCGATATAGCCGCCGCCGATCACGACAATCTGGCCCGCGGTTTCGGATGCCGCCTTCATCGCATCGGCATCAGCGCGGGTGCGCACGCCCTGCACGCCAGGCAGGTCGCCGCCGGGGATCGGCAGCATGCGCGGGGCACCGCCCGTGGCCCAAACGAGTTTGCCATAGCCGATCGTCTCGCCGCCATCGGTGGTGACATTGTGCGCCGCCGGATCGACCGAGACGACGCGCTTGCCGAGCAGCATCGTCACTTCGCGCTCGTCCCAATATTTTGCGGGGCGAAGCTGGATGCGTTCGAATTCCTTCTCGCCCGCGAAATATTCCTTCGACAGCGGTGGGCGCTCATAGGGAAGCTCGGGTTCGTCGCCGATGATCGCGATGCTGCCGGTGAACTTCTTCGTGCGCAGCATGATCGCCACCTGCGCCCCGCCATGCCCGGCACCCACGATCAATACATCGAACCGCATCGCCTCAGCTTTCGGCCAATTGGCTCGGTGGAAGGTCTGGCCAGTCCAGCCATTTTCGCGCGCTGCCTCCCAGGATATTGTCACGCTCTTCGACCGAGAGATCGGGATTGTCCTTTATCGCATAAAGCAACTCTGCCCATGTTTCACCGGTCGGATTGACCGTCACATCGCTTGCCCACATGATGCGCTCAGCACCGAATGCGTCGATTGCCTTTCGCAGGAACGGTCGTGCCGCGTCGTTCGGATAGCCTGCCGCGTCAAGGCGCGAAGGCGCATGAGCCCATTTGAGCGCTACGTTGGCCCAAGTTGCCATTCGAAGAACTTTCTCGAAAGATTCGTCGAGCGGCGCGCCGGCAAGCTTTGACCAATATTGCTTGCTATCGGCCAAGCCTTCAAGCTGCGCAATCATCGGCACCATCGACATGTTGGGAGGCATGCCGCAGTGATCGATGATGACTTTCACGCCCGGAAATTTTTCGAGGTAGCGGGTGAGCAACTCTGAATGCCCCAGCAGCGATACGAATATCGGAAGACCGAATTCGGAGGCCGCTGCAAACACGCTGTTATAGCCACCCTCCGCAAATGCGGTCAGCTCCGAACGCGGCAACGGTGTTGCGATCCGAAGCGCTCGTGCAAAGTTGCTGTCGCGCGCAAACCGAACGACACTGCGAATTTCGGGGTCCTTCGGATCGACACGGACCAGATAGGAAAACCGGCCGGGATGAGTCCATGAAGCGAGTTCGGCCGTAGGCGAGGTCGTCCGGATCCCTCCGCCTCCGACCCGATAGGCTGGCTCGCCGGGCCTGGTTCCCCACCATCCACCCCACCATTCGTCGACAAGCACCGACTTGATGCCGAGCGCATCCATTGCCGACAGTCTTTCCGCCGCACCGCCGGGCCCAAGGTGTACCTGAGTGTCAACAATATCCATGTGCATCCATCCAGAGCTTGCCGTGGCCAACGGGCGCTCGGCTTATGATCTTCGTCTCAAGCCGGCAATCCCGGAACCCTTGCCTCCCCAGGCTGACAGAACCGAGATTGCCGGACAGGAGCCCCCCTAGAAGCCGTAGAGCTGTGCGGCGTTGTGGTAGACGATCTTGTCGCGGACTTTTTCGTCGACGCCTTGGAACATGGCGTCGCACATGGCGCGCGAGTTGGGGTAGGTGCTGATGCCGTGCGGGAAGTCGGTCTGGAACATGAGGGTGTCCTCGCCGAGCAGGTCGTAAGTACGGATGGCGACCGTATCGCGCAGGAAGGTCAGCTTGATGTTCCGCTTGAAATAGTCGCTCGGCTTCTCGGGGATGCGGCCCTCGAAGTCCTTGACCTGGACATTCTGGTAGCGCTGCCACTCGAAGTCCGCGCGCTCGAGGATGTGCGTTGCCCAGCCGGCCTCATTCTCCGCCGAGATGAACTTGAGCTTCGGGTGGCGCTCGAAGACGCCGCCGAAGATCATGTTCAGCATCGGCTTCACGAACACTTCGTACTTCAGCGGTGACTTGGTCGGATTGCGGCCGCCCGAGGCCTGGATGAGGTTGGTCTTCTTGTTGCGCTCGCGCGCGGTGCCCGCATGGATGTTGACCGACATGTCGTTGGCGACCGCCGCCTCCCACAAAAGGTCCAT
>NZ_JALPRD010000014.1 GCF_023197165.1 Sphingopyxis sp. MSC1_008
CCGCGCTCGTGATATTGCGGAACGCCCTCGCCCGCGACCGTCGGGATCATCACCCCGACAAAGCCCAGCTTCTTCGCGCGCTCCAGCTCCTGCACCGCCAGCGCCGGGTCGTCGTTGGCGAGCATCGCGATGCCCTTGAACCGGTTGGGATGCGCCGCGCAGAACTCCGCCAGCCAGTCATTATACGCGCGCAGCAGCGCCCATTTGAACTCGGCGTCGTCGATCCCGTAAAAGCCGAGGCCAAAGGTCGGGTACATCACCTCGCCCCAGATCGTGTCGCGGTCGATCTCTTTGATCCGCGCATCGGGGTCATAAGCCGACGGCGGGATATCCTCTTCCCAGCGCCCCGTCTGGCGCACTTCGCTGTTGCCGCGGAACACGCCAGCCGCCGTGCCGATCGGCGGCATCTCGATATCCTCGCACACCAGGCGGTCGCTGCCGTCGTCGTTGCGCACCAGACGCGGCGCCCGGTCCCGATACTGCGCCGGCAAACGCTCCTGCCACAAAAACCACGGCTCGATCACGTGCGAATCCGACGAGATGATCTTGTAATCACTGCTCATAATTCTACCTTTGCCAGTTAGATAATGCCTCTCCGCCGATCGCGGATGGTCATGAAATCATGTTATAAATTCGCGGCTCGGCGCTATTGCTTGAGCAGCCCGCCGTGCACTTCGTCCCAATAGGCCATCTCGTCGGGCTCGTCGTAATCGGGCTTGGCGCCGTGATGATCGCCGAACAGTTCGATAAAGATGCACCCGCCACCGGTGACGACGGCGTCGCCATAGTTGGTGCCCGAGGGGACGATTTTCGCCTGGCCGGGGCGCAGCCAGATCCCGTCCATGTACATCGCGCCTTGCACGACCAGATTGATCGCGTCGCAGGAGTGCGAATGGCGCCCTCGCAAGGGATCGCCAGGCCCCTCGTTCAGCCACACGAGCGCCGCGACGGGCGCGTCCCTGTCGCCATCGGGTCCCAATGAAATCGTGCAGGTTCGCGCGTTCAGCCCGCGCTTCGACCACGGCAGATCCGGATCGCTGACATTGGAATACCAGCCGCGTCCTTCTTTTTTGGCTTTCTCGATTTCGCTCACCGAACCCTACTCCCGGTACATGGACGTTACATCGGTGCGATGCTCATCCCTATTTGGACCTGGCCGCATCCTGCTGGCCTCGGGCATCTGTAGAACTAATTGCCCCTTTTCGTCAGGGGTGGGCCGGCGAAATTAGATATGTGATGGCGGAAGAACCAAAGCCATCGATCCAATATTGCGCAACCTGTCGCAGCCCTTAGAGAAAAGGCGCCAATCAACGGCAGTGAACTACTGAGAATAGTGCAATTCAATCTTGCACCAACACTGCCACCAGGATCGCTCCATCACATACATGATCTTATTCCGCTTCGGGTTACAGGCGGGAATTACATGATAGATGGCAAATCACTGGTTGATTCTTATGAAAGTGACGGCGGATGAGCGACAGCGCGACGCATATAAAAGACTTTCCGATAAGGCTGCGGGGCCATTCCTTCGACGACTTTGCCGTTGATATCGTGTTCGAACACCATTGGGGCCGCACGATCGAACAGTCCGACAATATCCTGTTCTCGCTGACGACGCTCCAGTTCAACCCCCTCTTCTTCAACCGCGAATATGCCAAGGCCGATGGTCACGCGGATATTGTCGTCGCTCCGATGCTGGTTTTCGCGACGGTGTTCGGCCTGTCGGTCGAGGATCTGAGTGAACGCGGCGGCGCGTTTCTGGGCGTCGACGACCTGTCGTTCGAAGCGCCGGTACATGTCGGGGATACACTCACCGCACGCTCGACCGTGCAAGCGCTGCGCCCGTCAAAGAGCGATGCCAACTACGGCATCGCCACCTGGCTGACCGAAGGTTTCAACCAGCGCGGCGACCGCGTGATCGTCTTCACGAGAAGCAATCTCGTACCTCGCAGGGATGCCAGCTTATGAGCTTCTCGCTAACCGACGAGCAATCGATGATCCAGAGCGCGGCGCGCGACTTCGCGATGAACGAAGTGCTGCCGATCGCCAATGAATATGATCCCGAACGGCGCGACATCCCGCAGTCGCTGCTCGCCAAACTTTCGGAAATGGGCTTTTTCGGCATCACCATTCCGCAGGAACATGGCGGACTGGGGCTTGGCAGCCTTGAATATTGCCTCGTCACCGAAGAATTGTCGCGGGCGTGGATGAGCGTCAGCAGCATCATTCGCCCGATGCTCGGCTATCAGGCGATGACCGAAGCGCAGAAGCGCATTTACCTCCCCAAGATGGCCACCGGGGAAATGCTCTTCGCCTTTTCGATGTCCGAGCCCGGCACGGGATCCGATATATCGGGCCTGTCGACGCGGGCGGAGCGTGACGGCGATGACTGGCTGATCACGGGCAATAAATATTGGTGCACCAACGCCGACGGTTCCGACGCAATTCTTGTGCTCGCCCGAACCGAGCCGGTTGACAGGGCGAAGCCGCATCAGGGCATTTCGGCCTTCGTGGTGGAAAAGCCGCGCGGCGAACTTCCGCAGGGATGCGCCGGCGCGCCGATCCCCAAGATCGGCTATTTCGGATGGAAGACCTGGGAACTTGCGCTCGACCAATGCCGTGTGCCGCACGCCAATATGGTGAGCGAGCCCGGACGTGCTTTTTACCTCGCGACCAGTGGTCTCGAAGTCGCCCGCGCGCACACCGCCGCACGGGCGATCGGCCTCGCCCGCGGCGGGCTTGAAGACGCGATGCAATACGCCCTCGAGCGCGTGCAGTTTGGGCGGCCCATCGGCGAATTTCAGGCAATCCGCTTCAAGATCGCGCAGATGGCCACCGATATCGAGGCGGCGCGCCAATTGCTCTATTCGGTGTGCAGCAAGATCGATACCGGCGTCCGCTGCGATGTCGAAGCGGCGATGGTGAAGCTGTTCGCGACCGAGATGGCGGAACGTGTGACGTCGGAGGCGCTGCAGATTCACGGCGGTGCCGGATATACGACGCACCATGCCGTCGAACGCTATTGGCGCGACGCGCGCCTTACCAAGATTTTCGAGGGCACGTCGGAGATTCAGCTCCGCGTGATCTCTGACCGCCTGTTGGGGAAGCCAGCCGCATGACCATCGTAACACTCACCAGTCCCGACAGCTATTTCGAGGACTTCGCACCCGGCCAGCGCATGCGCCACGTCCGCGGAAAAACGATCGGCGAGAATGAGACTGTCATTCTGGCGCATCTGACGATGAATACCGCGCAGGGTCATTTCAATGCGCACGATATGGCGGTTTCCAAGTTCGGGCGGCGCATCACCTATGGCGGCGTGACAGCATCGATCGTTGTCGGCCTCGCCAGCGAGGACACATCGGAAAACGCGCTGGCGGACGTGGCGCTCGACAAATTGCGGCTCAAAACACCCGTGGTCGAGGGCGACACGCTCTACAGCGCGACCGAGGTCTTGTCTTGCGGCCCATCCGACCGTGCCGATGCGGGGCTTGTCACCTTCAAGCATTACGGCTTCAATCAGCGCGACGAGCTGGTGTGCGAAGTCGAGCGCACCGTCCTTCTGCGCCGCCGCCCGACCGCGGCCTGATGCCTTCCTTTCCGCCAGGCGCTTTGGACGGCATAAGGGTGATCGACCTCACCCAGGTGCTGGCGGGTCCGTTCTGCACGCAGATCCTGGCCGACCACGGCGCAGAGGTCCTGAAGGTCGAGCCGCTCAGGGGCGACGAGACGCGCAGGCTCGGCCCGTATCGCGCCGACGACGAATTACGCGCGATCAGCGGCTATTATCAGAGCGTCAACCGCAACAAGAAAAGCATCGCACTCGACCTGAAAACTCCCGAGGGTCGCCAGGTTCTGCTTGACCTTATCGATGGCGCCGATGCGGTGGTCGAAAATTCGCGCGGCGGCGTGATGGAGCGGCTTGACCTCTCATATGAGCTGTTGTCATCACGCAATCCCAAGCTCGTCTACGCAGCAATCCGGGGCTTTGGCGACCCGCGCTCGGGCGAAAGCCCCTACGCCGCCTGGCCTGCCTTCGACATCGTGGGACAGGCGATGGGCGGGATGATGGGGATCACGGGTCCGGACGCCGACACGCCTATCAAGGTGGGGCCCGGCGTCGGCGATCTCATTCCGGGCCTGTTCGCCGTCATCGGTATCGTGATGGCGTTGATGAACGCCAGGCAGTTGGGTGCCGGGCAGTTCGTCGATGTCAGCATGGTGGACTGCGTCCTTGCGACCAGCGAACGCATCGTCAACCAGTATAGCTATACCGGCCGGGTCCCCTGCCCCGAAGGCAACAGACACCCACTCTTATGTCCCTATGGTGTCGTGCGCGCGGCCGATGGCTGGCTGACGCTGAGTGCACCGACCGATGCCTTCTGGCGCAAGCTGCTGACGCTGATCGCGCGGCACGATCTGGTGGACGATGCGCGATATTCGGCCAATGAGGCCCGGCTCGCTAGGCAGGACGAAGTCTATGCGGTCGTCGAGGACTTTACCCGTACGAAAACCAAGGCCGAACTGACCGAATTGTTCGGCGGCGTCATTCCCTTCGGCCCGATCTACGACGTGTCGGACATTTTCACCGATCCGCATTTCCGCATTCGTGACATGCTCGTCGATGTCGATCAGCCGGGCTCGGCCACGCCTGTCACCGTCGCAGGCGTGCCGATCAAGATGAGCCTGACGCCAGGCCGGGTCCGGCACAGGGCTCCCCTGCTCGGCGAACATACGCGCGAGATACTCGGGACCGCCGGCTACGCCGGCGCTGCCGCCGACCGCCTCTTCCACAACAATATCGTCAAATAGGAACCATCATGACCTACCAGCGCCCTGTCCGTCGCCGCCGCGTGCAGCTTGCCGTTCCGGCCTCCAGTGAAAAGATGCTCGCCAAGGCGGCAGCGTCGAATGCGGATCATGTCTTTCTCGACCTCGAAGATGCGGTGACGCCGCGCGAGAAGGTATCCGCCCGCGCAAAAGTGATCGATGCGCTGAAGAACCTCGACTGGGGTGACAAGACGCGGTGCGTGCGGATCAACGATCTCGGCACCGAATGGTGTTATGAGGACATCATCCAGGTGACCGAGCAGGCGCATGACCATCTTGACACGATCATGCTGCCCAAGGCGCGCTGCGCGTCCGATCTGCTGTTTGTCGATACGCTGCTGTCGCAGATCGAGAAGCGGCTGAAACTCGAAAAGAAGATCGGCCTCGAAGTCCTGATCGAGGAAGTCGACGGTATGCGCAACGTGAACGAGATTGCGTTCGCCACGCCGCGTCTGGAAGCCCTGATCTTCGGCTTCGGCGATTATTCGGCATCGATGGGGATGGATCCGGTCATCCTCTACGGAAAAAGCAGTTATCCCGGCGACCCGTGGCATTACGGCCGGTGGCAGCTGGCTATTGCTGCGCGCGCGGCTGGCGTGGATGCGATCGACGGTCCCTTCCCGGGCCTGAAAGATACCGAGACCTATCGCGAGGAATGCATTCGCTCGCAACTGCTCGGTTTCATCGGCAAATGGGCCCTCCATCCGGTTCAGATCGACGTCGCCCTCGACGTTTACACCCCCGATGCCGAAGCTGTCCGCAAGGCGCGCGCCATGATGCAAGCCTATGCCGAGGCCGAAGCACAAGGGTTGGGCACGATTTCGATCGATGGTCAGATGGTCGATGCCGGGACCGTCCGCATGCAGCAGGTCATCCTGCAACGCGCGCTGCGGGCGGGTGTTTAGACCCCGCCGGCTTCGCCGCCCCCAAGCTGCTGTTCCCATGCGAGGTGTCCGATGGGCGAACTGACGAGAAGCGCGGGACGATTTGCCGCCGACCTGCGCTACCACGATCTTCCGCCCGGCGCGGCGGCGACGGCGATGACCGGTATCGCCGATTGCGTATCGGTGATCCTGCTTGGCCTTGAAGAGCCGGTGACCTCGATAGTTGCCGCGGGAGCGCCCCGGGGGGATGCGGCAAGCGCATTATGGGGAAAGCTGCGGACGACCGCCGACTATGCCGCGCTGATCAACGCGACGTCGGCGCATTCGCTCGATTATGACGATACCAGCGGCGAAAGCCATCCGAGTGCCGTGCTGTTCCCCGCCATTCTGGCGGTGGGCGAACCATTCGCCAGCGGCCAGGACATACTCGCCGCCTATATTGCAGGCTACGAAATCTGGTGCGAACTTGTTTCGAGGGACCGGGACAAGCATCATGTAAAGGGTTTTCACCCCTCCGGTATTTTCGGTGCGATCGGGGCAGCCGCTGCCTGTGCGAACCTCTTGCGCCTCGATGCGCGGCAGACCACCGCCGCCTTGGCGATCGCCGCCTCGATGTCGGCGGGCCTCGTCGCCAATTTCGGTACGATGACCAAGCCTTTCCAACTCGGCCGCGCGGCGCAGAGCGGGGTGCTGGCGGCGCAAATGGCGGCCCGCGGCATGACCGCGGGGATGGACGCGCTTGAGCATCCCGGCGGCTTCCTTTCTGCCTTTTCGCCCGCCGGCCGGATTACCCACGAAGCCGCGCCTCGCTTCGGCGACGAATGGCGCATTCTGAACGAAGGGCTGAACATAAAGCTCTATCCCGTCTGCTATGCGGCACATCGGCTGATCAATTCCGCGATGGCAATCGATGGGCTGGCGGGCCGGGTCGAGGCGATCCGGTCGATCCGTGTGCATCTGGGGAAAATCCAGTCCGGTATCCTGCGCTACCGCGAGCCAAGCGATGCGCTCGAAGCGAAATTCAGCGCTGAATTTGCCGTTGCGGCAGCTATACTGGCTGGAAATGTGGGCCTTCGCGAACTCGACGACAGCTATGTCAGGCGAGCCGATGTCCTCCGGCTGATGCGTTGCACGCAGCGGATCGAAAGCGATGAAGTCGATCCGGACCAGGCTCTTTTCTCCGCTGCGGACTGGGTCGAAATCGAATTCGACGACGGGGAAATCCGCACCGGCCCGCCGGTTCGCTTCGCGGTCGGCCACGCCCGCAATCCTGTGGCAGATGCGAAATTATGGGCGAAGTTCGAAGAATGCACCGAAACGCGGCTGAGCGGGCCAGCACGCGAGGCCCTCTTCTCCCGTCTCAAGACCCTGCAGGATGTGGAAAAAATCTCGCAGCTTTATGATCGGATGGCGTGACGGCGGTGCCCAATCGTCCTGATATGCGCATGAGCGGACCGGGACCGGTATGAACCAGACCGTCAAATCCGCCCGCCGTGTTCTGGAAGTCCTGGAATTTTTCGCGGAACGTCAGCGGCCCGCCACGGTCGAAGAAATCCGGCAGGCACTGGACTATCCCCAGTCGAGCACCTCCGTCCTGCTTCATTCGCTCACGGCGCTGGGGTATCTCAGCCAGGAGACTGGCACGCGCCGTTTCCAACCGACCATCCGCATCGCCTTGCTCGGCGCCTGGCTGATCGAGGATGCCGGGCGGACCCAGAATCCATCGACCATGATGCGTCGATTGAGCGCCGCGACCGGCGATATGATTTTGCTCGGAACCCAACAGGGCATGAATGCCGTCTACGTCAAGATCGAGCAGGCGACCAACCCGATCCGCTTCCATATGAAGCAGGGTGCGTGCCGCCCCTTATGCACGACCGCTATCGGCCGGGCCTTGCTCTCCGGCAAATCGGACACGGAAATCGGCGCGATCGCTCGCCGCGCAAACGCAGAAAGAGAAGCCGGCGATCCACTGGTCTCACCGACAGAGGTCATCGAAGCCGTGAGACAAGGGCGCACCCAGGGTTACTTCCTTACCAAGGGGATGGTGACCCCCGGAGCAGCGGTCATTGCGATGTGTCTGGATGGACCAGGCGACCACCCGCCGTTGGCTGTCGGCATCGGCGCGCCGATCGACAGGATTGAAAGGGAGCTTTCGCATTTCGTCGAGTTGCTGAGAAAAGAGGTCGAGCAAGCGGCGCCGCGAACGGCCGGATGATCTTGGCCTCTCGGCGCGTAGCCGTTGAACGCGCTCAGGTCCGTTTTAGCTGGCTTTGATAGAAGCCGTCATTGCGCCGGGCTTCGGCCATCTGCGGCACATGGTCGAGCAGCCCGCCATCCACCTGCAGCAATTGCGCAGTGATATAAAAAGCGTCGTCGGATGCCAGGAACGCGACGATCTTCGCGATATCCTCCGGCACGCCGAGCCTCCGCAGCATGCAATGCTCGGCCAATTTATCGAGCGATTTCTCATCGGTGCGCGCCCGCGCTTCATCGCTGAGGTGGATGCCCGGCAGAACGGCGTTGCAGCGGATGTTCTGCTTCCCATATTGCGTTGCGATATATTTGGTCAGCACATTCACGCCGCCTTTCGAGGCGGCGTAGGCATTCGACATGAGATAGCCCGCCATCGAGGCTGCCGACGAAATATTGATAATCGAGCCGCCGCCGCGTTCGATCAGATATGGAATGGCAGATTTGCTCGCCAGGAACACGCTGCGTAAATTGACGTCCATGGTGCGATCCCACAGCGCGGCCTCGAGGTCTGCAAGCTGGATCTGATGTTCCTGTCCGAGCAGCCCGGCATTGTTGACGAGGACGTCAAGGCCGCCGCATTCCTTGACGGCGAAAGCCATCAAATCGCGAACCTGATCCTCCTGGGTGACGTCGGTGACATGCGCGACCGCATCGCCGCCGCGCTCGTTGATTTCATCGCGGCGCCGTTCGACGCCCGCCTTGTCGATGTCCGAAAGCACGATCCGGGCCTTCCGCGCGGACAGCAATTTCGCGATGCAGCTGCCCAGATTCCCTGCGGCGCCCGTCACGATGATCACTTTTCCCGATAATATTGTCATGTTTATAAACCTATGTTTCACGTGAGGGACGGCGCCGCCGTATCGATCGCCCGGCCGCCTGCGTCGCCGCCCGGACCGCGTGTCACAAACGTCACTCGCAGCCATCGCCGCCGCAACGGCACGCGCAAGACCCGTGGTCGGTTGGGGACGGGCGGGTTCGGGCTAATCCAGTCTTGCGGACCGCTCGAGCGCCTTCATCGTCACCCGCGGATATTTGACGACCGAGCGCATGAAGCGCGTCATCGCCCGGTCAGAAGGCACGAGGAGCAATTCGTCGAGGCGCATGTTGTTCAGGATCGGAATATCTTCGTTGATGATCTGGGTGTGCATCGCCGCCTGCCGATCGAGGAATTCCTCCGCGCCGGGGTCATTGGTGGTGACAATGGTCAGAAAGAACTTCGTCCCTTCGCGAACCGAAGGAACGCTCCCCGCGATATACCATTTAAGCCGCCCGCCCTGATCGCCCTTGGTGCGCAGCGAATTCATGCCGTACACATCGATGTCCATCCGCAGGCCGCCGGCCGCCTTCGCGCCCATGTCGGCGACCCATGACATCCGGCGCCGGTAGGTATCGATCTCCTCGACATCCGAATTGACGATATTAATCCCGTGGAGGAACCGCAGATGCGCGATATCGAACACGTTGGTGGTGAAGATCCACGGCTCGCAATCGAGTTTGTCGCTGAGCTGAATCTCATACGAGCGCGCGACATGCTTTTCCTCATCGAAATCATCGAAGGTCTGGATATCGTAGAGCGGCGTTTTGCCGAAAAAGACCCAGATGAGACCGAATTGCTCGCGCGAGGCGAATTGAAAGAGGTTGGCGCGCCTCGGGATCTTGTCGCCCGCGGGGATATTCTTGCACTGACCGCCATCGCCATAGGCCCAATGGTGGAAGGGACACCGAATATTATTGCCCTGGACCTCGCCACCCACGCTGAGGTCGGCGCCCATATGCTTGCAATAGGCTGACATCGCACGGACTGCGCCATCTTCGCCGCGATAGACGATGATCCGCCCATCGCCGATTTCGCGGCCGATGACCTTGCCCGTCGGCACGCTCGACGACAGCGCAACCGGATACCAGCATTCATGCGCGCCGGGGCCCAGATCAAAGATGGGATTGCGCCCAGATGGGCTTTCAACCGGGCCAGTCTTTTCGAGCGAATCCATTAAACTCTCCTCTGGGCAGCCGCGTTCGGGAGTTTCTGCCCGCTGTCCTGATCCGCCGCTTCTCTCCGGCGGCTGGACATTGTTGCTGGTGAATGGCGATGCATTCACGGTCCTATCCTCATTGGGGGCAAAGCGTTGCGGGACAAGCCAATTCCCGCCCCGCCGCGCTGTCGGACCCAAAGTATCACATCCCTGATCGAGCGCGTTCAGCTCGCGCCCGTAAAATTCCCGTCCCGCTTCTCCAGCACCGCGGCGACGGCCTCGAGATGATCTGGCTGGAGATGGAGTGTTGCCTGCATCTGCGCGGCCTCGGCCAGCCCCTGGTCGAAGCCGCTGCTCTCCATTTTGCGCAGCAGCTGCTTCGTTCCACGCAGCGCATTGGGCGGCAGTGCAGCGATCTGCTCCGCCATCCGCGTCGCGACCTCGATCAATTCGCAGCGATCCGCGACGGCGTTGGCCAGCCCCCAATCGAGTGCCTTCTGCGCGCCGACCGGCTGAGCCGTGAGCATCATCTCCTTGGCGCGCGCGAGACCGATCACGCGCGGCAGGAACCATGATCCACCGTCGCCCGAAATCAGCCCCACGCGCACGAAGCTCTCGGCGAAAGAGGCGTCGGGCGCGGCAATCCGGATGTCGCACATCGCCGCGAGATCGCAGCCTGCCCCGACCGCATGGCCATGGACCGCCGCGATCGTGACCACTTCCAGTTCGTGGAAGGTCGCGGGAATTCGCTGAATTCCCTTCTCGTACCATGACGCAAGTTGCGCGTGCGTCAGCTTCTGCGAGACCGTCAGTCCGCGAAGCTCGTGCAGATTGCCCCCCGCGCAAAAGCTCGCGCCATTCGCTGCGATGATCACGCAGCTCACCGATCTGTCGGCATTGGCCTTTTTCAGTCCATCCACCAGCGCGTCGACGACATCCGCTGACAGCGCATTGCGGGTCTCGGGCCGGTTCAAGGTCAGGGTAACCACCCGTCCCGACTGTTCGTAAAGAACCGGCATATCCATCCTTCCATCCCATCCAAATTTGCGAACACGCGCGTCCATCCCGATTGTCGCGCGTGCCGCGCAGGACGAAGCCCCCGTTCAATCGCCTATTTGCTGCCTCCGCACAAACAGGCCCGGGCAATGATCGGGAATGTGATATCGCGCGGCGGCAGGCGGCAATTTCTTTCGCCCTTCCCCCGATAGTGCCATTTGCACCTCCATTCCCGGCTCGGCGCCGGGGTCTTCGTTGAGGAGTATCTGATGCCCGAGGCCTATATCGTCGCCGCAGTCCGTACCGGCGGAGGCCGCAAGGGTGGGCGTTTGAGAGATTGGCACCCGGTCGATCTTGCCGCCGAGGTGCTCGGCGAGCTTGTCCGGCGAACCGATGCCGATCCGGCACTGATCGACGACGTCATTCTGGGCTGTGTCGGCCAGCTGGGCGGACAGGCTGCGAATGTGGCGCGCAATGCGGTCTTGTCGGCGGGATTTCCGGAGACCGTCCCGGGGACGACGGTCGACCGGCAATGCGGTTCGTCACAACAAGCGCTACACTTCGCCGCCCAGGCGGTGATGAGCGGCACGATGGACGTCGTCCTCGCGGGCGGGGTCGAAAGCATGACGCGGGTGCCGCTCAGCTCCGCTATCAGTCTTGCCGTCGCGAATGGCTACGACCATCCGGACAGCCCGCGTATCAGAGCGCGTTATGCGGGCGCTGAACTGAATCAATTCGCCGGTGCAGAAGCCATTGCAGCGAAGTACGGGCTGACGCGCGAGACGCTTGATCGTTTCGCCCACGACAGCCACAGCCGGGCCGCACGGGCGACGGTGTCGGGTGCATTTCTGGCTGAAATCCTGCCGCTGCCCGGCGTGGAGAAGAGCGGCGACCCCGTACTTCACGACAGCGACGAAGGCATCAGGACGGACGCGAGCCTGGCTGACATGGCCGCGCTCAAACCGTTACGGGAGGGCGGCAATCTCACCGCCGCGACATCGAGCCAGATAAGCGATGGAGCGTCCGGCGTGATGGTCGTATCGGAGGCGGGTCTCAAAAGGCTGGGCGTGCCGCCTCTCGCGCGGATTCACCATATGACGGTCATCGGCGCCAGTCCGGTCACAAGGCTCGATGCGCCCATTCCGGCAACGGTTCGCGCGCTCGAACGCACCGGCCTGAACATCGACGACATCGACCTCTATGAGGTAAACGAAGCCTTCGCCTCCATTCCTCTTGCCTGGCTGCGGGCGATGGAGGCCGATCCCGACCGTCTGAACGTCAACGGCGGCGCGATTTCGCTGGGCCATCCGCTCGGCGCCTCGGGCACCAAGCTGATGAGCACGCTCATCCACGCGCTCAAGGCACGCGGCGGCCGTTACGGGCTTCAGGTGATGTGCGAAGGCGGCGGACTTGCCAACCTGACCATCGTCGAGCGCCTCTAAATGGCGCCCCCCTTCGCTTAGCCCAAGGCGCGAGCTTGAGATGATCGCCGCCGATCGGAACGTCGCTGCGATTTAAAAAGGTCGGATCTCGGAACATCACGACTCTGATGTTCGCTGGCGCGCTTTACACGCTATATTCTAACAAGTAGGTTTTTTGACAACGGATGCTGCCGCGCCGAGCGGCCGCGGGTGTCGCGGAGCAGGAGAGCTTGAGCGCATGTCTTTCGAAGATATCATCGTTACGAACCGGGACGCGGTCCGGACCATCACGATCAACCGCCCCGCAAAGCTGAACGCCATCCGCGGGCTGACGATCGAGGAACTCGAACAGGCCTTTCGCAGCGCCGGAGCGGACAGCTCGGTCGGCGTGATCATTCTCACCGGCGAAGGCGAACGCGCGTTCTGCGCTGGTGGCGACGTCGAGTGGGAAAAGGACGGCGGGCTGGAATCGCTGGACTGGCAGCTCGGCAGCATCATCCTCGATTGCCCCAAGCCGGTGATCGCGCGTGTGAACGGCTACGCGATCGCAGGGGGCAACCACCTCGCCTATTGCTGCGATCTGACCATCGCATCCGAGCATTCGATCTTTGGACAAAATGGACCGAGGGTCGCATCACCGGCGGGAGGTTATCCCGTTGCGCATCTTGCGGGTATAATCGGGCACAAGCGAGCTCGCGAGGTCTGGATGCTCTGCCGTCGGTATAATGCGGGGCAAATGCTCGAATGGGGTCTCGTGAATGCCGTCGTCCCGAAGGAGGCGCTGGACGCCGAGGTCGCGCGCTGGTGCGAGGAGTTGCTCGAGATGAGCCCGACGGCGCTGAAGACGATCAAGCATTCCTTTGGCCGCGTTATCGATCGCACCGGCATCAAGGAAGTGGTCGAAGCGGTGGCGCCGGCCTTCTTCCAGACCGGCGAACAGAAGGAAGGTGCCACCGCGTTCCTCGAAAAGCGCAAACCCGATTTCTCGGCCTGGCGCTAGCGATCAAAAAGGCGCCAACCGATCCCGCCCGGCTGCGATCGGCCATATCCTCGACCCGAAGCCGGACCATCGGTGCCGGCCGTCTTTACGATCTCGAAACGGTGCCGCCATGCAAAGAATATCCGAAACCGAAAATCATCCTTTTCCGGAACGCAACGGCCGCGCGGAGACGCTACTCGACGATTTCCTGCGCCTGGCGCGGGATACGCCCGAGAGAACAGCATTGGTCAGTTATTTTTCCGACAAGCGCGAACCGGTCCGGCTGACCTATGGGCGTATGGCCACGCTCGTCGACCAGCTCGCGCTCAAGCTCCTGGAATTCGACGTCCGGCCAGGCGATTTCGTCTCCTTTCAGTTTCCCAACAGATGGGAGTTCGCGATCGCCCATCTCGCGACGATCCGCGTCGGCGCAATCTCGAATCCGATCATGCCGATCTATGGCAAACGGGAAATCCGCTTCATGCTCGAGCGAACGAGGAGCCGCGTCTGTATCGGACTGAACACGTACCGGAGCACCGAGACGGGCAAGATGCTCGAAGCGCTCAGATCGGAACTGGACGATCTGGAGCATTTGCTGCTGATCGACGACGAGAATGACGCGGAATCTCTCGAGAGCCAGCTTGGCGGCATTGTCGTCGACGAACGCGCCCGCCGCCAGCTCGACGCCCGCAGACCCCACGCCTACGATATCGAGATGATCCTGTTCAGCTCGGGCACCACCGGCGAACCCAAAGGTGTTTTGCACAGCTTCACCTCCGCTTATCTCGCCACGTCCAATTCCTTCGATGTCATGGGGATGAGCGACGCCGACGTCGTCCTCATGTTCTCACCCGTCGGCCATGCCACAGGTTTCCTCTATGGCGTCAATATGCCGCTTTATTGCGGGTGCAAGTTCGTCTTCCAGGAAAGCTGGGATCCGGCCCAGATGCTGCGCATCGTTGAAGCCGAACGTGTGACCTGGACGATGGGAAGCGCGGCCTTTGCGAGGGATGCCTGCGACGCGGCGCAAGCGGGGAACTATGACACCTCGTCCTTGCGCTGCTTTGCGAGTGGCGGCGCGCCCATTCCCCCGAAGCTGGTGGGCCGGACGTCACGGCTGCTCGGGGCCGCACTGGTCCCCTGCTGGGGCATGACGGAGGCAGGCATCGCCACCATCGGCCGCCTGACCGACAGCGAGGAGAAACGCGCATCCAGCGACGGGGCGCCCGTACCCGGCGTCGAGGTTCGCGTGGTCGATGACGAAGGGATCGTCGTGCCCTCGAACACGCCGGGCAATCTCCAGCTCAACACCAGCGGGCAGCATGTCGGCTATTTTATGCACGATACGCTCTACGAAGCGTCGTTCCAGGATTACTGGTTCAAGACCGGCGACCTCGGTCAGCTCGACGACGATGGCTATGTCAGGATCATCGGGCGGTCCAAGGACATCGTTATTCGCGGCGGCGAGAATATCCCGATCATCGAAATCGAGAACATGCTGCTCGATCTGCCCGGGATCGCCGATGTCGTGATCGTCGGCGTGCCCGATGCGCGCCTCGGCGAACGATGCCACGCCGTGATCAAGCTGAGCGAGGCCGCGGATCGGCCACGCCTCGCCGATCTGACGCATCACCTCGAAAAGCTTGACGTAACCAAGCAATATTGGCCGGAATTTCTCTCGATCGTCGAGGAATTCCCGCGGACGGCCACCGGAAAGATCCAGCGCTTCGCGGTGCGCGATGCGATCGTCGGCGCGTCGGGCACCGCTTAGCCTTCCCTGCAAAAATTCGAAAGAGACGTCAGTGAGCCAGTTCAGCTTCCCGATCGCGCCGGAAACGCCGGAAGAGCGATCGCTTCGCTCCCGCGTCCGGGCCTTTCTCGAAGCAGAGCGCGCCGCGGGCGGATTCCAGCCTGTTGCCGACTGCTGGGTCAGCGGCGTCTCGCCGGCCTTCAGCCGCAAGCTGGGCGCGATGGGCTGGATCGGAATGACCTGGCCCGAACGATATGGCGGCCAGGCGCTTCCCGCGCTGCACAGGCTCGTTGTCACCGAAGAGCTGCTGATCGCCGGCGCGCCCGTCGCGGCGCACTGGATCGCCGATCGCCAGACGGGCGCCCAGATCCTGAAATTCGGGACCGAAAAGCAGAAGCAATCGATCCTGCCGCGCATCGCTGCAGGCCGGTGCTACACCTGTGTCGGCATGAGCGAGCCGCAGGCGGGCTCGGACCTCGCCGCAGTCACCACAAAGGCGACCAAAACTTCGTCTGGCTGGGGCCTGAGCGGACGAAAGATCTGGTCGACTGTCGCGCATATTTCGAACTACATGATCGTGCTGGCACGGACGTCGCCTGCCGAGGGAAAAAACCGGCACGCCGGCCTCTCGCAATTCCTCGTCAACCTCACGCTTTCAGGTATCGGGATTTCCGGTATCCGCGATATCGCCGGCCACACGCATTTTAACGAAGTCGTGTTCGACGATGTCAAATTGACCCGCGACGACCTTCTCGGCGAGGAAGGCAATGGCTGGGCGCAATGCATGGGCGAGCTAGCCCTGGAACGCTCGGGGCCCGAGCGGTTCCTTACGACCTTCCTGCTACTCGAGCGCGCGCTGGCCGAACTGCCCGCCGCCTTCCCGCCTGTGATCGTCGGCGAGCTGATCGCGCGGGTGACCACCTTGCGGATCATGTCGCGCGGCATCGCGCTCCGTTTGCAGGCGGGCGAGCATCCCGACACCGAAGCCGCACTGGTAAAGCAGCTTGGCAACGCCTTCGAAAAGCATCTGTTCAGCGCCGTCCGGGGAATTATCGGCGCATATCCCGAGGCACAGATGCCGGCCGGGCTGCTGCGCTTGCGCGACGAGGTTCAGCTTCGCCTGCCCGCCAGCACGTTGCGCGGCGGAACGACCGAAATCCTGCACGGGGTGATCGCTCGCCAGCTGGGTGTACGCTGATGGACGCGACGCTCGAACGAACCGCCGCACGCATCCTTGCCGATCACCGCGATGCGCCGGATGCGGCATGGGCCGCGCTCGATGAAAATGGCCTCACACGGCTGTGGGTGGGTGAAGCGCATGGCGGGTTCGGCATGTCGCCGGCCGAAGGTTTCGGCGTAGCGAGGCTCGCGGGCGCATGCGCGCTGCCCGCGCCGGTCGCCGAAACCCTGATCGGAACCTGGCTCCTGACCGAAGCCGGTCTGGAACCGCCGCCAGGGCGGACGAGCATCTTTGTCGAAGGATGGCAACGCGGCGTGCCGTTTGGCGACAGCGCCGATCATGTCGTCCATGTCCGGGACCAATCGCTCGCGCTGCTCCGCGGACCGCTCCCGGGGCGTCATGCTGGGGTGGGGCTCGACCCGCTGAGCGATGCGGCCTGCCGCCTCACTGGCAGCGTCGTCGCGACAGGCGATATGCGCCATGACATCGCCCTGCCCCTGGCCGCCCTCACCCGCGCGGCCCAGATGTGCGGCGCGCTCGAAGCGGTGTTGACACTTACCATCGGGTTCGCCGAGCAGCGAATTCAGTTCGGGCGTGCCCTCACGAAATTCCAGGCGATCCAGCATATGCTGTCCGAGATGGGCGCCGAAGTCGCAGCGGCCAGCGCGGCGCTCGATGCCGCGGTCGCCACTGCCGATTACAACGCCCCGTTCGACCGTCAGGCGGTCGCCATCGCCAAATTCCGCGCAGGACTGGCAGCCGGCATCGTGGCCGAACATGCGCATCAGATCCACGGCGCGATTGGGTACACCGAGGAATATCCGCTGGCCCGCCTTACCCGCCGCCTCTGGCAGTGGCGCGACGATTTCGGCGGCGAAAGCTATTGGGCTGGCGAGCTCGGGAGCGCGGCGCTTCACGAGAGGACACCGCTTTGGCCGCGCCTTGCCGCAGCGGGCGGATGAGCGGGACGCCAGTTCGACTCAGAGCCGGCGCGCGATATGAGCGCGCGAACCATCTGTTCGAGACTTGACAATAAGATCGATTAACGTATCTTATATCGGTTCATACAGCAGCCTATGGGAGAGCAAATGCAGCCGCTTCTGACGATTTCGGACCGCGCTGCGACGATGAAACCTTCCGCCAGCATTGCGGCGAAGAAGATCGTCGCCGATCTCCAGGCGGCCGGGCATCAGATTGTCGATCTCACGATCGGCGAACCCGATATCGCGACCCCCGCTCACATCATCGACGGGGCGATCGCGGCAATGCGCGGCGGGCAGACGCATTATACGGCGTCGGCCGGCGAACCGGCGTTAAGGCGCGCCATTGCTGCGGCCATCGAGCAGGAAAAGGGATTGGCGTGCGGTCCCGACAACATCGTCGTCGGGTGCGGGGCCAAACAGCTGATCTTCGAGGCGTTCGCAGCGACGCTGAACCCGGGCGACGAGGTTATCATTCCTGCTCCCTATTGGGTCTCCTACCCCGATATCGCCTTCTTGCACGGCGGCCGCCCGGTGATCGTGCGCTGCGGACAGGATGCCGCGTTCAAGCTGACCCCCGCGATGCTGGAGGCAGCGATCACGCCCCGCACGCGCTGGCTCGTGCTGAATTCCCCGAACAACCCGACCGGCGCGGTCTATTCGCGCGAGGAACTCGGCAAGATCGCTGAAGTGCTGCATCGCCATCCGCATGTCTGGGTGATGACCGACGAGATATACGAGCATCTCTGCTACGATGGCGCGCGCGCTCCCAGCCTCGTCGAGGTCGCACCCTTTCTCTTCGAACGGGCACTCATCATCAACGGCACGTCAAAAGCCTATGCGATGACCGGCTGGCGCATCGGCTACGCCGCCGGCCCCAAGCCGTTGATCGATGTCATCGTCAAGATGATTGGCCAGAACACCACTTGCGCCAGTTCGGTCGGCCAGGCAGCGGCGCTGGTCGCTCTGACCGGCGATCAAGCCTGCGTCGGGGAAGCGGCGGCGATGTATCGGGCGCGGCGTGACCGCATGCTCGCGATCCTGGCCGACGCGCCCGGGCTTGACCTTTATTCGCCGTCGGGCGCCTTCTATCTGTATGTCGGCGTATCGGACTTGCTCGGCCGCACGACGCCGGCAGGGAAGCTTATCGAAACCGATCTCGATTTCTCCCTGTATCTTCTGGAGGAAGCGAAAGTCGCGGTGCTCGACGGCGGCGCCTACGGCCTCTCGCCCTTCCTGCGCCTCTCATTTGCAGCGTCGCCCGCCGCGGTCGAGGCGGGGAGCCGGGCGATCGTCGCAGCGTGCAAGGCCCTGACCGGGCCGCCCGGGCTCGCGGCGATAACCACGCAAACCGCCGCATCGGGGGATGTCGTCAATGGATAGAGGCTCGCCCGGCGCCGCCGATTCCGGAGCGCTCGCAGATTACGTCGCGGCGTTCAAGCGCAGTTCGACCGCGATCATCAGCGACAACCTCGACAGATTGCCTGGTGCAATCGGCATTCGGCCCTTTCATCGGGTCAAGGATGTCATGGCCGGTCCCGCGCTGACGGTCCGGGTGGCCGCCGGCGACAATCTGGCGATCCACAAGGCGCTGGATCTCGTCAAGCCCGGCGATGTGGTCGTTGTCGATGGCGATGGCGATATCGGCCGTGCCCTGGTCGGCGAGATCATGATGACGATCGCCCAGGTCCGCGGCGCGGCGGGCTTCGTCATCAACGGTGCGATCCGCGATCGCAATGCGTTCACGCAATCGGGCTTCCCGTGCTTCGCGCGTGCCGCCATCCATCGCGGGCCATTCAAGAACGGCCCCGGAGAAATCCACGCCAAGGTGTCGATCGGCGGTCTGATCGTCGAACCCGGCGACATCGTCGTCGGCGATGACGATGGCGTCGTCGCGTTTCCGCAAGCGATCGCAGCGGACCTCCTCAAGGCCGTGCACGCGCAAGAAGCCCGGGAAGAGCAAATATTGCGCAGCATCCGCGACGGAAGCTACACCGGCGCCTATGGCAAAAAGTCGTAGCGGCGAAGCCTGGCTGCCGACTGACTGCCCCGGCAAATGCTCGCCGCTTGCGGTCTGAGCGTAACCGGGCATCGCCTTTTTCAGTCGGTATCAGCGGTAGGTCTCTTCCTCCCACCAGGGGAAATAGTCTGGCATGTCGCGCGTGACCTGGTCAGGGAATTGGGCCGCGCGTTTCTCAAAGAACGCCGCAACACCCTCGGCGGCGTCGTCGCTGTTGCTGCGTGAAAATACGCCGCGGCTTTCGACGCGGTGCGCCTCCATCGGGTGGCTCATCCCCAAGCCGCGCCACAACATCTGCCGGGTCAGCGCGATCGAAACCGGCGCCGTGTTGTCCGCTATCTCGCGCGCGAGGGCGTGAGCCGATGCCAGCAGATCCTCTGCGCGATGCAGCCGCGATACCAGCCCGCCATGGAGGGCTTCCTTCGCATCGAATATCCGGCCAGTGCAGCACCATTCCAGCGCCTGACCGATACCGACTATCCGCGGAAGAAAATAGGAGGATGCCCCCTCCGGCACGATCCCGCGCCGCGCGAATACAAATCCGAAGCGTGCGGTTTCGCTGGCCAAGCGGATGTCCATGGGCAACAGCATCGTTGCGCCAATACCGATCGCAGGTCCGTTGACGGCCCCGATGACCGGCTTCTTCAGCTCGAATATCCGCAGGGTCATGCGCCCGCCGCCGTCGCGCATCGCATCCGAACTATAGTCGATACCTCCACTGGGCATCCGCAATTCGGAATCGACGCCGACCTTGAAACCATCGACGCCCTCGCTGATGTCCGCACCCGCGCAGAACGCCTTGCCGTCCCCCGTGACGACCACCACGCGAACATCGTCGTCCGCATCGACGCGGTCGAACGCATCGATCAGCTCACTCATCATTTCGGCGGTATAGGCATTCAATTTTTCGGGACGGGACAGAGTGATTGTCGCGACGTGCGATGCCACATCATATCTGATCGTGTTGTACGCCATTGCGTTCTCCCTCGTGGCTGGCCCCGAGCGGGCGAGTGAACCGAAGTTTCATGATGTTGCCGGCGCGGAGCCCGCGCTCGCGGGCGCGTCTTGGGACGCTCTTTGGTCTGCTTCGGCACCGTAACGCCTGGCGAGGACCGCGCAGGCGATCAGCTGGATCTGGTGAAACAGCATCAACGGCAGCAGGACCAGGCTCAGCTGCGGTCCTGGAAAAAGCAGGCTCGCAATGGGCAAACCGCTGGCAAGCGACTTCTTCGATCCGCAGAACTGCAAGACGATTCTGTCCTCAACCGGCAGCGACAGCAGCCGCCGCCCGATGAAGCCGGTCAGGATGAGGATCGTGGCTAGCAGAAGCGTCAGCAGGACGATCAGGGTCGAAAGGTCCGACAGGCTCACCCCGCCCCAGACATTCTCGACCATGCCCTTGGAAAAGGCGACGTAGATGATCAGCAGGATCGAACCGCGATCGGCATAACCCAGGATTTGCTTGTGGCGCTGGATCCATGTGCCGAGCCATGGCCGAAGGAGCTGGCCTGCCAGAAACGGCGCCAGCAATTGCAGCATGATGTCACCGAACACGTCAAAGGACAGCGCGACGCCGCCGGTCTGGAGAAGCCAGCCCACCAACAGGGGGCTGATGAAGACGCCGAGGATGTTCGACAGCGAAGCGGCGCACAGCGCGGCCGCGACGTTGCCGCGGGCAACCGATGTGAACGCGATCGACGATTGCACGGTCGACGGCATCAGACACAGGACCACCAAACCCGTCAGCAACGCCGGCTGGAGAAGGCCCGCCATGAGATGACCGAGACCGACCCCGAGAAGAGGAAACAGCGCGAAGGTGCATAACAGAACCGCAATCTGCAACTTCCACTGGATGAAACCCGCGACCGCCGCCTTCGGCGAGAGCCGCGTGCCGTAAAGGAAAAACAGGAAAGCGATTGCGATATCGGTCGTCGTCGCAGCGATCGCTGTCCCTCTTCCGTGCACCGGCACTGCCGCAGCCAGCGCGATCATCGCCAGCATGAGTGCGATATAGGGATCGAACAGTTTGAGCATCTTCTTCATCGCTTGTCCGCTCGCCCAGATTCGGTTAATTGTAAATGACGATAACTGAGGTTACTGTTATCGGCTTATGGAATGAGCGGGTGATGTTGGATACCCTTTGGCTGCAGAGCTTCGTTGCCGTAGCGCGGACGCTCAATTTCACGCAGGCGGGCGCGAGCCTGAACCTGCGGCAGTCCACCGTCAGCGAGCATATCCGGAAACTCGAAGCGGCCTGCGGAGCGCGGCTGTTCATTCGCGACACACATTCGGTGAGGCTTACCCTCGACGGAGAAGCGATGGTCGGCTTTGCCCGCACGATCCTCGACACCAACGACAGGGCCTTGCGCCATTTCGCGCGTGCAGATCTCAGGGGATCGGTGCGGCTGGGCGTGACCGAGGATGTGGTCCTCGCGGGGCTGCCCGAACTGTTGAAGCGCTTCACCGCCGAACATCCTCGCGTCCGTCTCGAACTGACCGTCGGTCTCAGCGAGAATGTGCGGCAAGCGCTGGAACTCGGCCTGCTCGACCTTGCCTTCGTGAAGCGGAGAGCGGGCGAGCAGAAGGGGGAACTCGTCTGGCGCGAGCCGCTAATCTGGATCGCAGCGCCCGGTTTCGAGTGGGATCCGGCGCAGCCGGTTCCGCTGATCCTTCTGGTGCCGCCCGCGATCACCCGGACTGCTGCGCTAACCGCGCTCGAGAGCGTCGGCAGCAGCTGGCAGGTTGTCTGCACCAGTGAAGCCCAGAGCGGAGTCCATGCCGCTCTCGCGGCCGGCCTCGGGGTCGCACCGCATGCGCGGTCGCTCGTACCGCCGGGTCTGACCGAAATTTCGTCGAATGAGCTGCCGCCGCTCGGCGATGTCGAGTTCGTGGTGTTGGCCGGAGTGCAGGGACGCCGCGATCCGGCGCGCGCATTGATCGATGCGATCAAGCAGAATGGGTCGCTGCTACGCCGCACACGCGGACGGAGCAGAGATACCGGCAGGCAAGATGCTGGCCGGGAGCATCGCATGATGCCGCAGCATGAAGAATGAACGCATGCCCCGAACATTTGCGCCGCCGCCCCACATCCATCTCTCCGGCCAATCTCCCTTCGGCACCGCCCGGGAAGCGGAGGAAATTTACAGTCTCGTTTCATCGGTTCTGGCGAGCGCGCTCGCCGGCATCGGCCATTCCCTGCCCGGGATCATCAAGCTCGAGACGCTGAGCGGAGGGCGTAGCGGCGCCTATGTCTTCAAAGCCACCCCGCTGGCGACTGATGGCTGCACGCGCGAAGGCGTTCCGGCGGCGGTCAAGGTAGCGCCACTCGATGCCGGAACATCCGAACGGGCAAATTACGATCAGTTCGTCCGGCCCCTCCTGCCGCCCCCGTACCGGCCCGATCTGCGCGGCTTTGCCACAGCGCATCATCGCGCCGCGCTGTGCTATTCCTTCGTCGGAGACGGCGAGAGACCGCATACGCTGACCGATCGCCTCGCTGCCGGGGATCTGGCGGCCCTTGATATGGTCCTGTCGTCCACGTTCAAAAAGCTGCGAGAATGCTGGTACGGTGTCAGACAGGCTCCAAAGGCGGGCGTGGCGCGATACTATCTGGAGCGCTATTTCGGAGACCGGGTTTCGGCGACCGCAACCGAAACGATCCTGTTCGATTATGCCGCAAGATATTTCAATGCGCAGCAGCGCGCCGGCGGATATTGGATAGGCAAAATCATCTTCCCATTCATCTGCGACGCGCTCCTCGCGGGCGGCGACATGCGTCCCTTTACGAGCTGCATTCTCCACGGGGACCTGAACTCGGATAATGTCGTCCTGGATCGCGGCGGGACGCTCGCGGCACTGGTCGATTTCCAGCGCACCGGATACGGACATGTCTTCCAGGACCTTGCTGCACTCGAAGCGAGCGTGCGCATCAACTATCCCGCGCAAGCCAGCTTCGGCGACATTCTGGAGATCGAACGGTTGATCGCGCTCGACGACCCGGCCATTCGCGGAAACTCCTATGCGATGGCGATACGCGGCATCCGCGATACCGCCCGCCGGTCCTTCCGCCTTGATGAAGCGGCTGGCACCTACCAATGCGCTGTGGCGGCAATCGGGCTGAGGTTGATGAAGGCCACCGACCTGACCGATGCCGCGCGTGCCAGGTTGGTCGCCAGCGCGCTGTGGTCCGCGCGGATGCTGGTGCAAAACTGAAATATCCCATATACCAGCCGGGCTTTGGGTAAGCCGCAAGCGCATGGGACATAGATGGGCGTGTTTCATTCCTCAGTGCCCACCCCTCTCCCCGCCGGCGCCATCACCGCAAAAGCGCCACGAGCACAAAGATCATGCACCCCTTTGCGGCCCAGGAGCAGGACCGCAAAGGGGTGAGACATCACCATCGATCAGAAGGAGGCACCGAACTTCAGGCCCCACAGCCGCGGTTCAGCCTGCTGCGTGATCAGCGCACCGGCACCGATGTTCGAGTCGCTGATCCCGACGAAATAGGCCTTGTTGAAGACGTTGGTTACAAATGCCTGGACGTTGTAACTCTTGTCCTTCGATTCCCACAGGAAGCGGAAATTGACGAGACCGTAGGATGGTATCGTTGCCAAGGGATCGTTGTTCAGTCCGGAATTCTGCTTCGCCTGCGCGCGCGCTTCAGCCTGAAGCGTGAAGACGCCGAGGTCGCCTGCCGGAATATGATGCGCGATCTGCGCACTCAGATTCCATCTGGGCGTCGAAGGGAGCGGCCGCCCCTCAAGCGGGACGATACCGAGCCGCGGCGTGCTGAAGACGATGTCGGAATCCGTGATTTCGGTATACAGGAGCCCGCCCGACAATCCGAAATCCCACCGTTCGCTCGGCGCGTAGTTCATTTCGAGCTCGGCGCCGTAAATCTCGGCCTTGCCGACATTGAGGAAGCGCGTATTCAAGATCGGCGTCTGCGGCTGGCTGGGATCCGGATATTCCACGACCGTCAGCAATTCCTGCTTGCCGTCGAACAAATAATAAAAGCCCGCCAGATTGAGGGTCAGCGTCCGATCGAAGAACCGGTTTTTGCTGCCGATTTCAAAGGCATCGACATGTTCCTGACCGACCGGACCGGTCTTGGCGGCATTGATGGCGGCGCTGCCCCCGGTGTAAAACACGCTGTAGCCGACGCTCTTCGCGCCGCGCGAATAGCTTGCGTAAAGACTGTTGTCGGGGGTCGCTTCCCAGGTCAGGCTTACCCGGCCCGTGACGTCTTTCGTCACCGGATCGGGGTCGGCAACCGCCGCCCGCACATCGACGACGGGACCTGGTCCGACCGGGCCGAGCCTGGCCTCCACCAGCTCCCGGTTCTCGATCGTATAGCGGGCACCGGCCGAAAGGGTCAGTCGATCGGCGAATTTCCAGTCGGCCTGACCGAATACTGCTCCCGATTTGGTATCGATGCGTGCGTTTGACGGGATCCGAGCCGCGGTGGCGCCTGTGTCGGTACGGATGTTGAGGATGTTGGTATTCTTCTTTTCGTCCTGATAATAGAAGAGCCCCGCAACCCAATTCACCGCGCCGGCCTCGCCCTGCAGCCGAAGTTCCTCGCTAAATTGTTTGGATTCGTTTTGAAGTTGCACATAGACGCGCTGGGCGAGGGTGCTGGGCGTAGACCCGCCGTCGCCGTCGACGCCGATCCGGGACTTGAACTGCGTATAATTCGCGACGTTGATCAGCGACACGCCGCCCAGATCGGTCTCGAACTTCGCGGTGATCGAAGTCAGATTTTGCCTGATCGCCAGCTCGTCGCGATTCAGTTCGGTGATCGCGTCGCCGGCGCGGCGTCCGTCCAGCGGCGGCTGGCCACCCTGGACAATCCGGTCAAAACATTTGGCGGCCAGGATGTCGGCACGCGAGCAAATCACATTCTGCGTGCCCGGAGAAGGAGCCGTCCGGCTCTCCCAGATGCCCAGTCCATAATTCGGCGTCGATTCCGAATCGGTTTCGGAATGCGTCACTTGCAGGCGCAGTGACGTTGCCTCGCCGATATCGAAATCGGTCGTGCTGCGCAGGCTCCAAACCTCCTTGCGTCCGAGCTTCTTCAATGCGCCAGGCAGCGTCGCGCGGTTCGTGTAATGGCCGTCATGCGTTTCGAACTGCCCGGCTAACCGGGTCCGGACATTGTCTCCGAGCGGACCACTGATCGCGGCGTTGATCGCCACCCAATTGTCCGAGCCGTAGAGCACACTGGCCTTGCCGGTAAGATCTGCGGTGGGCGACGCCGAAACGAACTGGACGAGGCCCCCCGTCGTGTTGCGACCGAACAAAGTCCCTTGCGGGCCGCGCAGCACTTCGACGCGCTGTACGTCGAACATCTGTCCGGCGAGACTGTTTTCGTCACCGAGATAGATATCGTCGACGTAGACGGCGACCGAGCTCTCATTCATGCGCGCTGTCGAGCCGTCCCCTCTGACGCCGCGGATGCTCAGGTCCGGTGCCGCATTGGCGCCGCGCTCGAACGTGATATTGAAGTTCGGCGTTTGCTGGCCGATCGAGGTAAACGTCGACAGGTTAAGATTTTCGATTTTTTCCGCGCTCACCACGCTGACCGAAATCGGCACGTCGATCACGGCCTGTTCGCGCCTCTGGGCAGTGACGACGATCTCGCCGCCATCCTGCACGCTGCTTTCCTGGGCGGATGCCTGGCCGCCACCGGTAAGCGACGTGAGGGCGATTGCCGCCCCCGCCAGAAGTGCCCCAATTACTTTACGAGATGAACGGTTCTTCGAACCAGCTTCCAGAAAAATCGAACTCATGATACCTCCCGTTTATTATATATATTCAGCTATATGTAATATTGACCCTACAGAATGAATGTACCGGGCTTTGTTCATCGTTTTATTCGGACGCTTATTTGCTTTCATCTGCGCCGATCCGCCCGAAATGCATCAAACCGTCGCCCGACCCTGATCACCGATCAGCTCGGCCTCGGCCGCCTTGACGATTCCGCCAACCTGTTCGACCTGCATCGTCCGCCCCTCGGTCTTCGGATGGACACCGAAATGAGCCGCGAGCTCCATCCGCAAAGCCCCCCATTTGGACTTGTTGCGGACGTACCATTTTCCATCGATCTTGATGTCGTCGTCATACTGCTCCTGCAGCGCGACGATTTCGCCCCAGAAGTCGATCTCCTCCTGCGGCGGTGTGAAGACCCGGTTGACCAGTTCGATATATTTCGGCTCGGGCGTACACAGCGCGCCGAAATATCCGAAACTCCTGTTCTGAAGCAGGAACTGCTCCAGACCATCCATGTCGTGCATGGCATTCCAGTTCGAACAGATCGGCCACTGCATCCCGGCAGCTCTGGTATCGAGCACGATCTTCTGCCGGATATACAGCGTTTCCGTGCACTCCCGCGTCCATTGATAGCCGATCGACCGTGCCGGATCGCCATTGGTATTCGTCGCGGACAGCATATATTCGACGCGCTCGCTGGCCTTGACGATATCATAGGCGAACCGATGCCCGCTCGCCGATTCCGGCAGCGGAAGAATACAGATCTTTCCAGGCTCCAGCCCCGCCCGCGCCTCGAACAATGTCAGCAGATAGTCGACACGTTCGATCTCGGCGGCGCTCTCGACCTTGGGCAGCATCACGCCGTAGAGGTTGGAGCACACGATCGCCTCGAGATCGGCAAGAATAGCAGGGTCGTGCGCGGTAGCTGTCCGCACGAACGTGGGCTTGAGGGATCCGCACTCGTCGATCACCTGGCGAATATTCTTTCGCGCCACGGCTTTCAGATGGTCGGGGCAATGGTCTTCAAGCTCGTGAGTCACGGCGTCCGAAGCCGAGAGATAAGCGGTTTTCAGTTCTTCAAGGCTGTCACCTTCCTTGAGATTCAAGCAGACCGATCTCAACGGGCGCCGGTTCCGGGCCATATTATTGACCCCCGCGCTGCGACCGGGCGTTCGCCTGCAAGGAACAGCGCTTTTCGGCCGGATGCGAAATCCGCTCGTTGCATCGTTGCCCAAAGATAACCATGGTAGTTGTCATAACTTGCACAATCTCCGCACCTGATGGTCAGCGCCCGATGCATTGATGACGTATCACCGTAAATGGCAATATATATTGCAGTTAAGATCGCACTATATTACATATATGATGCCATTAAATCTCTATATTTCTCTTGATATTTTCATCTTATTTCATTCCAAAAAGATGATCTCAATCGTGACCATATCGATACTTATATCGATATACATAACTCTTTAATTTTGAAATGAAGGAATGAAGTCTATTCCTTCGTCCAATATTCCATCGCGTCGCCGTTGAAATCGGGATCACCGGCCAGATAGAAGGCATCCCATTTGGGTCCATTCGACAGCTCCCAATGCTCAACGGCGATGCCATCTTCGAACCGCCACGCTCCCATTCCGTCGCGCTCCCAGACATGGCCGTCGCGCGTCGTGCGAGACCGGAAGTGCAGAATGCCGTAGTTGTCATCCGCCAGAATCTGATGGATCGCGATGATCGACACGTCGCCGCCATCGCTCAGGGACGAGCGTCGGCGGGCATAAGCCTGCATGAATGCCATGTCTCCGGTCGTGGCTAGACGCACGCCGCCGGTATGGACGATAAGGTCTGGGGACATTCGCGCCATATATTTGGCGACATGTTCGGCGTGACGGCGATCACGTTGCTCGGTTGTCAGGCTTGCAACTGCAGGATCGGGTTGTTGGTCGATCCCGTACATCTCGGCAAGCCAGAGCGCATTGGGATGGTCAGGTGTCAGCATGTTAGTCCTTGATCTCAAGTCCGTTGTGAATGGCCCGCTTCTGTTCCATTGGCGCGGTCGGCAAGCCGCTCTCCCGCAGGCGCTGGTTACGCTGAAGCTCGCTTTCGGGGTCGGTCGGAATGAATTGCCAGCGCTTGCCTGCGAGGTTCTGGTTCGCCTCCGCAAAAGGACGATATTCCGTCTCGTAGCGGGCGAAGGCAGCGGCAGGATCGTCTAAATGGCGCGCCAGTTCGCCGGCGAGGACATAAGCCCCGGCCAGGGCGAGGCTGGACCCCTGCCCCGTTATGAAGGACGGCGCATGAGCAGCGTCGCCGGTCAGGGCGATGCGTCCCTTCGACCAAGCCGGCATGCGGATCTGGCTGACCGTGTCGCAATAGGCGTCATCCGCGCGATCGAGCTCCTCGAGCAGGCGTGGAATATGCCAGCCGTCCTCCCCGAAATGCGCCCTGAACCGCCGCCGCTGGATGTCGATATCGCGTTCGGCCGCCGAGGGCATTTCATCGGCCGCCACGGTAAGCAAGGCCGCGATGCGATCGTTGCTTCTGAGGCTGCTGAGGCCCGCCATTCGACCGACCGTCGAGAAGACCTGCTGCTCGCGATCGAGGCCAAAGACGTTCGGGAGGGTGAATCCGATGAAGAAATAGCCGAGATGGCGAACGAATGCGTCCTCCGGCCCAAGGGCGAACCCCCGCGTCGAAGAATGCAGCCCGTCCGCGCCGATCACATAAAGATAGCGCTCCCGCCGGCCGGACTTGAACTCGACCTCGACCGCGTCGCCGCGGTCGTCGAGAGCGACGACATGATCGTTGAAGTGATAGGTGCAGCGATCGCGCGTTCGCTCATAGAGCAGCATCGCCAGGTCGCCGCGCGGCACTTCGACGTCAAGGCCCTGGGTCCCGCCGCTGAATTCCTCGGGGCGGAGCGCCACGATCGCTTCTCCGCCACGATCGAACAGCGTCAGTGCCTCGATATCGAGATGGGCGCGCCGCAACTGGTCGGTCATTCCCATCCTGTCGGCGACGATCATTGCCGAGCCACGAAGATCGATGGGATAACCTCCGCCGCGCACTTCGGAAGAACGCTCTACGATCTCGACGTCGAAACCATATTCGGCGAGCCAGTAGCCGAGGGTCGGACCCGCGATGCTCGCCCCGGAGATCAGAATTTTCGAACCACAACTCGGCACGCCTGGTCACCTTCGATCCGCCAGTCCGCAGCCATCCGGCAGCGGACACCCGCGACGACATCGTCGCACTCGCTCCTGCGCACAGGCAGCGAAGCGGGACTTGCCCTTCGCTTCCCGCGCGCTATCCTCTGATATAAGAGTTGCTAGTGCATCTTATTTCAGTCGTCAACTAGGATACTTGAATGAGTCTTAAATCGGTCACCGAGGCGAACGAAGCAGGAGATTCCGTCGTCAAAACACGGCGGCGGGGCGTGGCGCTCGAAGGTGCGCTGCTGGAGGCAGCATGGGCGGAGTTGCTCGACGGCGGCTACTCGGCTTTCACCATAGAAGGCGTGGCGCTGCGGGCCCGTACCAGCCGCCCGGTCATCGCGCGCCGCTGGTCCAGTCGCGGCGATCTGGCCATGTCGGCATTCCGGCATCATATCGAGAGCCACCCGCTGACGATCCCCGAAGAAAGCGATATCCGCACTGAACTCGTCCATTATATCGTCGAATTGTACGAGCGCGACTTTCCGCTTGCGATGATCATGTGGACGCAAATGGACGAATATTATCGCGAGCAAAAATCCTCGCCCGCGCGCTTTCGCGAGACGCTGCTCGCGGGCCGGGTATCGGCGGTCCGATTCCTTTTGGAACGAGCGGCTGAACGCGGCGAGGTCGATGCCGGCAAGCTGACCGAAATGGTCATGTCCATCCCTGCGGCGTTCCTCGCCTATATCACGGCGACACAATCCGATATCGCCATCCGCGCTGCCGTCGAGGAGATGGTCGACAGCGTCCTTCTCCCGCTGGTGAGGACGAAAAGCCAGCCGTGACGTGGACAAGGTGACGGATGGGTAAACGGCAACTAGCAGCGCAGGAGGCGGCTCCGCACCACCCCGCGGTCGGCCCTCTGGCCCGAGGCGCAAAGCCGGTCATCATTGTGAGGCCTTGACGATAAGATTCCTTAATGTATCTTATTGCGTCCAGATGCTGCACGGGATGAGATACACCGAAATGCCCCCCCTTTGCCTTGACCATGTCACGCTCAGCAGTGGAGACATCGAAAGAACCGTCGCTTTCTATGGCGACATCCTCGGGCTGCGGCCCGGCTTCCGCCCTCCGCTCGAAGCCAATGGCGTCCGGGTCGGGGGCGTGTGGCTCTATCCCGAGGGCGGCACTTATCCGATCCTGCACATCATCGATCGCAAGCCCGAGGACGGACCGACCGGCGCTTTCCACCATTTCGCGTTTCGCGGCACCGGGTTGCTCGCTTTCCTCGACCATCTTCGCAGCCGTGCGGTCGAATTCAAGGCTGCGCCCGTCGCCGATACGTCCGATACCCAGGTCCATTTCTTCGACCCCAATGGCGTCAAGATCGAGATGATCTTCGCCGATCGTGTCGCCCCCTCGCTGCTGAGCTGACCGGCATGACCGCCGGCCCGGACTCGCTGTCCCTGGATTATGCCCTGCCCTATCCGTCGCGTCGGACTCCTGCGATGGGCCGCGCCGCGATCGCAACATCGCACCATCTCGCGTCGATCGCGGGCATGGACATGCTGGCGATGGGCGGCAACGCCGCGGATGCGAGCATCGCCGCCGCGATGGTCCTTACCGTCGTCGAACCCACCGGGTGCGGGATCGGCGGTGATGGCTTCGCCATATTGTGGGACGGAAAAGAACTGCACGGCCTTAACGGCTCGGGGCGATCGTCGGCGGGCTGGACGCCCGAATATTTTCAAGGCCTGACGGCGATACCGGAGCGCGGCTGGAATTCGGTCACCGTGCCGGGCGTTGTCTCGAGCTGGATTGCGCTCTGGGAGCGGTTCGGCTCGCTGCCGCTCGAGACCATCGCGGCGCCCGCCATCCGCCATGCGCGCAACGGGTTTCTGGTCACACCGACCATTGCTCGCCTGTGGGCGAACGGCGGGCAGACGCTGAGGGAACAGCCGGGCTTTGCGGCATGTTTTCTGCCCGGTGGCCGCGCCCCTCGGGCGGGCGAATTGTTTCGATCCGCCGCCCATGCCGCGACGCTGGAGACGATCGCCGCAACCCGGGGAGAGGCATTTTATCGAGGGGCGCTTGCCGATCGCATTGTGGCCGACGCCCAAGCACATGGCGCTGCGCTGAGCCTCGCCGATCTCGGGGAACACCGGGCCGAATGGGTCGGCACCATTTCACAACGCTTCGCCAATGGCATCGTTCACGAACTGCCGCCAGCCAATCAGGGTCTGGCGACATTGATTGGTCTCGGGATTCTGGAAGCGGCCGGCTGGGAGCCGTCGTCACCCGACGATCCGCATCAGCTGCATCTCGCGATCGAGGCGACCAAGCTGGCGTTGGCCGACGTCTATCGACATCTGACCGACGTCGACGCGATGCGATGTGCGCCGGAGGCGTTTCTCGATCCGGCGTATCTGCGCGAGCGCGCGAAGCTGATCGATCCCGATCGCGCCAGCGATCCCGGCCATGGCGAACCGCGGCCCGGCGGCACGGTCTGCCTCGCGGCGGCGGATGACAGCGGGATGATGGTGTCGTTCATCCAGTCCAACTACAAGGGTTTTGGATCGGGCATCGTCGTTCCCGGTACCGGCATCGCGCTGCAAAACCGCGGCGTCGGCTTCACGCTCGAGCCAGGACATGTGAACCAGGTCGCGCCGCGCAAGCGCCCCTTCCACACGATCATTCCAGGCTTCGCCACGGATCTCGAAGGCAACCCGCTCATGGCGTTCGGCCTGATGGGCGGACCGATTCAGGCGCAGGGCCATCTCCAACTTGCACTCAGGATTCTTGGCTACGGGCAAAACCCCCAGGCCGCCGCCGACGCGCCGCGCTGGCGCATCGATGCAGGGCGCCGTGTCGGTATTGAACCGGGCACCGATCCGGCGCTGATCGAATATCTCCGCGCCCGGGGGCACGATATCGTCAGCGAAGAACTGGATGCCACTTTCTCCTTCGGCGGCGCCCAGATCGTCCTGAAAACGGGCGACGGCTATGTTGCGGGGTCCGATCCCCGCAAGGATGGCCAGGCCCTTGCGCGCTGAAGGGCGCTTTTTCCCACAGCCTCCTATTCCTCATATCCAAGGACTCGGTAACTTGACAATTGCTCCCCCCGCACGCACCCAAAGCAGATTATATGGCTGGTATGTCGTGACGGTGCTGATGCTCTGTCAGACACTAGCCGCGCTCGACGCCAAGCTACCGTTTATCCTGGTGGAAGCGCTCAAGCATGATCTGAAACTGAGCGATACCCAGATCGGGCTGATCACCGGACCCGCCTTTTCGCTCACCTATGCGATCGCCGCACTACCGATCGCGAAGATGTCGGATCGCGGCGTTCGCGTTCACGTCATCGCGGGCGCGATCGTCTTGTGGAGCATGCTGACAGCGGTCGGCGGCCTGGCGCAGGGGATGAAGTCGCTGCTCGTCAGCCGCATCGGCGTGGCGGTCGGCGAGGCCGCGCTGACGCCGGCCGCCCACTCGATCATCGCCGACTATACCCATAAGGCGTCGCGGCCCAAGGCAATCGCCATCTACTCGCTCGGCCTCGCGATCGGAACCTTTCTGGCGCTTTCCCTAGGGGGTTATCTCAACGATCGGTTCGGATGGCGCACCACATTGTTCGCGACCGGCGCCACAGGTATCTTTATGTGCGTGCTGGTGCTCACCACCGTCCGCGAACCCGCTCGCGAGGCGCCGAGCGGCCAGCGCGATCTGCCCAAGGGCAATTTTCTCAGCCTCCTGCGCAATGGTCCCGTTCGTAACCTGATGCTGGGCGGCGCGATATTAGGAATCAGCTCGGGCGCTTTGGGCAGTTGGGCGCCGGCCTACGTCATGCGGACCTTCCACCTCAGCGCGACGGCGACCGGCGCGTCGTTCGGCGCGATCGCCGGGGGTGTCGCGATCCTGGGCATATTGTGCGGCGGCTTCATCGGCGGCTGGCTGGCGCAGCGCGAACCCCGCCACGCGTTCAACCTGCTCGCGCTTTCTTTCATTCTCGCGATGGTCGCGCAGATCGGCTCGCTGCTGACGAGCGACTATCCGCTGTTCCTCATCCTCACCGCGATCAGCATCTTCCTCGTCGCCTTCTACCTCGCACCGACCTATGCGACGATCCAGTCCGCGGTGGATCCCAGCGCCCGGAGCTTTGCTGCGGCGGTGACCATGTTCTGTATCAGCGGGGTCGGCATGGCGTCGGGCGCATTTGTCTGTGGTCTGTTCAGCGATCTGCTCCAACCCTATTATGGTGCGGACTCGTTGAAATTCGCGCTGCTGATCTTGTCGGTGTTCAAGCTCTGGGGCGCGGTGCACTACGTCCTCGTCGGCCGGCACTTGGCGCTCGCCCAAAAGACAGCGTCGGCGTGAAGTGCCTAGAGTGTGCGCGGCGCCGTGCGACGAAACGAAGAAAGTCGGAATCCGTCGCCGAACCCGCTGCACGCGCTGACGTCACGGCTTTCGCAACTCTGCCCCCACCTGAGCATGATGGGACAGGCAAGTGACATCGACGATGCCGTCGTCGACGCGAAAAAGCCAGCCAAGCGGAGGGCGTCGATGCCCGGAAGCTCCGCGGGAGGAAAGGGCATTTCGTTCCGCTTTCCGGAGTAGACCTTCGCCGAATGGCGGGCTTGCATGCCACGGGGACGTTTTTCGCGTTTCCGTGGCATGTTTTTCCACCCTCCCCTGTTGACCGGACGCCGGTTTGCGGCGGCCCGCATTGATGACCGCTATTGGCGTGAGAAGTAGACCTCTCTCACCAAGGGACGTTTGATTGTTCGAACGAACGGCAGGCCTAGTTTCGATTGCCGGCAGCGACATCGAACGGGCGCAGCCATCCACGTCGCAATCTCAGGCCAATAAAAGAAGGGCCAGCTTGCGCCGGCCCCGTATAGTTTTGGGAGAGGATGCCTGAAAGGCAGAAATGATATGGGAATCGTTCGCTTATGCTGCAAGCGCGAACGAGAGATTTTTCAGATGTTTTCGCCGGCGGGAGGAGCCGGCAGCGTCGGCACCTCGCCCCGGTCTCCGGTGTGTCATGGTCGATTATCGATACAGCGACCGATCGATCATCTTGCCCCACATTGTGGGAGCCCGCGCGCGCCGTTGTAGAGCGAGGGTGCCGATATGTCGAAGCGGTCAGGCACGAAACGACGCCCTCGCCGGATCGCGCGCCATTGCCTGGAACATGGGAAGAGTGACGTCGATGATCACGCCGATGGCCAAAGCATAGAATATGGTTCCTATGCCTATCGTTCCCCCGAGGAGCCAGCCCAGCACCAAGACGGAAATCTCGATACCGGTACGGGTAAGGCGGATCGACCAGCCGCTGCGGGCGGCGAGACCGGTCATCAACCCGTCCCGAGGCCCTGGGCCAAGCCCAGCTCCGATATACATGCCGCTCGCGATGCCGTTGAGAATGATCGCCGCGATCAGCATTGCGACACGCACAGCTAGCGAGGCCGGCTGAGCAAGAAACATCAGTGCCGCGTCTGCGGCGAGGCCGATGAGGACCACATTGCTGATCGTCCCGATACCGGGTCGCTGGCGTAGCGGGATCCAAAGCAGCATAAGCAAGGCGCCCACGCCGATGATCACCGTCCCGAAACTGACGTTCAAGCGCAGCGAAATGCCTTCGTGGAGTGCGTTCCAAGGATCGAGGCCAAGACCGGCACGCACCATCATGGCGGACGAAAGGCCATAGAGAACAAGGCCGACGTAAAGAAGGATAAGGCGACGCAGCATTGGACTGATATCGCCAAAAATGGCATGCTGATAAAGAGCCACTTTTTTCGGATTGGACCAATGATCGCACGTAAAACGGGAGCGGCCTCGTTGCTGAGGCTTCTCGGCAACTGGCGCCCGATAGGATCGCGCGAGCCGGCGTACCGGCTGCTTGCGGCGGCCTTGCGGCTCCTAATACTCGACGGCAGGCTTGGGTTGGAGACGCGATTGCCCGGCGAGCGCGACCTGGCCGCAGCGATCGGGCTCAGCCGCGGCACGATCGCCGCAGCCTTCGCAGAGTTGCGCGCCGATGGTTTTCTGGCAAGCCGGCATGGCTCGGGCTCGCTCGTTACGGTGCCGTCGGGTCCAGCGGCGCGACGAGAGTCGACGACAAGGATCGACTTCTCGGTCGCCGCCAGTCCAGCGGGGCCTGCGATTCACCAGGCGTATGTCGAGGCGCTCTCCGCACTGCCAGCACATTTGTCCTCGACCGGCTATGACGCGTTCGGCATTGCAGAGCTACGAAGCGAAATTGCCGCCCACTACGCCGCGCGTGGGCTGCCCACGACCGCGGACGAAATCATGGTGGTCAATGGCGCACTGGCCGGATTTGGGCTGGTGCTGCGGCTCTTGACAGGACCGGGCGACCGCGTCGTCGTTGATCATCCGACCTATCCCCTGGCCATCGCTGCGATCCGCGCCACCGGCTGCCGTCCGGTACCGGTGCCGCTTCCCGAGACCGGCTGGGACATCGATGGTCTCGCGGCGACGATCAGCCAGACGGCACCACGCCTCGCCTATCTTTTGCCAGATCATCACAACCCGACCGGCCGCTGCATGGACGCCGAGACGCGTGCCGCAGTGACGGCAATAGCGCGACGAAGCCGGACGATGATCGTGGCGGACGAGACGATGGTCGACCTGTGGTACGAAAACGAACCTCCGCCGCCGCTCGCAGCCTATGACTGCGATGGTCAGATTATCACACTGGGGTCGACCGCAAAAAGCTTTTGGGGCGGGCTCAGGATCGGCTGGATACGGGCGCCAAGTCCGATCATCGCATCTCTCGCCGCAATCCGCGAAGCGGTCGATCTGGGATCGCCGGTGGTAGAGCAAATCGCCGTTGCGCGACTTCTCGCTACAGCCGACACGCATCTCCCGCAACGCCGACGGGACCTGTGCTATCGCCGCGATATGCTGGTATCGGCCGGCGAAGCCGTTTTGCCGGAGTGGCGCTTCCCCTGCCCCGCAGGAGGCCTCAGCTGCTGGGTTGAACTGCCGCAGCCGATCGCGACCCGACTTGCAGTCGCAGCCGAGGCGATCGGCGTTCGCATCATTGCCGGGTCCCGCTTCGGGGTCGACGGCGCTTTCGAGCGCAACATCCGCATGCCCTTCACCGGCGATGTAGCCGATCTTCGCAGTGCACTTGAACTCATTGCACCTCTTGGTCGCCAACTGGCCCGCGAGGAGGCGCCCCGATCCCGAATGGCGTGATCTGAAGCAACAATGCGCAAGATGGCCGTCGCCACAATCTCGCAACGACTCTCACCGCGATCAAAAAGAGTGGCGCATGCCGATGGCAACGCTGCGGCCGCGTAGCGGCGACTGATCCTTCACAAAAGACGTATGAGCAAAGGCCAACTGGTTACTAAGGTTGCTCCCGCGTAAATACAGCTCCACGCTCTTCTTCCCGCCGCCCATTTCGAAGCGGTAAGCCAGCGTGGCATTTAACATGTCATAGCCCGCCGTACGCGTCTCATAGGAAGCGATGCGCTCCTGGCCGAAGGTCCGAAAATACTCCGCATTGGCCGATATGGGCCCCGAGGCGTAGTCGTAGCGGACGCCGAGCCGGCCCGGCGGGATGCGGGGCAGATTGTCGCTGTCGTCCTTGAGATCGGCGCGCACATAGTCGCCGAACAACGTCAGGCGCGACGCCCGATCGATCTGGTGGCTTATCTGTCCATCAAGGCCGATGAAGCGCGCGTCGACCGGCGTATAGACAAGGTAACGGTAGAGGCCGCCGGACCCCAACGTCTGTTCGTCGAGGAACTTTGCAAACACATAATCGTCGACGTCCTGATAGAATAGCCCGATCTCAAATTTGGTAGGTCCCGAAGCTTTCCGCAGCGTGAGATTCACCGCCTTCGTGGTCTCGATGACATCGGGATATTTCTGAAGTCCGCCCGAGCCTTTGATGAGCCCCGTTTCATAGCTGTTGGTTGCCAGACTGTTGCTCGACGCATAGATTTCCCTGACGCCCGGCATGCGTTCCGAACGGCTCACCGACAGCGAGGCCGAGTAGCCCTCGCCGAAGCGCAACGTACTCGCGATCGACGCGGAGAATGGAGCGGCTTTCGAACTGGGCCAGTTGCGGGGATGAACCTGCGAATAAGCTTTCGTGGCGATTTCGCGCTGGGCCGGGGTCAGCGTAGCGAGCAACACCGGATTGACGAAATATTCCAGGAGAAACGGAACCCTGATTTCGCGCCAGTCCTTGCGCGCGGACACCTCCACCTCGAGCGCGCCGAAGGAACGGCGTTCCGCGACAAACAGGGCGCGGCCCTCCGTGACAAAGTTCAACGGCACATGGCCTTCATGCGCGTCGTTGTAATCGAGCCCCGAAAAAGTGCTGTGCGTGTATTGCACGCCGAACGAGCCGGAAAAACCCAGGATGGGGGCGTGTGTGAGCTCTAGCCGACCATCATACACCTTGTTCAAATAGCGCGAAAAGAGCGTTTCGCCGTCGATCTCGTTGTGGGCATAGTCGGTGTAGGAGAGACGAAGTCGCGCGTGTGCGATCCCGGGCAGCAAATCATCAAAATCGCCGCGGACGTCGAGACGTTCGCTGCGCAGCTTTATGAAGGCCGTGTGACTGTCGTCGGAAGCCAAGAAAGGATCGGTGAACGAACCATGAGTCTCGCAGTGCAGTGCAACGCCGTGCAAATGGCAGACGCCGCCCTCGTGGGAATGGCCGGGTAATCCATATTCGCTGTCGTTGCGGGTGTAGGCGGCGCCGACATATCCTTTCGATGTAATCCACGATGCGCCGAGGCTGTAGCTCGAGCCGTCAGCAAAGGAGTCGCGTAGCTTATCGCTGCCATAGGCATCGGGGACGTCATAATCGTCGCTCCTGCGCCGCGATCCCTCAGCGTGAAGGGCGAAGGATCCAAGGCCGGCCGTAACGCGGCCGACGACGGTTTTCTCCGCGTCGCCTGTTCCAAAACGAACTTCGGTCGCGCCGGACAGCCCGCCGTCAGGGAGCGCCTTCGGTACCCTTCCATCGATCAGATTGATCGCGCCATTCACGGCGTTTCCGCCATAGCGCGTGGCGGCCGGCCCACGCAGTATCTCGATTTCGTCGAGGAGCAAGGGATCGGTGGTGACGGCGTGGTCGGGCGACACCGAGGAAACATCGAACAGATTTGCGCCATCGCTCAAAATCTCGATGCGCGGAACCGTTTGCCCCCGGATAACCGGACGCGAAGCGCCACCGCCGAAGTTGTCGAGGTGTACGCCTGGCAGCCCGGCAAGCGTTTCACCGAGGCCGCCCTGACGGCGATGCGCAAGTTCGGGGCCAGAAAGCAGTTGAACCGGCAACGGCGAAGACCGTGCGGCATCGAGCGATCGGCCTGTGACGACGATATCGTCGGACGACGACTTTTGATCCCGCCCCTCCCGTTCTGCCGTATATTCCTCGCTCTTGGCGAGTCCGGGTGAGCTGAAGGCAGCTGAAGTCAACACCATAAGCGCGAGGACGCTTCGGCAAAAATTGGCTGAACTCATGCTCTTAATGCTCTCCTTCGTCGATCGGCTGCCCATAGGAGACGTTATCACATATCGTCAATCACGAATTTGAACGATTCCCTTCGGGCGCGGGCTCGCGCCGTTAACTCGCGGCAAAATCCGGGTCGCCACCGCAAATTGCGATTTATCCTTCGCTAACCCGGCTGGGTGAACGATGTTGCGGCGATGCGGCTTGGAGCCGCCCTGTCATCCTGTTTCGCGCCCCGCAGAACCCAAGCCGCCGAAACTGCTGCGGGACCATGTCTTCGGTGACGATTACGGACATGGTTGAGCCCTCGGCCACGCAAGCGATAGCTTCGGCCTCCAGCGACCATGGCGCCCCGCAGACGATCGTCCATGACGTCGAACCGATCGAGATAATAGCGATCTCATCTCGGTATGAGCGAATGTCGCGGGTGAGCCTCGCAGCCCCGGCAATGTCATTGGCGCTGGCGACGGCGCGCATTTTGGTGCCGTCGAGCGACACAAGATCACCGCACCAGGCCTTGCTCCCACCAAAGGTGATGAAGGCCGCACTCATCTTGACGGTCGCCTCTGGGTTGTCGTGCCGGAAAGCGGCGAAGGTGCGATAGTCGGAAGCGAGGCGTCGGATGGAGCCACATCGCCTCGAGATCGCGCAGGCACGTCCGTTCCAGATACCGCGAGGAGCGTAGTTGGTTGAGATAGCGCCAGATATATAGACGAAGCATGTCGGCTCGGATGATAGCCAGGGCGGTCCGTCGATGCGACTATTGCGCGCCGAAATCCGAGGTCCGCCTGATCGAGGCTCTGGACAAAGCAATCTAAGATGCGAACCAGCGCACTTCGCCGACATAGCCATCGACACAGGCTGGCAGCAAACTTGCCTATTGTCTGTCATGTCCCTCGATAAAGCCACTCGTCGTTGCGCCCCCGACAACTTCGTTGCTGTCGATCTACCGTTCAAACCGACGTCACACCACCGAGAGTCGCCGATCCGTTTGCCAGACGAGTCAGGTAACCATGCGCAAAAGCGTCCAGCACCGGGACATCCGATGATCACGCCTGCGCTTGCAGAAGGGCGCCAGTCCGGACAAAATCATGCTCGGGATACCCATCCCCTGAACGAAAATCCCACGTAGAACAGAGCGACATCGGAAAAACCGGCCTCACGTAGAACAGCCTCCTCCTCGTCGGTCGAAAGGAGGGGCAGGAGTTCGGCCATCTTTGCGCCCGACATGCGCGCTTGGGCAAAGTCCGCGCCCGATCCGCTCGCGAACGCCGCCGATCGCCCCAGCCATACGGAAGCGTCAGTCCCGCCGGGAAAGCTGTGATGCGCGACGACGAGCGGCGCGCCCGACTTCAGGCGCCGACGGATTTCGCGCAAGGTGCGTAGCCGCTCGTCTTTCTCCAGAAAGTGCAGCGTGAGCAGGCAGCAGGCGCCATCGAACGGCCCCGCCGGAGCGGCATCGATAAAGCCCTGAATGAGATCGACGCGAGTCTGCAGCGGTCCCAACACATTGCAGGCAAGATCGATCATCTCGGCCGACGGATCGACGCCGATGAAGCGCCAAGACGGCTGCGCCTCGGCGAACGCTTTCAGCTCAAGCCCCCCGCCGGCGCCGACGACAAGGATGTCGGCTGTCTCGGGCGCGCATTCGGCCAGCAGGATCGTCGCCATGCGATGAATATCGGCGAAGCCTGGCACCCTGCGCGGCGTCTCCTCGATATAACCGGCCACCATTCCCGGGTCCGTGAAGGGCCGCATCCAGTCCATCAGCCAAACACCAGCGCACGGTGGACCGACGTTCCCGCCGTTACTCCATCGGCGACCGCCCAACTCACACTGTGCGGCGCGCGGGCGATGTCGCCTGCGGCGTAAAGGCCCGGCACGGTGGTCATCTTGTCGCCGTCGGTCCGGATGATTGGCCCCATCGGTCCGTCGTCAATCGCGGCGCCGAGCTGCGCGGCGATTGGACTGGCGAGAGAGGATTGCGGCGCGACGTACAGCGCCGCCAACGGAATTACGCGGCCATCTTCCAGAGCGACCGCGGACAAGTCGCTCCCGTCTCCGACCAGGCGTTCGACCTTGCCTGACTCGACCGTCACGCCATGCTTCGCGAGCAGGTCCGCATCGGTCGGTTCAGGTGTCATTCCGTTGAGAAACAGCGTCGTCGGTCCCCATTCGGCGACAAGGCAGGCCTGATGCGCGGACACGGGCGTGCGGGCGAGCACGCCGAGCGGCCGATCGCTAAACTCGAAGCCGTGACAATAGGGACAATGCAGCACCGTCTTTCCCCAGCGTTCGCACAAGCCGGGGATCGGCTCGAGACCGTCGCGCAGCCCGAAGGCGAGGACCACCTTGCGGGATGCAATCTGCTCGCCGGTCGACAGCGAGACGAGGAAGCCGTCGCCAGAAACGCGCGCTTCGGTCGCTTCCCCTGTCAGCAGGGTCGCGCCGGGATAGGCGGCGAGTTGCTCGCGCGCCTGGGCGAGGATGGATTGCGGATTGCTGCCATCGGACCCCAGAAATCCATGCGAGGCCTCGGCGAAGCGGTTACGCGGCTGCCCCGCGTCGATGACGCAGACGCGGCGCCGCGCCCGCGCAAGATAGGTGGCGGCGGCGAGCCCGGCGAAGGCGCCTCCGATGATGACGACGTCATGCTGCATGGTCGGTCTCCAGCGCGATTGATCCGCCGCGTTTGGTAAGTCGCGCATGAAAGTCGGCGCTCAGCACGGCGAGGGAGATTTCGCCGAAGCGGCGAAGAAGAAGCATCTCAGCCTCATCGAACGTCTTGCCGAGCGCGGCGTTGACCGCCTGCTCGACAAGGCAGCCCGGCTCATCGGTGCGATTGCCGATGGCCAGCAGTTCGGGTCGGCCTAGCGCCTCGTAAATGTCGCGAAGTGTCACCGCGCTGAGATCGCACGTGATCGTCCAGCCCCCGCCATGGCCTTTTTCGGACTGGACGTAGCCCCGATCGCGAAGACCCGCCATCAGCCGACGGATCACCACGGGATTGGTGTCCATCGCGCGCGCCAGCGTATCCGAGGTACTCGGACCGGGCTGCTCCGCCATATGCAAAAGGACGTGGAGCACGCCCGATAATCGGCTATCTCTTCTCATGCAACTTCATATGGTGCGAGATGGCTGACTTATCAACCCTTGAGCGAGGGAGGTGATTGGATGAGGAGGGGCAGTTGATACTGCTCAGCTCGCCCGCAGCGTTCCATTTTCAGAATTGGTGCCGCCGCAGCCTGCACACACCCAAGACGCGTGTATAGAAATCGATGAGGCGGGGCGCGCGGACGGACTTCAGAACGACATGGCTCATCAGCAACGGGCGACCAGTCCCTCGATCGGAGGGGCCGCCGCGCTCAAGCTCGCGCTGCTTATGTGGGGATGGCGATATCGCGGCCTTTTGCTGGTTGGAGCCGCCTGTAGCCCCTATCGAGCGACAGAAGGATATAATCGGCCTCCCCGCGGTTCCGCAGGCGACTCCGCCTGTTGAGCGCCGGTAGGACTTGCCGCCGCAACACCGAGCGGGACCATGTCACCGATAAGGATTGCGGATATTCTTGACCGGCAGACCGCGTGCGTGCGCCTCGGCCGTCAGACGAACGTAGCAAGACGCGCGAACAACCGGGTTTCCCTAGCACATTGCCTCGACCAGCTTGCGCATCAGACGCACCAGATCGTCGAAATCCTTCCGCTCCCAATCCGCGAACATGCCGATTGCCATTTCCTTGCGCGCCGCGTCGAGTGCGTCGGTCGCCTGCTTACCAGCCGCAGTGACGAGCGCTTCGCGTATCCGCTTGTCCGCCGCACCTGGCCGTCGCTTGACCAGCCCGAGTTCTTCGAGCCGGGCGACCTGGCGGCTTACCGTGGTATAGTCGCGGCCGACCCGGCCAGCCAGGTCCACCACGCCGATCGGGCCGAACCGCTCGACCAGCACGAGCAGCGGGAACAGCGCTCGTTCGAGCGAAAGGCCCGCCTTGGCGAGCAATTCCACATCCCGTTCGGGCTGGTTCATGATGACTGCGATGTCGATCAGCGAACGGTGCAGCTCGGGCAGCAACGCGGCAATATGTGCATTATGCACTTTTCTATTTGACACCAGCCTATCCCCCTTGGATATGTGCATTATGCACATAGGAGTTCATTGTGAAAGAGCGAATTGATATTGACGTCCTGATTTGCGGCGCCGGCGCGGCCGGGCTCACGCTGGCGATCGAGCTGGCACGCCGCGGCGTATCCTTCCGCATCGTCGACCGGCTCGAGCGCCCGTTCGGCGGTTCGCGCGGCAAGGGCATACAGCCGCGCACGCAGGAGATTTTCGAGGATCTCGGTATCATCGATCGCGTTATGGCCGCTGGCGGCACCTATCCGTCGATGCGCGAATATGGCGCGGATGGCAGCTACGTTGTAAAGAACATGCTGGAGGCACAGGCCCCATCGCCCGGCGTACCTTATTTCATTCCGCTGATGATCCCGCAGTTTCTCACCGAGGGCATCATGCGCGAGCGGCTCAGCGAACTGGGACATCATGTCGAATTCGGCTGCAGGCTGCTCGATTTCGAACCGGGCACGAACAGTGTCACCGCCCGCCTTGTGTCGGCGCAAGGCGAGGAGCAGATCCGTGCCGGCTATCTGATCGGCGCTGACGGCGGCCGCAGCTCGATCCGCAGCGCACTCGGGATCGACTTTCCCGGCAAGACGCTGGGCGTGCGTGCGATCGTGGCCGACGTCGATCTGAGCGGGCTCGACCGGGATGCCTGGCATCAATTCAACGACGGCGACATGGAACGGATGGTGGCTATCTGCTCCCTCGCGGGAACCGACCTGTTCCAAATTCAGGCCCCAATCGCGCCGGACGGCGATTCCGACCTTTCCGCCGACGCGCTAGAACGGATGGTCGCCGAGAGGACCGGTCGCAGCGACATCAAGATCCACTCGGTGTCCTGGGCGTCAGCCTATGCGATGAATGCCCGGCTGGCGGACCAATACCGGGTCGGGAACGTCTTCCTGACCGGCGACGCAGCGCACATCCATCCGCCGACCGGTGGGCAGGGCCTCAATACCGCCGTCCAAGACGCCTATAATCTCGCTTGGAAATTGGCTGCGGTCCTGGCCGGAGCACCCGGCGATCTGCTCGACACCTATGGGGAGGAACGACGCCCGGTCGCGGCCAATGTCCTTGGGCTTTCGACCAGCTTGCTCCAGGGGCAGCGGGGGCCAGGCGGCATGCGGCGCGGTCGTGACACGCATCAGCTCGACATCGGCTATGCCGGCGCATCGCTTTCACAGGACGCAACCGAGCGCACGAGCGGTCCGCGCGCCGGCGACCGAATGCCGGACGCTTTCCTGACCGGGGCGGCCGGCCAGCCCCGCCGCCTGTTTGACCTTTTGACTGGCCCGCACTGGACCTTGCTGGAGTCGGCTTCGGGATACCGGCCGGATACGGCTGCCCGTGCGGGCTTGCGCGTCGTTACCGTCGGTGAAGGCGCTGAGCTTAGCGATCCATCGAACCAGCTCGGACTGCCGGCGGGAGGCTGCCTGCTTATCCGGCCGGATGGGTATGTCGGCGCAACCTTCTCCACGGTAAATACCGAAGCAATTAGCCGCTATCTCGCAAAGGTTCTCCCCACCACGACGTCCGAGCCCGCCCGGGCATGAAACACGCGCATTTCCGGGCTGCGATCGGCGACCTGCGCGTCGACGAGCCTGCTCGTCTTTTCCACAGCCGAACTCGCGACATCAATATCTGTCGCCCAGCAGGAAGTCCGACACAGGCAGGATTGATCCGATGAACCTCATCGATGGCCCGTTCATGCCGTTCGGCGTCAACCTCGCCCACGCGAGGCGAAAGGCAGCGGATGACACAACCGGGACAGACGAAGCGCGCGGTTCCACATCCTTACAGCTCCGACCCGAAATCCCGGAATCCTCCACATTACTCAACACCGCAAATCCGGAGGCGCCGTGTTGAGCGTTTGCAAAGCATGCGATGCGACCGAAAGCCCATGACACGGCACGTTGGCGCACGACGGCGACCTATCGCACCCTGTCGCCGTTCTCATTCAACACCTGAACGTCCCCCAAGTTCAACTTGCGCACGTCGGCTTCGAACTTGGCCAAATCGCCCACGACGAACCAGGTCAGTTCATTCGGGCGGTAGAGACGGCGCGCGGCAGCGTCGATGTCGGCAACCGTATACCCTTGGATCGTCTGAATATAGTCGTTCCAGTAATCGTCCGGGAGCCGGTATTCATATGTCTGGCGATACATGCCGAGCGCCCCGGTCGGTCCCTGAAGGGCTGCGGGAAGCCCCAGCAGCATAGCGTTCTTCGCCGCGGCAATTTCTGCCGCAGTCGGCGGCCGGGTCGTCGCGACCTCCCGCAGTTCGCGCGCGATCTCGCGCAAGGCATCCGCCGTTTTGTCGGCCTGGACCGACCCGCCCGCGCCGATCAGGCCGATAAATGGGGCTTCGCCAAGGTCGGATTTCATCCCGTAGGACCAGCCTTTCGCCTCGCGCAGATTCATATTGAGGCGTGAAACGAAATGCCCGCCCATGACCGTGTTGACAATGCTCAGCCCGTCGAAATCAGAATCGCTTCGTGCCGGGCCGGCATGTCCGACCGCAACCACGCTGGATTCTGCACCGGGCTGATCGATCAGGATGATGCGCGGCTTTGCAGGACGAAGCGGCGCGGGTAGAGCGGGTTTGACGGGCGCGGGCTCGGTCGGCGCTTTCCAGACTGCTAAGCGCTTTTCGAGTTTCGGCAGGATTTCGGAGAGCGTGGTGTCGCCGACCACCAAGATCGTCGCGAGATCTGGACGAATCCACTTCTTGTAAAAGGCGCGAAAGTCCTCGGTGGTCAGCGTCTGCGCGATCGCGGGGGTCAAATGCGCTGCATAAGGGTGATCGGGACCATACATCATCTTGGGCATGACCGGTGCGAGCTTGCCCGCCGGCGTGCGCTTGGAATCCTCGTAGCCGGCGATGAACAGGTCGCGAACGCGATCCCATTCCTCGACGGGGAACACGGGGTTCAGCAATATGTCGGCGTAGAAGTCGAGCGACTCGTCGAGCTTCACCTTGAGCGCGCTGAGCCCGAACCGGGTCGCCTCCTGGCTGGACGACCAGGCCACCGAGGCGCCGAGATCCTGCATTGCCGCCGAGATTTCGAGCTTAGACCGGGTCGTGGTTCCGGTCATTGTCAGGCCTACCGCCGATGACTCTCCGACCGACGCGGGGTTGCGGTCGGGGAGCGAGCCGACGTCGAAAATCATTGATAGATTGACAGTCGGAACATCGTGCCGCTCGGCGAGCGCGACCTTGATACCGTTAGACAAGGTCGCGTGCTGAAGCGGAGGAAGATTGAAGTTGGCAGCCGCGCCAATCGCAGGCTTGGCGCTCCGGTCGACGGGCTGCCCCGATACCGCATATTGGGGCAAAGCACGGGCCTCGAGGACGTAGACGCCGTCCGACAGCCACTTGCGCGACGCCGCCAGAACCTGCGCGGGGGTTGCCTCGTAAATCAACTTCTCGAGCTTCTGATTGAAGGCCGGCATCCCGGCATATAGTTCCGAGTCCGCAAGCGTCACAGCCTTGTCCAATGTCGACGCCTGGCCTCGCACACGGCTCGCATAAAGCTGGAATTTGGCACGGTCGAGCTCGGTGGAGCTTATCCCGTCGCGCAGGAACCCGTCCATCTCCTCGTCGATCGCGGCTTCAAGCTGCGCCAGCGAGACGCCGGGCCGCGCGGTGGCCGACAGGTGGAGTTGCGAGCCTATTTCCTGTCGGGTGACCGACAGATCGACGGCAGACGCGAGCTGGAGATCGCGCACGAGGCGTTTCTCAAATCGGCTGTTTTCGCCGTTCGACAGAGCGTCTGCGGCTAGCTCGACGAGTTGGGCCTCCTCGCTCGTCCAACCGGGCAGGTTCCAGACCTTGAATAGCTGCGAATTGGCCGTAGGCACCTCGATTACACCGCGGCTCTCGCCAAACATCTTTGCCGGCTGTTCGGCGCTGCGCTTCAGCGCCGGACCGCCCGGGATATTGCCGAAATATTTCTCGACCTTGGTCTTGGCATCGGCGGGGCTGATATCGCCCGACAGGACCAGCACTGCATTGCCCGGACCGTACCATTTCTTGAAGAACGCGCCGACATCGTCGAGCGTCGCAGCGTTGAGGTCATCCATCGATCCGATCGGTGTCCAACTGTAGGGGTGCCCCGCCGGATAGGTGGCGGCAAAGAGCATGTCTGGAACCTCGCCGAGCGGGGTGTTGGCGCGTTGCCGTTTCTCGTTCTGGACCACCTTGCGCTGCTCGTCGAGTTTGGCCTGATCGACTGCAGGAAGTAGATTTTCCATCCGGTCAGATTCAAGCCAGAGCAGCCGGTCGAGCGCCTGCGTCGGTACAGTCTGATAGTAATTGGTGCGGTCGAAGGACGTTGTTCCGTTCATTGCGGATGCGCCCACCTCGTTCATCACCTGAAACCAGTCATCGTTTGCATGTTCTGAACCGTTGAACATCAAATGCTCGAAAAGATGCGCAAATCCCGTGCGGCCGGGTGTCTCGTTCGCGCTGCCGACATGATACCAAATGCCGACCGACACCACCGGGGTCTTGCGATCCTCGTGCACGATCACCGTCAGCCCGTTCGGCAAGACGAATTTCTCGAAAGGTATGTCGATCGGCGACAGTGCGGGCGCGGCGGCCTGGCTGCCGCGCGAACGGACGGGTTTTTCTGAAAAAGCCGGGACAGGCATCGCAAGGACAGCCGCGGAGCCCAGAAGCAGCGAAAAGGAGGTCGCGAAGCGTTTCATTTATTTTCCTTGGAAAAAAAGAAGGCCGCTCCCGCACGGCCTTCAAATGGCATAATTCGATCTATTTGTTTCTGAACGATTTTTTGATGCTTATTGTGAAACGACGAAGCCGGGGATCGCCAAAGGTGCTATATCCGGCCTGCGTGTAGGACTGAATCGCCACCACCGGCGGCTTCTTGTCGAAGATATTCTGAACGCCCGCCGAAATGCTCAGCCCATTGAGAACGCCGCCGGTATCTTGGAAATCGTAAGAGACGTGCAGATCGCTGTACGATTGGCTTGGAATGCGACGCGTGCCTTGCAGCGCGATCGCGTTGGCTATGCTCGCCGCCCCCGATGCCACATTCGGGTCATTGGTGGAGAAGATGTTGTAACTGTCATAAAATTGGGTGTTCCAGCGCACGCCAAGCTTACCCAGCGTCCAATCAAAGCCGGCGTTGCCTTGCCACTCCAATGGACCGTCGCGGTTTCCCGAGTAGTTTAGCGCCGCCCCACCGGAAAGCAGCTGACGCAGCGCGTCGGGTTGCCATGTCCCCAAGGCATAGAGGCGCATCTTCCCCCAGCGATCGCTTTCGAATTCATAATCGATCTGGAAATCGATCGCCTCGAACTTCGAACGAAACTGGTTGATCGGCGACAGGTCTATCGTAAGGATGCGCCCGCTATAGCCCGCAGGATCGCCAGGCTGGGGGGCGGCGCGCACGACCCGTCCGGGAAAAAGATCGGGATTGTTGAGGAGATAATCGAGCGGAATGCCGCCAATCTCGTCTTCCTTGGTGATACGGGAATAATCCGCCGAGATACGAAGCCCTTTGAGCGGGGTGAGAATCACGCCGAGCGCCAGACTCTTCGATGTTTCGGGGAGAAGGGCCGTGTTGCCCAAGCCGCCGACCGCGGTGAGCGAATAGTTGATGATCTCGTTTCCCCGCATCGGATCGGGAATGCGGAGACCGGAAGGCGCGGTGTTCGAGAAGCTCCCCAGCTGCACCACGCTCGGCGGCAGAAAGCCCGTGGCATAGCTCGCGCGCAGCATGACGCCGCTGAACGGCGAGTAGCGCCCGGCGAGCGTGAAGTTGGTGCTCTTGAAGCGCGCTACGAGCGAGGTAAAGTCCGGAAACGGGGTGTCGGGATCCGGCAATAGGATCGAACCCAGATTGGCAGGCGGCGACCGCGTCAAATAATTATCGTGACGAACCGCGCCCCGTAATTCGAGTTCGCGAAGTAGCGGCAGTCCGTTTGCTGGCGAAACGAACGGCAGGACCACTTCCGCATAACCCGAATGGGTCCGCTGCGATCGCGCCGGAAAGCCGACATACAGGGGATCGCGCGTCAGTATATCGATAAGCTGGTTGCGGGCCGCCTTGAGTGTCGTTGCTTCGCGCTGGACGGCCAGGGTCAAGTTCGCCGGACCTCCTGCCAACTGTAAGAGCGGTCCCGAAGCGCGGAGCGATGGATTGTCGAACTCCGATCTATAAGGTCCGCCGAAGAACGTGGGCTCGGTGAAGAGATAGGACCCATAGTCGACAGGTGAGCGAAGCGGATCGAGCTGTGCGCGGCCTTCGCAGTTGGCCGGATCGAGGACCGCTTGCAGGCCGCAATAATCCCCATAGGCATCGATCGCGACGTTGTAGAAGACCGCTGAGTTGGACGACCAGGTCTTGTTATATTCGGCGTTGATCGCCCATTGACCCGGCAAGCGGATGACGGTGCCGCCGCTCAACGTCTGCGTCAGCGATTTGCTACGGTAAGGGAAACTGTAAGTCGGGTTGGGAAAGGACACCCGGATATTTTGCTCGAACGGATTGGTTGGAGCGGCGGCCGCAAGGTAGACCGACGTCGGGATCTGATTGTGACTATAGCTCAGACCCCGGTTCGCGAAGCGCGAATAATCGACGAAAAGGTCGAAGCTATCTGAGAATTTACGCCTTACGCCAAAGTTGAACGATTCGATCTCCGGCGCGGTCAGCAAGCCGCGCTGGCGGCCGCTGAGGTCATTCGGGATATCTAGGTTGAACTCGCCGGCGCCCGCGATCAACGCGGCGCCATTGTCGCTGGTGACGCCGCCATAGCCTAGAGGCAAGTTGGTGACATTCGAGCCAAGGCTGGCGCCGCCATATTGCGGATCGAGCACCAGAATGGCGCCGTTTGCACTGCGAATGTTCACGCCATTGCCGAGCGGCGGCGTAGCGTTGCCTATATAAGGCGATATGTTTTCGCGGCCGAGATCCATACCCCTCTGGATTAGTCCGACGCGATCACCGACCCGCAGCGTGCTCGACCGGCTGATCGATCCGCCAAAGGTAACAGTCGTCCTGCCACCTTCGAGCGCGAAGCCGCCGTTGATATCGAGGCGTCCATTGGGCGCATGGAAATCGAATGTGTCGTTGTAGGTGGCCGTAATATCGACGCCGCGATAATCGCTGCGCAGAATGATGTTGATCACCCCGCCCACCGCATTGCCGCCGTAAATGCCGCCGGCAGAGGAGGGCAACACTTCGATCCGCTCGATCGAACCCATGGGGATGCCGTTGATGTCCGCCTGGCGCGGCGTCATATCCTGGTTCGCAAGATTCGGGAGCCGCCGTCCGTTCACCAGGATCAGCGTCTGATTGGTCCCGAGCCCGCGCAGGTTGAAGGAGGAAAAGACCAGGCCATTGCCGGTCGACTGCGCTTGCGAGCCGCCTGCGCCTGAGTTTTGTGGCAGGCGCGTGCGAAGAAATTCCTCGACGGTGGTCGCCTGCGATGCCGCGACCTCGTCGCGGCTAAACACGACATAGGGTTGAGCATCGTCGCGGGTTCGCCGCACGTCGACGTTGCGGCTGCGCGATCCGATGACCAGAATCTCGGACACACCTGAAATATTATCGGCGCCGCCCCCCTGCGGCGCCCCGCCATTTCCCGCCCGGACGATCCCGATCGTGATGACGTCATTGTCGCGAGCAATAGGACCGAGCCCCGTATCTCCAAGCAGCCGCCGCAGTCCCTCCTCAACCGTAAAGCGCCCCTTCACCGGTTTCGTGCGTTTGGATCCTAGCGTGTCGGCACTTCCGATGACCTGGACGCCCGCCTGTTTGGCGAAGAGAGGGATCGTTCGTTCCGCGGGCCCCGCGGGCACATCGAAAGTCTTTGCCTGCTGCGCCTCCGCCGATGCGGCGTTCACCATCATCACAACAGCAGCCGCGCTCGCCAGCAAGCGCTGCGGCGTTCTATCGAAAAGTCCTCGCATGTCCCCTCCCCTTGGCTTCCCCCATGAAGCGCTCAAGGAAGAGACGGTTGGCCGATTATTTTCCGATGCCCGGCAAGAAAAAATGTCATCAATTTGTCATCGCCGCGACAGGCGGATCGTGTCGCCCTCGATCTTGATATCTGCGTCAAGCATGGCCCCGGCGGCGCGCGCGAACTTCTCGGGCTGCTCCGTCCGGAAATATCCGACGAGCGTTTCGCGCCCCAACTGGTCGTCTTCGATGACGAGCTTTCGCCGGTTGTAACGGTTGAGTTCTGCCGCCGCGTAGGCAAGCGTTTGTCCATTGAGAATAAGTTCACCATTCCGCCAGGCGAGCGTTCGCTCGATCTCCGGGCTGGCCTCACTCGTGGCAATTTCGGGACCCGTATTGGCGACAAAGCTCATCGAACCGGCCGCGATCCGCGTCCGCCGCGTTTCGTGTCCGACGATCCAGGCTTCCACCACGCCCTCGGTCACGAGCACATCGACGCCTTCGTCACGGCGGCGCACTGAAAAGGCCGTGCCGATGGCCTGCACGCGGACCCGTCCTGCGGCGACGACAAAAGGCTTCGTCTCGTCATGCGCGACCTGAAACCAGGCCTCGCCATCTTCGAGGCTCACTTCGCGGCGCGTATCCCGCATCGCGAACGCGATCCTGCTCGCGGTGTTCACCGACGCAATCGACCCGTCGGCGAGCGGCACCCGGCGAACCTCCCCGAGTGCGGTCGCGATCGTGTCCGGCTGGCGCCCGAGTATCGTATAACCGGTGAAGGCAGCTGCGCAAGCGCCTGCGGATGCGGCGAGGAAGCCGCGACGACCGAAGCGAGGTGCTGCAACTTCTTCCCCCGGCACTTCCGCCTGCCCCCTCTCGTTGTCGGCGATTTTTCCGCCAAGGGCCCGGCCGCGGTCGAGATAGGCGAGCGCCGCCTCGGCGCGGAGCAACGCGCCAGCGTGGCGTTCATCGACCGCCAGCCAGGCGTCGAGCTCGCTCTGGGCTGCGGCGTCCAGTTCCGCCGCGTCACGCCGTATCGCCCACAAAGCCGCGGCATCTTCGCTATCAAATACCATGTCGGTCACTAGCTCTCTCGCCGTTTTTACCCGGCGCGTCCTCGTCGGAGCGCGCCTCGCGCGCCAGCGCTTTCAAAATCAGTTTCAATCCCCGGGCCGCCTGGGCCTCGACGATATGCTCCGGAAGGCCGAGCCGCGCTGCTATTTCCCTTTGCGATACTCCCTCGACGCGTCGTAATTCGAAAATCTCGCGACATCGTTCCGGAAGCCCGTCGATCAGCCGGCGCACCCTCTCAAGTTCGAGCCGCGCGCTCACGCGGCGTTCGGGCCCGGGGTCGTCGTCGGCAAGCCGTAGCGCCTCTATCTCGGTCATGCTGTCGATGCGGACAATGCGTTCGCGACGGATACGATCGAGGAGCATCGTTCGAGCGGTCGTGAAGAAGTAGCTCCGACCGTTGCGGATATGAGTCACAGAATCCAGCTTTGCGATCTTGACATACGCGTCCTGAACGATGTCACTGATCTCATCCTCGGGCACGGCCATACGGCGAAGCCGCGAACGCAGGTCCCCCTCATGCGGAACGATGTTGCTCCCCACCCAGGTGATGATCTCGCGGCGGCTCTGGCTCAATTTAGTGTGGTCCGATCCTTCACTGCACCGTTCCTTCCAGTAAGGACGATTGAAGAGCAACTTTCCGATGGTCGCTATATTTTTTTAGCGCGGCATCCGGTTCGCAATCCGCCAGAAACTACGCGGCTTCATGCTTGAGATCGGAAATCTCGTCGAGTCCGGAACGCAAGTTGGCGAGGACATCGGGTGCGAGAAGTGCATTTTCGCGCGCCGGGCGTCTCGTACGATGCAAGGTCGACGGAATTGGCGCGATCGAGTACCAAGTGGAGCGGAATTGGCCGGAATCGAAGGAGCAAGCTGATGGCGGTTCAAGCGGTTCTCCCGACTATGCTCGCGCGTTCCGCTATCATGCCGGGCAGGGTCCAAATCCCGGAGACGAGTCCCGAGGCCGATAGCAACGCCCCCTTCCCTCTCAACGGCGATGAGGGCGCAGAGACAGCGCGACCAAGTTGCGGACCATGACAGTAGCCGCCAGCGCGCCCAGATCATGCATTGCGGCCGATCGACGCAAGGCTTTCGTCGATGCCGCGCGTGAAGCGTTTTTTGCTCAGGGCTATGCGGGTACAACGATGTCGTCGATCGCGGCGACGGTTGGCGGATCAAAGACGACGCTCTGGACCTACTTCCCTTCGAAAGAAGAGCTCTTCGCGGCTGTCGTCGAAGATCTCCTGAAGCAATATGGCATGCCCTTGTCGAAGGACCTGCCGCTGGACGAGCCTGTGGCCGAGGTCCTCGGCGGATATGCCGCGAGATTGATGTCGATGCTGATGTCCGAGCCGATGCTCGCGCTCTACCGGCTTGTCGTTGGCGAAGCGGCCCGCTTCCCAACTCTGGCGCAAACCTTCTACGAGCTTGGGCCGAAGCCTGGCAAGGAAAGGCTCGGCCATTATTTCGCCGCGCTCATGGAGCGCAATGTGCTGCGCCGCGGGCCGCCAGAGACCGCTGTCTCGCAGTTCGTCGGATTGTGCCAGCCGGCCTGCTACCAGCTTGCCGTACTTGGTCTCGGCCTGCGGGAAGATCCGGTACCCCCGCGCGAGGAGCTTGCAGCTGCGATCGAGACATTCCTCCACTATTGGCGCGCGCCCGACGCGAACCCGACGAAAATCATTGCTTAACCGACATCATCACTGGCCAAACGCCATCTAGCGGCGACGCTTTACTCTTGTTTGTGCTCGACTCAAATGAGAGGGCTGATGATGCTGGCGGCTCTGCGCCACGCCGTCGAAAATAACGATCCGTTTCACCACAAAGAACCATAGCAGGCCGTACGGCAGCGGGTCCGCGCTCCGTGGCGATCTGATCCCATCGTCTCGACGGATCAAGTGATGTCAGGTTTCGCATTATCGCCCTCATGGCTCGTCGTGCGATGCGCTGTGAGCGCCATCAGCATCTTGTCTCGCCACCCACAACGACCCGACAAGTCTTCAAGAGGCAATGCCTGGCGCCTTTCGGCCGCTACCCTTGCGACGAGATCGGGAGACCATCGCGCGGGAAATTGCCGGTCCATGGCAATCGAATGATAAAGGTCTCCAAGGCGCTCTGCATAGTCAGTCACGCCGCCGGGAGCATTCAGGTCTATTGTCTCGAAGGGTCCCATGAAGGACCATCTCATTCCCAGCCCGTCGGACACCGAGCGGTCGATGTCGGCAGCCGTAGCGATACCCGCGTCGAAGAGAGCCCACGCCTCGTTCAGCAAGGCACCTTGCAGCCTGTTCAATACGAACCCGGCGATCTCCCGGCTCAAGACGATTGGTTTTTGCCCTGCGCTTTCCATGAAGTCCCGCAGCATCGGAGCGATCGAGGGATCGGTCCATGGCGCGGGGACGATTTCTACTAGGGGAATGAGATGAGGCGGGTTGACCGGGTGGGCGACGATGAACCTCTCGCGCTTCGCCACGTTGCTGGTAAATTCCGATGCTGGAATTCCGGAGCTTGAGCTGCCAACGATCGCGTCGGCGCGCATGGCGGCACCGATCGCATGCGAGATTTCGCGCTTCACGTCGACCCGCTCAAAGACCGACTCCTGAATATAGTCGGCTTCGCCCACGGCATCCTCAAGACTGCCAGCTACCGTGATCCGTGCCATGATGCCAGGGACGTCCCGGATCAATCCGCAGCGCTCCATTTCGGACAGGCTGTCGGCGATCCAGTCCAGCACGGATGCGCGGGCCGCGTATTGAGCGTCGTAGATCGATACCGATTGTCCGGCGCGCGCAAAAACAATCGCCCACCCCGCGCCGACGAGCCCCGCTCCGACGATAGCCACACGTTCAAACCGGTGATTCATGCAATTTCTCCCGCGATCCGCGCTGTAAAAAATCCGATGACAACCGCCATCGCTGTCGCTAGTGAAACTTTGTAGTCAAGTTAATAACTCAAAGGTCAGAGTCGCGACATATACGAGGAGGTGGCTGAGATGCAATATTTGAAGCGGAGCGTGACGGCGGACGAGCGCGCGAAGGCCGACCGCGGTGTCCGCGACACTGTCGAGAAGACGCTTGCCGATATCGAAAAGCGCGGTGACGCCGCGGTACGCGAGCTATCGATCAAGTTCGACGGGTGGGATCGCGAGAGCTACGCGCTGACTTCGAGCGAAAAACAGGATTGCCTCGATCAGCTCTCCGGCCAGGACCTCAAGGATATCGAATTTGCCCAGACGCAGGTTCGAAATTTCGCTCAGATCCAGCGCAATTCGATGGCTGATGTCGAAGTCGAGACGCTGCCCGGCGTCATTCTCGGTCACAAAAACCTGCCGCTTAACAGCGCCGGATGTTACGTTCCGGGAGGAAAATATCCGCTTCTGGCGTCGGCGCATATGTCGGTGATCACCGCGAAGGTGGCCGGGGTGCCGCGCGTCATCACCTGCGCCCCGCCATTCCAGGGAAAACCGTCTCCGGCGATCGTCGCCGCGCAGGTCCTCGCGGGCGCCGATGAAATTTACGCGTTAGGCGGCATTCAGGCGGTCGGCGCCATGGCCATCGGAACCGAGAGCATCCGTCCCGTGGATATTCTGGTCGGCCCCGGCAACGCCTTTGTGGCTGAAGCCAAACGACAACTCTTTGGACGGGTCGGCATCGATCTTTTCGCCGGCCCCACCGAAACGCTTGTGATCGCCGACGAGATCGGCTGCGATGCGGAACTCGCCGCTACCGATCTGCTCGGTCAGGCGGAGCACGGTCCAGACAGTCCCGCCATTCTGCTGACAACGTCGGAGAAGCTCGCCCGCGAGACGATGCAAGAGATCGAACGGTTGCTCCAGATCCTGCCGACTGCTGACTATGCGCGAAGGGCCTGGGAGAGCTATGGCGAAGTCATCGTTGCGGAAGACGCCGCCGAAATGGTCCGCATCGCCGACGATATCGCCTCCGAGCACGTCCAGGTGATGACCGCCGATCCCGATTTCTTCCTGAACAACATGACGAATTACGGGGCCTTGTTCCTCGGCGCCCGGACGAACGTCAGTTTCGGCGATAAGGTCATCGGCACCAATCACACATTGCCGACCAAGAAGGCGGCCCGTTATACGGGAGGGCTGTGGGTCGGAAAGTTCCTCAAGACCTGTACATATCAAAAAGTGCTGACCGACGAGGCGTCGGCAATGATCGGCGAGTATTGTAGCCGGCTGTGCGCGCTCGAAGGCTTTGCCGGTCACGGCGAGCAGGCGAATATTCGCGTCCGCCGATACGGTCATCGTGATGTCCCCTATGCCGGGGCGGCACAGCCTCTTCTCGGGGCCGAGTGAAATGGACCTGCCGAGAACACCGTCCTTCCGCCTGGACGGCCGGCGCGCACTGGTAACCGGAGCCGGCAGGGGTATCGGTCTCGCGCTGGCGGCCGCGCTCGCGCAGGCGGGAGCCGACGTCACGCTCGCCGCACGTTCGGGCGAGGAGATCGAAGCGGGCGCTTCGGCCATCCAATGGGCTGGAGGCATCGCTTCCGCGGCGCTCCTCGATGTGACGGATCTCGGCGCCGTCCAGCGTTTTTTCGCAGAGCGTCCCGCGTTTGACATTGTCGTCAACAACGCCGGGACAAACCGCCCGATGACGATGCTGGACGTATCGGAAGCCGATTTCGACGCGGTGCTCGATCTCAACCTCAAGGCGACCTTCTTCGTGACGCAACAGGCGGTACGCGCCATGATCCGCGAGGAGATCGCAGGCAGCCTCATCCATATCGGCTCGCAGATGGGTCATGTCGGGGGTGCCAACCGATCTCTATATTGCGCGTCAAAATGGGCGATCGAAGGCATGAACAAGGCGTTCGCGCTTGATCTTGCCGCCCACCGCATCCGGTCCAACACCATCGCGCCTACCTTCATTTCCACGCCGATGACGGAGCCCTTTTTCGAAGATCCGGACTTCACCCGCTCCGTCCTCGCGAAGATCAAACTGGGCCGGCTTGGCACCGTCGAAGACCTCATGGGCGCTGCCGTCTTCCTGGCGTCGGACGCATCGTCCCTGGTCACGGGAACCAGCCTCGTTGTCGATGGCGGCTGGACAGCCGACTGACGGCTCAGCCGAGCGGTCCGAGTTTCCGAAGCCTCCCATACCGATCCATAATTTCTGGAGATCCAATAATGTCTCGCGAGCCCTTCCGTCCGCGATCGGACTACCGCCACTGGACGCCCGTCCTGACGCGGTGGTTCGACAATGATGTCTTCGGACACGTCAACAACACGATTTACTACATCTGGCTCGACACCGCCGTGTGCGGATGGCTGATGGAAGCCGGCTTGCTCGAAGTCGATGGCGAGGACCTGATAGGACTGGTTGTCGACACGGGCTGCGCCTACGCCAGTCCGGTCAGTTTTCCCGAGCGGGTGGAAATCGGACTGCGCGTCGCGAAATTGGGAAATTCGAGCGTGACCTATCATCTCGGGGTTTTTGTCGAAGGGGCGGAAAGCGCGTCGGCACAGGGGCATTTCACCCACGTCTATGTCGACCGGATCAATCGGCGGCCCGCCAAACTCGATCAGCGCTGGCGCGAATTGCTGGCGCAGTTGACGTAGGACGAACCGCGCGCGCGCCGGCCTCAAAGCCAGTCCGTTGATCATGCGCGTTTCCTCTCGCTTGTGCCTCGCGAAGCCCGATCATCGATTCCGACTGCAGCCAAGCCGCTTCCGCCGCGTCCAGGGCTTCGGGTTTCGCGACAATTTTCCCGGCGTGGCCGGTTCCTGCATCGACCAAGAGCCGGCGGATTTCCAGCGGAGCGGCGAAGTCGGCGCCCGAGGCGGGATTGATCCGCACATCCGGTCGCGCCTCGGGTTCAATATTTATAAGAGACTGTCAGACCGGAGGTGCGCGGCGCCGCCTGCACCTGCGCATCGCCAACAAGCGGCGCTACGGTAGTTCGGGTGAGAGAAAAAAGGGGTCGTGGTCATGGCAACGCCCTCCACAGGCTGAGGAATGGCGCGCGCCGCGGTGACCGCCGGCGCCAGCGCCCGCCAGCGAGAGCTGCGTTGCGGCGCGCGAACCTGCAGGACGCCTCCGATGTGCGGCGGCGGTCGCAGTTGGCCATCTAGAGGCTGATAATGACGGTCTTGAGCTCGGTATATACCTCGACACCGGCGCGTCCCATCTCGCGGCCCAGCCCCGATTGTTTATAGCCGCCGAACGGGAGGACCGGGTCGATCATCGCGTGACAATTTCCCCAAACGGTCCCCGCCCTGATCTTCGCCGCCATTTGGTGCATGGTGGCGATATCGCGCGTCCACACGCTTGCACCGAGGCCATATTCGCTGTCGTTCGCTTCCCGAGCGACCTCGTCAAGATTGTCGAAGCGCTGCGCGACAAGGACGGGACCGAATATTTCCTCGCGCACGACGCTCATGTCGGGCGCCACATCGACCAGAACCGTCGGGTTGATATAAAAGCCGCCGTCCGAGGCCGGCGCGTCGCCGCCAACTGCCACCGTCGCGCCGGCCTTCTTGCCCGCTTCGATATAGCCCATGACACGGTGGAATTGCTCGTCGGACACAAGCGGACCCATCTGTGCGCTCGGATCCAATGACGCCCGCGGCTGCCAGGCGGCCGCCGCATCGACAATTCCCTCGATTATCTTGTCGAAGATCGACCGATGCGCATAGAGGCGCGAGCCTGCGATGCAGACTTGTCCCGCGTTGAAGAAGATCGCGCCAGCGGCGCCCGAGGATGCCGCTTGCACGTCGACATCCGGAAAGATCACGACCGGGGATTTGCCGCCCAGCTCGAGCGTGACGCGCTTGAGCGTATCGGTCGCATGCCTGTTGATTGTCTTGCCGACTTCGGTCGACCCGGTGAAGGCGACCTTATCGACGTCGGGGTGCTTGACGAGACGATCGCCGCAGCTGTGGCCATGGCCCGTGATCACATTGACAACCCCTGCCGGGAAGCCCGCTTCAGCGATCAGATCGGCGAGGCGGAGAGCGGTCAGCGATGTTTGCTCGGCGGGCTTGAGGACGACGGTACATCCCGCAGCGAGGGCCGGCGCAATCTTGGCGGCGGCCATGAAAAGCGGAAAATTCCAGGGCACGATCTGCGCCGCCACCCCGATGGGTTCGCGCCGGACGTAGCTGTGAAACGTTCCGCGCGGAAGCATCGACGGTTCGATCAGTTCGCCGCCGAGCTTCGTCGACCAGCCGGCCATTTCCCGCAGGATGCCAATGGATAGTTGAATATCGTTCGCAGCCGCGACCGCCTTGGGTTTCCCGTTGTCGATCGCTTCGAGTTCGGCAAGCTCGTCGCAATTTTCCTCGATCAAGTCCGCGAGTTTCTGGATCATGCGCTCGCGGGCCGCGGGGGGCAATTGGGTCCAGCGACCGTCGTCGAACGCCCTCCGCGCCGCCGCGACCGCGCGATCGACATCGGCCTCCGACGCATCGACCACCGCACCGACCGACTTTCCGCTTGATGGATCGATCACCGGGATAGTCAGGCCATGCGTCGAGGCGACCCAGGCTCCGTCGATGAACAGCGCGGGCGCCCGACCAAGCGCTCGATGGGCCGCCTCGGAGTATGCAAATTGGCTGAGGACCGCGGAGTCAGATACGTTGTTCATGGCGAATTCCTTCGAATCCCGGTGAGCGATCATTGGCAGACGGAAGCACGGCAACGCGCGCACAGGTGAGGCACGCGGTCACGCTAAGCGCTCGGCCGAAACCTCATGCCGCCTGCTCGAACGCGATGAAGCGCGCGAGGTGGTGGTCTTCATCGCCGAGCTGGTGACCGATCATGATCAACCGCTTGGCCAAATGCGACACCGGAAGCTCCCAGGTCATGCCCATGCCGCCGTGCAGCTGGATCGCTTCTTCGGCGACCAGCGTGCCCGCACGGCCGATCGTGTATTTCGCCGCCGAAGCGCTCCGCTCGCGCTTGGCGCGATCGCCCTGAAGGCCGTTGGCGGCATTGATCGCCGCCGACCGAGCCTGCTCTATTTCGAGTGCGACGGTGGCCATTCGATGCTGAAGCGCCTGAAACTTCCCGATGGGAACGCCGAACTGTTGGCGCGTCCGCAGATAATCGAGGGTGGTCGTCTTGATCATGTCCATGATGCCGACGGCTTCCCAGCTCAGCGCGACGATGCCGGCCGCGACGACATCTTCGAGGACCGGATACGCGTCGTCAGTGAGCAGCGTCGACGGCGTATTTGCCAACTGCAACTCGCCCGCGCGGCCGCCATCGATCAGCGGATATCCCTCGACACCAACTCCTGCCGCCGCCCGCTTCACGAGGAAGAGGCCGATGCCCGCCCGGTCGCCTCGCGCGCCCGCGATGCGCGCGGAGACGACGATATCATCGGCAGCCTCGAGGTGCACAACGACCGCCTTGCTGCCATTGAGAAGCCACGTATCGCCATCAAGCCTTGCGCGCGCCGCGATGTTCGTCAGATCATAGCGGCTCGTCGGCTCCTCATGCGCGAATGCCAATATCGAAGCACCACCCAGTATGTCGCCGATCAGCTCGTCGTGGCCGCCCACCATCGCGAGCGTGCGCGTGGCCATGAGTGTCCCGAGAAACGGCTCCACCGCCATGGCGCGCCCGAGCTGCTCGAAGATTGCAGCTATGTCGAAGCCGCTTCCACCAAAGCCCCCTGCGGCCTCCGGAACCAGTCCTCCCAGAATCCCGAGCTCGGCTAGTTCGGCCCAATGGGCCGAGGACCAGCCGGCCGCAGACGCACTTATCTCGTGGCGTACTTCGACCGGATACCGCTTCTGAAGAAAGCGACCGAGCGTCTCCGCGAGCATCGATCGTTCCGCACTATGGTAAAAATCCATCGTCAGAGTTCCAAACTAACTTTCGTGATGATTTCGCGCTGCACTTCGTTCGACCCTGCGAAGATCGAAAGTTTTCGTTCGTTGAAATAATGGGCGGCGATGCCAGCGGCATAGTCGGGACCGATCGGCGGCCCCGGAAAATCTTCGTCAAGCGCTTCGGACACGAAGGGCTGCGCGTAAGGACCGAGGGCGATGCGCGTGAGGCTGGCAAGCTCCTGCCTGATTTCGGTCCCGCGAATCTTGAGCATGGCACTGAGTTCGAGTGGTGCCGCGCTGCTTGCCGAGTCAGCGAGCACCCGAAGATTTGTCGTCTTCATATTCTCGAGATCGATTTCGACCCGGGCGATACGGGCAGCGAAGAATGGGTCTTCGGCCAAGGGGCGGCCGCCCTTCTCCTCATCTTGCGCAACCTCCTTGAGAAAACTGAGCGCCGCGGTCGCGGCGCCGATGCGGGCTTCGCTGGTGCGTTCGTAGGTCAGGAGATATTTCGCGTAGGTCCAGCCCATATTCTCTTCGCCGACAAGATTCTCCACCGGCACGCGAACGTCCGTGAAAAAGATCTCGTTGACCTCATGCTCGCCTTCGAGCGTGATAATGGGACGGACCTCGACGCCGGGCGACGTCATGTCGATCAGGAGGAAGGATATCCCGGACTGCTTCTTTCCCTCGGTCGAGGTACGCACCAGACAGAAGATCATATCGGCATATTGCGCGAGGGTGGTCCAGGTCTTCTGCCCATTCACCAGATAATGATCGCCCTCTCGTATGGCGCTCGTCTTGAGGCTTGCGAGATCCGAGCCCGCGCCGGGCTCCGAATAGCCCTGGCACCACCAGTCGGTGCCATCGAGGATACGAGGGAGCCAGTGCTCCTTCTGGGCGCTCGTGCCGTATTTGATGAGCACCGGGCCAAGCATCGAGACGCCAAAGGGAACGACCCTCGGCGCGAAGGCGAGCGAGACCTCCTCGTCGAAGATATGCGCCTGCGCGGTCGTCCACCCCGGCCCCCCGAACTCGGTCGGCCAGTGGCTCGCCAGCCACCCCCGCTCGTGCAGGATGGAATGCCATTCTTCATGGTCCTTTTTGTGCAGACGTTTCCCGGTGCGCACCTTGTCGGCGATCCGTGCCGGAAGCTTGGCCTTCAGAAAGGACCGCACCTCGGCACGAAACTCCTCCTCCTCGGGCGTGAAATCGAGGTTCATCTGAACCGCCTTCTTATCTGCCGCCCGAAAACGGGCGAAACATGGGGGGCGGTCACGCCGCGACCGCTGCGAAACCTCTCGATGGAGGGATTGGTGCTACTTCGCGCTCCAGCGCGGGAGACGCTTTTCGATGAACGCATTGCGCCCTTCCTGCGCGTCCTGCGAGCCGATCGCCTGTTGGACCGCGGGACGCTCCCAGATGTCGAAGATGCTGGTCGTAAGCGGTAACGAAAGGCTGGCCATCGCGGCTTCCTTGGTCGCCCTCACCGCTAGCGGGCTGCAGGCGAGGATCGTCTCGGCAAGGCGCAGGGCACCGTCCATGGCGTCGCCTTCGACGACTTCATTGACGACGCCCATGCGCAGCGCGTCGGCGGCTTCCAGCGTCGCCCCGGTGAGAAGCAGACCCATCGCCCTTTTCAATCCGAGTTCGTGCGTGATGCGCTGAATCCCGCCGGCAAGAGCCACCACGCCTACCTTCGGCTCGGGCAGCCCGAAGCGGGCCGTCTCGCTGGCAACGATCAGGTCGCACGCGAGCGCGAGCTCGAACCCTCCGCCGAACGCAAAGCCGTTCACCGCGGCGATGACGGGCTTGGTCAGGTCGAAGCGCGTCGTCATTCCGCCGAACCCGGACGGTGGAAGATCCGATGCATCGACGGGCAGAGGCTGTGTCAGGTCCTGCCCGGCGCAAAAGGCGCGCTCCCCCGAGCCGGTGATGATCGCGACCCACGCCTCATCATCGGCAGCGAAGTCGTCGAGGGCCCGGGCCAGTTCAAAATGAGCGGGAACGTGCAGTGCGTTGCGGGCTGCGGGCCGCGCGATCGTGAGGATGGTAACCGGACCGCGGCGTTCAACCTCGATATGCTCGAACCCTGTCGCTTCCACGTCCTTTTGCAAAGTCGAACCTGTCATGCGTTTTTGCCTCCTTGATTTGGGTAAGCGCCTCGCAATGCGACAAGCCTGTCGATCGCATCATGATATTCGCGCTCGAACTGATCGATCAGCTCCCGCGTGGGAACGACGTCGCGGATCGACCCGACGCCCTGCCCCGCGCTCAGGATGTCCTTCCAGCGCTTGGGCTCTCCGAGGACCTTGCTGATATCGACCTTGGCGCCTCCGAGATCACCGAAATAGCCGGGGGCTGGGATCGTCTGCTTGAGCCAGCTGCCGCCAAGGCCGTCGACCTCGTCGGTATAGACAACGTCGGTGATGTCGGATTCGATGAGAAGCTGCTTCAGGCGCTCGGACGCCGTGCTTTCAGTCGTGTTGATGAACCGCGTCCCGATATATCCCATGTCGGCGCCGGCCGCGATCGCCCCGGCGAGCGAGGCACCGTCACTGATACAGCCGCCCAGGACGAGGGCCTTGTCTCCGACCAGCGGTTTCAGCTCTCCCAGGAACGCAAACGGGTTGTACGTCCCCGAATGGCCACCCCCGCCCGACGCGATGGCAATGACGCCGTCAACATTCGCCTCGAGCGCCTTTTGAGCATGACGAACATTGATGACGTCATGGAAGCACAAGCCGCCGTAGGCGTGGATGGCGTCGGTGACCTCTCGCGTGATACCGATCGAGGAGATCAGGATCGGAACCTCGTATTTCACGGTCAGCGCAATGTCCTCGGCCAGCCTCGTGTTCGACTTGTGAACCGAAAATTGCGTCGCCCATGGCGCGTCCGAGGGTATCAGCCGGCCGCGGATATCCTTCAGCCAGTCTTCATAGCCTTCGGAGGTCCGTTGGTTGAACGCGGGGAAGGTACCGACGAGGCCCGCACGGCTCGATTCCACGACGAGATCCGGGCTCGAGATCAGGAACATCGGCGAAACAATGGCCGGCATGCGAAGGCGCCCGTCGAGGGCAGCGGGAATCATGGCTTTCGTTCCTCCATAGACTCGGCATGGCGCCGGTTTGACGTACCGTAGGAATATTCGCTCTGACCTGAAAGTCAATTATATAACTTCGAAGTACAATTCTTGCAGAAGTCGAGTTTGCGACGGCCGCGGCTCAGTGAGCCTGATCGTCAGACAAGGTCGGATAGGGAGGCAAGGCAAGGAGCAGAACCGCACTCACGGCGACGAGGACGGCGGCGACGATCGAAGCCAGGACATAATCTCCAAATTGGTCGAAAAACACGCTGAACATCTGGCCGCCGAGGGCACCGCCGATCGTGTAGCAGCAGCTCAGCAAGCCGAGAACTTCGCCGAAATGCTTCCGGTCATAGAAGCGGCTGGTGTAGTAGGCGCCGAGCTCGGTCTCGGCGCCCAGCGCCAGTCCGAGGCAGATCGAACCGATGGTCAGGACCAGCGTACCGCCAGGATAGAAGGACAGTCCGATGCCTATCGTGCCCGCAATATACCAGAGGACGCCGATCTGCGGCTTTTGAACGCGGTCGAGCAACCAGCCCGCACCGATGCGTCCAAAGACGCCCGCGACCGCGGCGACAACGAGAATGCGCGCGGCATCCGACGGCAGGAGACCGCGATCGGTGACCATGGGCACCAGGCTGACGAGAAAGCCGTTGAGCGCGAGCCCGCTGAGAAAGATCGCCGACAGGAGCAGAACGCCGGGTCGGCGCGAGATGACGGACAAGGCTGCGCTGCGCGTCTTCTCGGAGACGGATTTGATGCGTTCGCGGGCATCCCCCATGAACATGAGTGCGACTGGAAGCGCACAGAAGAGGATCGCCAGGCCGAGGCCGACGCGCGCCCCGCGCCACCCGAACTCGGCGATCAGCCAAACCACGAGCGGCGGGATCGCCATGTTGCCGAGTGGAACACCGGTGGTGCAGATTGCAATGAGCTTGCCGCGCGAACGCAGCGGCGCCCGGTGGGCCACGACCATCGAGTAGAGCAGCGGTGATTGCACCACGCCGGCCATGCCGATGAGGATTGTCAAGACGGCGTAGAGCGGCAGATTGTCGCCAACGAGCGAAAGCGACATCATGCCGAACCCAAAGAGCAATATCCCCGGCACGAGCACCCGCCGCGCGCCAAAGCGGTCGCCCAGTCTGCCGACAAGCGGGTAAAGCACGGCAAGCGCGATCAGCGCCATCGTGACGGTCCCCATGAATTGCGAGCGGCTCCACCCGAATTCTTCCGTGACCGGCCCGAGGAAAAAGCCCTGCGAGTAGAATATCACGGCCGCCGAAGACGGTAGCAGGGCGAAGGCTCCCGCGAACGCCGTCGCGACCGGGTCGCGCCGAAATGTTGTAAGGCCTGTCATGACGCGCTCCCGTTGTTCCATGCTAATGCGTTGGTCGATGATATCATCAGTTTAAATTCCGAAATTTGAGGCCGACGCGGCGGGGAAAAGCCCGCAGCGATCGGCCCGTCGCTGGTGGTTGCGGATCGCGCCGTCCACGTAAGGATTCCAAATTTCTGCTCACCGCGGCAACGCATAGGCCACCAGCCTGTCTCCGCCTCGCGCGCCGAGCGGCTTGTGCCCCCCCGCGGCCAGCAGAATGAATTGCCGGCCGCTCCCGGCATCGCGATAGGAAATGACGGGCGCGATCCCTGACGCGGGCAAGTCGGCGCCCCAGAGTTCCTGGCCTGTCGATGTATCGAAAGCGCGAAAGCGCCGGTCGTTGCTGGCGCCCACGAAGGCAAGGCCGGTCTCGGTGACAAGCACGCCGCCGAGCGACGGTACGCCTATCGGCAGGGGAAGCATCGTGCGCAATCCCATCGGGCCGGTGTCGCGGCTCGTTCCCAGCGGGCGTGACCAGAGGAGCTTGCGGGTGGCCAGGTCGATCGCGCTGATGCGTGCCCAGGGCGGTTGCTGGCACGGAACCTGAAGAGGGGAGAGAAAGCTTTGGGTTTCGACGCCATAGGGGGTGTTCGCCTGGGCCTTAATGCCCCGCATGGCATCCATTCCCTCGCGTCCCTCACCCATTGCAAAGGCACCCGCCCGGTTCGCCTCGGCGCGGGGAACGAGGCGCATGTAATTGGCGAGATGAGACGTGACGGTGACCAGGACCCGCCGCGACGGGTCGATCGATACGCTGCCCCAATTCATCCCGCCGGCATAACCGGGATACATGATGCTCGGCGTCGGTCCGGGCGGGGTCAGCGTGCCCGAATAGCGGGCGCGCTTGTACCTGATGCGGCACCAGAGCTGGTCGAACGGCGTGATGCCCCACATATCGGCCTCGCGAAGCGGCGCGCCCGCTAGCGACGGCATCCCCGCCGAAAAGGGTTGCGTCGGCGAGACGCGCTCGCCTGGCGGCGCTCCCTCAACGGGCACGCGCCGCTCCTCGACTCTCGTGACAGGTTCGCCCGTCGCGCGGTCGAGTATGAAAAGTTCGCCGCGCTTTGTCGGCTGGACAACGGCGGGAACCGGCCCCGAAGCGGTCGGCATGTCGAAAAGCACCGGCTGCGAGCCGAGATCATAGTCCCAAAGATCATGGTGCGTCGTCTGGAAGACCCACCGCCGCCGTCCGGTCTCGATATCGAGCGCCATCAAAGCACTGGATATCTCATCGTCGATCGGACGACGCTGCCGGCCGTAATGATCTGGGGTCGCGTTCCCCGTCGGAACATAAACCAAGCCGAGCTTGTCGTCATATGCCATCTGCGCCCAGCTGTTGGGTGTCGCCCGGGTATAAGTTTCGCCAGTTGGAGGCGCGCCGATCCGGTTCGGCGCCCCGACGTCATACGCCCATGACAGCTGGCCGGTGATGACATCGAACGCTCGGATTACGCCCGAGGGCTCGCCCCATTTCTGATTGTCCGCGACGGCCGCGCCGACGATGATCCTGCCGCGAGCAATCGTTGGCCCGCCGTTGACGAAATAATATCCTTTCGGGACTGCACCCAGGCCTTCGAGCAGAGAGACCTCGCCATCGCGCCCGAAATCCCGGCATGGCAGGCCGGTCAGCGCGTCAATCGCGATGAGGCGCGCATCGATAGTGGTTTCGAGGATTCGGGCCTGGCACGGACCCGCTCGCGTGGCATCGCTGTGATAACCCAGGCTTCTGCAGGCGCGGAACGGCGCGCGCCGAATGTCCGCTCCGGGATCAAAGCGCCACACCTGTTTGCCCGAGACGGCATCCAATGCCACGAGTATGTTGGTACTGTTACAGGCATAGACGAGCTTGCCGATTTTCAGGGGCGCAATCTGGAGGTTATAGGGTTCGGCGTCGCCGAAACTGTACTCCCAGACTGGTGTCAGACGCGCCACGTTTTCGGGCGTGATCTGCCCAAGGCGCGTAAATCGCAGACCATCGGGCGTACCGCCATAATCGGTCCAGTCGTCTCCCGCGCCGGTTCGGGCGGAAGGAAAATCGGCACGCAGGCCGGTCGGCGCAAAGGAGGAGAAGGACGCCGCAATGAGACCGGCGACAGGCATGGCGAGCATCAGCAAAATCAGCGCTGCGGTCCCGCCCCATGCAGCGGCTGTCGCGGGCCGGCCGCCGAGCGCCCCCTTCAGGGCGAGGACGAGGAGTGTCGCTGTGAGCAGAGCGAGGAGCCCGAGGCGCGGCAGCATCGCCCAGATGTCGAGCCCGCTTTCAAACAATGTCCACAACGACGTGACGAGGAAGAGCAGGCTGGCGCCGCACAGAGCCCAGCGGCTCGCGCGCCAGATCGCGGCGGCAAGACCGCCCAGCCATAGACCTGCGCAAAGATAATAGGCCGAACCGCCCGCGCTGACGAGCAGCGTGCCGCCATAGAGAAATGCGGCTGCCCAAAGACCGATCAGGACGGCCAGCCCGCGGAGCGTCATGCCGAGCTTGCCACGGGTCACAGCGTAGCCTTTCCGAGCGCCCTGCCCTTTTTCCCTTGAAGCATGGTGCGGAACCGCGCCGCCAAATTTCGGACAGGCGCTTGAGACGGACCGCGTTGTTGCCTTCGTCCCTGACGAGCGCAGGCGGGGGTCCGCACCTGCGGACCCCCTGTCAGATCGACCAGGCTCAAAGCCCGGCCATCAAAAGCGGAACTTCGCCTGCACGCCGATCGATCTACCTTCCAGCAAGGCGCGCAACGTATAGTTGAACGCGTCCTGGACGAAGCCTTCGTTCGAGGTGTTGAGAAGGTTCCTGCCGTAAACCGAGAATTCGGCGCGGTCGCCCGGCAAGTGCAGGGTGAGATTGGCGCTCAGGTCCTTGCGCGCAGTGAGAAAGCGCGTGTTGGCGTCGTTCGCCGGTCCCCGCGAGCGATAGCTGTAATTGACGCTCCCCTCCAGGCGTATGTCGTTCGGGAGCGAGGTCGTATAGGCTGCGCCGATATTATAGTTCCAGGGCGCGGTCCGCGGCGGGACGAGGCCATAGTCGACGCTGTCGATGCGGCCGTCGCCGTTAAGGTCGAACGTCACATTCTTATATTGAACGTCGACATAACCAAGGTTGCCGGTCAGCTCGAGCCCGCGCACCGGAATGACGGTCAGTTCGGCCTCGAACCCGAGGATCGTGGCGTCGGTGGCGTTCGCAACCACGGACACGGTGCCCTGCGTCACCGATGCCACGGTGATGTCGCGCTGCAGGTCGCTGACGTCGCTCAGATAGACCGAGCCATTCAGGCGAACCTTGCGATCGAAGAGATCGGATTTGAACCCGACTTCGTAGGACCAGACAGTTTCGACGTCGAAAAAGGGATCGGACGCCGGGACCGTGTTCGCCGGCACCACCGGGGTAACCCCGGGTGCGGAGGCGTTCGCGGCGTTCGAGCGGACATTATAGCCGCCGTTGCGAACCCCCTCGCTGACGCTCGCGAAGATCAGGACATTCTCTTCGGGCTTGTAGTTTATGCCGAACTTGGGCGTGAACGATGGCCATTTGTGCTTGGCATAATAGGGCGGCGGTCCCCCGGGGACGTCGCATGTCTTTGTTACGAAGCTGCAGGCGCTGTTGTTGTTCGTGGGCTGCAGATAGACGATCGCATCCTTGGTTTCGCTCGTATATCGCCCGCCGAGCGTGAAGGACAGCCGGTCGGACGCATGATACTCGCCCTGCGCGAAAATGCCGATCGATTCCTGACGGACGTCTCCCCCGTAGGTCCGGTTGATCGTCGCGTTCAGGATCTGCCGGTCCTGCAGATAGAAATATTTCTGCTTGAAATAATAAAGACCGGCAGTGATGTCGAGATTGCCGAACCGTCCGGCATAGCGAAGCTCGTCGCTGTACTGATGCTGGTCGAGATAGTCCGTGTTGTCGAAGATATATGCCGGCGTGCCGTCATAGTCGCTTTGAAACTCGTTCTTCAGCTCTCGGTAGTTGAAGAGGTTCGTTATGACACCGTCACCGAAAGCGACGTCGATTTGTGTCTCCGACGTGATCGAGAAATAATCGGTGCGCGTATAGCCGGGATTTCCCTGAAGATTCTCGAAGTCGGGGTCGCGCGGCACCGCACCTTGCGGCAGATTCTGGAAAACCGAACCATCGCCCCGGGTGCGGCCGCGTTCGGCGATGACCGTCTGCGTTATTGCGTCGCCGAGCTTGAGAACGACCGTCGGCCGGATAAACCAATTCTCCTCCCGCCCCATCTTGCGGCCCAGCGACGGATTGTCGAACCAGCCGCGGTCGTTGCGGTAATAGCCGGAAAGCTTCGCAAGGAGCCTGTCCTCGATGATCGGCCCCTCGACGCTGGCCGCCACATTATACTCGGGCCCGGTTTCGATGCTCGCCTGTCCATAAACCGAGAATTTGTTTCCCGGCCGACGCGTCGTGAGCAGCACGGCGCCGCCAGTGACATTTCGTCCCTGCAACGTGCCCTGCGGCCCGCGCAGAATCTCGATGCCTTCGAGGTCAAAGGTATCGAAGTTGGTGCCGGCATTGACGCCCAGATAGACGCCATCGACGAACACGCCGACCGCCGGCTGGGAGTCGGGATTGCCCGAAGCGGTACCGAGGCCGCGGATGTTGGACGACGCATAGCCACGCGCACCGCCGTTCGGGCCAAGCGAAACGCCGGGCGCGCGGATTGCGATATCGGTCAGGTTCTGAAAATGCGTTTGTTCGAGCTGGGCGGATCCGAGCGCCGTCACCGAGACTGGGACGTCCTGCAATCGCTCCGCACGGTTCTTCTTTTGCGCCGTGACGATGATGTCCTGCACGCCATCCGTTTGAGCGGGTTCGGCTTGCTCGGCTTCGGCCTGGCCGGCTCCGGCATCGGCCGCTCCGGCAAGCTGAGCCCAGGCCGCCTGCGGCCCGCACAGCAAGGCGAATCCGAAAACGGGAACCGCGGAGCGCAGCAGCATGGCCTTCCGGCGCGTCATCTTGATCATTCTCCATCTCCCTTGTCTTATCGTTGGGTCGCCCTGCGCTCGGGCAGGGTCTCGAATCATAAGTTAGATAATCTGACTATGAAGTCAATACGTTTGATGGCGGCCTACCGAAAGCCTGCGGCGAACGGCAGAAGATGACTCTGCCTTCGACCAAAGGCGGCCCGCTGCGGGAGCCGCTCCCGCCCCTGCGGGCCCGCACCAGTGCGTAGCCGGCAACAGGTATCCTCCGCCGCCCAGCGCACCATTAACTCGAAAAGGCATATCCGCCGTTTACCGGATAGGTCTGGCCCGTAATCCAGCCTGCTGCGCCCGACGAAAGGAAGAGAATGAGCCCTGCGGCGTCCGACGGTTCGCCAAGCCGCCGGATGACATAGGATTTCAGGATTTTACCCAAAGCGCCCTCATCGATCATCGACGCGACGCCGGGCGTGCGGACCGTTGAGAGTGCGACACAATTGGCGGTAATATCGTAGCGCCCGACGGCTTTTGCGATCGCCCGCATAAAGCCGGCAGCGCCCGCCTTCGCTCCCGAATAGGCGGCCAGATGCGGCTCACCGACGCGGCCGGCGTCGGAAATGACGGTAATGATGCGCCCGCCGCGGTGCTGCGTCATCGACGGCAGAACCGCCCGGCAGCAGTTCATGACACCGTTGAAATTCGTCGAGATGAACGGCTCCCATTCCTCGGGCGATGTTTCCCAAAATGGTTTCGGGCTGATGTTCGGATCCGACGGTCCGGCGTTGCCGGCATTGTTCACCAATATGTCGATTCGTCCAAAGCGTGCCACGGCTTCGCTAGCCATCGCCTCGACGCTTTGAAGGTTGGTGATATCGGCTTGCTGGGCCAATGCCACGCCGCCCAGCGCCTCGATTTCCTCGGCGACAGCCTCGGCGCGATCCGCGTGGAAATCATTCACGACAACGCTCGCGCCGGCCTCCGCCAAGAGCATCGCGGTTGCGCGCCCGACACCCTGCCCGGCGCCGGTCACCAGTGCGATCTTGCCGGTCAAATCCAATATGCTGTCCATGTCTCTTCCCAATCTTAGAAATCGTGAATCTCATTTGCGACGAGCGCTCGCCGAGGCGTTTCGGCCAGTTTCTGGCGAGGACGATCGGCCGAAGCACACCCCCCGCCGGAATCGCCAATGTAATGCCGTCTCCATCTTCGGAGAAGTGACGCTAAAGTCAATTCATTTCGAGAGCCCTCGTTATCAGATATTTAATGCGCCGCGAATTTTCGTAGATTTTAAGGAAATCCTGCCTGTACAAGCAGGCAAAATTGATTGACAGAACTGACTTCTGCGTCAATCTTGTGAGCATAGTCGGTTGGAGCGCCGCCGCCTTGGCGAGCGAAGACAGGCCGATCGCGCCCCGCTGGAGAGGGCGCCGAGCGTTATTTCATCATTCGCCAGCGAACGAGCCGGCGGCAGCGAATAGGAGAGCCAAATGACGGATTTCGACATTATCGTTTGCGGGGCGACCGGCTATACCGGCCAACGCGTCTGCGAGCATCTGGCCCAAGGCTACGGGAGCGAACTGAGCTGGGCGATCGCAGGCCGCAACATGGCGAAACTCGAGGATATTCGAACCCGGTTTGCGGTGCCGAGCCATGTCGAGCTGATCGAGGCCGATATTACCGACCCGGCAGCGGCGGCATCGCTTGCGCGGCGTACGAAGACAATCATCAGCACCGCAGGCCCGTTCGCCACCGTCGGCGAACCCCTTGTGGCAGCCTGCGCGCAAAGCGGCACCGACTATGTCGACATCTCGGGTGACGCCGTCTGGATCCGCAAAATGTTCGATCGTTACCAGGATGCGGCGATCGCATCGGGCGCGCGCCTTATTTTTACGTGCGGCTTCGACTCGGTGCCGTCGGATCTCGGCGTGTTCCTGCTGCAGGAGGCAGCCCGCGAACGTTTTGGGGCGCCGGCAATAACGGTCAAGGGCCGTATCCGCCGGTTGGTCGGCGGGCTGTCGGGCGGCACGCTTGCCAGCGGCCGGGCAAGCATCGCGGCGGCAGGTGCCGATCCGTCTATCCCGCAGCTTCTTGCAAATCCTTTCGCGCTCGTGCCCGATTTCGCAGGCCCGGCGCAACCTGCCGAAAAAGAGGTGGCTTTTGATCCCGACGTCGAAAGTTGGGTGGCACCCTTCATCCTGGCCGGCATGAATGCAAAGTCGGTCCATCTCTCGAACGCGTTGCTCGGATGGCCATATGGCAAGGATTTCATCTACGACGAAAGGATCATGCTCCCGGAAGCCATCGATTCGGAGTCGGCGCGGACCGCAGCGGATGCCAATATCTGGTCCAATGTCGTGCGGGCCTTGCAGATCGATCTGAAACCGGGCGAAGGGCCGAGCGAGGAGGAGCTGGCCGCGGGTTCTTTCGAGATACTCTTCGTCGGCCATACAGCCGCCGGGCAGGAAATCCGCACCACGATCGCCGGAAAGGGAGATCCCTATGCGCTCACACCGCGTATCGTCGCGGAGTGTGCGCTGTGCCTCACCGAGGGTACAAGCCCGGCCACCGGTGGCGTCTGGACCGCGGCGGCGGCCCTGGGCGCGCGGCTTCAGCGTCGCCTCGAGGAACGCGCGGGCATCTCGTTCGGCGTGGCGTCACCGGGCGGAAGCGCGTAACCGGAAGGTCGCGCTTGCCGGACCCGACTTTCCGACGAACAAGAACTTCCGAAAGGACTAGCGAGATGTCGATTGAGGATGATGCCCTGACAGCACGGCAGGCGATGAAGCCGCTTGGCCCGATCCGGCAGTTGGGTTTTGTGGTGCGCGATCTGGATCACGCGATCCGCGCTTGGACCGATGTTGGCATCGGACCTTTCTATGTCGCCGAATCTCCCGAAAAAAGCGATCAGCTCTATTTCGGCGAGCCGACCGATTCGCGGGTCAGGGGAGCCTGGTCTTATGCGGGGCCAATGCAGATCGAGCTCTTGCAACTGATGAACGACGGGCCGTCCTTGTTGCGCGACTTCGCGCTGAGGCACGGCGAAGGCCTGCAGCATAAGGCCTATTGGGTCGAGATGTTCGACGATGTCCTGGAACAATTGCAGCAGCAAGGTTATATCGTCGGGCAAACCGGCTCCCCGCTCGGCGAACATAGCCGGTTCGCTTATGTCTTTCAGCCGAACCGGCCCGAGTCCGTCATTGAAATCTCGGAATATCGCGGCACCAAGCGAGCGCTCTACGAGGCCATTGAAGGGCATGCGCAAAATTGGGACGGGCGGGATCCGATCCGCACGTCGTCGCCGCTCGCCTAGCCCGGCCGCCGGCCCAGAGGGAAGACAGGCCACCGCAAGCTTCACGCTTCCGCCGGCTGCTGTCCACCGGAACCGGTCGCTCCAGGCTTTCCGCCGCTTCTGGACCGGAAGATTTCTCCCGCCGTATATTCCGGCCCGGCTCAAATCCCTGTGGCCGGGGCCCTGATGATGTCGATGTCTGCACGATGGCGGGACTGGTGCCGCGCCGTCTCTGATAAAATCGACTCGACTCTGACTTTAAAGTCAGATAACTAACCCCTGATTCTTAGAATCACGCCGCGCGTGGCCGATCGGCTCACGCTTCGCTCTCTGGCAGTCCCGAATGAGGAAGCTCGATGGAAGAAATTTTCATTGTCGGTGTAGGAATGACCCGCTTCGGCAAGCATCTCGACCGATCCGTAAAGTCACTCGTTGCCGAAGCCGTCGGTGGTGCGCTCTCCGATGCCGGCGCACAGCAGTCGGACGTGGGCGCCGCGGTGTTCTCCAATATCACGCAGGGCCTGATGGAAGGGCAGCATGCCATCCGCGGCCAGATAGCCCTGCGCAACATGGGCTTTTCGGGCATTCCGATCCTCAACGTCGAGAACGCCTGCGCGGGCGGCGCCACGGCGCTCCATCAGGCGGTCATGATGCTGAGGGCCGGCGTAACGGACGTCGCCTTGGCGGTCGGCGCCGAGAAGATGTACGACGAGGACAAATTGAAGTCGTCGGCGATCTTCGACGGCGGCTGGGACGTTCACGACCTCGATGCAATAGCGACGCGCCTGACTGCGATCGGCGAAGGCGTCTCTCCGCCACCGGGAACACCCGAAGGCGTCCGCAGCCCCTTCATGGAACTTTACGCCTCGGTCACCCGCGGTCACATGCGCATGTTCGGCACGACGCAGGAGCATCTCGCGGCAGTCGCGGCCAAAAACCACCGGCACTCCACGACGAATCCTCTCGCTCAATATCAAAAGGACATGAGCATCGAGGACGTGCTGGGCGCACCGCTGATCGCGTGGCCCCTCACCTTGCCGATGTGCTCCCCGATCAGCGACGGAGCCGCCGCGGTACTCCTGTGCACGCGCGCCGGTCTCGATCGTTTCGCCGACGCCGCGCCCGTCCGCCTCCTGTCGACGGTGCTCACCAGCGGGAGCGACCGGGAATGGGCTGAGTTCGACCGGCATCTGTGCCGCAGGGCGGCGGACCAGGCCTATAACGAGGCGGGGATTGCGCCATCGGATGTTTCGGTCGCCGAAGTGCACGATGCCTCCGCGTTTGCCGAGATCATCCAGGTCGAGAATCTCGGCTTCTGCGAAGTCGGGCAAGGCGGCTGGATAGCCGCCCGGGGCGAAACAACCCTGGGAGGACGTATTCCGATCAACCCGTCGGGGGGCCTCGAGTCGAAAGGTCATCCTATCTCCGCAACCGGCCTGGGACAGATCTACGAGCTCGTCACCCAGCTGCGCGGCCGGGCAGGTGCGCGCCAGGTCGAGGGGGCCAGGATCGCCGTGGCTGAAAACGGGGGCGGTCACCATGGAGTCGAGGAGGCTGCGGCCGTCGTGACGGTCCTCGCCGCCTGATCGGGCAATCCACGGTCGTTTCGCAAGGCTCGACCGGAACAAATTGGGAGCACGGGTATGGATTTCACTCTGACGCAGCGTGAACGGGATTTCAGCGGGCGTGTCCGCGACTTCATGATTGAAGAAGTTCGACCATCGCTGGCGGCCTACGCGCAGGAACTTGCGCAGGGCGATCGGTGGCAGCCGCTACAGACGATCGAGCGCCTCAAGGCCAAAGCCAGGAGCGCCGGCTTGTGGAATCTGTTCATGCCGCCATCGGGCGGCCAGTCGCATGTGGAAGACAGTTTCGAATTTTCCGGGGAACGCCTCACCAACGTCGAATATGCGCTTTGCGCCGAGGAAATGGGCCGGATCAGCTGGGCCTCGGAGGTCTTCAACTGTTCGGCTCCGGACACCGGGAATATGGAAGTGCTGCACCGCTACGGGACACGGGCGCACAAGGACCGGTGGCTCCGGCCGTTGATGGACGGCGAAATCCGTTCGGCGTTCCTCATGACCGAACCCCACGTCGCCTCTTCCGACGCCACCAACATCGGCACCTCGATCCGGCGCGAGGGCGACCATTATGTCATCAACGGCCGCAAATGGTGGTCGTCGGGTGCCGGCGATCCGCGATGCAAGCTCGCGGTTCTGATGGGAAAGACCGACCCGCAGGCCGATGTCTACCGCCAGCAGGCGATGATCCTGCTCGATCTCGAGACGCCGGGGGTGAAGGTCGAGCGGCTCCTCTCGGTTTATGGCTATGATCATGCGCCCCATGGTCACGCGGAGATCACGCTTACCGACGTGATGGTACCGGCGGAGAATCTGCTCCTCGGCGAGGGACGTGGTTTCGAGATCGCACAAGGCCGGCTGGGCCCCGGCCGCATCCATCATTGCATGCGGACGATCGGACTCGCCGAGGAGGCCCTCGAAGCGATGACGAGACGCCTGGGGTCGCGCACCGTGTTCGGGAAGCGCATTTCGGAATATTCCGTTTGGGAAGAGCGGATCGCGCGCGCGCGCATCGACATTGAAATGACGAGACTGCTCTGTCTCAAGGCCGCCGACATGATGGACAGAGCCGGCAACAAAATTGCCCGGAACGAAATCGCGATGATCAAGGTCCAGGCACCGCATATGGCGCTCGGCATCATCGACGATGCGATTCAGGCGCACGGCGGCGGCGGTGTGTCCGCGGATTTCGAGCTCGCCGCGGACTGGGCGCATGTCCGCTCGCTGCGTTTCGCCGACGGTCCCGACGAAGTCCACGCCCGTGCGATCGCCCGCGCCGAATTCGGCAAATATCGGGAGGAGCATCGGTGAGCGATTTCGACGCGGCACGTCTCGAAGCCTGGCTCCACGGCGAAGTGCCCGGCTTCCCGAAGCTGGTGAGCCTGGAGAAGTTTTCGGGCGGCCAGTCCAATCCGACCTACCGGGTCGAAACGGAGGGGCTGGACTATGTGCTTCGCCGAAAGCCGTTCGGGCCGCTGCTCCCGTCCGCGCACGCCATCGAACGCGAGTTTCGCCTCCTGTCGGCACTGCGCCCGACCGGCTTCCCGGTCCCCGCTCCCATCGCGCTGTGCGAAGACGCGTCCGTCATCGGCTCCCCATTCTACTTGATGGAGCTGGTCGAAGGTCGGACCTTCTGGGACGCGTCGCTGCCCCTGCTGCCGCTCGCCGAACGCCGCCCCTGCTACGACGCCATGGTCGATACATTGGCCGCGCTTCATCGTCTCGACCACGAGGCGCTCGGTTTGACGGACTTCGGCCGCCCCGGCAATTTCTTTGCGCGTCAGGTCGATCGCTGGACACGGCAGTACCGAGCCGCACAGACCGATGATGTCGCCGAAATCGAGCTCCTGATCGAATGGCTGCCGCGCACCATTCCCGAGCAGACTCGCGTCTCGATCATCCATGGTGACTACCGGATCGACAATCTCATTTATGGAGCGGAAGAACCCCGGGTTCGGGCGGTTCTCGACTGGGAACTCGCGACCATCGGCGATCCGCTCGCCGATTTCACCTATCTCGCAATGAACTGGGCGATCCCGTTCGATGGGCAATCGGGTCTCAGCGGTCTTGACCTTGAGACTGCGGGCCTGCCTTCGCTCGAGAATATGACCGATCGCTATTGCGAGGCCACCGGGCGCGACGGCCTACCCGATCTCCACTGGTATTTCGCTTATAACCTGTTTCGTCTCGCAAGCATTGTCCAGGGCATCAAGAAACGGCTCGCTGACGGCAATGCGTCGAGCGCGAAAGCCGCAGCATCCGCTGAGCGGGTACGCCCCCTTGCCAAATCCGCGTGGGCGGAGGCGCGAAAAGCCGGCGCCGTGGCCAGTTAGGAGATAATCATGGACCTGTTCGATTTATCTGACAAAACAGCCCTTATCACGGGTTCCTCGCGCGGAATCGGCCGGGCAATCGCCGAAGCCTATGCTGCCAGGGGCGCGCGCGTCGTTATTTCGAGCCGCAAGCAGGATGCCTGTGACGAGGTCGCCGCTGCGATCAACGCCCAATATGGCGAGGGACGCGCCGTCGCGATCGCGGCGAGCATCTCGGACAAGGCGGCGCTCGAAATGCTCGTCAAGCGCACGCTCGAGACTTTTGAGCGCATCGACATACTCGTCTGCAACGCAGCGTCGAACCCCTATTACGGACCGATGGCGGGGATCAGCGACGAGCAGTTTCGCAAAGTCTTCGACAACAATGTGCTCGCAAACCATTGGCTGATCTCGATGGTGGCCCCCCAGATGATCGAGCGCCGCGACGGTGCGATTATCCTTATCTCGTCCATCGGTGGTTTGATCGGCTCGGACGTTATCGGAGCATATCATATCTCCAAGGCCGCCGACTTCCAGCTCGCACGAAATCTCGCTGTCGAATTCGGACCGCACAATGTCCGGGTAAACGCCGTCGCCCCCGGTGTGATCCGAACCGACTTTGCACGCGCCTTGTGGGAGGCGCCCGGTGCCGAAGCCGCGTTCCGGCAATCGATTCCGCTCGGCCGGATCGGCGAGCCCGCCGAGATCGCGGGAGCCGCGGTGTTCCTGGGATCGAAGGCCGGGGCCTATATGACCGGGCAGAGCATCGTGATCGATGGTGGAACGACGATACGAAGCAGCCCCTAGCCTGCCCTATCGCGCCGCTTTCAAGGCACTGGTTCAGACACCCGCGAGTCCATCGGCAGCCGCCGGCGAAAGCGAGTTCCTTGAAAATCCAACCGAAGACGCAATGCGCCAACTTACATTTTTCAAACGGGATGAGCCAGTGATCGAAACCAAGCTCCATGAAGACGTTCTCGAGATCATCATTGCCAATGCGCCGGTCAATGCGCTGGGCGCGGCGGTCCGCAGCGCGCTCGCTCAAGCCATCGACGCCGCGCAGGAAGACGATCAGGTCAAGGTGATCCTGCTCCGCGGGGCCGGCAAGCTGTTTTCGGCGGGCGCCGACATCACCGAGTTCGACCAACCGCCGACCGGGTGCGCGCTTCCAGCCATCATTGACACGATCGAGGCCAGTTCCAAGCCGATTGTCGCTGCGATCCACGGCACCGCGCTTGGCGGTGGCCTCGAGCTCGCCCTCGGATGTCATTACCGCTTGGCCACCCCGAGCGCCAAAATGGGGCTCCCCGAGGTTTCGCTCGGCATCCTGCCTGGTGCAGGCGGCACGCAACGTCTGCCGCGTCTCGTCGGTTTGGACGCTGCGCTGGCCATGATCGTCTCGGGCAGCCCGGTGGACGCTTCGAGCGCGCTCGCCATGGGCCTCGTCGATCGCCTTGTCGACGAAGAGGACTTCCCGGCCGCAGCGATCGCTTATGCCCGGATCCTCGACGCCCCGCGGCGAACCCGGGACAAGCAGGTTGCCCACGATGCTGGCGCATTCGAGCGCTTTGCAGCCGCGAACGCACGCAGGATCGAGACGCTCGACGCTCCGAAGGCTTGCATAGCGGCGGTCAAGGCATCGGTTGAACTCCCGTTCGACGAGGGCTTGGCGCTCGAGCGGAAACTGTTTGCGGAATTGGTCACCGGCGCCCAGGCGAAGGCGCTTCGGCACACCTTTTTCGCCGAGCGTGCGGCCGGCAAGATCGCGGACCTGCCCGCCGACACGCCGCGTCGACCGATTGCCAAGGTCGGGGTCATCGGCGCCGGCACGATGGGCAGCGGTATTTCGATGAACTTCCTCTCGGCGGGAATTGGCGTGACGATCGTCGAAATGACCAGCGACGCGCTCGACCGCGGCGTCGGGTTGATGCGAACGAACTATGAGGCGAGCGCGAGAAAAGGTCGGCTGACGAACGAGCAGGTCGAGCAGGCGATGAACCTGCTTACCCCGACGCTGGATTTTGACGGGCTTGGAGATTGCGACCTCATCATCGAGGCGGTCTACGAGAACATGGAGGTGAAGAAAGAGATCTTCGCCCGCCTCGACGCTATCGCGAAACCGGGAGCGATCCTCGCATCGAACACGTCTTATCTGTCGATCGACGAGATCGCTTCGGCGACTAATCGCCCTGCAGATGTTCTCGGTCTGCACTTCTTCTCGCCCGACAACATCATGAAACTGGTCGAAGTGGTGCGCGGCGAAGCAACGGCAGAGGACGTGCTTGCAACGGGTATGCAGCTCGCACGCTCGATTGGCAAAGTACCGGTCGTTGCTCGCGTTTGCTACGGATTCATCGGCAATCGCATGCTGATCCCGCGTCAGGACAATGCGTACGCCATGCTTCTCGAGGGCGCGACGCCCGAGCAGATCGACCGCGTGCACACGGACTTTGGAATGCCCATGGGACCGTTGCAAATGATCGACCTGGCCGGCGTGGACATCGGTTGGCACCGTGATACCAATCGAATAGAAAGCTTGCAGGACGCGCTCTGCGCGGCTGGCCGATGGGGCCAGAAGACGAAGGCTGGCTTCTATGATTATGATGAAAAGCGCAAACCAACGCCCTCGCCCGCCGTCGCCGAGATAATCGCCGAATTCCGCGATCGCGCAGGAATAGAAGCGCGCACTATCTCGGACGAGGAAATCGTCGCGCGGACGCTGTACACGATGGTCAACGAAGGCGCGAAACTGCTCGAGGAGGGTATCGCCCAACGTGCGTCCGACATCGATGTCGTCTGGCTTTATGGCTATGGTTGGCCCCGCCACAAGGGCGGCCCGATGTTTTGGGCAGATGAGATCGGCCTGACGACTGTCGTCCAGGGACTCGAGCGCTACGCCGACCGGCTAGGCGGAGACTTCGCGATCACGCCGCGGCTTGCCCAACAATCCGTCGATGACGGTTCGCCAGGTAAATAACATTATTTGCGCTCTGCTCCCGCAGATGGCTGGCCACGCCGAAAAGACCGGCCGGCATCTCATTCTCCGTTCCGAACAAAAGAGACGCGAATTCAACGCGCCGCCATATCCAAGGAACGATCAACCCGCAAAGGACTTCCCATGCGCGATGCAGTCATCATTTCTACGGCCCGCACTCCAATCGGCCGTGCCTATAAGGGCGCTTTCAATGCGACGCCTTCGCCAACGCTTGCAGCCCATGCCATTCGCGCAGCGGTGGAACGATCGCGCATTGATCCAGCAGAGATAGACGACGTCGTTCTTGGGGCCGCGATGCCGCAGGGAGTCCAGCACACCATCGGCCGTACAGCAGCACTCCGCGCCGGACTCCCGGTTGAGGTTTCCGGCATGACGATCGACCGCCAATGCGCCTCGGGTCTCATGGCGATTGCGACAGCTGCAAAGCAGATCGTCCTTGACCGGATGGATGTGGTGGTCGCCGGCGGCGTGGAATCTATCTCGATGGTTCAAACAAAGGAGATGCGGGACACTCCCGACCCTGAGTTGCTCGCTATGGTCCCCGACATCTATATGCCGATGCTTCAAACGGCCGAGGTCGTGGCAAAGCGCTACTCCATCTCGCGAGAGCGGCAAGACGACTATGGTCTTCTCTCACAGCAGCGTACGGCTGAAGCGCAAGCGGCGGGCATTTTTGACGCGGAGATCGTCCCTGTCACCACAACGATGTCGGTCACCGACAAGGCGACGGGCAAAACGTCTACACAGACGGTGACCCTTTCGAAGGACGAAGGCAATCGGCCTGAAACGAGCGCAGAAGGACTGGCATCACTCAAGCCCGTCATTGAAGGTGGCGCGATCACCGCCGGCAATGCATCGCAGCTCTCCGACGGAGCTTCGGCCTGCGTCATGATGGAGGCGGGGCTCGCGGCCGAGCGGGGTCTCCAGCCGCTCGGCCGTTATGTCGGGATGGCCGTCGCGGGCACTGAACCGGATGAAATGGGGATCGGCCCGGTGTTCGCGGTGCCAAAGCTGCTCAGGCGTTTCGGCCTCGGCATCGACGACATCGGACTTTGGGAGCTGAACGAAGCCTTCGCGGTGCAGCTGCTCTATTGCCAGGATCGCCTCGGCATTCCCGTCGAACGACTGAACGTCAGCGGTGGGGCCATCTCGATCGGACATCCCTACGGCATGTCCGGCGCGCGCATGGTCGGTCATGCACTGATCGAGGGGAAGCGGCGGGGCGCTCGCTATGTCGTGATCACCATGTGTGTCGGCGGCGGAATGGGAGCGGCGGGATTGTTCGAGGTGCTTTGATGAAGGCACTGCGCCCCGCCCTTCCCGGCGAGCCGGAGGCTCGTGAACTGCGCGACATGCCGAAGGCGAATTCGCAGCCTCTGCGATCGCTGCCTGAGAACCTGATGTTGAGACCGGCAATCGGCCGGTCGGACTATCAGCCACAACCCTGACGCGATAGCGTAGGAACTTCGAGGAAGCGTCGATGCCTGAGCCTTTCAACATTGTGGTCTCCGATGAGCGCCTTGCTTCAATTCGGGCGCGGCTGGAGGCATTTGACTGGTCGGCAGTGCCGTATGCGGACGGTTGGGAGATCGGGGTTGGCGTTGCCGACCTTCGGCGGCTGATCGACTATTGGCTGCATCGATATGACTGGCGTGCGCACGAGGCCAGGCTGAACCGGCTCCCTCACTTCATGGCGGACGTTCAGGGGCAGCGGCTTCATTTTATCCATGCAAGGGGCGATGGCTCCCGCTTGCCGCTGATGCTGATCCATGGCTGGCCAGGTTCGTTCATTGAATTCGAGCGTCTAATCGAGCCGCTGGTCGCGAGCGGCCACGACGTCATCGTTCCATCGCTACCGGGCTATGCCTTTTCCGGGCGCCCCGACGCGCCGATCGGCCCGCGGCGGACTGCGGAGCTGTTCCATCAGCTCCTTCTCGATCTCTACGGTCCCGGTCGATATCTTGTACAAGGCGGCGATTGGGGGGCAGCCGTCGGGGGCTGGATGGCCCAGGCCTCTCCCGAGGCAGTGGCTGCGTTGCACCTTAACCTGATCCTTGTCGAGGCGGAGGGCGCCGCACCGACCACTTCGGACGAGCTGGCCTGGGCCAAATGGCGCGCGAGCCTGGCGCGGCGCGAAGGCGCCTATTCGCACCTGCACGGGACGCGTCCGCAAACGCTGGGAGTAGCGATGAGCGACAGCCCGGTCGGCATCGCAGCTTGGATTCTGGAGAAATTCGGGGTCTGGGCAGATGTTCCTCGCCGCGCCGATGGCAGTCCCGACCTTTGGCAGGCTTTTGACGAGGACCTGCTGATCACGAACATCATGCTCTATGTCGCGCCGCAAAGCTTCGTGACATCGACCTGGATGTACCGTGGATGGGTGCTCGAGAATGCCGGCAAGTTTCCGCCCGGCGCAGCCGTTCGCGTGCCGACGGGCATAGGCGCGTTTCCGGATCCGGCCTTTCCGCCGCCGCCGCGCTCACAGGCCGCGAAGAGTTACAATGTGGTGCATTGGAGCGACATGGCGGCGGGCGGACATTTCGCAGCGCTCGAGAAGCCCGATGCCCTCCTGGCGGACATGCAGGAGTTTTTCGCGCCCTATCGGTAAGCTGGCACGGCTACCGCAGGCAGCCGGAACCCGTCAGCGTCCCGCGTTCCGGCCACCGTCGGCGAGCAGCCCTACCCCGGTCACATAGGATGCGGCCGGGGATGCCAGGAAGAGCGCAACCGAAGCCATTTCTTCGGGCGTCCCCATGCGCGCCATCGGGATCGTCTGAATCACGTCGCGGCGCGCATCGTCGCTGGCGTTCGCCAGGAGCGGGGTTTCGATCACGCCGGGGCACAGGGCGTTCACGCGAATATTGCGGTCGGCATATTCGATCGCCGCGGCACGCGTCATCGCAAGCACGCCGCCCTTGGTTGCCGTATAGGCGCCGTTCCCACGCGTCGCGCGATAGGATGCCGTGGACGCGGTGTTGACGATCGCGCCACCTCCATTTGCGAGCATATGGCCGATCGCGCGCTGCATGACCTGGAACGCACCCGTGAGATTGACATTGATGACGGCCTCGACGGCGCTGGCGGGGATTTCGTGAAGCGGCGCGAAACCGTGGCCGATCCCGGCATTATTACAAAGAATGTCGACGCGGCCGTGACGGGCCAGGGTCGAAGCGAACATCGCATCGATCTGCTCGAGATCAGAAACATCCACGCGACAGGCTTGCGCCAGCCCGCCGATGTCGGCGGCAACCCTCTCTTCGGCGCCGCTGACATCGGCAACGGTCACCGCAGCGCCCTCACGCGAGAACAACTCGGCCATGGCCTTGCCGATGCCCGATCCCGCGCCGGTGATGATAGCGATCTTTCCAGCCAGTTGTCCGCTCATATTTCCCTCGCGATGTTTGAATGGATAAGAAGGGTCAGATCTTGCGATCCATGCCGGCCCAATAATGGTCGCGGACGGCGCGGCGAAGGGTCTTGCCTGCCGTGCTGCGGGGAAGCTCGGGCCAGATATCGATCTGTTTCGGAGCCTTGATGCTTCCAAGTTTCTCTTTGCACAGGGCGAGGAGCTCCGCTGTGTCGATCGACATGCCGTCCTTCACTTCGATCGCGGCGGTAACCATCTCGCCCCATTTTTCATCTGGAATTCCGACGACCACACAATCCAGAACCGCCGGATGACCGAGCACGGCCTGTTCGACTTCGCCCGGAAAGACGTTGAACCCGCCCGAGATGATCATGTCGCGCTTGCGATCGACGATATAGATATAGCCATCCGCATCGCGCCGGCCGAGATCTCCGCTAAATTGCCAGCCATTGCGGCGGATCGCCGCAGTCGCGGCCGGATCCTTGTAGAATTCCGTCATTTGCATCGCCGAGCGAAAGGCGATCTCGCCCATCTCGTCATCGGCCGCGACCTCGCCTGCTTCGGTGACGATCTCGGTCCGGGAAAATGGGCCCGAGCGTCCGACCGATGCCAGCCGGTGCGCAAGCGCTGGATCGGCCAGAATTTCTTCATGGTCTTTCGGCGTGAGCACCGTGGTAAATTGAAGGCATTCGGTCTGGCCGTAGCTCTGGATCAGAATCGGTCCAAAGACATCGCAGGCCTCGCGCAGCTTATCGACCGACATCGGCGCTGCGCCATAGAGCAGGTAGCGGAGCGACGAGAGATCGAACTCCTTCAATCTCGGATGGGCGAGCACCATGTAGATGAGCGTCGGGGGGAGATAGACGACCGACACCCGGTGCTGCTGGATCGCCTCCAGAACCGCAAGCGGGTCCGTAGATGAGAGCAATATCTGGGTGCCGCCACGCGGAAGGAGCGCATAGTGAAAGATTGCCGCTGCGTGGGTCAGGGGCGCGACGATGAGATGGACAGGCGGCTCATCGAAATGAAACAAGGCATATACGGAGGCGATGACGCCTTCGAACGACCGGTTCGTATGGATGGCCCCTTTCGGTTCGCCAGTGGTCCCGCCGGTACTCGATATCGCGACAGCATCTTCCATTTCACGGATGGGAAAAGCGACCGCCTCGCCCCCTTCTTCCGAGAACCAATCGGACAAGGAAGGGAAGCCTTCGACCTTGGCGTCGATGCAGACGCACTGTTTAAGTTCAGGCAGCGCTTCGCTTGCTGCAACCGCGTGCTCGCGGAGCGAGCTATGAAAGAAGAGAGTTCGCGCATCATATTTGGCGAGCTGAGCGAGGTTGTCGCTGACCGAATTGCGATAGTTGATCGGCACCCACAACATGCCCGCCTTGAAAATCCCGTACTGGCACGCGAGCACCATGCTGTGGTTTGGCGACAGGAGCGCGACCGAACTGTCGACCGGGAGGCCTGACCGCAGAAGCCCTTGGGCGATGCGCGTCATCCGATCTTCCATCTCGGCATAAGTCAGTGAGCCGTCGCCCTCGATGACCGCGGCCCGGTCCCGGAAGCGCGCAGCCCCGCGCTCAAAGTGCTCGATAACCAACATTCCGCCGCTCTCCTCTCCTGCGTGTTCTGCCTCGAAGACATCCCGCGCACATGTACAATTATGACTATGTAGTCAATTATCTAACTATCAATTCATTTCCGCTTCGACGGCGCAAGCCTGATCGGTTCGAGTGGACTGTGCGGCGCGGTGGCGCCGCTGATCTGCGCCATGGGAACCTCTCTTCCTTAAGCGAACGCGGGCAGCCGTCGCGCCGGCCTATGCGAGGCGCTCGGCTCGCGCAGCCTCATATTCGCTCGAAAATTTCCGGACGAGTTCGGCGAGCGGCGCACTTTCAGTGACGTCATCCACACCATGTCCACCGGCCCAGACATCCTTCCATGCCTTGATGGTGTCGAGCTCTCGGGCCAGATCGAACTTCTGGTGATCGCCGCCGCCAACGAAACCCGACCGGTCGAGGCTCAGGCGGAGCATATTGGACGGAATGCCCGTGACCTCGGAGGTCAGGACGATGTCATCGCCGCCACTCTCGATCAGTATGTCCCGATAGGCGTCCGGAGCGGCGCTCTCGGTCGCGGCGATGAAGCTCGTGCCCGCGGCGACCATGTCCGCGCCGAGGACGCGGGCCGCGGCGAGAGAGCGACCGTTCGATATGCCTCCGGCAAGGATGATCGGGCCATCGAAGAATTTTCGCACTTCCGACACGAACGCGAACGGGTTCAGCCATCCCGTATTGCCGCCCGCCCCTGCCGTCAGCAGGATCAGGCCGTCGACCCCCGCTTCCGCGGCGCGCCGCGCGTGTTTGACGCTCGCGGCATCCGATATGACGATGCCGCCATAAGCGTGGACGCGCTCGATGATGTCGACCGGGCTTCCTACCGAGGCGATAATCGCGGGCACCTTTGCGTCGACGCAGATATCGAGATCGTCGCCAAGGCGAACATTTGTCTTGTGAACGATAAGATTGACCGCCCAGGGCGCAATCGCCCGGGCGTCGGCAAGCCGGGTTTTGATCTCGGCGACCCAATCGGCAAAGATCGCCGGCGTTCGCGCATTCAGCGCCGGGATCGAGCCCATGACCCCCACTCGGCCCGCCTCGACGACCATATCGACTGTCGAAACCAGGAACATCGGGGCAACCACGAGCGGCAAGCTGAGCTTCCCGCGCAGGTCGGCCGTCAGTTCACTATTGCCAAAACGCTGCATCGGCTTGATCCTCCCGAGAAAAATGACTTCATAGTCAGTTTTCTATACTACGAACGCAATTTTGCAAGCTCAATCGGATAATCCGCCGGTTTCTCGTCTGTTCCCCAGCCACTTCGCTAGGGACCAACAGCTCGGCTAACCGCCGTCTGACGTCCACGATGGTCTGACAACCGCCATTGCAATCACGCCATCTGACGCTATGTTCGGGCGACAGATCGCGGGCGTCAATCAAAACCAATTTCGTGCTCACCGACTGCGCCCGTTTCCAGGCATTCTTGCGGGGCCGGGCTGAATTAAGCGACCGGGGGCACCGGTGGACCGAAGTGTTTAGGGATCTTAAGGGGAACCTGTCGTGACGAAGTGGCGTAATGCATTCCGAACCAGCGAAGAGCTGCATCGCTTCAAGCGTTACGCTGTTCTGCGGGAAGCGACGCGGATCATATCTCGCCGCGGGTTTCATAATACGTCGTTGGACGAAATTGCCGAAGGCCTCGGGATCTCCAAAGGCACTTTGTACAATTATGTTTCCGACAAGCAGGAAATTTTGTTCGACTGCCATATGATAGCCCTCGACCTGGGCGATCAGGCCAGCAAGGTAGCCAATGATCTCGACGGATCGGGACTGGATAAACTTCGGCTCCTGCTGCTGTGCTACATCGAATGGATGTACGGCGAGGCCGGTATCGGCGGCATCACTTCGGACATCAATGCCCTGCGGCCGGACGATCGCGCCACCGTCGTCGCCCGGCGTGATAAAATCGACCAGGCCCTGCTCGACCTCATCAACCTGGGCATTCGCGATGGAAGTTTGGTCGCCGAAGATCCGCATCTCGCCGTTTTCGTCATCATGGGAGCGGTGAACAGCATTTCTTCGTGGTATTCGCGTGGCGGCAGGCTGAAGATCGAGGAAATCGCCGACGTCATCGTAGGGATGCTGACGCGATCGATAGCCATCGACACCGCGAGCGCCAACGTGCGTGTGGAAGTCCCGCCCCATCCGGAAGCGACATTGACCTTTGCTCCGATGGTATCCGCCCGGACAGGGCGGGCTGCGACCGCGAAAAAGGCCGGCAGCACGAAGGCGAAGCCGGCCGGCGCCTCGAAGAAAAAAGCGCTCTAGGCAAAACTGGGCGATAGCGCCCGAATTTCATGATCCTTCCGGTCGCCCGCTCAGGCTTGCCTGAGACGGGCAGAGATTTGCTCCTTTCTGAATCTGGAGTCATAATATTGACTCATAAGTTCGACTCGATTACGGGACGGCGCAACGCAGCAGTGCGTAGCGAAAATAGCATTGTGGATATGGCGGATCGCCTCGCTTTCGCGCCGCAAGCGCGAAGTCGCTTATGAGACGCGCGGGGAACATGCCGCAGCCACAGACTTGACTTCGCTAGAATAGTTTCGGTCGAGTTGTAGGATCCAATGGCTGTGAAAATTGCGGTACTGAAAGAAGCCGTGGGCGAAAACCGCGTGTCCGCCACCCCCGAGACAGCGAAGAAATTCGCCGCACTGGGTGCCCAGGTCGCTGTCGAAAAAGGAGCCGGCGAGGCCGCATCCATTTCTGATTCCGACTATGAAGCGGCTGGCGCCATGGTCGCCGACCGCAACTCGACGCTTGCCGGTGCGGATATCATTCTCGGCGTGCGGGGACCCGATCCCGCCTCGATCAACGGTGCGAAGCCCGGCGCCTGGATCGTGGCGAGCCTCGCCCCCTTCGCAGAGCGCGCACGCATCGACGCTTATGCAGCGGGCGGCTTCGAAGCGCTGGCGATGGAGTTCATGCCCCGCATCACGCGCGCGCAGTCGATGGATATATTGTCGTCGCAGTCCAACCTTGCCGGTTACAAGGCCGCCGTGCTGGCCGCGTCTGAATATGGCCGCGCTTTTCCGATGATGATGACGGCCGCGGGCACGGTATCCGCCGCGCGCGCCTTTGTGATGGGCGTCGGGGTCGCCGGGCTCCAGGCGATCGCCACGGCGCGCCGCCTGGGGGCGCAGGTATCGGCGACCGATGTGCGTTCGGCGACAAAAGAGCAGATCCAGTCGCTCGGCGCCAAGCCGATATTCGTCGAGAATGTCGAAGGTATCGAGGGCGAAGGGACAGGCGGTTATGCGACAGAGATGTCCGAGGAATATCAGCGGGCCCAGGCCGAGTTGGTGTCGAGCCACATCGCGAAACAGGATATTGTGATCACGACCGCGCTGATTCCGGGTCGCCCCGCGCCCCGGCTGATCTCCGACGCGCAGCTTGCGACGATGCGTCGAGGGTCCGTGATCGTCGATCTCGCCGCGGAAGCCGGTGGCAATGTCGAGGGTGCAGTCGCGGGCGAGACGGTCATCCGTCACGGCGTGAAGATCATCGGCGCGAGCAATATCGCGGCGACGCTCGCGGCGGACGCGTCGGCGCTCTTCTCTCGAAACCTCTACAATTTCCTGAGCGCCTTCTGGGACAAGGAGCGCGGCGGGCCGGTTCTCGACGAGGAGATCGGCGATGCGATCCGGCTGACAAGGGACGGCAAGGTCGTCAACGCGCGGCTACTCGGTTGAAGACCGACAAAGGGGAACAATAATTATGGATTTGATCTCGATCCTCTCGATCTTCGTGATGGCCTGCTTCGTCGGCTATTACGTCGTGTGGTCGGTTACGCCGGCGCTGCATACGCCGCTGATGGCTGTCACCAACGCAATCTCGTCGGTGATCATCGTCGGTGCGCTGATTGCCAGCGCCGCTGAAGGGAGCCAGTTTTCCACATATCTGGGGCTGGTGGCGGTCGTCCTCGCCAGCGTGAACATCTTTGGCGGCTTTGCGGTCACCGAGCGAATGCTCGCCATGTACAAGAAGAAGGACCGCAAGAGCTGATGCCCGATATGCACGAACTCGCCGCCACGCCCGCTTGGGCTGCGCTCGCCTATCTCGTTTCGGGCGTGCTGTTCATCCTCGCATTGCGTGGACTCTCCAGCCCCGGTACGTCGCGCCGAGGTAACCGCCTTGGTATGATCGGCATGCTGGTGGCGGTCGCAACCACTTTGATCCTGCACGGCACCGGCCTGATCCAGATCTCGATTGCGATTGCGATCGGCGGGGTGATCGGGTTCGTCGCTGCGCGCAAAATTGCAATGACGGATATGCCTCAGCTCGTTGCGGCCTTTCACTCGCTCGTGGGTCTCGCCGCCGTGCTCGTCGGGGCCGCTGCCTTCCTCAATCCAGCAGCCTTCGGCATTCTCGATGCGCAAACCGGCCACATCCAAAGCATCAGCCGGATCGAGATGGGCCTGGGGGTTGCCATCGGCGCGATCACCTTCTCGGGATCGGTAATTGCCTTCCTCAAGCTCAACGGCAACATGTCGGGCGCGCCGATCATGTTGCCGGCGCGGCATGTCATCAATTTAGGTACGCTCGCCGCGATTGTCGGCCTCGTCGCCTATTTCGTCACCGACGACAGCCACTGGGTCTTTTTCTCCATCACCGCGCTCAGTTTCGTCATCGGCTTTTTGCTGATTATCCCGATCGGCGGCGCGGACATGCCGGTCGTGGTGTCGATGTTGAACAGCTATTCCGGCTGGGCGGCGGCGGCGATGGGCTTTACGCTGCATAATAGCGCTATGATCATCACCGGCGCGCTGGTGGGTTCGTCGGGCGCGATCCTGAGCTACATCATGTGCAAGGCGATGAACCGCAGTTTCATCTCGGTCATCGCGGGCGGATTCGGCGGCGACGCGGTGGCCGCGGGCGGCGGCGAAAAGGTTGAACGGCCGTGGAAGCGCGGCTCGGCCGACGACGCGGCCTTCCTTATGAGCCAGGCTGAACAGGTGATCATCGTCCCCGGTTACGGAATGGCGGTCAGTCAGGCGCAGCACGTTCTGCGCGAGATGGGCGATCTTCTGAAGGCCGAGGGTGTGCGCGTGAAATATGCGATTCACCCGGTCGCGGGACGCATGCCTGGCCATATGAATGTGCTGCTTGCCGAAGCGAACGTGTCTTATGACGAGGTATACGAGCTGGAAGACATAAATTCGGAGTTCTCGCAGACCGACATCGCCTTCGTCATCGGCGCAAATGACGTTACCAACCCGGCCGCGAAGACCGACAAGACTTCACCAATCTATGGCATGCCGATCCTCGACGTCGAAAAGGCCAAGACCGTTCTGTTCCTCAAGCGGTCGATGGGCGGCGTCGGCTATGCCGGGGTCGACAACGACGTTTTCTACATGGACAACACCATGATGCTGCTTGGCGATGCGAAGAAGATGGTGGAAGAAATCGTCAAGGCGATGAACGCCTGACCGATCCCCGCAAATAACGGTCACGCTTTGGCTCAACAGGAGCGCGGCCGTCTGGCGACAATTCTGCACGGAACAGGCGCAAACGTCGGGTGCCCGTGCTTCCCCACTATCCCCGTCGGCAAGGCGCAGCGGCCCAAACATGGCCGGCCGAATTTGTCCTGGCTCAGCGCATCCTCGGTGTAGAAGACGGAGAGCGGGGGCTTTCGTACCGGCTGCTCCTGCGATCGCCGCCATGTCTCGGCCGGGGATGTGCGCGGAGAAACGACCTCAGACTTGCGACGAAGACCAGCGTAGCGCGGCCGACCTTTGCCGCCTCGATCTCCCCGTCGGCGATCAATTCGTAGATCTTGGTGCGGCTGAGCCCGGTCGTGCGAACAACCTCCGAGATACGTATACTTATCGGATCCAGCGGCGGCGGCGACGCCCGACGCAGGCTTCTCGGGGCGGCTTTGCGATTTGGCATGACACTCTCCATCGCTTCTGAGGTCGTGTTCGGGGCCGGGCAAAGCCTGCGCCCAGCCGTTCCACGGACAATTGTCGTCATCCGCCGTACCTCGGCCCCTTTTCGGTCTTCGCGAATTCGCGATCGCTGTCGAGAAAGGCTCCGAGCATCGCCGGGATAAGCGCCGCCACCGGCTCTTCGAGGCCGTAGGCCGCGGCATAGGCGGCCGCATAAGCCGACAGCCGGTCGTTCAGTTCAGGCAAGACGACGATGCCGATCTTGACCGGGGTACGATCGGGAAGACGTGCGAGCTTGAGAGCGGCCATCAGCCCGCTCCTCGTTGCCAAGGCCCGAGGACGATGTCCTTGTGAACAATCACGCGCACCGGCCAGCCAGGCCGCACGACGATTGTCGGCTGGATGTCGAGACTCTTTTCGGCGAGCCGGTCGCCCGCGCGACTGCCGCCCTGCTGCGCGGACTCACGCATCGCGCGGACGATCTCGCTTTCGTCGTCGCCGAAATTGAGTTCGGTGCCGACACCGAGCAGTGTCGCGAGCGCGACGCCCTTGATCAGCTGCCACCCGTGGGCATCGACGCGATCGGCAAGGCCTGCGTAGCCCGAGGGATCGCTGGCCGGGGCATCGTCCAGCGCGAGCGAAGAGCCGTCGGGCCACACGATCCGCTGCCAGACGACGAATGCGCGCTTCTGGCCATAGCTCGTCCGGCTTTCGTAACGGCCCATCAGACGCGCGCCCTGCGGGATCAGCAAGGTCCGTCCGGTGATGCTGTCATAGGTGTTTTGACTGACTTGCGCGACGACCAGCCCGGGGAGGTCGCTATTCAGCCCGGTGATGAGGCTCGCGGCGATCACGCTGCCGCTGCTGAGCATCCATGGCGAGGCGGGGGGTGCGATGCGATGCGGGCTCACGTGCGCGTCGCCTCCTGCTTCCGCCTTGGAGGAGGATGCCAACTTGCCCTGGGCTGGTGCGGCCTCGACCGGCTCGCCACTGGCTCGCGGTACCGCTGGCTGCGTTCCGCGGTTCGATCCAAGCGACATCATGACGGGTGATTGGCGCGCGGCCCCTTCTTCGGCGAGGCGACGCTCGCGCTCGGCCGCCTCGGCTGCCGCCTTGTCGTCGACCGCGACGGCAGGCGGATACGCGCCTTCCATTTTGCGCTGATGTTCGAGGATCGGCCGTCCAAGGTCCCCAGGGAGTGGCGGCCCGAGCTCAGGAATTTCGTCGTAACGGCCGGGGGTGCCGGCCAGGGCTTGGGGCTGCCCGCCTTGCCGCTTCTCGAACATCTCGTCGCCGCTTGCCGCGAGCTTGAAGGAGACGGGCTCGAGCGCGATCCAAGTAACTACTGCAGTCGCGAGGGCACCGACGGCCGCCACGCCGATGATGATCTCTCGCCGGAAGCGCGCGACGCGCCGGGGGGCGCCGCGCAGAACGAGGGTCTCGGGATCGACCTTGGCCGGTGGCCCGGCCTGGTCTGGGCGATCACGGACCGGAGCTTCCGCAGGCCGACGGACAGCCTCCTCATCGCCCGACATCACCGCCCCTCTCCCGTTCGAACAATGCGGACGATCTTCTGGCGCTTCGCGCCGTGGCGCAATTCCGCGCGTTCGAAGAGACGATCGACAATGTAAAAGCGGCCGGAAACGCGGTAATTGACGAGCTCGGGCGCACCCGCTTCGCCTGTCACGAAAAGCGGCGGTGCGTCGCCCTGCGCCAGGCTTGGCGGAAATTCGATGAAAGTCTGCCGACCATTGTCGAAGGCGCGGAGCGGCCGCCACGGTGCGCGGTCGCCGCGAATGCGGTATCCAAAGTGAAACGCTACGGGGTCAACGCCGCCCTGCCCTGTGGCGCGATCGCGAACCGTCGATGCCGCGCGTTTGATCGCCAGCAGCGCGTCGTCGGGATACGTCCAGCGGATCGCCGCCATCGCCGTCGCGGCGGTACTGGTGAGCGCGATGTGGTAGACGCGCCGGTCGGTGGTGATGATCAAATTCGTGGCCAGACCAGGCGCGAGCGGCTTAATCATGACATGGGTGCGTTGCGCGTCCCCCGCCCCGCTGACCGTATCGCCGACGGTCCAGCGCGCCGTGTCGCCGGCGGCCACCGCGAGGAGCGCTTCACCGGGCTCAAGCGCAATTTCGGTCACGTGACCGGGGGCCCCGACGAGGCGGTAGATCGCGCCCTCGGCATAGGCGTAGGACTGGATCGCGCCGCGGTAATCCTCGCGCCGCGGCTCTCTCGTCGCGGCCGCTTCCGCCGCGCGTATCCGCTCGGTGCCGCGAGCCGCTGCGGCCTCGGCATCAGTTGCTGCGACGATCCCGGTGGCCAGTAGGCAAATAAGAAACGACTTCATGGCAGTTTCCCTTCCGAAGCAGTGGGGGTTGAAGGCGGAAGCTCTAGCGTCGGCTCTTGGGCAAGCCCGGCATCCGGAGCTCTGTCCTCGTCTGCCAAGACAGAGGGCGCAGCCTGCACCGGCTCGGCGGTCTCATATTCCCGGCTCCAGTCGATCGCCTCGACGTATAGCCCGAGCGGATTTTTGCGCAGCACCTCGGCGGTTCGCGGCGGCTTGACCGCGACGGTCAGGATCGCCGTCCAGCGCGACGTCGATACGAGACTGCCGCGTTCGAACAGGCTCTCGCGCCACTTGACCTGGAAGGATCGCGGCGACGCACGGACTACGCTGACGATCTCGACCGACAGCGAGTGTGTTCCGACCTTCGCGAACGGGTCGGCCGAGCGCGCATATTCGTTGAGGAATAGCTCGCCGCGGTCGGTGACGAAATCATAGGCGCCAAGCCAGTTCTCGCGCATCAGCACCGGGTCGAGCGATATACCACGCACGTTGCGAATAAACTGACCGAGCGCCCAGGCGATCTGCGGGTCGGTCGGGTTATAGTCGGCGACGGCGGGCGCGACGCTGCGCGCCTCGCCGAGCCGATCGACCTCGACGACGTAGGGCGTCACGCGGCTTTGCACCGATTGCCAGACGAGGCCGCCCGCGAGGCCGGTGGAAAGCAACAGCCCGCCGAACGCCATGATCCGCCAGTTTCGCGCCTGGAGGCGCGCCGACCCGATCCGGTCGTCCCACTGCTGCGCGGCGCGCTGATAGGGGGTAACGGGTTCGGGCGTCCGCCCGTAACGCTGTACCGATCGCTTGAAACGCATGGCTCAATCCTCCTTTTCGGCAATGTCGGGCGACGCGCCGCTTCCGCCGCGGCTCCCGTCGGAAATTACATGGGCAGCGGCTTGCCGCGCAGACCGGCGGCGCTGATCGGCCTTCATGTCGGCGGCCCAGGGCGGAGCGCTGTCGCGCGGTGCCGGCGCCGACGAAACCGCTGGTGAACCGTCCCCGCGCGTGCTGGTGGCCGGCGCAGATGAAGATGGTTTTGCCTTGGTGGTTCCGGCGTTCCACGCCGCGTCGCGCCCGGCGGCGGCGGCGGCGCCCAGTCCGAGCTTGCCGCCGGCACGCTGCGAGACGTTCGAGGCAACCCCCTTCATCGCGGTTCCAACGCCCGAAAGGCCGGCACCTACGGTGTTCGATCCGGAGGTCTCCTGGCCCAGCTTGTAGGCTGTCGAGGCAGCGCTTCCCATCGACGTACCTGCGCGGACCGCACCAAGTGCCGCGCCGCCGCCCGCACGCGCCGCGGCCATTCCAGCGCCGCCGCCGATAACCATTGTGCCCGCTGCGGCGGCGACCGTACCGATTGCGGCGCCCGCCCCGAGCTGCGGCGCGCCCGCCACCAGGCCCGATGCGATACCGGGGCCAAAAATGCCGAGGCCGAGCAAGGCGAGCGCACCAAGCGCAAGCGACATGGCTTCCTCGATGTCGGGCTCGGAGCCCGCCATCGCCGAAAGAAAATCGGGGAAGAAACCCGAGCCGATGCCGACGATCACGCCAAGCACCATCACCTTGATGCCCGACGACACGATGCTTCCCAGAACGCGCTCGGCAAGAAAGGCGGTCCGGTTCCACAGGGCGAACGGCATGAGCGTAAAGCCCGCAAGGCTGGTGAGCTTGAACTCGATCAGCGTGATGAAGAGCTGGATCGCGAGAATGAAGAAGGCGAGGATCGTCAGCACCCACGCGATGAGCAGGACGACAATCTCGAGGAAGTTTTCAAAAAATCCGATTGGTCCGAGCAGCTCCTTGATCTGGTCGATCAGCGGGTGCGCCGCCTCGAAACCCGTGCCGGCAAGCCGGCCCGGCTTGAGCAGATCCTCGGCCGAAATCGTGCCGCCGCCCGCAGTGATGCCGAGCCCCGCAAAGGAGCGGAAGATGATGTCGGCGAGCGTCCCGAAGCTGCCGATTATGAAGGCAAAAACACCGACATAGAGGATCTTTTTCAGAAGTTTCGCGATGACGTCATTCTCGCCGCCCATCGCCCAGAACAGCCCGGCGAGCGTGATGTCGATCCCGATCAATATGCTGGTGAGGAAGGCTACGTCGCCGCCGAGCAGTCCAAAGCCACTATCGATGTAGCGGATGAAGGCTTCCATGAAGCGGTCGATGACATTGAGATCGTCCATCGGGCGGGCTTTCGAGTGCGGTGAAGAGTTCCGCGGGGTCTCTAGGGGGAGCATCCGAGACCCCGCGGCGAACGGCGGGCATGGAGAGGGGCAGCCGACGCCGTTCGTGGCTGGATCAGCGTATGGGCGTGTAGGCCTTGCCATCGCCGAGGAAGCGGCGGGTGCGCTCGCGCGCTTCCGCCGCGCTCTGCGCCGCACGCGCGCGGTCGAGCATGTCGGCCTCATACGCTGCTGCCATCATCTGCTGGAGTTGAATCTGCTGCTTGGCCGCCAGCGCCAGAAGCTGGTTGGTCGCTTGCTGAGCCTGCAGGCTGCCTTCGGCGTTCGAGCTTCGCGCCGCGGCCTCGGCTAGAATTGCGGTATCTTCCTTCACATCGGCGGCAATCCGCGATTGAACGGCAAGCGTACGCCGGTACGACGCCATGGCGGCCTCCAGCCGTGCCTTGGCGTTGGCGACGCTCGCCGACCGCGTCGTGCCGGCACAGTCCTTCGGGAACAGCGCCGCCATGCGTGCGTCGAGCTGGTCGACCCCGAAATCGATGCCCTCGGCTTGTCCCATCAGCGCATCGACGCGCGCCAGATTGGCCTTGAGCTTCGCCAGTTCGGGGAAATCGACGCGCTTCAAATGCTTGTCCATGTTGGACAGCATCTGCGCCTCATTCTGCAGCTGCCTGATTTGCTGGTCGATCTGCTTCAGCGTGCGTGCGGCGGTGAGCAGGTTCTGCTGGTAGTTCGCGCTATCGAACACCGGCAGTGCCGCTGCGGGCGGCGTCGCCAGCATCAGTACCGGGATGGTGGCGGCGGCGAGCAGCATTTGGGCAAGCGTCTTCATGGCAATTCTCCTTCTTGGGGGTTGGGTTGGTCACTCGGTCCGGTCCCGGGGAAACCGGCGAGGAGGTCGGCGGCCCAGTCGAGCCCGGCATCGCGCAAGAAATGCGCCGCGAAATCCGCCTCGCCATACCCGGCGAGAAGGGCGTCGATCCGCGCCTGCACGGCCGGATCGGATGCGCCGCAAAATGCGAGCGCGACGGGGCCGAGCCCGAGCTCGAACAGGCGGTTGCCGCGCCCCGACTGGAGGTAATAATGGCGCTTGGGCGCTGCGCGCGCGACGAGCTCGATCTGCGCATCGTTGAGCCCGAAAGAGGAATAGGCTGCCCGGCTCTGCGGCTCGACGGCGCGGTCGTTCGGCAGCAATATGCGCTGGGGACAGCTCTCGATGACCGCCGGTGCGATGCTGCTGCCGGCGATGTCGGCGAGGCTCTGCGTCGCAAAGATCACCGCGACATTCTTCTTGCGGAGTACCTTCAGCCACTCGCGGATGCGTGCAGCAAAGAGCGGGTTATCGAGGAAGATCCAGGCCTCATCGAGAATGAGCAGGGTCGGCTTCCCATCGAACCGCGCCTCGAGCCGGTGGAAGAGATAGGACAGCACGGGCTCGACGACACTCGCTTGTCCCATCAACGCCTCGGTCTCAAAACATTCGATTGATCCAAGCGCCAGGCCTTCCTCGGCCGCATCGAGCAGCCGTCCATGCGGGCCTTCAAGCGTGAAGGGTTGGATCGCCGCCTTGAGCGCATTCGACTGAAGCAACAGCGACAGCCCGGTCAGCGTCCGTTCGGCCTCGGGCGCCGTCGCAAGGCTGCGCAGCGCGGACCAGATCGAGTCCTTGATGTCGGGCGTGACCGGCACGCCTTCGTGCGCCACAAGCGCCGCGATCCAGTCGGCCGCCCAGCTGCGCTCTTCCTCACGGTCGATTCCGCGCAGCGGTTGGAACGCAAGCGAAGCAGCGCCATCGCCGAGCGCATGATGGCGCCCGCCCATCGCGAGCACGGCGGCGCGCGCCGAATAGCCCTTGTCGAAGATGTAGAGCTGCGCGTCGCGGTACCGCCGGAACTGCATCGCTATCAGAGCGAGCAGCACCGACTTCCCTGCGCCGGTCGGCCCGGCGATCATCATGTGACCGACATCGCCGACATGCGTCGACAGGCGAAACGGCGTCGAGCCACTCGTCTCCGCGTAGAGCAAGGGCGGACCACCCAGGTGCACATTGCGCACAGGACCCGCCCACACCGAGGACAGCGGCATCAGGTGCGCAAGGTTCAGGCTGTGAACGAGCGGCTGACGGACGTTCGCATAGGTCTGACCGGGAAGTGACGAGAGCCAGGCTTCGACCGCGTTCACGCTTTCGCGGATCGCTGTGAACCCGAGCGAATGGACGATCCGCTCCGCCGCGCGCAGCTTCTCCTCGGCGCGCGCGCGATTGCGGTCCGATACGGTAATCGTCGTGGTCAGAAAGCCGAACGACACATGATCGCCGCCGAGCGCCTGGAGCGCCGCATCAGCGTCGACGACCTTGTTGTCGGCGTCGCTGTCGAGCAATTGCGCCGGCTGGTTGTACATCACCTCGCGGAGCAGCGCCGAGAGCGACTTGCGCTTGTTGAACCACTGGCGCCGCATCTTCGTGAGCGCCGCCGTCGCGTCGGTTTTGTCGAGCGCGAGGAAGCGAGTCATCCAGCGATAGCCGAAATCCTCGCGGTTGAGCGCGTCGAAGAGGCCGGGGCGGCTCATCGAGGGAAAGCCGAGGATGGTGAGCGTGCGCAGATATTGGTCGCCGAGCATCGGCTCGAGACCGCCGGTCAGCACGGTGTCGGCGAGCAAACCGTCGAGATAGAAAGGCGTCTGCGGAACGCGCACGCGGCGCCGGTGCGGCGAAACGGCGCGGTGGAGGTAGGTCAAAGTTTCGCTGTCATCCAGCGGACGGACCTCGGGCATGAAAGTCGCCATCAGGTCGATCGCGCGCAGACTCTCTGCTTCGAAACGTGCCAGCGCCTCGCGCCAGTCGCGTCCGCCGCCCCGGCCCTCTCCGTCGCCCGGCTGTTCGACAATGAAGCGACCCGCCCTGTCGGCCTGATCGGCGGGCGGCATCCACACGAGGGTGAGATGATATAGGCTCTCGAAATGCGAGCGTTCGGCATCCTCGAACGACGCGCGGCGCTCAGCTTCGACGAGCCACGAGGCAGGATCGGGAAATTCGCTTTCGGGATAGCTAAGCGCTGCGACGCGCTCGGCCTCGAAGAAGAGCGCCCATCCCGATCCGAAGCGCTTGAGCATATTGTTCGCGCGCGCGCAGGCAGCGACGAGTTCGGCTTCGGTCGCGCTGTCGAGATCGGGTCCGCGAAAGGCGATGCTGCGCTGGAAGCTCCCGTCCTTGTTGAGGACGATGCCGGGCGCGACGAGGGCGGCCCACGGCAGATGGTCGGCGAGCCGGTCGGCGCGTGTGCGATACTCGGAGATGTTCAGCACGAGAAAGTGCCTTTCTGCCGGAGGTGGCGGACGAGGACCGGCGCGAAGTCGGGATCGCGCTTGGCCGCGAAAACCATCAGCGTGTGCCCGAGCGCCCAGAGGACGAGCCCAGCGATCCATTGCTGGAGTCCGAGCCCCATCGCGGCCGCGATCGTGCCGTTGACGATCGCGAGCCCGCGCGGAGCCCCGCCGAGCAAGATCGGTTCGGCGAGCGACCGGTGGATCGGCGCTTCATATCCTTCGAGATGGCTCATACGACGAGCGCCCCGCCGCCAAAGCTGAAGAAGGACAGGAAGAAGCTTGAGGCGGCGAAGGCGATCGACAGACCGAAGACGATCTGGATCAGTCGGCGGAAGCCGCCCGAGGTTTCGCCGAACGCTAGGGTCAGGCCTGTCGTGATGATGATGATCACCGCGATGATCTTCGCGACCGGGCCCTGCACCGATTCCAGCACCTGCTGGAGCGGCTCTTCCCACGGCATGCCCGAACCCGCGGCGAGCGCGCTCCCGCACGCGGCGCCCACGCAAAACAGCAAGGTGAGCGGCAGTCCGGCGGGCGAATGTTGCAGCGAGTACAGACGCATGGAGGGTCTCCTTCAGTTCGGATCTTCGGAATGGATGGAAAGGTCGGTGAGCGCGTAATCGTTGGTCGGACCGACGCCCTCGACGCGCGCGATCGTCGCGATGCGCCGCGCGGCGCCGCGCCCAGCGATGAACACGATGAGGTCGATCGCCTCGGCGATCAGGCGCCGCGGAACGGTGACGACGCTCTCCTGGATGAGTTGCTCGATGCGGGTCAGCGCCGATGCTGCACTATTGGCATGCACCGTCGCGATCCCACCCGGATGCCCTGTGTTCCAGGCCTTGAGCATGTCGAGCGCTTCGCCGCCGCGGACCTCGCCAACGATGATGCGGTCGGGACGCAGTCGCAGCGTCGACCGGACAAGATCGGCCATCGACACCGCACCGGTCCGCGTGCGCAGCTCGACCCGGTCGGGCGCAGGGCATTGGAGCTCGCGCGTGTCCTCGATCAGGATCACGCGCTCATCGAGGGTCGCCATCTCGGCAAGCAGCGCGTTGGCGAGCGTCGTCTTGCCCGAACTGGTGCCGCCGGCGACGAGGATGTTGAGCCGTTCGACGACGGCGAGCGACAGGAGGCGCGCGGCCTCGGCGCTCGCTATGCCGGCGTTGACATAATCCATCAGCGTGTAGACGCGCGCTGCGGGCTTGCGGATCGAAAAGCAGGGCGCGAGGCTCACGGGAGGCAGCAGCCCCTCAAAGCGCTCGCCTGCCCCCTCGCCGTGGGGTGGCAGTTCCGCCGATACGATGGGCGCTGCCATATGCACCTCGGTCCGGGCATGACTCGCCACGAGCCGAATGATCCGCTCGACCTGTTCGGGCGCCATGCGGACCCCGGTGTCGACCCTGCCTTCGCCGAGCACGTCGACGCGTAGCGCGCCGTCGGGATTGACCATGACCTCGACGACATGGGCGTTCGAAAGCGCTGCTTCGATCGCCGGCCCCATTGCGCTGCGCAGCATCGCGCGCCGCCGCTCGGTGGTCTCGGTGGCGCTCATTGGCCCACCTCTATGCCGAAGCTGCCGCGGCCCTCGCGGAGCGCTTCGGCGACCCTCATCGTGAACCATTCGAAGCGCTCGCGACCCTGCGCCCGCCCGACATCGTCGCCGTCGGCGACCGGTGGAACCGACGCAAGCAGGTAGCGCACGAGAAGCGCGAGAATTTCGATCTCGATCTGGCTGTTGCGCTCGACGCGTGCGAGCGCGCCACTGATCCGGTCGAGCCGTGCGCCGAAGCGCAGCTGAAGATCGTCGGCACCCTTGCGCACAAGCCAGGCGTCGAGCGCCTCGGCCATGATCGATGACATGGTAACCCCGGGCTTTCTGGCGAGCGCCGCCAACCGCTCGCTGAGGTCGCGGCTCACGTAGAGCTGGTGGCGGACTTGCCCACCCCGAGGCCGGTGGCCGTGCGCGTTCACAGCCCGAGCCCCAGTTGCTCGCCCTTGTGGCTGACAGCCTCGTCGAGCGCATGGCCGATCAGCACCGGCGCGAGCGGGCGCGCGCGGTCCATCAACTTCTTGTCGGCCGCAGGATCGATGTCGTCGTCGATGCCGAGTGGGTTCGTCGGACGCTCGGGCGTCGGCGGCGGCGTCACGAGATCGGCCAGCTCAGGCTCGCGCGCTTGCTGCGCACCGCCGTCGTCGACGAGCACGCCATCGTCTGCGCTGTCGTCTGCGGCCAACGCGGGCAGGACGTCGGCCGCTATGCCAGTCCAGTCGTTCGGACGCGGCTCGGGGCAATCGGCAAAGTTGTCGTTGCCAAGTTGCGGCGGGGCACCGAGGCGGGCCTTGAAATTCGTGTCTTCATAGTAGCGCAGCTTCTTTGCGCGGATCGGCGCGAGACCGGCGATAAGGACCAGCTCGTCGGTCGACGGAAGCTGCATGACCTCGCCGGGTGTCAGCAGCGCACGCGCGGTTTCCTGACGACTGACCATGACATGCGCCAGCCAGGGCGCAAGCCGGTGGCCGGCATAGTTGCGCATCGCGCGCTGTTCGGTCGCGGTGCCGAGCGCGTCGGAGATACGCCTCGCCGTCCGCTCGTCGTTTGTCGCGAATGCGACGCGGACGTGGCAGTTGTCGAGGATCGCGTTATTCTCGCCATAGGCCTTCGAAATCTGATTCAGCGACTGGGCAATCAGGAAGGCGCGGATGCCGTAGCCGGCCATGAATGCGAGCGCGGTTTCGAAGAAATCGAGCCGCCCGAGCGCCGGGAATTCGTCGAGCATCAGGAGCAATTCGTGGCGTCGGACCGTCGACGTGCGGTCATCGAGCTTCTCGGTGAGACGGCGCCCGATCTGGTTGAGGATCAGGCGGACGAGCGGCTTGGTGCGCGAGATGTCCGAGGGCGGGATGACCAGATAGAGTGACAGCGGGCGCTTCGCTGAAACGAGATCGGCAATGCGCCAGTCGCAGCCCGACGTCACCGCGGCGACGGTGGGATCGCGGTAGAGTCCGAGGAAGGACATGGCGGTCGACAGGACGCCCGAACGTTCATTTTCGCTCTTGTTGAGCAGCTCGCGTGCTGCCGACGCGACGACGGGATGAACCTTGGGATCCTCGGTCGTCCCGAGATGGTTGGTGCGCATCATAGCCACGAGGGTCGAAGCGAAGCTGCGCGACGGGTCGGAAAGGAGGGTTGCGACCCGCGCGAGCGTCTTCTCCTTCTCGGCATAGAGGATGTGGAGGATCGCGCCGACGAGCAACGCGTGTGACGTTTTTTCCCAGTGGTTGCGCCGCTCGAGCGCCCCTTCCGGGTCGACAAGAATATCGGCGATATTCTGGACGTCGCGCACCTCGTGCGCGCCGCGACGTACTTCGAGCAGCGGATTGTACCTTGCCGAACGCACGTCGGTCGGGTCAAAATAGAGGCAGTGTGAAAAGCGTGACCGCCAGGCTGCGGTCAGCTGCCAATTCTCCCCTTTGATGTCATGGACGACAGCAGAACCCGTCCAGCTAAGCAATGTCGGGACGACGAGTCCGACACCCTTACCGCTCCGTGTGGGGGCGAAGGCCATGACATGTTCCGGCCCCGCATGCCGCAGATAGCGGCCACCGAGCGCACCGAGGAAGACGCCGGCATCGCCGCGAAGACCAGCCGCATCGATCTCGCGCTCCTTCGCCCACCGCGCAGACCCGTATGTCGTGACCTGGCCCTTTTGCCGCGCGCGCCAGAGCGACCCTGCGATTGCGGCGCCGCAGCCGATAAAGCCGCTGCCCGCCGCCAGTCCGCCTGCCTTGTCGAAAACGTGCGGCGCATAGGCGTCGAAACTATACCACCATTGGAAGAGGTCCCACGGCCGGTACAGCGGCAGCCCACCAACCCGCGCCAATGGCTGGCCCAGTTCGGGTTGATAGCCGAGCATAGCCGCAGCCCATTGAGTCGCTGACCACACCCCAAGGATCACGATCGCGAAGACGATCAAAATCTGTCCCACAAGCAATTTGGTCGGCGTCATGCGAAGGCTCCCGCCCGAACGACTGCGTCCGGGCCCGAGCCATGAAATTCCGATCTATTGGCCTGAAGTTACAGGGCCGTTCTGGGGCTACTAAGGTCAGTTCTGGGGCTACTAGGACCAAGGACCACTATGGGAATGGCTTGAGCGCGCCCCAAGGCGATTGCGTGTTGTGTGAACAAGGCGACCCGGCCGCCGAGTCGGAACATCGCCTTGCACGCAAAGCGGCGCGTGTGGTTCGATAACGTCGCCCGTATTACAATCTTGGCCCCAATGTCGTCCTGTCTTACATACAGATCGCCTAAGCTTGTGGAAATGCGTATGACGATTTTCAACGTGCGGCTGTCGCGTGAGGACGAGGCGGGGCTCGACGTCCCGAACATATGATGCCGCGACCGGACAGTTTTTGAATTAGGCCCGACCGTCATTATGCCCTCGAAGATGCGCATGCGCGTCAGCATCGATCATCATGTTGATGCCTCTGATATCGATGCCGAGGGCATGCACGACTGGCACTATGAGTATGACGTCTATCGGTTCTCTCGAGGCTGGAGGAGCTTCGTCGCTCGGGGGTATACGGACGAGCCTGGGAGAATCGCGTTCCTGTTATGCGAAGTAAAGGTTTTTGGCGTTTACCGGCGTCGGCTTCTCAGCTCTGCCGACCTCAAATCATCGCTATTCGGTGCCGCGGTGGCGCATTTGCGCGGCCTTGGCAGATTTGCAACACATTCGCTGCCGAGATGATCGCCTCTGTTTTCCAATATGGATGTCTCATGCAAAATCTCGCAAACGAATTGCCTGCACTCGACGCGGAGCTGACCGAACGGGTGGCGCGCGGATTTGCCGATTCGACCGAGATCGTAGCGGAGCATTTCATGAAGTGTGGTTCGCCGTCGCCGGGTAACCGCGACGCACATCAAAACGTATATTGAACGAAAGCGCGGGGCGCGGATGGGACGCCATCGCCTGTCATTCTATGGAGCCATGCAAGACCGATCTCGATCTCACCCTCGGCGCCGAAATCTCTCTCTATCGTGACGCTCGGTCCTGTATAGTGATTGCCTTGCGGCGCGAATTCACGCTGGCCTCCAAGTCGCACGGCGTGACCCGACGCTTCCAATCCAATCCACATTCCTGCGACGGACCTTTGAATGGATACCGAATAAGCGATTCCAGTTCCTTGCCGCCCGCCTTCTCTTGCATGTCGCAAGATTGCATTGCCCTGCAGCCACCACCGTTCATTCTGATTCTCTGCTATTCCACGCGCCTCAACCGCAGTTACACGCGCACCCCGACCCATAGATACTTCGCCCATCAAGCCGAACCCGACGGCTGTGGCTTTCGGATCGTTAAAACGGTACAAAAGGATTGCGGAAGCCTCGTCCAAGGTTAGTCCGTTATTTGGGCCTTCGAATTCGATTTCGCCTCCGATTGCCAATCGGTCGGAAACACCGACCAGCAGCTCAAGTCCGTGTTCTCTGTCGCCTCCAAAGGTCCCCAACCATTCGATTTGCTTCTCCCCGCCAACCGGCTCCAATTGGTCCAATGATTCCTGCGCGTGCGCGAAATCGAAGGAATTCATGGACAGGCATGTCGCAATCGCGAGCGTGAAATGATTCATAGGCAAGTGGATTAAGGTCGCGCCCGCCTGTGTCTACTCCGTCTCCATTGTTTCTCCTTCATTGGCCAGATTTGTACCCATCAGAAGAGACCGTCCTGCCCGATGTTCACCACCTGCTGTTTACGGAAGAGTGCGGCAATCATGCGCAGGGCGTCGCCTGGGCAGCGAAACGCCTTGGTATCCCCGCGACGATCGTGATGCCCGGCAACGCGCCGCAGATGAAGCTCGCAGCAACGCGCGCGCTGGGCGCCGAGGTCGTACTTTACGACCGCGTCACCGAATCGCGCGATGCGGTCGCGGCGAGGCTTCTGGACGAGCGCGGCTGGACGCTGATTTGGACCATCGAGCGGACGTTTGCCGTTCGACCGCGGCTTCGCGTGCGATCTCCCCGGCACCTTGCGTTGACGGCCGTGGCCGACGGCTGGATCGTCGGCAGTGGCAGCGGGCACGGGTTCAAGCTTTTTCTCGCGGAGGGGCTATGCCTCCGATTTGATCCTCGAAACCTGGCAGCCGAACCGGCATTCGCGCTGGCAGCCCATAAGATCCACGGCTAAACGGGCGCAGGCGGGAGAAGGCGAATGAAGAAAATGTGGAAGCGACTGGCCTCGATGATGGCGATCACGCTGGCCGTACCTGTGACGTCCGTACAGGCACAACAAGCGGCGCCGGCTGCGGTCGCGACCTATTCCATGCCCTCCACGCAGATGTGGGAGATTCCGTCCGATGGCGGCGAGATTTACCGCATCATGGTTTCCTATCCTAAAGGCGAGCCACCGGCGGATGGCTATCCTGTCCTCTATGTGCTCGATGGCAACGCATATTTCGCGTCGTTCGCGGAAACCCGGCGGCTGCTTGAATATTACGACCGCGGCAACGCGATCGTGGTTGGCGTCGGTTATCCGACCGACGATGCTTATGACGAACGCCGGACGGCCGATTTCCTGTATCCGGTGCCAACGGCGAAGCCGCCCGCCGAGCCGAAGTCCTCCCCCCGCCCCGCGAACACCGGCCGCGACAAATTCCTCGATTTCCTGACCGGAAAATTGCGGACCGAAATCGGCAAACGATACAAGATCGACCGCGATCGGCAGGCGCTCTTTGGCCATTCCTTTGGCGGACTGTTTGCGCTTCACGCGCTCTATACGCGTCCGGACGCCTTTCAATCGATCGTCGCCGCCAGCCCGTCGCTGGAGTGGAACACGCAGCACATCCTCCGCGAGGAGCGCGAATTTACCGCAGGGCTCGCCAGCGGAAAGACCCTCAGGGCGAGCCGGTTGATGCTGGTCGTCGGCGACCAGGACGTCGACGATGACCCCGAGCCCGCGCGAGCGCTTGCCGGTCGCCTCGAACGCCTGTCGGGCTATGGCCTGAGCATCCGCTACCGTCGTTATGACGACGAAATCCACATCACGGTACCGACGCGCTCGGTGACCGACACGTTGCGGTTCGTTCTGCGGTAAAGGTCGCAAGCGCTCGCCCGGGGATCGGACCGGCTAAGCGAAAGCCTCGCGTTTTTCAGAGATCAGCGCCGCCGTCCGATCGTCGATCGCATGACCATGCTCGATCGAAAGTACGCCCGCGGGCGTATGGCATGCGCGCGCGCATCGGTGCGCCAGTCAGTCGCTGACTGCACGATCGCGCGTATTTCCTTGAGCGTATATTGCACCGTGTCGATCGGATCATGATCCGACGTCACGCCGCGGCCCGCCATGATCTTGTTCTGCGATGCGCCGCGCTTCAGCTGCTCGCGCGTTGCCGCCAGCACTTCGGTTACGCCGTTTGCGACCGCGGTCATACGATGTTGCTGCCGGACCGAAGGCCGGCCCCCGAGCGCGTCGGAAGTGCGCCGACGGGGTCCGAATCGCCCTGCCCCGACGCCTGGAGATGGCTGCGTCGCTCGGATAACTGCACGGTCCGGACATCACGCCGCGATCGATCGCGGTCTTGATCCCGAAGATCGCGCCGGCGGTGTCGTGCACCGTCGTGAAACCACGCATCAGCTGATACTCGGCGTCCCTGAAAATCATCGCGATCTGCGTGGCGTCGTCCAACCCCCATCCACGGCACGCCACGAACCGCGGCCATATGCCAATGCGCGTCGGGCAGGTCCGGCATCACAGTCTGGCCAGCGGATCGTCGCGTCGGCCAGCACCGGGATGTCGTAGGGCGAAACCGCGTCGATGCGATTGCCGGAAGAGGACATCGCGCGCTTGCGACTGCTACGCGTGGCATGGAACAGCTGGACGTTCCGATCAGGATCGTTGCCGGCCACTCGTCCGTCGCTGTGACAGTGGCAAGGGGCGCCAGTCACCGATCGGCGAGCAATGCCCGGCGCGTCGGATGTAAGCTCATCCGTCCTTCGCTGTTCGGCCTCTCACTCCTCGGTTCCCGGCGTCCAACAGATGGCCGAAAGGGTCAAGCCCCAACCGCCGGCTCCGTCAAAACGAAGGGGCCAATTATTTGCCGCGCCTTTTCTCGCGCGATCCGATTTGTAAAAGCCCTAGATGCGGCGTCGAGATTGACTCGCACGCGGTTCGATCCCGAGCACGGTCTTGATGATCTTAGCAGCATCCATCAGCTCGTCGATGTTCACCCCGCTGCTTACACCAAGCTGGTCGAGCATGCGCACCAGCTCTTCAGTGGCGAGGTTCCCGCTCGCGCCGGGCGCATAGGGGCAGCCGCCCAGTCCCCCCACGGCGCCATCGACGACCGAAACGCCCTCCTCCATGCAGGCGAGGACATTTTCGAGCGCACGGCCAAAGGTGTCGTGGAAATGGATCGCGATCTTTTCGCGGGGAACCGAAGCGGCGACGTCCCGGACCATCGCGCGGGCCTGCTCGGGCCTGCCCACGCCGATCGTATCGCCGAGCGAAATCTCGTAGCATCCCATAGCGTATAGATGCTCGGCGACGCGAACTACCGCGGACAGGGGAACCCCCTGCTCATAGGGACAACCTAGGACACAGGAAACATAGCCGCGCACCTTGATGTCATGCGCCTGGGCAAGCGCGATCACCGCTGCCGCGCGATCGAACGATTGCGCGATGGAGCAGTTGATATTGCGCTGACTGAAGCTTTCCGTTGCCGACAGGAAAACGGCAACCTCGCCGGCGCCCGCCGCGATCGCGCACTCCATCCCGGTCGCATTCGGAACGAGGACAGGATAGCTGACTCCCTCGGTCCGCTGAATTTCAGCCAGGACAGCGTCGGTATTCGCCATTTGGGGTACCCGGCGAGGAGAAACGAAGCTGCCGGCTTCGATCGTGGTCAGCCCGCTTTTCGATAGCGCGTCGATCAGCAGAACACGCTGCCGGACGGGCAAGGCCCAAGGTTCGTTTTGCAGACCGTCGCGCGGGCCGACTTCGACGATCCGGACATCGACGGCGCGGGTCATTGCCCGCGCAGTTCGGCCAGCGCCGTGCCCGCTGCCGCCTCGTTTATCGAACGCTGTGCGATGATCCGTCTCGCGACTTCGCCGACCTCGTTCCCAACAGCACCTGCCGCGAACGCCAGGTTCTGGGCATGAAGCGCCATGTGTCCCCGCTGGATGCCCTCGGTGGCAAGCGCCTTCATCGCGCTGAAATTCTGAGCCAGCCCCACCGCGGCGATGATCCGCGTCAGATCGCTCGCGGTTTCGGCCTGCAGGATGGCGAGGAGCGCGCGCGCCGTCGGATGGATCTTCACCGCGCCGCCCACCAGGCCGACGGCGAGCGGTAATTCGATAGCGCCCGCGAGGTCTCCCCCCGCCGTGACCTCCCAGCTCGTCAGGCTGCGATAACGTCCCGTGCGCGCCGCAAAGGCATGCGCGCCCGATTCGACCGCACGGGTGTCGTTGCCGGTGGCAAGGACCACCGCAGAAATCCCGTTCATGATGCCCTTGTTATGCGTCGCGGCGCGATAGGGGTCGTTGTCGGCGAACTGATAGGCGTCGATCATCGCATCCCGAACGCGGGTCCCGCCGATCGCATCGCACGTCCAGGTTGCGCGGGCGCGCACGACACGGCGATCGGCAAGATTGGACAAGATGCGCAATAGCGTCCGGCCACCGGTCCACGCGGCGATATCGGGCGCCAGCCGCTCCGCCATCGAGTTGACCGCATTGGCGCCCATCGCGTCGCGCGTATCGACGACGATATGGGTGATGACCATGCGCCCCGCGGGCGTATCGACCAGGCGGACTTCGAGATCGCGAAAACCGCCGCCCAAGCCGACCAGCACCGGGTCACAGGCATTGCAGATGTTCTCGATCTCCTCCCGGCGCTCAAGGACAAGCAGGCGCGCGCGCACCGGGTCGGGTATGTCAAGCAACTGGATCTGGGCGATCATCTCGGTTCCCGACATTGATGTCGCGAAACCGCCCGATTCATAGCATTGCCGGGCGGCGTTACCGACCGCCGCGACGACCGACGATTCCTCGGTGGCCATCGGCACCAGCACATCGCGCCCATCGACCCGCATGTTCGTCGCGATCCCGACCGGAATGGCGATGGTCGTGACCATATTTTCGATCATATGATCAGCGAGATGCGTGTCGATGTTGGACGGCAGCGCCAGTTGACGCCGATGATCGTCCGCAAGGCCCGCAAATGCCGCGACCTGCTCGATACGCTCATCCACCGCCAGCTTGTGAAAGCCCGATATCCTCGATGTTCGTGGGATTTTATCTTCGGTCACCACTGCCCTCTCGCTTTTGTTGACACGGGGCGCGCCAAAAGCCGCTGGCAAAGTCATCCATGATCGACCGGACGCCCCATTTATCGATAGCGATATCGGCGGACATGATGCAGGTACAATTTAGGACAATATGATCGGAACGTAGCAAAAGCGGGGATTTACGCGTCATGCCGTCGCCTCCATTGAAGATCGAGTTCGTCATCAACAGCATATTGATGCAGCTGCGCGCGGGCACCTTACGACCCGGCCAGCGCCTGCCGTCGATACGCGACGAAGCGCAGCGCCTCGGCATCGGGAAGAACACGGTCGTCGAAGCCTATCTTCGCTTGGTCGGTCAAGGCATTTTGGCGGCGAAACCGGGGTCCGGATATTATGTGGTTCGTTCGCCTCCAGCGCCGCCGCTGGAACGCGAAATCCCCCTTGCAGCGGCGACCGATCGTATTTCGCTACTTGCAGAACAATTGGACCGTCGCTTGCCGATCCGGCCCGGCGATGGCCGGCCGCCCACCGAATGGCTCGAGACATCCGAACTGCGCCGCTATCTTTCGTATCAGCGGTTTCAGGAAGCCGATTCCTACAATTCGAGCTGGGGCTACAAGCCGCTCCGCGAACGGCTTTGCGGGGCACTGGCCGAGCGCGGCATAGCGTGCAGCGACGACCAGCTCCTTATGACGCATGGCGCCAACCACGGCATGGATCTGGTCATCAGGCGATATGTCGCGCCGGGCGACAATGTGCTGGTTGACGATCCCGGCTATTATCCGCTGCTCGCCAAACTCGCGCTCGCGGGGGCCAATGCGATTGGCGTCGACCGCAGGCACGACGGTCCCGATGTTGCGGACCTGGAAGCCAAGGCAAAGAAAAGCGGAGCGCGGCTTTTTTTCACGCAGTCGCTCGCGCACAATCCAACCGGCGGGTCGATCACCTTCGGAACCGCCTATTCGGTGCTGCGGGCCGCGAGCAATTTCAACCTGCTGGTGATCGAGGATGACCCATTCGCGGACATCCTGCCATACACCGCCCCCCGCCTTGCCGCGCTCGATCAGCTCGACCGGGTCATCTATATCGGCACTTTCTCAAAGACATTGGCGGGCAGTTTTCGCACGGGTTACCTCGCCGCCGCGCCGCGGCTCGCGAGCGAAATCAACGAGCTGAAGGTCATAACCGCCGTCTCGACGTCGGCACATGACGAACGTCTGATCTTTCAACTGGTCGAGCACGGCCACTATCTCAAGCATCTCCGCCGGCTGCGGACCCGCGCCAGCGCTGCAACCGCGGCGAGCGTCGAAGCGCTGGAAGCACTCGGGCTCAACATCCGCCGCCCGATCGGCGGCGGCTTTTATCTATGGGTCGAATTGCCCGAGCATATGGGCAGCGAAGATCTGGTTCATGATGCGGCGGCAGCGGGGATATTCATTGCCCCCGCCGCCAATTTCTCGACCAGCCAGGAGCCAGCCCCCGCGATGCGGGTCAACGTGGCCCATGGCGCGGACCCGACGTTCCTGAACTGGCTGCGCGAACAGATGGGCCGCCGATAGCCGGCCATCTGCGCCGGTCATCCAACGGTGTATCAGGTTTTCAACGTGAAGCGCGTCAGCGTCTGTTTGGCATCGTCGCTGGTAAAGGTGCGCTGACCCAGTATCGCCTCGCGCGCAAAGGCTTCGGCGGTTGGAAGATCGTACAGCGTCAGCGCGGCTTCCTTAATGGTCTGAACGGCGAGCGGGCTCTTGTCGGCGATTTCGGCGGCCAGGGCCAGCGCAGTCGGTTCGACCTGATCGCTGGCGACGACCTGGTTGAGCACGCCCCGCGTCAACAGTTCGGCAGCGGTGAAGCGCCGGCCCGTGAGCATCAGCTCCATCGCCTGTGCATAGGCGATCTGCCGCGTCAGACGCACCAATGTACCGCCTGCGGGGACGAAACCATGTCCGACTTCCGGAAACTGGAATACGGCATCTTCGGCCGCGATCCGGAGGTCGGTCGCCAGCATGATCTCGAAACCTCCCCCCATGCACAGGCCGCGAACCGCCGAGACGATGGGTTTGTAGAAGGCACCGGTCTTGAGGTGCGCCGGGTCCCAAGCGCTGATGTCGAATTGCCCTGACGAGAGCGCAGGAATGGATTCGGTGAGGTCGGCGCCGACGCAGAAGGCCCGGTCGCCGCTCCCCGCGAGGACGACGGCGTGGACGCGGTCGTCCTGACCGATCTCGCCAAAGGCGCGCCCCAGATCGTCGTACATGGCGAGCGTCAGCGCGTTGAGCTTTTCGGGCCGCGCAAAGCGGACGGTCGCCACCGCGCCGTCACGGGTCACCTCGATTGCCATCTATATCACTCCACGTTCGCGCAACACAGCCAGTTCGGCGGCGTCTGCTCCCAACAACCGACCCAGAACGGCGGCATTGTGCTCGCCGACGCCCGGCGCGGAATCATGCGGTGCCGAAACCGCGCCCGACAATTTGATCGGCAGGCCAAGCATCGCCACCGATTGCCCCGCGACCGGGACATCGACGATCATGCCGCGCGCGACTATATGCGGGTCGGCGATGACCTCGTCGATCGACTTGATCGCGCTGATCGGCACTTCGTCTCCCGCCATCTCCTCGAGCTCGGCCTTGGTGTGGCGGCTGAACCAACGCTCGATCAATGGCCGGACGATCGTCGCGTCCACCTGCGGATCGAAGCGTTTTTCCATCGTGTCGATGCGCGGATCGCGCGCCATCTCGGGCTCGCCGAACAACGCGCAGGTGATCGCCCAGAATTTGTCGGTATAGCCACCGAAGAACACATAGCCGTCGGCGCAAGGAAACTGGCCGTAGGGTCGCACGAACGGATGATCATTGCCCAGCGGCCCGGCGACCTCGCCCGCGACCGTATAGCGCACGACCGCATTTTCGGTGAGCGATAGCACCGAGTCCTGCTGCGAAATGTCGACGACCTGCCCCTGCCCCGTCCGCTCGGCCTCGCGCAGCGCGGCGAGCGTGCCAACGGCGGCATAGAGCGATGCGGAGAGGTCGCCGATGATCGTGCCGACCCGCACCGGCGGCTGGTCCGGATAGCCGTTCATCGACCACAAGCCGCCGGCGGCCTGCCCACTACTGTCGTAACCGGGGCGGTTGCTATTGGGTCCGGTGCGACCATAGCCGCTGATCGCAGTATAGACGATGCGCGGGTTTTCGGCCTTCAGCACGTCATAGCCGAGGCCCAGCCGGTCCATCACGCCGGGACGGAAATTCTCGACCACAATGTCGGCCTTGCGTACGAGACGCCTGAACAGCGCCTTGCCTTCATCGCTCCGCAGGTCGAGCGATACGCCCTGCTTGTTGCGGTTATACTGCGCATAAAAGGCGCTTGCCTGCACGCCGTCGGCCTCGACCATCGGCGGAAAAGTCCGCGTGTAATCGGGGTCGTTCGGGTTCTCGATCTTAATCACCGTCGCGCCCATGTCGGCGAGCATCATTGCGCAGAACGGCCCGGCCACGACGCGTGTGACGTCGAGGACGATCACGCCCGCAAGCGGTCCGTTTCGGGGCGGGATGGTGCCTGCTGCTTCGGCATCTACGGGCATGTCATTCGTCCTTCAGCAGATCGCGTTCGCGCAGCAACAGCAGGGTCACGGCCAGTGCCATCGCGACGACGCCCCAGGCGTACCACAGCCCCGCATAAGGATCGCCGGTGCGCGCGACGATATATTGGCCGACGAAGGGCAACAGGCCGCCGAAATAGCCGGTGCCGAAATGATAGGGGATCGACATCGAGCTGTAGCGGATGCGCGGTGGGAACAGCTCGCTGAGCAGCGCCGCCACCGGGCCGTATGTCGCGCCCGACAGTGCCGTGAGCGCCATGATCGCGAGGAAGATGATCGCCATATTGCCCGGCGACGGCGTGACCTTGCCCAGCGGATAGCCCGCCGCGGTTAGCGCCGCATCGAGCTCGGGCGCGTCGCGTGCCGCCACGACCGTGCTGCCCACCGTCATTGCGACCGTCGGGGTTTCCTGCAGGCTGTAGGAAATGCCGCGCTTCGACAGATAGTCGAGCAGGCGGCCACACTCGCCGGCCTGCTTCTCGTCGAACGGGTTGAAGCTGCAGTCGGGGCCGGCGACGACGATCGGCGCCTGTTCCGCCGCGCGCGTCAGATGCGGGTTCGCCGCCGAACCGATCAGCCAATAGAGCGGGAACAGCAGCAGCAACGTCAGCGCATAGCCGGTCACGATCAGCCGCTTGCGGCCGATGCGGTCTGACAACCAGCCGAAGAGGACGAACCAGCCGAGGCCCATCAGCGCCGCGGCGCCGACGATGATCTGCGCGACGCTTTCCTCGACATGCATCGCATTTTGCAGGAAGCCCAGCGTCGTGAACATCGCGGTGAACCAGATCACCGTCAGCCCGGCGGCAATGCCAAAGAGCGCGAGGAAGAGCCGGCGGCCGTTGCCGGGAAAAGTGAAGCTTTCGCGGAGCGGGTTCTTCGAGGTCTTGCCCGCCGCCTTCATCGCCAGGAACACCGGGCTTTCCGACAGCTTGACGCGCATCCACAGCGAGATCGCGAGCAGGATGAGCGACAGCAGGAACGGCACGCGCCAGCCCCACGCATCCCATGTTTCGGCGGACATGCCACCCTTGCAGACGAGCACGACGACGAGGCTGAGGAAGAAGCCCGCGCCGACGCTCGCCTGGATGAAGCTGGTGAAGAAGCCGCGTTTACCGGCCGGCGAATGCTCCGCGACATAGATCGCCGCCCCGCCATATTCGCCGCCGAGCGCCAAACCTTGAAGGATACGCAGGAGGATGATCAGCGCGGGCGCCGCCCATCCGATCGCGGCATAGGACGGCACCAACCCCACGCCTGCAGTTGCGACCCCCATCAGCAGGATCGTCAGAATGAAGGTGTGCTTGCGCCCGAACCGGTCGCCGAAATAGCCGAACACGATTGCGCCGAGCGGCCGGAAGCCGAAGCCGACCGCGAACCCCGCCCAAGCGAGCAGCGTCTGCATCTGTTCATTGCCCGACGGAAAAAAGACGCGGCCGATGATGCCGGACGCCGCCAGCGTTCCGTAGATGAAGAAATCATACCATTCGAACAGCGTCCCCAGCGACGACGCCGTGATGACGCGCCGGACATCACTGGCTGGCAGTTGGTCCTTGTTCGTTTCGTCGGATGTCACGATTCCCCCATTTTCTCTTTATATTCGGCGCTCAGGCGGACGATGCGGTGAAGCGCTCCTGTCCGTCGACAAAGGTCCGCAGGACGCCGGTCTTCAAATATTGGTCGGGCGCGGCGGTCAGCAGATTCCGGTCGAGCACGACGATGTCGGCCAGATAGCCGGGTGCGATCCGGCCGAGGCGGTCCTCCTGGAACCCCGCGAACGCCGCGGTTCGCGTATAGGCGGTCAGCGCTTCCTCGATCGAAACCCGCTGTTCGGGGTGCCAGCCATTCGGGTTGGCGCCGTCGATCGTATGGCGCTGGACCGCCGCGTCGATGCCCGTCATAGGATCGAGCGGCGCCACCGGCCAGTCCGATCCGAAACAGGTCGTGACCCCGGCATCGAGCAGCGACCGAAACGCATAGGTTCGGTTCAACCGCTCCTCGCCGATCCGCCGTACCGCCCAGCGCCCGTCGTCGGCGGCGTGATAGGGCTGCACCGACGCGATCACCTTCTGCTCTGCCATGCGTGTCCACGCGCCGGGGCTGAGATGTTGGGCATGTTCGATCCGGAAGCGCCGGTCGCGCGCGCCATTCCTTTTCGCCGCATCGGCGAAGATATCGAGCACGACGTCGTTCGCCTCGTCGCCGATCGCATGGGTCGTGATCGCAAGCCCTGCGGCGTCGGCCGCCGGAATCCATTCGCGCATATCGTCGACCCGCGTCGTCCAGACGCCACGCTGGCCGGGCGCATCGACATAGGGTTCGTGGAAGCGCGCAGTGCGGGCGCCGAGCGAACCGTCGGACACGCATTTGAGCGAGCCCCAGCGCACCCAGTCGTCGCCGCGCCCTTCGGCCTTCACCAACGCCGCCATGCGTTCCCAATCGGCGAGCGGGACGAAGGAATTGAACCGCAGGCCGAGCGAGCCGCTGCTGCGCAGGCGACGCGCGGCGCCCTGCACCGACCAGTCGATCTCGGTATTATGGACCTGGCTTACCCCCTTGCTCAAAGCATGGTCGATGCCTTGGCGGACCAGCTGGTCGGCCTGGGTGTCGGTGAGCGGCGGGATCACCGCAAGCGCCCGTTGTTTGGCATTGTCCTTCAGCAGGCCCGTCGGCTCGCCGTGTTCGTCGCGCTCGATCACCCCGCCGGGAACGTCGGGCGTGTTGCGGTCGATACCGGCAAGGCGCAGCGCCGCCGAATTCAGGAACAGCGAGTGCAGGTCGGTGCGCGGAATCGCAATGGGGGTGTCGGCCGACGCCGCGTCGACCCATTCCTTGCGTGGCAGTCCGCCCCCCCAACGCTGCTCGTCCCAAGCCCCACCCGTCAGCCACTGGCCCCCCGGAACCGACCGCACCGCCGCGCCGATGCGGTCGATGAACTCCGCCTTCGACCGGAGGTCTATGAAAACGGGCTGCGCGAGCTGGATCGAGCCCAGCAGGAAATGGGTATGGCAATCGATGAACGCCGGCATCACGAACGCCCCGCCGCAGTCGATCACGCGTGTTTTGGGACCGATCGCCGATCGCACCGCCCGGTCACCGAGCGCCGCGATCCGGTTGCCGGCAATCGCGACGGCATCCGACATGGCGGAACCGGGGCCAGTCCAGACCTTCGCATTGACCAGCGCCGTGTCGGCCGTCCGGCTCGCGGCGAATGCCGGCCCGCAAAGCGCCGCCGCCGTGCCGGTGGCGATCAATTCACGCCGCGTGATCCGGTAATGCATTCGCCTGTTCTCCATGTCCCCGACGGTCAGCGCTGTCCCGACTTACGCGCAGGATTGGCAGCGCGCCATGTATCGAGCCGCGCCAACCATTGCGCGGCCGAGACCGGACCGATCGTCCCCGTGTCGCTATGCGACGCGATGAGTTCGCGGATCTTGATGAAATAGGCGGAGCCGCTCGGCATGCCCAGCTCGGCGCTTCGCCTGGCCATGGCGGCTTCCTGCTCCGCGGTTGGTTTGGCGGCCGATACCGGTTTGAACAGGATGACGTCGAATTCGGCGCCATTTTCGTGGAAGAACAGCTGCGTCGGCGGCTGCCCGCCCGCGGCGGAGACTTCGTCGCCCAACGCGATGAAACGGACAAACTCTTCCTGCTTTCCGGGCGCAAGTTTGAAGATCTCGAACCACGCCTCGGGCCAAGGTGCGTCCGCCTGGGCGGCAGGCGCCGGCGCGCTTCGCTGCGCTGCGGCCGGCGTCGCGTACAGGGCAGCGGCGACAATCGCCGAAGCAAGCAGATGTTTCATAATATCCCCCTCAGAAAATCAGGTCGACACCGAGCCGTACATAGCGCGGGCGCTGATAGCTGAGCGGCATGCCATATTCAGGGCGGATCGCATCGCTGTTAAAATCGATCTCGCCGATCTGGTCGACGTCGTTGACGCCCTTGAAGTTGAAGATGTTGAAGATATCGGCACGCAGCGTCGCCTTGCCATTCGCGGGCAATTTCACATCGTACCGGACCGACACGTCGAGATTTTTCACCCAGTCGCTCTCCAACCCTTCACCGTCGAGTCCGGTGCCGCGCGGCTGCAGGCGGCCGAGGCAATATTGCGACCAGGCGCCGTACAGATAGCCGAGGTTAGTTCCGTCGAACCCGCCGCGGCTGTTGCCGATGCAGCCAAACTTGCGCGGCGCCGACAGGGACGCGTTGAAACCGAAGAGCAGCTCCTTGGTCACCTGATAGGATCCCCACAGCTTGAACTGATGCGCGCGGTGATTGGGGAGCTTGCCATAGGCGCCTTCCATCAGGTCGCCCTGATCGAAGTCGCGGGTCAAGCCGGCGCCATTCTGGCCGAAATCCGACTGGACGAAACCCTCGGTGTTCCCCCGACTGTCCGACCAGGTATAGGAGCCGTTCAGCGACCAGACGCCGTCCCATGCGCGTTCGAAAGTAAACTCGATCGCGTCATATTTGCGCGACGCGCCCGGCATGCCAAGGTCTGCGGCCGCCAACGTGACCGTTCGCGGCGTGGCTTCGCCATTGATCGGGTCCGCCAGAGTGACGACGATGTCGCGATTGGGATTGGCGATCACATATTGGTGGAAACCGGTCCAGACATCGTCGCATCCCGCAATCCCTTCCGCCGCGCAATAGGCACGGACCCCGGCGTCGACCGAAATATCGTCGGCATAAGACAGCAAGCGGCGGCGCGTATAGGTCAGGCCGACCGTCCAGCGATCGTCCAGCTTGTAGGACGCACCCAGTATGATCTCGTCCTCCTCGCTCGGCTTCAGGTTTTGCGAGACCGCCTGACCCGGGTCGCGCAAGGCGCCCGTGGCGATCACGTTGCAGTTCGGCCCCGCAACTCCGAAAATGGGTTCCGGGCAGATCTGGCCCCCGTTCCAGTTGGTGATTTGGGTCGTGAGATTGGGAACATTGCCCGCACCGAACGTGCCGTCGGTCTGCCAATATTCGGTATAGCTGAGCGGCTGGCCGAAGGTGATGAAGGCCGTGTTCGAAGCGACCGGCAGGAAATAGCGGCCATAATTGCCGAACAATTTCATCCGCCCGTCGCCGAACACGTCATAGGAAGCGCCAAGGCGCGGCGCCAAGGCGCTGTCGAGATCGAGCCATTGGTCTCCGCCCAGCGTGTCGCTGGCGAACTGGTCGAGCCGGACGCCGAGATTGAGCGTCAGGTCGGTGGTCGGCTGCCATTCATCCTGCAGATAATAGGCGCGGTTCTTTGACCGGAAGCCACCGCCGACACTCCCATAGCCGACGCCGACATAGACATCGCCCGGAACGAGCCCGGCCGCGTCGCATTGTGGCGTGCCAGCGCCGCATTCGTTCAGATAATAGGAGACGCCGCCCGGCGCGGAGGCGAGACCGCCGGCGTCATAGCCATCATTCCCCGTGGGCACCTCGACCTTGTTCAGCCGGTTCTGCTCATTGTCCATGCCGAAGCGGATATGATGGTCGCCGAGCATCGAGAAATAGACATCGGCATCGAAGCGATAGAATTCGCGCTTGGTCGCATAGGGAGTGGGAATGGTAGCCAGCTTCTGGTCGCTGAGGATCGCCCCGGTGCGTTCGTCGCGCACGAAATTGGCGTTGTTGGTCGTCTGGTAGTCGAACCGTTCCTTGGACACGCCATAGGCGCCTGAAATGGTGAACCAGTCGGCCAGATTGCCAGTGTAACGAGCGATATAGCTGGTGCCGCCGCCCCTATACCGCGTCTGACTGAGTTCGTCGCCCACCGCGTCGGTGGCGGCATCATAAGCGAGGGTCTTGCGAAGCCGGGTGGTTCCGGTATCGAAATAGGTGAATTCCAGACGATGGCCGTCCAAAGGAAGGGCATCAATCTTCACCGCCCAGATCGGATCGTTATCGCGGTCGATATAGCGCGCACCGTCGAGGATGCTGCTATCCTCGCTCTTGATATCGCGGAACTCGATCAGGCCATAGGCGAACAGGCGGTCCTTGATGATCGGGCCGCCGGCTTCGGCGATCGCGCTGAAGCTGGCGCGCTTGTCGGAGCGGTTGCGGTCGCGATAGGTGTCCGGCGACGAAGAGGCCAGCCCGTCGGGTTCCCAGTTGAGGTGCAGGCCAACCGTCAGGTCGTTGGTCCCGGCCTTCGACACCGCATTGATGATGCCGCCGGTCGCACGCCCATATTCGGCCTGATAGCCGCCTGTCTTGACCTCGACCGAGCGGAAGAATTCAAATGGAACCGGCGCAGAGCCCAGGTAATTGTCGAAGTTCGTAATATTCAGGCCGTTGATATAATAGGCGTTCTCCGCCACCGACGCACCGCCGAACGAGGCGAGATTGCCGAAAGTCGTGTCCCCCGCGGTCGCCGTCGGCGCCAGCAGCGCGGCGTCGGTCAGGCTGCGACCGAGCGGCATCCGGGCGACGAGATCCTGAAGGTCGATCGCGATGCCAGTGGTCGTGCTGGAAAAGTCGAGGTTTCGGCGCGCGCCGGTCACGACGATCTCGCTGCTGCCCTCGCCGACGATGAAGGTATAGTTGGCAGTCGCGGACGCCGCGATCTGCAAATTCTGTTGCCCGGCGTCCCCTACCGGGGAGGAGACCGCGACGCTGTAGCTGCCCGGCGGCAGCGCCGCAAAGCGGAAGGCGCCACTGGCCGTTGTCGTCGTCGCGCGCGAGAAACCCTGATCCTCCGATGTCAGTTCGACGCTTGCTTCCGCCACCGGTGCCCCCACCGCGTCGACAACGCTGCCCGTCAATGCGCCCGACGTATAATCCTGCGCCGCCGCCGGCGCGCTGACGGCAAAACCGAACATAACGGCCGGCGCGGTATATAGCGCCAGCACCGCGGCCGAGCCCGATCTCAAGAAACGCGACGATGATTTCCCCATGCTATTGCTCCCCTTTGCCGACCGCGATGCCCCACGGTCGTACTGGCCCGTTCGACCTTCAAGGGCTGGTTTAGAGTAATGGCGAACGAAGACTCAGGGATGATTATGGGCTTATGCGGGGCCTCTGTTCTCGCTTCCAAACAGGTACAGTCAAGGTGACGCCGTAGCCTTTCATCAAGTCGGAGCTGTGTTTTGCTGGCATCCGCGGCATGAAAGGGGTTATCCGCGAGCGAAGCACTTAACGATACAGGAACAATTGTACCGAATATGCCTTACGCAAAATCCCGCGCTTCCGTCCGGCTCAGGTGGGATTAACGCAGGGTCTTATGGTCGAAATGGGGCGCACGGCGGACGTCATGCGGAGCTCCGCTTCGGGCACGAATGGCGAAGTGTCGGACCGATCGGAATGCGGCGCAAATTTGCCAATAGAATCTGTTAGTGTGAGCTCGACCTCAGGACCTGGCCGATCTCAGCCGGTCGGCTTTCAGACCGAAAATCAGGTAGGCAGACGTTCCGCGCCCTCCCCCCCTGCGCGGCAAAAGAGAACGACATCATTCCAGTGCCGCGAGGATTGGCGCACGACGGCGTAAAGATGAGCGATTCGGTTTCCGCGTGTCCAATCAGATCCCGCTCCGCCTCACGGCTGAGCCGCGCGAGGGCCCTACGGCTGCTTCGCCGCGTGAGATTATACGCGCGCGACCGAGTCGCGCTAAATTCTTGATCCAACCAACATGGATCAATTGTCTCGACGCGCGCCCTTGCTAGGTCCGGGTCTCTGAAGCCTGAGGGCCGCGCCCCGCAAGGCAGAGGAATTTCTCTTGTAGAGAACGAAAAGGCTCCGCACGCCAGCGCGGAGTCTTTTTGTCAGGGTTCCCGACCCAATCATCCAAGGCTGCGATCTTCGCGCAAGCCCCTGGCGACCTGATCGAGATGAGATAGGTCTCATTAAAGCCGGCAACGCTACGAAGCCCTTCCCAATCGGGAATGGTGACGATGCGCTTCGTCCTGCGAATGAGTCCCTCCTCCGACAGCATCTTCAGCACTCGATTGACATGCACCGATGTCAGGCCGGTCGCATCGGCAAGCTGTTCCTGGGTCATCGGCAGCTGATCCCATCCTCGATCGGAAAACCCGCGACGTCGAGCCTGCGAGCGAATTCGCACAGGAGATGGGCGATCCGGGTGCGGCCATCGCGGCGCCCCACATTCACGACCCACTCCTTGAAGATGGAGCTATCGATAAGTGTATCGATCCACATCGCCATGCCGACGCGCGGGTGCGAGATGATGAGTTCGCGCACCGCGCTGCGCGGAATAAAAGCGAGGTCGCACCGTGTGGCAGACGGGCAGGGATTGTCAGCGCAGTAGCAAGGGCTTTCCGATAACATCCGGATGCCGATCGTCATCTAGCGCCATTCGCCTGTCCGGCGCGCGACGTCAGGATGCGTCCGTCGGCATAGGCGGCAGCGCCGCTGCATGTAGTCTTTCGACGGCCGTGGCCCGCGTCCCGATTTTCTGATCTGCGTCCATCTGGGCGATCCCGGCAGCACGAATTGCGCTGCCCTCGGCTATGCCTCATACGGGATCGTGCAACGCGTCCTTTTTATCCGCTGCATCAGCCGTTTGCGGCATCGAGAAGCGGAAGCAGGTCCGCGTTTCATTCGACTCGACAACCATCGTGCCGCCATGCGCCTTCGCGATTTCGTTGACGATGAACAATCCGAGCCCGAGCCCCTGCTTCGCATTCTGATCCATTCCGCGAACGAAGGGCTGGAACAGCTGCGCGCGGGCCGATGGCGGAATCGGCTCTCCATGGTTCGTCACGGTTAGCCAAAAAGCGTCATCCTCGGTTGCGGCCTCGACCAGAACTGGCTGATCGGAAGCGCCGTGTGCCACCGCGTTCGAAATCAGGTTGGCAGCGAGCTGGCCGATGCGCTGGCGGTCGCAGTCGACAGGCTCGCGGATGGCGAACCGTGTCTGGATGGCCCGGCCCTTGCCGGCAACGCGAATTTCCTGGACCACCTGTTCGAGCACCGGCGTCAGCGGCTTGCGCGCATTGCGCGACAGTATAATGCCCTCACCCAGGCGGCCGCGCGCGAAGTCGAGCACATCATCGATCAGCGCGGCTGCGCGTCCGACACTTTGTCCCATCGCATCGACGATGAAGCGGCCGCGGTCGGAAAGCTCTTCCTTGCCAAGCAAGGCGACCCCCGATGACAGCGCGGCGATCGGATTACGCAGATCGTGGCCAAGCACGGCGATAAACTGTTCGCGCAGGACCGCCGTTTCATGCTCGGCCTCGACGGCGTTCTCCGCCTTGTCGCGCGCTGCAATCAGCGACCGTTCGTAGGCGCGGCGATCAACAGCTTTGAAAAGCGTCATCCGTGTGAGCAGATGCGCGCCCTCGGCCGATCTTTTCTCGGCGGCATTGGCAATTACCGGAATTTTCGCGCCCGAGGGATCGACCAGATCGAGTGCGATCTCGCCGACATGGCCCTGTAGGCGCAGCAAGGGCGCAAGATGGGTTTCGAAAGCGATCCGGCCGCCGAAGCTCATGCAGTCGCCGAAGCGATTACCGATCAGTTCGTCAGCGGGGCGGCCGATCCAATTTGCCAGCGTCCGGTTGAGTTTGACGATGCGCCCGTCAGGCGCGAGCGACACATAGCCGCAGGGCGCGTTTTCATAGAGGTCCGCAAGATCCTCGGATTCGATTGGCAGCGTATCAGACAAAGGCGCGGATCGCCGCCGTCACTTCCTTCGGCGCGCTGAGGTTCGGGCAATGGCCCGTCGCTTCGAGCAGCACATATTTGCTTCCGGGGATTTGCGCATGGACCCATTCGCCGACGCAGGGCGGCGCGATGATGTCTTCGCGGCACTGGAGGACGAGCGTCGGAACGGCGACGCGCGGCATATCTGCGCGATTATCCGAGAAAAAGGTCACGCGGGCAAACTCGCGCGCGATATCGGGGTCGGTCGCGCAGAAGCTGTTGTTCAGCGCCTCACCGAGCTCGGGCCGGTCAGCATTGCCCATGATCGCCGGCGCCATCGCCGCGGACCAGCCGAGATGGTTGTCGGCGAGAAACTCGAGCATTTCGTCGATCTGCACCGCCGAAAAGCCGCCGACATAATCGCCGTCGTCGATATAGCGCGGTGACGGGCCAACCATCACGAGTTGCGAGAAGAGCCCCGGCGCCTTCAGCGTCGCGAGTGCACCGATCATCGCGCTGACCGAATGGCCAACGAAGATCGCGTCCTTCAATCCCAATGCCTCGCCGATCTCGACGACATCGTCGGCATAGCCCGCGAGGTCGGAATATTTTGCGCTGTCATAAGCCGAGATATCCGAGCGGCCGGCACCGACATGATCGAACAGGATGATCCGGTGGTCTCCGGCGAAGTCGACTGCGACGTCGCGCCACATGTTCTGATCGCAGCCGAAACCGTGCGCGAACATCATCGCGCGATCGCCCTTTCCTAAGACCGAGACATTGTTCCGCTCAATTGGCATTTCGGTGGGCTAACATAGAGTCACGGATCCATCCAGAGGCGATCAACGGGGACCGGGCGGACCGAGAAAACTGGCTTAGGCCGACGCGCCGTTTCTCGAGAGGCTTTCGCTTTGCTGGCCTAAGGCCGCGCTCGCGGCGCTTTGATGTCTTATCCGGCCAGCGGCACCTGGCCGATGCACGAACCGCTCCGCGGATTGGTGTTAGCGGCGATGTAAAGCGGCCCGACGAACGCCGCGCCTGATTGAACGTCTGCGGTCAGAGGCGGACCCTCTCGACTCCTTCAACTGAGGAGTCGAACGAT
>NZ_JALPRD010000015.1 GCF_023197165.1 Sphingopyxis sp. MSC1_008
GGCGGGCGCTCGACCTTCTAGTTGAGGAATCTGAGCGAAAGGGACGTTTTCAAACTCGTCCACCCAAAAGTCGTCAGTGGGGCGACTGTATGGAATGCGGTGTGCCGCATGTCCGCTAACCACCCCATGCCGGCCATTCGCCGGTAATCAAGCGGAACCCGTTAGTTGACTTTCGCTGAGGACCAATTCTACGTTGGAGGTAGCGTCTCGCGTGTTAGAAGCGCGTTTCACGGTGAAACGGGTGTTTGGGCACTATCTAGCTGAAAATGCTACGTAAATTTTATTTCGCGTGCATCCCACCCGTTTGAGAGGTCCGGTGCAGAGATAGGGCAGGGCGTTGCCCTTAATACGCTGAAAAATAAGGAAAATCTAGATTGTTTGCCGATGCATCGACGGCGTATTGAGGCGCACTGATACTCAATGATGCATCCCACCTTGCGAGACCGCATTGTGGTCGGTTTTCTCCAAAAACCCTTGAAAACCGTCACTTCCAAACCATCTCTGGGTCATCATCGGGCGCTACTCATCGCGGTCCGGTTTCAACCTGAAACGGGCCTGAAGAGCCGTCAAGGTGCCGACCGACGCATTTCCGCGCAGGGGTGGCAATTTTGTTGCGAATCTGTTATAATAAATATCAACGCATCGACATTCTGCCTCTTCCCGTCATTGGGCTGGGGCACTTTCGATGTTCCGATGGAGCCATATCCCTTGTCACTCTGACTGGCTAGTGCCGCCCGAATGCTCATCGCCCTCGATCCGAGGGCGGGATGTAGCGGTGTTGTCGCACTTTCAGATCAGGGTCAAGGCACAACAAAAGGAATTTGCATGTCCGTGAACACGCTCTTGTTCGAAGTCGGCGATTATGTTGTTTATCCCAAGCATGGCGTGGGGCGCGTCATCGAACTGCAGCGGTCGGAAATCGCCGGCATGCAGCTCGAACTTTATGTCCTGCGCTTCGAAAAGGAAAAAATGACGCTTCGCGTGCCGACCAACAAGGCCGAAGGCGTGGGGATGCGTAAGCTGTCGTCGGACAAGACGCTGAAGGAAGCGTTGCAGGTCCTGACCACGAAGCCGAAGGTCAAGCGCACCATGTGGTCGCGCCGCGCGCAGGAATATGAAGCGAAGATCAATTCGGGCGACCTCGTGTCGATCGCCGAAGTGACCCGCGACCTGTTCCGCGCCGACGACCAGCCCGAGCAGAGCTATTCGGAACGCCAGATCTTCGAAGCGGCGTCGAGCCGCCTCGCGCGCGAACTCGGCGCGATGGAAGAAAGCGACGAAAAGACGGCGCAGGCGAAGATCCTTCAGATCCTCAATGAGCATGCACCGCTCTATTACGCCGAAAAAGTGTAATCGCGTCCACAGCGATGAAGGAAAGGGCGGTCTGGTAGGGCCGCCCTTTTTCGTTGTGCACCCCAGCGAAAGCCGGGGCCCATGCGGTATAGCTCGGCGGTGACCATCTGGGCCCCGGCTTTCGCCGGGGAACAGATCAGGCCGGATAAGTCGCGCTCACGAAATACAGCCCGTCGGGTGGCGCATTCAGGCCGAGCGCATTGCGATCCGCCGCCTCCAGCGCCGCCTTCAGATCGCGCGCCGACCATTTGCCATAGCCGACCAGCGCGAGGCAGCCGACCATCGAGCGCACCTGATGGTGGAGGAAACTGCGCGCCGCGGCCTCGATGATCAGCTCGTCGCCGTGGCGGCTGACGGTCAGCTTGTCGAGCGTCTTCACCGGGCTTTGCGACTGGCAATGCGCCGAGCGGAAGGTCGTGAAGTCATGAAGGCCGATCAACTGCTGCGCCGCCGCGTTCATCGCATCGGAATCGAGCGGCCGGGCGACCTGCCACGACAGGCCCTTGTCCCAGGTCAGCGGTGCGCGGCGATTGACGATGCGATATTCATAAGCGCGCCCGACACAGGCAAAGCGCGCGTGCCAGTCGTCGGGGACGATCTCGCATGCGACCACCGCGACCGGCGCGGGGCGTAGCTGCGCGTTGAGCGCCTCGGTCAGCTTGAACGGCGTCAGCGGCTTTTCGATGTCCACATGCGCGCGCATCGCTATGGCATGGACCCCCGCGTCGGTGCGCCCGGCGCTGAACACTTGCACCGTTTCGGCGGTGAAGCGGTGGATCGCTTCCTCGATGACCTGCTGGACGCTCGGGCCATGCGCCTGCCGCTGCCAGCCCATGTAGGGACGGCCGTCATACTCAATGGTAAGGGCAAATCTTGTCATCGCCGCCCCTTAGCCGTTCGTGTCGAGCGAAGTCGAGACGTCGTTGCGACCCTCTCCCGCAAGGGGAGAGGTTATAAGGCCAGCCGCACCTCTTTGGGGATCGCCCGCCCGCGCAGCAGTTCGCCGGCGTCCATCGCGGGCTTGCCCGCACGCTGGACGCGCACCGCGCGGATCGCGCCCGGGTTGCAGGCGATGGCGAGTGCATCGTCGAGCGTGATGCCGGGCGCGGCGCCGGGGGCGGTGTCGGCTGGATGGACGACCTCGGCTGCCAATATCTTGTAACGCTCGCCTTCCAGCTCGAAGAAGGCGCCGGGCATCGGATTGAACGCGCGAATCTGACGCTCGACCTGCACCGCGCTGGTCAGGAAATCGAGCCGCGCTTCGCTCTTGTCGATCTTGGCCGCGTAAGTGACGCCCTCATCGGGCTGCGCTTCGGGAGCGAACGCGTGGAGGTCACTCAGCACCTTGACCATCAGGTCGGCGCCCACCGCCGCGAGTTCATCGGTCAACTCGCCCGCCGTCTTTCCCTCGACCGGCGTCCGTCCGATCAGTCGCATCGCGCCGGTGTCGAGCCCCACATCCATCTGCATGATCGTCACGCCCGTCTCGGCATCGCCCGAAAGGATCGCGCGCTGCACCGGCGCGGCGCCGCGCCAGCGCGGCAGGATCGAGCCATGGACGTTAAGGCAGCCTTCGCGCGGCGCATCGAGGATCGCCCGCGGCAGGATCAGGCCGTACGCAGCGACCACCGCGACATCGAGGTCGAGCGCCGCGAATTCGGCCTGTGCCCCTTCGCCCTTTAGGCTCTCCGGCGTACGGACGGGCAGGCCATGGCCCTCGGCCCAGATATGCACCGCGCTCTGCTGCACCTTCTTGCCGCGCTGTGCGGGGCGCGGCGGCTGCGTATAGACGGCCACGATCTCGTGCCCCGCCGCATGAAGCGCGGCGAGTGTCGGCACCGCAAAGGGCGGCGTTCCCATGAAGGCGATGCGCATGGGTGCGGGCTTTGGCGGAGCGAGGCGAAGAGTTCAACCCTCTCCCATTTAGGGAGAGGGCAGCGAGACTTGCCAGCTTGCTGGCTTAGTCGCAGCGGGTGAGGGGGCTGTGCGCTATCGGCAAGCCACAGCCCCTCACCCAGCTTCGCCTAGGCGGCAAAGCCGCCAAGGCTGCGCAACCCTCTCCCTAAATGGGAGAGGGGAGGTTGGGATATTGTGCGCCGATCACTCACCCACTACCACCCTCCCAATGGCATCCACCGAAATCGAAGCGCTCGTTCAGCAACTCGCCCGCCTGCCAGGCCTCGGCCCGCGCTCGGCGCGGCGCGCGGTGCTGCACTTGATGAAGAAGCGCGAAAGCGCGTTCGTGCCGTTGCTCGCGGCGCTCCAGACGGTGTCCGAACGGCTCGTCACCTGCGGGATTTGCGGCAATGTCGATACGCACGACCCCTGCGCGATCTGCGCCGACCCGCGCCGCGACGCGCGCAGCCTGTGCGTCGTCGAGGAAGTGTCGGACTTGTGGGCGCTCGACAAGTCGCGGCTCTTTCCCGGCAAATATCATGTGCTTGGCGGGCGATTGTCCGCGCTCGAGGGCATCCGCCCGCAAGATCTCGCGATCGACGCGTTGGTGAACCGCGTCGCCGCGGGCAGCATCGACGAGGTCGTGCTCGCGATGAACGCAACGCTGGAGGGGCAGACGACGGCGCATTATCTAGCCGAGCGGCTCGAAGGCTACCCGGTGCGACTTACGCAGTTGGCACATGGTTTGCCGGTCGGCGGCGAACTCGACTATCTCGACGAAGGAACGCTGGCGCAGGCGCTCCGGGCACGGCGCCCGGTGGGTTGACGACGGGCGTTCGAGTTCATACCTGAGCCCCCATGGCCTTACTCCCTATCATAGAGACCCCGGATCCCCGGCTGCGCGTCATTTCCAAGCCCGTCGAAAAGTTCGACGCCGAGCTGAAGCAGCTGGTCGCCGACATGTTCGAGACGATGTACGACGCCCCCGGCATCGGGCTCGCCGCGATCCAGGTTGCGGTGCCGAAGCGCATCCTCGTCATCGACCTGCAGGAACCTGATCCCGACGACGAAGAGGGCAAGGCCCTGATCCGCGAGCCGCGCGTCTTCATCAACCCCGTCTTTTCCGACGAGAGCGAAGAGCATAGCGTCTATCAGGAAGGCTGCCTGTCGGTTCCCGAGCAATATGCCGAAGTGACGCGCCCCGCCGAGGTCACCGTCGACTGGCAGGACGAGGACGGCAAGCATCATCAAGAACGCATGACCGGCCTGATGGCGACGTGCATCCAGCACGAGCACGACCATCTGGAAGGCATCCTGTTTATCGATCATCTGTCGCGGCTGAAGCGCGAAATGGTGCTGAAGAAGCTCGCGAAGCTCCGCAAGGCGGCATAAATCCCTCTCCCCTTGTGAGGGAGAGGGTTGCGAAGCCTTGGGCAGCTTGCTGCCTAGGCAAAAGCTGGGTGAGGGGCTGTGTCCTCACGATAGCCAACAACCCCTCACCCGCTGCGACTAGGGGCTGCGCCCCAAGTCTCGCTGCCCTCTCCCTCAAGGGGAGAGGGATTATTTTACCCCGCCTTTGCGACGCCCACCATCGCGGGGCGCAGCAGCCGGTCCTTCAGCATATAGCCCGCCTGCATTTCCTGCACGATCGTGCCCGGCGTCTTGTCGCTCGGGATTTCGAGCATCGCCTGATGCTGGTTCGGGTCGAGCGGCAGGCCGATCGCGGCGATGCGCGTGATGCCGTTGCGTTCGAAGACGCTGAGCAGTTCGCGCTCGGTCGCTTCGAGGCCGGTGATCAGCGGCTTGATCGCTTCGTCGGCGCGCTGTTCGTCGCTCAATGCAGCGAGCGCGCGGCCGAGATTGTCGGCGACCGACAATATGTCGCGCGCGAATTTGGTCGCCGCATAGGCGTGCGCGTCGGCGATTTCCTTGTCCTTGCGGCGCGTGACATTCTGCGTCTCGGCGCGCGCATAGAGCAGATCCTGCTGAAGTGCCGCGAGTTGTTCGGCGAGCTGTGCCAGCTCTTCATTCCCGGGTGCCGCAGCGTCGATGGCTTCAGCTTCGGTGTTCGCGCCGTCGTCGACCGGCGTGTCGTTTTCGTTGTTCGTCATAAGCCTTATCGTATCAGTCTGGAGAGCGATTGTGCGGTGAAATCCACCATGGGAACGATGCGGGCATAGTTCAAGCGTGTGGGGCCGATGACCCCGACCACGCCGACCACGCGCCCGTCCGATCCGCGATAGGGTGCCGCTATCACGGACGAGCCCGAAAGCGAGAATAATTTATTTTCGGATCCGATGAAAATCCGGGTTGCGCTGCCCTCGCGCGCGCTGTCGAGCAGCTGCGCGATGTCCTGCTTCGTCTCGAGCTCGTCGAGCAGTTGGCGCACGCGGTCGAGATCGCCGACCGCGCTCTCGTCGAGCAGATTTGCCTGCCCGCGCACGATCAGCACCGGACGGTCGGCGCCGTCCGAGGACCAGATCGCGAGGCCGCGCGACACCAGATCCTGCGCCGCGCGGTCGATCGCGATCCGCTCGGCCTCGATCTCGCGGCGCACGCGCGCCATCGCTTCGGTCAGCGTCAGCCCGGCAAGTGTCGCGCTGATATAATTGCCCGCCTCGACCAGCGCCGAGGGGTTGAGCCCCGGAGGAATGTCGATCACCCGATTCTCGACCGCGCCGTCGCCCGCGACGAGCACGACGAGCGACTGGTTCGCCGAGAGCGGTACGAACGCGAGCTGTTTGAGTACGCGTTCGTGTTTGGGGACGAGGACGAGGCCCGCGCATGCCGACAGTCCGGAGAGCGCCGAGGTCGCCTGCGCGAGCGCGCTTTCGATCGGGCCGGCGTCGGACAGACTCGCCTCGATCTGCGCGCGGTCCTCGGCGCTCGGTTCGGCGACCTGCATCATCCCGTCGACGAACAGGCGTAGGCCCTGTTCGGTGGGCAGGCGGCCGGCGCTGGTATGCGGGCTGGCGAGCAGACCGAATTCCTCGAGATCCTGCATCACGTTGCGGATCGACGCGGGCGAGAGGTTGAGCGCCGCGAGCTTCGACAGCGTGCGCGAACCGACGGGCTGGCCGGTTTCGAGATAGGCGTCGACGACCAGCCGGAACACGTCGCGCGCGCGCGTGGTGAGTTCGGTGATCGGCGGGGTTGTCATAATGGGGATTTAGGGATGGGGAGGGGGTGGGGCAAGCTTCACCTACCTCTCCCGCAAGGGGAAAGGGATTTGACTCGCCGCCGCCGCATGCCGTCGCTAGCTTCCGCCCCGGCCCCGGGGGAGAAGACCATGACGACACGCCCACTCGACCGCGACGACTCGCTCGACGATTTCGAGCATCGCGACATCGTCCTGCTCGGCCGCACGCACCGCGTCTACACGATGGGCAGCGGTCCCGCCGTCGTCGTGATGACCGAAATGCCGGGTATCAGCCCGCATGTCGCGCGTTTCGCGCGCTGGGTCCGCGACGCGGGCTTTACCGTCTACATGCCGCATATCTTCGGCAAGGATGGCGCGGTGCCGCGGGCGCCTCGCATGTTGTTCACGATGATCGGCGGGTGCATCAGTCGCCAGTTCCGGGCGTTCCAGGCGAATGAAAGCTCGCCCGCCACGCAGTGGCTCCGTTCGCTCGCAGCGCTGGCGCACAAGGAGTGCGGCGGCAAGGGCGTCGGCGCGATCGGCATGTGCTTCACGGGCAATTTCGCGCTGTCGATGATGCTCGAACCCGCGGTGCTTGCGCCGGTGCTCGCGCAGCCGTCGCTGCCGCTCAATGATCCTGCGGGAATGCACATTGCACCGGGCGAACTCGCGGCGGTGAAGGCGCGGATGGAGGCCGAGGATCTGACCGTGCTCGCGTACCGCTTCGAAGGCGACAAATATTGCAAGGCGGCGCGCTTTGCCGCCTATGAGGATGCGCTTGGGGATCGCTTCATCGGCAAGGTGTTGCCCGACGATGCGGCGAACCCCGACAGCCCGATGAAGAACCCGCACAGCGTCGTCACGATCCACCTGATCGACGAGGCGGGGCAACCAACGGTGCAGGCGCGCGACGAAATCCTCGATTTCTTCAAGATGCGGTTGAGCGAATGAGGCCGGCGGCCTAAGGGCCACCGCAATCACCAATCGAAAGGAAATTTCATGCGCCCTTCCGGCCGTGCGCCCGACCAGATGCGCCCCATCGCGATCGAAACCGAATTCACCATCCACGCCGAGGGCAGCGTGCTCGTCAGCTTTGGCAACACCAAGGTGCTGGTGACCGCCAGCGTCGACGAGAAAGTGCCGTCGTGGATGCGCGGCAAGGGTGCGGGCTGGGTGACGGCCGAATATGGCATGCTGCCCCGTGCGACGCATACGCGCGGCAGCCGCGAAGCGGCGAAGGGCAAGCAGTCGGGGCGGACGCAGGAAATCCAGCGACTTATCGGGCGCAGCTTGCGCGCCGTCGTCGATATGAAGAAGCTCGGCGAGCGCCAGATCATCATCGACTGCGACGTGATCCAGGCCGACGGCGGCACACGCACCGCGTCGATTTCGGGCGCGTGGGTCGCGCTGCGCATCGCGGTCGACAAGCTGCTCGCGGCCAAGACGATCGCCGAGGATCCGATCGTCGACAAGGTCGGCGCGATCTCGTGCGGCATCTATAACGGCACGCCGGTGCTCGACCTCGACTATGACGAGGATTCGGTCGCCGAGGCCGACGGCAATTTCGTGCTGACCGCGAAGGGCCAGATCGTCGAAGTGCAGGCGAGCGCCGAGGGCGCGACCTATGACGAGGAGGGCCTGCTCCGCTTGCTCCGCCTCGCACGCATCGGCTGCGCCGAGATTTTCGCGGCGCAGGACAAGGCCACGGGTCGCTGATAACTTCCTCTCCCATGGGGAGAGGAAGCGAGACTTGCCAGCTTGCTGGCTAGTCGCAGCAGGTGAGGGGATGTGACGCCAAAGCCGCACAAACCGTCAACGGGCATCGCCCGCAAGCTGCGGCGCAACGAAACCGAGGCCGAGAAAAAGCTATGGCAAGCCTTGCGCGCGCGCCAATTCCTCGGCCTCAAATTTCGCCGCCAGTCGCCGGTTGAGGGATTTGTGGCCGATTTTCTGTGCGAGGAACTGCGGATCATTGTCGAAGCTGACGGCGGTCAGCATGCCGACAATCCGGCGGACGGCGAACGCACCATACACTTGCAGGCCGCAGGCTATCACGTCATCCGCTATTGGAACAATGACATCATGAGCAATCTGGAGGGCGTGTTGGAGGACTTGCGCGGGCGTTTGCTTGCTATTGCAGGCGGCGGAACCCCTCACCCAACCCTCTCCCAAGGGGAGAGGGCTTTATGACCCGCAAACTACAGCCCGGCAAGCTGGTGATCGCCAGCCACAACGCCGGCAAGGTGCGCGAAATCCGCGCGTTGCTCGAACCCTTCGGGATCGAGCCGGTGTCGGCGGGCGACCTTGGCCTGCCCGAGCCCGAGGAGACGGGGACGAGCTTCCGCGAGAATGCGCTGCTCAAGGCCCATGCAAGCGCGTCTGCGGCGGGGCTGCCGGCGCTCGCCGACGACAGCGGGCTCGAAGTTGCGGCGCTCTCTGGCCGGCCGGGGGTCTACACCGCCGACTGGGCCGAGCGGCAATGGTTCGAGGGCAACCCGGGTCGCGACTGGTATATGGCGATGGGCAAGGTCGAAGGCCTGCTTGCCGAACAGGGGCCGGACGTCGACCGCAGCGCGTGCTTCATCTGCACTCTCGCGCTCGCCTGGCCCGACGGTCATGCCGAAGTGTTCGAGGGCCGCGCCGAGGGCCGTTTAACCTGGCCGCCGCGCGGGAAACTGGGCTTCGGTTATGATCCGGTCTTCGTTCCGACAGGTAACACGCTGACTTATGCGGAGATCGATCCAGCGGAAAAGCATGCGATCAGCCACCGGGCTGATGCTTTTGCCAAATTGGTCGCAGGCGCTTTCGAATTGGTTGTAATTATACCCGGGTGATATTGACTCATATTTTACCCGGGTGTAATGGGCGGCTATGACTCAGGAACATCAGACCGTCACCGCCTTCCTCGGAGATTCACGCCTCGCTTCGGGCAGCCGCGAAACGGTCACCCGCACGCTCGAAGACCGCTACCCCGCCGACCTTGGCGCGATCCTCGTTTTCGACGATGCGACCGGGCGGCTCACCGATCTCGATTATTGGGATGCCGCCAAGACCGCACCCGCGCCGCCATCGGCAGGGCGTCCGCGGCTTGGCGTCAAGGCGCGCGAGGTCACGCTGCTGCCGCGGCACTGGGATTGGCTTGCGGCGCAGCCGGGCGGCGCGTCGGCGGCACTGCGCCGGCTGGTCGAAAGTGCGAGCAAGGGCGCGCCCAGCACAAAACAGCGACGCGACACCGCGTATAACTTCATGAGCCACCTTTGCGGTGACCGCCCCGGCTATGAAGAGGCGCTTCGCGCGCTCTATCGCGACGATAATGATGCGTTTTCCGCGTTGATCGCCCGTTGGCCCGAAGATATCCGCCTTCATATCGGGCATCTTTTGGGCCGCTAGCTGACATCTGCGGCGCATCGCCTATATGGCGCTCCATGGCCGAACCGCTCGCCCTTTATGTCCATTGGCCGTTTTGCGTGTCGAAATGCCCCTATTGCGACTTCAACAGCCATGTGCGCGAGAGTGTCGATCAGGCGGTATGGCGCGATGCGTTGCTCGCCGATTTGCGGCATGAGGCGGCGTTGCTGCCCGGGCGCACAGTCGGGTCGATCTTCTTCGGCGGCGGCACGCCCAGCCTGATGCCTCCCGCAACCGTTGCGGCGGTGATCGCTGCGGCTGGCAATGCGTGGGGCCTCGTGAACGACGTCGAGATCACGCTGGAGGCGAATCCCAATTCGGTCGAGGTCGCCAATTTCGCCGATCTGGCGGCGGCTGGGGTCAATCGCGTTTCGATAGGGGTGCAGAGCTTCGATTCCGAAGTGCTTGAATTTCTTGGCCGAGCACACAGCGAGGATGAGGCACGCCGCGCCATCGCGACCGCGCAGGAGCATTTCGCGCGCGTCAGCTTCGACCTGATTTATGCGCGGCCCGGCCAGTCGATGGCGGCGTGGGAGGCCGAACTTGCGGGCGCGCTCGCTTTCGGCACCGATCATCTTTCGCTTTACCAGCTCACCATCGAACCCGGCACGCGCTTTGCGACGCTCGCGGCAAAGGGCGACCTCACTATCCCCGATGGCGATACCGCCGCCGACCTGTTCGACGCGACGCAGGCGATGACGCGCGCCGCGGGACTGCCGCGCTACGAAGTGTCGAACCACGCGCGCGTCGGGCAGGAGAGCCGCCACAATCTCGCTTACTGGCGCTATGCCGATTATGCCGGCGTCGGTCCCGGCGCGCATGGGCGGCGGCTGGGGCAGGCGACCGAGCGGCACAAGAAGCCCGAGAATTTCGTCGCGGCGGTCGGACGCAATGGCCACGGGTTGAAGGTCGAGACCGACCTGCCCGCGCACGAGCGCGCGACCGAGGCGATGCTGATGGGGTTGCGGCTCAGCGAAGGCATCGACCTGGCGCGGATCGAGGTGCGCAGCGGACTGGCGCGCGAAGCTTTCGTCGATGACGGCGCGGTGGGGCGGCTGGCGGAGCAGGGGCTGGTGAAGCAGGACGGTGACCGGCTGACGGTCACCGACGACGGGATCCTCCTGCTAGACTCGATCCTTTCCGAGGTGGTTCGCACAAGCTAAGCTTCACAAACCGTTCGCATCGAGCGAAGTCGAGATGCCCATCCGCGTTGCGCAAGGCCGATGGGTGTCTCGACTTCGCTCGACACGAACGGAACGGAGGGGAAGGGTTTGGCGCAAGACATGATCCGCGACTGGGATGCCCATCTGGCGCACGAGAAGCGCCGGTCGGAGCATACGCGCCGCGCCTATCTCGCGACCGCCGAGCGGTTTTGCGGCTTCCTCTCGCGGCACCGCGGCGGCGCGGTCGACGCGCGAATGTTGAAAGCACTGACCCCGAACGACCTCCGCGCCTATCTCGCCGACCGCCGCGCCGAAGGGCTCAGCAATGCGTCGGCGGCGCGTGAGCTTTCGGCGCTGCGCGGGTTCCTGCGCTTTGTCGGCGGGTCGGGCGCGAGCGTGCCGCAGATGCGCGGTCCGCGGGTGAAGAAGGGGCTGCCACGCCCGGTCTCGCCCGCCGAGGCGCTGGCGCTGGCGCAGGATGTCGAGGACAATGCCCGCGAGGGCTGGGTCGGCGCGCGCGATTTTGCGCTGCTCTTGCTACTCTACGGCGCGGGGCTGCGCATCGGAGAGGCGCTGTCGCTGACCGGCGCGGTATTGCCGCTCGGCGAGACGCTGCGTGTGACGGGCAAACGCGGCAAGACGCGGATCGTCCCGATCCTGCCCGCGGTCGCAAAGGCCGTAACGCGGTATGTCGACGCCTGCCCTTATCCGATTGCCAAAGAGGCGCCGATCTTCCTCGGCGCGCGCGGCGGGCCGCTCCAGCCCGGCGTTGTCCGCGCGAGCGTGCGGTCGGCGCGGCGTGCGCTGGGCCTTCCCGAACGCACGACGCCGCACGCGCTGCGCCACAGTTTCGCGACGCATCTGCTCGCGGGCGGCGCCGATCTGCGCAGCCTGCAGGAATTGCTCGGCCATGCGAGCCTTGCCTCGACACAGGTCTACACCGCGGTCGATGCCGCGCATTTGCTCGACATTTACCGCAGCGCGCACCCGCGCGCCTAATCGGCCTGCTTCGGCTTCCAGGTGATGACGCGGTAGATATAGATGACGACGAGCGAGCCGATCGCGACCAGCGCCACCGGCCCCACGAAAGCGTCGAGGTTCGCGAACTTCCCGCCGAACCAGTTACCCGCGCCCGCGAGCGCGGCGATCCAGATCGTCGATCCGGCGGCGGTCCAAGCCAAGAATTTCGCCTGGTTCATCTTCACCATGCCCGCGGGCAGCGACACCATCGTCCGCGCAACGGGCATGAAACGCGCGACGAAGATGATCGCGGGGCCATATTTCAGGAAGAAATTGTGAAGCCGCTCGACCTCGGCCCAGTCGAGCGTCAGCCAGCGGCCGTGGCGGTCGATGAAGGGCTTGAGCCGTTCGTAGCCGATCCAGCGCCCGATGCCGTACCAGACCCAATTGCCCGCGGTGGTGCCCGCGACCGCGACAGCAACGAGCGTCCAGAAATCGAAATGGCCCTTCGAGACGGCGATGCCGCCGAGCCCCATGATTACCTCGGAAGGGATCGGCGGGAACACGTTCTCGAGGAACATGAGGACGAATATCCCCGCATAGCCCCAGCTCTGGATCAGGTTCAGGATGAAATCGGTCATGATGAGGAAACGCGCGGGCGCGTCAGCCGATCCGGCGGTTGATCGCGTCCCAGATCATCCCCGCCGTATCGCTGTTGTTGAAACGGTCGATCGCGACGATCCCGGTGGGCGAGGTAACGTTGATTTCGGTCAGCCATTCGCCGCCGATCACGTCGATACCAACGAAGACGAGGCCGCGTTCGCTGAGCTGCGGCCCCAGGACGTCACAAATCTCTTGCTCGCGCGGCGTGAGTTCGGCCGCCTCGGCATAGCCGCCGACCGCTAGGTTCGATCGGAATTCGCCTTCGCCGGGCTTGCGGTTGATCGCGCCCGCGACCTCGCCGTCGACGAGCACGATGCGCTTGTCGCCCTTCGACACGCTCGGCAGGAACTGCTGGACCATGAAGGGTTCGGGCCAGACCTGCCCGAACAGCTCGACGAGCGCGCCAAGATTGCCGCCGTCGGCGTCGATCTTGAATACCGCCTTGCCGCCATTGCCGTGGAGCGGCTTGATCACGACCGCGCCATGGCGCGCCTGGAAATCCTTCACCGCGTCGAGATTGCGCGTAACCATCGTCGGCGGCATGAATTCGGGGAAGTCGAGAACGAACACCTTTTCGGGCGCGTTGCGGACCGAAACGGGGTCGTTCACGACGAGCGTCTCGCCCGCGAGACGTTCGAGCAGCCAGGTGCCGGTAAGGTAGCCGAGATCGAACGGCGGATCCTGCCGCATCAGCACGACATCGACATCGCGGCCAAGGTCGAGCAGCACTTCATCGCCGAATTTATAATGCGCGCCCGCTTCACGCTGCGCCTCGAGGATGCGGTGTGCCTTCGTCGTCAGCCGTCCGGCCTCCCACGTCAGCCCGCGGACGTCGTAATGATAAAGCTCATACCCGCGTTCGAGCGCTTTCAGGATCAACGCAAAGCTGCTGTCGCCTCCAATGTTGATACCGTCCATCGGGTCCATTTGTACTGCGGCGCGCAGGGTCATTATTTCTTCCTCAGGGTTGCCAGACGTGGACCAGATGGCGTGGCAGGCGCCTTGGCGCAAGGAGCATCACGTCGATCCTTATGTCGTCGCGCGGGCCGGCGAAGCGCGGGCGCAGCATTTCAGCGGCGGCGGCGACGCGGCGCAGGCGGTACTGGTCAATCGCAAGGTCGAGGTCGGCGGCGCGGTCGCGCCATTTGACCTCGATGAAAGCGACAATGCGCCCGCGCCGCGCGACGAGGTCGACCTCGCCGACGGGGACGCGCAGCCGTTCACCGATGATGCGCCAGCCGTGAAGGCGCAGCCACCACGCCGCGCGGCGTTCGGCGCGGCGTCCGCGTGCTTCGGCGGTGGCGCGGCTCAAGCCTGCTCTTTCAGCGTCAGCGCGCGCGCATAGACGTCATGGCGGTCGAGCCCGAAGCGTTTGGCGACCGCCTTCGCCGCCTGCGCGACGGGCTTGTCGGCCATCGCTTCGCGGAGCGCCGCGTCGAGCGTTGCATCGTCGGCTTCCTCGGCCACCGCTTCGCCCGGCGGGCCGACGATCACGACGATCTCCCCCTTGGGCGGCGCGTCGGCATAGCGCGCGGAAAGCTCGGTCAGCGTGCCGGTGACGCATTGCTCGAACATCTTGCTGATCTCGCGCGCCACCGCGGCCTCGCGGTCGCCGAGCCCTTCGGCCATCGCCGCCAGCGACGCCGACAGCCGCGGCCCGCTTTCATAGAAAACTAATGTTGCGCGCAGCCCCGCGAACTCGGCGAGCGTATCTGCGCGCGCCTTCGCCTTGTTGGGCAGGAAACCCGCGAACAAGAACCGGTCGCTGGGCAGCCCCGACAGGGTGATCGCGGCGATCGCAGCGCACGGGCCGGGCAGGGTGGTGACGTGCCGCCCCGCCGCGCGCGCGTCGCGAACGAGCTTGTATCCGGGGTCCGAAATCAGCGGGGTGCCGGCATCCGACACCAAAACGACAACTTCTTGGCTCATCCGCGCAACCAGCGCGGCGCGGGTGCGTTCGTCGCTATGATCATGATAGGGGGTCATCGGCACACGCAAACCCAGATGCGACAGCAATTTCGCGGTCACGCGCGTATCCTCTGCGGCGATCACGCCGGCGGAGGCGAGCGTCGTCGCCGCGCGCGCGCTGATGTCGCCAAGGTTGCCGATGGGCGTCGCGACGATATAGAGACCGGGCAAGGGAGAATCTGAGATGTTCGAATCTGGCATGACGCCGAAAATGGCAGAAACTGCCGACCAGCGCCAAATGAAAGCATCGCCGCGCCGCCAAATGTTGCGCGGGCTCGGCGTGATGGCGATGGCGGGTCTGCTCGCGGCGTGTCAGGTGGTGCCGAAGTCGAACGGCCCGGCGACCCCGCCGCCGCCGACGAACCCCGACGACAATGTCGGCCCCGGCTTGCCGACCGACACCGATCGCCACCGCGTTGCGCTGCTCGTGCCGCAGACGGGACCGAACGCCGACGTCGGCACCGCGATCGCCAATGCGACGACGCTGGCTTTGCTTGATTCGCGCACCGAGCGCGTGCGCATCACGACCTATGACACCGCGCTCGGCGCGGCGGCGGCGGCGCGGCAGGCGGTCGCCGACGGCAACAAGCTGATCCTCGGCCCGCTTCTCAGCGAAGATGTCACCGCGGTCGCGCCGATCGCGCGCGCGGCGAAAGTGCCGGTGCTGAGCTTCTCGAACGACAGCAGCGTCGCGGGTAACGGCGTCTTCATCATGGGCTTCGTCCCGGGCCAGTCGGTCGAGCGCGTCGTCGCTTTCTCGCGCGGCAAGGGGCATCAGCGCTTTGGCGCGCTCGTGCCCAAGAATGTCTATGGCGACCGTTCGGCGGCGGCGTTCCGCGCCGCGGTGGCCCAAGCGGGCGGCACGCTCGTCGCGGTCGAAAGCTATGACCGTAGCGCGACCGCGCTGACCGGCGCGGCGCGGCGCCTCGCCAATGCCGGCGCGATGGATGCGGTGCTGATCGCCGACAGCGGCGGCAATGCCATTCGCGCCGTCCCGGTGATCAAGACCACCGGGAACAAGCAGATTCTCGGCACCGAACTGTGGAACACCGACGCGGCGCTCGGCAGCAGTGCGGTGATGCGTGGATCGTGGTTCGCCAGCGTGTCGGACGGCCTCTATGGCCAGCTCGCGACCAAATATCGCACGCGTTTCGGCAAGACGCCGTACCGGCTTGCAAGCTTGGGGTATGATTCGGTGCTGCTGACGGTGCGCATCGCGCGTGACTGGAAGCCGGGGACCAATTTTCCCGCGAACCGCTTGCTCGCCGCCGACGGTTTCGGCGGCATCGACGGCATCTTCCGCTTCAGTAACAGAGGTATCGCCGAACGCGCGCTCGAGGTCAGCGAAATCGGCGCTGGCGGCTTCCGCGTCGTCGATCCCGCGCCGACCAAATGGTAGTCGTCCGCTGACAGTGGCAGACCGGCCACAGTCAACCCGAAAAGCGTTATAAGGTGAGCGCGGCGGCCTTTACGACGGCGCTTTGATCACTATATGACCACCACGCGTGTTTTTGCGTCGATGCTGCACGCCTATTTTAAACGTTCCAGGAGATACAGCTATACCACCGCCCATGACCCGTCGCCCAATGGCACCGATGCCGCCCAAAAACGGCCCGCGTTACAATGAATTTATCGCCTCCCCCAAAGTCCGCGTGATCGACGAGGAAGGTGAAAATCTGGGCGTGATGCTGACGGCCGAAGCGATTGAGCAGGCGGCTTCCGTTGGGCTGGACCTGGTTGAAGTATCCCCGAACGCCGATCCGCCGGTGTGCAAGTTCCTCGACGTCGGCAAGTTCAAATACGAGGCGCAGAAAAAGGCGAACCTCGCACGCAAGAGCCAGAAGACGCAGGAAATCAAAGAGATCAAGATGCGTCCGAATATCGACGATCATGATTTCGACGTGAAGATGAAGAAGGTCTTCGATTTCCTCGGCGAGGGCGACAAGGTCAAGATGACCATGCGTTTCCGCGGCCGCGAAATGAGCCACACCCAGCTCGGCCTCAACGTGCTGCAGCGCGTCGCCGAACTGACGTCGGAAATCGCGAAGGTCGAGGCGCATCCGCGCACCGAAGGCCGCCAGATGCTGATGGTGATCGCGCCGAAATAAGCGCGCCGGCCTAGCCGATACGAAATTCGAGGGCGGTCGTTCCGATGGGACGGCCGCCCTTTTCGTATCGGCGCTCGACCATTCTGACGTCGCCCTCCGTCGACATTGTGACGAGCGTCGAGGCGCGTGTGCCATAGACGTCGCCGCGCAGGAACAGCGCGGGGTCGTCCTCGGCCATCAGCGAGTCGAGCAGGCCCTCGGGGTCGCCACTGGCCACAACCACCGCTTCGAGGGCAAGGCGCAGCCGCTCGGCGCGCGGGCACGGCGCGTCGACGGGTTCGTTGGCGAGCGCATGGACGCCGGAATCGAGCGGCATGATCAGCGGGACCGGCCGGTTGGTGAGCAGCCGCACCTTGCCATCGCCCACCGCGAACAGATTAAACGCGTTGAAGCTATCGAGATCGGCCTCTGCCGGTTGAGCAAAGCGCCCTTCGCCGCGCAGCATGTCCGACACCAGCGCGCCGCGCGACTCCTTGGTGGGATCAGGCATCGCGCCGCGGACATTGGTGACAACAACGATGCGGCCGCTGGGGCGATGCACCCCGAGCCATGTTCCGCCGGCCTGAAGATCGCGGCCCGCGACGATCCCGCTGCCGTCGTCCCATTCGGCGAGCGGCGCGGCGGGACGCACGTGGAACTCGTCGCGATTGCCGATGAGGATGAGGGGCCAGTCGGGATGGGCTTGGTGAGCAAGGGCGACGACGCACATGCCAGTGCATATCGGGGTTCGCCTCGCGCTTGCCAAGCCTCTTGACAAATCGCTTGGTTGAATGTTCAATCAACTCATCTTGACGAGGGAGGACGCCGATGGCCGACGAATTCGAGAAGATGGGCGAAAGCCTGAAAGCAAAGACCGGCAAGGGGCTCGATGAGTGGGTCGCCGCGGCGCGCGCGACCGGCATTACTGGCCATATGGCGCTGGTGAATCACCTGAAATCGCAGCACGGCCTCGGTCATGGCTATGCCAATATGATCGTCCATGCCGCCAATGAATCGTCGTCGCTGTCGCAGGACGATGATGCGCTGATCGCGGCGGCGTTCGACGGGGCGAGGGCGCATTGGCTGCCGCTATACGACCGGCTGGTCGCGCTCGTGCAGGGCTTCGGCGATGACGTCGAACTGGCGCCGAAAAAGGGCTATGTCAGCCTTCGCCGCAAGAAGCAGTTCGCGCTGCTCCAGCCTTCGACCAAGGACCGCTTCGACATCGGCCTTGCGCTAAAGGGCGAGGAACCCGCGGGCAAGCTCGAAACCTCGGGCAGCTGGAATGCGATGGTCTCGCACCGTGTGCGGATCGCCGCCGATGCCGAGGCGGGCGACGATGTGGCGGACTGGCTCCGCGCCGCTTATGATCGCGCCGGTTAGGGGAAGGCCATTGAACGCCGCCGACACGCGCCAGCGCATCCTGATGACCGCGATGGAGCTGTTCTGGGAGAAAGGTTATCTCTCGACCTCGGTCGCCGACATCCTTTCGCGCAGCCAGGTGCATTCGGGCAGCCTCTATCATTTCTTCCCGGGTAAGCAGGATGTGCTCGTCGGGGTGCTCGAACTCTATCGCGACGGGATCGAGGAGATGCTGCTCGCGCCGAACTGGGAGGGCGTCGACGATCCGATCGACAAGATCTTCGCGCTGCTTGGCGGTTACCGCACCCACCTGATCGTCACCGATTGCACTTACGGCTGCCCGATCGGCAGCCTCGCACTCGAGATCCACGAGCCCGACCCGGTAGTGCGCGACCTGATGGCGGCGAATTTCAGCAATTGGTCCACCGCGATCGCGGGTTGCTTCGATGTCGCCGCCGACCGGTTGCCGAAGGACGCCGACAGCAAGGCGCTCGGCGAATTCGTGCTGACGGTAATGGAGGGCGCGGTGATGCAGGCGCGCACCTATCGCGACATCGGCTATTTCGACCGCAACATTGCTGTATTGCGTGACTATATCACCACGTTGATGGCGACGGCAAAGGATGATAGCTTCGCCTGACTTTCTGGAGGGGAAGACATATGACAACCGAAGTGCGCAAAACGCCCTGGCACCTGTGGGTGGTCGGGATACTCGGCCTGCTGTGGAATCTGATGGCGGTGACCGACTACACCTTCGCAAAGATGAAGAGTGACTGGTATATGAAGGAGATGGGCGGCTTTACGCCCGAGCAGATCGCCTGGTTCGGCGACTTCCCGCTGTGGGCCAACATCGGCTGGGCGCTCGGCGTCTGGGGATCGTTCCTCGGCACGATATTGTTGCTGATGCGCAGCCGGCATGCGGTCACCGCGTTCCTCGTCTCGGCGGCGGGGCTGCTGCTGATGACCATCTATCAACTCGTGCTGAAGAAGGACGAGTTCATGGGTCTCTTCGGCCCCGGCCCGATGTATTTCACCCTCGTGATCTGGGTGATCCTGATCGCGCTCTTTGTCTATGCGCGGCGGCAGGTCGCGGCGGGCGTACTGCGCTGAAACGAAAAGGGGCGCCGCCGCGGCGCCCCTGACCGTTCCTACCGCGCCCGGATGAAGGCGCGCACGTCGGCTGACAATTTATGGCGGTCCTCGTCGCGGATATACATCATGTGGCCCGCGCCATAATAAGTATAGCTGATGCGATCCTGCGGAATGCCGGTGCGCGACAGCGCATATTCGGCGGCAAAAAAGGGCGTCGCGAAATCATAATAGCCCTGCGCAACAAGCACCTTCAGCCCCGAATTTTCGCGCAGCGCCTGCCCGATATAGGGCGCGACATTCAGATAGCTGTTGGCGTCGCGGCCGCCGATGCGCCAGTCCCATTGCCCGCCGATGCCGCCGATCGACTGATATTCGCGGTCGGTCTTGAACCCCAGCCCGTCGCGACTCCAGCTGTTGATCGCGGCGGTATAGCTCGCGTCGATGCCATAGAAGCTGGGGTCGTTGTCGGGGCCTTCACCCGCGCTGTCATAATCCTTGCCGGTGTAGCGGCTGTCGAGCCGTCCGACGGTCAGCCCGCGGTCGCGCAGTAGCTCCTTGTAGAAGCGGTTCGGCGTGACGCGAAGGTCGGCGCTTTCGAGATAGGTTTCGGAAAGTCCGGTGAAGCGGGACAATTCGCGGCGGATCGCGGCGCGCTCCTCGCCCTGCAGCTTCTGGCCCTTGAGCAGCGCCGACGCATAGGGACCGATCGCCCATTGCCGCGCTTCCTCGACGAACCCCTCGACCGACGGCGCGGTCGCCTTGCCATGATAGAGCGCGGTCGCGGCCATCGAGGGCAGGTTGGTGATCGGCGACAGCTCGTTGCCCGGCGTGTCGGCACCCGCCGCGAAATCGAGCACGGTCGAGATCAGGATGATGCCGTTGAGCGCGACGTCATTGTACGTCTCATTCATCAACTGGTTCGCCACCGCCGCCGAACGCGTCGTGCCATAGCTTTCGCCGCCAAGGAACTTGGGGCTGTTCCAGCGGCCATTGTCGTTCAGCCAGCGGCGGATCACCTCGGCGACCAGCTTCGCGTCCTGCGTCACCCCGTAATAATCCTTGGGGTCGGCCTTGCCGATCAGGTGCGAAAAGCCCGTACCCGGCGGATCGATGAACACGACATCGGTGACGTCGAGCAGCGCGTCGGGGTTGTCGACGATCGGGTAGGGCGGGGCGCCGTCGTCGACCCCGGTGCCGGGGATCGCGACGCGCTTTGGCCCGAACGCCCCCATCATCAGCCAGACGGTGCCCGACCCCGGGCCGCCGTTGAACAGGAAGGTGATCGGCCGGTTCGGGTCGCGCGGTTCCTGGACATAGGAGGTGGTGACGACCGCGACTTCGGGAACGCCATCCTTGTTCTTGATGATCGTCTCGCCAATCGTTGCGGCATAGTTGATCCGCTGGCCGCCGAAGGTGCCCGACAGCTTGGTGGTGCGAACCTGCGGCTCATAGTCGGCGGGCTTTTCAGCCTTCGCCTTGTCATCGGCTTTGTCCTCTGCGTGGAGCGCGGCGGGCGCGGCAAAGGCAAGCGCCAAGGCGATAAGCGACAGACCCGATTTCATAAATGTATCTCCCCGATTGCGGGGGCGACCCTATGCAGCGCGCGGAGAGGCGGCAAGGTTACTTGTCGGTTACAACGGGGCTTTGGTCGAAGCGGCGCCTAACGCCCCCACTTCGTCTTGCTCTGCTTCCCGAACCGCCCCTTGCGCGTGCCGGGCTTGCCCTCGTTCGACCGACCGACGCGTGGCGCAACCTGCTGGTCCGCCGGCAGCCCCAGTTCGTCGGCCTCCAGCTTGCGGATTTCGTCGCGCAGGCGGCCGGCTTCTTCGAACTCCAGGTCCGCCGCCGCGTCGCGCATTTTCTTTTCGAGGTCCTGGATGTACGCGCGCAGATTATGCCCGACCATGTGCGTCGGCTTGTCGTCGCCGATGTCGATCGTCACCTGATCCTTCGACGCGACATGCGCGATGATGTCGCCGATGTTGCGTTTGATCGTTGTCGGGGTGATGCCGTGCGCGACATTATATTCGGTCTGCTTCTCGCGGCGACGGTCGGTTTCGCGCATCGCCCGTTCCATGCTGCCGGTGATGCGGTCGGCGTAGAGGATGACGCGGCCGTCGACGTTGCGTGCGGCGCGGCCGATCGTCTGGACGAGCGAGGTTTCGCTGCGCAGGAATCCTTCCTTGTCGGCATCGAGGATTGCGACCAGCCCGCATTCGGGGATGTCGAGCCCTTCGCGCAGCAGGTTGATGCCAATGAGCACGTCGAACACCCCGAGCCGCAGGTCGCGGATGATCTCGATACGCTCGAGCGTTTCGACGTCGGAGTGCATGTAGCGGACCTTCAGCCCCGCTTCGTGGAGGAACTCGGTGAGATCCTCGGCCATGCGCTTGGTGAGCGTGGTGACGAGCGTGCGATACCCCGCCGCAGCGGTCTTCTTTGCTTCGACGATCAGGTCGTCGACCTGCTCCTCGACCGGCTTGATCTCGACCGGCGGGTCGATCAGCCCGGTCGGGCGGATCACCTGTTCGGCGAACACGCCCTGCGTGCGGTCCATCTCCCATGTTCCCGGGGTCGCCGACACGCTCACCGTCTGCGGACGCATCATGTCCCATTCGGCGAAGCGCAGCGGGCGGTTGTCGATGCAGCTCGGCAGGCGGAAACCATATTCGGCGAGCGTAATCTTGCGGCGATGATCGCCCTTGGACATCGCGCCGATCTGCGGGATCGTCTGGTGGCTCTCATCGACGAAGAGCAGGGCATTGTCGGGCAGATATTCGAACAAGGTCGGCGGCGGCTCGCCGGGGAGGCGGCCAGTGAGGAAGCGGCTGTAATTCTCGATCCCCGCGCAGCTGCCCGTTGCGGCGATCATCTCAAGGTCGAAATTGGTGCGCTGTTCGAGCCGCTGCGCTTCGAGCAGCCGGCCTTCGGTCTCGAGTTCCTTCAGCCGCTCGGTCAGCTCGTGGCGGATCGCCTCGCTCGCCTGCTTCAGCGTCGGGCCGGGCGTCACATAGTGCGAGTTCGCAAAGACACGGACATAGTTGAGGGTCGCGATCTTCTTGCCCGTCAGCGGGTCGAATTCGGTAATCTCCTCGATCTCGTCGCCGAAGAAGCTGACGCGCCACGCCATATCCTCATAGTGCGACGGGAAGATTTCCAGAGAATCCCCACGCACGCGGAAATTGCCGCGCGCGAACGCCTGGTCGTTGCGTTTGTACTGCAGCGCGACGAGCTTGCGGATGATTTCGCGATTGTCGGCAACCTGACCTTTTTTGAGGTCGAAGATCATCGCCGAATAAGTCTCGACCGATCCGATACCGTACAGGCACGACACCGACGCGACGATGATCACATCGTCGCGTTCGAGCAATGCGCGCGTCGCCGAGTGGCGCATGCGGTCGATCGCCTCGTTTACCGAGCTTTCCTTCTCGATGTAGGTATCCGACCGCGGCACATAGGCCTCGGGCTGGTAATAGTCATAATAGCTGACGAAATATTCGACCGCATTGTTCGGGAAGAAGCTCTTGAACTCGCCATAAAGCTGCGCCGCGAGGATCTTGTTCGGCGCGAGGATCAGCGCCGGGCGTTGCAGCTCGTCGATGACCTTCGCCATCGTGAAGGTCTTGCCCGATCCGGTGACCCCAAGCAGCACCTGGTCGCGCTCGCCATCGAGCGCGGTGGAGACGAGCTCCTTGATCGCGGTCGGCTGGTCGCCCGCGGGCTCATAGTCGCTAACCAGTTCAAATCGTTTGCCGCCTTCGACCTTGTCGGGGCGGGCGGGGCGATGCGGGACATAGCCCTCCGCCGTGTCGATTTCATCGAGCGATGTACGAATCTGAATTGCCATTGCTGCCAATATGGTATCGATGGGGCGGGTCCACAATCGCAATGAATCAAAACAGAACCCCCGAACGAATAGTCACAGGAGACAGGGTATGAAGAAATTTCTGACGGTCGCCGCGATCGGCGCCCTCATCGCGGTGTCGGGTTGCGGGAAGAGCGAGAATGCAGCCGCCAGCGGCCCCGTGAAGCGCGAAGCCGGTAACTGGAAGACCGACGTCAAGCTGGTGAAGTTCGAAATGCCCGGCATGCCGCCTGAGGCGAAGGATCAGATGACGAAGATGATGGAAGGCGCCAGTGGCGTGGACCAGTGCTTCACGCAGGAACAGGTCGACAAGGAAGACATCGCGGCCGAACTCGCGAAGGGGCCGGGCAACGGCGGCGAGTGTAAATGGTCGAAAAAGGATGTCGCGGGCGGCAAGATCGACATCGCCGGCACCTGCACGCAGAACGGTCAGACGGTCGACATGGCGATGGCGGGCACGATGGGAGCCAAGAAGAACGACGTGACCATCACGACGAAGGGCAAGGGCCCGGCCGGCGGCGACATGGAAATGGTCATGCAGATGACCAGCGTTCACACCGGTCCGTGCAAGGCACCGGCCACGACCTAAGTCCTCTATCTTTTGACGAAAAATGATGGGGCGTCGGTGGAAACCGGCGCCCCTTTCGTATATGCAGGGAAAAATGGGGGTCGCAAATATGCCTGGTTATGTGACGTTGGACGCCGGCGAGCTGACACGCGCGTGCGTCCGTGCCTTTCGTATCGGAGCTGTCTGAATTTGACCGGTTGGCTCGACCGCCGCGGGACTCCGCTCTGGCTCGGTCTCGCCGCCGGGCTGCTCGCGGTCGCGGCGGGATTGCTGGTGGGGGACGATGCAGCAGAGCGCGCGGGGCTTGCCGCGCGATGGACCGCGCGCGCCGGCCTGCCGCTGTTCCTCGTCGCGTTTCTCGCATCGGCGCTGGTGCGCCGCTGGCCGGGGGCGACAACGCGCACGCTGCCTCGCCGGCGGCGGCAATGGGGGCTGGGCTTCGCGTTCGCTCACACGATCCACCTCGTCGCGCTGGGCGTCAACGTCATCGTCTATGCGCCGGGGCGAAGCTGGCAGTCGCTGATCGGCGGCGGGCTCGCCTATGCCATATTCTATCTGATGGTGCTGACCTCGACCGACGCGTGGCAGCGGCGGCTGGGCAAATGGTGGGGGCGCCTGCACCGGTTCGGCATCTATTATATCTGGTTCATTTTTACCGCGAGCTACGCCGGGCGTGCCTTTGGCGCCGATCCGGGCAAGCAGGTCGTCGGCGTCGTCTTTGGCAGCGTCATGGTTGCGGCGCTTGCGCTGCGCTTGTGGCCAGTGCGGCGTGCTGAGGGGAGAACGAGGGATGTCGACTTGCCGGGCGACAGAACAGGTGGGGCTGTCCAGCCGCCCGGCGAAGTCTTGAAATGAGGCCTGAGGGGGATCGAAGGGTGCCAGGGACCAGCTCGCACCTTTCGCCTTTTGGCCTCAACACCGCGTCATCGTAGGAATGCCGCGACGTCCAAAAGATGGCACAGTTTCGAAACTGTGGCAGTTACAAGGGGTCACATGCCGCGATGTTGCCATTTGATAACCAATCCTTAACCCGTTTTCGCGCTTTTCCTCGCAGATTGGCGCACGGCTTTTCTTCTGATATGGCGTAAGGTTTCCTTGTTACCGTTACGTCAAAGTAACAATGGGTGGCTGCGCTTGTTGATTGGCGTATCACCCGCACCGCCCGCTAGGGGTATTTGAGGGTAGCATGGACCAGGCGAAAACGAACGAGACACAGGACCCCGCCGAGGTCGACCGCATCATCGCGGGAGAACTCGAGCGCCTGCTCGATTCCCCGATGTTCACCCGTTCGCCGGTGCTGTCGCGCCTGCTGCAATTCCTTGTCGAACACCGTCTTCGCGGCGGCCGCAGCTCGCCCAAAGCCTATGCCATCGCGACCGAGGCGCTCGGCCGCAGCGAAGATTTCGACCCCGCCGTCGACAGCTATCCGCGCGTCATGGTGGGGCGTCTGCGCAGTCTGCTCGACCGCTATTATGCCGATACGCCGTGGGTGCATCGCCTGCGCGTGCCGCAAGGCAGCTATGAAGTCGTCGTCCAGTATCGCTCGGCGCCGCCGTCGGCGCGATCGGCCGACGATCCGGCGGGCGAGGATGACGTCAAGACCGCAGGTGCCGCTGGCGCCGCAGGGCGGACGGCGGGCCCCGGCGGCGTCCGGCGCGCGCCCGATCGCGGCGCCCGCTTTGGCCGCTGGATCGTCGTCCTGATCCTCCTCGCGCTCGCGCTTTTTACGTTGTGGACGCTCCGCGGCGGAGCCGACCGGCTGTTCGTCGGCGATCCGGTGGCGGCGCCGTTGCTGGAAGTCAGCGCGCCGGCGGCGGGCAATTCGCCGGAATCGCGCGCGCTTGCGCGAGCGCTCGATGGAAAGCTGCGCGACGGGCTGCGGCGCTTCGATCTCGTCGATCTTTTGAGTTCGAAGGCGCCGGGCAGTGCGGTTGCCGGCAAAAGCGACTACCGGCTCGATACGTCGATCGTCCGCACGGTCGAAGGCAACACCGACGTCACGCTCGTCCTCAACCGCGTCGCGGACCAGCGCGCCATCTGGTCGCAACAACTACGCCTGACGCAGGATGAAACGCCCGAATTTACCGCCATCGAGCCGCTGATCGCGCAGCTTGCCGGCGACTATGGCGTGATCGTGCGCGATCAGGTCCAGCGCCAGCCTGACAATTTCTCGCCCGGTTTCCCGTGTCTCGCGCAGTTCAACCGGATGCGCCAGATGCGCAATGTCGCGAACGCGAAACAGGTCGACGCCTGCCTGCGCGCGACGATCAAGACCAATCCGCGCGATCCCGTTGCGCTCACCGCGCTGTCGCTCGTGCGCTATGGCGACTGGCAACCGCAGCGCCTGACCCCGGCGGGCCGCGAAGCCTTCGCCGAAGCGCGCGCGCTGGCGCAGCGCTCCTATGAAAGCAGCCCCAATTCTGCCGCCGGCCTGTTTGGGATGGCGCGCGCCAATTTCTATACGGGCAATTGCGCCGGCGGTAATGCGATGGGCGACGCTGCGATCGCGCTCAATCCTTATGATGCCGACATGGCGGGCTTTCTCGGCCTGTTCAAACTGACGTGCGGGATGGGGCCGGAGGGTGAGCTATTGCTCCGGCGGTCGCTCCAGCTCGACTCCTCCTATCCCGGCGTCCCGGCGGTCACGCTCGCCTTCACCCTGTCGCAGCGCGGCGAACAGGAGGAGGCGCGGCGGATCCTCGATCATATGCCGTCGCCGAGCAATATGGAGCCGCAATATATGATGGTGCGCGCGATCGTGCAGGCGCGGCAGGGGCAGGTGGCGGAGGCGCGCGCGCAATGGCAGCGCCTGCTTGCCTATACGCGCCAGCCCGCCGATGCGACGCCCGAACGAGTGCTGGGCCGGTTCATCATCACCCCGATTGTCATCCAGCGCGCCTCGGCCGCCCTCCGCGATTCGGGCGTCGTCCCAGCGAAAGCGGCGCCTTGACGCTAAGCCGGGGGCTGCGCAAGGTGGCGCCATGCTCTCGCTTCTAGCCCTGCTGACCTCGGTCGCATCGCCCGCTCCCGCCCCAATCCCGGCAGCAGTGGCGGTGCATTTCGACCGCGAAGGAAAAGTCGAGACGCGCGTCGTCCAAGGGCAGGCGGATCGGGCGAGCGGCCGCGCGATCACGCCCGACGATCCGGTGCGCGTCGCGTCGGTTTCGAAACTCGTCGTCGCGCTCGGCGTGCTGCGGCTGGTCGAGGCGGGCAAGCTCGATCTCGACCGCGACGTGTCGGACTATCTCGGCTGGCGGCTGCGCCATCCCGCTTATCCCGACCGACCGATCAGCCTGGCGCAGTTGCTGGGCCATCGTTCGGGGCTCAACGACGATACCGACTATGCGCTGCCGCTCGATGCCGATCTCGAAACCGCGCTCGGCGACCCCGCCGCGTGGGACAAGGCGCGTCCGCCGGGCGGCGACTTCGCCTATGCCAATTTCAATTATCCCGTCGTAGCCGCCGCGATCGAGGGCGCAACCCGCGAGCGGTTCGATCAGGCGATGACGCGGCTCGTTTTTCGCCCGCTCGGCCTCGATGCCTGTTTCAACTGGCCGACATGCAGCGACGCGGCGGTCGCGCGCGCCGTCGTGCTGCACGATGCCGACGGCAATGTGGTGCGCGACGACATGAAGGGCGCGCGGCCGACGTGTCCGGTCGTGCCGGCCACGAACGGCAGCTGCGACCTCACCACCTATCGCCTCGCCCGCCACGGAGCAGGGTTCAGTCCGCAGGGCGGGGTTCGCATCTCGGCGAACGGCCTCGCGCGCATCGGCATCATGCTGCTGCGCCGCGGCGAGGACTTTCTGAAACCCGCAAGTCTCGCCCGGCTCGAAGCGATGGCGCGCGTCCGCCCGACGAGCGGCGAGGGGACGGGCGGTTTTTTCTGCGAATATGGCATAGCTATGCATAGTACCGGTGGTCCGGCGCTCCGCGACCCCGCATGCCGCGACGACCTGTTCGGCGACGGCCGCCTGCGCCTCGGCCATTCGGGCGATGCCTATGGATTGCGCTCGGGGCTCTGGTTCGACCTTGAAGGCGGCGATGGCATTGCCTATTTCGTGACCCAGGTGCCGGAGGGGCAGAAAGGGACACGGTCGGCATATAGCGCTGCAGAGGAAGTCTTGGTCGACGCGGCGCTTCGCCGCACGGCCGATGCCAGCCCTCTTGCCAGCCCCGCCCACGGGCACTAGGGCAATTTTCAACATTCACGACATAGTCAGAAAAAAGGAACTGTGCATGAGCGATTCGGCCGAAAAGGTTAAAAAGATCGTCGTCGAACATCTGGGCGTCGAAGCCGACAAGGTCACCGAAGAAGCGAGCTTCATCGACGATCTGGGCGCCGACAGCCTCGACATCGTCGAGTTGGTGATGGCGTTCGAAGAAGAATTCGGCGTCGAAATCCCCGACGATGCGGCGGAAAAGATCGCCACCGTCAAGGACGCGATCGACTATATCGAAGCGAACAAGGGCTAAGCCCCTGCGGTCCGGCCCCGCCGGAGCCGCCCACGCGTTTCCGGCTTCCCGGTCCCGAGCGTTCGCGCGCAGTGGCCGGGAAGCTTTTTTTATGGATATGCGTTTTCAAATGTGACGCGGCGCCCTGCGGGGGCAGGCGCCGATGAAAGGAATGACTATGCGCCGGGTTGTGGTGACGGGTTTGGGTTTGGTGACGCCGCTGGGCGCCGATGTGGAAACCACATGGGCCAATCTGCTCGCGGGAAAATCGGGCGCCGGGACGATCACCCATTTCGATGCGTCGGATCAGAAATGCACGATCGCGTGCGAGGTGAAGGGCCCCGATCACGAATATGGGTTCGATCCCGGCAAGCGTGTCGATCACAAGGTCCAGCGCCAGGTCGATCCCTTCATCATCTTTGGCATCGACGCCGCGGGGCAGGCGATCGAGGACGCGGGCCTTGAGGATATGCCCGAGGAAATGAAGCTGCGCGCGGGCTGCTCGATCGGTTCGGGCATCGGCGGCCTGCCGGGCATCGAAAGCGAAAGTCTGCTGCTCGCCGAAAAGGGCCCGGGCCGCGTTTCGCCGCACTTCGTCCACGGCCGTCTGATCAATCTGATCTCGGGCCAGGTCAGCATCAAATACGGCCTGCAGGGTCCGAACCACGCGGTCGTCACCGCCTGCTCGACCGGCGCGCATTCGATCGGAGATGCCGCGCGTATGATCGCGCTTGACGACGCCGACATCATGCTCGCGGGCGGCGCCGAGGCGACAATCTGCCCGATCGGCATCGCGGGCTTCGCGCAGGCGCGCGCGCTCAACATGAGCTATAACGACCGGCCCGAGCAGGCCAGCCGCCCCTATGACAAGGACCGCGACGGCTTTGTGATGGGCGAGGGCGCGGGCGTCGTCGTGCTTGAGGAATATGAGCATGCGAAGGCGCGCGGCGCGAAGATTTACGCTGAGGTCGTCGGTTACGGCCTGTCGGGCGACGCCTATCATGTGACCGCGCCGCACCCCGAAGGTTCGGGCGCCTTCCGCTCGATGGAAATGGCGCTGAAAAAGGCGGGCATGACCGTCGCCGACATCGACTATATCAACGCGCACGGCACCTCGACGATGGCCGACACGATCGAACTCGGCGCGGTCAAGCGTCTGTTCGGTAATGAAATCGCCAATGTGTCGATGAGCTCGACCAAGTCGGCCATCGGCCACCTGCTCGGCGGCGCCGGCGCGGTCGAGACGATCTTCTGCATCCTCGCGATCCGCGACCAGATCGTCCCCCCGACGCTCAACCTCGACAATCCCGACGAAGGCACCGACGGCGTCGACCTGGTCCCGCACACGGCGAAGAAGCGTGAAGTGAAGGCTGCGCTCAACAACAGCTTCGGCTTCGGCGGCACCAACGCGAGCGTGATCGTCAAGGCGATCGACTGAGCCAAATCTCAAACCTCGTCATTCCCGCGAAAGCGGGAACCCAGTTGCAACCTCTGCTCGCTGGGTTCCCGCTTTCGCGGGAATGACGAGGGAAGGGCACGGGGCTGAATCCCTCTTTCCTACATTGCGCGGCCATGCTCTAGCAGCGGAGAGTTCGCCGAGGCTTCGCTTAAAGCCACAAAGGACACAAAAAGACGCTGCACATGCGGGTCTTTTGTGGCTTTAAGCAGCGGCATCTGACTGACGGGAGAAACTGGTGCATCCGTTCCGCTGGCTCACGATAGCGATCTTTGCCCTGCTGCTCGCCGCCTGTTCGGGCGGCGCGCCGAAGGATGCCGAAATCGTCGTCCCGCCGGGCGCGAGCATCGCGAAAGCGGGGCAAATACTCGAAGACGCCGGACTCGTCTCGGCGTCGAGCTTTCGCAACGAGGCGCGCTTCTTCGGTTCGGACGATCCGATCAAACCCGGCGAATATAAAATCGAGAAGGGGATGGACGCCGGCGACATTCTCGAGCTGTTCCAGGCGGGCAAGACGATCCAGCGTTTCGTTATGATCCCCGAGGGCATGCCCTCGATCATGGTGTGGGAACGGCTGATGGCCGAAAAGCGGCTGAAGGGCGAAATCCCGGTGCCCGCCGAGGGCAGCATCCTGCCAGACAGCTACGCCTTCACCACCGGTGAGACGCGCGCGGCCGTGGTCAAGCGCATGCAGGCGGCAATGGACAAGGCGTTCAACGAGCTTTGGGCGAAGCGCACGCCGCGCACCGCGGTCAAGGACCGCAATCAGGCGATGACACTCGCCTCGATCGTCGAGAAGGAAACCGGCGTCGCCGCCGAGCGCCGCACCGTCGCGGGCGTCTATACCAACCGCCTCGGCGTCGGCATGCGGCTGCAGGCCGATCCGACGATCATCTATCCGATCACCAAGGGCAAGCCGCTCGGGCGGCGCATATTGCGTTCCGAAATCCAGGCGGTGAACGGCTACAACACCTACAGCATGATCGGCTTGCCGCAGGGCCCGATCGCCAATCCGGGCAAGGCATCGATCGCCGCGGTGCTCGATCCCGAAGCGAACGACTATCTCTTCTTCGTGGCGAAGGGCGACGGTGGCCACATCTTCGCGCGCACGCTCGCCGAGCATAATGCCAATGTGCAGAAATGGTATCGGCTGCGCCGCGACCGCGGGGAGATGGAGTAATATCGTCGCCCCCGCGAAGGGCGACCAGAGTCACGTGCCTCTGGGCGCGGCCGCTGGCGGTTTACACCTTCGGCGCTGAGGAAGGTCGACAACGGCCCCCGCCTTCGCGGGGGCGACGGAGGGTAGTATGACCACCGCAAAGCTCTTCATCCACGGCGTCCCCGACAGTCCCGCCATCTGGCGTCCGCTGCTCGCCGCGCTCGACCTCGGCGACACGCCGGTCGCTGTGCCCGCGCTGCCGGGCTTTACCGGCCCGCTTCCCGCCGGTTTTCCCGCGACCAAGGAAGCCTATGCCGACTGGGCGGTGGGAGAGGCCGAGGCGCTGGTCGCGGCGCACGGCCCGATCGACATCGTCGGCCACGACTGGGGTGCGCTCATCGCGCAGCGCGCCGCGATGCTGCGCCCCGATCTGATCCGCAGCTGGGCGGTGTCGAACGCCGTGATCGACCCCGAATATCGCGGGCACCGGATCGCGCGCATCTGGAACACGCCGATACTGGGCGAAATCTTCATGGCACTCAGCAAGCCCGGCAAGCTCGCCGAGGGGCTGGCGGCGCAGGGCATGCCCGCCGACATCGCGCGCGAAGAGGCGGCGCAATGGGCGAACAAGGACAAGCGCCGCGCGATCCTGAAACTCTATCGGTCGGCCAAGGGGCTCAGTTTTGAGCATGACTGGGCGCGCGATATCGGCAAACTGCCCGCGAACGGCGCGCTGATCTGGGGCGAGGGCGACCCCTATGTCGCGCTGTCGGTGGCGCAGCGCTTCGCAGCGAACACCGGCACGCCGCTGACGGTGATCGAGGGGGCAGGGCATTGGGCGATCGCCGAGCGGCCCGTCGAGGTGGCCGCCGCGCTGCGCAAATTCTGGGCCAGCCTATAGCGCCGCGTCCGCATTCGGCATTCGAATTTCTGCAATCGGAGTTAATCGATAAATTCGATCAACCTTTGCCAATTTATCGATTGGACCGCAGCAGCCTTTCATGCGCTTAGGCGCACGAAACCAACAACAGAAAGGCTCTCCCATGATCAATCAGCCCGTTCCCGCCGTGACGCTCAAGACCCGCGTGCGCGACGAAGCCGTCGACGGCCCGAACCCGTTCCGCTGGCAGGATGTCGACACCGGCGAGCTGTTCGGCGAAGGCCGCCACATCCTGTTCGGCCTGCCCGGCGCCTACACCCCCACCTGCTCGAACGAGCAGTGCCCGGGCTTCGAGCGTCTTCACGGTGACTTCGCCGCTGCCGGCGTCGCCGACATCCATTGCATCAGCGTCAACGACGCCTTCGTGATGTTCAACTGGGGCAAGAACCTCGGCGTTGAAAATGTGAAGATGGTTCCCGACGGCTCGGGCGCGTTCACGCGCCGCATGGGCATGCTGATCAACAAGGACCACCTCGGTTTCGGCATGCGCAGCTGGCGCTACACCGCGATCGTCGATGACGGCGTCGTGGTCCAGATGTTCGTCGAACCCGGCATCAACGATGTCGGCACCGACAGCGATCCCTATGTCGAATCGACCCCCGAAAAGGCACTCGAGTGGGTGAAGGCGAACCCGTACCAGGGCAAGCTGTCGCAGGCGGCTTAAACCGACGCTTAACATGACCTTAGGCGGCCCGGCATCCCCCCCTCCCGTCCGGGCCGCTGGCGCCGTACCCATCATCGTGACCGCGACGATGGGTGCGGCGGACCAGCTCTATTTCAACAACGTCCGCGCCGCGCATTATCCGCCCGACCGCAATCATCTGACGGCGCACATCACGCTGTTTCATCAGCTGCCGCCGTCGTGCCTCGATGAACTCGACCGGCTGATTCGCCGCATCGCCGCCGACACGCCGCCGCCCGCCGCCAGCCTGCGCGACATCTATTCGCTCGGCGGCGGCGTCGCCTTTCGCATCGACAGTCCCGGCCTGATTGCGATTCGCGAGCGTATCGCCGACCATTTCACCGGCATGCTGACCGCGCAGGACCAGGGCACGCCGCGGCTCCACATCACAGTCCAGAACAAGGTGGCGCCCGCAGAGGCGCGCGCGCTGCTTACCGAACTCGCCGCCGACTTCCGGCCGCGCTCGCTGACAATCGCGGGCCTCGCGGCGCACCACTACCTCGGCGGGCCGTGGCAACCGGCCTTCGCACGCAATTTTCGCGGAGTGCGCACATGATATTGACCAGCGCGAATGCCCTGCCTATAGGCGCGGCTCGCCCATCGCGGCGGCCTTTCGGGGCGGAGTAGCTCAGCTGGTTAGAGCAGCGGAATCATAATCCGCGTGTCGGGGGTTCGAGTCCCTCCTCCGCTACCAGGACCGTTTTTCCCTCAAAGTCCCATTTCGTCCCGTTGCGTCTTTTTTCGCAATCAAATATTTTTGGGACCTTCCTTGTCCCCCCTGCGTCCGGTTTCGTCCTGCAAGGTCCCACTGCAGCGATTTGATCCCGGGGTATTTTTTGGGCATTTTTGCAAAATACCCCAGCAGGAAAATACCCCAATGGCTCTCAAAGACCTCGAAATCAAATATGCGGCGCGGCGCCCGCGCGACTACAAGCTTTTCGACGGCGAGGGGCTTTATGTGCTCGTTACCCCACGCGGATCGAAGCTCTGGCGCTTCAAATATCATTTCGACGGCCGCGAAAAGACGCTGAGCTTCGGCAAATATCCGACGATTTCGGCGGCAGCCGCGCGCCAGATGCGGCGCGATGCGAAGACGCTGCTCGATGACGGCCTCGACCCGGGCGAGCTAAAGAAGACCCAAAAGGCCATGGGCGAGCAGCTGGTGCTCTTCGAGCCGATCGCGCGGGCGTGGCACGCGAATCGCTGCGAGGAACTCGACGCGGCCCATGCGACGCGCGTGATGAGCCGCATGGAACGCGACGTCTTCCCGGTGCTCGGGCAGCGCGACATCAAGTCGATTACCGCTCCCGAGGTGCTCGCGGTCGTGCGCGTCGTCGAAGCGCGCGGCGCGCTCGATGTGAGCCGGCGGGTGAAGCAGAGCATCGGGCAGGTCTTCCGCTTCGCGATCGCGAGCGGCTGGGCGACAATTGATCCCAGCGCCAGTATCAACGATGCCCTCAAGCCCAAGCCGCGAGTGAAGCATATGGCGAGGGTGCCGCTTACCGAACTCCCCGAGCTGGTCGCGGCAATCCAAAGCTACGACGGCGAAGCCGATGCGCGCCGGCGCGAGACGACGCGCGACGCGATGATGTTCACCTTGCTCACTTGGGCGCGCACGACCGAAACGCGATTCGCGACCTGGGACGAGTTCGAGGATCTCGACGGCGACATGCCGCTGTGGCGCTTGTCGGCGGAGCGAATGAAGATGAACCGCGAGCATGTGGTCCCGCTCTCGCGCCAGGTCACCGAGCTCCTGCTTCGTCGGCGCCGGGCGTCGAGCGGACATTATGTCTTCGGCGGCGACAAGCCGGGGCATCCGATCTCGGAGAATACGATGATCTTCGCTTGCTATCGGATGGGCTATCGCGGCCGCCAGACCGTACACGGCTTTCGCGGTCTCGGATCGACCTGGGCTAATGAGGCGGAGTGCTTCAAGCCCGACTGGATCGAAATGGCGCTCGCGCATGCCGATGAGAATGAGGTGCGAGGTGCTTATAATAGCGCGCTATATCTCACGCCTCGGCGCCGTATGCTCCAGCGATGGGCCGACGACATATTCGGGCAGCCTGTCGAGCCACGGATTAAAGCACGCACCGCCTCACGCTCGGCGAAGACGCAATCGGCTTGCCGAACCAAAACGTCAGGGGTGGTTCCTTCGGAGCGCGTGCCATTCTGGCGGGACCGAGGGCGGCGGCCAAGCCTTCCCAAGTCGCACCTCCAAACTTGAGCCATCGATCGCGCTTTGATCTTGAACGCGACAATGCAGGCGTTGCCGGCGCCTTGATCGATAGGTTGGTTCAATTAGAGGGCGGCTGTGATGAGACGGGACATCCACTCCTCACAGCCGATCTTGGCGGGTCGTCCGATCCGTCGGGGGTTTGCAGGACCGGCGAGCTGTGTGAGGAATATCCGTGCCGGCCTAATCGCGATTGAGTGTTGAACGGCAAGGTAGCTTTGCTGACAACACTCGAACAAACCATGCTCGAACCCGAAGCGCGCGATGCTGCCCTGTGGCAGCTGCCCTCGCCAGCGAGCGGCTAATGCAGCCTTCCCATGGCGCAAAGCCATTGGCAGGGGAGATCGAAGCGCTGGCCGCGGCGTGGTACGTCACGAATCTCTGGGAAAGTACGCCGCATCGGTCGGTTGCGACAGCCCTCGTAGATCGGAGCACACCCGTAGGCTCACCATGCGTTGCACATCATTTTCCGCTCCCTCGCTTGGGCAATTGGGTCGCACGCTCCGAAAAAAATGATGACCCCCCGGTCAATTCCGCAATATCCGGACAAAAGTGCAGTGACAGGCGGACCGCGCCTCGTGAGGCCGATGAAGGGGAGTCGCTAACGTTCAAAAGTTTGGCGCGATGATCCTATCCGGCTGGGAAACGGGCTAACACAATCGCGACGGAGCGGAGTGGGCAAGCGAGCCTTGTTGGTATTGTCGCTGCTTCCGGTCTGGCGGATCTTGCTATTGCGGGCCCGCAAGGCACCCCAGAGACGATGTGAGCGGCGTAGACTTAAGGAGAATCTCATGGACGACGTGGCTGAACTGCAAAGCAAGGCGCGCGATATCTTTCGCGACGCCTTGGTTTGGGACACGACATTGGGCTGGCTGATGGGCAGCCCGCATCCCGAGACGTTGCCTCGCTTCCGGGCTGCCGGCTTCAATCATATCTCGCTGACGGTCGGGGTCGACCTGTTAGGGCCCGAGATTGTGCTCAAGGAAATGGGCGCGGTCTACGCCATGTGCGCGCGGGAGCCCGATAAGTATGTCCTCGCGTCGGATGTAGCGGCGATCGATGCCGCCAAGAAGGCCGGAAAGCTCGCGCTGACCTTTAACCTTCAAGGCACGAATGGCGTCGGCGGCAATATCGAGCTGGTTGAGATATTCTATCGCCTCGGCGTCCGCTCTATGTTGCTGGCTTATAACAAAAAGAATCTTGTTGGCGATGGCTGCACCGAGCGTACCGATGGGGGCCTTAGCCGTTTTGGTGTGAGCCTAGTGAAGGAGATGAATCGCGTCGGCATGCTCGTCGATGGCTCGCACTCCGGATATCGCACGACGATGGACGCGATGGAGGTGGCGGAGGCGCCGTTCATCTTCTCGCACTCAAGCGCCTACGCCGTCTTCCCTCATTATCGCAACATCAAGGACGATCAAATTCTGGCCTGCGCGAAGACGGGCGGCGTTATCGGCGTATGCGGGCTGTGGCATGACACGAAGGCGAGCACGGAGACCATGTTCCGTCACATCGACCACATCGCACAACTGATCGGGGTGGAGCATATCGGCCTCGGGCTTGATTATGTGCGCGAACGCGAAGTCTTCTGGCAATATGTGCGGGCCGATACCGATCTTTGGCCACTGATCGACGGCAAGCCGCACGCCGAAACTGATTTCGTGCAGCCTGAGGAACTCGTCGAGGTCGCCGAGCATATGCTCCGCCACGGCTATACCGACGAACAGGTCCGGGGTGTGCTGGGCGAAAATTTCCGCCGGGTTGCGGCTCAGGTCTGGAAGTAGACGTTACAGGCCGATCCGGAGCCGCCGGATCGGCCTGTCTCGGCAAGTCCGGAAACTTGGCGCCAGCCCGCTGCCGCCGAGTGGAAGACGCTGTCCTTGGCCCCTTGGCCCGCAAATCGACCGAGGCGACATATCTGCAGGGTCGCAGAAGGCGAGAGCGACCCTTGTCTGCAACACCGCCTTAAGGACGGGAATATATGAAGGCGCTCAATCAACATTGCTCGCCGGCGGCTGCCGGTTCCTCGTCGAAAACCCCGCTCCCGGATATTTGATCGCTGCCAAGCGCCGCCGAGAAGAATGGGAAACGCTGCAGAATCTTTGGATGGATTGAAACTTGCAGCATTTTTTATGACACACCTCACGTCGGCGAAGCAACGAGAGCAGTCAATCGCGGCGCGCGCCAGCTTCCTTCCGGTCAGTCGACGGAAGGACATGAAAATGCTCTTTGAATGTTCTCGTGAAATGCGCGGAATCCGAAAAGCCGCAGTCCAGCGCGATCTTGGTCATCGGCCAGTCGCTATGTTCCACCAGCCATTTGGCACGGGAAAGTTGAAGGCCCCGGCGATATTCTCGTACGCTGATGCCGATGTCGCTTTCGAAGCGCCGCTGCAATTGCCGGATGCTGATTCCAAGCGAGCGGGCTAACTCCGGCAAATGCGTGTTCTCACCGATATTCTGCTCGATCTTCAGCATCGCCTTCTTGACCAGATTGTCATGGGCAACCCTGCTGACGACTTCTTCCGGCTGCCAGGCATTGGCGGGCAGCGCTGCTTCCTCAATCATGATGCGGAGGCTTTTCAGCGCACGCCCACGGCCGACATGTTTTTCGATCAAGTGACCTGCCAGGCGTGCGCCGCTCGTCCCGCCGGCGCACGTTAGCCGGTCTCGGTCGATCACGAACTGGCGCCTCGATTCTGCGTTGAGGGTGGGGAATTCATCCTTGAACTCGGCGATATGCAGCCAGCTAACGCAAACTTGATAGCCATTGAGAAGGCCAGCACGGGCAAGAATGAAAGACCCCGTGCACAGGGCGACAAGCGGAATATGGGCCGCGGCCGCGGCCTTCAAGAAAGTGTTCACGTTCGACGAGACGCGAGGCCGACCGTAGAGGAGCCCGCCTACGACGACGATATAGTCGAACCGCTCCGGGCTTTCGAGCGTGTCCCCGGTCTGCACGGGCAAGCCGCAACTTGCTTCGATCATTTCCCCGGACTCGCCGAGTACCGCCCACTCGCAATCGATCTGCCGGCTACGATCGCGCTGGTCGGCAGCGAGCCTGATAGCGTCGACGAAATTGGCAAAGGCGGCGAGCGTGAAGCGGGGCGCCAAGACAAAGCCGATCCTGAGCTTGGGACCGCCAGCCGTTATTGCCTGCGCATCTGCCATGAAGCCTCCCGGACTGAATCCTATGACCGATATATAACGCTCGATGGCATAAAAGTTCAAGAGCAAAGCTTAGTGCCATTCGCTCGGCTAGGTCGACCGCGGACGAAAGCGCCGCCTGATTTCAAGTCGCCCCGTCTTTGACATTCCGGAGCATGGAGCAGTCTTCGCAGGGAAATTGGCACCACTGCCCGCGATGGGCTGGTTGCTCTTCGAGCGTGGAATCCGTTCAATAAGGACGACCACGGCGACTCCATTCTGATCGTCCCACTGCGCGACCCGCCACGATTTTCACGGCGGCTGTTTCCTAGCATTGTGCCGGGTTTCGTCCCACCGCTCGGCGCACTGATTGCGAGGTCGGTCACGACCCAAATTGGTCCTCGGACCTAGGTTTCGGCCCAATGCGTCTGTCGTTGTTCCGTCGAGGCTAAATACAGGCACGATCGCGATCACGTTCGATGCGAAGATAGAATGACTATCGCATCAAATCCTCGCGCTGCCCTGAACTGCCATCACGGGAGGGTTTTTTACGCGTCGCATGCGTTCAAATGAATGCCATCTGACTTCTATCCGCTTGGACTGCCTCTCGACAAGATGATCGCATTAGTTCGGGTGGCTCGGCGAACGCAGCTAATCAGGATTTTGCCCTGGTGAACCCCGCCCGCGCAACGAACCGGCACAGATCGGTAATCGGAGAGAGTGATGCGTGAAGCCTGGATTATCGATGCGGCCCGTAGCCGGGTTGGCGTCGGCAAGCCCGGAAAAGGGGCGTTTCCCCCGGTACTTCCGCATAGCATTATGGCAGTGAACGCGTTGTGGGATCACATTGCGCTGGTTGCCGACGAAACCGATGGCACCATCATCGGCGGTTTTGGTGGCAGGGCTGCTGCATTCCACGCAACGCCATGCTCGAGCGAGGTTGGCATCCTGTCACCCCGGCCTTCATTTGCAGCCGGTGCTGCGGTTTCGGGGGCTCACGCTGTGAACCATTCGGTCTTGGCGGCTTGGGCCAGCGGCGCGCGAGGGCCTTCGGCAATGCTCCGGCGTGCCGAGTGAGCAGCCATTCGCATAAACACAATATCCTTACGAATTGGAGAGAATGATGAGCGAACCGTTTCCCGAACCTATTCCCGCGATGCCTTATATCGTGATCGACGATGGCGGTGACCATTATCTCGCGGGTAGCCGGTGTGACCAATGCGGCGCCACGATGCTAGGCAAGCGGCTCGGGTGCGCGGCGTGCGGCGACGGAGCGCTTACGGACGTACGGCTGAACGATACCGGACGGGTCCGCACCTGCACCGTCATTACCCGCAGCTATCCGGGCGTGCCGGTTCCCTTCATCGCCGCGGTCATCGCGATCGACGGCGGAGGCGTCGTCCGCGGCACGCTCCACGGGCCGATCCCGGACGATCCGGTCGCGGAAATTGGCAAGCCGGTTCGCATCAGTATCGAGGACACGGGTCAGCGCGATCCGAACGGACGCGCATTTTACGCACAGAATTTTCGACCGATGGAGACCGCAGCATGAGCAAGGGCCTAATCGTCGGGATCGATATGATCCCCTTCCGGCGCTATCCGGATCGTACCGTGGAGCAGCTTGGCGGCGAAGCGGCGCTGCTGGCGCTGGCTGATGCCGGGCTGAGCATCCGTGACGTTCAGGCCCTGTATTGCGGATGTTCGCTGCAGGCCAATTCGATGGTCGGCCAGCGCATCCTGCGCCAGATCGGCGAGCATGGCATGCCGGTCCTCAACGTCACTAATGGTTGCGCAACCGGCGCGTCGGCGTTCCGCGAGGCGGTGCTCGCCGTGGAAAGCGGTCGGCATGACGTGGCACTCGCCGTCGGCGTCGAGCAGATGGCACGCGGCCTGATCGAAATGCCCGGCCGGCCCACCGGTTTTCGGGAGGAAGGCGCGATCGGTACGATCACGACGCCCTCAATGTTTGCGCAGGCCGGCCTGGTGCATAGCGCGCAATATGGCACGACCTTCGAGCAGTTCGCAAAGGTCGCGGTCAAGAACCATCATCATGCGATCCTCAACGACAAGGCCTATGTGCGTCGCGAAACCCCGCTCGAAGAGGTCATGGCTTCAGATATGATCGCCTATCCGAACACGAAGCTGATGTGTTCGATCAACATTGACGGCGCCGCTGCGGCGGTCGTCTGCAGCGAAGCCTATGCACGCAAGCACGGCCTGATGGGCCGAGCGGTGCGCGTGCGGACCGCGGCGTCGCTCAGCAGCGTCTATACCGATATCGAGGATGGTCTGACCGACTTCAGCGAGGTCACCCGCGCCACCGCTAAGCTGGCCTATGAATCCGCCGGTATCGACGTGAAGGATATCGACTTGGTCGAACTGCACGATTGCTTCGCCACAGCCGAACTGCTCCACTACGAAAATCTTGCACTGTGCGGCCTTGGCGAGGCAGGGGCACTGATCGACAGCGGCGAAACGGCGCATGGTGGAAGGATCCCGGTGAACGTCTCGGGCGGCCTGCTGTCGAAGGGACACCCCCTGGGAGCCACCGGCATCGCCAATCTCTATGAACTGTGCCTGCATCTGCGCGACGAAGCAGGCGCGCGGCAGGTCGAAGGCGCACGCATCGGGCTTGCACACATCGTTGGCGGGATCATCGATTATGGTTCGGCCTGTGCCGTACATGTTCTGGAACGTGCCTGATGGCCACGCTCGCTTCGGAGGTCGCTAACGCGCATATCTCGGGACGGTCGTTCGATCATCTGAACGACGTCCTCGTCAATGGGATGCGGACCTATCACGATCGGGTGCTTTTGCGGACCTCCGATGGCGAAAGCTATACCGGAGCGGACATGGAAGGCCATGTAGCGCGCTACGCGGCGGTATTGGACCGGCTGGGTGTGAAATTGGGCACGCCGGTCGGGCTGCTGGCGGGCAACAGCGTCGACGTGCTGTTCGTCCAGCAGGCGCTCAGCATCATCGGCGGCGTTTTCACGCCCTTCCATCCGATGGGGACACCCTCGGACTTCGCCTATATCCTCGACGACGCCGCGATCGACTTCGTCGTGGTCGATAAGGCGCGTGAGGCGGATATTGGCAAGGCTGTTGATCTATCGGGCCGCGGCACGCGGATTCTGATGCTTGGGGGTGGCGGCGAGGACGATATCGTCGAGGCGGCATCCCGCGAGCCCGTTAGCCGGATCGATCTGCGGCCGATTGATCCGGAAGCGATCGTTCGCATCATCTACACCGGCGGCACGACCGGCGTGCCGAAGGCGACCCAGGCAAGCTACCGCTGCATGTCGACGATGTTCGGCATCATCGTATCCGATTGGCAATGGCCGGACGAAATCCGCCAATTGCTTGTCGCACCGCTCAGCCATTCAGGCGGGATCGTTTTTACCCCGACGCTGGCTCTGGGCGGCACCTTGTACGTCGAACCCGGCTTCGATGTGGTCAGGACGCTGGCAGCGATCGAGCGCGAGCGCATCACGTGCATGTTGATGGTGCCCACGATGATAGGCGCCCTGCTGGATCATCCGCAACTGAAGGAGTTCGACCTCTCCAGCCTGGAGACCATCTTCTACGGCGCATCTCCGATCACGCCGGCAAGGCTGAGGGAGGCAATCGGGCATTTCGGACCGATCTTCTTCCAATTCTTTGGACAGGCCGAAGCGCCGACGACGGTGACGATGATGCGCCGCGAGGAGCATGATCTGTCCTCCGATCTGCGGCTGTCGTCATGTGGCCGCCCCGTCCCCGAGGCCGCCGTCAAGTTGCTCGATGCCGATGGCAACGAGGTGCCCGACGGCGAGGCCGGCGAGCTGTGCGTGCAGGGTCCTCTGCTGATGAGCGGCTATCTCAACAAACCGGCGGAAACAGCGGAAGCGCTGCGTCACGGCTGGCTCCACACCGGTGACATCGCCGTGCGCGACCCCGACGGCTTTCTCCGGCTCGTCGATCGCGCCAAAGACATGGTCATCAGCGGCGGCTTCAACGTCTACCCCCGCGCGGTGGAGGATGTACTCGAGGCGCATCCGGGTGTCGCCAGCGCCTGCGTTTTCGGCGTGCCGGACCCTCGTTGGGGCGAGATCGTCGTTGCGGCTGTGGTACTCCGGGACGACGCGACGACCCTTGCAGATTTGATCGCCCATGTCCGCGAGCGGAAAGGGCCGGTGCAAACACCAAAGCGCATCGAGATCGTCGATACGATCCCGCTCACCGGCGTCGGAAAACCGGACAAGAAGAAGTTGCGTCAGATGTACGCGCCAGCGGCAGTTTAGGGTATTTGCAGGACTGGCCATGAGCATCGCGATCGCGTCCCGATGTCCGATTGCCTCGTTGCGGTCCTTCCACACGCCCTGATGACGGTCCGGAAAATCGCCGGTTTGCGAGTTGAGGCGGTCCGTGACGCACGGAAGGCTGCGCAATACTCCAGGGCCGCTGCCTGCGTCGAGCCGCGCGATGCCGGCGCGGTCCTTTCGAAACATTTGCGGGAGGCGGGCATTTCCCATCATCGGCTCGCTGAGAAACCCCGAAAAGGTTCGAGGCGAACAGGTTGCGATCACGCTTTCGACCGGCCCAAGCCAGGAGCATATCATGCTGCCATCGTCTGAGATTTCCGAGCCTTCGGCAAAAGATGCTGGCGGGTCCGATGGAGCTCCGTGGCTGCTATATTCGGATCGGCAGCGCTTCGGCTTCCTCGCGATCCTGTTCCTGACCTATGCCTCAAATAATATCGACCGGAACATTCTCGGTGTCCTGTTGCCGCAGATAAAGATCGAGTTCGATATTAGCGACACGCAACTCGGGCTGCTGAGCGGAATCGTATTCGCCGCTTTCTACGCGACGCTCGGCCTGCCGCTCGCGCGGTGGGCGGACCGCGGGGATCGTACCCGCATCTTGTCGTACTCGCTCATCGTGTGGAGCGCGATGACCGTGCTCTGCGGCGTTGCACAGACCTTCTGGCAGCTCGTCGCCGCGCGGCTCGGCGTGGGAGCAGGCGAGGCGGGCGCGATGCCACCGGCGCAGAGCCTGATCGCTGACTATTTTGCTCCCGAGAAGCGCGCCGGGGCGATGGGTTTCTTCATGATGGCATCGTCGATGGGATATGCGGGGGGGCTGATCCTTGGTGGATACATCGCGCAGCATTACGGATGGCGCAACGCGTTTCTGGTGGTCGGCGTGGCAGGGCTGCTGCTCGGCCCCGTCGCGCTGCTGGTGCTCAAGGAACCGCGCAAGGTTCTTCCCCTGAAAACGGCTGTCGAGCCGTTCCGGGTCGCGTTCGCCGAACTGCTAGCGCTACCGGCGTATCGGTGCATCCTTTATGCCGTCGTCATCTATTTCTTCATGGGATATGGCGCGCTCGTCTTCATCGTGTCGCTGTTGATCCGCCTCTTCGATGTTAGCGTGCAGAGTGCCGGGGCGACCTTCGGGACGATGTCGATGGTCGCTGCGCTGCTTGGCAATCTCATCGGCGGCCAATTGGGCGATCGGCTCTCGCGTCGTAACCTGGCCAATTTGCCACGTCTGGCAGGATGGGCGATGATCGCCTCAACGCCGTTGTTCATGGTCGCTCTGGTGCAATCCTCGATCACGATGATGTTGGTTCCGCTCTTTTTTGCTGTGCTAGCGCTGAACATCATGGCGGCACCCATGTTCTCGTCGCTCTTTCTGGTTTGTGGGCCCAATCGACGCGCGACCGCGCTCTCGATCGTGCTGCTGTTCGCCAATCTCGTCGGTCTCGGGCTGGGTCCGTTTCTCACCGGCTTCATCAGCGACACGCTGGCGCCGACCTACGGCCCTGGTGAAGGGCTCCGCTGGGGGCTCGTTGCCGTATGTTCGGTAATGATTGTCGGGGGCGCATTCATGTTGCGCGCTGCCCGGCACATCATGGCCGCGAACTTGCGGTCCCCCGCCATGGGCGCTCCATAACCCATTCGGAGCGTTCGGTAACATCGCGGTGGGAAGCTTCGCTCGCGGCGCTGAGGCGGACGTGTACAGATCCGAGTTTTGCCCCGTGGCAGACAAACAGGGCGAACCCGGCAGAATTGGAGCTTGGTTGTCAGAGTATTACCGATGGCATCCTGGTACAACACGGCGACACATATCATCAATCACGGACGAATTTATATTGCGCATGATCGCGACGTCACGAGCGATAAAAATCGCCGAGGCTGCGATTACAGTAATTTAAAGGGAGAGTGAAGAGATGAGAAACAGCCGGCGCATAGCGATGACGCTGCTCACCACATCGGCCATTGTGGCAGCAACAATGCCAGCAACCGGCTTTGCCAAGCCTGCGCAGCAGCAGGACGGCATCGATGCTCAGCCCGACGCGACAACAGCGGCTCCCGACTCCGGCGAGATCGTCGTCACCGCGCAAAAGAGGGAGCAGCGGCTGCAGGACGTGCCCGCAGCGGTATCGGTCGTGGACACCGGGGCGCTCGCGCAGACCAATCAGTCTCGTCTCCGCGATTTCTTCTCGAGCGTGCCGGGATTTCAGGCGTCGCCATCACCTGGAGGCGGCGGCACGCAAACGCTGGTCATCCGCGGCATCTCGTCAGGAACGTTTTCAAACCCCACAGTCGGGATCATGATCGACGAGGTCCCGTTCGGGGCTGCCGTGACGGAATTCTCTCCCGAGGTGGATCCGGCCGATCTTGAGCGAATTGAGGTCCTGCGCGGCCCCCAAGGCACGCTCTATGGCGCTAGCAGCTTGGGCGGCCTCGTGAAATTCGTGACGACCGAGCCCTCCACGACAAGGGTGTTCGGGAAAGTTGAAGCCGGTATCAACGGTGTCAGCCACGGCAGTAGTGTGGGCTATGCGTTGCGCGGCGCGATCAATCTTCCACTGGCGGAGACGTTCGCGATCCGGGTCAGCGGTTTCACCCGCAAGGACCCAGGCTACATCGACAATCCGATCCTCGGAAAGAATGACGTCAACGACTTTTCCTCGCGCGGAGGCAGAATCTCGGCCCTTTGGAAAGCCACGGACAACGTATCGGTCAAGCTAAGCGCGCTATTTCAGCGCAGCATCGCTCAGGGCCAGAACGAGGAAGTCAGTGCTGCCGGGCTTGGGAACTATCAGACCAACTACATACTCGACACAGGCCGATCCACGAAAAATATCCGCGCCTATAGCGCCGTTATCCAAGCCGACTTGGGACCGATCAACCTGACCTCGGTGACAGCCTATTCAACGTTCGAGGCGACTGCGGCGCAGGATTATACCAGTATCCCGCCATGGGGCACCCTTGCGGCAAACGGCTTCGGCGTGCCGGGCGCGCCGTCTCGCTATCGCGCCAATGTCAAGCGGCCGACACAGGAACTGCGGGCGACGTTCCGGACCGGCCCGATGATCGACTGGCTCCTCGGTGGATTCTACTCCGACGAGCAGACGTTCATCAGGCAAGCGATCACCGCACAGGCAGTGGATGGCACGACCGCGGGGACCATTTTCCGGTATGAGCAGCCGATCAATTTCAGGGAGTATGCGGTATTTGCGAACCCCACGGTCCGGCTGTCCGACAAGTTCAGCGTTCAGTTCGGTGGCCGCTATAGCTGGCAGACGGCCACCTACGAGGCCGTGACTCAGAGCGGTTCTCTCTACGGCGGGAATACAATCGTTCTTCCGGAGCTTGTCCGTCGCGACAAGGTTTTCACCTATCTCGTAACGCCGCAATATCGCTTCAGCAGCGATCTGATGCTCTACGCGCGCGTCGCTACCGGCTATCGGCCCGGCCGGTCCAATTCCGCCAATCCCAATCCGCTGATCCCGCGCGTCGCGGCGCCGGACCGGACGACCAATTACGAAATTGGCGTGAAGGGCGATCTGATCGACAACATGCTCACCTATGACGTCTCATTGTATCAAATCGACTGGAAGAAGGTTCAGCTGGTGCAGATCGATCCAGTCTCCAGTCTTTCTTTCACGTCGAACGCCGGACGCGCGCGAAGCAAAGGTGCCGAAGTCTCGCTTACGTTGCGGCCCGGGAGCGGCTTTAATCTCAGCGGCTGGCTCAGCTACAACAAGTCCGTGCTGACCGAGGGTGTCGTCAGCACTGCGGCCTATGCGCCAACGGGGGCGACCCTCCCGTATAGCCCGCGCTTTTCTGCAAATGCGTCCATAGACAAGCGATTCGACATCTCTGCCGACGTAACCGGAACGCTCGGGGCGACGTTCAGCCACGTAAGCGGTCGCGAGGGCACGTTCGTCGCGACGCCGGCGCGCGCCATTTATCCGGCCTATAGCCAGTTCGATTTGCGCGCCGGCCTCCAATATGCGGACTGGTCGCTCACGCTCTACGCGCGCAACGTGACGGACAAGCGCGGGCTGATCGGGGGCGGTGCCGGCGCCTATCCGCCCTCGGCCTTCGTCTACATCCAGCCTCGCAGCTTCGGCGCGTCGCTGGGCAAGGCCTTTTGATCTCGCCGGCCCGCGCTCCGGCGCGGGCCGATCCAAACCCGTGTGGAGCAAATATGTCATTGTCCTCGTCCTCGACTCAGGAAGAAATCAACGCGCATTATCGCGCGGCCCTGACCGCCTATACCGATGCGTTCACCGCCCGCGATCCCGAGGCGATCCTGAAACTGTTCGCTCCGGGTGCCTCCCTTGAGGATCCGGTCGGCTCGGGCCGCTTCGTCAACGGCATCGATGCGCTCCGTCCCTATTTCATTCGTGCCTGCGGGCGCGACATCAAGATGCGGATCGATGGACACATTTCCTGTTCCAAAGGCGACGCCGCCTGCGCGCCCATCCGCGTCGATGTCGACGGCAGCGTAATTCACGCCATCAGCGTGGCAAGGTTCGACCAAGAAGGACTCATCATTCGGTACGAAGCTTATTGGGGGCCGGGCGATCTTGAGGGTCCGGACCCGAGCATCGGGCGCCCCATCTGACGAAGCCGCTCGGCGCTGACGAAGATCGCTTGGCGCCGATCCTAACATTGGAGACATCATGACATCCCCGGCTCTAACGACCCAGGCCGAAAAGAATGCGCATTATCGCGCAGTCCTCGCCACCTACGTCCAGCTCGTCACGGCGCGCGAGGTCGAGGCGATCCTCCTGCTATTCGCCAGCGATGCGATACTCGAAGATCCCGTCGGCGCCGGCCGGCCCGTCATCGGCGTGGAGGCTTTGCGGGACTTCTACACGAAGATATGCGATCGCGGCCTGACGCTGCAGATCGACGGGCACATCTCGTGCGCCAGGGCCAACGTCGCCTGTGCGCCGATCCGGATCGATGTGGACACCAGTATTACGCGCGCCATCAGCGTGGCCTATTTCGACGAACAAGGCCTCATCACCCGCTATGATGCGCATTGGGGTCCCGGCGACATCGAACGCCTCGACGAGGATCGCGTGCGCCCGACTGACGTCGCGCCAACATGAGCGGCGATCGCCGCGAGGCACTCGCTGCCTTTCGAGAGCGGCCCAAACCGATGTTCGGTGTAAAAGGGAAACGGACATGATTTCACTCGAAGGGCGCGTCGCGCTCGTTACCGGTGCGGCTGCCGGCATCGGATTTGGCATAGCCACGATATTGGCGCGCGCCGGCGCGCGTATCGCGATCAACGATATCGATGCGGCCGCAGCCACAGCGGCGGCGGAACGCATCGGGGGAGGCGCCTTCGCCGTCCCCGGCAATGTCGCTGTGGAAGCCGAGGCGCGCGCGATGATCGCCGCCGTTCTGGAGGCTGCTGGCTGCCTCGATATTCTCGTCAACAACGCAGGCGTCCCCCAGCCGATCTCAGGTCTGACATCGTTTCCCGTCGATGAGTGGCAGCGCGTGCTGGACGTCAATCTGCGCGGCACCTTCGTGATGAGCCAGGCCGCGGCGAGGGAGATGATCGAGCGAAGCCAGGGCACGATTATCAACATCTCCTCCGTCACGGGGCTCGCCGCGATCCCCGGTTCCCACGCATATGGCGTCTCCAAAGCCGGCGTCGCCATGCTTACGCAGACGCTGGCGTCCGAACTCGCGCCCCACAACATCCGCGTCAATGCGGTCGCGCCGGGCGTTATCGCCGCGCCGATGCTGGCGAAGATGGGCGTCGATGCCGATCGCGTCGCCCATATCGAGCGCAGGGTGCCAATGGGGCGGCTTGGTCAACCGGACGAGATTGGCCACGCCGTCGCGTTCCTGGCGTCCGATCTGTCGAGCTATACGACCGGCGCTGTCCTGCCGGTCGATGGCGGCTGGCTGTCGTTCAGCGGCGTCGGCTCGCCACCAGCGCGAACAGCATAAACACTGCCCGTTGCGTGCGCAGTATTCGTGCGCGCCGCCCAGGAGCGTCACTCCGCCGTCTGGCACGAGTTTGAACACCATCCTCCGCTATTCGGGCATATCCGGTTCGTCTCCCGAACTGGCTGGGCTGTCATGCCGGAGAGGTTGGGCTAAGTGCTTGAAGGGGATTTGAATGTGACCCGCAGGAACCGCCAATGGCTTCTCCAAAATCGTCCGCAGGATCGATTGAAGCTCGAAAACTTCCGGTTTCACGAGGCTGATTTTATTCTGCCTGATTTGGAAGACGGACAAATCCTTGTGCGGAATCGGATGTTTGCCTGCGCCCCCACACTGCGCAACGGGATGAACGAACCTGGCCGAAGTTATGCGGCGTCAGCCACGTTGAACGAGCCGATCGCCGGCATGGCCGGCGTGGAGGTCCTCCAGTCTCGCAACGACGAATATCCAGTTGGAGCGCGACTGGTCGTGCGGTCGCGCTGGGAGGATTTCTCCGTGATCACTCCCGATGCGAGCATGTCGCCCGTGCTTCGGGTGCCCAATGACATGACAATCGAAGACGCAATGGGCATCTACGGCATGAACAGCTTGGCCGCCTATTTCGGCATGCTGCGAGTGGCGAGGCCGCGCCGGGGTGAAACTGTCGTAGTCTCAGGCGCCGCAGGATCAACGGGCTCGATGGCCGCCCAGATAGCGCGGATTCATGGGTGCCGAGTGATAGGAATAGCCGGCGGGCAAAGCAAATGCGAATGGCTCCGCGAGGGCGCGCGCATCAGTGAGACGATTGACTATAAAAGCGAAGATGTGGCTGCGCGGCTGGCGCAGCTCTGTCCTGAAGGCGTGAGCGCGTTCTTCGACAATGTCGGCGGCACGATACTCCAGGCCGTGGTCGATAATATAGCGCGCCGCGGACGGATTGCCCTCTGTGGGCAGATTGCCGCTTACAACTCCGATAGCTCCGCTCCGGGACCCCGAGATATGATGAAGCTCGTCTACGGGGCGGTCCGCATCGAGGGATTCCTGCTGAGTGACTTCATCCCGGACATAGAGCAGGCGAGAACGGAACTCGTCAAATGGAACAACGCTGGTGAGCTGGTCCATCGCGTTGACGTGCGGGAGGGATTTGAGAATTTGCCTTCGAGTTTTCTTGATCTCTTCTCAGGTGCTAATGCGGGCACCCTGCTGGTACGGACAGTGTAGCGCCAGCTGACCGCCGCCAACGAGCGGGGGAGGGCTGCCAAATCAATTAAATGACGTTAAGGTTCTTTCGCTGCTCCTCCGGCGCTTCATAAATCGCTTTATTCAAACGCCTCCGGCGAGGAACGCTCGAAGTCGCCTTGCTCCGTGGCTATGGTCCGCGCGAACATGCAGGACAATCATTTGCGCTGCTCGCCGCCGCTCACTTCGCCTGCGGCACCGCGCCCCAGCCGCCAAAGGAGAGCCAGCCACCATCGACGGGAAGAACCGTACCAGTAATGTAGCTGGCGGCATCCGAGGCGAGGAACGCAACGGCCTTGCCTATTTCCTCCGGCTGCCCGAGCCGCCCCAAAGGCGTACGGTTCAGTATTGGAGACAGGTCCTCCGACCCAACGCCAGTCGCCTCCAGCATGGGGGCATCCGTCACGCCCGGTGCCACCGCATTGACTCGAATTCCGTATCGCGCCAGCTCTGACGCGAGGGTCTTGGTCAGCATGACCGCGCCCGCCTTCGACACGCCATAGGCATGCGATGCGGGGAAGGGCGTCAGACCAACGATCGAGACGATGTTGACGATCGCGCCGCTCCGCTGCTCGATCATGCGCAGTGCGGCCGCCTTGCTCATCACGAGCGTCCCTCGCAGGTTAACATCGATCACGCGCTGCCATGCCTCGATGTCGAGCGATTGCAGTTTGACCCTGGGTTGGGAGACACCGGCATTGTTCACCAGAATATCGATACGGCCGGCTGTTCGCTCGACCATGGTCAGTATCGCTTCGGCGTCTGCTTCGTCGATGACATTGCCGGCGGCGACGAATGCCCCATTGCCGATCTTTTCTGCGGCCGCCTGCGCCGCCTGCGCATCGACGTCGTTGACCGCGACGCGCGCGCCGAGTTCGGCCAAAACGCTAGCGATTGAAAAGCCGATGCCGCGACCTGCCCCGGTGACCAGGGCAATCCTACCGTCAAACGAGATCATTCCTGCCGTCCCAAGCGTCCGAAGGCTGGCGCACGTCGTTCGCGAAAGGCCGCCAGGGCCTCGCGATGGTCGTCGGTGACGTTGGTTAGGCTTTCGTATCCCAGACCGACGTCAATGGCCGCCGCGGCCGCTTGCTTCAGGCCTATATTGATTGTCAGCTTGGAATAGCGGATCGCCAGCTGGGCCCCGGAAGCCAGCCTGTCGGAATAAGCCTCGACGGCGGAATCGAGTTCTTCGTCAGGCACCTTGAAATTGACGAGGCCGATGCGTTCCGCCTCAGTCGCGCTGATGCGGTCGCCCGTGAAGAGATAATGCTTGGCGCGCGCATATCCGACAAGTTGGGGCCAGATTACGGCGCCGCCATCTCCGGCCACCATGGCGACGCTGACATGCGGGTCGGAGATATAGGCGGATTCGGCAATGAAGCTGACATCACAGAACAATGCGACCGTCGCGCCCAGTCCGACCGCGGGACCGTTAATGCGAGCGATGATCGGTTTTTCGCAATCGAGCATCGCAAAGATGATCTGCTTTGCTTCGCGAACCGTTCTCTCGAACATCTCCGGCTTGTCGCAGGCATCCTGCTGCCAATCGATGTCGCCGCCCGCGCTGAACGCACGACCAACCCCGGTGAGGATGACGATATCGCTATCCTGATCTTCGTTCACCCGCAGGAGGACGTCGGCGAGCTCGGTGTGCAAAAGCGCGTTGAAGGCGTTCAACTTCTCGGGCCGGTTCAAGGAGATCGTGATGATCCTTCCCCGCCTCGCCAGCGTGATATGCTCGTATTTTCCGAAGGATTTCATACTCGATTGTCTCTCTCTTGTGTGATGTCGGGGCGCCGCAACTGGGGCATTCAGCGGTGCATAGTGGGGGGTGGCGGCGTCAGTCCTGTCACCCGAACTCTCGTGATCATTGTAAGGAGTGAAAGTCCCAGAGCCCGTGCCGGTGCTTGAGTCAGGGAGACGGCCCTGAGGGCAGGATTGCGTGAAGTTGCGGTCGTGGATTGATACATGGCGACTTTAAATTGTAAGATTCGGACAGATGAAGTGTCGGATTGCGCATGTGTCGGCGGACCATCCGAAATAGCCGCTCCGGCTGGGCTCGGATGATCCTGACCCTTGCGGGGGTTCCAAGCCCGCGACGCCAGTTTTATCGGCGACGGACTGCGAATTGACCAGGTCGGGGTCCACCATTTAGAGAGTTGCGAGGGTTTTTGTGTCCGAGCAGTTGCCGTCCTTGAACAGTCTTCCTGACACGATGAGGGCGGCGCCCATTGGCGTCGGCTAGCCGCGTAGGGCTTGCACGGCGACGAAGATGCCAGGCGTGCGCATCCCTCACCTTCGGCTGGCTCGACACACTGCCGTCAGCCTAGCGCACTTCCGTCGCTAGATACCGTCGACGTAGCGTCAACCTGACCGATGGCGTCGCTTGTGTTCAACTAAACGACGCTTTGAAGCAATCCTTCGCCGATCCAGCAAGCTTATCCCTCACGGGTGAGAGGCCGCCTGACGGCCCTCGCTCAAAATAACAAATATGAGGGGATGGAAAATGAGCTTAGCAAGTAGCAAAAATCGTCGGTGGGCTTTGTTGCCGCTGCTCTCGTCGGGCGCGCTCTTGACGGCATGTCCGGCTGTCGCCTTCGCGCAAAGTGCCCCTGCTGCCGAAGCGCAAACCGACGGGCAGGGCCAATCCGAAATCGTCGTGACCGCGCAGAAGCGCGAACAGCGGCTCATCGACGTGCCCGCGGCCGTGACCGCGCTGACCGCGTCGTCGCTCACGACCTCGAACCAGTCTCGCCTTCGCGACTTCTTCGGTTCGGTGCCGGGGTTCCAGGTTGCGCCCTCGCCCGGTGGCGGTGGCCAGCAGACGCTGGCGATCCGCGGCGTTTCGTCGGGCGCTTTTGCCAACCCCACCGTCGGCATCATGATCGACGAGGTGCCGTTCGGCGCGTCGACCTATGATTTCTCCCCCGATGTCGACCCGTCGGACCTGCAGCGCATCGAAGTCCTGCGCGGGCCGCAAGGCACGCTCTATGGCGCAAACAGCATGGGTGGCCTCGTGAAGTTCGTCACCGTCGACCCATCGACCGCCGGCTTCAGCGGGCGCGCCGAAGCCGGGATTAACACGATCGCGCATGGCGATGGCGTCGGCTATGCCTTTCGAGGTGGGCTGAACCTGCCGTTGTCGGATAATTTGGCGGTCCGCGTGAGCGGCTTCACGCGCAAGGATCCGGGCTATATCGACAATATCACGACCGGCCAGTCCGACGTCAACGATATCACGACGAGCGGCGGCCTGGCATCGGCGCTATGGAAGCCGAGCGAGAGTTTCTCGATTAAGCTGAGTGCCCTCTACCAGCATGTCATCGCCGATGGGTCGGGCGAGGAAGTGCGCGGTCCAGGCCTTTCCGACTATCAGCAAAATTATATTCTGAACACCGGCCAGTCGGAGAGCACGACCCAATCGTACAGCGCGGTCATCAACGCCGAGCTCGGCGGCATCGATATTACCTCCGCCACGGCTTACAGCCACTTCGAGAAGACGGCGGTCCAGGATTATACCAATATCGCACCCTGGGGCGGCCTCGCGCAAAGCCTGTTCGGCGCGCCCGGCGCACCGTCGCGGTTCGACGCCGAGGTCAAGCGCGTCACGCAGGAAGTTCGGGCCAGCTTTGCGACGGGCGAGATTCTCGACTGGCTTGTCGGTGGCTTTTTCTCGGACGAAGATACGCCGATCCGCCAGCGCATTTCGGGTCAGGATGCTTCCGGAACGCTCGTTGGCGACACGATAACCTTCGACATTCCGTTCAAATATCGTGAATTCGCCGTCTTTGCCGATCCGACCCTCAACCTCTCCGACCGGTTCAGCATCCAGTTCGGCGCCCGCCACAGCTGGACGCGCTCGATCTTCGACGAGGTGGTCGAAGGTGGGGCGCTCTTCCCGACGCCGCTGGTGCTGCCCGCGATCACCAAGAAAGACCGCATCTTCACCTATCTCGTGACGCCGCAGTTCAAGGTCAACCGAGATCTCATGATCTACGGCCGGGTCGCCACCGGATACCGTCCGGGCCGTTCGAACTCGTTCAACTCGGATCCGACGGTTCCGCGCGCGGCGGAAGCCGACACGACCACAAATTACGAGCTCGGGATCAAGGGCGAGGTTGCGGATATGCTGACCTTCGATGCGTCGTTCTTCCATATCGACTGGAAAAAACTCCAGATCACGCTGATCAGCACGAGCAACGGACTGGCTTACACATCCAACGCCGCTCGCGCGAAGAGCCAGGGCGCGGAAGTGTCGGCTACCTTGCGGCCGGGCGCGGGGATGACGCTTTCGGGCTGGGTGAGCTACAACGACGCGAAGCTGACCGAGGGCGTCGTCAACTCGGCGACGTTCGCACCGACGGGCGCGCAGCTGCCGTTTAACGCAAAGTTCACCGCCAATCTGGCGGCGGACAAGAGCTTCGAGATATCCGACGACCTGTCGATCACCCTCGGCGCGACATTCGGCCATGTCGGCAAACGCCAGGGAACCTTCGTCGCCACGGCAGCGCGCGGCCAATATCCCTCGTTCAACAAGCTCGACCTGCGCATGGGAGTGAATTACGGGACCTGGGCGCTCAATATCTACGCGCGAAATATCGGCGACAGCCATGGCGTACTTGGTGGCGGACCCGGCTCCTTTCCGGCGACGGCTTATTCCCATCTTCAGCCCCGCAGCTTCGGTGCTTCGCTGTCCAAGACCTTCTGATGGGGCGAGAAGGCGGTTCCCTTCGCTGGCGAAAGAAAACGATCGTGACATTAACCGCGGGCGGAGAAACAGCATGATGGAGTTGGTTCGCGGAGCGGGGGGCTCCGGTGCAGCAGTGCCGTCCGGAGTCAGCCATGGCGCGAGCAACGCGCCATGGCTGCTCTATACGTCACGCCAGCGGGCCGTGTTCCTGGCCGTGCTATTTTTTGTCGGCGCGTCCAACAATATCGATCGCAATATCCTGGGTGTCCTGCTGCCCCAGATCAAGGCAGAGTTTGTTCTCAGCGATACCGAACTCGGGCTGCTCAGCGGTATCGTGTTTGCCTTTTTTTACGCGACGCTCGGTATTCCGATCGCGCGGTGGGCCGACCGCGGCGACCGGCCGATCATCTTGTCGCTATCCTTGCTGGTGTGGAGCGCTACGACGGCGCTTTGCGGCGTTGCGCAGACATTCTGGCAGCTCGCATTAGCGCGTATCGGTGTGGGCGCGGGGGAAGCTGGCGCGTTGCCGACGGCGCAGAGCCTGATCGCCGATTATTTCGCGCCGGAAAAACGGGCAGGGGCGATGGGCGTTTTCATCCTGTCGGCGGCAATGGGCTATGCGGGCGGCCTGATCCTCGGCGGCTATGTTGCGCAGCATTATGGCTGGCGCAGTGCTTTTCTCATTGTCGGCATTGCGGGCGTGGTGATGGCGCCCGTCTGTGCGCTGTTGCTCAAGGAACCGCGGAAGATCATCGCCGCGAAAACAGTCGCTGAGCCGATGCGTGTAGCGCTTGCCGAGCTCGTCAAAAATCCTGCCTATCGCTGCATTCTCTATGCGATGGTGATCTACTTTTTCATGGGCTATGGCGCGCTCGTCTTCATCGTGTCGCTGATGACACGGCTGTTCGACGTGAACGTGCAGGTTGCAGGCGCAACCTTCGGAACGATCGCCGTGATCGGCGCGGTCGTGGGAAGTTTGCTCGGCGGCTTCCTGTCCAATCATTTGGCAAAGCGTAACCTCGCCAATGTTCCGCGCACCGCGGGCTGGGCGATGATTATTTGCGTTCCGATCTTCGAATACGCCCTGTCGCGCTCGACCTTATCGGCGATGTATGTTCCATTGTTCCTAGGCGTGATGCTCCAGAATGTGATGTCGCCGCCGATGTTCACGTCGCTCTACCTCGTCTGCGACAGCAACCGGCGGGCGACCGCGCTCGCGATTGTCCTCCTGTTCGCCAACCTCGTCGGACTCGGCCTCGGGCCCTTCATCGCCGGGGCGATCAGCGATTATCTGGCGCCGACCTACGGCCCCGCCGAGAGCCTGCGCTGGGCGATCATGATCCTCTTCTTGGTGATGTTCGCTGCCGGCGGCTTCATGCTTCGCGCCGCGCGATACATCGAGCAGGCGACCCGCGAGGGACATCCGCTCGCATCGACCTGACGCACCTCCTGAGGTTGGGCTGTCGCCAGGTTTAAGCGAAACGGTGGCAGCGCGGCTGTGGGCTGCAAGGCGCAGACCGCTCGCTAGCCCCATGGACCGGCGATCGCCGTCTTGGCGAACCTCACCGGCGCCTCTCCGCGGCAACGCGGGCCGATCGCAACGTGGTTTCGAGCATTGAATTGATGAACGGGCGTCGCCCATTTGGTTGAGGACAATGATGTGAGTATCACGCTGTCGCCCGAGGAAGAGCGCTTCAAGGACGCCTATGTCCGTTCCCGCGGCTATTGGGTCGAGTTCAACGATGGACTGTTGCGGCACAATCCGCGCTGGCTTCGGGCTCATCTCGCCTATGCCGACATCATTCAGAAGGAGGGGCCACTCGACGAACGGATGCGCGAGCTAATCTTCATTGCCGTCGATGCCTCGACAACCCATCTCTACACGCGCGGTCTCGAAATCCATATCCGGAAGGCCTTCGCGGCGAACTGTTCGGCCGCCGACCTCATCGAAGTCTTGCTCATCGCAGCGGTGCAGGGGCTCGACAGCGTCGTCGCCGGCGTTTCCATTCTTGCGGAGGAGGCTGGCTCTGCCTTCGAGGGCGAAGGGGACGTCGCGTCAGCTCTCCTCGACCGTTACGCGTCGCTCTTCGGCGATCGGCCCGAATGGCTGTCGCATGTTGCGTTCATCGCGCCCGGCTACGCGCGCGCATTGGTCGAACTCGCCGAAATCGCGGAAGCCGATGCCGGGCTCACGCCGCGCGAGCGCACGCTCGTACGCCTCGCACTCGCCGCGTCACCGACGCATCTCAATCGCGAAGCCATGCGGACCGAAACCCGCCGAGCGCTGAACGCCGGAGCGAGTCCGGCAGAGTTGTTGGAGGTGTTTCAACTGGTTGGTCTGCTTGGTATGCACGCCTGTGTCGATGGTATTCCGGCGGTCATCGCGGCCGCCGGGAAGGGCTGACCTCAAGCTTTCTGTATATCTAACCGGGCCATGAGACGGCTCGTCCGCGCAAGACAAATTGAGCCCGTGCTTATAGGCAAGAGGGCTCGCGCAGGTGCCAGTCGGTCGAGGCCTGAAAGGCATACGCGGCGCGAACCAGCAGGCTTTCCGAAAAATGCGCCCCGGCGAGCTGCGCGGCGACCGGCAAGCCATCGGTGAAGCCCGCCGGAAAGGTGATGGTGGGGCTCCCCGAAAGGTTGAACGGCAGGGTGTAGGCCCAGCGATTGGCGACGAAATCAGGATCGATCGCTGCCTCTTCGAGGAGCGCGCCGACTGGCGGCGAGGCAGTTGTCACCGCGGGAACCAACAGCAGGTCGATGTCGCCGAACAGCGACCGCATCGTCGCCCCATGGGCGTCGGCGCTCTCTCTCGCGGTGGCCATCTTTGCTTCGGTCACGACCCGCCCGGCATCCAGCAGCGCCCGGCACTCGGGCCCATAGGCGGCGGCGCGCGCGGGGTAGGTTGTCCGATGACTGGCCGCCGCACCCGCGGCGAAATAAGGGACAATCGCCAGGAGATCGAGGCGCGGCAATCGAATGTCGGCAAAGGAAGCGCCGCGATCGGCGAGCACCGCGGCTACGTGGCGAAGCGCCTGCGCCACCGGCGGCGCGCAATCCGCTTCGATGCGGTCCCAGTCGACGCCGATCCTGATCCCCTTCAGCCCGCGCTCTATTGTCCGCAGATAATCGGGAACGGCGGCGGTGATGCTGGCCGGATCGCCCGGGTCGGCGCCCGCGATGGCGCCGAGCATTGCAGCGACGCCGCTCGCGCTGCGCGCCATGGTGCCGATCGTATCGAGGGCGTCGACAAGCGGATGTACACCGTAGCGGCTTACGCGTCCGCGCGTGGGCTTGAGTCCGGTCACGCCGTTGAACGCCGCCGGAATGCGGATCGACCCGCCCGTATCCGAACCGATCGCGGCGGCGCAGAGCCCGGCCGCCACGGCAACGCCCGAGCCGCTCGACGAGAAGCCGCTGTCATGACCCCGCCGCCAGGGATTGCACGGCGCGGCGATGGAAGGGTGGTGCGCCATCATGGCGGCTTCGCTCATCGCGAGCTTTCCCAGAATGACCGCCCCCGAGGCCCGCAGACGCTCGACGATCGAGGCGTCTTTGATCGGCACGCGGTCGGCATGGATAGCCATTCCGGCCGCCGTGACGATGCCCTTCGTATCCACGAGATCCTTGAGGGCGACCGGGATGCCGTGCAGCGGTCCACGATCGATCCCTGCCGCGAAATCGCGGTCTGCCCCTGCGGCTTCTGCGCGCGCGCTCGGCTCCATAAGCCGCGCGTAGCTGTGGAGGCGTCCGTCCAGCGCCGCGATCCGGGCGAAAAAGGCGTCGGCGAGCGCCGCGGCGGTCAATTTCCCGGACCGCAGGCTTCGGCCGAGTTCAGGGACCGAGCGGAAGCATAGCTCGCGCGCGACGGTGCGGCTCAGCATTCCGGGAAGCTCACCGCGAGGCCGCCGCGTGACGTTTCCTTATACTTCACATGCATGTCACGGCCGGTGCGCATCATGGTGGCGATGACCTGATCGAGCGACACAACATGCTTCCCGTCCCCCCGCAATGCGAGCGAAGCGGCATTGATCGCCTTGATCGCGCCGAAAGCGTTGCGCTCGATGCAGGGAATTTGCACAAGCCCCCCGATGGGGTCGCAGGTCATGCCGAGATGATGTTCCATCGCGATTTCAGCAGCATTCTCAACCTGTGCGTCGGTGGCTCCCATCGCCGCCGCAAGGCCGGCGGCCGCCATCGCGCTCGCCGTTCCGACCTCGCCTTGGCAGCCGACCTCCGCCCCCGATATCGAGGCGTTCAATTTGGTCAGCGTGCCGATCGCGCTCGCGGTCAGGAGGAACTCGTGCATCCCGGCGCGATCGGCGCCGGGCCAGAAGTCGCGGTAGTAGCGGAGGACCGCAGGGACGACGCCCGCCGCACCATTGGTCGGCGCGGTGACGACCCGCCCGCCGGCGGCGTTTTCCTCGTTCACCGCGATAGCGAACAGGCTGACATGATCCATGATCGCGTGCGGCGCCTGCTGGTTCCGAAAACGATCGGCATCGAGCTTCAGCCTGATACCTTTTGCGCGGCGCTGCACGTTCAGTCGCCCTGGCAGCACGCCTTCGGTGCGCATGCCGCGATCGATGCTGTCCATCATCACCTCGACGATCCGGTCGAGACAGGCTTCCAGCTCGATCCCGGTCATGCGGGCTCGTTCGTTTGCGCTCCCGATCTCCGCGATGCTGAGTCCGTTGCGTTCGCAGAGCGACAGAAGTTCGTCTGCCGTAGCGAAGGGGAAGGGGACCTCGACCTCCTCTGCGGGCGCGGCCGTACCCACCTGGTCCTCGCGGGCGATGAACCCGCCGCCGATCGAGCACCAGCGCTCGGCAACCAATGTGTTGCCGGCCTTGTCCAGCGCAACGAAGCGCATCGTGTTGGGATGGACCGGTGTGCGGCTCTTGCGGTCGAAGACGATGGCGCTTGCCGGGTCGAACCCGATCTCGCGCCCAGCGACGCACAGCTTCTTTTCCGAAGAGGTGCGCTGCGCGACCGCGTCGATCAGGTCGGGATCGACCGTGTCGGGCATATAACCCGCAAGGCCGAGTATCACCGCCTTGTCGGTTGCGTGACCGGCACCCGTCCAGGCAAGCGAACCCATGAGGTCACACCGGACGTGAGCGAAATCCAGCCCTTCCAGGCTCTTTGTGAATTGTGCGGCGGCCTTCATCGGCCCGACGGTGTGCGACGATGACGGTCCAATGCCGATGCGAAATATGTCCCCGACGCCGATCACGGCTAGACCTCGCTCTCCGCTTCGCGCAGCAACGCCTCGACATAACGAGCGAATGAGCGCCACACGTCGAGATAAAAGCTTCGGGGACCGGTGCGCCAAAGGACGATCTCCGCCCTCGCATACATCGTGCGCGTGCACATACCCACGGGGAAAGCGCGCAGCGACAGATTTAGCGCGCAGCCCGACGCCAGGATTTCCTCGGCGCGCTCGCCATCGATCGACAGCGCGACCTGACGGTGGCTGACGTCGACGAGCGAGCAGAGTTCGCCATCGAGCCGAGCGGCGAGTCCGGGGACCCAGCCGTCTTGCATGTCCGCGTTCAGCAGCAGCCATTCGTCCGGGCCGAGCCACAACGCGCTGTTGGGGCCGTTGCTTTCCGATCGGCATGCCGCCTGCGGGAGCGCCAGCCCGAGCTTGTCCGAAACGCGGCCGATGTCGGCTTCGCGGCAGCGAAGGACCGCGCGGCCCAAGGGCGCGACCGCCGTGATAGCTCCGCTTTCACCGGAGAAGGGAGAGGCGATGCGTGTCTCAAACATGGACCCGGTCTCCCTTCGGATCGAGGAAAATGGGCGCGACGACGTCGACCGCAACGGCCCCGCCGGGCATGGGTACTTCCAGCCTCTCGCCGAGCCTTGCCCGGCCGCCCCGGACCATCGCGAGCGCGATCGACTTGCCGAGCACCGAACTGTGATAGGCCGACGTCACATGGCCGATCGAAGCTCCCACCGCCCCCGACGCTACAATCTGCGCGCCCTCTTCGAGTACGATATGCGGATCGCGGGTCAGCAAACCGACAAGCTGCTTGCGGTCGGGATCGGTCATCGCGGGACGGGCCAGCGAGCGCTTGCCGACGAAGTCGGGTTTTGCCTTGCCGATGGCCCAGGCGAGCCCCGCGTCGTCGGGGGTCACCGTGCCGTCGGTTTCCTGGCCGATAATGATAAAGCCTTTTTCGGCCCGCAGGACATGCATTGTTTCGGTGCCGTAGGCCACCATACCGTGCGCCTGGCCACGTTCCCAGATCGCTTGCCATACCATCGCGCCATAGCCGCTCGGGACATTGACTTCGTAACCGAGCTCGCCCGTGAAGCTGACGCGCATCAATCGCATCGGCACGCCGCAGATTTGCGCGTCGGCGATGCTCATGTGCGGTAAGGCTTCGGGCGACAGGTCGAGACCTTCGACGAGAGGTTCGATCACCTCGCGCGCTTTCGGACCTTGGACGGCGATAACCGACCATTGCTCGGTCGTCGAAGTCAGCCAGACGTCGAGGTCGCTCCATTCGGTCTGGAGATAATCCTCCATCATGCCGAGCACGCGTGCCGCGCCGCCGGTCGTGGTGGTCACGTGGAAGCGATCGGGGGCGAGGCGACCGACGACGCCGTCGTCGAGGACGAAGCCGTCCTCGCGGAGCAGAACGCCATAGCGGCATTTGCCGACCCCCAGCTTCATCCAGGCGTTGACGTAGAATCGGTTCATGAACTCGGCGGCGTCGGGCCCGACGATCTCGATCTTTCCGAGCGTCGATGCGTCGAAGATTCCTACGCGTTCGCGCACCGCGAGGCATTCCCGCGCGACGGCGGCGTGCATGTCTTCGCGATCCTTGGGGAAGAAGTGTGCGCGCTTCCAGTTGCCGACATCTTCGAACACCGCGCCCTGCTGCGCCGCCCAGTCGTTGATCGCGGTGATCCGCGCGGGGTCGAGCAGATCGCGCCGCGCGCGGCCCGCAAGCGTGCCGAAGCTGATCGGCGTGTAAGGCGCGCGGAAAGTGGTGAGGCCAATTTCGGGAATGCTGCGGCCCGTCGCTTCGGAGACGATGCCGAGCGCATTGATATTCGACAGCTTGCCCTGATCGGTTGCCATCCCGGTTGTCGTGTAGCGCTTTACATGCTCGATCGACAGAAAGCCCTCGCGCGCGGCCAGCAGAATGTCGGCCGCCGTGACGTCATTCTGCCAATCGACGAAGGCCTTCGGTTTCGCCGGGTCCGAGGTCGGCGCAGCGCCGATATGGCCGCCGCCACCGATCGGATGCGCTACGGCGCACGTATATACCGGGGCCGCGGGCCGGAAAGCGAAGCCCGCCGCTTCGGCCGCCAAACGGCCTGCTTCAGCGCCGTCCGCGAGAGCCTCGTCGAGGGCGAAATGTCCGCGGCAGGCGCCTGCCGAGCGTTCGGCCTCGGCCGACTGGTCGGGCAGATAGGCCTGGAGGTGCTCATCCCACGCGAGCTTGCCGCGCGACTGGGAGAAGAGATGCACGCTCGGCGTGAGGCCGCCGGCCATCAGCACCGCGTCGCAGGCGACGGTTTCGCGCTTGCGCCCGGACGTCAAAGTGATTGAAGCGACCCGAAGCTTGCCCGACGTGCCGTCGATAGCCGCGCCGGTCAGGACGCGAAAACCCGCTTGCCTTGCGCGCGCGGCGACGGGGGAGTCGCCGCGGATATCGGCGATCACGGCAATCTCGATTCCCGCATCCTTCAGTTCGTGCGCGGTCCGGTAGCCATTGTCGTGCGCTGCTACGACGACGATCTTCCGGCCGACCGCGACCCCATATTGCTGGAGATAGGTACGCGCCGCGTCGGCGAGCATGATGCCCGGGCGGTCATTGTCCGGAAAAACGAGCGGACGCTCGATCGCCCCGGCCGCGATCACCACCTGCCTTGCCCGGACCTGCCACAGCCGTTCGCGCGGTTGTCCCGGCGGCGCATCGGCCAGATGATCCGTCAGCTTTTGAGCAAGACCGATCCAATTATGTGGATAATAGCCGAAGGCGGAGGTGCGCGGCAGTAGCGTGACGTTCGCCATCCCGGCGAGGCTGTCCAGAGTGCCCGCCAGCCAGCGCGCCGCGGGCGCGCCTTCGATCGTCACCTGCTTTGCGGCGAGCAGCGAACCGCCCATCGCCGAGCGGTCGTCGCAGAGGATGACCTGCGCGCCGCTCTTCGCGGCTTCCATCGCAGCGGTCAGTCCCGCGGGACCGGCGCCGATGACGAGCACATCGCAGTGCGCATAACGCTGCGCATAGCTGTCGGGGTCGGGTTCCGACGGCGCGATACCGAGCCCCGCCGCGGCACGAATCCGCGGTTCGAACAGGCGGTCCCATGCCTTGCGCGGCCACATGAAGGTCTTGTAATAGAAACCCGCCGGAATGAAGCGGCTGAACTTGTCGTTGACCGCCATGCGGTCCTTCTCGAGGCTCGGGTGCCGGTTCTGGCTGACTGCGTCGAGCCCTTCGTAGAGTTCGGTCTGCGTCGCCAGCAGGTTGGGCGTGTATCGCTCCTGGTCGCGCCGGACGCCGATGAGAGCGTTGGGTTCATCCGGCCCCGCGCCCATTATGCCGCGCGGCCGGTGATATTTGAACGACCGCCCGACAAGATGCACGCCGTTGGCGAGCAACGCCGAAGCAACCGTGTCACCATCGAAGCCCGAATAATTCCGGCCGTCGAAGGAGAAGCGCAGCGGTCTCGAGCGGTCGATCCGGCCGCCGCTCGGCATGCGGAAGTTTCCGTTCGTCATGCGGGAATCTCCGGTGCAGGCTCGCCGACCTTGTATGTCGCGAGGATATGATCGGTTCGCGTGTCGCGGACCGCATTAAAGAAGCGTGCGCAGCCATGAATATGACGCCAACGCTCGGCATGCCGACCCTTGGGGTTGGCCCGAACATAAAGATATTCGTTCCACTCCTCGTCGTTCAGGTCGGTCGGCGCCAGCGGCCGATCAATATGCGCCTGGCCGCCGTAGGAAAATTCCAGTTCAGGCCGTTCGCCGCAATAGGGGCAGGGGATGATCAGCATCGCGTCTTCCTCAATGCGCGACAGCGGCAGCGGCCGCCTCGTCGATCAGATAACCGTCGCGGAAGCGCTCGATGGTGAATGGCGCGTTGATCGGGTGCGGCTCGTCTCGCGCCATCGTATGCGCGAAGAGATGTGCGGCGCCGGGCGTTGCCTTGAACCCGCCGGTGCCCCAGCCGCAGTTGACGTACAGGCCCTTCACCGGTGTCTTGGCGATGATCGGCGAGCGGTCGGGTGTGACATCGACAATTCCGCCCCAGTTTCGGAGCATTCGCATGCGCCGGAATTGCGGGAAAAGCTCGCAGATTGCCGCCAGGGTCTCGGTCGCGATGTGCAGGCCGCCACGCTGGGTGTAGCTCGTATAAGCGTCGGTGCCCGCGCCGATGACCAGCTCGCCCTTGTCGGACTGGCTCATATAGGCGTGGATGGTGTTCGACATCACGACGCAAGGAAAGATCGGCTTCACCGGCTCGGATACGAGAGCCTGCAATGGATAACTCTCGAGCGGCAGCCGGACATGCGCCATGTCGAGAACGACGCTGCTATGTCCCGCCGCCGACACCCCGACACGCTTGGAAGCGATGAAGCCGCGAGTGGTCTCGACGCCCGATACCGCGCCTGCGGCGTCGCGCCTGATCCCGGTCACCTCGCAATTTTCGATGATATCCACTCCCAGCGCGTCCGCCGCGCGCGCATAGCCCCATGCGACTGCGTCGTGCCGCGCCGTGCCGCCGCGGCGCTGGAGCGCGGCCCCCAGCACGGGATAGCGAACATTCGGATCGATATTGAGCGGCGGGCAGAAATCCTTCGCCTCTTCGGCGGTCAGCCATTCATTGTCGACGCCGTTGATCCGGTTCGCGTGGATGTGCCGCTTGAACACCTGGATGTCGTGGATATTGTGTGCGAGCATCATCACGCCGCGCTGCGAGAACATCACATTATAGTTGAGATCCTGGCTGAGCCCTTCCCACATCTTGAGCGCATGGTCGTAGAGCGCGGCGCTCTCGTCGAACAAATAGTTCGAACGGATGATCGTCGTATTGCGACCCGTATTTCCGCCACCGATCCAGCCCTTCTCGAGGACCGCCACATTGCGGATGCCGTGAACCTTGGCGAGATAATAAGCAGCGCCAAGGCCGTGGCCGCCGCCGCCGACGATGACCGCGTCATAAGCCGGCTTCGGCTCGGGTTTGCGCCACTGGTTCTGCCAGCCCTTCTGTCGATCGAGCCCCTGACGGAAGAGCGAGAAGGCGGAAAATCTTTGCATGGCCGGTCCCCGTTCGTCGCTCTTCAGCCGCGCGCCGTGGTATAGATGGGAAAACGGCCGCACAGCGCCGCGACGCCCGCGCGGACCTCGCCGTTCAGCGCCTCCGGAACATCGCCGGCCGCAGCTGCATCGAGGACGAGGCTGATGAGCCGCCCGACCTCTTCAAACTCTGCCGTACCGAAGCCGCGCGTGGTGAGCGCTGCCGAGCCGAGCCGGATGCCCGAGGTTACGAACGGCTTCTCCGGGTCGAAGGGAATGCCATTCTTGTTGCACGTAATTCCTGCGTCGCCCAGCAGCTGCTCGGCGCGCTTGCCGGTGAGGCCCTTCGGCCGAAGATCGACCAGGACCACATGTGTATCGGTCCCGCCCGATACGATCTTCGATCCGCCGCGTTCCAGCGCCGCCGCCAGAACCTTCGCATTCGCGACAACCCTTCGCGCATAATCGGCGAAGCCGGGCCGCAACGCTTCTCCGAACGCCACAGCTTTCGCCGCGATGACATGTTCGAGGGGGCCGCCCTGCAGGCCGGGAAAGATTGCCGAGTTGCACTTCTTGGCGAGCGCCTCGTCGTTGGTGAGGATCAGGCCGCCGCGCGGGCCGCGCAACGTCTTGTGCGTCGTCGAGGTCACGACATGCGCATGCTCGAGCGGGTTCGGGTGCGCGCCGCCTGCGACGAGCCCCGCGAAATGCGCCATGTCGACCATCAGCTTGGCGTCGACCGAGTCCGCAATCGCGCGGAAACGCGCGAAGTCGATCTGGCGGGGATAGGCCGAGCCTCCCGCGATGATAAGCTTGGGATGATATTCGCGGGCCAGTTCGGCGACCGCGTCATAATCGATGCGCTGGTCCTCCTCGCGAACGCCATATTGCACGGCATTGAGCCACTTGCCCGACAGCGTCGGGGCCGCGCCGTGCGTTAAATGACCACCATGCGCGAGGCTCATGCCCATGAGCGTTTCGCCCGGTTGAAGCAGCGCAAAGGCGACCGCCATGTTCGCCTGCGCGCCCGAGTGCGGCTGGACGTTTGCAAACATGGCGCCGAAAAGTTCGCAGGCGCGATCGATCGCGAGCTGCTCGGTCGTATCGACATGCTCGCAGCCGCCATAATAGCGCTTGCCGGGATAGCCCTCGGCATATTTATTCGTGAGGATCGATCCCTGCGCGTGCAGCACCGCGGTCGAAACGATATTCTCTGAGGCGATCAGCTCCAGCTTGTCCTGCTGCCGCCCCAGTTCGGACTCAAGCGCCGCATGCACGGCGGGGTCTGCGTCGGCAAGCTGTCCGCCAAAGAAGTCGGCTTCGGTTCCACTGCTGATCCGTGCTGCGCTCGCCATTCTCTATCCTCTCAGCTCGCATGCCGTCCGTTCCGCCTCGTAGGGCTTCTTGCGATGGGATCAGCTATCGCCGGTAAAAGGCGCGATTGGATTGAATATTGGCGACGCTCAATTGTATTGTTGCACATGCCCGATCGGACCCCCGAGTTGGCTGTCGAGCGGGAGGAGCGTAATGGGAATGATGCTAAGGCCGAGCGAAAATGGGAGTGCCGCAACGCAGCGACGTCGGTCACGGCTGTCGGCGGCGAGTTAAACATCGTCGACAAAGGTGGAAAAGGTGGCGCGCGAAAAACGCGGAGCGAAGTGAACCCGACTCTAAGCTTCGCATGTCATTGGGTTCGCCCCGCGGTCCGTTATCGCACTCTTCCCGGTCTATGGCTATCAAGCCCTATCTCAAGTGAGCTGACGCAATTTCAAGCCAATGCAGTGGTCAAAGCGAACCCCCAGGTCAAAGCAGCGGTTTGAGCCCGCCTTGCGGCGCGTGTTCGCGCTTAGGTGGGGACGAGGTAGCGGCTGGTGGCAGCGCCGATGCTGCGGTCTGCCCGCCTCGGCGATGTCATAGAGGTTCAATTAAACACCGTAAATATTCTAGCCGTTCGCACCGCCATACAACACATTCCCGGTCAAGGCCGGTCGCCGTTCGCACGAGAGTAGGCCGGACCGGATCAGTGGAGGGGATATGATGAACAAGATCTACAGCCAGGCTTCGCGCATCGCCATAATCATGGGCTGCACCATCGGTATGGCTACCGCAGCAGCCGCGCAAGAAACTTCATCCTCTCCGGAGGCATCGGAGCCGGGCGGCGTGCAAGACATCGTCGTCACGGCGACGCGGCGCTCCCAGTCCATTCGCGACATCCCCGCGAGCATTTCAGCCCTGTCGCAGGAGCAGCTCCAGGATGCCGGCGCTATGCAGGCCAAGGACGTCGCCCGACTTGTTCCGGGCTTTGCCTATACCGAGGTCAACTCGGGCCAGGCCGTGCTCGCTGTCCGCGGCGTGCAGACAAGCGCCGTGTTCGGCAACGTCCAGCAACCGGTTGCGCTCTATTATGACGATGTACCTGTTCTCGACCTCACCATTCCGTGGACCGTTCCGCGCCTTCAGCTATTCGACGCGGAACGCGTCGAGGTTCTGCGAGGTCCGCAGGGCACATTGTTCGGGGCGGGCGCGCTGAGCGGCGCCGTGCGCGTCATCAATAACAAGCCCGACACGACGAAGGTCGAGGCCGCGGCCGAAGGCGTCCTGACCTCCATCAAGCACGGCGAAATCGGCGGCAGTGTGAATATGATGCTGAACGCGCCTGTGGTGGCCGATAAATTCGCGCTGCGGGTCGTCGGCCATTATGATTATAGCCCCGGCTGGATCTACAATGCCTCGCTCGGCAAGAAGGAAGCCAATCACGGCGAATCCTACGGCGGACGCATCGTTGCGCTCTGGAAGCCGCATGAGGACTTCGAGCTGGTCGCGACCGCGGGCATCGAAGCCAATCGGCCGTATGACTCGGCCTATGTGCCCTATGGCAGCGGGAGCGACACATCGACCTTCCGGGTCCGTACCTACAACAACGACACCTCGAAGATCTTCAGCCTCAACGCCAATTATTCGATGCCGTGGGCGACGCTGACATCGACCACGAGCCACATCAGTCGCCGGGCATTCTCGTCGATGGATTTCAGCGGATTTGGGAACCAGCTCACAGGCCTGACCACGGTCTCGCCGCTGATCGACAAGTTCCGCACCAAGAATTTCCTGCAGGAGATTCGCCTCGCCTCCAATTCGGATCAAGCCTTCAAATGGGTGATCGGCGGCTTCTACGAGGATTACAGCTTCAACCTGCGGGAGTCGATTTCGCAGGAAGGCGTGCAGGGTACCGCCTCGCCTTATGGCGGCGTCTTCCCCACCGACTTTCTGGAAGACATCGGGATCCAGTCCATGATCAAGGACTATGCCTTTTTCGGAGAGGCGTCCTACGACATCACGCCCAGCCTGATGCTGACGCTCGGTGCGCGCTACAGCGACTATTCGATCAAGATCCATCAGGATCTCGCGATCTCCGGAACGACCCTCTTCGACGGACCTCCGGGAACGGTCGACCGCAAGTCGTCTAACAGCTCGGTGACGCCGAAAGTAAGCCTCTCGTTCAAGCCCAGCAAGGACTTCATGCTTTACGCCCTGGCGGCGAAGGGCTTCAGAACGGGCAACTCGAATCTGGTATCAGCGATCGATCCCTTCACCGGCCAGTCGCTTCCCCAATCCTACGATCCGGATTCGCTCTGGAACTACGAGATCGGGACCAAGTTCGCGCTGTTCGACCGGCGCCTCACCGTCGATCTCGTCGCCTTTTACATCGACTGGAAGAAAATCCAGCTCCAGGTGCGCGCGCCCAGCGGGTTGCCCTATACCGACAATGCCGGGTCGGCGACGTCGAAAGGTCTTGAACTCCAGGTCGTGGCTCGCCCGGTCGAACAGTTCGAACTCGGCACGTCGCTTGCCTACACCGATGCCAAGCTCGATTCGGTGAAGCCAGGTGTGCCTGCGGCCCAAGTCGGCGACCAGCTGCCCGGGTCGACGCCGTTCACGGCTTATGTTTACGGCCAATATGGCGTGCCGGTTGGCGCGGATTCGAAGCTGCTGCTGCGCATGGACTATTCCTACACGGGCCGCGGCTTCAGCGACCTTGGAAACAACAACAACCCTGCGGCGTTGCGCTACGGTAAATATTCGGAACTCGGCGCCCGCGCGACGTTGCGCAGCGGAAACTACCAGCTCGGACTGTTCGTCCAGAACATCACGAACAGCCGGGGCAGAATCGCCGCGCGAACCTATTTTGTAGACCAGGTGGAAATCCGGCAGACGCCGCGAACCGTCGGCGTCAACTTTCGCGTCGACTGGTAAAATAATCTCGCGGCCAGCCGGCTCGCGAGGGTTTAAAGGGCGGATGACCCTGGAGCAGCCGCATTTGGCTTAAGCGCCTCATGATGAATTCGGACGGCGGAGCGTGCCCGGCGCTCCCGCTTGTCCTGTTGAACAGACACGGGCAATTGGGAGCGGCAAATGCGTGAAGCTTGGATCATTGATGCGGCGCGGACGCCGCGAGGCATCGGGCGCGCCGACAAGGGCGCGCTGGCATCGGTGCATCCGCAACGGATATTGTCGACCGTCCTGAAAGCGCTCGGCGAACGTAACGGACTGAAGACGTCCGGTATAGATGACGTCATCATCGGCTGCTTCTCGCAGACCGATGGCCAGGGCGGCTGCATTGCCAGGCAGGCCGTGCTCGATGCGGGATGGGGGAGCGGGCCGCCGGGATTCACCGTCAATCGCTATTGCGGTTCGGGCCTGACCGCGGTGAACCAGGCGGTGATGGGTATCTGGTCGGGTGCGCAAGATCTCGTGGTAGGTGGCGGCGTCGAACAGATGTCGAGCACGCCATCGGTATCGCAGCCCACACTGTTCGATTGCGGAAACCTCGAGCTTCGCGCGATGCATGCGCAGACGCACCAGGGGATTTGCGCCGATCTCATCGCCACGATGGAAGGCATTAGTCGCGAGGAACTCGACAGCTTTGCGCTTGAGAGCCAGCGGCGCGCCGCCGCTGCCATCGGAGCGGGCGCTTTCGATCGAAGCACGATCCCGGTTCTCCATGCGGATGGAAGCATTGCGCTCGACCGGGAGGAATATAACCGGCCCGGCACAACGATGGAGCGGCTCGCGAGCCTCAAGCCCGCCTTCGATGGTATGCTCGACATCACCCTCGACGCGACGGGTGTCACCTATCGCCAGCTGGTCGAGCGCGAGTTTGGTAGCGTCGAAATCAGCCACGTCCATCATGGAGGCAACTCGTCGGGCATCGTCGACGGAGCGGGCGCGGTCGTCCTCGCTTCGCCCGAATACGCGCGCGCCAACGGTCTCAAGCCGCGGGCCCGGATCCGGGCGATCGCGACAGCGGGCGGATCCCCCGAACTGATGCTCAAAGCTCCGGTTCCCGCGGCACGAAAGGCGCTTCAATCGGCCGGCATGACCGCCGCGGACATCGATCTCTTCGAAATCAACGAAGCTTTCGCGATCGTGCCGATGATCTTCATGCGCGAGCTTGGTATCGATCATGACAAGGTGAATGTGGTCGGCGGGGCGATCGCGCTTGGCCACCCGATCGGTGCAACCGGTGCGATGCTGGTCGGAACCGTCCTCGACGAACTCGAGCGGCGCGATCTGGCGACGGGGCTGGTGAGCCTGTGCACTGGCGGGGGCATGGCACCCGCGGCTATCATCGAGCGTATCTGACGCCGATCGACGCATCAGGGAGATTTGGAGAGAAGCGATGTCTGACAGCTACAGCAAGACCTACGCCGAGGCCCGGCAGAAATTTCTGTCGCTCGCATCGAAGCGCGATGCGAAGGTCGTGACGAGGGTGCATCCGAGCGAGCGCGGTGCCGAGGGCGAAGAGCTGGCAATCGACATCGCCATCTTCGGTGATCCCGACGCGGAGAAAGTCCTGTTTCTCGTCTCGGGCACGCACGGCCAGGAGGGCTATTATGGCTCCGCGCTGCAGATCGAGTTCCTGCGCGATCTGGAAATCCCCGAGGGAGTCTGCATCGTCGCGCTTCACGGCCTGAATCCGTGGGGCTTCTCGCACCTTTCGAGAACCGACAATGAGAATATTGACGTCAACCGGAACTTCACCGATTACGGCGTTCCGTCCGAACGCGATGAGATTTACCCGCCGCTGTTTCGCGCCCTCTGTCCCGACGACTGGACCGAAGATACGACCGACTGGACCGGAATCCGCGACGAATTGACGAGCAAATATGGCGCGAAGCGGCTGGTTTCGGCTGCCGGCGGTGGTCAGATCATCGAGCCCACCGGCATGAACTATATCGGCAAGGGCCCGTCCTGGTCGCGCTCGGTGGTCGAGGATGTGCTGCCCAAGCTCTTTGCCAGGGCGAAGAAGATCGCCTTCATCGAATGGCACACCGGCCTCGGCGATTATGGCGAGCTGAGCCATATCCCGATGATGGAACCTGGGTCCGCGGGATATGAGCGCATGTTCGAATGGCTCGGTGACGATGCGCGCTCGACCTGGACCAAGGGGATGGGCGATTTTGACGGCGTGACGCCCGATTATCGCGGCTGGTTTTCCGCTTGGCTGCCGACCGTCGCGCCGCAGGCCGAATGGACGGGCATGGTGATCGAGGCTGGCACCTACGGTGTCGTCGAAGTCATGGACGGCATCCGCATCGATCGCTGGCTGAAGTTCGGCAAGGGACGTTCCTATCTTTCGCGCGAGGAAATGCGTGAAACGATGATGGACAAGCTTTACCCGGCGGCGCCCGACTGGCGCGCGGCCGCACTCAAGAACGGCTTGGCGGCACAGCAAAGCTTCTTCGAAGGACTGCAGCAATGGTAACCGCGCCCAGCGAACAGGCTTTCAGCGAAACCTATGCTGCGGCGCGACAGAAATTCCTGGCGCTCGCCGCGGAGCGCAGTGCGATCGTGAATTCGGCCGTTCACCCGACCGAGCGCGGTGCCGGGGGCGAGGAGCTTGCCATCGATCTCGCGACCTTCGGCGATCCCGACGCGGAAAGGACGCTGTTACTCGTCTCGGGAACGCACGGGCAGGAGGCTTTTCTCGGTTCGGCGCTCCAGATCGCCTTTTTGCGCGACCTGGTGATTCCCGATGGCGTCAATGTCGTCGCGCTCCACGCGCTCAACCCGTGGGGCTTCTCGCATCTCTCGCGCACCGACGAAGCAAATATCGACCTGAACCGCAATTTCAACGAAGGCGAGTCGAACCTGGTGGACGACGAGCTTTATCCCGTCCTGTTTCGCGCGATGTGCCCGGACGACTGGACCGATGAGACAATCGACTGGAGCGCCGTTCGCGACAAGGTCGCTGCCGATCATGGCTTCAAGCGGATGATCACGGTGCTTGCCGGGGGGCAAGCCATCGAGCCGACGGGCCTCAATTATGTCGGCACGGGGCCATCCTGGTCGCGAACGGCCATGGCCGAGCTTCTGCCGCGGATATTCGCCAAGGCGAAGAAGATCGCCTTCATCGAATGGCACACCGGTCTCGGAAAATTCGGCGAGCTCAGCCATTTGTGCAGCTTCGCCCCGGGCTCGCCGGCTTATGAACGGGTGTTCGAATGGATGGGCGAGGAAGCGCGCGCGTCATTCGCGGCAACCTTCGACGTGACGGGAGGCGAAGTCCCCACCTATGAAGGTCTCTTCTCCGCCTGGCTGCCGTCGACAGCACCGCAAGCCGAGTGGGCGGGCCTGCTGATCGAGGTCGGCACCTACGACAATATCGCGGTGGGCGATGCGGTCCGGATGGACCGCTGGCTGAAGTTCGGACGGGGGCGCACGTCTACGCCGCGCGAGGAGATGCGCCGGGTCATGATGGACCGGCTGAATCCCGAAGATCCGGCATGGCGGGCGAAAGCACTGACAAATGGCTTGAATGCCCAGATGCAGGCGCTTCGAGGATTGCAGGCATGGTGAGACGCGTCGCGCGCCGAAGCGGATTAAAATTCCGGAGCGGCTTGCGCTGACCACGGCGGGCAAGCCAGACCGGAACGAGCCGCGGCGCATGGTCTCAACGGCGGAGCGCCGGCACAGGCATTTGAAGGACAGATAGCAGTGACAAGTCAGATCCGCCCCGACACCTCGCCTGCGCCCGTGCGCGACTATCTTGTCCGACTTATGGAGGAGCGCGGCATTCCGGGGCTTCAGGTTGCGGTCGTCCGCGACGGCGCGATCGAACTGCTCGATACGCTCGGGGTTGCGAACGTCGAACATCGGGTTCCTGCCACGTCCGAATCCATATTTTCGGTCAATTCGATGGCCAAGGCCTTCACGGGTATCGCCGTGATGCAATTGATCGAAGACGGGCTGCTCAGCCTCTCCGCGCCGATTTCTACTTACCTCGAAGGCTTGCCCAAGCTTTGGCAGGCGATCACCGTGCGTCAGCTCGCAACGCTCAATGCGGGCGTCCCCGAAATCATGGTCTATACGCGCGACAACAATGTCGCGCTGATCGGCGACGGAACCGAAGAAAGCGCGTGGCAGGCCGCCTACGCCGCACCAATGGAATATCCCACCGGCCAGGGCTACAGCTACAATCAGACCAGCTACGCGCTTCTCGGCAGGATCATCGCGCGGTTGAGCGGGAAGTCCTTCACCGACTTCGTTACCGAGCGCCAGTTCGCCGTCGCGGGCATGAAGCACACGCAATATGTCAACGACGATGATATTCTGCCGAACCGCGCCAACACCTACATGAGCATAAGCGTCGACGGTGCGCCGGCGGGCCGGGTTTTTAACAGCCATATCAACTGGCCGCCGGTCCTGCGAATGGCGGCGGGCCTTCAGAGCACGGCAATGGACCTTGCCAACTGGGTGCTGGCGCTTCAGCGCGGCGTGCTCCTCAAGCAGGCAGCGAGCGTCGACACGCTCTTTACCGCGCCGCCGCTTCACGACGGCAGGCCCGGTGTCTGGGGCATCGGCTGGCATCTTGGTCAAAGCGTCTTCGGACGCGTCCCCGCCCCGGGCGGAGGCGCGAAGTCGCAGGTCGTGATTTATCCCGATGGGCTGGCGGTGGTCCTTTTGACCAATCTCCTTGGCGCATTTCCCGAACATCTGGCGCCTGTCAGCGCGGAATCGATCGACCTCGGCTTCATCGATCCGATCGCCAAACACTACGCTTCTTAATCAAATCCCGGAATCAGGAGAGTTAAATGGACATCAAGGGTCTTGCCGCCATCGTCACGGGCGGCGCCTCGGGGCTGGGATTTGCTACGGCCAAGAAACTCGCGGCCGAAGGCGCGAATGTCACTCTGTTCGACCTCAACGAGCAGGTGGGACACAAGGCTGCCGGCGAAATCGGCGGCGTCTTCGTCAAGGTGGATGTTGCCGATGACGCGAGCGTGACTGCAGGCTTGGACGTTGGCGAGCGCGCGCACGGCGTCGCTCGCATTCTCGTCAATTGTGCGGGCGTGTCGCAGATCATGAAGACCGTCGGCAAGGAGTTCGTGCCGCATACGCTCGATGCGTATCGACGTACGATCGAGGTGAATCTGGTCGGCACCTTCAACATGATCGCCAAATTCGCGGCGCGTGCGGCGGCAACCGACGAGATCGAAGGCGAGCGCGGCGTGATCGTGAACACGGCGTCGGTCGCCGCGTTCGACGGCCAGGTCGGACAAGCCGCTTACGCCGCATCCAAGGGTGGTGTCGTCGGGATGACGCTACCCATCGCGCGCGATCTCGCGCAACACAAGATACGCGTGGTGACGATCGCGCCCGGGATTTTCTTGACCCCAATGCTCGAAGGCCTGCCGCAGAACGTCCAGGATTCGCTTGGGGCGCAGGTTCCGCACCCCTCGCGTCTAGGCAAGCCGTCCGAATATGGGCTGATGGTCGAGAGCATCATCCGCAACCCGATGCTCAACGGCGAAGTGATCCGGCTCGATGGCGCAATCAGGATGGCGCCGCGATGAGCCGCGGCTGAATTGCGGCCATTACAAACACCGCTCAAGTCGGGGGTGCGCAGCTTGCGGATGTTCGCTGGAGGATTTTTCATGTTCCGCGCCCGGTATATCGCGCTAGTCGACGACCGCAGTTCTGAGGCGGCAAATCTCCCGGATCAAAGCCAGATCGCTATGAGCAGCCCAATTGCTTACGCGTGTCCGCCTGCCGATGAGCGAGATTCTCTCCTCCAAGGCACTGGTCGGTGAGCGGTCCGCTCGCCGGCCTTCGCGTTGTCGAATTTGCCGGTATCGGACCCGGACCGCATTGCGCCATGCTGCTTGCCGATTTGGGCGCCGAAGTCGTGCGGATCGACCGGCCGGGTGGAAATGGCTGGCCCAATCCGGTCGTCGATCGCGGCCGATCGGCCGTGACGATCGACATCAGGTCGGACGAGGGCCGCGCCTTTTGCTATGATGCGGCAGATAAGGCGGACGTGCTGATCGAGGGGTTTCGGCCCGGTGTCATGGAACGTCTCGGTTTTGGCCCCGACATCCTGTGCGAGCGCAATCCGATGCTTGTCTATGGCCGGATGACAGGATGGGGCCAGTCCGGTCCGCTGGCGCAAGCGGCAGGCCATGACATCAACTATATTGCCATCACGGGCGCTCTCGCCGCAATGGGTACAGCCGGCGAGCCGGCCATGCCGCCGCTCAATCTAGTCGGTGACTTTGGTGGTGGATCGATGTTTCTCGCGTTCGGCATCATGGCCGCGCTGTGGGAACGCCAGTCGTCCGGGCGTGGACAGGTCATCGATGCGGCAATCGTTGACGGCGTGACTTCGCTGATGACAATGTTCTCGGGCCTACTGCCCGCAGAACGCATTTCGATGGATCGCGACCGGAACCTGCTCGCGGGTGCGGCGCCTTTCTATCGCTGTTATCGTTGCGCCGACGGTAGCGAGATCGCGGTGGGCGCGCTTGAGCCGCAATTCTACCGCGAACTCATCCAATTGAGCGGCGCGCCTTCCGATCTTCTAGATCAGCAGAATGAGGCAAGCGGCTGGGCAGGGCGGTCAGACCGATTGGCCGATCTTTTCGCCACCCGCACGGCCGCCGAGTGGTGCGCGATGCTAGAGGGAAGCGATGCATGCTTCGCGCCTGTCCTCGAACTTCCCGCCGCGCCCGGCCATCCCCATCTTGCCGCACGAGAAACATATATCGAAGCCGATGGCCTCATCCAGGCCGCGCCCGCCCCACGTTTCTCGCGTACTCCCGGCCGAATTCGCGCGGCGCAGCCCGACGGCCGAGAGACGGTAGCGCGGTGGCAAGCACCTTGAATTGTCAAGGAGGTCCAACGCGGTCACGGCCGCGTGGCGCTTGATCGTCGGGAGCATTGAAGGGCTCGGCATGACACTATCGCTGGCGTCTCAGCACGCTCTCCGAACAGGGGCTGATCGTCGAAAGCGTCATTCGTAATTCGATGGTCGACGGCGAAATGATCGGGCTCAATCGCCTTATGATTGACGCTGCAACAGGAGAAGTTTCTGATGAAGAATGGCAAAATGGTAAGGGCTTCGCTCGCCATGATGATAGCAACAGCGTTCGCAAGTCAGGCCGTTTCGCAGCAAACCCCGTCAGGTGAGCGCGCCGCTCCGCAACAGAAGCCGTCTGCGGTGGACGAGGCCGGTACACTGCGTTTGCCCGCCGGCGACGAAATTCCATATTCGGACCTGGCCAGCGCCGAGGCGCGCAAGAATTTTGTCGACGCGACGAGAGGATTTGAGGCCGTTCTGGCGAAGCCTTCGGACTGGAAGCCGAAAAAGGGCGAATCCGAAGCACAGGCGGAGCGTCGCTGGTACGATGAAATCCTCTATATTCCCTGGTTAGCGAGGGTCCGGCAGCAATATGCAGTGGACGTCGAAGCCAAGACGATCGCCGGCGTTCAGACCGACGTGATTGTCCCCCGGGCAGGTCTGTCGCCCGACAACCAAAACAGGGTGCTCATCAACCTGCATGGCGGCGGGATGATCGCCGGTGCCCGTTATGGCGGCCAGCTCGAATCCATTCCGATTGCCAGCATTGGCCGGATCAAGGTGGTCACGGTCGATTACCGAATGGCCCCGGAACATCATTATCCGGCCGCCGAGGAAGATGTGATCGCGGTCTACCGCGAGTTGCTGAAGACCCATCGTCCCGAAAATATCGGCATCTACGGCTGTTCCGCCGGTGCATGGTTGACGGGGACGACGGTTGCGAAGTTGATTGCAGCGGGGGAGCCAAGGCCGGGCGCGATCGGGATGTTCGGTTTGGGTCCGTTCGGCAGTCCCCGCGTGGGCGACAGCAACTACATGTTTTCTGGCGGCAAGCCGGTTATCCCCGCCGAACAGGCTTTTGAGGGCAACTATGCTCCCGGACTGAACTGGAAGGACGGCGCCCTCTATCCCGTCGAGGTCCCCGCTGTCCAGCGCCGGTTTCCGCCTTCGCTGTTGATCAGCGGGACGCGGGACATTGGCCTTTCCCGAACCGTCTTCTCCCATTCTCTGTTAGTCGAGAGGGGTGTGGAGGCCGAATTACATGTCTTTGAGGGGGCTCCTCACTGCGCGTTCGCACAACCCTTTGTTGATCCCGCCGTTCCTGAAAGCCGGCAAGCGTGGAACATCATAGTGAAGTTCTTCGACAGGCATCTCGGCCGATAGATGCCCGCGAAACGCGAGCCAGCGCACGCCGTGTGTACAAGGCTACCGTCGGTTTTATCTCCCGAGCGCATTCCCTCGGAGGCGTTCCCCCGAGCGGGGCACGGCCTCGAGATGGGCAATTGGCCGGAAAATCCGCGCCCACTAAGCAACCGTCAAAACGGCTTGCCGTGCTCGTCGATCAGTTCGATCCGATAGGAGCAGCCGTAGAGCGTCCTGCCAGGGTGGGTCGTGACGTTCGACACATTGCGTCCGATGACGGTGCGGGCGCCAAAGCTATCCCCGGGCGCCGGGAGTTCGGCGCGGTCGACAAGGATTTTCTCGCCCAGGAATTTACGCGATCTGGTGGCGGCTTCGATCTCTCGGGGCGTGGCCTTGCCCGAGGCGATCATCACCTCGATCAGCGGACTGGGATCGACGGCGTTGTCGATACCTTGTTCGCGGGCGAGCAGGGCCGGATCGGCGAGATCGAGAATTGCGAGAACCCCGCTGGACGTAAATGCGATCCGGCGCGTGCTGTAGTGGCCGGCGACGACGATGGGAGCGGGGAGCTCATATTCGTTCATCAGAAAATTCTTGTTTCTGATCCGGACCCAGCCACGCTCGTCGGCGATCTTCTCCTCTCCATTCAACGCCAGGGCGAAGCCGTTATAGACCGGCGCGTCGAGACGGCACTCGATCGCATCGACGATGTCGATCTGCTCGGGCCCTGGGGTTTCGGAGGGCGTCGCCGACGCGGCGACCGGCATGGCAGCGCTGAGCGCCGCAAAGAGCAAGATCGGTTTCATCGCTTATCGTTTTAGCTGCATGCCTGACGCTTGTCGTGTTCCACGGCAAAGTGCCCGCCGGGCCCTCCGCCATTTTGATCGCTGGTTCGGATATCAACGCGTAATCCGCCGCCTGAACCACGGACCTCCCAATGGATCGGCGAGGTTCCTCCTTGCAGTTCGGACCAGGCGCTGAACGCGCAGGCGAAGCGAATGATTCTCCGAGCGCCAGCCTGGCTGACGGGCCGCGGAGCGGTAGAAGACTTCCGCCATTTCCTGATGCGTGGCGCCGCTGAGCATCGCATCGGCCGTCCGAAGCTCGAGGATCCAGCGGGCCGCCCTATGTTCGCGCGGGAGCAGGCCGGCAGGTATTCTGCCCTCAGCGGTCAGTGCCGCCAGTTGACGAAGTGCGTGCACCTTGGGTTCGGCGCTCGCGAATCCCCGAAGGTGATGCTCGAGCAGGACCGGGCCGCCGAGCAGCGTGCCGTCATGCAGGTCGAGCCGGATGCTCCAGCGTCCATCGGTGATCAGCCAATGCTCATCGTCATATTGGTCTATCTCGACCGATACAAAATCCGATATCCGGCGAACATCGAGAAGGTCGCCTGCTGACAACGCCTTTGCGAGGCACGGACGACTTGCCAGCACGGCGGGATCGACCGCGTCGGCCCAGATGGGTTTCGCCTGCGGCAGGCCATGGTCGGGATCTTCAAATGCCAGCAGCCCGAAATCCATCGCCGGCCGCATCCGGTGCATCCACGCCTGCTGGTATGGTTCGTGGCGGCGGAGCCACTCCCATGCAAAGCCGCGACGATCGGCATGCAGAAGCCCGCTATAGCGAAGCGCCGAGCACCAATCATCCTGCAACTTCGACATGTCCCGAGCGCACTCATTTTGACATGGATGAATATGTTAAGAATATTCTTGAAATATTTCCATGACTTTCGGATATTGTCGGCGACCGATTTTGTCAGCTGCGATGGGGGCGGCGTTCTTTCGTCTGAGCGATTTGGCCTAGCGAGAGGCCGCGGTCGGTCAGCATATTGAAAGGGCGGACCGACGCGGGTGGCTTGAAACGCCCCGGGGGCGCGCGGCAGTCGATATGTTCACTCTCGATCGGGCGCAGGGCATGGTGCTCGAGTTCACGCAAGTTCGCGATCGCGAAGATCTTCATGACATGCTCCGTGAAATCTGCCGGCAACTCGGTTGCAGCTTTTATGCGCTCAGCCATCATGTCGATTTCCTCGGGTCGCCCGGAAGCGGGCTTCGGGTTCACAATTATCCCGACGAATGGGCCGAATGGTTCGATCATCACCGGCTGGGTCTGACCGACCCCGTGCACCGCGCCAGTCAGGGCACCTCCGCCGGCTTTGCCTGGCACGACGTTCCGGCGATGATCGAAATGCGTGCCTCGGACCGGGACGTCTTTGCCCGCGCACGTCGCTATGGCATCGGCGACGGGCTCACCGTTCCGGCGCATGTCCCCGGCGACGCGCACGGCTCCTGCTCGTTCGCCTGGCGGCGGGGAGAGGTCGCCAATGACGAGGCCGTCGTTGCCGCGCAGTCGATTGCAAATTTCGCCTTCGAGGCCGCCCGCCGCGTCCACAGCCCGATCCTGCTTTCGCCGCGGCGCTTGACGACAAGACAGCGCGAGTGCCTGCAATGGGTCGCGCGCGGGAAGACCGACTGGGAAATATCGAAGATCATGAGCATCAGCGAAATGACGGTGCTGCAACATGTTCGCGACGCGCGTCACCGCTATGATGCAGCGAACCGGACACGGTTGACGGTCTGCGCGCTTTTCGACGGGTCCCTGCACTTCGGCGACGTCGCTGATCTCGGATATCCCCGTTTCCTGTTATAGCGCGGCGGCAATTTTCGCTTCAATTGGACTGTCTCTTTCAACTGGGAGACAGTCCAATGGTTTTGATCGTCAATGACGCCAATCGCTATAGCGAACGGCGCGCGCTACGCACCATGTTCGAGGCGAGGAAGCAGGTGTTCATAGACCTGCTCGGCTGGGATCTGCCCGTCCTCGCCGGCCGCTTCGAGCTCGACCAGTTCGACGACGGCGATGCGGTCTATCTGATCGTCACTGACGAAGAGAGCCGCCACCTGGCCTCGGCGCGATTGCTCGATACCACCCGGCCGGCACTCCTCGATGGCCTCTATCCCGATCTGGTCGAAGGCGATATCCCGCGTGGCCGTAGCATTCGCGAGATCACCCGCTTCTGCCTGTCGCGCGGCATCGGCGCGGCGACGCGGCGCAAGGCGCGCGACATGCTGCTCGTTGCTCTGGCCGACTATGCGCTCGCGAACGGCATCGCGAGCTACACGGGCGTCGCGGAGCGAACCTGGTTCGACCAGGTCGCGACCTTCGGGTGGGATTGCTCCGCGCTCGGCGCGCCGCGTGTGCACGAGGGGCGCCCGCTGGTCGCGCTCCACATCCTCATCGACGAAACGACGATCGGCAAGCTCGCTGCCAATGGCATCGTCTCGCAGGCGGCCAACGCGTCTACGGCAGCGCGATTTTCGACTTCGAACGCGACATGTGTGCCGTTGCCGACGGTCGCCTGCTCTCCATCGGCGGGCATGTTGAGGCTGAATACGGTTATACCCGCGCCATAACCTACAGCCTCTTCGACATCGAGCGTCCGCCGCAGGCCAAGTGCATTCATGACCGGATCATAGAACGCCCGCGCGCGATCCAGATTGGACGTACCCAATGAAAGGTGATGCAGCATAACCTACCAAATCTCCGCTCGAGAAAGAGTTCCCAAAAAACAATTGCTTCGACGGGGCGACCAGCCGCAGCCGACCGGCTGCCATTTGTCGCCCCCGACCTCGTTACGACAGCGATTTGGCGGATGCCGGCCAGCATCGGCAGTCGGTCGCGCGACGGATGAAAGCCACTCTTGGCAGATGCGATCAAACCGGTTGCCTCTGCTTGATATAGCATGACGCATCGATCACGTGCGCGTCGGGCAAAGAAAAGCACCCGCCATCGGCTATCGATGGCGGGTGCGTGCGGACGGATCGCTCACGAAACTCTGCCCGGGGAGCCAGCGAGCTTTTTGCGATATTCGGCGACGGGCATTCCGCCCCAGCCCCAATCTTCCATCTCGACCTCCTGGAAGATGACCCAGGTCCATTCGGGCGGCTTCTTGAGCACATCGAACAGGACCTGGCTCATGCCCTTGTAGATCGCGGCTTTCTGTTCGGGGGTCACATGGTCGACACCGGCTTCGGTGCCCTCCTTGGTGACTTGTACGGTTACGATCGGCATGATCAATCTCCTCGCTGGCCGGATCAGTGACCGGCCGACTGGCCGCCATCGACATGGAGGATCTCGCCCGTCACGAAACCGGCACTCTCCAGATACAGGACGGCGTCGACGATGTCCGAAATATCGCCCATCCGGCCGACCGGCTGGAGCGCCGACAGGAAGTCGTGAGTCTCAGGGGTGTGCATCGGTGTTTTGATAATGCCGGGCGATACGGCATTCACGCGGATGCCGCGCGTCGCATATTCGATCGCGAGGCTCTTGCTCGCGGCGTTGATACCGCCCTTCGACAGTGAAGCGAGGACCGACGGTACCCGCGACAGTGGGTGGTCGACGAGGCTCGTCGTGATGCTGACGACATGGCCCCGGCCGAGCTTTTCCATCGCCGCGACGGCCGCCTGGGTGATATAATAGAAGCCGTTGATGTTGGTCGACACGACATCGGCATATTGCTGCGCGCTGTAATCGGTGAACGGGGCGGCGAGGAATATGCCGGCGTTGTTGACCAGCGTGTCGATCCGTCCGAATTTTTCGATCGCGGCGGCGATCACGCGCGGGCCGGTTTCGGGATCGCCGATGTCGCCAGCGATCGCCAGCACGTCGGGATTGTTCGACGCCTGGATCGAGCGCGACGTGGCGACGACGCGATAGTTGCGATCGAGATAGGCGCTAACGAGGGCGGCGCCGATCCCTTGCGATGCGCCGGTGATGACGACGACTTTCTTTCCATTGCTCATGATATTTGACCTTTCTTCGTATGAATGCGGGCCAAATCTCATTGGTCCGGCCGGCGCATTCCGCGTCGACAGACCAAATTTAGATCAGGTCTTTTTCTGTGATAATCCAGATAGAGCGGCAGTCATTATGCCGAACAACGGGATAATGATCAGAGCGCTTCGGCGTCGAGCGCCAGCCGGGAAAAAGCGGCCCGGAGCCGCGGTGCGGCAAAATCGATAAAGGCGCGGACCTTCGGCACGGCCTGGCGTCCGGCGGGCGTCAGCAGGTGCGCCGGCTGGACCGGCGGCTCGGCGTCGGCGAGCACGACCTGCAAACGCCCCGCCTTCACTTCTTGTGCGACATGATAGGAATAGACTCGGGTCAACCCGCCGCCGGCCACCGCCGACGCGACCGCCGCGCGCACGCTGTTGACGATGAGGCGGGGCGCGAAGTGAACGGTCCGCGCGGCGCCGGATTTGCCCGCGGCGGCGAAGGCCCAGGATTCCAGACCGAAATGGGTCAGCGAGATGATCTGGTGCCCCACGATATCGCCGGGGGCTGCGATGGGCGGGTGCTGCGCCAGATAATGCGGCGCCGCGACGATCACGCGGCGTACCCCGTCGCCGACGCGCGTCGCGAGCAGCGACGAGTCGGGCAGCTCCGCGACCCGGAGCGCAATATCGACCCCTTCGTCGATCAGGTTGACCGACCGGTCAACCAGAAGCAGGCGCGCCGTGACCAGCGGATAGGCATCAAGGAACTCGTCGACGATGGGGCGCAATATTTCCTCTCCGCTGATCGGCGGCGCGGTGAGCGTCAGGAGCCCGCGCGGCGCGGCGCGCTCACCCCCGGCGAGCAGATCGGCTTCTTCGAGCTCGGCAAGGATACGGCGGCACGATGCGGCATAGTGCTGGCCTGTGTCGCTGAGGCGGATGCTGCGGGTCGTGCGGTGGAGCAGTTCGGCGCCGACATGCGCCTCCAGCGACGCGATCGCGCGGCTGATCGCGGTCGGCGAACGGCGGAGGCGCCGCGCGGCGCCCGCGAGGCTGCCCTCGTCGACCGCCGTTACAAATATCTTCATCGCATCGATGCGGTCCATTGCCTGTCCGAATGCTGATCCAATGCCGCCAAAGCTACAGCTCGCTCGCGACCGGGTCGAGCTTCTAACACCGTTCCGCGCTCCTCAAACAATCGGTTTGTCTGCCATCGCGCAAACGGGACCGTAAAGGTGGATCTAAAAGGGGGCCAGCTGCCCCATGGCATCAGTGCTGGTGTTCGGGGGGCGCCGGGGCGGCAGCTTTTTTTGACACTGCGGGGACCACGAAGGATACTGCCTTTCCCGCGAGCACCTTGTGCTCGGGGGTTGCGAGCTCGATCAGCACCTTGTGCGGTCCGGGCGGCAGCCCGACCACGACGACGCTTTCATTGTCCCCAGCGTCGGCCCAGCGCCACGGCAAGTCATCGACACTGACATGGAGGTGCCCTGCGCGCGGCGACACGTCGGCGGCCCCCGAACCGAAGACCGGAAGGATGCGAAAATTCCTTGTGCGATAGGGAATGATGACCGCGCCCCGGGCGAGCGGCGCCGCGAGCGGCGGATCGACGAAGAGTTCGGGCGCGGCTTCGTCCGCGACCGGAAGGAAAGGCGTGGCTTTACGGACGTCGTCGGCGGGTTGCGCAGCCGCGACCTGGACGAAGCCGAGCGCAGCGGCGGTGAGGACAACTCGGATCACGGGGTGACTTTGGCCGGGACGAGCAGCGGCTTGCCCTTCTCGACGATATAGGTTGCGAGCTCGGCGCCGTTCGACGCGGTGCGATTGCGCGCCATATGGGCGACGCCCGCCGGTACGAAGAGCACTTCGCCCGCTTTCAAGGAGACCGGAGCTTGGCCCTCGAGCTGATATTCGAGCGTGCCTTCGATGATATAGATAACTTCTTCCCCCGGGTGGCGATGCCACGGCGCCAGGCCGCCGGGTCCAATATCGATACGCGCCTGCACGGTTTCACGGCCGGCGATCGACAGGTCGTGGCGCTGCAGGTCGGTGCGCGTGACGCCCACCGAGACTGGGCTCTCGGTCGCTGGGGCAGCGGTCGACGGCATCGCGAGCGCGGCAGCGAAGAATAGGCTCGCTATCGCGCGTTTCGCGATGGCGCTTCGTGTAGATTGAATCATTTTGAATCTCCGGAAATGGGCCGATGACGACGCCGGTGGTTCGGTCGAGCCGGACGGGAAGGGGCGGGCGCCGCTCTGCGGCGCCCGATATATATATGCAGGTTCAGCGCACCGATCTGAATCCGCTACGCATTTCCTCCGCCAGATGGGCGGGCTGCTCGAAAGCCGCGAAATGCCCGCCCTTCGGAAGGCGGTTATAATGGATGAGCTTCGGATAGGCCCGCTCGGCCCAGCTTCGCGGTGCCTGGTTGAGTTCGTCGGGAAAGGCGCTCACGGCCACCGGAATGCTCACGCCGATCGGCTCGAAGAAGCGTACCGTGTTGCGCTCGACGCCGAAGCCCGGCGAGGTGCGGGGCAGGGCTTCCCAATAGAGCCGCGCGCCCGAGATGGCGGTGTTGGTCAGCCACGTAATCGTGATATTGTCGAGGATATCGTCGCGGGTCACGCCTTCGCTTTGACCATCGAACGCACGGGCGATCATCCGATAACTCAGGGTGTCGTGATCCAGAAACCAGGCTGCGAGGCCGATCGGGGAATCCGCGATGCCATAGAGCGTTTGCGGTCGCTGTCCCATCTGCTGCGCATAAGCGAGCCCATGGGTAAAGAAGAGCTCGAGCCGTTCGTAGGCCCAGCGCTCCTCGGGCGAGAGACCATCGGGCGGCCCTTCGCCAGCGCGCAGCGCATCGAATATCTCGGGAGGTGCGGTCGACGGCATATTGGTGTGGATTGCGATCAGTTCGGGCGGTGCCATCGCGCCCATGATCTCGGTCAACACGGCGCCCCAGTCGCCGCCCTGCGCCACATAGCGGTCGTAGCCGAGCCGCTGCATCAGCGTGATCCATGCAGCGGCGATCCGCGGCGGATTCCAGCCGGCGGTCGTGGGGCGGGCCGAAAAGCCGTAACCGGGGATCGACGGGATCACCACATCGAAGGCGTCCTCGGGAGTGCCGCCAAAAGCGGTGGGATCGGTGAGCGGGCCGATCAGCTTGAGCTGTTCGACCACGGAGCCGGGCCAGCCGTGGGTGATGATGACGGGTAAGGCATTTGCATGCTTCGAGCGGACGTGAATGAAGTGAATGTCGAGTCCGTCGATCTCGGTGATGAAATTCGGCAGTGCGTTCAGCTGCGCTTCGCAGGTGCGCCAGTCATAGTCGTCGGCCCAGTAGGCGGCGAGCTTTTCCATGGTCGTCATCTGCACGCCCTGGCTGTCGTCCGGGACGGTCTCGCGATCGGGCCAGCGCGTCGCCGAAATGCGTCGCTTGAGGTCGGCGAGATCTTCGTCGGAGGCATGGAACTCGAAGGGCCGGATTGGCGCTTCGCCGGTTTCCGACAGCATGAAGGTCTTGGTAGGGGTGTCGTCTTTTGTCTGCGATGACGCTTGCGCCGAATTCGGAAGCGGAGCTGCGGATGCAAAGTCCGACTGCACGGGTGTGGTGGTTTCTGGCTGAGTCATGATCGCCTCCTCGCCCGGAATGCGAGGCTCAAGCCCGCATTGCGAACGCCAAGAGTTTCCGGCCATCAGGGCCGGCGCCGATGTCTCGTGAGAGGGCCAAAATGCATTGGTATCGGTCGGTCGCAACTTCGACTCGGTCCCGGGACGGACGAACATAGCATTCATGCGGCGATCGGTCCCAAGTCTATTTGGCGAGCCGAATGGCTCCACGAATGTCCGTTGCCGCTCGGCCCACCGGCGGATTGGCCCCACCGTCCAATGCCTTTGCAGCGACGACGGATCGAAGGCAGGTCGGTGGGGAGAACCGGGTGGTCCTGTCGAAGAAGATGGTGCCGCCTCAATTTATGATGCGATCGACCTGGGCCTGCAGGCGCGGACCGACGAGCAGAATCGCGGGAATGACGATGACGTAAGCCGTTGCCCAGGAGCGCAACCAGGTCGCGACGAAGTTGGCGGCGAAGCCGAGGTTGATCGCGATGAGCGAGAAGGAGATGATTCCGGTCGTCACGATTCCCATGAGGAGCGCGAAGGCGATCTTCCGTTTCATTTGAATGTTCACTTTTTCACTCCTCGGAATGCTGCTGAGCCGGCATCGATGACCGCCTGCACAAAGGCTTCGGGTGCTTCTTGCGGCAAGTTGTGGCCAATGCCGCCGCTGATCGTGCGATGCGTATAGGAACCCGAAAATTTCTTCGCATAGGTCGCCGGTTCTGGATGCGGGGCGCCGTTGGTGTCGCCTTCGAGCGTAATCGTCGGGACGGCGATCAGCGGGAAGGAGGCAAGTCGACGCTCCAGCGCGTCATAGGCCCCTTCGCCCGCGCTGAGCCCCAGTCGCCAGCGGTAATTGTCGATGACGATCGCGACATGGTCGGGATTGTCGAGGGCGGGTGCGGTCCGCGCGAACGTGGCCTCGTCGAACTGCCAGGTCGGCGACGCCGTCCGCCAGATCAGCTTCGCGAAGTCGGCGCGGTTTTTGGCATATCCGGCGCGGCCGCGTTCGGTGGCGAAATAAAATTGATACCACCAGGACAGTTCGGCGGCCGGCGGCAGCGGCATCATATTGGCCTCCTGGCTGCCGATGAGATAACCGCTCACCGATACGAGTGCGGCGCAGCGGTCGGGCCAGAGCGCCGCGAGGATGCAGGCGGTGCGGGCACCCCAGTCGCAGCCGGCGACAATCGCCTTTTCGATGCCGAGTGCATCGAGCAACGCGATCGCATCGGCGGCAATAGCCGATTGCTGGCCGTTGCGAACCTCATCCTTCGAGAGGAAGCTCGTCGTCCCGAACCCGCGCAAATAGGGGACGATGACCCTGTAGCCTGCGGACGCCAGCAGCGGCGCCACCACTTCGTAAGTGTGTATGTCGTAAGGCCAGCCGTGCAACAGCAGAACCGGCGGCCCATCGCTTGGCCCCTGTTCGACAAAACCGATGTCGAGACTGCCCGCCCGGATTTGTTTGACCGGGCCGAAATTTGCTGCGGCAGGCAGCGGGGCGCCAAGCGGCTGTGCGCGACTGGACCCCCATGCCATTCCGGCGGCGGCTGCGGCGAAGCCAAGAAAATTGCGCCGATTTTGCGTGTCCAGATTTGGCATGGGATATCTCCAGTCTTTTGGTGATCAGACGAGGTTGATCTCGACGTCGATGTTGCCGCGGGTTGCTTTCGAGTACGGGCATGTCTGGTGCGCCATGTCGATGATCGCGCGCGCCATTTCCTTATCGACGCCGGGCAGGCTGACGTTGAGGCGCGCCTGAAGCAGATAGGCATCGCCCGTCATTCCAAGGTCGACCTCGGCATCGATCGCGAGATCGGCGGGGAGTTTGACGTCGAGCTTCTTGGCGGCGAGGCCCATCGCCCCTTCGAAACAGGCCGACCAGCCGGCGGCGAACAGTTGTTCGGGGTTGGTTCCGCTGCCGGGCCCACCGGGGCTGGACAGCTTGACGTCGAGCCGCCCGTCGGAGCTCGCCGACTTGCCTTCCCGGCCTCCGGTGGTGTGGGTCCTGGCGGTGTAGAGGATTTTATCGGGCTTGTTCATCATCTTGTTCCTTTGAGGGGTTGGGGTGTTCGTTCAGTTCTTATTGCGCAGCGGGCGGAAAGCGGCGCGGATCTCGGTCGCGAACAGCTCGGGCTGTTCCCAGGCGGCGAAATGTCCGCCCTTGTCGACCTCGTTCCAGTAGATCAGCTTCTTGAAGCTTTTCTCGCCCCAGCTGCGCGGGGCGCGGTAGATTTCGCCGGGGAACACGGTCACGGCGACCGGCACCTTGCTGATCTCGATCGCGTTGAAGGGGCCGCCCTCGCCTTGGGCCGCATCCCAATAGCTGCGCGACGACGAGGTTCCCGTATTGGTCAGCCAATAGAGGGTGATGTTGTCGAGGATCTCGTCGCGAGTCAGCACGCTATCGGGATTGCCGCCACTGTGCGTCCAGGTGGCGATCTTCTCGTACAGGAAGGCGGCAAGCCCGACCGGCGAGTCCGACAGGCCGTAGCCCAGCGTTTGCGGCCGCGTGTTCATCATCTCGGCGTAACCGAAGCCCTTGCCGTAGAAGGTCTCGAGACCAGCGTAGGCGACCTTCTCCTGTGCCGAATAGCTTGCCGGAACCGGCTGCTTGGCGCGGACGAGCTTGAGCACCTCAGGCGGCACCGTGCCGGGCATGTTGGTGTGGATGCCCAGCAAACCCTCGGGGGCCTGCACCGCCATCACCTGCGAAATGATCGCGCCCCAGTCGCCGCCCTGCGACACGTAATTTTTGTAGCCGAGCCGCTTCATCAGCACGTCCCAGGCGCGGGCCACGCGGGCGGGATCCCATGCCTCGGTCGGTTTGCCCGAAAAGCCATAGCCCGGATAGGTCGGCAGGATAAGGTCGAAGGCGTCCTCGGCCTTGCCGCCATGCGCGGTCGGATCGGTGAGCGGGCCGACGCTTTTCAGCATCTCGAAAGGCGAGCCCGGCCAACCGTGGGTCATCAGCAGCGGCATCGCGCCCTTGTGCTTCGAGCGGATGTGCATGAACTGGATGTCGACGCCGTCGATCGTCGTGATGAACTGCGGCACGGCGTTGAGGCGGGCCTCGCCTTTGCGCCAGTCATAGTCGCTGCCCCAGTAGCGGACGAGCGGTTCGAGCCGGTCGAGCTGCACGCCCTGCGACGCGTCGGCAACCTTCTCGCGGTCGGGCCAGCGTGTCTCGGTGACCCGGCGCCGAAGGTCGGTCAGCGCTTCTTCGGAAATGCTCACATGGAACGGGCGGATGGACTCGTCCTGCGGCGCGACTGCCGCCGCCGTCGAGGCGGTGATTGCGGTTGCCGGAGCCGCGACGTTGGCAAAGCTGGGGCTAGCCGAAAGCGACATGCCGAGCGCTGCGGCCGAAAGGGCTGTGGCGGAAAGCAGGCGGCGAAGGGAGTTTGATTTTGCGAGTGACATTGGAATTCTCCTGTTTTTCTGTTCGGCGGGATGTTCAGGCAGCGGCAGCCACGGACCGATATCGGTCGGCCGGGTTGGTCAGCGACAGGTTGGGCAGCATGGCGACCCGCGCCGCCTCGAACGCATCCCAGGCGCCGGCGTCGGGAAGTGCAGGAATGGTGACCGTCTCGCCAAGGGCGAGGCCGGCCAGCGCCGCATCGACCATCGCGTCGGCCGACATCACGATCTCGGCGGGAACGCCGGAAAGCGGTACGCCTGACAGGTCCCAGAATTCGGTTGCCGTCGCGCCGGGGAGGACGACCTGGACGCGCACGCCCTTGTCGGCGAGTTCGGCGTGGAGCGATGCCGTCAGGGCGACGACAAATGCCTTGGTCGCGCCATAGACACCGTTGAGCAAGAACTCGGGTGCGATCGCGACGGTCGAGGCGATGTTGATGATCGTGCCGTTGCCCACCGCGGCAAAGCGCTGGGCGACGGCATAGGTCAGCCGCGCGAGCGCGGTCGCGTTGATGTCGATCATCGTCTCCATCTGGTCGACGTCGGCCTGCCAGGTCGGCACCGGCGCACCGATGCCGGCATTGTTGACCAGCATGGTGATGCGGCGATCGTTGATGAGGCGCGCTTCGATCAGGCGCAGCTCACCGGGGTTAGAGAGGTCGGCCGGCACGGTATCGACATTGCGGCCGGTCGCCGTACGGATAGCGTCGGCGACCTGATCGAGCTTGGCGGCGCTGCGCGCAACCAGGATCAGGTCATAGCCTTGGCGCGCCAGGCGGTCGGCGTAGATCGCACCGATACCAGCGGAGGCGCCGGTGATGAGGGCAGTGCCCTTTACTTCGTTCATCGCTCTTCCTTTCAGAGAAGGTTGGGATGCCGACCGACCGGGGTGATCGGGGCGACCAGAGCGATTTAAGCGATTGGGAGATTGCCGGTAGAAAGCGAAACCGAGAGCAAGCCTCTCATTTTCGGTATGGCGTTAGCCGCAATCCAATCCGGTGCACGCTGCGCGTAGGCGCGGGGCCGCAAAGTCGATGAAAGCGCGCACCTTGAGCGGCAGCAACCCCTGACGTGGATAGACGATGTGGATCGGACGGGGCTCGCCGTCGGCATCGGGAAGGAGGCGAACGAGCGCGCCAGACTGGATATGCTCCGCTACCTGATAATCGAAAAGGCGCGCGACCCCCACGCCGCCGAGCACCGCTGATAGATTGCCGGCGGCGCTGTTGACCGTCACCCGTGCGCGCGGCATGCACATCACATCCTCTCCATCGACGCGGTAACCCCAGAACATCGGCAGTGGCCCGAACAGGACTCCGTCATGCTGGGGAAGGTCACCCGGGCCGGTCGGCCAGCCGTGCCGTTCGAGATAGGCGGGGCTGGCGCAGGTGATCAGCCGAAACTCCCCTGCCTTCACCGCAAACAGCGCGCTGTCCGGCAGATGCCCAAGGCGGATCGCGACGTCGACATGCTCGTCGATCATATGGACCAGCCTGTCGGAAGTAATCAGCTTGAGCGTGACCTCCGGATGCTCGTCAATGAATGCGAGCGCAATCGGCATCACATGGCGAACGCCGAATTCGATCGGCATTGTGATCGACAGCTCGCCGCGCGGGGTTTGATATTCCCCCGACGCCCGGCGTTCGGTTTCCTCAAGGTCAGCAATGATGCGCCGCGCCGATTCGACATAATCGCGACCCGCGTCGGTCAGCTGAATATTGCGGCTAGTCCTCACGAGCAGGTTGGTTCCAAGAAAGCGCTCGAGCTCGGCGACTTTTCGACTGACGCTGGGTAGCGGCGATCCCAACGCGCGGCTTCCCGCTGACAGACTGCCGGCATCGACAACCGCCAGGATGACCCGCATGGCGTCCAGCCGATCCATCTACATTCCTCCCACGCCGAGCGAAAACGAGTAGCCGACTTTGGCCGATCAACATAGCGGCGCTCGGCTTTGTCGGTCACGCCACGTCCCCTTCGCCAAATTCCACTTGGAAGCCCACAGTAGCAACCGGCCGTCGGTCTCACTCGAGCGTTTTTACTTTGGCCATCTTGGCCGCAGGAGAACGATCATGGGAAGATCACAATTCGATTATTCGTCGCCTCGTCCAGCGTGGAATGCCGGCCGGAAGGTCGGGACCAAGCGTCCGCTGAAACCTCGACAGATATGGGCTATTCGTTTTCATCTGGATCGTGAGCATCGGCTTCGAGACCGGGCACTGTTTGATCTTGCGATCGACAGCAAACTGCGGGGCTGTGATCTGGTGAAGATCAAGATCGGGGATTTGGTGACGGGTGGAGAGTTGCGAACGCGGGCAATGGTAATTCAGCAGAAGACCGGCCGACCAGTTCAATTCGAAATCATGTCGGACGCTCGCGGGAGCCTCCTGGCTTGGCTCGATCGTCGTGGCGGATCGACTGGGGACTATGCGTTTCCCAGCCGCATCGACCACTCTGCCCATATGAGCACGCGGCAATATGCGCGGCTTGTTGACGAGTGGGTCACCGCAGTTGGCCTTCGAAGCGAAGACTATGGAACACATTCGCTCCGAAGAACGAAGGCGTCTATTATCTACAAGGCGACCGGCAATTTGCGCGCCGTACAAATACTTTTGGGACACACCAAAATCGAAAACACGGTGCGGTACCTCGGCGTTGATGTGGAAGACGCGCTGACTTTGGCGGAAGGCGTTGAAGTCTAACAATTACATCTCGATATCCTTGGAAGCGAGCGTTCTGGATCATATTGGAACGGCCGCTCTCCTTGTTTGGTCGCCAGAAGCCGCCAGTCAGCAAGCGGCCACTTTGGTCTTCGAATCGACAATCTTTGGGCGCCAAAAAAAGACGCCCGCGCGGCCGAAACCGTGCGGGCGTCAGATGAAGATCTCGGTTTCCTGAAAGGACGAGGTCTCCTGGGTCGCGCGGCGCAGATAATGTCGCGGGCCGGGTAATAATTGTACCGCAGCGCCAAAAAGGCTGCCTTGGCGCGCATTGGACGTCGACCACAGGTTGCTTCAAATAGGACCCGTTCGGTACGCAATCGGCCGCTCATGGCGGTTTGTTCAGCCGGGGTTCGGTTGCGCGCCGCTACGCCCGGTTCATGATTGCAGGAGACGGGTCATGAAAAAATATATCGCCGGTGCGGTCCTCGCTGCGCTTGCCGTTCCCGCCGGCCCGGCGCTCGCGGATCCGCCGCCCTGGGCGCCGGCGCACGGCAAGCGCGCCAAGGATCGTGGTCTTTATGACGGATATGGGCGCTATTACGAGCCTCGCCGCATTTCGCACAATGATCGCATTTGGCGCAGCAAGGACGGTCGCTACCACTGCCGCCGCGAAAATGGCACGACCGGATTGATCATTGGCGCGGCCGTCGGTGCGCTCGTCGGGCGCGAACTCGATGGCGGGCGTGACCGCACGGTCGGCACGATCATCGGCGCGGCCGGCGGTGGCTTGCTCGGGCGGGCTATCGATCGCGGCGAACTGAAATGCCGCTGATGTGAAAGGACGGCGCGAGAGGGACCAGTCTGCTCGCGCCGTCCCCTTGGGCACCGCACGCAGTGGGGGTGCGGGCGGTGACGAAAAATCTATCCGACAATCTGACCCCGGGGGCGCCCCAACTTTGTCGCGCGCAGCCCGGGTATGCCCGCCCGGTCGATGGTGCGGCGCCACGATTCCAGTTCTTCGCCGCTGAGGCGGTATCTTGCGCAGGCTTCGGCAAGCCCGATCAGCCCGCCATCGATCGCGGCAAGCAACTCCGCCTTGCGCCGCGCGACCCAATAGCCTGCCGTCGATGAAGGCAGGTCGTCGATTGTCAGCGGCCCGACCGGCCCGGTGACCGATGTCGACCTCGTCGTAAATTCGAGCACTGCGAACTCTCCATTCGCTCGGCTGCTGCCGTATGAGTGCCCCCCGCGGCAAAAATGCGGTTTCGAGGTTAACAAAAGGTTGCGGAGGGGCCGGGGATGCGCCCAACCGTTCGTCGCTCATGGGACGCGACGGGCTAATTTACGTGTGGGAGGGCGAGCCGCCTGCAGTCCTCTCAACGATTGCCGCTATTGCCAGGCTGGGCGGAATGCTGCAGCATTTTTCCATTAAGGGGGGAAACTTATGCGAATTGCGAATATTTTTATGGCGATGGCGCTGGTGGCATCGCCGGCTCAGGCTCAGACGGTGCCGGACCTGCCAGCCAATCCACTCAAGGCGATCGACGGCGAATGGTATGGCGTCGACCACAAGATCAAGTTGTCCGTGGCAAATGGCGTGGTGACGATCGTGGAGAACGACACCGCTGATCCCTACCTCAAGAAGATCGCGGCACCTGCTGGAACCGTTATCGCTCGCATTACGGGCGTGGAATCGACCGGACCCAAGTCGGCGCGGTTCGTCGGCCAATGCCTCGAATTGATCGACATCTCGCGGTCAGACACGATGGCGTGTCCTGGTCACGCTTTCATGCAGTCGGCAGCCTACGACGGCAAGCCCGGATTGAAGATCAATTTCTGGACCGCCGCTTTTCTTCGCAAGGGCAATATTCCCGAGTATCAATGGCAATATCGGAAGTGACTGACCAACGAGCGGAGCAATAATTTCCGGCAACAAAATCAGGGGCCGCTTGGGCCAGATCCGATGAGATAGCAGCCCGTCCGCTATCAGCCACTAGCCGCGCTGTCGCGGTTCGAATGCCGCGCGGAGGTTCCAAATCCCGCCTGATGGGCCATGATCGGGGCAGGCCCACCGATAACCTTCATTTGTCGCGACCGGTATTTTCCGGAGCGCGTCGTTCCTTGGTGAATCCGTGCATGCCGAACCACCACTGCAATGCGATTATCGCGCCCTTGGCGGGTTGAAGGAACCCGATCATCAAAACGAGCATGGTGGTCACGATTATCGCGGCCAATGCGATGAGCGACAGCTTCGTGTCCTGAACGAGCGCAATGATAATCGGCGCCATAATATGCCCCGTCAGGAGGATCGCGATATAGGCCGGGAAATCGTCGGCTTGCTGATGCGTCCAGTCTTGCTCGCACGCGGAGCAAATAAGGACGGGTTTGAGAAAGCGATGAAATAGCTTCGCTTCGTTGCAGCGGGGACAGCGACCGCGCGCACCGCGGAGCATCGCTTTCCAAGCGGAGGCAGGAAGCTCCGCGCGTTCCGTCGTAGGATTCTCGCGATTGCCAGAAACCGGTAATTTTCGGGCGTTGTCCGCACGATAAGAGCGATCCAGAGGCGTTTGCATGAAATCGGGCATCAGCCGCCTCCTGCGCGAAGGCGGGCGCAGCGAGCGGCTCCCGCCAAAGCAAGCATATTCGATATAGCAGCGAGCATGATGTATATATACAACATCTATCTATAATGTTAAGACTGATAAATGATGTATGAAACATCATTGGAGTCGATATGATCACATCGCAGCAGATGCGCGCGGCGCGCGCGCTCCTCGGGATCGATCAGCGCGAACTGGCCGAGCTCGCCGGTCTCTCGCTGCCGACGATCCAGCGCATGGAAGCGTCGAACGGGCAGGTCCGCGGTGTCGTCGATACGCTGGTGAAGGTGATTACTGCGCTCGAATGTGCGGGGATCGAACTGCTCGGCGAATATTCGTCGAGCGTCGGAACGGGGCGGGGCGTGCGGCTTCGCGAGCCCGCCGACGCCGATCCCAAGGCGCCCGGCCGCGCGCTTCTGTCCGCCAAATTTCCGAGCCGGCCCGCAATCCGGTGAAGACCGAGGCCTATACGCCGAAACTCCTCACGGTGTTTCGCGAGGGCTATTCCGCCGCCGCCTTCCGCGCCGATGCGATCGCCGGTCTGACCGTCGCGATCGTCGCACTGCCGCTCGCCATGGCGCTCGGCATCGCGAGCGGGGCTTCGCCCGACAAGGGGCTGATTACCGCGGTCGTCGCGGGTTTCCTGATCTCGGCGCTCGGCGGATCGCGTGTGCAGGTGGGCGGTCCGACGGGCGCCTTCGTCGTCGTGATCTTCAACGTCATTGCGAGCCATGGCTATGACGGCCTGTTGATCGCGACCTTGCTCGCCGGGCTCATCCTCATCGCGGCGGGCCTGCTCCGTTTCGGCCAGATGATCAAATATATCCCGCATCCGGTGGTGACCGGATTCACCGCCGGGATCGCGGTCATCATCGCCTCGAGCCAAGTCAAGGATTTCCTCGGCCTTGCCATCGACAAGGTGCCCGCCGATTTCCTCCCCAAATGGCAGGCTTATCTGGGGGCGCTGTCCAGCGCGAACTGGGCCGCGATCGGCATCGGTGGTGGCGCGCTGGCGATCATTATCGCGCTCCGCAAATTCGCGCCGCGGCTGCCGGGCTTCCTGATCGCGGCGGTGGCAAGTTCCCTTGCGGTGGCACTTTTGAACTTGCCGGTCGACACGATCGGATCGCGCTTTCCCGACATTCCGGCGGGCCTTCCGGTGCCGTCGTTTCCTGATATCTCGCTCGTTAAGATCAATGCCGTCCTGCCATCGGCCTTCACGATCGCCTTCCTCGCCGGGATCGAGGCGCTGCTGTCGGCGGTCGTCGCCGACGGCATGGCGGGGACGCGGCATCGTTCGAACCAGGAACTGATCGGGCAGGGCGTCGCCAATCTCGGCTCGGCGCTGTTCGGCGGCCTCCCCGCTACCGGGGCGATCGCGCGCACCGCGACCAATATCCGGTCGGGTGCGAAGACGCCCGTCGCGGGCATGATGCACGCGGCCTTTCTGCTCGGCTTCATTCTCTTCGGCACGGATCTGATGGCCTATGTGCCGATGGCGGCGCTCGCCGCGATCCTGTTCATGGTCGCTTGGGGCATGAGCGAGTATCAGCGCTTCCTCGCGCTGCTGCGCATGCCGAACAGCGACCGGGCGGTGCTGCTGATCACCTTCGGATTGACGGTCCTCGTCGATCTGACGGTGGCGATCGCGGTCGGGGTGACGCTTGCGTCGCTGCTGTTCATGGCGCGCATGGCCGAAGCGGTCGAAGTCGATCGAAGCGGCAGCCGCGATGCCGAACTCGATGCCGAAGACCTCGACCAGCGCGATGACCTGCCGCCCGGCGTCGAGGTGTTCCGGATCACCGGTCCCTTCTTTTTTGGCGTCGCGGGCGAACTGCTCGACACGCTACGCCGCGTCGGCCAGTCGCCGCGCGTCATCATCCTGCGGATGCGGCTCGTGCCGCTCCTCGATGCGAGCGGAGCGCAGGCACTCGGAGAATTTGTCGAACAGGCCCGGCTGGCGGGGGCGCGGGTGATCGTCTCGGGCGTTCAGCCCCAGCCGCGGGCGATGCTCGGGAGGATCGGGCTTGGCGAAGCGGCGGGTCGCATCTCCTACGCGGCCGATTATGCGAGCGCGCAGGCGCTCGCGGTTGATCTGGCGGAGGTGAAATGACGGCGATCCCTATGGGCGGCAGGCGTGAGCGGCAGGTCATTCGTGCGCGCCATTTCTCGATCGGCCGGCGGCCGGGAAAACCAATTCTGACCAGTCTGGAGAATGAAATGAGTGACAGTGACGACTATGTCTATGACGAGGAAAGCGGCGAGTGGATGCCGGCGTCGGAGCTTGCGGAACGCAAGGCCGCAGCCTCGCAGGTCGAGGTTCGCGACGCGGTCGGGAACCTGCTCCAGGATGGCGACAGCGTCGCGCTGATCAAGGATCTCGAGGTCAAGGGCGCCGGCAAGACGCTCAAGGTGGGGACAGTCATAAAGTCGATCCGCCTCACCGGCGATCCGCAAGAAATCGATTGCCGTCACGAAAGCATCAAGGGTCTCGTGCTGCGCGCCGAGTTCGTGCGCAAGCGTTGATTCCGCTGCCGGTGCCTCGTCGGCGGCAGCGACGGGACACCGAACCTCGCGATGATGTTCCACCAAAATCCCACGACATGGAGGCTGTGACATGATTTCCCAGAGTCCCAAACCGACCGCACGGAACAGTCGCTTCTATCTGGCCCGGATGCAGGCGTGCCAGATGGAAGCGAAGGAGGCGTCGCTTCCGAATGTGCGGGACCGGGCCCTTCGTGCAGCCGTTGCATGGCGCGAGATGTACCAGAAGGCACTGCAGTTCGAGCAGCGGCTAGGCCAATGATCCCGGCCGCGGCGATCATAACCCGGACGGGGTCCGTTTGGCGCTCCGAGGCGGCCGGCTGCTTGGCCTTCGAACAATCGACACGTCCTTGCGGGAGGCACGCATGACGATATTCCTGATCATTCTCGTTTCCGTCTTGCTTCTCGTCCTGTTTATCGGCGTCACCGTTGCCGGCGGGCGATCACATGATCGGCAGAACGAACGCCGCGACGATGACCGATAGGTCCGCGGCAGATTTCGAGCTCGACATTGCTTGCGAGTTCGAGACGAGGCCGGACTTCCCGGGCGCCGCTCGGGCGGAAACCGAACTCGATCACTTTCTTGATCATCTCGACGATATTGACCGCGAACAGCGCTATTTTGAACGATATGGGACCGAGCATCGCCACGCGTCTCCGATGGAGGCGGGCGAACTGGCCGCCCCGCTTGTCTTCGAACTTGGAAATATACGAAGCCTCCTCGCAAACTGGGCCTTCGTGCAAAGCGCGATGAATATCGATGATCCGGACATGTTGATCCTCGACTATACGCGCCGGATGATGGGGTTCCTCCTGTTCCATCCCTCTCCGGGGACCATCGAGATCGTCGGGCTCGGCGGCGGATCGCTGGCAAAATACTGTCACCGATATCTTCCGGACACCTCGATCGTCGCGGTCGAGATCGACCCCGACGTCATCGCGGTCCGGGAGCAGTTCTTCGTGCCGCCCGAGAGCAAGCGCTTCGAGATCGTCTGTGATGATGGCGCGGAATTCGTCGCGCGGGATCCGGGACGCTGCGACATCCTGCTCGTCGATGGTTTCGACAAGGATGGCCAGCCGGCGCGGCTCTGCTCTTCGAAATTCTACCGCGATTGCCGTTCACGGCTGAATCCCGGCGGCATCCTTGTCGTCAACCTCTGCGACGATCACTGGAAGCACGGCTCCATCCTGTCGCGCATAAGGGAATGCTTTGAATCTACGATCGATCTCCCTTTAAAAATAGGGATGAACCGGATCATATTCGCGTTCCGGGATGGACTACCTTGCCTGGATCATGCCGCGCTTTTGCAGGCCGCCCGCGATCTCGATCAGGCCCATCCGATGTCCTTCTCATCTCTGGCTGATGAAATTTTGGAAGGAGCTAAATCGCCGAATCTCAGGTCTGGCGGAAGCCTCGAGGGTGACGTTTACGGATCGCAGTCGCTGTCGATAGCCTCGTTATGGTCGGCTGACTGAAATCGGGCAGCCATCGCCATCGAACTCTACGCTTTGATCTGAATGGCCGTCTTGAGCGCGCCGCATTGACCGCACGAGGTCTTGGCGCGGTCAAATCCTTCGCTCCGACCGAGTTCGCGTGTCACGACATTGGCCTGGCTTCGAACCGACAGGTTGAGCCGATCGGTGATGCAGTCGTCGCAAATGGACGCGCCGCTAAGGCTCGCTATAAGTTGTTCGATCTGTCCGGCTATCGTCATTCGGCGTGGCATGCATTTGTCATAATCGCCGCCTCGGCACGAAGAAAGGGGGCATGATGCGTGCGGCGGTTGACCTTGCGGCGTGGGTCGTATCAGAACTTGACCAACTTTCCCTTATAGGCGGCGGAGAACCCTTGATTGAGCGGCCAGGGCTGCTTTTACTCAATGAGATTCCAAAGCGGACCGTCCGAAACCGTTGAGAGTTTCGGACGCCGCCAGGCGTCGGAAAGTCTTCGATGCCCGAACCGCGGGGATCGAAGGCTGAGCTATGGGGAAAGCTTTTTTGCGCAGACCGTGGGGTCGCTAGGTGCTGCCGAA
>NZ_JALPRD010000016.1:0-67500 GCF_023197165.1 Sphingopyxis sp. MSC1_008
CCGCGGGAACGATCGGTTTCGTCCACCGCGGGCTCGGTTATCGCGTCGGCGGCTATACGCAGATCATGCCGCCCGATGCCGTGTCGTTCCAGGGCAAGTTCGGCGAGACTTTCTTCAAGGATGTGATGCGCTGATGCCTTTGCCGCTTGGTTTTACCGGGGCGTGGCTCGACCGCGCCGATCAGTTGCGGACGAATGCGGAGGCGTTTGCCGCCGCGTCGGCCGATCCGCGCGCGCGCTGCCTTGTGCTCGACGGCATCGACTTCGTGCCGGGCGAGGGGGGCGGACTCTCGTGGGAGCCGCTCGACCCCGCCGACGATCGCGCGGCGATGTTGCTTGGGATCGACGACGCGGGAATCCCGCATTTCGTCCGCGAGGCGGCGCCGGGAGCGCGGATCGATGCGCGGTCGCGCACGGTCATGCGGCTGCTTCCCTTGCTGTCGAGCGAAGAGGCGGCGCTTTACGGCGGTGCGCGCAGCCTCGTCGACTGGCACGCGCGGCATCGTTTCTGCGCGGTGTGCGGATCGCCGACCGACCTGTTTCGCGGCGGTTGGGGGCGGCGCTGCGGCAGTTGCAACGCCGAGCATTTCCCGCGCGTCGACCCTGTTGTGATCATGCTCGCCGAATGCGAGGGGCGCGTGCTTGTCGGGCGGCAGGGCGGTTTTCCCCCGGGTTTCTTCTCAGCGCTCGCGGGGTTTGTCGAACCCGGCGAATCGCTCGAGGAAGCCGTCGCGCGCGAATTGTTCGAGGAAGCGGGCATCCGCGTTTCGGACGTCTCTTATGTAGCGAGCCAGCCTTGGCCGTTCCCCTCGTCGCTGATGATCGGATGCCGCGCGGTGGCGAAGGATCCGGCGCTCACGCTCGATACGACCGAGATCGAGGCGGCGATGTGGGTCGACAAGGCCGAGGTGCGCGCCGCGCTCGCAGGCGACATGGGCGCGCCGTTCATGGCGCCGCCGTCGCTGGCGATCGCGCGCTATCTGCTGGAGAATTGGGCGGGTTGACCAAGAGAAAGAAGCATATCCTCTTTGAGAAGTTTGGCTTCAGCTACATGCCGGTCAATTTGACGGGGCTGTCTGCTTTTCTTCATATATTTGGCGTTTGCGGCACCGTTTCTGGTCGTCCCTGCCATAATTTTCCCTCACAGCCGAATCGTTTCCGGCTACCAGGTTGTGGCATTTCTTCTGTTCTGGTGGTTCGGGCTTCGTTTCGCCAAGCGGCACAGCGCCTAGCGACGCGATTTGGACTTTCAGAATTTCTTGCCGGTAATCCGGCTGATTTCCTTGGCCACCATCGCCTCGACGAGCGCGGGCAGGTTGGCGTCGAGCCAGTCCTTGAGCATCGGACGCAGCGCGTCGAGGACGACATCCTCCATCGTGCGGCCGGCGACGGTTGGGGCGGTTACGGTGGCAGCGGCCACTGCGGGGGCAACCGCGGCAGTCAGCGCTTCGAGCGACTGGCGCGCGGCATCGGCGCTCGCTTCGGAAACAAGCTCCCCGGCTGCGGGCGCAGCATCGGCCCGGTCTTCTTCATCCTGAAGGTCAAGAATATCGTCGGCTTCGGGGACGCGGATCTCGCGTGCCGAACCCGGTGCCTCGTCGCGAGCGATCACGCGCCGAATCGACGACAAGATATCTTCCATCGATGGTTCCCGCGACATATCGCCCATAGCCAACCCCCTAAACCATCGCGATTACCGGATGGTTAACCATCCTCTTACCGATTCGGGGCGGATTTTGCCAAGCCTTATTGTGGCGAGAGCGATGGCGGACCGACGGGAACACTGGCGGTCGCCGCGGGAACGGCGCGGGTGTCGGTCGCGACTTGCTGCGGCGCCGGATCGTCGGCCCAATCCCAGATCTCGCCGCGCACGCGCCGGTAATTGACTTCGGGATCATAGAGCGCGCCGCCGCCGATGCCGAGGTCGCGCGCTTCGGCCTTGCCCATAGCGGCGAGGACCGAGAAGGCGGCGACATAGGAGTTGCGCTGCGCCGACACGAGCTGGACCTGGGTGTTCAGATATTCCTGCTCGGCGTTCAAGATGTCGAGGATCGACCGCGTGCCGACGCTGTTTTCGGCGCGCACGCCTTCGAGCGAGAGGGCGTTGGCGCTGACCGCCTGCTGCGTCGCGGTGATGATGCGTTCGTTCGCCTGCCACGCGGCGTAGGCGCCGCGGGTCTGCGCGATCACGCCGCGTTCGACCTCGACATATTGTTCGATCGCCTGGCTGCCACGCGACTGCGCCTGCCGCACCTGTGCCGATCGGCGGCCGCCGGTGAAGATCGGCAGCGTCACCGACACGCCCGCCGCCGCGGCGGAGGTTTCCTGCGTCACGCCGATGCCGGTGACGCCGCTGTTCAGTGAGCCGAGGTAATTATTATAATTGCCGCTGAGCGTCGCCGACAATTTCGGCGCACGCGATGCCTTGGCGGCGCCAATATCGGCCTTCGACGCGCTGACCAGCTGGTTTGCCGATTCGATGTCGGGATTGTTGTTGAGCGCGATCGCCACCGCTTCCTCGGCGTTCGCCGGGAGGTTCGGCAGCGCGGGGGGCGCCTGCAGGTCGGTCGGGGCGTCGCCGACAAGCCGGATATAGGATTCGCGGCTGCCGATCAGATTCGCCTCGGCGTTGCGCAGATCGCCTTCGGCGAGCGCAAGCCGCGCTTCGGACTGGGCGACGTCGGTGCGCGTCAGGTCGCCGATCTCGAAGCGGTCGCTGGTCGCCTGCAAATTGGTGCGCAGGACCGAGACATTCTTTTGATTGAGCTGGACGATCGCCTGATCGCGGATGACGTCCATATAGGCGCCGACGGTCTGCGAAAAGATGCTCGCTTCGGTGGCGCGAAGGTCGGCCTGCCCGGCTTCGACGCGAAATTTGGCGGCGCGCACGGCGTTGCGGACCGCGCCGCCCTGATAGATCGGCACCGACAATTGGCCCGACCCGGTGACCGATCGCATCGGCGAGTTGAAGCTGTTGCCCGGCCTGATGATATTTTCTTCGTAATCGGCGCGAGTGCTGACCTCGGGAAGGCCGAAGCTCTTCTGGATCGGCACATTCTCGTCATTCGCGCGCTGTCCCGCGCGCGCGCCGGTCAGCGTCGGATTATTTTCATACGCCTTGGCCAGCGCACCCTGCAGTGTTTCGGCCTGTGCCGCCGCGGGCAGCATCAGCGCGCCGACCGCGAGCCCGGCGAGCCAGCTGGACCGGCGAAGGGGCTGTTTCCTATTATTATCGTTCATAAAGATGTCAGCCCCGAAACAAGGAAGGAAGTGGCCTTTAAAAGCGGAAAGCGACCGGCGCCGCAAAGCCGGGCAACGGTGCGACGTCCATGTCGGCGAAGCTGCGCAGCGCGACCGCGCCGCCGGCCTTCACGCCCTCGACCAGCCGCGTCACCGCACCCTCGCGGCGCGCCGCGACCAACCGGCCACCGTCGGCGAGCTGCGCGACTAGCGCGTCGGGCAGCGTTTCGATCGCGCCCTCGATGATGATGCGGTCGAACGGCGCGGCGTCGGGCACACCGGCGGCGAGCGGTCCATGAGTCCAGCGGATATTGCCGTTGGCGACCGCGCCCTCTGCCACCGCCATCAATTCACCCTGTTCCTCGACCGCGTGGACCTCGGCGCCGAGCCGCGCGAGCAGTCCGGCAGTATAGCCCGTCGCGCTGCCGACCAGCAGCACGCGCTGGCCGGGGCGGATCGCCGCCGCAACCAGCATCCGGCCGGTGACCAGCGGCGCGTTCAATGCGCGGCCGTGGCCGAGCGCGATCGGCCGGTCCATATAAGCGACGCCGGCGAGCGCGGCGGGCACATGCGCCTCGCGCGGTGCCGCGGCCATCGCGCCGACCACGGCGGGGTCGATGACATCGTTGGTCCTGAGCTGGCTGTCGATCATGGCCGCGCGCATCTCTGCCGCAGTGATTTCGCTAAACTTCGTCGCCATCAGCCTTTTCCAATTCCCTGGAACATGAACCTTTGCGAGGCAGCCTTAGCCGAAGCAATGCTGTATTGCAATAGTAATACAGCCCCGCAGCCGCATCGCGTGCCGCATAGCTGTCAATGCGGGTGCCGCCAAGCCTCATCGCGCGCTGTTCGGCCGCCCGGGCGGTGCCGGTCCGGCGAATCCTTGACAAGGCAGCCAAAGCCCCTCACTAGCGGCGCCGTCCAACACCCGGCCCATCCCACGCGGGATGCGGTAATTTGGCATGAGGCCCGATGGCGGAGTGGTGACGCAGCGGATTGCAAATCCGTGCACGCCGGTTCGATTCCGGCTCGGGCCTCCAAATTTTTCCCAAGTTGCGAAATCAAATTCAGCTTGCGTCGGTGCCATGGCGTCGCCCCCATCACGCAATCTGTAGCGCCGGTTTCTGACGGTAACCTGACGGCGGACGGCCGTGCGGCCGCCCCAAGGACAAAGGGCTGCCCCTTTCGGAGCAGCCCTTCCATTGTCGTGCCTGTTCGCGGACGATTATCCGAGTCGGACCCCCGCGAGGAAGGTCGTGCTCAAATCTGCCGCATGCGGCGTGTGACAATGAGACATTCGACCACCTCCTTTCGCTTGTTGACGATGGAATCAATGTAGGATTCCTGACGATTAGTTCAAGACATTTGCGGTTGCCCCGCGCGGGGCGGGGTTTCAGGTCGCCGCGACGTTCCTGCGCCGCACGATCGTCTGCGCATTTGTATACTCCAGCAGACCCTCGAGCCCGCCTTCGACGCCGACGCCCGATTGCTTCATCCCGCCGAAGGCCGCGGTGGGGGAGAGATGCTGCGTCTCGTTGACCCAGACGGTGCCGCTCGCGATGCGCTGCGCAATCTCGAACGCCTTGTCCTCATCCTGCCCCCACACCGAGCCGCCGAGGCCGTAATCGGTGGCGTTGGCGCGCGCGACGACGTCGTCGACATCGTCGAATTTGATCAGCGGCAGCACCGGGCCGAACTGCTCTTCCTGCACGATACGGCTGTGTTCGGGCGGATTGTCGAGGATGGTGACGGGGATGAAATAGCCGGGCACGTCGGCTGCCTCGCCGCCGACAAGAAATGTATAGCCCTTGGCCTTTGCGTCCTCGATCAGCTCGAGCACGCGGCGGTATTGCGCTTCGTTGTTGATCGGGCCGATCTGCGTGCCCTGTTCGGACCCGTCGCCGACCTTGACCGTCTTCGCATAGGCGACGAGCGCATCCTTCAGCGGCTCGTAAATGGCCTCATGCACATACATGCGCTTGGTCGCGATGCAGATCTGGCCATTGTTGCGGAACGCGGCCCAGAACAGCTCTTCGGCGACCTTTTCGACATCGACGTCGGGCATCACGATCGCGGCGTCGTTGCCGCCGAGTTCGAGCGTGACACGCTTCAGCGTCGGCGCCGCCGATTCCATCACGCGGCGGCCGGTCACGGTCGATCCGGTGAAGCTGATCTTGTCGAAGCCTGCGTGGCTCGTCATCCACGGCCCAAGCGCGTCGCCGCCGGTGATAATGTTGAGCACGCCGGGCGGGAGCAGGTCCTTGACGAGCTCGCCGAATTTCAGCGTCGTGAGCGGGGTGAAGGGCGAAGGTTTGAGGACCATCGTGTTCCCCGCAAGCAACGCGGGTCCGACCTTGAACATCGCGAGCAGGAGCGGGAAGTTCCACGGCGCAATGGCGCCGACGACGCCGAGCGGGACGTGACGCGTCTCGCTGTACCGCTCGTCGCTGTCCTCGTTGACCGTGACCGGCAGGTCGAGCGACGCGGCGCCCGTCAGCCAGTAGCCCGCGCCCATCACCTCGCCTTCGGCCTCGGCGTGCGGCTTGCCCTGTTCGGCGGTGAGCAGGCGCTTGAAGGCGTCGGCGTTGGCCATGATCGCCTGACCCATCGCGTTTAGCGTGGCCTTGCGTTCGGCGATCGGCGTCGCGGCCCAGCCGGGGAAAGCGACGCGGGCGGCGGCGATGGCACGGTCGAGGTCGTCGGTGCCGGCATCGGGAACGCTGGCGATCACCTGTTCGGTCGCGGGGTTGAGCGCGTCGAAACGCGCATTGCCGTCCTCGAGCTTGCCGCCGATCAGCATCGCATAGTCGCGGTCGAAATCCATCGTTCGTCTCCAGCTTTATCGGTGTTTTAGGGTATCAGAACGACCTTGATGCACTCGCCGCGCGCTTGCGCACCGAGCGCCTCGTTGATCTCGGCGAGCGGGAAGGTCTGGATCAGTCTGTCGAACGGGAAGCGTCCGGCGGCGTGATGCGCGATCAGGTCCGGGATGAAGCTTTGCGGGTCGCTGTCGCCCTCGATGATGCCGATGATACGGTGGCCCGGGGTCATCAGCGCGGCGATATTGACGCTGATCGCGGCATCGGCCTTCGACGGCACCCCGACGAGCCCGATCGCGCCGTGGCTGCCGAGCGCGGCAAGACCTGCTTCGATCACGGGAACGACGCCGCTGGTGTCGAAGGCGAAGTCGAGCCCCGCTGGGGCAATCGCGCGCAGGGCCTCGGTCAGATCACCGGCCGCGGCGGGGTCAATGACGTGCGTTGCGCCGAGGTCTTTCGCGATATCGCGCCGTGCCGCAATGGGCTCCACGAGGATGATCTTCGAACAGCCCTGGATGACTGCGCCCATCACCGCCGCGAGCCCGACGGGGCCGCCGCCGAAGATCGCGATGCTCGATCCCGCGGGGCAGGCGAGCGAGTTCATCACGCCGCCCGCGCCGGTCTGGAAACCGCAGCCCAAGGGCCCGAGCAGTTCGAGCGCGACCTTCGACGTGTCGACCTTCACGACATTGCGCGCGCGGGTGACGGTGAGCGCCGAGAAGGAAGACTGGCCGAAGAAGTGCGAGGTGACGCGTTCGCCGTCCTTCGCGTAGGCGGTCGAGCCATCGTCGAGCCGCATCCCGGCATAGTTCAGCGGCACGAAGCTCTGGCAATAGCTCGGCAAATGCTCGTCGCAGCGCGGGCAGGCGCCGCAGCTTGAGAAGCCGACGACGACCGCGTCGCCGACGGCGAGACCCTCGACGTCCTCGCCGACCGCCTCGATCACCCCCGCGCCTTCATGGCCGAGCACGCCGGGCAGCGCGAAGGGCGCGAACTGGTCGCGGAAGATCAGGTCGGTGTGGCAAAGCCCGACGCCGGCGATGCGCACACGCACTTCGTCCGCACGCGGCGCTTCGACCTCGATCGTCTCGATCGTGAAATCGCCGCCGGGCTGGCGCACCACGGCCGCCGTCGCTTCGGTCATTGTCTTCTCCGTTCAGTGAAGCCCGCGTCGTTCCTGCTGGCGATAGTCGCTCGGCGCCATGCCGAACCAGGCGCGGAAGGCGCGGCTGAAATGGCTCTGGCTGGTGAAACCGGTCGCCTCGGACAGGGCGGCGAGACTGAGGTCAGTCTGGACGAGCATCTGCTGCGCGCGGTCGAGCCGCGCCTTCATCACATATTGGTGCGGCGAAATGCCCGTCGCCTTTTTGAACAGGCGGCAGAAGTGCGACGGCGTCACCCCCGCGACCGATGCCATCGCCTCGAGGCTATGCTCTTCGGCGGGATTGGCGAGCACCGCGTTCATGATCTTGTGGAGGCGGTAGGCCGAGAAGTCCGACACCGGGATCTCGGTCGGGTTGCCATGCGCGGGCGGGCCCGAGAGGATATGCGCCTTCAGCGCGTTGACCATCGCCGCGACATAGGCGGTGCGCTCCTCGGCCTGCGGCGCGTAAAGTTCGGACAGAATCTGCCGCGTCAGCGCGACGCCCAAGGGATCGGCGAAGGCGAAGCGCATCTTGTTGAACTGTTCGGCGTGCGGCTGGCCGGCGAGCACGTCCGACGACATCGACAGCGTCACGACATCGAGTTCGCCGTCGACGAGCCAACCGGTCGGCATCCCCGCAGGAACGATCGTCGCGCAGCCGGGGATCGAGCTGGTTTCGGTCCAGCCGTCGCGGTCCCAGGTCTTGACCTGCGGCTTGCCGGCGACATGGACAGTGAAGATCGGCTGCGGCAGCGCGGGGAGGGTATAGCTGCCGACGAACTGGCGCCAGCGGCAGAGCGACCAGCCGTCGCCGAACGATCCCATCTCGACATCGGGCGCGCGCCCGAGGACGTCGCAGATGATCTCCTTATTATCCCAGATGCTGTCCTGTTTCACGCTATCAGCCTGACATCGAGCCGCTTGAAGCCGTTGATGAAGTTCGACCGCACGCGGCTCGGCTCTCCCAATATTTCTATGCGGCGAACATGACGCGCCATCTCGGCAAAGGCGAGTCGCAATTGCATTTCGGCGAGGCGCGATCCGACGCAGACATGCGTGCCCGCACCAAAGGCGAGATGCTGGCGGATCGGGCGCGAGATGTCGAAGGCGTCGGGATCGGGAAAGACCGACGGATCGCGGTTGCCTGCGGGGTAGAAGACGACGACCTTGTCGCCCTTGCGGATTGTCTGGCCGCCGAGTTCGGTATCGCGCGTCGCGGTGCGGCGCATGTGGATCACGGGACTGGCGTAGCGGACCATTTCCTTGACGGCGTTCGGGAGCAGGCCGGGGTCGGCGCGGATGGCATCCCACTGGTCGGGATTGTTCGCGAAGGCGATCAGACTGTGGTTGATCGAGTTGCGCGTCGTCTCGTTGCCGCCGACGAGCGCGAGGATGAGGTTGCCGATGAAGTCGCCGAGCGGGACGGGCTTCCCGTGAATCTCGGTGTTGGCGAGCAAGGAGGCGATGTCGGGGCCGGGGTTGGCGCGGCGTTCCTCGAACAAGCCTGCGGCGAAGCCGATGAATTCGCCCATCACCGCCTGCATCGCTTCGGGAGACTGGCGGAAATCGGGGTCGTCCTCGCCGACGAAGGCGTCGGTCCAGCGGTGGAGGTCGTGCCACATCTCGGCGGGCACGCCGAGCAGCTCGGCGAGGGTGAGCAGCGGGAGCGGGACGGTGAGGAGGGGAAGGATGTTCACCGTCTCGTTCAGCGGCACCTCGGCGAACAGTCTTTCGACGCGTTCGGCGATCCGCGCCTCGATGCCTTCGAGCCGCGCGGGGGAGAGCGCGGGCATCACGAATTTGCGATACTGCGTATGCGTCGGCGGATCGCGCGAAATGAAGGGGATGCCGATCGCGGATTCGCCGGCGCCTGTCAGCCCGACCTCATTCTCGTTGAAAATGCGGTGCCCGCCATTCTCGTGCGCCGAGGAAAAGAGATCGGCCTGCCGCGACACGGTGACGATATCGTCGAACCCGAGCACCGCCCAGAAGCCCGCGCCATCGCTTTCGGGGTTCCAGTGGACCGAGCCCGCGGCACGCAGCGCCGCAAGCTCGGCATAGGGCATGCCGCCGACGTAAAGATCGGGGTCCTTGAGGTCGGTCATCGTCAGAAGCTGTAGCGCAAGGATACGCCGTAGGTGCGCGGCGCGCTCGGCGCGAGGAAGTTGTACGGGAAGCCCGCACCGCGAAGATCGAGGCCATAGCCATAGGTCTTGCGCTCGAAGATATTGTTCGCGAACGCGCGGATCGTCAGCGCGTCGTTGCTCCAGCTTAGCGAGGCGTTGACCTTGGCATTGGCGCCCTGTTGCAGTTCGCTGTTCACCTGCGGCGTGCCCGGCGCATCGATCTCGTTGAACGGCGAGAAATATTGGCGGCTCGAATAGGCCATATTCGGTGCGAAGGTGATCGTCCCGCCCGCGAGGTCGACGACGTCCCATTCGAAACCGAGCTGCGCGGTGAGTTTCGGTGCGAAGGGCAGGCTGTTGCCCGACAGGTCGGCGCCCTGCAGCGTCAGCTCCTTATATTTCGAATGCAGCCAGCCGAGCGACGCGTCGATGCGAAAGCCATCGACCGGGCGCAGCGTCGTTTCGACCTCGAAGCCATAAACTTCGGACGAGGGCGCGTTGACGAGGAAGGAGACGGGCCCGGCGCGCGTGTCCTGCAATTGCTGGTTCGAATAGTCGTAGTAGAAGGCCGAGGCCGCGTATGTCAGCAGACGCCCGCCCGCGCGGCCCTTGATCCCGATTTCATAAGCGTTGACGCGCTCGGGCTCGATATAGCCGATCCCGCTCGACGAGGTGTAGCCGCCACCGTTCACCGCGCCCGCGCGGTAACCGCGGTTGTAGCTCGCATAGACGAGCGGGCCGTCGGCGAAGGTGTAGCTGAGGGCGACGCGGCCGGTGAGCGCGTTGTTCGTGTCGGCGAGAGCAAAGCGCGCTGCGGGATCGTATGGACAGGTGCCCGCGACCCCGGCGCACGGCACCGTCGTTGCGAGCGGCGTCTGGGGATCGTCGACCCCGCCGACGAACAGATAGGCGAAGGCATCGTCGTAGCGCGACTTGTCCTTGGTATAGCGCGCGCCGAGCGTCAGCACGAGCCGGTCGGCGAGGTCGATATCGGCCTGCCCGAAGACGGCGTAGCTTTTGCGCACCTGCCGGTAATGCTGGAAGAAACCGCCCGCGGGGGGCAGCGGCAGGTTGAACGTGTTGTCGGTGATATTGCGGTCCCAGCCGTAGAAAAGCCCGCCGACGAAGGTCAGCCCGTCGCCCTCGTAATTGCCGCGCAATTCCTGGCTGAACTGGCGATAGTTCGAGCGCCAGTTGATATCGAGGATATCGAGCGGCGACCCGTCGGCCGCCTGCTGGAGGTTCTGCTTACCGCCGTCATAGCTGGTGATCGAGGTCAGGCTGAGCGCATCGCTGAGTTCGAGTGCGATATTCGCCGAGAAGCCCCACGCGTCGGTGCGGTTGTCGCCGATGCGGTTCTCGTTCGTCTCGAAAAAGCCGAGCCCGGTGCGGAAGGGTTCGAGCCCATGGACCGCCGCCTGCGTCCCGCGATCGCGGCCGGCATAGGCGCGCAGCACGATGTCGAGCGTCTCGACCGGCTTGACGCGCAGCGACGCGCGTCCCTGCAGCGTGTCGACCGATGCGGCATCGCGGCCGCCGGGGAAGATGTTTTTGATCTGCCCGTCGCCCTTGGCGTAGTTCACCGCGAGGCGGAGGCCAGCGACATCCTCGGCGAGCGTCGCCTCGGCGGCGCCCTGCGCGGTGAAGGTGTCGAAATTGGCGTAGCCGACCTGCAGATAGCCGTTGGTGCCCGAGAGGTCCGGCTTCTTTGTGATGAAGTTGATCGCGCCGCCGGTGGTGTTGCGGCCAAAGAGCGTGCCCTGCGGTCCGCGCAGCACCTCGATCCGATCGAGGTCGAAGAGGCCCATGCCGTGGCTGGTGCGCGGCGCGAGGTACACGTCGTCGAGATAGACCCCGACCGGCGACGCCTGGTTGCTGTTATATTCGTTCGCGACCCCGATGCCGCGCAGCGAGAAGTTCGGCTGCGTATCGCCATAGGGGCTGTTGATCTGGAGGTTCGGGACGGCATCGCCGAGCTGCGCCGAATTGGTAATGCCGCGGTGGGCGAGCGTATCGCCGCCGAGTGCGGTGACCGCGAGCGGCACGTCGAGCAGCGACTGCTCGCGCCGCTGCGCGGTGACGACGATATCGCCGTCGGTCGCACTGGTGTCGGCCGGGGGCGGCGCCTCCTGCGCCATGGCGAGGGTCGATGTCGAAACGGCGAGCGCAGCCAGCATAGCGCGCGCAAAAGGCAAAGTTGCCATAGTCCTTCTCCCAAAAACCGGGGCTTCTGCGAGCCCTGTCGAGGATGAAAGCTAGGACGGCGAGTGCGTCCTGGCTTTAGCGCGCCTTGCAACGAGTTTTGACATTTCTTGCGCGGGAAAACGGCTTGTCGTTTTGCCGCAACAGGGAATAGGGATGGCGATCCCATCGCCAGAAAGGATCGTCATGGCTCACGGAACCGCGCGCATCGGCACGGATCATTATCGAACCGAGATCAACGTCGGCGGCCATGACCTGATCGGCGACGAGGGACCGGGGCTCGGCGGAAAGAATGAGGGACCCGCGCCGTATGACTTCCTGCTTGCCGGTCTTGGCGCGTGTACCGCGATCACATTGCGCATCTACGCCGACCGCAAGGGGTGGCCGCTCGAATCGGTCGATGTCGGCCTGCGATTGCTCAGCAAGGATGGCCTCCGCGTCGATCGGGTGCTGACGATCGCGGGGCTCGACGACGAACAGAAGGCGCGCTTGGCCGACATTGCCGAGCGGACGCCGGTGACGCTGACGCTGAAAGGCGGGCTGCCGATCGACACGCGGCTGGCCTGATCGGCGCGCCACTGGACAAGTTGCGATCTAACACTTATATACCAGCCGTTATGGAAATCGAAACCGCCACCGTTGCTGCTCCGCACAAGGGCCGTCCGCGCGAATTTTGCGTCGACATGGCGCTGGCGGCGGCGCTGCGCGTCTTCTGGTCGAAGGGCTATGAGGGTGCGTCGATGGCCGATCTGACCGAGGCGATGGGGATTACCAAGCCGAGTTTGTACGCGGCCTTCGGTAACAAGGAAGCCCTCTTCAATAAGGCGCTCGACCTCTATGAGCGCGAAAAGGCCGACTATATGCGCGCGGCGCTCGATGCGCCGACCGCGCGCGGTGTCGCCGAGCGGCTGATGTACGGCGCGCTCGACATGTACACCTGCCCCGAGAATCCGAATGGTTGTCTCGGCGTGATCACGTCGGTCGCGTGCGGCGCGGAGGCCGAATGTATTCGCCAGGCCGTGCTCGAACGCGGCGCGACGGCGAAGCGCGCGATGCTCGAACGCTTCGCGCGCGCCAAGGAAGAGGGCGATTTCCCGCCCGACACCGATGCCGAAGGGCTCGCGGCGTTCCTGACCGCGGTGAACCAAGGCATGTCGGTACAGGCGGGCGCCGGTGCGACGCGTGCCGAGCTTGAACGCTTGGTCGAAACCAGCCTGAAGCTGTGGCCGGGGCGCTGATAGAATTATTTTTACTGCCCGGTACAGAATGGTCTTGACGCAGCGCAGCATGACTTATATACCACTCAGTATACAAAGATAGGGCTCTCCCCCCGGGCCGGCCGCTGCAGGACAAAGATCGTGCAGCGGCCGGAACCATCATCACCGATTATTTTCCCGGGAGCGGGTCCTGTTCCGGTCGGGCGTCCGATGGCGTTCGTCCGCAAGACATAACAGGGAGCCGGCGCGCGCATTTTCGATGCAAGTGACCGGAGGGGCGGTCGTCCTCTTCGAAGAGGGCCGTCCAGCAACGAGGACTGTTTCAAGACTGGACCGAAGGCATCCGCTTTCGGGGCCGAGACCCGCTGTGCCGCGCGCGCGGCCGAACCGAATAAAGAGAAGAGGGCACCCCATGACCGTCCACACCCCGATCGAAAAGCTCGACCCCGCCGACGCGAAGGTCCGGCGCGAACTCAAGACATTGCTCCATCCCGGCCGCGGCCGCCGCGCCGCGTGGATCGGTGCGTTCCTCGTGCTCGTTATCGGCGCTTGGTGGCTGCTCCGCGACGGTGCGCCGCAGGCCGCCGCAGCGCCTGCGCCCGTGCTCACCGTCGCCGCGCCGATCGCGCGCGATGTGACCTTGTGGGACGAATATATCGGACGCTTCGAGGCGTCGAAAGCGGTCGAGGTGCGCCCGCGCGTTTCGGGTGCGATCACCGCGATCCACTTCACCGACGGGCAGATCGTGCGTCAGGGCCAGCCGCTCTTCACGATCGACCCGCGCCCCTATCGCGCCGCGCTCGCCGAAGCACGTGCTTCGGCGGCGAGCGCGCGCAGCGACCTTGCGCTCGCGCGCCTCGAGCTCGACCGCGCCGGGCGTCTCGTCGACGTCGAGGCGGTGTCGCAGAGCGAGATCGACCGGCTGCGTGCGCGGGTGAACGCTGCTAATGCCGCGCTGGCTGGTGCCGATGCCCGCATCGCGGCGCGTTCGCTCGATGTCGAATTCACTGTCGTTCGCGCGCCGCTGAGCGGTCGTATCTCGGACCGCCAGATCGACGCGGGCAACCTCGTGTCGGCGGGCGATGCCGGCGGCACGCTGCTCACGACGATCAACGCGCTCGATCCCGTCTACTTCACCTTCCAGGGATCGGAGGCGCTTTTCCTCAAAACCAAGCGCGAGGGCGGCGATAAGGGCGCGGCGGTCGAAGTTCGCCTGCAGGATGAAAGCGATTATCGCTGGAAGGGGCAGCTCGACTTTACCGACAATGGCCTCGATCCGCGTTCGGGCACGATCCGCGCCCGCGCCAGCTTCCGCAACCCGGAAATGTTCCTGACCCCCGGCATGTTCGGCAACATGCGCCTGACGACTGGCCAGACGGCGCGCGCGCTGCTGGTCCCCGCCGCGGCGGTGCAGACCGATCAGGCGCGCAAGATCGTCTATGTCGTCGGCAAGGACGGTACCGTTGCGGCGAAGCCGGTCGAGCTTGGCCCCGAAGTCGATGGCCTGCGCGTCATCCGCTCGGGCCTGACCCCGACCGACCAGATCGTCATCAATGGCTATCAGTTCGCCCGCCCCGGCACCAAGGCGGTGACCAAGCCCGGCAAGATCGCCGCTTCGGCACCCCCCAAGGGTGCGGCCGCTGCGGTCGAGCCGGTGTCGGCGCAGGCGACATTTGCGAAGTGATTTAATTTAGCCCTCCCCTTCAGGGGAAGGTTGGGGTGGAGGCTCGCGGCCTCAAGTACGGCCGATGGCCCCCACCCCGCTGTGACTAGGCAGCAAGCTGCCTAGTCTCGCTGCCCCTCCCCTGAAGGAGAGGGGCTGAGCAAAACCATTTTAGACAGGGGCTCTCCCATGCGCCTATCCCGCTTTTTCATCGACCGGCCGATCTTTGCCGCCGTGCTCGCCGTCATCATCACCATCGTCGGCGCGGTCGCCTATATCGGCCTGCCCGTCTCGCAATATCCCGACATCGTCCCGCCGACGGTGACGGTGACCGCTACCTATCCGGGCGCATCGGCCGAAACCGTCGCCGATACAGTGGCGGCGCCGATCGAGCAGGAAATCAACGGCGTCGACAATATGCTCTATATGAGCAGCCAGTCGACCGGCGACGGCGTCGTCACGATCACCGTGACCTTCAAGATCGGCACCGACCTCGATGCCGCACAGGTCTTGGTGCAGAACCGCGTCGCAATCGCGACCCCGCGCCTGCCCGAAACGGTGCAGCGGCTCGGCGTCGTGACGCGCAAGACCTCGCCCGACTTCCTGTTGATCGTGAATCTGGTGTCGCCCGACAAGTCGCTCGATCGCGCGTACATCTCCAACTACGCGCTGACCCAGCTGCGCGACCGTTTGAGCCGCATCGACGGCGTCGGTGACGTGCGCCTGTTCGGCAGCCGCGACTATGCGATGCGCGTGTGGATCGACCCCGGCCGCGCCGCCGCGCTCGACCTCACCGCGGGCGAGATCGTCACTGCGCTCCGCCGCGAAAATGTGCAGGTTGCCGCGGGCTCGCTCGGTCAGCCGCCGCACGCCAACGGCAGCAGCTTCCAGTTGAGCGTCGAAACGCAGGGCCGCCTGACCGATCCCAAGGACTTCGCCAATATCGTCATCCGCAGCGATACCGACGGGCGGCAGGTGCGGGTGTCGGACGTCGCGCGCGTCGAGCTCGGTGCGTCGGACTATAATTCGAACACATATTTGTCGGGCGATCCGACCGTCCTTCTCGCGACCTTCCAGCGCCCGGGTTCGAACGCGCTCGCTGCGGCGCAGGCGGTCGAAGCCGAAATGGCGGCGGCATCGAAAAGCTTCCCCAAGGGCCTCGAATATCGCGTCATCTATAACCCCACCGAGTTCATCGCCCAGTCGATCGACGCGGTGATGGAAACGTTGATCGAAGCCGTCATCCTCGTCGTCATCGTCATCCTCGTGTTCCTGCAGAAATGGCGCGCGGCGATCATTCCCGTGCTCGCGATCCCGGTGTCGCTGATCGGTACTTTCGTGGTGCTCGCGGCGTTCGGCTACAGCCTCAACAACCTGTCGCTGTTCGGGCTGGTGCTCGCGATCGGCATCGTCGTCGACGACGCGATCGTCGTCGTCGAAAATGTCGAACGCAACCTCGAGAAAGGCATGAGCGCGCTCGAAGCCGCGCGCACGTCGATGGACGAGGTATCGGGCGCGCTCGTCGCGATCGTGCTCGTGCTTTGCGCAGTGTTCGTGCCGACCCTGTTCCTCACCGGCCTGTCGGGCGCCTTCTACCAGCAGTTCGCGGTGACGATCTCGACCGCGACGATCATCTCGCTCGTCCTCTCGCTCACCCTGTCGCCCGCGCTCGCAGCGATCCTGCTCAAGCCGCACGCCCCTGCGCAGGCCGACGGATGGCTGATGGCGCGCATCCACTATGCCGGCGAACGCTTCAACGAGGCTTTCGAGCGGCTCAGCAACGGCTATGCGCGGCTCACCGACCGGCTGGTCCGCGCGCCAAAGAAGATGATGGTCACCTATGGTGCGCTGATCGCCGCGACCGCGGGCCTGTTCTGGGCGACGCCGACCGGCTTCATCCCCGCACAGGACCAGGGCTATTTCCTCGTCGTTGCCAAGCTGCCCTCGGGCGCCTCGGTCGAACGTACCGATGCGGTGCTGAAAAAGGTCGCGGGCCGCGTGCTGCCGATCGAGGGTGTCCTCGGATCGGTGATGCTCGCGGGCTTCGACGGCCCGTCGCAGACGCTCGCGCCGAATTCGGCTGCCGCTTACTTCCCGCTCAAGTCGTTCGAGGAGCGCGGTAAGCTCGGCGTCAATTTCGAGGACATCATGAATCAGGCGCGTGCGAACACGGCGGATATCACCGAGGCGCAGATCGTCATCATCCCGCCGCCGCTGATCCAGGGCATCGGCTCGGCGGGTGGTTACCGGATGATCGTGCAGGATCGCGGCGGGAACGGCTATGCCGCGCTGGCGAACGAGACGAACAATCTGATCGGCAAGGCGAACCAGACCCCGGGGCTCGCGAACGTCTTCACCTTCTTCGACCCGTCGAACCCACGCGTCTATGCCGATATCGACCGGGCAAAGGCGAACATGCTCGGCGTCCCGCCCGAACGCGTGTTCGAAGCGCTGCAGGTCTATCTCGGCTCGGCGTTCGTCAACGACTTCAACCTGCTCGGCCGCACCTATCGCGTCACCGCACAGGCCGACGCGCCCTACCGCCAGACCGTCGCCGATATCGCGAATCTGCGGACGCGGTCGGACTCCGGCGCGATGGTGCCGATCGGGTCGGTCGCGAACTTCGAGGACCGCACGGGGCCGTATCGCGTCACGCGCTACAACCTCTTCCCCGCGGTCGAGATCGACGGCGACACCGCTCCGGGTTCGTCGTCGGGCGCATCGCTCACGACGATGGAAAAGCTCGCGTCGGACTCGCTGCCCGCAGGTTACGGCACCGAATGGACCGGCATCGCCTTCCAGCAGAAGGCGGCGGCGAACACCGCGGGCATCGTCTTCGCGCTCGCAGTGGTCTTCGTCTTCCTCGTGCTCGCGGCGCAATATGAAAGCCTGATGCTGCCACTGGCGATCATCTTCATCGTCCCGATGTGTCTGCTCGCGGCGATGGTGGGCGTGAATTTGCGCGGCATGGACAATAATGTGCTGACGCAGATCGGGCTCGTCGTGCTCATCGCGCTTGCGGCGAAGAATGCGATCCTGATCGTCGAATTCGCCAAGCAGGCCGAGGAAGAAGATGGCTTGTCGCCGATCGAAGCCGCGGTGCGTGCCGCGCGCGACCGTCTGCGCCCGATCCTGATGACCAGCTTCGCCTTCATCCTTGGCGCGGTGCCGCTCTTGATCGCAAGCGGGGCAGGGGCGGAGCTGCGCCAGGCGCTCGGCACCGCCGTCTTCTTCGGCATGCTCGGCGTGACGGCGTTCGGCCTTATCTTCACCCCGACCTTCTACGTCGTCGCACGCTCGCTCAGCCAATGGTCGGCCGAGCGGCGTGCACGGCGCGGGTCGGACGACCACGGGACGGCGCTGCCGGTTCCGGCGGAATAAGGAACAAGATTATGATCCTTCGCAATATCCTCACCGCGGCTTCGGCGCTGGCGCTCGCCGCCTGCGCGGTCGGCCCTAACTATGCCGCGCCCAAATCGGCGTCGGCGCCGGTCGCGACCGGGCCGTTCGTTTCGGCGAACAGCCCCGCGGTCTCGCTCGCGCCGGTCGCGGGCGACTGGTGGCGGCTCTATAACGATCCCGTCCTCGACGGGCTCGTCGGCGATGCGCTGAGCGCCAACACCGACGTTCGCGTCGCGGTGGCGAACATCGCCCGCGCCCGCGCATCCTTGCGCGGCGCGCGTGCGGATCGGCTGCCGCAGGGCGAGATCGGCGCCGGCGCCAATTACGGCCGCAGTCCCGAAGGGCAGCGCCTGCCCGGCGCCGACCGCGAGGATTGGGCGGTCGATGTCGGGATCAACGTCTCCTACGAGGTCGACCTGTTCGGCCGCGTCAGCCGCTCGATCGAGGCCGCGCGCGGCGACACCGCCGCCGCCGAAGCGAATGCCGATGCAGTGCGCGTGATCGTCGCCGCCGACACGACGCAGGCCTATGCCGACGCCGCCTCGGGCGCGGCGCGGCTCGACGTCGCACGCCGCATCGTCGGGCTGCTCGACCAGCAAGTGAAACTGACCCAGCGCCGCAAGGACGTCGGGATGGCGACGGGGCTCGACCTTGCGCGCATCACGACGCTGCGCGACCAGCGGTCGGCCGACATTCCTTCCATCGAAGCTGAACGGCAGGCGGCCTTGTTCCGCCTCGCGACTCTGACCGGTCGTGCCCCCGCCGCGTTGCCCGCCATCGCTGGCGACCGCAACATCAGCCTCGAAATCACCGACCCCATCCCAGTCGGTGATGGGGCGGCGCTATTGAAGCGCCGTCCCGACATTCGCGCCGCCGAGCGCCGCCTCGCCGCCGACACCGCGCGCATTGGCGTCGCGACGGCGGACCTTTATCCGCGCATCACGCTCGGCGGGTCGGCCGGGTCGACCGGATCGGGCTTTGGCGATGTGTTCGGCGGTGGTCCGATCCGCTGGCTGCTCGGGCCTTTGCTCAACTGGGCCTTCCCCAATCAGGAACCCGCCCGCGCGCGGATCGCGGCGGCGGAGGCAGACACGCAGGCATCGCTCGCCGAATTCGACGGCACCGTACTGCGCGCGCTCGAGGAAACCGAAACCGCGCTGTCGTCCTACGCGCGTTCGCTAGAACAGCGCCAGGCGCTGCGCGCCGCCCGCGATCAGGCCGAGCGTGCGGCGCGGATCGTGCGCGCGAAGCGGCAGGAGGGTGCATCGGACTCGCTCGAATGGCTCGACGCCGAACGGACCTTTGCCGAGACCGAAGCGGTGCTCGCCGCGCAGGACGGGCAGATTTCGCGGCGCCAGATCGCGCTGTTCCGCGCACTTGCAGGCGGCTGGTCGACCTAGGGCCGCGTCAGACGATATGGCTCGCCGCGCCGCCGGGCGTCCATAGCCGCGCCGCGAGCCGGTGCAGCGCGCGCGAAAGCCCGCGGCGGTCGATCGTACCGCCGAGCGAGATGCGCATCGCCTTGGGTGCATCGGCCGCAGCCGCGAACCGGTCCGATTGCACCGCCGACAGGCCGTCGAGCGCGAGCATGGCGGCGAGCGTGTCGGGCTGGATATCGCCTGCCAGCGGCAGCCAGAGGTGATAGCCCTGCGGGTGCGCGGCATGACGCCCGTCGCCGAGCACGCTGTGCGCCAGCCGCTGCCGCCAGCTCGCCTCCTTGCGCACGGCGTCGATCAGCGCGTCGAGCGTTCCATCGGCCAGCCATAGCGACACCATCGCGACGTTGAGCGGCGGCGCCATCACCGCGCTTTCATGCTGGCACGCCGCGATCTGCATGGCCTCGGCGATGCCCGGCGCGCGGACAAACCCGACGCGCAGCGCGGGCGAGACGATTTTTGCCATGCTCGTGACATACCAGCCGACCCGCGGCGCGAAGCTCGCGATCGCGGGGATCGGCGCGTCGGGGAGCAGGCCATAGGCATCGTCCTCGATAATCTGGACACCTGTTTCCTCAGCCCACGCGGCGATGGCCCGCCGTTCCCCGGTCTCGATCGTCGCGGTGGTCGGGTTGTCGTTGGTCGGCACGACGTAGAGTGCGCACAGCGGCGCCGCGGCATGCGCCGCCTTCAACGCCTCGGCGGTCATTGCGGCGAGCGGGACGAGCGTGACGCCCATGCGCCGCGCAATCGCGGCGAAACCCGGATAGACAAAGCGCCCGCACGCGACGCGGTCGCCGGGCTTCAGGATCGCCGAAGCGACGGCATGCAGGCCATTCTGTCCGCCGGCAGTGACGATGACCTGTTCGACCGAAGATGACAGTCCGGTGCGCGCGAGCAGTTCGGCGCCGCTTTCGCGGTCCGCCGCGGCGCCGCCCGGTCGCTGATAGTGCAGCCGGGCAAGCCCGTCGGCGCGCCCCAGCGTGCCCAACGCCGATGCCATCGCTTCGGTCAGGCGGCTTTCGATCGGGATCGGCGGGCTGTTCATCGCGATGTCGCTTTGCGCCGCGGTCGCGACCTCGCCGGTCCGCACATCCTCGCTGACAAAGCTGCCGGCGCGGCCGCGCGCGACGATCAGGCCGCGCTGGCGCGCCAGATCATAGGCCTTGGTCACCGTGGTGAGATCGATGCCGAGTTTTGCCGCGAGGTCGCGCTGCGGCGGCAGGCGGTCTCCGTGACGGAGCTCGCCGCGCGCGACGGCGGCCGATATTGCGGCGGTCACCGCCTTATATTTGGGTCCTGCCGCGCCCGCGATGTCGGGGAGCCATGTGTCACCCGCCACGCCGTTCGTCCGCTTCGTGTTTTTCGCGCGCATTCAGCTTCGCCCACAAATGCTCGGTCCCCGATTCCTGCGCCTTGTTCACATATTGCGACGCGACCAGCCAGCCCTTGATCGGGCGCAGCGGCAGCACGCAGCCGATGACCATGATCGGGATCGAGAAGACGAGGTGGACCCACAGCGGCGGGCTGTACGCGATCTGCAGCCACACGATCACGAAGGTCAGCGGGAAGGCGACGATGCACTGCGAAAAAAAGGCAGGGCCGTCGTCGGGCGCGGCGAAGCTGAAATCGAGCCCGCAATTCTCGCAATGGTCGGCGAGTTTCAGCCACGAACGGAACATCTGGCCCTTGCCGCATTCGGGGCATTTGCCGTGCCATCCCGCCCACAGGATCCAGCGCAGCTTTTCGTTGCCAACATCACCGCTCGTCATATCCGACTCCAACAGAAGGCATATTGAATGCCATGCAATGGGCATATGGTGAAGAAGAGCGGGCAAATGAATATGTGAGTTAAACTAATGAAATAAGAAGAATATTATTCTGAGAGAGGTTTTAGCATGGTGATTTTCGATATAAAATCCATGCATGATGATGGAATTTCAGATCGAAACCGCATCTGTATGCGTTTTTTGCCGACAACCGCGCTGCCGCTTTGCGGCGCGCGGTTGCGGCTAAAACCGGCGGGGAAACGGAGAATAAGGACGGCCCGCAAAGCGGCGCGGCGCCCGCGCCATCGTTTACGCCGCTTTTACCAGTTCCCGTGCATAAGATTTACCGATGTTTGCGACTGGGGACAAATGATGGACAGCATGCGCGGACTGCTTTCGGGCAGCCACGACCAGGAGGATGGGGCGATCGATGCGCCCGCGTCGGTCGGCGTCGACGAACGGCGGATGCAGGTGCGGGCCTATAATTACTGGGCCTCACTGCTCGCCGACCGCGCCTATCCGTCGGTCGAGGACCTCGATCTCGACGGCGCCGATTTCGGCTCGCACGCGGTCTTGCTCGACTTCACCGCGGGGGTCGAAAACCCCGGACTCGCCTTCCTCGGCGACAAGCTGCGCGAAGAGTCGCAGATCGACGAGGACGTCCATTATATCAGCCAGATTCCGGGCCGATCGCTCCTGTCGCGACTCACCGACCATTATCTCCAGATCATCGCCAACCGCGCGCCGATCGGTTTCGAGGCCGAGTTCGTCAACGATCGCGGCACGACGATTATGTACCGCGGCATCTTGCTGCCCTTTTCGTCCGACGACGACACGATCGATTTCATCATGGGCGTGATCAACTGGAAAGAAGCGGTTGCCGCCGACCAGGCCGAGGAATTGCAACTGTCGGTCGAACAGGCGCTGCGCAGCGCCGCGCCGCTGACCGCGCCAGTACCCGTGTGGGCCGACGGCCCCGACTCGGAGCATCTCGACGACGATGTCGTGGTCGATGCGGCGCCCGGTTTTGGCGGGCTGGGCGACGATGCGGAGCTCTTGCTGGATGCCGAGGCCGGCGTGGACGAGGACGAGGTGCCGGCCGATCCGGGGCAGGATGCCGAACTCGCCGACTGGCTCGCGCTGGCGCGCGAAACCGCCGAGCGCGCGATCGCCGCCGACAGCCGCAGTCGCGGTGCGCTCTATCAGGCGGTCGGCAAGGCATGGGATTTCGCGCTCGCCGCCGAGGAGCAGCCCGAAGAATTTGCCGCGCTGCTCGACGACGCAGGGCTGGCGGTGCAGGACCGTGCGCCGATGACGCCGGTCGTGAAGCTGGTTTTCGGCGCGACCTATGACAAGACGCGCCTCGCCGAATATGCCTGCGTGCTGGGTCACGCCAAAGACGAAGGCGTCGGACGCGGTGAACTCAGCGCCTATCTCGATCGCTATCCGGGTGGGCTCAAGGGGCTGGTCAAGGACGCGCGCGCGCGCCGCAAGCCGGCCGATGCCGCCGAGCGTCCCGACGAGAAGCTCGACGCATTGCGCCGCGCGCATCCCGCGCTCATCCTAGAACATGACGCCGGCGACGCCGAATTCGTTGTGCTGATCGCGCGTGCGATGCCGGGCGGGCATATCGGTATCGTCGCCAAGGCGGCCGACGATCCGGCGCTGGTGGCGAAGCTGGCGAAGAAGGCGGTCCCGATCACCCAGGGTGGCTAGGGTCCTGACCCTAAGGGAACGGCTGAGAGCGTTCACGCAACAGAAAATCCGAAAATTGAAATTATTTAACGTCGGCGCGCGAACGAGGTCTTGAGCCGCGCGCCGCTGAGGCGCATAGGGGGCGGCAGCGAACGGGCCCCCGCCGATCGTCGGCTGGGATCCCCCTCTTTGGTTCGGGATGCTGCACTTTATGTCTCAGAATTTGTCCGACACGCCGGAAACGGACACCACCACCTCCACCGCCAAAATTCCTTCAAAAATCGCCGCCGCCTATCTCGCGGCGCTGCGTGGCAGCGCGCTGCCGGGCGAGGGCGACGATATGGACAAGGCGGCGCTCGCCGACGCGAGCCAGTTCGCCGCGCGCGCCGCGCTCGATCGCGCCGAAGCGACCCCGTCGCTGCTGCTCGAACCGATCGCCGCCGACGGCACCGACCGCCGGATGCGGCTGGTCATCATCAACGACGACATGCCCTTCCTCGTCGATTCGACCTCGCAGGCGGTCGCCGCGCAGGGGCTGGCGGTCCACCGCATCCTCCACCCCGTCGTCGCGGTGAAGCGTGATGCGAAGGGGCATCTGCAGGAAGCTGGCGAGGGCGGAACCCGCGAGTCGGTCATCTATATCGAGCTCGAGCGCGGCGACGCGCGGGCGCGCCGGCGCCTGCTCGACGGGCTCGAAGCCGCGCTGCGCGACGTCCGCGCCGCCGTACGCGACTGGCGCGCGATGCGCGCCGCGATGCTCGCCGACGCCGCGATGCGCGTCGAGGGCGAGGCGGCCGAACTGCTGCGCTGGTTCGAGGGCGGGGCGATGACCCAGCTTGGCCATGAATGGCGCACGCGGAGCGGCGAGGTTCAGGATTCGTTGGGAATCAGCGAGAGCAGCGAAAGCCAGCTGCTCTCGCCCACGGCGCTTGAAGCCGCTTTTGCGTGGTTCGACCAAGGGGGCACCGCGCCGCTGCTCATCAAGTCGAACCGCCTGTCGGCGGTGCACCGCCGCGTGCTGCTCGACCTCGTGATCGTGCCCGAAGTGAAGGGCAAGAAGGTCGAACGCCTGTCGATCCATGCCGGCCTGTGGACCAGTGCCGCGCTGTCGGCGCCGCCCGCGAAGGTTCCGGTGCTGCGTGCGCAGCTTGAAGCCTTGATGGCGAAATTCGGCTTCGACCCGACGGGTCACGCGGGCAAGGCGCTCGCGCATGCGCTGACCGCGCTGCCGCATGACCTGCTGATCGCATTCGACGCCGCCTCGCTCGAAGAGCTGGTGCTGACGTCGATGTCGATCACCGACCGGCCGCGGCCGAAGGTGGTGACGGTGCAGAGCGCGCTTGGCCGCCATCTGTTCGCTTTCGTCTGGTTGCCGCGCGACGAGGTCTCGACCGGCCGCCGCCTCGCGGTCGAATCGCTGCTCGTGCGCGAAGCGAAGGCGGGGGTAATCGGCTGGACGATGGTGCTCGAAGACGGTGGCGCGGCGCTCCTCCGCTACACGCTCGACCTGCGCAGCGGCGGGGTCGTGCCCGATACCGAGGCGCTTAATGCCCAGCTCGAACAGATGGTGCGCGGCTGGCAGCCCGAGGTCGAAGCGGCGCTGGCGAAACGCGGCGACCCGGGCCGCGCGGCAGCGCTTGCGGCGCGTTTCGCGCCGACCTTCCCGCCCAATTACCGCAACCTTTATAATCCCGAGGAAGCGGCGCGCGACATCCTGCGACTGCGCGACCTCGACGCCGCCAACCCGCGCAGCGTCCGCCTTGCGCGCAAGAGCCTCGACGGCGACGACCGGCTGCGGCTCAAAGTCTATAGCGCGGCCGGCCCGCTCGCGCTGTCCGCGGTCGTTCCCGCGCTCGAACATTTCGGGTTCGAGGTGCTCGAGGAAATTCCGACCGCGCTGCACAGCCGCGCCCCCGGCGCCGAGGGTGAAGATGAGCAGGCGATCGTGATCCACGATTTCACGCTGCGCCTGCCCGCCAATGTCGACGAACTCGCGCTGCTTCCCTATGCCGAAGTGCTGGAGGGCGCGATCGCGGCGGTGCTCGACGGGCGCGCCGAGAATGACGCGTTCAACGAGCTGGTGCTGACCAACCAGACCGACCCGCGCGCGATCGTGTGGCTGCGCGCCTGGTTCCGCTATCTGCGCCAGGGCGGATCGGCTTACGGCATGGACACGGTCGTCAGCGCGCTGCGCCACGCGCCCGCGCTGACCGCCGCGCTGATCGAGCGTTTCCGTGCCCTGCACGATCCGAAGGCGCGCGACGCGAAGCGCGCCGCGGCGCTCGAAGCCGACATCATGGCGGGCTTTGCCGACATCAAGTCGATCGATGAGGATCGCATCCTCCGCCTGTTCCATGCGGTGATCAGCGCGACGCTGCGTACCAATGCCTTCGCGCCCGCGGCCGAAGAAGCGCTGGCGTTCAAGATCGACAGCGCGCAGGTCCCCGGCCTGCCGAAGCCGCTGCCGTGGCGCGAAGTGTGGGTCTATTCGCCGCGCGTCGAGGGCATTCACCTCCGTGCCGGTCCGGTCGCGCGCGGGGGGCTCCGCTGGTCCGACCGCCGCGACGACTTCCGCACCGAAATCCTCGGGCTGATGAAGGCGCAGCGCGTCAAGAACGCCGTGATCGTGCCGACTGGCGCGAAGGGCGGCTTTTATCCCAAGGCGCTTCCCGACGTGTCGCTCGACCGCGATACGTGGTTCGCCGAGGGCACCGAATGCTACCGCATCTTCATCCGCTCTTTGCTGTCGATCACCGACAATCTGGTCGCGGGCAAGGTCGTGCATCCGAAGGGCGTCGTGATCCATGACGGCGACGATCCCTATTTCGTCGTCGCGGCCGACAAGGGCACCGCGACCTTCTCCGACGTCGCCAACGCGCTCGCGATGGAACGCGACTTCTGGCTCGGCGATGCGTTCGCGAGCGGCGGGTCGAAGGGTTATGACCATAAGGCGATGGGCATTACCGCCAAGGGCGCGTGGCTCTCGGTCCAGCGCCATTTCGCCGAAATGGGCGTCGACGTGCAGAGTGACACGATCCGCGTCGCGGGCTGCGGTGACATGTCGGGCGACGTGTTCGGCAACGGTATGCTGCTGTCGAAGGCGATCCAGCTGACCGCCGCGTTCGACCATCGCCATATCTTCCTCGACCCCAATCCCGATCCGGCGAAGAGCTGGAAGGAACGCGAGCGGATGTTCAACCTGCCGCGCTCGTCTTGGGCCGATTATGACGCCAAGCTGATCTCGAAGGGCGGCGGCATTTTCCCGCGCAGCCAGAAGAGCATTCCGCTCTCCCCCGAAGTGCAGGCGCTGCTTGGCCTGTCGGTGTCCGAAATCGACCCCGGCTCGCTGATCTCGGCGATCCTGAAGGCGCCGGTCGACCTGCTGTGGTTCGGCGGCATCGGCACCTATGTGAAGGCCGCAGCTCAGAATAATGCCGAGGTCGGCGATCCCGCGAACGACGCGCTGCGCGTCGATGCCGAGGATCTGCGCGTCAAGGCGGTCGGCGAGGGTGCGAACCTCGGCACGACGCAGGCGGCGCGTATCGCCTTCTCGGCGAAGGGCGGGCGGATCAACACCGACTTCATCGACAATAGCGCGGGCGTCGACTGCTCGGATAATGAGGTCAATATCAAGATCGCATTGAACCGCGAGATGGCCGAAGGGCGCCTGGCGCAGGACGATCGCGACGCGCTGCTCGTGCGCATGACCGACAATGTGTCGGAACTGGTGCTCGAGGACAATCGGTTGCAGGCGCTCGCATTGTCGATCGCCGAAAAGGGCGGTTCGGCAGCGGTGCCGTCGCTGGTGCGGATCATGGAGACGTTCGAGGCCTCGGGCCGGCTCGACCGCAAGGTCGAAGGGCTAGCCGCGAACGACGAATTGATGCGCCGCGCCGCCGAAGGACGCGGGCTGACGCGCCCCGAACTCGCGGTGCTGCTGTCGACCTCGAAACTCGCATTGCAGGATGCGATCGAGCATAGCGACCTGCCGGGCGATCCGGCACTCGGCAGCGACCTGGCGGCCGCTTTCCCCGACGAGATGCAGCGCGAGTTTGCGCAGGCGATTGCCGATCACCAGCTGCGCCGCGAAATCATCGCGACGAAGATCGCGAACCGCATCATCAACCGCATGGGCATCGTGCATCCCTTCGAACTCGTCGAAGAGGAAGGCTGTGCGCTTGGCGACATCGCCGCGGCGTTCGTTGCGGTCGAACGCCTGCTCGACATGCCCGCGATCTGGGACGCGCTCGACGCGGCAAAGATCGACGAGAGCATCCGCCTGTCGCTGTTCGCGCAGGCGGCGTCGGCGATGACCTCGCAGATGGCCGACCTCTTGCGCGTGACGCAGACATTGTCGCAGCCGGGCCCGGTCGTCGCACGGCTTGAACCCGGCGTCGACCGCCTCAACGCGAGCGTCGACGCGCTGCTCAGCCCTTCGGTCAAACATCAGTGGGACATGCTCACGCAGCAATTGCTCGACGCGGGCGCGCCCGAGGCGCTGACCTCGTCGGTCGTGCGGCTGTTCAAGACCGACGGCGCGATCGGCATCGTCGACCTCGCCGAACGGCGCGGCGACGACGAGGTCGCGGTGACCAGCGCCTTCACCCATCTGGGCGAAGCGCTCGGCCTCGACTGGGCGCAGACGCTGGCGGCGCATATGAGCCCCGCCGACCCGTGGGAACGCCTGCTGGTCAACAGCCTCGCGCGCGATTTCCAGCAGATGCGCCTGACGTTCCTCGCCGGATTGCCAAAGGGCGATCTCGACGCGGCGGTGACCAAATGGCTGGTCGACCACGCCCCGCGTGTCGAGCAGTTCCGGACGACGGTCGACCGCGCGCGGATGATCCCGACCCCGAATGGTGCGATGCTGTCGCACATCGCGGGGCAGGCGCGCGGGCTCTTGGGAAGGTAATGCCGTTCCAGCCCCGCGTCGCGATCCTCGTCCCGGCGCCTGACTATTACGAGAAGTGGCAGCCCGCCTTTGCCCGCAAGGCGGCGGCGCTGACCGCGGCCGGGCTGATCGTCGAGCAGCGCGTATGGACCGATCCCGGCGATTTGTCGGGTTATGATCTGGTCCTGCCGCTTTTCGCGTGGGGCTATCAGCGCGATGTTGCGGGCTGGTACGCATTGCTCGACCAGCTTGAGAAAGCGGGCCTGCCGGTGGCCAATCCGGTGCCGGTGCTGCGCTGGAACAGCGACAAGGCGTATCTCGGCGAACTCGGCGCCAAGGGCGTTGCGGTCGTGCCGACGGTCGAGGTCGATGCGCTCGACGACGCGAGCCTGACCGAGGCGATGTCCGAGCTCGCGACCGACGAGGTCGTGATCAAGCCGGCGATCTCGGGCGGCGCCGACGGCACGCATCGCATCGCGCCGGGCGCGCCGATTCCCGCCGATGCACGGGGCGCCCGGCGGCTGGTCCAGCCGCTCATGCCCGGCATCCTGACCGAAGGCGAATATTCGCTTTTCTTCTTCGCTGGCAAGTTCAGCCACGCGATCGTCAAGCGCCCCGCTTCGGGCGATTTTCGCGTGCAGGAGCAGTTCGGCGGGCGCGAGACGGCGTGCGAGGCGAGCGGCGCCGCGCAGGCGCTCGCTGCGCAGGCGTTGGCGGCGGCACCGGCGCCGCCGGTCTACGCGCGTGTCGATATGGTCAGCGATGCCGCGGGCACGCTCCACATCATGGAACTCGAACTGATCGAGCCGTCGCTGTTCCTGCATCATGCGCCCGACAAGGGCGCGGCGTTCGGATCGGCGGTCTACGGCGCGATCTGACCGGGCCGGCTCCGCCATAGCCACTGGCGGATCGCCGAGGTCAGGTTCGGCGGATCGTCCGCTTCCATCCGCTCGACGTCGATGCGCGCAACGAGCGCGTTGACGGGCAAAGCCTGCCGGGCGGCTTCGGCTTCGAGCGCGTCCCAGAACATCGGTTCGAGGCTGATCGAGGTCGGATGGCCCGCGATCGTCACCGAGCGTTTGACCGGAGGATGGAGCGGCGCGCTCAACGCCGTGAGCGCCAGCGCTGCAGGATGACGGCGGCCGCCGCGAACTCGATGATGCCGACGACGAAGCCGAGGTTGAGTGGAAGGCCGATACCGAACAGCGCGAGCGCGGCGACGAGCAGGATCGCGGCGCCGAGCGCCCAATAGGCGATCTCGCCATACATCGTCCGAAACAGGAAATAGCGCGCGCCGATGATCGCGGCGAAGGTCGGGATCGCGAGATCGGGCGCGCGCACCAGCAATATCCACGCGATCAGCACGCCGACGAAAAGCGGGATCGTCGCTTCGATCGCGAGGGTTTCGAGCGGCTTGCCGATGCTGGCCTTGGGCGCCTTGAATGCGACGCGTTCGATCAGGACACCGAGCGGGTGGATCGCCATGCCGCCGAAGAACAGCGCCGCGAAGGCGGCGGTGGTGCCGTGAAGCTGCCACACCGTCCCCGCGATCAGCCAGACGACGCCCGAGACGAGGACGCCGGGGGCGCCGCCAGCATAGGCGCGGGCGAGGTCGTGCTGGGCGGCGGCGAGCGGGGCTTCGGTCATGCTGCGGGTGTAGCGGCTTGATTCGCGACAGCAAGGCCGTAGCCGGGGCGCTTCGGTATCCCGCGCCGTCCACAATCGAGGTACGATTTTTTTGGGGTGGCACGCCATTTCGGCGTTCCGTAAACCGGCCAGCCGATCCGGCGCAAATGCAGGCAGGCTCATGACAGGACTTCAGGCGCTCACCGAAAAAGAAAAAGAGACGTTGCGCCTGCTCGTCGACGGCCATGACGCGAAATCGATGGCCCGCCATCTGGGGCTGTCGGTTCATACGATCAACGAACGGCTGCGCGATGCACGGCGCAAGATGGCGGCGCCGAGCAGCCGCGAGGCGGCCCGGCAGCTGCGCGAGATCGAACGGCAGGACCCCCAATTTTTGGCGGACAGGGTTTTGGGGGATGCGGCCGCGGTCCCCGACATGGAAAAGCTGCAGGCACCGGTCGAGACGCGCCGCATATCGCGCCGCTTCGGCTGGATAGCCGGAGGAATATTCATGTCGATCAGCCTTGCTCTCTATGCCCTCGCGTCCTTGTCGGGGACCGCCGGGGCGCCCGCCACGCCGAAGCCGGAGGCTCCCGCAGCGCCCGCCGCCGAAACCGCCGCAGTGCAGGCAGCGCGGCAGTGGCTCGCCCTGACCGACAAGGGCGACTGGAACGGCAGCTGGAATGCGACGGGACAGGCGTTCAAGTCGCTCAACACCAGCGAGCGGTGGGCCGAAGTGTCGGAGGCGGTTCGCACCCCGCTCGGCGCGCTCGTCTCGCGCGATCTGATCGGCGAGGAATATGTGCCCGCGCCGCCCTATGGATATCAGGTCGTCAAGTTCCGGACGAGCTATGCGAATAAGGCGGGAGCGATCGAAACGCTGTCGCTGGTTCGCGAGGGCGACGCGTGGCGCGTGGTGGGTTGTACGATCGAGTAAGGGAAATGCGGGCGCTTGGTGGGCGACGGCAAAGCCGCCGCCTGCCGTCAGACGGGTTCGGCGATCTTTCGGATCGCCGCCCCGCTGGCCGTGTCGATGGCTGCCGCTTCGCGGCACCGGCGCCTAAGCTTGCCGTTCGCTTCGCGAACGTCTTGGTTACGCGCCTGCCATCGTCAGTACATATGCTGCCCGCCATTGATGCTCATCGTCGACCCGGTGACGAAGCCCGCATCCTCGCTGCACAGGAACGCGACGCCGCGCGCGATCTCGTCGGCCTGGCCCAGACGCCCGACCGGGATCTTCGCGACGATCTTTTCCAGCACCTGCGGCGGGACGGCGGCGACCATGTCGGTGTCGATATAGCCCGGCGCGATCGCGTTGACCGTCACGCCCTTCTTGGCGCCTTCCTGCGCCAGCGCCTTGGTAAAGCCGTGGATGCCCGATTTCGCGGCGGCGTAGTTGACCTGGCCGTACTGGCCGGCCTGGCCGTTGATCGACCCGATGTTGACGATGCGGCCCCAGCCGCGCTCGACCATGCCGCCAAAGGTCGCCTTTGCCATGTTGAAACAGCCGCCGAGGTTGACGCGCATCACATCGTCCCAGTCGTCATAGCTCATCCGCGCGAGGGTGCCGTCGCGAGTGATGCCGGCATTGTTGACGACGATATCGATGGGGCCGAATTCCTCGGCGATGCGGGCGCAGCTGTCGAGGCACGCCTGATGGTCGCCGACGTCCCATTTGATCGCCGCGATGCCAGTGCGGCCGGTGAACTCGCGGGCCTTTTCGTCATTGCCGCCATAGTTGGCGACGACGGTGACGCCCTGTTCCTTCAGTTTCAGGGAAATGGCTTCCCCGATGCCGCGGCTGCCGCCGGTGACGATTGCTACGCGTGTCATAAATCCAGCTCTCCCACAGAGTTATGGACCATGACTAGGCCGCGCAAGCCGCCGCCGCAAGTTTACCGGAACGTCAATCGCAAAGCTATTCAGAGGTGTGTGGCGGTTAGCTGCTCACCTGCACGCGCAGTTTTGAAAAATCGCCGATCGCAAGGTCCGCCTTGTCGATCGTCACCACCAGATTGTCGCAGTCGCCGAACCGCCGGCTCATCAATCCGCTGGTCGGCAATTCGAGCAACACCGCGTCGCGTTCCTCGTCAAAATCGGAGACATGGCGAAAGGGCTTATGCCCCATCGCCGCCATCTCGCGTTCGGCCAGCGTTTGCCACCAGGGCTCGAAAAGCGCGCGTGCCGGCGCCGACAGATTGTCGGGATTGGCGCACCAGGCATGTTTGGCGCGATCGAACAGGATCGTCTGATAATCATGAACCCACAGATTCGCATCGGCGCGGTGCGTCGTCAGCGGCAGGGTGATCGTCTCGACCTGTTCGGCGCCGGTTTCGGGGTCGACCGAGTGGATGACCTTGACCCAGCGGATCGCGTGCAGCCCCGCCATCACCGCGGTTGCGTCGCTGGCCGAGAAATCGGCTCGCGCGGCGCTGTCGTGGACAATCGCGATAATCTCTTCGGCGCGCGCGCGGGCTTCGCGGTTGATCGCGGCGCATTGTTCCATTTCACTGGGTTCATCGGCCTCGGCGCCCTCAGGCGCTTCAGTCATCAGCCGATCGAGCCGCTGTTCGAGCAGCGCGACCATCGCGGTCATGCTGCCCCAGTCGAAGGGATGGAAAGCGGGGTCGGCGATGTCGTAGCCGCGGTCGGTGAGTGCGGCGCCGGGCTCGTTCGGATCGCCTTCGCGGCGCGGATCGGCATCGCCGGGGCGGATGGCGACCAGGTCGACGGGCCATTCGGGAAAGGCGCGCACGGCGAACGGCGCGAGATCGCCGAAACCGAGGCCGCCGTGCGGGCCGAACCATCCCTCGGGATCGTTGAGCGTAAAGGGCACCGCGACGGGCAGGCCGGGATCGCGCAGATGAAGGACCCGCAGCGTATGTTTGCGGCGGTGGATGAAGAAGGCGAGCGCGCCGTCGCGCGGCCCCAGCCCGCCCCACAGGTCTTGCGGCAACTCGGCGCAGCTGATCTGCGCCAGAAAATCCGCCGGCTGATCGTCGATCCTGGGCCATTCCATGCCGATGGGCAGCCGCGGACGGCCCCCGAGCCAGCTGTTCGTCGAGATGGCGTCGCGCGGCGGAATCTGGGGAACGAGGCGAAGCGTCACCTCTTCGGCGTCGGCTTTCTCGATCCGGTGCGCTTCTTCCTCGACTTCGGAAATCATCGCTTCGAGCGTGGCCTCGACGGGTTCGATGGCGGCGACGGGCTCGGGCGCGGTTTCAAATTCGGGCTCGGCGGGTATTTCGAGCGGTTCCTTGCGACTGATCCGCGCGAGCCGCGAGGGAGAGATTTCGACCTCCTCATATTCGGGTGCGGCCTTGCGCGCGAGTTTCGGCAGGCGGATTTCGCGGGGCTCGCGCGGTGCTCGCGGCGCGGCGGGTGCGGTGCGCGGTCGCCGCGACCACCAGATGGCGAAGACGATCGCCAATAGGGCCAGCGTCACTCCGGCGAGCATCAGTGCCGCCGATTCGACCTCGTTCATCGCGAATCTCCAAAATGGCGCGATTCATAGCTTTTCGGCGCCGCGTCGGATCAATTTAGCGCATGGACCTAAACAGTTGGTAAGCAGCCGCGATCAGAGCCAGCCCGCGAGTTCGCGGCGGACCAGCGTCTCCAGCATCGCGATGCTGGGCACATCGGCATTGAGGCAGGGGAGATAGGCGAAATCTTTTCCGCCCGCGTCTTCGAACTGCTGCTTGCCGCGAATCGCCAGCTCCTCGAGCGTTTCGAGGCAATCGGCCGCAAAGCCGGGGGCGAAGATCGCGACGCGGCGGCCATCGCGGCCGAGCTGTTCGAGGCGCGTGTCGGTCGCGGGTTCGAGCCATTTGGCGCGCCCGAACCGCGATTGGAAGCTGACCTCGATGGGCCTGCCGAGCGCTTCGGCCAGCAACCGCGCCGTTTTCCGGCACTGACAATGATAGGGGTCGCCGAGGCGCAACGTGCGTTCGGGCATGCCGTGAAAGCTCGCCAGCACGACATCGGGCGTGAAATCGAGCGCGGCCAGCGCGGTGTCCAGCGATGCTTTCAGCGCGCCGAGATAGGCGTCATCGTCATGATAGGGCGGCAGGAAACGCAGCGTCGGCTGCCAGCGTAGCGATTGCAAATGCTTGCCGACGGCATCGACGACGGTCGCCGTCGTCGCGGCACAATATTGCGGATAGAGCGGCGCAACGAGGATGCGCTCGCATCCCGCCGTCTTCAGCGCGTCGATTGCCGGCCCGATCGCCGGTTCGCCGTAGCGCATCGCATGGGCGATCAGTACCGTTTCGCCGAATGCCGCCTGCAGGGCGTCCGCCTGATGGCGCGTGATCGCGGCGAGCGGCGATCCTTCGTCGGTCCATACCTGTCTATAGGCATGCGCCGATTTCCTTGGCCGGGTGGTCAGAATGATCCCGCGCAGGATCGGTTGCCACAGGATTTGCGGGATTTCGACGACGCGGCGGTCGGACAGGAATTGCGCCAGATAGCGCCGCACCGACGGCGCATCGGGCGCGTCGGGGGTGCCGAGGTTGACCAGCAGCACGCCGATTTGCGGCGCGGGCAGGTGTGGATGCTCGGGCGGCTGGCTCACAGCGGATGCGCCGAGAGAGGCAGTCGGCGGATGCGACGGCCCGTTGCGGCGAACATCGCATTGGCGATCGCGGGTGCGACGACGGGCACGCCGATTTCGCCGAGCCCGCCGGGTTCGCGGTCGCTTTCGACGAATTCGACCAATATCTGCGGTGTCTGCGACAGGTCGGGCAGGCCGAGCTGGCCGAGCTTGCGCGCGGTCGCGAGGCCGCCTTCATAGTCGGTCGTCGCACCGACCGCAGCGGCGAGGCCGAAGATCAGTCCGCCCTCGATCTGTTGCCGCGCGATCGCCGGGTTGACGAGGCGTCCGGCGTCGACGACCGCGACCAATTGTTCGACCTGCAGCCCGCGCTCGCTTTGCCGAGCGGTCGCCATCAGCGCGATATGGCTGCCGCGCATCGAATGGCAGGCGAGACCTTGCGTCGTTCCCGACAATCCGCCTTCCCAGCCGCCAAGGCTGGTGACGGTGAGCAGACAGCGCGCGAGCAGCGGCGCGTTGCCTAGCATCGCTATGCGATAGGACAAGGCGTCGGTTCCCGCGCGCGCCGCCATTTCGTCGACGAAACATTCGGTGAAAAAGGCGGTGTAGCTGTCGGCGTTTCCGCGCCAGCGCCCGGTGGGCAGGCCAATGTCGGCGGGGCAATGGTCGACCGCCAGGTGCGGGATCGCATAGCCACTCGCGGCACCCTCGACCGCGGCGGCATCGGCGCTGCCCGCCGCGGCGCGCTGCGCGACGTCGGCGGGGGTGCCCGCGAACAGGCGCTCGCGCACCTCATGATTGGTCGGCGGCACCGCGATGCGCGTCACCAGCGCGTCGATCCCGCCCGCCGCATTGAGCGTCGCGGTCAGCTTCGCGCGCGCGGGTGCGCGCGGCGGCAGGCGCATGATCTCTTCGGCGCGCGACCAGGCGAGCTGGACGGGGCGCTTGACCTGAAGCGCGATGATCGCCGCCTGCACCGCGACATTGTGGTCGAGGCAGGCGTCGAACGATCCGCCCGCCATCATCGGGAACAAAGTGACATTCGCGAGTGCCAGTCCGGTCGCGCGCGCGACCGCGTCGCGGCATTGCGCGGGCGCCTGCGTCGCGACCCAGATTCGCAGGCGGCCGCCGTCGGGCGCGGCGGTCGCGGTGCGCGTTTCGATGGCGGCGTGGAGCGCGGGGGCGACGGCATATTCGGCCGCGATTTTCTGCCGCCCGTCCATCGCCTCGGCGACATCGCCCTCGCTGGCGATGCGATAGCCGCCCTCTTTCAGCGCGGCTTTCAGCGCCTTGTCGATACGGTCGCTGGAAATCGGCGTGCCTTCGGTTTCGAACACGGGCGCGAAGCGGTCGAGCGCGCGGTTTGCGGCCCACCAGTTGCGCGCGACCGCCGCGACCCAGCGTTCGTGCGTCACGACATGGAGCAGGCCGGGCGAGGCGAGCCCCTTCTTGCGGTCGATGCTTTTCAGCCGTGTCGCGCCGAGCGGTCCCTGGCGGATCGCCGCGAACACCATGTCGGGCAGGCGGATGTCGCCGGCATAATTGGCCGACCCGTCGATCTTGGCGGGCAGGTCGAGCCGCGTCAGCTCCTTGCCGTAGAGCGGGTCCGAACTGCTCGCGCGATAGACGGGCTCGGCGGGCGGTTCGAGCAGCGCCGCGGCGGCCGCGACATCGCCAAAGCGCAGCCTTTTCTTGCCATGGGTAACGAAGCCGTCCTGCGTGTCGCATTCTTCCCAGTTGGCGTCCCAGCGATCGGCGGCCGCCATCATCAGCAGCGCGCGCGCCTGCGCCGCCGCGGCGCGGCAGGGCGCCTCGAACATGCGTACCGACGAACTGTTCGCGGTCAGCATCACCGCGTGGCGCACCGCCCATTCGCGGCGCGCCCAGCGGCGTACGTCGGACACGAAATCGGGAACCCCCGATCGCGGGGTAAAGACCGCGCTATCCTCGTCGACCAGCAGCGTGTTTGTATAGAGCGGGTTGATCGGTGCGGTTTCGACCGCGATCGTGCGCCAGTCGGCGCCGAGCTCGTCGGCCATGATCTGCGGCAGCAGCGTCGTGACGCCCTGACCCATCTCGCATTGCGGGACGATCGCGCTGATTTGGCCGTTGTCGCCGATCTTGAGGAAGGCGTTGAAGATATGTTCGTCGGTGGCGGCGGTGAGGTTCGGCTGATAATCGCGCGGCCACAGGCTCCATGCGATGGCCAGCCCGCCCGCCGCGGTCGCGCCGACGAGGATCGAGCGGCGGCTGACGCGCGGCCTGCCCTTGCTTTTCCCCACTGTGTCGCGAATGCCGGCCATGCCCGCTGCTGATAGTCGGCGCGAGTCGGCGAGGCAAAGGCTTTTGGTTTCGTCGCCCCCGCCTTCGCGGTGGCGACGGATATGGAGTCACCTATTTCTCCGACAAGGCGAAGTCGACGCGCACCGAAACCTGCGACTCGCTGACTCCGGGATTGAAGGGCGGAGCGGCTGATTGCGCCGCGACCTCGTAATTGGCGGCATCCGCAGCATAGGGCATCGGCGGCGAACGGTCGCCGCCATCGCGGATCGTCAGCACGCGGTCGATCTTAAGCCCCGCGGCGCCCGCATAAGCGTCGGCACGCGCGCGCGCGGCGCGATAGGCGGCGGCATAGGCCGATTTGGTCGCGGCTTCCTGATCGGAGACGCGCAGCGTCGGCCCCGACACGACATTGGCACCCGCCTCTGTCGTCGCGGCGACGGCTTCGCCCGCCTTGTCGACCGCGCGCATGCGGACCTCGACCTGATTGACGGCTTCATATTTGCCCTTGTTCGCGCCCCAGTCGATCCGGTTCACCGTCAGCTGGCGCGTCTGGAGGTCCTTGCCCGCGACGCCGAAGGCTTTGAGCGCCTCGGTCACCTTGGTCATCGTTTCATTGTTGCGCTGCGTTGCGGCTTCGGCCGACGCCGCGATCGTGCTCACGCCGGCGGTGAAGCGCGCCTCGTCGGGCCGCGTTTCGGATCGGCCAGTCGCCGAGACCGAGAGCAGGGTTTCGTCGTGCCCGACGCCGCGCGGGTCGGGCGCTTTTTCGCCGCACGCGCCGAGCGCGAGCAGGGGGATCAGCATAAGGGTCTGGGTGCGCATATATTTTCTCCCGTTCGATGCGACCTAGCGCATGGCGGGTGAATCGGTTCCCTACCAACCCCAGGGCGCGGGAGGCGGCGTCACCGGCTTGGCATAGTCGAACGCGACGCGGAAATGGCGTCCCTGCCGGTCGAGGCCATAGGTGAATCCTGCGTCGGTCGTTTCGGCCGTCCAGATGTTGGTGTTCGAAACGCTGCGGCCGGTCGCGGTGAACATCTCGATCGATTCGGCGTCGACGGGGAAGGTCTGCCGCGTCGCCGTTCCGCCATCAGCGGTGTCGCCGCCGTAAAGCGTGACGTCGTCGGGCTTGCCGTCGGCGTGGCGATGGTCGTGCTTAAGGCGGAGGCCCGTGGGCGTCCGGCTGATGATCCATGTCCGCGAGCGGTCCCAGCCGCCATCTGGGCCGAGCCCGTCGATATGAAAGGGAATCTCGACCCGGTCGGCGGTGCAATGGCGGATATGCATCACCATTGCCTTGCCGCGCATGTTGGCGTCGGCCGCCTGATCGCTCGCAAGGCGGCCGGCATAAGCCTTGCCGCACCGTGCCGCGAGGGCATCGAAGAAGGCGTGCTGCGGGTTCGCGCGCGGCGTCGTGGTCGCGCATCCGGCGAGCGTCGCGGCCATGAGTAGCGGCAGCGCGGCCCTCACTTCATCAGGCCGAGGCGCGGGATCTCGATCTTGGGGCAGCGGTCCATCACCACGGTCAGCCCCGCGGCCTCTGCGCGCTTTGCCGCGGCTTCGTCGATCACGCCGATCTGCATCCACACCGCCTTGGCGCCATGGACGATCGCCTCGTCGACCGCGGTGCCGGCATCCGCGCTGTTGCGAAAGATGTCGACGAGCTCGGCGGGCGGTTCGACATCGGCGAGCGTCGCGACGACGGGCGCGCCGTGGATCGTCTTGCCGGCATGACCCGGATTGACCGCAATCACGTCATGGCCCTGGCGGACGAGGAAGGCGAGCACGCCATTCGATGGGCGCGCGGGGTTCGGCGATGCGCCGACCACCGCGATGCGGCGCTTTTGCGCGAACAGTTCGCGAATCTCGGTCTCGTCGTTGATCGCCATCATCGCCCCTTTCGTGCAGTCAGCCAATCGGCGACCTTCGCCGCTATCGCATGGAACGGCTCGCCCGCCGGGTCGGTTCCGGCGGTGGGCGGCACGCCGCCGTCGCTCGCAAGGCGGATGCCGATCGACAGCGGGACGCGGCCGAGGAAGTCGAGCCCCATCGTGCCCGCCGCCGCTTCGGCGCCGCCGCAGCCGAACGGGTCGCTGACCTCGCCGCAATGCGGGCAGGCATAACCCGCCATATTTTCGACGAGCCCGATGATCGGGACGCCAGCCTGTTCGAACAGGCTGACCGCGCGCGTCGCGTCCATCAGCGCGAGATCCTGCGGGGTCGATACGATCACCGCGCCCGCGGGCTTGTGCCGCTGGATCATCGTCAGCTGGACGTCGCCAGTGCCCGGCGGCAGGTCGACGACGAGCGTGTCGATGTCGCCCCAGCTCGCGTCGACGAGCTGTTCGAGCGCCTTGCCCGCCATCGGGCCGCGCCACGCGATCGCCTGTCCGGGGGCGGCGATCTGGCCAGTCGAGAGCATCGGCACGCCGTAGGCGTTTGGGACGGGGGCGAGCTTCGACCCGCGCGCTTCGGGCTTCACGCCCTCGCTGTCCATCAATCTTGGTTGCGAAGGTCCGTAGATATCGGCGTCGACCAGTCCGACCTTCACGCCTAGACGGCGCAGCGCCACGGCGAGGTTCGCGGCGAGGGTCGATTTGCCGACACCGCCCTTGCCGCTGCCCACCGCGATGATCGTCATCGCCTTCTTCTCGGCGGTCATCGCGATGCGCACCTCGCGTACCCCCGGCTCGGCGAGCAGGCCGGCGCGGAGCTTGTCCTCGAGCGGTTTGCGCTCCTCGACGGCGAGCCCCGACACATCGAGCACCACCGCGAGCAACCCCGAATCGTCGAGCATTCGCAGTCCCGACGAGCGCCCTTCGCTCAGTTCGGCGGCGGCGGCGGTCAGGCGGGCGATATCGGCGCTTTGTTCGGTCATGTCCGCGGCAGATAGGCATGATTGGCCCGTTTGCCAGCCATTTTCGCGCGCACCCCCTGTTAATCGCGCCCGCCGCCCCTATAAAAGCAATATGAACGACAAGATTGACGGCAGCATGGATCGCCGCAGCCCGAGGGGATTGCGGCAATTTTTCCATCAGATCAGCCAGATGGCCAACAGCCCGTGGGGCAGCGGTCCCGGCAAGGGGGATGACGACGGCAAGGGTGACGGCAAAAAGCCCGGCCCGCGCAACCCGTGGGTCACGCCCGATCCCGCCGACCAGCGGCGCGCGCAAAAGCCGCGCGGCCCCTCGGCGCTCGACGAATTGCTGCGCAAGGGGCGCGGTGGTTTCGGCGGCGGCGGCGCAGGCGGCGGCAGTCCTTTCAATTTCGGCGATTCGGCGAAGCTCTGGAAATGGGTGATTCTCGCGCTCGTCGTCGCGTGGGTGCTTTTCTCCTCTTTCCACATCGTGCCGCCTGAAAAGGAAGGCGTGGTCACGCGCCTTGGCAGCTATTCGCGCACCGTCGGTCCCGGCGTGAAGCTGACCTGGCCTGCGCCGATCGAGCGTATCCGGCTCGAAGACGTCCGCGCGATCCGCACGATGGCGGTCGGATCGCCGAACGCGACCGATGAGAATTTCGTGCTGACGCGCGACCAGAGCATTGTCGACCTCGCCTATGAGGTCCGCTGGTCGGTGCGCGATCCCGAGCTGTTTTTTTTCCAGCTCGCCGATCCCGAAGGCACGATCCGCGAAGTCGCCGAAAGCGCGATGCGCGCGACGGTCGCGAACTTCGACCTGGTCCAGGCGATCGGCCCCGGCCGGGTCGAGATCGAGGCGCAGGTCCAGCAGCGCATGCAGGAACTGCTCAACCAGTATCGCGCCGGCGTGATGATTCAGGGCATCGCAATTCGTCAGGTCGACCCGCCGAGCCAGGTCGACGAGGCGTTCAAGGAAGTCACCGCGGCGCGGCAGGAGCGCGAATCGGCGATCAACCTCGCGCGCGCCTATCAGCAGCAGGTGCTCGAACGCGCACGCGGCGACACGTCGGCGTTCGACCAGATCTACGCGCAATATGAGCTGGCACCCGAAGTTACCCGCAAGCGCCTTTATTATGAAACGATGGAGAATGTGTTGTCGAACGTCGACAAGACGATTGTCGAAGCGCGCGGGGTGACCCCCTATCTGCCGCTCAACGAAGTGCAGAAGCGGATCAAGGCGCCTGAAGCCGCCACGAAGGGGGGCGAATGATGTTTGGCTCGCTGTTCCAGAACCCGATGCGGCTGCTCTTTGGCGTGGTCATCGTGCTCGTCATCCTGTCGCAATCGCTGGCGATCGTTCCCGAGGACAAGCAGGCGCTGATCCTGCGCTTCGGCGAGATCGAGCGGACGGTGAACCGCTACAAGCCGAACGAGGACTTCGGGCGCTCGGGCGCCGGGCTCGTCCTGCGCGTGCCGTTCACCGACGGCATCGAATATATCGACAAGCGCATCCTCGGGGTGAACATGGAGCGCCAGCAGGTGCTTTCGACCGACCAGCAGCGCTTGCAGGTCGACGCCTTTGCGCGCTTCCGCATCACCAATCCGGTGCGCATGTATACCGCGATCCGCACCGAGGATAAGTTGCAGGCGCAGCTTGCGACAATCCTCGGCTCGTCGCTGCGCAACGAGCTTGGCAAGCGGACGTTCGCGACGTTGCTATCGCCCGAACGCGGTGCGGTGATGGACAATATCCAGGTCGCGCTGAACCGCGAGGCGAATAAATATGGCGCCGAGATCATCGACGTCAGGATCAAGCGCGCCGATCTTCCCGAAGGCGCGACGCTTGAGGCGGCGTACAACCGCATGCGTACCGCGCGCCAGCAGGAGGCGATCTCGATCCGCGCCGAAGGACAAAAGGAAGCGCAGATCATCCGCGGTAGCGCCGATGGCGAAGCGGCGCGCATCTATGCCGCCAGCTTTGGCAAGGACCCCGAATTCTATGACTTCTACCGCGCGATGCAGAGCTATCGGCAGACCTTCCTTGGCGAGAATAACCAGGGCGGGACGTCGATCATCATGTCGCCTGACAATGAATATCTGAAGCGCTTCAGTGGGGGTTGATGCCGCGCGGTTGCCGGCTGAACGGAACTTGCAGCGCCTGTTCATGTTCAAACACCGTTCAGCCGCCGCGACGCAGATAGCCGCGGCCGGGGCAGACGAGTTTTTCGCAAGAGAAAAGGAATTTCGATCGTGCGTTATGTTTATGGCATCACTTCTGCCTTGCTGGCGGGTGGCACCGCGCTGGCGCTGGTCACCCAGTCCCCCGTCGGCGCGCAGGTCGCGCAGAACGAGAAGAGCGAAATCGCCAAGGTCGTGCCGCGTTCGGGTGCGCCCGAAAGCTTTGCCGACCTCGTCGAGCAGCTGCAGCCCGCGGTCGTCAACATCTCGACCAAGCAGGAGGTCACGCTCGGCGTCCGGCTGAACCCCTTTGCCGGGACGCGCGAACCGATCACTCAGGAACAGCAGGGCGGCGGTTCGGGATTCCTGATCTCGGCCGACGGCTATATCGTCACCAACAACCACGTCATTTCGGGCGGTCCGCGCGGCGAGGCGGTGAACCAGGTGACGGTGACGCTGACCAATCAAAAGGAATATAAGGCGACGATCGTCGGCCGCGACGCCGCGTCCGACCTCGCGCTGCTCAAGATCGACGCGACCGGTATGCCCTTCGTCAAATTCGCCGATGGCAGCCCGGCGCGTGTCGGCGACTGGGTCGTCGCGATCGGCAACCCGCTCGGGCTCGGCTCGACGGTCACCGCGGGCATCATCTCGGCGGTGCAGCGCAACATCGGCCAGGGCGGCGCTTATGACCGCTATATCCAGACCGATACTGCGATCAACCGCGGCAATTCGGGCGGCCCGCTGTTCGACCTTCAGGGCAATGTCGTCGGCATCAACAATATGCTGATCTCGCCGGTCGGCGCGAACATCGGCGTCAATTTCGCGATCCCCGCCGACGCGGCGATCCCCGTGATCAACGCGCTGCGCGCCGGTGAAAAGGTCGAACGCGGCTATCTTGGCATCGGCATCGTGCCCGTGACCGAGGATATTGCGGCGGCGCTTGGCTTGCCCAAGGACCGCGGCGAGTTTGTCCAGCGCATCGAGCCCGGGGAACCGGCGGAAAAGGCCGGGCTGAAGCGCGGTGACGTGGTGACCAAGGTCAATGGCAAGGATGTCACGCCGCAGCAGACCCTGTCCTATATCGTGTCGAACACCAAGCCCGGAACGCGCATCCCGCTCGAGGTCATTCGCGACGGCAAGACGATGACGGTCAATGTCGTCGTCGGCATGCGCCCGCCCGAGGAAGAGCTGGCTGGCAGCAATTTCGACCCCGAAGAGGAGCAGACGGTTCCCGAGGATCCCGCCGGCGCTGCCGACAAGACGATCCAGGAAGAGCTTGGCCTTGCGGTTCAGGTGGTGACGCCCGACATCGCGCGCGCGGTGGGTGTAGATGCCGGAACCAAGGGGTTGGTGATCGGCGCCGCGTCGGCGAGCAGCGACGCGGGCCGCAAGGGCCTGCGCCGCGGCGACGTGATCCTCAGCGTCAATCGCACGCCGGTAGCGACGAGCGATGCGCTCGCCAAGGCCGTCGCCGACGCCAAAAAGGCCGGGCGCGATGCGGTGTTGCTCGAAATCCTGCGGCGCGGCCAGCCGTCGGCCTTTATCGCGATTCGCGTGAAATAGGGTTCGGCTTCCGACCCATCAATCGGGGCGCCGCACCTTCGGGTCCGGCGCCCTTTTTGTTTGCGAACCATGTCTGTCGTTCATATTATGTTCTCATAATGACGAGTCGGGAGAATGATGATGATTGGCTATGTGACGTTGGGCACGAAGGATCTGGCGAAGGCGGCGGAATTTTATGACGCGATTGCCGCCGAACTCGAAACGCCGCGGATGATGGAATTCGACGGCTTCATCGCGTGGGGCAAGCCGGGCGGCGGCGCGGGCATCGGCCTGACGCGACCGTTCGACGGCAATGCCGCGACGGTCGGCAACGGCGTGATGGTCGCGTTGCAGGCGAAGGACAAGGAACAGGTCCACCGCCTGCACGAAATCGCGCTCGCGCATGGCGGGACGTGCGAAGGCCCTCCGGGACCGCGCGGCGAGGGATTCTACGCCGGCTATTTTCGCGATCCCGACGGCAACAAGCTCAACGCCTTCATCATGGGATGATGGGCGACAGCCGCCAGCCGTGATATTGCGCGCCGCATCCTGTTTGGAGAGTGGCGGATGAATTCACAAAAGGCTGGCGGACCACATTATTCGCCCTTCGTTGTCGGTGGCGGTTTCATCTTCGTGTCGGGGCAGCTCCCGCTGCTACCCGGGCGCGACATATCGCTGGCGGCTGCCCCCTTCGCGTCGCAGGCCGAGCAGGCGCTATTCAATCTGAAAGCTGTGCTGGCGGATGCAGGGGCCGGCCTGGAGCAGGTGGTCAAGACGACGGTCTATCTCGCCGACGTCGACGATTGGGGCGAACTCGACGCGGTCTATGGCCGTTTTTTCGGCGCCGCGCGTCCGGCACGCAGCGTGGTGCCCTCGGGGCCGCTGCATTTCGGCTTTCGCATCGAGATCGAGGCGATCGCGCTGGCGGCGGGGACAATTTCCTAGCCATTCTTGCCGATCGCAAGCCGAGGGGGTTTGCCGATTGCCTGACCTGCGCCGCCGCTCTAACCTTCTCCCGACGTATCAAGTGGAGGACAGCGGGTGAGCGACGGCAGCACGGCAAGCGAAATCTATATCGGCCTTGGTGGCGGAGGCGCGGCCGATGGCCCGCGCCAGTCGCTCGTGCTGAAGCGTGCGAACCGCCACGGGCTGATCGCGGGCGCCACGGGCACCGGCAAGACGGTGACCTTGCAGGGTCTCGCCGAGGGCTTTTCCGCGGTCGGGGTCCCGGTGTTCGTCGCTGACGTAAAAGGCGATCTCGCCGGCATGGCGATGGCGGGCAGCCCGACCGCAAAGACGCACGAGATTTTCGCCGCGCGCGCCGCCGAGATCGGCGACGGCGAATGGGTCTATCGCGACAATCCGGTGATCTTCTGGGACCTGTTCGGTGAGCAGGGGCACCCCGTGCGCACGACGATTTCCGAAATGGGGCCGCTGCTGCTCGCGCGGCTGATGGGATTGAACGAGGTACAGGAGGGCGTGCTCGCGATTGCCTTCCGCGTCGCCGACGAACAGAATCTGCTGCTGCTCGACCTTGGCGATCTGCAGGCGATGCTAGCCTGGTGCGCCGAAAGCGCCGACGAGCTCACCACCAAATATGGCAATGTGTCGAAGGCGACCGTCGGTACGATCCAGCGTCAATTGCTGACGCTCGAAAGCCAGGGTGGCGCCAATTTCTTCGGCGAGCCCGCGCTCGACATCATGGACATGATCCGCACCGACGAGAATGGCCGCGGCTATGTGAACATCCTCGCCGCCGACAAGCTGATGGCGAGCCCGAAGCTCTACGCGACCTTCCTCCTCTGGATGCTCAGCGAGATGTTCGAGACGCTTCCCGAGGTCGGCGATCCCGACAAGCCGAAGCTCGTCTTCTTCTTCGACGAGGCGCATCTTCTGTTCGACGACGCACCGCCCGCGCTGACCGAAAAGATCGAGCAGGTCGTGCGCCTGATCCGCTCGAAGGGCGTCGGCGTCTATTTCGTGACGCAAAACCCGATCGACGTCCCCGAGGAAATCGCAGGCCAGCTCGGCAACCGCGTCCAGCATGCGCTGCGGGCCTTCACCCCGCGCGACCAGAAAGCGGTGAAGGCGGCGGCCGAAACCTTCCGTCCGAACCCGAAGGTCGACGTCGCGCGCGAGATCACCGAACTCAAGGTCGGCGAGGCGCTGGTGTCGCTGCTGATGGCCGACGGCGCGCCGTCGCCGGTCGAACGCACTTTGATCAAGCCGCCCTGCTCGCGCGCGGGTCCGCTCGACGCCAAGGAGCGCGCGATCATCAAGTCGATCTCGCCGGTCGAGGGTAAGTATGACACCGCCGTCGACCGCGAGAGCGCCGAGGAATTGCTCGCCGTCAAGGCCGAGCAGGCGCAGGCGGCCGCGGTCGAGGCCAAAGCACAGATCGAGGCCGACAAGCAGGCCGCGATCTCGGCGAAGGAAGAGGCAAAGCAAAAGGCGGCCGAGGAGCGCGAACGGCTGCGGCTCGAAAAGGCCGCGGCGCGCGAAGCCGCGAAGCCGTCGATGACCGAAAAGATGGTGCAGTCGGCAGCGCGCTCGGCGGCGACGAGCATCGGGCGACAGGTTGCGGGCAAATTCGGCGGCCAGCTGATGCGCGGGATTTTGGGCAGCCTGTTCAAGTGAGCGAAGCCGATGCCGTGCTGATGGAGGCGAGCCTGACGGCCGTCGCCGACGCGGGCATCGACATTCGCCACGCCTTGTTCGACCGTTTCTTTGCGGCGTTCCCCGACCGCCGCGCGAGCTTCATGGTCGTCGACGCCTCGTCACGGCGGATGACCGACGAGACGTTGCAGATGATGTTCGGGCTCGCGAAGGGCGAAGGCTGGGTTTGGCCGCTCGTCGCCGAACTCGTCTTCACCCACCGCGCCTATGGGCCGCTGCCGATCGCCGAATATGACGCCTTCATCGACATGACGGTCGCCGAACTGGGCGCCGCGGCGGGAGGGGCATGGGGCAGCGAGACGGCGACCGCGTGGCGGCGTCAGGCCGATGCGCTGAAGGCGATGATCCGCCGTGCGCGCGCCGAATGGGAAAGCGCGATGCCGGTTGGAACGCCGCAGCCGGCCGACTGACCGGCCGCGGCCTTTCCGTTACTTCGTCTTCAGCCAGCCAGCGATTTCGCTCTTGATGCGCGGGCGGCTGACGCTGCGTTCCTTCAAGGATGCCAGCGTCTTGTCATAGGGTTTGCGCACATCGGCGGGCAGCGGCGCCGCGATCCGCTCGAGCTTCGCGATCATCGCGGGATCGTTCGACGAAGCCGCCAATCCCGCGAGGAAGCGTGCGCGCGCTGAGGCATCGATCAGCCGGTCGACCGCGGCCTGGTTCGCCTGCGCGAAATCGACCGCCAGTTCGGGGTGATTCTTCGCGGCCGCGCCGATGATCGAGGCGCTGACGGTCTTGCCGGGTTCGTCGGTGAGCGCGAGGTCGAGTGCGCGTTTCGCCAGCATCGCGTCCTTCGCATTGCCGAGGAAGGTGTAGAAGGCGCTGCGCTCGACCGCCGATTTCGATCCCTTTGCGAGTCCGCGCAGCTTGGTCCATTCGGCCTCGCTCGCGTTCGCCGCGACGATGTCGAGCCACCGCGATTTCAGCGGACCGTCGAGCGCCGAGGGATTGCTGTCGAGCAGCGCGAAGCGGCGGCGGGCCTCCGCCAGTACTTTGGTGTCGCCCAATGTCCCGAGCGCCCCGAGCAGTTCGGAGCGCAAGATGCTGTCGAGCGCGGGTTCGCCGGCGCGCGCGTCGAAGCCGAGGCGCCCCATCGCGGGTGCGAGCGCCGCGGTCCCGCGTGCCGCGATCTGTTTCTGCACCGCCGGCTGGTCGTCGAAATAGCCGTACAGCGCCGCATAACGCCCTGCGACGTCGCCGAGCAGTTTCTGGCTCGCATCCCGCGGTGCTGCCGCGAGCAGGTCGAGCGCGGCGCCCATCGGCTGGTAGCCGGCATAGGCGAGCGCGAAATTGTCGCCGAGCAGCCCTAGCTGGTCGATCGGCGCCAGCTTCGCGAAATCGCCGCGGAGCGCGGCCAGCGCCGCGGGCGAATAAAGGGTGCGGTAATAGCCCGCCTGCCCCGCGTTGATCAGTACGGCGCCGCAACCGGGCAGGGTCAGCGTGCCGGTGCCGCCGGCGATCACCTGTCGCGACACTGCGCCATTGCCGGCGCGTGCGAGGACGGGCACCTGCCAGCGGCGGCCTTCGGCGTCGATGGCCTGCCTGCGATCGCGCGAAAATTCGCCCTGCGTCAGCTGCACGGTCGTGTTGCTGCCCGCGCAGCTCACACCGCCGACGCGGAGCAACGGGATGCCCGGCTGGCTGGTGAAATCATGTGCGATCGCGGTCAGCCCCTTCGCGCCCGCCGCCTCGACCGCGTTCCACAGATCGTCGGTGCGCGTGTTGGCATATTTATGCTTTGCCATGTAGCTTTGCAGCCCGCCGCGCCACACATCCTCGCCGGCATAGGCTTCGAGCATCGTGATAACCGCCTCGCCCTTCTGGTAAGTGATCGCGTCGAACGCCTGATTGGTGTCCTCGACGGTGCGGATCGTCTGGACGATCGGGTGCGTCGTCGCAAAGGCGTCGAGCGCCATCGCGCGTTCGCGGCCGTCGACGCGTTCGAGCAAAGGCTGCCAGTCGGGGTGGAAATGGTCGCTCGCCTTGGTTTCCATCCAGCTCGCGAAGCCTTCGTTGAGCCAGAGGTCGTCCCACCACGCCATTGTGACGAGATCGCCGAACCATTGGTGCGCGACCTCATGCGCCTGCGTCGAGTAAATCTGCTGGCGCGTCGCTTCGCTCGTGATCTTCGGATCGTCGAGCAGGATGCGTTCGAAGGTGAAGATCGCGCCCCAATTTTCCATCGCGCCGAAGAATTGCGACTGGCCGGGTCCCGCGACATTGTCGAGCTTCGGCAGCGGATAGGGCTGGCCGAAATAGTCGCTGTAATAGCCGAGCAATGGGCCGAGGCTGTCGAGCGCAAAGCGCGCCTGTTCGCCCGACCCCTTGGGCGACACGATGCCGACCTCGGCGCCGCTGTCGCTCTTCGCCGCGAGTCGCTCGAAATTGCCGGTCGCGAAGAAGAGGAGGTACGACGACATTTTGGGCGAGATCTGGAAGGTCACCTTCTTCTTGCCGCCCGCGACGGGGGTTTCATTCGCCACGGGCATGTTGCTCACTGCCAGATCGCCCGCGGGAACGGTCGCCGCGAGGGTGAAGGTCGCCTTGTAGCTCGGCTCGTCGAAGCTCGGGACGAAGCGGCGGGCATCGGGCGCCTCGAACTGGGTGAACAGTCCACGCACCTCATTGCCGGTAACCTTGTCGGGATAATCGAGCGCGAAAAGCCCGTTCGCCTGCGTGTTGATCGTGCCGGTGTAGCTGGTGGTCAGGCGGTATTTGCCGGGTGCGAGCGGAGCGGGGGCGGTGAAGTTCGCGGTTTGGGCCGCGGCGTCGATCGCGACGGTGAGCGGAATCGCCTTGCCGTCGGCGCCGGTCAGGCTCGCGCGTGCGAAGCCGAGGTCGAGGGCGTTCAGCGTCAGCGTCGCCGAGGGTTCGTAAAGCTCAAGGTCGATGCTCGCGTCGCCGGTAAAGCGCAGCGCCTTGGCGTCGGGCGTGACGCTGATGTCGTAATGTACCGGGCGCGCGATCCGCGGCAGCTGGCTCGGCACGCTGGTATCGAGCGGCGCGCCGACGAGCGCGGGCGCCGCCGCGACGGGCGCCGGCGATTCGATCCCCGACTGCGCGGCACAGGCGGCGAGGGTAAGCGACGAGACGGCGGCAATAAGCAAATGACGAGTCGAGTATTTCATGGTTGCGATCCCCGGGATGATTTTACGATCCCGGCTAGGCGCATGCGCCAGCCCCCGCAACGCCCCCTTTCGTCAAGCGGTCGTCGAGGCTCGACAGACGGCACGCGATCAGGCAGCTTTGGTTTCATGACAAAACCTATATTGCCTGGAGAGGTAGCCGCCGCCGTCGTCGACCCCGTCGCGTACGGCCAATGGGATCCGCTGCACGAACAGCTCGCCTGGGCGCGCGCCAATGCGCCGCTCGCCGTCGCGGAGAACCACGATCACGACCCCTTCTGGCTGGTGACGCGCCACGCCGACATCATGGCGATCAGCCGCGACCCGCAGCGTTTCGCGAACGGCATCCGCCCGACGGTGCTGACCAATCGCGACGGTGAGGCGCTGGCGCGCGCGGCAACGCCGAACAATGACGGGCACCTGATTCGCTCGCTCGTTCAGATGGATGCGCCCGACCATATGAAATACCGGCTGCTGACGCAGAGCTGGTTCATGCCCAAGAATTTGAAGATCGTCGAGGATCGCATCCGCCAACTGGCGCGCGAGACCGTCGATCATATGCTCGAAGCGGGCGGGGAGTGCGATTTTGCGCGCGATGTCGCGGCGCATTATCCGCTACGCGTCATCATGGACATATTGGGCGTCCCGCGCGAGGACGAGCCGCGCATGCTGATGCTGACCCAGCAATTGTTTGGCCCGACCGACCCCGAACTGAACCGCAGCCGCGAGGCGATCACCAGCGCCGAACAGGCGATCGCGATGCTCAACTATGTCATCGCCGATTTCGAAAATTATTTCGGCGCGCTCACCGCCGAGCGCCGTGCCAACCCGCGCGAGGACATTGCGACGGTGATCGCCAATGCGACGGTCAATGGCGAGCAGATCCCTGATCGCGAGCTCGCCGGCTATTATATGATCGTCGCGACCGCGGGACACGACACCACGAGCGCGTCGACCGCGGGCGCGATGATGGAGCTGGCGAAGAACCCGGCGCTGTTCGAACGCTTCCGCGCCGCCGACAGCGACAAGGCGGGGCTGATCGAGGAAGCGATCCGCTGGACCACGCCGGTCCAGCATTTCATGCGCAGCGCGAAGGAAGACGTCGAGATCGGCGGCCAGACGATCCGCGAGGGCGACTGGCTGATGCTCAATTATGTCTCGGGCAACCGCGACGAGGCGGTGTTCGGCGACCCTTTCGCGTTCGATCCCGACCGTGAAAAGAACCAGCAGATCGCCTTTGGGTTCGGTGCGCATGTCTGTCTCGGCCAGCATCTCGCGCGCATGGAGATGCGCATATTGATGGAGGAATTGCTGCCGCGGCTCAAAAGCCTCGAACTCGCCGGGACGCCCGCGCGCGTCGAATCGGTGTTCGTCGGCGGGTTGAAGCGCCTGCCGATCCGGTTCGCCGCCGCCTAGCCTCCGATCCGGCGCGGCGCCATGGAACCAACGCCCGTCAGCGGGCGTTTAAAGCCCGCTGAAAAAAGGAGTTTGCGATGAATCTCTTGAAGAAGGCCGCGATCGCGTTCGCGGCGACGTCGATGGTCGTTGCGCCGGTGGCCGCGTCGGCTGCGCCCGCGCTGGATGCTGCTCGTGCGGGGTCCGTTACCGAGGGTCAGAACGAACTCGAAGGCGCGAGCTGGATTGCGATCTTGCTCGGGCTGGCGATCATTGCCGGCGGTATCTGGCTGGTGGTCGACGACGATGGCGACGACAATCCGGTAAGCCCGTAAATTCCCGGCAGGAAACGGCCCTCTCCCGCAAGGAGGGGGCCTTTTCACATCCGAAGCCTAAACTTTCTCGCTCGGGAAAAAGCGCGCGACCACCTCGCTCGCGAGCCGCGCGGGGCGCAGCGTTTCGGCGTCGATGCAGCACCATGAGGATTTGACCTCGGCGAGCACATCCTCGCCGCGCTTGATGATCGTTTCGTAGAAGGCGCGCGCGCCCTGCACCTTTTCGAGGATGACGGTCGCAATAACCTGGTCATCGAGGAAGGCGGGGCGGCGATAGGTGATCTCGTGCTTCAGCGCGACCCACAGATGCGCCGCAACCGCGTCGGGCGGCGCGATATGGCGCCAGTGCGACAGCACCGCTTCCTGCACCCAGCTGAGATAGTGGGCGTTGTTCACATGACCCATGAAATCGATCTGGTCGGCGCCAACGGCGATCGCATGATCGTGCGGAAGGGAGGCGGCGGTCATATCGCTGACACTAATGTCAATATTTTGTGACGGAAAGATGAATCTTTCATCCGCGCCCGCGATAAGGCGCGACGCCCTGGTCGGGGAGCCACAGGTCGGCGGGCGGCGCGCTCGATTGCCAGAAGACGTCGATCGGGATGCCGCCGCGCGGATACCAGTAACCGCCGATGCGCAGCCAGCGGGGCTGCATTTCGTCGAACAGGCGGCGGCCGATGCCGACGGTGCAATCCTCGTGAAAGCCGGCGTGATTGCGAAAACTGCCGAGGAACAGCTTCAGGCTCTTCGATTCGACGATCGTTTCGCCGGGCGCATAGTCGATCACGAGATGCGCGAAATCGGGCTGGCCGGTCACTGGGCAGAGCGAGGTGAATTCGGGCGCGGCGAAGCGGACGAGATAGAGCTCGCCGGCGCGCGGATTGGGGACATAATCGAGAACCGCGGCCTCGGGCGAGGCAGGAAGTTCGCTGGACTGGCCGAGATGTTTCGGCGTGAGCGGGGTAGGGGTGGAATCGGTCATGGAAAGGCTCTAGTGCGCAGCGGCGCCGATGTCACCGATCTGGTTGGACGGAAGTGGCCGCAAGGTTCAGCGCCAATTCAGCGGCGTGTGCGAGATATGGGTAGTGTGGGATCGCGGACAAGATGACGGTGCGTAACTTCGGGCGAGAACAGGTGGCGACGCTCGCGCTGGTGGCGGCGATGCTCAGCGCGGCGATGCCTGCGCGCGCGCAGGATACCGGAACCTCGCCGCGCCCGATCGATTTCCGCCTGCCGCCGCCCGCCGACGACGGCCGGACGCCGGGTGTGCAGGGCCCGTCGGACAATGGCCTGCCGCCGGTGGCGCCGGGCGAACGCCGCGGCCAGCCGACGCCCACCCCCGCGCCGACGCCAACGCAGCCGGTGACGCCGCCGCGCGTAGCTCCCACCCAACCCGCAACTGCCACCCCGACGCCGGCGCCCACACCGACACGGCGCGATACGCCTGCGGCTCCGCGGACGTCCGCACCCGAGACCGCAAGCCCGGCGCCGCTCTCCGCTACCGACAATCCGGCCTTGCCGCCGCTTGAGACCGCGGCGCCGCCCGCTGCCACGACGACAGATGCTGCACCCGTCGCCGCCGATGAGACGCCGGTTGCGGCGGCGCCCGCGGACGCACCGTCGGGTACGCCGGTCTGGGCGTGGGTGCTTGCCGCGCTGGCGGCGGCGGGCGCCGGTTTCTGGTATTGGCGCCGCCGTACCGCGTCGGCCGGTCCGTCCATCGATGAAGCGCCCGAGGCGCCACGCGCGGCGCCGACACCGCCCGTTCAGCGCGCCGCGTCGCCGGCTTCGCCAAAGCCCGCCGCACCGCGCCCGGCCCCGCCCCAGCCTGCGCGCGCGCCGCTCGCGCCGCCCGAGGGGCCTCAGCCTTCGCCGCTTGTCACGCGCCCGGCCGCCGAAAAGCGCGCGATCATCGGCATGGCGCTCGACATCCGCAGCATCCGCTTCGCCGCCGACCATGTGGCGGTCGGCTTTGCGCTCCACCTCGTGAACCAGGGGCCGGTCGCGGCGACCGGCCTGATGGTCCGCATCGCGCTCAACCAGGGATCGGCGATGGCCGAACCGGTGCTGGCGCGCTTTTTCGACGGCGCGGGCGGCAGCGTGCTGCGCGACGATATAATGCTCGCGCCCGGCGCGGGCGAGGAATTGTCGACCGAGGTCATGCTGCCGCGCGCCTCGATCGAGCCGCTGATGATCGGCGGCAAACCGATGCTCGTACCCGTCATCGCGTTCGACGTGACCTATCATTGGGATGGCGAGGGCGAAGCCTTCGGCCAGAATGCGGGCAGCTTTGTGCTCGGCCGCGAACAGGGCACCAGCGGCAGCGACAAGCTCGCGCCGCTGCCGCTCGACCGTGCGTCCTATACCGTCGATCGGCCCGCGGCGCGCGCGACCGCAATCAAGCGGACCCAATAGTTGGCTCAAAACGGCGCCGCTTTTTTGTTGCGGTGCAGCATCGGCTGAGGCACATCTCCGCTGCGCTTGAAAAAGCGCAGGTTGGGGCATAGGCTGCTATTCCCCAGAAAAGAACAGAGCCACAGCAGGATGGCCGGGCGAGGGACAGGCAAACATGTTCCCGACCGGTCGCAACAGGAGCATGACATGGACGCCTTGGTCTCAACCGACTGGCTGGAACGCGAACTGGGGGCATCGGACCTGCGGGTCGTCGATGCGACGAAATTCCTTGCCGACGAGGGGCGCGACGCGCGCGCCGAATATGAGGCGGGCCACATTCCCGGCGCGGTGTTCATGGACCTCGCCGAACTGACCGATCCGTCGAGCGCCGTCGATAATATGGCGCCGCAGGCAGAGAAATTCGCCAGCCGCATGCAGTCGCTCGGCCTCGGCGATGGCAGCCGCATCGTGCTTTACGACGACAGCCCGCTCAAGAGCGCGGCGCGGGGCTGGTGGCTCCTCAAGCTGTTCGGTGCGCATGATGTCGCGCTGCTCGACGGCGGCCTCGCCAAGTGGAAGGCCGAAGGCCGCGCGCTCGAAATGGGCAAGCAGGTGCTGCGCCACCGCCACTTTACCGTGTGGCGCGATGCGAAGGCGGTGCGCACCAAGGACCAGATGGTCGCGAACCTCGACAGCGGCGCCGAACAGGTCGTCGATGCGCGTCCCGCGGCGCGCTTTACCGGCGAAGAACGCGACCCGCGTCCCGGCGTCGCGCCGGGCCATATCCCGAATTCGCGCAGCCTGCCGCACAGCGAGCTGTTCAACGCCGACGGCACGTGGAAGCGTGGCGACGATCTGAAGGCGGCGTTCGACGCCGCCGGGGTCGATCTCGACAAGCCGCTCATCACCACCTGCGGCAGCGGCATGACAGCGACCGTCGTCGCATTTGGTGCGCATCTGCTCGGCAAGGACAACGTCGCGGTTTACGACGGCAGCTGGGTCGAATGGGGCGCCGACCCCGCGACACCCAAGGCGACCGGCGCGGCCTAACCGACGGGGACGAATATCCTTCGTGTCGAAGGGTGGATTTTGGCCGGTGCTCCGCTAACAAGGCGGGGATGAGCAAAAGCGACGATGACAGCCTCCGCCCTGCGACGAAACTCGTGCAGGGCGGACGGCGCCCCGAATGGACCGGCGACCCGCGGCTCGGCGGCGGCGTCGTCAACCCGCCGGTGTGGCGCGCCTCGACGATCCTCTACGACAATATCGCCGACCTGAAGGCGCGCGGTCACGCAACGCACGACAAGCTTTATTACGGCCGGCGCGGGACACCGACGGTGTGGGCACTCGCCGATGCGTTGACGCAGATGGAGCCGGGGGCCGAGGGCACCCTGCTCTATCCGTCGGGGGTCGCGGCCAATTCGGCGGGGTTGCTCGCGCTGCTCTCGCCGGGCGATCATCTGCTGATGGTCGACAGCGCGTACGAGCCGACGCGCGCTTTCTGCAACGGCATGCTCGCGCGCCTTGGCGTCGAGACGACCTATTACGACCCGCTCGTCGGCGTGGGGATCGCCGACCTGATTCGGCCCGAAACCAAGCTGATCTTCCTCGAATCGCCGGGCAGCCTGACGTTCGAGGTGCAGGATATCCCCGCGATCACGGCGATTGCGCGCGCGCGCGGCGTGCTGACGATGCTCGACAACACTTGGGCGACGCCGCTGCTTTTCCCGGCGCTGGCGCACGGCGTCGACGTGACGATGATGAGCCTCACCAAATATGTCGGCGGGCACAGCGACGCGATGATGGGATCGCTCACCGCGACCAGGGCAGTGTGGCCGCGGCTGCGGCAGGCGGCGTATCAGCTCGGGCAGGCGGTTTCGCCCGACGATTGCGCGCTGATGCTGCGCGGGTTGCGCACGCTCGACGTGCGGATGCAGCGCCACGGCGCGAACGGGCTGGCGGTCGCGAACTGGCTCGCCGCGTGCGCCGAAGTCGGCCGCGTGCTGCATCCCGCGCTTCCGGGCGATCCCGGCCATGCGATCTGGTCGCGCGATTTCGCCGGCACGAGCGGATTGTTCGGCTTCACGCTGAAGGGCGTCGACGAAGCCGCGCGGACGCGCTTCATCGATTCGCTCGTCCATTTCGGCATCGGCTTCAGCTGGGGCGGCTATGAGAGCCTGGTCGTGCCGAGCGATCCGCCGGCGATCCGCACCGCGACCATATGGACCGACCCCGATCCGCTCGTCCGCCTGTCGATCGGGCTCGAGGATCCGGCCGACCTGATTGCCGATCTCGAACGCGGCTTTGCCGCGATGGCGGGATAGGGACGATGGACGGGCTGCCCGGGGGCGTACTCCGCACGATCGAGGCGCTGAAGGCGATCGGCATCGATGTCGGCTCGTACCGGCTGTCGCTCTATGGGCTGTTCTCGACGATCGTCGTCGCGGTGCTGCTCTATCTGGCGGTGCGAATCATCCTGCGCTCGATCAAATGGCTGCTCCGCCGCAACACCCAGATCGATGCGACGCAGCGGCTGCTCGCCGAAAAGCTGATCGCGATCGCGCTGTTCGTCTTTGCGCTGCTCTTCGGTATCGACCTGCTCGGCATCGACCTCACCGCGCTCGCGGTCTTTTCGGGCGCGGCGGGCCTTGCGATCGGTTTCGGGCTGCAAAAAACCGTCGGCAACCTGATCGCGGGGATCATCCTGTTGATGGACCGGTCGATCAAGCCGGGCGACATCATCGTCGTTGGCGACGGAAGTGCGATGGGCGGATCGGCGCTTCCCGGCGGGGTGCCCAATGTCGGGCGCGTTGCGAAGATCGGCGTGCGCGCGGTCAACGTCATCACCCGCGACGGCAAGAAGCATCTGATCCCGAACGAATTGTTGATGACGCAGGCGGTCGAGAATTGGAGCTATGCCAGCCCCGAGGTGCGCGTGCGGATGCGTGTTCCGGTCGGCTACGGCTGCGATTTGCGGCTCGCGCAGCGGCTGATCGTCGAAACCGCAATGACGAATCCGCGCATCCTGAACGAGCCCGAACCGGCGGTGTGGATCACGGCATTCGGGGAGCGCGCGGTCGAGCATGAACTGCGCTACTGGATTTCGGACCCCGAGGCCGGGCTTGGCAATATCCAGGGCGAGGTGTTCCTCGGCATATGGGATCGCTTCAAGGAAGCCGGGATCGCCATTCCTTATCCGCGACAGGATGTGCACATTATCGGGGCGCCGGAGAAGGACGAAACGCCCGCTTAGCTGCTCCCCGGCGAAAGCCGGGGCCCAGAGCTTGATCACGCCATCGCCAAGTTCGAACGCACTGGACCCCGGCTTTCGCCGGGGAACAGCTTTCATGCGATGACGAGCCTAATCTAGAAGCCGGTCTTCTTCGCGCGCTCGATGCATTCGACGATGATGCGCTTCGCCTCATTCTCATCGCCCCAGCCGTTGAGCTTCGCCCATTTGCCGGGTTCGAGATCCTTATAGTGGGTGAAGAAATGCTCGATCTGCTGCAGCACGATCGGCGGCATGTCGGTGTAGCTCGCGACATCGGCATAATAGGGGAAGGTCTTGTTGACGGGGACGCACAGCAGCTTTTCGTCGCCGCCGGCATCGTCTTCCATGAGCAGCACGCCGATCGGGCGGCATTTGACCACCGCGCCCGCGACGATCGGCGACCGCGCGACGACGAGGGCGTCCAAGGGATCGCCATCCTCGCCCAGCGTGTGCGGGACGAAGCCGTAATTGGCGGGGTAGCGCATCGGCGTGTGCAGGAAGCGGTCGACGAACAGCGCGCCCGATGCCTTGTCGAATTCATATTTCACCGGCTCGCCGCCGATCGGAACTTCGATCAGGACGTTGAGGCTGTCGGGCGGGCTGTCGCCGGCGGGAATCAGGTCGATGCGCATGGGAGATCCTTTTGTGTTTTTGAATCGCGCGCGCCTTTAGCGCCGGAAAGAGCCGAAAGTCGAGGGGTGCGGCATGCCTCCCTGAAAGGGAGGGGGATTAAAGTGCCCGCTTCGCCGCGAGCAGTTGATCGAACCAGTCGGGGCCAGCGGCGGTTTTTTCGAGATGCGGCCAGCGCAGCCCGCCATGATAGTCGACCTCGATATTGCGATAGCGCCCGCCGCGCTCGACGAGCAGGCGCACCGGGGTCTTGGCGTCGGTTGCGGCGCGAATCGCGGCCTCGATCCGTTCGCGACTATAGCTCAGCCCGTCGACCGCGACGATCTTGGTGCCGCCCACGATGTCGGCTTTGAACGCCGGGCCATCCCACAGGATGCCGGTCGCGACGCCGTCCTTGTCGATCGTCATTCCCAGCGAATGGGTGAGGTCGGTATTTTTCGCCTGCGCCATGCGGTCACGGTCATAGACGTTGGGGGCATCGCGCCAGACGAGGCGGTATCCCGCGCGCTCGATCCCGCCGGTGGGAGCCGGCTGTCCGCTCGCCTGCATGCGTTCGCGCAGGAAGCTTGCCCAGTCATGGGGATGGACCGCGTTCAGCGCCGCGACGACATCGTCGAAATCATAGGTGTCCTGCCCCCAGTCCCCCTCGCGCCCGCCGAAAAAGGCGCGGGCGAAATCGTCGAGGCTCTTCGCGTTGTTCGTCGCCTGGCGGATCAGCATGTCCGCCTCGAGCCACATCAGCGACCCTTCGTTGTAATAATCCTCGCTCCGCGACCAGCTCGCAAAGGGCTTGGGTTTGCGCGCTGCGATCACCGGATCGAGCGTCGTATCCTCGACCGAACGCCATTCGCGCCCCGGCTGAACGCTGTAATTGCCGGCGTTGGTCGCCCATTCGGCGAGGATCATTTCCTTCGACTGCATCCCCGACCGGCCGGCGAGGACGAGGTCCCAGAAGCTGGTTTGTCCTTCGTAAACCCACAGCAGATTATCCTGCATCGGGGTGCGATAATCGGGGGTCCACATCTTGTCGGGGCGGCGGTATTTGCCGTTCCAGCTGTGCGTCAGCTCGTGCGGGAGCAGCCCGCGCTCGCTGTCATTGTCGTTCCATTTGGTGAAATAGTCGGGGTTGCGGCTGTTCTCGCTGCTGCGATGATGTTCGAGCCCGATGCCGCCGAGCTCGTCGGTGAGCGCGAGCAGGAATTCATAGCGGTCGAAATGGCGGACGCCGAACAGCGCGACGGCCTCGGACACCAGTGCCGCATGGCGCGCGATATGGTCGGGGCTCGCTTCCAGATATTTGGCCTCGTCCGCGACGACGTTTAGCGTCACCTTGTTTCCGAGGTCCCATTTGCGGAAAAATTTGCCGGCGAACATCGGGCTGTCGATCAGCACCTCATAGTTGGTCGGCGCGAAGCTGTAGCGATTGCCCGAGACCTTGAGCCCGTCGAGCGCCGACGCGCCGGTCCAGCCATCGGGCAGCGTTACATCGAGCTGCACCGGGATCGCGCGGGTGAAATAACCTGCGGGATAGAGGCTGACCTGTTCCCATTGCAGGTTCATCATCGCTGGGGTGACGACGACGCGGCCTTCGCTCGTGCGCGTCGGCGACAGGAAATCGAAGCTGACATCGATGCTCTTCGCGCCCGTGGGCACATCGACGTCGAAGGCGTAGACGTCGGTCGGCTGGCGCGTCCACGCCAGCGGCTTGCCGCCGGTGCTGGCCTTGAAACCCGCCATTTCGGCGATCGCGCCGCGCGGGGCGTGCTTGCCGGGCAGCCATTCGGGATAGAGCAGGGTCAGCTTGCCCGCTTTCGCGACGGGGATCGTCTGGCGCACATGAAAGATGCCGCGCGCGAAGTCGGTCGCGTCGACCTTGAGCTGCATTGTGCCCGGATAGGGTTTGTCGGCGGGCAGCGGGATGGTCAGCGGCTGAACGACCGGCTGGGGGCGGCTGTTGCCGTCCTGGGCGATGGCGGGGACAATGGCGATGGGTGCGGCGATAACCGCGGCTGCGACGAACAGTGCTTTTTTCATGTCGCACCTCTGCCGCCAAACGGCGCGCAGGTCCAGCGGCGGCTCTGCAAGCGCACTTTGCCTTTCGACGAAAAACCATTAGATGCGCCGGCCATGAGCAAGGACAAAAGCGCGAAAATCCCGACGCCGCAGGCGGTACGCGGCACCCAGGACATGCTTGGCGATTTCGCCGACCGCTTTGCGCACGTCGTCGAGACGTTCGAACGCGTTCGTCGCCTCTATGGATATAAGCGCGTCGAAGTGCCGGTGATCGAGCCGACCGCGGTGTTCGCGCGCTCGCTGGGCGAGACGACCGACGTGGTGTCGAAGGAAATGTATTCGTTCGAGGATCGCGGCGGCGAATCGATCACGCTGCGCCCCGAATTCACCGCGGGGATCGCACGCGCCTATGTCACCAACGGCTGGCAGCAGTTCGCGCCGCTGAAGGTCGCGACGCACGGCCCTTTGTTCCGTTACGAGCGTCCGCAAAAGGGGCGTTACCGTCAGTTCCACCAGCTCGACGCCGAAGTGCTAGGTAGCGACAGCCCGCTCGCCGATGCCGAACTGCTGGTGTTCGCCGACCAGCTCCTGCAAGAGCTCGGTATCAACGAGGGCGTGACGTTGACGCTCAATACGCTCGGCGATGCGGCGAGCCGCGACGCGTGGCGCGCCGCGCTGGTCGAGCATTTCGAAGCGCATCGCGGCGACCTGTCCGAAGATAGCCTTGCGCGGCTCGACAAGAACCCGTTGCGCATCCTCGACAGCAAGGATCCGAAGGACCGCCCGATCGCCGACAGCGCGCCCGACATCGACGCGTTCCTCACCGGCGAAGCGCAAGATTTCTTCGGTGCCGTGACCGCGGGGCTCGATGCCGCAGGCGTCGCATGGGAGCGCAACGCGCGGCTCGTGCGCGGGCTCGACTATTATCGCCATACCGCGTTCGAATTCGTCACCGACCGCTTGGGTGCGCAGGGCACCGTGCTCGGCGGCGGGCGTTATGACGGGTTGATCGAAGCGCTCGGCGGCCCGCCCACCGCGGCGGTCGGCTGGGCTGCGGGGATCGAGCGGTTGGCGATGTTGATCGAGGAGCCGGGTGCGCCCGATAAGGCCGAGGCAATTGTCGTCGTCGAAAGCGATGGGATCGAGGCGGTCGGTTTCGAGGTATCGGCTGTCCTTCGACGGGCCAACGTGAAAACCGATTTGATCGCTTCGGGGTCGATCAAAAAGCGATTTGATCGTGCCGTGAAGCGCGATCCAGACACTATCGTCTCGCTTGGGCTAGGGGATGATGGAGGCGTTTCGGTCCGCGTTCGATCGGCTGAACATATGCATGAGATTGAAGAAATTCTGGCGACGATCGATTGGAAAGCTTGGGATCGTCGGTGACCTCCGTTTCCGAAAGACAGATCGACGCCATCATCGAGCGTCACGCGGCGCTGCAGGCGCGCATGGCGACGGGGGAGATGGCGCCCGCCGATTTTGTCGCGGCGTCGAAGGAATTTGCCGAACTCGAACCCGTTGCGAGCGCAGCGCGCGAAGTCGTGCGGCTGCGCGGTGAAATCGTCTCGCTCAATGAAATGCTCGCCGATCCCGAAATGAAGGCGATGGCGGCCGAGGAGCTTGCGGCGGTCGAAGAGGCTTTACCCGCTGCTGAGCATGACCTCGCGATCAAGTTGCTGCCGAAGGACGTCGCCGACGAGCGCGCCGCGATGCTCGAAATCCGCGCCGGCACCGGCGGCGACGAGGCGGCGCTGTTCGCAGGCGATTTGCTCCGCATGTACAGCCGTTATGCCGACGGGCAGGGCTGGAAGGTCGAAATCATCTCGGCGAACGAAGCCGAAATGGGCGGTTACAAGGAAGTCGTCGCATCGGTGACGGGGCAGGGCGTGTTCGCGAAACTGAAGTTCGAAAGCGGCGTCCATCGGGTCCAGCGCGTCCCCGCGACCGAAAGCCAGGGCCGCATCCACACCAGCGCCGCGACAGTCGCGGTGCTGCCCGAGGCCGAGGAAGTCGACGTCGCGATCAACGACAGCGACCTCAAGATCGATATTTATCGTGCGTCGGGCGCGGGCGGACAGCATGTCAACACGACCGACTCGGCGATCCGCATCACGCATATCCCGAGCGGACTCGTCGTTATCCAGCAGGACCAGCGCAGCCAGCACAAGAATCGCGCGAAGGCGATGCAGGTGCTGCGCGCGCGGCTCTATGACCTCGAGCGCGAGAAGATCCACAGCGCCGAGGCTTCCGCGCGCAAATCGATGGTCGGATCGGGCGACCGCTCCGAACGCATCCGCACCTATAATTTCCCGCAAGGGCGCGTGACCGACCACCGCATCAACCTGACACTCCACCGCCTGCCCGAAATCATTGAGGGCGCGATGGACGAGCTGATCGACGCGCTGATCGCCGAGGATCAGGCGCAGCGGCTGGCGGGGCTGGGCGATTGACCCGGTCGGCCGACATCAATTCGGCTCTGGTCGCTTATCTTGGATACAAGCGTGCGGATGTTCCGCAGTCTGATTGGCGGGCGGTTGTAGAGTCTATCGGCATGGAACGCGCCGAGGCGGTCGAGATACCGATGCTCGGAATCCTTGGCGACTTGCGGGCGATGAAGCCCGACTGGCACATCCATTCTTTGTGGAGCGGCAGCGAATGGGCCGTCCGCGAATTGCGCAAACATCATCCCGACATCGATGAAAGCGCGGTCAAAGCCTTGGTGTGGGCCTTCTCATGCGATCATAAATGACTGTTCGGCACGCCATTTCCGCCGCAGCCGAGCGCTTCGCCGCGATTTCCGACACCCCGCGCCTCGATGCCGAACTCTTGATGGCGCATGCGCTGGGTGTCGAGCGCGGACTGTTGCTGCTCGATCCGTCACGCTTCGACCTGCCGGCGGGCTTTGCCGGCTTGGTCGAGCGGCGGACGCAGCACGAGCCGATCGCCTATATCCTTGGCTATCGCGATTTCTGGACGATCCGCCTTGGGGTCGGCCCCGGAGTGTTGATCCCGCGGCCCGACAGCGAAACGCTGATCGAGGCGGCGGCCGCTTATTTCGGTACGGCTGGCCCGAAACGCATCCTCGATCTCGGCACCGGACCCGGCACGCTGCTTTTTGCGGCGTTGAGCGAATGGCCGGACGCGAGCGGCGTTGGCGTTGACGCGAGCGATGCCGCGCTGGAGTATGCGAAGACCAATGCGCGGGCGCTGGGGATGGAAGAGCGGACCCGACTGGTACTCGGCGACTGGGCAACGGGACTCGATGGTCCGTTCGATCTCATCCTCTGCAATCCGCCCTATATCGCCGAGTCCGAAACCCTGATGCCCGATGTCGCCGATCACGAGCCGCCGGGCGCGCTTTTTGCCGGCGCCGACGGTCTCGACGACTATCGCCGCATCATCCCCGATTTGCCGCGTCTTTTGGCGCCGGGCGGCGCCGCAATCCTTGAAATCGGGGCGACGCAGCATATGTTGGTAAGGCAACTCGCCGAAGCGGCGGGGTTTGCAGTCGCCTGCACCCAGGATCTCGGCGGGCGCGACAGAGCGCTAAAGTTGACCCGCGCCTGACACGCCCACACGAATTTTCTTGGTTTCCGCCGCAAAGCGCGGTAGGGGCGGCTTACAGACCTGATCGGGGTCCCTTTGGCGATGCGGACAGCATCGATACTGGTCCGACTGGTTTGCTTCCCACTTACGATGCTGGTGCGGGACCGTGGGGTTCGGCGCAAGCGGTAAAGGGCAAGAACCGCGCAAGGAGCGCGGGCACGACGCGCAATGGCGCGGTCGGCCAAAAGGGGTTGGCATAGCTTATTAGCTTATCGACAGGATGTCTCAGTTGAACATGAACAACCGACAGAACGGTCGCCGTCGCGGCCGTAACAACAACAGCAACAATAATAACAATCGGCCGCAATCGGGCGGACGCGGCGGGGTCGACCAGGCCAACCGCATCGACAGCCGCGCGCGCGGCAACGGCGCCCAGATGATCGAGAAGTACCGCAACCTCGCGCGCGACGCGCAGCTTGCCGGCGACCGGGTCCAGACCGAATATTATCTGCAGTTCGCCGACCATTATTTCCGCGTCGTGAGCGACTTCCGCGCCCGCCAGGAAGAAAAGGCCGCGGCGAACGGACAGGAACGCAGCCAGGACCGTAGCCGCGAGATTCGCGGCGTCGAGGATTTCGACGGCCACGACGATACCGACAGCGATTTCGAAGCCGACACCGGCCGCGACGACGGCGACAATGGCGACGACCGCGGCGAGCGGAACGAACGCGGCAACGATCGGGGCGACCGCAACGACCGTAACGACCGTAACGATCGTGGTCCGCGCGACAATCGCGGCAACCGTGAACCGCGCGGCGACCGCGACGACGACAATCGTGGCAACCGCGAACCGCGCGGCAATCGCGACGATGACAATCGCGGCAACCGCCAGCCGGCGCGCGCGCGTCCCGTCCGCAATCGCGACGAGGATGAGGCGCAGGTCGACCGCAACGATCGCAGCGAAGCCCCCGTGCGCGAAGAAGCCGCCGAGCAGGAACCGGCTCCGCGCCCCGCGCGCCGCCCGGCCCGCCGTCCGCGTCAGGAAGACAGCGCCGATAATGGCGACCTTGGGGGCAATGCCGGGATCGACACCGCCGTCCTGCCGCCCGCGATCGGCCGTCCCGAACGCAGCGCCGAAAGCGATGCCGAGGGTGAAGCCCCCGCCGCCAAGCCGCGCCGTACGCGCCGCACGCTCGCGACGCGCAACACGGACGTCGAAGCGGCTGAATAAGTCAGCGATTTCACGCTGGTTTTTCCGATTCGCATGACATAGCCTCCCCGCGGGATATCCTGCGGGGAGGTTTTTTATGCGCGTGTCGGCAATGCTTTGCGTTCCCCTGGCTCTCGCACCATGTCCGGCGATCGCGCAGGACCCGGCACAGGGCAATGCGCAGGGCGAACTGGCCGTCACCATCTACAATGGCGGGCAGTCGCTGGTGCAGGATATCCGCCAGATCCAGTTCCCCGCCGGCCGGACGCGGCAGGAGTTTCCCGACGTTTCGGCGCAGATCCGTCCGCAGACGGTATCCTTCGCGGCGTCGGGCACCTCGATTGTCGAACAGAATTTCGACTATGACCTGTTGTCGCCCAACGCGCTGATGCAAAAGGCGGTGGGCGAGATGGTGACGCTGCTGCGCACCAATGTCGCGACCGGTGCCGAAACGCGCGAACGCGCGAAGGTGCTGGCGGTCAACGGCGGGGTTGTGCTGCAAATCGGTCCGCGGATCGAGATCTTGCGCGATGACGGGATGCCGGTGCGTGTGATTTTCGACAAGATTCCGCCGAACCTGCGCGCCAAGCCGACGCTGTCGATCACCGTCGACAGCAAGAGCGCGGGAACGCGGCCCGCGACACTCTCCTACCTGACGAACGGACTGGGCTGGGCGGCCGATTATGTCTCGCTCTATGACGAGAAGGCGGGGACGATCGACGTCCAGGGATGGGTCACGCTCTCCAATAGCACCGGCACGACCTTCGCCAATGCGAAGACGCTGCTCGTTGCGGGAACGCCGTCGGGCCAGGCCGCCAGCTATCGGCATCGCCCGCCGCAGCAGGGCAATATCCGCCGCGCCGGAACCGAGACGGCGCCGCGCGAGCAGCTTGGCGACTATTATCTCTACCCGCTCGCCGAGCGGACGACGATCGCCAATGCGCAGACGAAGCAGGTGAGCTTCCTCGATGTCAGCGGCGTCCCGGCGCAGAAAATCTATGAATTCACGCTCGGCGGTTTCAATACGATGACCGAGCCGGCGAGTGCCGCGAGCGTGATCAAGTTCAACACCGGCGCCAAAGGCGGCGGGCTGGGCGATGCGCTCCCCGCCGGGACGGTACGCTTCTATCAGCGCGATCTGCGCGGCGATCCGCAGTTCATCGGCGAGAACAGCATCGGACACACGCCGATGGGTAGCGAACTCGGCCTCGCGACCGGCGACGCCTTCGACGTCAAGGTGCAGGCGACGGTGGTGAAGCGTGAACGCGTTTCCGACCATGTCTGGCGGACGTTCATGTCGTATCGCCTGACCAATGCGCGCGCGAATCCGGTGACGCTCGACCTCGTGCAGCGCGGGCTCGACTGGTATTGGGACGACACGCGCATCATCACCGAAAGCCAGAAGAGCCAGCGAGTCGATAGCGACGGCACCCGCTGGCGCGTCGAGCTGCCCGCAAATGGTGAAGCGACGGTCACCGCCACTTTCGAAACACGTTCCTGATCCCCGGCGACGATGCGCCGCTGGCTGCCCCTGCTCTCGATCGTCGCCGCGTCCCCCGCGGCGGCGCAGCCGGCGGTCACCTCACTCGCGCCCGATTCGGTGTCGGTCAGCGTGTTCCGCGATCCCGATCGCGGCGAAGGCGGCGAGATCGAACCGGGTTGGCTGAGCGGCTTCGCGCTGATCTCGGAGAAACGGACCGTCGACCTGCCCGCCGGCGAATCGACGCTGCGATTCGAGGGCGTCGCCGAAGGCATGATCGCGGTGTCGGCGATCGTCACCGGGCTTCCCGGCGGCGTGATCCAGAAGAATCGCGATGCCGCTTTGCTCTCGCCCGCCAGCCTGCTCGACGGGTCGCTCGGCAACCGCGTCCATATCCGCCGCACCGATCGCGCGACGGGCAGGGTCACCGAGGACGAGGCGATCATCCGCTCGGGCCCGCAAGGCGCGGTGGTGCTGCAGACGGCGGCGGGATTCGAATCGCTACGCTGTACCGGCCTTCCCGAATCGATCGTCTATGATGGTGTGCCCGCGGGCCTGACCGCGAAGCCGACGCTGTCGGTAACGACGCGCAGCCCCGCGGCGCAGCGCGCGACGGTGACGCTGACCTATCTGTCGACCGGCTTCGACTGGGCGAGCAACTATGTCGCGCGCGTCCGCGACGATGGAAAGACGCTCGACCTGTTCGCCTGGCTGACCGTCGCCAACAGCAATGGTGAGAGTTTCGCCGATGCGAGGCTGGCCGCGATCGCAGGCACGCTGAACAAGGTCAGCGATTTCGATGCGCTGGCCGCGCGCCCGCGGACGCCGCCGCTCCATCTCAACTGCTTTCCGATCGGCAGCGGGCGCTATGGCGTTCCGCCCGTGCCGCCGCCTCCACCACCGCCACCGCCGCCGCCCGCGCCGATGGCGGCGGGGATGGATATCGTCGTCACGGGCGCACGCATGCAGCGCGCCGAAATGCTGTCGGCGGTTTCGGTGGTCGCAAGTCAGGAGGATCTCGGCGACCTCAAGCTCTACCGCGTGCCGGTCCCGGTCACCGTTGCGGCGAACGGGCAGAAACAGGTGGCGCTGCTGGTCAAGGATCGCGTGCCGTTCCGCACCATCCATCGGCTGCGGATGGAGCCCGGCGACGAAGGCCGGTTGATGACCCCCGAGATCGTCTTGCGGATGCAGAACAAGGAGACCGACGGGCTCGGCGTCCCGCTGCCGAGCGGCCAAGCGGCGGTGTTCGAGCGTGTGGGCGATCAGGAACTGCTCGCCGGCGAGGGGGCGATGCGCGACCATGCGGTGGGCGAAAAGGTCGATCTCGTCATCGGCGAGAGCAGCCAGATCCTGGTCGATGTCGAAAATTACGTGGCGCCGAAGAATGGCCAGCACGGCTATCGGATCACGATAACCAACGCGAATCGCCACGCGGCCGATTTCGAATTCGGTTTCGATGTCGACGATAATGCGGGTCTCGATTCGCGCATCCGCAAGCTGCCACGCCGTGACGGGCTGCTCACGTGGGTCGTCCGCGTGCCGGCGAACGGCAGCAAGACCTTCCATTACCGCGTAAAGGCGGAAGACTAGATCGGCGGCAGTGCCCGCGGCCGGTGATTTTCGTCGAGCGCGACGAAGGTGAACAGCCCCTCGGTCACGCGCTCCTCGGTCCGGCCGCCGTCGCGCGTCGCGATCACTTCGATTCGTATGCCCATCGAGGTGCGTCCGCGCCGTTCGAGATGCGCATAGACCGAGATGATGTCGCGCAGCAGGATCGGCGCGATAAACTCCATCGTCTCGATCGCAACGGTCGCGACCGCGCCCTGCGCTTCGCGTCCGGCGACGATGCCGCCGGCGATGTCCATCTGGCTGAGCACCCAGCCGCCGAAGATATGGCCGTTGGCGTTGATATCCGCGGGGCGGGGAACGACGCGCAGGATCGGGTCGCGCGGACAGTCGGATTCAGTCTTATCGGTCATTGTTCATATCCGGGTCGTTTTCAAAAGGGTCTTCGATCGATTCGTCGTGGCCGCTGCCGCTCGACAGGAAGACGAGTCCCATCAGCGCGGCGCCGAGCATGACCGACAGGCCGACGCCGGCCGCGGTCGCGATGATCATATGAATGGTGAGCGCCTCGCCCATCGTAAAGCGCAGCCAGCCGAGCGCGCCGACGACGGCGAGCAGCGACACCAGCGCCATGCCTTTCATCAGGCGGCGATAGCGCGCCCAGGCGACATTCGACGTGTCGCGATTGTCGAGGGGAGAGCGTTTTACCATGGCGCTTCCATGAACCAAGCCGCCGCCGCGGCCAAGCGTCATCGCGGCGCGCCGGGGCGTTTCGTTCGCCAAGCGAATCATGTTAGGCTGATCCGGCAACAGAACCAGACGGGAGCGGCACCTATGACGATCGGAGCGATTCTTCGTGAACGGACCGGGGCAGTGATCTCGGCGGGGCCGAACGACACGGTGCGTACGGTGGTCGATCTGCTCGCGCAGAATCGAATCGGCGCGGTGCCGGTGGTCGAGGGCGATTCGATCGTCGGCATCTTTTCGGAACGCGACATCGTGCGGCTCTTGTCTTCCTATGGCCCCGAAGCGCTCGACCGCAGCCTCGACGAGGTGATGACCAAATCGCCGGTGACGTGCGATCCGCACATGGCAGTGATCGGGGCGCTCTCGCAGATGACGCAGAAGCGCATTCGCCACCTGCCGGTGATCGACGGCGGCCGACTCGTCGGATTCATATCGATCGGCGATCTCGTCAAATATCGTATC
>NZ_JALPRD010000016.1:72500-84169 GCF_023197165.1 Sphingopyxis sp. MSC1_008
TTCCTTGTCGGGTAAGTTCCGACCTGCACGAATGGCGTAACGACTTCCCCACTGTCTCCAGGAGATGCTCAGCGAAATTGAATTCTCCGTGAAGATGCGGAGTACCCGCGGTTAGACGGAAAGACCCCGTGCACCTTTACTGCAGCTTCAGAGTGGCATTAGGAAAGAACTGTGTAGCATAGGTGGGAGGCTTTGAAGCATCGGCGCCAGCTGATGTGGAGCCATAGGTGAAATACCACCCTGTTGTTTTCTGATGTCTAACCTCGATCCATGAAACTGGATCAGGGACCCTCTGTGGCGGGTAGTTTGACTGGGGCGGTCGCCTCCTAAAGAGTAACGGAGGCGCGCGATGGTAGGCTCAGGACGGTTGGAAACCGTCTGCAAGAGTGCAATGGCATAAGCCTGCCTGACTGCGAGACTGACGAGTCGAGCAGAGACGAAAGTCGGTCATAGTGATCCGGTGGTCCCGAGTGGAAGGGCCATCGCTCAACGGATAAAAGGTACGCCGGGGATAACAGGCTGATGATTCCCAAGAGCTCATATCGACGGAATCGTTTGGCACCTCGATGTCGGCTCATCACATCCTGGGGCTGGAGCAGGTCCCAAGGGTTTGGCTGTTCGCCAATTAAAGTGGTACGTGAGCTGGGTTCAGAACGTCGTGAGACAGTTTGGTCCCTATCTGCCGTGGGCGTCGAAATTTGAGAGGAGTTGACCCTAGTACGAGAGGACCGGGTTGAACATACCTCTGGTGTACCTGTCGTGGCGCCAGCCGCGCAGCAGGGTAGCTATGTATGGACGGGATAACCGCTGAAAGCATCTAAGCGGGAAGCCTCCCTCAAGATAAGATTTCTTAGAGCCGTGGAAGACCACCACGTTGATAGATCGGATGTAGAAGCGCGGTAACGCGTGGAGCTAACCGATACTAATTGCTCTATTCGCACTTAAGAGTCCCGCCATCAACGACAAGCCTGACCGGTTTGTCCGCGATAGTGGATGATTGATCAGACAAATATTGCACGGACATCGATTGAAACCCTTTTTGACCCACGCCGGCTTCATTGCTTGGTGACCATGGCGTCAGTGACCCACCCGATCCCATCTCGAACTCGGCCGTGAAACCTGACAGCGCCGATGGTACTGTGACTTAAGTCCCGGAAGAGTAGGACGTCGCCAGGCATTGTAGTCGGCGTAAGGTCGAAAAGAGGAAACCCATTCACAAAGTTAGAGGCCGGCAGCGATGCCGGCCTTTTGCTGTTTTGCCGGTCCCCAGGGACTCGCAAGCTGGTTGACGCGGGATGGAGCAGCCCGGTAGCTCGTCAGGCTCATAACCTGAAGGTCGTAGGTTCAAATCCTACTCCCGCAACCAACAAAACGCCCGCCTTTCCCTCTGGGATGGTGGGCTTTTTTGCGTTTTGGTCCGTGCGCGGGCGCCGGCGAACACGCCGATAACCGGATTTTCGCCGCTATTTTCCTTCGGGAACGACGATTTCGAGCCCGGCCTTAACGGTGTCGAGAACCACGAGAGTGCGAAACGTTTCGACCACCGGATTATCGGCGAACAGCCGTCGCGATATCGCCTCGTAACTCGTCATGTCGGGAACGATCATGACGAGGATGAAGCCGCCGCTGCCCGTGACATAATAGCATTGCTGGATTTCGGGCGTGGCGCGGAACAAGGCCTTCGTCGGCTCGACGATCGTGCTGCGGTCGTTTTGCAGATGGACCTCGACAACCACGGTGATCGCGCCCTGCAGCGCGTCGGGCGCGAGGACCGCCACATTCGCGACGATGATACCGCTTGCCTCGAGCGCGGCGATCCGCCGTTGCACCGCCGCGGGCGACAGATTGACCTTTGCCGCGATCGCGCGTTGCGGCGTCCGGTTGTCCTTCTGCAGGATCCGGAGAATCGCGCGGTCGAAGCGGTCGAGGTCGCGGCGCGGCCGGGTAAATGACGCTTCCATCGCGCTTCCTTAGGGTCAAAATTGCGTAAAAGAGCCAATCTTAGCGTCCATGGCTCGCTTATGTGGGTATATTATGCGGCGTATGTCGACCGCTCAAGCCACTTCGCCGGACAGCAATGCAACCTTGTCGGGCGCGGCGGCCGCGTGGGGCGCGCTCCTTTCGATGAATCTCGGCGCCGGGCTCGCCAAGCATCTTTTCCCGGTGATCGGCGCCTATGGCATCACCAGCCTGCGCATCACCCTTGCCGCGCTCATCCTCTGCCTGGTCATACAGCCGTGGAAGCGCACCGGCCTCCGCCCGTTTCGGCCCGCGCTCTTGGGATATGGCGCCGTCCTCGGGCTGATGAACCTCTTTTTCTATCAAGCGATCGCCCGCATTCCGATCGGGATCGCGATCGGCATCGAGGTGATCGGTCCGCTCGCGGTCGTTGTCGCAGGATCGCGCAGCCGCCGCGATTTTCTCTGGCTCGCCGCTGCGGGGGCGGGGCTTTTGCTGTTGCTCCCCATCCGCGCCGGGAGCAGCCTCGACCCCGTTGGCGTCGCTTTCGCGTGCGGCGCCGCGGCCTGTTGGGCGGGCTATATCCTGTTCGGCAAGCGCGTGTCGGGCCCCCTTGGCCGCGACGACGTCGCATGGGGCATGGTGATTGCCGCGACGATCACGCTGCCCTTCGGGTTGGCGACCGCGGGATGGCAATTGTTCACACCCTGGGCGCTGGCGGTGGGCATCGGCATCGCTATCCTGTCGAGCGTCCTGCCCTATACGCTGGAAATGGCGGCGCTGCGCCGGCTGCCCGCGCATGTTTTCGGCATTCTTTTGAGCGCATCGCCCGCGGTGGGGGCGCTCGTCGGATATCTCGTGCTGGGCGAACGGCTCACGCCGGTTCAGGGGGTCGCCATATTCTGCATCATATTAGCGGCGTGCGGGAGTGCGCTCTCGGCATCAGGCAGCCGCCCGCCCGACGCACCCTGATTGCCGGGCGGTCCCCGTCAGGCCGCCCATTCGGCGGGATCGGATTCCTCGCCGATCAGCGCGAGACCGTGCGCGATCGAGGTTAGTTCGCCGCCGGTTGCGATACGCGCTTCGCCGAAACGGCGATTGAAGAGCGCGCGGATCGCAGGGATCAGCGACGACCCGCCGGTCAGGAAGACGCGGTCGATCGCCGCGGGCGCGACGCCCGCGCGCGCGAGCGCCTGGTCCATCACCGCCTCGATGCGGCGAAGATCGTCGGCGATCCATTGCTCGAAATCGGCGCGCCGCACGTCGGCGCCGATCTCGATCCCGCCGCCGGCGAAATGAAATTCGGCGTGATCGTTGCCCGACAGCGCACGCTTGAGCTTGCCCACGGCGTCATAGAGCGGAAAGCCCTGCTCATGCTCGATCAGCGCGATCATGCGTCCGATCAGGTCGGGCCGTTCGGCGTCGCGTTGCAGGCGGCGGATTTCCTCGATCGTGCGGCGGTTGCGCATCATTGCGAGCCGCGACCAGTCGCCGAAATCGGCGAAATAGCCGCCCGGGATTTCGAGCAGCTTGTCGAACGAGCGATACCGGCTGCCCTTGCCGAGCAGCGGCAGCACCAGCCGGTCGACGATGCGATAATCGAAGCGGTCGCCCGCGATGCCGATCCCCGAAGACGCGAGCGGTACGCAGCGGCGCGGGCTGCCGGGCTCGGCGACACGGACGATCGAAAAGTCGGTGGTGCCGCCGCCGAAGTCGGCGACGAGGATCGTCGCGGGCTCGGTCAGGCGCGAGGCATAGCTGTGCGCGGCGCCGAGCGGTTCGTGGACATAATAGATTTCGGTGCCGAACGCCGCGAGCATCGCGTCATACCGCTGGCGCGCGAGTTCGGGATCGGGTCTTGCCCCGGCATATTCGACCGGACGGCCGACGATGATGCGGCGCGGCCGCTCGTCGAGCGCGCCGCCGGCATGCGCGACGAGGCGCTGGAGGAAAAGCCGCCCCATATCCTCGAAGCGGAACGGCTTGTTGAAGATCATCGCGCGCTCGAACAGCGGGCTCGCGGCAACGCTCTTGAACGACTGGATGAAGCGACTGTCGAGCGGCGACTGGAGATATTCGTCGATCGCCCACGGACCCGCCTCATGCGCGATGCCGTTCCAGCCGCGTTCTTCTTCCCAGAAACAGAGCGCCGAGCGGAACACCGCGTCGCCCGCGTCGCCGAACGCGAAGAGCTCGGTGCCGCCCTGGCCGTCGGCAAGAGCAACGACGCTGTTCGTCGTGCCGAAATCGAGGCCGAGCGCGCTCGCGGCCGCCTTGTCCATGACATGCTCCTGTAGCTGGGGATCCCGGTTCGGGGGGCGGCGCCTATTGCACAGGACGGCGGGGGGAGCAAGTTTCCGCGGCGCCGTTCAGCCGTCGGGGGCCCAAGCGCGACAGAAGGTGTCGACCGCGGCGTCGACATCGCCGCGAAGACGATCGAGGTCGCGGCTTTCGGGAAGGTTGAGCATCGCGAATTGATAGACGCCCGACTGGCAAAGGCTGGTGAATTGCTGCACCGCGCGCATCGGGTCGCCCATCCGGATCTCGCCGCGTACCATTTTTTCGCCCACCCAGACGGCGGCGCGCGCCTTGCCGCGACGCGGGCCGCGCTCGTAAAATGTCTCGGCGAGGTGCGGGAAACGTTCGGCTTCGCCGACGACGAGGCGAAAGAGCGAAAGGATCGGTGTCGCGGTCAGCTTGGTCATCAGCAGATTGCCGAAGGTGCGGAGGACATCGGGCACGGGCTCGTCGAGCGGCAGGTCGATCGCGAGCGCGTCACCATATTGCGCGACGATATCGTCGACGACCGCGGCGAAAAGCTCCTCCTTCGAAGGGAAATAGGTCCAGAGCGTCGTTTTCGATCCGCCGACCTTGCTTGCGATCGAAGACATCGTCGTTCCCGCATAGCCGTTCGCAAAGAACAGCTCGCGCGCGGCATCGACAAACGCCTTGCGGCGCATCGTGGCGGCGGCGTCCGGCGCAGCCGTACTATCTGGTATCATTTCGATTGACAACGCATCCTCCGAAGTTCATTGGCGCATGATACCAGCTAGTATCGTTGGAAGCCATGCCCCGATCATTATTTCTCACAACCGCAGTTTTCGGCCTGTTAGCCGGGTGCGCGAGCGTTCCCGACCTCGGCCCCCAGCCTGTTCCGGCGGCTGCCGAGTCGCTGGAGTCGAGCACGACGTTCGCGCACGCACAGGGCGCGTGGCCAGCCGAAGGCTGGTGGCAGGGCTTTGGCGACACGCAACTCGACACGCTGATCGCCGAAGGTTTGAAGGGCTCCCCCGATGTCGCTATCGCCGCCGCGCGTGTTCGCGCGGCCGAGGCGATGGCGCAGCAGGCGGGCGCTGCCCTTCTGCCGCGCGTCGGTGCCGAGGCGAGCGCTGGCGGCGTCCAGCAGAGCAAGAATATGGGCATTCCGCCCGATTTCGTGCCCGACGGCATTCAGGACACCGGCCATATCGCCGCGACCTTCAGTTTCGATCTCGACCTGTGGGGCCGCAATCGCGCGGCGCTTGCGGCGGCGACGTCTGAGGCCGAGGCGGCGCGCGTCGACGAGGCGCAGGCGCGGTTGATGCTGACCACGGGCATCGCCGCCGCCTATGCCGATCTGGCGGGCTATTATCGGGCGCTCGATGTCGCCAATGATGCGGTGCGCGTCCGCACCGCGAGCGCCGACCTGTCGGGCGAGCGTGCCCGCGCGGGGATCGAAAATCAGGCGAGCCAGCGGCAGGCCGAAAGCCGCGCCGCATCGGCACGCGCCGACGTCGTCGCGCTCGAAGAAGCGATCGCGACGACGCGCAACCGGCTCGCCGCGCTCATCGGTGCCGGGCCCGATCGCGGCCTGTCGATCGCGCGGCCGCAGATCGCGCGCCCGTCGCTCGGCCTGCCGGGCAATGCGGGGATCGACCTGATCGGGCGGCGCCCCGATATCGTCGCGGCACGGCTGCGGTCCGAAGCGGCGGCGAAGCGCATCGATGTCGCGCGCGCCGATTTTTATCCCAATATCAGCCTCTCGGCGCTCGTCGGGCTCCAGTCGCTCGGCCTCTCCAACCTGTTCAAATCGGGGTCTGAATATGGCAACGGCGGCGCCGCGATCAGCCTGCCGATCTTCGAGGGCGGGCGCCTGCAGGGCCGCTATCGCGGATCGCGCGCCGACTATGATGTCGCGGTGGCAACCTATGACCGCACGTTGATCGGCGCGCTGCGCGATGTCGCCGACATCGTTGCGCAACGCGCCGCGACCGAACGCCAACTTGTGGGACGGCGCGAGGCGCTGACCGCGGCGGCCGAGGCTTCGAAGCTCGCTGGGCTGCGCTATCGCGCCGGTCTTTCGAACCAGATCGTCCAGCTCACCGCCGAGGACAGCATGGTCGCCTTGAGCCGCGCCGTCGCCGATCTCGAAGCGCGCCAGCTCTCACTCGACATCGCCCTGATCCGCGCGCTTGGCGGCGGATATTTGGCCGCTAATTCAACAGGAGACGAATGATGGCCGACGAAACGGCTGCAGCCGCAACCCCCGCTCCCGAACCCACCCCCGAAGTCAATGGTGCCAAGCGGAAGAAACTCCTGCGGATCCTCGCGATCGTTGTCGTGACGGTCGGGGTCCTGTGGGGCCTCTGGTATTTCCTGACCCAGGCCGGACGCGTGCACACCGACAACGCCTATGTCGGCGCCGACTCGGCGCAGGTGACCGCGCTCGTTTCGGGACCCGTCAAGGAAGTGCGCGTCAGCGGCACACAGGCGGTGAAGAAGGGCGACATCCTCGTCATCCTCGACGACGCCGACCAGCGCATCGCGGTTGCCGACGCCGAGGCGGCACTCCGCCTCGCGCGCCAGCGTTATGGACAGGCGAGCGCGACCGCCGACGCGGCGCGCGCGCGTGTATCGGCACGCGGCGCCGATATCGCGCAGGCCCGCGCGCGGCTGCGCGACGCCAATGCGACGGTCGAGCGCGCCCGCGCAGAACTGGCAAGACGTGAGAGCATCGCGGGCACCGGCGCGGTGTCGGGCGAAGAATTGACCGCAGCCCGCGCGGCGCTCGCATCAGCTTCGGCCGCACGCGATCTCGCCGCCGCGGGCATCGCCTCGGCCGAAGCGACGCGCGGATCGGCGAGCGGCGACCTCGGCGCCGCCGAGGCTGTCGTGCGCGGCACGACGATCAACTCCGCGCCGGACGTCGCGGCGGCCGAAGCGCGGCTCGAAAAAGCGAAGCTCGACCTTGCACGCACCGTGCTGCGCGCGCCCGTCGACGGGATCGTCACCAACCGGCAGGTTCAAGTCGGCCAGCGGATCGCCGCGGGCGCGCCGATCATGGTGCTCGTCCCGATCGCGACCGCCTATGTCGACGCAAATTTCAAGGAAAGCCAGTTCGAGGATATCCGCATCGGCCAGCCGGTCGAACTGACCTCGGACTATTATGGCGGCGACGTCGTCTATCGCGGCAAGGTGATCGGCATCGCCGGCGGTACCGGCGCGGCCTTCTCGTTGATCCCGGCGCAGAATGCGACGGGCAATTGGGTAAAGGTGGTGCAGCGCCTGCCGGTGCGCATCGCGCTCGATCCGAAGCAGCTCAAGGACCATCCGCTGCGCGTCGGGCTGTCGATGGAAGCCACGATCGACACGCGCGGCAACTGAGCCATGGCCAGCGCTGCTCTCCCTGCATCCGCGATCCCCGCCGAGCCGCAACCGCTGACGGGTGCGCGGTTGATCGTCGCCGCCTTTGCGCTCGCGCTCGCCAATTTCGTCGTCGTGCTCGACACGACGATCGCCAATGTGTCGGTGCCGCATATTGCGGGCGGGCTCGCGGTGTCGCCGACCCAAGGAACATGGGTGATCACCAGCTATGCGGTCGCCGATGCGATCAGCGTGCCGCTCACCGGTTGGCTCGCGATGCGTTTCGGCACCGTGCGTTGGTTCATGATCTCGATCATCGGCTTCGGCATCTTCTCTTTCCTCTGCGGCGTGTCGCGCACGCTCGATGCGCTGGTGCTGTTCCGCGTGTTGCAGGGGCTCGCGGGCGGTCCGCTGATGCCGCTCTCGCAGATATTGCTGCTGCGCATCTTCCCGAAGGAAAAGGCCGGGATCGGCCTCGCGATCTGGGCGATGACGACGACCACCGCGCCGATCCTCGGCCCGATCCTCGGCGGCACGATCAGCGACAATTGGACCTGGCCGTGGATATTCTTCATCAATCTGCCCGTCGTCGCGATCTGCGCGTTCGGCGTGTTCACGCTGCTGACACCGTTCGAGACCAAGCGGGCGAAGGCGCGGATCGACGTCATCGGCCTGATCCTGCTCGTCGCGTCGGTCGGCGCCTTTCAGATCATGCTTGACACCGGGCGCGAGCATGATTGGTTCGGATCGGCGTGGATCGTCGGACTCGCGGTCGTTTCTGCGATCAGCTTTGCCGCGTTCGTGATCTGGGAGCTGACCGACGCCAATCCGGTCGTGAACCTCCGCATCTTCCGCTTCCGCGGCTTCACTTTCGCGACGATGGCGATCTCGCTCGGATTCGGCGCCTTCTTTGCACAGGTCGTGCTGACGCCCCTCTGGCTGCAGCAGGTCGCGGGTTATACCGCGACGCAGACGGGGTTCATCGTCGCGTGGCTCGGGGTGTTCGCTGTCCTGCTGTCGCCGGTCGCCGCCGGGCTGATGACCAAGGTCGATGTGCGCATCACCATCTCGGGCGGCATCCTCTGGATGGCGGTGATGTCGGTACTGCGCGCGAGCTGGAACGCCGATGTCGGCTATTGGACGCTCGCGCTGCCGCATATCCTGCAGGGGATCGGCATGCCCTTCTTCTTCATCGGGCTGACGGCGCTCGCGCTGAGCTCGGTGCCCGCACAGCACCAGACGTCGGCCGCCGGGCTGATGAGCTTCCTGCGCACGCTCTGCGGCGCGATCGGCACCGCGGTCGCAACGACCGCGTGGGACGATGCCAGCCGGACCTCGCGGTCCGAACTCGTCTCGTCGCTTAACAATCCCGAAGCGACGATGACCTCGCTGCAGAATGCCGGCTTCACGCTCGAACAGGCGCGCGCCGCGATCGAGCGGCTGGTCGAGGTGCAGGCGTCGACATTGGGGGTGTTGCACCTGTTCCTCGCGTCGGGCGTCGTCTTCGTGCTTGCCGCGATATCGGTGTGGTTCGCGCCGCGGCCGAAACAGATTTCGATGGGCGGCGGACACTAGCCCTATTTGGCGAAGAGCTGGCCCAGATCGGCAAAGGCCTTGAACTCGAGCGCGTTGCCCGCGGGGTCGTAAAAGAACATCGTCGACTGCTCGCCGGGCTGGCCGGGAAAGCGCGTGTGCGGTTCGATCACGAACTGGGTCCCGGCAGCCTTCAGCCGCTCGGCGAGCGCCTGCCATTCGGCGGGCGGCAGCACGACGCCGAAATGCGGCACCGGCACCGCATGGCCGTCGACCGGATTATGCGCGGCCGAGGCGCGCGGCGTGTCGACGCGATGCGCGACGATCTGGTGGCCATAAAGGTTGAAGTCGATCCAGTCAGGATCGCTCCGCCCCTCGGGACAGCCAAGAACGGTGCCGTAGAAATGCCGCGCGGCGTCGAGATCATCGACGGGAAAGGCGATGTGAAAGGGGGCGAGACCGGTCATGCCCCTCATTTGCCGCACCCGCGCGCAATATGCCAGTCCGGGACTTGGGCTCGCGCGCCGAACATGCTAGGCGCGCGCCCATGCTGACAATCAACGCTATCACTGTACGCCTTGGCGGGCGCGCCATCCTCGAACGCGCCACCGCGAGCCTGCCGGCGAAAAGCCGCGTCGGGCTGATTGGGCGCAACGGCGCGGGCAAATCGACGCTGATGAAGGTGATGATCGGCCAGCTTGAGGCCGACGAGGGCAGCATCGACATGCCGCGCAAGACGCGCGTCGGCTATATCGCGCAGGAAGCGCCGCACGGCACCGCGACGCCGTTCGACACCGTGCTCGCCGCCGACACCGAGCGCGCCGAACTGCTGACGGCGTCGGAGACCGAACAGGACCCCGACAAGCTCGGCGATATTCACGAGCGGCTGATCGCGATCGACGCCTACACCGCGCCCGCGCGCGCCGCGCGAATCCTGATCGGTCTCGGCTTCGACGAGGAGATGCAGGGCCAGTCGCTCGACAGTTTCTCGGGCGGGTGGAAGATGCGCGTCGCACTTGCGGCTTTGCTCTTCTCCGAACCTGACCTGCTTCTGCTCGACGAACCCTCGAACCACCTCGACCTCGAAGCGACCTTGTGGCTCGAAAACTTCCTCCGTGCCTATCCGGGGCAGCTGGTTGTGATCAGCCATGAGCGCGACCTGCTCAACAATGTCGTCGACAATATCCTCCATCTCGAAGGCGGCAAGGTTACGCTTTATGCCGGCGGCTATGACGCGTTCGAGCGCCAGCGCGCCGAACGCGCGGCGCAGCTTGCCGCGGCGAAGGCGTCGCAGGATGCGCAGCGCGCCAAGCTCCAGGATTATGTCGCGCGCAACAGCGCGCGTGCCTCGACCGCGAAACAGGCGCAGTCGCGCGCGAAGCTGCTCGCCAAGATGCAGCCGATTGCCGCGCTCGCCGAGGATCAGACGCTGGCGTTCGATTTCCCGAGCCCCGATGAACTCAAGCCGCCGCTGATCACGCTCGACCTCGCGAGCGTCGGTTACGCGGAGCGGCCGGTGTTGCAGCGCCTCAACCTGCGCATCGATCCCGACGACCGCATCGCGCTGCTCGGGCGCAACGGCAATGGCAAGACGACGCTCGCGCGGCTGCTCGCGGCGCAGCTGAGCCCGATGGCGGGCGCGATGGCGGCGTCGGGCAAGATGCGCGTCGGCTATTTCACCCAATATCAGGTCGAGGAACTCGACGGCAGCGACACGCCGCTCGCGCATATGACGCGCGTGATGGAGGGCAAGACGCAGGCTGCGATCCGCGCGCAGCTCGGCCGCTTCGGCTTCTCGGGCAACAAGGCGACGACTGAGGTCAAAAAGCTGTCGGGCGGCGAGCGCGCGCGTCTCGCGCTCGCGCTGATCACGCGCGACGCGCCGCACCTCCTCATCCTCGACGAACCGACCAACCACCTCGACGTCGATGCGCGCGAGGCGCTGGTACAGGCGCTCAACAGCTTCGACGGCGCGGTGGTGCTCGTCAGCCACGACCGCCACATGCTCGAACTCACCGCCGACCGGCTCGTGCTCGTCGACGACGGCACCGCGCGCGAATATTCGGGCAGCATGGACGATTATGTCGACATGATCCTGGGCAAGGGCCCGCAAAAGGATCGCGTGTCGAAGGCCGACAAGAAGGAAGATCGCAAGGCCGCGGCGGCGGCGCGCGAAGCGGCAGCGAAGATCAAGAAGGACGTCTCGGATGCCGAGGCGGACCTTGCCAAATATGAGGTCGTGCTTTCGGCGATCGACCGCGCGATGTTCGACCCGCAGGGTGCCGCGAGCGAATATAAGGGCCTGACGATGAGCGAGCTGTCGCAGCGGCGCGGCAAGATCGTCGCCGCGCAGGAAGCCGCCGAGGCACGCTGGGTGACCGCGAGCGAAGCGCTGGAGGCGTTTGAAACAGCGGCGACGTGATCCTTTTCCAAGCCCTCTCCTTCAGGGGAGGGCAGCGAGACTTGCCAGCTTGCTGGCTTAGTCGCAGCGGGTGGGGGCCATCGGCCTTGCGCTACGCTGCAAGCCCCCCCCACCCCCTGCGACTAAGCCAGCA
>NZ_JALPRD010000017.1 GCF_023197165.1 Sphingopyxis sp. MSC1_008
GACTCCTCAGTTGAAGGAGTCGAGAGGGTCCGCCTCTGACCGCAGACGTTCAATCAGGCGCGGCGTTCGTCGGGCCGCTTTACATCGCCGCTAACACCAATCCGCGGAGCGGTTCGTGCATCGGCCACGTGTGGGCAGGTACGCAATCTTTGCGCGTGCTCACATCGATTTAGGTCATTTCGAGAATTGTGGAATTCACCTTGACAGCGTGCTCCGTCTGGATCATTTCCACAAACTTCGAAATGAGGAAATGGGTATGGATTCGACATCGGCCATCGACGCTCTTGGTGCACTTGCGCAGGAGCACCGGCTCGCTCTGTTCCGATTGCTGGTGCAGGCAGGCGGAAACGGGATGGCGGCGGGGGCGATCGCCGAGGCGCTCGGCGTGCCCAACAGCTCGCTTTCCTTCCACCTCGCTCAATTGCGCGGTGCGGGACTGATCGAGCAGGAGCGCCAGCATCGCACGATCATCTACCGGGCCAACTATCCCGCGATGAATGCGCTGGTCGCCTACCTCATGGAGAATTGCTGCGCCGCCTCGGGATGCGAGGGCGACGGCTGCGAAATCACGGCAGATGAAAGGGAAACAGCGTGAAAAGACTGCATGTCCATGTCTCGGTCGAGAATCTTTCGACCTCGATCGAATTTTACAGCACGATGTTCGGCGCCGAGCCGACCGTTACGAAGCCTGATTATGCCAAATGGATGCTCGACGATCCGCGCGTGAACTTCGCGATCTCTATGGGCAATCACGAGCGCCCCGGCATCCAGCATCTCGGAGTCCAGGTCGGAAGCCCTGCCGAACTTGGCGAGGTCTATGGCCGCATTCAGGCGGCCGAACGGCCATTGCTCGAAGAAGGGCGCACCACCTGTTGCTACGCCAAGTCGGAAAAGAGCTGGATTTCGGATCCCGACGGCGTTGTCTGGGAAGCGTTCTACACCGATGGCGAGGCAACGACCTATGGCGACAGCCCGGCGCTCGAAAGTCTCGCGGCGGCGCCCGCCGCCGCCAAATGCTGCGGACCGGCCACCGCGGTCGCATGAGCCCTCCCGCGCCTCCTACGCAGAAGCCGAGCGAAAGCCTTGATTGGCGGGATGCGGCAGGCCAGTCTGGCTGAATTCGAGTCTGAGGTGGTGCAGCCATGGATGTGCGTCAAATCGTCATGGGGGACGCACCAGCAATTCAGGCGATCTATGCGCCCTACGTAACCGACACCACTATCTCGTTCGAGGACGTACCGCCCGACATTGCGGAAGTCGAAAGGCGCATTGCCGCCATTGTGCCGCGCTATCCCTATCTCGTCGCCGAAGCGGACGGGCGGATTATCGGTTACGCCTACGCCTCGGAGCATAGGACGCGCGCGGCATATCGGACGTCTGTCGATGTCACCGTCTATGTGGCGCCCGGCGCACAACGCATCGGTGTCGCGCGCCGTCTATACTCTCGGCTGCTGCCTGCCGCGGCAAGCTTGGGTTATCACGCCGCTTTTGCCGGCATCGCGCTGCCGAACGAAGCGAGCGTTGGGCTGCACGAAGCGATGGGGTTCGAACCGATAGGCATCTACCGCGAGGTCGGAAGAAAATTCGATGCTTGGCATGATGTCGGCTGGTGGCAACGACTGTTGTGATCGATGCCGGAGAGCTTAGGCGCCGTTGAAGCAGTTCTGCCCATGTCGCGCCGGATCGCTATCCTCTCGGAGGCGACTTAAGGGGCGCATCGATCCCATCGATCGAGCCCAGAATCGCAGCCACGTTTGAAACCCGCGCGGCTTCTGCAACCGTTTCACCGCGCTCCTTCCGCTCCGAGTAGCGGTCGACGAGTTGCTCGGCATGGCCACGCGTCAGCATGGTGAATCGCACCAGTTCCTCGGCGACATCGACGATTCGGTCATAATAACTTGAGGGCAGCATACGGCCCGCCTCGTCGAACTCGGCATAGGCCTTGGCGACGCTCGACTGGTTGGGGATCGTGATCATCCGCATCCAGCGGCCAAGGATGCGCAGCGTATTTACGCTGTTGAACGATTGCGATCCCGCCGAGACTTGCATCACAGCGAGCGTGCGTCCCTGCGTCGGGCGCAGCCCCTTATAGGCGAGCGGAAGATGGTCTACCTGCGCCTTCATGATGCCGGTAATCTGGCCGTGGCGCTCGGGGCTGCACCAGACCTGGCCTTCCGACCAGAGCGAATGCTGGCGCAGTTCTTCGACCGCCGGATGATCGTCGTCGTCGATCAGGTCGGGAAGCGGGAGGTCGGACGGGTCGAAGATGCGCGTTTCGCAGCCGAAGAGCTGGAGAAGGCGCGCGGTCTCCTCGACCACGAGCCGCGAAAAAGAGCGTTCGCGCAATGATCCATAGAGCAGGAGGATGCGCGGCGCCGGATCGAGCGGGCCAAGGCCGAGGCCAGGCTGCGACCGGATATATTCGGGGCTCAGCGCCGGAAGATGGTTGGGTTCGGCGAGCGTGCGCAGGCGAGCGAAGGTCGGGGCAGTCATGTGGGTCTGTCTTTCGCGGGTGTGGAGGCCGGAAACCAGCGGCGCCCGAACCAGAAGGCGACGCTGACCAACAGGATCAGCACCGGCACCTCGACGAGCGGACCGATGACCGCCGCGAACGCGACCGGGGACGCAAGGCCGAAGGCGGCGATCGCAACGGCGATCGCGAGTTCGAAATTATTGCCCGCCGCAGTGAACGCGACCGCCGTCGTGCGCGGATAATCGGCCTCGATCAGCTTGCCCATCCAGAAGCTGATAACGAACTGGACGACGAAATAGATGGTGAGCGGGATCGCGATCCGCACGACGTCGCCCGGAATGGTGACGATCTCGCCGCCTTTGAGACTGAACATGGCAACGATCGTGAAGAGCAGCGCGACGAGCGTGATCGGGGCGATCCTTGGCAGGAAGTGCGTCTCGTACCAGTCGTTACCCTTTGCACCTGCCAGTATCTTGCGGGTCAGGAAGCCGCCGAGGAACGGGATGCCGAGATAGATCAGCACCGCCTCGGCGACCGTCCAGAAGCTGACGTCGATGACACTGCCTTCAAGACCGAACAGCGGTGGCAGGACGGTCAGGAAGAACCACGCATAAACGCTGAAAAACAGGATCTGGAAGATCGAGTTGAACGCAACGAGCGCCGCGACATATTGATTGTCGCCCTTCGCAAGCTGGTTCCAGACTATCACCATCGCGATGCAGCGCGCGAGGCCGATGAGGATCAGGCCGGTCATATATTCCGGCTTGTCGGACAGGAAGATCACCGCGAGCGCGAACATCAGCACAGGACCGATGATCCAGTTCTGGATCAGCGAGATCGCGAGGACCCGCTTGTCCTCGAACACCCGCGGCAACTCCTCATAGCGCACGCGAGCCAGCGGCGGATACATCATGAGGATAAGGCCGATCGCGATCGGGATGTTGGTCGAGCCCCAGGAGAGGCTATCGATCGCGGCGGGAAGTCCGGCAAAGGTCGAGCCGAGCAGGATGCCCAGCGCCATGGCGAGGAATATCCACAGGGTCAGGTAGCGATCGAGGAACGACAGGCGTTCGCGCTTGCTCGCCATTGATCAGCGTCCGACGCGATTGCCGGCGTCGTCGACGACCTGCTCGCCATCTTCCTTGGCGAAGCCGCCGCGCTGGCGCGCCGGGATGAGGTCGAGCACCTCCTCAGAGGGGCGGCAGAGCTTCACGCCGAGCGGAGAGACCACGATCGGCCGGTTGATGAGTATCGGATGCAGCATCATGGCATCGATGAGTGCGTCGTCGTCGAGACTTTCGTCGCCGAGACCGAGTTCGGCAAAGGGCGTCCCTTTCTCGCGGAGGAGTGCGCGGGGCGCTATGCCTGCGCGCGCTATCATTTGTTCGAGGAGGCCGCGCGATGGCGGCGTCTTCAGATATTCGACGACGTGCGGTTCGATGCCGGCGTTGCGGATCATGGCCAGCGCGTTGCGCGACGTTCCGCAATCGGGATTATGATAGATGATGATGTCGGTCACATGAGGTCCTTCAGCAGCAGGCGAGTTCGGCGAGCAGCGGTTCGCAAAGCTCGGGTCGTCCCTGGCAGCAGTCCTTTGCGAGGAAGAGCATCAGGCCTTTGAGCGTGTCGATCTCGGCGCGCTGGATGAACTGTCGTCCGCGTTTCTCGGATTTGACCAGATCTGCCTTGGCTAAAACGGCGAGATGGGTCGAAAATGTACTTTGTGTCAGGCCCGACGCCTCGACGAGCTGGCCGGTCGAAAGCCCTCCGGGTTCATGATGGACCAGCAAGCGAAAGGCTTGCAGCCGGGTCGGATGTGCCAGCGCAGCGAGTGCGACAAGGGCGGTGTCGGTTTCCATGCATCGGGATTATCCGATAGGTACGCTTGCGTCAATACCCATCGGAAAAATACGATGTGTTGGGATGGCTACGTCTGCTTCTCTAGATATCTCGCCAAGAGCCGACCGTCTCCTAACGGCCGAGTCCGGTCAATTTCGTTATCCGGCGTTTGACCAGGTGGACAGGATCACTTCGCGGTCTGAGCGGTCTTTGCTTTCCAGTCTCAAAATCCAGCTACCTTTCGTGGTCGCGCGATCAACGAAGATCGACCGAAAAATCTGGCCAGCTTCGGGTGAGTCGCTCAGGTTGGCGCCGCTGACCGCGCCCGTGTGATCGATCAGTGTTGCTGACACAGTATTCGCGGCGACGAAGGTCAATCCCAGGTTTTGGGCGTCTTCTACCGGGATCGAAACGTTCAACGTCTGGCCGGGAGCGAGCAGTATGAGCTTCGAAAAATCTGGCGCGGCCTTGGCGCTTTCCGTGCCCTCGACGCCGAGCACCATCAGGCGTGGCGGTGTGCGCGCGGTTTCGCCAGGTGCTGCCGGTTGCGAACGGCCTTCCGCCTGTTTGCCTGGTCCGAGCGCCACCCGTGGCTTCACGAAGGAAGAGAAGGGCTCGGTACCGGTCATGCTCGTATGCAGGATTGCCTGCGTTTCATTATCCGTGATGGTCCACTTTGCAGAGGGTAACGGGACAACGCCGTCGTTGAGACTCAGCATGTAACAGGCAGGGGGAAGGGGATTACCGGCTAGGATCGAGAAGGGGACGCCCTTTCGCTCGAAATTTTCCGCATTGAACGTCTCGACCACGCCGGGCCGCAGTTCGCGCAGCGCCTCCATCGGCCGCCCCGCTAGTTCGAGCGGTGCACTGATCAGGTCCGCGCAGCGGCTTCCCATATTGGGTGTGCCAAGCATGACGAGGTGCGACACTTGGGGTTTGCCGTCGGGATAAATTGGCATGGTCGCATGAATGTAGCGGCGGCTGATCAGCCCGCCCATCGAATGTGCGACAAGATCGACATGCCAAGCATTGCGGTCCTTCTGGGTGTAGCGAACATAATTGGCGAGCTCGATGGCATTTTGCGCAATCGTATTGGTGGGGCCGAAATTGCCCATCTCCTCGCCCGTGTTCATTCGGCCGTGCTCCGGCCTTTCGCCGACGGGGAAGGCTTTCCAGTCATAGCTATGACTGGTGGTCAAAATATTCTGCCAGCTTTCCCACGCTTTCCAGTTCGACCACAGGCCGTGCACGAGCACGAGCGGCTTTGGCGCCACCTTGAGATTGCGCGTCATGTCGTCGATCTTCTTGCCCCTGTCCTCGACCTCGGCCTTGATGCGCTGGACAAGGCGCGGCCGGCCGTCGTCGAACCAGGCATAGCCCGAGCTATCCCACCTGAACTGCACCTCGCGCTGCGCGCCTGCCGGCACGTTGATCGAGACTTCGCCGAGCAGCCCGTCGGGCCTGGCGCCATCCCATTTGTCGCCCTTGTAGGTGTCGCGAAACTTGACCGTCGCCGCCTTCTCGTCGGGCCCGTCGTTGGCGACGGTCGCAGTGAAGCGAACGATATTGCCGTCGATCGTGCCGGTCTGTTCGGTAATGGCTTTCCAGGCGTCCCAAGTGGGGAAGCGCATGTCCTCGAACTCCAAGTCGACGAGGCGCAGGTCACCGCCGCAGCGGCGCAGGTTCCAGCGCAGCGATTCGGTCACTCCGAAGGAAGTGACCGAATGGGCACCCGAGAGGCGATTGGGGTCGGAAGGCTGCGTCCGGTCTTCGCCGCTGCTCGAGAAGCGCATCGCCTCGACCGTTGTCGGCATGTCGGCAATCTGCTGGTTGGTTGCCTCCTTGCGTTTGCACTGACCGCTGAAGCTAGCCGAATTCGACCCTGACGCGGTGCCCGCTACTTCGGGCAGCCGGACGCTGACCGTGTAGGTCCCGCCGGTGTCGGTCGTGATGTCGACGCCCGCCTCCAGCCCGCTCGCATTCGCACGGGTCTGGCTCTTGCTCACGGAAGTGCCCGACATCTGGCGCATCGTGCGCTCATGGGGACAGATCGTCTGGTCGTTCGAGTTTATCGTTTCGGTCGAGACCGAGCTCAGGTTGATATTCGCCCGGCCGAGACTGTATTCAGCGTCAGGCGCCGGGCGGACCGCGATCTGGGCGGTATAGTCATAGTTCATCGACCAATCCGTCGTCTGCGTGCCTTTGCCCGAGACGCGGGTCACGGTCTTGGAATTGCTGTTGGCCTGATGCCGCGCATATTCGACCGTTCCCGACCAGCCGCCTTCGCATTGCGCGGCTGCGGCTGCTGCGACCGGAGCTGTGCCGGACAACATCAATCCCGCCGCCAGCGACGGCAAAGTGCGCAAGATTGTCATAGCGAAATCCTCTGAATGTTGTGGCGCCGTTTGCCGGCGCGTTGGCCGGTCAGTAGACCTGGTTCCAGCCCTCGGACCCGGCGAATTGATTGGCATAACCCCAGCAGAGCAGGCCCGGACGTTCCGCGGAGGCGCTTCCCTTGGTGAGCCGATAGAGGAGCTGGCGGCAGCGGAAGCCGCCGACGGGCTCTTCGCTGACTATGGTCAGCGATCCCTGGGCTTCGGCTCCCTTCCAGCGATGGACATGGCCGATAGCGAATTCGCCCAGAATGTGCTTCGAGCCATTATAGGGGCGTGGCGTTTCGTCGCGGGGAAAGACCGGCCAGCCATCATAGGCGTAGCCGCCTTCGCAACTGGTGCAGCGCACCTTGCCAAAGTCGTCATAGGCCTTCTTCGCCGCGGCAAAGCCCTCGGGCTCCGGCAATTGGCTCGGATAGGCGATCTTGGGCGAGGCGGCCGTTTTGGGTTTCGCCGGCGCGGTCGCGGCTGTTGCTTCCGAAGCCTTGTCCGCAGGCGCCGTTTCTTCGGCGGCTTGTTTCGGCGCCTCGGCGATGCGATCGGCAATCCGCTTGAGGAAGCCCTGTCCGTGGGTCGGGGTGGGCAATGCCAGAAGAAGCGCAGCACAGGCGGCCGCAGGGATCAGGGATCGCATGACAGTTCCTTTTTCTTTGTGTGAGAGTGCCGGCGGAGGGGGCTATCCCGCCGGCACTCCTCGCCGATGCGATCAGCCTTCGGGCTTCGCCTCGGCTTTCGCGCGAGCTTCGGGTTTGGCTTCAGCCTTGGCGCGCGCCTCGGGCTTCGCTTCGGCTTTCGCACGGGCCTCGGGCTTCGCTTCCGCCTTGGCACGGGCTTCCGGCTTGGCTTCTGCCTTCGCCAATGCGGGCATCGGCAGGCCGAGGGCGATCGCAGCGGCGAGGAAGGGGAGTTTACTCATGATAGGGCTCCATCGTCGGTGAGGGTGGAGCAGAGAGACCGGCCTCTCGCCGGAGGCGTGGGACAGACCGGTCATCCCTGCTCGCGGCTCGATGCCGCGCCCGTCACGCTATGGGAGTGTGGGTGCCGGCGCCCTGCGCTTGCTTCGAAACCGGATCATCATGCGACCTAGCGGCTGCCGCGTCGACCAAGGCCGACGCCGGTGCGACGAACGCGTCAGGACAGGCCGAGCCGCTCAAGCACGGCGCGAACATAGCTCGGCCCGACCTGCACGACGGCGCCATCCTCCATTTCGAGCGCGATCAGGCCTTTTCCGAGCCGCTGCACCGCTTTCACGAGCGCGGGCCGAATGAAGGTTGACCGATGTACGCGCATCAAAAGCCGCGGATCGAGGAGCTGCTCCAGCGCCGTCATCGAAATGCGATGGATGTAACTGCGCGTGGAAGTATGGAGCAGCACATAATCGCGCGCGGCCTCAACCCATTCGATTTGCGCGATGGCGAGACGGAGGTTGCCGCTCGCAACCTGAACCCAGATTGCCTGGTCGCGGCTTTCCGTTAGCGGGGCGCCTGCAATCCGATCGACCGCATCGCGCATGGCACGCCGGCGGCGCGCCCGCTCGACGGCCTGACGCAGCCGGTCGAAACGCACAGGCTTCAGCAGATAGTCGGCGGCATCGACTTCGAAGGCGTCCGGCGCATATTGTTCGAAGGCGGTGACGAAGACAATCTCGGGGCGCGGGTCGGCGATGAGGTCGGCGGCGACGCGAATGCCGCTCTTTTGCGGCATCGAGATGTCGAGCATCACGAGGTCGGGCCGGAGCACCGCTATCTGTTCTTCGGCCTCTTCACCCGTCGAAGCGGTGCCGACGACCTCGACATCGTCGATGTCGCCGAACAACGTCTCAAGACGACGGAGCGCCAGCGGCTCATCGTCGACGAGCAGGACGTGGAGCGGGCTCATGCTGGGAGCTCGTCGCCGCGCCGCTCCAGCGGCAAGCGCGCGACCGCGAGGAAACCGCGTTCGCGTTTCAGCGTTTCGAGGCTGCCCCTGGAGCCGTAGAGTGTCTTGAGCCGCTGGCGAACGTTGGCGATGCCGACGCCCGTCCCGGGCCGTGCGTCCTTTTCCTGCCCGGTGCCGTCATCCTCGACCGAGACGAGCAGCATGTCATCGTCGCTCGACGCTTCGACCTTTATCGTCACGGGCACCGCCGAAGGCGCGAGCGCATATTTGATTGCATTTTCGATCAGCGGCTGGAGGAGAAATCCGGGCACCAACGTGCTGTTCAGCGCGGGCGGACAGACGAACTCGACCGCGAGACGCTCGCCGAAGCGGACGCTTTCGATTTCCAGATAATGTTGCAGCGTCGCGAGTTCGTCCTCGAGCGGCAGCAGGGCATCGGGCTGCGACGACAATGTCGCGCGCAGGAATTCGGACAGCTTGGCGAGCATCGCATCGGCGGTGCGATATTCCTTTGTGACGATCAGCGACGAGATCGCATTGAGCGTGTTGAACAGGAAGTGCGGGTTCAGCTGATAGCGGAGCGCCGCAAGGCTGGCGGCGCTTGCGGCGGCCTCGGCGCGACTTGCCGCCTCGCGCGCCACGGCAAGTTCCAGTTCGCGTTCGCGTGTCAGCTTGTTCGCCTCGATCACCGTGAAGGCTGCGCCGAGCAAAGCGAACTGCCAGACGAGCGCGATAAAATTGTTCGTCGCGCGGAGCGCAAAGGGCGCCGACTGTTGCGGCGACACGACGAGCCGCCCGATCCACTCGCCTGTCGAGGCGTCGATCAGCGCGAGCAAGCCCGATGCAAGAACCACCGCCGCGCCCATCACGGCGAGGCGGACCACGGTATTGCGGCGGCGCGTGGTCCGGACCGCCCAATAGACGCCGCCCGACAGCAGCGCGCCCATCACGCAGATGTTGATGACCGAGACGGTGACATAGATGCCTGCACCGCTGAACAGGTGATAGGGGATGATGTAGAGCACCCCGGACAGTATCCAGGTCGCGGCAACCAGAGAGATGGTCTGACGATGTTCGGGCTTCAGCTGCATGGCAATTCCAATGTGTAGTTCACGCCAAGCATAAAGGAAGTGCTGGCGATTGACGTCCTGCCTCGTCGCACCGGTGACCGCCTTCGTCGCGCGGCAATCGACTCCGGCGAGGCGATATCGGCCTTGGTCGCAGAGGCGTGGAGCCTGCCCCGACCCCGCCTTAACCGGCCCCTGTTCGCGGCACCCCGCCGCCAGGAGATCGGCCATGGCCCTCACGCGTTATCGTTATAGTCTGGTTGCATTCGGCCTGCTCGGCGCACTCGTCGTTGCCGAGCAGGCGCGCGCAACCTTCACCGAACAGCCGGTCACTATCGCTGCGCCGTCGGCGACAATGCAACCGCTCGGAATTCTGCCGTCGGGTCATCCTGTCGTCCAGGTCAGTATCGACGGTTCCGCGCCGAAGCGCTTCGTCATCGACACCGCGGCGAGCAGCACCACGATCATGCCAAAACTGCGCGCCGAAATGCCCGGGCTCGTCGCAAAGCTGTCGGACGACCCGCTCAATGGCGCAGGGGGGCGGACGGACGTCGAAACGACGGTCGCTAAAAAAGTCGAGGTCGCGGGGCATGTCTTCCATTCGCCCGAACTGATGCTGCTTCCGCCAGGTCCGACCGACCACCTTGGCGTCGATGGCATATTGGGCGCCGATATCATCGCGGACTTTGCGGTCGAGATGGACATGCCGGGACGCCGCTGGCGCATGACGCCCAAGTTGGAGGCCGGCATGCTCGAGGGGCTTAACGCTTCGGTTCCTTTCGTTCTCGACGACATGCGCGCACCTCGCCTGACGATCCGCCTTAACGGCGTCGAAGTGCCCGCGATCCTCGACACCGGCGCGCGCGGAACCATCATCAATTGGGCTGCGGCGAAATCCATCGGCCTTTCGCCCGACAGCCCCGGGCTCGCCAAGGCATCGGACATCAAGGGGGCAACGAACCACGCCATGCCGAGCGTCGAAGCGCCGATCGACGCGCTGACAATCGGCGACGCAAACGTCGAGGGCCGCAAGGTGCGCGTCGCCGACCTGCCGATTTTCAAGGTGCTGGGGTTCACCCTCCAACAGCCTGCGGTGATCCTGGGGATCGACATGTTCGCCGACCGGCGCTTCGTCATCGATCATCCTGGACTGCGCCTACACATCTCGCCGCCGCCCGCGCCGGCTCCGAAGCAACCCTGAGTATCGAGGGACTCCGAACATGAAAAAGATGATGACTGGCGGCGCGGCCGTGAGCGCGCTCGCCCTCGCAGCAACAGGCGTCGCCCAGCCGGCGCCGAAACCGAAGATCGAGGCGGTCTATTGGCTCTCGGCCGAAACCGTATCGGGGATGGCGACCGGCCAGCCGGCGGGCGTCGAGAAGAATTTGTCGCTCCAACTTGGTTCGATGCGCAGTAGCACCGCTCCGAGCGCTGACCATCTGCCGCCACAAGGCCTGCGCGCGGGCGACCGGCTGCCGCTTGTCTCGCCGCGTGGCACCACGCCGAAAGAAGAGGGGAAACCCGACTATCGGCCCGGTCCGCAGCAGCCGACCAAGGGGCGGATCGAACTCTACTGGGGCTGCGGCGAACAAGCGCCCGCCGGCCAGCCGGTGGTCATCGACCTTGCGACGATGAAGCCCGGCGCGGCATCGCCCTTCGGCGCGATCCCCAATGTGAAGGCGATGGTGCCGCCATCGGCGGGCCGCCACGCGACCTATGGCGAATGGCCGGGCGGCAAGAACGGCACGCGTGTGCCGCGCGCCGCCTCGCTGATCGGCGATCATGTCGTGCAGGGCAATTATTCGCCCGAGATGCGCTTCGCCGTCGCGGGCACGAATGATTTCCTCGCCCCGCTCGCGCCGCGGAACGCCGAACTTGGCTCGGGGGCGGTCAAGGTTAGCTGGCCCGCACTGGCGAACGCGCGCGGCTATATCATGACGGTGACCGGCGCCCGCGCCGATGGAACCGTTGTGATGTGGACGTCGAGCGCGATGCGCATGCCGGGCATGGCGCTGCCCGACTATCTTGAGCAATCCGATATCGCGCGCCTAGTCCAGCAGCGCATCCTGCTCGCCCCCGAAGCCACCGAATGCGTCGTTCCGGCGGCGGTCGGCAAAGCCTCGGAATCGGCGATGCTGATGATGACCGCCTATGGCCCCGAGGCCAATTACGGATCGCCGCGCGACGCGCCTACGGGCTGGGGCGTCAAGCTGCGCACCAAGTCAACGCATATGGGCATGCTTGGCGTCGATCTGGCGTCGCTGATGAGCGGGGCCGACGCCGAGAGCGACGCGCCCGCAAGCGACATCAAACCCAAAAAGAAGCGCGGCCTGCTGCGCGGCGTCGTCGGCAGTGCGCTCGGCCTGCCCGGTTGATCTTCGTCCAATTCGGAAAGCTGTAACCATGAAATACTCTCTGTTGAAACTTGCCGCGCTCGGCTTCTTTGTCGCGGCGCCCGCGGTCCCCGCGGCGCTGGCCGCCCCCGGCGACAACCGCGCGCCGAAGAAACTGATGGAGCGTTGGGCCGTCGGCACGCCGGACCCTGGCGCCGGCCTTCCCGGCTGGTATTCGAAATCGCCCGACGTCCATGTCCATCAGCCGAACAACCAAGCGCGGATTCCGGTCGCCGAAATCGACCTTTTGCGCCGCCGCGCGACGGTCGTTTTCGATGCGCTGATGCAGCAGCCCTCTCTCCGCGACGTGCGCGGTACGAGCTTGCAGGCCGACATCAATATCTCGGTCGTGCCGACGATCGATGGCGTGCGGCTGGTCGGCGCGACCTTCAGCATCAGCGCCAAGAGCGTGGTCGAAGGCAGGCAAGGCGTCGTGCAACGCGACGGCCGCTACATTGACCCTAGCCAGGAAGGCGCCGTGCTGCGCGTCTTCCTCAACCCCTACGACATGATGGCGCGCCGTCAGGTGCAAGCCGAGGGTGTGCAGGGCGGGGGCCTCCAGGTCCGCACGGGCTCGGCCTACGGTCTCTATGTCGCCGACCGGCTTCCCGCTTATGACCCCGATTCCGAATATGCCTGGGGTCCGCGGCCGCTCGCGCTGGAGCTGCAGAATGATCGAAGCTGGTACCAGCCGGGCGCGACGGGCGTGCATCCGCTGCTTGTCCATATGTCGAGCTATTCGCAGGAAAATGACGACCTGCGCAGCGACCGGCTCAACCCCGAACGTCCGGCCGCCCGCCTCGCCGCCGCGATGTTCATGACCGACTGGGAAGACGTCCAGCGCCGCATGAAGGCGGTGTCGTGATGCGCCGCACCTCTTTCGCCGCGCTCGCGCTCGCGCTTGCCGCCGCGCCCACCGCAGCCTTCGCCCAGCGCGCCGACGACAATGCGACGACGAGCGCCGAGGATGCTTTTGGCACTTCGATCGGAGGCGAGCAGATTGGCATCTATAACCCCAATTATGTTCGCGGCTTTTCAGCGGCCGAGGCGGGAAATATCCGCCTCGACGGGCTCTACATCGACCAGCAGGCGGCCTTTTCCGATCGGTTGATCGGGGGCTTGCAAATGCGTGTCGGCCTGTCGGCGCAGGGATATCCTTTTCCTGCGCCCACTGGCATCGCCGAATATGAGCTGCGCAAACCCGGCGCGAAACGCCTCCTTAGCGTCAGCGGGCGGCTTGGGCCGTTCGGATCAAAGGTCCTCGAACTCGACGGGCAGCTACCGGTTACCGACCGGCTGTCGATTGGCGCGGGCTATGGTCTGGTGTCCGACCGCAATCACACGGGCGGCGCGGCCGAATTTCGCACCGCCGCGCTCATCGCGCGCTGGGAACCGGTCGACGGCGTAGAAATCATGCCTTTTTGGAGCCGCGTCGGCATCGCCGATGAGGAACTCCCGCCGTTGTTGCTGACCGCCGGTGACTTCCTGCCGCCGCGGCTCAAGCGCGTGAAGCGGATCAGTCAGAAATGGGCGGCCAACGATGGCGAAACAATAAGCGCAGGTCTCGCCACGACCGTCAAAAGCGGCGAGTGGACGCTAAAGGCCGGAGCATTCCGTTCGATCCTCGACCTCGACCGCTCGCACACCCAGCTGTTTCTGAACGTCCGGCCCGACGGCACCGCCGACGAGGTTGTTGTCGCGGAACCCGGCCGACGTTCGGCCTCGACGAGCGGCGAGGCGCGGCTGTCGCGTCGCTTCGCCGACGGGCCGCGGCTCCACACACTGCATCTTTCGATAAAGGGTCGCGACCGCTCGCGCACCTATGGCGGCAGCCGCGAAATCTTTGTCGGCAACCATCCCATCGAGGACCCGGTGGACTTCCCCGAGCCAGTCTCGGACTTTGGTCCCCAGACGCGCGACACCGTCCGGCAATGGACCGCGGGTATCGCCTACGAAGGACGCTGGAAAGATGTCGGCGAGGTCAGCATCGGGCTGCAGAAGACCGACTATAGCAAGCGGGTGTTCGGCCCCGACCTGCCTGTCATCACCACGAAGGATGCGCCGCTGTTGCTGAACGCGACCGCCGCCGTCTACGCTTCACCGGCGCTGGCCCTTTACGGCAGCTACACCGAAGGGCTGGAGGAGAGCCCCGTAGCGCCAGGTCACGCGGTCAACCGGGATGAGGCGCCGCCAGCAATCCGCACGCGTCAGGTCGACGCCGGCCTTCGCTGGTCGATAGCACCCTCGATCCGTCTTGTCGCAGGCGTGTTCGAGGTGACCAAGCCCTTCTATTCGCTCGACGGCGCAAGGCTGTTCCGCCAGCTCGGCGAAGTCCGCCATCGCGGTGCCGAATTCTCGCTCTCTGGTCAGATCGCGCCGGGCCTGACTGCAATCGCGGGCACCGCCCTGATCGACGCCACGTTATCGGGCGACGCCGTCGATAGCGGAATCTTGGGCAGGAAGCCGCTCGCGAGCTTCGGGAGGCTTTCGACTGCGGTGCTCGATTACCGCCCGACCTTCGCGCCAGCCATCTCGGTCGATCTCGTCGTGGAAAGCACATCGGATCGCATTGCTAGCACAGACGGCAAGCTCGTCATCCCCGCGCGCGCCATTGCGTCGCTCGGTGGCCGCTACCGTTTCAAGCTCGGCAAGGCGCCCGCGACCTTGCGCGTGCAGGTCGCGAACATCGGGAATAAATATGGCTGGGCGAACGGGTCGTCGGGCATCTACCTCTACAACCTCCCGCGCCGGCTGACCGCCACTCTGACGACAGATTTCGGCTGACCTCCTCATCGTGAAAGTTTCGGAGACCAACATGCAACGCATTTTGTGCGCGGCCTTCGCCGCTCCCGCACTCCTGATATCTGCGCATGACGCTTATGCTCAGGGATTTCTGAAGCGCCTGGCCGATCGCGCCGTTGAAAAGGCGGAGCAGAATGCGGAAAAGCTTGTCGGCGAAGTGGTCAGTGGATCGGCAAAGCCCCGCCAGGACCGCAGGTCCGATGAAGAGGCACCCGTCGCGGTTGAAACTGCGCCAGAGACGCCGTCAGCCCCGGTTGCTTCCCGTTCGGCAGAGACGAAGGCTCGTTACATCGACAGCCTCAAGACGCCACCCGACGTCGAGGCGAAGAAGGCCGAGTATAACAAGTTCGGCGAAGTGAGCTGCAACGACTGCGAAGGCGGGATCGAACTCGATGGCCGCCCGACCTTCCCGTTCGACGAGTTCAGCGGACGATATAATGAACGCGCCAAGCGCGCGGGAAGCTGGCCGATCGGCCACATCCACCGCTGGCAGGGTAGAGCCTCGAAGGGCACGTTGACCGTGACGTCCGAAGAACGGGTCGACGGCTTTCAGTGCCGCCGGCTCGAGTATCGGCTGGAGCGGAGCGGCGCGTCGGTCAGCCGGCCCGGTCTGATCTGCCTTGGGCTGGCGAACAGCTCTTCGGAGGTCGAAAACTGGCACGAAATATACTGAGCCGCCGACCTCGACGTCGCGCTCAGTTCTCTTGGAAAACTAGCCGCATATGAAAGGATTTGATGAGGAATTTCGCAATCCTTATCGCGACGACGGTGATCGCTGGGACTTCAATGCTCCATGCGCAGCCGACACCGGCGAGCGCCACAGGCCGCTGGACGCAATCCAGCAGCGGCAAAGAATTGGTTCTTGTCCCGCGCATCAAGCTCCAGCCGAACGTCGGCGTGTCCTATGGCACCAGCCTTGGTGGAACCGCCGGCTATGGGTCCCCTACGCGCACCGCGATCGTCACCGAACCGGTCTTGATGCAGGTGACGCGTTCCATGACGCTTGAAGTCGAAGGGGACGGCCGTTTTGTGTGGAAGATCGTTAAGCGCTATGCTGAGAAAGAAGGCTGTTCGATGACGACGACGCAAGTGAAGCAGGGGCGCGTCGCTGAAGAAGGCGGCAAGGCACATTTCGCGATCGAAGGCGGTACCGAACGCTTTGTATCGAGCTGTGGCCGGGAAGGCAGTTCCGACCTTGCGCGAACGTCGGAGCAATATGCCGTCCAACTTGGCGGTGGCAGGCTGGTGCTGCAAAGCGGCGCAACGCGCTGGACGTTCTTTCGAAGCTAAATACAGATTTTCTATGTCAGCATTCATGCTTTCTAATCCGAAAGCTGCCCGTCCGCTACCGGCTAGAACCGCCTGCTGTGTCGGCGATTGCAATCAGCTCAAGAAACGCACGCGCCCGGTCTCTTCCGACGCCTCGACAACTGCGGCGCCGTTGCTGGGTAGCGTCTCCCACTGTTTGTCCGTTACCAATATGATGGGGATTTGAATTCCGTAAAGATCGGCCGCCACGAGGCTTCCAATCACCAAGATCGGATCGGGCCGGACGAGGATGATGGCGCATGGAGCGACGCTGCGTCTCGCCGCTTCAACGAGTGCGCTCGAAGAGGACGACGACCCTCGCGCGGCGCGCATCGCGAGAACCTTGCCCGAAAGCGACTGGCCACATTGCGGGTGGTTCACGTCGCAGATCGTGCCGTCGTCCAGATCGAGACCACCCCAAAGGCTGAGCGGCGCGGAGAGCCGGGCGATCGGCCCTCTCGCTGTGCCGGGACTGAGCGGTTTCAGTGCTGTAAAATTCATGTCGCGGCGACCCGTCCGGTTTCGGCAGATCGCACGCAATCTTCGAGACTCATCAGTCCCACCCGACGACGCAGATTGCCCGGGCCATAATGGGCCCATTTGCCGGAATTGGTGACGATCGCGCCGGTGGTTTCGCGCACGACGGGAGCGAGATAGGTGCAGGTGTCGACGACAAGGTTCGCGCCAAATGCGAGGACCGGCGCGAGATCCGGAGCTTGCTCGACATGGGCAGCGATCTCTCTTGAGGTCGACACATAGACTTCCACGCCTGCCGCCGCTCGTCGTCCGTCGACGACACGTGCGAGATTCTCGAACTCGCTGATCGAGAAATGCGGCGTGCCGAGGCACAGGGCCGCGACCTGTTCGCCCTCGCGCAAGGGGCAGAGGGATCGCACTGCGGCGCGTAGGTCGTCGGCCGAGACGGCGATTTCGGTCAGATCCATATCGGCGCCGCCAGCGGCGTGCGCGAGCGTCTCCGCTTCGGGAGTGATCCCAACAGCGTGAAAGAGCGCAATCGCACCCGCGGAGGCGGCGCAGGCGCCCAGCGCCTTGAGTTCATCTTCGCTCGCATCCGCCGGGAGGCCGATCATGACGGGCACATGATCGGTGGACCGCGAGCCGAGCACATATCCCATGGCCGCGAAATAGAGATCGCGCGCGAGGCCGGTGTCCTCGACGTCGGGCACATGCACGACCAGTGTCGCGCGGCGGTTCTCGGTCCGGTGAAGGCCGACATAGGGTACGCGCCCGGTCAGCGCCGCGCAGAGATCGGTGAAATCGCCGTAACGGTCCGTACGCCCCCCGAGAACCGAATTGGCGAACGCGATTGCGTTCGATTCCGCCCAGGCAATATGCTCGCCGAAGCGGGGTCTCAGCATGCGCTGATAGGGCGCGCAGGTGAGGGTCGCGACACAGCCCAATTCTTCGTGGAGCGCCGTCAATAGCGCCTGTTCGGGCAGGAGGTCCGGCGGGCCCTGATGCCAGCCGGGATGGACGACGTCGACCGCCGCGACGTTCAAGGTGGTCGGCACGCGGACGCGTCCGCCGAGGTCGACGAAGCGCCGAACGAAGTCGATGCTCGATGGCCCATGATAGAGGCAGCCGTCGATGTGTGCCGAGTTGACGGAAATGAAGCGCTCGGCGCCAAACACTTCGCCATATCGGACGAGGAGCGCCATCGCATGCGCCGAGGCTGCACCGAAGCCTCCATCGAGAAGCTTCTGATCGACCGGTTCGAGTTCCATCGACATCAACCTATTCCGTCCGTCCCCTCAAAGTTTCACGAACAACCAGTCTTTCGAATAGGGGGTGCGGCTCATTCCATATCCGCTTGCCTCGCCGGTCACGATGCTGTCGCTCCAATTGTAGCCAACCTTCCGAACCGAGTCATAAAGGCCGGGCTCGACCGACATCACCGAGTTCTTCGGCAAGGCGGTGCGATCGCCAAGCGCGATGAAGGGCGGCATATGACCCTCGGTCGTCTGTCCATGCGAGGCGCGCGTGAAGATATAATCCTTCATGCCGTTATCGACCTGATATTTGTGGACGGCGTAGGCGATATCGCCGCAGATCACTCCGGCTTTCTGCATGTTCCGCTGGATCTCGCAGCAGTGCTGGCTCACCTCCCAAAGTTTGGTCCCGTGCGGATCGAAACGTCCGGCCTCGTCCGCCACCTGGTACATGCGGTAATTCTCGCCGCCGCAAAGGCCGACCATGACATAGGTCACCACCTGCAATGGCGCGTTGCGGAGAACCTGCGAATAATAGGGCTGGTTGGGATGTGGATAGCCGTTGACCGGCCCCGAACGGACCTCGACCTCGCCGATCGACCCCACGCCATGGTTGGGAAGCCCGCCGGCCAGATCGAGTTCGGAGTAGAGCGTGTCGCGCAGCCAGAGCTCGGAGGCGAACTTGAGTTCGAGATCGGTGATGTCGGTCCCGAAGGTCAGCAGATAATCGCGCGCGAAGGCCTGCGCCCGGTCGTGATAAGTGTAAGCGCGGCTCCACAGGGCCAACTCCTCGGGCGTCTTGACCATGCGCAATCCGAGGACGGCATCGCTGATGTCGACGATTTCGACATTTGGCAGGATCTTTTTGAACTTGGCGAGTTCGGACGCGTAAAGCTCGCCGTCGATCCCGATCTTCGTGCCTTGGACGCCCTTCTCCTTGATGCCTTCGAGCATATATTCGATGAGGTCGATGCCGGGCGATGTCACGACCTTGCCCTTGTTCGGGAAGCCGCCCGCTGCGTGCGGATAGTCGAAATAGATGCGGTCGCCGCCGAACCACCCGTCGCGGACAAGCGAATGATCGACCATCGGATGGAAATACCAGGGCGCTTCATCGCCCTCATTCATGAAGACGGCTTGCGGGCGTTCGGTATTGCTGAACGAATAGCCGGTGAAATAGGTGACGTTGGACGGCCCCCGCAGCAGGACGGCGCTCACGCCCAGCTCGCCCGCCTTATCGAACAGCGCCTTCATCCGGCTCTTGTGCCACGACCGCGGAAGCATGTCGGTCTTCGCGGGCGCGGGCGGGCGGTCGACGCCGCCGTAGTTCGCCGGAAGCAGGAGCGCCTCGCTGTTGCGGGGGAGCGCCTTCAGCTGCGCGGTGATGGTTCGTGGATTGGCGCCGGTCTGCATCGCGGCCACCTTGTCTGTCCGCGATACGAGCCCGGCAGAGAGTGCACCGAGCGCGGTCAGTTTCATGATGTCGCGGCGGCTCTTGTCGAGGCTAGTCATCGGTTGCGTTCCTTGTCCGTCCTGGCCGAGGTGGCGGCCCTAGTCTGTTCTTCCGCTTTGTGGGGTGCGCGCCCCTATAGGCCGACGACGCAGCCAGCGCCGATCGCTGGCGGGGTCGGATCGAGCAGCTTGCGCAGACCGAATGTGTACCCTTGGCCCTGAATGGTGTGATGGGTGGTGTCGGCGAGGGCGCGGGCGTAAATTTTGTCACCCTGTCCGGCAGCAGCCACTTGTTCGGCCAGCATCTCGAGATTTCGCGTCATATTGTATTTCTTGTCGGAGACGATTTGCTCGAGGGCGCCGGCAAGCGCGACCGTGCGCGGGAACCGACTACCCTTTTGCAGGGCTTCCTTAAATTGCCGCAGCACGAGATCCTTGTCGAACCACAGCGAAGGGCTGAGCGCGAGCAGGTTGGCGAACAGATCGGGTTGCTGGACAGCCGTATCGAGCACGAACAGCCCGCCGAACGAATGTCCGACCAGCGTCGATTGCGCGGCGTCGACTTCGAATTCGCTTTCGATGAGCGGCTTGATCTTGGTCGCGATAAAGGCGCGGAACGCGGCGGCGCCGCCGAAGCGCCGGCCATCCGACGGTCCATTTGGGCTCGGCGTCAGATCGACGGCTCGTCTGTCGGCCTTGTCGGCTTTTTCGGCGTCGGCATAGGAGATGCCGACAATCAGGCAGGGCGGTACCGAGCCTCCCCACTGCATCATCCGGGTCAGTCCCACGACAATGGGAAAATTGTCGGTTCCGTCGAGCACATAGATGGGAACGGGCTTCCGGCCGCGGATCATGAGCGGCAGGTCCTTCTGGACCGGATGCGGATGGCCGATCTGGATCCGGAACTGCTGCCCGTCGGGGCCAACCAACATGCGTTCCTCGCTGCGGTCGATGCCGGCCAATTTGGGTGCGGCCGCGACCTTGTCGCGGGAACGCGCGGCGGCGGGTGCCGCCGTCGTCGCCGCTGCGGCGACGCCGAGCAGAATGTTACGTCGCGATACGTCGGGAAGGTTCAATTTACATCTCCCTTTGGAATTGTCGGGTGTGCGGTTTCGGCATCAAGGCTCGCCCGCCGGGCTGGCCTGCACCACGGGGCTGACGGATATGCTCGCGTCGCTGCGATCCCGGCGCGAACGGATCGCCGATCGCAGCATCAGGATGGCGGCGTAGATGACGACGAGAACGACGCCCCACCGGAGCGCGTAAAGCGGCAGCGACTTGATGAGATAGGCGGCGAGCAGGACGGCGGGCGCTCCGCCGATGGCCATTCCCGTCACAAGCCCGAGGTCTAACGGTCGTTTGCGGACGATAGTCGTTCCGCTGGCGACGAAGATGAAGGCGGCGGACCCCATCATGATCGGGAAGGCCGCGAGCGGATCCATTCCGAGCAGGCTGAGCACGATCAATGTCGGGGCAAAACTGCCGATCCCAAGGTTGGTGAGGATGCCGAGCAGGAAGGAGAAGCCGACGACGAGGATGAGTTGTGATGTCGGCAACGCCGTCGCCGCGCCGCCTCCCGGCAACAGTTCGAGGTTCGAAAGGGCATAAAGCGTGCCGGCGATGAGCAGGCCGACGCCGATGGTGGTCTGGATTGCCTGGACAGGCAGGCGCGGGGCGACGACCACCCCCGCGATTGCGCCGAGGCTCGACGCGACGATGCACGAAAAGAGGAGGAACGGATCGACTTCGACAGAGATGATATAGACAAAGGCTTCCACGACCGTTGCGATCGTATAGCCGACGATCATAGTCGACGGGATCATCTCGTCGGACGTCAGGCGCCGGATCTTGAGATAGGCCGTGGAAGGAGCGAAGGACCCGATCCCTAGCGCGTCAAAGAAATTCGCGACTGCGCTGAGGGCGATGCCTTCGACGCGGGGCCGTACAGGCGCTTGCAACCACCGTCGTACTAGGAGGACAGTAAAAAGGACCGTCGCGGCGCCGAGGACGGTCAGAAGGATGTCTACAAACTGCATGTCGTGGGCCTTCCGCCGTTTTCGGGCATCGCTTTTCGGCTACGGGCCTCGATCATGGCCGGGCTACCAGCCACAACGCTCTCCCGCATTCTGCTTGTCGAGCCACTGCATCAGCGGTCGGTAGTAGGCGAGCATCGCTCGCGGATCGGCATCGGACTTGCCGGTGAACATAGCGAGGGCCTCGGAGTTCGGGCGTGACCCGCCGAGCGCCAGCATCTTGCGGAGCCGCTCACCGACTTCCTTATTGCCATAGATCGAACAGCGGTGAAGCGGGCCCTTCCACTTTGCCATGCGGCAAGCGGCCTCGTGGAACTGATATTGGTAGAGGCGCGCCTTCAGATAGCTGATGTACGGCACATTCTCGGGAACATGATATTTTGCTCCGGCATCGAAACCGTCGTCGGGCCTCGGTCTTGGCGGCACCATCCCCTGATATTCGGCCACCAGTTTCCACCAGCTCCGATTATAGTCGTCTGGAGATATCTTTCCTGCGAGCACGCCCCACCGCCATTTGTCGAGCGCGATGGCGAACGGCAACAAAGGCAGCTTGTCGAGTGCTTCCTGAAGCAGCTGGCCGATATCGTCACCCTCGGCGACGTCTGGCGGCAGGATACCGATCTCCTTATAATAAGCCGGTGACGTCGCGGAGAGGGCGATGAAGTCGCCAATCCCTTCATGGAAGCCTTCGTCGGCGCCCCTGCGGAACAGGAAGGGCTGGTCAGCATAGGCTAAGTTGTAGAAATCGTGCCCGAGCTCGTGATAGACGGTAGTGAATTGCGAGCGCGTGACCCGGATGCACATCTTGATGCGCACGTCCCTCCGGTTGTCGATCGTCCACGCCGAGGGATTGCAGTCGACCGACCGGTCCCGTGGTTTGACGAATTGCGACGATGTCCAGAAGCTCGCCGGCAGCGGATCGAAACCGAGCGAGACGTAGAAATTCTCGGCCGACTTGACCATGCGCTCCGGGTCGTAATTGGCCTTCTGGAGATAGGTATCGATATCGGGTCGTTCGACGGGGCCAGGCTTTGCGATGTCGAAAAGATTGCCCCAGTTCTGGCCCCACATATTGCCGAGCAGATGGGCGCGAATGGGACCCGTTCGCGGTTGAACAGACGGCCCGTATTTCTCCGAGAGTTTCGTGCGCATGAAGCAATGCAACGCGGCGTACAGCGGGCGGAGCTTGTCCCAGTCAGCATCGATGTCGGCCTCGACCTGGGCCGGACTACGATCATAGCCTGATCGCCATAGCTCGCCCATGTCGGCATAGCCGAGTTCGCGCGCCCCCTGGTTCGCGAGGGCAGCCATGGCGATATAATCGGGCTTGAGGCGCTTCGCATTGTCGCGCCATCCCTCCCACAGCAGCCGCGCGGCTTCGGGGTCGCGGGTCTTCGCTAGCAGGGCTTCTGCATCGCCGAGCGAGATTGGCTGACCGTCATAGACGAATGAGCCCGTGGCATAGTCGCCGCTCAGGGAGGACTGCAGCGCCGCCAAGCGCGATGCCGCACCGGCTTCGTACGGTGGCGGAACATTCGTCGCTCTTTTGAGGAGGTCGAGTTTCCTGCGTCCTGCCGCTCCGGCGTTCGCGCTGTCGAACTCCGCCGCCTGTCTCGCAATTCGGAGACCCACGGTGCCAAGGCGCTCTCGGGCAAGGCTGCTCAGCCATTCGGTATCGGGTGTGATGTTCGTCGCATGAACCCATTCGGCGCGGCTCGACTCCTGCGTCGCCGCGTCCAGGTCGTTTTCCGCCTGCGCAAGAAAAGCGTCGATGGTCACGGGCAGGGCAGGGTAAGGCTGAGGTTCCGCGGCGAAAACATGCTGCGAAATACCCACGAGCGTGATCGCCATGGTGGCGAGAGACGCCAACCCCTTGAACGAGCCCTTCGTGGCCATTCGAAATTCCCTCCCGGTCGTCCCAATTTGTTGGACGATATGTCCCGATAGTTTCCTATATGTCAATACCGGGACTGAGAGGAAATCGGTTGATGCGATTGTTTGGGTGGGGACGCCGGTTCGATTGTAAGCAATATACCTACAATGTGGACGGCTATTCTGCGGGTTTGCGCCGATCTTGGGCAAATGGGATGACGCCGTCGCCGCCCTTGGCCTCCGCCTCGGAGCCGACGCACAAGATCCGGGCCGGTCCGTCACCAACATTAATGTAGGCATGTCCGACCTTGCTGTCGAAGAACACGCTTTCACCGGCCTTTAGCTTCAACGGCGCATATATCTCGGTGTGAAGTTCGATCTCGCCGTCCAGTACATAGGCAAGCTCGTCCCCTTCGTGGCGGACAAACTCCTCGAAGTCGTCGATGGAGCGCGCGTGAATATCCATTAGCACCGGGGTGAAGCGCTTCCCGATCAGGTCGTGCGCGAGATATTCATAGGTATAAACGTTGGCGCAAATTTCGAAGCCGTCGCCTCCGCGGTGGACGCTGCGGCGCCCCGCGAATTGCTCCACAGGCTGCCTGGCTGGGCCCGATGTGAAGAGACGGGAGATGTCGACCGACAGCGATTCGGCGAGTTGGACGAGCTTGTCATACGTCAGTGAGCGCTGACCATTTTCGATCTTCGACAGGCTTGATACCGAAAGGCCAGTTGCTGTTGCCATATCGGCAAGGCTCCAGTCACGTTCTTTCCGGATCGAGCGCAGGGCCGTTCCGAGGCTTGTGCGGTCGTTGCTATTGCTGACTGCGGTGGCCAAATCTCTGCTCCTTCGTCCATTCGTCATGTCAATCCGTGCGCGCGCGATCGCGTATTCATAATCGGCGCCGCCAGAATTGGCTAGAATGTATAGGTTTCAGCTGGGTTATGGCAAGACACTGTGTCGAAATATATCCTTTTTTGAAAATACACTGGACATAATGGCACATTTTTGACAAGAGTTGCCGCGAACAGGATGGGAGGTTTCGTGATGACCAAGTTTACAGGCTCAGTTTCAAATTCTGCGGGTTCGCGGAGGCCTCTTCTGTCGACCGCTCTGCTGCTGGCATCCAGCGCGAGCCTGGCGGCGCTGCTTCCCGTCGCGGCATTCGCGCAGACGGCGCCCGACGCGCCGGTAGCGGATTCGGGCGAGTATCAGGACGCGAACGACATCGTGGTGACCGCCTCGAAGCGCAGCGAAAATCTCTCGAATGTCGGCTCGTCGATCACCGCGCTGAGCGGCGACCGGCTTTCCGAGCTTGGCATCTCGTCCTTCCAGGATTTCTCGCGCCTGACCCCGGGCCTGTCGTTCCAGGCGGTCGCGCCGGGCCGCACCCAGATCAGCATTCGCGGCATCAATGTCGGCACGACCCAGCCGAGCAGCTCGGTCGCCCAATATCTCGACGAGACGCCGATCACCGCAGCGGCGACCGCGGCCCTCGCCGGCGAGCTCAATCCCGATCTCGATCCGTTCGACATGAGCCGGATCGAAGTCCTCAAGGGACCGCAGGGTACTCTCTACGGCGCGAATGCGCTCGGCGGCGTGATCAAATATGTCACCAATGCACCCGATTTCGGCGGTTTCAGTTCCGCAGTCGAGGCGAGCGTTGGTGCGGTAAACGAGGGCGGTATCGATTACTCGGGTAAGGCGATGGTCAATGTCCCGATCGCCGACTGGGCAGCGCTGCGTGTCGTCGGCAACTACCGCAAGGATGCCGGTTTCATCGACAATGTCGCGCTCGGCGACAATGATGTGAACTTCGCCAAGAACCGCGGCGGTCGCGCGACCCTTGAATTGCGACCCGTGGATGGTCTCTCGATCAAGCTCAGCGCGTTCACGCAGCGCCTCGACGTCGGCGGGGAGTCCTCGGTCGACGCGATCCGCGCCACGCTGACCCCCGCATTCGGCGACCTGACCCAGTGGCGCCCGCTGCCCGAGCGCATCCGCGATCGCTTCAACCTGTACAATGCGACCGTCAGCTATGATTTCGGTTTCGCAACGCTCTTCTCGACGTCGAGCTGGACCGACCAGAAATATGCGCGGACGTCGAACGGTCCGTCCTTCGCCCCCGGCACGCGCCTCTCCTTTGCCAGCGATGGCGAGAACAAGAAGTTCGTGCAGGAAGTGCGTTTGCAATCGGCGAGTGCGGACAAGCATGGTCTCGAATGGCAGCTCGGCGCCTATTATACGAATGAGCGCTACAATCGCACGAGCACCGACCTGATCGTCGATCTCGATACGCGGGCCACGACGGTCGACTTCTTCAGCGGCACGATCGCGAAATATGATGAAAAGGCGGTATTCGCGAACGCGACCTACTATTTCAGCCCGAGTTTCGACATCGCCGCCGGGGTCCGCTACAGCAAGAATAAGCAGGACGGACAGGGTTACGGCGGCGACGGCCAGTTCAACGGTCGGACCGGCTCGTCGCGCGACGACGCGATCACGTGGACGGTCACGGGCCGTTACCATCCGACCGAAGATGTGATGCTCTACGGTAATGTCTCGCGCGGCTATCGCGCGGGCGGCCCGAATTTCTTCCGTGTCGGGCAGGTCATTCCGACCGAATTCGAGCCCGAAGAGCTGACCAACTACGAACTCGGCCTGAAGGCGAGTACAGCGGACAACCGGCTGACCTTTAACCTGGCTGGCTTCTACATCAAATGGTCATCGATTCAGCTCCCGCTGATTGTCAATTTCCAGACGTTTCGCGGTAACAATGGCAAGGCGGAGAGCAAGGGCTTCGAGGCTTCGACAAGCTACACTCCCATCGATGGCCTTACCTTCGCGGGAACGCTCGCTTACACGGACGCCCAGATCAACACCGACGAAACGGCCGGCGTCGGCGCCGAGCCGGGCGAGCGCATGGCGGGCACGCCGCGTTGGAGTGGGTCTCTTACCGCCGATTACGAATGGGCGTTTACGCCTGAAGTGAACGGGTTCGTCGGCGGCACCTTTACCGGCAGCACAAACCGTCCGAACAGCTACAAAGCCAGTGTCAACACGCCGTACGTGCTGATCCCGGGCTTCACCACGGTCGCGCTTCGTGCCGGGGTCAAGACCGATCGGGCGACGTTCACGCTTGCGGTCGACAATCTCCTCGACAAGCGCGGTATCACCGACGACTACACCTTTCCCCGCTATTATGGCGAGACCTTCGGCGGCCTCGGCACCTACTACGACAATCTCGGGATGATCCGGCCGCGCACGATCAAGGCCACCGTCAGTCTGAAAATATAGCGCCGGGCAGCATCGGTAAGGCATGTTGAATAACGGGGGGGGCGGCAGCCTTGCTACATCTGGGCGCAGATCATCTCGGCGACCTTTTCCGGCAGGTCGACCTCGTCGAATTGCTGGTCGAGGCTTTCAAAGTGGCCGAGAAGCCGCCCCTTCGGCAACGCATCAGCAGGTCGGGTGGCCGCGAGCTCCTTGTCATGCCGGCCTTCTCGAACGAGTTCTCGGGTGTGAAGATCCTGACCGTCACACCCGAGAATAGCGGAACGGACCGCGCCGCCATTCAGGGACTGTTCGTTCTGTTCGACACGGAAACCGGTGTGCCACTTGCGACGATCGACGCCGAGGCGCTCACCGGTTATCGCACCGCGGCGGTGTCGGCGATGGCGGCCAGCAGGCTCGCGCGAGCCGACGCCAGCAGGCTCACGCTTTTGGGGTCGGGGCATCTCATTCCTTTCCTCGCCGCCGCGCATGCTTCGGTCCGGCCAATCACGCAGGTGAAGCTCTGGGCACGTCATGCTGAACGAGGGGAGGCGGCGGCCGAGCGGATCCGAAGCAGGCTTGCGAATGTCGAGATACATGTGGAGCCGGATATCGAGGCTGCGGTCGGGTGGGGCGATATCGTCTGCTCGGCTACCCGGTCCACCGAGCCTCTCATCCATGGGCGCTGGATCCGCGAGGGGACACACGTCGACTTGGTGGGTGGTTACCGCCCGGACATGCGTGAAATCGACGTCGATGGCGTGGCAAAATCCCGTGTCTTCGTTGACACAATTGACGGAGCTATGGCGGAAGCGGGCGATCTGATCGTGCCGTTGCGCGAGGGCCGGATCACTTGCGATACGATCTTGGGCGAATTGACCGACCTTGCTTCGTCACGTCTTCACCGCCGACAAGAGAGTGAAATAACGTTGTTCAAATCGGTTGGGACTGCCGCCGCCGATCTTGTCGTTGGCACGGCGGCCTGGAAGGCCTATCGCGACGCTGCTCCCGAGGCAGCGACAGCTTAATTTGCCGTGCGAGACGGTCTGAACATCTTTGCAATTGATGCGACGAAGCACTGCGCCAAAATTCGATGTGGTTCGCCGGAGACGGGCGTCCGTCCGGTCGAATCTTTACCGCCGTCTTGTGGTGTAGCTTCCGTCAGCTTTTACCAAGGATTTTCCAACAGCCGACAGTCCGCAATCGGCCGCTTAATCTCATCGCGCTGCCAACCGCGAGATGCCTTGTACAGATTTCGCCACCATCGCCATCTATGTCGGTCGGGGACCCGCGTGGCCGCAATACGGTACCATGCGCAGATCGCAGTAAAAAACCGCAAATCCCATGCCTCGCGTTCCGATATTGACCATCACGTCTCCAATTTATCGGCCGCCGTCAAGCATTTCAGGCATTCAACATCCGAGCCTCGGTGATATCGATCTTCGCTTCGAACCCATGACGCTCCAACATGTACAAGAGGTTCGCGCCATTCATCAGCGTGATCGGCTTTCCATTGGCAAAATTATAAGCATCTGGACCATAATCGGCGGTGGTGACGAGAATCCCGCGTGACGCGCCCTCGTTCATGATGGTCCCGTACAGGTCGCGGACCGCCGAGACGCCAACGGTCCGTGTATATCGCTTGGCTTGGATCACGATCTTACCCCCCGTGATGGGATCGGGATCAAACGCGACGGCGTCGACGCCGCCGTCGCTGCTCGATTGCGTGACCTTGACCTCGCCGCCACGCGCGGCGAACTCCTTTTCGAACAATTCGCGCACTAAATGCTCGAAATCTTCCCATGAGATGGCAGCAAGGTTGGTTTCATGGCTGAGCGACGAGCCTACCACACGGCCTTCGATAAACCTTCGATCCTCGGTGTCGAGTTCCATAACCGGCGCGATGGAGATTAGAGAAGAGAGCGTTGCGGCCGACACGCCCTTCAGCGATTTGAAGCAGGTCTTGGGGTCGACGCGTGCCAAATCGATCGCGCAGAAGGCTTGGCGGTCGACGAGGATCGACATCAGGCAGCTGCGCTTTTCAATTCCGGTGGCAGGATCGAGGAAATCGATGAAGCCATTGAAAAGTACGCGTTGGATATTGCCCGCCTCGTCGGCTTCGAAAATTTCGTGGAGCGTTCGCAGCGCGACCTGATAGGCGACGGATTCGAAATTCGCTTTCCGTTCGCGATCCGGGATAAAACTCTCCTTGATCTCGCCGGTCACCTTGATGAATTTGACGCTCTTCGTTGCTGGCAGAGTATCGACGGACGGGATGTCATAGGCGAGCTTCAGGAGCTTGCTCACCGGATCATATTGCATAACATAGGATTTTTCGAACAATCCGTCATAATCCGATCGCTCGAGAACGAGCGAGGCATGTTCGATGACGGCCTCCACCTCTCCGCCCGAGAGCGCCGCCGCGAGCCGGTCAACTTCGGCATGAGAGGCCGCCTGATCGGCCTTGAATGTATCCTCGGCGGCTTTGTGCTCATCCCAAAACTTCTTCCGGCGCCCCTCCCAGCCAGCCACAGCTTGAGTGAGCGTTTTTTTGCGCTTCGTCTCCTCTTCGTCCCATGTGTGCACCGCTGCCGAGTGGGCGGCCTCGGCCTCGGAGAGGATCGCGGCCTTTTTGCCAAGCAGGAGTTGGAAGAAGCCGATCTTCGGTTCAACATATTCCGGCATCTTAGCTGCCGTGCCCGAAGGCTTGGGTTCGGGAAAATCGCCGGGATAATTGTAACGCGAACGATCCTTAAGCGTTTCCCAGTCGATCCGGTCATCCACCTTGAGCGTGTGCAGGAGTACGGCATCGTGCAGATAGTCATAGGCGGGCGTGCGCGGCAGGGCGTCGGAGCGCACCGGCTCGCAATCATGGTTTGAGATAACGCTGAGTGTGACGCGAAGCGCTGGCGCGGCGTCGATCTCGATCCTAAAGAATCTGGGGTCCGGTTCGGGCTGGACGCGTGGCGCTTCAAGGATCTCGACCGCCGCGATCAGCTCCGCTGGCTGACCGCGCCGCTTGTTGACGCGCAACAGGCCAAGGTCGCCGGGCTGAATGAAGTTCCGATCATCCTTCGACACAAGATAGAGTAGCTCATCAGATTTGCTCGCGCGCCAGGCTGCGGAGTCCCAGCGCGTCGGATTACTCAGGAACAGCCAATAGCCAGTTGGTTTGAAATCCTTGGTAGGCGAAACGGCGACTGGGCTGGCGAGCGGACGGATCGCGAGATCGGGATCGGGTGCCGGCTGAGGATTCCTGCGCTGAGGTGGCTTTGGCTTGGGCCGCGCAGGGCGTGGGCGGCGCGGCGGCGGCGCGGCGGCATCGCCCGGCAGCCCGTGGGGCGCCGTGATGCCCGATACGCAAGTGAAATCCATCGCCTCGAAGCCTGGTATCGCGTCATAAGTCTTAAATGAAATCGGTTTGATCGGCGGTCGATGCGCCGCGGCCCAGAGCGCCTTCAGATCATAATAGATGCCGTGGGCTTGGACATACCAATTATCCGAGCCGCGCCCGCTCGCATAGGTTTTGAGAAACTGCGCGCGCCCAATTTTGCGCGCTTCGGCCATGCGTCGCTCGATCGATTTCCTTGTCGGTGCGTTGCTCATCGTGCTCCCCCGAAACATGCTATGCCCGAGCGCACGCTGCGCGCCAAGCACCGCATGAGCGGCTCGACTTCGGAGGTTGCGGGCTGCCGACTGGAGCGTACGCGGTAACTAGATCGCGCCGACCGAATGCATGGGGAGGACATCGCTTGCCACCGGCAGCTGCGATCTAGTGACATTGCTCAGAGGAAGAGCGACAGAGTGGATCGAGCGGAGCCACCTGCAATCGATCGTTCGGGGTGCGGTTGCGAACCTTTGGCGTGCCGCAGCATGCTGACGTCAGTTGTGATGGCTGAACGTTTGTGGACGCCTGCGAACGGCTGGATCGCGACGACCGATTGAATGTCAGCTTAAGTCGCTTGGTATGCCGAAAGATGCCAGTCCGGTTGCGGCCAACAGTCGTCCCAGTGGATCAAGCGGCGGAAACGCGCTTGAGGCGTCCCTCGTCGAATGGGGCGCTAGCGATACTGGAGCGTTGTTTTTATTCCGCATTAGACCGCTGGATGTCCGATCGAAGCGCAAGAAGCAGCGCGGCTCCGATAAGATAGCATGGCACTGAAATCGCCAATGCCATGAGGTAGCTGGCGTTTGCGTCGAAACTCTGCCCGAACCAGGCAACACCAAAAGCGCCGGACAAGCCTAGAAATACGACGCAGACACCGTAGACACTAGCATAGTTACGCAGACCGAAGAGCTTCGCGACGAGATAGCCTACGAGGTCTATCTCAGCGCCTTGCTGCACGCCGATCAGGATGAGCGCGATGGCCGCGAACATGTAATTGCCTTCATGCAACACCAGCAGGGCACAACCGACGGCCGGAATGGACGCGACGACGCCCGCGACGGCGTAAGAAGGGAGTCGGTCAATAAGCCAGCCCGTCGCCAGCCGGGCGACAATCACCGAGATGGCAAACAGCGAAACGAGCGTAGCCGCGCGCGCGGGGCTGATCCCGGAATCGGTGAGCATTGGCATCATGGCGCTCATAATGCCTGTCCCGGCGGCGTTGATCGGAATGAGCGATAAGGCCAGTAACCAAAAGCCGCGACTTCTAATTATCTGCCGCCAGTCAGCGCCTTCGACCGGAACGGGATCAACTTGCTCGTGTTTGCCGAACGATATGCGATGACGATCCTTCACCATCAGGAGTACAGCGGGGAAACCGAGTAGCAAGCTGAGCGAAGCCAGAAACAGGAATCCGTTCTGCCAACCGTAAGATGTGATAATGTGGGACAGTGCCGGCGTGATAAGAGCTGCCGCCAGCGGCACGCCCGTCATTGTAAGTCCAAGCGCCAGCCCACGGCTTCGATCGAACCAGCCCGCGACGGCGCGCGAAAAAATCGCGCCGCCGCATGCTATCCCGATCATCGTGTGCATCATGATGATGACGGTGTAGGCAGCGAGCGTCCCAGGTTGATAGGCAAGCGTTACAAACGCGGCTGCATATCCGGCCAGACCTCCCAATAGCACTGGTCTTGAGCCCACCGCGTCAGCAAGTTTGCCGATCAGAGGCGCCGCAAGCGATCCAAGAAACGCCGACGCGGAGGCGCTCGCGAGCTGGCCGCGCGTCCAGCCGAATTCGGCGGTCAGCGGCGCTACAAACAGGCTGGAGACGTAATTCCAAACCGGCAAGGCCGTCCCGAGAGCCAAGGCCGCGCCCATGACGACTGGCCATCCCTCCCGCCATTCGGCTTTTTGTTGCACGTGATTTCCCCTGTTTCTCGCCAAAAGCGGTGCGACGTGCCGCCGCGTCTACGCGCTATTGTGCGAGTGAATCTGCATTAGAACGGAGATTTCGTCCCATACGGTCCATTCCTGCGCGATCTTCCCGCCTTCGAAACGAAAATGGCTCATGCCAAGGATGATGACCGGCTTTCCCGAGGGAGGTCCGAACTGGCCATCTCCAAGGTGGGTGCCCACCAGTTTCCAGCGGACAGCTGCGATATATCCGTCCGTTTCGTGCGTATCGCAGAAATGATCGAAATGCATGACCGCGTCAGGAAGGGCCGCGAGCATAGCAATGATCGACCAGCAAATACCCGGCACTCCGCGCAGATCGCGCCCCGGAGCCGTCTGGATATACGCGTCGGCGGCATACCAGTCCTTCAGGCGATCGAACCTGCGAAGATTCCACACCTCGTGAAACATGTGGCGTAGTCGGTCTTCCATCGAAGATTGCGCGGTGAGTGCTGGCCGCAGAGGCTCGGGGTGTTTTTGGCCTGTCGTACGATCGGGCTGACCCGCAGCGACAGGCTGGATGCCCGATCTCTCTGCCGCCCCGGCGAGTCGCTGCGCAACAGCGACTGGATCCAGACCCAGCTGCCGGACTAGCGCACCATTGTCGCGCACGAGCCACTCGCGATAGATCATATTCTGTCGGATCATGCAGTCGGCGATATGGCGAATGCGGACGCGCCGGCCGGTCGCGGGGCCGTAATTCGATGGCCCCAAATTTGTCATCCGGCTGGTGCCGAGATGCGAGGTATAAAAACCATCCTGATCGTTGCCGGTCCATGCGACGTTACCGATGCGACTTTCGCGATCAGGGAACGCCTGCATCATCTGGATCGTCGACGCCACGACCTCTTCCACCGAGGTTTGGGTTCCATAGGGAGTGTGGATCACGACAGCGTCGTCGTAGTGAGAGTAAATCAAACCTACAGCCTTTTCGGCCCAGATTCGGTGAGTCGCGTAAGCAATGTAGTGAACGATGTCGGAGTAAACCTCTTCGAAACCGTCCAGCGGTTGGATGCGTGCCTCGCGCGGCTGCAGCAAATCATTGATCGATCGTTGCCTCACCCGGCTGACGACCTCCGATGACTTCACCCGCGTGGTCTGGAGCGCGGCCACATTGAGGCCCTGGGCTGTTTCTGAATCACCGGCTTTGCTCATATTTCTTCCTGATCGCGCTAGGGTTATGTGAGAGCATGCTGAGATGCCGCTTATGACCTAATCCAATGTGAATTCGAATGCAACAAAGCTGCGTGCGCGACGGCAGACTAGCTTTTACGCCATCTGCCACAGGATGCTCTTGATGTGGAGACACCGAACGGAAAGACGCCAATGCAATATGAGCGCAAACCGCAGCCCAAAAATTTCTGATTGCATTCGAATGCAAGATCTGTGACAAGTATGCAGCAATGACACAAAAAAGGGAGCTGCAATAATGGCGAGGGCAACGATTCTTTGGGGGGCGTCGATCGTCGCGCTGGCGTCGACGCAAGTTCAGGCACAGCAGTCTGATGCGCCGATCGCCACCGCGAGCGAAGTTTCGGATACAGACGCGGTAGCGACGAACGGCGACGACATCGTCGTAACGGCGCAGCGCAGAGCGGAGCCGCTGCAGGCGGTGCCTTTGGCTGTTACTGCGATCAGCGGTGATACGCTACTTCAACGCGGCGTCAACGACATCTCGCAGCTCTCAAAATTCGTGCCGGGTTTCAGCTTTGGTCAAACCGGCAACAATGCGCGCCCATCGATGCGCGGCGCGCGAACGGCCATCAACAACGCGACCGGTGACGCCCCGATCGCTATTTTCGTCGACGGCATCTACCAATCGCGCACGAGTCAGGCATTGCTCGGTTTCGTCGACGTGTCCCGCGTCGAGGTTCAGCGTGGACCGCAGGGTACGCTCTATGGCCGCAACACTTTCGGGGGCAATGTTGCCATCGCAACCAACGAGCCGGTCGATTATTTCGATTATGGCGCCGTTCTGACTGTCGGCAACTATGAGAGACGCCGTGCCGAAGGGTTTGTCAATCTGCCTGTTGCAGACGGCTTGGCCTTGCGCGTGGCTGGTGCGTTTGAGCACGCCGACGGTTGGGTTAAGAATGACTATAATCCGCGCGCTGACCTGTTCGACCAGCGTCAGCGCTTCATTCGCGGCACGTTGAAGTTCGAGCCGAATGACAATTTGACCGCCGTCATCCGCGCCGAATATTTCCGCAACGGCGGCAACGGCGCGTCGGCGTTCGGGTTCAAGCAGATCGGATCCTATATTGATCCGGGCACATGCCAGCCGTTCTACAACGCGTCAGTGTACGGCCTGAACGGCCGTGTCGGTAACCGTGACGGCGTCGCGGACTGTACGAGCACCGTTGCGACGCCGGGAGCTCCGGCGGGACGCGAAGTCGATCTCGGTATTCCGATTCACGCCGATGGGAACCCGTTCCGGATCGACAATGACTATCAGACGGCGAGGCGGCAGAAGAGCTTTCAGGCGTCGGCCGATATCAGTTACAGTTTCGGCGATGTCGCGATCCGTTCGATCAGCGGGTATAATGATTACAGGCTGACCCAAACCAGCGACTCCGATTTCTCGGCGTCCACTATCGCCATCGACAGCCTCGGGATTTCTGCTGAAACCTTCAGCCAGGAACTGCAGATTCTGTCCGAAGGCAATCAGCGGCTCGAGTATGTCGCGGGCCTCTATTATTATACCGATGAGAACAGCAACTTGTTCATCAATGAACAGCTGCCCATCACGGTCCGCTCGTCGGCTACCGACGCCTTGTTGACCGCCGCAAAGAACCCCGGAAGCTACGCCTATCAATTCTCGAAAGTCCGCTCCGCCGCAGCCTACGCCCAGTTCACGTTCAACGCGACGGATCGCCTGTCGCTGATCGCGGGTGTCAGGTACACAAATGAGCGCAAGCAGTTTCGCGACGCATCGGCAAACGGTTTCCTCCCGATGCCGACGGGAGAGGTGCCGAATCCTCTGACGCTTATCACCATCGATTTGCCGGTTCCCGGCTCGGCGTATTTTCCTGATGCGCCGTCCGATTGCTCCGGCGAGGGTCGCGCAGCGACCCGCTTCGACGAAGCGAACCGTTACGTGAGTGCAAGCTACTGTCCGTTGAAATACGAAAAGGTGACATGGCGCGGCGGCGTCAATTTCCAGGTTACGCCGCGCAACCTGCTTTACGCATCGGTGGCGACCGGTTTTCAGTCGGGCGGTTTTAACCCCGGACAGGTTGCATCGCAATCGTCGCCGACGTTCGCGCCGCAGACGGTGACCGCGTTCGAGATCGGATCGAAGAACCGTCTTTTCGACAACACGCTCACTCTCAATCTCTCGGCTTTCTACAACAAGTATCGCGGCCTTCAGGAGCAACGGCAGATCATCGTCGGCAGCACCTCGCTTCAGACCGTTCAAAATGCTGCCGCAGGCCGATCTTACGGTCTCGAGGTGGAAGCGTCGTGGCGGCCGGTAAAAGCGCTCAACATCGGTGCGAACCTAAGCCTTCTCAATGCGCGCTATAAGGATTTCGACAATATCCCCCTGCCTTATGGCACATCCATCCTTGTCAACGACGCGTCCCAAATCTTACCAACGATTGTCGACGGCGTCGTCATCTCGCCGACGGGTCAGCGCCGCGTGTTCGCCCCGGGTTACGAATGCGGTCCGCTTGCAGGCACGGGAGGGGTAGGTCAGCCTGCGGTATCATTTGTCTGCGATCTGTCGGGCAATCGCATTCCGCATTCTCCAGAAATCTCCGGTACCGTCTATGCAGGCTATGACATCGATCTCGGCTCGGCTGGTACGCTCACTCCGTTCGCAGCGCTGACCTACTCGAGTAGCTATTTCGAAACGCAGTACAACGACACGCTGTCGCGTCAGCGCGGCTGGACCAAAGTCGACCTCAATTTAACCTGGGCCCCGTCCGAACAGCTCAGCATTGATGCCTTTGTGACGAACCTCACCAACGCGAAGATCAAGACGATCGTCTCGTCGGGGGGGACGCCGATGCAGGCGCATTACGAACCGCCGCGGATGTACGGCTTGCGGTTGACCTTTCGGCACTGATCCAGTGACGTAGAGTTGCAGGGTGATCGCTCCTTCAGGAGCGATCACCCCGTTTTTTCCAAATGAATCCTAGCGGCCCCTTGGCGCGGGGAGATCAGCGGTTCTGGTGGTAGAGCGGATCTCCGGCCATCACGGGCGGATCACACAGCGGAAACCAATGTGGCCCGCCGGCTCGTCAGGGCATTGCGGATGCCGCGCTGCGGGACGATAGCGCTGGCAATAATTATCGGCACAAAGATATGATCCGCCCTTGAGAACCTTGCGCTCTTTGCCCCCGCGCACGCCCATTTCAATATCACCCACCGATTCCAGGCTCGCGGGTCGCGTCGACATGCAGCAAGTTCTGGCGCTGGGCGGACGTGCTGCTTCGAACCCGTCGCAGGTCCACTCCCAGACATTCCCGATCATGTCATAAAGGCCGTGGCCGTTCGGAGGGAAAAGCCCGACCGGCGTCGTGCGATAGTCGTCGTCCTCCTTCAGCGTGTCAAAGGGAAAGGTGCCGATCCAGTAATTGGCGAGTATCGCGCCGTCGGGCGCAAACTCGTCACCCCAGGCATATTCCTGTCCGTCACGTCCCCCGCGCGCGGCGCACTCCCATTCTGCTTCCGTGGGAAGCGCTTTGCCCGCCCAGTCGGCGTAGGCTTCCGCATCTGCATAGGCAATATGCACGACCGGGTGGGCACCCAGCCCGTCGATTGTGGAGTCCGGGCCGCAGGGGTGGCGCCAACTGGCTCCGGGAACGTAGGCCCACCAACGTGATGGATCGTCGAGAGATATAGGTGGCGGTCGATGAAACACCGACGAGCCGGCCGGTGCCGGGGCGTGCGCACCGTCGACAAGGGTGGCGGCCGCTGTCGTCTCAGCGTACGTCCGGTAGCCGGTCGCCGAGACGAACCGGCCGAATTCCTGGTTGCTTACCAGTGTACGGTCAATCCAGAAGGGAGAAACCCGCTCTAGACGTCGCGGCCGTTCCTCCGGATAAAAGCGGTCGGAACCCATGATAAATTCGCCACCGGCGATATATGTCATGCCGGCTCTTTCATCTGTATCGCATTCGCCCGGCACCAACCACTCCTCCTCCATTCTGATTTTCGACCCCATAACCCGGCATCGGCATCGCGCTCCATGAGCGATCTCCTGGAGAGGTGGCGGCTGCAATTTACCGCCAGGAATCGGCGGTCGCCAAGCGCCATCCCACTTGTCGCATCGAGGCATAACCATCATCAGAAAATGCTAGGATATATGAGCACTTTTTTCGCCGCGCGGGAACACCCTTGCCACTGACGCCGAGCCGGTATAAGTCTCTTTGCATTCGAATGCAAAGGATCTGTGCTAATGGCTGAATATCTGAAACGGGGCGCGAGTTTGGAAGCGAAGGCGAGCGCCGACTCCAAAGTGCGGGACACCGTAGAGAGAATTCTGGCTGATATTGAGCGACGTGGCGACGCTGCGGTCCGCGAGCTGTCGAACCGCTTCGATAACTGGGACCGCGAGAGCTATCGCCTGACGCCCGACGAAATTCAGCAGTGCATCGACAGGCTCAAACCACAGGACCTTCACGACATCAGATTCGCGCAAGAACAAGTGCGCAACTTCGCGCAGATTCAGCGCGACAGCATGCGTGATGTCGAAGTGGAGACCTTGCCGGGAGTCGTCTTGGGCCACCGCAATCTTCCGCTGAACGCGGCAGGATGCTACGTTCCGGGCGGTAAATATCCCTTGCTTGCATCGGCGCATATGTCGGTGATTACGGCGAAGGTCGCGGGCGTGCCGCGCGTGGTCACCTGCGCACCGCCGTTCAAGGGCAAGCCAGCGCCTGCGATCGTCGCCGCGCAGGCTATGGCGGGTGCTGACGAGATTTATTGCCTGGGCGGCATCCAAGCCGTCGCGGCGATGGGTTTAGGAACCGAAACGATTGCCCCCGTCGATATCCTTGTCGGGCCCGGTAACGCCTTCGTGGCCGAAGCGAAGCGCCAGCTTTTCGGGCGGGTCGGGATCGATCTTTTCGCAGGCCCGACGGAAACGCTCGTGATCGCTGACGAAAGCGTCGATGGAGAATTGTGCGCGACCGACCTTCTGGGGCAGGCGGAGCACGGCCCGGACAGTCCGGCGGTGTTGCTGACGACGTCGGAGAAACTTGCCCGCGACACGATGAAGGAAATCGAGCGATTGCTGCTGGTTCTGCCGACAGCGGAGCATGCACGGGCGGCCTGGGAAACCTACGGCGAGGTCATCCTCGCCGAGGACGATGCCGAGATGGTCCGGATCGCCGATGATATTGCGTCCGAGCATGTTCAGGTCATGACGCACGACCCCGACTATTTCCTCAACAATATGACGAATTACGGCGCGCTCTTTCTCGGTCCGCGCACCAATGTGAGCTATGGTGACAAGGTCATCGGCACCAACCACACGCTGCCGACCCGGAAGGCGGCGCGCTACACGGGCGGTCTGTGGGTCGGGAAATTCATCAAGACCTGTACATATCAGAAGGTGCTCACCGATGAGGCATCGACACTGATCGGTGAATATTGCAGCCGTCTTTGTGCCCTCGAGGGTTTCGCGGGCCATGGGGAGCAGGCCAATATCCGCGTTCGCCGCTATGGCGGACGCGAAGTGCCCTATGCTGGCGCGGCGCAGCCCACGGCTGCTACGCTCGCGGGAGCCTGACATGTCCCAGCTCTTGCCTCGCACCCCGTCGTTTCGGCTTGACGGCCGGCGCGCCGTGGTGACGGGTGCGGGACGGGGGATCGGACTCGCCGCGGCGGCGTCACTCGGGGAGGCAGGAGCGGAGGTTACCCTCATCGCGCGCAGCATTAATGAAATTTCGGAGGCTGCAGAGGGACTTGTCGCCCGTGGGTGCCGAGCCGACGCGGTTTCGCTCGACATTCTCGATTTTGGGGCAGTTGCCGGTTTTTTCTCGGGCCGCCCGGCTTTCGACATCCTCGTCAACAACGCTGGCATGAACCGGCCCGGTCCGATGACGGACCTCACGCTGTCCGACTATGACGCGGTGTTCGATCTCAATGTCAAAGCCGCCTACTTCGTCGCACAAGCTTGCGTCCGCAAGCTGATCGCGGACGGACGGCCGGGCAGTCTTATCCATATGGGGTCGCAGATGGGTCACGTCGGCGGCGCAAATCGGTCGCTCTACTGCGGCACCAAATGGGCCATTGAGGGAATGAGCAAGGCGTTTGCGCTCGATCTTGCGCCGTATCAGATCAGGTCTAACACCATCGCGCCGACATTCATCGAAACGCCCATGACGCGCCCCTTTTTCGAGGACGCCACGTTCAGAGCGGGCGTCCTAGAAAAAATCAAGCTCGGTCGATTGGGAACTGTAGAGGATGTCATGGGGGCGGTCGTGTTCCTCGCCTCCGACGCTGCGGCATTGATGACCGGTACAAGCCTGATCGTCGACGGCGGATGGACCGCCGACTAGAGCCCGGAGAACTGCGTGACCAAGGATATCGCCAACTGGGAGGTGCCGCAGGCGCCGTCTTTCAAAGCGCGCCTGGCGGCAGGCGATCTCCTCATCGGAACGTTTGTCAAAACGCCGAGCGCGATCGTGACGGAGGTCTTGTCGCTGAGCGCGCTCGATTGCCTGTGTCTTGACGCCGAGCACAGTCCGTTTGACCGGCTCGCCATCGATCAATGCATCATGGCCGCACGGGCGCAGGGGAAACCCCTCGTGGTGCGTCTGCCTTCGGCCGCCCCGGACCAGATACTGAATGCGCTGGATTGCGGCGCAACCGGTATCGTCATTCCCCATGTCCGATCCGCGTCGGAGGCAAGGGCGATTGTCGCGGCAAGCCATTATGGCGCTGGCGGCCGAGGATATGCCGGCTCGTCGCGGGGCGCGGGGTACACGACGCGGTCAATGGCCGACCATTTGGCAGCAAGCGCGCAAACCACTGTCGTCATCGCTCAGATCGAGGATCTCGAGGCCATCGAGGCGATAGACGAAATTGCGGCGGTCGAAGGGATCGACGCCCTTTTCGTGGGACGTGTCGACCTGACGGTCGCGTTCGGCGCCTCGAGCCAGGACGATCCGCGGGTTATCGCGGCAGTCGAGGCGGTGTGCGCGGCGGGGCAGCGACACGGCCGCGCGACCGGCATGTTTCTCGCGCGGCCTTCAGACGTTCCGCTGTGGCAATCGAAGGGTGCGAGCCTGTTCCTTCTCGGCTCGGACCATGGGTTTATGCTGGCGGGAGCGGCGCAGCTTATCGGCCAGGCCAAGATATCCACCTAACTGTCTTGCGGCGCAGCACCATGCTGGCGCCATGGACGCAAGAGCGGGGCGGGGTGCGTCTCCGGCAACATCAGCCATAGCACTCCGGCGATAGCAAAGACGGCGCTCGCGAGACCCATGGTCGCTGCGAGACCGTACCCGCTTGCCAACGATCCCGTGACAAGGGGCGCGAAGAAACTGACGATCCGTCCCCAATTGAAGATCGAGGCGGCCGTGGACTTGAGATGCGGCGGATACAGCTCCGTCAGCCACGGTCCCCATATAACGCTGGATGAGAGCATAAACCCGTAGACGGCCCCGATGACGGCAAGAAGCGCCACGTTACCTGGGACGACGAGATAGAGCGCGATCGCAAGCGAAGCGAAAAGAAAGCCGAGTGCATTGACCCGGCGACCCCAGCGGTCGGCGACCCAGCCCCAGAAAAACCCTCCAACGATGTTGGCAGCAAAGGTCCAGGCGACAAGCATGCCGATCGGTTCGGGGGTGAGGTGCCGGACATCGCGCAAATAGGTCGTGAGCCAGCCGCTATAGGCTTGATAGGCGAAGAAATTGAGCCCGGTCAGTGTCGCGAGCATCAACGTTCGCTTGCGAAGCTCGGGCGCGAACAGTTCCATCACGGGGAGCGAGCGGCGCGGCGCACCGAGGGCTTTTGTATCGACGGAGCGTGGGATGATAACGAACGCCAGTCCTGCCAGGAGGATCGGAGGAATGCCTCCCATCCAGAGCAGCGCCTGCCAGCCAAGATCGGCAAAGTGACCGCTCGCCATCCCGAGCGCCATGATCGCGGCGCTGAAAATCGCATTGATAAGGCTTGCGAGGCGGCCCGCGACGTTGCGCGAGAAGAGCCCGACATAGATGCCCACCACGATGGGAAAGATGCCGCCGAGGAAAAGTCCCAGTACGAAGCGCTGCGTCAGATATTCGGCGTAAGTCGTGACTGCGGCACCCGCAATGAGCAACAGGCCGTAGCCTATCATAACCACCATCAGCATCGCTCTGCGGCCAAAACGGTCGGCAAGCTGCCCGATCAGGATCGCTCCGAGCAACGCGCCTGCTCCTTGCGCCGAATAGCCTGAGCCGACTTCGGTCAAGCTGAGGCCCAGCGTTTCGCGCATGTACGGACGCAGCACATCGACCGAGTTCCACGCCCAGCTATAGAAGAATTCCGCGACCATCAGGAAAGCGAAGGCCAGAATAGCACGAGGGAGCGGGGTAGGGGCCTCTTGAACGGTCATGACGCGGCCTTTGCGCGAGCGAAAGTCCACTTTGGTATTGCGGGGTGAAATAGGACGCAGGAAAGCGCACTCAATTGGGCCGAACCAAAAATATCGCGATCGCTCGGGTGCACCATATCTCGCCGCCTTCTATCTGTCCTCGCAGCCAAGGCTGCAGAAGCGGTGTCGCACTGCCAAAAACGGAAGTCCAGCAATATTGCATTCGAATGCAATGTCATCGGTCAGTTCTTAGTGTCGATTACGGTGTCCCAAGCCGTGCTGAACGGCCCTCGATGAGCTGGCCTGCGAACAAACGCTTCTCACCCGCCGCCTCGGGATCTTCGATCAGGTCCGAGAGCATGGCGACCGTAGCCTCGGTCATGCGACGGACCGGCTGGCGGATCGACGTGACCTGATAGCTCAGCCAAGTTGCGGGGTCTGAACCATCAAACCCCACGATCGACAAATCTTCGGGAATGCTTCGATTGAATTGCTGACGTGCAACGTCGATCGCACCGATTGCCATTTGGTCGCTGACGCAAATTAATGCCTCAATTGCCGGATCGGTACCGAGCAGCTCTCGCGCGCCGTCACCGCCGCTTTCATAACCGAAGTCGCCCCTGATCACGGGGACATCGTTGATTCCGGCGTCGGCCAACCGGTCGATAGCCGCACGTCGGCGTTCTTCACCGACGAATGAATCCTCCGGTCCGGCAATTATACCGAATCGTCGATGTCCCGCAGAGAGCAGACGTGTCACCAGATCCCGTTCGCCCGCGGCGGAATCGCAGCACACGCTCGCCGAAGAAACGGCATTCGCCGACCGGTTGTACAGAACGACAGGGATCCGATGCTGCTCGAACATCTGCAGTTGGGCGTCCGACAGACGTGCCGCCGAAATGACGCCGTCGACGCTGTGGCGCCACACCTGGTCGAGAATCGCGTCGACTTCGCTCTCGCTTCGTAACGCAAACAAAAGCACGCGCATGTCGCGCTCGGTCAGCCGGTGGGTCAGTTCATCGAGAACTTCTGGGTAGAAGCGGTTGGTGTGCGAGGCGATCAGTACGGCAATCAATTTTGTACGACCCGAGATCAGCCCCTGCGCGAGCGCGTTAGGCCGGTACCCGAGTTCAGCCGCGGCCTTGAGAACGCGTTCGCGTGTCGCGGGGGCAATGCTTCCGCCTGGCGCGAAGCAACGCGAGACGGCCGACTGGGACACGCCGGCCGCGCGTGCGACGTCATAGGAAGTTGCCCTGCGATTGGCTGAAATCTGCTTGTTCAAACCCGTCTCCCCTTCCCGCGGTGCGGCAATAACGCAATCCGTGGCAAAGCGCGAGCCTCGCCCAGATTGCCGCGACTTACCACAGAAATATCGACATGTGCATTCGAATGCATTACCAGCCGCACAGCGCAATCTTTGACGATGGGCGCTTCGACGGAGAAACGATATGCCAGAGCTACCGGAACTACAGGGGTTTGAGGGTAAGGCCGAATATGTGAAAGTCCCGGCACGAAGCCAGAGTTTGGACGCGACCGATGTATCAACCTTGGTCGCTTCCATTCTGAAGGACGTCAAGCTTCATGGGGACGCTGCGGTGCGTCAATATTCCGCAAAATTCGACGGTATTGCGCTCGATCGGTTCGAGGTTACGCAAGCAGAGCGGCTTTCGGCCGTCGATCGCCTCGACCGCCAAACCCGCGCGGATACCGAATTCGCTATCGATAATGTGCGCCGGTTCGCGGAAGCGCAGCTTTCCACCATCCTCCCACTCGACATCGAGCCGCTGCCGGGATTGCATCTAGGACACCGCGTCATCCCGATCGAGAAAGTCGGGGCCTATGTCCCTGGGGGGCGTTTCCCCTTGCTCTCGGCCCCGATCATGACGATCGTGCCTGGCAAGGTCGCGGGATGCGATGAGGTCGTAGCTTGTCTTCCTCCCAATGCGGACAAGGCGATGGTTGCAGGTTGCCATCTGTCCGGCGCGGATCGCATCTTCCTTATCGGCGGCGCGCAGGCGGTGGCCGCGATGGCTTACGGCACCGAAAGCGTTCCCCAGGTCCACAAGATCATGGGGCCGGGCAATGCGTTTGTGAACGAAGCCAAGCGGCAGGTATTCGGGCCGGTCGGCATCGATCAGCTCGCCGGTCCGTCGGAAATCTTCGTCGTGGCCGACGCCACCGGCGACCCCGGTCTGATCGCGACCGATCTGCTCGGACAGGCCGAGCACGATGTGCGAACCAGGGTCGGCCTAATAACGACCGATCGTGCGCTGGCGGAGGCGACCATGCGGGAGGTCGACAGGCAACTCGAGACACTCGCCACAGCCAAGGTCGCACGCGAAAGCTGGCGTGACTATGGCGAGATCGTCGTCTGCAGCGACGAAGAAGCGATGATTGTATATTCGGACCATGTCGCGGCCGAACATCTTCAGGTCCACACGGCGGACTCGCATGGCTTCGCCGCTCGCCTGCGCAATTACGGTTCTTTGTTCATCGGCGAAAATGCCAGCGTCGTCTATTCCGACAAGAATGTCGGCACGAACCACACGCTCCCCACCATGGGAGCGGGACGCTACACGGGCGGGCTTTGGGTCGGCTCCTACGTCAAGATCGCGACATATCAGTGGCTCGAGCCGCAGGCTATTCGGCAGGTGGCTCCGCCCGCCGTTCGCCAGAGCCACGCCGAGGGGCTCGAAGGCCATGAGAAGGCTGCCGCCATAAGGCTCAATCGCCTCGAGATGGTCGGCCCCAACTGAGGATCGGGGAAAGCCGGCCGCCAAGCGGCGGCCGGCTCCCATTTACTTATTTTTGGATGAGCCGGCGCGCTCGGCCGAGCCAAAGACGCCCACTCTAGGCGAATATCGGCCGGGCCGGGTTCTCCGAACCGCGGACTACGAATATGCGTGCCGGCACCGAAGCGGTATTTCGAAAACTCCGCATCAGGCCGACCGGAACGCTAAACGTATCGCCCGGTCCAACAAGGAGCGACCCGTCGGGCCAGCTCACTTCGACGACGCCTTCCTGCACGAAGAGCACCTCTTCCTCGGCGCGTTGATGCAAGGGAATATAACTTCCCGTCTCGAGCGTCAGCAGGCGCAGATTGAAGCCGTGAGACCACCATCCGGAAATCGGACCTGGAGCGAAGCCGTCATCGGTCTTCTGCGGAACGATGATCGCCGCCTCCTGCACGCCATCCGCGGCGAGCGGAGAGTTCGGGTTGTCACGGGCGTACCCCGCCGCAACCCAGCCCTCACGAATTTTATCCAGGGGAGGGGTCTTCAGTTCGGAGACCGACTGCTCATCGAGCACTGTCTCGAGTTCGATCTCCCTCAGTTCATAATCGCCAGAAGAGGTGTCGATGAGCGTGCCGCCTTTCGCGAGCTTCAGTCCGAAGTCGGCCGCCACTTCGAGTACGGCCGGCGCCCAAGTCACCTTGCCCGGATCATCCTCTCCGAGGACCGTGAAGATGAACCCCTTGCCCTCGTCGATTTTCTTGAAGCCACGAAACATGCGGGTCGGAACCGAAACCACATCGCCGGGGCCGATGTCCAGTGTGCCATCTTCGCAATTCGGGCCGAACAGGAGCTGCCAGTGGCCGGAATGGATGACGAATACCTCGGCCGTCTCGTGGCTATGTTGCGAGTTGATACAGCCGAAGGGCTGCCTGGCGCCGCCGATGTTGAAGCCGTGTTTCTCAGCAATATGCACATACTGGTCGGAGCTCTCCGACACGCCGGGTCCGATGATCGTGAAATTTTCCTTCTCGGTAGAGCCGGGCGTCCGTGTATCGATGAAGGCGGTTCGGCATGGGACAAGATCCGCATAGCGCACCAGTCGATCCTTCATCGCTTCGAGCGTCCAATTTGTCACTTCGGCATCTCCATAAAAATGTCTTTGCATTCGAATGCAAACCCAATAGAAGAATGTCCATGGCAACGCAAGACGCTACTACGACGATTGGCGGACCACGATGAGTGGTCGAGGGAATATGGGTCCGCGCGGGAATGTTGGGCCGAAGACGCCTTTGGTCTTGCTTCCGGGCACCTTGTGCGATGACCGGCTTTTCATCTCTCTGCGATATCATCTCGCTGATCGCGAAATTTTGACTGTCGCGTTGAGCGAGCATGATAATATCGAGGACGCAATATCTGCGGTCCTCGCCAACGCGCCGCCCGATTTTGCTCTGCTCGGCTTTTCACTCGGCGGGGTCGTCGCCTTGGGTGTCGCGCAGAAGGCGGCCGATCGCGTTTCCGGTCTTGCCCTGATCGGAGCTACTCCGCATCCGGTTCCGCAGCAGCTTCACCAGTTGCGCCGCGCATCGGTGGACACCGCGCGTCTCGTCGGTATGGCACACCATGCGCGATCGGCTCTCTGGCCCAACTATGTGGCGCCGGATCGCCGGGGCGATGCCCAGCTTTGCGAATTGGTTCTGGCCATGGCGGGCGATCAGGGCGTCGACGTCTTCGCACGACAAACCGAACTCGCATTGTCGCGACCCGATTATGGTTCTGCGCTGGCCGAAATGACGATGCCCTCGCTCGTGCTGGCCGGGACCGAGGATGCGCTCAATCCGCCCGATGTCCAGAAATTCATGGCCGGGGCATTACCGAATGCTGCAGTGTCTCTGGTCTCGGAGGCCGGTCATTTCGTACTCCTCGAACAGACCGATCGCGTCGCGGCCGAAGTTGGCACCTGGCTGGAGCGCGTAGACGCGCCGATCGAACAGACGCAGAATGACGACACACGAAACAAGAGTAAGGGAGGAAGTATGAGCGATTCCAAGAGCGGGCCGAAAGATGGCGGCCGATCGCCGCAATCCGAGAAGGCCGGCGGAGCTGTCCTGCAGGTCGAGCGCCGCGATTTCCCCGAGCTCGTCTCCGAGGGTCGCGAGCGTGTCCAGAGCCTGCGCGGTTTCGACGACTGTTACACCGATATCGTCGATTATATCGTTCGCTGTACGCATAAGATTTGGGACGAGCGTGACGTCGGTCTGATCTACACGCATTACACTTGGAACTGCGTGGCCTACACCACTCTCGGTACCATGTATGACCGTGAAACGCATATCAGGGACACGCTTCAGCGCCTCGTCGAATTTCCCGAGAGGCGCGGGATGGCGCAACAGGTCCTGTGGCGCGGAAACGATGTCGACGGATTTTATACCAGCCACATGACGCACGGCATCGGTCGTCACACACAGTTTGGCATGTACGGTAAGCCAACGGGCCGCAATTTCATCACGCGGACCGTCGCCGATTGCATGATCCTCGAGAACAAGATCTACAAGGAATGGATCGTGCGGGACAACATGGGGCCGCTCATTCAGCTCGGCCTCGACCCCCACAGGTTCGCCGCACAGCTCGCGCGGAAAAAGGTCGATGCCGGCGAGCCGCTCATGGACGTTCTCGAAAATCGCCGTATGCTCGGCCAAAATCCCCCCGAGACCGAAGCCGACGTGTCGATCGCGCATAATGACGGCGAAGCGCAGCTTTTGCGCGATCTCCATCATATCTACAATCGCCGCATGTTCGGCCGCATCGAGAAGATGTACGCGCCGAACTGTCAGTGGCACGGGCCTCTCATGCGGGAGCTTTATGGGCCGGCCGCTGTTCTTCAGCAGACTATGCGTCTCGTCGCACTGATGCCTGATTCTGCCTTCGTGGCGCAGCATATCTGCGCGGTCGAAAGCGAGGAGGGCGGTACCAAATATGCGGTGCGCTGGATCATGGAAGGCCACCATCTGGGTTACGGCCCGCTCGGCGCTCCTACCGGACATCCGCTGTCCGTAATGGGCATCAGCCATTTCCACATACGCGACGGCAAGATCGTGGAAGAATGGGTCGTTTACGACGAGCTCTCGATGCTCGTTCAGATAAAGATGGCGGCGATGCAGCAGGCTGGCGACGAGCCGATGCACGACGTGGGAGGAATGTGAGTGGCGGCAGCGGCCGCGCTGACCTTCTTTCTTTGCCGCGTTGTTCGGATCTAGAGCGACTCCGCCAAACGAGGCTGTCTCAGGGGATCGATCGATATCCTGAGAAGAGCCGAATGGCCGGTCGGTGGCGATCACGCTCAGGCGGCAATGGTTTCAAACAGATCGGACGAGGGTTTAATTTATGGCGATTTCACGGCGCGCACTACTCGGCGCATCCGTCGCGACAGCCGCTGGTATGGCGGTTCCAGCAACCCCTGCGGCTTCCGACGTCAAACCCGGACGATCAAGAAAAAAAGGTGGGCCGGCGCATTCGGGGAAGCGCCCGAACCTGCTCGTTATTGTCCTTGACGATGTGGGGTTTGCCGAACTCGGCTGCTACGGTTCTGAGATACCGACGCCAGCCATCGACAGTGTCGCCCGCCGCGGCGTCGTGTTCAATAATTTTCATTCTTCACCGATGTGTTCGCCGACGCGCGCGGCGCTTTTGACCGGACGAAATCCGCATTCGATCGGCGTAGGAACGATCGCCGACTGGTCGGACGGGCGACCCGGTTATCAGGGCACCGTCGATCCCGACATCGAAATGCTGCCCGCACTTTTGAGCAGGCAGGGCTTCGGCTGCTACGGCAGCGGAAAATGGCATCTCACGAGATTGCGGGATGAAGGGCCGTCGGGGCCTTATGACGACTGGCCAACGCGCAGGGGTTTCGATCGCTGGTTCGGTTTTCAGGGGGCGACGGCCGACCAATGGTATCCGGAGCTTTTCGAGGGCACCTCGGTCGTCAACGAAACCCGGATCCCGGGCGAACATTTGTCGGAAAATCTCGTCGACAAGATGATCGGCTATCTGAGCGATCATATTACGGGCGCGCCCGACCGGCCCTTCTTCGGCTACCTGGCCTTTGGGGCGTGCCACTGGCCTTTGCAGGTTCCTGACCAGTTCGTGGAACGATCGAAGGGCCGCTACGACGAAGGATGGCACAAGCTGCGCGAGCGGCGTTTTCAAAACCAGAAGACGTTGAATCTGATCCCCGCGGCGACCGTGCTCCCCCCGGAAAATCCGGACGTCCCTGACTGGAATAACCTCTCGGCTCCCGAACGCCAGTTCGCGGCGCGGCTGATGGAAGTATATGCCGGATTTCTGGAGCATACGGATGCCCAGATCGGACGTCTTCTCACCTTCCTCACCGAGAGCAAGGTCTTCGATGATACGATGGTTGTCATTCTCTCCGACAATGGCGCGACGGCAGAAGGGGCGTCGGGATCGGCAGATTTCCGGCAGCATATGTATATGGGGGCCGAGACTGCGGAAGACCGAGCCGACGCGCTGGAAACTCTCGGAAGCGACAAGAGCTTTCCGGTTTACAGTCAGGGTTGGGCCGCTGCCGGCAATTCGCCGATGCGCTGGTATAAATCGACCGCTCATGAGGGCGGCATTCGTACGCCGCTGATCGTCAGCCTGCCTGGCGGGGGATTCAACACCGGCGGCATTCGCAATCAATTTCATCACGTCAGCGATGTCGCGCCGACATTTTTCGAGATCGCCAAGCTCGATCACGAAGGCTTCGAAGGCACGAGCTTTGCCTATCTTTTCAGCGATCCCGTGGCGCGCAGTCGTAAGCCCCACCAGATATTCGAGTCTACGGGGAGTCGCGCGGTCTGGAAGGACGGGTGGAAAGCGGTCACCCGGCACCAGGCGGGAACTGATTTCAGCCGGGACCGCTGGGAATTATATCATAGCGACGCTGACTTTTCGGAGGCGCGAGACCTAGCCTTGAGCGAGGGTGCCCGGCTCGCTGCGCTGAAAGGCACATGGGAAATTCTGGCGCGGAAAGGCAATGTACTGCCACTGAGCGACAAGCGCTCGAACACGCCAAATTTGCCCGAGCGCCGCGATAAATATATTTTTTATCCGGCGACTTCGCGTCTCGACCGTTTGTCGATACCCGACTTCCAGCAGGCCCATCGCATAACCGCCGAGATCGACATCACCCCTCGCGCGCAGGGGGTCATCCTCGCTGTCGGAAATGCGATGCGCGGTTTCGAATGCTATCTGAGGGACGGCGAATTACATTATGTGTTCGTTCTGTCGCGCCGTCAGAAATTCCATTTGCGGAGCGGGAAGCTTCCGTCCGGCGCATGCCAGCTTGTCGTGAAGCTTGGCGATGGGAAAGGCCCCCGCGAGGCCAGAATGATCGTAAACGAAAAGATCGCGGGCCGGATGACGATCGACCGTTCGTGGCCTACGCGGTCTGTCGGCGCCGGGCTCCGCGTAGCGGGAAACCGCGGCGCCCCGATCAGCGGGACCTATGAAGGAAATTTTCCTATACGTGGGGGCTCGCTGCACCGCGTCATAATTGACATGGTTTGAACGTCCACCGCTTTTTGCCTTCTCAATCAGGGTGACCCGATGCCGCAATTGAGCCGCCGCGAATTATTGTCGAAAACGATCGCACTCTCAGCGGTGGTTCATGCGCAACCGGCTTCGGCGCGAGCGTTCGCCTCGCCGGCGCCGCCTAAAACTTCGCTCGCCTATCTGGGAGCGTCTGACGCCGCGCAGATGATCCGGCGGAAAGCCCTTTCGAGCGCCATTTTGCTGGAGGCGGGGCTTCAGAAAATCTCCGCGCACGAAGGGCGCATCAATGCGCTCATCACGACGCTTGACGAGCAGGCGCGCGCCGAGGCCGCGGCTTGCGACCGCGAAGCTGAGGCTGGCCGGTTCCGAGGGCCTCTGCACGGCGTTCCGTTCCTGCTGAAGGATAATATCGACACCGCCCGGGTCCGCACCACCGCTGGCAGCGCGGTATTCGATGACCGGGTGCCCGAAGAGGACGCTCCTGTGGCAGCGCGCTTGCGCAAAGCGGGCGCTATCTTGCTCGGCAAAACGAATATGCACGAGTTTGCTGGCGGGAGTACCTCGGCGTCGAGCTATTTCGGTCCAACACATAATCCGTGGGCCCTCGACCGCGATGCAGGGGGGTCGTCGGGTGGTTCGGCAGCGGCCGTCTCAGCGGGATTCGCGCCCTTCGCTCTTGGCACCGATACGGGCGGATCGGTTCGCATGCCAGCTGCCTACTGCAGCGTCGTCGGCCTCAAACCAAGCTATGGTCTTGTTCCGATCCGCGGCATCGTGCCGCTTGTTCCGTCGCTCGATCACTGCGGACCGATCGCACGGACTGTACGAGACGCCGCGCTGATTCTCCAATCGATCGCGGGGTATGATCGAAACGATCTGACGAGCGTCGACGCGCCGCTCGAGGACTATCTCGCCGCCCTGGACAAACCGGTTCACAACTTGCGCGTTGGCGTCGCCCGCGAGCCCTTCTACGATCATCTCGACGACGAAATCGCGGCGGCAATGCGCGCGGCGGAGGCGCTTGTACAGAGGATGACGGGCTCGCTCGGCGACGTGCGGCTGCCCGACACCGGCGCGTTCGGTGACTTGGCGGCGGCAGAGATCGGCGCTTTTCACAAGGAATATTTCCAGCAACAAAGAGCGGATTATCAGCTTCACTTTCGCCAGGTTCTGGAACGTAACTTCGATCGTGTCGACGAAACATCCGGCCGCGCATGTTCGGACAAGGTGATTGATTACGTCGAAAGCAACTGGCGCCTGCAGCGCCTGCGGCGCGCGTCAGAGGATATTTTTCGCGATTGCGATGCGATAATTCTTCCCACCATGCGCAAGATGAGCGGCGATTTGGCAGAAATCTCGCAAGCTGAAGATCATCCCCGGACGGCAAATCCAATGCCGCGCTCAAACTGCGCGCCCTTCAACATTCTTGGGCTTCCCGCCATTTCGATACCGTGCGGATTTTCGAAGAAAGGATTGCCGATTGGCCTCATGATCGTCGGGCCGATGTTCGGAGAGGCGACGGTTCTCGCGCTGGCAAACGCAATCGAAAGTGAGACGCCCTGGCACAAACGGCATCCCGAACTGGCCTGAATGGATTCGTCACTCTCGTGTAGGAGCCCGATAACCAAGACTCTCTGATATATAACAATAGCTTACGCTGTGCGTCGCTGCTTGTGCCGGGCAATATGGCCGCTATTGCCGATCTGCGCCGAGAGCCGGACGGTCCGGAAACGACTACTTGCCGCGCAACGAAAATTGGATCTCGTGTTTTATCTGCCAGAACCTCGGCGTCCAGTCCGGTCAGCGCTGCCTCCTTCATTATCCTAGGCTGTGCCACCGTTCCCAGATCGCAGGAGAGGGCGTCGACCTCACAGCTTGAAATGGTAGAGCCCGCCCCAAACCAAAAAGGCGAGGATCGACCCGCCGATTAGATAGCCTGGGCCATGCGCGCAAGCGTCAGACGCTTTTCGCGCACAGCCAGTGTCGTGACAGCGATAGATATGGGATAGTAGAAGACCGCGGCGGTCGCGAGGCCCGGAAAATAAAACGCCCGTTCGGAGGGTGAAATAGATGCGAAGGAGGAAATCCAGAGGCGAGTTCGCCGACGCACATGCCATCAGAAAAAAAAGCGGAGCGAGTCGATTTCGCGCGGGCCTCCCATAGGCATAATCGCCGTGATTGGTGGACCGAATGGCGGCTTTTTGCACTCATTTGCCAGAAGCTGCCTGACCGCAATCGGCCAGACCAAGCTATTCTGAGCAATCGGACCGAGATCTCCCTCAACCAGCATCGGTAAGCACTGCGGCTTAGGCGATCGTGATCGGCTTCGATGTGAGATTCTTACTTCAGCTGCATCTCGATAGTGAATTCGCCGGCGGACGGCCCTGGGGCAGATAGGTCGCGCTGACCTTTCGGTCCGTCGGCATAGGCTTGAACGATTATGAAATATGTTCCGTCGGCCGGCAGGTATCGATCGAGCACGCTGTCATAACCCACGTCGCCTTTATACTGGGCGTCACTCGAACGGAGCATTTTCGGATCGCTCGGGCCGCGCGCTATCCAGACTAGGCTGTGGGCATCGGAAGAACGCACCGCTACCTTCACGCGCTGCGCCAATCGCCCTTCGAAGCGGTAGAGGACGGCCGCCCGCGCTGGGTCGAACCGGGACACAGCCGCCTGTGCAAAATTGCCCGAGATTAATTGCCCGGGAGCGATTGGGAATGCCGGTCCGTAATCGGTCGCCATCGTCGGGAGCTTCGTGATTCTGCGCATCCAGTCCGGTTCTGGCGGCGGCGGGGGAAGTGCCAAATCCAGCGACAACTCGAGTTGTGAACCCGGCGGAGCAATGGGCGCGAGATAATAGACTCCGTCTTTGGGCAGTTTTCGCCGAATGCGCGCGACGGTCGTCGCCTCCCGCACGGCAAGGGCAGTGCCGTCGGCGTCATAAAGGACTGCAGCGATGAGGCCTGTGCCACGCAGTGTGATTGTGATCTCGCTTCCGGCCAGCGCCACAAACTGCCGCAGATTGGCGTCGCCCCCCGACATCTTCACCAGCGTGCCGGGAATGATGCGGGGGGGCGATCCGCGCGGTGGCGATGGTTCCGGTGGCGTCGTCTCGCGCAGATCGGGGAACGTCTGCGCGCTACCCGTAGGCACCTGCGCACCGGCTATCGGGATCGCAAAAAGGCTGGCCGCAGCCAGAAAGGCCTTCATTGGGCGCGTCCTCGGCGGCGCAGTTCCTCGAAAAACTTGCTGAGCTTTGCTTGATATTCAGCATCTGCTTGCGCGGCACGGGCTGCCGCACCGACGCGAGCATCCACTTCGCGGCGCTGCACGATTATTGCGGCCCGCGCTGCCGCTTCTGCATCAGGCTGTGCGACAGGGGCCGCTTCTACCGTCAGAACGGCTCCGGCGGGTTTAGGCGCCGGCTTGCCGGTGATCGCATAGGGACCGGTCCATCCTGTTAGTGTGAACTGGCGCTTCTCCTCGGTCGTGATCACGTACTGCCGCCGGTTGAAATAGTCTTCGCCTTCGCTGGGGCTGGAATAATAGAACCAGCAGGTGACGCTCTCCTCGGTTCCAAGAGAAGCGCGAAAAGCGTTCTCGATGTCGACCGTGGACGTGCTCGGCGATTTCTGCATGAGCCCTGACATGCGATATATGTCCGTCGGTTCGCGCCGTTCGCACCACCCATAGGTCGTTTTTTCTGCCGCCTGTGCTGGCATGCTGATCAGACATATTGAAACCAAGATTGGCCAGGCTCGCATAGGCATTTCTCCCGGCTCCGGGCTAACCGACACCTCGTAGCGAAGCAATTTGGAAATATGGCGGGTAGCCGCTAAGCAAAACGCCGGACCGTAAGTCGCGGAATTCCATTGACGAACGCTGGCGACGCCAAAGCCGCCGGAATTTTATCGGGAGAAGTCATTGCCCATCGTCAGCCGCTCATTGCTCGCGCTCTTCTTCCCTTCGATGCTAATGGTCACACCGGCCTTCGCGGCCCCGCCGCCGCCGCGGATCGATGTGATTGCCTACTCCGCTGACCTTGGCGAAGAAGGCCTTGCTGAAGCCTATGTTACGCTGGCGGCCTACTCCGGCGCGTTCGAGCGGGCTGCCCCGGGGACTGATCGCAGTAAGGTGCGGGCATGCGCAGCCTCGAATAGCGAGGCCTGCATTCGGGCCATCCTCACCGCACGTGGAGGGGCAGCTGTGATCATCGTCGTGCAAGAGGCGGGAGTTGGCATCCAGAAATGGACTTGCTTCGGCTCGGGTGGCACCCCGGTCGACGCCGCAAAACAGACAGCCACGATCAATTTGCAAGTTGCTTTCTTTGGCGAACGGCAGGCTAAATTTCAGCAATCTCTGTTTGCAACTGCCTGTATCATGTCGGCTGCCGCCGAGAGTGGGTGGTAAAGATCACCGTAAAATTGTCGACGAACGCCAGTTTCTAAGCCCGAGTCCTCGAAGTTGCAAAATGGCGATCTCCCAGATGCTGTGGCCGCCGCCCTCTTTGACGTTCGTCACATTGGCAAGGTCCGCTAGACCCGGTTCGGTGCCAAGAAGCGGTCAGTCTCCTACCGGCCAGAATTGCTCGCCCAATGCGACCTTTCATTTTTAGGTTGCCGCTCATCACAAAGCTGAACAATATCGCGCCAAAATCCATGGGGTCGCAAATTTCACCCAGTGGAGTTTTGCCATGCGTATTTTTAGCCTGCTTGCCTACGGTCTTCTGGCTTCTCTCGCTTCACCCGCGATTGCCGCCGAGCAAACGCCCGAACAAAAATACAAGGGAGTCGCCAGCCGCGCGGGTCCGCCCACCGCCGTGCTTCGCTATGGCGCGGACGATTTGCGAAGCGGGCAGCTGAGACTGCCATCCGGCAAGGGGCCTTTCCCTGTCGCGGTCATCGTTCATGGGGGCTGCTGGACGGCATCCTACGATACGATGGCGGGAACTGCGGCGGTAGCGGAGGCGCTCACCGCGCGCGGCATTGCAACCTGGAATATCGAGTATCGCCGCCTCGGGGACGCCGGAGCGGGCTGGCCGGGAACGTTCGAAGACGTCGGCGCGGGCATCGATCATCTTGAGACGCTGGCACAGACATATCCGCTCGACTTGGCCCGTGTCACCATCGTCGGCCATTCGGCCGGAGCCCACCTTGCGTTGTGGGGCGCTTCGCGCGGCCGGCTGGGCGCCGGCTATGCGCCGCGCATCCATCCGGTTTCGGTTGTCCAGATCGACGGAGTTGCGTCGCTCGCCCCGTTCGTCGGCCTCGACGCAGAAACGTGCGGGAAGCCGGTTATAAGCGACCTGATGGGCGGCACGCCAGACGACCGCGCCGAGCAGTATCGTCTTGCATCGCCGGCAACCCATTTGCCGCTCGGTATTCGGCAGCTCCTGGTTCAAGGCGCATTCCGTCCCTTCATGGCACCCTATGCCGAAGCGGCGAGACAAGCCGGCGATCATGTCGAGGTGCTCGACGGCACCGACGATCATTTCGACGTCGTGACGCCCGGCACCCTGGTCGGTGACAAAGTCATCGATTTCATCGCGACACGGGCGTTTGCCACCGACCGGCCCGCGCCATGAATGCGCTCGCCGCGGGATAGCGCAGAGCGCATATTTCTGAACCATATTCAGCCCACTGCGGAGAACGTCCATGGATAGTGATCGGCGAAAATTCCTGACCGCAACATCAGCGGTGCTCGCCGTTTCGACATGGAGCGACGCCACGCGTGCGCAGGCCGGCAAGGCGTCCGTGCGCAAGATCGCGACCGAGGAGGCCTTCGCGACACCCGAACTGGTCGCAGCCTGGCTGGACATTGCCCGGTCAGACCCCGCTGCCAGCCTGGATATTCCCACCGGCATTCTTTCGATCTTCGACAATCCGCGTCCCGGGTCGAACCAGGACCGCTTCCGCCGCCAGTTGCTCGACATCGATACCGAGCGCCTGCGCGACATGGATGGAGCGGGCGTCGACATGCAGCTTTTGTCGGTGACGATACCGGGCGTACAAATCTTCGAACCCGCGCGGGCCAGTGCGCTCGCGATCACGACTAACGATCATCTTGCCGCCGCCATCGCGCGGCACCCGACGCGCTTCGCGGGCCTCGCCTGCTTTGCGCCGCACGATCCCGTTCAAGCCGTCCGGGAGATGGAGCGTGCCGTGAACGTGCTGGGCCTGAAGGGCTTCATCGTCAATTCGCACACCCACGATCTGTATCTGGACGACCCGCGCTTCGCCCCTGTCCTCGAAGCGGCGGAGGCGCTCGACCGTCCGATCTATCTCCATCCGCGCGCGCCCTCGAATGGCATGGCGGCACCGTTTCGGGATTACAGCATGGGGGGATCGATCTGGGGCTTCGGGGTCGAAGCCGGGACGCATGCGGTGCGGATGATCCTGAGCGGAGTCTTCGATCGCTATCCGCGGCTCCGCATCGTTCTCGGACATATGGGGGAAGCATTGCCCTTTTGGATGTGGCGCCTTGATCATATGGCGGCGCGCCGTGCGAAGGACGGCCGGATGAAACCCTTGTCGCTGGCGCCGAGCGACTATTTCCGGCGCAACTTCGCGGTGACGACCAGCGGCTTTGAATCGCCCGAGGTCCTCGACCTCGTGATCAAGGTTGCCGGGATCGAGAACATCATGTGGGCGATCGACTATCCTTATGAGAGCTCGCGCGATGCCGCTGCCTTCATCGACGGCGCGGACCTGACGGGCGAGCAGCGCGCCAGGGTTTTCTATCGCAATGCCGAGCGGCATTTTCACCTGATCTGAAGGCACCGGATCATGGCCCAACTTAACATGGATCATAGGCTCAAATTTTAAGAATTCCGGCGTTAATTCGCTGATATGCGTATTCTCACGATCGACGACGAACAGTCCATTCTGGACGCCTACCGCCACATTCTCGCTCCCGAGGGCAATGATCCTTCCTCGGCCCTTGATGCACTCGGCGATGCCCTCTTCGGCACGCCAGCCGATGCCGACGTTCCGACCGTCAGGCCAGCCGAAATTACATATTGCCGGCAGGGTCTGGATGCCGTCGCCGAGGTCGAGGCCGCGGTCGCCGCCGGGCGCCCGTTCCAGGTTGCGTTTCTCGACATTCGCATGCCGCCGGGAATCGACGGCAAGGAAACCGCGCGGCGAATTCGGGCGGTCGATCCGGATATCAATCTCGTGATCGTCTCCGCCTATTCCGATCATGACGTGACCGACATATCGCTCGTCGCCGGGCCACCCGACAAGATTTTCTACATCTCGAAACCATTCTCCGCCGACGAGATCCAGCAGATGGCCGTGGCGCTGTCGCGCCGCTGGGATGTCGATGCCCGCCAGATCCAGTTGCTTCGCGAGAAGATCGACGAACTGGCTGAAAGCGAAGCGCGGGCCCGCCACGCCGCGCTGCACGATTTTTTGACTGGCGCGCCGAACCGGCTCGCCTTCCAGCAGATGTTGAACACAAAGGTGCACGGGTCCGAAAAGAGATTTGCGCTCGGGCTCGTCGATCTCGATCGCTTCAAGATCGTCAACGACACTTTCGGCCACGGGGCCGGCGACCATCTATTGCAGACCATCTACGAATCCATTCGCGAGGAGGTGCCGGTCGGGACCTTGGTTGCGCGCCTCGGTGGCGACGAATTCGGCGTCATCCTCGAGACGGCGTCGGTCGAAGACGCCGAGGACGTCTGTCGGCGCATCATAGCGCGGTGCGCGGGCCATTTCATGATCTACGGTAACAGCGTCCAGGTCGGCGCGTCGATCGGCATGCTCTGGGCGGAGGATTTTCCCGACCGCGACGCGAACGATGCGCTGCGCTTTGCCGATATCGCGCTTTACGAGGCCAAGCGCCGCGGTCGCCAGCAATATTGCCGCTTCGATGCGGCGATGGATGCGAGCACCAAGTTCCGCCAGACCATCGAGGTGGCGCTACGCCATGCGGTGGCCAATGACGAGCTCACCGTCCATTATCAGCCGATTATCGAACGCGACAGCCTCGTGCCGATTGGCTTTGAGGCACTGCTGCGCTGGCACAGCCCGGTCCACGGCGAAATTCCGCCGGCGGTCTTCATTCCGATCGCGGAAGAGACCGCGCTCATTCACCAGATCGGCGACTGGGTGCTCGAACGCGCGCTCGCCGACAGCCGCAGCTGGCCCGAATTCATCACATCGATCAACTTCTCGCCGGCGCAGTTCAAGCGCCCCGATTTCATTTCTTCCCTTTGCGAGACGGCGACCCGGCTCGGCGCACCCTTCGGCAAAATTCAGATTGAAGTGACCGAAACGGCGATGTTCGACGATATCGACCGCGCTTCGTCGACCCTTGCCGAGCTTCAGCGCCTGGGCTTTCGTGTCGCGCTGGACGACTTCGGTACCGGCTATTCGAACCTGCTCAGCGTCAAGAATTTCGCGCTCGACTGCATCAAGATCGACAAGAGCTTCGTCGACGGGCTCGGCGTCGAATCCGATGCCGCCGCGATCGTCAATTCGATCACCCAGCTCGCCCGCGGTCTCGGCCTCAATGTGATCGCGGAAGGCGTCGAAACGGACATTCAGTGCCAAGCGCTGCGCGTCATCGGCTGTTCGCACATGCAAGGCTATCTGTTCGGTAAGGGCGTGCCGCTCGCCCAGACGAACGCTTATTATCTGGCGGGCCGCGCCGGCGTGTCGGTGGCGCTCGATGAGGACGAAGCGGCGGCGTCGATACGGCTGAAAGGCTGATCCGTGCCCCGGGCGCACGACATCAAACGCTATCTGACCGCTTCGCTGAGCCGTCGTCTCGGGCTGAACCTGTTTGCCTATAGTTTATTCGGTCTCTTCGCCATTCTCCTCCTCCTCGGCACCGTCATCGACGATCGCTTCTCGCGGTTGGAGAACAAGGAGATCGAAGGGCATGTCGAGCGCAGCAAGGCAATGCTCCAGCTCTTCGAAGATACCGCCAAGACCCGCGCGCTCGACTGGGCGGTGTGGGACGAGAGTTTCGACTATCTGCGGTCGCCCAACCAGGCCTATGAAGACGCCAATCTCAACTTGAGCTCGATGCGAAATATCGAAATTTCCGCAATGAGCCTCGTCCGTTTCGACGGCAGTCTGCGCAAGACGATTTTTTTCGATCTGCAAGGCGGCAAGCCCGATCTCGCCGCGGCTTCGCTGTTCGAGCAAAAGGTCTCGGCCCCCGGCTTTACCGCCATCATGCGGGGCGCCGAGGTCAAGACCGGGTTTGTCCGCATCGACGACCGGATACTGGTTGTCGCGGGCGCGCAGGTGCTGCGGAGCGACGAGACGGGGACGCCGCAAGGCTATCTGGTGATGGGAAAGATCCTCAGCGATGCCGATATCGCCGAAGCCTTGCAGCTCCCCGCACGGATCGGCCCTTATGGTTCGGCCGAGATCCCAAACGTCACGCACTCGGGAGACCGCGTTTCCATCGTCGAGCGCATCGCCGGCTTCGCCGGCGAACCTGTCGCGGCGGTGCGCTTCTCGGTTCCGCGATCCCTGCATCAGGAAGGTCTCAACCTGCTCTGGTTGACCGTGGGCGGGGTCGCGCTCCTTTTGACTGCCATGATCCTGCTCTTGAACTGGCGTTTGCGCGACGTGTTGATTCGTCCGGTGGCCGCGTTTCAGGCGCATGTGTCGCATATCACGGCCAGCGGCGAACTTGAACATTTCGCTGACGAGGGACGCGGCGACGAGCTGGGCGCGCTTTATCGTGAATTCAACCGCATGACCGACGAGCTCGAGACTCTGCGCGCGAAGGTCGAAGCGCAAAGCTTCACGATCGGCAAGAACGAGAGCGCGACCGACATCATGCACAATGTACGAAACGCCATCAGCCCGGTGCAGGCAATCCTGGGCAAGCTCGATCAACGACTTCGCTTTCCCGCCGAGGAGAAGGTCGAGCGCGCCTTGCAGGAGCTGGCGGCGCCCGCGACGGCCGAGCGGCAGGCTAGCCTCGCCGCGTTCGTGAAGGCCGCGATGGCGAAGCTCCAAGCCGATCTGTCGCAGCATCGAAGCGACGTGCGCGAAGCGTTGCGGAGCGTGGGGCATGTCAACGAGGCGATCACCGCGGTCCGGCCCGCCGACCGCTCGCACCTCGAGACGGCGGCGAACTGCGAGCTGACGCCCGTCATCGGGTCATCATCCGCCATCGCGCGCCACAGTCAGGATGCGGCGGTCAGCGTCGCCTTTTCCTGTCAGGACCGGTACCGCATTGCGATGCCGCGCGTCCTGCTTGCGCAAATCATCGACAATCTTTTGACGAATGCGGTGGAAGCGATCGTGGCAACAGGCCGCGGGCAGGGGGAAATCCAGATCGACGCCGTCAGCGATCCGGGCGACCCCGAACATTGTGTCTGCGTAACGATCCAAGACGATGGCGATGGCTTCATCCCCGACATGGCGCCGACATTGTTCGAACGGGGTCGGTCGGGCCGCAACAAGGCGAGCGGCGGGATCGGGCTCCACTGGTGCGCGAATACACTGAACGCCTATGGGGGCTCGATCCGCCTCGAAAGCGACGGGCCCGGCTGTGGATCGCGCGCACTGCTGCGGCTGCCTTTGGAGCGCGCCGCGCAGATTTCTCGCGAAGCGGTCCTGGACGCGGATGCGGCCTGAGATGATGCGCGTTCGATCCGCCTGCCGCATCGCTGCCGCGCTTCTTCCGCTCGTCGTTTGTGCCGTTCCCGCTCGCGGCGAACCAGCGGCGCCCTCGTCAACTCCTTCGTCACCTCCGCCGGTCGATGTCGAATTCACCTTGGCGGCGGTCACCGACTATCGCTACCGCGGACTGTCGCTCAGCAACAAAAAGCCCTCGCTGCAGGCTGAATTGACCGCGACGCATGACACAGGCCTCTATGCGGCGCTGTGGGCGGCGACGATTGCCGGCAATGACGGCGCCGATCTCGAGAACCAGGTTACGCTCGGATATTCCGGCGAAGCGGGTGGTATCGCCTTCGACCTCGCAGCCGCCTATTATCTGTATCCCGGCGCCTCGGCGGACAATTATGCCGAGTTTGCCGCGCGCGTCTCGCGCGCCGTCGACCGCGCGGAGGTTGGCGCCACCCTGTCCTATGCTCCGGCTCAGGCGAACATTGGCGATGTCGACAATCTCTATCTGGGAATTGATGCCAGCCTTGCGCTTGGCCCTACGCCCTTGACCCTGAGCGGAAACATCGGGGTCGAGGATGGCGCGTTCGGCGACCATAAGCTCGATTGGTCCCTCGGCGTGAGCGGCGATGCCGCGGGGCTGACCTTCGGGGTCGCCTATGTCGATTCAAGCCGCACGTCGCGCGATCCGCAGGGAAAGCCCACCATCGTTGGATCGATCAGCAAAAGCTTCTAGCCCGTCCGATCGGGCCCCCTCTTCGCGAGCGGTCTGCGGTGTCCCAAGCCGTGTTCGTCCTGGCGTGGGGAAGATTGAACCCGTGATCAGACGCCGAAAGCCAGATTTCTTGCGCAATGGCGCGCTTCCCGGGGCTGTTTCCGCCATCGCCCAGGCCCGCTGTCCGGTATCGGCTCAAACCCGTCAGACGTCGGTCCGATTTACCGACGTGGTGACCTAGCGAGTTGGCTGCGCCGCCCCCTGGTCGCTTGCGTTCAACCAAGGTAGGATCCTCTCGACGGGCAGGCGCTCCACCCGCCCGCGATGACCTTCGACCGTCTTGCCGGCGAAAAGCGAGTTGATAACGGCTTCCTCGGTCGCCTCCGCAACGGCCTGAAAAAGCGGTGAGAGTTGCTCGTTGCGAAGATCGTCGATTCGCGCGGTCGCCGCGCTTCCTTCCTCGCGGCGCACTGCCGCATTGGTCGAAAAGGCGATCGCATAATCGCCCGAACCGTTGGAAAAGGACGATCCGGTCCGCCCGATCCCGATGAACGCACGCTCCGCAATACGGCGCAGGTTGCGATCGGAAAGCGGCGCATCGGTGGCAATGACCACAACAACCGAACCATCCGCGGTGTCGGGGGCGCGCCCGCCCGCGAACGCGTGGCGACCCAGTTTGATGCCGACCGGTACGCCCGCGATATTGAGCACACCACCATAATTGCTCTGCACCAACACCCCGAGCGTCCATCCGCCCATCGCGGTGGGCAGCCTGCGCGACGCGGTACCAATGCCGCCCTTGAACCCGAACGCGACCGTGCCGGTACCGGCACCGACCGATCCTTCCTCGACCTTGCCGCCTTTGGCGCCTTCGATCGCGCGCCGTGCATCGGCGATCGTCACGCGGCGCCGACGGATGTCGTTGAGCTCGCCGTCATTCGTTTCGCCTACGACGGCGTTGACCGACCGCACCGCCTCGTTCCCCGGCTGGCCCAGCGTCCACTCGATCGCGGCGGCCGCAGCCTCGGAAACGTTCAGCGTATTGGTCAGCAATATGGGCGTTTCAACCTCGCCGAGTTCCGCGACCTGCGTCGAACCGGCAAATTTGCCGAAGGCATTGAAGGCCACGAAACCAGCAGGAACTCGCGAACGAAAGACATTGCCGCCATGCGGCAAAACCGCCGTGACCCCGGTATGGATATCCTTGCCTTCCTCGATCGTGATGTGCCCGACCTCGACCCCGTCGACATCGGTGATGCTGTTGAGCGGACCAGGGGGAAGGACGCCGATGACAACGCCGATGTCGCGGGCGCGCTCGGCGGGGGCCGCATGCGACGCCGCCGCCAGCAGACCCAATGCTGCAATCGCCTTGCTCAATATCATTGCTGTTCCCGTGCCGCGCTGTTGAAGATGCGTACAGCTATTAGCCCAAGCATCGGGCTGAACAAGGTTGGGCTCTGCGGGCGTCAGGCCGCCGGCTGCAGGCTTTCCCGTGCACTGCGATGGGGGAAGAATGGCGGACGCGGTAAAAAGGCCCGCAAATGGCGAAGCCTTTTCATTCCATTGGAACTCAACCCAAGCGAAAGCCTCATCGGTCTCCAAGGAAACGATGTGGAGACGTCAGCTATCGCATGAACTTGGCGGCCGCTTCCGAGCTTCTATTTGACGGCTTCTTGCGCGGCGGCCCCGACGTCCTCCGCGGCATCGCCAACTTTTTGCGCCGCCTCGGTAACGGCGCTTGTTTCGGCCTTTTCGTTGCCAAGGAACTGGAAGCCGAGGAAGGCCACGACAGCAAGCGCCACGATGACGATCAACGTCATGCCGCCTCCACGTTTCGGTTCGCGGTCGACCACGGTCGTGGTGTGCGTCGTCCCATCGGCTTCGCGGGTCGTATGAATTTCATCCGCCATGCTGTCCTCCGTCCAGTGCCTCTCGCCAAGGACGCTGTTGGCCGACGATGGTTGCGATAGGACGCAAAGCTATTCCTTGCGGAAACTTGATAGACGCTGCTTCCCCGACAAATCCCTTCGGTCGTGACAACTTCACCGCCATCCAGAACCGGTAGGTTGAGCGCCCGCGCGAACTGCAACGGGCAAGCGCGAAGAGCGAAGTGGCGCCGGCCCAAATAGACTGAAGCATGTTTCGTCTCGTCATCATACGTCCATTGCTAAGAGGAATGTTGAACGGAAACGGCGCGGACCGTCGCGGATGAATGTCTCTTGCATCTTGCTGGTCGAAGCAGCCGGCCTCGGGCGCCGTATGAGTCTCGGAGTTATCAGGACAGGCTCTATGACCCGATTCTGAAACCGAAACTCCCGACACTCCCGTTCGTTGTCGCAAATGGCGCGCGGTCACGGCCGCCAGAAGGAGAGTCAAATTGACGTCGCGCGAACTGACCGGAATGTTTTCGCTCCCCGACGCGAGGGTTGGTCTCGACCGGAGTGGCCAATTGTCCGAACTTGCCTGGCGCGTCGGCTTCGGCGCAATCGGCTGGCCCTGGCTCCTGCGCAGCCTTTGGGGCGGACGGCTCCGCGACAAACAGGCCCTTCTTGACGAACTTGGCCTCCCGCACGACGCTCTCCCGCATCTTGGTAGCTGGAAGGCCGATGTCAGCTTTCTTCGACGAATCGTGCAAGAGATAGATAGCGGAAAACCGCGCCAGGTAGTCGAGCTCGGTGCCGGTGCATCGACGCTCATTGCCGCACGCGCACTGCGACGTAGCGGGGGAGGGCAGCTTTTGAGCGTCGACCAACACGCAGACTTCGTCGCAGCGACATGCCAATGGCTTGCCGATCATGATCTTTCCGCGGACATACGCACGGCGCCGCTCGAACGGCACGTCCCCAGCTGGCCCGGGCGATGGTACGCGATCGACGATCTTCCCGACCGGATCGACCTACTCATCGTCGACGGCCCGCCTTGGGCGGTGCATCCGCTCGTGCGCGGCGCCGCGGAGTGCCTGTTCGCGCGGCTTGCGCCCGGCGGCGTGATCCTCCTCGACGACGCTGCGCGTCCGGGCGAGCGCATTGTCGCCCGACGCTGGCGCCGGCGCTGGCCCTCGATCGACTTTTGTCTCGACACACGGGGCGCCAAGGGGACACTCATTGGTCGGAAAAGAGGATGAGCGCTCCAATGGCGGCGCGGCCAGCCGGCCGCAGTTGATGGTGAAAGGCCCCGTCCCGCTAGGGGACGGGAACTCAGGGAGGATCCCCTTTAATCGAAGGGGAGAGGTCGCCGCCGCAATGGACCGTGCCGACGACAGCCGCGCCTAAAGCCGAAACAGGTTGCATCAAAGTGACCGACCATCCGCTCGAGCCCAGCGGCGGGGGACCGGCCCTCCCGGTGTGATCACCTTGTCACTTGATTGGTGAAGTAGGAGAGCGCGACCCACTTGGAGAGTTTCTTCATATCCTGTGGCGGCTCTACGGTGAACGACGCATCACGGATTACGGGCTATTTCTGTCCCGACGCGACGCCAGCCCGCTAGTCGGTAGCCATCTGATTTGCGGTTGTCGCTTGTTGAGTGGGAACCCGTAAGCTGTCAGCCCCCACCGGCCAAAAAAATCAATGGCGCTGGTTCCAGGCTCTGGCGAGATCGACCAAGCCCGCTTCGAGCGCGTCACGGCCGCATGGAATGGCCGCGGTCCATTGGTCCGGCGCCTCGCGCAATGCCTCGGTGAGCACCTGGGGGTCGAGATCCCGCGGAGCCCCATCGACCATGGTGCCCTCGAGCAAATGGCCCGGCGGCAGCGGAAAGGTCGCCGGAACGCTGCCCCTCGCTAATCGGCGGAGGAAGAGGCACGCGTCGAAATCGATCGCAGTGAATGTGCCCCCGTGCGCAAGGATGTTCGGATTTCGCGCCGAGCGATCCATGTTGCCGAGCGCGCGATCGACATCGAAGAGCGACGTCAGAAAATGAGGCGCGGCGCCGAGAATGTCGTGCAGCGACGCTGTGGCAGCATCCTCGATATAAGCGATGCCGAGGTTCCAGCCGCCGCTTCGCTGAACGATTCCGTCAAACTCGTCCGTCCCAATGGTCCAGGGAAAATCGGGTGATAGGTAAAGCGGCTGCGCCTCGGGCACCGGAAGCCCCATCGCCGCGGCGGCGCGCAGCGCCAGAAATTCGGTCGCCAGCGCCAACGGTCCCGGTCCAGAGCCGCGCAACTTCATCACCCACCGCGATTCGCCGATCGTCTTCACTCGGCAGGGGAAGGTGCTGGCATGAGCGTAAATCAAATCGATCTCGGCGACCGATTGCTCAGGGCCGGGTCCAGTCACCCGCCGCGCTGTGCCGTTTTCGGCGAGCCGGCGGCAAAACCGAAGTTTGGCCGCCCCGGGAAGATCATCTCGGTTTGCCAGCGGCCGATGAGTGGATACAGTGAGGTTGTCACGGACATGTTTGGTTTTATACTGCAAATCTCTGAACTAAGAAGAGCGCGAACGGCGGCTTCTCTCGGTTTATGACCCAGAAGCTGCCAGTCTCCTACCGGCCAAAACTTACCGTCCCTTCGCGAGCTATCGTGGCTTGAACACCATCACCGCTCGGTTGAATCGATCGTCACCTTTGCGAAACGGAGATCGCGCACTCGCTGGTTTGGCTGCGTCACCAAGAAACCGTTGACCTTGGGGCCAGATCGTTCGAACCGAATGGAATAAGGCTCCTGACGCCAAAGAAAGGTGTCGCGCGCCTGGGGATGCAGCTCGGCCTCGCCGCGCGGGTAGCGTAGCCAGAGTTTTCCGTCACGCTGACTGACACGGTAGAGCACACCGAGTTCCGGCGACCAGTAATCGCCGACAAGGGCGCTGGCGTCGGACAGATCGGGCGGCGGCGGCATGACCGCTTCCGGCACGCGGCGCGCGACGAAGTCATCGCCATCATCATTGTGAATGACGACGCGCTGCGAGCGGCCTCCCTCGGGTGACGGTACGAAGCGCGCGCGAAAATCGCTTTGCGGCGAAAAGAAATCCGTCGGTGAGAATGCGATGAGTTGGGCGGCCGGGCCCACAAAATCCTCGCGCCGAAACACATACTGCCGGCCCGGCGCGCGAAGCGTCGTGCCGGTCGCGACGGCGTAGGTGCCGGTGTAGCGATCGATCAAGTGCAGCGGGGTGGCGACCGCCTCAGGTTTCGGCGGTGAAGGGGGAAATTCGCCCTTTAGATAAATGTCCGCAATTTTGAACGCGAGCGACGGCGGATCGCCGTTATCGGTATTGGCCAGAATGATGATGGCTAGATTCCGACTAGGGAAGCGAAGAATTTCGGTCTTGTACCCCCAGTTATGGCCGCTGTGTTCTATGAACGGAAGGCCGCGATAATGCTCCCGGTGGAGACCGGAGGCGTAGGTAATCGATGTGCCATCGCTGAGCGTGCCCGTCCTCAGCATAGCCGCGATGACAGCGGAATTGCCGACCGCTTTCGGATCATCGAAATTGGCCAGCCACTTCGTCAGATCGCCAATCGTCGAACTGATACCCGATGCGCCCAGCAGGACGTCCGGCGTCTGTCGCGGGGTGTACCGGTCCTTGTCTCTCCCATACCCCGAGGCGCGGCGGGGAATGATCGGCATGGGGTCGGGGGAAGCCGCAGTCGCGGCCATGCCGAGCGGCTGAAAGATTCGCTGTTCCAAAAACCGGGCAAGTGGCATGCCGGAAACGCGTTCGACAACAAGCCCCAGCAGCAGATAGTTGGAATTGTTATAGCGATATTCCGAAGCCGGCCGGAAATTCAGGTCGCGCTGCCGCCACAGAAGATCGAGCGCCTGCTGCCGCGATACCGCATCTTCAGGACCATATCCCTGTAAATCCAGCAGGCTCGTCGCATCGCGAAGGCCGCTGCTATGATGGATCAGCATCTCGAGCGTGATGGTTTCGCCAAAGCCGGGTAATTCAGGGAGATATTTTCGCACGTCATCGGCGAGGGAGAGTTTGCCTTCGCTCTCCAGCAGCCGGATCGCGAAGGCGGTAAACTGCTTCGAATTGGAAGCCAGCGGATAGACGATATTGGGGCCGTTCGGGACCGACATTTCGACATTGGCCATACCGAAGCCCCGGACATAGACCGGCTTTCCGCTTCGCAGGATCGCTACGGTCATTCCCGGCGTGTCGGTGTGGTCCCACGGCTGAAACAGTTCGTCGACGAGGGCCGGCCGCGATTCTGCTCGCGCGGCACCGATTACGCCCGCAGCACCGGCGATCGCAATTAGCACGGCCGAGGCGATGCGCAGAAAAATGGATGGCGCGTAGATCAACGGGACCTTTAATTGAGAAGCATCATCTTTGGTGTGTTATCAATATACGACACCATTGGCAATAATGCTACCGGCGGAATGCACTGCTCAGCACGCGCTGACAGCCAGACCCGAATGCCGAACAACTTTCAGATTACCGCCGTCATCCGCTGATTTTTCGATTACTCCGTATGGGATCGAAGAGCCCGGCATGATCAGCGCGAATTTGGACGACCGCTTTTGCCGAATTAATTCCAAGAGCCGCCGGCCCTCAATCGGGCAGCGGGGACGTCAGCCTTAAGTTTACTCTTCTGCTAAGATCCGCATATTCGCAGCGAAAGACGACTCCCGAAATTCAGGCTTCATGGTATCAGGCGAGGTTTATAAGCGACTGGAATCTCTTTCTGATGTCCCTGCACCCACAGCCAGAACATCGTTCACGACGATCTTCTTTCGGCGTTTTCTCCGATCCCGACGCCATGGCTAGCGCTCTGGGCGGGCTGGATCGAGGTGCTTCGGGGCCTCGCCCTGTAAAGGGGGCGGCAAGTGACTTTCGTGCCATGTTCGCACGCGCGATGCTCGGGGAAGTCGACGTCGGAGTCGGGAGATTTGCGCAAGGCCAGCCGCAGCGCGCCGAACTGAGCAACGCTCATACTTTCATGTTCCCAACTGAACCCGGGCTCGTCCGGCGGGTGTCGGGCCGGATGCTGAGCGGAAACCACGTCATCCATTTTCGGCCACAGGCCGAGACTGTCACAACGTCTCCGCGGGGAATGGCGTGGGCATTCGGAATTCTCGTCATACCGGCAGACGTGCTGGCCACCCACGCTCCGGCGCTGGCGGGTTTCGATCTGGTGCGCCCGCTACAGAATGACCGGATGTTTCAAGTTCCCGAGGACGCCATGGCGCGACTGGTCGCGTTAATGAATGATGCGGCGCGGATCGCGCGCGACAAGCCCTGGATCATTGAGGCGACCGAGCCTGCGCGAGCGTTGGCAGGAACCGTCATCGACGCGTTGCTGCTGGGTCTTTCGCGCGGCGAGCTTCGCCCCGATCGCGGCGCGCCCGAGCGGCATCGCCGCATCGTCGCGCGTTTCGAACAATTATTGCATGAGCAGCCGGAGGACATGTTGTCGCTGGCCGCGATCTGCACCGCAATAGGGGTCGCCGAGCGGACGCTGAACCTCGCCTGTCAGGAATTTCTGGGCCAAAGCGCCGTCAGCTACGCCCGTGGGCGCCGGCTCGATCTCGTGCGGCTGACGCTCCTGACATCCGATCCTTCGACGACGCAAGTGACCTCAGTCGCGATGAAATATGGTTTCTGGGAACTTGGCCGCTTTGCCGGCGCCTATCGTCTGCGTTTCGGCGAGCGTCCGTCGGAGACGCTGCGAAGAGGTAGCTGAAAAGGATTGGCCCGATCGCAAATGCTCCATGCCGGAATCGCATAGCCGCATAATATGCTCTCGCCTTATCGGACCGCCGAAGGTGAAACACCCCGGAGGTCGAACGATCCAAATGATCGAGACGGCGGTCGCCGGGGCATAGCGGCGGCGCTTGCCATGAACCGCGCACCTTGACGCAGCAAAATGCCGGCAAGGGGAATCCAAATGCGCAATCAACGTCAACGCTTTGAGCAGAATTATGCGCGGGCAGTGCGCGCTTCGACGTCGGTTGCCGCCTTGGCGCTCGCACTTGGATTGATCGCCGCCCCCATGGCGCAGGCGCAGCAGCTCACGCAGGGAGGGGGCGGCCCCACCGGCGGCATTGCGGGCGGCGGCGGCGGCCGTGGAGGCAGCGGCGGTGACGGGACGGGCAGCGGCGGCGTCGGCGGCTCTGGCGCAACCACGCCGGACGGATCGGCACAGAACGGCGGCAGGGGGACCCATCCCGCGAACGGCGCAGCCGGCGGTCAGGCCGGAATCCCGAACGACATCGCCGCGGGCGGCGGCGGCGGCGGCGGCGGCGGCGAGCGCACGAGCGGTCCTTTCACCAGGGCGGGTGCCGGCGGTACGGGCGGCGGCGGTGGTAACGTCGATGCTACGACCGGCTCCTTTTCGCTGGGTAACGATTATCTGGGATCGACCGGCGGCAACGGTGTGGGCGGTGGCGGCGGCAGCGGCGGCGGCGGCGGTGGCAGCGGCGGCCTCGTGCTGACGGGAACAGCGGCCAATCTGACGACGGGCGGCTATGCGGTGACCGGCGGAACCGGCGGCAGTAGCAACACTGGCGGCGGCATTCTGGGCGCCGGCGGCGGCGGCGGTGCAGGACTGGTGCTGCTCGATGGCGGCGCGGTGACGATTTCGGGGGGCTCCGCGATCGCCGGGGGAGCCGGCGGCAACCAAGGGTCCGACGGCGGCGGCGGCGGGGCCGGACTGTTCCTTTACGCGGGCGGGGCGCTGGCCAATCAGGCCGGCAGCATCCGGGGCGGCGACGGCGGCGGCGGTCTCCTCACGGCGAGCGTTGGCGGCGATGCCGGGGCCGGTGTCCTCAGCAATCTCGGCACGATCGGCAATCAGTCCCTGATTGCCGGCGGCGCCGGAGGCAATGGAACCTCGCTGGGCGGCCGGGGCGGCATCGGAATCGCCGCGTGGGGCGGCAGCGTCGACAACAGCGCGGCGGGCACCATCCTCGGCGGCGCGGGCGGGACATTGCGGAACGCGGGCTCCTTCATGCGGGCCGGCGACGGCGGCGCGGCTGTGCTGTTTCTGGACGGGCAGGCGGCGAGCCTGGCCAATGAAGGCACGATCGAAGGCGGCGCGGCTGGTACGACCCCGTTCGGCGACAATGTGGCGGGTGTGGGCGGCATTGGCATTCGCGGGGCGGCGACCGGCAACATCTCCATCGTCAATTCAGGGACGATCACCGGCGGCTTGAATAGCCGAAACGCCGTGCGCTCAGCGGCGATTGCACTGTTCGGAAACGACAATCGCCTCGAATTGCGCAGTGGCTCGACGATCAACGGCGACGTTCTGGTATCGGGCGGTTCCAACAACGCGCTCGTACTTGGCGGGTCGATCAATGCCGTTTTCGACGTGTCGCTCATTGGCGGGGCGCAGCAGTATCGCGGGTTCGATGTTTTCGAGAAGGCCGGTTCGGCCACCTGGACGCTGACCGGGGCCGGCAATCAGAATTGGTCGATCACCAGCGGATCGCTGAAGGGCGACACCAACAGTATTGCAGGTAGTCTGACATTCGCCGGTGGGGGCGGTGCGCGCGGTGTCGTCTTCGATCAGGCATTCGACGGCTCATATAGCGGCATGATCGGCGGCAACGGCTTGGTGACGAAGCTCGGCTTGGGCGCGATGACGCTTACGGGCGCCAGCCAGGATTTCACGGGTGATGTCGAGGTTCGGGCCGGGACGCTGATGTTGAACGGTGCATTCGGCGACGCCGCGAACTGGGCCGCGAACCTTCATGTCGGCCATGACGCGGAACTGGGCGGGAGCGGTACCTTCCTCGGCAACGTCAGCGTTGCCGATGGCGGCATCGTGCGACCCGGCGCCGGCGCGGGTACGCTGACGCTTGGGGGCGATTTCGCGCTCAGCGGCGGGTCGATCCTGAACTATGAACTTGCCCAGAGCGGCGTCGTCGGCGGCGGGGTCAACGATCTGGTAGTCGTCGGCGGCGACCTCACGCTTGACGGCACGCTGAATGTGACCGCGTTAGCCGGCTTTGGAGCCGGCTATTATCGGCTGATCGATTACGCCGGCGCGCTGACCGACAACGGCCTGGAGCTCGGCACGACGCCGACAGGCTTCACCGGGTCGCTGCAGACCGGCATCGCCGGGCAGATCAATATCCTGTTCAACGATGGCGCTCAGCGGGTGCAATATTGGGACGGCAGCGATGCGACCGGCGGGTCGGACGCCGCGACCGGCGACGGCGGTGCGGGCGTGTGGGCTGCGGGCAACACCAATTGGACAGCAGCCAGCGGCTTCGGCGTCAACGATGGCTGGGCCGAGCAGGTCGGCGTGTTCGCGGGCAGTGCCGGCGGCGCGGTGACGGTCGACGGTATTCAGAGTTTCCAGCATTTGCGCTTCGATACTGCCGGATACGCGTTGCAGGCGGGCTCGCTCGCGACAACCGGCGGTTTCTCGATCGTCGAGGTGAATGCGGCGACGGCGAGAATCGACTCTTTGATCACCGGCAGCGCCGGGCTCACTAAGACCGGCACAGGCACACTGACGTTGGGTGGCGTCAACGGCTATGCTGGCCTCACCACCGTCAGCGCGGGCAATCTGTTGCTGGCAACCGGCGGCTCGATTGCGGGTGCGGTGCGGAACGATGCCGGCTTCGTCAATGCGGGGATAGTGAGCGGCCTGGTGACCAACGCCGGCACATTGGCCTCGACCGGCACGCTGAATGGCGGGCTCGTCAACCGCGGCACCGCCAGCCTGTCCGGCGCTCTCAACGGCGCGTTGGCTAATAACAGCGGCACGATCGCGCTCACGGGTGCGCTATCCGGGGTTACGCGCTTGACACAGACAGCTGGGGCCAGCCTCGATCTCGCCGGCTTCAATCTGGCAGTTGGCACGCTAGCCGGCGCGGGCAGCATTGCGCTCGGCGGCGGCACGCTGGCGGTCGGCGCCGCGGGCAGCAGCTCGGTATTCGACGGGACAATCGGCGGTGGCGGTGCAATGACGATTGCGGCCGGCAGTTTCCAGGGCAGAGGCACGATCGATGCCGCTATGACCGTCGCGGACGGTGCGCGGCTGATTGGCGTGCAGGGCAGCACCCTTTCGCTGGGCTCGCTGGTGCTGGGTCCGGGATCGCAGGTCGACCTGACGCTGGGCGCATCGTCGAGCGTCGCGCTGTTCGATGTTGCCGGGGACCTTACGCTCGACGGCACACTCAACGTCAACGCGACCCCGGCGTTCGGTGCGGGCGTCTATCGCCTGTTCGATTACGGCGGCACGCTTACCGACGAGGGTCTCGACCTCGGAACGGTCACCGGCGCCTCACGAGACAGCCTGTCGATCCAGACCGGTGGGGGCCGGGTCAATCTGGTCGATACCAGCGGCGCCGAGTTGGCCTTCTGGGATGGCGGCGATGCCGGGCTTCACAACAATGGCGCAGTCGACGGCGGCAGCGGAAGCTGGACCGCCGGCGGCACGGCGTGGACCACGGCGAACGGCGGCGTGAACAGCGCCATGACGCCGCAGCCAGGCTTTGCCGTGTTCCAGGGCAATAGCGGCACGGTCGCGATCGACAATCGAGCGGGACAGGTCTCGGCGACCGGCATGCAGTTCGCGGTCGACGGCTATGCCGTCGGTGGCGGCGCGCTCGCGCTCGCGGGTGACCGCGCAGTGGTGCGCGTGGGCGACGGTACCGCAGCGGGCGCGGCGTTCACCGTCAACATCGACGCGTCGCTGACCGGGTCGGCGACCTTGGTCAAATCCGACCTCGGCACGCTCGTCCTTAGCGGAGCCAACGACTACACAGGCGGCACCATCGTCGAGGCTGGCACGCTGGTCGGTGACACCGACGCGTTGCGGGGCAACATCGCAAACAGCGGCACACTCGTCTTCGATCTGGCGAGCAGCGGCACTTACGCGGGAACCGTCACCGGCACGGGGTCTACGATCAAGGCGGGAATTGGTGGTCTGACGCTTACCGGTGCCAACGCGACCGATTGGCAAGTCAGGGTTGGCAGCCTGATCTCGACCTCCACGCTGTTCACGGGCGATCTCGATCTGGCTTCAGGCGCGAGCTTCGTTTTCGACCAGGCGGGCAAGGGGGTTTATTCCGGTTCGATCACCGGCAGCGGCACCATGATCGTGCAGGGTGGCGGCGCGATACGCTTCGACGGAGATGGGTCGGGTTTCCAAGGCGCCACCAACGTGGGCCAGGGTCAGATGCTGTCCGTGAACGGCACGCTGGGTGGCACGCTGAACGTCGCGGCGGGGGGCCGCCTTCATGGCACGGGCACCGCAGGGTCGGCCAACATCGCCGGCACGATCGCACCGGGTAACTCGATCGGTCGGCTAAACCTTGCCGGCAACCTCGCCTTCGCCTCGGGAAGCATCTACGAGGTCGAGGCAGACGCGGCAGGCACGAGCGACAGGATCGTCGTCGGCGGCACCGTCACGATCGACACCAATGTCGGCGTCGCCGTGCTGGCGGCGGACGGCAACTATGCCGCCAACACCAGCTATACGATCCTGACTGCGGCGGGCGGCGTCACCGGCACTTTCGGCGCCGTGACCTCGAACCTCGCATTTCTCTCCCCCACGCTCAGCTACGCGGCCAACGCCGTTACGCTGAACCTTCGCCGCAATACAGTGGATTTCGGCTCGGTGGCCCAAACCGTCAATCAACATGCGGTCGCTCCAGCTGTCCAGGCGCTGGATATGGGCCACGACGTCTATGACGCCGTCGTCGCGCTCACTGCGCCCGAGGCGCGCAGCGCTTTCGACCAGCTGGCGGGTTCGGACTATGCCAGCGTGCGCGGCCAATTGATCGAGGACAGTCGCTTCGTGCGCGACGCGATACTGGCGCGCGGGGAGACAGCGGGCAGCACCGGGATGGCGCTCTGGGGCCGCGCGCTCGGAAGCTGGGGCAACAGAGACGGGGACGCCAATGCCCTTGGTTATGATCGGGACTTGAAGGGCCTGCTTACTGGATTCGATGGGTCGCTGGGGCCGAATATCCGGGTCGGCGCGGCGTTCGGCTATGATTCCACCACGCTCAGGACCGCGCGCGCCGAGCATGACATCGACGCTTTCCATGCGGGCGGCTATATTCTCGGCAGCTACGGCATGGCCTCCTTCCAGGTCGGCGGTGCCTATGCCTGGAACGATGTCCACGCGTCGCGGCGGCTGACCTTCGGCACCCTCGATCAGGCGCTCTCCAGCGACTATGCCGCGCGAACCTTTCAGGCGTTTGGCGAAGTCGCACTCAAGGGCGAGGTGGGCGGAATGATGCTTCAACCCTTCGCGGGGTTGGCACATGTCACGCTGTTCGATGCAGAGGTCGATGAGCAGGGCGGCAGCGCCGCGCTCCAGGGGGGCAATGGCAACGAGCGGATGACCTACGGCACGCTGGGAATACGCACGCGGGCGAATCTCGCGGCAGGTGATTTCGCCCTTCGCTTTGCAGGATCGGCGGCGTTGCGCCACGCCTTCGGAAATCGCGTGCCGACCGTTGATCTGGGTTTCTCCACGGGGAAGGCGTTCAGCATTGTCGGCACCGCGATCGACCGAAACAGCATCTCCGTTGAGGGCGGGCTCGAAACCGATCTTGGACGAAATATTGGCTTCAGTGTCGCCTACATTGGCAACTATGGTGATCGCACGACCGATCACGGAGGGCGTGCATCGTTTAGTTGGCGGTTCTGAGGTCAGCTAGGTAGGCGTGGTGGTTCGGAAGTCAGCTTTCCTCGATCGTTATCAGAAAGCCGACGGGCAGCTACCGGCCACAACTCGATATTGGTGTCATACTATTAATTGCTGGCAACAAGCCAAGGCATCACCACGCAATTTTGACACTCAATGAGCCATTGATCCCTTCGCCGATGTTGCCAAGGCCCCAATATTTCTTGTTGAAGAGATTGTTCACATTGCCCGTGAACGTCACGCCCTGTCCGCCGATGCGCGTGTCAAATTGGAACCCGGCGTTGGCGAGCGTCCGGCTCGGAATGTAGAGGAAGTTGACGTCGTCGGTCGGGGCCTTGCCATAGTAGCGGACGTTCGCGTGCAGGCTGAAACCGGGGACGGCGGGGAGGGCATATTGGGCATTGCCCGTTACCTGCCATTTGGCGGCTTCGGCAGGAATATTGCCCTCAAACGGCGAAGGATTACCGTCCTCGTCGACGGATAGTTTTCGCAAGGTTGGATCGAGGTAGATTGCACCAATGCCGACCTTCAAATGCGGGCTTGCGCGATAGCTCGCGATCGCTTCGAGGCCCTTGTAGAGTGTGATGCCGTCTTGCGTCAGGTAGCGGTCGCCGTTGATGAACTGGTCGATTGTGTTGGCTCGCTCGACACGGAAGGCGGCGCCGGTAAGGCTCAGTCCCTCATGCTCGACCTTGACCCCCACCTCATATTGCTTGCTGACGGTTGCCTTCAATATGTCGCCGACATTGGCATATTCGCCGGTGACGCGGCTTCCTGCTTCCATTGATTCGACATAGCTACCGTAGATCGAGGCCCAAGGCGCGGGCTTCAGGATGAGGGCAAAGGTCGGCGACAGTGCCGAGGTGCGGTAACCGCTATCTGCTGCGGGGTCGCCATCGTCGTCGAGCAGTTTGTAGCGCGTGTAGCGCGCTCCGAGAACCGCCTGCACATGGTCCCCGAAATAAAGGGTATCGCTGAGGAAGAGCGCGCGCTGGCGTTCGCGGTAGGGAAAGCCCTCGGTGCTCCAGCTGATATCGCGGGTGACGAGGAAGTCCTGATCCTCGTAGATATTGCCGCTGAAATCATTGTCCCAATAGCTGTCGGCACCGAAGAAGCTGTCGTTGACCTGGTAGGAGGCACCGGCAACAATGGAATGGCGCACCGGCCCGGTTTCGAATTCACCCTGGATCATCGCCTGCGCGAAGTGGCTCTTGTCGAGCTCGGCGAAATTATAGCCATAGCCTTCATAATCGCCTTCCTTATTTTCCATATAGACGAACATCTTGTTCGAATGGTGGAGCTTGCTGGTGTAGCCGTAGGTCAGCTTGGCCTTCCAGCCGTCGGCGAAGCGCCAGTCCAGCCCCGTTGCGGTCGCGAGGGTGCGCGCTTTGTAATAGCTGTTGTCGATGTTGAGCTTGTCATAGTCGTAGGTCGGCTTCGGCAACACAATGTCCAGATAGACGCCGTCGCTCCAGTAGATCTGGAACGGTTCATGCTTGAGCTTGCTGTCTTCGAAAGTCGCGGTCGCATACCAGTCGAGATCGGGGCTGATCGCATAGGTCAGCGCCAGCGACCCGAGCCAGCGGTTCGAGCCCGCCTCATTGTAGAGCGTGCCCTTCTCGCCGGCGATGTTGATGCGATAGCCAAGCCGTCCGTCATCCGACAACAGCCCGCCGGCATCGACATGTGCAAAGAGGGCGCTGCTGGTGCGATAACCGACCTCGGTTGTCAGCAATGGCTCGGACGTGGGGCGCTTGGTGCGATAGGCGATCGTGCCGCCCGGCGCGCCGAACCCGTACATGAAACCCGAAAGCCCCTTGAGCGCTTCGACGCTTTCGACCGATTCCAGCGGGAAATCCCCGCCCCAGTAAAGGAGCAGCGGAACGTCATCGATATAATAGTTGCGCACGCCAAGGCCGCGGATCTGGGTTCCCCACCAGTTGGTGGTGCCTGCGGTTGCAAAGGAGAAGACCCCCGGATCGTTGACGAAGATCTGCGCCACCGTCGTGGCTTGCCGCTTCGAAATATCTTCCTGATCGACCACCGTGACCGAATAGGGCGTGTCGATCAGCGGCTTCGAACCGAGCGCGCCATTGTCGGCCTCCTTATTCTGCCCCTCGTCGAGCTGGAGCCCGGTCACGACGATATCCGATTTGCGCTGTTCGCCCGCATCGGCCTCGGCGTCTATCGCCGTTTCGTCGTTGGCATACGCGATCGGTGCAAGCGAGATCAGGGCGGCGACCGAGGCGGATAGGCGGAAAATCGATTTCGCTGACATGAAACGTCCTGTTAAATGGTGCTGCGGGACGGCCGGTATAATCATAGATAATGCGAGTCAATCGCAATATCTATGATACTGAACGCGGAAGGTTATCGATGAGCCATGTGCAAGATGGCGGAGTGCGCCGCTAGCCGCACCGCCGCGTGTCGGCCTTTCGGGGGCATTCCCAGAGCACAGCCAATGCGAGGGTCTGCTTTACGAGTTTTCGTCCCAAGGGCAGCCGGTCTGCAAACGGCCAAATCCCGCGGCAATGCCCGATATGCGACAGTAGCGGTTTCAATGCTGCTGTCTCAAAACGCTGTTCAACGTCAGGCTGACAGGGGGATCGCGATCCGTGCTTCAAGTCCCGATGCGTTTGAGCTCTTCGCGGTAGAACGCCACTGCCTCGGGCTCCGCCGCCTCGGCATGTTGCGCGAGGAATGTCTCGATCGCTTCGCGATATTCTCTGCGAAACTCGCCGTTGTCTGGGCTCGCCGAGACTTGGGCGGCAGCGCGTTCAACCGGCTCGAGCGCTTTCTGAACCAGAAGCCGTTTTCCAAAGGCAGATTCATCGCGCAAGATAGCGATGTTGGGTTCAAACCCGGGGATATATTTGACGACAAAGCGCTCACCCGCGGGCGGAATTTCGATCGCGTTCCGCGGCGGATAAAGGCTTGCCGACATCGTATCGAAGCCGGTCTTCACATCGCGGCCGTCGGCGGTCTTCATGACAACATCATATTCCCAGATGTTGGCGTCATTGAGCTGCGAATTGGTTTCCCTCGCCTGCGTGATGACTGCGGTGCCATACGTGCCGTTGGCATGGACGAAGACCGCGTTGACTGCCGAGCCGAGGAAGATATTTGCGAAGCCGAGGATGAACCCGACCGCCCCAAGCCCGAGCCACGCGCCGTTCTTGCGAAGCGCGCCGACGGCGGCGCCCAAGGCGAGCCCGGCAATGATCCAGAGCGGGAACGCCAGCATCGAATGTTGGCTTATGAAGAAGAAAAAGGCCGAAAGCGTTGCCATTCAGCCTCCGCACCCGCCGCATCCGCCACAACCCCCGCCGCCGCCGCCACATCCTCCGCCATCGTTTGAATTATTGCTGTCTGTTCGCATTTGATGGAACTCGTTCCAGCTCGAGCCGGCGAGCACGACTGTCCCAAACAGCGCCACTGCGAGGGGGAACTCGCCTACGGTCGGTGCGAGCCGTAGCCGCTGTGCACGCGTCTGTGCTTCTTCGACCGCGGCGATGCCGCCGCGCGTTCGCCGTTCGCCGGTGAGCCAGCGCGTCAGCGCGAGCGCCACGGTGAGGATCAGAAGAGCGGTCAGAAAGCCCGTCGGATGATCCAAGGCATTGCCGTAGCGCCAGCGCGAGACGCCGAACGCGATCAGCAGCATATAGGGCACCGTCTGACAGATACGGATCATGGCCACCCGCTGGATCCATCAGGAGCTGCTCCGCGACCAGTCGATCGCGAAGCAAATCCGCGCCGGGACGAAGTCCCTTTTCAATTGCGCCCCAGTCCGCAGGTGACCGTAAGGCGAGTATTGCACCCTCGCCCGCGTTATGCCGTCCGTCGGTCTCCTGGATCGTTATTTTTCGATCGGGCGCCATCGCGACCGCTCCCGACGCCATGAGGCGGGCAACTACCAGTTCGAAGAAGCGGTTGGGTCCGCCCGCCAGATAGGCCGCTTGCTCATCCCTGAGCGTCGCAGGTTGACGGCCGAGAGTGCGAAGATGACGGGGTATGGCGAAGCCCAGATAAACAGTGATAACGAGGAGGGCGCCGTACAACGCAAGAAACTGCCCGGCGTCCCAGCTCTCGTGGCTGAAAATCGTCACTTAGGCATACTCCCCATGCCAGACTAACAAAAGAAGGCAGGCGATCAGGGCTACGCCGCCGATGATCGCCCACATAACGGGCCGCGAAATGATCACGCCGTCGCGCGGGTGAACCCTGCGCGCGCGCGGATCGTCGATCAGCCGGCGGGCGGCGCCCGGCCAGATATCCTTCGGCGGCGCCGCGCAGAAAACCTGCTCATAACGTTGTAACGTCAAGGCATATTGGTCGAAGAAGCGCGATTGCTCGACATGTCCGCCGGCGGTCGGGCCATGGTGCAATGGTCGGCCAAGCACTTTCGGACAGAAGCGATCCCAATAATCGCGCGTGTAGGTCAGATGGAGATGCCAAACCTGATCGACGGCATCGGAAGGTGTGAGCTCGGCTTCGCTCGTAGCGGCGAGGAAGCAGAAGCGGCGATATTCTTCGAACACACGCTCCGTCAGGTCCGCGCTCCAGCCATTTTCGCGCGCGAGACGCTGGCCGAAACTCAGCGGGGTATCGCAGGGGCCGACAGCATATGATGAAAGCGCCGCCCATACCGGATGATCCGTATAAATAGGCCGATCATGAAGATCTATGCGCATCAGAATTGAATGATATCATAGCCTTGGCCGGGCACAAGCGGATTCGCGCGTAATGAATCGGACGGCAAAAATGTCGTTCCCAAAGATCAATCGCTCGCTCGCGTTGACCACGATCTCTTCGAACTGATCGAGAATGCGACACCGAATGTCCGCTTCCTGAGTTTCTCGCTTAATAGCTGCCTGTCCGGAATCGTTGAGAGTTTCGGACGCCGCCAGGCGTCGGAAAGTCTTCGATGCCCGAACCGCGGGGATCGAAGGCTGAGCTATGGGGAAAGCTTTTTTGCGCAGACCGTGGGGTCGCTAGGTGCTGCCGAAAAG
>NZ_JALPRD010000018.1 GCF_023197165.1 Sphingopyxis sp. MSC1_008
CCTTCGACACCGTGCCCCCCGACCTGCCCGCGCTCACCCGCCCCGCGGTGCTGATTATCAGCAAGACCAACGGCTATCGCCACGACAGCATCGCGCAGGCGGTGCCGGCGATCGAAAAGCTCGTAAAGACACGCGGCTGGAGCAGCTTTGCGACCGAGAATGCGGCGGTCTTCAACCCCGAGCAACTAGCGAAGTTCGACGTCATCGTCTTCGCCAACGCCAGCGGCGACATCTACACCCCCGATCAGCGCGCGGCGTTTCAGGCATGGGTCGCCAGCGGCGGTGGCTTCGTCGGCCTCCATAGTGCGGGCGACGGCAGCCATCCGGGCTGGTTCGTGAAGATGCGCGGCAACGGCAATTTCACCGGTCATCCGGGCGGCGCCGACCAGTTCCAGACGACCGACCTGATCCTTGCCGACCGCGGCCATCCCGCGACGCGGGGGCTCCCCGAACGCTGGCGCTGGACCGATGAATATTACAGCTGGGACGCACCGCCCGCCGCCGACGCCCACATCCTCGCGCGCCTCGACGAGACGAAAATGCGCCTCACGCCCAAGCTGCAGATGGGCGACCACGCGCTCATCTGGTGGCGCTGCGAGGGCCGCGCGCGCATCTTCTATTCGGCGCTCGGCCACAAGGCCGAGGCGTGGGCCGACCCCACGCATTTGAGAATGCTGGACGGCGCGATAGGCTGGGCTGCGCGCAAGGCGGGGACGGGCTGCGGCTGATCCGCGATCTGCGCACTAGAATTTGTTCGCTATTTGTTCTAATGGCACGATCTTTCTCGCCCTGTCGATTCGATATCAGGAGGAACCGATCATGCCGCGCAGGATTTTCGCACGACGCCCCCTCTATCTGATGGTCAAGCCGCCGGCCGATATCGCTGCGCGCATCGATGCCCTGCCTCGAAACGACCGGCGCCGCGGGGTCGATCTGCTGCATATGACGCTCGCGGCATTCGGCGATCTCGCCGAAGCCCCCGCTGGCTTCCTCGAACTTGTGATCCGCGGACTGGACGATTTCGGCTCCGGCGCTTTCCCTGTGCGGTTCGACCGGATCGAATGCCGCAAGGCGACGACGCTGCGAAGTTCCACACCGCTTACCGCCGCATGGGAATTCCAGCGGCAGCTTGCCGAATATTTGCACCGGCATGATTTCAAATGGTTCAACCTGCCGCCCGAGCTTCACGTCACGATCAACTATCGCGGCGACGGGCTTGGCGCCGAAGCGATCGATCCGGTCGAATGGACCGCTGCGGAGATGCTGCTTGTCGAAAGCGTGACCGGCGAGGCGCGCCATATCGTGCACGGCCGCTGGGCCTTGCCCGATGGAGAACCCGGATTCTGCAGGGCGGCCTAACCGGCGATCATTGCCGCGACGCGACCGGAGGCCGCCGGCACGAGATGCGGCAGGCTCATGCCGCTCCTGTTCCGCGCTACTTTTTCGCTTTCGCCGGCTTTTCGAGGTTCGCCTCGACCGCCGCGCGCACCAGCGCCTTGAACGCCGCCGCATCGACGTCGTCACCCTCGAAAAGGTCGATCGCACGCCGCGTGTTGCCGTCGAGGCTCGAATTGAACAGCCCCTTCGGATCGGCAAGCGCCGCGCCCTTGGCAAAGGTCAGCTTGACCTTGTCCTTATACGTCTCGCCCGTACACAGGATGCCCGCATGCTCCCACACCGGGACGCCCGACGGATTCGATGGCTTCTGCCACTTCACCGCTTCCTCGACGTCCGGATCGGCGGCATGAATCAGCGTGCGCAGCTTTGTCAGCGTCGCGCCGCGCCAGTCGCCGAGCCCGGCGATCTTCGCATCGATCAAGTCCGCCGCCATCCTGTCCTCCTCACATCTTCTCGCCCGGCAACGCTGCCGCCTGTTTCACCCAGTCCGCGAACGCCGCCTCGTCGACCGGCGCGTCTTCATGGATATGGAAATAGCGCGTGTCGCCGCTCTTCGACGCGACCGGCGGCACCGGATCGAGCGATTGGCCGCGAAAGAAGGCGACCTTGATATATTTGTCGAAGCAATGGATGCTGAGGAACCAGTGCGTCGGCGCGTCGCCCTGCCCCGGTGGACCATAGAAGGGCGAGTTCCATTTGACCGCCTTTGCGACGCCCGGGACGGTCTTTTCGATCAGCTTGTCGAGCCGGCGCCAGACGGGCGACTTCCACCCCGGCATCGCGGCGATATAGGCCTGTACCGGCGCGTCGCCATAGCCCTTGGCGATCTGCGGATTGCCGCCGGACAGCAGCACGGGTGCTTTATTGGCCATGGACTCGCGCTCCCCTCTTTCGTCATCAAAAGAACGCGATAGCCACAGCGAGTCAAGCCGCGCAGACCTAGCCGGCGATCTCGGCGGTCGCCGCGCGTTCGATCGCCGCGCGCCAGTGCGGCCGCACCGGTAGCAGGAAAATCTCCGCCAGCGCGCGCTCGATCTCGTCGGCGGTCAGATAGCGCCGGTCGATCCGCCCGTCGACGAGCCGCGTCGTCAGCCGGTTGTCGCGGAGGCCATAACGCGCGTCGGCGGTTGTCCGCGCCGCGATCAGCTGGTGCCGGAAATGCGAGTCCGGATGCGCCGAGGTGTACCAGTTGCCGATCTCATAATCGATCGCCGGCGGCGACGCGTGATCGAGCCGGTATAGCGTCCGCCACTCGCCCTCGATCAGCGCCGCGACCTGCCACACGTCGCCGTGCCGCACGACACGATAGCTTTCGTGCTGCGTCGGCTGGGGCTCCTCGCTGTCCATCGCGAGCGGCGCGGGCGGCACCGCCGCGCCGAAGCCGACATCGACGAGCCACGGCCGCCCGTCCAGCTTCACCCGCACCACCATATGCGTGCGCGGGGTCGGCGGCGCATCGTCGGGCAGCATCCAGCGCACCCGGCCGAGCAATCCTTCGGCATCGAACCCGATCGCCAGCAGCACGCGGAGAAACAGCGCATTCTGCTCGAAGCAATAGCCGCCGCGCCGCTGGCCGATCAACTTGGCGTCGATGGCGTCGGCGCCGATATCGATCCCCGCGCCGGTCAGCGCGTCGATCGCCTCAAAGGGAATGGCGGCGATATGCGCGGCCTGAAGTGCAGCAACCACCTCGAGCGTCGGCGCCACCCGCCCGGCATAGCCGATCCGCGCGAGATAACGCGGCACGAAGGCTGCGGCGGGCGCGGCGGCATCGGTATCGCCGGGGTCGGCAGGCGTGGCAGCGGGGTAGTGCAGCATGAACAAGGCTCCATTCGCGAATCAACTGTCCCGCACTTATGAAATCTCAAGCCCGGTTGAGGTCAAGCGCGGATCGACAGCTAGGCTTACTGTCCCGCAAAACACCATCATCTTGGTAACTTAGCCATTGCAGGCGGCGACGCGCTGCGGCAGACGCATCACATAACATAAGTCGCATAACATAAACATTTCAGGGAGCCCCCATGCGCACCACGACTTATTCCCGGCTCGCCGCCGCGCTCGCGCCGGCCGCCATCCTCCTTACCGCCGGCACCGCCAACGCCGCGACCTGCGAGGAAGCCTTCGTCAAAAAGGGCAATCCGATTACCGCGCTGCGCTTCACCGCCGCGGTGACCGTTGCCGACCTGCCCCCCGCGGTCGCGATCGGCCAGATGCGCGGGCTCGTCGCCGCCAAGGGCTATGACATCATGGCCGATGAGGCCGAATATGGATCGATGCTGATCGAACAGCCGATGACGGGGACCGTGCGCGCCTTCCCGATCCAGATCACCGCGACGCAGACGGGCGGAATCGGAACGGTGGTGATGGAGGCGAAATTGCGCGCGGGCCAGTCGGTCGGCAGCGATGCGGCGAAGGCTGAAATGTGCGGCATCCTGAACCAGATCAAGGGCGGCAAGGCGGGTGCCGCCGCCGCGAAGAAGGGCGCGACCGCGACGACCGTCGCCGCCGCGCCGGTAAAAATGAATTCGCTAAGCTTCTCTCAACAAGTGTCGAAAGACACCGAACGCAACGCCGCGGGCATCCTGACCCGCTACAAGGGCAAGCAGTTCACGATCGACGGGCTCGTCGACTATGTGACCAAGGACGGCAAGGATTTCCGCGTCGGCTACAAGATTCCCCAGCCTTACGAACAGGCGATCCGCCTGCCGAACCAGGCGCCGTTCAAGACCGATATCGTCTGTTACATGGCACCGGGTCAGGCCGCTTTTTCGCTCCAGCTCAAGCCGAACAAGAGCATCAAACTGACCGGTACCGTCGAGGATTTCGACGAATATAAGCATGTGATCTGGCTGAAGGACTGTCGTCCGGCGCAGTGATCGGGCGGCATAGCAACGGGAGAGGCGCGATGCGCGGAATGATAGCGGCGGCACTAGCATTCGGCATGGCGGCCTCCGCCGCTGCCGCCGACGCGCCCGCCAGCGAAATTGCCGAACTGCGCGCCTTTGCCGATGCCTTCGACGCGGCGCAGATCGCGCAGGATCGCGCCGCGCTCGACCGCATGGTCGCCGACGATCTCGTCTTTATCGACGGCAGCGGGAAACGATATGGAAAGGCGTTTTTCATCGACGGCTGGACCGGCGCCGACGACGATTACGATCCCGTCACGCTCAGCGACCGCGTCATCCTGCCGCTCGGCAAGGGTGTGGGTCTCGCGAGTGCCGAAACGATCCTGTCGGGCCGCTCTGCGGGCAAACCCTTTCGCGTTCGCATCCGCTTCACCGATATTTTCAAGCGTCACGGCGACAGCTGGCAGGCGACCTATATCCATGTGACGCGGATGGCGATCGAGAGCGAATAGCGAGAAGGATTCGACTCTCATCGCCGATGAGAACATAATAGGAACATTGATCCGATTCGGAGGAATGGACGATGGACCCGATGTTCCGCTATTTCCTGGGTTTTCAGGTAACCCCCGACCGCGCCGGCTGGCTCGCGCGCCAATTGCCGCCCGTTTCGGGCGACCTGTTTGCGGGCCTCAAGCCCCAGCTGTACCATCTGACGCTCTGCACGATCGCCGAGACGGTCGAACCGCAACCCTTCCTGCGCGGCCAGGTCGCCAAGGCGTTCGGCGCCGGCCTTCCGGCGGCAGCGCCGATTCCCTTCGGGCGCATCGTCTCACGCGGCACCGGCGCCGAACTGATCACCGCCGGCAGCATCGGCGCGATCCGCCAGACCTATGACGCGATCGTCGCACGCCTCGCGGCGCAGCGCATCGAGCCGATGCATCGCAAATCCGGCCTCCGCCCGCACATCACGCTCGGCTATGGAACATGCGAATTCGACCCTGTTCCGATCGCATGGAACTGGGCGCCGCAGGACCTCGTGCTCATCGAAAGCCATATCGGCCATCGCCGCCATCGCGTGCTGCAAAGCTGGACATTGGAGCCCCCGGCGCAAGGCAGTTTCGGCTTCATGGCCGACGAACTGCCCGCACCGCTGCGCCGCGCTGCTTAGGCGTCGAGACTGTGCTCGAGTGTTATCTCGCAGTTCAGCAGCTTCGACACCGGACAATTCTTCTCGGCCTCCTCGGCGATCTTCGCAAACTCGTCGGCGCCGATCCCGGGCACCTTGCCGGTCAGTGTCAGCGCCGATTTGGTGATCGTGAAACCGCCGTCCTGCTGGTCCAGCGTCACCGCCGCGCTCGTCTCCAGCGTGTCGCCCGAATAGCCCGCGCGTGCGAGCCCGAACGACAGCGCCATCGTGAAGCACGCCGCATGCGCCGCGGCGATCAGCTCCTCGGGGTTCGTCCCCGGCTGCCCTTCGAAGCGCGTCCCGAATCCATAGGGCTGCTTGTCGAGCACGCCCGACTTGGTCGTGATCGACCCCTTGCCTTCCTTGCCGAAGCCTTCGTAGCGGGCCGATGCGCGATTGACGGTCATGATCATATCTCCTTGGTTGGTTCGGGGAGTCAGCGAAAAAAGCGGCCCGGGACTCGCGTTCTCAGGCGGGCAACAGCTTACGCCCCGCGCCCACGCGCTTCCACGCCTTTTCATGGAAGAAGAATGCGACAGCGTTGATACACGGCTCGACTATCGCGATCCCGCCCGCGAGCGCAACCGATCCGGTCATCGCATAGGCGACGCTGAACCCGATCGTCAGGTGGATCGTAAGATAGGTAAAGGTCTTGATCAGGTCGGTGGGCATGGCGCATCTCCGCGAGAACGAAGCACCAAGTTAAGAACGATTCGCAATAAATGCCAGAGGCTGCCTTCGGTCAGACTGATCGATTTTCCCGCACGACGCCCGTCCCCCAACTTCGCCACCCCCGCGAAAGCGGGGATGGCAAAAATGAGGGTCAACGCCTGACGCCGGCCTTGTCGAGTTCTGCCCCCAGCCGTCCGCTCAGCCACATCGCCCACATTTTGAAATCGGCCGCGAGGCTCCAGAGCGGATAGGTGAAGGTCGCGGGCCGGTTCTTCTCGACCCCGAAATGCGCGATCCACGCAAAGAAATAGCCGGCGAGCGGCAACGCGATCAGCCAACCCCAGCGCCCGCTCCACACCGCCGCGACCGCGATCAGCACGACGAGGCTGGTCCCCACATAATGGAGCGCCCGCGTCGACGCCTTGCTGTGCTCGCGCAGGTAAAAGGGCCAGAATTCGGCGAAGGTTGTATATTGTCGGGCCACCGCTCAATGCTGCCCTTCGCCGCGGTGCGGGTCAACTCCAGGCTGCGCGCCGCCTCGTCGATCAGCGCCGCGACCTCGGCCGGCCGCGAGGCGAGCGAGGCGTGCCCCGCATCGAGCGTGATGATCTTGCGCGCGCCGAGCCGGTCCGACATCGCCTTCTGGTTCGCGGGATCGATCATGCGGTCTTCGCTCGAAATCTGATACCAGCTCGGCTTCACCCGCCACGCGGGGTCGCTGATCGCCTCGCCAAAGGTCGAAGCGAGCGGCGCCTTTTGCGTCACCGCCATCACCAGTGCCTCGTCGGCGCCAAGATCCTGGCAAAAGCTTTCGTGAAACTTGTCGGGCTTGACCCACAAATAGCCGTCGCCGTCGGGCGCCAGGTTCGCGGCGCCCGCGGGCGGATGCTGCTGCGTCAGCGCGCCGGGGCTCTCGCCCGCATCGGGCGCGAAGGCGGCGATGTAGACGAGCCCGGCAACATTCGGCGCCGTTCCCGCCTCGGTGATCACCGCGCCGCCATAGCTGTGCCCGACGAGCAGCACCGGTCCCTCGACCTGCGCCGCGATCTGGCGCGTCCGCGCGGCATCGCCCGCGAGCGAGGTCAGCGGCAGTTCGACCGCGCGCATGCCTTTATGCCCGAGCCGGTCGAGCTCGACGATCGCCTTCGCCCAATGCGCCGCGCCGCCCCAAAAGCCGTGAACGAGGATGATCGTAGGAAGCGCCGCCATGGTCCCGACTCCGGTAGAATTTCGCGAGACCCGAAGCTACCATGGCCGGCAGATGCCCGACAGCAAAGAAAGCCGGCGGGATTTCGGGAGGGAAATTTTCATGAAAAAATCGACGCGCGCGCTGCTTGGGCTGGTCCTGCTCGACCTTATCGTTGTCGCAGGCGCCTGGTGGATGATCGACCGGACGCGAAGTGGGGCATGGAATTCGAACGATCCTGCGGGCTCGATCACGATGGTCACGACGACGGCGGGCATGCTGGTCGGCGTGATCTCGGTCGTGCTGCTGCTCGCATTTTTCATGCACCGCCGCGCCGGGAACTGATCGGCGAGCCTTTCGGGCCGCCCCAAACTCACTCTTTGCTGTTGACGATCACGTCCCAATGCTCCTCGACCAGCGCGAACCGCTTGGCCTCTTCGGCCTTGAATGTCGCAAGGTCGGGGAACAGGCGCGCGCCGACCTTCTCCGCAGCGGCGTCATAGCCGGTCGCATCGCCCACGGCATCCTCGGCACCGCGATAAGTAATCGTCACCCGCAGGTCCCAGCGCGTCCCGCCCGCCATATGGGTGAAGGGGGTCGTCGTCTCGATCCGGGTGATGAAACCCAGCCGCTTCATCTCGTCGAGGATCGGCTGGTGGTTCTTCGCATAGAGCGCGCGGAACTCGTCCATGCCGCCCCAGCGGATGCGATAATAATATTCGATCGTCACCGGGGTCGCCTTTGCGGCAACCGAAGCCGGAGCGGCGGCGGATGGCGCGGCCGCCGGCGCGCCGGCGATCAACAGCAGTGGCAAAATGGAAAGCATGGCCTCTCTCCCCTTCGCATTATAGCCTACGCCTGATGCGAGGGGCGTTCAAGGCGCCGGAAAAACGACAGCCCTCCCGCCTGGGTCGCAGGGGCGGGAGGGCTAGTTTCCAGTCCGGCGTGGTAGGCCGGGCCGGAGACGAAAACGGGTGTGCGGCCTAGCGCGCCGCGGCTTCGCGGACCTTCTGCACCGCGGGAAGCAACAGGCCGATCAGGATCTGCACCGGGTTCGAGGTTACCGTCATGCCGCCCTGCGCGGGCTGCGCCGACTGCGCCATCGCCGGGGTCGCCGACAGGGCGATGGTGAGCGCAAGCACGGGGGCGAGGATCGTCTTCTTGGTCATCGTCTCTTCCTTTCACATTCGTTGATCTGGTTCGAATTGGGCTCGGGTCGTTCCCGATGCCCCGCTTATGCCGCACAGCCGATCACCCGGCCGTGATCGCCATCACTCGGCCAAAGAAATTTCACAAATCACGGAAAAGAAAGAAAGAAACTTACGCTTGGCGCTTGAGCCGGACCAGCGCGCTATCGAGCGCCTGCAGGAATTGCGAACGATCGGCCTTGGAAAAAGGCGCCGGCCCGCCCATCCCATCGCTCATTCCCGAACGCAGGTCGGCCATGATCGCGCGCGTCGCGATCGCGGGCCCGATCGACGCGAGGGTAAAGGGCTTGCCATTGGGGCCGAGCACCGTTGCCGCCGCCTTCAATGCCCGGTCGGCCAGCAAGATGTCGGCGGTGACAACGATGCTCCGCGCATTCGCCGCCTCGGCGATCCAGTCGTCGGCAGCGTCGAAGCCGTCGGACACAGTGATCCGCTCGATCAAAGGATGTTCGGGGACACGCAGCCGGCTGTTGCTTACGACCTTCACCGGCACCTCGTGCCGCCACGCGACGCGGTAGATCTCGTCCTTCACCGGACAGGCGTCGGCATCGACGAGGATTTGGACAAGCGTGGACATGGAAGAAAGCGGTCAGCCGACCTCGACGCCCTTCCAGAAGGCGATACGATCCTTGATCGCCGCCGCCGCATCCTTGGGATCGGGATAATACCAGGCGGCGTCGGCGTTCACCTGTCCGTCCACGGTGACATGATGATAATGCGCCAGCCCCTTCCACGGACAGACGCTCGTCGTCGCGCTGTCCGACAGCACGGCGGCATCGACCGCATCGCGCGGGAAATAATGATTGCCCTCGACGACGACGATGTCGTCGCTGTCGGCGATCACCGCGCCATTCCACCGTGCCTGAACCATCGCGCTTATTTCTTCATATTTTCGAGCCCGGCGACCACGCCGACCTTGGTCGACGGATTGCTCGCATTGGGCTTCTTGGGCTTTTCCGCTTTGGGTTTACGCGTTTCGCGGTTCGATTTCTTCTGGCCTTTTGCCATATGGAATACCTTGGAAGGTGGCGGACGCCTCTGCCCGCCGAGCCAAGTCTACGCGCTTTGCCCGCCCGCGTCGCCCCCTATCCCGCCAGCCCGTCCCAGACCAGCTTCGCGCCGAGCAGGACCATCAACAGGTAGATGATGACATAGAAACGCGCGCCATCGATGCGTTTCAGCCAGCGCACGGTGAGCAGGGTCGAGACGATCGCGAGCGGCATCAGCAGCGCGGCGGCGACGAGCACCTCGTGCGGGAAGGCGCCGAGCGCGATATAGGCGGGCACCTTCATCCAGTTGATCGTGGCGAACAGGATCGAACTCGTTCCGACGAAGACGAGGTGCGGAAGGCGGCGCGGCGTTACCCACATCTGGAACGGCGGCCCGCCTGCGTGCGCGATCTGGCTGGTAAAGCCCGTCGCCACCCCGAACAGGCTGCCGACCCAGCCCGGCGATGTCGACGCCGCGACGACGCGCCCGCCGCGCTCGACCCACAGGCGATAAAGCCCGAACGCCAGCGTGATCGCGCCGAGCGCCGCCATCAGCTTCGCCTCGTCGACGCGCTCGGCATAAAAATATCCTGCCGCGATCCCGACCGCGGCGCCGGGCAGCATCCAGCCGATCACCCAGCCGTCCCACGTCTTGCGGAACGACCAGACGCTGACGACATCCTGTACGATCAATATCGGGAGCAGCAGCGCCGCGGCGATCGTCGGCGGCAGCACCAACGCAACGAGCGGCGTCGCGAGCGCGCCGACCCCCGACAGGCCGCCCTTGGCCAGCCCGAGCAGCACCACCGCGATCGCGAGCACCAGCAACGTCAGCGGATCGGCGAGCAGGCTCATTCTGCGGCGATGTCCGCCGCGTCGGGCAAGCGCCAGTCGATCGCCCCGCGGCCATGCGCCTCCAGAAATGCGTTGGTCTGACTGAACGGCCGCGACCCGAAAAAACCGTTGTGCGCCGACAAAGGCGAGGGATGCGGCGCGCGCAGGATCAAATGCGGGCTACCCGCACCGAGACCCGGCACATTCGCCGCCTTCTTTTGCGCATGGCTGCCCCACAGGATGAAGACCTTCGGCGCCGGATCGGCGGCAACCGCCGCGACGACGGCGTCGGTGAACTTCTCCCACCCCTTGCCCTGATGCGAGGCGGCCATGCCGCTCTCGACCGTCAGGCAATTGTTGAGCAGCAGCACGCCCTGTTCCGCCCAATGCTTCAAATATCCGTGCGCGGCACGCGCTATGCCGAGGTCGCTCTGCATTTCCTTGTAGATATTGACGAGGCTCGGCGGGGTGCGGACGCCCGGCTGAACCGAAAAGCACAGCCCATGCGCCTGCCCCGGCCCGTGATAGGGATCCTGCCCGAGAATGACGACGCGCACATCCTGCGGCGGCGTCGCGTCGAGCGCCGCGAACCAGTCGCGCGGCCGCGGATAGATCGCCTTGCCCTTCTCGCGCTCGGCGCCGAGAAACGCCTTGAGCGCCGCCATATAGGGCTGCTCGAACTCGCCGCCGATACGCGCGAGCCAGTCGGAATGCAGTTTGACCTCGGACATGCCCGCGCTTCACCAGAGGCGCGCTGGCTTGTCCAGTTTTCTGTTCCCCGGCGAAGGCCGGGGTCCAGGGCTCTGGAAAGCCGACGTCGGCGGACTGCGCTCTGGGCCCCGGCCTTCGCCGGGGAACAGCCAAAAATCCGACGGCGCGATTGTTCGCCGCCCTAAATCTTCCCGCGCACGCTCAGGAAGAAACGGCGGCCGAGATAGTCATATTGCGTGCCGAACGCCGGCGCCTGACCGATCACCGGCGGCGTCGCGGTGACGACGGTCGATACGCGCGGCGGCGGGGTGTCGAACAGGTTCGCGACCCCCAGCGTGATGCGGAAGCGCTCGGCGACATCGTGGCTCAGCGACAGCGAGTGATAGAAGGTCGCGGGCACGCTCACGTCGGGACAGAAGCGCCCGCCCGGACGGAAGCTCGACGTGCGGCACGCGGCACCGCCCTGCGCCCGCAGCAAATCTTCCTCGTTCGAAGCCGCGCCGGTGACGTCGAGGCCGTAGAAGAGCGTCCAGCCATCCTTCATCCAGCCAAGGTTGAAATCGCCGACCCATTTCGGGTTGCCGATCTTGCCATTGTCATCGACGTCGGTGCCGGGGAAGAGCGAAACCTTGTCCTTCACCTGCCACGTCATCTGCGCACGGAACGCGAGCGAACCGAGCTTGCCGAGATCCTGATCGATCGCGAGCGACAGGTCGACGCCGCGGTTCCGCTGGCGGCTGATATTGACGTAGCGGTCGGTAACCGCCGCGACGCTCTGCGCGTCGGGGCCCGCCGCGGTGCGCGTGAACAGCCCGCATAGCGGCTCGTCGGCGACGTCGGAGTCATAACAGCCGCGCAGGATATTGCCCGCGCCGAGCAAAGTAATCTCGTCCTTCACCTCGATATCGAAATAATCGACCGCAAGGCGCGTCTTGAACCCGCCCCATAGCGCGCCCGACAGATCGGGGGTCAGGATCACCGACACCGTCCTCGCGGTCGAGGTTTCGGGTTTGAGCTGGCCGATGCCGCCGCCCGACGCAATGACCGCCGGACCGAAACCACCGGCGAAATTCGGACCGATGCCGTCGGCAGCGCAATTGTCGAAGATGCGCTGGCTGATCGCCCCCGCCGCGAGGCGCGCGGCGGTCTGGATGCACGGGTCGATCGCTTGCTGCCCCAGAAATCCCGTTTGATCCTTGAGGAAGAGTTCGAACAGCGCGGGTGCGCGGAACGACGTGCCCCAGGTGCCGCGGAAGCGCAGCCAGTCGGTCACCGCCCAGTCGGCGCCGACCTTCCACGTCGTGTCGCTGAACTTGTCCTGCACCCCGTCGCCGCGCGTCGCCTCGACATGCGTGTAGCGCGCGGCGCCCGACAGCGTCAGCCGCTGGATCATCGGCACGCCTTCGAGCAGCGGCACTTCGACCTCGCCGAACAGCTCTTTCGACACGGTGCGGCCCGCGGTGATGCCCGAAGTCGTGAAATTGGAGACATTGCCCGCGAGCGTTGCCTCGCCCGGCGTATCATTGATCTCGTCGCGGCGGATATTCGCCCCGAACGCCGCGCCTACCGGCCCCGCAGGCAGATTGAACAATTTGCCCGTCAGCAAGGCCTCGGCCGAGGTCTGCTTGAACAAGGTTCGCCCCGTCTCGCGCCCCATCAGAAAGGCGCGCTCGGCTGGCGTGAAGTCGCCGCGCAGCACGCGCGGGTCGGTAAAGTCGATGTCGATGCACGGAACGCCGCGGATCGCAGTCGTCGTCCCGACGCACGAGCGCGTGCGCAAAGTCTGCGACGCGAGTGCATCCTGATAAATGACGTCCTGCGTATAGCTGGCGTCCGAGCGGCTGTGCTGTCCGCTCACATCCCATTTCCAACCACCGCCGAACTCGCCGCGCAGCCCGAGCACGCCGCGATAATAGTCGATGTCGGCGCTGCTCTCGGACTTCACCAGTATCTGCGGACGCAGGATGATGTTGCCGCCGAACTCCGCATTGAACGGGTCACCCATGTCGTTGGGGTCGCAATTATAGGCGGTCGGATCGCAGAGGAAAAACGGCAACATCGACGCGCCGGTGAACTGCTCGAGCGCCATCAACTGGAAGCCGTTGTTGTGCGATTTGCGGTTGCTGAACAGCGCTTCGCCATAAAGCGTGATGCCGTCGGTCAAATCATAGGCGCCCTCGGCGAAGGCGCTGATGCGGCTGACCCCCGAAAACACGTCCATATCCTGTTCGGCGGGCTCGAATTTGTTGAGCGCACCGGTCGAAGGCCCATCGAAATTGAGCCCGAAGAAATCGGCCGGCCCGAACACGCCGATCGGATTGTACACGTTGATCGGCATGCCGACGCCCGCAAATTCGGCGCCATATTGACCCGAAGGGATCAACTGTCCGTTCGGCGCAAACAGCCCGGGGCTAAAGGTCGGAAAGCCGTCCTGATCGACCCCTGAAAAATCGCTGAAGGCGATCGCATTGCCAAGCGTGCCGCTGCACTGCGGGCGCCCGGTACGGAAATCGACGATGTCGGCGCGGCTGCCATCGGCCTCGCGCTTCAGATATTCTTCGGCGCAGAACAGGAAGCCGCGATCGCGGCGGGTCAGGCTCTGCTGGCGGAAATAGTCGACCGTCGCGAAAAAATGACCGCGATCGAATTTTTTGCCAAAGCTCGCGTCGACGCCATAGCTTTCACCGCCGCCATGTTCGGTGATCGACGAAAAGCCGCCGCCCTCGAACCCGTCGAGATCGTCGCGGGTCAATATGTTGACCACCCCCGCGACCGCGTCCGAACCATAGATCGACGAGGCGCCGGTCTTGAGCACCTCGACCTGGCGCACGACCGACAGCGGCAGCACATTGAGGTCGAACGGCGCGACCGAACCGCGGATCCCGGCAGGGCCCGCGCGCCGGCCGTTGATCAGCACGAGCGTCCGCTCGGCACCGAGCCCGCGCAGCGACACCGTCTGCACATCGTTGCCGCCGTTGGCGACGAAGCGGTTCGAAATCGCCGAGGTGATCTGGATCGAGCCCTGCGCCGCCGGCGTCGACTGCAGCACATCGGCAAGCTGGACCTGCCCTTGCAATTTCGCCGTTTCGGGATCGATGACCTGGATCGGGTCGGCGCTGGTAAATTCGCTTTTCGCGATGCGCGAGCCGGTGACGATGATCTCGTCGCCGCTTTGCGCCGCAGCGGGAGTCGCCACGAGCGCAATCGCCGAAGCCGTTGTTGCCAGAAACACCTGGGTGCCCATTTTCATAATCTTCGTCCGATTTAGAAAGTTGATCTCGCCCCCCGGCAGGACCGAAATTACGCGAAAAGGCGTTTCGATATGGTTTACGCGGCGGTAAGTTTTTGCAGCCCCGCCGCCCCGCTTGTCGGATCGGCGCGTCGCGGCTAGGCACGCTGGCGAGCGGGTGGGGCGAAAGGATCGCACAATGAGCAAGGCAATGGGCGACACGCTGGGGCGGCTGGAAGCAGTCATCCACGACCGGCTCGCGGCGGGCGAGGCCGGGGCGTCTTACGTGGCGAGCCTCGCGGCGAAAGGTCGCGGCAAGATCGCGCAAAAGCTCGGCGAGGAAGCCGTCGAAGCCGTCATCGCCGCGGTCAGCGAGGATGATCCCGAACTGATCGGCGAAGCGAGCGACCTCGTCTTCCACCTCTCGATCCTGCTCGCCGAACGCGGGCTGACATGGGACATGATCGCCGCCGAACTCGACCGCCGCCACGGCACCTCGGGCCACACCGAAAAAGCCGGCCGTACCCAATAGGAGCCCTCCCATGCCGATCGATGCGACCCTGCCCTATGACGACAGCAATATCTTCGCGCGTATCCTGCGCGGCGAGCTGCCGTCGAAAACCGTCTATGAGGACGAATTCGCCCTCGCCTTCCACGACATCAACCCGCAGGCGCCGCTCCACATCCTCGTGATCCCCAAGGGCGCGTACGTCAGCTGGGACGATTTTTCCGAGCGCGGTAGCGACGCCGAAATCGCGGGCTTTATACGCGCCGTCGGCAAGGTTGCGCGCGACGCCGGCCTCGTCGCCCCCGGCTACCGCCTGCTCGCGAACGTCGGCCTCGACAGCCATCAGGAGGTCCCGCACCTCCATGTCCATATCTTCGCGGGCCAGCCGCTCGGGCCGATGCTCGCGCGCTGAGTTTCGGCGCCGTCTATGACGGCGGTCACAGCAATTTCGAGAAGCGCGACTAACCGTGTCCAGTACGCGGCGACGGGTGGACTCTGTCCCCTGTTTCCAGCAGGATAGATGTTCGGACCGAACGGGGAGTTGATAATGGGCAAGGGATGGCGCGCGCTGGCTACGGCATTGGCCGGCAAGGCAAAACTGGCGCTGATCCTGCCCCTCACGCTCGCGATGGCCGCGACCGCCGCCGACACCGTCCCGCAGGTTACGCTCGCGACCCCCGGCAGCTCGGGTACCGGCGACGGCACGATCACGCGCTTCACCCTGCGTTTTTCCGAAGACATGGTCCCGCTCGGCGATCCGCGCGCCCAGGCCCCGGCGACCAACGACTGCAAGCTCCCGTCAACCGGCCGCTGGGTCGACACGCGCACCTGGGTGCTCGAATTCGACAAGCCGCTCCCCGGCGGGCTCGCCTGCCATGTCGAGCTGCGCGACGGACTCAAGACCGCGCGCGGCGTCTCGGTCGCGGGCAACAGCCGCTTCGCGCTCGACACCGGCGGCCCCTCGGCGCGCGCCGTGCTCGCGGGCGGCATCACTGACGGGATCGAGGAGGACCAGATCTTCCTCGTCGCCACCAACGTCGCCGCCGACCGCGCCTCGGTCGGCCGTTTCGCCTATTGCGCGGTCGATGGCATCGGCGAGAAAATCCCGGTCGACGTCCTCCCGCGCGACACCGCGACGCAGATATTGACCGGCCTCGGCGACAATAATTGGTCGCGCCAGTCCTTCACATACGACGCCGGCCTGCCGCAGCGCTTCCCCGCCGCCGGCGCCGACCGCGAAGCCGCACTCGACCGCATCGTCCCCGTCAAATGCCGCCGTCCGCTGCCCCCCGGCCGCGAGATGGCGCTCGTCTGGGACGCGCGCATTTCGCAAGCCGGCGTCCCCGGCCGCACCGCCGGCCGCGACCAGCGTTTCGACCATGATGTGCGCCCGGGCTTCACCGCGAAAATGTCTTGCAGCCGCATCAATCCGCAGGCGGGCTGCAACCCGATCAAGGATGTGACGCTCAGCTTCGCGTCGCCCGTGTCGCGCGAAACGATCCTCGCCGCGACGCTCAACACCGCCGACGGCAAGAAGCTGACGCCGAAGATCGACGACGACGACAAGAATGATGCCTGGCTGACGAGCGTCCGCTTCACCGGTCCGTTGCCGCAGAATGTCGACGCGACGCTCGTCCTCCCCGCCGACGTCACCGACCAGAGCGGCCGCAAGCTACAGAACCAGTCGAACTTCCCGCTGAAATTCCACATCGACCGCGCCCCGCCGCTCGTCAAATTCGCCGCCGAATTCGGTATCCTCGAAGCCGGCGAAGGCGGCGTGCTGCCCGTCACCGTGCGCGGGGTCGAAAGCTCGCTCGTCCAGGCGAACCTCAAAATGCCCGCGACCGCGCTCAAGGTCGGCGACGACGATGCCGCGATCGCGCGCTGGCTGAAACGCGTCGCCGACGCCGACGACACCGATTATCGCGAGGAAAAGAACGCCGCGGGCAAGGACGTCACCGTCAACTACACCGGCACCAAATCGGTGTTCGCGGATGCTCCCGCCGGCGGCGAACGCCGCGACATGCAGCTGTCGCCCGCCGCGGGCGGCAAGGAATTCGAGGTCGTCGGCATACCCCTGTCGGAAAAAGGCTTCCACGTCGTCGAGATCGCCAGCCCCGAACTCGGCGCCGCGCTGCTCGGCCGCAAATCGACGCGCTTTGTCGCGACCGCCGCGCTCGTCACCAATATGGCGGTGCATTTCAAATGGGGACGCGAGGGCTCGCTCGCGTGGGTGACGGCGCTCGACACCGGCCTCCCCGTTTCGGGCGCCGAAATCCGCGTCACCGACAGCTGCACCGGCCGCCTGCTCGCACGCGGCACCGCCGACAAGGCCGGCCGCCTCGCCTTCGCCGGCGGGCTGCCCCAGCCCGAAACCTACGCGAGCTGTGAGGAAACGCCCGACCCGTCGAAAAGCGAAGGCCATGCGCTGATGGTCAGCGCGCGGTCGGGAGACGATTTCAGCTTCACCCTCACCGACTGGGGCAACGGCATCCGCCCCTATGACTTCGACCTCCCCTATGGCTGGTCGGAGCGCAACGACATCCTCCACACCGTCTTCGACCGCGCGCTCGTGAAGGCGGGCGAGACGGTGCATATGAAGCATCTTCTCCGCCGCCCCGTCGGCACCGGCTTCCGCGTCCCCGAGGCGCTGTCGGGCAAGCTTCGTCTCGTCCACCGCGGTTCGGACACCGAATTCGAAATGCCCTTCAGCATTGCCGCGACCGGCAGCGGCGAGACCGTCTGGAACGTCCCTGCGTCCGCCCCGATGGGCGATTATGAACTCGTCTTCGTCACCAAGGACAAGGATGGCGAGGACAAGACGATCTGGTCGGGCCAGTCGGTCAAGGTCGACGAATATCGCCTGCCGACGATGAAGGCGACGATCACCGGCCCGAAGACCGCGCTCGTCCGCCCCGCCGCCGTGCCGCTGTCCTTGTTCGTCGGCTATCTCTCGGGCGGCCCCGCGCCGAATATCCCGGTCGAACTGCGCACCAATTTCCGCTCGATCGGGTCGCCGCCCGAGGATTATAGGGATTGGGATTTCGACGGCCAGCCGGTGAAGGAAGGCGTCGTCCAGCTCGACGACAGCGGCGACGAACCCTCCGCCGAACTGCCGCTCGCACGCTCGGTGCCCTTGAAGCTCGACGCCAATGGCGCCGCGACGACGAGCGTCACGGTCGACCAGCCGATCACCGAACCGACGCTGATGGCGGCCGAAATGGATTATGAGGACGCGAATGGCGAGACGCTGACGTCGAGCCGCCGCGTCACCCTTTACCCCTCGGCGGTCCGCCTCGGCGTCAAGACCGACGGCTGGCTGATGCGCGACAATGATCTGCGCCTCAATTTCATCGCGCTGAACCTCGATGGCAAGCCGATCGCGGGTCAGCGTGTTCAGGTCGCGCTCTACAATCGCGAGATCATCACCGCGCGCCGGCGCCTGATCGGCGGCTTCTACGCCTATGACAACCAGATGCGCACGACGAAGCTCGATGCGACCTGCTCGGCGACGACCAACAAGCTCGGCCGCGCCAGCTGCGCGATGGCGCCGGGCATCTCGGGCGAGGTGACGGTCGTCGCGACGACGCTCGATGCCGACGGCAACGAAGCGCGCGCGGTGCGCTCGGTGTGGCTCGCGGGCGACGACGACTGGTGGTTCGGCGGCGACAATGGCGACCGCATGGACGTGATCGCCGAAAAGCCGCGCTACGCCGCGGGCGACACCGCGAGCTTCCAGGTCCGCATGCCGTTCCGCGAAGCGACCGCGCTGGTCACCGTCGAGCGCGAAGGCGTGCTGTCGAGCTTCGTCGTGCCGCTCAAGGGCACCAACCCGGTCGTGAAGGTCAAGCTGCCCGCGACCTACGCCCCCGACGTCTATGTCTCGGTGATGGCGGTGCGCGGCCGCGTGACGGGCGAGGAAAACTGGTTCCGCAAGATGAAACGCGCGGTCGGCTTCAAGATCGAGAATAGCGAGGGCGCGCCGCCGACCGCGCTCGTCGACCTTGCGAAACCAAGCTACCGCATGGGCATCGCGCGCATCAAGGTCGGCTGGGAAGGCCATCAGCTCGGCGTCAAGGTGAAGGCCGACAAGGAGAAATATTCGGTCCGCGAAACCGCAAAGGTCGCGATCGAGGTCAAGACCCCGGGCGGCAAGGCGCCGAAAAACGCCGACGTCGCTTTCGCCGCGGTCGATGAGGCGCTGCTCCAGCTCGCGCCCAACGAAAGCTGGCAGGTCATCGACGCGATGATGGGCGAACGCACGCTCGACGTGCTCACCTCGACCGCGCAGATGCAGGTCGTCGGCAAGCGTCACTATGGGCGCAAGGCGCTCGAACCCGGTGGTGGCGGTGGCGGCGATCTCTCGGGCCTGACCCGCGAGGACTTCCGCCCCGTCCTGCTGTGGAAGGGTAATGTCCCGCTCGACAGCAAGGGCCGCGCGAGCGTCGACGTACCGCTCAGCGACAATCTCTCGGGCTTCCGCCTCGTCGCGATCGCGACCGACGGATCGCAATATTTCGGCACCGGCGAAACGACCGTCCGCACCGTACAGGATCTCGGCGTCTTCGCCGGCATGCCCAAACTGGTGCGCACCGGCGACACCTATGATGCGCGCTTCACGCTGCGTAACGGCACCGATCAGCCGATGGAGGTCACCGCGACCCCGACGCTGTCGCCCGCCGTCGCGACCGCGCCGCCGCTCACCGTCACCATCCCCGCGGGGGGCGCGGTGCCGATCAGCTGGTCAATGACTGCCCCCGAACAAACCGGTCCGATCGAATGGACCGTCGACGCGGTCGCCAAGGGCGGCAAGGCCCGCGACCGCCTCGTCTTCGCGCAGACGGTCGAACCCGCGATCCCGGTCGAAACCTGGGCCGCCAGCCTGTTCCGCGTTGGCCCGAACACGACGCTGCCGATCGCGATCCCCGCGGGCGCACTGCCCGGCGGCTATGTCGACGTCGCGCTCGCCGGCACGCTCGCGCCGCCCTTGTCGGGGGTGCGCGATTATATGGCGATTTACCCGTACAACTGCTTCGAACAGTCGACCTCGCGCGCCGTCGCGCTCGGCGATGTCGGGCGCTGGCAGGCGCTCGCGGGGGCGATGCCGACCTATCTCGATGACGACGGGCTGCTGCGTTACTGGCCCAACGAACGGATGGAAGGGTCGATCGAACTCACTGCTTACGTCATGAGCGTGACCGCCGCGAACGGCTTCGCGATCCCCGAAGCGTCGAAGGCGAAGATGGTCAAGGCGCTGCAAGCGGTCGTCGAGGGGCGTCTGACGCGCAAGGGCTATGGCCCGTGGGATATCCGCCCCGTCCGCATCGCGGCCTTGGCGGCACTCGCCCGCAACAACGCGTCGAGCGCCAGCCTTGTCGCCGCGATCGACGTCGCGCCCATCGACATGGCCACCGGCACGCTCGCCGACTGGCTCGTCGCGATCGAAAAGACGCCGGGCGTGCGGGGCGCACCCGCGCTGCGCACCGCGGCCGAAGCCGAACTGCGCAAGCGTCTCGTCTACGAAGGCACGCGCCTCGACCTCGTCGATGACGCGCGCGCGCCCTGGTGGATGATGACCAGCGGCGACGAAATGGCGATCAAGGCGCTCGAAGCCGTACTCGGCCGCAAGGGCTGGGAAGACGATGCCGGCAAGCTGATGGTCGGCGTCGCGCAGCGCCAGCGCAAGGGCCATTGGGACACCACCCCCGCCAACGCATGGGGCGCGGTCACCGTCCGCCGTTTCGCCGACCTCTATCCGGCGAGCGCGATCACCGGCGTCACCAACATCGGCCTCGCGGGCGCCACCGCTTCGCAAAGCTGGCCGCTTCCCGCCGAGCCGGTCTCGCCGCTCCGCGTCGCGCTCGCCGCGGCAACAATGAGCCTGAAGCACGAAGGCACCGGAACGCCATGGGCCACCGTCAGCGTCAAGGCGGCGGTGCCACTGAAGGAACCGCTCAACGCGGGTTACCGGATCAAGCGCTCGGTCAGCATCGTCAAGGCGGCGAAGAAGGACCGGCTGACGCGCGGCGACGTGATCAAGGTGCGGATCGAGGTCGTCGCGGCCGCGGGCCGGACGTGGGTCGTCATCAACGATCCGATCGCGCCGGGCGCGACGATCGTCGGCAACCTCGGCGGCCAGTCTGACATGCTCGCGCAGCAGGCGGGCGGATCGGGCGCGCAGCCGAGCTATGTCGAGCGCGGCAAGGACAGCTGGCGCGGCTATTTCGGCTGGATGCCCGCGGGCACCCATGCGGTCGAATATGTGGTTCGCTTGAACGGTTCGGGCCGCTTCACCCTGCCGCCGACGCGCGTCGAGGCGATGTATTCGCCCGCGATCCGCGGCCAATGGCCGAACGCTCCGCTGACGGTGGCGAGCGTCGGGCAGTGAGCGAGAACTGGCACTCCTTTACCCTCGTCACCCTGAACTTGTTTCAGGGTCCGTGGCCTGCCTTCGCCGTCCGCGCTGCGTTGAAGGCACCCTCAGGTCATGGATGCTGAAACGAGTTCAGCATGACGAGTTTATCGGAGACGGTTGAAGGCAGCGAGCCGCCCGGCAAACGCAGCTGGCGCGACGCGCTGGCTTGGCTCGCCCTCGCCCTGCTCATCCTCACCACGGCCGCCCACCTTCTCACCCGCCCACCCGCGATGCCCGCCTTCGACAAGGAGCGCGCCAAATGGCAGCCAAGCGAAGCCTGGCTCTACGATCGCGACGGCCATCTGCTCGACAGCGAGCGCGTCAATTTCGATCGCCGCCGCCTCGCATGGGTGCCCCTGAAAGACATCAGCCCCGCCGTCCGCACCGCCGTCGTACAAAGCGAGGATCGCCGCTTCTGGTCGCACGGCGGGGTCGACTGGCTCGCGATCGCCAGCACGGTCCGCGCGCGCCTGACGATGGGGGGGACCGGCGACCGCTCGCGCGGCGCCTCGACGCTGCCGATGCAGCTCGCCGCCTTCCTCGACCCCAGCCTTGCCCAGCCGGGCAAGCGCGACTGGCGGACCAAGATCCGTCAGATGCGCGCCGGGCAGGCGCTCGCCGCGAGTTGGTCGCACGAGCAGATGCTCGAGGCTTATTTCAACCTCCTCCCCTTGCGCGGCGAAGCGCAGGGCATCGGCGCGGGCGCGCAAAGCCTGTTCGGCAAGAAACCCGCAGAGCTCAATCGCACCGACGCCGCGCTCTTCGCCGGGCTCCTTCCCAATCCCGCCGCGGGCGCCGAAGCTCTCGGCCGTCGCGCGTGCCGGATCGCACAGGCAAGCGACTGCACCGCGATCCGCGCCGCCGCCGCGACCCTCGTCTCGGGCGAGCATGCCGCGCGCTTCGACCCCGCGCTCGCCCCCCACCTTGCCGTCCGTCTGCTCGACCAGCCCGGCAAACGCGTCAAAACCACGATCGACCGCCGCATCCAGACCGCCGCGATCGTCGCGCTGCGCCGCCAGCTCGCCGGCCTCGGTTCGGGCCGCGTCCGCGACGGCGCGGTCGTCGTGCTCGACAATGCCACCGGCGAAGTGCTCGCCTATGTCGGCGGCGTCGGTCTCAAATCGACCGCATCGCAAGTCGACGGCGCCAACGCGCCGCGCCAGGCGGGCTCAACCCTCAAGCCGCACCTCTACGCGCAGGTGATCGAGCATGGCTGGCTCACCGCCGCGTCGATCCTCGACGACAGCCCGGTCCAGCTCGACACCGCCTCGGGGCTATACGTTCCCAAAAACTACGATCACAGCTTCAAGGGCCCCGTCAGCGTCCGCCACGCGCTCGCCAGTTCGCTCAACGTCCCCGCCGTCCGCGCGCTCGTCATCGACGACGTCCAGCAATTCCGCGACCGCCTCTGGGCCCTCGGCTACCATAGCCTCGTCGAGGACGGCGAATATTACGGCTTCAGCCTCGCACTCGGCTCGGCCGAAGTTTCGCTGGTTGAACAAGCCAACGCCTTCAGAACATTTGCAAATATGGGAAAATGGTCCCCCGCCCACTTCGTCGATATGCGCAACGATCGAGAAGTTCCGCGCCAGATCGTCAACCCCGCCGCCGCCTTCATCGTCGGCGACATTCTCGCCGACGCCTCCGCCCGCACCGACGCCTTCGGCGCCGACAGCGCGCTCCGCCTCCCCTTCTGGGCCGCGGCCAAGACCGGCACCTCGAAAGGCATGCGCGACAATTGGTGCATCGGCTGGTCCGATCGCTTCACCGTCGCCGTCTGGGTCGGCAATCTCGAGGGAGATTCGATGCGCGCCGTCTCGGGCACCTCGGGCGCCGCGCCGGTGTGGCGCGACGTGATGATGGCGCTCCACGCGGGCAGCCCCGGCAAGCCGCCTACAATGCCTGAAGGGGTCGAGGCGCGCCAGATTACGCTGCCCGGCACCCGCGAACCCCCGCGCCGCGAATATTTCCTGACCGGCACCGCGCAAACCGAAATGGCCGCCGCGCCGCAGGCCGCACGCCGCCCACGCATCACCAGCCCGGTCAGCGGCAGCGTCTATGCGCTCGATCCCGACATCCCGATCGACCGCCAGCGGCTGGCGGTCATAGTCAGCGGATCGGTCGCGGGATACCGCCTGATCCTCGACAAGAAAGCGCTCGGCGATGCCGATGCGGGGCAGCAAATCCTGCCGCGCCCCGGTGCCCATATGCTGACGCTGGTTGATCCAGGCGGCCGAATGATTGACCGAGTGCGCTTTACCGTACGGTAAGCGGCCTTGGTCCCCGTCGAATCCAGCGCTGGCCCCATGAAATTAAGTTGCGCTGACGCGTGGAGCGGCTAGTCTGCCCCGCCATGAGACGGGCGGCAGCTCAGCCGCTCCAAAGGGGAAGAACATGCTATTTGACCGCGTAAAGCCGTTGGATGCCATTTTGGCGACAGCGGAAAAAAAGTCGCTTACGCGCACGCTCGGCGCCTTTCAGCTCACCATGCTGGGGATCGGCGCCGTCATCGGGACCGGGATTTTCGTGCTGACCGCCGAGGCCGCGCAAAAGGCCGGCCCGGGCATGATGATCAGCTTCATCATCGCCGGCTTCGTCTGCGCTTTCGCGGCGCTCTGCTACGCCGAAATGGCCTCGATGGTTCCCGTCTCGGGCTCGGCCTACACCTATAGCTACGCCGTGATGGGCGAACTGATCGCCTGGATGGTCGGCTGGGCGCTGATCCTCGAATATGCGGTCGCGGCGGGCGCGGTTTCGGTCGGCTGGTCGGGTTATGTGGTCGGGCTGATCGAACATGCGTTCAGCATAGACATACCTTCGGCATGGGTGCTCGGGCCGTTCGACGGCGGGATGATCAACCTGCCGGCGATGTTCATCGCGGGCGTCGTGACCATGCTGCTCGTGATCGGCACGCGCGAATCGGCGACGATCAACGCGATCCTCGTCGTCATCAAGGTGCTGGCGCTGACGCTCTTCATCATCCTCGCGGTTCCCGTGATGAACATGGAGAATTTCGAACCCTTCGCGCCGCTCGGCTTCGGCGGTATCGGCGCCGCCGCGGCGTCGATCTTCTTCGCTTATGTCGGTTTCGACGCGGTCTCGACCGCGGCGGAAGAAACCAAGAATCCGCAGCGCAACATGCCGATCGGCCTGATCGGCAGCCTCGCGATCTGTACCATCTTCTACCTGCTCGTCGCCGCTGGCGTCATCGGCTCGGTCGGCGCACAACCGGTCGGCATCGATGCTGCTGGCGCCCATGCGCTCGAACCCGGCAGCCGCGAACTCGCCGCCGCCTGCGGTGCGATCGGTGATCAGGCGGTGGTCTGCTCGAAGGAAGCGCTGGCATGGACGCTACGTGAAATCGGCTGGCCGCAGGTCGGCAATCTCATCGGCCTCGCCGCCGGCCTCGCTTTGCCGTCGGTCATCCTGATGATGATGTTCGGCCAGACCCGCATCTTCTTCGTCATGAGCCGCGACGGTCTGCTGCCGCAGGCCTTCTCGAAGATCCACCCGAAGTTCAACACGCCGCACGTGATCACGATCATCACCGGCATCGCGGTGGCGCTGTTCGCCGCCTTCTTCCCTGTCGGGCAGCTGGCGAACATCTCGAACTCGGGCACGCTCTTCGCCTTTGCCGCCGTGTCGATCGCGGTGATGGTGATCCGCAAGACCGACCCGGGCCGTCACCGTCCGTTCAAAACGCCGCTGATCTACCTCACGGCGCCGATCGCGATCGCGGGCTGCCTGTATCTCTTCTTCAACCTCGACCAGAAGAGCATCAACCTCTTCCTGATCTGGGCTGGTATCGGCCTAGTCGTCTACTTCGCTTACAGCCGCTCGCGCAGCCATGTGGGTCAAGGCCATATCGAGGTGCACGAAGACGACCCGGACGCACCGCCGCCGCCGGTCCCGCCGGCACCGTCGTTCAGCTGACGGTTCGAATGATGTTAAGGGAAAGGGGGCTTCGGCTCCCTTTCTTTTTGGCAGGTATATCGAAACGGTCCGCATCCGCTTTCGACCGAAAGCTGCCTATCAATCATCGTCATCCGGGCTTGACCCGGGACCCGCCTTTTTCTTCAAGAAGGCAGACCCCGGATCACGTCCGGGGTGACGGAAGTGGATGATTGAAAGGCGCTACCCACGCCAAAGCGGACGACCAACGACCGCAAGCCGATACGGCCGCTAATAAGGGCTTTTCGGCGCCGTTCCCGGCCGCGTGAACAGCTTGCCGCGCTCGGCCCAAAAGACGAGCGCAAGGCCGACCACCGCGCTGATCAGGAAGGCATAGGCCAGCGGCAGCGTGGTGCCGTCATATTGCTGGCCGATCGTTGCACCGACGGTCGCCGCGAGCAAAGTCTTGGCGAAGCTCTGATACGACGACGCAACGCCGGCCATATGGCCGAAATCCTCCATCGCGATCGATCCGAAATTGCTGCCGATAAAGCCGACGAGGCCGACATTGACCATCATCAGCCCGGTGAACATCCACAAAGTCTCAACGCCGCTCAGCGCCGCGACGATCTGCAGGATCGAGGTCGCCATGAAGGCGAAGACCGCCGCCTGCGACACGCGCCGCGCACCGAACCGCTCGACGATCGCGGCGTTCGAGAAATTGGCGATCGCGATGCCCACCGCGACGCACGCGAAGATCAACGGGAACATCGCCTGCGCGCCGAACACCTCGGCAATGATCTGCTCGCTGCTGTTGAGATAGCCGTAGAGTGCGCCCTGCATCATCCCCGACGCGATCATATAGCCCGCGGCGCGGCGATGCCGCGTCACCGTCGCCCAGCCCGCGATCATTGTGCGCAAATCGAGCGGGCGGACATCGGCGGGGGCGAGCGTCTCGGGAAGGCGGCGCAGCCAGAACAGCATCACGATCGACATCACCGCCAGCACGACGAAGATCGCGCGCCAGCCCGCGACCGCGGCGATGCCCGCGCCGATCGTCGGCGCGATGATCGGCACGATCATGAAGACGAGGAAGATCAGCGACAGCCGCTTCGCCATCGCGTCGCCGGAGAAAAGATCACGGATCACCGCCACGACGATGACGCCAAGCGCCGCGCTGACCAGCCCGTGGATGAAGCGGAGCACGAGCAGCATAGCGAAACTTGTCGCCAGCCCGCACCCGATCGCGAGCGCCAGATAGGCGAATAGCGCGGGAACGAGCACGCCCTTGCGCCCGAAGCGGTCCGACAAGGGGCCGTAAAGCAGCGAGCCGAAACCAATGCCGAGAAGGTAGATCGAGATGATATGCTGACGATCGTTGGCGACGGTGACGCCGAGCGCCTCACCGATCGCGGGCAGCGCGGGCAGCATCGAATCGATAGCGAGCGCATTGAGCGCCATGACCATCGCCATCATGACCACCATCTCACGGTCGCCCGGCAGGCTCCGTTGGGGGGATTGGGCCGGCTTGTGCATGGCGGCAGCCTATGCGCCCATGGCGCCGTTTTGGATAGCCCCCCAATGGTCCGCAGAGCCAAGGGCATTGCTATGCAAAGCAAAAGGGCCGCCTTGGCAAGACGGCCCTTCGTTTTTCGTAGCTGGCGGCTCAGCCCTGGCGGGTGCCGGTCATCGCCATCGATCCGAACGCTCCGGCCTTGATCGTGCCGGTCAGCGTGTCGCCGTCGATCGTCGCTTCGCATTCGAGCGTCATCGGCATCGGCACCTTCATGTTCATGGTCCAGGTCAGCTTGTTGCCGTCGACCTTGCCATTTTCGACATCGAGCGAACCCATCGCGCCGGCATTCTGACCGGTGAAGCCGCCGCCATCGCTGTTCACGGTGAACACCGACTTCTGGTCGCCCATCGGCGACTTGGTTACGCAATCATAGCTGCCATCGACTTGGGACATATGGGCTCTCCTTACTGAAACTGATGTTAGTTATCGAGGGACACCGTTTCCACCGGCAGACCCAATCCGTCAAGCTGCGGTTTTACCACCGCGGCATCGCCGACGACGACATAGACAAGATCGCCGGTGCTGAGCGCCTTTCGCGCTGCGGCGTCGATTTCGGCGGCGGTCATCGCTTCATAGGTGGCGGGCAGCGTCTCGTAATAATTGTCGGGGCGGCCAAATTTGACGATCTGCCGGATTCCGCCGAGCACGTCGCCCGAGGTTTCGAAGCTGCCGGGCAGTTCGCGGACACTGCCGTTGATCGTGCGCTCGAGCTCCTCCTTCGTCACCCCCTTGTCGCCGAGGAAGCTTTTGAGGTCACTTTGCAGCTCCTTGATCGAATCGCCCGTGCGGTCGGCCTGCACCGGCGCCGCGGCGACCCAGGTCAACCGGTCCTGATCGCCCGAAATGCGGCTGCGCACGCCATAGGACCAGCCCTTGGTCTCGCGCAAATTGGTGTTGAAGCGCGACAGGAAATTGCCGCCGAAAATATCGTTCGCCGACCGCAGCACCTCCAGCTCGTCGCCGCCCTTGGCGGCGAGCACCTTGCCGGCGAGAATCACCGACTGCGGCGACTTGGGCCGGTCGAACAGCAGGATGCGCGGCTTCGGCGCCGGGATCGCAATCTCGAAATGCTTGGCGGGCTTCGCGGTCGCGGGCGCCTTCCACTGTCCCAGCGTCGCATCGAGCTGCTTCTTCACCTCGGCGAGCGTCGTGTCGCCGACCACGAACACGCGCGCATTGTCGGGACGGATCCACGCCGAATGGAACGCCGCAAGCTGATCCCGCGTCACCGCCTTCACCGCGGCCGTATTGCCAAGGCCCGACGGCGGGATGCCATAGGGATGGTCGGCGCCGTAGAGCACCGGCGTCAAGATGCGCGAGGCGATCGCGTTGGGGTTGTTGAGTTCGGCCTTCAGCCGGTTGAGCTGCTGTGCGCGAACACGCTCGAGTTCCTTGGCGTCGAACGCGGGATTGCGGATATAATCGGCGAGCAGGCTCAGCGAGGCGCCGAGGTTCGGTTTCAGCGCGAACAGGCTGAACACCGTTTCGTCGGCGTTGGCGGTCGCGTCGATCTGCGCGCCCAGCCGCTCCTTCGCTTCGGCAAAGGCGATCGAATCGAGGCTCGTGGTGCCCTCGTCCATCAGACTAAGCATCAGCGACTGGGTGCCGAGCGCGCTGTGCGGATCGGCGGCATAGCCCGCGTCGAAGCTGACCGCGACATTGACCGTCGGTACCGTCGTGCGCCGCGCGAAAACGACCTCGACGCCGTTCTTGAGCTTGGTGCGTTCGATCGCCGGAAAGTCGAGCGCCTTGAGGTCGGCGACCGCCGGCAGCTGCGAGCGGTCGGCGAACGACGAAACACCGCCCGTATCGGGGCCGACGTCGCCGAGCGCCTCATTCCAGTAACGGTCGGGCTGGACCGGAGCGGTCACCTTGCCGCCCGTCACCGCGCCGCCGCGATTTTCGCCGCCCTCGGTGCGCTCACCGGGGATATAGATCAGCGAGAAGGCCGGGCGCGACAGCCATTTGTTGGCAACCGCCTTGACCTGCTCGGGGGTCGCCTTCGCCATCCGGTCGAGCTCGACCTTGTAATAAGCGGGATTGTTCGAATAGAGCGCGCCCTCGGCCAGCGTCACCGCCTTGCCGCCGAAACCGCCGACCGATTCGAGCCCGGAGATCGTGCCCGCCAGATAGCTCGCCGCGGTCCGCTGCAATTCGTCCGCGGTCGGCCCGCTGGCAAGGAAGCTCGCGATTTCCGCGTCGAGCCGCGATGCGACGAGCTTGGGGTCGACGCCCGGCTTTACGTCGGCCTGCACCAGCAGGATACCGGCATCCTCGAACGGCTGCGCCGCCGCCGAAACGCTCACTGCGACCGGATCCTTGCGCACCAGCGCATTGTCGAGCCGCGACGACGACAGGCCGCCGAGCACGCCCATCGCCATCTGCAACGGCACCGCCTCGGGATCGTTCAGGCCGGGAATTGCCCACATGCGATAGATGCGCGTCGTCGGGACGAGGTCCTTGACCTCCTTCGCCAGCGGCGCGGGCAGCGTCGGGATCGATGTCTTGGGCGCCGCGATTTCGGGGCCGCGCGGAATGTCGCCGAACCATTCCTGCACCTTGGCTTTTGCAGTGGCGACGTTCACGTCGCCCGCGAGCACGAGCACGGCGTTGTTCGGGCCGTAATTGTCGGTGAACCACTTCTTCACGTCGCCGAGGCTCGCCGAGTTGAGGTCGCCCATCGAACCGATCGTGCTGTGGTGATAGGGATGCCCCGTCGGAAAGAGATTTTCGAAAATCTCGTAACGCAGCAGGCCATAGGGGTTGTTGTCGCCCTGGCGCTTCTCATTCTGGACGACGCCGCGCTGGTTATCTAGCTTTTCCTGCGTCACCGCGCCGAGCAGATGCCCCATGCGGTCGCTTTCGAGGAACAGCGCACGGTCGAGCGCGCCCGTCGGTACGGTCTCGAAATAATTGGTGCGGTCGACGTTGGTCGTCCCGTTGCTGTCGGTCGCGCCGACCTGTTGCAGCGGCTCGAAGAAATCGCCGGGGGAATTTTCGGACCCGTTGAACATCAGATGTTCGAACAGATGCGCAAAGCCCGTCTTGCCCTTGGGCTCATGCTTCGACCCGACGCGATACCAGACCGACACCGCGACAACGGGCGCCTTGCGATCCTCGTGCACGATCACGCGCAGGCCGTTGTCGAGCGTGAAAGCCTCGTACGGAATATCGACGGCCTTCACGAGGTCGGCGATCGGTGCGGGGTTGGCGGCCTTCGCCTTGGCAAGCGCGGGGCCCGCGGCGACGAGCGAGGTGGAAACCGCCAGAGCGAGCGCGAAGCGATGGAAACGGGGCATGAAAATCCTCTTGTTCGGGCGCAGGCTTTATGCCCGCGTGCGACCGGGCGCCGGACGGCACTGTGTCAACGGTTTAGGACAGCAAATCCCGGCTTTCAAGGCCGATAGAAGCGCGCCCCGCTCGCTTTCAGCGCCGAGGGATCGAACAGCACGGGCTTCAGCTTGTGCGCCACGAACAGCGGCGCCTGATCATTATAGTGCGGGCTGCCCGGCCGCGTCGTCGCCGACCCGAAGGGCTGGATCGATTCGGACCGCACCCGGCCATCCTTGTCCCACGTCACGAACATGATGAAACTGTCGCCGTGGCGCACCTTCAGCCGCCCGTCGGGTTCGGCGTCCCACAAAGTCGATGCGCGTACCGTGTCGTTGCCGCCGTCGAGCGGCAGGTCGACGCGGTTCGCGCCCTCACCGTGCCGCAGTCGCAATACGGTCCCGAGCTTCGGATCGAGCCCGTCGAAATGCTCCTGAAGATGCGCGACGGTCTCTTTCAGCACGGTACGCGGATCGGGCGCGGCGCGGCGTTGGTAATGGCTGCCGTTCGCGGGCCGCAGGACCATCAGCGCCAGCGCATCGCCCTTCCCCTTGCCGTCGAGGTTCCAGTCCCAGCGGCGAAGCAGGTTCTGGGCCTCGCGAAGCGCCGGATCGCCCTTCGTGTCGAGCGCGAGCACGCGGTTCATCCACGCCTTCGCATAGCCCGTCTTGGCATAGGCGGTGTCATATTTGATCGCCTTCAGCCGCGCCTCGTCGATCTGCCCCGACGCCTCGAACAGTTCGATCAGCCGCGTCGCGCGATTGGTCATATCGTCCTCGATGCCGAGCAGTGGCGAGAAAGCCGCCGCGTCGAGTTCGTCGCCCGGCCCCGCCGCGACCCACGGCGTGTTGTTCGCGTTCATCACATAACCCGAGCGCGGGTTGACGAGCGCCGGCACGCGGTCGAACGGCAAGGTCTTGGTCCACAGATCCGCCGACGTATCGCCGGGCAGCACCCCGCGCCAGTTGAACCCCGGCTGGCGGTCGGGGAACATCGCGTTGTAGAAGAGCCCGATATTACCCTTGGCATCGGCATAGATGAAATTGGTCGCGGGCACGCCCTGCCCCGCCATCGCGGCACGCCATTCGGCGAAGCTCTTCGCCTTGTTCAGCCGGTAATATTGGGTGACCATATTCGCCTGGTCGATGCCCGCGTAGCGAATCGCGAACGCGCCTTTTTCATTCTTCACCACCGGCCCGTGGACCGATCGCCAGATGGTGCGCGGGATCGGCAGTACGAAGGGGCCGACCTTGACCTTCAGCCAGATGCGCTTTTCCTCGAGTGGCCGCCACTGGCCGTCGAAGCGGTAGTTCTCGCCGCTGTCGTCGAGGGTCAGCTTGTAGACATCGATCAGATCGGGCCGGTTCACCGTGTTCGTCCAGCCGAGATATTTATTATGGCCGAGGAACGGATAGGGCGACCCGGGGAAGTTCGCGCCGGCGAAATCCCATCCTTCCTCCGAATGGACGACGAGTTCGTACCAGGCGACGCCGCCGGTCCACGGCTGGTGCGAGTTCGACACGAGCCGCGTCGCGCCGTCGGTCGAGCGCGCGGGCGCGACCGCGATGCCGTTCGATCCATTGTCGGCGGGATCGGTCCCGACCGGGGTCAGCTCGCGCGGGACCAGCTTGCCCGTCGCATCGAGCGCGGGGCCGCCCTCGCGCCCGATCGCCTTGTCCTCGACGAGCGACCCGAGCACCGAATCGAGCCCGAAGAAAAAGGGTGAGCGCAGCACGAAACCCGCGACGACATCCTCGCCGGTCGCGGGGAACAGCCCCGACAGGCGCACCTCGCCCGGATGCTTCTCCGCATAATGGTTGAGCCCCGCGGCATAGGCGGTGAACAGCGCCCGCACATCGGCGGGCAGTCGCGGCCAGTCGCGCGCCGTCGTCGCCCGGACGCCCAGCAACGCTTCGGCATAGTCGATCTTCGCGCCATCCTCGCCGAGCATTGCCCCCGCGCGGCCGCGCGTCATCGCCAGCACTTCCTGCAGCGTCGAAAAATCATCCTCGGCGTGCGCATAGGCAACGCCATAAGCGACGTCGGCGTCGGTCTTGCCGAAGATATGCGGGACGCCGAACGTGTCGCGCGCGATGCGGACGTCGGTGGGCTTGAAAGCCGGGGCATTCGGCGCTTCTACGGTCAGCGGCTCCCAGAGCGCGAGCGATGCGGCGGTGAGCACCAGCAGCAGCAGGAACCCCAGCAAAATCCGTCGCAGCATCGTTGGTCCTCATTTCGCACTTGGTCCGGCGCATCTGTGGCGGCCATGTCGTCCGATGGCAAGCGACTGTCGTTCGTCGAGGCGGATTTGCGGACACGCGGCACACGGCTATGCAGGCTGCAGGTCATTGAACAACGGGGAATATCGAACCATGCGCATGAAAAGCCTGCTCCTTTCCGCTTGCCTGTCGCTCGCCCTCGCGCCCGCCGCGATGGCGCAGTCTGTCACCGGTTCGGGCGTCGTGCCCGCGACCGCTGCAAACAGCGCCGAGCGGGCTATCGGCTTTGCGGCAAACGCGCCCGCAGGCGTCGCGCTCGTCGTCGTGATGACCGACGCCACCTTGCCGCCCCTCGACGGCGTCGCGCTGGGCGCTGCCGAGCGCACGGCGGTCACCGCCGCCATCGCTGCGGCGAGCTTCGACGGCAAAGGCGGTACGACATTGTCGCTGCGCGGCATCGGCACATACCCGCGCATCCTGCTCGTCGGCGCGGGTGCCACGCCCTCTTCGCTCGCGCTCGCCGAAGCGGGCGGCAAGGCCGCGCAGGAACTCAAGAGCGAAGTGCAGCCGGTGGCGATCGCGGGTGCGTTCGGCGACGTCTCGGCCGCCGATGTCGCCTATGGCTTCGCGCTCGGTCAGTATCGCTTCGATCGCTACAAGACCGTCGACAAAAAGGCGCCGCCGACGGGCGCGGTGACCTTTGTCGGCGCCAATCCGTCAGGCGCCGAAGCCGCCTTTACGGGCCGCTGGAAACCGCTTGCCGAAGGCGTGCGCCTGTCGCGCGACCTCGCCAACGAACCCGCGAACGTCATCTATCCCGAAAGCTTCGTCGCGCGGGTGCGCGAAACGCTGGCGGGCACGCCGGGGGTGAGCATCGAGGTGCTCGACGAAGCCGCGATGCGGAGGCTCGGCATGGGGACGCTCGTCGGCGTCGGCCAAGGCAGCCCGCGCGGGTCGCGGCTGCTGCTCATCCGCTACCGCGGCGCCGGTTCGTCCGACGCGCCGATGGCCTTCGTCGGCAAGGGCATTACTTTCGATTCGGGCGGCCTGTCGCTGAAACCCGGTGCCGGGATGGGTAATATGAAGGGCGATATGTCGGGCGCCGCATCGGTGATGGGCGCGGTCGTCTCGCTCGCCAAATCGCGCGCGCCGGTGCATGTCGTCGGCGTCGCCGCGCTCGCCGAGAATATGCCCGACGGCAATGCGCAGCGTCCGGGCGACGTCACCCGCACCATGTCGGGCAAGACGATCGAGATGGTCAACGCCGACGCCGAAGGCCGCCTCGTCCTCGCCGATGCCAATGAATATGTCGCCAAAGCCTATCGGCCCAAGGCAATCGTCAACATCGCGACGCTGACCGGTGCGGTCGTCGGGGCGCTCGACAACAGCTATGCGGGCCTGTTTGCGCGCGACGAAGCGCTCGCCGCGCGCCTGATCGCCGCCGGCACCACGAGCGGCGAGGAACTGTGGCGCCTTCCACTCCACAAGGATTATGCCGAGCGGATGAAGTCGGACATCGCCGACATCCGCAACTCCGCCACCGGGCAGGGACCGGGCGCGAGCCTCGGCGCGCATTTCATCGGCTTCTTTGTCGACGAGGCGACGCCGTGGGCGCATCTCGACATCGCCGGGGTCAACCGCTCCGAAAAGGCCACGTCGCTCGTTCCGAAGGGGATGACGGGCTTCGGCGTGCGGCTGCTCGATCAATTGGCACGCAGCGAATAGAGTTTGCGTAACCTCGGAAGGCCCCTTGTGTTGCACAATGGCAACACTATCTTGCTCGGCAAGAAAGGGGCTTTCTGAATGAACCTCGAAAAATTTACCGACCGCGCCAAGGGCTTCCTGCAGGCAGCGCAGACGATCGCGATCCGCATGAACCATCAGCGGATTTCGCCCGAGCATATCGCCAAGGCGCTGCTCGAAGATAATGAAGGCATGGCCGCGGGCCTGATCGCGAAGAGCGGCGGCGACGCCGCGCGCGCGGTACAGGGCATCGACGCGCTGCTCGCCAAGGTCCCCGCCGTGTCGGGATCGGGCGCGCAGCAAACGCCGGGGCTCGATAATGACGCGGTCCGCCTGCTCGATCAGGCGGAGCAAGTGGCGACCAAGGCGGGTGACGGCTATGTCACCGTCGAACGGCTCCTCCTCGCGATGGTGCTTTCGGCCACTACGCCGGTGGGCAAGGCTTTCGCCGACGCGGGGGTCAAGGCTGACGCGATCAATACCGCGATCAACGACCTGCGCGGCGGCCGCACCGCCGACACCGCGAGCAGCGAAGACCGCTACGAAGCGCTCAAGAAATTCGCCCGCGACCTCACCGAGGTTGCGCGCGAAGGCAAGCTCGATCCGGTCATCGGCCGCGACGAGGAAATCCGCCGCACGATCCAGATCCTTGCACGCCGGACCAAGAACAACCCCGTGCTGATCGGCGAACCCGGCGTCGGCAAGACCGCGATCGCCGAAGGGCTCGCGCTGCGCATCACCAATGGCGACGTCCCCGACAGCCTCAAGGACCGCCGCCTGCTGTCGCTCGACATGGGCGCACTGATCGCGGGCGCCAAATATCGCGGCGAATTCGAGGAGCGCCTGAAGGGCGTGCTCGACGATGTGAAGGCGGCCGAAGGCGAGATCATCCTGTTCATCGACGAGATGCACACGCTCGTCGGCGCGGGCAAGGGCGAAGGCGCGATGGACGCGTCGAACCTCTTGAAGCCCGCGCTCGCCCGCGGCGAGCTCCATTGCATCGGCGCGACGACGCTCGACGAATATCGCAAGCATGTCGAAAAGGACCCCGCGCTCCAGCGGCGCTTCCAGCCGGTGTTCGTCGGGGAGCCGACGGTCGAGGATTCGATCTCGATCCTGCGCGGACTCAAGGAGAAATATGAGCTCCACCATGGCGTGCGGATCACCGACGGCGCGATCGTCGCCGCCGCAACGCTGTCGAACCGCTATATCTCGGACCGCTTCCTCCCCGACAAGGCGATCGACCTGATGGACGAGGCCGCGAGCCGCATCCGCATGGAAGTGGAGTCGAAACCCGAGGAGATCGAGACGCTCGACCGCCGCATCATCCAGATGAAGATCGAGGAATCGGCGTTGTCGAAGGAAACCGACGCCGCGTCGAAGGACCGGCTGGCGACCTTGCGCGCCGAACTCGCCAACCAGGAACAGCAATCGGCGGGCCTGACCCAGAAGTGGAAAGCCGAAAAGGACAAGATCCACGCCGAAGCCAAGATCAAGGAAGAGCTCGATGCGGCACGCTCGGCGCTCGATCAGGCGCAGCGCGCCGGCGACCTCGCGAAAGCGGGCGAGCTATCTTACGGCACGATCCCCGGGCTCGAAAAGCAGCTCGCCGACGCCGAAGCCGCCGCGGGCAATGCGATGCTGCGCGAAGAAGTCACCGCCGACGATATCGCCGCGGTGGTGAGCAAATGGACCGGCATCCCCGTCGACCGGATGATGGAAGGCGAGCGCGAGAAATTGCTTGGCATGGAAGGCACGCTGACGCAGCGCGTGATCGGCCAGGACGAAGCCGTCCGCGCCGTTTCGACCGCCGTCCGCCGCGCGCGCGCGGGCTTGCAGGACCCGAACCGCCCGCTCGGCAGCTTCCTCTTCCTCGGCCCCACGGGCGTCGGCAAGACCGAGCTCACCAAGGCGCTCGCGCGCTTCCTGTTCGACGACGACAATGCGATGGTCCGCATCGACATGTCCGAATTTATGGAAAAGCACAGCGTCGCGCGGCTCGTCGGCGCGCCCCCGGGCTATGTTGGCTATGAAGAGGGCGGCACGCTCACCGAAGCGGTGCGGCGCCGGCCGTATCAGGTCGTGCTGTTCGACGAGGTCGAAAAAGCGCATCCCGACGTGTTCAACATCCTGCTCCAGGTGCTCGACGACGGGCGCCTGACCGACGGCCAGGGCCGCACGGTCGACTTCACCAACACGCTGATCATCCTGACCTCGAACCTCGGCAGCCAGGCGATCGCGGCGCTCCCCGACGACGCCCCCGTCGAACAGGCCGAGCCCGCGGTGATGGAGGTCGTGCGCGCGCATTTCCGGCCCGAGTTCCTGAACCGGCTCGACGAGATCGTGCTCTTCAACCGCCTCGCGCAGCAGCATATGGGCGGGATCGTCGATATCCAGGTCGCGCGGGTGCAGAAGCTGCTCGCCGACCGCAAGGTGGTGCTCGACCTCACCGATGCCGCGCGCGCGTGGCTCGGCCGCGTCGGCTATGATCCGGTGTATGGCGCGCGGCCGCTCAAGCGCGCGGTGCAGAAATATCTGCAGGACCCGCTCGCCGACCTGATCCTCAAGGGCGAAGTGAAGGACGGGTCGACGATCAAGGTGGACGAAGGCGACGGCGCGCTCAAGCTCACCTCGGCGTAAACGAAAAGGGCGGCAGAAATGCCGCCCTTTTCTCTATCTCGATCCGCCGCTCAGCAGGTGCCCGTGGCGCGGCAATCGCCCGCCTTGCTCGACATCGCGTCCATCGTATCGCGCGAATCCTGATTGCCCTGTGCCCACAGCTGCTTCCACTGTTCGTTGGTGTGGCAGACGCGCGCCTTTTTCACGAGCGAGCCGACCTCCTCGATCTTGCGGCATTTGATGAAGTCGGGATGCGTCGGCGCGAGCCCGACATTATAGGCCTTTATCTCGGTCCCCGTCATCGTCGAGGCCGGCCGGTCGAGCGGCGGCCTGCGATCGGTGGCGGCGGTGGTCGCCGGCGTGCTCGACACCGCGAGCGCGAGCGCGATCATCATGGCATGGCCCCCTTCTATTGCGGGCGAATCTCCGGCATCGTGGTTCCCGCGGGTTCTTGCGAATTGCTCCAGCCGCGGGCCAGCGTTTCCATCGAATCGCGCGCGTCCTGATTGCCCTTGTCGGTAACGCGTTTCCATTCGGCGTTGGTGTTGCAAACCCGCAGCTTCTTGACGAGCGACCCCGGCTGTTCGATCCGCCGACAGCGGATATAGTCCGCATCGGTCGCCGTCCGCCCCTCGTTATAGGCGTCGATTTCGTCACCCGACATTTCCGACGGCGTCCGGGCAAGCGGGATTTCGGTTTCGCTGGCGACGGCGGGCGCGGCCGACATGCAGACCAGAAGCCCCAGGCAGAAGGCGTTACGCATTGTCACTCTCCTTCACGGCACGCCGCGTTCAGTTCGACGAATTGCCCCCGCCGCTGACGAACTGCTCGGTCGTATCGCGCGCATTCTGGCTGCTGTTCGCGATGACCTCTTTCCACTTTTCGTTCGTGTAGCAGGTGCGGTTCTTCTTCACGAGCGAACCGATCTCCAGCACCTTGCGGCATTTGATATAATAGGGATGGGTCTGCGGAAGCCCCTCGTTATACGCCTTGATCTCGGTCGGCGTCATCGCCGAGGGCGGCTTCGACGGCGGTGCGCGGTCGGCGCCGGCCGCAGCTTCGGCGGCGAAAGCGGCGGGCGCAGCGAGTAGCGCGGCCGCGACAAATGCTGGCAGAATGCGGTTCATGAAATTCCTCCTACCGCGGGCCCCACCCGCAGCCTCATAAGCCATATCATATGGGGCATCGCCCCTTTCGCAAAGCTGAATTTCGGCTGGCATCGGACGGCCCGGACCCGCGGAATGCCTAGCGCGGAACGGCATAGCCCGACGCATCGGCCGACGCGAAATAGCGCAGCAGCAGATCGCGTTCGCGCTCGCCCAGATGCGGGTTCCAGACGTCGAAGATCAGCACCGCGCGCAGGTCGTCGCTGTCGTTCCACGCCTCATGCTCGATCGTGTCGTCAAAGGCGAACGCGGTGCCCTCTTCCCATGCGCGCGTCTCGCCGCCGACGCGAAAGCCGCAGCCCGGCGGAACGATCAGCGGCAGGTGGACGATCGCGCGCGTGTTGGTCACTCCGGTGTGCGGCGGGATGCGCGTATGGGGTTTCAGCATCGAGAAAAAGGCGCTCGGTGCGCGCCCCGGAATGCGCGCGCCCGGGATCGCCGCAAGCGCGGCCGCCGTCGCGGGGCAGCGATCGAGCACGGCCTGGTTCGGCTCGCCATATTCCCAGAGGAAGCAGGCGCCCCAGTCGAGCCGGTTATCGAGCCCCGACCAGATCGACTCGGGCGTTCCCGCGTCCATCTTGACATAGGGCCGCAGCGCCTCGCCCGGATCGTCGAGCAAGGCCTGCAACTCGGTACGGATCGCATCGGTTTGCGCCTCGATTTCGGCGAACCACGGAAAATGGCCGCGGTCGAAAAATTCGTCGGCGGGCAGGAAGGGGTAATAGATGCCCGCGCATTCATTCTGATAGACGCGGCGGCGCCCGAGCGCGCTCGCAATAAATGCCTCGCCGCGGCGCGCCTCGGTTTCCGACAGCTCGCTGCGGATCGCGCCGAATGCGCCCGACGCCGCGGTGAACATCGTATCGGTCGCCGCCGCGACAAACGCCTGCCCGTGCGCGAGCAGCGCCTCGAGCGGCGGCGGCACCGGATTGAGCTGTCCGCCGAGCGCGATCGCCGCGCTCCACGCCGCGAGCGCGGCGCCTTTGTCGCCCCGCGCTTCGTGCCGTTCGCCCTTGCGAATCCACGCCATCAGATCGCGCCGATCGATCGCCAGTGCGGCATCGAGCGCCGTCAGTTCGCGCTCGTCCTCGCCGAGCGCGCGCCAAGCTGAGGCGAGGTTGCGCTGCAGGGCACCCGATTGCGGATCGCCCGCGATAGCAGTGGCGAAATGCTCAGTTGCTGTCACGGCATCACCGGTTTGCAAGGCAGCAATGCCGAGCCGGTTAGCCTCTACGGCGGAGGCGGGCGGAGGTACGCTGGTCATGCCCATGCTTGCCATCGGCGGGGGCAATCGGCAAGGTCGATTGATGAGTTCTGCGCCTTCCGTGTCCGCCATTGTCGACGCCGCCGAATGGCTCGCGCACCGCTATGACCCGGGCCATGATGCCTTTCATTTTCGCCTCGTCGATCGCGCCGCGCGAGCGGGCATCCCCTTCCTGACCGACCTGCATCTGGGCGAGGAAGCCACGCCTGTCGTGTTGCGGCGGACCGACTGCCATGCCGCGGCGGCAAGCGAACCCGCGCCGCTGCATTTCCTGTTCCATTCGGCCTATTGCGCATCGACGATGCTCGCACAGGCGCTCGACAGCCCGGGCGCCGCGACCAGCCTGTCCGAGCCGGTGCTGCTCAACGACATGGTCGGCTGGCGCCGCCGTGGCGCCAGTCCGCGCGACCATGCCGCGGTGATGGACGATGCGCTGGCACTGCTCGGCCGCGGCTTTGCCGCAAGCGAGGCGGTGATCGTCAAGCCGTCGAACATCTTCAACCCGCTCGCGCGCGGCGCGTTGACGCTGCGGCCACAGGCGCGCGCGATCCTGCTCCATGCTCCGCTCCGCGATTTCCTGCTGTCGGTTGCGCGCAAGGGCATGTGGTGCCGGCTGTGGTGCCGCGAACTGCTCGAGGGCTATCTGGCCGACGGTTATGTGCAGCTCGGTTTCGAAGCACGCGACTATTTCCGCCAGTCGGACCTGCAGGTCGCCGCGGTGGGCTGGCTCGCGCAACAACAGGCATTCGCCGCGCTGCTCGCATGGGCGCCGGGCCGGATCGCCTCGCTCGACAGCGAGGTGCTGACGCGCGACCCCGTCGCTGCGGTCGCGGCGGCGATGGATCATCTCAGGCTCGCCGGCGACCGCACCGCGATCGCCGCCCATCCGGCACTCGCCCGCAACAGCAAATCGGGCGCGCCCTTCGCGGCGGGCGAACGGCAGCGCGATCTCGCCGCGGCCGAAGCCGCCTATGGCGAAGAGATTGTGCAAGTCGTCGGCTGGGCGGAAGCCGTAGCCGATCAGGCCGGCATTCCGCTCGCCCTGCCGGGGTCGCTTTTGACGCGCTGACGCCCGCCGGGTTGGCGGTCAATTTCCGTCGCCGCCCTCGGCAGCTGACGACCTATAACAGTCGTCGCCCCCGCAAAGGCGGGGGCCGTTGTCGGCCTTGCGCTGTATCTCCAGCGGCCCCCGCCTTCGCGGGGGCGACGGGTTAGATAAGCGTCCGCTCACCACCCGAAAGCCACCATTCAACCCGCCCTCCTGGCGCCATAGAAAAAGGGGCGGACATTGCTGTCCGCCCCCAATTCTTGCCGAAGCGTGAAGTGACTAGAACTTCAGCTTTGCCGACACAGCGTAACGACGACCCAGGGCGTCGTACGTCGCCGGGAAGGTGTTGCCGCTGTTGTAGGTGGTCGAACCGATCGTGTTGCCGACGATCGGCGGCTTGTTGTCGAGCAGGTTCTGCACGGTCAGCGTCACCACCAGATTGTCGCTGACGGTGAAACGGCCCGTCAGGTCGAAATAGTGCTGCGACTTGATCTTGCGGAACTTCTCGTCGACGACGCAAGCGCCCGGATCGGCACCGAGGGCATCGGGGCAATCCGCGTTACCAACGGTGTTGGCGATGTCGGCTTCAAGCTGTGCAGGCTCGAACGACACGCTGTCCTGCCAACGCCACAGCAGCGACAGGTCGACCTTGTCGAAGCCGAGCGTGAAGCGGTTCGAGAACTGATACTCGGGCTGGATCGAGCCCGTGAACGAGCAGTTCACGCTGTAGTAGCCGACGCATTCGCGGTTGAGCGACGACGCCAGGTTCACGTCCGACTTGAACTTCGACGAGTGCGTCCAGTTACCGACGAACGACCAGTCGAGGCTTGCGAAGCCCAGGTCGGTGTTCCAGTTCATCAGCAAGTCGATGCCGTCGGTGAACAGACGACCATTGTTGTTCGTCTGGCCGAAGAGGCCCGGCGTGGTCGCTGCGTCGCCGTCGAGGCCGCCGGTGAGCGGGTTACGACGGATAACCGTACAGGCCGGATCAGCGGCGCTGGCGGCGGTGACGTTGCCGAAACATGCGGCAATGATGTCACCCGGCAGCGGAGCGCCGATCACATTGTCGATCTTGATGTTGTAGTAATCGACCGACAGGTTGAAGCGCGGCAGGAAGTCCGGCTGGAACACTGCACCGATGGTCCAGGTGTTCGCCTTTTCCGGCTGCAGCGCAAGGTTGCCGCCCTGGTTGATGTTGGCCTGGGCTGCGGTCGGGTTGGCGATCGCACCGATCGTGCCGGCCGGAGCACCCTGTGCAATACAGATGGCGCGCAGGTTGGCGTTGGTGGTCGGAGCCGAGCCCGCGCAGGGGTCGATGCCGAGGTTGGTCAGCGCGACCGACAGCGGCGTGAACAGTTCGCCGATGTTCGGAGCGCGGACAGCGCGGCTGTAGTTACCACGGATCTTGACGCCCGCGCCCGGTTCCCAGCTACCGCCGGCTTTCCAAGTCCAGGTGTCGTAACCCGCGCCACCCTGAATGCTGTAATCCGAGTAACGGATACCGGCTTCGAGGGTCAGGCTTTCGAAGAAGGGCTTGTCTTCGATCAGCGGTGCGACGATTTCGGCATAAGCTTCATAAACGTCGTACTTGCCATCGATGTCGGGAGCCGCACCGCCGGCGCCACCGAGTTCACCCGGGGTCTTGGCGAGAAGATCCGACGCCTGCTGCGCGGTGTATTTGCGATATTCGCCGCCGAGAGCGAAGCCGATCGGCTGCACTGCGCCCGGCGAGGCAAAGCCGAGGTCACCCGAGATGATCGCGCGAACCTGCGAAAGCGAAGTGCGGTTGGTCGTCTGGCTGTTTTCCTGAAGGAAACCGGCGGCTGCCGGCGTGATCGAGCCTTCGGGGCCAAAGATGTTGACCGGGACGCAACCGTTCGACGCATCCTGGCAGACGGGGTTCGCAAGCGTACCCTCGACCAGCGAGCCCTGACGGAAACGCGACTGCAGCGTGTAGCCCTGAATCGTCTGGATATTTTCCGATTCGCCGTAGGCACCTTCGATGCTCCAGTCGAGCGTGTCGGTGATACCGCCACGCACGCCGACGCGATAGTCGAAGAAGGTCGTCTGATAGTCGCTGATACGCGGGCCGACTTCGGGCGTACGACGGTTCAGCGTGATCGCCGGATTGTCGTTATAGCCTTCGTCGGTATCGATCACGCCGTCGCCGTTGGTGTCGGCCGAAACAAACGCGCCGGTACCGGTCTGACGGTAACCCGCGGTGCCGAACGCCGAAGTTGCGGCGGTATCGCACTCAGCCTGCGAGAAGCGAGCTTCATAGACGGCCGCGCTGGGGTTGACGTCGAATGCGCAGATCTGGTTGCGCAGCGTCGCCGACAGATACGGGTTGTTCAGGTTGATCGGAACCGAGCCGCCGAACGAGCCCGACGGAGCGATGATCGTCGAGACCTTGTTCTTCGAGAACATGCCGCGCGTGTAGACTTCGATCGAGTCCGACACTTCATAGTTCGCCTGAGCGTAGATGTTGTAACGCTCGAACGGGGTCTGGAAGATGTTGAACGGGTTGAAGTTGTAGGTCGCGAACGTACCGACGGCCTGGCCGGCGGCGTTGATCTGGCGCAGGCCGCCGTTGGCGGTCGCGGGATCGATGTTCACCGAACCATCGGGGTTCAGCGGACGGGTGCCCGAAATGCGCGACGGAACCGACGTACCCGAACCGATGAAGGTGTCCGAATAGCTGTCGAGCGTGTTTTCCGAGAACGGACGCGCGCCCTGATAGACGGCGTCGGCCGACTGGTAGCCGATGCTCAGCACCGCGTTACCGCGGCCATCGTCGAAGTTCGCACCGATGGTGGCGTCGACGCGGAAGACGTTGCCGTCGCCCTGTTCGGTGATCTGGTTCGAAGCGGTGACTTCCAGACCGGCGAAATCGCGCTTGGTGATGAAGTTCACCACGCCGGTGATGGCGTCGGCGCCATAGGTGGTCACGGCGGCGCCGGTCAGCGCGTCGACGCGCTCGATCAGGGCCAGCGGGATGTTGTTAAGGTCGACGCGGCCGTTCACGTCCGACGGAGCGACGCGGTTGCCGTTCAAGAGGACGATGTTGCGGACCGAGCCGAGGCCGCGAAGATCGACGTACGAACCGCCGGTGTTGCCGTTGTTGACGGCCGAACCCATGTTCGGGACGACGCCGGGCATTTCGCGCAGAACTTCTTCGGCGACGTTCGACTGCTTCAGTTCGATCGTGTCCGAGGTCGTGACGTTGACCGGGGTCGACTGTTCGAGGTTCGGGTTGCGGATCAGCGTACCGGTGACGACGATTTCCGACTGTGCGGCACCTTCTGCGGCGGCGTCCTGCGCAAAGGCAGGAGCCGAAACCAGGGCGACGCTCAATACGAGCGGCGCAGCGCCTAGCCTCAGCTTGGAATATTGGGTTTTCTTCACAGTGCAGTCCCTTGCTACTGGTGGATTGAAATTACCCGGACCCCCCGCACGACCAGCCAAAGCCGACGCGCACAGATGCCCCGATAGCGTGCGGGATGTAGCTTCGTTCATGTCGAGTAAAGCAAATTCCCGGCCCAATCAGCCGTTTCGCGAGCCATTGTGACGTATTTGCAACAAACGCGGGAATCCACGAAATACAATGTTGCTTTGCCGCATCATTCGCGACATTTTGTTTCACTGGTTACGAATTCGCGGGCACCCCAGCCAGGCTCACCCGCCGATCGGTCCCGCCAGCTTGCCGGGGTCGAGACGCGCGTCACGCCATTTCAGTCCCCAGTGCATATGCGGCCCCGTCGCGCGTCCGGTCCGCCCGACGGTGCCCAGCACCTGCCCTTGGACGACCCGGTCGCCGACCTTCACATCGAGCCGCTGGCAATGGAGGAAGGCGCTCGACAGCCCCATGCCATGATCGACGATGAGAAGATTGCCCTCGAGCGTGAAGGGCGCGCTCGCGGCGAGCACGACCACCCCGTCGGCGGGCGCGACGAACGGCGTTCCGGCGGGCACGGCGACGTCGGTGCCGCTATGATAACTGCCCGGCTTGCCCTGATAGACGCGCTGCGACCCGAAGAATCCCGACAGCCGCCCCGTCACTGGCCAGCGGAATGTCTGCCGCCAGCCGTCCGAATCGACCCGCATGTTCCGCGCCGCGGCGATCTGCGCGAGTTCGGCGGGGCGGCGGCGTTCGAAATCGGCATCGCTCGATGCACTTCCACGATAGGGCGCGTTGATATGTTCGAGCCGCCAGCGGCCGGGCGCGACCGCGATGAGACGTTCCACCGAGCGCCCATCGGCGAGCGTTGCGACCAGCCGCGCGCTTGACCCGGCGTCGCGGTCGAAGGCGATCAGGAAGCGGCCGTCGCTGGCGAGCGGAATCGCCTTGCCGTCGAGGGTGAGCGCGCGCGTGTCGCTGGGCACCTGCCCGATCATCGCCGCGCCCTGTTCGGCAAGCCCGGTGAGCGTGAAGTCTGCGCGCACCGGCGCGCGCGGCGGTGCGGGCTGAGAGGGCGGCGTGGCGACAGGTTGAACCGCCGGCCGCGGTGCGGGCCTGGTTTCGGTCTCGGCCGCCGGGACGCAGCCCACGGCAACGATCAGGAGCGTAAACGCCGCCCCGTGTCGCAGCCAATCCTTCGCAAACCTCATGCCTTGCGCGCGGCGTCCAGTTCGGACTGCACCGATATCTCGGCACTGGCATAGGGTTCCTGCCGCGCGACCGACCAGTAACGCAGCTCGTCGAGCCCGATCGGCGCGCCGCTCACCGCGCACAGCACATGGTCGCCGGGCGCGAGGACGCGAAAACCGTTCGGTCCATATTGCAGGCGGGCGAGGCGGTTGCGGCTGGCGATCAACATGAGTCTCTATCCATTTGGCGGGCAAGTCAGGCCGCAACTATAACAGCATCGCGCCGCGCGGCCACCCCCCGCCAGTTCAGAAGAGCTCGCCCTGCCCCCGCCTGGGCTCCGCGGACGGGGACTTGCGCGGCGGCTTTGGCGTCGGGGGAGGGGGCGCACCATCGCCGCCGACCGCGACCGGCACCTCGCCGTCGGCAAACTGCAGCTGCAAATGCCCGGCAGCGCGCGCCTTGGCCGCGGTCGTGACGATCGCGCCGCCGCTATCGCGCACCATCGCATAACCGCGCGACAACAGCGCGCGCGGATCGAGGCTGTCGAGCAATCGCCCCAGCCCTTCGAGCAGCGCCCGGTCGCGGTCCCAGCGCCGCGCGAGCAGCGCGGGACGCAGCGCCGCGCCGCGCGTCGCAAGCCGCTCCGAAATCACCGTCAGCCGATGCCGCTGGCTGCGGTCGAGCCGATCACCCGCATCGTCGAGCCGCTGGCGCTGCGGCGCATAGAGCGCGTCGCGCTTCGGCAAATGCCGCGCCAGCGCCGTCAGCCTTTCGCCCGCCAACGACTGATGCCGGTTCGCCGCACCGATGATGCGGCCATTCCACGTCGCGAGCTGCGACATCAGTTCGGCGCGCACCGGCACGGCCATCTCGGCGGCAGCGGTCGGCGTCGGCGCGCGCACGTCGGCGGCATAGTCGGCGAGCGTCACGTCGGTTTCATGCCCCACCGCGCTGATCGTCGGGATGCGGCAATCGGCGATCGCGCGCACGACGACCTCCTCGTTAAACGCCCACAGATCCTCGATCGACCCGCCGCCGCGCGCGACGATGACGAGATCGGGACGCGGCACGGCGCCACCGGGAGCGATGGCGTCGAAGCCACGGATCGCATTCGCGACCTGCGCCGCCGCGCCGTCGCCCTGCACGAGGACCGGCCAGACAATGACATGCGTCGGGCAGCGGTCGGCGAGCCTGTGGAGAATGTCACGGATCACTGCCCCGGTCGGCGAGGTTACGACGCCGATGGTGCGCGGCAGATACGGCAGCCGGTCATATTTCCGCTCGCGGTCGAACAACCCCTCGGTGCCGAGCCGCGCCTTCAATTTCTCGAAGAGCAGCATCAAAGCGCCCTCGCCCGCGACCTCGAGCGTATCGACGACGAGCTGATATTTCGACCGCCCCGGATAGGTGGTGAGCTTGCCGGTCGCGATCACCTCGATCCCGTCCTCGGGTCGGAAGGCAAGGCGCCCCGCCTGCCCCTTCCACATCACCATGTCGATCAGCGCATTATCGTCTTTCAGCGCCGCATAAAAATGCCCCGACGCCGCGCGTTTCGTCCCCGACAATTCACCCCGCACGCGCACGCGCGCGAAGCCGTCCTCGACAGTGCGCTTGATCGCCGCCGACAACTGGCTGACCGACAGCGCCGGTGCATTGTCGCCGGGCGCCGCCTCGGCTAACAGCCGCGCTTCGGTGCCATCGTCGGACGCCGTATCGGGAAAAGGGACTGACATGAATATCCTGCTGGTCGGATCGGGGGGCCGCGAACATGCGCTCAGCTGGCAGTTGGCACAATCGCCAAGCTGCGCCAAGCTCTATGCCGCACCGGGTAACCCGGGGATCGAAGCGCATGCCGAATGCGTCGCGATTGCCGCCGACGATCTCGACGGCCTCATCGCCTTCGTCAAAGCGCATGCGATCGATTTCGTAGTCGTCGGCCCCGAAGCCCCGCTCGTCGAGGGCCTCGCCGACCGGCTGCGCGACCTCGGCGTCGCGGTCTTCGGCCCCGGCGCCGCCGCGGCGCGGCTCGAAGGCTCGAAGGGCTTCACCAAGGATCTGTGCGCGCGCGCCGGCATCCCGACCGCGGCCTATGTTCGCTGCACCAGCGCCGACGAAGCGCTCGCCGTGCTCGAAGGCTTTTCGATTCCCGTCGTGATCAAGGCCGACGGCCTCGCCGCGGGCAAGGGCGTGATCATCGCCGAAACGCAGGCCGAAGCCGAAGCGGCGATCGACGACATGTTCGAAGGCGCCTTCGGCGGCGCGGGCGCCGAGGTGGTGATCGAGGAATTCATGACCGGTGAGGAGGCGAGCTTCTTTGCGCTTGCCGACGGCACCGAGGTGATGGCGTTCGGCAGCGCGCAGGATCACAAGCGCGTCGGCGACGGCGACGTCGGGCCGAACACCGGCGGCATGGGCGCATACAGCCCCGCCCCCGTGCTCACCCCCGATCTCGAAGCCGCGGTGATGGACCGCATCATCCGGCCGACGGTGGCAACCCTCGCCGCCGAAGGCACGCCTTATGTCGGCGTGCTGTTCGCGGGCCTCATGCTCACCGATACCGGGCCGAAGCTGATCGAATATAATGCGCGCTTCGGCGATCCCGAATGCCAGGTGCTGATGATGCGCTATGCCGGCGACCTCGCCGCGCTACTCTACGCCGCGTCGACCGGCGCGCTCGCCGATGCGACACCGCCTGCTTTCGCCAGCGATTATGCGCTGACCGTCGTGATGGCGGCGAACGGCTATCCCGCCACCCCCGAAAAGGGCGGCGCGATCCATGGCATCGCCGATGCCGAGGCTGGCGGCGTGCGGGTGTTCCATGCGGGCACGTCGCGAAGCGAAGATCAGATCGTCGCCGCAGGCGGGCGCGTGCTCAACGTCACCGCGACCGGCCGCACCGTGACCGAGGCACAGGCGCGTGCCTATACCGCCGTCGACAAGCTCGATTTCAAGACCGGCTTCTGTCGCCGCGACATTGGTTGGCGCGAAGTCGCGCGCGAAGCAGAATGAATTTTCCCACGGAGAAATTCATAGTGGCCCGTTCGTTAAGGTAGACCCGGCATACAAGCCCGCATAGGCTTACCGAAAATCACAAGCGGAGAAGATCATGATTTGGCTTCAGGAAAACTGGATTATCGCGGTCGTTGGCCTCGTCGTTGCCGTCGTGCTGCTCTGGTGGCTGTTCGGTCGCTCGAAACCCGAAGAGATCGCGCGCCCGACCGTCGAACCCACGAAACCCGCGAAGCCGCTCGAACCGGTAAAGCCCGAGATCATCGCCGCCGAACCCGCGCGCTTCAAGCCGATCGAGCCCAAGCCGCAGCCCGTTGCCCCCGCAGCCCCGCAGCCGGCACCCGAACCGGTCGCCAAGGCTGCGCCGCCGGCGCCCACTCCAAAGCCCGCGCCTGTTGCCGAGCCCGTTGCCAAAGCCGCGCCCCCGGCGCCCAAGCCTGCTGCGAAGCCGAAGCCCGCTGCAAAACCTGCTGCGAAGAAACCCACGGCCAAGGAACCGGCAGCGAAACCCGCTGCAAAGCCCGCGGCAAAGACGGCAACTAAGCCCGCGGCCAAAAAGGCCGCCAAACCGGCGCCCGCCAAGGCAGCTGCTGCCATCCCCAAAGAACCGACCGTTCCGCCGCCACCCGCTGCCAAGCCCGCTTCGCCAGCGACCAAAACCGGCCCCGACAATCTGCAACTGCTAAAGGGTGTCGGCCCCAAGCTCGCCGTGCTGTTAAACGGCCTCGGCGTGACCGGCTTCCGGCAGATCGCCGACTGGACCGACGCCGACGTCGCGCGGATCGACCCGCAGCTCGGCGCCTTTCAGGGCCGCATCGCACGCGACAATATCGTCGACCAGGCAGGCTATCTGGCGCGCGGCGACAAGGCCGGGTTCGAAGCGAAATATGGTGCGCTCGGCGGCGAACTCTAAGGGCGGCTGACGCCCGGAAGTTGTCTATCCATCATGGTCACCCCGGACTTGATCCGGGGCCTGCCTTCTTGAAGGAAAAGGCGGGTCCCCGGTCAAGCCCGGGATGATGAAAGAAGGCCAGATTTCGCGGTCTCAAGCCATGCCTATTCGGCTTCATCGTCCTTCGGCTTGCGCACCTCGGTCACCAGCAGCTTGTCGATCTTTCGCCCGTCCATATCGACGATCTCGAACCGCCAACCCTTGTCGGTGAAGCGCTCGCCTTCCTTGGGCAGATGCTTCAGGATCGCAAGCGCGTGGCCCGCCGCGGTCGCATAGTCGCGGTCGTCGCCAAGTTCGATGCCCAGCCGTTCGGCCATCTGGTCGGCGGGCATCGACCCCGCGATCAGCAGGCTGCCGTCCTCGCGTTCGACGACGAACGGCTCGCTACCAATGTCCTGATCCGACGCGAACTCGCCGGCGATCGCCGCGAGCAGGTCGGCGGGGGTCACCAGCCCTTCAAAATGGCCATATTCGTCGTGGACGAACAGCATCGGCACATCGGCAGCGCGCAAGGCTTCGAGCGCGTCCATCGCGTCGATCTGATCGTGGATCACTTTCGCCGGGCGCATCAATTGCTCGAGGTCGAGCGTTTCGCCCTGGAACAGCGCCGCGGCGATGTCGCGCGCCTGCACGACACCGACGATATCGTCGACCGATCCGCGCGCGACGGGCAAACGGCTGTGCGGCGTTTCGACCAGCTTGTCGCGCACGCCGCGCGCGTCGAGCGAGACATCGACCCAGTCGACATCCTTGCGCGGCGTCATCACCTCGCGCACCGGCCGGTCGGCAAGGCGCACGACGCCCGAGATGATCGCGCGTTCGCTTTCCTCGATCACCCCCGATTTCGATGCCTCGGCGACGATCAGGTGCAATTCCTCGGCGGTCACGCGATCTTCCGATTCGCGTTTGAGCCCGAGCAGGCGAAAGACGAGCGCCGAACTCGCGTCGAGCAACCACACGAGCGGCGCGCCGATTTTCGACAGCCACAGCATCGGCAGCGCCATGAAAATGGCGATCGGTTCGGGCGCGCGCAGGGCAAACTGCTTGGGCACCAGCTCACCCGCGATCAGCGAGAAATAGGTGGTGACCGCGATGACGACGGCAAAGCCCGCAGCGCGTGCATTCTCGTCGTCGAGCCCGAACATCGCCTGCAACCGTTCGCCGACGGGCGCGCCGAGGCTCGCGCCCGAATAGGCGCCCGCGAGAATCCCGATCAGCGTGATGCCGACCTGCACCGTCGACAGGAAACGGCCGGGGTCGGCGGCGAGCTGACGCGCGATGGTGGCGCCGCGGCTGCCACGCTTTTCAGCGGCCTGGAGACGCGGCCCGCGCGCCGAGACGATCGCGAGTTCGGAAAGCGCGAAGACTCCGTTCAAAAGGATAAGGACCGCGATGATCGCCACATCGGACCAGGGAAAAGGGGTCATTGGGCGCTCGTACGGCGCATCGGCGCCCGGCCCCTGTCAGCGTCGGTCATATCCGCCCTATAAGCGAAAGGCGGCGTATTGCACAATGGCGCACGCCTGAATGCCCCGCTCAGTCCGCATTCAGGCGAATTTTGGAACCAGATCGCCGGCCATATGTTATCGGCAGGTAAGGGCGGCATGCCAGGGACAAGAGGCATCCGCCGGATAAAGGGAGCGAAAAAGATGAACAGCAAGACGATCAAGCTCACCATATTGACCAGCATCGGCGCGATCGCGCTGACGGGTTGCGTCACCGATCCGGTGACCGGCGAACGCAAGATATCGAAAGCCGCGATCGGCGGCGTCGGCGGCGCGCTCGGCGGCTATTTGCTCGGCGACCTGATCGGCGGCCGCAACAGCCGCACCGAGGAAATCGTCGGGGCAGGCATCGGCGCGGTCGCCGGCGCGGGCGTCGGCTATTATATGGACCAGCAGGAAAAGAAGCTGCGCGAACGCACCGCGGGCACCGGGATCGACGTCGAGCGTCAGGGCGACCAGCTCGTGCTCAACATGCCCGGCGACGTCACCTTCGACCTCAACAGCGCGATGGTGAAATCGCAGTTCCGCAGCGCGCTCGACAGCGTGGCATCGACGCTCGCCGAATATCCGAGCACCTATATCGACGTCTATGGCCACACCGATTCGACCGGCAGCGACACCTATAACCAGGGCCTGTCCGAACGCCGCGCCGCGTCGGTCGCCGACTATCTGGGCGGCCGCGGCATCCAGCGCGCGCGTATGGCGACGCTCGGTTACGGTGAATCGCAGCTCAAATGCTCGCCCGAACGCAGCGAAGCCGATTATCAGTGCAACCGCCGCGTCGAAATCCGCATCGCGCCGGTCACCCAGAACGACGTCAACGCGGCGCAGTAACCAGTTCCATTCCCGTGGAAAAGAAAGGGCGTCGCCGAAAGGCGGCGCCCCTTTTTATCCGAGGCTCGGGAAGCTCGCCTTCAGCCCGTCGATCACGAACTGCGCCGCGAGCGCCGCGAGCAGCACACCGAGCAGGCGCGTGATCACCGCCTCGCCTTTGTTGCCGATCAGCCGCATCAGTGGCCCCGCCGACAGCAGCGCCGCGAGCGTCAGCAGCAGCACGAGCAGCAGCGCGCCAAAGATCACGAACGCGCGCTCGAGCCCGTTATTCTGCGACACGAGCAGCATCACCGACGCAATCGACCCCGGCCCCGCTAGCATCGGCATCGCCATCGGGAACACCGAGACATCCTCGATCTCGGGGGTCGCGATCACCTTTTCGGCGCGCTGTTCGCGGCGTTCGGTGCGCTTTTCGAACACCATGTCGATCGCGATGATGAACAGCATGATTCCGCCCGCGATGCGGAAACTGTCGAGATCGATGTGGAGGAAGCTGAGCAACGCCTCGCCGAACATCGCGAAGAAGACGAGAATCAGCCCGGCGATCACCGTCGCGCGGATCGCCATCGAACGCCGCTGCGCCGCGCTCGCCCCCGTCGTCAGGCTGGCATAGATCGGCGCACAGCCCGGCGGGTCGATGACCACGAACAGCGTGACGAACGCCGAGATGAAAAGGTCGATCATGGCTGTTTCGGCGCCGCGACCTGATCGTCGATGACGGTCGCCATCTCCTTGCCGTCCCACAGGCGGATCGTGACGCGGCGCGCCTTATCGGCGCGGACGGTCGACGTCCAGCTCAGCGTCTGGTCGGGCGACAGGCCGACCGCCCTATCCTCACCTTCGCCGCCCGCCTCGATCGGCACCGCGGGCCGCGAACCGCAGACCGCCTGTTTCGATGCGATGAATTCGGGCGCTTCGCGCGGCGTCGCCAGCGCATCGCCATGGTCAAGGATCCAGGTCAGCTTGCCCTTCTTGGGATCGCGCAGCCACACCGTCGTGAAATAGCCATTCGCCGGCCCCTTCTGCCACGCGCCGGTCGTCGCGCCGGCGTTGCCGTCGCAGCTCACATAGACCGCGTGCGGCTGCCATTTCACGGCCTCGGCGGGGTCCTTTTGCGACTTCAACCAGTCGCGCGCCTGCACGCGTTGCGGTACGAACATCACTGCTTCGGGCGCGGCGGTTTCGCGGAACGCCGTCCACTGCCCCTTTTCCTGCGCCAGCCGCGCAAAGCCGATTTCGGCGGCGATGAAAGCGCTGGGGTTCGCGGCGAGCGGCCGGTTGCGAATATCGTCGGGATCCGAAGCGCAGCCCGTAAGCAACGACAGGGCAAGCGCGGGAATCAGCAGACGGTGCATCAAAAACCCTCCGGATCGGCGAGCCCGGCGCGGCGGTGCGCGGCGACGAGCGTGTTGCGCAGCAGGCACGCGATGGTCATCGGCCCGACCCCGCCGGGAACCGGCGTGATCGCGTCGGCGACCGCGGCGACGCTGTCATAATCGACATCGCCGACGAGCCGGCCTTTCGCGGCGCCGTCGGCGGGCGGCAGGCGGTTGATGCCGACGTCGATCACGATCGCGCCGGGCTTGATCCAGTCGCCCTTCACCATTTCAGCGCGCCCGACCGCGGCGACGACGATATCGGCGCGGCGGACGAGCGCGGGCAAATCCTTCGTCCGGCTATGCGCCATCGTCACGGTGGCATTGGCGCCGAGCAGCAACTGCCCCATCGGCTTGCCGACGAGGATCGAGCGCCCGACGACGATCGCATCCTTGCCCGACAAATCGCCGAGCCGGTCCTGGAGCAGCAGCAGGCAGCCATAGGGCGTGCATGGCACCATCCCGGCGATACCGAGCGCGAGGCGCCCCGCGCTCACCGGGGTCAGCCCGTCGACATCCTTGTCGGGATCGATCGTCGCAACCGCGGCCTGTTCATCGAGATGGCCGGGCAGCGGCAGTTGCAGCAGGATGCCGTCGACCACCTCGTCGGCGTTGAGCTGGCCGAGCAGCGCCTCGACCTCATCCTGCGTCGCGGTCGCGGGCAGGCGGTGTTCGAAGCTTTCCATGCCCGCGGCGATCGTCGCCCTGCCCTTCGACCCGACATAGACGGCGCTCGCCGGATCGTCGCCGACGAGCACGACCGCAAGGCCGGGCGCGCGGCCCGTCGCGGCCTTGAATGCCGGAACCGCATCGGCGATCCGCGCCCGCAGGCCGGCGGCGAAAGCCTTGCCGTCGATCACCTGCGCCGCCGGCATTACGCCATCCCGTTGGTGTAGGCGAGGCTCGCGAGATAGTTCAGCACCGGCCCGTCGATGATGATGATCAGGATCAGCACCAGCATCGGGGTCAAGTCGAGCCCGCCGAAATCGGGCATGATGCGGCGGAACGGACGGTAGAGCGGCTCGGTGATCCGGTCGAGCACGGTCCACAGCTGGCCGACGAACTGGTTGTGCGTGTTGATGACGTTGAACGCGATCAGCCACGACATCACCGCCTGCGCGATGATGAACCACCACAGGACCGTCAGGATGATGTGGACGATCTGGAGGAGCATGAGAAGCAAGGCGATTTCTCCGAAAAAGGGTCTTGCCGCGTCTCTTAGCGGTGAATGAGCGTCCCCGCACCCCTTGCGGTGAAAATTTCGAGCAGCATCGCGTGCGGAATGCGCCCGTCGAGGATGACCGCGGCTTCGACCCCGGCGTCGACCGCGGCGACGCACGTCTCGACCTTGGGGATCATGCCGCCGGTAATCGTCCCGTCGGCTTTCAGTTCGTCGATCGCCGGGCGGTCGAGATCGGTGAGCAGCGCGCCCGACTTGTCGAGTACCCCGGCAACATCGGTGAGCAGGAAGAAGCGTTTCGCGCCCAGCGCGCCCGCAATCGCGCCCGCCATCGTGTCGGCGTTGATATTATAGGTCGCGCCATCGGCACCGAGCGCGACCGGAGCGACGATCGGGATAAAATTGTCCTTCGTCAGATTGACGAGGATCGTCGGGTCGACCGCGACGGGTTCGCCGACAAAACCCAAGTCGACGTGCCGCTCGATCCCCGAATTGGGGTCGGGTTCGGTGCGGCTGACCTTTTCGGCGAGCACGAGGTTCGCATCCTTGCCCGAAATCCCGACCGCACGCCCGCCGAGCGCGGCGATCCAGCTGACGATTTCCTTGTTGATCTTGCCCGCGAGCACCATCTCGGCGACCTCGGCGGTCGCGGCATCGGTGACGCGGAGGCCGCCGACAAAGGTCGATTCGATCCCGAGCTGTTTCAGCATCGCGCCGATCTGTGGCCCGCCGCCATGGACGACGACGGGGTTGATCCCGACGGCTTTGAGCAACACGACATCCTCGGCAAAGTCACGCTGCGCCTCGGGATCGCCCATCGCGTGGCCGCCATATTTGATCACGAAGGTCTCGCCGGCATAGCGCTGCAGATAGGGCAGCGCCTCGACGAGCGTTTCGGCCTTGGCAAGCAGGTCGGGCATTTTCGAGGGATCGGTCATCGACATCATCCGGCGTTCTTCGCATCAAGGTGGCGGCCGAGTGCCACCACCGCCATCACCAGCAACGGCACCATCACCGCCGACAGCACGATCTTGGCGATCATCTGGCCGAGCATCAGGTCGCCGATCGGGCGGACCCCATAGAAGCTGACGGTGATGAAGATCAACGTATCGATGATCTGGCTAAGCGCTGCCGCGACAAAACCGCGCAGCGGCAGCAGCCGGCCGTTGTTCGCGGTCATCCGCGCAAAGAGCCAGACGTTGAGGCTGACCGACACGCCATAAGCGAGGATCCCCGCCGCCATCATGCGCCAGCCCTGTCCGACGATGATCGGGAAAGCCTCCTTGGCGGGCTCATACATGCCCTCGTCGGTCGGCAATTGCAGCACGAACACCGTCAGGATGATCGCGAGGATCAGCGGAATGAAGCCCAGCCGCACCAGCCGGTCGGCGACGACGCGCCCGTGCAGTTCGGCGATCCCGCTCGAAATCGCGATCAGCGTCAGGAAGGGGAAAATCCCGGCCTCGACCGCCAGCGGGCCGAGCGCGACCTGCTTTGCCCCCAAGAAACCGCCGAGCGGAACCATGCCGCCGTAGAGGATCGCGAACAGCAGCAACGAAGGCGCGATCACGCGCGAAGAGCTATTTTCCATCGAGGCCGCTTAATCGCTTTTGCGGGTGCTGGAAAGTCCGAGAAACACGGCTCGGCGCGCGGCTCTTGCCCCGGCGCCAAAGCCCGTTATTCAGGCCCATTAAACTTGCGGGGGACGCATCAGCATTATGGAACGCCTTATCGGTTTGCTCGGCATCGTCGCATTGCTTGCGATTGCCGTGCTTTTTTCGTCGAACCGTCGCTGGATTCGGCTGCGCATCGTCATCCCCGCTTTCCTGCTCCAGGCCGGCTTCGCGGTGCTCGTCATCGGCACGCCGTGGGGCCGCGCGGTGATCCAGACGATGTCGAACGCCGTCTCGAACCTCCTCGGCTATGCCAAGGCCGGAACCGATTTCATCTTCGGCCCGCTCGCCTCGCCCGAAATGGGCGCGAACAGCTTCGCGATTGCAGCGCTGCCCGTCATCATCTTCTTCGCCTCGCTCATCTCGATCCTCTATTATCTCGGCATCATGCAGTTGGTGATCAAATGGGTCGGCGGCGCGATCCAGAAAATTACCGGTATCACCAAGGTCGAAAGCCTCGGCGCCGCTGCGAACATCTTCGTTGGGCAAAGCGAAAGCCCGCTCGTGATCCGGCCCTATCTCGCCGGCCTTAGCCCCTCGCAGTTGTTCACCGTGATGACCGTGGGCATGGCGGGGGTCGCGGGAACGATCCTCGGCGCCTATGCCAGCATGATCGGCGAGCAATTGCTCCCTTACCTTCTCGCCGCGAGCTTCATGTCGGCCCCCGGCGGCATATTGATGGCCAAGATCATGATGCCCGACGATCCCAAGGATCTCGGCATCGAGCCCGTCATCATGCCCGAGGCGAGCCATGACGAGGAAAAGCCTGCGAACATCATCATGGCTGCGGCGCAGGGCGCACAGACCGGCGTCAAGCTCGCGGTCGCGGTCGGCGCGATGGTGCTCGCCTTCGTCGCGCTCGTCGCGCTCGCCAACGGGCTGCTCGCCGGGATTGGCGGCTGGTTCGGCTATCCTGACCTGTCGTTCCAGGCGGTGATCGGCGCGATCTTCCGCCCCGTGATGTGGCTGATGGGCGTGCCATGGGAAGAAAGCGCGGTGGTCGGCGGGCTGTTCGGCAGCAAAGTCGTGCTCAACGAATTCGTCGCCTTCATCGACCTCGGCAAGGCGCAGGGCGACATGTCGATGGCGGCGGTCGCGATTGCGACCTTCGCGCTTTGCGGTTTCGCCAATTTCAGCTCGATCGCGATCCAGATGGCGGTGACCGGCGGGCTCGCCCCGAACCAGCGCCCGATGATCGCCAAGCTGGGGCTGAAGGCGCTGCTCGCGGGCAGCCTGTCGAACCTGATGTCGGCGGCGCTCGCGGGGCTGATGCTGGGCATCGCCCCGCCGCTGGCAGCACCTCCGCCTGTTGCGCCCGCCGCACCCGTGACGGCGGCGCCCGCCGACGCCACCCCGGCGAGCACCCAGCTGACCGAACCCGCCACGGCGCACTGATCCACCACCGGGTTCGGCCTAACCTCCGCGGCTGATTGGGAGAATTTGCAAGCCGCCCGCGAATGGCGTAAACTTGGGATATAAAGAATCCCGGGTCGCGTTCGCAAAATGGGAGGCTGTCATGAAAACCGCTTATCGTTTGTCGATCCTTGCCGCGGCTGCGGCGTCGATAGGGGCGGGTTTCCTCGCCACCTCTTATGCCCAGACAGCCGAGACCGAGCGCTACCGCCCCGATCGCCCCCCCGAAGCGACGATTTATCGCGACGCTGGCTATCGCGGCCCCGCGGTGTTCATCGGCGAGGAAAAGCCCAATCTTGGCCTCTCATGGCCAGTGAATTCGATCCGTGTCCCGAACGGGCGCTGGGAGCTTTGCGAAAGGACGCGCTATCGCGGCAATTGCCGCACCGTCGACCGCGACACGCCGATGCTCAACAACGTCCTGCGCGGCCTCACCATCCAGTCGATCCGTCCGGTCGGCGGCGGCGGGGGCGGCGGCTGGAACCCCAATCCGCCCGCCAACGACCAGGTCGCGCGCGGCAATTTCGCCGAATTCCACACGCAGCCGGCCGAGCGCAACTACCGCGTGCTCGCCTGCGCCCGCGGTTCGGCGACCGCCAATTGCGCGGCGCAGACCGCCGACACATGGTGCCGCTCGATCGGCTGGAACGGGTCGGCGCGCGAGCATATGGAAACGATCAGCGGGCGGGTCTACCTCGCCGACGTGCTGTGCGTGCGTTCGGGCTACTGAGGGGGAAACGGGACATGAAAACAGCGATCCTTTTCGCGGCGGGCGCCGCGATCCTTACCCTCGCGGCCTGTTCGTCGGTGCCGCGCAACACCGGCACCAGCTATGACTGCAGCGGCGGCACCCGGCTGAAAGTCGACTATGTCGGCGACGGCGCGATCGTGCGCGTCAACGGCGGGCGGACGATGGTGCTCAAATCGACCCCGGCGAACAGCGGCCAGATTTACGAGAACAAGAGCGGCGCACGGCTGCACCGGCAGGGCAATGACGTAACGTGGAACACCGCGCTGCGCTCGGCTCCCGAAAGCTGCCGCGTCGTCTATACGCCGATGTGATCTCACCAGGCGGCCGGCGCCGTCAGCCGCCTTGCTATAACGCCATTTGCGCCAGCGCCGCGCGGACTTCGCCGGTGAACAGTTCGGGCTGCTCCCACGCGGCGAAATGCCCGCCGCTTGTCAGTTCGTTCCAATAGACGATATTCCTGTAGCGCCGCTCGGCCCAGCGCCGCGACAGGCGCATGATCTCATTCGGGAACAGGCTGCACCCCGTCGGCACGAGGATTTCCCCCGCCGAAAAATTGCGGAAGCTGTGCCAATAGAGCCGCGCCGACGAAGCCGCGCTCGCGGTCAGCCAATAGAGGCTGACGGTGTCGAGCATCGCGTCGCGCGACAGCGCATTTTCGGGGTGGCCACCGATCGACTGGCCGCCGGGCTGATGCCCGCAATCGGTCCAGCCGTGGAATTTTTCAACGATCCACGCCATTTGCCCGACCGGTGAATCGGTCAGCGCATAGCCGATCGTCTGTGGCCGCGTCGCTTGCTGGGTCGAATAGCCGCTATCCTTCGCCTGATACCAGCCGAAGCGCGCGAGATAGAGTTTCTCGCTGTCGGTGAGGTCCGCCATCAGGTCGGGCGGCGGCGCGCCGACCACCATATTAACATGGATTCCCGCGCAATGATCGGCATGGTTCATCCCGATCGCGCACGTCACCGCGCTGCCCCAGTCGCCGCCCTGCGCAAAATAGCGGTCATAGCCAAGCGCCTGCATCAGCGCGTCCCACGCCGCGCCGATATGCTCGACGCTCCATTTGGCCTCGGCGGGCTTGCCCGAAAAGCCGTAGCCGGGAAGCGATGGGATCACGAGATGATAGTCGGCGACAAGCGGTTCGATCACATCGAGGAACTCGAGCACCGATCCCGGCCAGCCATGCGTCAGAACTAGCGGCCGAGCATCGGGATTGGCCGATCGGATGTGCAGGAAATGGATGTCGAGCCCGTCGATCGTCGCGAGATGGTTGGGCAGCGCACCCAGCCGCGCCTCGACCCGGCGCCAGTCATAGTCATCGCGCCAATAGGCAGCGAGTTCCTGCGCGTAGGCGAGCGGAATGCCCTGATCCCAGTCGCCCACCGTTTCCTTTTCGGGCCAGCGCGTGCGCGCCAGCCGCTCCTTCAAATCGTCGAGTGCCGCTTGCGGCACCTCGACGGTAAAGGCGCGAATATTGTCGACCCGCATGTGCCCTGCCCCTCTCAAGCTGCTTTCTTCAAGGCCTTGCCGGGGCCTTGCAGCCGCGTTCGAGCCCGACGCCTTTCAGGAAGCCGCGGCGCACCGTCCCGGCATAGACCGCCAGCGCATAACGCCGCCGCTCGGCATTGGCGCCAGTAACCTCACCAATCAGCCCGCGAAACGGGATGATCCCGCCCGCCACAGTTCCAGCGACGCGGCCAGCAGTTTCTTCACGCTTCTTCGCGCGGTCCCTGTCGACCTGCTCATTGACGTCGGCGCCCAGCACTTCGTTGAGTTCGCCCACTTCCTTGATGATGGCGGCGCATTTTCCGAGACCCGCAAGCGAATAGGGGCTGCCCTGAATCGCCAGCAGCTTTGGCGGCACTTCCTTGCCGTCGAACGGTTCGGTCACCGAATTCGCGGTGTCCTTGATCGTCGATTCCTCAGGCGAACCCTGTTGCGCTTGAACGGGCATGGCCCCGGCAAGTAGGACGGCGGCGAGTGCGATTAAGCTCTTGTTACGCATGATCATTATCCCCTGCATTCCATATATGCCCAACGCACCGGCCGCCTTCCGGCTCCATCGCCCCTCTTATCGCGGACGACGCAGAGTGATCTGAACCCACGGCCCCTGCGCACCGTCATAGCCGCCGCCGACACCTTCGGAGATATCGAGTAAATCCCAGACGGCGGCTTCGCGATAGATGGATTCGAGCTCTGCGCACGCAAGATAGTTGAAATAACGCCCGAAGCGGTCGCGCCCTTCGATCCCGCCGCCCTTGTAGCTCGCGAAATGCAGCCCGCCGGGTCTCAGCGCGCGGTGGATGCGTGCAATCACGTCCGGAAGATCGCTACGCGGCACGTGGAGCAAGCTCGCCGACGCCCAGATGGCGTCGTAGCGCCGGACGGCATCGAGCTCGCCGAAGCGCATCACGCGCACGGGTCGGCCGAGCTGCGCTTCCGCTTTCGCCGCGATCTCGGCGACCCCGTCGGTCGGATCGACCACGAAGCCGCGCGCGATCATGTGCGCAGCGTCGCGCCCGCCGCCGCACCCCAGTTCCAATATGTCCGCTCCATCCGGCAACCGGTCGAGGAAACGATCGAGGTGGCGCGACACGCCCAGCTTGCCCGACGCCGTATAGACCGGCGCTTCCGCCGCATAGAAGGCGAGGGTCCGGGCGTCGTATCCGCTCAACGCGTCGGAACGGGCTCCGGCCCCGTCCAGTCGTAAAAGCCGCGCCCCGCCTTTTTCCCGACCCATCCGGCGTCGACATATTGGACGAGCAAGGGTGCGGGGCGGAATTTCGGATCGCCGGTGCCGCTGTAGAGCACTCGGATGATTTCGAGGCAGGTGTCGAGCCCGATGAAATCGGCGAGCGTGATCGGGCCCATCGGATGGTTGAGCCCGAGACGGCAGCCGGCGTCGATGTCCTGCATCGTCGCGACGCCCTCGCCGAGCGCGAACACCGCCTCGTTGATCATCGGCATCAGCACGCGGTTGACGATGAAGCCCGGCGCGTCATTGGCATGGACGATTTCCTTGCCGAGACCGCGACCAAAGGCTTCGACCTTTGCAAGCGTATCGTCGCTGGTGGCAAGGCCGCGGATCAGTTCGATCAGCCCCATCACGGGGACCGGGTTGAAGAAATGAACGCCGATGAAGCGCGCCGGATCGGGCGCGGCCTGTGCCAGCCGCGTGATCGGGATCGAGCTGGTGTTGCTGGCGAGAATCGCGGTCGCCGACAGATGCGGACCGACGCTGGCGAAAATCGCGCGCTTGATCTCCTCGCGCTCGGTCGCCGCCTCGATGACCAGGTCGGCGGGCGCGAAGGCGGAATGGTCGGCAACGGGGGTGATGCGGCCGAGCAGCGCGTCGGCCTCTGCCTGCGTCATCTTCTCCTTGGCGACGAGGCGGCCGAGCGCCTTGGCGATGCCCGCCTTGCCCGCTTCAGCGCGCGCGAGGTCGATATCGGACAGCAACACATCATGCCCTGCACCCGCCGACACCTGCGCAATGCCCGCACCCATTTGTCCCGCACCGATAACGCCGACGATCATATGCTGCCCTTTTCGCTGAAAACCGTGCCTGTGCCCCTACGGCTTAGGTCCCGCGCGTCAAGAGCGCGCGTCAGGGGGCCGAACGGAAGGCGGTGGCTTCGGCAAGGATCAGGGCGAAGGCGGGATCGGCGTCGTCCCACGTCGCGATCGGCGTCCAGCCGCTCGCACGCAAAAGCAGATTGGCGTCGCGCGGGCCGTATTTATGACTGTTCTCGCTGTGGATCGTCTCCCCCTTCGCCATCGTATAAAGGCGACCGTCGATGGCAAATTCCATATCGCACGCCGCGACGAGATGCATTTCGATGCGCGCGTGGACGTCGTCCCACACGGCACGATGAGCGAAATTCTCGACCGGAATGTCACCGCCAAGCTCGCGATTGATCCGCTCGAGCAGGTTGAGGTTGAACGCCGCGGTCACCCCCGCCGGATCGTCATAGGCGAGTTCGAGCGTAGCCACATCCTTGATCCGGTCGATACCGATGAGGAGGAGCGACGCCTCGCCGAGCGCACAGCGCCAGTTGCGCAAAAGGTCGATCGCCGTGCGTGCGACCATGTTGCCGATAGTGCTGCCCGGAAAAAAGCCGAGCTTGGGTAAGCCGGCGATCTCATCGGGCATCGCCACGCGCTGGGTGAAGTCGGCCTCGACCGGATAAATGGGCAGCCCCGGAAAGCGTATCGCGAGCGCCTCGGCGCTACCGCGCAGGAAATCCCCCGAAATATCGACGGGCACATAGGCGGCCGGAGCAATCGCATCGAGCAACAGCGGGGTCTTGGTCGAACTGCCCGAGCCGAGTTCGACGACCGCGCGGCCCGGACCGATCGCCGCCGCGATGTCGGCGGCGTGACGGGTGAGCAAGTCGGTCTCGCTACGCGTCGGATAATATTCGGGGAGCGCGGTGATATCTTCGAACAACGCCGAGCCGGTCGTGTCGTAGAACCAGCGCGCCGGAATCGCCTTCTGCTTTTGCGCGAGGCCGGCGTGGACGTCGGCGCGAAAGGCGATATCGACGCCCGTGTCGTCGGCCGAAACCTGACGAAGATTGCGTACAACACCCATGTCAAAGATCCTTTGCGAGCCGCACGCCGGTGAATTGCCAGCGCTGGTGGGGGTAGAAGAAATTGCGGTAGGAAGCGCGGAGATGACCGCGTGGGGTCGCGCAGCTGCCGCCGCGCAGCACGAGCTGGCCGCTCATGAACTTGCCATTATATTCGCCGACCGCGCCGGGGGCGGCGCGAAAGCCCGGATAGGGGCGATAGGCGCTGCCGGTCCATTCCCACACGCTGCCGAACATCTGTTGCAAGCCGGTGTCATCGTCGGCGGGAGCGGGCTGCACCGGTCCAGCGGTATCGAGCTGCTGGCCGCCGTGTGGATCGAACGAGGCCGCGGCCGCTTCCCATTCCTGCTCGGTCGGAAGGCGCGCACCGGCCCAACTCGCGAAGGCGTCGGCCTCGAAGAAGCTGATGTGCGTTACCGGCGCGGCGGGGTCGATATCCTGCCAGCCCGACAGGGTGAAGCTTTGCCCGTCCTGCCAATAGGCGGGCGCGTCGATATCGTCACCCTGCACCCACGCCCAGCCGTCGCTGAGCCAGAGCGAAGGGGTATGGTAGCCACCGTCGGCGATGAATTCCTGCCATTCGCCATTGCTCACCGGGCGGCTGGCGAGCGCGTGCGGCGTCAGCAGCACGTCGTGGCGCGGGCCTTCGCAGTCGAAGGCGAAACCGGTGCCGTCATGCCCGACCGCGGCGACGCCATCGGCGCCCTTGATCCATTTCATCGCGGAAAACGGCTGGGCTTCATTCGCGATCCGCGTTTCCCACACGGCCGGGCCGAGCGGGTTTTGCGCGAAGAGATGCTTGAGGTCGGTGAGCAGCAATTCCTGATGTTGTTGCTCATGATGAATGCCGAGGTCGACGAGCGTCAGCGCACTCGCCGGGAGATCGGGCAGCGCGGTCTGCACCGCGGTATCGACATGCGCGCGCCAGATGCGCACCTCGTCGAGCGACGGGCGCGTCAGCAGGCCGCGATGCGGGCGCGCGTGGCGCGGCCCTTCGGCCTCATAATAGCTGTTGAACAGAAAGGGATAGCGCTCGTCGAAGAGACGGTAGCCCGGAACATGATCGCGCAGGATAAAGGTTTCGAAGAACCAGGTCGTGTGCGCGAGGTGCCATTTGGCGGGCGAGGCGTCGGGCATCGACTGCGCGCTTGCATCGGCGTCGGAGAGCGTCGCCACCAGATCGAGCGACAGGCGGCGCGTCGCGGCGAAGCGCCGCGTCAGCTCTTCCAGTGGATCGGTGCGGTTTTGGGCGTCGGTGCGGCTGGCCATGGTGAGACAATCCCCGGGGGTGCGATTCGGTTTCGCTGTAGGACCGATTATGGTTACGCCGCGATGGAATGTCTAGGAACATTTAGGGAACATCGACGCTCTTCATCATGCCGGGCTCGATCCGGCATCCATTTTTCCAGCGTTGCGGTGGACCTCGGATCAAGTCCGGGGTGACGAATGGTGGGTCAGCGCGTCGCGCCGGGTTTCCAGAGAATATCGCCGCCCGCCGCGGCGTTGATGTGCCGCGTGAGCACGAACAGATGGTCCGACAGACGGTTGAGATAATTGAGCGCGAGCGGGTTGAGGTCGCGCGCATCGCCCGCCGCGACGGCCGCGCGTTCGGCGCGGCGCGTGACGGCACGCGCGAGGTGGAGCCGCGCCGCGGCTTCGGTCCCACCGGGCAGGATGAAGCTTTTGAGCGCACCCAGCGCATCGTTCATGCCGTCGATCTCATTCTCGAGCCGCGCGATCTGGCTCGGCACGATGCGTAGCGCCATTTCGTGCGGGCCGAAGCCGAACTGGATGTCGGGCGGGGTCGCAAGATCGGCGCCGAGGTCGAACATCTCGTTCTGGATGCGCGCGAGCATCGCGGCTTCGTTGCTATCGGGCGCGAGCGCCGCGGCTACGATCCCGATCGCGCTGTTCGCTTCGTCGACGTCGCCGATCGCCGCCATCAGCGCATCGGACTTGGCGATACGCGAGCCATCAACGAGCCCGGTGGTGCCGTCGTCGCCGGTGCGCGTGTAGATCTTGTTGAGCTTGACCATCGCTGCGCCCGCTTATTTGCCCGCGGCGAAGAGGCCGATCAGCACAAGCAGGATGATCGTGATCGCCTGCCACTTCACGCGCGACATCATCATCTTGTTCTGCATCACCTGATTCTCGTGCGCGCTGCCGTCCATCTCGGCTTTGTGCCCCTGCGAGAAATAGAAGAGCCCCCGCGCGAGCGAGAAGAGGACGAAGCCAGCGGCAATCACGACGCCAAGGATGAGCAGGATTTCCATGGTTCCTATCTAGGGATTTTGCAGCGAATAGCCAGCAGGAAGCCGCCCGGCGGCCAAATCGGCGGCGAGCGTGCGCCCGTCGATCCCGGCCGCGCGGAGCGATGCGAGCGACGCCGCGGCGTCACGCTTCGCAAGCCTTTTGCCATCGGGGCCGCAGACGAGCGCGTGGTGGCGATAGCACGGGGGCGGCAGTCCGAGGAGCGCCTGGAGCAATCGGTGGACGTCGGTCGAGGCGATGAGGTCGGCGCCGCGGATGACGTGCGTCACCCCCATATCGGCGTCGTCGAGCGTGCTCGCGAGATGATAGCTCGCCGGCGCGTCCTTGCGCGCAAGGACGATATCGCCGTGCGCGAGCGGATCGGCGGATCGAAGCCCTCGTCCCGCCTCTTCCCATTGCAGATCGCCACTTTCGGCAAGCGCACGCGCGGTGTCGAGGCGCCAGCAATGCGGTTCATCCGCGAGGCGGCGTGTCCGCTCGGGTTCGGACAAGCCCCGACAGGTGCCGGGGTAGATCGCGCCGGACGGCCCATGTGGCGCCGACAGGCTGGCGGCGATGTCGGCGCGGGTGCAAAAACAGGGATAGACGAGGCCGCGCGCGCGCAGATTACCCAGCGCGGCGGCATAGGCGACGATCCGCGCCGACTGGCGCACCGGATCGCCGTCCCAGTCGATCCCGAGCCAGGCGAGATCGGCGAGCGAGGCGTCGACATACTCCTCGCGCGAGCGGCTGCCGTCGATATCGTCGATGCGAATCAGGAATTTCCCGCCCGCATCGCGCGCCGCATTGTACGCGAGCACCGCGCTATAGGCGTGGCCGAGGTGAAGCTCGCCGGTCGGGCTGGGGGCGAAGCGAGTCAGCATAAGGCTGGTAAAATTTCCATATACTGTGCCGCCTTGCCATGAATCCTTCCATATCTTGCGACAAAACCCCCCTTGACGTCAGATTCTGATGCGTCATGTAATAGGTATGTCACTTGGGGAAGGCAGTGGCGCGCCAACCCGCGCAAATATGGGGGCAGCGTCCTAGAGCCATGTTTCATCCCGATCTCGCCCGGCATCCCGATAATTGTCCCGCCCTTGTCCTGAATGCCGATTATACGCCGCTCAGCTATTACCCCCTGAGCCTGTGGCCCTGGCAAACCGCGGTCAAGGCGGTTTTCCTCGACCGCGTCACCATCGTCGAAAATTACGAGCGCGAGATTCATTCGCCGACGAAGACGATGCCGATCCCCAGCGTCATCGCGCTCCGCCAATATGTGAAGCCGTCGCAGCATCCGGCGTTCACACGCTTCAACCTGTTCCTGCGCGACCGGTTCGCGTGCCAATATTGCGGGTCGGGCAAGGATCTGACCTTCGATCATGTCGTGCCGCGCCGTCTGGGCGGGCGGACGACGTGGGAGAATGTCACGACCGCGTGCGCGCCGTGCAATCTCAAGAAGGGCGGGCGCACCCCGCAACAGGCGCATATGCCGATCTATCGCCAGCCCTGGCGCCCGACGAGCTGGCAGCTGCAGGATAATGGGCGGGCGTTCCCGCCCGGCTATCTGCACACGAGCTGGATCGACTGGCTGTATTGGGATGTCGAGCTGGAAGGCTGAACGGCGCATGGGCGGGTACGACAGCGTGAGTTCACCTCGATGGCATTAGGCGGCCGCCAACCATCGAAAAAAGGAGAAACATCATGGTTCGCATCGCTCGTTTGCTCGCCGTTGGCATGGTCACCGCACCGCTGCTCGCCGCGTGCGCGACGGTCCCGCCCGCCGAACAGCCCGTATCGGTCACCGGAAGCATCACCTATCGCGAGCGCATCGCGCTGCCGCCGACCGCGCAGGTTGAGATCACGCTGAGCGATGTCAGCCTGATGGACGCCCCGTCGAAGACGATCGCGCAGCAGTCGTTCACCGCCGACGGCCGCCAGGTGCCCTTCGCCTTCACGCTCACGGTGGACCAGCGCCGGCTCGACCCGCGCCACAGCTATGCCGTCGCGGCGCGCATCACCGATGCATCGGGGAAGCTGATGTTCATCACCGACACGCGCAACTCTGTTGCGTTCGATGGTCGCCGCGCGATCGATATGGGAATGCTGGCCCTCGTCAAAACGCATTGATGTAACGACGCCAGTCTTTGGCGCATAGCTATGCGCCGCTTGACCCTGCATCTTCGCAGGTGCAGCAAGCGGCGCATGGGCCCGCCTATCCAGATCTCGCAAAACCCCGACATCCGCTATCTGGGGCGGATCCTCGGTGACGTCATCCGCGCTTATGGCGGCGACAAATTGTTCCGCCAGACCGAATATATCCGCTCGTCGAGCGTCGACCGGCACCGCGGGATCGCGGGGGCCGAGGCGATCGATCCGGGGCTCGATGCGCTGAGCCTCGACGACACGATCGCCTTCGTTCGCGGCTTCATGCTGTTTTCGATGCTCGCGAACCTCGCCGAGGACCGGCAGGGGGTCGCCGCCGAGCCCGAAGCGACCGTCGCCGCGGCGATCGAAAAGCTGCGCGCCGATGGGATCGATGGCGATGCGATCGCGGCATTGCTGAGCGCGTCGCTCGTCGCGCCGGTACTCACCGCGCACCCGACCGAAGTGCGGCGCAAGTCGGTGCTCGACCACAAGAACCGCATCGCCGAACTGATGCTGCTGCGCGATGCCGGCACCGACGAGACGCCCGAGGGCGACGTCGTAGAGGATGCGATCCGGCGGCAGATCGTGCTGCTGTGGCAAACGCGCCCGCTGCGCACCGAGAAATTGTTCGTCGCCGACGAGATCGACAATGCGCTCACCTATTTGCGCGACGTCTTCCTCCCCGTCGTGCCGAAACTCTATGCGCGCTGGGAAGCCGAACTGGGCCAGCGCCCCGCGAGCTTCCTGCGCGTCGGGAGCTGGATCGGCGGCGACCGCGACGGCAATCCCTTCGTCACCGCCGAGACGATGCGACAAGCGACTGCGCGCAACGCCGCGGCGGTGCTCGGCCATTATATCGATGCGGTCCACCACCTCGGCGCCGAACTGTCGGTGTCGGCGAGCCTCGCCGCCGTCCCCGACGCGGTCGAAGCGCTGGCCGAGGCGAGCGGCGATGCCGCGCCGAGCCGCCGCGACGAACCCTATCGCCGCGCCTTGTCGGGTATCTATGCGCGGCTGTGCGCCACTTACGCCCAGATCGTCGGGCGCGCGCCGCCGCGGCCATCGGCGCTCAGTGGCGCGCCCTATGCGACCCCGGCGTCGCTCCGCCGCGATCTCGTCACCATCGCCACCGGGCTGTCGGCGAACAGCCATGGCCAGTTCGGCGGTATCGGCGCGCTCGGGCGGCTGATCCGCGCGGTCGAGGTGTTCGGATTCCACCTCGCGACGCTCGACATGCGGCAGAATAGTGCGGTGCACGAACGCGTCCTCGCGGAACTCCTCAGCGTTTCTGGTGTCTGTCCCGATTATCTGGCGCTGGATGAGGAAGCCCGTATCGCGCTGCTCACCGCCGAGTTGCAAAGCGACCGGCCGCTCGCGGCGCCGTGGCACCAGTGGAGCGACGAGACTGCGGGCGAACTCGCTATCGTCCACGCCGCCGCCGACGTGCGTAAGCGGCTGGGCCAGGACGCGATCTGCCAGTGGATCATCAGCATGGCGCAGGAACTCTCCGACCTGCTCGAAGTCCATGTCCTCGCGCGCGAGGCGGGGCTGTGGCGCAGCGGCGGCGAGGCGGGCCAGTCGAACCTGATGGTCGTGCCGCTCTTTGAAACCATCGCCGACCTCGACCGCGCGCCCGCGATCATGACGCGTTACTTCGCGATGCCCGAAATCGGCCCGCAGATCGGCCAGCGCGGGCATCAGGAAGTGATGATCGGCTATTCGGATTCGAACAAGGATGGCGGCTATCTGACCTCGACCTGGGGGCTGCATCAGGCGTCGCAGGCGCTGACCCCGGTGTTCGAAGAGGCCGACACCGCGATGCAATTGTTCCACGGCCGCGGCGGCGCGGTCGGGCGCGGCGGCGGCAGCGCCTTTGCCGCGATCCGAGCGCAGCCCGCGGGCACGGTGCAGGGGCGCATCCGCATCACCGAACAGGGCGAGGTGATCGCGGCGAAATATGGCACCGCGGCAAGCGCGGCGACGAACCTCGAGGCGATGGTGTCGGCGAGCCTGCTCGCGAGCCTCGAGCCCGAGGCGCTGAGCGAGAAGGATGCGGCGCGCTTTACCGCGGCCATGGACCAGCTCTCGGCCGGCGCCTTCGCCGCCTATCGCGGGCTCGTTTACGATACGCCGGCGTTCAAGGATTTCTTCCGCGCGATGACGCCGATCGCCGAGATCGCGACGCTGAAGATCGGGTCGCGGCCGTCGAGCCGCACCAAATCGAGCGCGATCGAGGATCTGCGCGCGATCCCTTGGGTGTTCAGCTGGGCGCAGTCGCGCGCGATGCTGCCCGGCTGGTACGGCACGGGCGAAGGCTTCGCCGCGTTTGAGGACAAGGCGCTGCTGGCCGACATGGCGGCGGGCTGGCCATTCTTTGCAGCGCTGCTCGGCAATATGGAGATGGTTCTCGCGAAATCCGACATGGGGATCGCGGCGCGCTATGCCGAGCTGGCGGCGGGAATCGACGGGCATGATGCGATTTTTGGCCGCATCCGCGATGGGTGGAACCGCGCGCATGACGGGCTGCTCGACATCACCGGCCAGACGCGGCTACTCGAGAAAAATCCGGCGCTCGAGGCGTCGATCCGGCTGCGCCTGCCTTATATCGAGCCGCTCAATCTGCTGCAGATCGAGTTGATGAAGCGCCACCGCGCCGGGGAGACCGATCCGCGGATTGCCGAGGGTATCCAGTTGACGATCAACGCGATCGCGACGGCGCTGAGGAACAGCGGCTAGTATGTGAACCCCGGCGAAAGCCGGGGCCCAGAATTCCAAAACTGCACTGGGCCCCGGCTTTCGCCGGGGTGCACGAAAGTCAGACCTTCGTGATCACGACCTCGCCCTTGGCGGTCGCGCCGTCGGGAACGAAGTTGATCCGGAAATCGGCGCCGTCCTTGTCCTTGCCCGCGAGCGTATCGCCGCTGCGCGTGACCTTCACGCCCTTTTTGGCGAATTCGCCCGCCATCCAGTCTGCCGCCTTCTTCGGCGCGGCGGGCGAAGTGAAGCCGAGTTTGACCGTCGCCTTGTCGGCGCCGCTCTTGTCGTTCGCATCGACGTCGACCTTGGTGACCTTGCTGCCCGGATAGAGCTTCACTCCGTCGATATCGAAATCGTCTTCGATGTTCAGGTCGACGAAATCGGGGATGTCGATATTGATCGCGGCGCCGTCACCGCCGATCTTGAGATTGCCACCGTCCTTGCCGGTCTTGATCTGGACCCCGCCATGCTCGTCGCCGGCGTTGATCGAGACTTCGGTGCCTTCGCCGGATTTCTCCTCCTCCGACCCGCAAGCGGCGAGGAGCATCATCGGGGGAATCAGGAACGCGAGACGCATGGACAATCTCCTTGGTGCATTAGTTAGATAATACACCTTGGAGGTGGGTGAGTCAAATTCCTCTTTCGTCACCCCGGACTTGATCCGGGGTCCCGCTATTCGACGTTGCAAAGCGGGATGCCGGATCAAGTCCGGCATGACGATGAAAGATAGAGCGGATCAGGCGTCGATGCTCGTCCGCACGTCGCCGTGGACGAGGCCGCCGTCGACGGTGATCGTGTCGCCGACGACATAATCGCCCGCCTTCGACGCGAGGAAGATCGCGGCGCCCGCCATATCCTCGGGCACGCCAATGCGCTTGACCGGAATGCTCTGCGCGACCGCGTCGCCATGGTCGCGCGCGGCCTTGTTCATGTCCGACTGGAAGGCGCCCGGCGCGATTGCGGTGACGAGGATATGATCCTGCACCAGCCGCGCCGCGAGCCGCTTGGTAAGATAAAGGATCGCGGCCTTCGACGCATGATAGCTGTAGGTTTCCCATGGGTTCAAACGCTGGCCGTCGATCGAGCCGATGTTGATCACCTTCGCCGGACGGTCGGGCGTGCCGCCGCCCTTGAGCAACCCGTGGAGCGCTTGCGTCAGGAAGAAGGGCGATTTGACGTTGATGTCCATCACCTTGTCCCAGCCCGCTTCGGGGAAACCCTCGAAGGGTTCGCCCCACGCCGCGCCGGCATTGTTGACGAGGATGTCGAGGCGTTCTTCGCGCGCTTCGAGTTCCGACGCGAGCGCGCGGCAGCCTTCGACGGTCGACAGGTCCACGGGCAGGCCGATGACCTTGCCCGGATAGCGCGTTTCGAAATCGGCGACGGCCTCCTCGATCTGCGCGCTCTTGCGCGCCGAGATATAGACGCGCGCCGCGCCCGCAGCGAGATAGCCCTCGACGATCATCTTGCCGATGCCGCGCGAGCCGCCGGTGACGAGTGCGATGCGGCCGTCGAGGCCGAACATGTCCTGAAGGTTCATTTGCTCATCCTTTTTCTCCCTCCCCTTCAGGGGAGGGAGAAAAAGGA
>NZ_JALPRD010000019.1 GCF_023197165.1 Sphingopyxis sp. MSC1_008
GCCGCCTCCCCCGCCGCCCGTCGTGGTCGTCATTCCTCCGCGGCCGCTGCCGCCGGGCAATGCTGCCGTGACGCAGATCCTGCCCGGACGCGGGATCGACGGACGCTTCGTCACCGCGAACAGCGGCGTGACCGGCGACCGTGCCTTCTGGCAGCTGAAGATCGGCCTCAACGTCGCGGCCATCGGCTGCCGCGGACTCGAGGAAACGACGCTCATTTCGGCATACAACAACATCATCAAGACGCACGGCAAGGTCATCAAGTCGACCGAGAAGAGCGTCATCACCCAGCTGGGCAAGGAAAACAAAAACAACGGCATCGCACCGCGCGACCGCCTTTCGACACAGCTGTTCAACTATTTCGCGCAGCCACCGGCGCAGCGCGGTTTCTGTGCGCGTGCCAATGAAATCGCGCAGATTGTGTCGTCGACCCCGACCGCGCAACTCGTCGAACAGGCCCCCGCACATCTCGCGCGGCTCGACGAGCCGTTCAACGAATTCTATCAGGCCTATGCCCAGTATCAGGTCGACGCCGTCGCGTGGGATGCGAAATATGCGCCGCGGCCGGCGATCATGAGCACGCCGGCGCCGGCAGTCGGCCCGACCGCTTCGGTGACGGTGCCGTCGGGTAACAACTGACGCCGGTTTCGAACCGCACAGGAATCAATTCGACAATCGCGCGCGGGGTATTGGCGCACACCGCATCCTTCTGTTAGCAGGATTGCGATGACCAACGCCCCGCCACCGCCCTCGTCGGCCGCCCAGTCGGCGCGCACCATCCTGACCCGGTTGCACGAGGTCATGGCATCGCGCTCCAATGCACAGGGCAAGTTGAACCAGGTCGTCGGCATCATCGGCGAATGCCTCGATAGCGAGGTCTGCTCGATCTACCTGCTGCGTGAAGGCGCGCTCGAACTCTATGCGACCCGCGGGCTGAAGCAGGAGGCCGTCCACGTCACGCGCCTCGGCCTCGGTGAAGGGCTGGTCGGCATGATCGCCGACCAGATCGAGACGCTGAACCTCGACGAAGCCGCCGCGCACCCCGATTTTTCCTATCGCCCCGAAACCGGCGAAGAATTGTTCCACAGCTTCGCCGGGGTGCCGATCATCCGGCGCGAGCGTGCGGTTGGCGTGCTCTGCGTCCAGCACAGCGATCCGCGCCGTTATGACGACATCGAGATCGAGACGTTGCAGACCGTCGCGATGGTGCTGTCCGAACTGATCGCCAACGCCGACCTCGTCGATACCGCCGCGCGCACCGATGCCGCCGCTGCCGACCAGTCGGCGCAGCGGCTGAACGGGCAGAAGCTCGTCGACGGCATGGGCGCCGGGGTCGCGGTGTTCCACCAGCCGCGCATCACGATCGAGCACACCGTTGCCGACGATACCGAGGCCGAACGCCACCGCGTCTACGCCGCCTTCGACAAGATGCGCGAACAGATCGACCGCATGGCGAGCTCGGCCGACTTCGGTGTCGGCGGCGAACATGAGGAGGTCATCGAGACCTACAAGATGTTCGCCTATGACGAGGGATGGTCGCGGCGCATCAACGAGGCGATCGACAGCGGCCTGACCGCCGAGGCGGCGATCGAACGCGTCCAGCAGCGCACGCGCATGCGGATGCGCCAGATCGACGACCCTTTGCTGCGCGACCGCATGCACGATCTCGAGGATCTGTCGAACCGGCTGATCCGCATCGTGTCGGGGCAGATGGGCACCGCAGCGCAAATGGGCCTTCGGCACGATTCGATCCTGATCGCGCGCAACCTCGGCCCCGCCGAACTGCTCGAATATGACCGCCGCCGCCTGAAGGGCGTGGTGCTCGAGGAAGGCTCGCTCACCGCGCACGTCATCATCGTTGCGCGCGCAATGGGCGTGCCGGTGATTGGCCGGGTCAGCGATGTGCGCGCCTCGATCCGTGAAGGCGACCTGCTGCTGCTCGATGCGGCGGCGGGCCAGGTGCATGTCCGGCCGACGCAGGCGGTGCAGGATGCGTTCGACGCCAAGCTGGAAATTTCGCAGAAGCGCCGCGCCAACCTTGCGTCGCTGCGCGACCTGCCCGCGGTCACCAAGGACGGCGTGCCGATCGAACTGATGATCAACGCGGGTCTGCGCGAAGATGTGGCCGCACTCGACCTGACCGGCGCGCGCGGGATCGGGCTGTTCCGTACCGAATTCCAGTTCCTTGTGTCGGCGACCCTGCCCTCGCGCGACCGCCAGCAGCGGCTGTATCGCGACGTGCTCGACGCCGCCGGCGACCGCCCGGTGATTTTCCGCACCGTCGACATCGGCGGCGACAAGGCGCTGCCCTATATGAATGTCGAGGGCAGTGCGCAGGAAGAAAATCCGGCGATGGGCTGGCGCGCCTTGCGCCTCGCGCTCGAACGCGAAGGTTTGCTGAAAGTCCAGGCGCGCGCGCTGATGGAGGCCGCCGCCGGGCGGACGCTTAACGTCATGTTCCCGATGGTGTCCGAACCGTGGGAATATGAAGCCGCGCGCAATTTGTTCGTCGGGCAGCGGGCGTGGCTTGCGAGCCACAACAAGAAATTGCCGGTCGCGATCCGCTATGGTGCGATGCTCGAGGTGCCGGGCCTGCTCGAAACGCTCGACCTCATGCTGCCGCACCTCGACTTTCTGTCGGTCGGCACCAATGACCTGACGCAGTTCCTGTTCGCTGCCGACCGTGCACACCCGCGACTTGCCGAACGCTATGACTGGCTCTCGCCGACGGTCATGCGCTATCTCGCGCGCGTCGTCCGGACGGTGTCGGGGTCGAAAGTCGCGCTCGGCGTGTGCGGCGAAATGGGCGGCCGCCCGCTGGAGGCGATGGCGCTCCTCGGCGTAGGCATCGAACGTCTGTCGATCACGCCCGCCGGCGTCGGCCCGGTGAAGGCGATGATCCGGTCGCTCGACCTCGGCGCGCTGCGCGCCGACATGGCGGCGATCCTCGCCCAGCCGTCGTCCAACCCGCGCGGCCAGTATCAGGAATGGGCTCAGCAACATCAGGTCGATCTGGGCGACTAAGCCGATTTCCTCCCGAAATTAACCTTTCAACAGGGATGTTTTGGTTAATACACTCTTGCACCCACTCGGGAGGCTGGAGAAGATGATGCAGTTGGTCAAACGGTCTTACGCCGGCGTGATGCACACGATCGCGAACCTCGGTCCGATGGAAAAGCTTGCCGAGGACGCGCGGCACAGCGACGAATATGGCTGGCGGCGCTGGTCGGCATCGCTGCTCGCGATTCACGATATCGAACGCATGATCGCGCTGGGCCTTCCCTGGTGGAACGTCGCCGCAACGCGCGAAGTCGCCGAATTTCTCTGGGCGCGGCCCGAGGCGCGCGTGTTCGAATATGGCGCGGGCGCGAGCACCATCTGGCTCGCACGCCACGCCGGCAGCGTCGTGTCGGTCGAACATCATGCCGAATGGCATCAACGCCTGACCAAAGAGGTCGCGCGCTATCCGAACATTGAGCTCCGCCATCGCGAACTCGATGGTGACGCCTATATCGGCGCGATTGAAGACGCGGACGGTCCGTTCGACCTGATCGTCGTCGACGGGCGCCGCCGTACCGAATGTCTTGCGCGCGCGATCCCGCATCTGGCGCCCGGCGGCATCATCCTGCTCGATGACAGCGGCCGCGGCCGCTATCGCAGCGCGATCGAAACCTGCGGGCTCAAGGAACGCCGCTATTTCGGCCGCTCCTATTGCGTCCCCTACCCCGATTTCACCAGCATCCTTTATGGCTGACACCGTCCTGGCCGGGCGCCGGCCGTCGTTCGAACGGATCGGGCGATGGGTCTGCGGCGCGGCGCTGGTGGGCAGCATCGTCTTTATCGGCGAGCGGCTGTGGCGCCTCGACTGGTCGACGCTTCAGCCGCATGCATCGTGGGGGCTTGCGGGCGCCATGATCGGCGCGCCCTTGTTGTTTGCGGCCGCCGACCGGGCGCTGGCCCGCGCATGGACCGCTGTGGTCGATCCTGGGAATGCCCTTCCGCGCCGCGACATGGCGCGCATCTATGCGCGCGGCGTGCTGATGAAATATTTGCCGGGGTCGATATTCCAATATGTCAGCCGCCAGGTCGAGGGCGCGAAGACCGGGATCGAGCACAAGCTGCTCGCCAAGTCGGTCGTCGTCGAAGTCGGCCTGCATCTGGTCAGCAGCATGTCGGTTGCCGCCGTCTGCCTGACCTTCGAACGCGCGCCCGCCGTTGCCGTTGCGGCGGCGGCTATCGTCGTCGGCGCGGCGCTCGCTGCGCGGCGGCCGCTCTTGACCGCGCTGGCCTTCCAGATCCTCGCTTTCGGCGCCTTCGCCCTTGCCGCGGCGCTGATCGGCGCTGCGGTCCTCCCCGCGGGTGCAAGCCTTGCCCATTTCGCGGCGCTGTTCCTGCTCGCGTGGCTCGCGGGTTTCGTCGTGCCGATGGCGCCCGGCGGGATCGGCATTCGTGAAGCGGCGCTCCTCGCTCTCGCGGGCGCCGGTTTGCCAGCTGCGGGCCTGATGGCCGCCACGCTGGCGCTACGCGCGTCGTCGATCGCCGGCGATCTGGGATATGGCCTCGTCACACTGGGACGCCGCCGCAGCTAATCGAGATTACCGCGTCGATCCTAGAACGGCATGAACAGCGAGCCGCCCGCATCGGGCTGCACCGGAACCTCGATATCCTTGCCCCAGATCAGCCGCGCCCCGTTGGCGCCGGCCGTCGAGGCGCGATAAACGCCGCGATCGAGATGGACGAACTGGCCGGGAGCCACCACGCGGTCGCCGATCGTGACGCTCGCGCCGCGCACGGTGTAGAAACCGGGGACGCGAACCTTGAACGCATGGCCGCTTGCACGGGCCGGAATATCTTCGCCCGCGATCCAGAACGGCCCCCACAGATGCACGAAGGTATCGCGGATCGCGGCAAGGTCGCCGGGAAGGAAGGCCCGAACGGGGGCTTTGCCGTTCAGCGCCTCCTCGAACATATAATCGTCGTTCACCATCAAGGGCACCGGCTTGGACGCCATGGTTTCCTCGAGGCTGGGGAAGCCGCCGAGCAAATATTGGTCGATCCCCCATGGCGTCATGAACACATTGGCTTTCGGAAAACTGCCCAGCATCGCGCAGCTGTCGAAATAGGCGACGCCACCCGGGAACATCGTATCGGCAACGCGCAATATCTGCCGCTGGCGTTCGATCGTGTTCGGCGGCTCGTTATAGAAAACGAACCCGCCGCCCAGCAGCAAAAGCCCCGTGACCGATACCGCGCGATAGCGCGCTACCAGCGGCGCGAGCACCACGCCGCACGCGACCGTGACGGGCGGCAGCATATAAACGTAAAAATAGGGCGCGGTGTTGTGATAGAAAAACAGCGTCAGGATCGGCAGGTAAAATCCGGTTATCGCCCATTTTTCCGGCTTCGACAGCGCCCCCTTCCAGACCATGACCGGGAACGCCAATATGACCAGCGCGAGCACGAGCGACAGTTGCACGCCCTTCACCATCGACAGCCAATAGGTAACATAGCCGAAGTGGAACATCTTGCCGCCCGCGCGCGAGACGACCTTCATCGCCTCGACGTCACTGTTGCCGGCAAGGCTGCTCGCGTGCGCCAGATAGATCAACGCAAAGGAACCGAGCGCGGCGACGCCGACCGCCGCCAGCTGGAACAGCAAGCGCCGCTTGTTGTCGGCCTCCGACCAGAGCAGCCAGGCGATGCCGAGGAAGACCGGGGCATAGAGGATCGTCTTGATCGTCAGCATCGCCGACAGGCCCGCGAGCAGGCCAACGGCGAGGATCGGGCCGATGCTCAATCGAAAACGCAGCAACATCCACGCCGCGGTCATCAGCAGCGCCGCGGCCGGTGCGTCGAAACGGAACGAGGTGCCGTGCTGAAGCACATATCCCGCGGTCAAATAGATAAGCGAGCAGAAGGCCGCAGGCACGCGCCCGACGAAACGCGACGCCGAGCCGAAAATCGCCACAGCGACCACGACGATGCACAGGAACATGAACATCCGGATCGCGACGATATGGTCGACCCCGACACCCGGCAGATTGACAACCCAGACGAAGGCGCGCGTATAGAGCGTCTGGAGCGGCTCGGTTAGGGTGCCTTGGGCGAGCTTCTGCACTTGGCTGTAATGATAAAATTCATCCCAGTTGATCGCGCGCGTCAGTGCGAGGTAGAGATGCCCCGCCAGGGCGAGGACGATCCCGGCGACCGGCCAGAATATCGAGCTGACGCCCGGGATTCGGGCTTTTCCGGCGGGCGCACCGGCCGTGAACGGTGTCACGCGGAGCCTTTCCGGCGGGTCCTCACGGCGGGTTCTTGCGCTTCACCAGCGGCGGGCAGCCGCTCCTCGATCTGCCGCAGGCGGACAAGGCTCGCCTCGATCAGCTTGCGGTTCGCGGCGATCAGGTCCGCGAGTACGCCCATCACCGCCACCATGACGCCGAGAACGAGCAGCGCCCCGCCAATCACCAGCGATTGGACATGGCCGTCGCCGACGCCCTGAAGATAGAAGATCAGAAAGCGGACGATCGGCATGACGCCGACAAAGGCGATCGCAAGCCCGAGCCCGACAAAGGCGCGCAGCGGGTTGTAGGTCGTATAGGCGCGCGCCATCGTGATGCCGGTGTTGACGATGAAGCGCGGGATCGATTTGAACAGGCGCGACGGACGCAGCGTCGCGTTGGTGCGGATCGGCACGCTCAGGATCGACAGCCGCTTGCGGCCCGCCTGGATCAGCATGTCGGTTGTATAGCTGAACTCGGTCGTGATGTTGATGCGCTGCGCTGCGTCGCGGCTGATCGCGCGAAAACCGCTGACCGCATCCGAGACATGCACATTGGCGAGGCGCTGGACGATCGCGCTGCCCAATTCCTGCAGCCGGCGCTTCACCGGGCCGAAATGTTCATTGTTACCGACCCCGCGGTCGCCGACGACGATATCGGCGCGCCCGTCGAGGATCGGCGCGACGATCCGGGCGATGTCTTCGCCGACATATTGGCCGTCGGCGTCGGTGTTGACGATGATGTCGGCGCCCACTGCGAGCGCCGCGTCGATGCCCGAGCGGAACGCCGCGGCGAGACCGCGGTTGGTGCGGTGGCGCACGACATGATGCACGCCCCACATGCGGGCGACCTGCGCGGTATTGTCGGTGCTGCCGTCGTCGATGACGAGTATCTCGATCGTATCGACGCCCTCGATCTTGCGCGGCAGCGCGGCGAGCGTTGCGGGAAGGTCCTCGGCCTCGTTCAGGCACGGTATTTGGATGACCAGCTTCATCGTGCCGTCCTCCGGCCCGATGCCCGCTTGCCTGGTCCGCTCTGATCCATGGAAGTTCCCCAAAATCCGTGTCCCAGCGGCCTAGAAGCTTGTGGTTAATATCCCGCTAACACTCGCCTGCAGCGCCATTGTCACTGGGTATATGTTTATGTTATGTTCTCAACTCGATTCCTCGAGGAGAGAGTGATGAGCGAGCAAGCCCCCCGTGCCAGCGGCCAATGCCATTGCGGCGCAATCCGCTATTCTATGACCACCGCGGTGCAACATCATGCGCTGTGCCATTGCAGCGACTGCCGCCGTCATTCGGGCGCACCGCTCGTCGGCTGGGCGCTCGTTGGAAATGATGAAATCGAGATCGATGGCACGGCAAAGATTTACGCCTCGTCCGAGCATGGCCGTCGCCATTTCTGCGGCGATTGCGGCACCGGCCTCTTCTATTCGAACGACGCGAGCTTTCCGGGCCAGATCGACGTGCAGACCGCGACGCTCGACGACCCCGACCTCATCCCAGCGCAGGCGCAGATCCAGACGGCCGAACGCATCGGCTGGATGGAAAAGCTGAACGACCTGCCCGCGTTCGAACGCTACCCGCCCTTCGAATGATCAGCGGTCGGCGGCGACGATCGCCTTGACGAGCGCCGCGGTGTCGAGCCGGTTCTTGTCGTCGTCATAACCCTGCCGGACGATCACCAGTTCGCGCGACGGGATGACGACGACATATTGGCCGCGGTTGCCAAAGCCGCCGAAGGCGTCGGCGGGGATGCCGTCCGACTTGCTCAGCAGCCAGAAGCCCGCGCCATAGCCGAACGCGCCATCGGGCTGCGGTCCGCTCGGCGTCGTGACGAAGCGGCGCCAGTCGGCGGGGAGCAGGCGCGCGCCCTGCCACATCCCGTCGTTCTGATAGAGAAGGCCCAGCCGCGCGAGGTCGCGCGCGGTGGTCCATACCTGGCTCGACAATATATAGTCGCCGTCCTTGTCATGTTCGACAAAGGTGCGCGTCATGCCGAGCCGGTCGAAGAAGGCGGCAGGGTCGAGCGGGGTCCCCGTCTTTTGCAGCGCGGCCTTCAGCGACAAAGTCGCGAGCAGCGTGTCGTTGTTGGCGTAGCGATAGCGGGTGCTCGGCGGGTTGAGCAGCGGCCATTGCGTGGTCCACTGGCGCACCGAAGCTCCGCCCATATAGATGGCGTCGCTTCGGTTGCCCGCGGTATCGCTCGTCAGGCCGCTCGCCATGCGCATCAGTTGCTCGGTGGTGATCGCCGCGCGCGGGTCGCCCGGCGACTGCCATTCGGCAATCATCGCGGGCTTTGTCACGTCGATCGAGTCTTGCTGCACCGCATGGCCGATCAAGGTCACGGCCATCGACTTGGCGACCGAGAAAGTGCGCTGCGCGGTGTGAGCATCGTGCCCGCCCCAATAATGTTCGAGCGCGATCCGGCCATTCTTGACGACCAAAAGCGAGCTGGAGCGACCGCCGAAGCTCGCGATGTCCGTCGCCACCTGATTGAATGGTGTTAGCCTCTTAGCGATCGGCGCGCGCGCGTCCTTGTCGCCGATCGGCCAACGTTGCGCGTCGAGATCGGGGCGGCGATCCCCCTGCGGCGCCGCCTTCGGCTGCGCACCGATCGGCAGGGTGACACAGCCCTCACGTCCGCTCCATTCCGCGATCCGCGGGGGCATGTCATCGCGATAGCGCACGCTCACCCGCTTCGCTCCGGCGTCGACATCGGCCTTGAGCGCGCGGACATCCGCCTCGATCTCGGGATAGATGCCGGAGAGCTCATCGCGTTCGATCGCCTCGATTGGCTTGCCGCCGCCGTTCCACAAGGATGAACAGACGAAGGCCGCGCGATAGCCCGCCGCCCATGCCCGGTTCAGCTCGGCATTGGGCTTGGGCGCCTGCGCCGCTGCGGGCACGGCGCCGGCAAGGAGTGCGGCGCCGAGGACACGCAGCAGTTCAGGGGCGATCGCCGAAAGCTTGGCGCTGCGCCTTTTTTGCGCGATCCCACCAAGCCCGGCGGAGGACATCGGCGACGCGTTCGGGATCGTGCGACCCGAACCGGACGAGCAGCGCGTGCCAGCCTTCATAATGCGGTGTTTGCCAGAAGCTGTCGGGATCGGTTTCAAGCAGGATTTCCTTTTCGTCGGGTTTGCACATCACGGCGAAACTGCCGGGCTCGCGGCCGGGCGAAGCAACCGCCTTGCCGTTGAGCTTCGGACAGGGGGTGCCGTAAAAGGAAAGCATCTCGACATCGGGAAGCGCGCACGCGAATGCGACCACATCGTCCCAGTTGTCGAATGTCAGCGCCATATGCCGGTGCAGATCAGTCTTCCAATGTCCCGGCGGTGACCTCTATGTCGCGCCCCAACGGCTGCATGGGCTGGAAGCGAAGGCGCGTCAACACCAGCCGGTCGCCCTGAATATCGAGATCATAGAAGGCGTTGCCCCCGCGCGGGCAGCAATTGCCGTCGCCCTCGCGCGCCACGGGCGCCGAGGCGAACATCTCGTCGAAGGCGAATTGCGCCGGACCGCGGAGCCAGTAACCCGTCGGAAGCAGCTTGCCGCCCTGCTCCGCCCAGTCGGAGAGGTCGACGCGGCGCCATTTGAGCGCAGCGGCATCGCTGACGAACAGCGCATCGGCATTGCCGCCGCCGCTGCCAGCAAGCGTACCGCCGACGTGGATCAGCCGATGCTTATCGTTGTCGACGACCAGATCGGGCGTCCCGATCGATCCCGAGCTTTCGGCAAACCCGGCGAGCGTAGCCTTCCCTGCTTTGTCCTGCGACAGCAGCACAAGCATGCGCGCCTGCGGCCCGTCGCGCGGCGCGAGCAGCATTTTCTGCCAGAGCAAGCTGGTGCCGGGATCGCGGCCGTTGATCCGTCCGCTCGCCTCGACGCTGCACTTGCCGCCAAAGTCGTAGAGGCATCGCTGCGCGATATTGGTGACGCGCGCGCGCGTCAGCGCGATCTTCGCCGTCACCTCCGTGGCGGTGCATCTGGTTTCAATAGTGCCGCCTGGACAGGACAGGATCGGTGTCGCTGCAGCGGCAAGGACAAGCGCCAATGCCATGATGACTACCCCAGTTCCGGCGCGACCCGACGGGGCGAAAACTATACCCATGCGCGGTGCGGAGCAAGGGTGACGTCATTCCTTCACGCGACGCCGTTCATCCCACCAGGCGAGGCGCTCGGCGATACGCTTTTCGAACCCGCGATCGACGGGACGATAAAAGGACGCCGGCGCCATCTCGTCGGGCCAATAATTATCCCCCGAAAAGCCATCGGGTGCGTCATGGTCGTAGCTGTAGCCTTCGCCATAACCCAAATCTTTCATCAACTTGGTCGGGGCGTTGAGGATATTGGCGGGCGGTGCGAGGCTGCCGGTTTCGCGGGCGGCCGCCCACGCCGCCTTCTGCGCTGCATAGGCCGCGTTCGACTTGGGCGCGGTCGCGCAATAGAGGCACGCCTGCACGATCGCGAGTTCGCCTTCGGGCGAGCCGAGGAACTGATAGGCGTCCTTGGCGGCGAGGCATTGCACCAGCGCCTGCGGGTCGGCGAGACCGATATCCTCGCTCGCGAAGCGGACGATTCGGCGCAGAACGTAAAGCGGCTCCTCGCCCGCCACGAGCATGCGCGCGAGCCAATAGAGCGATGCCTGCGGGTCCGAACCGCGCAGCGCTTTATGCAGCGCCGAGATCAGATTATAATGGCCGTCGCGGTCCTTGTCATAGACGGGCATGCGGCGATGGAGGAATTGCGCGAGTTCGGCGGGGTCGAGCGGCGTATCGATCGCCGTCGCGAACAAGGTTTCGACCTGATTGAGCAGAAAGCGGCCGTCGCCGTCGGCGCTCGAGATCAGCGCCGCCTTGGCATCGTCGGTGACGGGAAGATTTCGCCCTACCTCTGCTTCGGCGCGCTCGACCAGCGTCGCCAGCGCTTCTTCGCCCAAACGGCCCAGCACCAGCACCTGCGCGCGCGATAGAAGCGCGGCGTTCAGCGCGAAGCTCGGGTTCTCGGTCGTCGCGCCGACGAGCACCACCGTGCCGCGTTCGACATAGGGCAGAAAGCCGTCCTGCTGCGCGCGGTTGAAGCGATGAATCTCGTCAACGAAAAGCAATGTCCGCTTGCCCGCCGTCGCCATCTTCTCGGCATCGGCGAACGCCTGGCGGAGGTCGGCGACACCCGAGAAGACCGCCGACAGCGGCGCGAAGCGCATGCCCACGGCTTCGGCGAGCAGGCGCGCAATCGTCGTCTTGCCCGTGCCCGGAGGCCCCCAGAGGATGATCGACGACAATTGCCCCGCCCCGACCATCCGGCCGATCGCGCCCTCAGGGCCGGTCAGATGCTCCTGTCCGACGACATCGGCCAACGTTCGCGGCCGCAAGCGTTCGGCGAGCGGGACGGGACCGGTCGCGCCACCCTGCTTGGCCGCGGGCACATCCTCGCCGAACAGATCCCCGGCCATCGGCCGCTCAGCCCCGGCGCCGCTGTTTCTGGCGGATCAGGCGGATATAGGTATCGGCGACCGCCTGATTGATCGCGTCCCATTGATAGGCGCCGCTTTCGAGCACCGCCGCCGCGCCATGTTCGGCGCGCAACTGGATGTCGCGGCAATAACGCTGCAGATGGTCGGCGAAGCCCGTGATCGAGCCGGGCGGGACAAGATAGCCCGTCTGGCCATGCTTGACGATGCTGGCGCTGCCCGTGGCACGCGCCGCGACCACCGGCAGCCCGCACGCCATCGCTTCCAGCGTCACATTGCCGAAAGTCTCGGTCACTGAAGGGTTGAAGAAAATGTCGCACGATGCAAGCGCGTGCGCGAGATCCTCGCCACCCTGGAAGCCGACGAAGTTCGCGTCCGGCAGGCGCGATTCGAACCACTCGCCCGCCGGCCCCTCACCGATCACGACAACCTTGTGCGGGACTCCCCGCCGCTGGAGCACGTCGATTGCATCGGCGAACACGTCGAGCCCCTTCTCCATCACCAGCCGGCCGAGGAAGGCGATGGCGGGCACATCGTCTTCGATCCCGAGCGAGCGGCGCCATGCCATGTCGCGGCGGCCGGGATTGAAAACGCCCTGCTCGACGCCGCGGGTCCAGATGCCGATGTCGTAGTTCATCCGCTGTTCGCGCAGCACCTGCGCAAAGCTTTCGGACGGCGCGATCAGCGCATCGCACTTGCGGTAAAGCTTGCGCAGCCAAGCGACCATGACGGGTTCGAGGAACGACAGATTATAATAGCGGACATAGGTTTCGAAGCGCGTGTGCACCGAACAGGCGACCGGGAGCCGCCGGCGCCGCGCCCACGCCGCCGCCTGCCGAGCCACGCGATCGGGGCTGGAGATATGGACGATATTGGGCGCGAAATTGACGATGTCCTCGCGGACCCGCGACGAGAAGGACACCGGAATGCGATATTCACTGCGCCCCGGAATCGCGATCGACGGCACGCTGACCAGATCCCCCGTCGGTTCGAAAGCCGGGTGGGCGACGGTCGGCGAATAGACGCGAACCGCGGCACCGTGCGCCAGAAGATAGCCGACCAGACGGTTCAGCGCCTTGTTCGCGCCGTCGGTGGTCATATTATAATTGCCGCTGAACAGGGCGATGCGAAGGTCGGAGACGTCCATCGCGCCTGCGCTAGTCGTTCAGGCGGCCAAAGGCAATTGCGTCAGAACTCGTCGGACCGGTCCGATGGCGCCTCGAGGTCGACGACCACCGGCGGATGGAGCCGCAGGCGGTGGACGCGGCGCTCGTCGGCCTCGATCACCTCGATGCGCCAGCCGCTCGGGTGCAGCAGGATTTCGCCGACCTCGGGGACATGGCCCGCGAGCACCGCGGCGAGGCCGCCTAGCGTGTCGACATCTTCCTCGATCTCGGCGAGCCGCGGGTCGATCGCTTCGCCGACATCGTCGAGTTCGGCGCGCGCATCGGCTTCCCAGCAGCCATTCTCGCCGGGCGCGAACAGCGCGGTCGGCTCGTCGTCATGCTCGTCCTCGATCTCGCCGACGATTTCCTCAACCAGATCCTCGATCGTCAGCAGCCCTTCGGTGCCCGAATATTCGTCGATGACGATCGCAAGGTGCGTGCGTTTCGCGCGCATTTCGGCGAGCAGGTCGAGCACGCCCATCGATTGCGGGACGTACAGCGGCTGGCGGATGAGGTCGAGCAAAGGCGGCGGGGTGCGCCCCTCGGCGAGCACGGCGAATACGTCCTTGACGTGGATCATGCCGACGACCTCGTCGAGATTCTCGCGGTAAACCGGAAGGCGGCTGTGCCCGGCTTCGGCGAACAAGGCGACGATCTCGGCAAAGCTCGCGCTTTCGGGGATCGCGATGATGTCGGCGCGCGGCACCGCGACATCGTCGACGGTCTGTTCGCCGAAATGCAGCAGGTTGCGCAGCATCTTGCGCTCGGTCTGCGACAGGTCGCCGACGACGCTGCTGCCGCGCCGCTCCTGCCCCTCTTCCTCGGCCTCGTCGATGACCTCTTCGATCTGCTCGCGCAGCGACGGTTCCTTGTCACCGCCGAACAACAGATTCTTCAGCCCGGACAGCAGCCCGGGTCTACTACTGTCCTCTTCCGATCGGTTCGAAGATCCCTGGTCGTCGGGCATGTGCGTGTCGTTTCCCTGCTAGTCGAGCTCCGCATATGGATTGGCGATGCCCAGCGATGCAAGCGCTTTCACCTCGAGTGCCTCCATCGCGGCGGCCGAGCTATCGTCCATATGATCGTAACCGACGAGATGCAGCGTGCCGTGGACGATCAGATGCGTCGCGTGATCGACGATCGATATCCCCTTCTCGTCCGCCTCGCGCGCGCAGGTTTCGCGCGCGAGCACGATGTCGCCGAGCAGAATTTCGCCATCGTCGCTGTTGGCGAGGCTTTCGAGCAGGTCGTCTTGTACCTGTGGAAAGGAGAGGACGTTGGTCGGCTTGTCCTTGCCCCGGAAATCGCGGTTCAGCGTGTGGACCTCTGCATCGTCGCTCAGCCGCACCGAGACCTCGACGAGCGGCGCCGCGTCGGCAAGCGCGGCATAGGGCGTCAACGCGAGCGCCGCGGCGACCGCTTCCCCCGCCCGAACCTCCCAATCGAGCGGATCGGGCCAAGGCGTTGCGGCGTGGGTTTCGACGCTCAGCATCGGATTGGCCCCGCGCAAAAATCGCCTGAAAACTGCGTAACTTCACTCGCAATTCGTGTTTTGCAGTGGATGTCCGGACGGCCGGTGACGAAGGTTGGATATGGGCAGGTCATCGCCGCCTCGTTATCGCGGCAGGGTTATGTAGGACAGCAATAATTGGCCACATCATGGGTCGAGAATGATCGCGCGCTCGGCAAGGCTCCGCGCGTGCGAAAGTTCGGCGGCGGCCGCCTCGTTCAACCAGTCGCGGAAGCGCGCGATCTTTGCGCTTTGCAGCCGCGCGACCGGATAGACGAACCAGAAGGCGCGGCCGTCGCCCGCGACGAGATCGTGCGCGGGGACGAGGCGTCCGGCGGCGATTTCGTCGCGGAACAGGATCGGCGATCCGATCGCGATCCCGTGGCCCGCGATCGCAGCCGCAATGTCCATATGCTCGGCGGCGAGGCTGGTGCCGAAGCGGTCGGGCGGCGGACCGGGGGCGACGCCGAGCGCGCGATACCAGATCGCCCACCAGTCGGGCCGGCCGAGCAGTGGAACGTCGAGCGCCTTGCCGGGATCCTCCAGCCCGGCGGCTGCGGCCTTTAGCGCGGGCGCGCAGAGCGGCATGAACAGGACCGGGAACAATCGGACGCTTCGAAGGCCGCGCCAGTCGCCGAGACCGTGGCGGATCGCGGCGTCGAAACGGCCATCGCCGAGCGCCTGCGGCTCGGCCGACAATTCGAGTTCGATCGCGATGTCGGGGTGTTGCGCGCGGAACAGCCCGAGCCGCGGGGTGAGCCAGCTCGTCCCGAAGGTCGGGAGCGTCGTCAGCGACAGCCGCGCCTCGTCGCGGTCCTGCGCCTTCACGAAGCTCGCGTGCAGCGCCGCAAAAGCCGCAGTCGCCTCGCGCGCGATCGCGGCGCCGGCGACGGTCAGCACGACCTTGTGCGGATGGCGGACGAACAGGTGCAGCCCGGTCTGCTGCTCAAGCTGGCGGACATGGTAACTGACCGACGCGGCGGTGGTGCCGAGTTCCTGCGCGGCGCGGGCGAAACTCTCCAGCCGCGCCGCCGCTTCAAAGGCGCGGATTGAGGGCAAGGACGGAAGCTTGTCGGCGCGGACCATAAATATGACTTAGCCTCTACAGCCATTCTTTGCATCCTCAAAGCGTCGCGGGCGGGGCAGACCAAGCCACCCATTCGCTGGAGGCTCAATGACCCATTTCCCCGCTTCGCTCGACCGCCGCCGCCTGATCGAAACGATGATCCTCGCCAGCGGCGCGGCCGCTTTCGGTGTGCCTGCATGGGGCCAGCCCCCTACCCACGCGCATCACACCGACTGGCAATGGCTGGTCGGCGACTGGGACGTCTGGCACCGGCGATTGAAGGAACGGCTCGCGAAGAGCGACGACTGGGCCGAGTTCGGCGGCAAGAGCGCATGCTGGCTGACGCTGGGCGGGCTCGGGACGATCGACGACAATATTCTCAACCTGCCGGACGGCGAATATCGCGGCTTCGGTATTCGCGCCTTCGACCCCAAGGCGCAACAATGGGCGATCTGGTGGGTCGACGGGCGCAACCCGGCAAATATCGAGCCGCCCGTGATCGGACGTTTCGACGGCGATGAAGGCGTCTTTACCGGACGCGACACATATAAGGGACAGGAAATCGCGGTCCGGTTCCGCTGGCACGAGGTCCACGGCCCGCGGCCACACTGGGACCAGGGGTTTTCGACCGATGGCGGCGCGACGTGGGAGATCAACTGGCGGAACTATTTCACACGCGCCGCTCCCACGCCGACGCCGTTGCCCTTGCTTTCCGAACAGGCACCGAACGCCGGCGACTTCGCCTTTCTGGTCGGCAGCTGGAAGGTGCGGCACCGCAAGCTCAAGAAGCGGCTCGCGCGAAGCCGCGACTGGATCGACTTCGACGGGACGCTGGTGAACTGGCCCGTGCTCGGCGGGCGCGGCAATGTCGGCGACAATGTGATGAACTTTCCCGGCGCGCCGTTCCGCGGGGTCGGTATCCGCGCGCTCGATCCGGCGACGGGCGAATGGCTGAGCTGGTGGCTCGACGGCCGCAGTCCGACAAGCATCGCGCCGCCGGTGCGCGGCGGCTTCGCGGACGGGGTCGGCACCTTCATCGGCGACGACCATTTCGAGGGCCGACCGATCAAGACGCGCGTCCTGTGGTCGCGCATCACGGCGACCTCGGCGCGCTGGGAACAAGCGTCGTCGGCCGACGGCGGCCAAAGCTGGGAGACCAACTGGATCAGCGATTTCGAACGGACGGCGTGAGATGACGGCGTATGCCCTCGCGCTTTCGCTGCTCGCCGCGCCCGCGGTCGAGATCGTGGGCGAGGCTGAACTGTTCGCGCCGGGAGTCGCGTCAACCGATCATTCGGACATTCGCCTGACGATCAGCCCCGACGGCCGGACCGCCTTGTGGTTCAGCCGCGACCGTCCGGGCGGCCCCGGCGGCTATGACATCTGGATTGCGCGGCGCACGGGAACGGGCTGGTCGCCCCCGACGCCGGTTTCGTTCAGTTCGCCGGGGCGCGATTTCGACCCGGCTTTTTCGCGCGACGGACGCTTCGTCTATTTCTGTTCGGACCGGCCAGGCGGGATCGGCAAGGACGATCTCTATCGTGTTGCGGTGACCCGGACGGGGTTCGGCACGGCGGAGAATCTGGGACCGGCGGTCAATAGCGCGGCGAGCGAATATGCCCCGATGCTGTCGCCCGACGGCCGGCGGCTGCTGTTTTCGAGTGACCGGCCGGGCGGCGCCGGGCGGCACGACCTTTACACCGCGCAAGCGAAAGCGCGGGGCTTTGCCGCCGCCGCGCCGCTGCCGGGGGCGATCAATACCCCCGCCGACGAATTCGACGCGAGCTTTCTCGCCGACAGCCGGACTCTGGTGTTCGCGCGCGCGCCGAGCATGAAGGACGACCGCGTCGACCTGTACGCCACGACATCGCACAGTGGCCGCTACGGTGCGGGAATGATATTACCGCTCGCGGTCAACGATCCGGTCAAGGATAGTTATGGGCCGATGCTCGATTGGTCGGCGCCGGATCGGCTGACCTTTTCGAGCCAGCGGGGAGGAGCGCAATCGATGGAATTGTACCGCATCACCTATCGCCTTGTATCAACCAAGGTTTCGGGAGGACGGCATGGCCGATAATCTTTTGACCGGCCTCAGCTTCGCCGCTGCCGCGGGCGCGGCGCTGGTTGGTGGGGTCTTCTTCGGTTTTTCCAGCTTCATCATGGCCGGGCTTGGACGGCTCGCGCCCGAGCAGGGTGCGACCGCGATGAATTCGATCAATGTCACGGTGATCAATCCGGGCTTCATGACCGCGCTGTTCGGCACCGGGCTGCTCTGCCTGATCGCGGCGGCGATGGCACTGGGATCGCTCGGCACGCTCGACGGCAAGCTGATCCTCGCCGCGGCGCTGCTCTATGTGATCGGCTGCGACGGGGTCACGATGGCACTGAACGTGCCGCTCAACAATGCGCTCGCCGCGGCGCCGGTGGGCACCCCCGAGGGCGCGGCGCTGTGGACGCGCTATCTCAAGGATTGGACCTTCTGGAACTCGGTGCGGACCGCGGCGAGCTTTGCGGCCTCGATCCTCTTCGTCGCCGCGGGGATATGCCGCGCCGCTTGACCATCAGTGCATGTGCTTGACCATCAGTGCATGTGCTTGAGCTTGTCGGGGTTGCGCATGACATAGATGGCGGTGACCTTGCCGTCCTCGATCTCGAGCGCGGTGGTCTGGAGTTCGCCGTCGGCCTCGCGCGTGACGAAGCCCGGCAGCCCGTTGATTGTGCCCGCGTGGACGAGCGTCGAGCCATATTTGCCGAACAGCACGGCAAGGCTGCGGTGCAGTTTCAGCACGATATCGTACCCAAGTACCGGCTCCATCGCGGCAGGACGCTTGCCGCCGCCGTCGGACCACATGCCGACATCGGCTGCGAGCAGTGCGCCGAGTGCGCCCATGTCACCGCTGCGCGATGCCGCGAAAAAGGCATTGGCGATCTGAAGCCCCTGCTCTTTCTCGAGCTTGTAGCGCGGGCGCGCGTCGCGGACGTGGGTGCGCGCACGCGCCGCAAGCTGGCGCGTCGCGGCGGGATCGCGGTCGATCGTCTTCGCGACCTCCTCGAACTCGACACCGAAGACGTCGTGCAGAAGAAACGCCGCGCGTTCGAGCGGCGACAGCCGTTCGAGCGCGAGCATCAGCGGCAGCGTGACATCGTCCTCTTCCTCCTCTTCGACCAGCGGGTCGGGGAGCCAGGGGCCGACATAGGTCTCGCGCTGGTTTCGCGCCGATTTGATCTGGTCGAGGCAGAGCCGCGTCACGGTGCGGCGGAGGAACGCCGCGGGCTCGCGCACCGCGCTGCGATCGGTGCCGAGCCAGCGGATATAGGCATCCTGTACCACATCCTCGGCATCGGCGACCGAGCCGAGCATGCGGTAGGCGACGCGCGTGAGCAGCGGACGCAGCGGGTCGAAACTGACCGCCGCGTCCGCCGCATCGAGGCTACCCTTGATGCCCTCAGGGGTCATCAGGCCGCCTTCAACGCGCCATTTTCGTACCAGAGGTCAAAACCGACCGCGATACGGTTCCAGCCATTGATGACATTGATCATCACGGTCAGGTTCACCTGTTCCTCCGGCGTGAAATGCGCTTCGAGCGCGTCCTTCGCGGCCTTCTGTGTGTGCCCTTCGGACAGCTTGGTCAAGGCGTCGGTCCACGCCAGCGCGGCGCGTTCGCGGTCGGTATAAACGGGGGCTTCGTGCCAGGCCGAGAGCAGATAGATGCGCTGTTCGGTCTCGCCCTTTGCGCGGGCTTCGATCGTGTGCATGTTGATGCAGTTGGCGCAGCCGTTGAGGATCGACGAACGGATCTTCACCAGTTCTACCAGGTTCGCGTCGAGGCTGTTTTGTGCGGCGAGCGAGACCGCCATCCACTGCTTCATCACGTGCGGGGCGGCGGTGTAGGGATCGGCTACCTTGGTCATGTCATATCTCCTTTGGGGGTTGTGCTGATATGACGAGACAGGATCGGCCGGTGTGACATGCCATGCGAAAAAAAATTCGCGGCAGCCGAAAAATCGGTTAGCTTCGCCGCCTCGACAATCGGAATGAGGGGGAAAATCATGAAGTTTCTCGATGGTTTCGGCGAACAGGCCTATGCATTGCTGCGCATCGTTGCGGGCCTGTTGTTCCTTGCGCATGGCGTACAGAAATTCTTCAATTTCCCGGTCAAGTTTGCGATGGAGCTCAACCCGATGCTACAAGCCGCGGGGACGATCGAACTCGTCGCGGGCGGCCTGATCATCATCGGCCTGTTCACCCGCCCCGCCGCCTTCATCGCGAGCGGCATGGCGGCGGTCGGATACTGGACAGCGCATGCTACCCAGGGGCTTTATCCGATCGTCAATGGCGGCGAGACGATCATCCTCTATTGCTTCATCTTCCTGTTCATCGCGACGCGCGGCGCGGGAATCTGGAGCGTCGACGGCGCGACGAGGAAATAGAGGCGAACAACCCGCGCGAGCGGCGCGCGCGACTGGCTCGCCGCGCGTCAGGGCAAATTCTCGTCTTCCACTGGCATGTGCGCCAACTGCCATTCCCGCTCGCTTGCCACGTCCTGCCCGGCAAGTTGGGCAGATTTCAGGGCATAGCCGGCGGCGTGACGCGCATGACCGGCCACATGCGGCGTGGCCGCAGCATGCCCCGCTGCGCGCGCGGCCGCGATAGCAGCAGGGTTTCCGGCTTCACGCGCGGCGGCGTGCGCGGCGAAGGCGAGTTTGCGCGCCTCGGCCATCGCGAGCGTCCCGTTCGTCCATTTTCTTGCCGCGTCGATGGCGGCGCGCGGACGCAGATCGGCGTCGCCAAAATTCGCGAGCACCCGTTCGGCGCAATCGGCCGCCCATAGCGCGAGCTTCTGGTGATGGTTCATCGCCCCACCATAGGCCGAAGCACCGTGGTTTGAACTCCCAGAACGGGCGCAAAATAGAGGGCAGCCCTCGCGGGCCGCCCCCAAGTTCGGGCTTCACATGGTGAAGGTCGTCAAAACCTGCGCGTGTTCGTCTCGATCAGCTTTTTCGCCTCGGCGATCGCCTTCGCGGGGGTCAGCTTCTTTTCCTGAATGTCGTCGGCCATTTCGAGCAGGCGGCCGCTGATCACGGTGCCGGTCTGCGCTTCCTCGTTGATCGCGATGCCGCCCTTGGCGGCGGCGACGCGGTCCCATTCGGCGCGCACGGCGGCCCAATAATCCTTGGTCGCGGCCCAATAATCGTCGGCCGCCTTCACGTCATATTGGTCATATTTGATATAGGTGTTGAGGACATATTCCTGGACGATCGGCACCAGCTTGCCATCCTTCGTCCCCATCTTGGTATTGTCCTGCCAATGGACCCAGCCGTCGGGCGAAGGCTGGTGGCGGTTGATCGACAGGTAGCGGTCATAGACCGGATTGCGCACGGCGTCGCGGCGCGCGAGCGGGCGCCACGTCCAGTTCGAGCGCCAGCGGCGGACACCGCCCTGCGTTTCGAATTGGCCCCAGCCGCCATAGCGCGGGCTGTCGTCGACCTGATAGACGGTCTGCGACCAGCGGCCGGTGCGCATCTTTTCGGGCACATCTTCCCACGTCCAGGCATTGCGGTCCGAATAGACGAGCACCTTGGCGGGCTCATATTCCCAGTCCTGCCGCCAATGCTTGATGATCATGCTCTTGTCGTCGTCACCGGTGATGACGAGCATATGCTGGAGGCTGATCTTGCGGCCGCTATCCTCGATCACGCGCACGACCTCGTTGCCGCCCGAACGCTTGGGTTCGAGCACTTCGTAATAGGGATCCCAGCGCGTCGATTCCTGCATGTTGAAGCTGACGCGGTAATTGCCCGCCATCGCGAGGATGTCGGCGCGGTCCTGTTCGAAATTGGCGGCGGCCGCCTCGGCGGCGATCGGCGGGTGCGCAAACGCGGCGACGGGCAGCGCGGCGGTGAGCAGCAACAGGCTGGCGGCGATCTTGCGATAAGTTTTCATCGGTGCAGTCCTTCTGTTTTATTTTAGAAGCGGAAGCTGAGCGACACGCTCGCGTTGCGGCCGGGCTGGGTATAGGCGTCGGTCACGAGCGAGGTGGATGCGAGGCCGCGAACATCGCTCCACCAGCTGTATTTCTTGTCGAGGATGTTGAAGACGCCGGCGCGCAGCGTCAGCGCGTCCATGACGCGGAGGAAGGCGGTGGCATCAAGGATCGTGAAGCTGTCGGGACGGAAGCAGGTCGAACCACCGCAAACAGTGGTCGGGCGGCCGAGATTGTCGACGCCCACGGTCCGCGATTCCTCCTTGCGCCCGCTGTGCGTCATGATGAGCTGGCCACCGAAACGCCCGTCGGGCGCGCGGTAGCCGACCCCGGCGACGAGCTTGAGCGGATCGATCGACTGGAGGGGTACCCGCTCGACGCCGAGCCCGGTCTGCGTTCCGGTGGCATAGGATAGGGCGAGCGTCGTATACAGGCCGGACGACGCTCGCCCCTCAAACCGCGCCTCGGCCCCTTTGACCCGGACGCGATCGAGATTCACGAATTGATAGATAGCCGGATCGTTCGGCAGGAAATTGCCGCTGACCTGTTCCTGGCTGATGAAATCCTTGTAGCGCGCGGTGAAGCCCGTGACGTCGAGGCTGATCGCGTCGCTCGAAAAGCGGATGCCGCCCTCGAAGCTTTCGCTGCGTTCGGGGCCAAGATCGGGGTTCGGGATCGAAGTATAACCCGACGCGATGTTCGAGAAGAATTGGTTCACCTGCCCCGGTTCGGGCGCCTTGAAGCCGGTCGCATAATTGGCGAACAGGCGGACCTCGTCGGTGATTTTCCACACCGCGCCGAATTTCGGCGAAACGCGCGAGCCGTCCTGCTTCGCGCCGGCAAAGGTCGGCAGCAGCGGGTCGTTGTCGGGCGAAAGGTCGTACCAGTCGAAGCGCAGCGCCGGGTACAGAAGCAGGCGCCCTTCAGCGACCGAGATTTCGTCGCCGACGAAAAGGCCGGCGCGCGTGAAGTCGGTGGTCGGGAAGGCGCGCGTCGGATAAGTTTCGCCGAACGGCGGCACGGTGCCGTCACGCAGGCCGCGCTGGCGCGTCTTGCTGATGTCGCCGCCGAAGACGAGACGATGGGTGATCGCACCCGTCGCGAAGTCGGCGCGCGCATCGGCCGAAGCGCCGATCACGCGGTTTTCGAAGGTGTTGAGGCGCGTGCGGTCGGCCGCGGGCGTCCGATCTTCCTCGGTATATTGATTGTCTTCGCCGTCCTGCCAGTAAAGCGCGACGCGCGCGAAATCGATCGTGCCCTCGCCCTCCCAGCTCCAGTCGAGCGACACGCGCTTGCGTTCGCCGGTGTCGAAGCCTTCGAGGCGGTCGACCGTTGCGCTGAGACCCGTGAGCCCCTGCGTATATAGGTGCGTGTCGACATATTCGCCGGTCAAGCGCAGCTTGTGCCCATTGGCAGGATCGTAGACGATGCGCGCGAGTGCCGCATTCGAGCGGCCGTCCTGCGGATTAGGCTCCGTACGTCCGGACCCGGTGCCGCCGACATCGCCCTTGTTGTCGAGTTCCTTGTAATCGCGGCGGGTGTATGCGGCCATGATCGACCAGTCGCCACTGCGGCCCGCGAGGATCGCGGTTTCGCTGAATTCCTCGTCGGCGCTGCTGTAGGCGGCGCGGAGGAGGCCGCCCACATTCTTGCCTTCTTCTAGGAAATCCGACGGGTCGGAGGTGATGAAGCTGACCGCGCCCGCAAGACCGTCGCTGCCATAGAGCGCCGACGACGGACCGCGCAGGATTTCGACCGATTTCACAAGGCCAAGGTCGACATAGTCGCCGCGACCCGATGCCTGCGCGCCGAAGGTGAAGCCGTCGGGAACGCGGACACCGTCGACCTGAACGAGTACGCGGTTGCCGCCGATGCCGCGGATGTTGAAGCTGTCATTGCCCGCGCGGCCGGTGGTGCCGAGCGCAGCGCCGAAGCGCGCGGGCTGGCGCTGGACGCTGACGCCGGGTTCGAAGCGGACGAGGTCGCGGATGTCGGTGGCGAGTTCGTCGGCGATCTGCTCGTCGCTCTTCACGGTGACGGTGACCGGAATATCCTCGGCCTTTACCGCGGTGCGCGTCGCGGTGACGACGATGCGGTTCTTGAGCGACACCCAATATTCGCCGTCATTGTCCTGCGCAAAGGCCGGCGACGCGGTCGCGGCGAGCGCAAGGCCCAGCGCGCTGCCTGCGGCAAGGCGGGATACGGACGGCAAACGCTGGCTGTTCAATTTTCTTCCCCTGAATGATTGCGACTGACTCGCAATAGCGGCCATCTAGGCGGTGAAATTCAGGGGGTCAATATGCTATTGCGAATCGTTCTTGAAAATGGGCGGAAAGCAAACGAAGGAAGCCGCCAAGGCGTAGGGAAATAATCCTCCCCGTCGCGCGGCGATGGGGAGGTGGCAGCGCGAAGCGCTGACGGAGGGGTTATGACGTGACGTCGAAACCCCTCCACCACTCATCTGCGATGAACGGTCCCCCTCCCCATGGCTTCGCCGTAGGGGGGATCTTTAGGACCTAAGCCCCCGGCCCTTCATAGGCATCGACGATGCGCCCGACGATCGGGTGGCGGACGACGTCGGCGCTAGTGAAATAGCTGACGTTGATGCCCTCCAGCCCTTCGAGCCGGCCGACCGCGTCGGCGAGACCCGAGGTTGCGGGGATCGGCAAGTCGACCTGTTGCGGATCACCGCAGACCACCATGCGGCTGTTCATGCCGAAGCGGGTGAGGAACATCTTCATCTGCGGGATCGTCGTATTCTGCGCCTCGTCAAGGATGATGAAGGCGTCGGCAAGCGTGCGCCCTCGCATGAAGGCGAGCGGCGCGATCTCGATCTCGCCCGACGCAATCCGGCGCTCGACCTGCTCGGCGGGCAGGCAGTCGTGGAGCGCGTCGTAGAGCGGGCGGAGGTATGGATCGACCTTTTCCTTCATATCACCGGGAAGGAAGCCGAGTTTCTCGCCCGCCTCGACCGCGGGACGCGAGAGGATCAGGCGCTGGACGCTGCCGGTGATAAGCTGCGCGACGGCCTGCGCGACCGCGAGATAGGTCTTGCCGGTGCCCGCCGGGCCGAGCGCGAAAATCACGTCGTCGCGCGCGAGCGCCTGCATATAGGGGACCTGCGACGGCGCGCGCGGAACGATCGTCTTTTTGCGCGTGCGGATCATGATCGGCGGCGCCTCGTCCTTGTCGTGGCGGATGATGCCCGCAAGCGTCGGCTGCGCCGACATCGCGATCACGCCGTCGACGAGGCCGGTGTCGACCTCCTGCCCCTGTTCGATGCGGTTATAGAGTTCGGTGAGGACATCGCGCGCGCGCGCCGCGGCTTCGGCCTCGCCCTCGATCTGCACGCGGTTGCCGCGCGCCGAGATATAAACGCCAAGGCGGTTTTCGATCGCAACGAGGTTGCGGTCGAACTCGCCGAAGAGGATGCCCAAAAGCTGCGTTCGCTCAAATTCCGCGGTCAGTCGGACGCGGTCGCCGGGTTCGGCGGGAGAGGCGGCGGTCAGCGGGCGTTTGGACATATAAGCAAGGCTCCTTCGATCGACGACATGACTGTACTCCCGCCAAGGCGGGAGTCCATGACTTGCAGGCTGTGAATGCGACGGAAGGAGACGGAGTGTGTCTTAGGGGAGACAGCTTCCGTTCTTCGCACTAGGCGACCTCTTCCATCAAGGCTTCAGCGCCGACGCTGTTGGCACCGGCCGACACGATGCGCACGTCGACCATATCGCCGATCTTGAGCCCCGGCGCGATGACATGCACCGACTGGAGCCAGGGCGACTTGCCAATGAGCTGGCCGTCGAGCTTGCCCTTGCGTTCGAGGAGCAGGCGCGTCGTGCGGCCGACGGTCGCCTCGTTGAACGCCTGCTGCTGTTCGTTGAGCAGCGCCTGGAGGCGCTGGAGGCGTTCGTTCAGCACCGCTTCGTCGATCTGGCCGTCCATCGTCGCCGCGGGGGTGCCGGGGCGGCGCGAATATTTGAAGCTGTACGCCATCGCGTAATTGGTGGCGCGGACGATATCGAGCGTCGCCTCGAAATCGGCGTCACTTTCGCCGGGGAAGCCGACGATGAAGTCGCCCGAAATTGCGATGTCGGGGCGGACGGCGCGGACGCGTTCGATGATTTTCAGATAGCTTTCGACCGAGTGGCTGCGGTTCATCGCGGCGAGGATACGGTCGCTGCCCGCCTGCACCGGCAGGTGGAGGAAAGGCATCAGCTTGTCGATCTCGCCATGCGCAGCAATCAGCCCCTCGGTCATGTCGTTCGGGTGACTGGTCGTGTAGCGGATGCGTTCGAGCCCGTCCTCGCGCGCGAGTTCGCGGATCAGGCCGTCGAGGCCGATCGTCCGGCCCTTGTCATCCTCGCCGTCCCACGCGTTGACGTTCTGGCCGAGCAAGGTGATTTCGCGCACCCCACCCGCGACGAGCGCACGCGCCTCGGCGATCAGGTCGGCGAAGGGACGGCTGATCTCGGCGCCGCGCGTATAGGGCACGACGCAATAAGTGCAGAATTTGTCGCAGCCTTCCTGCACGGTCAGGAAGGCGGTCGGCCGCTGCCCGCCGGCACGCTTGGGCAGCGCGCCGAACTTGCTTTCGAGTGGCATGTCGAGGTCGACGGCTTTCTCGCCGCGCGCAGCGCGCGCGATCAGGTCGGGGAGGCGGTGGTACGCCTGCGGGCCGACGACGACGTCGACGCTCGGCGCGCGGCGCGCGATCTCGGCGCCCTCGGCCTGCGCGACGCAGCCCGCGACGGCGATCGTCGGGCGACTTCCATCGGCGCGCTTCAGCCGGCCGATGTCCGAATAGACCTTCTCGGCCGCTTTCTCGCGGATGTGGCAGGTGTTGAGCACGACGAGGTCGGCGTCGGCGCCGTCGGCGGCAGCGACATAGCCTTCGGCGCCCAGCATCTCCGCCATGCGCTCGCCGTCATAGACGTTCATCTGGCAGCCGAAGGATTTGACGTGAAAAGTTTTGGGAGAGTCGGATTTCATCGGCGCGCTATAGGCGATGCGGCGCGCTGGCGGAAGACCGTGCGATTTCCGCCGCGATCGTCGCGCGCGCGGCCTCGGCGAGCAGCTTGCGGTCGGCCTCGACGATGTCGGGAAGCGGATCGAGATAGTGGATCGTCAGGTGGATCGGGCGCTTGCGCGCGAGCAGTCGCTTGAAATTATCGAGCCCGGATTCGGGATCGAGCCACGCGATGTCATTCGCCTCGGGCCCGTAATCGAGAAACACCGGCTGCACGCGCAGGTTCGGCGGCGTCGGGATCACCGCCTGAAACAGCGACGCGCGGAACGGCAGCAGCCCGTCACCCGGCCCCGTCGTCCCTTCGGGGAAGAGCGTCACCGGGCGGCCGCGCGCGAGCGCATTGCGCAGGTCGTTCGCCTGATTGTGGATCTCGCGCCGCGCCTCGCGCTGGACATAGACGGTGTGGTTCTGGTCGGCGAGCCAGCCGACGAGCGGGGTTGTGCCGACCTCGGCTTTCGACACGAAGGCCGAGCGCGCTGCGCCGCCGAGCGCGAGGATGTCGAGCCAGCTGACATGGTTCGACACGAACAGGACGTTGCGCCGCAGCCGCGTGCCCGTCGTGCGGATACGCAGCCCGGCGATCCAGCCGACGGCGTTGAGGAAGGCCATCACCATCGGCGACGGACGGCCGACGGCGCGGTAGAGCAGATGCGGGACGATCAGAAAAAGCAGCGCCAGCACCATCAAGGCGAGACGGGCGACCGTCCGCCAGGTGATCGAGGCGCGATCAGTCGCGCTTGCGATCGATGGCGACACCATAAAGCTCCATGCGATGGTCGACGAGGCGGAAGCCCAGCCGTTCGGCGATCACCTTCTGCAACGCCTCGAGCTCGGGATCGACGAATTCGATCACCTTGCCCGTTTCGACGTCGATCAGATGATCGTGATGCGCTTCGGGCGCGGCTTCGTAGCGCGAGCGGCCGTCGCCGAAATCGTGACGGTCGAGGATGCCCGCCTCTTCGAACAGGCGCACGGTGCGATAGACGGTGGCGATCGAGATGCCGCTGTCGACCTTTGACGCGCGTTCATAGAGCGTCTCGACGTCGGGATGATCCTCCGAATCCGAAATGACGCGCGCGATGATGCGGCGCTGCTCGGTGATGCGGAGCCCCTTTTCGTGGCACAATGCTTCAAGATCGATATTGCCGGACATGCTTGCCTTTCCTGCAGATGCAGCCGTGTCTGTGTTTGTTACAAACTGTATAGGCACGCCCCGCGGATAGGACAAGGGCGGCACCCCTACGACGCCGCCCTTCCCTGCTCCGGATGGAGCGATTTATTTCAAGTATCAGACCTTGGGCTTGCGCTTGCGCCCGCCGCCGCGGCCCTTGGTGCCGAGGCCGATTTCCTTCGCCAGCGCGCGGCGCTTTTCGGCATAGTTCGGCGCGACCATCGGATAGTCGGCGGGCAGGCCCCATTTGGCGCGATAGTCGTCGGGGGTCATGCCATAATGCGTCATCAGGTGGCGGCGCAGCATCTTGAGCTTTTTGCCGTCCTCGAGACAGACGATAAAGTCGGGCTTGACCGAGGTGCGGATCGACACCGCCGGCACCAGCTTTTCCTCGACGACCGGTTCGCTGCCAAGACCCGACAAGGCGGCGTGAACATTATTTATCAAAATGGAGAGATCTGAAATGGCGACGCTGTTGTTGCTGACATGTGCGGCAACGATGTCGGCGGTAAGCGTAACGAGCATCTCGTTGGTATCGGCTTGGTCGGACATGAGACTATTCCTTGATTCTTATTACCCAGAAGACAGGTCGGCGAATATTGGATTTGTTCTTCCGCCGGTCAGATTACTGCCACTTTGGATGGAATTCCGCAATGACCGATCAGTCCGCCTTTTGCTCGCGTGCCGATCGGCGCATCGTAATTGCGTCGCGAACCACGCCGTCATTACCGCGATAATAGGCCGGCCGCCGGCCGCACTCAGCAAAACCCGCGCTCTCATAGAGATGAACCGCATCATTATCGGCTCGCATTTCAAGGAAATAGTCTTCGGCCCCCTGGCCGGCCGCCCACGCCCGCCAGTCGTCGATCAGTAATGCGCCGATACCGCGGCTGCGAAACAGCGGGTCGACCGCGAGCAATAATAATTCGCTTTCGGGCCCGGCGATGCGCGCCGCCGAGAAACCGCATGCGTTATCGCCCTCCCACGCCAGGCACACGCGTGCCGAGGGCAGCGCGAACAAGGTCAAAAGCTGCGCGCCGCTCCACGCTTCGCCATAGGCGGGTTCGAACGCGGCATCCATCACGCGCATCACCGCGGCGAGGTCGCCGACGCGAGCGGTGGCGAGGCGGATGGCGCCGCTCATGCCGGCGCCATCGGCTTGGCATCGGGCGCGCGGCCGTAAATCGGGCTGGGTCGATCGATCAGCAAAGCAGGCGGCAGCCGCAGGAAGGCGCGCGCGTCGGGCAGCGCCGCCAGCGCGCGCCCGGTGCCGCGGCGCGCGACAAAGGGCTCGGCGCGATTGCCGACGACCAGTTCGTCGCCGATCAGGACGGCGTCCTCAGGCAGGAGCGAGCGAATGCCGCTACGCGGCGTCAGGTCCGCCGCGAACGGCTGGACAAAGTATTGGCCATGCCCGCCCTCCATCACCACCAGCGCGCCGCCGGCCGCCGCGATGTCATCGGCGGCGCCGGCCGCAACCAGCGCGAGCGTCGAAAAGCCCTGCACGGGCACCTGCCAGCCGAGCGCCAGCGCGCGCGCCGCTGCAACGCCGATCCGGACCCCGGCAAAGCTGCCCGGGCCGCATCCCGCGACGATGACGTCGGCGCGGCCGCCGTCTGCGAGTTCGGCGATCAGCGGAACTAGCCGTTCGGCGTGGCCGCGGCCGATCACCTCGTGACGATGGTCGACGACCGCCCCGGCCTCCAGCAACGCCACCGAACAGGCTTCGCTCGCCGAATCGATGACCAGATACCGCATCGAGGCAGGATTCTCGCTCAGGCGATGCGGTTGAAGCGCGCGAAATCGGGGCGCGGGCTGCGCTCGAAGATCGTCGCGGCATCGCCATAGCCGAGGGTCGAGATGAAATTACTCTTCACATTCGGCTGGCCGGCGAAGAAGGCCTCGTCGACCGCGGCATTGTTGAACCCCGACATCGGCCCGGTGTCGAGACCGAGCGCGCGCGCCGCGAGGATGAAATAGGCGCCCTGAAGGGTGGCATTGCGGAAAGCGGTCGTCTGCGCCAGCGCCTCGTTACCCGCGAACCAGCTGCGCGCGTCGGTATGCGGGAAAAATTCGGGCAGATTTTCGTAAAATTCATTGTCGCTCGCGATGATCGCGGTCACCGGCGCCTTCAGGATCTTTTCCTCGTTCCCCGGTATGGCGTGCGCGGCGAGCTTCGCCTTCGCCTCGTCGGTCACGCACCAGACGATCCGCGCCGGCAGGCTGTTGGCGCTGGTCGGGCCGAATTTCACCAGATCCCAGATCGCGTGCAGCTGCGTTTCCGAAACGGGCTTGTCGAGATAGCCGTTATAGGTGCGCGCGGTACGAAACAGCTGGTCGAGAGCGCTGTCGGAAAGCGGCTCGCTCATGGGCTAACTCCTCAGGGAAAAATGGTCAGACGGCGTGGACTGCCGTTACCTCAGGCACATAATGTTTCAAGAGGGACTCGATGCCATTCTTCAGCGTCGCGGTCGAGGACGGGCATCCCGCGCACGCGCCCTGCATCTTCAGATACACATTGCCCTTGTCAAACCCGCGATAGACGATGTCGCCGCCGTCGTTGGCGACCGCGGGGCGGACGCGCGTTTCAATGAGCTCCTTGATCTGCTCGATGATGTCGGCGTCGGCAGGATCGTCAGCGAAGCCCTCATCCTCCGCCGGAACCGAAAAGCCCGCGCTTGCGGCGTTGAACAGCGGCACGTCGGCGAGGAAATGGTCCATGACGATGCCAAGCACATCGGGCTTTGCATCGCTCCATTCGGCGCCGGGGGCGATCGTCACCGACACGAAATCGCGGCCGAAGAAGACACCCGTCACGTCGCCGAGCGAGAAAAGCGCGCTCGCGAGCGGCGATGCCTCGGCCTCTTCGGGACTGGCAAAGTCGCGGGTTCCCGTCTCCATCACCGCCCGGCCGGGCAGGAATTTGAGCGTCGCGGGATTGGGCGTCGATTCGGTTTCGATCAGCATGGCGTGCATGTGGGGCGCAGCGAGGCTTTGTGCAAGATGACATGGATGCGCTAAGGCGCGGCGATGCGTCCTTTCACCCATTTTGCCGCGCTCGACTGGTCGGGCGCCCGCGGACCGCGCCAGCGCGGGATCGCCCTGGCGGTCGCAAGCGGCAGCGCAGCGCCCGCGCTGGTGCGGCCGGGGCATATCTGGTCGCGGGCCGAAATCCTCGATTGGCTGGAGGGCGTCGCCGCGGCGGGCGAGAATATGCTGATCGGTTTCGACTTTTCGGCGGCCTTCGCCTTTGCCGACCATGGCGCCTATTTCCCCGGCTGGGCGGACAGCCCGGCCGACATGCGCGAACTGTGGGCGCTCGTCGAACATCTGGCGGGCGGCGATCCGCATTATGAAGCGGGCGGATTCCTGGCGCATCCCGAAGCGCGGCGGCATTTCCGCCATCGCGGCGAGGCTGGCAACCTGTTCGAAGCCGGTGCGGGACGGCTGCGCGTCGTCGAGCGGCACCAGCGCGCGACGAAGCAGGCGGCGAGCGTCAGCAATTTCAACCTCGTCGGGGCGGCGCAGGTCGGCAAGGCGAGCCTGTCGGGCATGCGCCTGCTCCATCGGCTCTCGACCCGCATCCCGCTGTGGCCCGGCGATCCAGTGCCCGCGGCAGGGCCGATGCTGGTCGAAATCTACACCAGCCTCGCCGCGCGCGCGGCCGGACTGCCCCCGGGGCGCAGCAAGATCCGCGACGGCGCGGCGCTCGACACCGCGCTCGCGGCGCTGGGTTCGCCGCCATGCGGCTTGACGGGCCCGGTCAGCGACCATGCGAGCGATGCGCTGCTCACCGCCGCCTGGCTGCGCGTGATCGCCGGCGACGCCGCCCCCTGGTCCCCGTCGCCGCTGACGGGCCGCCTCGCGCGAACCGAAGGCTGGACCTTTGGCATCATCTGAAAATTTCTAGCCCGCCGCATTTTCCCGACGTCGGATGTTTCCATCCGCCCGAAAAATGCTAAGGGGCGGTCAGCCGTGCCGGCTTAGCTCAGTTGGTAGAGCACCTGATTTGTAATCAGGGGGCCACGGGTTCGAATCCTGTAGCCGGCACCATCAACATATTTCAGTGGTTCGAGGAGCGCCTTACAGGCGCCGCCGGTCCGACGGCCGCCTCACAGGCATGATTCATTTTACCTGACCCCAACCGAAGGAGATATATATATGAGCATCGAACGCCTGCATTCGGGCCCGCGCATGAGCCAGGCCGTGATCCATGGCGGCATCGTTTATCTTGCCGGCCAGGTGGGTGCACCGGGCGAGGACGCGACCGCACAGACGCGTGCCATTCTCGCATCGATCGACGAATTGCTCGCCGAGGCCGGCACCGACCGGTCGCACCTGCTCACGGCAATGATCTGGTTGGCCGATATGGCCGATTTCGCCGCCATGAACGTGGTTTGGGAAGAATGGATTGGCGGCACCAATGCGCCGACGCGGGCGACGGGCGAAGTTCGCCTGGCAACGCCCGACTACCGCGTGGAAATCATCGTCACCGCAGCTCGCCCCTGACGCAGAAACGAACGCTTCGGCCCCGCCTCAAGGCAGTCGAAGCAAGGCCGGGACTGCGTGACCTTGCTTCGAGCTGCCCTGAGAACCGATCCGGCTAGAAATCGACCTTCGCGCCGACGGTGAAGTAGCGGCCAACGACGTCGTACAGCGTGCTGTTGACGGTGATGAGAGGCGGATCGCGGTCGAACACATTGTTCACGTTGCCGAACAGCATGAAGCGATCGTCGATCTTGAACCGCGCGCCGAGGTCGACATAGGTCCGCGAGGCGATCCTGTTGTTGATCAGCGTCGTGCGCGTCCGGTCAAAATTGCCGCCATCGATATACCGCGCGCGGATGTCGAACCCGACATTGTCATCCTCATAGGTCGCGCTGAGCGTGCCGCGCCATTTCGGCGTCGCGCGCTGCACTGCGTCCCCGACATCGCCGGCGGTTTCGACGCGGGTAACGCCGGTATCGAACACCAGCTTGTCGACATAGGTCGCAAGCGCACGGATGCGCAGGCTGCCCGGCAGGCCCGCACTGACGTTCGACAGGTTGACGACATAGGATGCCTCCATGTCGAGCCCGCTCGTCTCGAAGCTGGCGATATTCTGCTGGGTGGCGGCAACCTGGACGACCGTCCCCGTCGCATCGCGCGTGATGCTATCGCAGGCGGAGGTGACCCCACGAGAACACAAGAGCGTCAGGTTCGATCCGTTCAGCGCCGTGATCGCACCGTCGATCTTGATCTTGTAATAATCGACCGAGGCGCTGAAGCCGCGCAGGAAGGATGGCGAATATGTTGCGCCGATTGCCGTCGTGTAGCTTACTTCCGGCACCAGATCGGGGTTGCCGCCAGTGAATGTCGTCACGGTCGACGGTTGCGGATTATATGCGGGGTTGGCCGCAGCTCGCCCGGCCCTGTCCTGATCGTTGAGCGATCCGATGTTGATCGCGCGAAGCGCGAACAATTCGCCGATGCCCGGCGACCGAATGTCGCGCGAGCGCGTTGCGCGCAGCAGCAGGTCGCCAAACAGCCGCGCGGTGCCGCCGGCCTTCCACGTCCAGATGCCGCCGCTGGTGCTGTAATCCGAATAGCGCGCGGCGCCGCTCAGATCGATCTCCACCGCATTTTCGAGTTTGAGCAGCGGGAACAGGACTTCGCCAAAGGCTTCCTTGACGTTGAACCCGCCCGAGGTGGGCGTCGAAAAGACGAGGATGCCGAAGTTGCTCGCGTTCGCGATCGTGAAATCGTCGCGCGACGAAACCTGTTCTTCCCAGCGCGCCTCGGCGCCGACCGCGACGGTCACCGGTCCGGCCCACAAGGAGAAGAGATCGCCCTGAATTTCGGCGCCCGCCGAATCGAGCTTTCTGGTTTCGAACGATTGCTGCGCCCCCGTGACATAGTCGCGCGCCTCGGGCGACGCATTCAATGCGCCGAACGGATTGAGCGGCCGGCACGCAGGATCATTATTGGTCGGGTCTGCGTCGGCATTGATGCCGCAGACGATTTGCCCGCCGCTCGACACCGCATTGATCGCGTTGTTGAACTGACGGACCAGCCGCGAGTTGCCCATCGACTGTTCGCTTTCGACCTCGCCATGGCTGTACCATGCCTTGTAGCGGAAACCGTTGCCGAACGTGCCGTCGACGCCGATCGCGGCTTCCTTGCTGACGCGCTCGCCGCGAAACTGCAGCTGCAATATGTCGTTGAAATAGCGGCCGAGGGTCAAGCTCGTCTCGCCCGCCGCGGCCAGTCGGTCGCGGATCGCGGTCGACAAATAGGGGTTGTTCGCCTGGATCGTGAGGTAGGGCAGACCCAACGCGCCGCCGACCGTATAGTCGCCGAAGAAGGGCGCGTTCGACAGCGAGCGCGCATAGCTGCCGTCGACCCAGAAGGTCGCGTCGCCGACCTCATAGCTCAGCCGCGCATAGGTGGTCAGCCGCTCGTAAGGCGACGATACCGGAATCGTGTCATAGAGGTTGATGCCGTCTTCGCCGCCGACCATCCGGATCGGAAAGGCGCCCGCGCCGACGCTCGTGCCGCGACCGAACGCGCGCAGCGTGCCGTCGGCGTTGAACGTCTGTCCGGCGAGAACGCCGCTGGTGATCAGACCGCCCAGCGTGACGTTGCCGAAGTTCACGTCGCGGACCAGTTCCGACCCCGTGCCCGAGGGGATGAAATCGGGACTGTTGAGCTGCGGGCGCGTGCTCCGCTGGATCACGCCGCGGTCTTTGACATATTCGCCGCCGATGATGAAATGGCCGCGCCCGTCGGCGAAGCCGGTCCCGAATTTCGCATCGAAGCCATAGCGGAACCCGTCGCCACGCGACGAAACGCCGACATTGCCGCCAACCGACAGACCGTCATAATCCTTGTCGAGCAGGATGTTGACGACGCCCGCCACCGCACCCGAGCCCCAGGCGGCGGAGGCGCCGCCGGTCACGACCTCGACGCGCTCGACCAGATTCGTCGGGATGAAATTCAGATTGCCCTCACCGACGAAGCGGCGGCCGTCGAGCAGCACGAGCGTGCGGTTGATACCGAGGCCGCGCATGTCGACGGGCGCCGTCCCAGTCGAGGTGTTGCCGTTCGACACGCTCGGCGTCGTGGTGGGGCGGATTTGCGGAAGGTCGTTCAGCACCTGCTGGATGTTCGGACGCGCGCCGAGGCGCAATTCATCCTCGCCGATCACCGTCGTCGGGGTCGGCTGATCGAAACCGGCGCGCGCGATGCGCGATCCCGTGACGAGGATTTCCTCATCGGCCGTCGCCTCCGTCTCCGCGACCGTCTGCGCCGCGGCCGGCACGGCGAGCCATAATCCCGCCGCCAACGCCGCAATGCTGCTGCCGCGCGCGAGTCGGTAACCGAGCTTGTCACTGTCCTTATGCATCTCAATCCACCCTTTTGTGCTGGGCCGCTCGATGGCGGCCTTTTTTGGTTCCCCACATGGAAGTTGCCATAATGTCCTATTCAGGACAATATATTTCTTTTGCGAGAAATTAGACCCATAATTGCCAATGAGTTCGATCGACGCCTATTGGCTTCGGGGGTAAATCAGGCGAAAAACCGGGATGGCGGCGTTGCCATTATGCGCTCGCACTCGCCGCTCGCTTGGCACGCGAAGAGGCTTTTCAGGATTCGAAAGCGATGGATTGACGAAGCCCTTATGGGATAATATTGTCCTGATCAGAAAATCAAAAACAAAGAGGGACGATGATGCTATTTTCTCGACGGCAGGCAATTTGCGCCGCAGGCGCGGCGCTCGCCGCTCCCCTCGCCGCGCCTTATATCGCGCGCGCGAATATCCAGATCAGTCCCTTCACGAACCGCGCCTATTCAAAGCGCGCGATCGAGCTGGTCCAGCGCGCGGTCGTCGTCGACATGCTCGCGCCGATCAAGATCGACTTCGATCCGAGCTATTACACCAAGGCGCTGAGCGAAAAGGAGACCGCGGACTTTCGCGCCAGCGGCATCAACGCCATCCACCATGCGGTCGGCATCGGCGGACCGACGGCGAAGGAGCAGGCGCTCAGCTTCTTCGCGATCTGGGGCAATTTCGTCGCGCGCAACAGCCATGTCTTTACCGGGGTCGACAAATTCGCCGACATCCTGCGCGCCAAGAAGGACGGCAAGGTCGCAGTCATCATGGGGCTGCAGAACGCCGACCATTTCAACCGCCCCGCGGACGTCAAGACCTTCTACGAGATCGGCCAGCGTTGCGCGCAGCTCACCTATAATTCGCAGAACCGCATCGGATCGGGGTCGACCGAGCGTGTCGACGGCGGCGTCAGCGATTTCGGGGTCGAGATCATCAAGGCGATGAACGAAGTCGGCATGCTGGTCGATGTGTCGCACAGCGGCGACCGCACCACCCTCGATGCTATCGAGATTTCGCCCAAGCCGATCGCGATCACGCACAGCAATTGCCGCGCGCTGATCGACCACCCGCGCGTCAAGACCGACGAGGCGATCAAGGCGCTCGCCGCCAAGGGCGGGGTGATGGGCATCACCGGGGTGCGCAATTTCGTCAGCAAGACCGATCCGACGACGATCGTGAACTATGTCGACCATATCGACCATGTCGTGAAGCTCGTCGGGATCGACCATGTCGGCGTCGGCACCGATTCCGACCTCTATGGCTATGACGACACCTCGCCCGAGATGAACAAGATGCTGCGCGGCGCCTATAAGGACAGTTACGCCTTTCGCGAGAAGATCGACGTCGACGGGTTCGATCACCCGCTCAAGATGTTCGACCTGACCGAAGAACTGCTGCGCCGCAAATATTCCGACGCGAACATCCTCGCGGTGCTCGGCGGCAATTTCCAGCGGCTGCTGACCGCAACGTGGGGCGGCTGATGAACGCGCTGACCGATCGCCTCGCGGGTGCGCTCGTGCTGCCGCAACCCTATGTGCTGTTCCTTGGCGACACGACGATCCCGGGTTTTGCAAAGACCGCGTTCGGGCTGAAGGACTGGGCGCCCGAAAAATGCGTCGGCGAGCTGCGGCTGCCCGGCGCCACGGTCACCACCGGGCTGGAAGCCCTCACCGCCGCCGAAGCGCATGCACGCGGCGCGCGGGCGCTGGTGATCGGCGTCGCCAATCTGGGCGGTGTGATCCCCCCAAACTGGCGCGCGTCGCTGGTCGAGGCGCTGGAGGCGGGGCTCGACCTGATCGCCGGCATGCACATGCGCCTTTCCGATATCCCCGAACTCGCCGAAGCCGCGCACCGGCTCGGCCGCCAGCTGATCGACGTGCGCGTGCCGCCGCCGCAGATCCCGGTCGGCACCGGACGCAAGCGCAGCGGCAAGCGGCTGCTGACCGTCGGCACCGACTGCGCGCTCGGCAAGAAATATACCGCGCTGGCGCTGGCCCGCGCCTTCGAGCGGCGCGGCATCGACAGTGATTTCCGCGCGAGCGGCCAGACCGGCATCATGATCGCCGGCGGCGGCATCGCGATGGACGCGGTCGTCTCCGACTTCGAGGCTGGCGCCGCCGAGCTGCTGTCGCCCGACGCCCCCGCGGGCCATTGGGACGTGATCGAGGGTCAGGGCGCGCTGACGCACCCGGCCTATGCGGCCGTGTCGCTTGGGCTGCTCCACGGCAGCCAGCCCGATGTCTTCGTGGTCTGCCACGAGCCCGGCCGCACCGAGATGCTCGGCACCGCAGGCTATACGCTGACGAGCGTCGAGGAGATCGTCGAACTCACCCTGCTGCTCGGTCGCCGGACCAATCCCGCGATCCGCTGCGGCGGCTTTGCGTTCAACACGTCGGCGCTCGATGAAGCGACGGCAACCGAACTGATGGCGCGCGAGAGCGCCCGCCTCGGCCTGCCGGTCGCCGATCCGATCCGCGGCGGGCCCGCATTCGACGCACTCGTCGACAGCTGCCTCGCATGAACCCCCTGACCTTCGGAGACCTTGCATGACCCGCTTTCCGGCCCTGCGCCGCACCGCATTCGCCGCCGCGCTCCTCGGCTCGATCGCCCTGCCCTCCGTAGCCACGGCGCAGTCCGCCGCCGAAACAAGCTATAGCATCCCGGCGGACCGGATCAGCGGCCTTGCCGATTTCGTCGATGGCGTGATGGCGCAGCAGATCGCGACGCGCGAGGTCGCGGGCGCCATCGTCACCGTCGTCTACCGCGACAAGGTTCTTTTCTCGCGCGGCTATGGCTTTGCCGATATCGACAAGGGCGTCGCGGTCGACGGGCAGCAGACTTTGTTCCGGCCGGGATCGGTTTCGAAGATGTTCACCTGGAGCGCGCTGCTGCAACAGGTCGAGGCGGGCCGCGTCGACCTCGACGCCGATGTGAACAAATATCTCGATTTCAAAATTCCCGAATTCGAGGGCAAGCCGATCCGCGTACGCGACCTGTTGTCGCACACGCCGGGGATGAGCGATGTCGGCGGCCTGACCGCCCCGACGCCCGACAAGATCACGCCCTATGTCGAATGGATGAAGACGCATATCCCGGTGCGTCATTGGGCGCCGGGAACAGAGACCTCCTATTCGAACTTTGGCTCGGTGCTCGCGGGCTACATCGTCGAGCGCGTGTCGGGCGAGGCCTTTCCCGACTATGTCGAGAAACATATCTTCGCACCGCTCGGCATGAATGCCACGACCTTTCGTGAACCTTTGCCCGCCGCGCTCGCGCCGCGCATGGCGTCGGGCTATCAGGTCAAGGACGGGCGGCTGGTTGCCGAGCCGTTCGAACTGTTCAGCCCGGTGATGCCCGCGGGATCGGGAACGAGCAGCGGCCCCGACATGGCGCGCTTCATGATGGCGATGATGAACGGCGGCGCGCTTGGCAAGGCGCGCATCCTCAAACCCGCCTCGGTCAAATTGCTGATGACCAACTCGGTCGCCAACGCCCCCGGCCTGCCCGGCATGGCTCACGGCTTTTTCGTCGTTCGCGAGAAAGGCCCGCGCATGGTCGGCCACGGTGGCAACACCGGCGATTTCCATTCGAACATGATCCTGGCGCCCGAGGCCGGGCTGGGCTTCTTCGTTTCGGAGACCGGCGGCGAGGGCAGCTATGGCGGGCGCACCGAGTTGGTCGAGGCGCTGATCGGCCGGCTGTTCCCGGTCGCCCCCGCCCCGCGCGTCGCCGCACCCGCCGGCGAGATACTGCCGCTCGGCGCCTATCGCGGTAACCGCCGCGATTATGCGCGCACCCCCAATCCCGAGCGCGACCTGAAGATCGCCGCGGCTGGCCCGAATGCGGTCACCGTCACCAACGAGGGGAAAACGACCTATTGGGAACGCGTCGGCCCGATGCGTTTCGAACAGGCCACCGGCGCGCGCGCTGGCGGTCCTTATGAGCAATTGCTGTTCCACGGCGCCGAGGGGCGCTGGCGCCTGTCGTTCACGTCGCAACCGCATGTTCTCTATCATTTCGTCCAGCCCTGAGGAGAAGCCATCATGAAGCTGTTGATCGCCCTCGCGCTCTCCTGCGCGCCCGTCGCTGCCTTGCCGCAGACCGTCGCGGCCGATACGCCCGGCACGCTCGCCAGCGGCGTGCAATACGTCCAGCCCAAGGACTGGACCGCATCGAAGCAAGGCCCCGCACTCGTCTTCACCTCGCCCGAGGGTGACCTGCGCATCGTCGTCGCCGAGATCGGCGCCGCCGCCGATGCCGCGGATGCCGCCGCAAAGGCTTGGGCGGTCGTCCGGCCGGGCGCCGTGCCGACGCAGCGCACCAGCACCGCCGCGCCTCCCGCCGACGGCTGGGACGAGCGGGTGAGCTTCGCCTATGAAACGCTGCCGACCGAGCGCGCCGCGCGCTCGGCAAGCGCGCTGCGCAAGGGCACCGCCTGGACCGTGCTGATCGTCGACGGATCGGCGGGCACCGCCGCCAAACGGTCTGCCGCCATGTCGGTGGTGTCGCAAGGGCTGCGCCCGGCGGGCTTCCAGAAGGAAAGCTTCGCCGGCAAGACCGCGCACGAACTCACCCCCGAGCGCATCAAGCTGCTCACCGACTTCGTCGAGCAGAGCCGTCAGGAGCTTGAGGTGCCCGGGGTCGGCTTTGCGCTGATCGACGATGGCAAGGTGCTGTGGCAGGGCGGTTTCGGCGTCCGCGCGCTCGGCTCGCCCGAAAAGGTCGACGAGCACACCAAATTCATGATCGCGTCGAACACGAAGGGGATGACCACGCTGCTCCTCTCGACGATCGCCGACGAGGGCAAGCTGCGCTGGGACGAGAAGGTCGTCGACCTCTATCCCGAATTCCGCCTCGGCAATGACGAGGTCACCAAGTCGGTGCTCGTCAAGCATCTGATCTGCGCCTGCACCGGCCTGCCGCGCAAGGATTTCGGTTTCATTCTCGCCGACAAGGGCCAGCCCGCCGCGGACACCTTCAAGCAGCTTGCCGCGACGATGCCGACCAGCAAGTTCGGCGACCTGTTCCAATATAACAACCAGCTCGCCTCGGCGGCGGGCTATGTCGGCGGGCATATACTCTATCCGAAGATGGAATTCGGCGCCGCCTATGACCGCGCGATGGAAGAGAAGGTCTTCAAGCCGCTCGGCATGAAAGACAGCACTTTCGATTATGCCGAGGGCATGGCGGGCAATTGGGCGGCACCGCACGGGCTCGACATCGACGGCAAGGTGACGTTGATGTCGAACGACTTCAACTGGTCGCCCTATCCCTATCGTCCCGCGGGCGCGGCCTTTTCCACCACCGCCGACATGGTGCGTTATGTCCAGCTCGAACTCGGCAAGGGCATGCTCGACGGCAAGCGCGTCGTGAGCGAAAAGAACCTGCTCGCACGGCGTGAGAAGGGCGTGCAGGTCGGCCCCGACAGCTGGTACGGCATGGGCCTGTTCCAGCGCGACGCGTCGGGCGTGCAGGTCGTCACGCATGGCGGCACGCTGGTCGGCTATCACAGCACCTGGTTTGCGCTTCCCGAGTCCGGCGTCGGCCTCGTGATCCTGGTCAACAGCGATCCGGGCGCGTCGATGCTGGCGCCCACGCTCCGCCGCCTGCTCGAAATCCTCTACGACGGCCAGCCCGAGGCGGCACGCGACATCACCGCCGCCGCGACGCGGATCAAGGCGCAAGCCAGCGCGAAGCGCGAGCGACTGACCTATCCGGGCGATCCCGCGGTGCTCGCCAATCTTGCCGGCCATTATCGCGATCCGTCGGTCGGCCAGATCACGGTCAGCGAGAAGAACGGCCAGAAATGGATCAAGGCGGGCTTCGTCGAGGGGCCGATCGCGACGCGCAAGAACGCCGACGGCAGCATGTCGATCGTCTCGGTCGGCCCCGGTAATATCGGCGTCGACGCGCTCGTCGGCACCAAGGACGGCAAGCGCACGCTCAACATCAACGACGGCCAGCAGACCCAATATCTGTACGTCGAGGACTGACAATCAGGGAGATTTCCGCATGACCCGATCGCGGCCCTGTATCAATCGGCCGTCACGTCGATCTCGCGCTGCTGGCGAATATCGGCCGAGGACGACCCAGCCATGATCCGATAGCGGCCGGGGACGACGCGCCACTGGCCGCGTTCGGCGTCGAACTGCGAGAAGGCCCGGGGGTCGAGCGTCACGGTCACCGTCCGGCGTGCGCCGGGGGCGAGGTCGACCTTGGCAAAGCCGCGCAGCGCGATCGGCGGATCACCCGCCGCGGGAGCGAGCGGCGCGACATAGATTTGCACCACTTCCTTGCCGGCGCGCTTGCCGGTGTTGCGCAGCGTGAGTTTCGCCGACACCGTTTCGCCGCCCTTTACGCGCGCGGGCGCCGACAGCGCCGAATAGGCGAAGCTCGTGTAGCTGAGCCCGTGACCGAAGGCGAAGAGCGGCTTCACGCCCTTTGCGACATAGCCGCGGTAGCCGACGAGCAGCCCTTCGGAATAGGGCGTCTTGGCGCCCTTGAGATTGATCATATCGTCTTCGGTCCGCACCGGGAAGGTGACGGGCAGCTTGCCCGACGGATTGACCTTGCCGGTCAGGACATTGGCAAGCGCCGCCGCGCCGCCCTCGCCCGGCAGCCATATATCGACGATCGCCGGCGCCTTGTCGGACCAGGGCATCGTCATCGCCGCGCCGGCATTGACGACGACCGCAGTCTTCGGATTGGCGGCGATAATCGCTTCGACGAGCTTGTTCTGGTCGCCCGGCAGGTCGAGCGAGGTGCGATCGTAACCTTCGCCCTCGGTCGTCGAGGACGAGCCGACGAACACCAGCGCCGCATCGGCGCCACGCGCCGCCGCCACCGCTTCTTCGAACGAAGGCAGGGGTTCGCGGATGCCGAAGCTCAGATATTCATAAGGGGTCTGGCCGTTCACATAGTCGATACGGATCGGGTAGCTACGCCCCGCTTCGAGTTCGACCGACACCGTCCGGCGCGGGATGGGGAAACCGAGCACGTCGCGGATATCGGGCTTCGACGCGCTCGCCTTGCTGAGCACGGTCTTGCCATCGAGGGTGATCGTCGCATTGCCGGTGCCGCGCGTGCTGAATTCATAGGTGCCGCTCTTGTCAGGCCAGAACAGCCCTTCCCAGCGGAACGCCGCATAGCCCGTTACCTGCGGCCCGGCGATATTGCCGCTGATCCGCTTGAGGAAGCTCGTTGCGGTCTCGCGCTTCACCGGCTCACCGCTCATGTCGGCGTTGGCATAATAGGTCGCCGCGAGACCGGTGACGCTGCGGTCGGTTCCGGGGCTGAACAATTTTGAATTCGCACCCGGCGGCGTTTCTTCATTGTCGACGCCGCGTGCATAGTCGATCCGGACCCCCGGCAGCGCGGCCTTGAGCGCGGCGAGCGGCGTGCTCGTCTCGAACGGTACGACGGCCGAACTGCCGCCGCCCTGGATGCGTACGACGTCGGCGTTGGGGCCGATGACCGCGAGTGACTTGATCGACGACGACAGCGGCAGGACGCCGCTGTTCTTGAGCAGGACGATCGCTTCTTCGGCGGCGCTCTGCGCGAGTACGGCGTTGCGCGGCGTCGTTTCGGCGATCGGGCGGGCGACGCCGCGCTCGATCGCGCCGCTGCGCACGATCAGGCGCACCATACGGCGCGCGTTGTCGTCGAGCTGCGCGGTCGTGACCTTGCCTTCATCGACCGCTTTCCTGAGCTTGGGCCCGAAATGGTTCGGCGGCCCCGGCATCTCAAGGTCCATGCCGGCATTGACTGTTGTCGCGGTCGAATGGACCGCGCCCCAGTCGGACACGACGAAGCCCTTATAGCCCCACTCGGTCTTGAGCAGGTCGGTGAGCAGCCAGCGGTTCTCGGCGGCGTGGGTGCCGTTGATCTTGTTGTACGACGCCATCACCGACCAGGGATCGCCGTCTTTGATCACCGTCTCGAACGCCGGCAGGTAGATTTCGCGCAGCGTGCGCGGATCGACCACCGAATCGACGATGAAGCGGTTGGTTTCCTGGTTGTTCGCGGCGAAATGCTTGAGCGACACGCCGATCCCCGCGCCCTGCGCGCCCTTCACATAGCCGAGCCCGATCTGGCCAGCGAGATACGGATCTTCCGAATAAGTCTCGAAATTGCGGCCCCAGCGCGGGGTGCGCACGATATTGACCGTCGGCGCGAGCAGCACGTCGGCTCCGTGTGCGAGCGTCTCCTTGCCGATCGCCGCCCCGACCTTCGCGGTCAGATCGGGATTCCACGTCGCCGCCATCGCGACGCCGACGGGAAAGACCGTCGCGGGCTTGCCGTCGGGCGAGCGCACGCCGGTCGGCCCGTCGGTCATGCGGATCGAGGGAATGCCGAGCCGGGGAATCGGGTTCAGCGTCATCGAGCTTTCGCCCGCAAGCAGAAGGATCTTTTCGTCGAGCGTCAGCCGCCCCATCAAGTCGTCGACGCGCGCTTCGAGTGGCGCCGATTTGTCCTTGTAGATCATATCCTGTGCGTGGGCGCCGGACAGCGCCACCGTCGAAGACAGCAAGATTGCCGCCAGATAGGCTGTCCGGCTCTTCATTACTTGATCTCCGCCAGATCCTTGGCGGTCGCGGCCAGCATCTCGTCGGTGATCTTGCCGTTCGAATAGGGTTGGAGCTGCGTGAGGCTGATCGCCTTGAACATCTCGTACTCGGGCAGCGCGATCATGCCGGGGAAATGCTTTTCGATCACCGCCTTGCCCTTTTCGTCGGCGACGATGTCCTGCAGCGGGGTGTCGAGGTTGAACTTCGCGTCGCTTGCGGGGGCAGCGGTCGCGGGTGCGGGCGCCGCGGGAGCGGGCGCCGGCGCGGCAGTGTCCTGGGCAAAAGCGGGAGCGGCGGCCATCAGCGCCGCAACAAACATGGCAGTTTTCATTTTGCTTCTTCCTTTTGAAGATCGGCGACCATCGCTTCTCTGATCAGATATTTCTGGACCTTCCCCGTCACCGTGGTGGGGAATTGACCGACGATACGCACGTAGCGCGGCACTTTATAGTGGGCGATCTGGCCGCGACAGAACTCACGTATGTCGTCCGGGCCGAGGTCCGCGCCGGGCTTCAAGCGCACCCATGCGCACAGCTCCTCGCCCATGCGTTCGTCGGGAATGCCGACCACCGCGACATCCTCGATCGCAGGGTGGCGATAGAGATAATCCTCGACCTCGCGCGGGTAGATATTCTCGCCGCCGCGGATCACCATGTCCTTGAGGCGGCCGACGATATTGCCGTAACCCTCGGCATCGATCGTCGCGAGATCGCCCGAGTGCATCCAGCCGTCGGCGTCGATCGAATCCGCCGTGCGTTCGGGCTCGTCCCAATAGCCGATCATCACCGAATAGCCGCGCGTACACAGCTCGCCCGGCTCGCCCGACGGCACGGTGTTTCCGCCCGAATCGACGATCTTGCATTCGAGGTGCGGCTGGACGCGGCCGATCGATCCGACGCGGCGCTCGAATGGATCGTCGGGCGTGGTCTGGAAACTCACCGGGCTGGTTTCGGTCATGCCGTAGGCGATCGTCACGTCGCGCATGTTCAGCCGCTCGACCACCTGCCGCATCAGCGGCTCGGGACAGATCGCCCCCGCCATGCACCCGGTGCGCAGCGACGAGACGTCGAATTTGTCGAAATCGGGATGCGCGAGCACCGCAATGAACATCGTCGGCACGCCATAGAGCGCAGTGCAGCGTTCGGCCTCGACCGCGCGGAGCACTGCCTCGGGATCGAAACCCTCCGACGGATAGATCATCGCCGCGCCATGTGTGACGCTGGCAAGATTGCCCATTACCATGCCGAAACAATGATAGAGCGGCACCGGGATGCAGATGCGATCGCCCTGCCCCAACCCCTGCGTGCGGCCGACGAAATAGCCGTTATTGAGGATGTTACGGTGGCTGAGCGTCGCGCCCTTCGGCAGGCCAGTGGTGCCGCTGGTGAACTGGATGTTGATCGCGTCGTTCGGGTCGAGTGTCGGGCCAAGGGAGGCAAGGCGCTGGCGTTCGCTGTCCGACGCGCGCGCTGCCACATCGCCGAAGCGCAGCCAGCCTTGACGCGTATCGGCGCCGACCAGGATCAGCGAGTGCAGCGTCGGCAGACGCGCGGCGCGGAGCTGTCCGGGCGTGCTGGTGGAAACTTCGGGCGCGAGCTCCTCGATCATCCCCGGATAATCGCTCGTCTTGAAGCTGGTCGCCGCGACGAGCGCCGACAAGCCCACCTTGTTGATCGTATATTCGACCTCGGACAGCCGGTAGGCGGGGTTGATCGTGACGAGGATCAGCCCGGCGCGCGCCGCGGCGAACTGGGTCAGCGTCCATTCGACACAGTTCGGCGCCCAGATGCCGATCCGGTCGCCGGGGTTCAACCCGAGCGCGAGTAGCCCCGCGGCGAAGGCGTCGGAGCGTTCGAGCAGTTCGGCGAAGTTCCAGCTTATGCCCTGCCCGACCGAAACCAGCGCATCGCGCTCGCCCCAGCGCTCGGCGGCAAGCGCGAGCGCTTCACCGATCGTAAGTTCGATCAGCGGCGGTTCGCTCGCACCCGTCACATGGCTCGTCATTTTCCGGGCGCCTCGCAGGCGAAGCTGGCGGCGTCATCGGTCGAGCCCTTGCCGTCCCACTTCGCGAGCTTGGGGAATGCGCAGAGCGGCCGCGTCCGCCCAGCCTTTGCGGGGAGGCCGATATAGGCGAACAGGTCATTGTCATATTTGGTCGCGATGATGCGTTCGGGTGCGGGTCCGCCCTGCCGCCAGCCATCGAGCGCCGCCAGCGGATCGAAATTGTTCGGCCCCGGTCCGGCAAGGCAATGCGACATGCCCGGAACCATGAACAGGCGCACCGAGGTCGATGCAGCCTTCGGGTTCGCCGCGACCAGACGCTCATAATAATCGACGGTGTTCTGCGCCGGGATGCCGGCGTCGTTCCAGCCATGATAGAGGATCAGCTTGCCGCCGCGCTTGTAGAAGGCGCCGAGGTTCGTGCTGTCGGCGTCGAGATCGCCACCGACCCGCGCCTTCGCCAGCGCATAGTCGCGCTCGAGATTGAAGTCGGAGAGCTGCCAATCGGGATTGGCGTGCACGAAGTAGCGGAAGAAGGCAGTGCCGAACTTCACATGCTGCGACGTCTTGCCGGTCAGCCATTGCGACCAGGTGCCTGCCTCCGCCTCGGCGCCGGGTGCGAAGCCGGGGTAGAAGCTCTTGCCGTCGGCGCTCTTTGCGCCTTCGTAGAACAGCTTCGCGGTCGCGACCTCTCCGGTTGTCAAACAGTCGGCACCGTCACCACCCTTACACGCGAACTTCGCGGGATCGAAACGGCACGCACGCGGATCGTCGATCACGCCGTCCTTGACGCCGTCGAGCCCGTCGCACGCGCCGAGCGACGCCACTTGAAGCAATTTCAGTTTCGCCATCGACAGGTCGCCGCCGGGCTTATTCGTCGCGACCGCGTTGTTCGCAAAAGCGCTCGCCATGCGCGTCCACGGCATCGCGGGAGCGCCCGCGATGATCGCGTCGTAATCGGCGGGATAACGCTGCGCGAGGGTCAGCGCCTGCCGCCCGCCGTCCGAACAGCCGTGGAAATAGCTCGCTGCGAGCGGGTTTTCATAAAAGGCCGCGATCACTTGCTTGGCGGTCTCGGCGCCGACATGATTGGCGCGCCAGCCATAGTCGCGGATCTTTTCGGGCGCGTTCAGCGCCCAGCTCGCGTCGACATCGGCTTCGCCGAAATGACCCATGTCGGTGCCGACCGCGGCATAGCCCTTTTGCACCGCGCCGCGCATCAGCAGCGACGGCAGCAGCATGTTCGCCCCGAAGCCGCCATTGCCCGCGCCGAGCAGCTTGCCGTTCCAGCCCGCGCGTTCGGGGAGCCACACCTCGACCCTGATCGACGACCCCGGCACCGGCGACAGTGTCGCCTGCACGCGGCAGAAAGCGGCGGGTGCCGGAAGGCCGGGCTTGCCGGCCTCGAGATTGACCATCGCGCCGCCCGCGAGCGACGTCGCGGTGTCAACCTTGCCATCCTTCAACACCATGCCGGTCAGCGCTTCGCAGCTCCCGACCTTCTGCATGGCAGGGGTCGGCGCGGGTGCGGGCTCGTTCGCGGTGCAGCCCGCGAGCAGCGATCCGCCGGCGAGCAGGAGGAGCGATGCGGCCCTCATTTGCCGACGAGTCCCTGACCGCGCATCCACTCGGCCATCGCGTCGGTCCATGCATCGCTTGGTTTGCCGCTCTTTTTCATGCCGAAACCATGACCTCCGCTCTCGTAGGTGACGATCGTGCTGCTCGCGCCGGCGCCCTTCCACGCCGCCGCAAGACGGACGCTGTCGTCATACGCCAGTTTGTCGTCTTTCGCCGCCGCGACAAACAGCGGCGGCGCCTTTTTCGGCACCGCGATCGTGTCGGGCAGCAAGCCGGGATAGATGGCGATCGCGAAGTCGGGGCGGCTCGCGGGCTTGTTCGCCGTCAGCGTCCACACGGTCACCGCGCCCCCGGCCGAAAAGCCCATCAGCCCGACGCGGTTCGATTTGATGCCGTAGCGGCCGGCGTTCTTGCGCACCCATTTCACGGCATTCTCGCCGTCGGCGGTCGCGAGCGGGCGCAGCGGTTCGACCGCGGTGCGCAGCGAAGGAAGATTGGCAAGATAGCGCATCATCTGGAGCGGGAAATCGGCTCCGGTTTCGAGCAGGCGATATTTGAGCACGAACGCCGTGACGCCCTGGCTGTTCAGCCATTTGGCGACCGCTTCGCCCTCATTGTCAATCGACAGCATGTGAAAGCCGCCGCCGGGCGCAACGATCACCGCCGTGCCGTTGGGCTTGTCGGCGACATAGGGAGTCAGCGTAGCGTCGGACACGTTGCGCACGATCGTGCCGAACGGCCCCGTTTCGCGCACTTCCTTGGACGTCGCGGGCACGGGGTCCGACGACAGGCGGATAACTTCCCACGCGCATGCCGGGATTGCGACAATGGCAAGCGCGCCAGCAATGGCAGCGGAGAGGCGCATGGTCATGGCTTTCATTATTTTCCGTCCCGTGCCGCGGCGATGGCGGTGAGCGCTGGCGTGGTTGCGGGCGCCATTGTGGTTGTATCGATACCCATAGACAGCAGCTGCGGCATCGCCGGATCGAGCCGCGCCCATGCGGGCAGTCCGCTGCCGTTCGGATCGCCGGTCTTCGCGAAATTGGTCCAGTAATCGCCAAGCTGCTTTGCTGCGGCCCGATCGGCGGCGGTAGTATCGGCGGGCAGATTGCCGAACTGGAAGGCGACATCCGACGCGTGGACCGCGCCGACGTCGGGCTTGCGCTGACCTTCGGCAACATAGCCGAAGCGGTAGAGGAAGGTCGGCACCCCGACGCGCGCCTGCAACAGGCCGAAAGCAAGCGCCGGTTCGGCAAAGATCGCGTCGCCACCGAGCCGCCGGTTCGCTTCATCCTCGCTCACATATGCCGCTTTCACGGTGGCGGCAGCAGCGCCCAGCGCCTTTTCGACCGGACCATTGACCATCGCGCGGAACGGCGCGGGGATGAAGCCGAGTTCGTCGTCGTTGCTGCCGATGATATAGGGAATGCGCGCCTGCTTACGCCCGGCGAAGATCGCCTCGGCCGCCGCGGGGATGATCGTCCCATCGGTCATCGGTCCCGAATAGCGGTCCTCTTCCTTGCTCATCAGCGCGAGGCTGCCGAGCACCTTGTCGGCGGAAAGCGCACGCAATGCCGCCGCGTCGGCGGCGCCCGCGCGAGCACCGAACGCCTGCCCCTTCGCCTGCGCCTCGGCCAGCATCGGCCAGTCGTCGCGGCCGCCGCCCGAGGCGACGATCGCGCGCGCGAACAGGCCCTTCGTGGCGGGCGACGCCATCAGGCGCGACACCGATTCCCCGCCGGCGCTTTCGCCGAAGATCGTGACCTTCGCGGGATCGCCGCCAAAGGATGCGATGTTGCGCTGAACCCATTTGAGCGCCGCAATCTGGTCCATCAGCCCCCAGTTGCCGCCCTGCCCCAGCGCCGGGTGCGCGAAGAAGCCGAAGCGGCCGAGGCGATAGTTGAAGCTGACGATCACAACGTCGCGCTTCGCGAGCAGGCCGCCGTCGGTTTCGGGCAGCGTGCCCGACCCGCCGACGAAACCGCCGCCGTGGATCCAGACCATCACCGGCAGCTTCGCGCCGTTGGTGGGCTTCGGCGTCCAGACGTTGAGCGTCAGGCAGTCCTCGCTCATCGGCCGCGATCCGGGCTGGATGCCGGGCAGCGGGTTCTGCATGCAGTCGGGGCCGTAAGCGGTTGCTTCGCGCGGCGCGGTCCACGACTGGACGGGCGCGGGTCCACTCCAACGCAGCACGCCGACGGGCGGCGCGGCGTAGGGAATGCCCTTGAACGCCGCGACGCCCTCGATGGTCGCGCCGGCAACGATGCCGCTGTCGATCACCACCTGCTGCGCAGCGACCGGCGAAGCCAAAAGTGCAGCCGAAACCAATATGCCGCGGATCATTATTTGCCTCCGGTGGTGAAAATGAAACGGCCGGGGCCGGTACGGTAAAGAGAATAGCCCTTGTCCTCACGCAGCCGCTCGGCGCCCGCAGGCGGAACCACCGTTCCGAAGCGCGTGGGCACCCATATCTCGCCCGTCGTGTTCGCCGGCACCTCGGCGGTCAGCGTCAGCTTGTCCGCATCGACCTTCCACCCCGAGAAGGCGCGGCCGTGAACCGTGTCCATCGCGGCTTCGGCGCTCGCGAGCCCGTCGGGGATCGCGGGTTTGACGAGCACGAGCTTATACCCCGGCTCGCCCGGCCGCAGCCCGGCAAGCCGCTGGCGCATCCAGTCGGCGATCGAGGCGAAATAATGATGGTCGCGCGAGCGGCTGTTGAGGCTCCACGTCTCGAACATCGTCTTATGGCCGTTCTTGATCCACCAGCCCCAGCTCGGCTCGTCGGTGCGCGTCGCGACGCGGTAGGCAAGGTTCGCATGGCCATAGTCGCTGAGGATTTCGAGCAGGTAGCGCGCGCCATAGACGCCGGTGCGCAGCCCCTGCTTATCGACGTCGCGCGCGATGGTGTCGGCGACGCCCTGCTCGCGGCCCGTAGGCGCCATACCGAACGCGAGCGGCAGGATATTCTGCACCTGTGTCGGCCGACCCGCGACGCCTTTGGCATCGACCGTGCGATACCAGCCGTTCGCCGCATCCCAGTAGCGCTTGTTATAGGCGGCGCGGATATCGCTCGCGAGTTTCGCGTAGCGCGCCGCATCTTCCGCCCTGCCGACGATCGCCGACGATTTCGCGAGCAGATCAGCCTGATGGAAGAAATAGGCCGTGGTCACCGCGTCGATCCCGCCGCCGCGCGCGTTGCTGTAGTCCATCCCGCCCGCCGACGCCCATTCGGAAAGTCCCGCCGAGCGCTGATAGTCCGGCGCCTTGATGAAGGTCGCGGTATAATCGACCAGCCGGCGCTGCATGTCCTGATTGTCGGCAAGGATGCGCGTGTCGCCAGTGGTCGTGTAAAGCTCCCACGGCAGGATCATCGCCGCGGCATCCCATGGCGTCGTCGGCCCCCAGATCACATTCCAGCCGGGGGTGTTCTCATAGCCATAGAAAGGCGTCGTCGGCGCGATTTCGGGCACTTCGCCCTTCTCCGACTGCGCGTCGCGGAAATCGGCGAGCCATTTGGTCCAGACGCGCGCAATGTCGAGGCTGCGCGCCGCGGCGCCCGCCGACGCCTGCGCGTCCCCGCTCCAGCCGTTCTTCTCATAGGTCGGCGTGTCGGTCTGGAAGCCGTGGAGATTGTTGAGGATCGAGCCGATCGCGGCGGCGTCAATCTGGTTCAGCAGTGGATCGGCGCTAGCAAAGCTGCCCGTGCGCGCGACTGCCGAATGGACGATGCGTGCGGTCAGCGCGCCCTCGCCCGGCGTCCCCGGAAAACCATCGACCTGGACATAACGAAAGCCGCGATAGCCGAAGCGCGGTTCCCATTGCTCGGCGCCCTTGCCCGCCAGCGTGTAGCGATCGGTCTGGAGCTGCGCGTCGATCAGCCCCGCCGCCGGGACGACCTTGCCATCATCGGCGACGCGCTCGCTCGCGACCATCGACACGGTGAGCCCGCGCGGACCGCTGACCTTAAGCACCGGCCAGCCCGCGACGATGCGGCCGAAGTCATAGACATGGACGCCGGGCGCCACCTCCTTGACCGCAACGGGCGCTATATTTCCGACCGGTTCGATCGCTTCGGCGTTGGCGGCGACAAGCTGTCCCGCCGGTCCTGCCACCACCGGCGCCGCCTGCCATTTGCGGTCGCGGAAACCCGCACGATCCCAGCCCGCCGGCGCGAGCCGCGCGTCGAAACGTTCACCCCGATGGACCGAGTCATTGAGCGTCGGGCCCGAAACGGTGCGCCAATTTCCATCGGTCGCGACCGTTTCACGCGTGCCGTCGGTGTAGGTGACTTCGAGTTGCGCTTTCAGCGCGGGTTCGGCGTGCCACGGCGCCGCGTGGAAATACCATTCGTTCGGATCGGTCAGCCCATACCAGCCGCGCCCGAGTTCGGCGCCGATCACATTTTCGCCGCGGCGCAGCAGCGCGGCCACGTCCTGCGTGTAGGCGAGCACGCGCTTGTCATAGGCGGTGTAGCCGGCGCCGAGCGACGAGCCGACGATAGCGCCATTGATCGACAGGCGCGGCATCCCCGCCCCGGCGTAATAGAGGCGCGCGCTTGCGACCGGCTTGGCAAGACGGAAGGCACGGCGCACGAGCGGCGCGGGCGCTTCGATCGGGAGCACCAGATCGACGCCCGGAACGCCGCTGGCAACGACCAGCCCGTCCGTCGCCACGCTGCCGCCAGTGAAGGGGTTGTCGCCGCCCGCAAAATTATATGCGACCGCCGGGCTTTGCGTCCCCGACACCCGAACCGAATGCACGATCGCCGCCGCAGCTTCCTTGCCGGCAAAGCCGATGGTGCCATGCTTGTGTGCATCATTGTCGACCGTCGCGACGACCACGCCGTCGATGCGTGTAACGATGCGGCCACCCTCGGCACGGATCGACAGCGCGATGCGGCGTCCTTTCAGGGGCACCGCGAGCTTCACCTGCGCCAGCCGTTCCATCTTGATCGCCGAACTGGTGCCGCCCGGATACCGGCGGATGGTCTGGATCAGTTCGGGCCCGTTCTTGTCGTCGGCGAGCGTCCACACATAGGCATCGCCATAGGTCTTGCCGTTCGGGAGCGCGCGGAACAATATATCGAAGCTCTTGCCCGTCAGCGTCAGATCCGCGTCGAGCGTCAGGTCGCCCCAGTCATGGTCGCGGCGCTGCGGCCCCGAAATCCATTGCGCCTGCCAGTCGGAAGCGGCGAGCAGTCCCATCTCCCACCAAGCGGGTGTGCTCCAGTCGGTGGAGGTCCCATCGGAATCCCACACCTGCACCTGCCACCAGTAGCGCTGGCGCGATGCGAGCGCGGGGCCAGCATAGGCGATCTGGACATTGTCCGCCGATACGACCTTGCCGCTGTCCCATAGCGGCGCCCGCTCGAGGTCGGCTTCCGAGGTCGCGACGCGGATTCGGTATGCGCTTTGCCGCGCCACCGGCGACCGCCACGCGAGGCGCGGCGCCGCCGTGTCGAGACCCAGCGGCGCCGCGGCATATTCGGTCCTGAGCTCCGCCGGGGCCGGATCGGCCGCCGATGCCGGCGAGGTTGCCATGCCGACGGCCGCGAGCGCACCCCAAAGCAGGCCTCGCAAGCTTCCGATCAGCAGCAACCCAACCTCCCCGTCAGAATTTGGTGCGAATACCGAAGGATACCAGCCGGCCGAGCGTGCTGCCATTGGTATAGCCCGATGCACTATTCAGATACGGCGGGTCCTGGTCAAAGACATTGTCGACGTTCAGCGTCAGCAGCGTGTTCGCAAGCATATCGCCCAGATCATAGCTGAAGAAGAGATCGACGGTGTCGAAGGCCGCGATGCGCGTCTGCGGCGGGAGGCCGATGATCGGGTAGCCGCTGCGGTGGTTGAGCGTCGCACGCGCGGTGAAATCGCCAACCGTCGCACCGAGCCCGGCGGTGAAGAAGAAGCGCCCGGTGCCGTTCTTGAGGTCGTCGTTGACCGGACCGCCCTGTACCACCTGCGTCTCGCGGTTGAGGAGGTAGCTGCCGGTGAAATTCGCATGGATCGAACCGAAACCCGTCGGGCGATTATAGGCGAGGTTGAAATCGATCCCGTCGACATTCACCGCGCCCAGGTTCGCGCGCTGCGCGAGGAACAGCACATAGGGCGAGCTGATCGCGAACAGGGTCGCAAGGTTCGGAACGCCATCGACGCGCAGGTTCCCCGCCGCCGCCTGCGCCTGCGCGAGCGTCGGATTGAGAATGAAGAAGTCCGCATAGGCGGGCGTCGTGAACAGCAAAGGCGAGGTGAAGGGCGGAACCGCGATCGCGTCCTTGAACTTCACATTGAAATAGGTTGCACTGGCGACGAAGCCCTCGATTGCTGCCGGCTTGAGATCGAAACCAAGCGACCAGGTATCAGCGGTCTCGGGCTTCAGATTGGCGTTGCCGCCGGCGATCGCGATCGTCGGGCGCAGCGCGTCGAACGGCGAGCTGCCGGGTGCGCGGAAGGGACTGAACGGCAGCACCTGCACGCGCGCGTCGACCGAATTGCCGAGGTCGGCGAGGCTCGGCGCATGGAACGAAGTGCCGTAATTGCCGCGGATCGTCAGCGCCTCGAACGGCCGCCACGTCACGCCGATCTTGGGATTGGTCGTGCTGCCGACGTCGCTGTAATCGTCGTAACGGACCGATCCCGACAGCTCGAGGCTGTAGAAACCCGGAGTACGGTTATCGGCACCGAATATCGGGATCAGCAGTTCGCCGAACAGCGATTTGACGTTGCGCGCCGCATAAGCGTTCGATCCGGTGACCGCAGCTTCGGGGCCGCTGCCCGTGAACGAGCGGATATTCTCGTAATGATATTCGCCGCCGACCGCGAGGCGGATGTCGCCGCCGGGCAAGCTGGTCAGCGGGCCGTCAAGCACGACGCGCCCTTCGGCGAGTTCCTGCGTCGCGTCGCCATAATTGACGAAATCGTCGATCGCCGCGAGCACCGCGGGCGACGTCGCCGCGAGATCATAGGGATTGAGCGCGGTCGCGGTCGTCGTGCCGGCAAGCGCGATCGTCGCAGCGGTCGAGTTGAACGACCGCTCGGTCGATTCATTCTCGCTGCGTCCAAAATTGGCCATCGTGCGCAGCTGCCAGCCGCCGCCGAGTTCGAAATCGAAGCTCGGCGTGATGCCATAGGAGGTGAAGCTCGACGGGCTGTCGTTGCTCGGCCCGAAAACATCATCGAACGCGAACGACACCGTATGCGCGAGTTCGGCGCCGATCGGACGGAAGAAGGGATTGGCGGCAGTGATCGTACCGCTGGCACTGCTCTGCGCGCTGCGGTGCAGCGTGTCGCGCTTCGACCAATAGGCCGACAGCTTGAACGCGACCGAATCGCTGAGGTCCTGCGTCAACCCGGCGAAGACGCTGTGGCGTTCCTCGCGCGGATAGATCGCGGCATAATCGGTCTGGTCGCAGCGATTGACCCCCGGAGCCCGGCCCGGAAGCGCATAGGTCGTCGTGCCGACGGTGATGTTCCCGAGCGCGCAGGCGGTGCTGCGGAAATCGCCACCGCCGCGATCGGTCTGATTGGCGGTCGCATAATCGCGGTCGAGCCCGATCAAATCGTCGTGCCACGCGTAGGAATAGGAAATATAGACCGAGCCCGAGCCCCAATCCTTGCCCGCGATGACGCTCGCGTCGATCGTCTGGTAATTTTTGGCAAAGCCATAGCGCGCGTTGACGCCGATGCCGTCATAGCGGTCGCGCGTGATGAAGTTGATCACGCCCCCGATCGCGTCCGAACCATAGATCGACGAGCCACCGTCGGGAATGACGTCGACCCGCTTGATCACGTCGGGCGGAATAACCGAAGGATCGAAGCTCGTCTGCAAGATGCCCGCGCCGACCATCCGGTGACCGTCGACGAGCACGAGCGTCGTCGAGCCACCGCTCGCGCCGAGGTTGCGGATATTGGGGCGCACGATCGGATTGCCGAAATTGCCGAGCCCGGCCGGGATCGTGCCGAAATTGCCGACCTGCGGGATCGAGGCGAGCAGGTCGTTCGCCGACGCCGCGCCCGAGGCGATGACATCGGCCTCGCTGACCGCGACGACATTGGTGCCGACCGGCGCAACGCCGCGCAGCAATGTGCCGGTAACGACAATGTCCGCATCGGTCGGCGCTCCGGAATCGGCATCCTGAGCATGTGCGCTCGTCGCGCCTAGCAGCGCTCCCGCGCACGCAAGTGCCGAAATACCCAGCCGCCACGCGTTCCGCCGCGCCGCAAAATCCAGACCCGCAGTCGTCATCGCCTTCATCGCATCCTCCCTGCACTCGCCCGCGCGAGTTGTCCCTTTTGACGGAGGCGCCTGTCCGGCCATCTTGTTCCTCCGATGCCACGCTTCGGTGAGCGTTTCTGCATCACTGCTCATTATTTGTCTTTATCAATCACGTCAACGATCAAATTCAATCATTCAGACCCGAACAGCACGGCGCGCTGCGGTTTTGGTTCGAAAGCTCTGGGAAATTCAGGCGATGATGACGCGGATATCGGCGGCTTCCATCATCGCGACATGGTGCGGTTCGATTCCGGAGTCGGTGACGACGACGTCGATCTCGTCGAGCGAACAGACGACATTGCCCGAGGGACCCGAGAATTTGGAGCTGTCGACGAGCACGATGATCTCGTCGGCACGCTCGATCAGGCGGCGCTCGGCGGCGACGAGGATCACATCGGCCTGCATCAGCCCCGCGGGGCCCATCGACGCCGCGCCCATGAACAGCTTCGGCGCGTGAAAGCGCGGCATGCCGTCGTCGCCAGCGGCGGACAGGACGATATTCTGTTCGCGAAACACCTGCCCAGACGGCACCAAGATGCGCGTCGTCGGCTGCGGCAGCAGCGCGCTGACGATATGGAGCGAGTTGGTCAGGACCTGCAGGCTCAGCCCGTCGAGGTGCGGACACATCTGCAGCGTCGTCGAACCGCCGTCGATCATCACGCCCTCGCCCGGAATACAAAGCCCCGCCGCCGCGCGCCCGATCGCTTCCTTCGCGGCGCGATTGCGGCCGATATTTTCGTGAAAGGGGATGCCCGACAGGCCGTCTTCGGACGCGGTTGGCGTACCGCTTCCCCCGCCGACGCGCTTCGCCCCGCCGCGCACGCGCGTGATGACACCGGCTTCTTCGAGCCGGTCGAGATCGCGGCGAATGGTGGCGGGCGACGCAGCAACGCGGCTTTCGAGGTCGCGGAACGAGACGAACCCGCTTTCGCCCAAGCTGTCGAGGATCATTTTTTCGCGTTCGGCTGCGTGCATTTCGGTCCCTGTCTGATTGCGCCTATTTGACCGGAGCTGCGCCGAGTTGCAATCGAATGATTAGACGATCCCCGCCGCCGCCCCGGCCGCGCGCCGCTCCTGCGCCTTGCGATCCCGCCAACCGCTCGCGCGATAGGCCGCAATCGCATCGATCGCCCCGCCCGCTTCGGCGCGCGCCGCCGCGAGGATCGGGGTGACGTCGGTGCGGTACGCGGTGCGCAGCGCCTGGAACGCCATCATCGTGTCGTTCGCCTCTTGCGCGGCGAGCAGCGCCTCGCGGTCGACGAGCAGCGCCTTGGCATAGGCCGCAACGATCGCCTCGGCCGACGACAACATGCTCTCGATCGGGTCGGTCACGTTGTGCGACTGGTCGATCATATAAGCGGGGCGGAAATCGCCGCGCGGGTTCATCTCGGCCTCGATCAGTTCGTTGAAGACGAGGAAGAGCTGGTGCGGGTTGATCGATCCGCTGTCGAGATCGTCGTCGCCATATTTGCTGTCGTTGAAGTGGAAACCGCCGAGCTTTCCGAAGCGGTGCAGCCGCGCGACAATCTGTTCGATGTTCACATTCGGCGCATGATGGCCAAGGTCGACGAGGCATTTCGCCTTGTCGCCGAGCTCCTGCGCAACGAGAATCGAACTGCCCCAGTCCGAAATGACGGTCGAGTAGAAGGCGGGTTCGAACATCTTGTGCTCGATCAGCATGCGCCAGTCGGCGGGCAGCGCGGCATAGACCTGCGCAGTCGCATCGAGATAGCGGTCGAGCGAACGCCCCAGATCCTGCTGCCCCGGAAAATTGGTGCCATCGCCGACCCATACCGTCAGGTCGGTGACACCGAGTTGCCGGCCGATCTCGATACATTCGATGTTATGCGCGACCGCCTGCTCGCGCACGTCGGCGCGGGTCGAGGAGAGCGAACCGGTGGCATAGCTCACCGCCTGTCCCGACTGGTCCTGGAAGGTGTTGCTGTTCACCGCGTCGAAGCCGAGCCCGAGCGCCGCGGCTTCCTCGCGGAGCGCCCGATAGTCGCTGACCTTGTCCCATGGGAAGTGCGGGCTGACGCGCGGGGTCGCGCGGCCGAGTTGCTGGATGACCGCACAATCCTCGAGCTTCTCGTGGATGTTGGTCGGTTCGCCCGCGATTGGGAATTTGGCGAACCGCGTGCCGCCGCGCCCCGCGCCCCAGCTCGGCACCGCGACCGAGAAGCCCGCGACCTTCGCTTTGACGCCATCGATGTCGATCCCGCGCCGGCCAAGCTGGCGGCCGAGGCTGCCATAATCATCGTCGAGCGCGTCGGTCAGACCGGCGTTCAGCCGCTCGATATCATCCTGTGCGAGCGGCAGGTCGCCAGCCATAAATCTCTCCTGATTCTGTATCTTATCGCGTAAACGCCTGCGCGTTGCCCGCGTCGACGTTGATCATGTTGCCCGTTGACTTTGCCGACATATCGCAGCTGAGGAAATAGACCGCTTCGGCGACATCCTCGGGCAGCACGTCACGCTTCAGCATCGAGCGGTTGCGATAATGTTCCTCGAGCTCGCTGCCCGAATCGATGCCATGCGCGCCCGCGCGTTCGCGGCGCCAGTCGCCGTCCCAGATGCGCGACCCCTTGATCACCGCGTCGGGATTGACCGTGTTGACGCGGATGCCGAACGGCGCGCCTTCGAGCGCGAGGCAGCGCGCGAGGTGCAGCGCCGCGGCCTTAGCCGAGGCATAAGCCGACGCATTGGTCGCGGCCGCAATGCCGTTCTTCGACCCGATGAAGACGATCGACCCGCTACCTTGCGCCTTCATCAGCGGGAAGGCCGCGCGTGCGGTGAGGAAATAGCCCTGCGCGAGCACGTCATAATTGCGCTGCCACAGCTCGAGCGTGGTGTCTTCGATCGGCGCCGACGAGGCAATACCGGCGTTGGCGACAAGAATATCGAGCCCACCAAATTCGCGCGCGCACGCCGCAAAAGCCGCTGCAACCTGCGCCTCGTCGGTGACATCGCATACCGCCGAGCGGATGCGGTCGCGCCCGAAGCGGCCTTCGAGTTCGTCCGCCGCCTTCGCCAGCGCATCGGCGTCGCGATCGACGAGCAGAACGCACGCATCGTCGGCGGCAAGGCGCTCGGCGGTCGCGGCGCCGATTCCGCCCGCGCCGCCGGTAACGAGCGCGATGCGGCCCGCGAGCGGCTTGGATTTCGGCATGCGCTGGAGCTTCGCTTCCTCAAGCAGCCAATATTCGATGTCGAACGCTTCCTGTTCGTCGAGCCCGACATAGGTGCCGATCGCCTCGGCGCCGCGCATCACATTGATCGCATTGGCGTAGAATTCGCCCGCAAGCCGCGCAGTGGTCTTGTCGCCGGCAAAGGTCATGCGGCCCACGCCCGGGACGAGCACGACCACAGGATTGGGATCGCGCATCGCGGGCGAATTGGGACGTGCGCAGCGCTGGTAATACGCGGCATAGTCGGCGCGATATGCCTCGATCCGTTCGGCGAGATAAGCGTCGTCGTCGATCCGCGCCGGGTCGAGCACGAGCGGCGCGATCTTGGTGCGCAGGAAATGGTCGGGGCACGAGGTGCCGATCGCGGCGAGCTTCGCGAAATCGCGGCTGCCGGTGAACTCGAGCGTTTCGGCATCGTCGGCGAAATGCCCGACGCGGCGCCCGCCCATCAGCCCGCGCAGCAGGGGCATCAGCTTCGCCGCGGCGGATGCGCGGTCGACAGCCGGACGCGGCGCGACGATTTCGCCACCGAACGCCGGCGCACCGGCGAGCTTCGCGTTCAGATAATTCGCCGCATCGGTGATCAACGCGATCGTATTGTCATAGCAGGCCTTGGCGCTGTCGCCCCAGCAGATGATGCCATGCCCCGCGAGCATCACGCCGCGGAGGCCCGGGTGACCAGCGACATAATCGCGCAGCTTGAGCCCGAGATAGAACCCCGGGCGCTGCCATGGCAGCCAGCCTACCGCGCCGCCCCAGATCGCCTGCGTCGCGGCCTCGCCTTCGCTTGATGCGGCCAGCGCGATGATCGCGTCGGGATGGACATGATCGATATGCATAAACGGCAGATAGCTATGGAGCGGGGTGTCGATCGACGCCGCGCGCGGGTTGAGCGCGAAGGTGCAGTGCGGCAGATAGCCGACCATCTCGTCTTCATGGTCGAGCCCGCGATAGAGTTTTTCGAGGCCGAGCAATTTGTCCTGGTAGAGCGTCGAAAACCCGTCGAGCTTCATCGAGCCGATGTCGCCTCCGGATCCTTTCACCCACAGGACCGGCACGGTTTCGCCCGACAGCGGATCGCGCGCATCGAGCTTCGCCGACGTGTTGCCGCCGCCGAAATTGGTGACGGTGAGGTCGGAACCGAGACGGTTCGAGCGATAGAGGAGCAGATCTTCGGGCGACTTGCCCACCGCCTCTTCATCCGACCAACGATTCGCCGGGATGGCGAAAAGCAGCGCGGCGGCGCGGGATTCAGGCGTGGCATTCAGAAGATCGGGCATGAAGGAAACTCGTTGTTTCGACTATGCGAGGATATGTATCGAAATCGCTGGCGCTCTGCAATCAGTTTCGATAAAGTTCGATCAAATTCGGTCGCAACGAAGCAAAGGGAGAGGGATGAAGGGTCGCGCAACCATAGTCTTTGATAGCGGAAAAACCTTGGCAAAGCTGAGCCTTTGGTCCGCCGATGGCGCGATGATCGAACGCCGCGTCCGCGCCAATACGCGCGTCACAACGGGCACCTATGTCGCGCTCGACGCCGCGGGGATCGAAGCGTGGGCCGCCGAGGTGCTGCGCGATTTTGCCAAGCTCGCAGATGTCGGCGCGATCATCCCCGTCGGGCACGGCGCCGCGGCGGCGATCATCCGCGGCGACCGCCTTGTCTGCCCGCCGGTCGACTATGAAGATGCGATGCCCGAGAGCCTGCGCGCGCGCTACGAAGCCGAGCGCGACGCCTTTTCGGACACCGGTTCGCCCTGCCTGCCCGATGGCCTGAACCTCGGCGCACAGATCTTCCGGCTCGAGGCGCTCGATCCCGACCTTGCGCGCGGAACGCAGATCCTGCCGTGGGCGCAATATTGGAGCTGGTTGCTCAGCGGCGTTGCGGCGTCGGAAGTGACGAGCTTTGGCTGCCACACCGATCTCTGGAACCCGCTGACCGGCACGGCTTCGGCGCTTGCCGAACGCCGCGGATGGGCCGCGCGGCTCGCGCCGCTTCGCCGCGCCGGCGATGTGCTCGGCACGCTGACACCTGCATGGGTCCAGCGCACCGGCCTTCCCGCCGATACCGAAGTCCATTGCGGGCTGCACGATTCGAACGCCGCGCTGCTTGCGGCACGCGGCTTTGCCGAAATCGCAAACGAGGAATCGACGGTGCTGTCGACGGGTACATGGTTCGTCGCGATGCGTTCGCCCAAGGACGCCGCGTCGATCGATACGAGCCGCCTCGATGAGGCGCGCGACTGCCTGATCAACGTCGACGCCTATGGCAAGCCGATCCCGTCGGCGCGCTTCATGGGCGGGCGCGAGGTCGAGACGCTGATCGGGCTCGACACGCGGCAGATCGATATTGCGGCCGACCAGCCTGCACTGCTCGCAGCGCTCCCGGATGTGCTGGCAAGCGGCGCGATGGTGCTGCCGACCTTCGCTCCGGGCTTCGGCCCCTTCGCGCACGGACGCGGGCGATGGATCGCGAGGCCCGACGATCATGCCGCACGCCGCGCCGCGGTATCGCTCTACGCCGCGCTGGTCACCGATGCGTCGCTGGGCCTTATCGGCACGCGCGAACGGCTGCTGATCGAAGGACGCTTTGCCGAGGGTCAGGTTTTCGTACGCGCACTCGCCGCGCTGCGCCCCGACCTTCGCGTCTATGTCGGCAAGGCGCATAATGATGTGTCCTATGGCGCGCTGCGCCTGCTCGACGCCGCCTTGCCCCCCGCCGAACCGCTCGAACTGGTGGCGCCGCTCGACGTCGATCTTACTCCCTATCGCGACCGCTGGCGGCGCGAAGCCGAACGGGTGGAAGAAACCGCGTGAGACCTGCATCGATCGGCGATTATCGCGAAGCCGCACGGCGACGCCTGCCGCATTTCCTCTTCGAATATTTCGACGGCGGCTCCTATGCCGAGCGTACGCTACGCGCGAATATCGAGGATCTGCAGGATATTGCGCTGCGCCAGCGGGTGATGAACGACGTTTCGGCGATCGACCTGTCGACGACGCTCTTCGGCCAGCCAATGTCGATGCCCGTCGCGCTCGGCCCGATCGGGCTCGCCGGCATGGCGGCGCGGCGCGGCGAAGTGCAGGCGGCGCGCGGGGCGGCAGCGAAGGGCGTGCCGTTCACGCTATCGACCGTGTCGGCCTGCTCGCTCGCCGAGGTCGCGCGGAACTCGCCGGCGCCCTTCTGGTTCCAGGTCTATATGGTGCGCGACCGCGGCTTCATGCGGTCGCTGCTCGACGAGGCGAGCGCGGCGCGCTGCCCGGTGCTGGTGTTCACCGTCGACATGCCGCTGCCCGGCGCGCGCTATCGCGACGTCCGCTCGGGGCTGTCAGGCGCGGCGAACTTGCGCGGACAAGTGCGACGCGTCGGCCAGGCGATGACGCGTCCCGGCTGGGCATGGGATGTCGGCATCCACGGCCGCCCGCACCAGCTCGGCAATGTCGCGCCTTTGCTCGGTCCGAAATCGGGGCTCGAGGATTTCCTCGGTTGGATGAAGGACAATTTCGATCCAAGCGTGACCTGGGCCGACCTCGATTTCGTGCGTGCGCACTGGAAGGGTCCGATCATCGTCAAGGGGATTTTGGACGCCGACGACGCGCGCCGCGCTGCAAAGGCCGGCGTCGACGGGATCATCGTGTCGAACCATGGCGGGCGCCAGCTCGACGGGGTGCCCTCGGTCGCGCGTGCGCTGCCCGCGATCGCCCATGCGGTGGGCGACCGGCTGACCGTGCTGGCCGACGGCGGGGTGCGATCGGGGCTCGACGTCGTGCGGATGCTCGCGCTCGGCGCAAAGGGCGTACTGCTCGGCCGCGCTTGGGCGTTTGCGCTGGCTACGGACGGCGAACGCGGCGTGCGGCATGTGCTCGATCTGATCGAAGCCGAAATGCGCGTCGCGATGGCGCTTACCGGGGTGACCGGGGTGGACGGGATCGGGCCGGAGATACTAGCCGCCTGACGAGGACGAGGGGAGAAAAAGGATGGATGCGAACCCGCTGCTTGGCGTGTTCTTTCACTGGCTGGGTGGGCTGTCGTCGGCGAGCTTCTATGTGCCGTACAAGCGCATCCGCGCGTGGTCGTGGGAGATTTTCTGGATCACCGGCGGCATCTTCTCGTGGCTCATCGCGCCTTGGCTGTTCGCATCGATCCAGACGCATGATCTGATCGGTGTGCTGAGCCGGACGCCGGGCGATATCTGGTTCTGGTGCTGGTTCTGGGGCGCGATGTGGGGGCTTGGCGGGCTGACCTTCGGGCTGACGATGCGTTACCTCGGGCTGTCGCTCGGCATGGCGGTGGCGCTCGGGCTGACGACGGTGATCGGAACGATGGGGCCGCCGATATTTCGCGGCACCTTGGGCGAGCTGTTCGCGACGACGAGCGGGCAGACGGTGTTTCTCGGCATTGCGATCACCCTCATCGGGATCGTGATCGTGGCGCAGGCCGGACGCCGCAAGGAACGCGAGATGGGCGCGACGAACGCCGAGGCGCACAAATCCGAATTCAACCTGCGCAAGGGCCTCGCGATCGCGGTCTTCTCGGGCATCATGTCGGGCTGTTTCGCCTGGGGTCTCGACGCCGGCGCGCCTATCCGCGAGCTGACACTGGCGGCGGGGACCGACCCGCTATGGCAGGGCCTTCCTGTGCTGTGCGTCGTGCTGCTCGGCGGGCTCACCACCAATCTAATCTGGTGCGCCATCCTCATCGCGCGCAACCGCAGCATCCGCCAGTTCACCGGCGAGGCCGCGCCCGGCGCAACCGAAAGACCGCCGCTCGCGCTCAACTATGGTCTCGCCACGCTCGGCGGGACGCTCTGGTATTTCCAGTTCTTCTTCTACACGATGGGCGAAAGCCAGATGGGGCGCTTCGGCTTTTCGAGCTGGACGCTGCACATGGCGAGCATCATCCTCTTCTCGACGCTGTGGGGCTTCGCGCTCAAGGAATGGGCGCCGGCAGGCCAGCGCACGCGCGCGCTGGTGTGGCTCGGGATCGCGGTACTCATGGCGTCGACCGTCGTGATCGGCCTCGGCAACAGCCTCGCGTAAGCCCTTCTAGGCAGGCGTGGCGGCAAGTTCGCCGCGCGCCTGCCGGAACACCTCGATGCTGCCCCAGATCGCGAGTGCCGCCATGATCGCCGCGACGGCAAGGTCGGGCCAGCTCCGCCCGGTACCGAACACCCCGAGCGCGGCACCCATCACCGCGATGTTCCCGATCGCGTCGTTACGCGAGCAAATCCACACCGAGCGCATGTTCGCGTCGCCGGTGCGATAGCGATAGAGTATCAGCGCGACCGCGACATTCGCCGCGAGTGCGAGCGCGCCGATCATCCCCATCGTCTCGGCATGCGGGGCCGATCCGCTGACGAAACCCCAGACCGCCGATCCGAACACCCACAGGCCAAAGGCGAGCATCGTCCCCGCCTTCAGCAGCGCGGCGCGCGCACGCCACGTAAGCGCCATGCCCGCAACGCCGAGGCTGATCGCATAATTGGCGCTGTCGCCGAGGAAATCGAGAGCGTCGGCCTGCAGCGCGCGCGAGTCCGCCGCGACGCCCGCGACGATCTCGACCCCGAACATCGCAGCGTTGATGATCAGCGCGAACCACAGGACGCGCCGCCATTTGGGGTCATTGAGGACGGTCTTGCCGCTTTTGCCGGCACAGCATTGATCGGCCACTTTAAAAGCTCCTGTTATCTTCGAGTCGGCACCCTATATGCACCCTGTAGCAACTACAGGGTCAAGCGATGAAAATCGGCGAACTGTCGCGGGCGACCGGGACGAATATCGAAACCATCCGTTATTATGAGCGCATCGGGCTGCTGCCCGCGCCCGGTCGCACCGCAGCGAACTATCGCAGCTATGGCGATGCGCACCGATCGCGGCTGAGCTTCGTCCGCCATTCGCGCGACCTGGGATTCACGATCGAAGAAATCCGCTCGCTGCTCGACCTGTCGGACGATCCGACACGCGAGTGCGACGAGGCCGACCGCATCGCAACGCGGCATCTGGAACAGGTCGAGGAAAAGATCGCGCAGCTCAGCCTGCTACGCGACGAGCTAGCGCGCATCATCGGGCGCTGCCGCGGCGGCATCGCCGCCGATTGCCGGGTGATCGAGGCGCTCAGCGACCATAGTCACTGCGAAAATGCGCACTAACGTCCGCTGGGTTCCCGCTTTCGCGGGAATGACGAAGAGTTGTGCTTTGGGGAAATAAGGTGGGACGATTCTGTTGCCCGGCTCGTCCCCAGCCGCTGGTATCCGATTCTGTTGCCCGGTTCGGTCCGAACCGCGCTCTCTTTGAATAACTTTCGGCCGTGAGGCCTAAAGGTTACGCAGCCAGAGCGAGTGCTTCGTTATCGTTAGCACCTATTGGTTTTGAGCCTTGAACGGGTTACTCAGCCCGGGCAAAAATATCGTCTTTGAACACACGTCGATCCTGGTTCGGCCCCGTCAGAAACCCGCGCGCCCATCGAAGAAACGCGGGTTTGTGGTGGAGCCGCCGGGTACTGCCCCCGGGTCCGCTGTGTCTATTCCACGACACCATTTATCACCATAGCCGGCCGAAACCGGCACGACTGATATAGGGTGTCCGCGCGCCGATGGAAAGGGCGCGCATGCAATTCATCGTGGATAGGTCACGGCTTCTTTCTCAGCTCGTCGCGGATTTCGGTAAGGATATCAATCTCGGTCGGGCCGGCGGGCGCCTCTTCGGCCGGCTTGATGAATTTGGCCGCCTGCCGCACCAGCAGGAACACGACGAACGCGAGGAGGATGAAATTGATCACCGCGGTGACGAAGCTGCCGAGCGCCATCACATTCGCGCCGGTCGCCTTCGCCGCGGCCAGTGTCATGCCCGCGGTCACCTTGTCGCCGCCGGAAAGCACCAGATACTGGTTGGTGAAATCGACCCCGCCGCCGGTTACGAAACCGATGAAGGGCATCAACACATCGTCGGTCAGCGACTTGACGATCGTCCCGAACGCCGCGCCGATGATGACGCCGACCGCCAGCCCCATCACATTGCCTTGGTTCAGGAATGCCTTGAAATCCTTGATCATGTACCAACCCCTTTGGTCACTGCGCCTGCACGTTCCAGAGTGCATGACACGATTATCCGCGTCAATGATTGCGGGCGGGCGGGCGTCTTACTATATTAAGTCAGTTGGCGCGGCGCCGTGCCGCGCGGAGGGAGTTTCCGACCATGACTTTGCGTACCGCCCGTTGGTTGATTGTGCCCGTTGCCGCGATGTCGCTGTCCGCTTGCGGCATCAACAGCGTTCCCACCAAGGAAGAAGCCGCCAAAGCCAAGTGGGCGAACGTCGAAGCCGCCTATCAGCGCCGCGCCGACCTGATCCCCAACCTCGTCGAAACCGCAAAGGGCGCCTCGCAGATCGAGCAGTCGACGCTCGAAGGCGTGATCCAGGCGCGCGCCTCGGCGACGCAGGTCAAGCTCAGCACCGACGACCTCGAAGATCCCGCAAAGGTTCAGGCGTTCCAGCAAGCGCAGGGACAGGTCTCGGGCGCGCTCGGCCGCCTTCTTGCCACGGTCGAAGCCTATCCCGACCTCAAGAGCCAGGCGCGCTTTGCCGACCTGATGACCCAACTCGAGGGCACCGAAAACCGCATCAACGTGTCGGTTCAGGATTATAATGGCGCGGTGCAGGATTATAACACGACGATCCGCACCTTCCCCGACATCATCGGCGCCAAGATCGTCCATGGCGCGCAGCCGATGACCCCCTACAAGGCGATCACCCCGAACGCCAACCAGGCGCCGAAGGTCGACTTCGGCAAATAAGGTGGCCCTGACCGCCCTTTTGCGTCCACTGGTAACAGCGGCCCTGACCGGGCTGCTGGTACTGTCGGGACCCGCCGCTGCGCAGACCTTTCCCAAGCTCGCGGGCAATCCGGTCGTCGATCAGGCCGACATCATCCCCGCGGCCGAGGAAGCGGCGCTCAACACGCAACTCCTCGAACTTGAGAAGACGACGGGGCATCAGCTCGTCGTCGCGACGGTCAGCGACCTCGAAGGCAATGATGTTTCCGAATATGGCTACAAGCTGGGCCGCGCTTGGGGGATCGGCGACGAAGCGAAGGATGACGGCGTCGTTTTCCTGATCGCGCCGAACGAGCGGCGGATGAACATCGCGGTCGGCCTTGGGCTCGAACCCGTGCTGACCGACGCGCTGTCGGGGCGGATCATCCGTGACGTCGTGACGCCCAAGTTCAAAGCGGGCGACATGCCGGGCGGGATCCAGGACGGCGTCAATGCGATTGCCCAGCAAATCCAGCTGCCGCCCGAAGAGGCTGCGGCGCGGGCCGCAGCGGCCGATTCCGCCGAACGCGACCGCGCCAAAGACGGCAATTTCGGCGGACTTTTCTTCGTTGGCTTCATCATCCTGATCTTCTTCGTCCTGCCGATGCTCTCGCGCCTCGGGCGGCGGGGGAAGAAACGGCGCAAGGGCCGGCCATGGGATGCGCCGATCATCATCTGGGGCGGCGGCGACGACGACCATTGGGGCGGCGGCGGCTCGTTCGGGGG
>NZ_JALPRD010000020.1 GCF_023197165.1 Sphingopyxis sp. MSC1_008
GGTCGGGGTGGGCGTGGGCGTCGGTGTCGGCGTGCCGCCACCGCCGCCTCCACCGCCGCACGATGTCAGCAGCAAGGCGCCCATCGCGGCAAAGGCGGCCGAACGGAAAAGATGGGTCTTGTCCTGCATGATCTTACCGCAGCATCCCGATCGCGCGCACCGCGCTGCCGAACGACGCCTGGAATTCGGAGGGCTTGTAGGCGTTGGGGTCCTTCACCGAAGCATAGGCGCGGTCGATATCACTGCGGATGCCCGCCGCGGCCCCGACGGTGACACGCCCCGACGACACCATTGCATTGAGCAAAGTGTCGACGCCCATCACCGCCTGCTGCGACCCGGAATAGTCGGTGTAGCGATCGCCGATCGCCTTCGCCGAAATCGCGTCGACCATTGCAAAGGCGTCGGCGCCCGAGAAATTGCGCGACGCAAACGCGCTTTTGAGCGCCGCGACGGTCTGCGACAGTTGTGCCGCCGCCGCGACCGCGCTCGGCCGGTCGGTTGCCATCGCCTTGTGGAACGCTGCGGTGCGGACAGCGAGCTGGTCGGCGAGCGCGGGCGCCGCAAGCCGCGCGGCCGCGGCGAGCATGATCAGATTCTCGTCATTATAGGGCGGCATGCCCTCGGGGATCGACCGGCCTGGATTGTCGAGGCCGGTGCGCACCGGCTTCGCCTGATCGAAGATGCGGCGGTGACAGCTGTGGCAGTCGAGGAAATAAAATTCGGGGAACATGCCCTCGGTCCCGCGCCGCGTCTGGAACAGAGCGAGGCTGCGCTCGATCGCGGTCGCCTGCCCGACCGCCCACATCTGGACATGATCGGTGCGCCGGTTCGCAGCGCCGAATTTGCGCCAGCCATAGTCGGCGTCTTCCTGATGATGCGCCTGGAGCGACGAGAAGAGATCGAGTTCGAACGAAATGCGCGGATGGCCGGCGGCCATGATGCGGTGCGTGACGAACTGGCCGTCGGCCGCCGAGCCGAAATGGCAGTCGACACACACCCCCGCGCGGACGACCGGGTCCTCGAGCTTCTTCAGCCCCGCCGACAAGTTCGCGAGATGCTTGTCGCGCATTTCGCGGTCAGGGTCGGCGTTCGTGCCGACGCCGGCATAATGGCTCGCAAGCCAGCCGCCCGCGGGGCCGTGGCACGATTCGCAGCCGACGCCGTCCTCGGCCGGGGCGGCGCGCGCGGTGCCCGCAGTGCTGTGGCAGCCGAGGCACATCTGCGCCTTGGCGGGATCACCAATGCCGAGGTTGCGCGCGATGAATTGGCTGCGGTTGTTGCTGAGCACTGCCCACGCGCGGCTGTGCGCACCGCCGGGGGTCGAGGGTTCCTGCCATTTCATCAGCTCGTCCTGGCGGACGACGGTGCCGTCACCCTCCATCCGGCCGTGGCAGGTCGACCCGGCGCACGAGGCGACGCCGGTGTAGCGCGCGCCGCTTTCGCCCTGCGAGCGGGCGGGGGGCGCGAAGACGAACGCCGCGATGGCGAGCGCGAGCAGCATCGCTGCCAGAGCGGCAAACGCCGCCCAAGGCCGATCGGCGCGCTCCTTTCCAGCGTGCGTCGTCATCCGCAGAACCCCTTTTCCCCAACCCGGCGCTTTTACGCCTTGAGCCGAATTACACCACCCCGAAAGCCAGCATCGCGTCGGCAACCTTCTTGAATCCCGCGATATTGGCGCCCTTCACATAATCGATATAGCCGCCGCCCCGGTCGCCATAGGTCAGGCAACTCTTGTGGATGCCGTCCATGATGTCCTTGAGCATCTGCTGCAACTCGGGCTCGCTCCAAGCGCGGCGGCCGCTGTTCTGGCTCATTTCGAGGCCCGACACCGCGACGCCGCCGGCATTCGCCGCCTTGCCCGGCGCGAACATGATCTTCGCATCCTTGAAGACATGTACGCCTTCGAGGTTCGTCGGCATGTTGGCGCCCTCGCTGACCGCGATACAGCCGTTGGCGACGAGCGCCTTGGCGTCGTCGCCGAGCAGTTCGTTCTGCGTCGCGCACGGCAAAGCGACGTCGCATTTGACGCCCCACGGCGTCTTGCCCGCGGTGAAGCTCGCGCTCTTGAACTCGTCGCAATATTCCTCGATCCGCCCGCGGCGGTGCGTCTTGTGCGTCTTCACCCAGTCGATCTTTTCCTGCGTGATGCCGTCGGGATCATGGATGAAGCCGCCCGAATCGGACAAGGTCAGCACCTTGCCTCCAAGCTGGACGATCTTTTCGGCCGCGTGCGTCGCGACATTGCCCGATCCCGAGATGACTGCGGTCTTGCCGACCAGATCCTGCCCCTTTGCCGCGAGCATGTTGGCGAGGAAATACACCGCGCCATAACCCGTCGCCTCGGTGCGGATCAGCGAGCCGCCCCATTCGAGGCCTTTGCCAGTGAGCACGCCGGTAAACTCGTTGGTGATGCGCTTATACTGGCCGAACATGAAGCCGATTTCGCGGCCGCCAACGCCGATGTCGCCCGCGGGCACGTCGATGTCGGCGCCGATGTGGCGATACAGCTCGGTCATGAAGCTTTGGCAGAAGCGCATGATCTCACGCACGCTCTTGCCCTTCGGATTGAAGTTCGACCCGCCCTTGCCGCCGCCCATCGGCAGCCCGGTCAGCGCATTCTTGAACGTCTGTTCGAACGCGAGGAATTTGAGCACGCTTTCGGTGACGCTCGGGTGAAAGCGGATGCCGCCCTTATACGGGCCGATGGCATTGTTGTTCTGGACACGCCAGCCGCGCTGGACGCGGATATTGCCGTTGTCGTCTTCCCAGCAGACGCGGAAGGACACGACCCGGTCGGGTTCGGCGATGCGCCGCAGGATCTGCTGCGCGTGATATTCTTCCTTGTCGGCGATGAAATCGAAGATGTCCTCGGACACCTCCTGCACCGCCTGAACGAACTCGGGCTGACCCGGGTTGCGCTTTTTCACGCCTTCCATGAACGTCGAAAAGTCGACGTGATCCGAAACTGCCATGCACCCCTCCCCTGTATGACTGGGAAAGCCGGTGCGACCCCTGACGATTTTATCGTTGACCGACCTTGTATGCCAAAGGCTACACCATCGCCAAGCAAAGGCAATATGACGGCGCGCACAGGCGGCATTTTTTCGCGGCACGCACAAGAAGGGGCAAAAATGAGCGAGAGCAACGAGATGGCCAAGGGGACGGGCCGCGGCATGACAGGCACGAACCGGGCGATCCTGATCGCCGCCTTCCTGTTGCTGGCAGCCGCTATCGGCTATGCGATCTGGCGCGATTCCGGACCGTCGGTGCAGGGTCCCGCGACGCAGGCCGCGGGCACGCCGTCGGACCAGCTCGCCGAACTGGAGGCGCGCACGAAGCGCGAGCCGAACAGCGCCGAAGCGTGGACCGCGCTCGGCGCGGCCCGATTCGACCTGAGCGATTTTGGCGGCGCGGCGCAGGCGTATGAGAAAGCGGTCGCGCTTTCGCCCGAATCGGCGGGCCTTTGGTCGGCGCTCGGCGAGGCGCGAGTGATGGGAAGCGACAGCGACCCGATGCCCGCCGCCGGACTCGACGCGTTCAACAAAGCGATCGCGCTCGACGCCAAAGACCCCCGCGCCCGCTATTTCCTCGCGGTGAAGAAGGATATCGGCGGCGATCACAAGGGCGCGATCGAGGACTGGTTCGCGCTGCTCGCCGACACGCCGCAGGGCGCGCCGTGGGAAGCCGACCTCCGCCGCACGATCGAGCAGGTCGGACAGATCCACAAGATCGACGTCGCGCCGCGGCTGGCGAACACGCAGGCGCGCCCGCTGACGGCCGACGAAATGCCCGTCGCCGCGCGCGCGATCCCGGGGCCGAGCCGCGCCGACATGGAAGCCGCCTCGCAACTCCCCAAGGGTCAGCAGGACCAGATGATCGAGGGCATGGTGAGCGGGCTCGAAGCCAAGCTGAAGGCCAATCCCGCCGACGTCGATCGCTGGATCATGCTGATGCGCAGCCGCATGACGCTGGGCGAAACCGCAAAGGCGGCGCAGGCGCTGAAGGACGGAATTGCGGCGAACCCGGCGGCGGCGGGCCGATTGAACGCACAGGCGCAGCTGCTCGGCGTACCGGGAGCGTAAAATTACCCATTGGCGTGCGACCGGCGAAGCGGTACGCCGTCATCGCTGCGGGGGGCAACCATAACATAGGGTCGCCGCGGCATTATGCCGCGAGACGATTTCGGACGTATTTGCCCGGGACAGTTGTCCACTCTGTATCGGGCCTCGTGGTCAGAGCCGACCGGCTGATGCGCAGCGTGCCGAAGCCATCGCCCATCAGCCAGCGCAGGATTTAACCCGCCATCAACGCCGCATTGCCGCCCGCCGCGGTGATGTCGGTCGAGATCGACTTTTCCTCGGCGAAGCGATGCAGATAGTGCGGCCCGCCCGCCTTGGGGCCGGTGCCCGACAGGCCGCGCCCACCGAACGGCTGCGAGCCGACGATCGCGCCGATCTGGTTGCGGTTCACATAGACGTTACCGACCTGCGCGCGCGCCGCGATATGCGCGGCAACGCCGTCGATGCGCGTGTGCACGCCCAATGTCAGGCCGTAACCCGAGGCGTTGATCGCATCGATGAGCGCGTCGAGTTCGCCGCCCTTCCACGTCGCGACGTGGAGCACGGGCCCGAAAATCTCGCGCTTCAAATCGGTGACATGGTCGAGCCGGACCAGGACGGGCGGGACGAAATGGCCGTCGGCGGGCAGGTTCGTCCGCCCCGCCTCGGCGATCACGCGGCCCGCGGCGCGCGCTTCGGCGACATAAGCGGCGATGTTCGCCTGCGCCTCGTCGTCGATGATCGGGCCGACGTCGGTCGCGAGGATCGACGGATCGCCGACATTGAGTTCGGCCATCGCGCCCGCGACCATCTCGATCATCGTGTCGGCAACATCCTCCTGCACGCAAAGCAACCGCAGCGCCGAACAGCGCTGGCCCGCCGACTGGAAGGCCGAGGCGACGGCGTCGCGCGCGACCTGTTCGGGGAGCGCGGTCGAATCGACGATCATCGCGTTGGCGCCGCCAGTCTCGGCGATCAGTGTCGCGATCGGGCCGTCGCGGCCGGCGAGGCTGCGGTTGATCATCCGCGCGACCTCGGTCGAGCCGGTGAAGGCGACGCCGATGATGTCGTTGTTGCTCGTCAGCGCCGCGCCGACGGTTTCGCCGCGGCCGGGGAGAAACGCAAGCACATCGCCGGGGATGCCGGCTTCGAGCAGCAGTTCGACCGCAGCGTGCGCGATCAGCGGCGTCTGCTCGGCAGGCTTGGCGAGCACGCTGTTGCCCGCGGCGAGCGCCGCCGACACCTGCCCCAAGAAGATCGCGAGCGGGAAGTTCCACGGGCTGATGCACACGAACACGCCCTTGCCCTCGAGCATCAGTTCGTTGCGCTCGCCCGTCGGGCCGGGCAGCGCGACCGGATAGGTAAAGTCGGCGCGCGCCTGCGCGGCGTAGTAGCGAAGGAAATCGACCGCCTCGCGTACCTCTGCGATCGCATCGACGAGCGTCTTGCCCGCCTCGTCGATCGCAAGGCCAAGGAACAGCGCGTCATGCTCCTCGAGCAGGTCGGCGGCGCGTTCGAGCCGTTCGGCGCGAAAGGCCCCGCCCGCGAGGCTCCAGTCGCCGTGCGCCTTGCGCGCGGCGGCGACGGCATCCGCCACCGTCGCGGCGTCGGCCTCGATCACCTGTCCGACCACCGCCCCAGTCGCGGGATTGCGCACCGGTTCGGCCTTGCCCTTTCGCGGGGCGCCGCCGACGATCGGCGCCGCGACAAGGTCGCTCCGCCGCGCCGCGCCGATCGCCGAAACCAGTGCTTCGGGCACACCCGGCTCGCCAAGGTCATAGCCGCGCGAATTGCGGCGGACGGGATCGAACAGGCCAAGGCCCGTCGCGATGTTCGACGACGCGGCGCTCGCGACGCTGCGCGGATCGACCGCGAGCTGCTCGGCGGTCACGCCGGGATCGGAGAATTGATGGACGAAGCTGGAGTTCGCGCCATTTTCGAGCAGGCGGCGGACGAGGTAGGCGAGCAGATCGCGGTGCGTGCCGACGGGCGCATAGACGCGCACCGGGCGCGGCGGCGGGAAGAGCGCGACGAGCGCGTCATGCGCGCCCTCGCCCATGCCGTGGAGCCGCTGCAGCTCGTAGTCGGCGCCCGCGAACAGTTCCGAGACATAAGCGAGCGTCATCGCATTGTGGCTCGCAAAGGCCGGGTAGATGCAATCCTGGCAGTCGCGCAGCAGCTGGGCGCAGCGCATATAATTGAGGTCGGTGTGGAGCTTCGCGGTAAACACCGGGAAGTCGCCGAGGCCCAGCGTCTGCGCGCGCTTGATCTCGGTATCCCAATAAGCGCCCTTTACGAGGCGCATCGACAGCTTGACCCCCCGCGTCCGCGCGCGGTTCGCAAGCCATTCGATCACCGCGGGCGCGCGCTTCTGATACGCCTGGATCACGATGCCGAGGCCGGTCCAATTGTCGGCGATCCCCGCATCGATCAGCGCCGCGAACACGTCCATATGCGGTTCGAGGCGGTCGGTCTCCTCGGCGTCGATCATCAGCGGGATGTTCACCGCGCGCGCCGCCCTGGCGAGCTCGATCACCTTGGGAACCAACTCACCGACCACGCGCGCGTGCTGGAGATATTCGTAGCGCGGGTGGAGCGCCGACAGCTTGATCGAAATGCCGTGGTTCGCGTGCGGGTCGCCGGGCTTCGCCGCCTTGCCGATGCGCGCGATGGCATTGGCGTAGCTGTCATAATAGCGCTGCGCGTCCTCGGCGGTGCGCGCCGCTTCGCCGAGCATGTCGAAGCTCGCGAGCTCGGACTTTTCCTTGTCGGCGCGCTTGACCGCGGCGTCGATCGTCTCGCCCATCACGAACTGCTGGCCCAGCATCTTCATCGCGGCGAGTGCCGCCTGGCGAATCACCGGCTCGCCCGAGCGGCGGACCATCGATTTCAACAAGGTCAGCGGGTTTGCCCGGCTGCCCATCGCGTCGAGCATCAGCGTCGCCGAGCCGAGCGACAGCCCGCGCGACGACAGCGCAACGATCAGCGGGCTGTCCTCATCCTCGCCGTCCTTCCAGTGGCGCCCAGCGATCTTGTCGCGGATCAGCGCATTGGCGGTCGCATTGTCGGGCACGCGCAGCAGCGCCTCGGCGAGGCACATCAGCACGACGCCTTCCTCGGTCGACAGGCGATAGCGGTTCATGAGTTGCGCGACGAGCGTCTCGCGCTCGCCCTCGGCCTTCGCCTTGCGGATCAGTTCGAGCCCGCGGCGTGTCACGGCGTCGACGCTGGCCGAAGAGGTGGCAAGGGCGCTACGCAGCTCGGCGACGATGTCGGATTCGCTGCGGCGGGCGAGGGCGCGGATGGGCGCGCGGTCGGGGCTTTGGGTCATGCCGCCTGATACCATATTGACGTAAGTCGATCTGACTTGTTTTGACAAGATTCATTTATGAATTGACCAAGTTTGCGATCAATCTTAGTTCAGATGCATGAAAAATGCCTCTTTGACAGTCGAACTGGATGAGTTCGATCGCAAGATCCTCGCGGTTCTGGGCCGCGATGGGCGGATCACCTTTACCGAACTCGCGTTGCAGGTCGGGCTCTCGAAAACGCCATGCCAGCAGCGCGTGAAGCGCCTTGTCGACAGCGGGCTGATCGTGGGCTTCCGCGCGATCGTCGATCCGGCGAAGGTCGGGCTCGACCATGTCGCGTTCACCGAGGTCAAGCTCTCGGACACGCGCGAGGAAGCGCTCAAGCAGTTCAACATGGCGGTGCGGCAAATTCCCGAGGTCGAGGAATGCCATATGATCGCGAGCAGCTTCGACTATCTGCTCAAGGTGCGCACTCCCGACATTCGCCGTTATCGTATCGTGCTCGGCGAAAAAATCTCGAGCCTGCCGCATGTCGCGAGCACATCGACCTTTGTCGCGATGGAAACGATCTGCGAATCGGCTCGCTGACGCCCCGCCACCAGCAAAGGATTGACCCGCGACGCGGATGACGGCAAAGGCCGCCTATCGGTCGTTGCCGAGTGCGGGTGTAGCTCAATGGTAGAGCTTTTGCTTCCCAAGCAAGTGACGAGGGTTCGATTCCCTTCACCCGCTCCAACTTTCGCGGAGATTTAGCAGAGCTAAATCGCGATCAGCGAAATCCGGCCAGCCACGCGAAGCGGGGACTGACGGCGCGGCGTTGCCGCGCCGGATCACGCTAAGCCTTATTCACCTTCACCGACTGGCTGACGAACGCGATATCGCGGTACGCGGTGAGGAACGATATGTCGGCCGCGTCACGGCCAACACAAATGCGCGCCATTTCGGAGGCGCTCGCCATGCCGGTCGCATCGACCAGATGCCAGTCGCCGTCGAGATAGACTTCAGCGACGGCATGGAAATCCTGCGGGGCAACGCGCAGCGCATAGGCGCTCGCCATGCGCGCCGGAATGTGCGCGGCGCGCGCAAGCGCGATCATCACATGCGCATAGTCGCGGCACACGCCGCGACGTTCGACGAAGCTGTCGAGCGCGCCCGTCTCGGCATCGCTCGAGCCGGAGACATAAGTGAAGCGGCTTTCGATCCAGTCACGCATCCGGCCGATCTTCGCGCCGCCCTCATGATCGCCGAAGCGGCGCTCTACGAAGGCGTGGAACTTGTTCGACGGGCAATAGCGCGATTCGTTGAGATACGGGATCGCCTCGGCGGGGAGCCGGTGGAGCGGCACCGCGGCGAGCGAGCGGAAGTCGGTGTCGGACCGGTCGATCTCGACCAATGCGCGATATTCGGCGCGCAGGCTGCCCTCGGCGCGCAGCCAGATTGGCTCGCAGATGCCGTCGGCGGCCGGAACGCGCGCGACAAATTCGGGGGTGCCGACATCGAGCGACGCGTCGAGGACGCGCTGGCCATGACCGTTCGCGGCCTCGATCTGCAGCATCAGATCGACAGGCTCGGACAGGCGGTAATTTAGGGAGGCGGAAATTTCGAGTTTCATCTATCGGCAACGCATGAAGGAGGGTTCGGTGGCGCTAGGGACAGCAGAAAGAAAGAGCAAGTGACGCCGGCGCGGACCATCCCGTTCATCGTCGCGACGATCTTCATGGACGCGGTCGGTTTCGGCATCATCATGCCGGTGCTGCCGCAGCTTGTGATGGAGGTCGGCCGCATCGACCTGCCGCACGCGATCGAGGTCGGCGCGTGGATCGGCCTCGTCATGGCGGTCGCGACCTTCCTCGCCTCACCCGTGCTCGGCAATCTCTCGGATCATTTCGGTCGGCGGCGTGTATTGCTGCTCGCGCTCGGCGGACTTGCGGTCGATTATGCGCTGCTGACGATCGTCGAGACTTTGCCCTGGCTGTTCGTCGCGCGCGCGCTGTCGGGAATTTTCGGGGGTAGCTATGCCGCGGCGCAGGCGGCGATCGCCGACATCACCAAACCCGAGGAACGCGCGCGCAACTTCGGTTTCGTCGGGGCCGCTTTCGGCGTCGGTTTTGTCGCGGGGCCCGCGCTTGGCGGCTTCCTCGGCGAGATCAGCCCACGCGCGCCGTTCGTCGCTGCCGCGATCCTCGCCGCCGCGAACATGCTCTACGGCTATTTCATCTTTCCTGAAACGCTCGCGCCCGAACGCCGCCGCGCTTTCGACTGGCGCCGCGCCAATCCGCTCGGCGCATGGAAGACGATGCGCCGCCTGCCCGGTATGGACGGCGTCGCGGGGGTGCTCGTGCTCTGGCAGATCGCCAGCCTCGTCTATCCGATGACGTGGAGCTTCTATTGCATCGCGCAGCTCGGCTGGACGCCGGGGATGATCGGCGCGAGCCTCGCCGCGGTCGGCGTGATGATCGCGCTCGGGCAGGTTTTCGTCGTCGGCCCCGCCGTCGCGCGCTTCGGCGAGCGCGATGCGGCGACGCTCGGCATCCTCGTCGCGGTCGCCGTCTATATCGGCTACGCGTTCACCACCTCGACGATCGGCGCCTTCCTGCTGCTCATCCCCGTCGCGTTGCAGGCGCCCGTGCAGCCGTCGCTGATGGCGATGATGTCGCGCCGCGCGACCGCCGAAACGCAAGGCGAGGTGCAGGGGATTTCGGCGATGGCGATGGGGCTTGGGCAGCTGTTTGCGCCGCTGCTCCTGACCGGAACGATGGCCTATATCACCGCCGACGGCGCGCCGGTGCATTTCCCCGGTGCGGCGTTCGTCGTCGCGGCGATCTTTGGCCTACTCGCGATCCTGATGCTGCGCCGCCTGCCGCGCGCAACGCAGACGAGCGACGATGATGCGGCCGATCAGATGCCGCCGTCGGTCACCGCATAGCCGAGCGCTTCGAAGCCGGCGGTCAGCGTCGCGACGCACGCCGCCACCTGTTGGCCCTCAGTCGAACGGATCACGAAATTGGCGCCGATCTTGCCGTCGCGAAAGAACGGGTAGCTGCCGATCGCGGTGCCCGGATAATCCTTCTCACCCTGCCGCAGCAGGTCGGCGATCTCGCTCTCGGGCGCCCACGCGCCGATCGTGTGCGCGATGAGCGGCGCGCCGCCCTCAAGCTCGCCGGTGAGCGCGTCGAGCATGCCCGCGGTGATATGCGGCACCCCCGCCATCACGAACAGATTGCCGATGCGGATGCCCGGCGCGCCCGACATGCGGTTGGGGATCAGGTCGGCGCCGTCGGGCACCCGCGCCATGCGCAGCCGCGCCTCGGTCAGTTCGCTGCCGCGCGCTGTGTAATAATTTTCGAGGATCGCGCGCGCCGCCGGGTGGATGATAACCCCGACGCCGAGCGCCTTCGCCACCGCATCGACGGTGATGTCGTCGTGCGTCGGGCCGATGCCGCCGGTGGTGAAGACATAGTCGTAGCGCGCGCGAATCGCGTTCAACGCATCGACGATCTCACCCTCGACATCGGGGACGATGCGCACTTCGCGCAGGCGAATCCCCTGCACGTCGAGCCAGGTCGCGATCTGCGACACATTCTTGTCCTGCGTGCGGCCCGAGAGAATCTCGTCGCCGATCACCAGCACGGCGGCGGTCCAGATGCGTTCGTCGCTCATGCCTTTGCCTTAGCTGCGAATGGTGACAAAACAAGCCCGCTGGCAGCCGGACGTTGTTCTTGATATGTTCATGTCCGAATCGAACCGCATGGGAGAAGCGCGATGGCCGAAGAGCTGATTTTCTATACCAATCCGATGTCACGCGGGCAGATCGTCCGCTGGATGCTCGAAGAGGTCGGCGCCCCCTATCAACCGCGTGTCCTTGACTATGGCACGACGATGAAGGGTGCCGACTATCTCGCGATCAACCCGATGGGCAAGGTTCCGGCGGTGGTCCACGACGGCAGGGTCGTCACCGAATGCGCCGCGATCTGCGCCTATCTCGCCGACGCCTTCCCCCAGGCCGGCCTCGCCCCCGATGTGGCCGACCGCGCCGATTATTATCGTTGGCTGTTCTTCACCGCGGGGCCCGTCGAGCAGGCGATCACGGCGAAACATTTCGGCGTCGAGCCCGACGCCGACCAGCAGCGTATGGCGGGTTTCGGATCGCTCCCCGCCGCGCTCGACGCGCTCGAAAGCGCGGTGACGGGAAAAGCCTATGTCGCGGGCGCCCGCTTCAGCGCCGCCGACGTCTATGTCGGCAGCCAGATCGACTGGGGGCTGCAGTTCGGCACCATCGCGTCGCGCCCGGCGTTCGAAGCCTATGTCGCGCCGCTTCGCGAGCGCGCAGCTTATAAACGCGCGAAGGAGATCGACAATGCGCTGATCGCGGAGATGCAGGCGGCGCAATGACGTCACCATTTCCGGACCTCACAACCGAAACACTCCTGCTGCGGCCGCTGGTGCTGGAAGACCATTCCGCCATTCAGGCCATTTTCCCGCAATGGCAGATCGTGCGTCATTTGAATCCGTTCGTTCCATGGCCCTATCCCGACGACGGCGCGCTGACCTTTGTCCGCGACGTCGCGCTTGCGGCGATGCGCGAGGGCAAGGCCTGGCACTGGTCGATCCGAACGCGGCAGGAGCCCGGCACCCTGATCGGCGTCATCAGCCTGATGCTCAATCCCGACGACAACCGCGGTTTCTGGCTCGACCCCGTCCATTGGGGCAAAGGCTTGATGCGCGAAGCGAGCGATGCCGTGACCGATTATTGGTTCGACGTGCTGGACCAACCGGTCCTGCGCGTGCCCAAGGCGATCGACAATCGCGCATCGCGTGCCATCTCGACCGGCAGCGGTATGCGTGCCGTCTGGTGCGGCGAAAAGCGCTATGTCGAAGGCCCCTTGCCCTCGGAATTGTGGGAAATCACCGCCGATGAATGGCGAGCGAGGCGCATCCTCCGCCATGACCAATAAAAAGAGCCCGGCGAATCGCTCCGCCGGGCTCGCTTTTTCGTTCGTCGTCCGTCCCGCTTATTCGCGGTTGCCCAGAAGGTTGAGCAGGAAGGTGAACATGTTGACGAAGTCGAGGTAGAGCGTCAGCGCGCCCATGATCACCGACTTGCCGACAAAGTCGGTCCCGCGGACATAGAAATACATGCTCTTGATCTTCTGCGTGTCATAGGCGGTGAGGCCCGCGAACAGCAGCACGCCGATCACGCTGATCGCGAGGCTGAGCGCGCTCGACTGCACGAACAGGTTGATCACCATCGCGACGAGGATTCCGACAACGCCCATGATGAGGAAGGTGCCGAAACCCGACAGATCCTTTTTGGTCGTATAGCCATAAAGGCTAAGGCCAAGGAAAGCCGCCGCGGTCGCGAAGAAAGTCGTTGCGATCGACGACGCGGTAAAGGCGAGGAAGATCGTCGACATCGACAGGCCCATCACCGCGGCATAGATCCAGAACAACGTCTGCGCCGCCGTGGTCGACAGCTTGTTGATCCCGAAGCTCAGCACCAGCACGAAAGCCAGCGGCGCGAGCATCACCACCCACATCAGCGGGCTGCCGATCAGCGACTGGGTAAAGCCGCTATTGAACGCCAGCATCGCGACGATGCCGGTCAGCAGCACGCCCGAGCCCATATAGTTGTAAACCGACAGCATGTACGACCGCAGGCCGGCATCGACGGCCTGGTCCATTGCGTTCGCGCCGGCACCAAAACCGGAAGCCGCCATATTGGGGTCGTTCCAATTCGCCATTGTCATTACTCCATCACCGGCCAGCCCATACCGGCCGTAGATAGCAATATCGGGCGTTTCCCTTCCTGTTTCAAGCGAAACCGGACAAGAGCAATATTATTGCCTGTCCGGCGGTTAGGGGGTCGCGATGCGAAACCTCGCCCCCTATGCTGCCCGCCATGTCCACGCACCGCCTGTTCGTCGCGCTGCGCCCGCCGCGTCCGGTCCGCGAGATATTGCTCGCCGCGATGCACGGCATCGCGGGCGCGCGCTGGCAAAATGACGAGCAGCTCCACCTGACGCTGCGCTTCATCGGCGAGGTCGATCGTCACAGGGCCGAGGACATCGCCGCGGCGCTCGGCGCACTCCATGCGCCGGCGGTGACGGCGCGAATCGCGGGCGTCGACCTGTTCGAACGGCAAGGGCGGCCGCACATGATCTGGGCCGGAGTCGAGCCGCACGAGCCGCTCGCGGCGCTGCACCGCAAGGTCGACCAGCTCCTCGCACGCGTCGGTGTCGCGCCCGAGACACGCGCCTTTACTCCGCATGTCACGCTGGCACGGCTCAACCGTGGATCGGGTCCGGTCGCGTCCTTCCTTGCGCAGGGCGGCGACCTTACCAGCCCGGCGTTCGAATTCGGCCATGTCACGCTGTATGAAAGCGAGCTCGGCCATGGCGGCTCGCGCTATCATCCCGTGGTACGTTATCCGCTGGAGGGCGAAAATTCGGCAACGAGCGCCGCCGCGACCGCATCGACGTCGTCCCAGGTTTCGGCAAAGCCGTCGTCTTCGCCATAATAGGGGTCGGTGACACCCTGCCCGCCGCGTTCGGGGAGCAGATCTAGCATCAGCCGGAGCTCGGCGGTCGCGTCGGGCGGCCGGATTGCGCGGGCGTCGCGCAAATTGCTCGCGTCGGCGGCGAGGATCAGGTCGAAATCATAGAAGTCGGCGCGGCGGAGCTGGCGGCCGCGCAGCGCCGAGATATCGACGCCGCGGCGGCGCGCTTCGGCCTGCGCGCGGGCGTCGGGGGCGTGGCCGATATGCCAGTCGCCGGTTCCCGCCGAATCGAGCGTGGCGTCGATGCCGGCACGGGCAAAAGCGGCCCGTGCGGCGCCCTCGGCGAGCGGGGAGCGGCAGATGTTGCCGAGGCAGAGGAATAGGATCGCGGGCCCGGCAATTGCTCGATCGTTGCGCATATCGACCATGTTCTCCATAAAGTTGAACCGACTTTCAACTTGCGCCGTCGTCGGGCTCTGCTAGCCATGAGCCATAACAGATAATGGGTCAGGGAGAGGGTTGCCAAATGGCCGAGACCGCCAGCGAGAATGTGACGTCCGATGCGCCGGTTCCGGCCGAACCGAAGGCCACCGGATATAGCTGGTACGTCCTGTCGGTGCTCGTCGTCGTCTATATCCTCAATTTCATCGACCGGCAGATCATCAGCATCCTCGCGGTCGATATCAAGGCCGACCTCGGCCTGACCGATGGCGATATGGGGTTTCTCGGCGGCGCGGCCTTCGCGGTCTTTTACGCGCTGTTCGGGATTCCGCTCGGCCGCCTTGCCGACAATTGGAGCCGGGTGAAATTGCTGTCGATCGGGCTGACCCTTTGGTCGGCGATGACCGCGGCGTCGGGCTTTGCCTATAACCAGCTGACGTTGACGTTCGCGCGCATGGGCGTCGGTGTCGGCGAGGCGACCGCGAGCCCGACCGCCTATTCGCTGATCTCCGACTATTTCCCGAAACGGCAGAAGGCGACCGCGCTCGCCATCTATTCGTCGGGCCTCTATCTGGGCGGCGGCGTGTCGCTGTTCATCGGCGCGCTGATCGTCGAGGCATGGAACCGGAATTTCCCCGCAGGCGGGCCGATGGGCCTGGTCGGCTGGCAGGCGGCGTTCCTCGCGGTCGGCATCCCCGGCCTGCTCCTCGCGCTGTGGGTCGCCAGCTTGCGCGAGCCGGTGCGCGGCGCGATGGACGGCGTCGCGAGCCCGAGTTCGCCGAACCCCTTCCGCGAGTTCGGCAAGGATCTGTCGATGATCGTGCCGCCGCTGACCCTGTGGGGCGCCGCAAAGCGCGGCCCCGCGGCGCTGGCGATCAACATCGGCTTTGCCACCGCGATCGCCGCCTTCGCCTGGTGGATGATCCGCCTGACGGGCAATTTCCCGCAATGGTCGGCGGTCGCGCTCGGCTATTATGCGGTCTTTTCCTGGGCGAGCGCGCTCCGCGCTCACGATCCCGCAACCTTCCGTCTGATCTGGGGCACCCCGGCGTTCATCTGCACGACGCTTGGCTATGGCCTCGTCAGCCTCGCCGCCTATGCGCTCGCTTTCTGGTCGGCGCCCTACGCCGAAATCGTGCTGGGGCTGCCCAAGCAGGAACTCGCCTTCATCCTTGGCGCGAACGGCGCCCTCGCCGGCTTTGTCGGGGTGATTCTCGGCGGCCGTCTGGCCGATCATCTGCGCGCGAAAAATCCGGCGGGCCGGATCCTGATGATCATCTTTGGCGTCGTTGCACCGATCCTTCCGATCTGGATCGGCTACACGACCGAGAATGCGACGCTCTTCTATGTCATGAACTTCCTCGCCGGCATGCTCGGCGCCGCCGCGCTCGGCGCCGCCGCCGCGACGACGCAGGATCTGGTGCTGCCGCGGATGCGCGGGACGGCGACCGCGGCCTTCTTCCTTGGCACGACGCTCGTGGGCCTGTCGTTCGGCCCCTATATGGTCGGGCAGATTTCGGATCTGGCGGGGACGATCGTCGACGGCAAGCCGGTCGGCGATTTGCGCACCGGCATCCTGTCGCTGATCGGCGTCGCGCCGATCGCGCTCGGCCTGCTGCTCTATGCGTATCGCGCGGTGCCCGAGGCCGAAGCGACGATCGCCGAACGCGCGGCGGGCGCCTGACCTTTCGGTCAAGACGCCCGCCTTTAGTTCAGTCGAGGTTTGAAACCGCCTCCGTCGTCCCGCCTGGCGGGAGCGACGGAGCGGAAAGCCGTCTTACTTCGCGCCCTCTTTGACGATCACGCCGCACGCGACGCGCCCGCCGCTGTTGCCGCTGGGGTCTGTCTTGTAATCGTCGGGCCCGGCGTGGATCACGAACGCCGCACCATCGGCGTCGAGCAGCGCGCCGTCGCCTTCGAAGCGCGAGCCGACGAGGCGCAAGGTCGCACGGCCGATCTGGTCGGGCTCGATCACGAGGTTGGGAAGGTCGCCATGGTGCGCGCCCATCGGATTGTCGCGGCCGTGCTGGGCGCCGGTCGGGTTCCAGTGCGGGCCGGCGCTGGCGAAATCGGGGGCGTTACACTGGCCGACGGCATGGACGTGCATGCCGTAGGTGCCCGGCGCGAAGCCGCGCGCGACGAGTTCGATGCGCAGGCCCGTCGTGTCGCGATAGACGTCGGCGCGGCCGCGGTCGGCGCCCTTATTGTCATAGAGCTGCGCAAAGGCATCGGCGGGAGGCAGCGTCGTCGTGGACTTCTTCCCCATTCCCGCGCAGCCGGCGAGCGCGAGCGCCCCGATGATGACGGCCCCCTGGACCATGATCTGTTTGCGGTGCGAACCCATCGTCATCTTGCTGCTCCCTTTGATCCGGATCGGAATCAGAACGTTGTCACGGCGCGTTTCGATCCCGGTGCGCCGGTGATGCCCGCAATCGCCGCGAGTTCCAAGGGGATAGTCAGCTTTGGAGGTGGGAAGCGGCCATTACGGCAGCGAGCTGATCACCCCTCCCGCTTGCGGGAGGGGCAGCGAGGCTTGCCAGCTTGCCGGCTAGCCGCAGCGGGGAGGGTATCGCACCGTCACAGGCCCTCCCCCGACCCCTCCCGCAAGCGGGAGGGGAGAAGAAGGTCCGCTAGCGGTCGGTTCCAGTCATTCGTCATCCCGGGCTTGACCCGGGATCCCGCTTCTTATGACGCGAGAGCAGGTTTCCACTTCAAGCGGGACCCCGGATCAAGTCCGGGGTGACGACGCTAAAGAGGGCAGCGATCGCTCGCTAGCCGCCATTCGCCCCAGATCGGACGGACAAAAAAAGGACCGCGAATTGCTTCGCGGCCCCATATTTTTGCCTGACGGCGCTGATCAAAGATCAGAAGACGCGGGCGTATTGCTCGTTGCCGACGAAGCCCAGCTTGCCTACGCCGCTGCGCTTGATCACCGCCATGACATTGTCGACGACGATATAGCGCGCATAGGGGTCGGGCTGGACCTGCAGTTCGGGTTCGACCGGCAGCGCCTTGGTCTGTTCCAGATAATTCGCCAGCTGAGCGAGATCGACCGGCGAACCGTTCCAGGTGATCGTTCCCGCGGGATCGATCATCACCTTGTTCTTTTCGGGGTCGACATTGCTCTGGCTGTCGGTCGGGACCGGCAGGTCGATCTTCACCGCGTGGGTCTGGACCGGGATGGTGATGATGAACATGATGAGGAGCACGAGCATGACGTCGATCAACGGCGTCGTGTTCATGTCCATCATCGGTTCATTTTCGTCCCGATCTCCAACTGCCATGGACATGCGATTATTCCTTCGTTCCTAAACGGAGCGCGCCCTTACAGGCGGCCCACCGTACCCGAACCAGGAGCCGGTTCCGAAATGAACCCGATCTTCTGGAAGCCGGCATATTGCATCGTGTAGATCACGCCACCGATGCACTGGTACGGCGTGTTGACGTCGCCGCGGATGTGCACTTCGGGGAAATTTTCCTCGGTGATATTCTGCGGACCGCCGATATCCTCGAGCAGCTGCTCGAGCTTCTTTTGTCCACGTTCCAGCAGCTGCTTGGAATCGACCGGGGTCTGGCCCCAATATACTTCACACGCCGTGCTCTCGGGGTTGGGCTCGCCATCGCCGTCGGTATCAGCCGAACGGATCGAGAGCAGCACATTCTCAGGCTTCGTCGTCGTCACCTCAAACGCCACGTCGGGCAGTTTCAGGTTCACCGTCTCCAACACCACGGGAACCGTGATGAGGAAGATGATGAGCAACACAAGCATGATGTCCACGAGCGGAGTCGTGTTGATTTCGGACATCGGGGCGTCTTCGCCACCCTTGTCGCCTACACTCATCGCCATAGGATTAGCATCCTGTCACAAAATTTCTGTCACGGACATCGGGACGGCGTGCCTTGAGCCCGCCTTCCCTGTCCAACGGACCCCGCCTTGTCGCCACGCGGCGACAAGGCGGGGGTCCAAGAGACCAATCAGGCCTTCTTCGGTGCCGCGGCCGGAGCAGCGGCCTTTGCCGGGGTCAGGGTCGCCGGCTTCACCTGGCCGTTCGACATGATCGAGCCGAGAACGTCGTTCGAGAAGGTCGACAGACGGCGGGCGATCGCCTTGTTGCGGCTCTGGAGCCAGTTGAACGCGAGCACTGCGGGAACCGCCACGATCAGACCGATGGCGGTCATGATCAGAGCTTCACCGACCGGACCGGCGACGGTGTCGATCGAAGCCTGGCCCGACGCACCGATCTTCACGAGCGCGCGAAGAATACCGATAACCGTACCGAACAGACCAACGAACGGAGCGGTCGAACCCACGGTCGCGAGGAAGGCGAGGCCCGAGTTCAGCTTCGAGTTGATGTGGTTCTGCGAACGCTCGAGCGTGCCGTGCATCCAGTCATGCGCTTCGACGGGGTCGGTCAGCTTGTTATGCTCTTCGTTGGCGCGCAGACCGTCTTCGACGACCTGACGGTACGCGCTGTTCTTTTCGAGCTTCGCAGCGCCGTCGGCGAGCGTCGGCGCGCGCCAGAAGTTGGCGTCGACCGCCTTGCCCTGGTTCATCACCTTATTCTGTTCGAACAGCTTGGTGAACAGGATGTAGAGCGTGCCGACGAACATGATCAGCAGGACGAGGAAGGTGACCTGCGAGACGATGCCGCCTTCGCACAGTGCGGGGACGAGACCATAGGGGCTCGCGCCTTCTTCCTTAACGCACATCGCGGCGGGCATCAGGCTGAGCCCCGCGTCGTGGGCCGGTGCTGCCGCAGCGGCGGCATTTGCGATCAGATTAAACATACTGGAAAATCCCTCTCAAAATATTCGATAAGTTCGAAACACAGATCCGATCGCGCGATCAGCGCGGAATCTGCCAACGGATACGATTGCTGTAGCTGCCGCCCACGGGGTTGCCCGAGCGATCCTTGCCCGGATTGAACCGGCCACGGCGCGTGATGAGCTTGCAGGTTTCGGCATCGAGATCGGCGTGACCGCTCGACGCCGTGATATCGCATGACGTGATGCGGCCGTCGGCACCATAGGTGACGCGGAAACCAGCCGTACCTTCGCGCTCTTCGCGCATCGCACGGGCCGGATAGTCGTCATTCGTCGCCCAGCGACCCGGGTTGCCCTTGGGCGTACCAGCAGCGCTGAGGTCAGGCGTCGGCGGCGGTGCCGGCGGTGCCGGCGGCGTGTAGACGGGCGGGGGCGGCGTCGGCGGCGCCTTCGGCACCGACTGGACCGTATTGGTCGTCACCGGCGGCGGAATGGGCGACGGCGGCGTCACAACCGGCGGCGGCGGCGGCAATTTATTGTCCGGCGGCGGCGGCGGCGGGGGTTCCTCCGGCGGCGGCGGCTCTTCAACGTCCACCACATCCAATTTTTCGGCGAGTTTCTTGACGATACTGATATTCAAGCCGTTGACCAGGCCGTAGCCCAGAACCGCTGTAAGCAGACCAACCAAGACAATCGCCACTACCCTGTTTTTAGGGTCGACATTATCACCATAAGCCATTCAGGGACGACGCTCCTTGCTAGATCATCCTGACACCAATTCCCTGCCGGCGGGTTCGGTTGCCAAATGCCCGGATGATTTCCGATGCGTTGTGCGAGACCCGACGGCGCTACGTTCGGCTTATTATGTTTTTGCCGGACGCTTCGCGGCCCGTCCTATCGCGGTGGCGGCACATTCGCAAACCCTTTATCAGCGGTTAATGTCCCGTGTCCCATGATGGGGATTTCAACGCCGATACCGGTGTCATAAACGACGGAAAGTGGATCGATCATGCGCCTCCCCCACCCGGCCGCTATCGCCGGCATTCTCGCCTTAACTCTTGGAATCCCCAGCGTTTCCGCAATGCAGGCGCCGGCAGCCACCGCCGCGGCCAGCCCGTACAGCTATGCCGACGTCGCCGATCTGGCGGCCGCGGCGCCGATCGTGCTGCACGCGCGTATATATAAGGCCACGGCGCTCAAACCCGAGCGCGCCCCCGGAGTCGCGGCAGGCTATGCGCGATTCTATGTCGAGTCCGACGTTGTCAGCCTGATTCGCGGCGCGGGACCGCTCGCGGCGCGAATCTCGTACCTCGTCGACCTGCCGCTCGACGCGAAGGGAAAGCCGGCGAAGCTGAAGAAGAAACAGCCCGTCCTGCTCTTTGCCCGGCCTGTCGCCGGCGCGGCGGCGGGCACCAGCAACACCGGCAGTGTCCGGCTGATCGCGCCCGATGCGCAACTGCCGTGGGATTCGGCGACCGAGGCACAAGTGCGCAGCGTGCTGACCGAACTCGTCAAGCCCGGCGCCCCGCCCGCGATCACCGGCATCGCGAACGGGTTCCACGTTCCCGGCACCCTGCCCGGCGAAGGCGAGACGCAGCTGTTCCTCAACACCAGCACGGGCGACCCGGTGTCGCTGACGATCCTGACCGCCGCCGACGGGTCGCGGCGCTGGGCGGCGGCGTTCGGCGAGATCGTCGACGGGTCGGCGGCGGTGCCGCAGCGGAATACGCTCGCCTGGTATCGGCTCGCCTGCGGATTGCCGCGCCAGCTGCCGCTGAGCAAGCTGGCGGGGACCGCGCCCGAGGATCGGCGCAAGGCGGCGTCGGACTATGCCATCATTCTCGGCGCGCTCGGCGAATGCACGCGCACGCGCAAACCGCCGGTGGATTGATTTCTGTTCTCCGACTGACGTCGGGGGCGGCACCGGCGCGCCATAACCGGATAAAGCTCAGCTTCGGCGCGCCCTAGGCGCGCCGGGCTTGTTTCCATTGCAAAAGCCGATAGGGCGCTGGCAACGGCGGGGCGAGGCTCCGCGCCTTATACGGAGTCCTTCGCATGTCGCCTTATTCCGCCCCGACCGCCCCCCGCCCGCCGCTGCGCGTCGCGCTCGCGGGGATTGGCGTCGTCGGCGGCGGGGTCGTCCGGCTGCTCGAGGCGAACCGCGACCTGATCGCGCGGCGCGCCGGACGCGCGATCGAGATCGTCGCGCTGTCGGCGCGCGACCGGCACAAGGATCGCGGCGTCGACCTCACGCCCTATCGCTGGGAAGACGATATGGACGCGCTCGTCGCGGCCGCGGATGTCGACGTCATCGTCGAGATGATCGGCGGTGCCGACGGCCCGGCGCTGACGCTGGCGCGCCATGCGCTCGGCGCGGGCAAGGCGCTCGTCACCGCGAACAAGGCGATGATCGCGCATCACGGGCTCGACCTCGCGCGGCTCGCCGAAGAGAAAGACACGCCGCTGAAATATGAAGCCGCGGTCGCGGGCGGCATCCCGGTGATCAAGGCGATCCGCGAGGGCGCGTCGGCGAACGAGATCGCGCGCGTCTATGGCATCCTCAACGGCACGTGCAATTATATCCTGACGCAGATGGAGCGGAACGGCGCGAGCTTCGCCGATGCCCTCGCCGCCGCGCAGGCCGAGGGCTATGCCGAGGCCGACCCGACCTTCGACGTCGACGGGATCGACGCCGCGCATAAATTGTCGATCCTTGCCGCGCTGTGCTTCGGGACGAAGCTCGACATCGGCGCGGTGACCGCCGACGGGATTCGCGGGCTGATCGCCGCCGACATCCGCGAGGCCGAGGCGCTCGGCCACCGCGTCCGCCTGATCGGCATGGCCGAGCGCGATGCGAATGGTTTGTACCAGCATGTCCAGCCGTGCCTCGTCCCCGCCGACCATCCGCTCGCCTATGTCCCCGGCGCATTGAACGCCGTCGTCGCCGAGGGCAATTTCGTCGGGCGCCTCTTTTTCGAGGGCGCGGGTGCGGGCGCGGGGCCGACGGCGTCGGCGATCGTCGCCGACATCATCGACATCGCGCGTGACGAATATGGCCCCGCCTTCGCGATGCCGGTCGATTCGCTCGACCAGGCTCCCGTCGCCGACGCCGGCGCGCGGATCGGCAAACATTATGTCCGCCTGATCGTCGAGGACCGGATCGGCGTACTCGCCGAGATCGCGACCGCGATGCGCGATGCCGGCGTCTCAATCGAAAGCCTGATCCAGCGCGGCAGCGAAGACGAAGGCGGCGTCGTGATCGTGCTCGTCACCCACGAGGGTCCGGCCAGCACGATCCATGCCGCGCTCGCTATCCTCGGCGCGTCGGACCATGTCGTCGGCGCGCCGATGCATATGCCCATATTGGCGCTTTAACCCGCTTGTAATCGCCGACCCGCCGGTTACCCCTGATGCGGGGAACAGGGGGGCGGAGATGGATATCGAAATCAGGCAGGGGCTGGCCGAGGCACGCGCGCTGGCGGCCGAACATTGGCGGGCGCTGCTCGCCTATATAGGGCTGGGCGTGCTGGTGCCCTTCCTGCTGCTGTCGAGCGAGCCGATCTTCGATTTACGCAACATCATGGCGATCGCCGCCGATCCGTGGACCTATCGGGTCAGCGGATCGATCACCGGTCCGCTCTATCTGCTCGGCATCGTATCGGTCCTTGTCGCGGGCGCGATGCTCGCGGCATGGAACGCGCTGCTGGCGCCGATGCGCGAAGGCTATATTTCCGAAATCATGTACGGGATGGTCGCGGGCGTCGCCTTCATGCTCGCGAGCGTGGCGATCAACCTGGCGGTCGGTTTCGGCCTCGCGACCGTCATCTGGTTCACCATCGGCATCGAGCAATGGGTCGCCCTGCCGCAAGCCGTGCAATTCGTCCCGCGCATCATCGCCTGGACGCTGACGAGCTGGCTCGGCGCGCGCATCTGCCTTGCCGGACCGATTATGGGCGAGCGCGGGAAGCTCGATCCGCTGTCGGCCTTCGCCGAATCGTGGCGCGCGACGCGGGTCGCGCAGGTGCGGCTTTTCGGCCTCTATTTCGCGTTCAACATGGCGGCAGGGGCGGTGCTCGGGCTGCTGGTCGTGCTGCATGGCTATCTGATCATCAGCGGCGAGCCCGGCAGTCCGATCGAATCGTTGATGAGCGGCGTGTGGCTGATTTTCTGGAGCACCTGGTTCGCGATCACCATCCTGCTGCCCGCCGGCCTGTACCGCGCGGCGCGACCCGCGTCGGCGGCGGCCGAAGTCTTCGCCTAGGGCTCTTCTTCGGGCGTCGGGGGCGTACCCGTTTCGGGATCGGTCGCACGCTTCACCGCTTCGTAGAGCGCATTATATTCGGGGCCGGGTTTATAGCGCCCGCCGAACGACATCCAGTTATAGGGCAGTTTGTCCATCGTCATCGCCTGCGCCTCGGCGCGCGGCAGCTTCGGCGGCGGCTCGCGGCCTTCGTTTGCGATCGCGCGCAGTTCGGGCGTCAGGCGGTGCAGGTCGGTGTCGGAGCCGCACACATTGATCGAACCGTCGTCGGCGGGTTTGCAACGCTTGATCGGGTCGACCATTTCCTTCGCCTTCGCGGCGGCGCTTTCGGCATCGCGCGGCGGCGGCGGTGCGGGGGGTCCCTGCGTCTGCGCGGCGGCGGGGCCCACGCCCGCCATCGCCCCAGTCATCACGACGACACAGCTCATGGCGAAAGCGGCACCGAATCGGGCGAAGCGTTCTCGACAAGTGGCGCGGGCGACCATATGGCGCCCACCATGCCGACGCGGCGGAACAAGTAAAGACGGAGAGTGGCCGACATGACGAATAGCAGCAACCTCGACCGGGTGCTCGTGCTCGAAATGGTGCGCGTCACCGAAGCCGCGGCGATCGCCGCCGCGAAGCTGATCGGCCGGGGCGACGAAAAGGCCGCCGATGCCGCCGCGGTCGAGGCGATGCGCACCGCGTTCAACACGCTCTATATGGACGGCACGATCGTCATCGGCGAAGGCGAGCGCGACGAGGCGCCGATGCTCTATATCGGCGAAAAGGTCGGCAACGCGCCGGGCAAGGGGCCGAAGATCGACATCGCGGTCGACCCGCTGGAAGGCACGACGATCACCGCCAAGGCCGGCCCCAACGCGCTCGCGGTGCTCGCGATCGCCGAGGAAGGCCATCTGCTCAACGCCCCCGACGTCTATATGGACAAGCTCGCGGTCGGCCCCGGCTATTCGGCCAATGTGGTCAATTTCAACAACAGCGTGCGCGAGAATGTCGAAGCCGTCGCGCGCGAAAAGGGTTGCAAGCCTGAAGAGGTCATCGTCTGCGTGCTCGACCGTCCGCGCCATGAGGCGATCATCGCCGAGCTGCGCGCGATCGGCTGCGGCGTCGCGCTGATCCCCGACGGCGACGTCGCCGGGGTGATCGCGACGACCAACCCCGACACCAATATCGACATCTATATGGGTTCGGGCGGCGCCCCCGAGGGCGTGCTCGCCGCGGCGGCGCTGCGCTGCGTCGGCGGTCAGTTCAAGGGCCGCCTGCTGTTCCGCAACGACGACGAGCGGCTGCGCGCGAAGAAATGGGGCATTGAGGATCTCGACCGCGTTTACGACCTGGAAGACCTTGCCAAGGGCGATGTGATCTTCGCCGCGACCGGCGTCACCGACGGATCGCTGCTGCGCGGCGTCAAGCGCCGCCGCGACGGCGTGATGACGACCGAGACGGTGGTGATGCGCGCGTCGTCGGGCACGGTGCGCTGGGTGAAGGGCGAGCATCGCTCGCACTGACGGGGTTCGAGCGGAAGCTGCCCTATCAATCCTCGTCACCCCGGGCTCGACCCGGGGCCTGCCTTGCCTTTTCGGGGCCGGGCAGGAGGAAGGCGGGTCCCGGGTCAAGCCCGGGATGACGACCAGCGATCATCCGCGTCCCACCTCTTTTCGGCCAATCGTGCCGATCCTGCTTTGCGCACCCAGACCATCGGCTAGGCCGCGCGATACCAACGGCCGGCTCGGATCACATTCGGCATGATTGTTTCCGAGGCGCGCCGGCGGCACGCTCGCGAAACATCATCGAGGCCTGGACCCATGTCGCAGTTGAGAGACCGGACGGTAAGCGAGTCGGATATGACAAGCGGCGCTTCGGCGTGTCCGCACCCGACCGACCGATGGGCCGGGGCGCACAATCCGAAGGATATTCGCACCGATGCGGAGGCCGGGCACCATGCGGGCGGGCGATTTCTCTCGGCCCGGATCATCAGCCTTCTGAGCCCCGCGACCAAGCAGATATTCGCCCGCCCCACCGACCCGCTCAGCGTGGCGCTGAGCTATGAAATTCTCCGCAACGGGATCGGCGTGCTCGCGCTGGCGTTCCCGATCGTGATGCTGGTGGGCGGCGGTCTCGACGACGTCCAGGGCTCGCTCAGCGCCTATTATCATTTTTCTCCGGCCGCGCCGGGGCGATATGGCGCGGGAATCATGCGCGATGCGTTCGTCGGCATGCTCTGTGCGATCGGATCGTTCCTCTTCTTCTATCGCGGTCACTCGCTCCAGGAGGATCTGGCGCTGAACCTCGCCGGAATTTCGGTCGTTCTCGTCGCCTTCATGCCGACCGACTGGCCGTCGATCGCCGCGCCGTCGACGACCGTCGCGGGAACGATCCATTGGGTTTCCGCCACGGTCTTTTTCGTCATGATTGCCTATGTCTGCATTTTCCGTGCCCGCGACACGCTTTGCCTGACGCGCGATGCGCGGCGTCGAAAGACATTCGAACGCATATATATCGTCCTCGGGGGCCTGATGCTGGTTACGCCCGCGGCAGCCGCGATTTCATTCGGCCAGAGCGGCTATGCGACGCTCATCATCGAGATTTGCGGCATTATCGTCTTTTCGGCGTTCTGGCTGGTCAAGGGCTATGAGATCCGATCGTCGTTGCGAATGACAGCGTCCGACCGATTTACGACGCTTTCTATCTCGTCACCCTGAACTTGTTTCAGGGTCCATGGTCTGCCGTTTCCGTCGGCGCAGCGTGAGATCAAAGCTCAGGTCATGGATGCTGAAACAAGTTCAGCATGACGAGTATTGGATGGCAGTTCCCCACGCCCATGCCGACCTTGCAAAGACCACCGGCTTGACCGCTCCGTCCTTTCTGTATTATCTATGTAATACAGCTAGGGTAATGGATGGCACGCTCAAAATATTCCCGCTGCAATTCCCTCGGCAAGCGCCGCGCCGAGGTCGCGTGCCTCGGCGAGCCGGTCGGGGGCGATGGTCTTGGGCGCCAATATCGCTTCGGGGGTCTGCGCCGCGGTGTTGACGATCAGCGGATCGGCGACGCGCTTCAACCGCCAGCCGGTGGCGATGCGGTCGAGCTGGCGCTGGGCGTTTTCGCCATCGGAACCCGCGCAGATGATCGTCGCATAGGGGCGACCCTCGATCCGGCCGAGGCAGGGATAATAAGAGCGGTCGAACATCTCCTTCATCGCGCCCGACAGCGCGGCGAGATTTTCGGGGCCGACGAACAGATAGCCGGCCGCGGCGTAGAGATCATCGGGCGTCACGTCGGCGACGGCGATAAGCCTGGCCGCCGTACCGGCACCTTCGGCGGCGGCGCGCGCGAGCGCCTCGCTGCCCCCGGTGCGGCTGTGCCAAGCGATCAGCAGGTGCGGCGCGTCGGTCATGGACCGATGCTTGCCAAGCACCGGCACGCGGCGCAAGCTGCCTCCCGAATAAGGGGGAGAAGATCATGCATCGATTGACCACCGTGCTGCTCGCCAGTTGCCTGCCCTTCGCCGCTGTTGCGCAGGACGCCGCGAGCGAGGCGACGCGCATCGCGCAGGCCGAAATCGCGGGGCGCCTGCCGCTTGATGATCCGCGCGACGAAGCCAATGTGCTGCGCGGCAAGCTTGCCGAAATTCCCGGCGGCGTGATTTTGGCGAAGGACGGCAAGACGGTGTGGGACCGCCGGCCCTATGCCTTCCTCGATGCCAGGGCGGCGCCCGATACGGTCAACCCGTCGCTGTGGCGGCAGGCGCGGCTGAATGCGGTGCATGGTTTGTTCGAGGTCGTGCCGGGCAAGATCTGGCAGCTGCGCGGTTACGATATTTCGGTGATGACGATCATCCGCGGCAAGAGCGGATGGATCGTCGTCGATCCGTTGCTGTCCGAAGAGGCGGCGGCGGCGAGCTGGAAGCTGTTCGCCGACACGGTCGAGGCGAAATCGGGCAAACTGCCGATCAAGGCGGTGATCTTCAGCCACAGCCATAGCGACCATTTCGGCGGCGTCGGCGGCATCGTCACCCCCGAGCAGGTGAAGGCGCAGAAGATCCGCATCATCGCGCCGCACGGTTTTTCGGAGGAAGCGACGTCGGAGAATGTCCTCGCCGGCACCGCGATGGGGCGCCGCGCGCTGTATATGTTCGGGTCGATCCTCGCGCCCGGGCCCGCGGGGCAGGTCGACACCGGGCTGGGGCCCAAGCTGTCGTCGGGGACGATCGGTTATATGGAGCCGACCGAAACCGTCGCCGCGACGGGCGGCACGCTGACGATCGACGGGCTGGCGTTCGAATTCCTCGACGCGGGCGGCACCGAGGCGCCGTCGGAGTTCGTCTTCTATATTCCCGCGTATAACGCGTTACATACCACCGAGGTCGTTACGCACACGCTGCACAATGTGCTCACGTTGCGCGGCGCGCAGGTGCGCGACGCGCTGCACTGGTCGAAGGTGATCGACGCCGCGCTCGTCCGCTGGGGCGGCAAGGCCGAGGTCGCGCTGGCGTCACATCACTGGCCGACATGGGGCGCGGGCGAGGTTTCCGCGCTGCTGACCAGCCAGCGCGACATCTATCGTTATGTTCACGACCGCACCTTGTTCCTCGCCAACCGCGGCGCGACGCTTCACGAACTCGCCGATGTCACCCCCGAGGCGCCGGGGCAGGCGACCGATTTCGGCGCGCGCGGCTATTATGGCACGGTCAACCACGACATGAAGGCCACCTATCAGCGCTATTTCGGCTGGTGGGACGGCAATCCCGCCAATTTCAACCCGCTGCCCCCTGAACAGTCGGCGCCCAAATATGTGGCGCTCGCGGGCGGTGCCGGCAAGCTGCTCGCCGCGGGCAAGGCGGCGATCGCAGCGGGCGACTATCGCTGGGCGGCCGAGCTGTTGAACAAGCTGGTATTCGCTCAGCCGGACAACAAGGAGGCCCGCGCCGCACTCGCATCGGCGTATGACCAGATGGGGTATCAGGCCGAGTCCGGAGCGTGGCGGAACTATTATCTCGCCGCCGCCGCAAGCCTGCGCGGCACCGCGGTCGAAAGCCTGTCGGGCAACGGGCAGAGCCGCAGCTTCGTCAGCGCCATCCCGACCGCCGTCTTTTTCGACGCGCTCGCGACGCGCTTCGACGCCGCTAAAGGATCGGCGCTGAAAGGGACATTCCAGTTCCTGCTGCCCGACAGCAAGGAAGCCGTCGCGATCGTCGTCGGCGGCGGGGTCGAGGTGCCGCGGTACGGCCTGACCGACCCCGCGCCGACCGCAACGATCACCATCGACCGCAAGACGCTCGACGATGTGATGCTGGGGCAGGCACAGTTCCCGGCGTTGCTCCAGTCGGGCGCGATCAAGATCGGCGGCGACCGCGCGGCGTTCCTGTCGTGGTTCGCGCTCCACCCGCCCGCCGAACCGCGCTTCAATGTGGTTGTGCCATAGGGCCGCCACCGACTATCGGAGGAATATGACCGACACCCCGCCGCACCCGACCGATCCTTTCGACGCAGAGGCGCTCAACGCCGCAGAGGGGCTCGATCCGGTCGACCCCGCCTATGCGCAGGTGCTGCGCATCGCGACCGCGCTCAACCTGATCCCGCTAGCGATCGGTGCGAGTGTGTTCGATGCGCTGCTGATCCGCCACCTCGAAGGGCCCTACGGGCTGATCACCGCCGCCGCGTGGGTGATTGCGGCGATCGTGATCGTCAGCTTTCCCTCGCGCCGCGTGTCGCGCTGGGGGTACAGGATCGGCGAGGGACAGCTCCGCGTCGCGCGCGGCTGGCTGTTCCGCACCGACACGATCGTTCCCTTTGTACGCGTCCAGCATATCGACGTCGGGCAGGGCCCGATCGAGCGCTGGTTCGGGCTGTCGCACCTGATCGTCCACACGTCGGGGACGCATAACAGCACGGTGACGCTGCCGGGGCTGCACAGCGACCTCGCCGCCGCAATGCGCGAGACGATCCGCCGGCATATCCAGACCGATTTCGCATGAGCGACGCCGCGGCAATAGCCACGACCGAAGTGGAGCCGGACTGGCAGCGGCTGCACCCCGCAACGCTCGCGCTGGCGGTCGTCAAGCTCGGGCCGCGCTCGCTCAACTTCCTGCCCGCGGTCGCGGCGTTAGGCTTCACGGGCAACTGGATCTGGATCGTCCCCGCGGTCGGCGCTTTTCTGCTGATCTCGCTGGCGGCCGCGTGGTTCCAGTGGCTGCGCTTCCGATTCCTTGTCGGCGATGACGAGGTGGTGATCGAAAGCGGCGTGCTGTCGCGCCAGCATCGCACGATCCCCTTTGACCGCATCCAGGACGTCAGCATCGAGCAGGGGCTCGTCGCGCGCGCGCTCGGCATCGCCAAGGTCGGGTTCGAGACCGGCGCGGGCGGCAAGGAGAATGACGCGAGCCTCGATGCGATCGCGCTGGGTTCGGCTCAGGCGCTGCGCACGACGATCCGCGCGCACCGCAGCGGCGAAGTCGCGGCGCCGGTCGCAGCCGACGCGCCCGAAGCCGCTCCGGCCCAAGAGGACCGGCTGCTGTTCACGATGACGCCGCGCCAGTTGCTGATCGCCGGCCTGTTCAACTTCTCGCTCGCCGCGCTCGCGGTGGTGGGCGCGGGCATGCAGTTTTTCGACGGGCTGCTGCCGTTCGATTTCAACGTCTTCAACCCCCGGGACTGGATCGATGTCGCCGAGGATTACGGGCTCGACCAGTGGCTGCTCGCGCATCGCTGGATCGCGGGCGTCGGCGCGGTCGTGTCGCTGCTGCTGATCGGTTTCGCGAGCGGGATCGCGACGATGTTTTTCGCCAATTGGGATTTCCGCCTGACGCGCGAGCCACGCGCGCTGCGCCGCACCCGCGGCCTCACGACGCGCACCGACGTCGCGGTGCCGGTGAAGCGCGTGCAGGCGGCGATCCTCGTCACCGGCTGGTTCCGCCAGCGCTTCGGCTGGCACGAATTGCGCCTGCAAAGCCTCGCGAGCGACGGCGAGAAGGAGCGCGATCACCAGGTGGTGCCCTTTGCGAAGCTCGACGCGATCGACCCGGTGCTCGCCGAAGTCGCGATCCGGCGCCCCGATGCCGGTCAGTCGTGGCAGCACAGCCACCGCATCGTCGCACTCGGCGGCCTGATCGGTGCCGTCGGCGCGACCGTTGGCGGGCTCGTCGCCGTTTCGTTCGGGCAGGATCTCGGCTGGTTCGGTCCGGCCCTGGGGCTGCTGATCGGCGCCGGGTCGCTGTTCGGCGCCCGCTTCCACCGCTGGGCCGACCTTGGCGAACAGGTCGCGATCCGGCGCGGGGCGTGGAAACCCAAGACGACGCTGCTGCCGCACGCGTCGGTGCAGAGCGTCGACCTCAAGAGCGATTTCATCCTCCGCCCGCTCGGCCTCGCGACCTTGGTGTTCGGCGTGCCCGGCGGCAGCTCGCTCGGGGCGCACGAGATCCCCGCAATCCCGCTCGCCGCCGCGCAGGACCTGCGCACCCGCATCCTCGCCGCGAGGGCGCGGTCATGAGCGAAGCGGCGCTGGGGATTACGCACTCGATCAAGGGCCAGCCGTGGCACTGGCGGCGCGCGAGCGCCGACATGGCGGCCGAGAATCTCGCCCCCGACGATCTCGTCACGCAATTGCTGCTCGCGCGCGGGGTGACGCGCAACGACCTCGACCGCCAGCGGACGCCGACTTTGCGCGGTTTCATGCCCGACCCCTCGCTGTTCCGCGACATGGACGCCGCCGCCGCGCGGCTCGCCGATGCGGTCGAGCGCAAGGAGGCGGTGACGATCTTCGGCGATTATGACGTCGACGGTGCAACTTCGGCGGCCTTGCTCGTGCGGTTGCTGCGCGGGCTCGGGCTGCCCGCGGGCGCCTATATCCCCGACCGGTTGATGGAGGGCTATGGCCCCTCGGGCGCCGCGCTCGTGAAGATCGGCGAGGCGGGATCGAAGCTCGTCGTCACGGTCGATTGCGGCGCGCAGGCGTTCGACGCGATTGCCGAAGCCAAGGCGGCGGGGGTCGAGGTGATCGTCGTCGATCATCACCAATGCGCGACGACGCTGCCCGCAGCCTTTGCGCTGGTGAACCCGAACCGGCTCGACGAAGAGCCCGACGCCGCGATCCACGGCAATCTTGCCGCGGTCGGGGTTGCCTTCCTGCTCGGCGCCGCGCTGCTCCGCACGCTGCGCGCACGCGGTTTCTTCGTGGGCCGCGATGAGCCCGCGCTGATCGACCTGCTCGACCTTGTCGCGCTCGGCACCGTCGCCGACGTCGCGCGGCTCACCGGCTTCAACCGCGCGCTGGTGACACAGGGGCTGAAGGTGATGGCGCGGCGCGGCAACACCGGCCTCGCGGCGCTGATGGACGCCGCGCGCCTCACCAAGCCGCCGAGCGCGAGCGACATGGGCTTTGCTTTGGGGCCGCGGATCAACGCCGGCGGGCGTGTCGGCAAATCCGATCTCGGCGTGCGCCTGCTGACGACATCGGACCCGCAGGAAGCCGCCGACATCGCGGTCGAACTCAACCGCCTGAACGAAGAGCGCCGCGCGATCGAGGCCGCGGTGCTCGAACAGGCGATCGACGCGAGCGCGGCGTGCGGCAATGCGCCGGTGGCGATCGTCGCCGGGCAGGGCTGGCACCCCGGGGTGATCGGCATCGTTGCCGGGCGCCTGAAAGAAAGGTTGCACCGTCCCGCGATCGTCATCGCGCTCGACGAGGACGGCGTCGGCAAGGGATCGGGGCGTTCGATCAGCGGCGTCGACCTTGGCGCCGCGATCCTCGCCGCGAAGGAGACGGGGTTGCTCGTCGCGGGCGGCGGCCATGCGATGGCGGCGGGGCTGACGGTGGCGGCGGACAAGGTCGATGCGCTCGGCGCCTGGCTCAACGACCGGCTCGCCGCCGACGTCGAGCGCGCGAGCGGCGACAAGTCGCTGCTGATCGACGCGGTGCTCGCGCCGCGCGGGATCAACCCGCTATGGTGCGACGCGATCGAAAGCGCGGGGCCGTACGGCGCCGGCTGGCCCGCGCCGCGCGTCGCGACCGGGCCGGTAAGAATCGTCGAATCGGGAATCGTCGGCACCGACCATGTCCGCCTGATCGTATCGGGCGACGATGGCGCGCGCTTCAAGGCCGTCGCGTTCCGCAGCGCCGAGAGTGAATTGGGTCAGGCGTTGCTCCACACGCGCGGCAACCGCAAGCTGTGGCTCGCGGGGCGCGCGAAACGCGACGATTGGGGCAGCCGGCCGGCCGCCGAACTCCACCTCGAGGACGCGGCCTGGGCCGACTGAAGGGCACGAAGGGAAGAGCGACGATGTACAGCCACGTCACAATCGGCATCGACGATTTCGCCCGCGCCGAAGCCTTTTACGACGCGATCATGGCGGTGCTGGGGCATCCCGGATTCGTGCGGCAGAGCGAAGGCAAGGGCTATGGCACGCCGACCGGCCCCAAAGTCTTCGTCGGCCCGGCCTTCAATGGCGAGCCAATGTCGGCCGGCAACGGCACCCACATCGCCTTCATCGCCGCCGACCGGGCAACGGTCGATGCCTTTCATGCCGCGGCGCTTGCCAATGGCGGCAGCGACGAGGGCGCGCCGGGACTCCGCCCGCATTATCACGCCAACTATTACGGCGCCTATGTCCGCGATCCGGAGGGCAACAAGCTGCAGGCCGTATGCCATTCGCGGCACGGCCAAATTAGCGCCGATTGAGTCCTTGACCGGGGGAACACGCACGGCTAATGCGCCGCTTCACCGATCAGACGGCCCCTTCGTCTAGCGGTCTAGGACGTCGCCCTTTCACGGCGAAAACACGGGTTCGAGTCCCGTAGGGGTCACCATCGGCAGATATCTGGGGTTCTTCCCGGAGCCGGGAAAAAGCCGAAACGGCAAGTTCCCCCACCAGTTCCCACAGGCGGCGTTAGCGCCCCATCTTCGACGGCTGAATCGCGGTCACTGTTTCGGTGACATCGACCGCGATTCGATAGGCACTTGCAAGCCCTGCGCGACGCAAATTCTCGCATGTCAGCGCTGCACCCGATCTCGGTCATTGAACCGGTTCAATGCCAAATGGCGGTTGACGGACCGGCCGGGCGGCGGTGGAGAGAAGTTGGCCTGCGCGACCCGGCAGTGCGCCGGGGCGACCAAGTCCGCCGCGGCAAAATCGCCTGATCAACGCCTGCGTAGATCTATCATGATGCGTCTGGACTGCGCCTGATTGATTGTTGAAAGATCCGCGCGTGTGAGCACTATCCGTGTTTCTTGGCCTCTCGGTGTCCGATTTGCTGGTGGGCATGCAGCAGACCTGGCGGCGTTGGTTCAAATGCTGCGGGGCTGGATTCTAAATCCATCAAGGCCGCCGCCGCGCCGACCCGGTTGTGCACACCCAAGACCCTGAAAAGGGCATGGACATGGACTTTCACTGTACCCTCCGAAATCCGCAACTGCCACGCGATTTGCTTGTTCGATTTGCCTGTCGCGAGAGCGGCGAGGACTTCCCGTTGACGTTCGGACAAAGGTCTTGGAGGCTCACGAAAGCCAACTTCCTTCCCGTCTTCCGACATGATGGAGGGTACGAAGATCCTCTTGCTGTCGATGGTTTCCAACGCCTCCTCAACCTCTTCGACAGGCATTGATTTGGAAATGCACCCGTGAACGCCGGCCGCGAGACAATCGACAATTAAATCTCGCCGCAACGATGCCGCCGTCACTACGATGTGCACTTGCGGAAAATGGGCGCGGAGATAGCGAATCCCGTGGATCCCGCCGAGGCCGGACAGGCCGAGATCGACAATCGCCACTTCGACCGACTGGTCGACCGACAGGATTTCAATCACCCCGGCGAGCGAGTTCGCCTGCGCGACGTGGGCCTGGCGCCTGATCCGCTGCAGAATCGCCACCAAGCCTTCGCGACAGAGAACGTCCTCGTCAGCGACCAAGAAGTCATGTTCCACGCATCTTCCCCCACAGAATGATAATGCGCGACCCCATCGACGGTGGCCCGTCGTTCCGTATTGATGCACTTCCGACATTTCATTGGCATTTCCGGCGCATTTAAATATTGTCATCTGCGAGGCTCAATCGGAATGCCGATAGAGGGGCAAAATGCAGATCCTTCTTATCGAAGATGACGCGACGCTCGGCGCCTATATCGAGAAGGCTCTGCGCCAACAGGGTCATATCGTCGATCACCAGGTTGATGGACGGGCCGGCCTGATCAGGGCCTCCTCAGAACTTTTTCATGCAATCATTCTCGATCGTATGCTGCCGAACGTCGATGGCCTGAAGATACTGCATACGCTTCGCGCCACCGGCGACCAGACTCCCGTTCTGATACTCAGCGCGCTCGGTTCGATCGAGGACAAGGTCACCAGCCTGCGCGCGGGCGGCGACGATTATGTAACCAAGCCCTTCGCAATATCCGAACTCATCGCGCGACTGGAAGTACTCAAGCGGCGCGGACCGACCGAGAAAAGCGTCTCCGAACTTGGCGTAAGTGACCTGGTGATGGATCTCGCCGCGCATAAAGTCAGCAAGGGCGGCGTCCCCATCGAACTCACGTCACGCGAGTTTCGGGTGCTCGAATATCTAATGCGGAACAAGGGACGGGTGGTGACCCGCTCGATGATTCTGGAAGCGGTCTGGGATTATAATTTCGATCCACACACCAATGTCATCGACCAATATATTCGCAGAATCAGGCAAAAGCTCAACGCCGATAACGGAGAGGAGTATATTCATACCGTCAGAGGTGCTGGATACGGCCTCTGGAATGAATAATGGTATCAATTCACAGCATAACATTTAGATTAACTTTATTATATTCTGCATATTTTTGCTTAGTAATTATTATATCTTTGGGCTCATATTATTATTTTTATGTTGAATCCCCGACCAATGCCCTTAAGGATCAACTTCGCCAAGAAGCAGCCGAATTGTCCGCTGTTTACGAGCGCGGTGGCGTCGTGGCGGCAACCCGGGCCCTCGATGTGCGGCGGCACAAGGAGGCCGGGCGCGATCCTTTCGACGCGCTGATCAACGGCCGGGGGGCCGTGGTCTCCAGCAACCTGCCCAGTTGGCCCGCCAGATCCTCGCAAGACTGGCTTCGGATCGAAGCCGACCTGCACCTCGACGGCCAAGAGGAAGACCGCGAGGCGCTTGTACTCGATCATCAACTCGGCGACGGCGCCAGGCTTCTCATTGGCCGCAACATCGAGGATCTGGACGACCTTGAGGAACAGGTCGCGCAGGCGGCGACCGTATTCCTGCCGATCGCGGCGACACTGGCCATCGTCGGCGGGGCGCTCATCAGCTGGTCCGTTGGGCGAAGGATAGAGGCGCTCGATTCGGCCGTCCGGCGGATCATGGGCAGCACGCTTTCGGACCGAATACCTCTGGCCGGAAAGAATGACGACCTCGATCATCTGGCGGCCGCTGTGAACGCCATGCTGAGTCGACTGGAAGTGGCAGTGGACGCGCTTCGACGGACATCGGACAGCGTAGCGCACGAACTCCGGACGCCGCTGGCCCGGCTTCAGTCGCACCTTGAGGAAATGGCGGAAAGCGAATCGCCCTCGCCTGACAGCATCGCCCGCGCATTGAGCGAAGTCGAGCGCCTCGCAATCATGTTCGACACGGTGTTGACCGTCACGCAACTCGAATCGGGTAGCGGAGCGATGACGTTGCGCGAAGTCGATATGTCGCAAATCCTGACCGACGCGGCCGATCTCTACGCCGGCATCGCCGAAGAGCGAGATCTGCGGTTTGACCTGCGTATCGACGCCGGCCTCCACGCCCGCGGAAGCGCCGAACTCTTGTTTCGGTCCGCTTGCAATCTGCTCGACAACGCGATGAAATATACGCCGCCGGGCGGGGCTGTTGCGTTGGAGGCGCATGCTGCGGACCGCGACATTCTCATTCTCATCTCGGACACCGGCCCCGGTATCTCGAGCGAATTGCACGGCCTGGTTCTGCAACGCTTCTATCGCGCTCCCTCGACCGCGCCCGTTCCGGGCCTTGGCATGGGCCTCGCCTTTGTTGCGGCCGTCAACCGCATACACGGTGCCTCGCTCACCTTTACCTCGGGCAAAGGCTTGCGCGTCGAGTGGCGAATTCCGTCGATCGAACCCGGATCGGGATGACGGCCTGGGGCGCTTTCGCCGTTGGCCGCGGGGCTTGGCGGAATCCGGTTTTCTTTCGAGATGTATTGACCCGAGCGTCGGACGGAAACGCATCCAGGGATCGCGCTTCTGTGTTCGGTCGGCGACGAAAACAATACTGTCCGGTCAGGCGAGGATTTGGATATATAACTAAAGATATAGAGAGCCTCGCAACGATTTATAACTAAGAGATGCCCAACTATCACCTAAGGACGACTCGACATGTGGCCGGTGATGGACCGATAGCTAAACAATAGTTTGCTAGGGCGATTCGAAACGCCCAAAATTATTAAAAGCAGCATGAGGCGGGGTTAGGAAAAACTCGCAAAATGGTGATCGAACGAGTGTAATTCTCGTCGCGAACTTCTGCGCCTTTTTTCCTGTGATTGGCCTGCTCTTAAGCCAAGGTGGAAAAGGAACGGATCATGGCAGTCAAGCTCAACAAGCACGACCTCGAATTCATCCTCGCGCAAATCAAGATCGCCGAAGCGCATTCGGCGGGAACACCGCTGGACGAGTTGGTGACCCGGCCGCACCTGCCATATGGTCTTCGCACGGTGGATGGGTCGTACAACAACGTCCTTCCCGGCCGTGAATTCTGGGGGGCGGCCGACCAGACGATGCCGCGCATGTTCGACCCGCATTGGCGCAACGATGCCGATGGCGACCAGATGTATTTCGGCCCCCCGTCAATGGGTGCGCCGCCCCCGGTGACGAACACCGACTACGACAGCGCGGCGAGTGTCGCGGACGCCGATCCGCGGATCATCTCGAACCTGATCGTCGATCAAACGCCCGGAAACCCCGCGGCGATCACGGCCGCGCTGCAAAACGCGGGCTACGAGGGGAATATGGCGGCGGCGGTGCTGGATATTCAAACCGAATATCAGCAACTCAAGGCCCTCACCGCGGCGCTCGAGGGTGTGAATGACGCGCTACTCGAAACCTTCCGTGCCGAATTTCAGGCGTTGACCGACTCATACGGGATCGAGCTCGACGGCGACAGCCTGGTCATTCCCAACGTCGCACCGGATGAGGGCCTGTCCGCGCCGTTCAATGGCTGGATGACCTTCTTTGGCCAGTTCTTCGATCACGGTCTCGACCTGATCAGCAAGGGCGGCGCCGGAACGATCTATGTTCCTCTGCAGCCGGACGATCCGCTGTACGTTCCGGGCGGGCATACGAACTTCATGGTGCTGACCCGTGCGACTCAGTTCGACGGACCGGGAGCGGACGGCGTTCTGGGAACCGCGGACGATACCGAGCGGGAATCGATCAACGTCACGACGCCGTTCGTCGACCAGAACCAGACCTACACCTCCCATCCCTCGCATCAAATATTCCTGCGCGAATATGCGATGGTGGATGGAAAGCCGCTTGCCACCGGCCGCATGCTGGATGGCCAGAATGGCGGACTTCCCACATGGGCGGACGTCAAGCTTCAGGCGAAGGAACTGCTCGGCATCGAGCTGACCGACAAGGATGTTTTCAACATCCCGCTGATCCGCACCGATCTTTATGGAGAGTTCATTCGCAATGCGGACGGCTTCCCGCAGGTTATCACCAACATCGGCCCCGATGGCATTCCCAATACCGAGGACGATCTGACGGCCAGCGGCACGCCGGCCGACCCCCTGACGCTGCGACGCTTCGGGGAGCCCGAAGCGGCCGGGGACGTGGTGCCCGTCCGCACGTCGCATTCCTTCCTCGATGATATCGCCCACAATGCCGTGCCGGTGATCACCAGCGACGGCATTCTCATTGTCGACAATGTGATTGTCGACGGTGTCGATCCGGCGGGCAATGCGGTCCAGTTCAACCCCCTGACCGGGGCTAACACCGAATATGACAACGAACTGCTCGACCGGCATTTCATCACCGGCGACGGCCGCGGCAACGAGAATATCGGCCTCACCGCCGTTCACCATGTTTTCCATTCCGAGCACAATCGGCAGGTCGAAACGAACAAGCTCGAAATCCTGAAGTCGGGCGACCTGGCGTTCGTCAATGAATGGCTTCTCGTCGACATTACCCAGACCGAACTCGATGCAGCCGCCGGTCTCTCTGGCGCCGCATTGCGAACCTATGCCGACACGCTCGGCTGGGACGGCGAGCGGCTGTTCCAGACAGCCCGCTTCGCGACCGAGATGCAGTACCAGCACCTCGTTTTCGAAGAGTTCGGCCGCAAGGTGCAGCCGATGATCGACCCGTTCGTGTTCAACACGATCACCGACATCGATCCGGCGATCTTCGCCGAGTTCGCGCACGTCGTCTATCGCTTCGGCCATTCGATGCTGACCGAGGACCTCGGCCGGATGTTCCTCGACGAGAATGGGAATCCGGTCATCTACAACGAGGCCGGTGAAGCCGTTCCGGTGGACCCCGTGGACCTTGAGACTTGGGGCAACGACATCGGGCTGATCGAGGCGTTTCTCAATCCACTCGAATTCGACAAGGACGGGACGATTTCGCACGATCAGGCGGCGGGAGCGATCTTCCGCGGCATGACCCGCGTCCACGGCAACGAAATCGACGAATTCGTCACCGATGCATTGCGCAACAACCTGCTCGGCCTGCCGCTCGATCTCGCGGCGATCAACATCGCGCGGGGCCGCGACACCGGCATGCCCACGCTCAACGAGGCACGCCAGCAACTCTATGCGGCATCGAGTTCCACCTTCCTCAAGCCGTACGAGAGCTGGGCGGATTTCGCCTCGAATCTGAAGACGCCGGCTTCGGTGATCAACTTCATCGCCGCTTACGGAACGCATGCGTCGATCGTCGCTGCCGGCAACGATCTTTCGGAGCGGCGCGACGCCGCGACGCTGCTTGTGCTCGGCGATCCGACCTTGGCGGGTGCTGCTGCGGACGCGTTCAACGCCGAGCGCATGGCCTTTCTGAACGGACCGGCCGCGACAACCGGCGTCAATGAGATCGACCTTTGGATCGGCGGCCTGGCCGAAAAGAAGATGCCGTTCGGCGGCTTCCTGGGTTCGACCTTCAACGCGGTGTTCGAAGCGCAGATGGAATTGCTCCAGGATCTCGACCGCTTCTACTATCTCACGCGCACGCAGGGTCTCAACCTGCTCAACGAGCTTGAGAACAACGCCTTTGCCAAGCTCATCATGGCCAACACCGATATGGTCGATCCCGGTCCGGACGGGCTGAGCGGCACCGACGACGATGGCCCCTTGAATTATCACGTCGGGGTGGATTCCTTCGCGCTGCATGACTTTGTGCTGCACGTCGATCCGACGAAGCAGATCGGCCCCGATCCGACGCATGACGACGCCACCCTCAATGGCCTTGGCCAGACCAAGGTGCAGCGCGACAACCCCGCCACGGCGGGCGTCGACCCCAACTATATCCGCGTGCTGGGCGGCGAACACACCGCGATCAACGGCACCGATGGCGACGATACGATCATCTCCGACTTCGGCGATGACGCCATCTGGGGCGGCGGCGGCAACGACCGCATCGAGAGCGGCGCCGGGGTCGACTTCGTGATCGGCGGCGCGGGCGACGACATCATCACCGACAGCGGCGATACCGGCGACTTCATCAAGGGCGAGGACGGCGACGACGTCATCGCCAACTCAAACGGCCTCGACGTCATCATGGGCGGTGACGGACAGGATGTCGTCATCGTCGGCGTCGATGGCACCGAGGTGTTCGCCGGCGAAGGCAACGACTTCATCCTCGGCGGCGCCGACATCGACTTCCTCATGGGCAACGAGGGCGATGACTGGATCGAAGGCGGCGACGGCTTCGACACCATCGCCGGTGAGAATTCGGAGCTGTTCTTCAACTCGACCATCATCGGCCATGACGTGGCGTTCGCCGGCGAGAATGAGAATGACTTCGACATGGAGTCGGGCGACGACATCATGGTGCAGGGCGAAAGCGTCATGCGCAACGAAGGCATGCTCGGCTTCGACTGGGCGATCCACAAGGACAACCGCGTGGCGGCCGACTCCGACATGCGCATCCCGATCTTCACCACTGTGGCGGACAATATCCTGCGCGACCGTTTCGACCAGACGGAGGCGCTGTCGGGCTGGATTCACAACGACGTCCTGCGCGGCGACGATCGCGGATCGCGGGAGGAGATCGAGGTCGAGCTCGACATGACCGGCCACGAACTCACCCATGGCGGCGTGGGGCGCATCAACGGGTTGAGCGCCCTGCTGGGAAGCAGCATCGTCACGACCGTTCCCGCAGGCGTCGATCCCGAGACGGTGGTGGCCTGGACGGGCGGCAACATCCTGATCGGCGGGGACGGCAACGACACGTTCGAAGGCCGCGGTGGCAATGATTTCATCCACGGCGATGCCTGGCTCAATGTCCGCATCAGCGTCCGCGAACTCGATGGAGACGGAAATGTCACGACGACCGAGGCGTTCACTGTCGGCAGTCTGAAGCAGGTCGTCGAAATCGATGGCGTCAGCAAGCCGCTGTCCGAATTCCTGCTCAGCGGAGACATCAAACCGAAGCAGCTCACGATCGTGCGCGAAATCCTCTACGACGAGAATGCGAACGGGGACGTCGATACCGCGATCTTCGCAGGCAATATGTCCTGGTACGAGATCACGCATGTCGGCGATCGCACCTATGTGGCTCGCCGCGAGCAGGAGGAAATCGACCCGCAGGTCGATGAGGGCACCGATACGCTGATCGGGATCGAGCGCATCCAGTTCGCGGACCAGATTTACACGATCCGCGAGACGGGAAATGTCGACCCGACGGGGCGGCTGATGATCAGCGGCCTGCCGGCGGCCGAAGATGAGCCGCTCACCGTTTCGTCGGCCAATGTCCGCGATCTCAACAATCCCGATGGCTTGGTGACCGACATCACCTACCGCTGGCAGATCGAACGGAACGACGGCACCGGCGATTATATCGACATCCCGGGAGCGCGCGGCGACACATTCACCCCCAGCGACGAACATACCGGTTTGCGCATCCGCGTGCTCGGCACCTATGTCGATGGCGGCGGGGTGACCGAAACCGTCACCTCCGCCCCGACCGACGTCGTGATCGGCATCAACGACCAGCCGGTCGGCGATCTCCTGATCAGCGACATGTCGCCGACCGAGGACCGGCCGCTGACCGCCACGGCCGCCTTCACCGACGCTGATGGGATGAGCGATGCCTTCGAAGAGGCGTTGCTTACCTATCAATGGCAATATTCGGCCACCGGCGCGGTCGCCGGCGATTCGGACGCGGGCTGGATCAATGTCCCCGCGGCCGAGGGTGGCAACGACCGGAGCTTTACCCCCGGTCCGGCGCAGGTCGGGCAGTATCTGCGGGTGGTCGTCGTCTATCAGGACGACCTGCTCAACACGCACCGCGTCAATTCGGCGGTGACCGAAATTGTCGGCAATCACCTCATATCGGATGCCGCCATCATCAATGGCAGCGGCGACGGCACGACCGCCGGGGCCGACTGGATCCAGGGAGGTGACGGGAACAACAATATCGCCGGCCTGGCTGGCGGCGACCTCATCAACGGCGGCGGCGGTTCCGATACGATCGCCGGTGGCGATGGCGATGACACGCTCGCTGGCGGACAGGGCGATGACGTTATCAGCGGCGACGCAGGGAACGACACGATTCTCTATGGAGCCGGTGACGACAATGACCTGATCGACGGCGGCACCGGCTTCGACACGCTGAAGGTGACGCAAGCGACGTCCAACTCGAACGATAATGTGACGGTTTCCCTCAGTGGAGGAAGCTTGACCAACGTCGGCGGCATGTCGGTGCAGAATGTCGAGAATGCCGAGCTGGATCTTGGCGCGGGCACCGACACCCTCAACTACAACGGAACGTCCGACGCCGTCGAAGTCGATCTGCTTACGGGGACCGCGACCGGCTTCTCGTTCGTTCGCGGAGTCGAGAATGTGACCGGGGGAACGGGCAACGACACGCTGCTCGGCAACGTCGCCGACAATCACCTCGTCGGAGCCGCCGGAAACGACACCCTGCGCGGCGGATTCGGCAATGACAATCTGGAAGGCAACGCCGGCGCCGACCTGCTTTACGGCGAGCAGGGCGACGACATCATCAACGGCGGCGATGGCGATGACCGGGTCGACGGCGGTGTCGGTAACGACACGGCGAGCTATGCCGGAGCGGCGGCCCCGGTCACGGTAACGCTCGATGCCATCGATCCTCAAAATACGGTCGGCGCCGGGACCGACTGGCTGGTCGGGATCGAGAATCTGATCGGCAGCTCGCACGCCGACACGCTGACCGGCAATGCCTCCGATAACCTCATCGACGGTGGGGCGGGTGCCGACACCATGACCGGCGGGCTTGGAAACGACATCTATGTCGTCGACCATGCGTCCGACAATGTGGTCGAGGCGGCCGGCGGCGGGAACGACACGGTTCGCTCGTCGTTGGCTGCCTATACCCTGCATGCCAATGTGGAGAATCTGGTGGTTGTCAGCGGCGGCGACGCCACGGGCAATGATCTCGACAACCGGCTGACCGGCGACGCCGAGGACAACATTCTCGACGGCGGCCTCGGGATCGACACGGTCGTGCTGGATGGCGCGATCACCGATTATGAATTCGCGCTCGTTGGCGGGAATTTAACCGTCACAAGCGCCTCCGGCGGAACCGACACACTTCTCAACATCGAGAGGGCGGAGATCGGCGGCATTTCCTACGCCATCCTGAGGGGAACGAACGGCGTGGACGCCCTCGCGGGAACCGCCGATGCCGAGTTGATCCTTGGCTTCAATGGCGTGGATTCGCTCCAGGGCGGCGGCGGCGACGACATTCTTGTCGGCGGAAACCAGGCCGATGCCATGGCGGGCGGCACCGGCAGTGATACCTATATCGTCAACAACGGCGGCGACACCGTCGATGAGACCGGCGGCGACGGCGAGGATGTCATCTATTCCTCGGTCACGCGGAATCTCAATGCTGTGGCACAGGTTATCGGGGACGTCGAAAATCTCACCCTGACCGGTACGGCGAACATCAACGCCGTCGGCAATGGGCTCGACAATGGGCTCACCGGCAATTCCGGGAACAACACGCTGAACGGCGGCGGCGGTGCTGACGAACTGGTCGGCGCGGCTGGAGAAGATGCGCTTAATGGCGGCGCCGGAAACGACAGCCTTGCCGGCGGCGATGGCAACGACACGTTGAACGGCGCCGGCGGCACCGCCGACGTGGCCGTGTTCGACGGCGCGGCGGGCGAGTATATCTTCAATGCCTCGGCAGGCTCGCTCGCTTCGGTGACCGACATCGTCGGCGCCGGCGGAACCGATACGCTGGCGAACATCGAACGGGTGCGGTTCGGCGACGGTGTCAGCCTTGCGATCATGACCGATGCTCCGGGTCAGGACAGCCTGATGCAAGCGACCGAAGCCTCGATCATCCTCGGCGGCGACGGTAGCGACGAGATCAGGGGCAGCGACGCCGACGACGTCATCATTGGCGGTGCCGGCGACGATTTCCTGAACGGAAGCGACGTGCCGGACGGCGACAACGCCGTTACCGGCGCTACGGACGACGATATCTTCATCTGGAACGTCGGTGACGGCAGCGACACCATCAACGGCGGTTTCGAAGGGGCCGACGGTGACCGGCTGGTGATCAACGGCAATGCCGAAGCCGAGGTCTATCGCATCTACACGATCGAAGAGGCCATTGCGCGCATCGCATTCGAAGATGGTGACGTCGGCGGCGATTTCGAAGCCGAAATCGTGGTCACGCGCCAGGTCGCGGGCGGTGAGGAAGTCGTCATTTCGGCGATGACCGAAATCGAGGAAATCACGATCAACGGCACCAATGTCGCGGGCAACGGCACCGCCGGCAACGATACATTCGAGATTTACGGCAACTTCGATACGACGACCAGCCTGCGTCCGAACACGATCACGCTGACCGGTTCGGCCGGTGACGATACCGTCGATATCTCGTCCCTGCGCTCGGCCCACCGGATCATATTCCATACGCGCGGCGGCCAGGACGTGATCATCGGCACGCTGCGTCCCGGCGACGTGATCCAACTGCCCGATGGCGCCCTGCTCGAGGATTATGAAACCTCGATCGGAGAGAATGGCGTGGTCACGATGTCCAACGGCACACACAGCGTCTCGTTCATCAGCGAAGGCGGACTGCCCGACGTCGTATCGCCAGGCGATGACGACGATGATGACGACGATGACGATCAGGGTACTCCCGGCGATGGTGATGATGACGACGATGATCATGACGATGATGATCATGACGCGTGTCATGACCACGACGACGACGATCAGGGCGCACCGGCACCGGCGCCGTCAGGTCGCAGCACGTCTGGAAACGATCATCTCGTCGGAACCGCCGACGACGATAATCTGACCGGGGGCTCGGGCGACGACCGCCTTGAGGGACGCGGCGGCGATGACACGCTCTCGGGCGGCTCGGGTGACGACGAGCTCAAGGGCGGCAACGGCGACGACATGCTCTCGGGCGGATCGGGCGACGATCTGCTCAAGGGTGGCGAGGGCGATGACGCACTCGGCGGCGGCTCGGGCGACGACCGGCTCGACGGTGGCGATGGCGACGATGTGCTGACGGGCGGCGGCGGCGACGACGTCTTCGTCTTTAGCGACGGCGACGATCGTGTGACCGATTTCGACGTCGATGACGATGTGATCGACCTCAGCGCCCTTGGCATCACCGCTGCAAATTTCGCGTCGCGCGTCGCGATGGCGCAATCGGGCGATGGCGCGGTTCTGAGGATCGACGGCCATTCGATGCTGTTCGACGCGATGACCGCGGGCGATCTAGCGGGCGCGTCCTTCCGCTTCGCCGGAGGCGGCGTCGGCGCCGCGCCGCTCGCCGCGCCCCCGGAAGCAGGGACGCAGTCGTCGGCCGATCTCGATCCCACGCCGCAGGCTCTTGATCGCTGGCTGGACCTGGCTCGCGATCGGTGGATCGATCGCGCCGACATGATCCGCAACGATTGGGATTATGTCTGAAGTCCCCCGGGGACCCGGATCGGCCCAGCCGGTCCGGGTCTTTCCTTTCCCTTGAGCAAGATCGCCAGCAGAAAAGGCCAGGGTCATGCGTAACGATCCCGCTGTTCCGGTTCAGATCAAGGCGGCCTTCGCGGCCTGCCGCCGGCATTTCGCCGCGGCGGCGCTGTTCAGCGCGCTCGTCAATATCCTCTATCTGGCACCGACGATCTACATGATGCAGGTTTACGACCGCGTCGTGCCGACCGGCGGGCAGTTGACGCTGTTCTGGATCACCGTCATCGTCGGGATATCGATCGCCTGTCTCAGCGCGCTCGACATGGTGCGCAGCCGACTGATGCTGCGCGCCTCGCTGCGGCTCAATCGCCAGCTCGCGGCACCGATCCTCGACCGGCTGCTCGCGCGGGCAAAGGGGGGCTCCGATCCCGCCTCCGCGCAGGCGATGCGCGATTTCGACAATTTTCGCAGCGCGGTCGCAAGCCCCGCCGCGATCGCGCTCTTCGATATCCCCTGGACGCCGCTCTATTTTATCGTCGCCTTCATCATTCACCCGCTTCTCGGAATGATCATCCTTGGCGGCGGCATCATTCTCTTTGGCCTCGCGCTGCTCAACGAACGCGCGACCAAACGCTCGGCCGCCGAAGGGCACCGCGCGATGGCGCTCGCCTATGCGGGACAGGAGGCGATGTTCGACAACGCCGAGCTCGTGCGTGCGCTGGGCATGCGGCGCGCCATGGTCGCACGCCAGATCACCGATCGCCGCGCCGGCCTCGAGGCGAGCGCGACGACGCAGTTCGTCGCTTCGCGCTATTCGAGCCTCGTCAAATTCGCCCGCATGTTCATGCAGTCGCTCGCGCTCGGCGCCGGCGCCTATCTGGCGATCCACGCGGAGATATCCGTCGGCGCGATCATCGCGGCATCGGTGCTGCTCGCACGGGCGCTTCAGCCGATCGAGCAGATGGTGCAGGCATGGCCCGCGGTGGGGCAGGCGCGTCAGGCCAAGGCGTCGGTCGAGGCGCTGTTCCGCGACACAGACGATCTGATCGGCGAGCGCCTCATTCTCCCCGCGCCCGAAGGCTATGTCGAGCTTTCCAACATTTTGCTGCGCACCCCCGATAATAGCGCGCTGATCCTGCGCGGCGTATCGACGTGGATCCTTCCAGGCCAAGTGCTTGGCGTGATCGGTCCGTCGGGCGCCGGCAAGACGACGCTCGCGCGCATCGTCGCGGGCGCGATCCCGCCCGACGGCGGCGAAATCCGGATCGACGATGCCCAATATAGCGACTGGGACGGCGAACGGCTCGCCGACCATATCGGCTATCTGCCGCAGGATCCGACTTTGCTGCCCGGGACGATCGGCGAGAATATCTCGCGCTTCGCCGCCGCCCGCGGCGAGCACGAGGCCGACATCGACGATAAGGTGACGCGCGCCGCGATTGCAGCCGGCATTCACGACTTGGTCCTGCACCTGCCGGGCGGATATAATGCGCGGATCGGCGACGGGGGGCTGCGGCTGTCGGGCGGACAGGCGCAGCGCGTCGCGTTGGCGCGCGCGCTCTATGGCGATCCCAAAATCCTGATCCTCGACGAACCCAACGCCTCGCTCGACAGCCAGGGCGAGGAAGCCCTAGGCGACGCGATCGCCGCTGCTAAGGCGCGCGACGCGGCCATCATGATCGTCACGCATCGTCAGGCGGCACTCCGCGATGCCGATCGTCTGGCGGTGATGAAGAATGGGGTCATCGAACATCAGGGGCCGCGCGAACAGGTGATCGAAACGCTGAAACAGAATGCCGCGCGGACGGCCGCCAATGTCGTGAATATGAAGAGGAGCCAAAAGCCATGAACGCGATGAGCTTTGGCGACGAACTGCACGGCGCGCCGCTCCCCGTCGAGCCGATCGATTCGTCGAAACGCGAAGTGCGGACGGGCCTGCTCGTCGCCGGCGCCTTCTTCGTCGGGCTGCTCGGCTGGGCGGCGCTGACGCCGCTCGACGCGGGCGCGCTGGCGCAGGGATCGGTTTCGGTCGCGGGCAACCGCCAAGCGGTCCAGCACAAGGACGGCGGCATCGTCACCGCGTTGATGGTGATGGAGGGAAGCGAGGTACGCCGCGGCGACGTGCTGCTCAAAATATCCGCATCCGACGTCGTCGCGGCGGAGCGCGGTTTGACGGGCGAGATCGTCGCCCTGCTTGCGCAGCGCTCGCGGCTGATCGCCGAACGCGACGGCGTGGGAAGCATCGCCGAGCCGGTCGAGTTTTCGACCTTCCTCGCGGGCGACCGTGTGCTCGCTGACGAAGCGATGCGCGGCCAGCGCCTGCTGTTTCACGCGCGCAGGCGGTCGAGCGCGACCGAACGCGGGATGCTGGGCCAAAGGGTGGCGCAGCATAACCAGCAAATCGCGGGCTATGGCGCACAGATCGAATCGAACCGCATCCAGGAGCGGCTGATCAACGAAGAACTGACGGGGCTCCGCACCCTGTCCTCACGGGGTTTTGTTTCGACGAATCGCCTGCGCGCAATGGAGCGCAACGCGGCGCAGCTGGACGGCGATTTCGGCGCGCTCGGCTCGGATGTCGCGCGGCTGCAGGAAGCGATCGGCGAATCCCGTCTCCAGATGGTGTCCATGGACCGCCGCATGCTCGAAGAAGTCGCGACCCAGCTTCGCGAAGTTCAGGTCCGTCTTGACGAATTGCAGCCGCGCCTCTTCGCGACGCGGGAGCGCCTGACGCAGTCGGTTGTGCGCGCGCCCGCGAGCGGGCGCGTCGTTGGCCTGAAAGTCTTTACCGTCGGTGGCGTCGCGGCGCCGGGCGATGTGCTGATGGAGATCGTCCCGAAGGACAAGGCGCTGGTCGTGCTGGCGAAGGCGTCGCCCAACGACGCCGACGATCTGTCGCGCGGAATGGAAACGCAGGTACGCTTTTCGGGAATCCAGGAACGCAGTCTGCCGATCCTGACGGGCAAGATCAGCAAGGTGTCGGCGGACAGCTTCGAGGACAACCGGACGGGCCTCGATTATTTCGAGATCGAGGTGATGGTGCCACCGGCCGAAATGCAGAAGATCGCGGCGCTGCGCGGCGACCACGGCCTGCGCGCGGGCATGCCCGCCGAGGTGATGGTCCCGCTGCGTAAACGCACCGCGCTCGAATATCTGTTCGAGCCCCTGACCCAAACCTTGTGGAAGGCCGGTCGCGAACATTGACCGGATCGCCGACCCTCCGCTCCGCTGGTCGCCCAATTCTAGCGGAGCACCCGATAGAAATGACGTGGCGACCGAAATGATGGGCCGCGCGAGGCGATATGCTGGACAAGCTCGCCATGCTGTCTGGACAAAGAACCGGCTTTCTGACAACGGCCTAGCAGCAGGCATCTATGCCGGCCCCTTCGTCTAGCGGTCAGGACGCGGCCCTCTCACGGCTGAAACACGGGTTCGATTCCCGTAGGGGTCACCATTCAGCGATATCGGCGAACCCGTGAGTCCTTGTTGGGCGGATCGGCAACAGCTGACCCGCGATGGTTCGATTCCCTTGGGGGTCACCAAAGGTCAAGCGCGCGAACCGTGCGTACCATCAAAACTTCTTTCGCACCGTCAATCGAACCGTGCGGCCGAGCGGCTCGATTTCGTTACGGCTATATCCCGCGGGCACCGTCCCGTCTTCGCGCGTCACCCTGCGGTAACCATTGAAAAGGTCGTTGATATCGACGGACAGTTTGAGGCCGCTCATCACGCCCTTCTTGTCCGGAACCGCGAATATGCGGTCGGGTTCGATGAAGGCCGAAAGATTGAGCTTCAGCGGCGGCTTGAAGACGAACACTTCGTCTCCCCCCCGCAATCGTCCCGGGCTGCTCCAGCTGCCGCTCAGATTGCCTCCGATCCCCCGCCGGCCGATCGACGCCTGAAACGACAGGCTGTGACGCGATTGCCCGCCGGCGCGGAGCTGGTCGATCACAGGGACGCCGGGGCGGGTCTGCAGCTCGCTTTTCAGCCGCATGCCATGATTGATCGACAGGTTGAGCTGCAGCGGATCCTTGGCCGTTTCGCTTCGCCCTTCCCCGCCCCCGAGCGCCAGCCGGAGCGCAACGCCGGTGGACAGATCGGCATTGGCATCGCGCGTCAGGTTGATCGCCCGCGCATCGACCGCAACGAGCCGCCCCGCCGCATCGCGCGTGACCCGCTCGGGAAACGCGGCCTCGATGGCGGGGGTCAGCTCGGGAAAAGCCGCCACACCCCCCTTTGTCACCGACTGGCGATAACCGAGGTTGAGGGTCAGTATCTGGTTGCCCAGCGGCCGCACGGTCGCCGTGAATGTCAGGCTTTGGCAGCGGCCGCGCGTCAGGTCGGGATTTCCGCCCGTAACCCAGACGGGTTCGGCGATCTCCTGACGCGCATAGTCGAAAATGCGGTTGATCGTGGTGACGATCGGCGCGTCGAGCTGATCGAACGAGGGCGCGGCGTCGGCATAGTCGATCCCCCCGCGAAGCTGGAGAACCGGCCATGGCGACCAGCTGACATTGCCGCCGAACCCCTTTCGCGCCCGGCTGTCCGTCATCACTTGCGCGTTGGCGGACAGGTCGACGGTCAGGTCGCCCAGCCAGCCCGCTTCGGTCCCGCCGCCGCGCGAAATCGGTATGCTGAGCGACATCAGCCCGCTCGACTGGCTGCGCGTCACGCCATTTGAAGCGATCAAATTCCCCGCCGCATCGCTTTGCCGGCTTTGCGTGCGGTTGCGGCCGGAATTGGCGGTGAGATTCCAGGTGAGCGGCCCCGCCGGAAGGTCGATGACCGTCTTTCGCACGTTGAGCCGGGCGCTGAGGTTTTGGCCTTTCGTCCGGCTGCGGGTCGCGAACATCAAGCCTTCGTCCCACAGGCCGTAGGGATTGAACGCGGGATCGCGGTCATCGATCAATTGCTGGACGCGCGCGACATCGACGCCGCTTTCAAGGAAATTATTTGCCCAGCTCTGCGCATAGCTCGCCGCGAGGCTGGTCTGCCAGCCGCGAATATTGCCGGTCAGCGTCAGCGAGGCACCGAGCGACGTGGCCTCATTGTCGGCGCGAAGCGCGCGCTCGCCCGCAAAGGGCCGCGTCAGCACGACATCGTCGGCAAAAGGCGACCAGGGATGGCCCGCGGGGAGGACGACCGACGCCATCGGCAGGCCGCGCAACCCGTCGCTGCTGCGCCGGTTGGCATCGAGGTTCAGCGCGACGGAAAAATCGCCCAGCGGGCGCGTGACGCCGAGGCCGAGCGCGGCGTTGCGCCGCGACGATTGCAGCGTTTCGAAGCGGTTGGGGTCGGCGGGATGGAGCACGCCGGCGGTCGCGATAAAATCGTCGAGCCCGGGAGGCCCCGCCAGCGCCCCCGACGGGATGGCGGCGGCGGTCACGCGCTGTCCCGCAGCGAGGCTGAGCGCGGGATCGATCTCTCCGCCGCCAGGCGCCGAAATGAAGCCGACGCTGTCGAACACCCCGCTCTGCCGCGGGATCGTGCGCGCGGTCTTGCGAAAGGCGCTGTCCGCACCGACCCGTGCCTGCGCGTTCCAGCGCATATCGCCGTTGATCGCCGTTCGCCTGACCGACAGCGTCCCGCCATATTGACCGCCGGCGGTCGCGAAATCGGCGCCCGCGTCGGCATTGAGCATCGCGAACTTCTTCTTGAGCACCAGATTGACGACGCGCCGGCCCGCCGGTTCGCCATAGAGCGCCGCCGCGTCCGGTTTGAGCACCGCGAGCCGGTCGAGTGCTTCGGCGGGATAGGAGAGGATCGAGCGATCGAAGCCCGCGGGCTTGCCGTTGATCAGGATGACGGGTTCTTCGCCGCTGCCGTCGATAAAGGGCGCAAGGCGCGTCAGCAGGTCCTGGATGCTGTCGGCACCGCGGCTGGCGATCTCTTCCTCGCCGAACTCGGTTTCGGCCGCGACCTTCGCCTCGCCGCGGCGGTTGGCGGTGACCACGATATCGTCGGGATCGTCGCGCGACGCGATAACGCCCGGCAGGGCGGCCCCCTGCGAAGACCCCCCTGCCGCGACGTCCCCCTTATCCCCTTCGGCACGCGTGGGCGTCGCGTGGGCCGCGATGCTCAGCCAGAGCAGGGTTGAAACTCTTTTCAGCGCAAACACATTGCCGGGTCCGCCTGACCATCTTATCAAAACCACGCCAGAGGCGGCTCGCCGCCGCTGGCCCGGAAAGGGCCGCACCGTGGTAGCGGTGCGGCCAGTAATGCCCGGTAGAGAACGGATGCGTCCGTCGATCTATGATGGATGGATGCATCCGTTGAATTGCAGCTTGCCTAACCCTTTACGGATTAAGTGTAAAAGCGGCATTGAGATCGGCTTCAACCTGACAAGTCCCCAGCATGGTCACGGGGAAGACAATCCGCACGTCTCCGGCAAGCGTGTTCTCGACAGTGAAGCCAAGACCGTTCCCGGTGGGGCACGACTGCGTCCCATTCACTCGGACGACAAGATTGGAGAGCGACCCGTCCGCGCTGCCGATGCCATCGTCACCACCGGTGGAATTCCAGTTGGACAAGGTGAAGGTTGCACCGGAGTCAATGGTAATCAGCGGACAGATGCCCGAACCGGTATTGCTACCCGGACCAGCATTACCGCCACTACCGCTACCGGTAGCCTCCACATCGAGGGTAAGAGTACAGGGATTCCCATTAAGCGCCGCAAAGCCCGACGCCGGGGTTACGACTCCCGTCGGCGAAAGCGTCTGGGCATAAGCCGGAACTGCCATGTTGGTGGCAGCGAACGCGGCAACGCCGATCAAAGCATAATATTTCATAATAGGCTCCTCTCATAGTGGCTGTTTTAGCCGTTCTTAAATTGATTGCGAAATAACAAAACATTCGCAATCGACACCACTCCAGTAAGGAGCGATCTTATAAGAGACCTGGTCAAAACCTCTTAGAAACACTGAATCCAATAACACGCGGATCCAGTGTAAAAACGTTGGTCGTCAGGCCGCTGTCATCACTATTGATGAAAGCGTCGGTAATCGGAGTATTATTGAACAGATTTTTTACGTAGACCTGCATAGAGAAACCACTATCTGGCCGCTCAAGCGTCATCGAAATATTGCTGTTATCCCATGCCTTCAGCCGATCAATCGCGGTATTATAGACGCGCGCCCAGCTCTTTCCCTGCCGGTAATAATCGCCACGCAGCGTCAATTCCCAATCATCCATCGGGAAAGTGTATTGCGCTCCGATATTGAAGGTCCAATGAGGCGAATTAGGCAGTTCGTTGCCGCCCAGATCGGCATAAAAGCCGCGACCCTGATTGGGCGCATCGATCGCCGGGTCATAGGAAACGCCGAACAGAATAGGCAGAAATCCGCCGGCGCCATAGCTGCCGATATAGGAGCTTCCACACAGCGGGCTCAGATAGGCTTGGGCATTCAAATTGTTATAAGCTGGACTGTTTACAATTGTTTCGACCACTTCCCTGGGCGCGATGCAATTCGATGCGAGCTGGACCCATGGCTTGACGACCATCCAATCGGGGTTGCCCTGGGTCCGATCCATGACGTCAATCGACTGCATGCCGTTGGCAATGCGGGTGCCAAGATAGCCGAGATTGGCATTGACGCGGAATTCGGGCGTGGGCCGCCATACCGTTTCCAGTTCCGCCCCCCAGATTTGCGCATCGTAATTTTCGTTGAGCGCCAAACGATCGACGATCTGCGAGACCTGATAGTCCTTATAATCATAGAAAAAGGCATTGCCGTTCAGCGTCAGCTTGCCGCCCGCGAATTCATTCTTCATGCCGATTTCGAACGCGTTGACGCTTTCGGGTCGAAAAGTTTGCGGCTGCGGAAAGAACTGCAACTGCGCCGGATTGGCGTCGATTCCGGGGGGGTTGGCTCCGCCGCCCTTATATCCGCGGGCGTAGGAGGCATAAAGGAGGCTGTCGTCCGTGAAGCCGAGCTCGGGTTTCCAGTCGATCACCAATCGACCGGTCAGCCGCCCCCATTTCTGGACGATATCGGGCGAGACCCGATAGCCTCGATTGACATAGCCGCTTCCGAAAAACCCGGGCGCCAGCAACAACTGGCTGTTGATCGGCGTCGCCGTCTTTTTATCGTCGGTATAGCGCAGCCCGGCGGTGACCTTCAGCGTGTCGCTCGCTTGCCAATAAAGTTCGCCAAAAAATGCAAGAGACTGCGTTTTTGCGATATTCCGGCTACGGAAATAATTATGGCCGTCGCCGTTGATCTCGCTGAGCGGATTGGGATCGACATAAACGCAATTGTCCGGGACGGCCCGCGCCGAGCAATCTTCGACGACACGGCCCAGATTTCCGGTGCCAATGGGACCGCGGGCAATGGCCGTGAAGAGATTGTTGAAGACAAAATAATCTTCATCGATTTTGAAGTATAGATAGTTGGCGCCAAAGTTGAAATTTATCGGGCCACTGAATGCCGATTGCAGGCGGAATTCCTGATACCATTGCTTGCTGTGCGACCGGACCATATCGATGCCGAGGATGGCGTCCGAGGATCCGAGTTGCGGATCATCGAGAAACCCTCCAGGCGAAAGCCCATCGGTCCGCGTCGGCCTGGAGAATTCGAACAAGCCTTTTGAATTATTGAACACAGGGCCGGAATTGAATCTATTATAGTCCTGCGTAGAAAAATAATAATCTTTACTATACGCCGTCTGCGAAAAGAAGGAGAGGTCCGAACTGACTTCAAATTCGGCGTTTAACTGCCAGACGTCGTTCTTCGCCCGGAAGGTCGGATCGTAGGCCGTCGCAATTTCCCGCAGATCGCGGGATTGTATGATCCCCGCATAGGGGTCTTTAAGAGGGTTCAGCAGCGTGATCGGGGGATTTCTGTCGCGAAGAACGGGATACCCCAGCGTCACCACCGATGCGGCGGCATTCACATAGGGAAGCGACAGGCCGTTGGGCACGCCATAGGCGGCATCTTCATAGAGGGAGCCGGGCGAGCAGCCCTGGCTCAACGTGCCGCGTGTCAGCAACAGGCCGCTGGTGTCTCGGTTCCCGACCGCGGTCGGCCCCGGATCGGTGTGACAAAGCTGTTTCCCCGTGCGCGATCGGTCGTCGTCTTCCTCGAAATGCTCCCAGATCGCGCTGACGCGGAAACGGTCGCTCGGTTCCCAGGCCGCGCTGACGCGTGTCGACCAGAGGTCGCGGCCATTCACATTGCGCTGCGTCACCGTGTTATAGTCATACCCGTCGCGCTTGGTCCATGCGCCCGCGGCGCGAACCGCCAGCGTGTCGCCCAGCGGCACATTGATCATTCCGCTGAGGCGCGTCGTTTCGTAATTGCCGACCTCGCCCTTTACCCAGCCTTCAAAGTCGCCGGGTTTGGCGATATTGGGGATCATGTTGACGACGCCGCCGGTTGCGTTGCGGCCATAAAGGGTGCCTTGCGGGCCGCGAAGCACTTCGACGCGCTCGACGTCGAAATATTCCTGCTCGAACAGGCGATTGCGGATCAGCGGCGTGTTGTTGAAGCTGATCGCAACCGCGGGATCGGAGGTCACCGAGAGCGCCTTGGTGCCGATGCCGCGGATCGAGAAATTATAGCTGGCGAAATTGGTTTTCGAAAAGGTCACGTTCGGGACCGCGCGGACCAGTTCCGATCCGCCCTCGATCTTCTGTTCGTCGAGCGACTTGGAAGAGAAGGCGGACACCGAGATCGGCACGTCCTGGATCGATTCGGCCCTCTTCTGCGCCGTGACGATGATTTCGGCCGGATCGCTGATCGCTTGCGCCGGCGCACTCGCCGCCGCGTCCGCCGGGACCGCGCTCGTCATCAAGGCCGGATCGGCCTGCGCGATCTTTCGTGCCGGGCTGACGATGAAAATCTTGCCATTGCGGCGATAGGTCAGCCCCGTCCCGCGCAGCAGTTCGCGGAGCGCCTCTTCGGCATCCGACCGGTGGCGCAAGGCTTCGCTGCGCTTGCCCCGCACCGCCTTGCCGTCGAAAATCACCTGCGCGCCCGATGCACGCGCGAAGGCGCGCAAAGCGCCGCCCAGATCCTGGGCCGGAATATCAAACTGCTGCACCTGGCGCACTTCAGCATAGGCAGGTGCCGACACGGCAACCAGCGCGCCGAGCGCAAGACTCGACAAAAAATAACGACGTTTGGACATACCCTCTCCCTCTATGCGAGGGATCGATATTGCTGCCCCTCTGTCATAAAGACGAACCACCCACCCGGTTGCGCCCCAGATTTTTATTTTTGGTCCATTTTTTCTTCGTCGTTACTCGAATTTGCGGTTTTGATAATGATCTTGCCGCCCTCTTCACGGGCGACCAGCGGATAAAGCGACGTCACGCCCTTGACGAAACTGTCGGCGTCGCCCGCATCGAACACGCCATTGACGAGGTGGCGGCCGGCGGCCGCGTCGGCGAGGACGATCGGCGATGCCGCGTAGCGATTGATCCGCTCGACCGCATCGGTCAGCGGCATATCGACGAAATCGACCTGCCCGCCTTCCCATCCGAGCGAGCGCCCCGCGTCGACGGGAAGGATTTCGGTCGCTCCCGACGAAAGACTGGCGACCAGTTCCTGCCCGGGCAAAAGCTGGGTGGTCGCCTGGGTTACCGGTCGCTGCTTCTTGAGATGGCCCGCTGCCGCGGCGCGCGGAACGACAGCGACCTGCCCTTCGAACAGCAGGACACGGAGCTGGTCGCGTAGCAGCTCGACGCTGAAACTCGTCCCGATCGCCACCACCGCTTGCGAACCCGCGGTCACGGTAAACGGCCGTAGCGGGTCCTTTGCGACGTCGAACTTGGCCCGGCCGCGATCGAGTATGATCGCGCGGCGATGGTCGGTGAAGAATACCGACATCTGGCTGGCGGCATCGAGCGAGACGCTCGACCCGTCGTCGAGCCGGACGATCCGCCGCTCGCCAACCTCGGTGGAATAGACGTCGGGTCCTTCGCTCCAATACCAGGCGCCCATGCCCGCGGTCATCGCGAAAGCGGCCATCGTCGCGACGGCACGGCGGCGCGTCGGAGCCGGCTCTGCCGCGCGGCGCGCCTTTTCCATCGCGGTCAAAGCCTCGGCTCGGAGCGACAGGAAGCCGGGCATTTCAGCGATCGCATCGGTTCCCTGCCACACCGTCACCATCTGTTCGAAATGGTGGGCGTGGCGCTCGTCCGCCGCCAGCCATGCATCGAAATCACTTTGTTCGCTGACGGTCAGCGCCCGGTCGGCGATGAGCAGGCACCAGGCCGCCGCTTGCTCCTCGCGCTCGGCGACGCGATCATTGTCATTTTGCGGGACCATCATGTCCGCCGCTCCATGCGGCGCGCAAGGAACACCAGCGCGCGCGAAATATGCTTGTCGACGGTGCGGAGGTGAAATCCGAAATTGTCGGCAATCGTCTGCTTCGGAATATTCTCCACCCGGTACAATATGAAAATCTGCTGCGTCGGTTCGGGGAGCGCCTGGATCGCGGCCCACAGGATCGAAATCGATTCGCGCGCCGAAACAATCCGGAAAGGATCGAAGCCGTCGACGCCGGCGCCGGCGTCGCTGCGCACTGCGTCCGCGAAGTTCCGGCGTACACGGTCGTGGCGCGCCCGATCCGTCACCAAATTGGCGGCGATCCGGAAAATATAGGCGGCACTCGTCTCTTCATCGCCCCTTTGCGCGTTCGATAACCGCAAAAAAACCTCCTGAGTCATGTCTTCGGCTTCCGCGAGGCTGGCAACGCGCCGGGAAAAAAAGGCGATCAGCGGCGGCCGGAACTTCCGGGTCAACCGCTCCAGTTCGGAGGCTGGTTCCGCCGTCACGCCTCTCCCTTTTTTCCTTCTCCAAAGACAAGACGGTTATCCGGGCCAAATGCGCCCTGCTTTTTTCGGCGCATGCGCCCGCTCAAGTCGCGTAGAGAAATGATATCCTAATGCACGGTCCCTGATTTCCAGAAAATCGTCACGCGCGCAGGAGAACAAGGCTACGTAACCCGTAACATTTGATTTTTTTGTCGCGCTGGAGAAATATCGGCGACGATTTAGCTGCCTGTCTTTCCGGGGGGAGGATGTGTTGGGGCTTGAACACAAGCATAAGCGGGCCATGGCGCAGGTGTCACGGGCGCGGGCGTCATGGGGCGCGTATATTCTCGCCGCGACGGCGCTTCTTTTCGCGCCGGGCGCGCTCGCCGCGGCGGATTCCAAAGCGGCGCCCGTAGCCCCGGCCTTTACCCCGCTGCCGACCAGCGCCTTTGCCGCGCTTCCCTTCGTCGAGGATGTCGACCTGTCCCCCGACGGCACCCATATCGCCGGGCTGTTCGGGATCGCGGGCGAACAGCGCATCATGATGATGTCCATGCTGGGCGACCGGTCGAAGCGGGTCCTGGTCGCCGTTCCCGACCAGACCCAGGTCGCGTGGATCCGCTGGGTCGGAAACGACAATATCATCGTCGGCCTCTCCGCGCTGATGCCGGTCGAGGCCGACCGCTGGTATATTTCGCGCGTGATCGGCATCAACCGCGGCACGGGCAAGATCACCAGGCTGCTCTGGGACAGCGGCGGGCAGAATGCCTCCGACGTCCTGTGGATCCCGTCCGACGGAAGCACCGAAATCCTCGTCGCGGCGCAAAATTCGATTTACGGCAGCGATCCCGAATTCTGGCCCGCGGTCTATCGCGTCGACGTGACGACCGCGCGCAAACGGATCGTCGAAAGACCGCGGGCCAATATCGTCGACTGGGGTAGCGATCATCTGGGCCAGATACGCTTTGGCATCGGCTACCGCGACGCGAGCACCCGATCGACCCTGCTGTTTCGATCGCATGGCGAAGGGAGCTTGCGCGTGATCGACAGCGCAAAGCTCGCTGCCGAAGAAGAGCTGACCATTCCCTTCCACTTCGTGCCCGGCAGCAACAACGGGTTCGTGATCAAGGAAATCGAGGGCGGCCGGTCGGCGGTCGTCGAGATCGACATTCCGACCGGCAAGGCGGTGCGGACAGTCTATGCCGCCGACGATGTCGATGTCGAAAGCGTATTGCTGGCATCGAACGGATCGAAGCTGCTCGGCGTCCGCACCAGCGACCGCAGCACGCCCTTGCGCTGGATCGATCTGGCGATCGCGGCGCATCAAAAGACGCTCGAAGCCGCATCGCCGCAATCGAAGGTCCGGATCGAGAGCCTGAGCGCCGATCAGAGCAAGATGCTGGTGCGCTTCAGCACGCCCGACAATCCCGGCCTGCTTTTCTATTTCGACGCGGCGACGGGCGACCTGCTCAAGCTCGCGGCGATGAACGACGCGATCGGCGGCAAGCGCCTGTCGCGCGGGCGGATGATCCAGTACAAGGCGCGCGACGGGCTCGAGATCGAGGGCGTGCTGACAATGCCGCGCGGCCGGCGCGACAAGAATCTGCCCTTCATCGTCATGCCGCACGGGGGGCCGTGGGGGCATGACGAACTCGCCTATGACTATTGGGCGCAGTTCCTCGCCGAACGCGGCTATGCCGTGCTCCAGCCCAATTTCCGCGGATCGACCGGCTATGGCGCCGCGTTCGAAAAGGCGGGTCAGGGACAGCTGGGCTTCGCGATGCAGGATGATGTCACCGACGGCGTCCACTGGGCGGTGAAGGAGGGGATCGCCGATCCGAAACGCGTGTGCATCGTCGGCGGCTCCTATGGCGGCTATGCCGCGATGTGGGGGACCGTCAAGGATCCCGATCTGTATCGCTGCGCAATCTCGATCAACGGCGTCGCCAACCTGCGCCGCGAAGTCAATGACTTCGGCGGGATGATGCGCGAACGCCTCTATCGCGGCCAGTGGGAGAAAATGACCCCCGATTTCGCCGCCGTCTCCCCGATCAACGCCATCGCCCGGATCAAGGCGCCGCTGCTGCTGATCCACGGCAAGAAGGATGTCACGGTCGATCACGGCCAGTCGGCGCGCATGTATTCGGCGATGACGAAGGCCGGCAAGACGGTCGAGTTCGTATCGGTGCCGCTCGCCGACCATTATTTCACCCGCCAGGCCGATCGCATGACCTTGCTGACTTCGATCGAAACCTTCCTCGCCAAGCATAATCCGGCCGACTGATCGGGGCGTATAATCGCCGTCCGCCGGCGGCTCCAGAATGGCGCCATCGCCGACCCTTCGCCGCTGTTCGCGCGGCGCCTTCGCAGGCATCCGGGTTTTGTGACCGAAAGCGGGGGCCATATCCATCTGATCCTGCCCGACCCCACCGAGCGGGCGGCCTGTTTTCGTGTGCTCGCCGCGGGATCCGAACGGATCGTGCGCAGCTTTGCCAGCGCCGACGCGTGGATCGAGGCCGAGGGTCCGGATTCGTGTGGCATCCTGCTCTTTCACTGGCGCCAGCCCGGCCGGACCGGCGGCGCGGCGTTGCTCGACCGCGTCGCCGCGCGCGCCGGAACCGTCGCCTTTGTCGCCGCCGAGCAGCTCAGTATCGCCGAATCCCGCGCGATCCTGCGCGGCGGGGCGCAGGATCTGCTTCCCGCGCCGCTCGACCCGCGCCTCGTCCGCCGCACGATCGATGCGGCGCTCGCCGACTGGCGCGTACGGCAGGGCGCGCTCGATCGGCACCGCGAGGCCGAGGCGCGGCTGGCGGCGCTGACGCCGCGCGAGCGCGACATATTGGATGCGATCGCCGCGGGACTCGGCAACAAGGCGATCGCGCGTCAGCTGGAATTGAGCCCGCGCACGGTCGAGGTGCACCGCGCGAACATCATGCGCCGCGCGGGTGCGGGCAATGTCGCCGAATTGCTGCGGCTCCAGTTCACTGCCGAGTTCGCGCGCGGCGCGCCGGCCAATCCGCTCCGTTTTGGCGTTTGATTGTGCGGGAACCCCGGCCGGATGCGGCGCGTAGCGCCTATAAGGGACATGAACGGTGTACCGCCCTTGAGTTGGTCCCCATTGGCGCTGCCGTTCATCCGCATGGGGTCAACCCCACCTGATGCCATGCGAACGGGCCGGCAGAGGAGATTCTTCTCTGCCGGCCCTATTCTTATCCGGTAACGAGCGCGCGCTGTTCGGCGCGGCCCATCGACAGCAGGATCGGGTCGGCCGCCTGCCGCGCTGCGAAATCGGCCTTGCTCCGGATGCCTTGCCAGCCGATGCCGATCAGCGATTGCGCGATCGCGCCGCCGAGCGTGTCGCCGGGGCCCGGAAGGATGATGACGTCGGGGGCATATTCCTTGACCGCGACCTGCACCGACAGCGCGAAATCATAGGGCGCGAGAATCTGGTGGCCGAAGGTGTAATCCCAGATCGCGGCGGGATCGCTCGCATGGCGGCGCCAGATATGCCCGCGCCCGTCGACCAGCGGCAGCGCGGGGCGGTGGAAGAGCGAATGCGGCAGCTCGGCCATTGCCTTGTCCGAACTGCCGAACATCAGCGGAGTATGGAAGGGGCCGTGGCCCGCGAGCCGCAGCGGATCGCGCCCCGGCGTCGGCGGCGCTTCGGCGAGCAGCGCGGCAAGGCCTTCCTCATTGCCCGCGAGCACGATCATGCCGGCAAGATCAATCGAGAGCGCGAGCGCGTGGCCGGGACGCGTGGCGATATCGGCGACGATAGCGAGGAGCGTTTCGCGCAGGCCGGGCACCGGCCGCCAATCCTCATCGACGACCTGGAGCAAGATCTGCCCGCCGGGCCCGTGCGTCTGGCTGTTGAGCCCCATCGCGTTGCTGATGCGAAAGCCGTCCTCGACCGACACCGCGCCGCCGAGTGCGAGCGCGCTGTACCAGCCCATCGAATTGCCAAGGGCGGCGACGATATCGAACTTGTCGCGGTCGATGCTGAGATAATCGAGCGCGGTCGCGGTGTAGATCAGCGGCGCCGCGACATCGCCGCGCATATGCGTGCCCACGCTGAAGCGGTCGGCGCCGTCGAGTTCGGTAACGGTCGGCTGGCCGCGTTCGCGGCGCTGGGCGTCAAAATTGGCGATCAGGTCACCGAAGCGCGCGCCGTGCAGCCGCGCGATGCTGCCCAGCTCGCCCTTGCCATAGGTGCCGCGGCCGGGGGCGACGACAAGTGCGGTCTTGCGCGCGCTCATGCCAGCAACTCCTTCGCGGCCGCATAGATGGTATCGCGGCTCGGCAAGGTGAGCGTCGCCGCGCGGCCGAGCGGGATGAAGCTGTCGTCGGCGGCGATGCGCGCGAGCTTCTTGCCCGGCGTGCGCTCGACGAAGGTCGCCATCAGCGCCTCGCTCTGCGATCCCGTGATGCGGCATTCGTCGACGATCAGAATGCGTTTCGCATCGCCGACCGCGGCGACGAGCTTCTCTTCGTCGACCGGGCCGAGCCAGCGCAGGTCGATCACCCGCGCCTTGACGCCGTCGGCCGCGAGCAGCTTTTCGGCCTGACGCGACAGGTAATAGCCGTTGCCATAGGTGACGATAGCGAGGTCGGTGCCCCGCCCATGCACCCCGACGTCGCCGAAGCGGATCGGTGTTTCCGAACCCGGCGCTTCGTAGGTGCTGGTCCACAGGCCGTCGCCTTCTTCGTGCAAGTCGCGCGTCATATAAAGCGCGATCGGCTCGACAAAGACGATAACGCGCTGTTCTTCGCGCGCGAGCCGCACGCATTCGCGCAGCATCGCGACCGCATCGCGCCCGTTCGACGGCACCGCGAGGATCACCCCCGGAATGTCGCGGAAGACGGCGAGGCTGTTGTCGTTGTGGAAATGGCCGCCAAAACCCTTCTGGTAGCCGAGCCCCGCGATGCGCAGCACCATCGGGTTGGTGTATTTCCCGTCCGAAAAGAAGCTGAGTGTCGCCGCTTCGCCGCGGATCTGGTCCTCGGCATTGTGGACATAAGCGAGGAACTGGATTTCGGGCATTGGCAGAAAGTCGTTGTGCGCCATGCCGATCGCGAGCCCGAGGATCGCCTGTTCGTCGAGCAATGTATTGACGACGCGTGCCGAACCGAAGCGCTGGTGGAGCTTGGCCGTCACATTATAGACGCCGCCCTTCGGGCCGACATCCTCACCCGCGACGACGATCTCCTTGTGCGCGAGCATCAGGTCGGCGAGCGCCCAGCTCAAAAGCCGCGCCATATGCTGCGGCTTGTCCATCACGCCGGCGTCGCTGCCGAACATCGCCTTGCGATCCTCGTCCGACGGCGTGTTGGCGCGCGCCACTTCGCGCTTCGGCGGAATGAGGCTTTCCATCACATGCTTCGGAGTGGTGATCTTGGGGCGAAGGATTGCCGCTTCGGCCTGCCGCGCGAGCGTCGCGCCAATATCCTCATAGGCAGCGGCGATTTCGGCGGGCGACATCCAGCCATGTTCGGCCATCAGCGCCGCGCCCGCAAGCAACGGATCGCGCGCTTCGTCGGCCTCGATCAGTGCCTTGGGCAAATAGGCGCCCTGCACGTCGGAACCGGCGTGACCATAGAGGCGCACCGTCGCCATATGGAGGAAGACGGGCTTGCGGGTGCGACGTGCATAATCGGCGGCTTCGGCGGCACCGGCATAGGCCGAGACGAGGTCGGTGCCGTCGCATTTGATATAGTGGAGCCCCGCGCGGTGGCGGAACTGCGCCTCGATCCAGCCCGTCGGGGTGCGCGTCGAAATACCGATGCCATTGTCTTCGCACAGGAAGATAAGCGGCATCGGCGAGCCCTGGAACGCCGCCCAGCCCGCGGTGTTGAACGCGCCCTGCGCGGTCGAATGGTTCGCCGACGCATCGCCGAAGCTCGTCAGCACGACGGCGTCGTCGGGAAGCGGCAGCCCGGTCATGCCCAGCCGGCGCGCGATGCCGATCGAAAAGGCCGCGCCGACCGCCTTCGGCAAATGCGAAGCGATCGTCGAGGTCTGCGGCGGGATATTGAGCGGCTTCGATCCGATCACCTTGTGCCGCCCGCCTGAGATCGGGTCTTCGGATGAGGCCGCAAAGCTCAGCAGCATGTCCCACGTCGGTGTGCCGCCGGGAAGCTGGCGCGACCGGTGGAGCTGAAACGCGTTCGAGCGATAATGGAGGAATGCAATGTCGGTGACGCGCAGCGCCGCGGCGACCGCGGCATTCCCCTCATGCCCCGACGATCCGATCGTATAAAAGCCCTCCCCGCGCGCCTGCAGATGGCGCGACAGCCGGTCCATCTGGCGGCTGGTGAGCTGCGACACGAAGATATCGGTCGCTTGCGCACGCGACAGGCCGGCCACCGCGGGATCGGGCGCGTCGGCGCGATCGGGCAATCGTCCTTCGGCCAGAGCCGCGAGGAATTTTTCATGCACCGCCTGCGCTGCGTCCACCTTCGTCCTCCGTCTGATATCTCCGCGCGCTAGAACGGGGCAGTTTCGCACGCAAGCATGTCTTGCCTTCGCGATGAGGCTCGCGCTACCACTTACCGCGATGATCGACCGGGGCGGGACCACAATTTCAACATGATATCGATGTGGATCGCCCAGGCGTCGGCCGCGTCCGAACCACCCGGCGCCAATGCGGGCGGGGGATGGCTGATCGATCCCGAACTCGTCGATCCGGGCTATAGCCAGACGATCGCCGGCGGCGAAATCCAGACCGCCTTTCCGCCCCCGCCAC
>NZ_JALPRD010000021.1 GCF_023197165.1 Sphingopyxis sp. MSC1_008
CGTCACCCCCGCCGCGAACTGCCCGACGATCACCGGTACCGACCAGCTCACCAACCTGGGCACGATTTCGGACAATAACGGCAACGAGTGGCGCAACTGCGGCTTCCCGACGCGCTTCAACACCACGACGGCGATCGCGAAGGTTTCGGGTGTCATCTATTCGCTTCCCGGCCGCGTCGACGTCGGCACCGACCAGGGCGCGACCGAAGATGCCGGCGACCCGGCAGACGTTACCCTGACCATCGATCCGGGCGTCACCATCTTCGGCGGCACCGGCGTGTCCTATCTCGCCGTCAACCGCGGCAACAAGATCGATGCCGTCGGTACGCCGACGCAGCCGATCATCTTCACCGGCCGCGGCAACGTCGTCGGCTCGGCAGGTGACCAGACGTCGCAGCTGTGGGGCGGCGTCGTCCTGCTCGGCCGTGCGCCGATCACCGACTGCAGCGCCCCGGGTGCAACCCCGGGTACCGCGGCCTGCGAACGCGACACCGAAGGTTCGTCGGGCGCGCTCTATGGCGGCGCGACGCCGACCGACAATTCGGGCCGCCTGTCGTACGTCCAGATCCGCTATTCGGGCTTCATCCTGTCGGCAGCTCTCGAGCTGCAGGGCCTGACGCCGTCGGGCGTCGGTTCGGGTACGCAGCTCGACCATATCCAGGTTCACAACAGCTCGGATGACGGCATCGAAGTGTTCGGCGGCCGCGTGAACATGAAGCACCTGGTCATCACCGGCGCCGAAGATGACGGCCTCGACACCGACGTCGGCTATCAGGGCAACATCCAATATGTCATCGGCGTCCAGCGCGAAGGCGGCGCGGTCGGCGACTCGATGATGGAAATCGACTCGAACGGCAACGAAGACACGACGCCGCGTCAGCGCGTCGCGCTGTCGAACTTCACCTATATCCACCGCAACAATGCGGCGGGTAACGGTGTGTCGATCCTCGTCCGCGGCGGCGCCGACTATACCTTCGCCAACGGCCTGATCGTGGCACCGGGCTTCCGCTGCCTTGGCCTCAACAGCGCGACGACGATCAACCCGGCGAACCCGGGGCTCGACGAAGCCGGCCCGCCGGTCTTCCGTTCGGTGTCGATGCAGTGCAACGCCACGCCGTTCCGCGGTACCAGCGGCGTCACCGACGCGCAGGTGCAGGCGATCTTTGAAGGCGGTACCAACAACACGACGACCTACACGCCGTCGCTGACCAGCCTGTTCATCAACGGCGCGACCGAAACCGCGCGCCCGGCCTTCGATGCGAAGACGCTGAACGCCTTCTTCGACACCACGGCCTATGTCGGCGCCGTCCGCGACGCCAACGACACCTGGTACCAGGGTTGGACCTGCAACTCGTCGACCGCCAACTTCGGCACGACGAGCAAGAGCTGCAGCGCCATTCCGACGACCTGATCGCTCGCGATCCAATTGGGGAGCGGGCACGCCTGACGGGCTGGCCCGCTCCCCTCCTGCATATCCTTGGGGACTTTCCATCATGACCAAGCGGCCGATCTTCGCCAGCCTGCTCCTCCTCAGCTCCGCCCTCGTCGCGCCCGCCGCTCTGGCGCAGGACACCGGCGCGCCTGCGCCTGACGCGCCCCCGGTCACGACCGAAGCGCCCGCAACCGACGCGGCCGCCGCGCAGGACGATGAACAGGGCGATGTCTCGATCCCCGGCGGCGCCGATCAGGAAATCGTCGTCACCGGCCGCTTTACCCCCAACGTCGTGCGCGCGACCCCTGAAGTCGTCTCCGTACTGTCGTCGGCCGACATCGCGCGGACCGGTGAAGGCGACATCTCGGGCTCGCTCCAGCGCGTCACCGGCCTTTCGGTCGTCGGCGGCGGCTTCGTCTATGTCCGCGGCCTTGGCGATCGTTATTCACTCGCGCTGCTCAACGGCTCGCCGCTGCCGAGCCCCGAGCCTCTGAAGCGCGTCGTCCCGCTCGACATCTTCCCGTCGAACGTCATCGATTCGACGCTCGTTCAGAAAAGCTATTCGGCGAACTTCCCCGGCGAATTCGGCGGCGGCGTGATCAACCTCACGACCAAGGCGATCCCCCGCGAACCCTTCCTGACCCTCAGTGGCGGCATCGGCTGGGACAGCGAGACGACGAACCAGCTGGGCTATACCTATTATGGCGGCGACACCGACTGGACCGGTTTCGACGACGGCACGCGCGACGTTCCCTCGCGTCTGAAGGCCGCCTTTGCCAGCGGCAAGCCGATCCTCGAAGGCGCCGACTTTACGCAGGACGATCTGGAAGCGATCCAGATGGAACTGGTGAACGCCGAAACGACGCTGCTGCAACAGAATAACCACATCCCGGTGAACTGGTCGGCGGGCATCACCGGCGGCACGACGATCCCGTTCGCGAACGGCGAGCTCGGCATCATCGCGACCGCGGGGATCAGCAACAAGTGGCGTACCCGCGACACGCTGCAGCAGACGTCGGTCGAAAAGGATCTGTCGGGCGACCCGCAGTCGAGCTTCAACCGCGTCGTCACCGACAACCGCGTCGTCGTGAACGGCCTGCTCGGTTTCGGGCTCGAAATCGGCGAGCACAAGCTGCGCTGGACCAACCTCTATATCCGCGACACGTTGAAGCAGGCGCGCCTCGCGGTCGGGACCGACGCGAACCAGGTTGGCCGCGACATCATGAAGCAGGAAACCGCCTGGTACGAACGTCAGCTGATTAACACGCAATTCGTCGGCGAATTCCACTTCGATGCGCTCAAGCTCGACCTGCGCGGCGGCTACGCCAATTCGCAGCGCGAGGCGCCGTATGAACGCGGCTTCACCTATGTCCGCACGAACCTGCCGACCGCGCAGGATCCGACGGGCGACAAGTTCGTCAACGATCTGGGCGGCAACCGCGGCGACGCAACGATTGCCTTCTCGGACCTCAACGAAGATCTGTGGTCGGGCGGCGTCGACCTGTCGTACGAGCTTGCCCCGCGCATCACCGCGACGGTCGGCTATGCCTATAGCGACACGCATCGAACCTCGGTGCGCCGCGCATTCCAGTTTCGCGCATCGGGCCTGCCGGTTGCCGTCACACAGCTGCGCCCCGATTATCTGCTCTCCGACGCGACGATCCAGCTCTATGACATTGCGCTCGTCGAAACCTCGGCGCAGGACGGCACCGCGGCGTTCGCGGCCGACCTGACCACCCACGCCGGCTATGCGCAGGTCCAGGCCGAGCTGGTGCCCAGCGTCAACATCAACGCCGGCGTCCGCTACGAAGACGCTAAACAGACGGTTGTTCCGATCGACCTGTTCAACACCGGTGCCGGCGCGATCGTCGCCACCAACCTCAACAATGATTATTGGCTCCCCGCCGTAACATTGACGTGGGAAGTCGCGCCCGACATGCAGGTCCGTCTGAACGGGTCGAAGACGATCGCGCGGCCGCAGTTCCGCGAACTGGTCGCGCAAATCTACACCGACCCCGATTCGAACCGCAACTTCCGCGGTAACCCGTCGCTGACCGACAGCGAGCTGTGGAACGCCGAACTGCGATACGAATGGTATTTCGCCAAGGATCAGCGCTTCACCGCGGCGGGGTTCTACAAGTCGATCGACAAGCCGATCGAGGCCTACACCTCGCTCACCGATTCGATCGGGAACACCAGCTATGCGAATGCGCCCAAGGCGACGCTCTATGGCGTCGAACTCGAAGCGCAGAAATATTTCGCGCTCGATACGCTGTCGGACTCGCCCTTCTGGGTCAGCCGCCGTCTCGTGCTGATCGGCAACTACACCTTTACGAAGTCGGAGATCAAAGTCGGCGCCGACGACACCACCGTCATCAACGGCGTGGTGCAGGACGCGAGCAACTTCTTCTTCGACGGTGCGCCGCTGACCGGCCAGTCGGACCATCTGGTCAACGTTCAGATCGGTCTTGAGGATCAGGACAAGCTGTCGCAGCAGACCCTCCTCATCACCTATGCCAGCCCGCGCGTGACCAGCCGCGGTCCGTCGGGTCAGCCCGACCTGTTCGAAAAGCCGGGCATCCAGATCGACTTCGTCGCACGCCAGGGCGTCACGCTGCTGAACAAGGAAATCGAACTGAAGTTCGAAGCACGCAACCTGACGGGCCGCAATTATGAGGAAGTGCAGGAATCGGGCGACAACAAGATCTATTTCAACCGTTACAAGCTGGGCCGGACCTTCTCGCTCAGCGCGTCGCTCAAGTTTTGATCCGTAATATCCTCCCTGCCGCGAAGCGGCGGGGAGGGGGACCGCGCGCGTAGCGCGTGGTGAGGGGTTCGGGGCGCCCGCCACGGCCCCTCCGTCAGCCCTACGGGCTGCCACCTCCCCACCGCTTCGCGGCAGGGAGGATCATTGCGCCGTCCGCCGCACCGGACTCGCCCGGCCGTCAAAAAACTGTAATCTTCCGGTCAACTGATTGTCACCAATCGCCCCTAGGCGATTCGCAGGCGCAGCCTTTCAGTTGGGGGACAGGGAAGAATTCATGGCAACGCTGATGTCCGGATCGGCCGTTCGGCTGCCGCGCGCGCTGCCAGCCTGGCTGCGCGCCGGGAGGCGCTCGCCGCGCGAGCTCTGGCCGACGCTGCTTGCCGGTCTGCTCGGCGCGCTTCTGGTCTGGCAATGCGTGCGGCTGCTCTGGACACTGCTCACGCCGCTGTCACCGCTCGGCGCGTGGCAGCCGCAGGCGGCGATGATCGCCTCGCCCGCCGAACGGCGCGCGCTCTTTTCCAGCCTCGACCCCTTCTTTCGCGGCAATGCGCAGGGGCCCGCGTCGACGACCGTCACCTCGGCGGGCCTGACGCTCTTCGGCATCAACCTCAACGAAGCAACCGGCGGCGGCTCGGCGATCATCGCGGGTGAGGATGGCATCCAGACGAGCTATGCCGTCGGCGAGGAGATCGCGCCGGGGTTGAAGCTTGCGGGCGTCGCCTTCGACCATGTGCTGCTCGACCGCGGCGGCGCGCGCGAAAGCCTGTTTCTCGACCAGAGCGGCGAAGCCCCGGTCGCAAATCCCACGACGCCGCTGCCCGCGCCGACGCCCGAGATCGGAGCTGCGCCCGGCGGCGCGTCGGCGAGCGGCGAAATGACCCCCGCGGCGATCAAGGCCGGGGTCGGTTTTGCGCCGCGCACCGAAGACGGCCGCGTCACCGGCATCGTCGTCCAGCCGCAGGGCGACGGCGCGGCGTTCCGCGCCGCGGGCCTGCGCCCGGGCGACGTTATTCGATCGGTCGGCGGCCGGCCGATCGGCTCGGCGAGCGACGCCGCCGCGCTTGCCAACCAACTTACCCCGGGTGCGCGCATCGCGCTCGAAGTCGAGCGCGGCGCCAGCGTCGTTCCCGTCGCCATTTTCCTCTCGAAACAATAGAGACCCATGCGCCTGAAACTTTCACTGATGCTTGCTGCGGCGCTGATTTCAGCCACGCCGACCGTGACCTACGCCCAATACACGCTCAACGTCCGCGACGCCGACATTCGCGCCTTCATCCAGGATGCGGCGCGGGTCACCGGCCGCACCTTCGTCATCGACGGCCGCGTCAACGGCAAGGTGTCGGTCGTCACCGACCGGCCGCTCTCGCGCAGCGAATATTTCGAGATTTTCCTCGCGACCTTGCGCTCGAATGGCCTCGTTGCAGTGCCCGGACCGAACGGCAGCTACCGCGTCCAGCCGATCGATGGCGCCGCGGCCCAGCCTGGCCGGATCGGCAGCCGCGGCGCGGCGCAGAACCAGTTCGTCACCGAAATCATCCGCTTGCGCTATATCGACGCGGTGTCGGCGGTCGAAACGCTCCGCCCGCTCGTCAGCGCGCAGGGCTCGCTGACCGCGAACCGCAACGCCAACAGTCTCGTCGTCGCCGACTTCGCCGACAATATCCGCCGCATCCGCGCGCTCGCGTCGAGCATCGACCGCGACAGTTCAACCAGCCAGATCGTCACGTTGAAAAATGCCGGCGCGCGCGAAATCGCCGCAGCGTTGCAAGCGCTCGTCCCGGCGGCGGGCGAGGGCGCGCAAAAGCCTGTCGCGATCGTGCCGATCGACAGCAGCAACGCGATTGCCCTGCGCGGTGATCAGGCGATGGTCGCACGCTTCGTCTCGATGGCCAACGACCTCGACGCGAAGGCGGCGGGCGGCACCGAACTGCGCGTCTATTGGCTCGAACATGCCAATGCCGAAACCTTGCTGCCGACGCTGCAACAGCTGATCGGCGGCGGCAGCGACCCCGTGCAGAAGGCCGGTCTGCCGCCCGCCTCCTCGTCGTCAATGTCTTCATCGAATGGCAACGGCGCGCCCGTGGCCGCCGCCGGCCCGGCGGCGCCGACGGCGGTCGGTGGCGGCGGAACGGGCAGCATCTCGACCCGCGGCCCGGCGATCATCACGCGTTACGAAGGCGCGAACGCGATCATCGTCGCCGCCAATACCGAAGTGCAGCGCATGCTCGGCGAACTCATCCGCCAGCTCGACAGCCGGCGGCAACAGGTTCTGGTCGAGGCGATCGTCGTCGAGATCGGCGACGACGCGGCGAAACGCCTCGGCGTCCAGTTTCTGCTCGGCGGCAAGAATATCCCGTTCGTCGCGACGAGCTACAGCAATGCGCAGCCCAATATTCTCACGCTCGGCGGTGCTTACGCGGCGACCAAGCTGACCGAACAGAAAACGACCGTCGACGGCGAAACCGTCGTCACGCAGACCACCAGCTCGCTCGGCAACAGCTTGCAGGAAGCGGCGGCGGCGTCGCTGCTCGCGGCGACCGGCGGTTTCGCCGGTTTCGCGGGCGACATCGGCAAGAACACGATCTTCGGCGCGATCATCAACGCGGTGAAGTCGGACACGACCTCGAACCTGCTCGCAACCCCGCATATCGTTACCCTCGACAATCAGGCGGCGAAATTCCTCGTCGGGCAGGACGTGCCGATCACCACGGGCGAACAGCTGGGCGACAATTTCGAAAACGCCTTCCGCACCGTCCAACGTGAAGAGGTCGGGATCAAGCTGGAAGTGACGCCGCAGGTCAATGGCGCCGGCGAAGTGAAGATGTTCCTGCGCCAGGAGGTATCGAGCGTTGCCGGCCCGGTCTCGTCGCGCAACAGCGACCTCATCCTCAACAAACGCTCGTTCGAAACCGTGCTGACCGTCGACGATGGCGAGATTCTCGCGATCGGCGGACTGCTCAACGACGACGAGCGCAAGACGATCGAGCGCATTCCGTTGCTCAGCGACATTCCCTTGCTCGGCGAATTGTTCAAATCGCGCAGCCGGACGCGCTCGAAGACCAATTTGATGGTCTTCATCCGCCCGACCATCCTGCGCAATCGCGAGGATAACGCCGCACTCACCGCGCGCCGCTACGGCTATATCCGCGACTTCCAGCTCCAGCGTAATCCGGGCGAGGAACCCGCGATCGATACGTTGGTGCGCGACTATCTGGGTGCGGTGCCGCCCGCGCCGACCGCGCCGACCGCGGCCGACATCACGGTCGGCCCGGTGAATCTGCCCGAACTGCGCGGACCCGACGGCACCGTCACGACGACCGACGTCCCGCCCTCGATTTCGCAGGCGCCCGCACCGCCCGCCGGAGACTATCCGTGACCGACATCGAACCGGCGGCGCCTCCCCCGGCGCCGGTAGATATTCCTTACGGCTTTGCGCGCACGCACGGTGTCGTCATTGCGCAGGGCGAGGGCGGCGCGTGGCTCGCGACCTTGCGCGAGGACGCCGATCCTGCGGTGCTGATCGAGGTGAAGCGCTATCTTGCGCAGCCGCTGCGCGTGGCGACCGCGAGCGTCGCCGATTTCGACCGGCTGCTCTCCGACCATTATGCCGTCGACAGTTCGGCCGCCGCGATGGCGGGCTCGCTCGATGGCAGCGACGTGGATTTCAGCCTGCCGAGCGCCGAGGATCTGCTCGACAGCGCCGACGATGCGCCCGCGATCCGACTGATCAACGCGATCATCGCCGAAGCGGTGCGGCAGGGCGTCAGCGATATCCATATCGAGCCCTATGAAAGCGGGCTCGTCGTACGGATGCGCACCGACGGCGTGCTGCGCGAGCATCTGCGCATGCCGCCGCACGTCGCCCCCGTCGTCGTCAGCCGTATCAAGGTGATGGCGCGCCTCGACATCGCCGAACGCCGCGTGCCGCAGGATGGGCGCATCGGGCTGACGCTTGCGGGCAAGGCGGTTGACGTGCGCGTTTCGACGCTGCCGAGCCGCGCGGGTGAGCGTGTGGTGATGCGTATCCTCGACAAGGATGCGGCGGGGATCGACTTCGACGTCCTCGGCCTGACCGGCGCCGCCGACCAGATTTTGCGCGAGGCGCTCGCCGAACCCAATGGCATCATCCTCGTCACCGGCCCGACGGGGTCGGGCAAGACGACGACGCTTTATGCGGCGCTCAAGCAGCTCAACGACGGCCAGCGTAACATCCTGACCGTCGAAGACCCCGTCGAATATGCCGTCGACGGCGTCGGTCAGACGCAGGTGAACAGCAAGGTCGGGCTCGATTTCGCTGCGGGGCTGCGCGCGATTCTGCGCCAGGATCCCGACGTCGTGATGGTCGGCGAAATCCGCGACCGCGAAACCGCCGATATCGCGGTGCAGGCGTCGCTCACGGGTCACCTCGTGCTCTCGACCGTCCACACCAACGATGCGGTCGGCGCAATCACGCGCCTCAAGGATTTGAAGGTCGAACCCTTCCTGCTCGCCTCGACGCTGCGTGCGGTCCTCGCACAGCGGCTCGTCCGCAAGCTTTGCGATCATTGCCGCGAACCCGTGCAAGCCGACAACAGCGTCGCCGCGATCCTCGGGCTCGATATCGGCACCGTGATCTGGCGCCCGAAGGGTTGCGAGCAGTGCGGCCATAGCGGCTACAAGGGCCGCATCGGGGTGTTCGAGGCGATCAAGGTCGACGAGACCGTCCGCCGCTACATTTACAATGGCGGCGACGAGGCGATGATCACGCGCCACGCCTTCCTGAAATCGCCGACGCTGGCATCGGCGGCGCGCGCGATGGTCGCGAAAGGGCTGACGACCGCCGAGGAGGCGATCCGCATCGCGCGGCGCGAGGAAATCGATGCCTGATTATCGCTATGTGGCGATCGATCCGCAGGGCCGCGAGCGCAAGGGGCGGCTGACCGCCGCCAACGACGATGCCGCGCGCGCCGACCTGATCCGCCGCAAATTCCACATCGTCGCGGTCGAGGCGGCGGGCGCGAAGCCCGCCAGCCGCTCGCTGCTCGCGTTCCGCAAGAATAAATTGGGCAGCAAGGAACTCGCGCTTTTCACGCGCCAGCTCGCAACGCTCGCCGAGGTTGCGCCGCTCGAAGAGGCGCTGCGTACCTTGACGCGCCAGAGCGAAGCCGAAAGCGCACGCACCGTCATCGGCGACGTCCACGCGGGCCTGCTCGAGGGCCGCCGCCTCGCCGACGCCATGGGGCGCCAGCCGCGGAGCTTTCCGCCGCTTTACCGCGCGATGGTGGCGGCGGGCGAAACGACGGGCAGCCTGACCACCATCCTCGCGCGCCTCGCCGACCTGCTCGAACGCCAGGCCGAGGTGCGCGGCAAGCTGATTGCCGCGCTCGCTTATCCGATCGTGCTCGCGGTCGTCGCGATCGGCGTCGTCGCGGCGCTGATGATCTTCGTCGTCCCGCGCGTCGTCGAGCAATTCACCGATGTCGGTCAGCAACTGCCTTTCCTGACGCGCGCGGTGATTGCGATTTCCGGCTTTGCCGCGAACTGGTGGTGGTTGATCGCATTACTCATCGCCGGGGCAAGTTTCGGCTGGGTCACCGCGATGCGGCGCCCCGCGTTCAAGGCGCGGGTCGATGCGCGGCTGCTCCGCCTGCCGCTCTTCGGTCGCCTGCTCCGCGATCTTTACGCCGCACGCTTCGCGCGCACGCTATCGACGATGGTATCGAGCCGCCTGCCGCTCGTCGAAGGGTTGAAACTCACTGTGCCGACAATCCGCAACGCCGCGCTTGCGGGTGCGACCGCGAACATCGTCGATCAGGTGCGTGCCGGGGGCAGCCTGTCCACGGCGCTCCGCGATGCCGGGGTCTTCCCGCCCTTGCTCGTCTATATGACCGCCAGCGGCGAAAGCGCGGGCCGGCTCGAGCAGATGCTCGAACGCGCCGCCGATTATCTCGAGCGCGAATTCGACCGCTTTACGGCCGCGTCGATGGCGCTTCTCGAACCTGTCATAATTGTCGTTATGGGGTCGTGCGTGGCCCTTATCATCCTCGCCATTCTGCTTCCGATCCTCCAGTTGCAGAACCTTGCAGGTCTATAATAAATGTCCCCGATGCAGCTCTTCATTCGCCTGATGTTCGATCCCGGCCGGCCCCCCATCCATAGGCACCGCAAAAAGGACGAGCGCGGCTTCACGCTGACCGAATTGATGGTCGTGATCTTCATCATCGGGCTGCTCGCCACCGTGGTGATGATCAACGTCCTGCCCAGCCAGGACCTCGCGATGGTGACCAAGGCCAGGGCCGACATCGCGACACTCGAAAATGCGCTCGAACAATATCGGCTCGACAATCTGACCTATCCGGCATCGACCGACGGGCTGAACGCGCTGACCGTCGCGCCGCCCGCGCTCGCGCAGCCCGAGCGCTATCGCCGCGGCGGCTATATCAAGAAGCTGCCCGCCGATCCGTGGGGCCGCCCTTATAATTATCAGGCGCCGGGGCCGAACGGAAAGGCGTTCGACGTCTGGTCGCTCGGTGCCGACGGCGCCCCCGGCGGGACCGACGACAATGCGGATATTCGCAGCGACGGCTGAGGCGCGCGCGCGGCGCGGGCAGGGCGGTTTTACCCTTGTCGAACTGATGATCGTGCTCGCGATCATGGCGCTCGCCGCGACCGCGGTCGTGCTCACCATTCCCGGCGAAGAACGCACGGTGCGCAGCGAGGCCGACCGGCTCGCGGCGCGGCTCGCCGCTGCGCGCGACGTCGCGGTGATCGAGGGGCGCAGCGTCGCGGTCAATTTCGCGCCGTCGGGCTATGGTTTCGAACGGCGGATTTCGGGCGAATGGCAACCGCTTCCGGGCCGGGCGTTCGAGCAACGCAACTGGCCCGCTGACGTGCGCTTTGCGGCGGGCGACGGACAGGGGGCGGCACGCATCCTGTTCGACCGCGTCGGGATCAGTCCGACGCCGCAGGCGGTCGTATTGACCGGCGGCGAAGCGCGCGAGATCGTACGCGTCTCGGCGACTGGGGAGGTCAGCCGTGGGCCGTGATCGCGCCAAAGGCCGCGAAAGCGGATTCACATTGCTCGAAATGCTCGTGGCCTTGAGCGTCATCAGCATCGCCGCGCTCGCGCTCATCCGTCTCGACGCCTATGCGGTGCGCACCGCCGGCGACCTCGACGAAAGCACGATGGCGGGCATCGTCGCGCAGAACCGCGCGGTCGAATTATGGACCGATCCCGCGCCGCCGACGATCGGCAATAGTGCCGTCGGCGTCGCGAACGCCGGGCGCAACTGGCGCGTCGAACAGCGCGTCGCGAAGACCGCCGACGACGGCCTGCTGCGCATCGACCTGCTCGTCCGCCCCAAAAACGGGCGCGGACAGGCGGCGCTGACGATCATCCGGCCCTCGCGATGAGACGGCCGCTTCTCCTATTGTGTTCCCCGGCGAAAGCCGGGGTCCAGAGAAGGCCGGTTTGGCCTCTCGAGGCCCCGGCTTCCGCCAGGGCGCGCTGCCCTGAAGGGCAGCGCGGCTTCACCCTTGTCGAGATGCTCGTCGCACTCTCCATTTTCGCGGCGATCGCAGCGATGGGGGTCGGCCTCTTGCGCAGCAGCATCGATACGCAGGATGCGGTGCAGGAACGGCTGAAGGCGATGGGCGGGATCAACCGCCTTCGCGCCGTGATGGCGAACGATCTGGCGCAGGCGGTGCAGCGTTCGACACGCGGGCCGGCGGGGGAAGCGGTTCCGGCCTTCATCGGATCGGCGACCGGTTTTGCATTCGTCCATGGCGGCGCGGGTTCGGCGGATGGAAGCCCGCGGCCCGCGATCGAGCGCGTTGCCTATGCGCTCGTCGGCAACGAATGGCGCCGCGCGACGCAGCCGATGCTCGACGGCACTTCGCTCGGCGAAGGCGACCGGCTGATCGCCGACGTCGCCAGCGTCGCGGTGCGATACCGCGACGAACGAGGCAATTGGGGCGAAGTCTGGAGCTCGGAGCCGGGTGACCGCCTGCCGCGTGCCTTGGAGGTGCGGATGGCCCGCACCGGCCGTGAGCCGCTGACGATGCTGTTCCTGACCGCGCCCACGCTCCCGCCACCCCCCGTCCAAGGGGTGCCGACGCCATGAGGCGCCGTTCGAAAGATGAGTACGGCGCGGCGCTGCTGACCGTTTTGCTGCTCGTTGCGGTGATGGCGGTGATCGCCGCGACCGCGCTCGACCGGCTGACGCTCGCGACGCGTATCGCGGGCAGCGCGGCGACGGTCGATCAGGGCCGCGCTTACGCCTTTGCCGCCGAACAAATCGCGCTGCGCCGCGTCGCCGATCTGGTCGGGCGCGACCCCGCCAAGCTGACGCTCGCGGGCAATTGGCTCGGGCGCGATTTTACCCTGCCGCTTCCCGGCGGCGAGGGGCGGGCGAAGCTGACCGACGCGAACAATTGCTTCAACCTCAATAGCCTGGTCGCCGAGACGGTGCCGGGGCGGTACAGCCAGCGGTCGGGCTCGATGCGCCAGTTCGGTGAATTGATGACCTTGCTCGGGATCGATCCGGGGCAGGCGCAGTCGATCGCGGGCGCGGCCGCCGACTGGATCGACAGCGACAGCAACGACGGCCCGCTCGGTGCCGAGGACAATGCCTATCGCGGGATGCAGGGCGCTTATCTGCCCGCGAACCGCAAGATGGCCGATGTCAGCGAACTCCGCGCAGTGCGCGGGGTGACGCCGAAAATCTATGCGCGGCTCAAACCCTGGATTTGCGTGCTGCCGGTGACCGATCCGGTACGGCTCAACGTCAATACGCTCGCGCCCGAGCAGGCGCCGCTCGTTGCGATGCTGGTGCCCGGCGAAATCGGCGTTGCGAAAGCGCGGGCGGTGCTGGCGGCGCGCCCTGCTGGCGGCTATGGCAGCAGCGTACGATTCTGGGAGGCGGGCCCGTTCGAAGGACGGAAACCGCCGAACGATGTTGCCGAACAGGCGGGCGTGAACAGCCGCTGGCTCACGCTGACGACGAATGTGACGATGGGGGACGGTTTCTTGACCGCAGTTTCGCTGATCGATGCCAATGGCGGGGCACCGTCCGCCGGCATGACGCCGCCGGTGATCGTGCGCCGCGATTGGGGCGAGAGCGACTGATATGACGCGCACGCTGGTTCTCTGGCTGCCCCCCGTGGCGGCGCTTGGCGAAGGCGATGGTTCCGATTCCGCCTGGCTGCGCGTCGACGACGGCGTGATCGTCGATAGCGGGCAGGACGACGGCTGGGCCGGCGCGTGGGAAAAGCCCCGCGACAATAGCCCCGACGACCGCTTGGTCGCGCTGGCGCCCGCCGCCGATGTTCCGCTGCGCTGGCTGCATTATCCCGACGCCGCGCCCGCACAGGCCGCCGCGGCGGCGCGGATCGATGCGCTGAAGAACAGCCTGGGCGAAGCCGCGGCGCTTCACGTCGTCGCGGGCCAGCCTGCGGAAACCGGGCAGGCGGTCGCGGTCGCAGTGACCACGCATGCCGCAATGACTGCGTGGACCGACTGGTTGAAGGCGCGCGACCTGACGCCGGCGGCGATTATCCCGGCCGCGGTGGCGGTGCCGCCGCCCGAACCCGATACACTGTGGGCGGCCGAGGTCGGCGGCGAGCGGATCGTCCGCACCGCAACCCAAGCCTATGTCTCCGATCCCGAACTCGATCCGCTGATCGCGGGCGGGCACGCCGCGCTGCCGCTCGATGCCGACCGGATGCGCGAGGCGCTGCTGCTCACACTCGCCGCGCCGCCGCTCGACCTGCTCAGCGGGGGGTGGAAGCCCAAGCGCAGCTGGTCGGTCGATCCGGCGATGCTGCGGCTGGCGAAGCGCCTCGCTATCGCGCTCGTCGTCGTGAGCCTACTGATCCCGATCATCTACGCGGTGCGCCTCTCGTCCGACACCGTCCGCGTCGCCGATGCAGTCGTCGCGATGGCGAAGAAGGCCGGGGTGACCGCGCCCGATGCGACCGCGGCCGAAGCCGAACTCGACCGCCGCCTCGCCGCCGCTGGTGGCGGCCCGCTCGCTTTCTCGGTCCCGGCTTCGGCGCTGTATGACGCGATGGGCGATGCGCCGGGCGTAACGCTCCGGACGTTGTCGCATCGCACCGACGGGACGCTGACGACCACCCTCGCAGCGCCGCGCGTCGAGGATATCAATCAGGTGCTGCTGGCGCTGCAGGCGCGCGGCTATCGCATCACCGCGCAGCCGATGGCGGGCAGCGACGGCCAGCAAATGGCCAATATCACGATCCGGGCGGTGCCATGACCGAGCGACTGCAAAACTGGTGGATCGCCCTGTCGCTCCGCGAGCGCTGGCTCGTCGGCGTCGCCGGCGTGCTGGCGCTCGGCGTCATCCTGTGGGGGCTCGGCCGCCCGGCGGTCGCGGCGTTCGTCGATCTCGAAAACCAGCATCGCGCCGCGATCGAACGCGAGGGGCGCGTCGCGGCGAAGGTGCAATTGCTCGCGGCGCGTCCGGCGAAATCGGTCGCCGCGACGGTCGATGCCGTCGCGATCGACCAATATCTTGCGCAATCGGCGGGCGAAATCGGGCTGACGCTCGACCGCAACGAAGCGCGCGGCGCGGGGCAGGCGACGATCGCGATTGCGACCGCACGCGCGACGGTGCTCACCGACTGGCTCGCCTCGCTCGAGGGGCAGGGCTTCGTCGTCGACCAGCTGACGATCACCCCCGCCGCCGATGGCACCGTCGGCCTGACCGCCGAGCTTCGGAAGGGCGGGCAATGAGCGTGCGCAGGCATTGGGCGATTGCGGCGCTGCTGCTCGCGCTGATCCTGGTCATCGCGACCTTCCCGATGCGGCTCGCGCTGGGCCTTTCGGGCGCGACCGATGCGGGCATCACCGCGCGCGATGTTCGCGGGTCGGTCTGGTCGGGCGAGCTTGTCGATGCGCGGCTTGGCGTCCTGCCGCTCGGCACAGTGCGCGCCAGCCTGTCGCCGCTCGCGCTGCTCGGCGCCCGCACCGAACTCGCTTTCTCGCGCGCCGATGAGCGGCTCGGCGCACTCGCGGGCCGCCTGCATGGCAGCGACCCGCAGGGCGTCTCCGACGTCAGCGGCACCACGTCGATGTCGGGCGGGCTCGGCATGATCCCCGTCGATACGATCCGGTTCGAAGGCGCCACGATACGCTTCGATGACGCGGGCAAATGCGCCGCGGCAAGCGGGCGCCTCCAGCTCGCGGTCTCCGCGCCCATCGCGGGGCTCGATCTCTCGCGCGGCCTGTCGGGCCCGCTGGCATGCGCGAACGGGCGCGCGCAGGCGGCGCTCGCCAGCCAGTCGGGCATGGAGCGGCTGACCTTGTCGTTCGATGGCAGCGGCGCGTATCGCGCGCAGTTCGCGATCAATGTCGACCGCGATCCGGCGATGGCGGGCGCGCTCGCCGCGCTGGGGTTCAAGGCCGGGCCCGCCGGTTTCGTGCTGGCGACCTCGGGCCGCTTCTGACGTGACGATCCTCGATGCCTTGCCCTTCGGCACGGGCGTCGCCTTTGCCGCGCTGATCGGGCTCGTCCCCGGCAGCTTTATCGCGACGCTGGTGTTACGCTGGCCCGCGGGACGCTCGGTGCTGGGGCGCTCGCAATGCGACGGCTGCGGGCGGCCACTCGGCGCTCTCGATCTCGTTCCGCTGCTCTCGGCGTTGGCATGGCGCGGGCGTTGCCGGACATGCAACGCGCCGATCGATCCTTTTCACTGGCGCGTCGAGCTGGGTTCGGCGCTGATCGGTGCTGCGGCGCTGGCTCTCATGCCCGGAACAGCGGGCTGGCTCTGGGCGCTGTTCGGCTGGCTTCTGCTGCCGCTCGCATTGCTCGATGCACGCCATTTCTGGTTGCCCGATCGCCTCAGTGTGTTGCTTGCGCTTGTCGGCTTGCTGCTCGCGGGACCGATGCTCGGAACGCCTTTGCTCGACCGCTGGATCGGCGCTTTGGCCGGAGGTCTGGTATTGGCGCTGATCGCCTGGGCCTATCGGCGCGCGCGCGGTGCGGAGGGCATGGGCGGCGGCGATCCCAAGCTCGTCGCGGCGATCGGCGCATGGCTCGGCTGGCAGGCACTGCCGTTGATGCTGTTGCTCGCAAGCCTCGGCGGGATCGTCTGGGCGCTTGCCGCCCAACGAAAAGGGGACCAGCCGCTCGGTGAGCAACGGGTCCCCTTCGGTGTCTTTGCCTGCACCGCCGCTTTCGCGACGGTGCCTTTATGGCCGCTGCTTAGCGCCCGACAATGACCGTCACCGCGCGGCGGTTCTTGGCATAGGCCTCTTCGGTCGAACCGATTTCGGCCGGGCGTTCCTTGCCATAGCTGATGACCTGGATGCGCGACGGATCGACGCCGAGCGACGCGAGATAATTTTTCGCGGCATTCGCACGGCGTTCGCCGAGCGCGATGTTGTAATCGCGGGTGCCGCGTTCGTCGGCATGGCCTTCCAGCGTGACGCGGACAGCGGGGTTACGCTGCAACCACTGCGACTGGGTCTGCAACGTCGCCTGATCCTGCGCGTCGACATTATACTGGTCATAGTCGAAGAAAACGCGGTCGCCCATGGCGCCAACGCTGGCGAGGAAATCTTCCTGCGACCCGGGGACCACGCCGGTGCCGGTGCCGGCGCCCGTATCGGTGCCGGTGCCTTCGGGAGCGGGGGGGAGCGTGTCAGGGGCCTTTTTCGCACAGGCGCCAACAGCAAGCATGGTGATCGCCGCGATCATCGCGGTGCTTTTCCGTATCGTCATGTCTCTGTCCTCTTGTTGTTGAAAATATTTGTGCGGCCGAATTGGCCCGTTCAGGACGCGATAGTTGAACCCGATCGCGCCCCTTTGGTTCCGGTTTTCCTCAGGGAAGCACCGGACCCCAGCTGGGGTCCGACCCGTCTTGCGGGGTCGGCAGGCGGCGCAGGTTCACGCCGGTCAGGTCGACTTGCCACAGACTCGACTTGCCTTCGCGGCCCGCGGTGGTGCGGAAGAACTGGATGACGCGCCCGTTCGGCGACCAGGTGGGTGCCTCGTCCTGCCAGCTATTGGTGAGCATCCGCGCGCCACCGCCCGACGGGGTCATCACCCCGATGCGGAACTCGCCGCCGCCCATGCGAGTGAAGGCGATCAGGTCGCCGCGCGGCGACCATTCGGGGGTCGCGGCGCGGCCGCCGCCAAAGCTGATCCGCTGCTGGTTCGACCCGTCGATGTTCATCGTATAGATTTGCTGGCCGCCCGACCGGTCGCTTTCGAACACGATCTTCTTGCCGTCGGGCGAGAAGCTGCCGCCGACATCGATGCCCGCGGTGCTCGTAAGCCGCACCGGAGTGCCGCCGTTTGCCGAGATGCGATAGATGTCGGTGTTGCCGTTCACCGCCATCGAATAAAGGATCTGCGTGCCGTCGGGCGACCAGCGCGGCGCAAAGGTTGCGTTGCTGCTTTCGGTTACCAGCTTCTGCGACCCCGCCGCAACGTCGTAGATGAAGACGCGGACGCGGTTGTTCAAATAGCTGACGTAGACGATCTTTTTGTAATCGGGCGAGAAACGCGGGCTGATCGCGAGCGCCTGCCCATTGGTGATGAAACGGTGGTTGCCGCCGTCCGAGTCCATGATCGCGAGGCGCTTGATGCGGTTCCCCTTCGGGCCGCTCTCAGCGATATAGGCAACGCGGCTGTCAAAGAAGGGCGCCTCGCCCGACAGGCGCGAATAGATGGCGTCGGCGCATTTGTGCGCGGCGCGGCGCCAGTCGCCCGGCTGGATCTCGAAGCCCTTGCGGACAAGCTCGCTGCCGAGCGCGGTGTCATAAAGATAGCAGCCGACGACGAGGCCGCCGGTGCCGCTCGCATCGACGAAGCCGTGGACGACATTTTCGGCGTTGCGGCCCTGCCATTCGGCAAAGCGCGGGGCCTGCACCTCGGCGCGGCTGATGGCGGGAATGCCGCTTGGCCCCATCGGATCGTAAAGACCGCTGCGTTCAAGGTCGGCGGCGATGACTTCGGCGATCTGGCGGCCGAGGCTGTCGGTGCGCAGCCCGGCGACGTTTTGCACCGACGAGGTGGCGAGCGCGGGAATCGCGATGATCGTGCGCTCGTTCGACAATGTACCCGTTATCGATTCGCGCGGGCCCTCGGGCTGCGGCAGCTGAATGGTGGGCTGCGGCTGAACAGTGCTCTGGTCCTGGGCGATCGCGGGGAGAGACGCTGTCGCCAGAACCCCTGCCATCAAATATCTCACTAGGGTCATGCTCATCTCGCTTTGTCAAAATCCAAGGTATAGTTTTGCCAGAAGCTGTAATTTTCCTCCGGCAAGTCGAAAGGCGCGGCCAACTCGACCGCGCGTTTGGCACATTCCTGATGCCGCTGGACCTGGAACTTGTTGCTGTCGTTCTGGCCGGTGGTCGAGACGCCGGTGAAGCCCGCGAGCGCACCCGACTGGGTCAGGCGGAACCGCACGACCGTCTTCAATTGGTCGACATCGACCCCCGAGATGCGGCAGCCGTTCCAGCGCGGCGCGACCGCCGACTTGATGCTGACGTCGATCGATCGCCGGACTTCGGCGGCGGTCGCCGCGGCGGGCGCGCCCTTGCTCGCTGGCGATTTGGGCTGCGACTTCGAAAGCCCTTCGGCGATGCCGTCGAGACGGCCGGTCGGGCGCGCCGGGCGATTCTTTGCCGGCGGAGCTTTCGGGGCGGCCTTGGGCTGCGCCTTTTGCGCCGCGGGACGCTGTTTCGGCGGTGCGGCTTTGGGCTTTGCGACCTGCTTGGGTGTCGGCGCGGGCGTCGGCCGCACCACCGGTTCGGGCAGCGGCGGCACGGGCACGGGTTCGGGCGCCGCGATGTCGACCATATCCTCTTCGCCGAGCCGCGCGGCGGGGGGCGTCTCGCTGATCACCGGCGCGGTCGATTGCACCGCGCTTTCGGCGATCAGGTCGACTTCCATCGGGGGGTTGTCGAAACGGCGTTCGCCCGCGGTCCACTGGACCGAGAGCAGGCCGATGATGACGACATGCGCCGCCACCGCGATGGCGATGCCGCGTCCTTCATTCCCCCCAACTGCCCGTGTTTCGGCCATCGTCTTAACCTAGGGTCCGGTTTCTGAACCGTCGGTGACCGCGGCGGGGGCGCTGTCGGCGGCGCCCTCCGATCCCGTCGTCACCAGCGAAATGCGCGTCAGGCCGGCGCGGTTGAGTTCGCCCATGACGCGCATCACGCGGCCATAGTCGAGCCCCTTGTCGGCGCGCAGCATGATCTGGCGCGGCTTGTCCTGCCCGTCATTCTCGCGCGCGATCGCGTCGAGCCGCGCGGGCAGTTCCGCCTCAGGCACGACCTCTTCGCCGATATAGAGCGTGTCGTCGGCGTTGATCGACAGCTGTACGGGCTCCTTCTCCTCGGTCTCGACCGGCTTCGCGCGGCTTTCGGGCAGGTCGATCGGCACCGCGGAGGCGAGCAATGGCGCGGTGATCATGAAGATGATCAGCAGCACGAGCATCACGTCGACGAGCGGGGTGACGTTGATCTCGGCCATCGGCGCGCGGCGATGGCCGCGGCCGCGCCGTCCGCCGATGCCGCCGGAGGGACCGCTCATCGCCATCAAGCTTCGACCTCGAGTTCGCGGCTGAACGTCGCGTGCAGCCCGTCGGCAAATCGGCCGAGGCGCGATTCGAGCCGGTTCAGGCGCTGCGAAAAGGCATTGTAGGCGATCACGGCAGGGATGGCGGCGAACAGGCCGATCGCGGTCGCGAACAGCGCCTCGGCAATGCCCGGTGCGACGACCGCAAGACTGCTGTTATTCTCCGCCGCGATCGCGGTGAAGCTGCGCATGATGCCCCATACGGTGCCGAACAGGCCGACGAAGGGGGCGACCGAGCCGATGGTCGCCAGCGTGCCGATCTTTTCGGCGAGCCGATCGACTTCGCCAGCGACCGCGCTGTTCATCGCGATGCCGAGCCGCTCGCGCGTCCCGTCGCGGTCGACAGTCTTGGTCTTGGTCGAATGGCGCCATTCGCTGATCCCCGCGCCCAGCACCTTGGCGCTCGGCAATTCTTCGCTGCCAATCTTGTCGAAGAATTTGTCGATGCTGTCGGCGCGCCAGAAATCGCGCTCGAAGCGTTCGGATGCGCTCATCAATTTGCTGACGCTGCGGCCGTGGGTGAAGATCACCGCCCAGACATAGATCGACGCGAGCAGAAGGCCGATCATCACCGCCTTCACGATGATATCGGCCTGCAGGAACAGCGCGACGGGGGACAAGGTCGCCGCGTCGGCGGCCAGCGAGATATTGTCTAGCAAGGGAAAGTCTCTCCATTCATGATGGCGGTAAATCGATCGGCCCAACCCGCGGGCTGGCGGCGCGGCCGGCCTTCGGGCGACAGGAAGGCTGCGGTGACTTGCCCGTCGGTCAATGTCTCGCCGCTTAACGTGTCAGTTCCGCGAAGGATGCGCTGCGAAATAATCACGCTCGCGCCGCGCACCGCCTCGACGGTGCTGACGACGAGCAGATCGTCGTCGAGCCGTGCGGGGCGGCGGTATTTGATCGCGAGGTCGGTCACCGCCCAACTGCCTTCACCCGCTTCCATCGCGGCGCGCTGGTCGATGTCCGCGAGGCGCAGCATATCCGAGCGCGCGCGCTCCATATAGCGCAGGTAATTGGCGTGATAGACAATGCCCGACAGATCGGTGTCTTCGAAGTACACGCGTGCCCGGAAATGATGCTCAGCCCCGACGAAGGCGCCGGGGATGAAGGGGGGCGGTGTGTTTACCATTATCCCAACCGATAGCCTCGCAACGACTCGTCGCAAACCCCTCTTGAACGGTTCGTCGCAGATCGGGGCCGGTTGGTGGAATGAAAGCCGCAGAAATCCGTCTATTTTCCTTGATCGAAAAGTCCGTCCTGCGAACCCGCTGGCGGGTTGAGCCCGAGATGCTTCCACGCGCTGGCGTTGAGCATGCGTCCGCGCGCCGTGCGCGCGATCAACCCGACCTGCAACAGATAGGGTTCGATCACATCCTCGATCGTGTCGCGCGGTTCGCTGAGGCCCGCCGCCATGGTCTCGACCCCGACCGGCCCGCCGCGGTAAATATCGGCGATCATTGTCAAATACCGCCGGTCCATCGCGTCGAGCCCGAGCGCATCGACTTCGAGCCGGTTGAGCGCGGCATCGGCCGCCTTCGCATCGACGATCGGGTGGCCGGCAACGGTCGCGAAATCGCGCACACGGCGCAGCAGCCGCCCCGCGATGCGTGGTGTCCCGCGCGAGCGTTTCGCGATTTCGAGTGCGCCATCCGACGCGATCGGCAGCGCGAGCAGGCGAGCGGCGCGCGTGATGACCTGTTCCAGCTCGCCATGCGTGTAGAAATTAAGCCGTACCGGAATGCCGAAGCGGTCGCGCAGCGGGGTCGTGAGCAGCCCCTGCCGCGTCGTCGCACCGACGAGCGTGAATTTCGGCAAATCGATCCGCACCGACCGCGCCGACGGCCCTTCGCCGATCATGATATCGAGCGCGCGGTCCTCCATCGCGGGATAGAGAATTTCCTCAACCGCGGGCGACAGGCGGTGAATCTCGTCGATGAACAGCACATCGCCGTCCTCGAGATTGGTGAGCAACGCCGCAAGGTCGCCCGCCTTCGCGATCACCGGGCCGCTGGTCGAGCGGAACCCGACACCCAGTTCGCGCGCGACGATCTGCGCCAGCGTCGTCTTGCCAAGCCCCGGCGGGCCATAGAAAAGCACATGGTCGAGTGCGTCCGACCGGGCCTTCGCCGCCTCGATGAAAATCCGCAAATTCTCGCGCGCCGCCGCCTGCCCGACAAACTCGGCGAGGGTCTTCGGCCGCAGCGCGGCATCGGCGTCCTCGGGGGTGCGGATCGGGGTGGTGAGAGCCGGTTCAGTCATAATGCTCTATTGCATCGCCGGTGATCGAAACCCAAGGCTCCTTGCGTTCCTCGTAAACCGAATAGTCGGGCACAAAGCCGTGGCCGGGCTCGAAATTGCCCAGCGGTATCGCAAAGGCGTCATGATAGGGCCGTGCCCGATACCAGACGCCCGAACCGCAGATGCCGCAGAAGAAGAAGTCGGCGGTGTTGCCGCTGTCCCCGGTATATTGCCACATCTTCGCCTCGCCCTCGGTGCGAACCTGCTCGGCCGGGAAGCGCACCTGCGCGGCAAGCGCGCTCCCGCTCCGCGCTTTGCACTCGCGGCAATGACAGACCGACACGCGGATCGGCTCGCCGGTGCAGGCGATGCGGACCTGACCGCAGCGGCAGGATGCGTTGCGGACGCGATCGGTCACTTCGCGGCTTTCTTCAGCGCGACGCGAACCAGCGCATCGAGGCTCGCGCCCGCGCCCAGTTCCTCGTTGGCGGCAGCCACCGCGGCGCTCGCTTCGCCAGGTTTGAAGCCGAGGCCGGTGAGGGCGGTGACGGCGTCGGCGAGCGGGCCGGGAGCAGCGGACAGCGACGAAGACCCGCCACCCGAGATTCCACCGAGCGCACCGGCCTTGTCCTTCAATTCATGCGTGATCCGCTGCGCCAGCTTCGGTCCGACACCGTTCGCGCGGGCGATCATCGCGCTGTCGCCGCTGGCGAGCGCGCGTTGCAGGTCGCCGATCTCGAGCGCCGAGAGGATCGCGAGCGCGACCTTCGCGCCGACGCCCTGCACGCTGGTGAGCAGGCGGAACCAGTCGCGTTCCTCGGCCTTGGCAAAGCCGAGCAGGCGAAGGAAATCTTCGCCGACGAGCATTTCGGTGTGGATGGTGACGTCTCCGCCAACCGGGCCCAAAGCGTCGAGCGTGCGCGCCGATGCTTCGACGAGATAACCGACGCCGCCGACGTCGATCACCGCATGGCCTGCGCCGCTCGAATCCAGCCGCCCTGTCAGTTTCGCGATCATGCTTTGTGCCTAACGCGGGGAGAACGAAAAGGGAATCAATTTCCCCTCTTCGTCAAACTCACTCCATATGCCGCGGCCGATGGTTCGCATGGCAGATCGCGACCGCCAGTGCATCGGCGGCGTCCGCCCCCGCGACCTTGGCGCCGGGGAGTAGCACACGCAGCATTGCCTGCACCTGTTCCTTCGCCGCGCCGCCGGTGCCGACGATCGCCTTCTTGACGAGCCGCGGCGCATATTCGGCGACCGTCAGCCCGCCACGCGCGCAGCCGAGCAGCACGACGCCGCGCGCGTGCGCGAGCTTGAGCGTCGATTGCGGATTGTCGTTGACGAAGACCTCTTCGACCGCGGCGCACATCGGCGTATGGTCGGCGATCACCGCCGCAAGCACGGTGTCGAGATGCGCGAGCCGGTCGGGCAGGGACGCCTTGGCGTCGGTCTTCACCTGCCCGTTGGCGATGTGGCTGATCCGGCTACCCTCGACGCGAATGACGCCCCAGCCGGTGCAGCTGAGCGAGGGATCGAGACCGAGGATGATCAGCCGAGCTTCTCCATCACCGCGTCGGGGATTTCGTAATTGCCCCAGACGGTCTGGACATCGTCGTCGTCGTCGAGCGTGTCGATCAGCTTGAACAAAGTCTGCGCGGTCGCTTCATCGGTGACTTCGCTTTTCAGCGTCGGGCGCCACGCGAGCTTCACGCCTTCGGCTTCGCCCAGCTTGGCTTCGAGCGCTTTCGCGACTTCGTGCAGGCTGTCGACGCTGGTCCAGATGTCGTGGCCGTCCTCGGACGATTCGACATCGTCGGCGCCGGCGTCGAGCGCGGCTTCGAACACCGTGTCGGCGTCGCCCGCCTTGGCGGCATAGCTGATCATGCCGAGGCGGTCGAAGCCGTGGCTGACGCTGCCGCTGGTGCCGAGGTTGCCGCCATTCTTGCTGAACGCTGTGCGGACGTTGGTCGCGGTGCGGTTGCGGTTGTCGGTGAGCGCCTCGACGATCAGCGACACGCCGCCGGGGCCATAGCCTTCGTAGCGGATTTCCTCGTAATTATCGCCTTCGCCGCCGGCGGCCTTGTCGATCGAGCGCTGGATATTGTCCTTCGGCACCGACTGCGCCTTGGCGGCGTTGATCGCAGCGCGCAGACGCGCATTCGCGTCGGGATCGGGCAGGCCCATCTTCGCCGCGACGGTGATTTCGCGCGAAAGCTTGGAAAACAGCGAGCTGCGTTTTTTGTCCTGCGCACCCTTGCGGTGCATGATGTTCTTGAATTTACTATGGCCGGCCATGGGAATCCAAACTTGATTTGGTGATTGGGGCGCCTCTACATCAATGCTTTCCGGTGCGGCAAGATGGCGATGCGATTTTTACCGCCGTCGTAGAGGCTTTGCTCGGCTGCGTAGCAACATGATGGCTATGCCGAGAAGAGCTGGCCATAGAACCGCAAAGGCAATCGCGGGAACGTATTTGTCGTCCCGATGCGTACTGCCGACCATTCGCGTGATGCGACTATCTTTGGGATCGACGTTCAGCCGAATGGTTTGGCCGACAGCGAAGCTATCATAGGCCGACCGTCCCACCTCTTCGATTAACCTGTGTTCACGGCCTGACGTCGTATAGAAGATTTGTACCTCATACCAGCAGCGCCCGCGATGACGGCAGATATTGTCATCGAGCCGGGCAGCCGGTGTGGAGCGATGCCGTGTCGGCGATGACCGTTCCCATATCGCCTGAGATTGCCGAATCCATTTGTCGGCAATTAGCCCGCGAACCTGCGTGCCATTTTCTTTGAGATTACCTACGCTTCGCCAATGAGCGTAGGCATCCGCCCACGCATATATGGCGATAACAGAGACTAGGACGAAGAAAGCAGCAAAGGCTGCGCCCTGCCTCTGGCCGCGCATTAAACGACTACCGCTGTCCCGCTTGCGCTGACCATCAGCATCGACCCGTTCTGGCCGAGCACCTCATAGTCGAGGTCGACGCCGATCACCGCATTGCCGCCGAGGCGCGCCGCCTCGGCTTCCATCTCGGCGATCGCTTCCTTGCGCGCGCGGGCGAGGACGTCCTCATATTTGCCCGAGCGGCCGCCGACGATGTCGGTGATGCTGGCGAACAGGTCGCGGAACAAATTGGCGCCGACGATCACTTCGCCGGTGACGATGCCCAGATATTCGCGGACCGGACGGCCCTCGACATTGTTGGTGGTGGTGCTGAACATCGTCACTCTCCCCGATCCGTTGGTGGTTGGCGTTTAGTCGATTCCAAGCGCCGACTTATAGACGTCGAGAATCGCTTCCATTTCCTTGCGGTCGTGGACCGGCAATTTGCGCAGGCGAACGATCTGGCGCATGATTTTCGGGTCGTAACCCTGCGATTTCGATTCATTATAGGTGTCGCGGATGTCGTCGGCGATGCCCTTTTTCTCTTCTTCCAGACGCTCGATGCGCTCGATGAAAAGGCGCAGTTGTTCGTCGGATACGGTGGCTTCGCTCATTTTTGGCTCCGGTGATTGGGATGATGCGGCGCGAGAATCGCGCCTGGCGCGTCCCTAATGGCCCTAAGGATTTTTGGCCATGCTTTCTTCCATCCGCGCGAGCTGTTCGGGCGTCGCGGCGGTATGATGGCGCGCTTTCCACTCCGCGGTCGGCATGCCGTGGACGATCGCGCGGCCCGCCTCCTTGTCCATATCGCCGGCCTCCGCGATCCAGTCGCCGAGGCAGTTGCGGCAAAATCCGGCGAGGCCCATCAAATCGATGTTCGCCGCGTCGCTGCGATCCTGGAGCAGGCGGACGAGGCGGCGGAACGCCGCGGCGGCGACCGCGTCGTCGAGACTGTCGAGCGCGTCATCGCCGTTCGTCTGATCGTCGCTGCAAGACATGGTTCCTCCGTTGAATGATTGAATAGCTATACGGCGGTTGCCTTCGTATCATCAAGGCGGCATTGCCATCGTCAGCAAGTCGGCATTGCCCTAGCGTCCCCCCTGTTATCGGAGCTTTTGTGGTCCAGAATTTTACCCCCCGCCAGCGCAAGGTGCGCATCCTGGCGACCCTTGGCCCCGCAAGCGCCAACCCCGAGATGATCGCGGCGCTGCACCGCGCCGGCGCCGACGCGTTTCGCGTCAATATGAGCCACGGCGATCATGCGGGTCATGCCAAGGTGATTGCGGCGATCCGCGCGCTCGAAAAGGATACCGGACGCCCGACGACGATCCTCGTCGACCTGCAGGGCCCGAAGCTGCGCGTCGGCACGTTCAAGGACGGCCCGGCCGAACTGGTGAACGGCAAGGGCTTCACCCTCGATGCCGACAAGACACCGGGTGATGCGACGCGTGTCTATCTGCCGCACCCCGAATTGTTCGCGGCGCTTGAGGCCGGCACGCGCCTGCTGATCGACGACGGCAAGCTGGTGCTGCGCGTGAAGAGCGTTGCGCCCGACAAGATCGAAACGGTGGTCGAGGTCGGCGGCAAGATTTCGGACCGCAAGGGGGTCAATGTCCCCGATGTCGTCGTGCCGCTCGCGGCGCTGACCGAAAAGGACCGCAAGGACCTGACCTTCGCGCTCGAACAGCATGTCGACTGGATCGCGCTGTCGTTCGTGCAGCGCCCCGAGGACGTCGCCGAGGCGCGCACGCTGATTGGCGGCAAGGCGGCCTTGCTCGTGAAGTTCGAAAAGCCGTCGGGCGTCCAGCGGATCGAGGAAATCCTCGAGCTCGCCGACGCGGCGATGGTCGCGCGCGGCGACTTGGGGGTCGAATTGCCGCCCGAGGCGGTGCCGCCGCTCCAGAAAAAGATCGTCGCGACCGCGCGCCGCATGGGCAAGCCGGTGGTCGTGGCGACGCAGATGCTCGAATCGATGATCGTGTCGCCGTCGCCGACGCGCGCCGAAGTGTCCGACGTCGCGACCGCGGTCTATGACGGCGCCGACGCGATCATGCTGTCGGCCGAAACCGCGGCGGGGGCCTTCCCGGTCGAGGCGGTGACGATGATGGATTCGATCGCGCGCTCGGTCGAAAGCGACCCCGATTATTTCCGCCGCCTGCATTTCACCGAGACCGCGCCCGACGCGACGACCGCCGACGCGCTCGCCGAGGCGGCGGGCAGCATCATCGCGACGATCGCCGCCGATGCGATCATCTGCTTCACCGCCTCGGGCTCGACTGCGCGCCGCGTCGCGCGCGAGCGGCCGGGCGCGCCTTTGCTCGTCCTGACCCCGAAGAAGGAAGCGGCGCGGCGCATGGGCCTGCTCTGGGGCGCGCACGCCGTACCCACCAAGGACATCGGCAGCTTCGAAGAGATGATCGCCAAGGGCAAGCGCATGGCGCTGCGCCACGGTATCTGCAAGGCGGGCGCGAAGCTGGTGATGATGGCGGGGGTTCCGTTCGGTACCCCGGGGTCGACCAATGTGCTGCATGTGGCGACGCTCACCGGCGACGAGCTGCGCGGCTACAGCTAAGGATTAAATCCTCCCTGCCGCGAAGTGGTCGGGAGGGGGACCTTTCGCGAAGCGAATGGTGGAGGAGCCGCAACAGTTGCGTCACAAGCCCCTCCGTCAGCCCTTCGGGCTGCCACCTCCCCATGGCTCGGCCACAGGGAGGATCGATTCACCCCAGATCGATTCAAATCGGCACAATCCTTACCGACTGATTCACAAAATTTTCGGGTTGATTCAGATCGGGACGTTTAAAAATGGTAAATGGACTTTGCACCATTGACGCTGCGCGGCATAGTTGGTGCAAGTAGCGCGTCGGACCCGCGTCGGGGGGCTCCGCATTCGCCAGTCCGGAGGTTTTCCCGCGTGTCCGCACCGTTCCGTTTTCCGCGCTTTTTTGTCACCAGTCCGGCGCCCTGTCCCTATCTGGCGGGTAAGACCGAGCGCAAGGTGTTCACCGAGCTCAGCGGCAACTCGGCGAACGAGCTGAACGATGCGCTCGGCCGCATCGGGTTTCGCCGCAGCCAGTCGGTCGCCTATCGCCCGAGCTGCGCCGATTGCTCGGCGTGCGTGTCGGTGCGCGTCTGTGCGGGCGAATATACGCCGAGCAGTTCGCAGAAGCGCAACCTCCGCCGCAACGGCGATCTCGTCGCGACCGCATGCAAGCCGTGGGCGACCGAAGAGCAATATGCGCTGCTGCGCTCCTATCTGGGGTCGCGCCATCCCGATGGCGGCATGGCCGATATGGACGAGCAGGATTTCGCCGACATGGTCGAGCAGACCCCGGTCGACAGCTATATGATCGAATATCGCGAGCCGGCGGCCGATGGCGCCAAGGGCCGCCTTGTCGGCTGCTGCCTGACCGACCGGCAGGGCGACGGTCTGTCGATGATCTACAGCTTCTTCGATGCGGCGCATCCGATGCGCGAGGGGCTCGGCACCTATATCATCGCCGACCATGTCCAGCGCGCGGCGCGGGCGGGGCTGCCGTACGTCTATCTCGGCTACTGGATCGAAGGCTCGGCGCGTATGGCGTACAAGGCGCGCTTCCGCCCGCTCGAACGGCTCGGCCCCGATGGCTGGTCGCGCTTCGAGCCCACCCAGTCCGAACGCATTGCAGCGATGTTCGAGCTCGCCTGATCGCACCGGCGAGTCCTTGTTGAGAATGGCTCGCAACGGCCAGTTTCTCGCCGCCACCGGTTGACCTTTCCTCGCTTTCAAGGGCATAGCTTTGCGCCGAGGACATAAGTCCGGGTCGCATCCGTTATGAATTCGCCGGGGGGCTGGCGACAGGGGGAAAGGATGCCCGTGCGCGCGTTCAGCATCACGGCCAGCGACAGCAGGTGCGGCTTTCGCCGCGCGGTGGTGCGCGCATGAGCGAGCCGGTCAAGGTTGCGATCATCGGTTCGGGTCCCGCGGGGCTCAGCGCCGCGTCGCGCGCCGCGCAGCTCGGGCTCAGCCACATCCTCCTCGAAAAGACAGACCATCTGTCGGACACGATCTTCAAATATCAAAAGGGCAAGCGCGTGCTCGCGACGCCCGAGCGGCTCGACCTCCGCTCCGACTGCCGCTTTGCCGAGGGTGCGCGCGAATATATCCTCGGCAATTGGGATGAGGATGCCGCGAACAACAAGGTGAATGTGGCGTATCACGCCGAGGTTGCCGAGGTGACCGGCGCGAAGGGTGCCTTTGTGATCAAGACCGCCAAGGGCGACGTTTTCCACGCGGAGAATATCGTGCTGGCGATCGGCACGCAGGGCAATCCGAACCGCATGCGCTGCGAGGGCGCCGACCTGCCGCACATCATCTATCAGGTCGACGATCCCGAGGATTTCAAGGACAAGCATATCACCGTCGTCGGATCGGGCGACGCGGGGATCGAAAATGCGCTCGGCGTCGCCGAGGAGGCGCTCGAAAACACCGTCACCATCCTCAACCGTTCGAAGGATTTTGCGCGCGCCAAGGCGAAGAATGTCGCCGACATGACCGAGGCGGGCGAGAATGGCTTCATGCTGATCCGTACCGAGACCCAGCCGAAGCTGGTCGAACCCGGCTGGCTGACGCTCGAAACCCCGACGGGTGAGGAGAGGATCGAATGCGACGTGATCGTCGCGCGCTTGGGATCGGTCGCGCCGCGCGGCTTCGTCGAATCGATGGGGATCGAGTTCACCGGCCCCGACCGCGAAGCCTTTCCCAAGCTATCGCCGACCTTCGAAACGACGGTGCCCGGGCTTTACGTCATCGGCGCGCTCGCGGGCTATCCGCTGATCAAGCATTGCATGAACCAGGGCTATGACGTCGTCGAATTCCTCAACGGCAACAAGGCGCTGACCCCCGCCGACGAAAAGGATCTGGCGGCGATTTTCGAAAAGCTGCCGCAGAAGAAATCGGTCAGCGAGTGGCTGGAATATCTGCGCACGCGCATCCGCATCTTCGCCGACGTCTCGCCGCTGCAGATGCGCGAATTCATGCTCGATTCGAAGGTCGCCTTTTATTCCAGGGGCGATGTCGTGTTCGAAAAGGGCGAGCCGGGTTCGTCGCTGTTCGCGATCGCCGACGGCCATGCCGTGGTCGAGGTCGGTCCCGATTTCACCGTGCCGATCGAAGAGGGATCGATCTTCGGCGAGGTCGGGCTGATCTCGGGCCGCAAGCGCGGCGCGACGATCCGCGCGGGCGAGGACAGCATCTTCGTCGAAGTGTCGCGCACCGCCGCGCTCAAGCTGATGGCCGCGGTGCCGGGCGCGAAACGCGTGATCAACCGCATCTCGCTCGAACGCCAGCTGCTGCAGATCTTCAAGGGCGGGCTGACGGTCGAGGATCTCGAGCCGATAGTCGAGGACCCCGCGATCGAACGCGTGCCCGCCGGCAAGGTCGTGCTCGCCGAGGGCGACGAGGGCGACGACGTCTATGTCATCCGCTCGGGGTCGATGGTCGTCGAAAAGGACATCGGCGGCAAACCGATCTTCCTGCGCTATTTGCCCGCGGGCAGCTTCTTCGGCGAAATGGCGGTGCTCAGCGGAGAGAAGCGCAACGCGACGGTCAAGGCCGCGGTCGCGAGCGAAGTGATCCGGCTGAAGGGCGAGCAGTTCAAGGCGATGCTCGCCAAGCGGCCGCAGGTGCGCGAGGCGACCGAGGCGGCGGTCGCCGAACGCGCGCAAATGAACAGCTTCATCGAATCGCGGAAAGCGAGCTATTCGAGCGCGGTCGATCTGTATTCGGACACCGCGACCTTCATCATGAAGGAAGGGCTGGGCGAGGCGACCGACGCGCTGCTGATCGACGAGAATCTCTGCGTCGGCTGCGACAATTGCGAGAAAGCCTGCGCCGACAGCCATGAGGGCCTGTCGCGGCTCGACCGCGAGGCGGGGAAGACCTTCGCGCATCTGCACGTGCCGACGAGCTGCCGTCACTGCGAACATCCGCACTGCATGGCCGATTGTCCGCCCAACGTCATCCATCGTGGCCCCGACGGCGAAGTGTTCATGGAACCCGGCTGCATCGGCTGCGGCAATTGCATGCGCAACTGCCCCTATGGCGTGATCCGCATGGAAGCCGCGCCTCCCGAGAAGCCAAGCCTGCTACGCTGGCTGCTCACCGGGTTCGGCCCCGGCCCGGGCGAGCCGTCGCCCAAATGGACGAAGAAACAGTTGGGCGATGAGAAGCCCAAGAAGATCGCGGTCAAATGCGACATGTGCAAAGGCATTTCGGGTGGTCCGGCATGCGTGCGTGCGTGCCCGACCGGCGCCGCGATCCGCGTCTCGCCCGAAGAATTCCTGTCGATCGCGCGGCTCGAAGAGGATGCCGACTGATGGCGAGCCTGTTCCAGCGCCGCCGGTCGAAGGCGACCCAGACCGAGCGCGTGCGTGAGCGGCGGCACGAGGGCTTCCTGCGCTACGCGGGTTTTCGCTGGGCCAAGATTTCGGGCGGGCTCTGCCTGCTGATCATCGTCAGCTACGCGCTGGTCGACGTGACGCCGCGGCATAATGGCGGCAGCTGGTACGGCTATACGCTCGGCACGATCGGCGCCGGGCTGATCCTGTGGCTCACCGCGCTCGGCTATCGCAAGCGCAAGATGACGAGCACAGCCTGGTCGCTCAAGGCTTGGACCTCGGCACATGTCTATCTCGGGCTCAGCCTGATCGTCATCGGCACCTGGCACACGGGGTTCCAGCTCGGGTGGAACGTCCACACGCTCGCATGGGCGCTGATGATGCTGGTGATCCTGTCGGGGCTTAATGGCGTCATCGTCTATGCGACCTTGCCCGCGGCACTGTCGAACAACCGCGACGAGATGACGCAGATGCAGATGCTCGAGGCGATCCGCGCATTCGACCGGCAGTTGCACAGCGCGGCGCAACCGTTGACGCCCGCGGACACCGCGCCGGTGCTTGCGGCGCTCGACGAGGACCCGTTTGCGGGCGGCGTCATGGCGCGGCTGAGCGGGCGTTATCCCGATTGCGCAACGGCCGCGGCGCTGCGCACGCTGTCGCTCTCGAACAGCAGCGACCGCGAGGCGCGTGAAAAGGTCATCGGGCTGCTCAAGCAGAAGGAGGCGGCGCTGACGCGATTGCGCCGGCATCTCAAGATCCGCGCGCTGCTCGAAATCTGGCTTTATGTGCATGTGCCGCTGACTTTTGCGCTGATCGCGGCGCTGTCGGCGCACATCATCAGCGTCTTCTTCTACTGGTAAGGCGGGGAGGGGGACCATGAGCTTCATCCTGCGCCGTATTTCGACGACGAAGACCGGCAAGCAGATCGTCCGCGACCAGCCGCTGCCGGGCGACACGATCACGCTGGGCCGCGAGGGCAGCAACGTCATTCACGTCGCGGATCTGGCGGTGAACCCGCATCATGCGACGATCAGCAGCGCCGATGGACGGCATGTGCGCGTCCAGGCGAGCGAAGGGCTGGGTTTCGACATCAACGGCCGCGCGGTCGACGCCGCCGACATCGACAGCGCAGCGGGCGCCGAACTGCGCTTCGGCGGCCACCGGCTGACAATCGCGCGCGAGGGTGAGAATATCATCCTGCTCGTCGAGCGCATCGACGAACTGTCGCAATCGTCGAAGGATGTCGACGAGGCCAAGGCCTTCTCGCTGCAGGGCGTGATGCTCGGCAAGCGCATGGGGGCGTGGGTGTTCGGCGTGCTGATGCTGCTCGCCTTCCTGATCGGGCCGATCTGGGCGTGGTACAGCTACAAGAATGTGAACGAGCGCCCCGACGGCTATCATGCCGACAGTGCGTGGCTGTCGGGTCCGCTGTCGAGTGCACACGCCAGCCTGAAGAACGACTGCCAGTCGTGTCATGTCGAACCGTTCGTCGCGGTGACCGACAAGGCGTGCGTCGGCTGCCACACCGGCGAGCACAAGGCGATGAGCATGGCGCACGCCAATGCTCCGGCCGCGATGCTGCTCGCGGCGCGGCATCCCCCCGGGATCGGTGAAAAGGTGCTGGCGGGTTTTGCAAAGACCTTCAACAAGCCGCAGGGGCGCTGCGTCGAGTGCCATACCGAGCACGAAGGTTCGGGGCCGATGCCCGCGACGCCGCAGAAATTCTGCGCCGACTGTCATGACGGCATGTCGGCGCGGCTCAAGACCGCGGGTCATCCGACGACGCTAGCCGATGCCGCCGATTTCGGTACCAGCCACCCCGAATTCAGCCCGCTCGTGCGTCCTGCACCGGGCGCGAAGCCGGTACGCACGACGCTGGCCAAGGGAACGGTCGACTATAACGGCCTCAAATTCCCGCACGACATGCATTTGCAGGCGACCGGCGGGGTCGCGCGCATGGCGGCGAGTTTCCGCGGCCGTTATGACTTCGGCAAGAAGCTCGAGTGCCAGAATTGCCACCGCGTCGAGGCCGACGGGGTGCGCGTCAAGCCGGTCGAGATGGAGCGCGACTGCGCGATGTGCCACAGCCTCGCGTTCGAGACCGTCGGCGGGGTGACACGAACGTTGCGCCACGGTGAGCCTGATCAGGTCGTCGCCGATCTCACCGCCTACTATCGCTCGGCACCGCCCGCGCGGCCGCTTCAACTCGGCGGGATGCAGCGGCGGCGGCCGGGCGCCTATGCCGAGGGGCAGGTCTACAACATCTATTTCAACGAAGTCGCGACGCGGCCGTCGCGCGCGCAGGATGCGGTGCGCGCGGTCTTCTCAAAGGGCGGCGCCTGCTATGACTGCCACACCATCTTTGCGCCGCAGGCGGGGAAAAGCTGGCGCGTTGCGGCGGTCAGCCAGACGCCACGCTTCCTGCAAAAGGGCTGGTTCGATCATGACGCGCACCGCGAGACCGAATGCGCCGACTGTCACACCGCGGCGCCTGCTTCGAAAGCCTCGACCGACCTGCTCGTGCCGGGGCTTCGCCAATGCCGCGACTGCCATGTCGGCGAGGGCGGCGCACGGCTGGTGAAGGTCGAAACCGCGACCGAATCGCCCTGCGCGATGTGTCATGAATATCATTCGGACGGCGGCAAACCGTGGATGCCGCCGCGCCAGCGCAAGAAAAACACCGCCGCAATTACAAATAAACGTCTTGGTGCTAGCCAGGGTGTGAGCATGATCACAGGAACCGGGGGGCGGGACCTTTACGAAGTGACATGGCGCACACCTTCCTTGCATGCGGCAAGGCAGGGCGGGTAGGTTTTGGGTCGCCGGGCCAGACCGGCGGGAGCAGGGGACGGATATGCTGATCGCACAGATCACAGATATCCATATCGGGTTCGATCCGGACAATCCGGCCGAATATAACCGCAAGCGCCTCGACGAGGTGCTCGACGTGCTGATCGAGGGCCCGAACCGGCCTGACCTGTTGCTCGCCACCGGCGACCTCACCGACCGCGGCGACGACGACAGCTATCGCCGCCTCGCCAATGCCTTCTCGCGCTGTCCCTTTCCCGTGTGGCCCAGCGTCGGCAATCACGACCTGCGCGACAATTTTCATGCACGCTTTCCGGGCTTCGACGACGGCAATGGTTTCGTTCAATACACGATCGACCTGCCCGAACTGCGGCTAGTGACGATCGACACGCTCGAGGAAGGGCGTCACGGCGGCGCCTTTTGCGAGCAGCGCGCGGCTTGGCTCGACGCCGAATTGGCGAAGGACAGCGCCAAGCCGACCTATATCGTCATGCATCACCCACCCGTCGAAAGCGGGATCGAGTGGATGAACACCGACCCGGATGAGCCGTGGGTCGCGGTTTTTACCGATGTCGTTCGCCGCCACCCGCAGGTGCGCGGGCTGATCTGCGGCCACCTCCACCGCAGCGTCACCGTCGCATGGGAAGGCCGCACCGTTGCGATCTGCTCGTCGACCGCGCCACAAGTGTCGCTCGACCTGCGCCCGATCGACGAGAACAAGCCCGACGACCGGCCGATGATCGTCGCCGAGGATCCCGCCTATGCGCTCCACCGCTGGAATGGTCGCGAACTCGTCAGCTTCTACGACCATGCCGGCGCACACACGATGCTCGCCAAATATGACGAGCGGCTGCAACCGCTGGTGCGCGAGTTAAAGTCCGAGCGGCCGGGTCAGTAACCCAGCGTCAAATCGACCCGCGGCTCGACGGCCTCACCCTCCTTCCAGCGGTCCAGATTTTCGAGGAAACGCTGCGCCGAGCGGACGAACATCTTGTCCTGTGCGCGGCCCGACAGGTGCATCGTGATATGGGCATTGTCGAGGCTCCACAGCGGATCGTCCGCGGGGAGCGGTTCGGGCGTCGTGACGTCGAGGAAGGCCGACGCGATCTGCTGTTCGTTCAGTGCGGTAACCAGCGCGTCCTGATCGACGACGCTGCCGCGCGCGATGTTGATGAGCGTCGCGGTCGGCTTCATCGCGGCGAGCTCCGCCGCGCCGATCATGCCGTCGGTTTCGGGAGTTGCTGGCACCGCGAGGATCGCCCAGTCGAACTGGCCGAGCTGCGCGCGCCACTGGTCGGGGGTCAGCGTATTCGGTCCCGGCGAGCGGCGGACGATCGTAACGTCGACTGCGAACGCCTTCAGCCGCTCCTCGATCAGCTTGCCGATCGCGCCATAGCCGAGGAGCAACGCCTTCGACCCGAACAGCTCGACCTTGCCCGGCGAATCTATCAGCCATTCGCGGCGTTCCTGCGCGCGCACGACGTCGCGGTAACCCTTGGCGACGGTGAGCATCCCCATCACGACATATTCGGCGATGGTGATCGCGTTGATCCCGGCGCCGTTGGTCAGCACGGTTTCGCGCTCGCGAAGCAGGTCCAACGGCATGCCGTCGACCCCGGCATAGATTGAATTGAGCCATTTGAGCCCGGTCGCCGCGGTGATGACCGCCGCCATATCCTTCTTGTCGTACATGTCGAACCAGCCGATCTCGGCCTGCGGCGCGAGTTCGAGCGCCTCTTCCTTCGATGCGAAGAATTTGGGTTCGATCCAGTCGGGCAGCCGGTTTTCGACAAGTGGGCGGATCAGCCCCGAAAGGACGGTGATGGTCTTGGTCATGATTTTCCTATTGCTGGAATGCGTGCCAGCCCGCCCAGGCCAGCGGGACGAGGCCGATCAGGTCGACGAGGGCGATGGTGCCGAGCGCCGCGGGGCGTCCGTATGACTGGTAGAGAAAGAGGAAGCTGAGCATCGAGATCGCCGCGAGCAATGTTGCGAGCTTGCGGCCGCCGGGATCGAACGCCGCCCACACGCAGGCGACGAGCACCGCGAAGAACAGGGCTGCACGGTGATGCATCAGCAGGAAGAGCGGGCTGTCCGGCTGGATGCGATAGAGCCGCGTGATCAATGCCGGCCGGAACAGCGCCAGCGCCGGGATCAGGTGGACAAGGCCGACTAGCAGCCAGCAGATCAGTTGCGACATGCAACGAGGCTAGCAGCCCGCGGGCCTGCGACAAGCCTCTAATTGGCGACGGGTTGCCAGTCCCATCCGAGCGGGTCGCCGTCCATCACTTCGACCCCGGCCGCGACGAGTTCATCGCGCAGCGCATCGGATGCGGAAAAGTCCTTGGTCGCGCGGGCCTCCTTGCGGCGCGCGAGCGTGGCTTCGATTTCGCCCTCGCCGATCGTTGCGGTCTTGGGGCGGACGCGCAGGTCGGCGCGATCCATCTTCAGAATGTTGAGACCGAGTACTTCGTCAATAGTAGCGATCATCTCCCAACGATCTGTCAGCGAGATTGCAGAGTCGCCCAAAATTGCTTCGATGATTGGCAGTGCTTTTGGAGTGTTGAGATCGTCCGAAATTGCTGCTTCGAACTCTTCGAGATATCCAAGAACAGAAAACCGGCTCCGCTCGCTCCGGGGAAGCGGTCTCGTCTCTTTCGAGGAAGGAGCCGGTTGACCAGTTTTCTCAAATTCTTTCCAGCGTTGAACTTCGATCACCTTGAGCATGCGCTTCAGTCGCGTCAGTGCGGCACCAAGGCCATCCCAGCTGAACTCAAGCTCGCTGCGATAATGCGCCTGCAGGCACATCAGGCGATAGGCGAGCGGGTGATACCCCTTGTCGATCAGCAGCTGGACGCGCAAAAACTCGCCGCTCGATTTCGACATCTTGCCGCTGCGGTCGACGAGGAAATTATTGTGCATCCAGATGAGCGCGCCGCTGGCGTCGCTGCAGCTGTGCGCCTGGTTCTGCGCGATCTCGTTCGGATGGTGGATTTCGCGGTGATCGATGCCGCCGGTGTGGATGTCGAAGGGAAAGCCGAGCAAAGCTTCCGACATCACCGAGCACTCGAGGTGCCAGCCGGGGGCGCCGCGGCCCCACGGCGAATCCCATTCCATCTGGCGCGTCTCGCCCGCGGGCGTCTTGCGCCAGATCGCGAAGTCGGCCGGATGGCGCTTGCCGTCGACGGGGTCGATGCGGCTTTCGCCCTCGTCAGTGCCGTGGCGCGCGAGGCGGCCGTAATCGGCGACCGTCGTGGTGTCGAAATAGAGGCCGCCGTCGAGTTCGTAGCAATGCTTGGCGGCGATCGTCTTTGCGAAATCGATCATCGCCGGGACATATTCGGTCGCGATCGACCAGTGCGCGGGCTGGCGGATATTGAGCGCCTTCACATCGGCCCAATAGGCTTCGGTATAATGTTTCGCGATGTCCCAGATCGATTGGGCGCGCTCGGCCGCCGCCTTTTCCAGCTTGTCTTCGCCCGCATCGGCGTCGTCGGTCAGATGGCCGACGTCGGTGATGTTGATGACGTGGGTGAGCTTGTAACCCTTATACGACAGCGTGCGGCCGAGCGTGTCGGCAAAGACATAAGCGCGCATATTGCCAATGTGCGGATAATTATAGACCGTCGGTCCGCAGCTATAGACGCGCGCCTCCGGCGGGTTCGCCGGATCACCAGGAACGCCGGGGTGGACGGGCTCGAAGATTTCGAGGCTGCGCGTCAGGCTGTTGAACAGCTTGAGCGGCACGGAAGCATGGGCGTCGGTCATAACCGCGCCCATGCCTTGCTCCGCCCGCCGACGTCAACCAAAAGGCGGTTTACTGCGCCGGCGGCGTCCACAGATCGTCGTTGCCCGCGCCGGTCACCGGATCGTCGAGCAGCGGCTCGCCCGTCATCGGATCGATATCGCGCATCGTGATGAGCGATTGCGGGAGAGTATTGCCTTCGCCGCGCCCGTCGTCGTCGACCTCCTCGTCGATAATATCCTGGACCGGGAAACTATTCTCGAAGTCGAAGGTCACGGTCGTACAGGCGGTCGGACTGGCGATAAGGCAGCCGTTGAAGGTCGACCGGCGATCATAACTGCCGACGACCGGCGCCGCGCCATTGATCGTCAGCAGCGGGATCGCATCGATTCCGGTAACCTGACCGCCCGCGCCAAGCTGCACCCCGTTAATGACGATGCGCGACGTCCCCTGCGTCCGTATGTCGAGCCCGCCGGCGCCGAAGGTAAGCCCGCGGCGCTGCGCGAAGTCGGTGCCCGCACCGCTGTTCTGGACATAGAGGCCGCCCGCGACATCGGCGCGGATACCGCGCGCGAACAGCGCCCCTTCGTCGAGGGTGACACCGTCATTCTCGCCGAGGCGCGCGTTGATCGCGTCGATCGTCGCCGCCGCGCCGACCGCGGTAATGGCGGCCTCGGTCGCGACGATGATGTCGTCCGATGCCATGTTGAGCTGCCCGCCCGGCGCGTTGTTCGCGCCGAGCAGGCGCACGCTGCCCCGGCCGAGGATGACCTCGAGCGCGTCGCCCGCGACGAGGTTGAGCGCGTTGGTGTCGGTCAGGCCCGTGAGCTGCACATTGCCGATCACGCGCATCTTGCCCGGGGTGCGGATCGTCAGCGCGCCATTGGCGCCGAGGTTGGTGTTCGATGCGCCGCCGGTCATCGTGAAGGTGTCGACGATGACGTCGGGCGGTGCGGCCGATCCAACCGAAAGGGGCCCCGCGCTCTGTACCTCGGGCGCGAAGATGTCGATCTGCGTGCCATAGAGGCGCGTCAGCTCATCGGCGTCGATATGATAGCCATTGGGCCCATTGGGTCCGGCGGTGCCCCCGACGAAGGTCTGGTTGTCGGTGTTGTTGTTGGCGACCGACAGTTGCTGGGTCACGCCCGCCGTGCCGACGCGGCCCGTCGGCGCAATGCTGATCCCCGCCGAGGCGAGCGAGATCGACTGGCCGGTGATGACGCCATTGATCCCGAGCGAGGCGCGCGCCGAGGCGGTGAGGTCGCCGGCAATGGTAACGGTATCGAGATTGAGGAAGCCGACCGAATTTTCGATGATGGCGTTCGCGGCGGTGAGGTTGCCGATGGTCATCGCCTCGCCCTGCGTGCCGAGGTCGGCGGTCCCGGCGACAGTTCCGGCGGCGACCGAGAAGTCGCCGCCCCCGCGGACATAGGCATCGCCGACGTCGGTCGTCAGCGTGGTGAAATGCATATTGCCGCCGCCTTCGATGCGGATCGCATTGGCGCTGGCGTCGATCATACCCGATGCGACGAGACTTCCGATCTGGATATTACCGTCGCTGCTGTTGAGTGTCGTCGTGCCGAGAACATTGGCCTGGTCCGCGGCGACGCCGGTCGCGCCGGTGAGCGCGACATCCTGTCCCTCGACCGACGTGATGCCGATCGCGGTCCCCGCGGTCAGCGTTGCATTGCCGAGCGCGCGGACGCCGCCGCCCGTGATACCCGCCGCCGAATTGACGACGACATCGCCGTCGGCGCTGAGCGTCGGGATCGCGGCGCCGCCCGTGTCGGTGAGCGCCGCCAGCGTCACGCCCTGCGCGGTGATCGTCGCATTGCGTCCCGCCGCCACGGCGCCGGTCAGATTGGCGATGCCCGCCGCGTCGACCACCACGTCGCTGAAGGCATCGAGGCCCGCAAGCGTCGTCGCGCCGCCCTGCGTGCGGATACTGCTATCGCCGCCCGTGGTCCCGAGGCCGAGCGTCGTCGCGCCGTTGACCGCGATGCTGTTCGCGGCATTGAGCAGGATGTCGTCGCCCGCCGACAGCGTCGCCGCGTCGATCGCGCCGGCGGTCGAGGCCATCACGATGTCGGCGCCATTGATGCCTTGCGATCCTTCGCCGGTGCCGATGGTGAAGGTCGGGCTGCCCGAGGCGGCCGAAAAGTCGAGGATATGCGTGTCGGCCCCCGCGCCGGTGGTGCGGACGTTCAGCGCGTCGATATTGCCCGCGGCGCGGACGGTGATGTCGTCGCCACCCGTGACGTCGGTCAGGTTCGCCGTCGTTCCGGCGATGATGAGGATGTCCTCGCCCGCCGTGCCGCCATTGATCGACGCCGCGGCCCCGGCGTTGACGCCGAACATGCGCGCCGCCGAGCTGTCGGTCAGCGCCGCATTGCCCGCGGCGATGACGAACAGATTGCCCTCCGCCGCGATACCGTTGCGGTCGACATAACCGCCATTCGCCTCTGCCGAAGCATTGATATTGGCGCTCGAATTCAGGAAGACATTGCCGCCCGATATATAGGTGCCGGAAAGGTCGGCGGCCGAGAAGATCGAGATATTCCCGTCGACGTCGGCGCTATTCACCGAAACCGCACCGCCGGTGCCGAAGGCGAAGAAGGACGCCGCGCCCGTGACATTGCCGGTGAGCGCGATGCTGTTGGCGAAGAGGTTGATGTCGTCGCCGGCGGCGATCGACCCGCCGCTTATGCCTTCGGCGCCCGCCGCCGTTCCGTCCGCCGAAAGCCCGACCGACAGGCCAGCGGTGATCGCGTTGAAGGCGATCGACTGGCCCTGGACCTGGACAAAGCCGCCCGCGGTCGAATTGCCGAGGTCGACCGCGCCGGGCGAGGTGATCGAGATGTCGCCGCCGGTGATGATCGAGTTGAGCCCGGTGCGGAAGCTGCCTGCGGTGGCGGTAAAGTCGTTCACCGCCTCGGCATGCTCGACGCTGGTGGCGCCAGGGCTGCTGAGCGTGATGTCGTTGCCGGCGAGGCGGTCGACGCCGATCGTGCCGGTGGGGCCGGTGACGGTCAGCGACAGCACATCGCCCGAACCGATCAGGCTTCCCGGCGCCGCGCTGATGCTGGTCGCCGCGGTGGCGATCAGGCTGTCGCTGGCGCGAAGCGTTGCCGCCGTACCTTCGCGGACATCGTGCCGGATGTCGATCTGGTCGCCCGCGGCAATCGTCAGGATACCGTCGACGTCGAACATGCCGTTCGACTGGGCATAGACGCCGACCGAACCGTCGGTGGTCAGCGTGACGTCGCCCTGGCTGGCGATCGTGCCGCTCGTTGGCGCGATAAAGATGCCCGTCAGCGCTTCGTCGGTGTCGTTGTTGGTCGGCGCGGCAACGCCCAGCGCCTGCGCGTCGAGGCCGGCGAGCGTGATATCGCCGCCTGCGCGGATTTCGATGCGTCCCGCGATATCGCCGTTTGCGGCAATGTTGGTCACGCCAAGGTCGATTTGACCGGGACCGGAGGCGCCGCCCGCCGTTTCGATCACGACGCGCCCGCCCGCAGTGCCGCTGAAACCGCCGTTCGCACCGTTCGCGCCGCCGCCCTGGCCAGCGCCGCCGATTCCGGCTTCGCCCGAGACGCCGCTCGCGGTGATGTCGATGCTCTCTCCGTTCGAACTGATCGTGCCGCCGGTCGCGATCAGGCGGACCGTGCCGCCGGTGCCGCCGCCGCCATTGCCGCCATTGCCCGCCTGATTGCCGGCACCGAAGATGCTGCCGCTCCCCGCACCGCCGATCCCGCCGCGTCCGACACTGCCGAGGACGACGCTGTCGCCGGCGACGAGGCCGAGCGTGACGGTCGCGCCTTCGTTGGCGGCCACTTCGATCGTACCGCCCTGACCATTCCCGCCGTTGCCGCCATCGGGCGCGATGGTCGGGAAGGAACCGAAAGAGAGGTCGCCGGCGCCGCCATTGCCGCCCGTGCCGCCGGTGATGAAATTGGTTTCGAGCGCTGTCAGGCTGGCCCCTGCGCCCTCAGCGAGCATCCGCGACGTGCCGCCCTGACCGTTGCCGCCGTTGCCGCCCGCGCCATCGCGCCCGCCGGCGCCGTTGCCGCCGGTGCCGGTCGAATCGAGCGTGACGATGAGTTCGCCAGCGTCGAAGCCGGTGACGATCGCCTGCGCCGTGCCGCCGAAGCCGTCGCCGCCATTGCCGCCGACATTGTGGATGCCGCCCGCGCCGCCGGTGCCGAGCGCAACGCTGTTCGCGATCCCGATGCCGCTGATCGGCGTTTCGAGCGCGATCGTCGCGGTGCCGCCGCGCCCGGCGCCGCCGGTGCCGCCGACGCCGACCCCCGTCGCGCCGCCGCTGCTGCTCGAGAAGAAGCTGCTACCACCCACACCGCCGATGCCCGATGCATTGGCGACCATGCCGCTGGCGGTCGTCGTGCCGCCGCGGACATTGATCGTCGCGTCGCCGCCGATGCCGTCGCCGCCCGCGCCGGGCGTGCCTGGAACGCCGCCGAAGCTTGAGAAATTGGAAAACTCGCCGCCGACGCCGCCATTGCCGATTGCGCTCGCCTGAATGACGCTCGCGCCGACCACCGCCGATCCTTCGATATTGATTGTCGCGGTGCCGCCGCGGCCCAGACCGCCAATCCCGCCGGGAAGGATGTTCGCGGGATCGAAATCGCTGCCGAATGAGCCCTCGCCGCCTTCGCCGTCGGCCGTCGCCTCGATGTCGGCGGCGACGATCGACCCGCCGAGCAGGTTGATCGTCGCGGTGCCGCCGAAGCCGGCGCCCGACTGGCCCTGCACGATGCCGCCAAAGCCATCGGCGCTGACGACCATGTCATTGATGTCCACCGCGCCGCCGGTCTGGGTGAAGGTCGCGGTGCCGCCGACGCCGAGACTGCTATCGCCGGCCCCGTTGCCGCCATAGCCGTTCGCCGAGACGTTGACCGACGCTGCGTCCAATGTCCCGCCCTGAATATCGAAGTCGATGTCGCCGCCCTGACCCATGCCCGATGTTTCGCGGGGAAGCCCGGGAGCGCTTTCGATGTCGACCTGGGTGCGGCCTTCCGCCGACGCCTCGAAGTCGCCGAGGTCGATGGCGCTGTTGTTCAGCGGCGAAGCCGCCACCTGAACGAGGATCGAGCCGCCGCGACCCGTCGAGATGCCGCCGCCGGCTGCCGTCGCGCCGCCCGAAACACCGCCGGCGATCAGATTCGCCCCGGCGCCCAGATCGATCGTGCCGGCATTGGCGATCAGCTGGATCGCGCCGCCCGTCGCGTTCGTGCCCGCCGCACTGACACCGGTTCGGGCTTCGACGTTGAATTCGTTCGGCGCATCGAGCGTCGAAACAATCTGTCCGCCGCCGCGTGCGATCAGGTCGATCGTCCCGCCCTGCGCGGTGCCCCCCGTGCCGGTGACATTGACCGTGTTGCTGCTGACGTTGGCTTCGAAGACTTCGGCGCGGATGGTGCCGCCATCGGCGATGAAATCGACGTTGCCGCCGATTCCGTCACCCGCGCTTTGCCCGATCGTGTTCGACCTGCTGCCGCCCATTGCCTCGACAATCAGCCGGTTGCCGGTCGTGATCGTGCCGCCGGTGGTCGCGCTGACGGCGACATTGCCCCCGGTTCCCGCCCCGAAATTCTCGCCCGCGACCCCTATGCCGAACGCGATAAGGTTGACACCATTGCTACTGTTGATCGTCGCGCCGCCTGTCGCGGCCAGCGTCACATTGTTCCCGCGGGCGTTGCCCGACTGCCCCGTTGTGCCGCTGGGGGTGAGGGCGATTCCCGCCTGTGCCGATGCGGCGAGTTCGATCGACGTAAATTGCGCGGTGACGCCGCCACCGGCCGTCAGGCTCGCGGTGCCGCCCAGCGCGTCGCCGCCGCGCAGGTTTTCGCTGCCGCTCGCATTGCCGCCACGACCGATCGCGCTCACCGTCAGCGTGCCTAGCGAAACGGTCGAAGTTGCATCGGCATTGATCAGAACCTCTGCCGTGCCCCCCGTCCCGTTGCCGCCGTTGCCGCTGGTTCCGGTCGCGCCCAGTCCATTCGCTTCGACGGTCACCGCCGAAGCAGTGACCGAGCCGCCCGTGATCGTCAGGCGCGCGGTCCCGCCCTGGCTGTCGCCGGTCAGCGCATCGGCGACGCCCGATGCCTGTAGCGTCAGTGCGCCCGTCGCGCCGCCCCGTTGCCCGATGCCGATGTTGATGCTCGCGCTGGTACCGCCGATGAAAGTCCCGTCGCCCTCGACGAAAAACTGGCCCGCCGAAGACAGCGGCGGCGGTGTAGTCGGGACCGTCTGCGTCGGCTGGGCCGCGAACGCGCCGCTGGCGTGTGCGACCGTATCGCTACGGAACAGCGTGTCGCCCGCAGTGATATTGGCGGCGGTGGCGTTGACCGGGGCCGCGGCCATTTCGCCGCCAACGATATTATAGCCCGCCGACAGGCGCACCGCGCCGTCGGGATCGATTTGCGCCGACAGCGCATCGTCATAACCGATCGCGCCCGACACCAGCATCGTAACCGCGTCATTCTTCGGAATGGCGACCATATAGACACGGCTCGCGTCGATATCGCCCTGCTGGTGCGCGGGGCCGGTCGTCGTGCCGCTATGGGTGATGACGTTGCCGCCCTCGGCGCCGACCGTCACATTGATATCGAACAGCCCGTTACCGGGGTTGATGCGAATTTCGGCCTGTTCGGCAGCGACATAGGCGGCCGAGCCATCGACGCGCACGGCGCCCGCCTGCACGACGCGCGGCGCGACCAGCGCGACATAGCTGCTGCCGGGGTTGCCGACATTGTTCGCGTTGATCGCGCCGTTGACCGTGACCGCCGACGTGCTGCCCGCCGCCCCGTTGAACCGGATCGTTCCGCCCGGACCGAACAGGCCACCGGTCGTGACGATGTCGTTGGTGGTGAGGACAAGGCTGCCGACATTGATGACGCCGCTCGCGCCGATCAGGATGCCGCCGGCGTTATAGAACCAGATATTGCCGCCGCGCGGGCCGCTCGTCGACCCAACATAGCTGTTTACTATGCCGTTCAGCGCGATCTGGTCGGTAATCGAAGTGCCCGCTCCGTCGACGAACCGGTTGAGGACGACATAGCCTGTGGTGTCGCCGATATAGTTCAGAGTGTTGCCTGTGGGCAGGAAGTCGATCACGCCCGCGACTGGCGTGTTGGACGGTGTCCAGTCGACAATGCTTTGCGGCCCGTTGACGTTGACCGTCGACGGATTCACGCCCGTCCCCGAAGGGAGTGTCGTGATCGTGCCCGACCCCGCGACCTGCGCCAGCGCGGGGCCGCCATAGGCGAGCGCCATCATCCCGGCGGCGATCGCGCAGCTTGTCAGCAGTCGCTGCTTGCCGGGACCGCGCGGCGAGAGGGAGGCGATGGCACGCATATCCGTTGTCCTCGATGCAAAATTCATGGTCAGCGCGCCCTCACGCCGAATAAGGTGGTCAGCGATATGAGAAGCCGCGGGTCGGGCCGCTCGGCGAGGAAGCCGCCGCGGTTGAGCGGTACGGCGAGTGTCATGTCGAGCCGCGCGAGATCGCCGTAAGCGACGCGTATGCCGCCGCCGGCCGAATAGAGTTTCTGCGGATCGAGGCCGTTAAAGGCCGTGTCCTTGTTCCACACCCACGCGGCGTCGAAAAAGACGAAGGGCTGGAAAGCGAAGCTTTCGGTATTGGCGGGAACGAACGAGCCGTAACGCGCCTCCAAAGCCACCGCGACGCCGCTGTCGCCGATTACCGTGCCGGGGTCGAAGCCGCGTCCGACGGTGAAATTGCCGCCCGAAAACTCCTCATAGGCGAGCAGCGGATCGTTCGCCCACTGCGCGCGCGGCGCTGCCGACAGCGTGAACAGCTTTGCCGGCCGCCATTCGGCAAGCGCATTGGCGCGGACGAGGAAGGCGTCGGGCTGTCCCTCGACACGCGTCAGCGGGATCGCGCCGGGCAGGAAGCACGCCGTGCCGCCGGGGCCGCAATCGTCGCTGGCGCCGAGGAAGGAGGCGCCCTTGCGCGCTTCGAGCGAGGTCGAAAGCGACCAGCGCGGTTCGCTGGGGCTGTAACCGCCGCGCCCCGCGATCGAGCCGGGGTCGATCCAACTCGCGTCGGCGCGCACATTGAAGACGCGCAGCCGGTCGCGGTTGATCCGAAGGCTGGCCAGGCTGATGTCCTGATCGATGATATCGAGCCCGCCGCCAAGCGTCACGCGCCGCGCCTGCGTCAGCACGAGCGGATAGGCGGTGAACAGGCTGACGATGTGGGTGTTCGACTTGACCGGAAAGCCGGTGATGTCGGGGCGCGTCCAGGCATAGGTATAGCTGGCGCCAAAGCGCAGCCCTTCGCCGCCGACGCGGAACTCGTGCGACGCCTGCACGACCTTTTGCTCGTCGAAATCGGGGGTCGCATAGAAGCTGACCGTCGTGAGGTCGCCCATGCCGGTGAGGCCGGCGAAGCGCGCCCGCGCGATGCCGCCCCAGCGGCCGACGTCGCGCGAGCCGAAATTCTGCGCGTTGAAATCGAAGGTGAAGGGGGTGCGCGTGACGGTGACTTCGCCGACGACTTCGCCGGGAACGGTGCCGGGGCGCAGCGTCAGCCGCGCATCCATCCCCGGGATGTCGCGCGCGAGCAGCAGATAGCGTTCGGCATCGACGATGTTGAACACCGGCTGGTCGTCGAGCCGCGAGAGATAGCGTTGGAGCAGGCGTTCGTTCGCGCCCGCGTCGCCGCGCACCTCGATGCGCGACATGCGCGCCGTCAGAACATCGAGCCGGACGACGCCGTCGCCGATCGTCTGCGGCGGCACGCGGACCGCCGCCAGATAGCCCTTCGACCGCAAGATCGTCGCGGCGCGGTCGCGAATGTCGCACACCGCCGCAATCGGCAATTCCTGCCCGACGCGGTCGGACCAGCTCGGCGCCAGCAACGCATTATCGATGCCTTCGACGCTCGAAAATTCGACCCCGCGGAGGGTGAAGCGGACGTTGGCGAATTCGGGGTTGGCGAGCGGGCAGGGCGCGCGCTCGATGCCGTCATCGACCGCGACCACCTGTTCGTTGGGCTGGACGGCAGGCACCGGCGGCGGGCGCTGGATTTCCTCGCGCGTCGGGATTTGCGGGGTCGCCTGCGCCCACGCCGCGGCGGGCAGGGCCGCGGCGATCAACGCCGAACCGGCCAATGCCCTGCGGATCGCGGCGCGCCTCGGCCGGATAATCGCATGTATTCCGAAGTCCCCCGACACGGTCATCACCACCCCTTGCGTACAGGCGCGCCGCGACAATCGCGATGCGCCAACTCGACTGGCTCTGTCGCAAAGCGGCAGAGCAAATTTCGACCCAAGGAAATGTTCCGTCACGCGACCGGCGGAATTTCCTCAGAAGATTATCAGACGGATAGGGCGGGGACAATGGCCGCCGCCCATCCATTCACCTCATCCCGCTTCGGCTTCCGACATCGTATCGACAAGGCGGTTGAGCTGCGGCGAGCAGCCTTTCGCCATCAGTATGTCGATCGATCCCTCGACCGTGTCGGGCGCATTCTCGATTGCTGCGAAGCGCACGGTCACCGGCTTGGCGAGGCCGCCGCCCGACAGGCGATAGTCGGTGCCATATTGCACCGGCAGCACATCGGTCGGCCATTTGCGGAAATTCGCGCCATCGACGATCGCGACGGTCGTTTTCTTGCCGGCGCTTTCGATCTCGAGCGCGGTGTCGCCTTCCATGTTCGGGCGCCACAGCATCAGCACCGCGGGATCGAGAACGCAGAAGGTCCCGGCCTCGCGATAATCGAGGAGCCAGAGGTTGGGTGCGCGCGTCTCGGCGGCGACCACCGTGTCGCCGCGCGAAAACCCGCCGCGCGACCGCATCGTCGGACCCTTGGCGAGCATGCGCGTGACGTTGCCGCCAAGCGACTGGCTCGCCTGCACCGTGCCGGTGGCGCCGAAGGTGCCGGGTCCCGACAGCGTGCGGGTCTTGCCCGCCTGCATCAGCACGACCCTGTCGCCCGCGACAAGGGTCAGCTTGTCGGCGGACTTGAGCTTGGTACCGGCGGGATATTTGCCCGCCGACGGGCCGGTCGAGCGAACGACCATCGATTGCGCGGCGGCGGTGCCGACGCAGGCGATCGCGGCGATGGCCGCGGCGGCGGAGAGGCCGAGGCGGCGCATCCGGAAATCAGGAAAGGACATAGCTTTCTCCCTCTTTTGTCTCGTTCAGACGGTCTATCAGAAACATGATGGCTGCATCCTGACCGAAATCCGCCTGTATTGCTGTGGCACAGGTCACATAGGATTTTTTATCGCCCGCGGTGTGCGCGGCGACCAATGCGGCGATGCCCGCGCGCTGGTCGGGGGCCAGGTCGGGGCGCGGGGTGAAGACATCGACGGGTTGCGCGCGGCCGCGCAGCGTGACGCGGCCCATCGGTACAAGATCGTCGCGGCCCGAACGCGCGGCGGCTTCGGCGGAGACCAGTACGCCCGTTTTCAGCCCCTTGTTCGCCGCCTCGAGCCTTGATGCGGTGTTCATGCTATCACCGAGCGCGGTGTATTGGATGCGTCCTTCGCCGCCGAAATTGCCGACGATCGCATCGCCGACGTGCAAGCCGACGCGCGTCATCCCGATTGGGGGAACGTCCTCGCCGGCCAGGTCGACGCGGTATTTCTCGCCCGCCTGATACATGGCGAGCGCGGCGGCGGCGGCCCGCGGCCCGTCGTCGGGGCGGCTGAGCGGCGCACCCCAAAAGGCGACGACGGCGTCGCCGACGAATTTGTCGATCGTCCCGCCATGTTCGAGCACGATGTCGGACAGGCGATCGAGATATTCATTAAGCAGCCGTGCGACGGTTTCCGGCGTCACCGCGTGGCTGAGCTTCGTAAAGCCTTCGAGGTCGGTGAAGACGCAGAAGATATTGCGCCGCTCGCCGTGGAGTGACAGCTGGTCGGGGTCGCGCATGATTTGCGCCGCGACGTCGACGGGCAGATATTTACCGAGCGCCGACTGTGCAAAGGCGCGCTGGCGCGACCCGATCGTGCGCGCTGCGGTGCCCACCGCGGCGTAACCGAACAGCCAGCCGATCGCCCAGCCGAAGGTGGGAAGGGTGGTCGTGTCGATGCCGCGGCCCTGCAACCAGAAGGGAAAGGCGATGAAGAAGGCCATCTGCCCGAGGAAGGCGAGCGCGACCCAGCGGGCGCGCAGGTCGATGAGGCTCGTCAGCCCGCCCGCGAGCACGACCAACACCGCGAGCACCCACAGCGCCGGCGCGGCGATCGGCCGCGTCCACGCCCTGTCGAGTTGCTGTGCGAGCATATGCGCATGGACCTCGAGCCCGATCATCGTCTCATGCTGGCCGGTGATCGCATCGGGAAAGCGGCTCAATGGCGTGTTGAACTGGTCGTTGTCGATGATGTCGCCGCCGATCAGGATATAGCGCCCTTTCACCAGCTCCGAAAAACCGGCACGCATCTCGGCATCCATCGGCATCGCGAAGGTGTCGATCGGGATGTTGGCGAAGACGGGTTCTTCCTGCCCTGCGGCGGCGCGCGCGGGGACGAGGAAGCGGATATTGCCCTCGAAATTCGCGTGCGCCGCGTCGACGGGTGCCAGCGCATTGGACATCAGCGGCGGCAGATTCTTCGGCCGGTCGGGCCAGTTGCGGATCACGCTGTCGTCGTCGGTGCGGAACAAGACGCTCGTCGGCTTGGTCTTCGCCGTCGTGACGTCGGCGATATAGGCTTCGAGATATTTCTGCTGTTCGTAGAAAATCGTGTTCGGGTTGCTCGCCTGCTCGGCATAGGCGAGCCAGGTCGGGGTCGTCATCGCGCGCAGCTGCGCCTTCAGCAGATCGTCGTCGGGGCGCGGCGAGTCGAACGCGATATCGATACCGATCGCTTTCGCGCCCATCTGGTCGAGATTGCCAAGCGCATTGGCGAGCAACGTGCGGTCGAGCGGCGAGCGGATGCCCGTGTTGAACAATGTCTCGTCATTATAGGTGACGAGGGTGATGCGTTTGTCCTGCTCGACGTGCGGCGCCATCAGCGTCGCGCGCGCGTCGTAAAGCGCGCGTTCGGCGGCATCGATCAGCGGCATCTGCCAGCTGAAGCGTGCGAGCAGGATCGCGATGATCAGGAAGACGATCGTCGCCGCCATCCGCGACGGGCCGAGCTGCATGACCAGTCGGCGCACCCGCTTGCGCAGCGGCACCGCGGCCTGCTGGCCGTCCTGCGCGGGCGCGTCGGCCGCGGGAACAAGGACGTCGGGTGCGTTCATCGGCTTAACGGGCGGCGCGCCCGGCAGCCTCGCCGTTTCGGGCGGTCGTCGTGCCGCTGTGGAGCAGCGCCTGGCCGCCGTCGCCGATGATCGCGAAGCCCGCCCAATAATAGGGATGCGACGTCTGCTGGTCGTCCATCAGGCGCAGCTGCGTTCCCCATAGGGCGTCGGCGACGCTCGTGCCCTGATTGGCGGCAAACAGCCCGCCGATCAGCCGCTTGGTCGCGTCGAAATCATCGGGCGCGGGCCAGTGGCTCGCGATCACCGAGCGGCCGCCCGCACCGATAAAGCTGCGCACCAGCCCGTCGAGGGCGTTACCGCCGCCCGAAAGGCCGGCTTCGCGCGTCGCCGCGACGCTCGCCGCGCCGGCGGTGTCGCACGCCGACAGGATGACGAGGTCGGCGTCGATCTTGAGGTCGAAGATTTCCTGGAAGGTCAAAAGGCCATCCGAATCCTGTCCGCCGAACGAAGTGACGAGCGCCGGCCGCGCGGGGCAGGCGGGGCGCGGCGCGGTGACAAGGCCGTGCGTCGCAAAATGGATGATGCGATAATCGCCAAGGTCGGCGCGATTTTTCACCGCGGTGTCGGTGAAGGCGCCGCCGGTGAGCAAAGTGCCCGCCTCGCGGCCCATCGCGTTGCGCGCGGTCACCAGCTCGTCGGCCGAGATCGGGCGTGCCCATTGTGCGACATCCCACAGGCAATCGCCGTCGATGCCGCCCGCTGCGGCGCCGCGTGTGCCAAGCGAGGGCAGCCGTCCGCTGACCGGCAGATTCTCGCCGAGGCCGAAATATTGGTTGGCTGCTTTCGACGGCGCCGCCTGCCGCGCGTTACGGAAGCCGAGCGTCGAAACCGCAGTGCTAGGCCGCGACGTCCGGCCGAGCCAGGCGATCTGGCGCATGTCGAACGGATCGGCGTCGGGATCGAGCAGCCGCTGTTCATAAGCGGCAAGCCCGGTGTCGGCGGTGACGAGCAGGTTGATCGGCAGCCGCAACATCGCGCCATCGGGCTCGAAGATCAGATGCGCGATCGTGGGCAGGCGCGCCGCGACCGGACCGAACAGCTGGCCATAAAGCTTGTAGGACGTGGCGGCGTCAAAGGGATAGGTGACACGGCGGCCATTTTCGACGGTCGAAATCGTCGAGCGGATCGTGTCGACCACGGTGTCGAGGGCAGACGCGCTGATGTCCGATTTCCAGAGCTGAGCGGCGCCTTGTTCGACCAGCATCGCATAAACGCCGTCGCCGACGACGAGCATCTTCAAATAGGCTTCGTCGGGGCGCAGAACCTGCTGCAACTCGGCAAGATCGAGCTTGCCCGATGCGACGACGCGATATTGCGGAAAAGCCGACAGCGCGACGACGGTTTCGGCCTGCTGGAACGACAGGTTTTCGAGCTGGGCCTTGATGTCGGCGCGCAAGGCATTGATCTCGGGCGATTCTGGCAGCTGGGATAACCGCGCATCCTCGATCCGCGCGCGTTCGAGGTCGCGATTGAGCGTTGTCGCCTGACGGAACAGGCGCGCGCCGTCGTTGCTGCCGCTCGACAGTTCGCGCGCGAGCACTGCCTGCGTATCGGCGACACCCGGGCGGATCTGGAGTTGGCTCGCGACGAAGAAGTCTTCGATCGCCTTGGGGTCGGTCGCCGAACGCGCCGCGAGCAGCCGGTAATAGGGTGCCATCATGTTCGCCATGCCCGCGGTCGAGCGCTGCGTGCTGGCGAGCGCGGTGACGACCTCGCGATAGATGCCGATCGCCTTGTCGTCCTGTCCCTCGCGGGTGAGGAAGGCGGCGTAGCGCGCACGCGCCGAGGCGAGCGCGTTGGTTTCGGGATATTCGACGGCGAGCAGGTTCACAGATTCACGGAAACGCGCGTCGGCGGCGGCCTTGTCGCCGCTCGCCTCTTCGGCCAGCGCGAGTTCGCCGAGCATCTGCGAACGCAGGCGGATGATCGAGGTGACGCGGCCTTCGCGCACCGCGATCGCGTCGGTCAGCCCCTTGAGCTGTGCGGTCTTCGACGCCTGCGCATTGCCGCGCAGCCGTTCGACCGTGCCGAGCAGGTGGATCGCCTGCGCATCGATGATCTGCGCGCGTTCGAGCGGCGACAGGCGCTCGCGATCGCCCGTCTGGCGAATGACGCGGGCATTGTCGCCGCTGTTGACTCCGGCGACGATTTGCGGCGTCAGCGTGACCGCCTCGCCCGACACCGTCACGCCGGTCGTGAGCGGCGGGATCGGCGTCTGGAGCCGCGCGGCGGCCCCGTCATAATCGCGCTGGTTGAGCGCGTGGATTGCACGGAAATTGCGGCGGAGGCGCAGTTGGACCGGGTCGCCGGTCGGGATCGCCTCGACCTCGGCGAACAGGCGTTCGGCTTCGGCGAATTCGCCGAGGTTCGAGCGTTGCAGCGCGCGGTTCAGCGTGACTTCGGTCGGGTCGATGTCGGCCGCCGACTGTTCCTCGGCGGCGCGGCGCGACAGCGCTTCGAAAAATTCGGCGGCCTCGGCATAATCGCCGCTGTGGTTGCGGCGGTATCCCTCGGCCAGCGCCTTGTCGACGTCGATCGTCCCGGCGATCGTCCGCGCAAAGCCGTCGTTGCCGCCGACAGAGATGGTCGCGACCTTGATGACGCCGGGAACGACCTTGCGCTGGCGGATCGATTCGAGCGCGATGTCGAGCGCATCGCCATAGGCCTCGAAGCCCTCGACCGCATAGGTCGTCTCGCCCTCCGCCTCGATCCGGGTCTTCCAGGCGATATTGCTGTCGTGCACGGTGCAACCGCCATCCTTGACGCACACGATCGCGCCCGTACGTCCGATGGCACCGACGATGCGCGCGTGCGCCTCTTCAGGCGTCGCGCGCAGCATCCGGACATAGCCGACCGGCTGGCTCGCATCGCGGCAGACGATGGTCCAGGCGCGATCGAACATGCCCTTGACGACCTCGTCGCGGACGGTCGCCTGCACTTCGCAGAGCGAGCCGCCTTGATCGCCGATCGAAAAACTGTCGCGCAGCGTAGGGTCGGTGCCCTGCGCCAGTGCGGTTCCGGGCGCGGCAATAGCCAGCAACGCCAGAATCGGCACAAGTTGCGGACGTCGGACGGTCATCACAAATCCCCCAAACACAGACGCAGAGACGCCATGCCGATATGACGTCGGCAAGACGTTGACTTTATTGCTGCGGTGCGACCCATTCCCTTGGGACCAAACCCTAAACCCTTCGTAAGCGAAAGGGAAGTGATCTGCCGCACAGGCCGCTTGCGCCGCGGGGGTGCGCGACCTATCTGCAGAGCGACATTTCATTCGGATGAGGACAAAATGAGCGGATTCGACGATCGTGAACGCGCCTTCGAGGCAGAATTCGCCCGCGACCAGGAGGTGCAGTTTCGCATCACCGCGCGGCGGAACCGGCTCGTTGGCGAATGGGCCGCCGAACGCATGGGGCTGACCCCCGAAGAAACCGACGCCTATGCCAAGGCCGTCGTGCAGGCCGATTTCGAGGAAGCGGGCGACGAGGACGTCATCCGCAAGCTCGCGGGCGACCTGACCGCGGCGCAGGTCGAGATCAGCGACGCCGAGATCCGCGCGGCGCTGAACGAGAAGGCGGTCGAGGCGCGGCGCCAGTTCATGGACAAGCAGGGCTGAAACCATGGGCATGCGCGAGGATGATTTGCGGGCGATGATCGTCGCGGCGTTTCCCGATGCCGAGGTCGCGATTACCGATCTTGCGGGCGACAATGACCATTATGCGGCGCATGTCGTCAGCGAATCCTTTCGCGGCATGACCCGCGTCGCGCAGCACAAGGCGGTCTATGCCGCGCTCGGCGGGCGCATGGGCGGCGAACTTCATGCCTTGCAATTGACGACCGCCATCCCCTCATAAGAGGCTGGACACGAAATTTGCGGCGCCTCGCGCCACCGGAGACTGACTATGACCGACCCCACCACCCACGACCGCATCGCCAAACTGGTCGCCGACAATCAAGTGCTGCTCTTTATGAAGGGCACGCCTTTGTTCCCGCAATGCGGCTTTTCCTCGCGCGCGATCGCGATGCTCGACCGCCTCGGCGTCGAATATGAAACGGTCGACGTGCTGCAGGACATGGAAGTCCGCCAGGGCATCAAGGAATTTTCCGACTGGCCGACGATCCCCCAGCTCTATGTGAAGGGCGAATTCGTCGGCGGATCGGACATCATGATGGAAATGTGGGAAGCGGGCGAGCTTCACACGCTGATGACCGGAATCCCGGCGCGCGCCGAATAAGCGCGGGGAATATCCAACGCAAAAGCCCGCCGGCGCTTTGGCTCCGGCGGGCTTTTTTGTTGGCCGCTTTGGGTTGAAGAGCAGCCATTCCCTTCTTTCGTCATCCCGGACTTGATCCGGGATCCATCGCAGCACTGAAGTCGTGGACCCCGGATCAAGTCCGGGGTGACGATGATCGATAGGTGGCTTCCTCGCCTTTCGCTCAAGCCGCCTCGGCCTCCTCATACGCCTGCGCCTCGGCGGCGATCAGGATGTCGGCGAGCATCCAATAGGCCTCGCCCCACGCTGCGAGCACTTCGTCGGTCGCGACCTCGGCGCCCAGCACGTCGCGGATTGCGGGCAGCAGCGCTTCGGCGACATGGGGATAGTGCTCCGGCTTCACCCCGGTTTCGATATGCCGGGAGACCATGCGCGACACCGCGGTTCCGAGGTTCTGGAGCTTGTCGATATTCTTCGCATAGGCGAGGATCGCCGCCGCGAGGCGCTTCGGCTGTTCGCCGCTCGTCTGCGCGGCGCGGTCGAACATCGCCTCGATGTCCTTATTCTCGAACAACCGCGCGTACATCGCAGTGGTGATCGCAAGGCCGCGCTTTTCGAGGGCCGGGGCGGTGGCCTTGACGATGGTCATCGCGTGGGCGGAAGCAGTACGCATGTCTTTTGGATTCCTGTTCTGGACGGTGGATGAAAGGCGGCGGTTCAGGCGGCGCGGCGACCCGCGGGGTCGCCCAAGCGGAAAAACAGCGCGAGCTGGAGGCTTTCGGCGATGCGCGCGGCCTTCGCCTGCAAAGCGGCCGCGGCGGCAGGCGCCAGCAACTCGTTCGTGGTGTCGGCCCAGATCGCGAGCCAGCGGTCGAACATCGCGGGGGTGATCGCGGCCTGGTGCTTCAGATGCTCGGCGACCGGGTTGCCCTTGTAGCGCCCGCTCGTCAGCATCACCGACGACCAGAAGGCGACGAGCTTTTCGAGATGCCCCGGCCAGTCGTGCACCGCGGCGTTGAAAAGCGGGCCGATGTCGGTGTCGGTGCGCACGCGGTCGTAAAAGGCCGGTATCAGGCGCTCGAGCGCCGCTTCATCGATTTGGTCGTCCTGCTTCACGACTCGCTCCAACCATGCATTTGATGCGCATGTATGATCCAAATTTGAAACATGCAACAGGAATACATATTATAGGGCGGCCGAAATTTTCGAAGGATCAGGATGCGCCTGACGCGCTACACCGACTATGCGATGCGCGTGCTCCTTTATGTGGGGGTGCAGGATGACGCGCGGCTAAGCCCGATCTCGGAGATTTCGCGCGCGTACGGCATTTCGCAGAACCATCTGATGAAGGTCGTCAACGACCTGGTGAACGCGGGTTATCTCGAAAGTGTGCGCGGGCGCTTTGGCGGAATCCGGCTGGCAAGGCCGGCGGCGGAGATCAATGTCGGCGCGGTGGTCCGCCATACCGAGGAAGGCTTCGACCTCGTCGATTGCGCCAGCTGCATCATCGCGCCCGCGTGCGGGCTGACGGGCGCGCTCGCCGAGGCGCTGGCGGCGTTCATGAGCGTGCTCGACGGCTACAGCCTCGCCGACCTGCTCGCCAAGCGTGCGAATTTCGCCGCGCTGTTCGGCATCGACCAGCCGGCCGGCGCCTGAACGACCGTCAGCGGCGTGCCCAGCCCTTGTCGCGCGCCTGCTGTTCGGCCGCGACATCGAGCGGATCGCCCGTCATCATCGCCGCCGCGGCCGCCGCGAGTTCGCCCGACGACGCCTGGCGATAATCGGTGCCCGTCTGTCCTTGTAACGTGCGTTCAAGATGCCAGCGCCCGCCGTCGCGGCAGCCGATGCCGTCCAGCGACCGGCTTTCGAAACTGCGGCAATAGCGGCCGGCCTTGTCTTCGAAGCTGAGGCCGATCCGCACCGCCGCATTCGTGGCTTGATTGGAGGCAAGCTGCGTGTCGAGCGCCGCGGCAAGCGGACCCGCTGCGACAATCGTGCCATTGGCTTCGGTGACGCTTGCGGGCGGCATCCACGGCCGCAGCCCCAGGGCCAGCCCGAGCGCGAGCGAGGCTGCGATCGCACCCCAGTGAATCGGTGCAAAGCGCACCCGCTTCGCCTCGCGGCGCCCGGCGAGGCTGGCATCGACCTTGTCCGAGGTCGCGAAAAGCGCGCGGAGCCGTTCGGGCACGGCCTCATCGATCACGGGGTCATAATGGGCGGTCAACTGCGCTCTCAACGCCCGGTGTCGCGCGATCTCGGTGGCGAGCGCGGCATCGCTTTCCGCTTCGCGTTCGATACGCCGCGCGGTCAGGTCGTCGAGTTCGCCGTCGACAAAGGCGGCGAGGGTGGCGCGATCGAAACTCATGCGGCCTCTCCCAGCAAATGCATCAAGGTCTCGCGTCCGCGCGCGAGGCGCGAGGTGACGGTGCCGATCGGCACTTCCAATATGTCGGCGGCCTCGCGGTACGCATAGCCTTCGACGAGGACGAGCATCACCACCTCGCGCTGTTCGTCGGGCAGGCGCGCCATCGCGCCGTCGACATCGCCGCGCAATGTTCCGGCCTCGACCTCGGCCGCGCCGTCGCCGGCGACCTGCGTGGCGGCCTCGTCGATCGGCGTGTGGATGCCGCGACGGCCCGCCGCACGGCGATCGTCGATCCAGAGGTTGCGGGTGATGCGGTACATCCAGCTATCCAGTCTCGTTCCTTGTTGCCACTGGTCCTGCGATTTCAATGCGCGTTCGATTGCCGCCTGACACAAATCGTCGGCGTCGCTGGCATCGCGCGCCAGTCCGCGCGCAAAGCGGCGCAGACGGGGCAGCAATTCGACCAGTTCCTCTTCGAAGCGCATTTTCGCCTTTCGATTGTTCGAGGAAGAAACGTCAGGCTTCTATCGTTTCTTCCGTACCATGCTAAATTTTTTCGGGAACCGGCCGCCGTGCCGGCCCTTGTGAGACTTGTGATGCGATTCTGGACGACATTCTTGGCGATGCTCTGCCTTTTGCTCGGCGGAACCGACGCGCGCGTCGCGGCGCAGATTGCGCTGCCGCAGGTGGAGCTTCCCGGCGCCGCGCGCACGCTGCCGTCGCTGCCCGAGGTCGATGCGGAGCGGCTGACCGGGATCGGCGACCGGTTGCTCGATGTCCGGCTCGACCGCATCACCGCGCTGGTCCGCGGCAATCGCGACAGCATCGAGCTCGACGAGCGCGGCGAACCCGCGGTGCGCGGCGTCCTTGTCGCGAGCGGGGTCGATAGGGCGATGATCGCGCGGGCGGGCGAGGCGGGGTTCGCGCTGATCGACCGCGAGCGCATCGAGGGACTCGATCTCGATATCGCACGTTTTCGTGTGCCCGACGGGCGCAGCCTGGGCCGGGCGCGCAAACAGCTCGCAAAGCTGCTCCCGGGCGCCGAGGTCGATGCCGACAATCTCTATTTCGCGAGCGGGCCGAGCGGCGCGCTTCCCGTCGCGGCGCTCGCGGCCGCCCAGGGCAGTGGCAAGGCGAGCCTCGGCCTGATCGACGGCGGCGTCGCGGCGCATCCGTCGGTTGCCGGGCGGGTCGAACAGCGCGGCTTTGCGAAAGGCGCGCCCTCGGCGAGCCGCCATGGCACCGCGGTCGCCTCGCTCCTCGTCGGCAGCGGCGCGGTGCAGGGCGCGGCGCCCGGCCAGCGCCTGCTCGCGGCCGATGTGTATGGGGCCGACCCGGCCGGCGGCAACGCCAGCGCGATCGCACGCGCGCTCGGCTGGCTTGCGCAGAGCGGTGTCGCGGTGACGACGATCAGCCTTGTCGGCCCCGACAACAAGCTGCTTTCGATGGCCGTTTCGCGCGCACAGCAGCGCGGGATGCTGATCGTCGCGGCGGTCGGCAACGACGGGCCCGCCGCACCGCCCGCCTATCCGGCTTCGTACAAGGGCGTGTTTGCGGTGACCGGGGTTGACGCGAAAGCGCGCGCGTTGCCCGAGGCCGGACGCGCGCTGCATGTCGATTTTGCTGCGCCCGGCGACGCGGTGCTGGCGGCGACGGGGGCGGGAAGCAGCGACCGGCTGCGCGGCACGTCGTTTGCCGCACCGCTCGTCGCCGGACGGCTCGCGCTTCGCTATCCTGCGCCGTCGATCGATCGCATCGGGCCCGCCGTCGCCGCGCTCGTCATGGAGGCGCGCGACCTGGGCAGGAAGGGTCGCGACAAAGTCTATGGCCACGGCCTGATTTGCGGGACTTGCGGGGGCCGCTGACCCTACTTTGAAATTATTCGGAAGAAAATCGAACGCGCCATCGTTCTCTCTCCAGGCCCACCCCCTCCGGGCCGAAAATTCAGGAGAAGACCAATGGCAAATCGCATCCTCATCCCGGCCCTCGCGCTCGCCGCGTCGGCCATGGCGCTTTCGGCGCCGGCCTCGGCGCAGCTGCTCGGCGGCAGTGGCGGCGGCGGTCTGGGCGGAAACCTCGGCGGCACGCTGGGCGGGACGCTCGGCAATCCGACCGGCCCGATCGGCGGAACGCTCGGTTCGGCGGGCGATCTGACCGGCTCAGGCCGCGGCGACGCCCAGGTCGATCGTCGTTCGGGCCGCGTCCAGGGCAAGGGTAACGCCGATGCGAACGGCAAGGGCTCGGTTGACGGCAACGGCAATCTGCTCGGCAACACGATCGGCGGCAACGCCAATGGCGCGGGCAATGCTTCGGGCAGCGGCAACCTCGACGCGCAGGCGGTGGGGACCGATTTCGTCGGCAGCACCGCGCGCGGCACGGTTGCTACTGCCAGAGGCGCGGCTTCGACCGCAACCGACACCGCGCGTGGTGCGGTCGGGACTGCCCGTGACCGGACCGGCGCCGCACTGTCGAACGTCTCAGGCAGCGCCAGCGGCGCCGGATCGGTTGCGGGCAGCTTCCAGGGCAGCCTCGGCCAGCTCGCCGCTGCGGGTAGCGGCGCGGCCAATGGCGCCGGGATGTTCGCGGTCGAACCCGGCATGGCGGTGACCGACGCACGCGGCAAGGTGATCGGCCATGTGCAGGAATTGCGCCAGACGGGCGGCGGCGTCGTGCAGGCGGTGACGGTCGAGGTCGGTGACCGCGTCGCGACGCTGCCCGCGACGAGCTTTGCCGGGTCGGGCGACGTCCTCGTCACCGGGATGACCAAGGGCCAGCTCAAGAAGGCGGCCGAGCAGCAGGAAGCCGAATAAGCGAATGGGGTGGCCGCCGTGTGCGGCGGCCATATTCTGGGCGGGCCGCCTTTGCGGTCCGCCCTTTTTTCGTTCGGGTGAAAAGCTTCCGGGGGGCGGGGCCTTTCGGCCGCTCCGCCCCCCGTCTGCATCGGGGGTAAGTGGGGTTTTCCCGGGTGGGGGCAGGGGACATCAGGGACCAGACTGATGCCCCCCACCGCTCCATTTGAGCGGAACACTCGGGAACACTTGGATACTATACAATTGCCGTGCCAGTTTGCGCGGTTCGCGGAATCCGGCGCAAGGCATTGGTTAGCGATTCCTTACCGGGATCGAAGGGTGTCAAAAATCCCGACACTTCGCAGTATCTCCTCCCGTGATCCCCGCGAAGGCGGGGATCCCGCTTTCTTTCGGCGGTGAAAAAGCGGGATTCCCGCCTTCGCGGGAATGACGAAGGAAGCGGCAGCGGAAACCCGTTCATCTTCGTTCAGGAAGCGTTCAGCCCACTGACTACATTTGTAGTCGCGTCTTAGGTGATGACGCCAATGGGAGGGGTCCGCATGGCAGAACGAGCAAGCGAGTCGGAGATGCAGGTGCTGTCGGCGCTGTGGGAAGAAGCCCCGCAAACCGCCGCCGACCTGACCTCGCGCATCGGCAAGATCAACGGCTGGACGCAGGCGACGGTGAAGACCTTGCTTGCGCGCCTCGTTCAGAAGGGCGCGGTGACGGCGGAAGCCGACGGCCGGCGCTATCTCTATAGCCCCGCGATCGAACGCGCCGACGCCGTCGGCGAGGAATCGCAGCGCTTCGTCGACCGCCTGTTCGGCGGGCGCGTCAGCCCGCTGATCGCGCATCTCGCCGACCGTGAGGCGCTGACCGACACCGACATCGCCGAAATCGAGGCGCTGCTGAAGAGGCTGAAATCGTGAGCGCCGCGATGCTGCTCCAGGCGTGGGCCGAGACGCTCGTCACCACGGGGCTTCTCGTCCTTTTGATCCTGATCGTGCGCAAGCCGTTCGCGCGCCATTTCGGCCCGCGGCTGACCTATGCGCTGTGGGCGGTGCCCGCGCTGCGGCTCGTGCTCCCGCCCTTGCCCTTCGCCGACCCGGTGATTGTGATGCCCGCGCCCGTGGCCCAGATCGCGCTGGTGGTGCCGGAGGGCCTGCCGGTCGCGGCACCCGCGCCGGTCGCCGAACCGCTCTGGACGCTCGCCGAGCTGGTGCCGTTCTTCTTCGCGCTGTGGGCGGCAGGCATGATCGCCGTAATCGTAACCGCGATGGTGTCGCATCAGCGTTTCCGCCGCGCGGTGCTGGGTGACGCGGTCGAGCTTGAGCCGATCGGCAACATCCGGCTGGTGATGTCCGATGCGGTCGACGGCCCGGTCGCCTTCGGCTTGTGGCAGCGATACGTCGCCGTCCCGCACGATTTCTTCGCGCGCTATGTCGCCGAGGAGCGTGCTTTGGCGATCGATCACGAGCTGTCGCACCACCGCCACGGCGATTTGTGGGCGAACAGTGGGGCGCTCGTGTTGCTCGCCGCCCAATGGTTCAACCCCTTCGCCTGGCGCGCGATCCGCGCCTTTCGTTTCGATCAGGAAGCCGCGTGCGACGCGCGCGTGCTGACGATGACCGGCTGCGACGAACGCGGTGAGCGAACCGCACGCTACGCGACCGCGATCGTCAAGGCCGCGGTCGGCCCGCGCCTGTCGCTCGCCGCGCCGATGGCGGTCCACGATAATCTGCAGGAGAGGCTGACGATGTTGATGCAAGGGGATATTTCGAAAAAACGCGGCCTTGTCGGCCGGTTGCTGATCGGCGGCGCGACGCTCGCGGTGCTGGGTGCGACCGCGACGCTCGTCCCCGCGGGAATCGTCGTCGCGAAGGCGCAGACCGTCGACCTCGGCGAACCGCCCGCGCCGCCGGCACCCACCGAACCGCCGCTGCCGCCCGAGGCACCCGATGCGCCCGGCATGATGGTCTTCACCGAGCATAGCGACGCCGCTGCGACCGACGACGGCAAGAAGAAGCGCGAAGTCCATCGCATCGTCATCCGCCGCGATGGCGAAGGCGACAGCAAGGCACCGGCGGTGATGTTCACTCCTGCCGACGGCAAGGACAAGATGCGCCGCATCGAAATCCGCTCGCCCGGCGGTCTGTCGCGCGACGATGTTATCGCGACGCTGAAGGAACAGGGCATCACCGGCAAGCGCGCCGAAGCGATCGCCGACAAGCTCGAGGCGAAGCGCAAGGAGCGCATCCGCACCGTCATGGCGCCAATGCCGCCGATCCCGCCCATGCCCCCGATGCACGGCACCTGGAGCACGCACGGACAGACGATGATCATGGGCAAATGCGGCGACGGCAAGGCCGCGCCGATCGTCAACCGCGATGAAAGCGCCGGCAACAAGCGCAGCCACGTCATGATGTTCGCGTGCAGCGACACCGCCGAAGGCAAGGCGGCGCGGCTGTCGGCGCTGAAGAAGGCGCGCGAAGCCTTTGCCGAGGGCGAACGCGCGCGCGGCCTGTCCGAAGACATGCGCGCCAAGGTCGCTGCCGACCTCGAAAAGGCGATCGCCGAGATCGAGAAATCGGGCAACTGAGCCCGAGCAGCTTCTAACGCCGGCTTTTACTCCCCGGTGGGGCCGGCGTTAGAAGCTGCTCGGGCTCAGTT
>NZ_JALPRD010000022.1 GCF_023197165.1 Sphingopyxis sp. MSC1_008
GCGGTCTCTCAGTCACCGGCGTCCAGACAGTCGTCCAGCAATGGCGATAGCTTACCGGGATTAACCGCGGGCATATTAATCTATGTGAGTCTTATCGAAACGCTCAACTGATCGATACTTACATTGCGAACTATGTTCAGGAGCGGAAAATGTCTTCCTCACATCTGCATAGAAGCCTCTCATGGCATGACAATGCTGAGCGCATCTGTAAACGCCAGCGAGTACACGGTGTGGCCGGCTTCATTCTCGGCATCGATGTGAAAGCGAAGATCGAGCACACCGAGGTCCCGAACCTGCCCCGCCATGACATCGCGTGCACTCTTGACCACGGCTTTCCGGACCGCATCCATATCGGGATAGTCGATGCCCTCTTCGTCGAGCACCTCATCGGTTCCATCGCGCAAATGCAGAAAATATCGGGCCATGACGGGCTCCTCGCGAACAGGCGGGAGCACGGTCGACTCTCAGCCGCCGAGGCCCTGAAAAAATGCTCGACGATGACTTGATGGTAGCTACGCTGGAAATCGCGGCACTAACATAGGTTAGCGGGTCAGGTCCGCCCGCCCGCGGGGTGGCGGTTAGCTCCCTCAACAGACGGCAGGCCGCTTATCATGCTGCCACGGACGGATTTTACGAATCGACGGCCGACTGCGTATCCGCCGGATCCCGGCTGGCGGCGATCAACTTGTCCTTCGCGATATGAACCCCAAGGATCACAGCGAGGATACAGCCGGTTGCGGCAAGTAATGGCCAGATCTGGTCGAGAATATCCATGATGAACCTCGAATTCAATTTGCGCTGGCCGGCTGCGGCCAGGGTGCGGCAAGGAGGCCGCTACCGAACCCAAAGCTATGCTTCGCAGATGCAGCGGCCATAACGCATGTTGGGAAATTGAAGGATTCCGCGGCGTGGTACAGCGCATGAAATCTGGTGATCGGATTCGTACCCGCGCCTGCAATGATTGGCATCTTCCGCTCGCCTTCGTCTCTCGCCACCGATCCCCGCTGATCGGTTCCTCAGAAAGTGACCGTGGCATTAAAGGAACTATAGAGCGTGTCCCCGCCCGCCGTCGCATTGGGTGCGTCGCGCAGGAACCGGCCCTTGGAGAGATAGAGGCCGTTCCATTCGAGGCGCAGTCGTTTAGGGATCAGCCAGTAACGCACACGCGCTTCAATCTGATGCCCGGCGAACCGGCCGGTGCCGCCCGTCGCGTCGCGCACTCCAGTCGTGGAGAAGCCGTCGAAGCGCGATGCCAGCCAGAGCGGCCTGTAGGCGGCGAAGGCATCGAGCCTCTTTGTCGGCGCGACCTCGAGACGAATGCCGGGCGCGAGCAGATTCGTGCGGCCGACGGCGTTATACAGGCCGGCGGGCGCCAGATCGCTCCGCCGCATGCCGAACAAAGTGTCGAAACGGCCGAACTTGCCGCCGAGGCCGTCGCCGCTGGCATAGTCGAACTCGAGCGAGAGGTGCGGCGACCAGGGTTGGGCGAACGTATAACCGGCTTCGAGATGCGCGAACCACGCCGATACGTCGAGCCTGGGGGCTGTTGGCGCGATCGAGGCGCTGAGCGATCCGAACTGGTAGATGGTCTCGCTCTCGAAGTCCGCCCGTCCGGGGGCGGGGTCGCGGTAAATGCGCAGGCCCACGGTATCGAGCGAGCGATCACGCGTAACAAGCTTCGGCGAATCCCGTTCGCCCAGATGATAATAGGAGAGTTCGACCGCGCTGCGCTTGCCAGCGAGCTTCTTCGTCGCGAGGCCGCCCCACAGCACCAGGTCGAAATTCTCGCGGTCGAATCTGACACGATTGTCGACGATATCAGCACGGTTGTCGGGCAGGCGCACTTGCGGGAGCACATAGATCAGCGTTGCGGACAGATCGCCTTTCAGGCCGAGGTCGGCGCGAATGCCGGTGTAGCCGTTCGTCGTGTTGCGATAATCGTCGGCTGCGACCAGCCGCCGCGATCCGAGGTTGAGCGTGAACCGGCCCGCCTGAAGGCCGAGCTTGGTGCCTGATCCGAAGGCGTCCGGTACGTCATAGCCGATATAGGCTTGTACCAGCTCGAGCGTGTTGACCTCATTGGTCGTGATCGGCGTTCCGGCCTCGCCGCCGTGGACGCGGCTGTCGTAAAGTTCGGCGCCGAGCCGCAGCTGCCCGGTGCGATATTCGCCGGTGAAGATCGTTCGGATGTTCAGCAGATCGTCCGCTTCATTGAACCCGGTACGCGGTTGCCCGTCGATCGTTTCATAACGGATTCGCGAGCTGCCGCTGAGGGTCAGGCCGTCTTCGGCATAGGCGGGTGTCGATGAAAGCAGCAGCACCACTAAAGAGAAACGCTTCAAGCAAACCTCCTCATCCCCGCGTCGGCGGAGACCAAAAGGCAACGCTTGAGCGCACGCTGCGCTTGACCGGGAGGTTGCTTCGTCCCGGTGGCGCCGATGTAGATTGCTCGAACGATGATGACAAGCCGTTGAGCCTCTCGCGGCCCTGTCCCATGAGAAGAGGTCTGTTGGAGAGCTCTCGGGAAAGTCCGCTTCACCTCAATCCCGCCCGAAAAGCTGACAGACGTTATCGGCCAATTCCGGAGATAAATTGGACTGGTTTAGGAATAGGCAGAAAGTGCCGGAACTTGCGTTTGCTGACCAACGTTTAGTTTCTGTCCAAAGCGCAGTGGAGTGCGGGCCCCTTCGGGCTCGCTGAGTGGGCGTTGGCGGGGACCAAAGGTGGGTGCACAGACGATACTCGTCGTCGAGGACGAATTCCTGATCAGGTTTATGCTGGCCGATAGCTTGCGGGACATCGGTTATGAGGTGTTGGAAGCGGCGGACGGAGAAGAGGGGTTCGACATTCTGAGTTCTGGTCAGCTTGTCGATCTCTTGGTCACCGATGTCCGGATGCCCGGCGGCATCGACGGCATGGAACTGACGCGGCGCTCGAAATCGCTGGCGCCCGGTCGTCCGGTTATCGTCTGCTCAGCTCATCTGTTCAGATCGGAGTCCCATCCGGCCGACGAATTTCTCGCAAAACCTTACACGGTCGCCGAACTCGCCAATGCGATTGCGCGGCTGATTGGAGATCCATGGCAGAAAAGCTCCCAGACCCACAGTGCCTGATCGTTGCAGACGCCGACGTCCTGATCCGTAACGCGCTCGCTGAATATCTCCGGCACTGTGGCTACAAGGTCTTCGAGGCGGCAACGTCGGACGAGGTCATCATCGCGCTCGAAGAAGGTGCGGTAAAGATCGACGCACTGCTGGCCGACGCACAGCTGACCGGTCGATATAATGCATTCGAATTGCGCCTATGGGTCAAGGATCACTTTCCCGATGTCGAAATTGTGCTGGCTGGCAGCATCGATTCGGCCGCAAAAGCGGCGGGCCATTTGTGCGACGAGGGACCCCATCTCCAAAGGCCCTATGATCCTGAGAGTGTGGCAGCGCATATCAAGCGGCTTCTGGCTGCGACCCGGCGTCAGGACCGCTAGAGCGTTCAGGTGCTTCAAAAGAGCCGTCGGCTTTGCCGCAATGTCGTTTAGAGACCGGACGGTCGTTTAGCGGCCAATATCGGCCTGTATCGATTTATTTCATTCGTGCCTGCAAATGTTCCATCCCAGTGGACAGGGTGCTTGAATTCGCATCACAATCACGTTTGTCGCAACATCGGATGGCTTTGAGCGGCGCCGGACCTGGCAGGCTTATCCAGATCTTCGCTCCGACCTGCAGGCGTGCATACGTCACCACGCGGAAACACGTTTCCGAAATGCCGCACAGCGTCACATTAAATGGAGCCGCCCCGGCTCGCGGAGGCGAGCGGTGAAACGGACCACCATGCGTGCCGCACCGCGGCTGCGCGGCGGCCTCCCCGTCCCGGATCCTTCGATCAGTCTTCGTGGATTCGGTCGACCCCAGCTTTCTCTGTGAAATAGCACATGGCCGGCGAGGACAAGGTAGACGGCGCGTTCGAATTCTAGCAGAAAATGCGACGTACGGACGACGGCGGGAAAGGCGGCGGCCGGGACCAGCGACCGCCGCCCTGACGGTGCCGCGCGTGCGTGGGGGGCACAGGAGGCGCGACACCTTCAACAATACGGCGCAGTGTGTAATGCGATGGCTAACAGATCGTTAATTTCCGGCTTGTTTGCGTCGGGCTGAAGGCGCTGCGGTTGTAACGCGAGCTATGTCCCCTCGCCGCCGCGGAGACGTCTGCTGTTCGGCTCGCGTCCATAGCGCCCGCTTCCTGCCGGAGACGTGAGACGGCAGGAAGCGTAGCTAACTGAATACGCTGCGTATCCAGCTCGGTTCCGTGTTCAACTCGCAAATCATGAAAGCATTTGCCTTCAGCGACTGAGGCCGAGGAATCGCATCATATTTCTCCTGGCCGGCCGGCGTGCGGCGGGCTCGGCATCTTTTTCCCGGGCAGGCAACGGCACCAAATCGGACGGCGAACGTTAGATGCCGAAAGTCACAAGTTAGAGGTGGATATGAGCGATTTTCCAACACGAGAGACGGTAAGTTCGGGCATCGAAGGGCTCGATGAGATTTTGCGCGGCGGGCTGCCGGCGTCCAATCTCTATATTCTTCAAGGTGCGCCGGGGTCGGGCAAGACCACCGCTGCGCTTCAGTTTCTGCGGGCCGGCGTCGCCAAGGGCGAGCGATGCATTTACGTCAGCCTTTCCCAGACTGAAGCCGAGCTGAAGGCCATCGCCCAGTCGCACGGCTGGTCGCTGGACGGTATTCGTATCGAAGAGCTTTCAGCCTCCGAATCCGTGAACGGCACGGCCGACCAAACGATCTTTCAGACCGTGGAGCTGCGCCTCGACGAAACGCGCAAGGCGATCGAAAGCGCGATCGAGGAGCATCAGCCGGCGCGTCTGGTTTATGATTCGCTGCTTGAGATACGGCTTATCACGGGCGATTCGCCCCGGTTCCGCCGCGAACTCATTGCATTCAAGGCGTTTCTGGCGCAACGCAACGTCGTTGCATTGCTCCTCGACACCCAGACGCAGGAGAATGACCGGTCGGGAGAGGAAGTCGACGGCATCGCGCACGGCGTGATCCGTTTCGACAAGTCGCTCGAGGAATATGGCGCGGTACGGCGCCGGGTCGAAATTTCCAAGATGCGGGGCGTGCCGATCGCGGACGGTTATCACGACATGGCGATCCGCGAAGGCGAAGGTGTCGTCGTCTTCCCGAGAATATTGGCGGGCGCCGCCGTGGGCCCCTCAAAGCCGCATCTGATCAAATCGGGCGTCGAAACGCTCGACGAGATGTTCGGCGGCGGGCAGGAAGCGGGCACGACAACGCTCGTGATCGGGCAGGCCGGAACGGGCAAATCAACGATGGCGTCGCTATATGCGACGGCGGCGCTTAAGCGCGGTGAAAGCGTTGCCCTCTTCCTGTTCGAGGAGCGCATTGAGACCTTCTTCCGCCGGTCCGAGGGCCTCGGCATGGACCTGCGCCAGTTCCACGCCGATGGCCAGCTGATCATCAGCGATTTCAACCCCAACGAGATTTCGCCGGGCGAGTTCGGGCAGATCGTGCAGAAGGCGGTGAGCGGAGAGAAAGTGCGCGTCGTCGTGATCGACAGCTTTACCGGATATCTCAACTCGCTGCCGCATCGCGATAAGGCAGTCCGCGACATCCAGTCGCTGCTCAAATATCTTGCCCGCGCCGGGGTGCTCACGATCCTGATCGTCGCGCAGCATGGCCTCCTCGGGCAGAATGTCGGCATCGACGTCGACGTGAGCTTTCTCGGCGATACCGTACTGCTGCTCCGCATCGCTGAACATGAAGGGCGACTGCGGCGAAGCATCTCAGTGGTGAAAAAACGGCATGGACCTCATGATCTCGATGTGCGCGAACTGTTCATTCAAAGTTCGGGGGTCACGGTCGTATCCTATAATCCCATCCCGGAGGCGTGACGGCTCGTGCACCGGAATGAAGGTTCCCTCGACTGGGTGATGGTGCTGGCACCGTACAGGCGCGACGCTGATTATCTCGAATCCCTACTCAGCGAGCACGGCTTGCTTGTCCGGCGCGCGGCAGATGCTGACGACCTTTGCCATCAGCTCGAAGAGCTCCCCGGTCTCATCGTGGCGACGCACGAAGCGCTGACCCCGGAGGTTCTGGAGATCGTGCACGCGCATCTGATCGGCCAGCCCGACTGGTCGGAACTGCCTATCGTGATCCTCCTGGACCGGGCCGCGCCCCAAACCCGCATCCGGGCCGAGCTTGCCAAGGTCTGGCCGGGATCGCGGCACATCTACTATCAGCGGCCGGTGGCGACCCTCGACCTTGTCAGCGGCGTTCAGTCGGCGTTGCTCGCGCGTCTGCGGCAGCGCGACGTGCGCGATCATATCGAGCGCGAGGTCGAGCTTCGCCACGAGCTCAATCACCGCGTGAAGAATATCCTGGCAAGCGTATCTTCGATCTTCGCGATGACGCGTCGCGGCGCCAAATCCCTCGACGACTTCGCCGAGGATTTTTCGGGTCGCCTGTTGGCGCTGGCCAATGTCCATACCGCCGTTTTCGAAATGGACGGGGAGTCGCTGGATCTCGCGCATGTCGCGGACTTGACCTTCAGACCCTATCGCTCGGGCAATCAAAGCCGGATTGCCGCCACCGGTCCATCGGTCACGCTTGGCCGAGACGCCGCGACCACGCTCGCGCTCTGCTTCCACGAACTGGCAACAAATGCGCTCAAATATGGCGCATTGTCGGTTCCGGAGGGTCTTGTCGGGCTCGACTGGACCGTGTCGCCCGCCGACGGGCTGCTCTCGATCCGGTGGGTCGAACGGGGTGGCCCGCCGGTGACGGCACCCTCGCGAACGGGCTACGGAACGCGATACCTCACTGCTGCGCTGCGCAACCTGTTCGGCACCGTCCCGACCATTGCCTACCGACCGCAAGGACTGGAATTTGCCGTGTCGGGTCTTTTATCGCGTCCGTCACTGAACCCTGCCGCTCATGGTGTGTTGAATAGGCATGACCCATGACGTTGCGCCGCTGCGCATATTCTACCTCGAAGACAATCCGCTGATCATCTTTCATGTTGAGGCCATGATCGAGGACCTCGGTCACATATTTGCGGGTTCGGCAGACAGCTTCTCAGAGCTGAAGCAGATCATCAATGCTCATGAAATCGACGGCGCGCTCGTCGACATCGATTTGGCCGACGGTCGGACCGGCCCTACCGCTGCAGCTTGGCTGCGCGAGCAAGGCATTCCCGTTCTCTTCGTGACCGGGCAGGAAACGATTGCGGCCGAATATGGCGCAGCCCTCGGGCTCGTTCGCAAGCCGGTCGCCGCAGCTGACCTCGCGGATAAACTGGAACTGTTCCGGCGTTAGCTGGCATCGCCTGCTTCCCTTTCCCCGCTGCGGCTGCCCGTTTGGCGGCTCACCAGTTTTGCCTAAGAAGCTGGTTTCTTGTTCATAGCTTTGAAACTAGCTCGCATCCGTCATCGGGATGACGTCGGCGCCTGTTCCCGATGTGCCCGATGCCGCCGCCAACATCTTGTCGTGTTCCATGAAGACGCGCTCAATTTCCTCCCGCTTTTCGAAGAGCAGTTTCGCTACGCCCGCGGTCATGCCGCCTTCCTCGCCAACGCGACCGAGAACGCCGGCGAGATCCGCCAGCGTGGCCTTCTCCGGCGTTAAGTGCAATCCGCCCTTGCTATCACGGTAGGCGGTGCATTCGGTAGCCATGGAATCCTCCAGCGCGATTTCGCCGCGATCAAAACGCGCGAGTGCGCCAAATGCTCCCGCATCGACGGTATGGGTTAGTGAAAACTCGTACCGGACGACCACGTCAGCTCAATGGGCCAAACGCCGACGGACCGGTGTCGGCCATTTTTGACTGCAATCCGACTTCTTCGGGCCCCGATTGTGGGCCGACGCCCTGCGAAGAGTGTACAAGGAAGCGTGCGCGGCTTCGACATGCGAGATTGGTGCTGAAACCACCTGGCCGAAACTAGCGCGGCGGCTCGCATCCATCGCCAAATAGTCCACTGGCGCGGGGCATACGGGCAGTTTTGGCCAGCGGAGCGGGGAGGGCGCGCATCACGAATTTGATTTCGGCCGTCAGATATTCTGGTGACGCTCCCGATTTGGCACGGAGCGCCATCCCGCAACAATGGGTAATGACGAAGGCTGCCATCGCCCGGCAGTCGATGCCGGCTGGGAGCTCACCAGCAGCGCTCGCCCGCGAGAACCGCCCCGCCAGTCTGTTCTCGTAAATGTCGATGCGCTCCGACAACAGCTTGCGGATGGCTTCATCTTCGGGCGAGCTCGCAGGCGCGCCATGGATGAGTAGGGATCCGGGGGGCGTCGATGGCCCGGCGCATGCGCGCACCGTTCCTTCCAGCAAGCGCTGGACAACGAGCCCGACGGGGTGCGTCGCTAGCGCGTCATCGACAAAATCGAGATAGATATTCTCGAAATGCTCGACGACGCGCGCGAACAGTTGCTCCTTATTGCCGAACGCGCGGTAGAGGCTGGGCCTGGCAATGCCCATCGCCTCGGTCAGGTCGTCGAGGCTTGTCCCGGCATAGCCTTTTTCCCAAAACTCCCGCGTCGCACGGTCGAGGGCTTCGGTCAGATCAAAATTTCGGGTTCTGCCCATGAGGTTCCATCATTCTCTTCATGCTCGCTCGGCCATGGCACAGCTGATGCAGATCCTACACGCGGAGCTGGCGTGCAAAAGCAGTCAACACCGGTCCTCGCCGGGTTTTGCTAAAACTTCCGACAAATGGAAGACGTTCACAAAATCCGAACGACCGGTCATGGCGGCGGCATTCTCCAGGCAATGCGTTCCAAAATGCGCCCCGCCGAAGCGGGGCGAGGAGAGGGTTCCAAGGATCCTCGTGGCCCAGTCGCTTGTCAGGAAAGCGGTTGAGCGAAGAGGCAGTGAAGAAACGCGCGGCTTCACGCGCCGTTCCTTTGCGCACGCAGCGAGATTGCTTAAGCCGCGGACCGCGCCGCTTGGAGGTCATGTTCGCTTGCCTGCTCTCGTAGCGAGCGATCACGAAGCGACCGCCCGATCAAACGATCACCTTAAACTTTCATCCGTCGTTGGCCCGGCCCACCCCGATCGCAGGCTCTCCCAGCGAGGCAGTTGTTCCGCCCCGCCGCGCGCGCCGCGCGCGTCACCATGCCGCAGTGCGCAGCGGACAAGCGGCTTCGCTTTAGCCCCCGAACGCCTCGCAAAGGACAGGCTGAGCCGGCAGATGGCCGTACCGCTCCTTGTCGGACAGCGCATGATTTTTCTGGCGTGCGCATCATTGTTCTTGATCGATGTTAAGGTCGGCGGAGATTCCGGTCTAAGCCGCACGCGGCAGCGCAACCCCGACCCTGTCAGAGCGTCTGATTACCATATTCCCCAACGGAGCATAATCATGGCAAACGGACAAAATGGCCGGCAGGATGGCCCAAGCGACGCGGATCGGCGCGGCTCGGGTCAGGGCGGCGGCGAACGTCAGCAGGCTCCCACGCATGCCGCACAGATCCAGCAGGATCGCGGCATGCAGAAGCAGGATCTGGATCTGAAGCCCGCCGATCACACAAGCGGCGCGCAGAACAATTCCGAGCAAAATCATAGCCAGCCAAAGGAGCAGGAAGCCGAGCGCCGCGTTGCAGGCGAGAACCGCGACGCAGGCTGACATATCGAACACCCACGGCGTCTCCTTCGCCGGTAACCGGGCCGCGCACTCCCACGCGGCTCGGTTTTTATCGTCGCTAAACCGCCGACGCGCTGCATCTTGCTATAGTGGATCAGCTTTGCCCACGATCGATTGGCCATGCCGGCCGCGGTGCAGCATGAAGGCGTCGGAGCAATCGGAGACCGACGTTGCCAAACTATCTTCTACGCTACCGGCAAACCAATGCGGCGGAATACCAGGACCACAGCTTCGAAGCGCCGAGTTCAGCTGCCGCCTTCCTCGTCGCGCAGGAACGACCACCATTTCGGTCCGCGACCCTGTTCCAAGACGGAAAACCTCTGTGCCGTCTCGGCGCGGACGGTCCCGGTTATGAACGGTGCTGGATCCTGATCTGACGCGTGTTGCAAGAAACTCCACCGCTTTTGGCGCGGCGCCTAACGATCAATGCTGATGAGCGATATCGTGACGAAAAAAAATAGCGCGCGGCGGAACGGCCGTCGTCATCGGGCGATATGCAATGATGACCTATCCCAAATCTCACGGACTTCAGGAAGCGCCAGGGTGGCGACGGACGCGGTGCGCAGCTGCGGACGGCCGAGCCTATGTCGCCGTTGAAACCCTATTGATGGCATGAGCGTATCGTCTCGTGCTGCAGCGGCACGCCAATCCGCCGCCGCGCCCGCCGATCGGTCTTTGAACCTTGGCGACAATGTTATCGCCGCAATCGCTTGCTTGATCCACGATGAACTGGCGAAGAGAGATGTCCTCTTCCTTGCTGACGACGACCGCCAGGCCGAGGCGCTGGCACGGGCGCTAGAGGCGCTCGGCCCGGCGGGCACGGTCGTCCATATTCCCGCGAGCGATGCGCTGCCGGGCGAGAAGGCGCCTGCCTCGCCCGCCAATATCGGGCAGCGCGTCGCAGCGCTTCGCCTGCTTCGCCAAGCCGTTGCCGTGAAAGAGATGCGCATTTGCTGCTTGGCAAGCGGCGAAGCCGCGGCCCAACCCTATCCGCCGCCGAAAGCCTTCGCCGCCGCGCCGCCGGTAATGCGCGTCGGTGATACGGTTGAAATCGCGGCGTTCGCCGCGACGATCGAGGCGCTCGGATATCAAGCCGACGAACGCGTCGACGAGCCGGGCGAAGTCGCGATCCGGGGGAATGTCATCGATCTGTTTCCCGCCGATGCGGGCGCGCCCGTCCGCATCGAACTGAGCGACGACCGAATTGCCGCGATCCGCGCGTTCGACGCAGTAACGCAGCTTATGACCGGAGACCTTGAAACGATCGCGATCGGACGCGCAAATGAACCGCCACGCGATCCGCCAACGTCGCTTCTCGATCATTTGCGTTCGGGGCTCGTCATCGCGGCGCCGAAGGCCGATGCGCGGCGCAGGCGATATATCGCTTTGGCCGAGGACGCCGCCGCCACGCCCGATGGCACCCCCGAGGCGATCGGCGACACGCACTGGCAGAAAGCTCTGTCGCGGTGGAAGGTCGTGGCGGATGACGCTGCAGGCCATGCGGCGATACCGCGGTTCGCCGAAGCGCGCTCGCCGCTCGCCGCGCTCGCGCGGTTTGCAGGTCCATTGATCGAGAACCGCATAGTCTTGCTGATCGGCTCCGAGCGGGATCTGCGTTTCTTGCGCCCCAGGATCGCGAAGCGGCTAGGTATCTCGATCGAACCGGCTTCGACTTTAGCCGAAGCACGCGCGCGGGGGGCGGGTGGCGCGGCCTCGTTGATCGTGCCGGCGGACCGCGGCTTCATCGGAGCGGACTTGCTCGTCGTCGCCGCGGGCGATTTGCTGGGTAGCCGCGCCATCGTCGATCGCGACGACGCCCGGCGAGCGAGCCCAGCGGTGGGCGAGGCGGCTGACCTGCGCGTCGGCGATCTGGTCATCCATGAGGATCACGGCGTCGCGCGGGTCGAAGGCCTCGAGCCGGCGCCTGGCACGGAAGGTGAGATGATTGTCCTGGGCTTTTCGGGCGGGGCGCGGCGCCTCGTTGCAGCGTCCGACGCCGGCCTGCTCTGGCGCTACGGCGCCGATGGAGAGGCGATCGCGCTCGACAGGCTTGACGGAAGTAGCTGGCAGAAGCGTCGCGCCAGCGTTAGCGCGGCGGTCGACGAGATCGCCGCCGCCCTCACAAAACTCGCGGCCGAGCGCGAGCGGATCGAAGCGCCCGTGCTCGATCCGAACGCGGCCCGCTTCGAACGCTTTGTCGCCGGCTTTGCATTCAACGAAACCGCCGATCAGGCGAGGGCCTTCGCCGCCGTCCGTGACGATCTCGCGAGCGGCAAGCCGATGGACCGGCTCGTGATCGGCGACGTCGGCTTCGGGAAGACTGAGGTTGCACTCCGCGCTGCGGCAATCGCCGCGATCGCGGGATCCCAGGTGATCGTAGCAGCGCCGACCACCGTGCTAATGCGCCAGCATCTCGCGCTCTTCGCCAAACGTTTCGAGCCGATCGGCATCACGGTGGCAGGCCTGTCGCGGCTATCGAGCGCCGCCGAGAAAAAGGTCGTCAAACAGGGATTGGCCGACGGAACGATCGACATCGTCGTCGGGACGGGCGCCGTCATGGGCAAGTCGATTTCCTATCAACGGCTGGGCCTTGTGATCATCGACGAGGAGCAGAAGTTTGGAGCCGCCGACAAGGCGCGGCTCCGCCAGAATCCCTCGGTCCATCAACTCGCGATGAGCGCGACCCCGATCCCGCGAACGCTGCAGATGGCGATGACCGGCCTTCGCCAGCTCTCGGTGATTGCGACACCGCCCGCGCGGCGTCAACCCGTGCGAACCAGTCTTGGCCAGTTTGATGCGCCCCGGATCCGCACACTGTTGCTGCGCGAGCATGCACGCCGCGGACAAAGCTTCGTTGTCGTGCCGCGGATCGAAGACATGGCAGGAGTTGCCGACCGGCTTCGCCGCGCAGTGCCCGAGCTCGAGATCGCCGAGGTTCATGGCAAGGTGCCGGCCAAGGATGCGGACGCCATCATGGTCGACTTCGCGGGGGGCAAGGGCGACATTCTTCTCGCGACCAATATCATTGAAGCCGGGCTCGATATTCCCCGCGCCAACACGATGATTGTCTGGCACGCCGATCGCTTCGGGCTCGCGCAATTGCACCAACTTCGCGGCCGCGTCGGCCGCGGTGCGCGGCGCGGGCAGATGCTGCTTCTCACGGAGCAAAATGCAGCCATCGCCGAGCCGACATGGAAAAGGCTGCGCACCCTCGCGGCGCTCGATCAGCTCGGCGCCGGTTTTGAGGTGAGCGCGAGCGACCTCGACGCGCGCGGCAGCGGCGACCTCCTCGGCGACGAGCAGTCAGGACATCGGGCGCTCGTCGGTGCCGATCTCTATCAGCATCTCCTCTGTCAGGCGCTGGCGCAATCGCGCGGCGACGCCGACGAGGACTGGGGTCCACAGATACATCTCGGCGAGGAAGGGATTATCCCGCTCGCCTGGGTTCCCGAGATCGACGTGCGGCTGCCGCTCTATTTGCGACTGGCGCGGCTGAGATCCGACCCCGAGCTCGTTGCCTTTGAGGCGGAACTCGCGGACCGGTTCGGGCCGATCCCGCCCGAAGCCGAGAGACTTCTCGAACAAGGGCGTTTGCGCCTGTTGGCGCGTGCGGCCCGGATTGTGAAGATCGACGCCGGCCCGGCAGCGATCGCGCTTACGCCGCGGGACGATTTTGCCGGAGACCTCGCTGCGCTCGGGTGTGAACAGAAGGAGGAGCGCTGGATTTTGAAAGGCGCTTTCACCGATCGCGCCGCGGCCGCAAGGCAGATGCTGGAAGCCTTGCTCGCCTGATCGGTGCGGCACGAGAGGGGTTGCCGCTCGCGACCGACGCGTAAGCGCTTCTCATCCGCTCCGGTCGATCACGACGCCGACCGCTGCGATCCGCTCGACCGAAGCATATTCGGGCTTACTGAGCTCATTGCCGAAAATGTCCGGCTCGATTTCGCGATAATCGATAGCGATTTCGGCGCCAAATGCCTCTTCCACCAAGGCTGTCTTAAGAACGTCACGCCCCTCGATGACCGCGCTCCCGCTATGCATGACGAGACGGCCGCCCGGGGCAAGTAACGCGGCTCCTTCGCGCAGCCAGTCGAGCGAAAGGCGCGCGCCGTGGAGATCACCGCCATCGCGATAAATACGATGCTCGCGGTCGAGCATGAAGGGCGGGTGACTGACGATCCATGCGAAGCGCGAGTCAGCGAACTCGGCCGGACGGCTCGCTTTCACCACCTGATGGGCCACGCCGGCGTGTTCGGCGTTGATCGAAGCGAGGTATAGCGCCACGGGGTTGATGTCCGCGATGGTTAGCAACGACCCCGGTGCCCGGCGCGCCGCGACGATACCGCCCACCCCCGCGCCGGCACCATAGTCGAGAATCGTGCGCGGACTCTCGGGCATGTTCGCGAGAATGAACTGTGCAAAGCGGTAGCTGTCGGGCCCGAGAAACACCGCATCCTGCTGACGCGTGGGGTAGGGCGAGTGCCAGAATAGCGCGCCCTCGACGCGCGAAGCGCGCAGCAACGGCCGGAGCAGGCCGCCCTCTTCCGGACTTAGCGCTCCGGCACCGAGCAAGCCGGCCTCGATCTCTGGATCTAGAACCCCAGGCTCGATCGGCAGACTCCAGCCGAGCAGGTCAACGAGATTGCGTGCTTGCAGCCTGTCGGCGCGCGCCATCTGTCGCCGCTGCGTCGCCGGCGTCGGCGCCAGAAAATCATAGCCCGCCGCGTCGAGCATGGCCAGCAGCGCCAGTAGGCGCGCGCGGCCTTCGCCGGGCGCCCCGGTATCGGGCGCAAAACGCGGTGCGGCAGGTGCGGTGATCGCTTCGCTATCGTCCATATTCGTCCTTCCTCAAATGAGGATGAGACGGGCGTCGTCGCCGAGGGTTGCCGGGACCTGATCTGGATCAACAAGCTGGCGGAACGCTGGCGGACGGATCACCGATCGGTAAATGCATGTGAGTCCGATGCCTGGCCTTCGCTTCCAAGATCGTCAGCTGAGCCGTCTCCCGCTTTACGCGTCGACCGGGAAGCTTGATCGGGATTAAGAAGTTCGGGAGCAGCCGGTGCCGCCCCCCGTTCGTTGAACGACGCAGAATGTTCTTACAGCTTGCGGAGACGCCGATGCTCAAGGCCGCCATTCTTCTCGCAATCGTCGCAATCATCGCCGGCATTATCGGCTTCAGCAGCTATGGCAGCGCCGAAGCCGCCAATTTGCGTCTGTTATCCTATTGCGCTGCGGGCGCTGCGATCGCCGCGGCCTTCATCGGTTACGCGCAGCGGCGGGCGCCATGAACGATCACGGCGGCGCGCGGAGCCGACCATCGATTTCGATGGAATATGAAGGCGCGGAACCGGCTACGCCGGGTGACGGTGAGATACGCAATTATTCCATCAATTTCGGGCCGCAGCATCCTGCGGCGCACGGCGTCCTTCGTCTCGTCCTCGAACTCGACGGCGAGATCGTCGAGCGCGTCGATCAGCATATCGGCTTTCTGCATCGCGGCACCGAGAAGTTCATAGAGTATAAGCCCTATCTCCAGACCATCCCCTATTTCGACCGGCTCGATTATTGCTCGCCGATGTGCATGGAGCACAGTTATGTGCTCGCGATCGAAAAACTGCTCGATCTCGCGGTCCCCGAGCGGGGTCAATATCTTCGTGTGCTTTTCGCCGAGCTGACGCGCATCAAGAACCATCTGCTGAACCTCGGGAGCCACATCATGGATGTCGGGGCGATGTCGCCCAATCTCTGGCTCTTCGAGATACGCGAAGAGATTATGAATTTCTATGAGCGGGTTTCGGGCGCGCGCATGCACGCCAATTATTTCCGCGTCGGCGGTGTCAACCTCGACGCTCCGCCCGATCTTCTGTCCGACCTCTCGGACTGGCTCGGCACCTTTCCGCAGAAATTCGAGGACTCGATCGCGCTCGTCGCCGACAATCGTATCTTCAAGTCGCGCAACGTCGACATCGGAGCGGTCGACAAGGACAATGCGCTCGCCTGGGGTTTCTCTGGACCGATGCTCCGCGCCTCGGGGGTGCCCTGGGATCTTCGCAAATCTCAGCCCTATGATGCATGGACTTCGACATTCCCGTTGGCACCAAGGGCGATTGCTACGACCGATTCATGGTCCGCGTCGAGGAAGTCCGCCAGTCGGCGCGGATCATGCGCCAGTGCCTCGATCAGCTACCGGCGGGCGCCGTCATCACCGACGATCACAAGGTCGCGCCGCCACTGCGCGCGGAGATGAAGCTGTCGATGGAAGCGCTCATCCATCACTTCAAGCTCTACACCGAAGGCTTTCATGTTCCCGCGGGTGAAGTCTATGTGGCGACCGAAAGTCCAAAGGGCGAATTCGGCGTCTATCTGATCGCCGACGGTTCGAACAAGGCGTATCGCTGCAAGATCCGGCCGACGGGATTTAGCCATCTCCAGGCGATCGACATGATGTCGCGCGGTCATATGCTCGCAGATGTCACGGCCATCCTTGGATCGCTCGACATTGTCTTTGGCGAGGTCGATCGCTAAGTAACGGTACCGATCAGGAGGCCCCCTCGCTCGCCTTTTGTGCCGCATCCTCTTCCTCGCGGCGTATGCGCGTCGCCTCCTCGGTCCGCCGCTTCTCGGCGGCTGAACGCCGGTTGTGAAGCATCGCCCACGCAAGTACCAGTGCGAAAGCGACCGGTCCCACGACCGTCATCAATCCCCATTCCATTCATCTACTCCTTCCATCACGGCTTGCGGTGCGATTGTCAGCGCCGCAGCTGGTCGTCGGTATCCGCTTAGCCGACCGCGGCTCACTGGACTGACGGCGAGCCACCCGCCTGCAATGGGGAAAGGCGCAGGCCGGCGGGATGTTGCGAACAATGATCCAGGTTATCGACTTGGATTGCTCTTTTGACCGCCTCGGCAGTTTTTTGCTGATCTGGGTTTCTCTTCGGCTCGAACCGCGGCGGCGGAGGGAACAGAGCTGTCACCCGGCGGTTCGCGCTCGAGACACGCAACGGAGAAATCGCATGAAAGCAGCCCTGAAGACGGAAGAAGGTACATTCACGATCGACGAGGTCGAGCGGCCTGCGCTCCCCGGCGCGAACTTCGTCCTGGCGCGGGTGCGCGTTGCCGGCATCTGCGGGACCGATCTTCGCCACTGGAAGAAACATGAGCCTGATCTTGCCTGCAAGATCGTGGGGCACGAGCTGGCAGGTGAGGTCGTCGAGGTAGGCGCCGACGTCTCGAACATCAGGGTCGGCGACCGGGTCATCATCGAGACGGTGATGGGTGACGGCTGCTGCGACTATTGCCGGGTGCAGAAATATAATATCTGCGAGCGCCTCTACGACGTGCGGTCGCAATATGTGTCGCGTGCCTACGGCGAATATGTCGCGGGGCCGTCGGAGAAATTCTACAAGCTTCCCGACCATGTCGAGTTTGAAGAAGCAGCGCTGATCGACACGCTGTCGGTGTGCCTCCATGCGCAGCATCTGTCGGGCCTCGGGATCAACGACAGGGTTGCAGTCATCGGTGCCGGACCCATCGGTCTGGGGCAGCTTCTTCTGGCGAAGGCGAGCGGTGCGGACGTCATCATCATCGATCCTGTTCAAAGCGCGCTCGATCTCGCGGTCGAACTCGGTGCCGATGGCATCGTCAAAGGCTCGGACGAGGATGCTGTCGCGAAGGTCTTCGATTTCAGCGATGGTCGCGGCTGCGACATCGTGTTCGAATGTGCAGGCGGGGATGCAATGCCTGATACCCTGCCGCTCGCGACGCGAATAGTCCGGCGCGGCGGGAAGGTCGTGATCGTCGGCGGTTTCGACGCCGGCGAGACCGCGATTCCCCTCGAGTGGCAACGCATACAGATGAGCGAGATCCAGCTTATTCCGAGCGCGAGCTTCGCCATGCACGGCATCTATCCCGAGCAGGGAATGGTTCTCGATCTGATCGCGAAGCGGCGCATCGATGTGCGCAAGCTCATCACCCACCGTTACGCCCTCGATGACATCAATGAGGCATTCGACACGGCGCAGCGCAAGGAAGAAACCGGCGCGGTCTTCGTTGCGATCACTATCTGAGGAGCGTCAAGCTCGATGGATGAAACGACCAAGGCCCGTAATGAGGAGACAGGGCTGGACGGCAAACGCATCCTCGTCACCGGCGGAACGACCGGCATCGGCCGCGCGACCGTTGCTCGTCGCCGACCGTCGGCTGCGATCCGAGAGCGTTGGCAGACTGTCTCGACGGCGTGCGCGACCGCCGAGGCAGCGTCTCCGAAATGACGGCTGACCTTGCCAGCCGCGATGGCGTCGAGGCGCTTTTCGATGCGGTCGATGGCGAACTTGGCGCGCTCGACATGCTGGTCGGCTGCGCGGCGCTCGGGGCCGAGCCGATCCACGAAATGAGGGAAGATGCGTGGCGAACCGGTGTTGACACGAACCTTGCCGGCTGTCTGGGATGCGCGCGCGCAACGGCGCATGCATCGGCCGCGCACCGTTCTCAAGTCTCCGAAAGCGGAAAGGTTCGCCGCTATGGCGCGCGGCGGGACCTCGGCGATCGATATCAGGACCATCCTTGCGAGCCGAGTGCCCCGCCGCAGCAAATAAATCCGGTGCGGCGTGGAGCGCTAGTTTGATAGCGGCCTTCCGATTATCCAATGGGGGAGGGAGCGGGACGGCGCAGTGGCCGCGGTGCCGGCCGCCGCAACCGTGGCGGATCCGCCGCGTTCCCAAAAGATGAAGCTCCTAAAAGGCCGAAGCCAAGATCCGGAAATGCAGTCGATCGAAAGCCTCGTCGAGGAGGTGCGCCGATGTCAGGCTTGCGCAGCCCATCTCCCGCACGGAACGCGCCCCGTCTTCCAATCCTCTCGTTCTGCGCGGCTTCTCATCGCGAGTCAGGCGCCGGGATCAAAAGTGCATGCGTCGGGGATCCCGTTCGCCGACAGATCGGGTGACCGCCTGCGGGCCTGGACCGGGTTGACCGCGGACTTATTCTACGATGCCCAGAAGGTCGCCATTTTGCCCATGGGGTTCTGTTATCCAGGCCGCGGAACCGGCGGGGATGCGGCTCCGCGGCGCGAGTGCGCGCCCCTATGGAGGTCGCGCCTTCTCGCGCAAATGCCCGAAATCCGCCTCACCTTACTCGTCGGCGCGTACGCGCAGGCTGCCGCATTGGGACCGGGCAAGCTTGAAGATCGCGTCCGCGCCTATCGCGATTATTTGCCGGAATATTTCCCTCTGCCGCATCCCTCATGGCGGTCACAGCTCTGGATCGAGCGCAATCCCTGGTTTGACGCGGAGGTGCTGCCCGTTCTCCGCAAGGCAGTGAAAGCGGCGCTGAGGGAGCGCCGCGAATGACCATGAGGGCAGCGGACCCGATTTACACGATCGGGCACTCGACACGAAGCCTGGAGGAATTCGTTGATATGCTGCGCGGGGCGGGGGTAACCCAGCTCGCCGACGTGCGGTCCATTCCGCGCTCGCGAACCAATCCACACTATAACCTCGACACCTTTCCCGCGGCGCTTGCGCATTATCAGATCAGTCATGTCCATCTGCCTAGCCTCGGCGGGCGGCGACCGCGCGAACCCTCGGTAGACCCCTCGCTCAACGACTATTGGCAAAATCAGAGTTTCCACAATTATGCCGACTATGCCGCGACCGCGGCGTTCCAGGCGGGACTTTGCGAGCTTCTCGCGCTCAGCGAAAGAGGGGCCACTGCGATCATGTGTTCGGAGGCGGTCTGGTGGCGGTGTCATCGCAGGATCATCGCGGACTATCTTTTGTGCAGGGGCCGGACGGTCTCCCATCTGATGGGAGCGGGGCGTGCCGAGGAAGCGAGGCTGACCCCGGCGGCGAAGCAGGATGGAGCGAAGCTGATCTATCCCGGGTAGAAGGCGGCGGAATGGCGTGCCGGTCAGATGTCTATCCGCCGTTACCCCGACGCTTGGAACGGCCGATCCGGCGAAGGGGACCGCGTTCTCGAGCGATGCGGCCTCCTCGGAGTGGAATGCGGTTTAACGTGGGTCCACGACCTCCGTCGCGCCGCGCGATGATGCGAACAGACCGATAATCGCCGAGAGTCGATACCGGCCTGTTCGCCGCCCGGCACACTGCGGGACCGGGCGGACGACGCGAGCAGGGATGATACGCCGCCGACGTCACAATGAAAAAAAAGCGGGCCGTCCGGCCATAACGTATGTTGGTAGTGCCCGATTGGCGGGACGACTTTAACAACTTGGGTCAATTTTTCGGTGCCGGCGCACGTGCGCACACATCTCTCTCCCGAGGTCTCTCGCGATCAAACCAGGATCATTGCGATCAGGTCTGCTCAGTTCGCCGAGTGCGAAGTAGGTGGCGTCGCTGTCAATTCTTGCCCTGGATCAACAAGATGGTTCGCAGCCACGAAGCGAGGACTCGCGTTTCCCCAGCGGCACGCAAGATGGCCTTGGGAAGATAAGTGATTGGGAATGTTGAGATTGGCGATGATCTTCGCTGTAGCTGCGATATCTTCGGCTGCTCCCGGCTTCAGCCGGCTGGGCGGCGCCGAATCCGATGACTTCCGCTTGTTCTTTTATGGCACCGCCGCAGCAAGTCTGGTTTGCCTGTTCATCGGATCGGTAATGCGGCGCGGAGGATCGAATTCTCACAAGCTTGGGCCGAGCGGGCGAAATGGCGGGCCTCATAAGGCCGGCCGACGGCGACGACGGCGGGGCCGAAAATCGTCCTCGTGAGCGCCCCGAGCGCCCCGAGCGCAACCAGCGTGAGTGGCGCGTTCAGCGCATTTCCTCGGCGCTTTCAGCGCGCAAGGCAGTAGCGGGAAGAGTTATTGCGGACCCTCTGGAATCCGACAGCGTGGCAATGAGCAGGAAGCCGCTGCGGAGCCAAGCCGCGGAGAGGACCTGCCGACCGGCGCCGGTATCGCGGCAATTCCGGAAGTACTTGGGCTACATGGCGATCCGCCGGGCTCCTTTTTTTTGCGCATATTGGACGTGGACAGGTTCGAGGCGGGCAACATCTGCGAGCCCGGCGCATTGTCTTTAGAACGCAAGGAGCTCGCATCATGACAGACACCGAACCACTTTCTTCCCGCCGCATCCTGATCATGGCCGCCGACGGCTTTGAGCAATCCGAACTCGAAGTGCCGCTCGAACGGCTTCAGGACGCCGGGGCGGACATCGACATCGCCTCAATTGAAATGGGCGACATTACCGGCTGGGACGAGGACGACTGGGGTGACGAGATCGAGGTCGATCTGAAGATTTCGGACGTGAAGATCGGCGACTATGACGCGCTCGTTTTGCCTGGCGGTCAGATCAATCCGGACCTGCTTCGCGTGCAAGCCGATGCGATCGCGCTCATTCGCGATTTCGCGGACGCCGGCAAGCCGGTTGCGGCAATCTGCCACGCACCCTGGTTGCTGATCGAGGCCGGGCTCGCAAAAGGGCGCCGTCTCACCAGTTACAAATCCATTCGCACCGATGTGGCGAACGCCGGCGCAGACGTGGTCGATGAGGCAGTCGTCATCGACGGCAACATCATCACGAGCCGGTGTCCCGACGACCTTGAGGCTTTTTGCGATACGATCGTCGCAATGCTGGCGGAGACTGATGCGTCATCCTGACGCTCAGGTCTCCCGAACGCTTCGGCTGATGCGATAGGGCCCGGCGCGTGCCTTTATTGCATCGCCTTTCCAGCTTAGTCGGATCGCGCCTTCGGCCAGTAAGCGATCGACGGCCTTATGCACCGTCGGCATCGCGCCGCGCCATTTTTCCTCCGTGGTAATCGCACGCGCGACCTCGCTCGGGCAGAGGCTCGCTCGGTCGGGTCTGGCAGCAAGAAGGGTGAGTATCATTTCGCGGGCTCGTGCCGTCACGGCTTGCGCTTGCCGCGGCGAGGGGTTCTGCCGGACGTCAGGAGATCGGGCTTGGGTGGCGGCTTCCAGCCCGGGGGCGGCGTCATCCGCTGCTGGCTCGTCCCCAGGCCCATCGCGCCGGGCTGTTGGCGCTTCAGTCCGGAGAAGTCGGCTTCGTCGGCTTCAACCGCAGTCGCGCCGCTGCGTATGAGGCTGATCTGGTCGCGGCAGCGCTTCGCTTCCTCGAAATCCAGGGCGCGGACCGCTGCCTCCATTTTTTTCTGCAGGAGAATGAGTGTTTCTGTCATCGCAGCTCAACGCATCAGCATGCTGGTCGGTAGCAGGAGAGGGCGCAGCTCGCGGGAGATCTGCGCTATGTCGCCGTGCGAAGCAAGTCGCCAGCTCCGACGCGCGGGGATTGCCCGCAGGTATTTTTTCATGCTGCATGACAGATTCGGCGATGGCTGCAAATCAAGTGATCGGGCGAGCATCGATATCGACACCGAAGAAACCGCCGCCGTGCCACGGACGCCACAACCGCCGGCCGAAACGGCCGCAATAGAGCCAGGACCGCCTATAGCCCGAACTCGGCAGGATCATATCGGTTGCGATGCGTTCCCGTCGGCTTTGCGCGGGCGAGATATGTTGCCATCGCGCCGATCACGCTTTCGGTGAGCGGCGCATCGAGCATCGCATAAACCCGCTCCATCGCCGCCCGCCAATCGTTTTCGACCTCGTCATAGTCGATCGTGACGCGCGGCCGCGGCGTGGTGGCAAGCGCGTGCTTGATGCGCGCGCCGCGCAGCGCGACCTTGCGCCGCCATTCGCGCCCGATCGCGGTCCGGTCGATCGCGTCCGACTGGAGCTGCATCTGGTTGAGCACAAGCGATGCCGCCGAGGCCACGACTTTTTCCTCCGCCCGCGTCACATGGACGATGCGCGCATCGGGAAAAGCGCCAAGCAGCGCAACGAGATTCTCGGCGAACTGCGGGACCTTCATTATCCACGGACGCCTGTCGGAGGTGTCATTCGCCGCGTGCGATCCTGCGGGGCTGCGCAGCCAGGCGATCGTCTGGATCATGCGCTTGAAGTCGCGGTACACCCCGCCGCTGTCCATCGCTTCGCAATGCTGTACGAGGCGCGGCAGCCGCCACTGCGCTTCATACGCCGCGGGAAGCATGAGCAGGTTGAAGAGCCCGATTTCTTCGTCGGGTGACTTGGCGCTGGTCGGATGAATGGCCGCGAACTTGGGGTTCAATCCGCGCGCCGCGAGCAGTGCGGCGCGGGCGCGCCAAGGCCGGTCGTCGAGCCAGCGCGGCCCGCGCCCACCGGGAAGCGGGTTCCAGCTTTCATAAAAACGCGTGAAGCGAAAACGCGGGTCGCACGCGAGCAGCCGGTGCATCCGCGTCGTGCCCGACCGCATCTGGCCGATGATCAGGATCGGCCGCGCGATCTCCTCGTTGGCGATCTCGGGATGACGGTTCCAATAATCGAGCATGCGTAGCTGGTTCGCGGTGGCCGATACGAGCTGGCCGTGCGCGATCGTTCGCCCGAGCGCGGTGAGCGCGGCGCTGCCCCGCAGATCGTGCGTCAGCAGCGTCAGCCGCTCGCGCCAGTCATCGGCGAGCCGGTCGCTGCGGAGCTCGGTCTTGCTGCTCGCCTTGGCAATGATTGCGTCGGGGTCGAGCGACGGTTCATCGGCGAAGCCCAAGTCCCACAAGCGGCGCAGCGCGGCGTTGATCAATGCGACGCGGGTCGAGGGATGCGAAAGCGGCGCCGCGGCGGGGCGGGAATTGTCGGAATAGATCGATGCCATGGGTTGCCAACGCGCGGATGGTTTGAAAGTGCCATGGGGGCCGGTCGGTGGGGGCGTTAATTCAACGACTTGGGCGCGTGGTCTAGGATGGATTAGCCGCGAGCGAGCATTTCGGAACCCGCGCGAGTTAGAGGTTGGTTTTGCAGCAAGGGGCCTGTGGAGGCCTATGAGGTTGCCGCGACCTGTGCGACGATGGGGAACCTTTGACTCCCCTTTTACCGTTTGCAGCAGCCTCGCGCCGCGCCGGCGCGGCCGAAAAGCTGCGAGCACCCATATAAAAAAGCGCCCCGCCACCAAGAGGCGCGGGCGCGAATGTTCCCAGTTCGTCGGCATGAGTACCGACCGCTCTGATCGCTCGATCGGCGTATCCAATTACGCATTTGGGGCGGCGTAAGTTCCGCGACAGACTCTTTGCCATCACGTTCGAGAATCACTCCGATGATAAATTGGTCTTCGGTATCTCGCGAATGATCACGGGCGCAGGCGCCGTCTGGCGCGACCCGTCGATTGAAAGCAAGGTCGCGACGACGATGAGCACCGCCGCGACGAAGAGGATCACCAGTGCGGTCCGCCACGCTGCGAAGGGCGAGGCTGGGGCACCGTCATCCCACAGCGGACGCGCGGCGTTCTGCGCCGCCGCGAAGGCCGCCACCCGCCGTCCCGATTCTTCCATCGCGCTCCGCGCCCCGGCAATCGGACCCGAGGGCAACGGCGCGGCGCCGCCAGGTTCGCGCAGAATGCGATAGAGACCATTCGCCAGATCGAGTTCGATCGTGAGGTCGCCGCTAAAATGATAGCGGCGGAAATCGAGCCGCACGCGGCGAGTGCCGGGATAGGACATCGTCGCATCCCAGTCGCTGCCCCACAGGTCGAGAACAACTTCGCCGCTTACGATATCGATGACGCGCGGCGAATAGACCCAGTGCGAATTGCCCCACTCGGCCGCTTCGAGCTCGATGCGGATCGTGCCGTCCTGCGAGATGCGGCGATAGGTGTAAATCGGCGGCTGGCTCACGCGCGACTGGCGCAAGGTATCGACATAATGCACTAGGTCCGCGAGCGGCTGCTCGGCGCCGGCTTCGCCGAGGTTGCGGAAGCTGCGCGCTGTCGGATCGATGCGAATCAGCGTCTCGCCGTCATCCTGCGTCAGCCACAGAAACAGGCTGCCATTGGCCTTGCCTTCGATGCGGCTCGCAGGCCACGCTTGGCAGTCGACGAGAACTTCATCCGTCGCCACCTTGGTGAGGACCGCCCAGACTCTGGGTGACAGGCCGTCAGTCCCGGCGTCGGGGTTGTAGCGCTTTTCGTAGCGCAATGTGCCGTCGCCCGAGAGCGCGCTGACAGGGGTTGCCGCGTCCCGCGCGACGTAAAAGCCATACACTCCGTTCGACAGCTCGCTCACCGCGAATCGCGCTGCCGTTGTATCCTCGCCGATGGTCTGGACGGTGAAGCAGTGGAGCTCGCCGGTGTGCGCGGGATGTGGCAGCTGGAGCGGGTCGGTATCGACTTGTGTCCACGCCTCGGTCCAGACGTCGCGACCGCCAATCCGCAGCCCGTCTCCGTTGAACCCGACATGCGCCACCTCCCAGTCGGCGCCATCGAACCGGATCGGTCCGTCAGGCGCGATCGCGGGCGCTGGGGGCGATAGCACGCTCTCTGCCGCCGGCCGCGGGGTGGCCGCGAGCGATGCGGACGGCGCTGTGCCCCGGAGCGGCGAGGGCGGTACGACGTCGGCTGGCGGGGCGGCGCCGATCGGAGCGGCATGGGCAGGGAGCGCGGAATAGGTGGGTGCTGCCGGCGACACTGCCGCGCCGCTTCGGCGAAAGATTGCGCGCAGGACGAAGCCGAGCGCAAAGCCAACTGCGCAGGCAATGATCCAGGGGATGATGGCAATCGCGCTGATCAGCGAAAAGCCGAGGATCGCATTATCGAGCGAGATCGCAGTACCGGAGCGCGTTACGCTTTCCCAGGCGATCGCTCCGATATAGACGAAAAGCGGCAACAAGGCCCATCCGAGCATCGTGCAACCGAGCCAGCGGCTCGGCACAATGGCAATCATCAGCGCAGGCACCGCGAGCGCAGCAACGGCCAGCCATCCAAAGTCCGCGATCACGCTGCGCTCGCCATACCATCGTTCCCCCGGAACCGCGTGCCGAAGTGCCTTCCATCGTCGCGCTTCGACGCCTTGCCTGTCGTCACGTGCGGATAGGTCCGATGACGGCAGCGGCTCGACCGAAGCCTTCGCCGATACCATAAGCAAAGGCAAATGCGCTGTCCGACAATCTGACATATGCATCCTGTGACAGCTGATGTTCAAGACCGGTCTGGCTTCTATCGCTCAGGTTCCGTGCATGCACTGCAAGGGCATCTGGCGTCGGTTCTCGCCGTTCAGCCCTCAACACCCAGCCGAGCCCCTCCGGACCGCCTTAATTGAACGACCAGTTCGGCCCGGGATTGCGAGCCGACCGACAAAAAAGACGCCCGCCCGATCGAAACCGCGCGGGCGTCAGATGAAGATCTCTGTTTTCCTGAAAGGAAGAGCTCTCCTGGGTCGCAAGGCGCGGATAGCGTCGCAGTCGGACCGATAATTGTACGGCAGCGCCAAAAATTCCGCGATGCACGATCCGGCGTCGCCGTTCGCAGTTTGAGCCAGAACCGAACAGGCGTTCTGCTCGCCAATCCAAGGCGAGCTACGAATCCGGGCGCCAAGGCGGGATCCATCTCAGTAACCACTCGGGCGCGAGGGCTCCGGTTTGACGGCTAGCTGTAGGAGATGGTCGTGAAGAAGTTTATCGCGGCCGCCGTTGTTGCGGTGCTCGAAATTCCTGCGGTTCCGGCGTTTGCCGACCCGCCGCCTTGGGCCCCCGCACATGGGAAGCGTGCCAAGGATCTTGTCTTTATGATGGTTCCAGACGCTATTATGAACCTCGGCGGCTCTCGCACATGATCGGTGCGACCAATCTCGGCTGCTGCTGCGAGATCAAGGCGCCCAATGGATATCGACAGGCAACTCGGTACCGGCTAGCGCGCGCCCGATCGGATATGGCGAGGACGTGCCTTGCCGGATTGCCTTCTCCATCACGGAGCGCTTTTCATTGCCCCTGATCGCGATCAGGAGAGCTCGCGCGGCGGTGATCGCTGCAAGACTGAGGGATACGCGCGGCACGGGTGCATCGAGCGGCATCGGATCCGGCATTACACCGAGCGCCCGCCGCTCCTTCGGCCCATTGATTGCTTCGTCGAAGTCGGGACCGGGGAAAATCGAGGCTGCGTGCCCGTCAGCCCCGACGCCGAGAAGACAAAGATCGAGCGGCCAGTGCAGGTCCTGCATCAGCGCATCGGCCGATCGCCCGGCTGCCTTATAATCTGCAATCGCGGTCGGAACGATCGGCACGACACGCGCCCCCTTCGGCAGAAAATTTTTGGCAAGGGCCGTCACATTGCTCAGCGGGTCGCCGAGCGGCACGATGCGTTCGTCGCCCGGAATGATCGTCACGCGCTTCCAGTCCAATTTCGTGGATGCAAGCTTTGCGTATATCGGAATCGGTGTTCTTCCGCCGGCGAGCGCGATCACTGCGGTGCCGCGAGCATCGATTGCGCTTTCGATGACGAAGGCGATGTCACCTGCCACGGCCGCCGCCATTTCACCCGCGTCTTCATATTCCCACCATTCGACTTCTTCGCTCACATGATTATCCTTGTTGAGTTGCTGCAACACCGATGCCGGGGCAATGGCTGCGGGCGGTCCCCGCGGGCACAGGTTCACTATGAAAGACAAGGGACTATTGCCTCATAAAGCGGCCGCCGCCGAGCAAAAGCTAGCGCCAAAACGCCACAGCTTCTGAGACTTCGAACGGTGGTTGCGCAATCGACGCGAGGCCAGCAGGTTCAAATCCTGGCAGTCTGTGCAGATGGTCGATCAGCAATTCCCAGCCGGTGAGGGCTTCGTGGAACGTCCAGACTTCTCCAGCCACTCTCACATCGCAGCAGATCAGATCGGTGGTGAGCTCGTCGCGCTTGTAAAAGACAATTTTCTCGACGTCCGCCAAGGGGAGCCGGGAGAGAAGCTCTGCGTCGATACAGGCCATGGGGAAATGCCTTCAAAATTCGCCCCGCCGGAGCGGGGCTAGTTGAGGGTTCCAAGGAGCCTCGCCGCTCATTCGCCGAAGCTCGCAAGCGCGAGGCACAACAGAAACGCTTTTGATCGCGTCATGTTCCGACCTCGACTGCCAAAATATCGAACAGCGGTCGATAGAGGAGCGGCGCGCTACGCGCCGCTCCTGGGCGGTCAAATGGTAGTTCGCGACGGACCGACCGTCTCGGCCGCCTTGCTCGACCCGGTGACGGGCGCCCACGTCCCACTGCCGCAGTCGCCCGAAGTTTTTGACACGACCTTGGGCTGCTGTCCGGCCCCTAGCGATGTGACTTTAACGCTGCGACTGCAGGTGCCACTGCCCGTGCTTGTAGACGAGAAGCTGTAGCTCATCGTTCCGGCTGGCAACTTGCCGAAGCTGGCAAGGTTGATCTCGCCAAGCGCGTTCGGCTCGCGTTGCAGGGCGTGCGCCTGCTGCATCATCATCTCGGTTTGCCGATGCATCGCCGCGGCGATCCGGTCGAACATGGCAAAGGGCGATGCTTCGAACGGGCCGATCCACTGGATCGGAATGAGCTTCGTTGCGGGGGCCAGGCTTACCTTTGGCGCGACATCGCCTTGATATTCGATCCGCGCGACCGAGCCGTCGGGCAGGTCGACATTCATCACACGGGTGTCTGCACTTGCCGCTATCGCCGTACCCGCGGCTGTCAAAGCCGCAATTCCGGCGAAGACGGCCGTACGAATTTTACGCATCAATCGTCCTCCTATGTTGATGGGGAGCCGAAATCTATTCCGCCAAACTGAACGCAGAATGACTCGCCGCGGCCACTTTTGGATGGTCCGCTAAGCTGCGTGCCGATCGGATAGACACCGCAGCACAGCGCGTGCGGCCCGGTGGGCGAGCAGCAAAGCCGCGGCGGCGCTTCGCCGGTCAAGCAGGTTGCGACGGACCGGCGCGTTGCGGCGGGGGCGCGGACTTCGAACGGCAGGCACTCGCGCCGGCAATAGCGCTCGGCGGCATCGCGGGTCGCAAACCGAAGGTCGATCTGCGCCAGTGGGTCGCCGTCACCTGTCCAGCCGGTGAGGGGGTCGGCGCCCGGCCGCCAGCGCGGGACAAACCGCAACCGCCACAGTTTCGCATGCGGCCGGCCTGACTGATTGGTGCCAAAGAGCAGGGGCTCGATGATCGCCCGAGCGTCGGGCGGCAACCCGCTGGCGCGGTGTGCGATGCATGCGTGATTGTCATTGGCCGCAACCGCCGGCATGTCCTGAGCTCGGGCGCGCCGTTGGCTCGGCCCGGGACCGAGGTCCCGGGCCTGGCCGTCAAGCCGCCTGCGCATTGACCGGGATGCGGCGGACATTCTCGTTCGCCGCCTCCGACTTCGGCAGGGTGATGGTGAGCACGCCATTCTGGAACGTCGCACTCGCCTTGTCGCGTTCGACACCGCGCGGCAGGCCGACCCGCCGCTCGAAGCGGCCGTAGCTGCGTTCGGTATAGCCGCGGTCCTTGTCTTCGATCTCGGATTTCCGTTCGCCGCGGATCGTCAGCACGCCTTCCTCGACGGTGATGTCGACGTCCTTTCCGTCGAGGCCCGGAAGCTCGGCAATCACGCGAACTTCGGTGTCGGTCTCGCCGAACTCGAGGTTCGGCCACGACAGCTCGCGGCCGAAGCCGCCGAACGACGAAAGGCCGAACCCGCGGAAGACATCGTCGAACAGTCGGTTGACGTCGCGGTGAAGCGACAGGAGCGGATGATCGCCCCGATCTCGCTCGGCGCTGACCGGAACGGGGAGCCGGTTCTCCTGCCGGCTCCAGGGAATCAGATCACGAATAGCCATGATGTCATCTCCTTTCTGGCTAGAGAGTTCAGCAAGGCTCGCCCCCGTCACCGGCGGCGAGCCGGTGGCCTCGGTCAGGCCGCCTCAAGCTCTTTCTTCTTCGGGGCTTCGAGGCGATCATTGGCAGGCTGACTGCCCCCGATCGCGATCTTGCGCGGCTTCATCGCCTCGGGGACGACGCGCTGCAGGTCGATACTCAGCAGACCATTCTCGAAGTCGGCGGAGGCGACTTCGACATAGTCGGCAAGCTGGAAGCGCCGTTCGAAGGCGCGGGCTGCGATGCCGCGGTGCAGATACTGCCCCTCGTCCTTGTCCTCGCCGCGCTTGCCGCTGATGATGAGCTGGTTCTGCTGGGCGACCACCTCGATATCCTCGGGGCGGAAGCCGGCCACCGCGAGCGTGATGCGGTAGCTGTCCTCGCCCTGCCGCGAAAGATCGAAGGGCGGATAGCCTTCGCCGCCATCGCCGCGCATGTCGGTCTCGAGGAGATCGAACAGGCGGTCGAAGCCGACCGTCGAGCGCCGATAGGGCGCAAAATCAAAGCTGCTTCTCATTTTTCCAAATCCTCCAAAGTTGAGCAATTTGGGCATGAGATGCGCCGGAGAGAGCCGGCGCTCTCATTTGACCCACCGGACCCGGTTTCGGCGCCCGGCGATAAAAATCTAGGAAGCCGAAAATGGCTTTCAAGAGATTTTTTCAGTCGCGTCGCGTTTCAAGCGCAGCCGACGTCTCCTCTGATTTCGAGATAGTGCGCAATTCGAAAGGCGGTGCCAAAAATGGCAGTTGCGGACCGGGCTCTCCTGCGGCGCTCCTTCGCGACGCTCCGCGCGGCGACCCGGCGCCTCCGCCGATTGGGAATCCGGAACTGCCGCACCTGGAGGGCGTTCGGTTGCTAACGGAATGTTGGGAGAAACAGGATGAACCGGCTGAGGCGGCTTGAGACATTTGCTCGAACGGGATGGTTTGCACGCGGCGTGGTCTATTGTCTGCTCGCCTATTTTGCGCTCGCCGGCTCGGGAGTGTCCGATCCCAGTCCGCAAGGCGTGTTCCGGTCGGTCCGCGACATGCCGGCGGGCACTGTCCTGCTTGCGCTACTTGCCTTTGGGCTGGCGCTTTATGGAGCCTATCGTGTTTATGGCGCGGCGCTCGACAGTGAAGGCAAGGGTGACGAAGCGAAGGGTATCGCGATCCGCATCGGTTACGCCGCCAGCGGCGTTGCGCATTTTCTGTTAGCCTGGGCCGCTCTGCGTCTTGCGGCAGGGCAGCCGGATGGGGACGGCGGCGAGCGCGAAAAGGCCGCGGCAGGCATGCTGCTCGACGTCCCGCTTGGAGACGCGATTCTCGGCCTCGTCGGTGCAGGTTTTCTGGCTGCCGCCGCGCAACAAGCGATCAAGGCCTGGACGACCGAGTTCGTGAAGGATCTGGCGCCGGGCGCGCCGTCGTGGACCGTGCCCGTGGGCCGGGCCGGGCTGGCCGCGCGCGCGGTCGTATTCGCGGTCATCGGTATCTCGCTTATTCGGGCCGGATGGTTCGGCGCTGCGGGCGAGGTCAAGGGGCTAGGCGACGCGCTTTCGTCGCTCACCGAAAACCCCACGCTCTACTGGCTCGTCACCGCGGGCCTGTTCCTGTTCGGCATTCACAGTTTCGTCGAAGCGCGGTGGCGACGCATCCGCGACGAAGATGTGATTGCGCGGCTGAAGTCGGCGGCACGCTAAGGGCGGGCGCCAGTTTCTCCCGTGTCGGAGCCTGAACCGGACAATCACGATCACAGCATTCGAAGCCTCGCCTGGGCGAGTTCAGCGCCGCTCGGAACGACCGGAGAGCATTGTGGCTCCATTTTTCCGATCTTGGCGGTGCGGAGCGACGCCGCTGCCAGTCGCAGATGCCAGCTGGCGGGGCCCGCAAGCGCAACCGTATCGTTCTTCCACGCGTTATCGCCCTAGTCATTGCTGGGAGAGTCAAGATGAAGAAGATTTTCGTAACGCTCGCTGCCACGTCGAGCCTCGCGCTCGGCGCCTGTCAAAGCCCCGCCGCCGACAAAGTCGAGGATCAAGCTGAAGCCAAGGCGGAAGTGATCGACGACCAGGCCGATGCTATGCCCGAAGGTGCGGCGAAAGAGGCCATGGAGCAGAAGGCGGATGTCGTCGAAGAGCAGGGCGAGGAAAAGGCCAACGCGATGGACGACAATGGGGAGATCGCTCCCTCCGAGTCCGGCGTGGGCGACACGCAAAAGAAGTAAATCTGCCGTCCCTAAAGGCAGGGTGAAGGGCGCCGGTACCGGCGCCCTTTGTCGTTGCGCCAGTTAAAACTGTTGACAAATGGCGCCATTATCCAATATAAGTGCCAATTGTCAGAACAGGCGTATCCATGCACCTCATTGCCATTAAAAACACACCGCTGCCGGTGGCCTTGAAATTTTCGACCGCCGAAGTCGAGGCCATGCAGCGAGCCGTGATCCGCCTCTTTGACCATTGGGGGGTTACCGAGGCGCAGGCCGCAATCTTGCTCGGCGATATCGCTGTGCGCACCTATCAGCGCTGGAAGCAGGGCGAATATGGTCGCTGGAACGTCGACTTGGCGGCGCGCCTGTCTAACCTGATCGGCATCCACAAGGCCCTTCGGCTGCTCTACACCCAGACCGAGCGCGGCTATCGCTGGATCAAGGCGCCGAACCGTGCCTTCGGTGATCGCTCGGCGCTCGATGTCATGCTGGACGGACATCTCACCGACCTGATGCGCGTGCGCCGCTATCTCGACAGCTATCGCGGCGCTTGGTGAAGGACACATGCCCGACGTACCGTGCGCCTTGGTCGACTGGCCTGCGGCCGTCCGGCTGATCGAGAGCAAATACCCGCCCATCGATCTGTTCGAGGACCTCGCCGATCCGGAAGACTGGGAGTTGCTTGCCGCGGCCGAAGCCAAGACCAATCCGCGGATCGCCGAGACGATCGGCAATCTTGATCTCGTGCCGCTGGACCGGCGTGTCTCGGGGCCCGGTGCGAGCTATGTCATGGCCCCTTTCACACATTGCTCTTTCGACAGGCCGGGCCGGTTCCATGACGGCAGCTTCGGTGCATATTATGCAGCGCATAATTTCAAGACGGCAGTGGCGGAAGTCACGCATCACCAGGCCATTCGCCTAGCCGACAGCCGCGACGAGCCGGGGTGGATTTCGGATATGCGCGAGCTGATCGGGGCCGTGCGCGCCGAATTGATCGACGTCCGAGGCGGCGGTTTCGAACGCCTTCTTTCGCCTGGCGATTATGCCCAGTCGCAGAGCTTCGCCCGCGAGCGACGCGACGCAGGCGCGAACGGGATCGTCTATCCGTCGGTGCGCAACCCCGGGGGCCATTGCGTTGTCGCCTTCTGGCCCAATGTCGTCGCGCGGCCGGTGCAAGGACGGCATTTTCGCTATCATTGGAACGGAACGCGGATCGATATGATCCACGAGGTTCGGCTCGATGGCAAAGGTCCGGCCTTCCGACTGGAAGCGTAGGGGGAAGGCGCCGGCTGCCGGCAGGGATGTCTGGCGAATGCCATGCAGCTCCCGTGTGCAGAAAGTGGGTCGGCGGGCGCCGAATCTAGGAAGGCGTGCGATCGCGAAGCGTGCGAACTGTTACTGACCAAAGCGGCGCAGCCATTGGCGCCATGTCATGCTCCCCACGCATCGCGCACTTCGCCGGTCAGATGGTAGAGGGTACGTGGGGCGAGATCGGCCGAAGTCCTCTCGAACCCCCGTTCGCTCCGGCCAGGCGATTGCGCTCGAGGCTGGAGGGGATACAGGCTAGCGCTGCGCTCGCATTCGCCGCATAGACGCTGCGATCGCCTCCGATCACATGGTCGGCGAGGCGTCTGAGCTCGGCGTCGAGCATCTCTGACTGGGGCGGGGCGAAGCGGAGCGTGGCGAGCTCATCAATACAACCGTAGATGGTGCAGGCGGCCTTCAGATGCCGTGAGAAAAGCAACATCATTGGCGTGAAGTACCAGCGGATCAGCGGCTGGCGCGCGCCGGCGATGGAAGTGTCGAGCAACGTCCGTAGCGCGGCGGTCGTCTCCTCGCCGTCAAGGCCATCGGGTAGGTGCGGCACGACCACCATGATGTCGTCCGCCGGGAAACAGGTCTCGGTCCGTGCCTCGCACTCGGGGGCAACAATCCAAGGCTCTTCCCAAAAGACGATGGGATATCGCGCCGCAAGCAGCGGCGTGAGTTGCTGCGGATGCTGGGCTACAAAGTCCCATCGCAAATGCGAAAAACACACAATCGTCATGAGGGGCACCTTGGTAATCAAGTTGGAGCAACAGGGGGTCAACGCGGCGAATTGCCATGCAGGTCCGTCTGCGGCGCGCGCATTAATCCAGGTTACTAATCTTGTTGGTTGCGGCGTGCGTCCCGCCCGCGGATGCTGCTTCACACTCGGCGGAGACGGAAACTGCCTGAAGCCACTAGACAAAATCGATGCGAAGGATGAACGATGCTCGGGTCAATATCGCGCGCACGGCGTCCCTCTCGACAGCGACAATGTCAAAAAACGCCGACACGCGCGCGGTTCGCCGAAGCACACTCGTCGCCAGAATTTTCCAGCGGCGCGCCAGCTTGAGATCGGCGTGAGACGCGATCCGCCGGCGCGATCTGTTCATCGAAGCTGTCGTCGGCGATAGGGTTCGCAGACGATCCCGTCATCATCGCGATCCTTCCCGGGTCGATAGCCGGGTTGGCGGCAATAGTTTCGCGCATTCTGGCGCAAAGATCGGCTAGGACGGCGGGTTCGTGCCATGATGCCGAAAGGCTCGGCTGATCTTCAATTAATTCCCTATTGGTTCCTGCCACGCGCAACGAGTCAAGCGGCCCTCCGCAAGTAATCGAGCTGTGGCGATTTTTGATCCCTAAGGCTTCGGTCTCGCGGGCTGTCAACCTTCAACTTTGGCCATGGCCGGAATCGCAAATAGCCTACATGGTCGATAGCGGGACGGGGCGAGGCAGGCCGATCCACCCAATACCCCTGATCGCCGGAGAACCGAAACGTTGGTCCTATTCGACCTTCGCGGGCTCAATCCACCGCAAAGTCCGTAACTCCTGCGTTTCCCGCTAACTCATGTTGGTGTTGAGATCCGCGATACCGGTTACAATCAACCATCGTCGAACATTCTAGGCGTCGCCCGCTGAGAGTCGATCGTGCTCCCGCCTGAATGCGAGGAGCCTGTCATGGCCCGATATTTTCTCCATCTGCGTGATGGAAGCGACGAAGTGCTTGATGACGAAGGCATCGACTATCCGGATATGGATGCGGTCCGGGCAGCTGTGGTCAAGAGTGCGCGCGACGTCATGGCGGGACAGATTCGCGACCTGGGCGTGCTTGACCTTCGGTTTCGCATCGATGCCGAGAACGAGGTCGGTGACACGGCTTATTCACTGAGGTTCGCCGACGCGATCAGTATCGTGACGCCTTAGCAAGCTTGAAACACTGGCGTTTTGCAGCGAAGCTGCCTGGAGCGAGCTTAGCGGAAAGTCGTCCCGGGGAAGATGCTCGTCTCGGAATGACTCACATAGATCAATATGCCCGCAGCGGTTTCAAGTTAAACACACCCATTGCTGGACGACTGTCTGGACGCCGGTGACTGAGAGACCGA
>NZ_JALPRD010000023.1 GCF_023197165.1 Sphingopyxis sp. MSC1_008
CGGCGGGGGAGGCGGCGGGGGCTTGGGCGCGCAGGCGGCAACGCTCGCCAGCAGTCCGGCAACGATAATCTTACGCGACAAATTCATGACCCACTCCCCATCCGCATAAAATATGCGGGATCAACCCCGAGCGTGCAACGCCGCTTCGGCCTGTTGCACCAGAGATGCGACGATTGCTGCCGCACTCTCCTCTTCAGATACCATACCGACAGATTGCCCTGCCATTAACGAACCATTTTCGACGTCGCCGTCGATCACCGCGCGGCGCAGCGCGCCCGCCCAATAATGTTCTATTTCCAGCTGCGCTTCCATCATGTCGACGTCGCCCTTGTCGAGTTTGTTGGCGACTTCGCGCTGCTTGGCGGTGAAGGCTTCGGTCCCCGCATTTTTGAGCGCGCGGACCGGGATGACGGGCAGGCGCGGGTCGATCTGGACACTCGCGATGGCTTCGCGCGCCGACGCGCGCATGAACGCCTTCTTGAAATTGGGGTGCGCGATGCTTTCGGTCGCGCAGACGAAGCGCGTGCCGAGCTGGACCCCCGATGCGCCCATTTCCAGATAGGCGGCGATCGCCTCGCCGCGACCGATGCCGCCTGCGACAAAGACCGGAACTTCATCGGCCAATGTCGGCAGGATTTCCTGCGCCAGCACGCTCGTCGACACCGGGCCGATATGGCCGCCGGCCTCCATTCCCTCGATCACCAGCGCATCGACACCCGAACGGACGAGCTTTTTCGCCAATGCCAGCGTCGGCGCAAAGCAGATGACCTTCGCGCCCGATGCCTTGATCGCCTCGAGGCTGCCCTTGGGCGGCAGGCCGCCCGCGAGCACGACATGGCCGACCTTGTGCTTCGCGCACACGTCGATCAGGTCGAAGAGCTGCGGGTGCATGGTGATCAGATTGACGCCAAAGTTGCGCTTTGCCAGCGCCTTGGTCGCCGCGATTTCGGCATCGAGAAGCTCGGGCGTCATCGCGCCGCACGCGATCACGCCGAACCCGCCGGCATTGCTGATCGCGCTGACCAGATGGCGTTCGGAAACCCAGCTCATCGCACCGCAGAGAATGGCGTAGTCGCTGCCGAGAAGCTCGGTTCCGCGGGCCATCAGATCGTTAATTTTGCTCATTGAGCCAGCCTTTGCCAGCACTGGGACTCGCGCGCAATCCCTAGCGTCGCCCGGTCGGTCGGCCCGTCGCATACCTGAATCCGTTCGGCGCGGTCCATTTGGCGCAACAACCCAACCTTTCGGCGCAGAAAGCAAATCAATCATTGTCTACTAAATCACTTGGCATATGCTTAGCCGGCGAATCCACGAGGGAAAGGAAATATCATGAGCGCTATCAACGAAGTCGCCAAAGGCGGCTCCGAAGAGGTGCCGCGCGCCATTCAGACCGTGCTCGAAGCACTCGACAAGCTGAAGTTCGGTGCGATCCAGCTGACCGTGCATGAAGGACGTCTTGTGCAGGTCGATGTGACCGAGCGGCACCGCTATCCCAACTGAGTTTTGAGCTCCCAAAGGGGACTTGCGTCCCCATCTGCCGCAGACCGGACCGCCGGATGTGGTGATTTCTATTGCAACAGGAAATGACCCATGACTGCGAAATATCCTTCGGTCCGCCGCCGCGCGCGGGCCTCGTCGCTTACCTTGTCCTTCTTGCTCGCGTGCGCCGCGACGCCCGCTGCCGCCGATGAGGTTGCGACGTCCGACGACGCCGGGGCGGCAACGTCGGCCGCTGCCGCTGAAGACACCGCAGCGCAGGTCGAGGGCGGCAGCTATGGCGGCGAAATCATCGTCACCGCACGCCGCCGTCAGGAAACCGCGCAGGACGTCCCGATCGCCATCTCGGTCGTCGCGGGCGAACAGATCGACAATACGGGCAGCTTCAATGTCGGCCGCCTGACCCAGCTGGCGCCGACGCTGCAATTCTATTCGTCGAACCCGCGCAACACCGCGGTCAACATCCGCGGTATCGGCGCGCCTTTCGGCCTGACCAACGACGGGATCGAGCAGGGCGTCGGCATCTATGTCGACGACGTCTATTATTCGCGCGTCGCCTCGTCGACCTTCGACTTCCTCGACGTCGCGCAGATCGAAGTGCTGCGCGGACCGCAGGGGACGCTCTATGGCAAGAACACCACGGCCGGCGCGATCAACATCACGACCAACCAGCCGACCTTCGACTTCGAGGGCAAGGCCGAGGTCAGCATCGGCAATTTCAATTTCAAGCAGGCGAAGGCCGCGATCTCGGGCCCGCTGTCGGACAGGCTTGCGGCGCGCTTTGCGGTGTCGTCGACCAGCCGCCGCGGCACCATCTATAACGTCACCAGCGATCGCTGGACGCAGAGCCAGGATAATATAGGCATCCGCGGGCAATTGCTGTGGCAGCCGAACGACGACCTTAGCGTTACCCTTTCGGGCGACTGGAACAGGCAGGACGCGGTGTGCTGCAGCTCGGTGTTCGTCCGCACCGGTGCGACGCAGCGCCCGCTGAACCGCCAATATGCAGCGCTCGCCGCGGCGCAGGGCTATGTGGTGCCGAGCACCAATCCCTATGACCGGCTGACCGATCTCGACGCGAACCTCAATGCCGGCAACGAGATCGGCGGCGCCGCGCTGCGCGTCAAATGGGACATCGGCCCCGGCACGCTGACCTCGGTCACGGCGTGGCGTTACTGGGACTGGCAGCCCGAAAACGACCGCGATTTCACCGGCCTGCCGATCGTGACCAAGTCGCAAAACCCGTCGCAGCAGGACCAGTATACGCAGGAATTGCGCTATAATTACACCGGCGACCGCTTCGATTTCGTCCTCGGCGGCTTCTATTATTACCAGCGCATCGATACGCAGGGCACCGAGGCGCACGGCCCCGCGTCGAGCCGCTGGACGCTCAACCCGACCAGCGCGCTCGCCAACGATCCGGCGGTGCTAAACGGGCTGACTGCGATCAACACCCAATATCTGAAGAACACCAGCGCGGCGCTGTTCGGGCAGGTCAGCTGGAAGGTCACCGACCAGTTCACGATCCAGCCGGGCGTTCGCCTGAACTATGACAAGAAGGACGGTTTCTATCAGCGCCGCGTCTTTGCCGGTGACGGCACCCCGGTGCTGTTCGGCCCGACCGACGCGATCACCGTCGCGCGGCTCGGCGTGTTCGCGCCGCAGGAAATCTCGCCCTCGTTCAGCGATTGGAACTTCAGTTACGACCTCACCGCGACGTACAAGGCAACGCAGGATCTGCTGTTTTACGCTACCTATGCCAAGACGTTCAAATCGGGCGGTATCAACCAGAACGGGGTTCCGAGCGACGCCGCGAACAACCCGATCCTCGACGCGGCAACGGTGAAGCCTGAATCGGTCAACCATTATGAAGCGGGCGTCAAAGCCGAATTCCTCGACCGCGAGGTGACGCTGAACCTCACCGCCTTTCGCACCGACATCAAAAATTATCAGGCCAATGTGAACAACGGCCAGTTCGGCGTGCTGCGCGGCTATCTCGCCAATGCGGGCAAGGTGCGCACGCAAGGCGTCGAGTTCGACTTTTCGGCGCGGCCGAGCGAGCGGTTCCGCTCCTATGTCAACGGCGCCTACACCGACGCGAAATACGAGCGTTTCGTCGACGCGCCGTGCCCTCCCGAACTTTCGGGCGGCACCACGGCCGGCGCGGGACAGACGCCGGGCGCGCCCGGCAGGCCGGGCCTCAGCCCCGCGAACTGCGACATTTCGGGCCAACGCCTGCCCGGCGTGTCGAAATGGGCTTTCTCTTTCGGGGCAGAGGCGAACGCCGAATCCAAGCTGTTCGGGCAGGATGGCCAATTCTATCTGGGATATGACGGCAGCTACCGGTCGCGCTTTTCGTCGAACCCGTCGCCGTCGGCTTACACGTGGATCGAGGGCTATTCGCTGTCGAATTTCCGCGCCGGTTTCCGGACCGAGAATGGCATCGACATCTTTGGCTGGGTCCGCAACGCGTTCGACAAGAAATATCTTGAGCAGCTGAGCGTCGGACCGGGCAACACCGGTTTGATCGTCGGCCTGCCGGGCGATCCGCGGACGTGGGGCGGGACGATCAAGGCCAGCTTCTGATCCCGCGTTTACCGCGAACAAGAAAAGGGCCGCCCGTGAGGGCGGCCCTTTCTCGTGCAAGCTGATCGTGTCAGCGCTGCTGCGGATCCTTGCGGCCCTGATCGGGACGCTGGTCGCTGCCGGGCTGGCGGTTCTGGCCGCCCTGCTGCTGTTGCTGGCGGCGCTGCTCTTCGTCGCGGTCCGCCTGCGGTTTCTTTTCATTCGGCTGGTTGGGGGTGTTAGCCACTTTCCATCTCCTTTTGCCGCGTAAAACATAATCATGCGGCGTTGGGTCAACCCGCCCCGTCAAGCCGATGTTCCACCACTCGTCGCATTTCCGCCGGGCCGTGGCGATGGCGCGACAAGGTCCGCGAACATCTTCGCGCCTGCCGCGTTGTAATCGGACTACTCAATCACTGAATTCACCTTATTCGTTTAGGTCGATTGGCAAGTGCGGCCTATCTTCCCCCGGTCAGAGCGAAAGGATGGTGTGACCGACTCGGTGCTTGCCTGCGCCGAAACCGCCCGGCGACCTCGAAGTCGCCGGCTCGTCATGCGCCGGTCATCCGGCCGCGTCAGCATTCCCAAAACCATAAAAGGAGAGACTGCATGAACGACCCCACCCCCATTGATCCGGCGGGCGGCTGCCCGGTCCACCAGCCTGGCGGCGCGCGTGCGTTGCTCGGCCGCACCAACAAGGACTGGTGGCCCGAGATGCTGGCGACCGAGATCCTCAACCCCAATGGTTCGTCGAACCCGCTGGGCGACGATTTCGATTATGCCGCGGCGTTCAAGTCGCTCGACTATCAGGCGCTGAAGGATGACCTGACCGCGCTGATGACCGATAGCCAGCCTTGGTGGCCCGCGGACTACGGCCATTATGGGCCCTTCTTCATTCGCATGGCGTGGCACGCCGCGGGCACTTATCGCACCGCCGACGGCCGCGGCGGCGCGAACAGCGGGCAACAGCGCTTCGCGCCGCTCGACAGCTGGCCCGACAATGGCAATCTCGACAAGGCGCGGCGCCTGTTGTGGCCGATCAAGCAGAAATATGGCAACAAGATCAGCTGGGCCGACCTGTTCATCCTCGCCGGCAATGTCGCGATCGAAAGCATGGGCGGCCCGGTGTTCGGTTTCGGCGGCGGCCGCGCCGATGTGTTCGAGCCGGAGCGCGATATCTATTGGGGTTCGGAAGACAAGTGGGTGAACCAGGGCGTGCAGACGCGCATCGCCCCCGAACATGGCATGCACGAGATCGAAGGGCCGCTCGCCGCGATCCAGATGGGCCTGATCTACGTCAATCCCGAAGGGCCGCAGGGCAATTCGAACGACAATGAAGGCATGGCGCGCGACATGAAGGAAACCTTCGCGCGGATGGCGATGAACGACGAGGAAACCGTCGCGCTGACCGCCGGCGGCCACACCTTCGGCAAGGCGCACGGCAATGGCGACGCGTCGCTGCTCGGCAACGCGCCCTCGGGCGGCGACCTCGCCGCGCAGGGTTTCGGCTGGGTCAGCGGCCACGAGAGCGGCGGCATCGGTGAACATACCGTCACCAGCGGCCTTGAAGGCGCGTGGACCAACACGCCCGACAAATGGACCGACAATTTCTTCCGTCTGTTGTTCGACTATGATTACGAGCTGGTGCAGTCGCCCGCGGGCGCCAACCAGTGGCAGCCGATCGACCAGAAGGAAGAGGATATGGCCCCCGCGGCCTGGGATCCGAACCTGAAGGTCCCAACGATGATGACCACCGCCGACATGGCGCTGAAGCGCGATCCGGACTATCGCAAGATCAGCGAGAAATTCCGCGACGACCATGACGCGTTCCGGGACGCCTTCGCGCGCGCCTGGTTCAAGCTGACTCATCGCGACATGGGGCCCAAGATCCGTTACCTCGGCCCCGAAGTCCCCGCCGAGGATTTGATCTGGCAGGACCCGATCCCCGCGGGCACCAAGCCGTCGGACGCCGATATCAAGGCTGTAAAGGACAAGATCGCCAATAGCGGGCTGACCGTCAGCCAGTTGATCAAGACCGCCTGGGCGTCGGCGAGCACCTATCGCAAGTCCGACTTCCGCGGCGGCGCCAATGGCGCGCGCGTCCGCCTGGCACCGCAAAAGGACTGGGAGGTCAACGAGCCGGACATGCTCGCCAAGGTGCTCGGCACGCTCGACGGGCTGCGCGGCAATCTGTCGATCGCCGATGCGATCGTGCTCGGCGGTGTGGTCGGGCTCGAAAAGGCGATCAAGGATGCGGGCTTCAATGTCGCGGTGCCGTTCACCGGCGGCCGCGGCGATGCGACCGACGAGCAGACCGACGCCGACAGCTTCGCGGTGATGGAGCCCGAGGCCGACGCCTTCCGCAATTATGTCGGCAAGAAAAAGCTCGCGGTGAAGACCGAGGAAATGATGCTCGATCGCGCCTCGCTGCTCGGCCTGTCGGTCCCCGAAATGATCGTGCTGATCGGCGGCCTGCGCGTGCTGGGCGCCAATCACGGCGAGCGCGGACACGGCCATTTCACCAAGCGGTCGGGGCAGCTGACGAACGATTTCTTCGTCAACCTGCTCGACATGACCAATGTGTGGAAGGCCGTCGACGGCTCGGACGACCAGGAATATGTCGCGACCGACCGGAAGGGCGGCGGCGAGACGTGGCGCGCGACTCGCGCCGACCTCATCTTCGGCTCGAACTCCGAACTGCGTGCGGTCGCGGAGGTCTATGCCGAGACCGGCCATGAGGAGAAGTTCGTGAAGGACTTCGTCAAAGCCTGGACCAAGGTGATGAACGCCGACCGTTTCGACCTCGCCTGATCTTCTGGCGCCGCTGTCCCCGCATCATGCCGCGGGGACAGTGGCGGCCGCCAAGACGACGGGTCGCTACCCGCCCCCGGGGACATGGGCCTGGGGGTGGGTCTTCTTTTGGGGCTAGTGCGCATCTTTCGGTGCCGGGCCACCGATCGGCGGGGGCTTGCAGAAGGGCACCATCACCAGCGCGGCGAGGAAGAGATAGGCCATCAAGCGGAAGACATCGTCGAAGGCGAGGGTGAGCGCCTCGCGGCCGACGATGCGGCCGAGCGTGCCTTCCGCCATCTGCTGCGCAAGCGCGGGATCGGACACCGTGCGGCCGATATGCCTGGCGAGCTGCGCCGCGGCTTCGTTCGCCGCCTCGGCCGAGCGGCCGAGCGCTTCGGAGAGGCGCAGCATGTGGAGGCGGAGGTTATCGCCGAGCCAGGTGTTGACGAGCGCGATGCCGATTGCGCCGCCGAGGTTGCGCATCAGGTTGAAGAGGCCCGAAGCGTAGCGCAGCTCGGGCCCCTCGAAATTGCCGAGCGCGAGCCCGACCGAGGGGACGATGCATAGCATGATCGCGAAGCTGCGCACGACCTGCGGCCAGAAGAGTGCCGCGAAGCCCCATTCGGGGGTCATGAAGCTGAACATCCAGAGGCCGACCGCGAACAGGCTGAGGCCGAAGGTGATGACGATGCGCTGGTCGACCTTTTGCGACAGCGCCGCGGCGATCGGGACGCCGAGCAGCTGGGCGAGGCCCGAGACAAAGACCGTCGTCCCGATCTCCGACGCATTATAGCCCTGCACGCGGCCGAGGAAGATCGGCACCAGATAGGTGCTCGCGTAAAGGCCGAAGCCGATCACGAGGTTGAAGACGCAAGCGAAGACGAAGGTCGGTTTGCGGAACGGCGTGAGCTTCACGATCGGCCCGTCCGACCGGAACGAGCGTTCGAGGAAGAGGCCGAAGGCGACGAACGACACCCACGCGCCGATCGCGATCTCGGGCTCGCTGAACCAGTCGTGCTTGGGGCCTTCCTCAAGCACGAACTCGAGCCCCGCGAGAAACACCGCCATCGACGCGAGATGCACCCAGTCGATGCGGCGCAGCATCGGCAGGTTGGGCTTGTCGATGCGCACGAGCGCGAGGATCGCGAGCGTAACCATCGCGCCGGGCAGCACATTGATGAAAAAGACCCAGCGCCAGCCCATCGCATCGGTGATCCAACCGCCGACCGTTGGACCGAGCGTGGGTGCGAGCACCGACACCATGCCGAGGATCGCGGGGATCATCGCGCGCTGCTTGCCCTCGAACAGCATATAGCCCGTCGCGAACACCGTCGGGATCATCGCGCCGCCGACGAAACCCTGCACCGCGCGGAACAGGATCATCGATTCGATGCTCCAAGCGAGCCCGCAAAGCACGCTCGCGATCGTGAACAGCCCCGCCGACGCCGCGAACAGCCAGCGCGTCGAGAGCGCCTGTGCAAGGAAGGCCGAGAAGGGAATCATCACCAGCTCGGCCATCAGATAGGCGGTCTGCACCCAGCTGATTTCGTCGGGCCCGGCGCTGAGTCCGGCCTGCACCTCGTTGAGCGAGGCGGCGACGATCTGGATATCGATTAGCGCCATGAACTGGCCGAACGCCATCACCGCAAAGATCAGATATTTGCGCGCGTCGGGCATCGCCGCCGGGTTGAACGGCGTGTCTTCTGCTGCGGAGGAAAGCGGAATGGAGGCCATGGGTCTTGTGTCCTGTCGTCTTTATATTATATGCGTCATATAAAAGGAGACGCAAGTGCGCTATTCAACCGAACACAAGGCCGCGACGCGCGAGCGCGTGTTGAAAGAGGCGGCGAAGGAAATTCGCGAGCGGGGCCCTGACAATGTCGCGGTTGCGGGCGTGATGGCGCGCGTCGGGCTGACCCACGGCGGCTTCTACGCCCATTTCGCGTCGAAGGACGCGCTGGTGAAGGAGGCGATCGGGACGATGTTCGCCGACGCCCGCAAGCGCACCGAACGGATCGATGCAAATGGCGATCCGCGCGCAGTGCTGCGCGCTTATGTCGATTTCTACCTCTCGCCCGCGCACCGCGACAGCCGCGACCGGGGCTGCCCGCTGCCGACATTGTCGGGCGATTTTGCGCGCTCGCAGCCGGCGACGCGTGACCGTTTCGGTGCGGGGGTCGATGGGATCGCGAGCCGGCTTGCGGTGCCGCTGGCGGCGCTTGGCTATGCGGACGCGCAGGCGGAATCGCATGCCTTGTTGGCGCAGCTCGTCGGCGGTGTCGCGCTGGCGCGCGCGGTCGGCGATCCGGCGCTGTCGGATGCGATGCTCGCCGACACACACGCCAGTATTGTGGCGCGCTACGGGCTGGAGAGTGCGCAATGACGCTCGCGAAGGTGCAGGGACTGATCGCCACGGGCGGACGTCCGCCGATCGGCGAGACGCTGGGGTTCCAGCTTGTCGATGCGGGTGACGGCTGGGCGGCGTTCGAGGGCGTGCCCGGACCCGAACATTTCAACCCGATGGGCTTCGTTCACGGCGGCTATGCCGCGACTTTGCTTGATTCGGCCTGCGGCATCGCGGTGGTCACCAAGCTTGCCGACGATCAGGCGATGACGACGCTTGAGCTCAAGACCTCATATCTGAAAGCGATAACGGAGACGACGGGCAAGGTCCGCGCCGAGGGCCAAGTCATCTCGATCGGGCGCCGCGTCGCCTATGTCGAAGCGAAGCTGACCGACGCCGACGGGCGCATCCTCGCGACCGCCACCTCGACGCTGCTGGTGATTCAGCAATGAACGTGCAGGCCGCCATCGAGGCCGAAGCGCCGGTACGCCGAGGGATATCAGTCCCGAAAAAGGCGTGGAAGGTCGGACTGATCGCGCTTGCGATTGCAGCCATCGGTATCTGGTGGCTGCTCGCGCCGCGCACCGCGGAATCGACCGACAACGCCTATCTGCAGGCCGATGCGAGCGAGGTCGCGCCGCGCGTCGGTGGGCTCGTCACCGCGGTGCTGGTGCGCGACAATCAGGCGGTGAAAGCGGGCGACCCGCTCGCGCGCATCGACGTGCGCGACTATGACTCGCGGCTGATGGCGGCCGAGGCCGCGGTCGCCGATGCCGATGCGCAGGTGGCGACCGCGCGCGCGACGCTCGCCTCGCTCGGTGCCGAGCAGAAGCTTGCGGCGGCGGAGATCCGGTCGGTGAATACCCGGATCTCCGCAGCCGACGCCGAATATGCGCGCGCGGCCGAGGATCGGCGGCGGTACAAGGCGCTGCTCGTCGACGGTTTCGTGACCCGCCGCGATGCCGAACAGGTCGATGCGACCGCTGTTGGCGCGGCATCGGCGGCGCAGCGGTCGCGCGCCGACCTTGGCGCGAGCGTCGAAGCGGCGGCGGTGACGCGCGCCAAGGGGCCGATCCTGTCGGCGCAGGTCAGGGCGGCCGAGGCGGAGGCGGCGAAGGCGCGTGCGGCGCTCGCGCTTGCGAAGCTCGACCGCGGGCACACGCTCGTCGCCGCGCCGATCGACGGTGTCGTCGGCAACCGCCGCATCCAGGTCGGCGATTATGTCCAGCCAGGATCGCGGCTGCTGTCGGTTGTGCCCGTGCGCTCGATCTATGTCGTCGCCAATTTCAAGGAAACGCAGACGCGCGAAATGCGCCCGGGGCAAAAGGCCGACGTCTATGTTGATGCGCTGGGCGAGACGCTGCACGGCACGGTCGAAAGCCTCGCGCCGGGTTCGGGGAGTGAGTTCACCCTGCTGCCCTTCGAGCCCGGATCGGGGAATTTTACCAAGATCGTCCAGCGTGTCGGCGTGCGTATCAAGCTCGATCCGGGGCAGGCGGCGCTGGCGAAACTGCGGCCCGGGTTGTCGGTGACCGCGAAAGTCCGGCTCCGCAGCTGACCGCCGCGCCGCGACGTTTCACCGCATTCCATGTTAACAGCGTCAATTTATCCTTGACGCCGATCCGATCCCCGATCAATGTTTACGTCGATAACATTGAGTCGGAAAGGACAGGCGAATGAAAACCTTGCTCTACGCTCTAGGGCCGATGCTGTTCGACTCGCTTGGCGTGCTCGTCTTTGCGGTGCTGCTGGTCGCCGGCGCAGGGATCGTCCCCGCGACGATCGCGGGCACCGTCGTCGCGCTCGCGGTCGTGGGCTATGAGCTGGTGCGCGGCAAGAAGGTCGCGGCGCTGCAATGGATCAGCCTCGCGTCGGTGCTTTTTACCGCCGCGGCGACGCTCTTCACCGGCGACCCGCGCTTCGTGATGGCGAAGCCGACAATCGTCTATCTGATCGTCGGGTCGGTGATGCTGCGCCGCGGTTGGCTCAATCGCTATATCCAGCCCGAACAGCTGGCGCTGGTCGGCGATGTCATGGACCGGTTCGGGATGATCTGGGCGGCGCTGATGTTCACGAGCGCCGGCCTCAATCTTGTCATCGCGCTCTTCTTCACCGAATGGTGGCCGCTGTTCATCGGGATATTCCCGCTAGCGTCGAAGTTCGGCCTGTTCGCGATCCACATTGCGGTAGTGCATTTTATCGGGCAGGCGCGGCTGCGCCGCCGCGCGGGCGGCGAGTTGCAACCGCTGGTCGCCGAATAGACGAAATCCGTGCTCCCCGGCAAAAGCCGGGGCCCATGACTTGTAGAGCTGTGCCTCTGGGCTCCGGCTGTCGCCGGGGAACACCATGGGTGCGAGCGCCTTACTCGGCGTCGAGTCCGTAGGCGGTGTGGAGGACGCGCACCGCGAGTTCGGTTTCATCCTCATCGATCAGCACGCTGACCTTGATCTCGCTGGTCGAGATCGCCTGGATATTGATGCCGCGGTCGGCCAGCGCGCGGAACATCGTGCTCGCGACGCCCGCGTGGCTCTTCATGCCGACGCCGACGACGCTGATTTTTGCGACCTTGTCGTCGCTGATGATGCGGTTGAAACCGATCTTTTCCTTCGCGGCTTCGAGCAGGTCGATCGAGCGGAGCAGGTCGGTGGCGGGAACGGTGAAGGTCACGTCGGTCTCGCCCTTTTCGCGGCCGACATTCTGGATGATCATGTCGACGTTGATCCCGGCCGCGGCGAGCGGGCCAAAGATGTTCGCGACCGCGCCGGGCTTGTCGGGCACACGCGTGACGATGATCTTCGCTTCATTCTTGTCGTGGGCGATGCCGGTGATCAGCTGCCGTTCCATCTGATGTTCCTCTATTTCCTCGTCGCTGACGATCATCGTGCCTTTTTTCGGAGCCTCGTCGCCCTCGACGAAGCTCGAGAGCACCTGCACGCGCACGCCCTCTTTCATCGCGAGCCCGACCGAGCGGGTCTGGAGCACCTTGGCGCCGACGCTCGCGAGTTCGAGCATTTCCTCATAGGTCACATAGTCGAGCTTGCGCGCGCGCGCGACGATGCGCGGGTCGGTCGTGTAGACCCCATCGACGTCGGTGTAGATGTCGCAGCGGTCGGCCTTGAGCGCGGCGGCCACCGCCACGGCACTGGTGTCCGACCCGCCGCGGCCGAGCGTCGAGACGCGGCCGTCGTCCATCAGGCCCTGGAAGCCCGGGATGACCGCGACTTCGCCCTTCGCCATCGCCGCGCCGAGCGCGCCGGTGTCAATGTCGGCGATGCGCGCGCGGGCGTGCGCTTCTTCAGTGCGGATCGGAAGCTGCCAGCCGAGCCAGCTGCGCGCGGGGGTGCCCATCGCCTGCAAGGTGAGGGCCAGCAGGCCCGACGTGATCTGTTCGCCCGCGGCGACGACGACGTCATATTCGGCGGGGTCGTAGCGCGGGTTCGCCTCGCGGCAGAAATTGACGAGCCGGTCGGTCTCGCCCGCCATCGCCGAGACGACGACCGCGACCTCGTTGCCGTTCGCGACTTCGCGCGCGACGAGTTTCGCCACGGTGCGAATCCGCTCGGTGCCCGCCATTGACGTGCCCCCGAATTTCATCACGATCCGCGCCATCTCGCCCCGCTTTCCTATATTGGTTTCGGCCGCAACTTTTCCGAGCATTTCCGCGGCGCTCGGCTGTTACGGAAGGGGAAGGGCGATGGCAAGCGCGAGAACCTATGCGCGCGATAGAATTTCTTGCATGGCGCGAGGCACAGTGCCACATCGCGAGGCATGAGTGCCGCCACGATCAACCCGCACGAAGCCGCCCATTTCGGTGCGCTCGCCGCCGACTGGTGGGATCCGCACGGGTCGTCGGCGATGCTGCACAAGCTCAATCCGGTGCGGCTCGCCTATATCCGCGACCAGATCGACGCGCATTGGCACGTCGATGCGCGCGAGCGTCATGCGCTTGCGGGGCGGAGCGCGATCGATGTTGGGTGTGGCGCCGGACTGCTCGCCGAGCCGCTGGCGCGGATGGGCGCCAAGGTCACGGGGGTCGATGCGGCACCCGAGAATATTGCCGCGGCGCGCGACCATGCGGGGGGACAGGGGCTGGCGATCAGCTATTTTGCCGGCGAACTTGCCGCGCTGCCATTTGAGACCTTCGACCTTGTCACCTCGATGGAAGTTGTCGAACATGTCACCGATCCTGCCGCCTTCATCGGCGAACTCGCGGCGCGGCTCGCGCCCGGCGGGCTGATGATCCTGTCGACCCCGAACCGGACGATGCTGTCGAAACTGCTGCTCGTCGAGGCGGCCGAGCGCGTCGGCGCGGTGCCGCGCGGGACGCACGACTGGGACCAGTTCCTGAAGCCCCAAGAGCTGACCAAGCTGCTCGAAGGCGCGGGGCTGGAGGTCATCGACCGCACCGGCTTGTCGCCGTCGCCCGCCAAGGGTTTCAAGCTCGGCGGCAGCGAGGCGCTCAACTATCTGGTCGCGGCGCGGTGGCCGGGCTGACCCGCGACCCGCGCGTCGACGCCTATATCGCGAAGCGGCAGCCCTTCGCGCAGCCGATCCTGAATCACCTTCGCGAACTGGTGCACAAACATGCGCCGGGCTCGCAAGAGACGCTGAAATGGGGCGTGCCGCATTTCGTGCTCGACGGGCAGAATCTCGCGGGTATGGCGGCGTTCAAGGACCATGCGACCTTCGGCTTCTGGCGCGACGAGGAAGTCACCGGCTCGCCGCGCAACAAGGGCGCGATGGGCAGCATGGGGCGGCTGGCGTCGCTAACCGACCTGCCCGACGATAAGATGATGGCCGAGTATATCGAGAAGGCGGCAGCGCTGTGTGCCGAGGGCAAGCCCAAGCGCCCGGCGCCCAAGCCCGAGGCGGCGCTCGATCTGCCCGGCGATCTGGGCGCCGCGCTGAAGGCCAATGCGGCAGCGCAAGGACATTGGGACGCCTTTTCGCCCGGCAAACGGCGCGACTATATCGAATGGGTACTCGAGGCGAAGCGCGAGGAAACGCGCGTCAAGCGCGTCGAAACGATTGTCGGACAGGTCGCCGAGGGCAAGGACCGGAATTGGAAATACAAGGGGTGTTGAGAGGAACGTCGCCCCCGCGAAGGCGGGGGCCGCTGTCGGTTTACGCGGAGATGCTGGACAAAACCGCCAACGAACCCCGCCTTCGCGGGGGTTGACGCTTCGGAACGCTCCGCATTCCGTGGTGTGTCAGAAGTCGACGTCTTCGTAGTACTTGGGCGGCGTCACGATCTCCATCCGCTCGGCCAGCAGCGGGCGGAAGCTCGGGCGCGATTTCAGGCCCGAATACCAGCCCTTCGTCTGCTCATGCCCCGTCCAGTCGATCCCGCCCAGATAGTCGGCGACCGAGATATGCGCCGCGGCGGTCAGGTCGGCGAGGCTCATCGTCGCGCCGGCGAGCCAGGTGCGGTGGTCGATGAGGTAATCGACATAGTCGAGATGATTGTTCGCGGCCTTCATCGCCTCGCGCAGCGCGCCGCCGTCGGGCGGCTGGCGGTGGACGATGCGTTTCTGCATGCGTTCGAACAGCAAGGGGCCGGTGACTTCATAATAGAAGTCGTGATCGAACCATGAGGTTAGCCGCCGGATCTCGGCGCGGCTGGCCGCCGTGCCGTTGATCATCGCCTTGCCTTCGACGGTTTCTTCGAAATATTCGGCGATCGCCATGCTGTCCATCAGCACCTGGCCGCGCGCCTGATCGACCATCACCGGGGTACGCCCCGCCGGGTTCAGATCGATGAACTCGTCGCGGCGCTCCCACGGCGATTCGCGCACCAATTCATAACCGACGCCCTTTTCGCCCAGCAAAAGGCGAACCTTGCGCGAAAAGGGACAGAGCGGGAATTGATAGAGTTGCCACATGCATCCGGCATAGCGGCAGCGGGGCGCCGGGCGCAACGCCTATGGCGCGTAGACGATCAGCGATTGTGGATTGGGCGTCAGCGGCGCGATGCCTCGCGCTCGCGTTCCCACTGCGCCGCAAAGTCGCGCGCCATATCCTTGAGCACCGGAGCATAAGCCGCGAGCGCCGAGGCGGCGTGGCCTGCCATGCGGGTGCCCGCGCGGACGTCGGCGCCCATAAGCTCGGCATATTCGGGGTCGCGGCCGGTCATATCGCCGAGCGTGGCATCGGGCGGGATATAGGCGGCGTCGGATTCGGGGTCGATCTGTGCCACCGCCTTCGCGAGTGGACCGACCTGCATCTGCATCAGCGCCGCGACCATCGCGGTGACGGTTTCGGCCATCCGGTCCTGTGCCACGGGGTCGTTCAGCGTCGCGACGGCGCCTTGCATTTCCTGGGCGGCAGCCGGCAACGGCGCGACGAGCGCGAGCAGGGGGAGGGCGATCAGCGCGAAACGGTTCATGGCTCCATCCTTTCGAAGGACGTCAGGTTCAGCAAAGTTCACGCGCTTAGACAAGGGACGCTTTCGCTGCGCTGAACGGCGTGTGGCGGTGCGATGAGCCGCACCGCCGCCGCGACGAAGCTATTCCGCCGCAACCACCTCGGCTTCGGCATCGCTCAGCGGATGCGCGAGGCGGGTCAGCATTTCCTTCGGGCAGACCTGCCAGAATTGATCGCGCCAGCGGTCCCAGTCGGCGAGGACTTCGCTCGACCATTTGCTGCCGGTGGCTTGGGCATGATCCTCGACGAGTTCGCGCAGGGTCGCTTCCCAATGCGCGCTGTCGATCCGTTGCCAGACGATCGATTCGGCGTTGGCGCGGCGTTCGAACTGGCCGTCGCTGTCGAGGATGAACGCCATGCCGCCGGTCATCCCCGCGCCGAAGTTCGAGCCGACGGGGCCGAGGATCACCGCGGTGCCGCCCGTCATATATTCGCAGCCGTTCGCGCCGCAGCCCTCGACGACGACCTTCGCACCCGAGTTGCGGACCGCGAAGCGCTCGCCCGCCTGACCCGCCGCGAGCAAAGTGCCCGCGGTCGCACCGTAAAGGACGGTGTTGCCGATGATGCTGTTATGCTGGCTGACCAGCGGGCTCGAGACGGTGGGGCGCACGACGATGCGGCCGCCCGACAGGCCCTTGCCGACATAGTCGTTCGCGTCTCCGAACACCTCGAGCGTGATGCCTTGGCACAGGAAAGCGCCGAGCGACTGGCCCGCGGTGCCGCGCAGGCGCACCTGCACATGATTATCGGCGAGGCCCTTCATGCCGAAGCGCGCGGTGACCTCGGCCGACAGGCGCGTGCCGACGGCGCGGTGCGTGTTGCGGACGTTGTACGTCAGCTGCATGCGCTCGCCACGTTCGAACAAGGGCTTCGCGTCGTTGAGGATCTGCGCGTCAAGGCTGTCTGGCACCGGGTTGCGGAAGCTCGGTCCCTGCGAGCGGCGCTGATCATCGGGGGCGTCGACTTTGGCGAGGATCGGGTTGAGGTCGAGGTCGTCGAGGTGTTCGGCGCCGCGGCTGACCTGACGCAGCAGTTCGGTGCGGCCGATCACCTCGTCGAGGCTGCGGCAGCCGAGCTTGGCGAGGATCTCGCGCACCTCCTCGGCGATGAAGGTCATCAGGTTGATGACCTTCTCCGGCGAGCCGGTGAACTTCTGGCGCAGCTTCTCGTCCTGCGTACAGACGCCGACCGGGCAGGTGTTCGAGTGGCACTGGCGCACCATGATGCAGCCCATCGCGACGAGGCTCAACGTCCCGATGCCATATTCCTCGGCTCCCAAGATGGCGGCGATCACGATATCACGGCCGGTCTTGAGCCCGCCGTCGGTGCGGAGGCGGATACGGTGGCGCAGGCCGTTGAGCGTCAGCACCTGATTGACTTCAGACAGGCCCATTTCCCACGGCGTGCCGGCATATTTGACACTCGTCTGCGGCGACGCACCGGTGCCGCCGGTGTTGCCGGCGACGAGGATGACGTCAGCGTGCGCTTTCGCGACGCCCGCCGCGACGGTGCCGATGCCCGCCGAGCTGACGAGCTTTACGCAGACGCGCGCCTTCGGGTTGATCTGCTTGAGGTCGTAGATGAGCTGCGCCAGATCCTCGATCGAATAGATGTCGTGGTGCGGCGGCGGGCTGATCAGCGTCACGCCGGGCGTCGCATGGCGCAGGCGCGCGATGAATTCGGTGACCTTGAAGCCCGGAAGCTGGCCGCCTTCGCCGGGCTTGGCGCCCTGTGCGACCTTGATCTCGATTTCGTCGCACGCGCCGAGATATTCGGCGGTGACGCCGAAGCGGCCCGATGCGATCTGCTTGATGTTGCTGTTGGCATTGTCGCCATTGGCATAGGGGCGATAGCGTTCGCTCGCTTCGCCGCCTTCGCCCGACACCGCTTTCGCGCCGATGCGGTTCATCGCGATCGCCAGCGTCTCGTGCGCCTCGGGCGACAGCGCGCCGAGCGACATGCCCGGGGTGACGAAGCGTTTGCGGATTTCGGTGATCGCCTCGACGCTGTCGAGCGCGACGCCCTGCGCCGGATAGTTGAACTCCATCAGGTCGCGCAGATAGATCGGCGGCAGGTCGGCGACCCCGCGCGCGAATTGCAGGTAGGTGGAATAGCTGTCGGTCGCGACCGCGGTTTGCAGCAAATGCATTAACTGCGCCGAATAGGCATGCGCCTCGCCCCCCGCGCGCTGGCGGTAGAAGCCGCCGATCGGCAGGGTGGTGACGCGGGCATCGAACGCGGCGCTATGCTTGTCGGTCGCGTTGATGAAGAGCGACTGATAGCCTTCGCCAGAAATCTTCGCCGGCATGCCGGGAAAGAGGTCGTTGACGAGCGCGCGGCTGAGACCCACCGCTTCGAAATTATAGCCGCCGCGATAGGAGGAGATCACCGCGATCCCCATCTTGGCGAGGATCTTGAGCAGTCCGTCGTCGATCGCCTTGCGGAAGCGAAGGCGGCAATCGTCGAGGCTCAGCTCGCCGCCGAACAGCCCGCGCGTCCAGCGATCGGCGATCGCGGCTTCGGCCAGATAGGCGTGAACCGTCGTTGCGCCGACGCCGACGAGCACGGCAAAGGCGTGGGTATCGAGCACTTCGGCCGAGCGCACGTTGATCGAGGCGTAGCTGCGCAGTCCCTTGCGCACGAGATGTGTGTGGACCGCGGCGGCGGCAAGCACCATCGCGACGCCGACGCGGCCTTCGCCGATATTCTGGTCACTCAGGAACAATTCCGAGCGGCCCGCGCGCACGGCGTCTTCGGCCTCGCGGCGGACGCGAGCGATCGCCTCGCGCAGTGTCGACGCATCGCCGCCCGCGGCAAAGGTACAGTCGATGTCGGCGACCGCATCGCCGAAATAGGCGCGCAGCCGATCCCAGTCGTCGCCGACGAGCACGGGGCTATCGATCACGAGGACGTGGTCGCTCTGCCCCTTTTCGTCGAGGATGTTCGCGAGGTTCGCGAAGCGCGTCTTCAGGCTCATCACATGCCGTTCGCGCAGGCTGTCGATCGGCGGGTTGGTGACTTGGCTGAAATTCTGGCGGAAGAATTGCGCGACGTGGCGCGGCTTGTCCGAGATGACTGCGAGCGGCGTGTCGTCGCCCATCGAGCCGATCGCTTCCTTTGCATCCTCGACCATCGGGGACAGGATCAGCTCCATATCCTCCATGGTGAGGCCCGCGGCGACCTGGCGGCGCAGCAGTTCGCTCCGATCCCACTGCGGCAATGTTGCCTTGCCGCCCTTCGGCAGGTCGGCCATCGTGCGGAAGCCCTTGACGCGCGAGCGGTAATCCTGCGCGTCGGCGATCTTGTCCTTGATCGCGAGATCTTCGTAGAGCGTGCCGTCGTCGAGATCGACCGCGATCATCTGACCCGGGCCAAGGCGGCCCTTCTTGCGGATGCTCGCCTCGGGCAGCAGCACCATCCCGCTTTCGGAGCCGACGACGAGCAGATTGTCGGCGGTCAGCGTGTAGCGCAGCGGACGGAGCGCGTTGCGGTCCATGCCGGCGACCGCCCAGCGGCCGTCGGTCATCGCGAGCGCGGCGGGGCCGTCCCACGGCTCCATGACGCTGGCGAGGTAGGAGTACATTGCGCGATGGTTGTCGGGGACGTCGCACTCGGTCGTCCACGCCTCGGGGACGAGGATCAGCTTCGCGGTCGGTGCGTCGCGGCCAGCGCGACACAGCGCCTCGAACACCGCGTCGAGCGCGGCGGTGTCGCTGGCGCCGGCGGGGATCACCGGCTTGATGTCTTCGCTATGCTCGCCGAACGCGAGGCTCGCCATCTTGATCTCGTGGCTCTTCATCCAGTTCTTGTTGCCGCGGATCGTATTGATCTCGCCATTATGGGCGAGGCAGCGGAACGGCTGCGCGAGCCACCATTGCGGGAAGGTGTTGGTCGAATAGCGCTGGTGGAAGATCGCGACGCGGCTTTCGAACAGCTTGTTCGTGAGGTCGGGAAAGAAGTCCGCGAGGCTCTCGGCAAGAAACAGCCCCTTATAGATGATCGAGCGCGCCGACAGGCTGCAGATATAGAAGTCGGCGATCTGCGCCGCGATCACCTTTTTCTCGATCCGGCGGCGGACGAGATAGAGCTGCTTTTCGAACTCGGCGAGCGTCTGTTCGTCGGGCAGGGGGCCCGCGATCATGATCTGCTCGATCTCTGGGCGCGTGCGCTGCGCCTTGTCGCCGATTACCGACACGTCCACGGGCACCTGGCGCCAGCCGTAGATGGTGAAGCCGGCGTCGATGATCTCGGCCTCGACGATCGTGCGGCATTCCTCCTGCGCGCCCAAATCGGTGCGCGGCAGGAAGATCATGCCGACGGCGAGGCGGTTCGGGCGCACCTTGTGCCCCGACGCCGCGATCGCATCGTCGAAGAAGCGGACGGGCAGGTCGACATGGATGCCCGCCCCATCCCCGGTTTTGCCGTCGGCGTCGACCGCGCCGCGGTGCCAGACGGCGCGCAACGCTTCGATCGCCGCCTCGACGACGCGGCGCGACGGCTTGCCGTCGGTCGCCGCGACCATGCCGACACCACAGGCATCGGATTCCATGTCGGGGCGATACATGCCTTCGGCTTCGAGCCGCGCGTGTTCGGGGGTGGGGTAGTGGGTCATCATCTTCGTCCTGACAGGCTGGATGCCTATTTGTTGGGCAGCTTCGAACGCTTGCTTGCATTGGCGGCCGCTTCCTCGGCGGCCTGCTGCGCGGCGAGCGAGGCGTTTTCGTACGCGGTTTCGAGGTCTTCGACGCGCTTGAGGTCGGCGGCCGACCAGTTGCTGCGGTCATAGGCGGGGTCGGCAACCGCGTCGGTGGTGTAATCGGCTGCGTCCGCCGCAGCCTCCGCGGCCACTGCTGCATCGGCGGCAGCGTCGACGGCATAATCGTCCGCCACATCGACCGCGACCGCGTCGGTTGCTTCGACCGCGTCGGTCTTCCACATGTCGCGCTGTTCCTTCAGCACTTTTACATCGACCTTCATCAGCTTGGCGAGCTTGCCGAGTTCCTTGTCGTCGAAGTCGGAAAGCTGCTTTTCCTTCGGCAGATCCTTGAAATCCTTCTCGAGCTCGGGCGCGCGGTCGATGAATTTCGTGATCAGCGGCGGAACTGCCTTGATCACCGCGACCATGACTTCGGGATCGGCCTGCAGCGCCATCCATTCATTGGCGTACAGCGTGCCGGTCGGCGTCGCGAGAAAGCCGTTGATGTCGGTGAGCTGCGCCGCGGTGAACTTGCGGGCATAGGCTTTGGACATGCCTTCGCGCATCGGCGGCTCCATATCGCCCAGCACTTCGCTGATCAGCGGCTTGATCACCTTGGTGATCTGGTCTTCGCGCTCCTTGCGGTGCGGGTCGAACATGTCGGCGACCTTGCCCTTTGTCGCTTCGTCGAGCTTTGCGATCTGCTCGCTTTCGACGCCAGTCTGGATCGAGAGCATCAGGTCCGACTGGCCGCCGAACTCGCCCATGATCGTCTTGAACATCTTGCCGTACAGATTATCGACCATCTTCTCGAGGCTGCCGGCGGGGATCAGCGCGCCCATCGTCTTTTGCGCGAGCGCCAGGCGGGCGGGCTCGATCGGCGGCAGGCTGCTGGTGTCGAACATTTTTTCGACGAGCGCGATTGCCTCGTCCATTTCGTTCTGCATCTTGGCTTTTGCCGCTTCGGCAGAGGCTTCGCTGTCATATTCGCTCGATGCTTCGTCCTCGACCTGCGGCGGTGTGGGGACCGTGACCACTTCGGCCACCGGAGCTTCCTTCGGCGCGGCAAAAGCGTGTGCAGGCGCGATCGCGATCGCCCCGGCAAGCAGGATCGATTTGAACGTCGGCGTCATGATAATTCCTTCCCTGTTGGTCATGCCGCCTTCTTTTCGCTTTTCGTCTTGGCTTTCAACCACTTTGCCATCTGGTCGCTGACATCGCGGCCGTCGCGGATGCCCCAGACGACCAGGCTTGCGCCGCGGACGATGTCGCCTGCGGCAAAAACGCCGGGCAGGCTGGTCATCATCGTCTGGTGATCGACGCGCAAAGTGCCCCAGCGCGTGACCGACAGGTCGGGCGAACCGAACAGGTGAGGCAGCTCTTCGGGATCGAAGCCCAATGCCTTGATCACCATGTCGGCGGGCAGGTCGAACTTGCGACCGGGATCGGCCTCGGGGCTGCGGCGCCCGCTCGCGTCGGGCGCGCCAAGGCGCATGCCCGCGACGGCGACCTCTTTCACATGCTTGTCGGCGGTGAAGCTTTCGGGGGCGGAGAGCCAGACGAACTCGACGCCTTCCTCCTCGGCGTTCGCGACCTCACGCTGCGACCCGGGCATATTCTCGCGGTCGCGGCGATAGAGGCATTTCACCGACTTCGCGCCCTGACGCACCGCGGTACGCACGCAGTCCATCGCGGTGTCGCCGCCGCCGATGACGACGACATGCTTGTCCTTGGCATCGAGGCGGCCGTCGTCGAACGCCGGAACCGCGTCGCCAAAGCTCTTGCGGTTCGACGCGATCAGATAGTCGAGCGCCGCGATCACGCCGTCGGCGCTATTGCCCGGAACGTTGATCTCGCGCGCCTTGTAGACGCCCGTCGCGATCAGGATCGCGTCATGCTTCTGACGCAGCGCGTCGAGCGTTGCGTCATCGCCGACTGCGAAGCCGAGGTGGAACTGAATGCCGCCCTGGGCGAGCCGGTCGATACGGCGCATCACGACGTCCTTCTCCAGCTTGAAGCCGGGGATGCCATAGGTGAGCAGCCCGCCCGCGCGGTCGTGGCGGTCATAGACATGGACCTCGTGCCCCGCGGCGCGCAGATATTCGGCCGCAGTGAGGCCCGCCGGCCCCGCGCCGATGACACCGACCGACTGGCCGGTCGCGGCGCCCGCGTGCAGCGGCTCGACCCAGCCCTCGGCCCAGGCGGTGTCGGTGATATATTTCTCGACGCTGCCGATCGTCACCGCGCCGTGGCCCGAAAATTCGATGACGCAATTGCCTTCGCACAGGCGATCCTGCGGGCAGATGCGGCCGCAGATCTCTGGCATCGTCGAGGTCGCGTTTGACAGCTCATAGGCTTCGCGCAGGCGGCCCTCGGCGGTCAGGCGCAGCCAGTCGGGAATATGATTGTGGAGCGGGCAATGCACCGAGCAATAGGGCACGCCGCACTGCGAACAGCGCGCCGCCTGTGCGTCGGCGTCGGGCGCGGCGTAGCGCTCGGCGATCTCGCGAAAGTCGCGCGCGCGTTCTTCGGCGGAGCGCTTGTCCGGATAGGATTGTTCACGCTCCACAAACTGGAGCATGCGATCGGAAGCCATGCAGTATCCCCTTCGTTGAAGAGCGAATTGCATGGCCGAAATCGGCCTGTCACGACCAAATTGCAAGTTAGGGCAGTATTGCTAACCTAAAATTGACGCGAAATCTCGTCGAAATTGGTTCGCGCAATTATCTTTCGTCCATTAGTATCGTTTCGGACCTATCTCATGCCGAGCCAGATCAGCGCAGCGACGCCTGCGATGATTCGATACCAAGCGAAGGGTGCAAAGCCATAACGCGTAACGACGGCGAGGAAGGCCTTGATCACCGCCCACGCGACCACGAACGAGACGAGCGAGCCAACTGCGATCAGGCCGAGGTCGTTCGAGGTGATCGCGTCGCGATGCTTGAACAGCTGGAGCACGGTCGCGCCGGTCAGCGTGGGGAGTGCGAGGAAGAAGCTGAACTCGGCCGCGGTCTTGCGGTCGACCCCGAACGACATCGCGCCGAGGATCGTTGCGCCCGACCGGCTGACGCCTGGGATCATCGCGATGCACTGGACGAGCCCGACGAGGATCGATTGCCGCGCCGACACATTCGCGACCCCGCCGACATCCGTAGTCTTCGCGAAACGCTCGACGAGCAGGATGGCAAAGCCGCCGATGATCAGCGCCCAGGCGACGACGACGGCATTCTCGAGCAGCAGCTCGATATAATCGCCGAAGGCGAGGCCGAGGACCACCGCTGGGAAAAAGGCGAGCAGCAGATTGCGCACAAAGGCGATCGCGACCGGATCGCGGCGGAAGAAGCCGGTGAACATCTCCCAGAACAGTTTCCGGTACAGCACGACGATCGCGAGGATCGCCCCCGGCTGGATCGCGATGTTGAAGATCGCCCAGCGCGCGGCGTCATAACCGAGCAATTCGGTCGCGAGGATGAGGTGCCCCGTCGAGGAGACGGGCAAAAACTCGGTCAGACCCTCGACGATGCCGAGGATGATTGCGGTCAGCCAGATACCCATTATCGCGAAGCGAGCTCGGCGAAGCGGCCGTTGCGGCGATATTGGACGAGCCAGCCCTCGGCGACCGACGCCAGCGACGTCGGCGTGACGCCGAGCTGGGCAAACCCCGCGGCCCCCTCGGCGACGACATTGTCGTGCTGGAGCATCAGCCACTGATCCTTGGTGATCGGCGCGCCGGGCGCCCAGCCGAAGCCGCTTGCAAGCGCCGAGGCGACGAAATCGGGCACATCGACGAACAGTGGGCTGCGGCCGGTCGCGCTCGCGATCCAGCGCAGCAGTTCGCCCATCGTCAGCACCTGCGGCCCGCCAAGCTCGAATGTCTTGCCGGCAGCGCCCTTGCCGAGCGCCGCAACGACCGCATCGGCGACGTCGCCGACATAGACGGGTTGGAACTTCGCATTCGGCGCGATCACCGGAACCACCGGCGTCATGCGCATCATCGCGGCGAAGCGATTGATGAACTGGTCCTCGCGGCCGAAGAGGGTCGAGGGGCGCAGGATCGCGGCGTCGGCAAAGGCCGCGCGAACCGCCGTCTCGCCGTCGCCCTTGCTGCGGCCGTATGCCGAGGCGCTCGTGGGATCGGCGCCGATCGCCGAGACATGGACGAGCGCGCCGGCGCCCGCCGCCTTGGCTGCGGTCGCGACATGGCCCGCGCCGTCGGCCTGCACCGCCTGCATGTCGCCGAACGCGCCGACGAGGTTGATCACGGCGTCGCTGCCCTGCACCGCGCGGGCGGCGCTGGCGGGGTCGCGAACATCGACCGCGACGAACTGCGTCTGGCCGAGCCCGCCGAGCGGCTTCAGGAAAGTCGCGGCGCGGGGTTCGCGCTGCGCGATGCGGACGCGCGCGCCGCGCGCAAGCAGGCGCTGCACGACATAGCGACCGAGGAAGCCGCCGCCGCCCAGTACCGTGATCAATTGTCCGTCGAGTTTCTGCATTGCGTCCGCCTGTATCGATTCTCTGGATGGCGCGGGTCCGCGCCGACGGCCTTCCCATGCCGCGAAGCGGGGAAGGGAGCAAGGGGCGAGGACGGCATTGCGACGCGAAACCGACGGCTTTGCGATAAAATGCACGTCGGCCGGTGCGATGCGGTTGACAAGCCGACATACGCGCCGCTAAGCGCCCGCTCCTACCCCGTGCCCAGATGGCGGAATTGGTAGACGCACCAGCTTCAGGTGCTGGCGATCGCAAGGTCGTGGAGGTTCGAGTCCTCTTCTGGGCACCATTTGTACTAGGGCTTTGAAAGCCTTGGTAAATATAGGAAATTTAGGGATTTTCACAACCGCCTAGTACAAACGTGCTAGGGAGCAATCGCTATGTGTACCTATCTCCATAAGGCTCCGAATGGGGTCTATTATTTCCGCATGGGCATCCCTGTGGAGCTTCGCCCCCGCTTCGACGGGAAGCGCGAAATTAAATTCAGCCTCGGAACAAAGGACCGGGATACCGCTAAGCGGCTAATCCCCGACCATACTAAGGCAGCGCAGCGCCAGATTGAACAGGCGAGGGCATCGACCGGCCCAGCCTCTAAACCCGTCCCGGCTAGATCGCAGGCCCAGCTTGCCCGTGACCGGCAGCGGTGGGAGTTCGATCAGGAACAGGAAGCCCTTGCCTCTGAGGCCTATATAGATGCTGACCTAGAGATTGCTGAGCTTGAGCCTGTCATGGATGCCCTGAGCGCCGGACAGGTTCGCGACGCTGCACCGCAGGACGTTGCCCGCGCCGCTCAGCTAGCCCTTGCCCATGAAAGGCAAATGGCGGCAATCAGGATCGAAGAGGAAGCGAACAAGCGGGTTGCCCGGATTGCTCCCCTAGTCCCCGGTGAGGCCGTCCCTGAGCCGAAGGGGAAGGGCATCTATCTCGATACCGATATTGTTGGCGGGTGGGCCGCTGAGCGCAATCCGTCTGCCAAGGGCAAGGCTGCCTATCTCAGTTCCGCTAACCTGTTCCATTCGATCATGGGCCGTAAGTCAGTCGAGCTTATCAGCAAGGCCGATGTCATGGCGTATAAGCAACGGCTGATAGCGGACCCTGCCCGGTCGCAAGTCAATGTGCGGGACCATCTGGCATATCTCAGGACGTTGCTCGATTGGGCAGCGCAGAATGACAAAATCGACGCCAACCCTGCCAAAGATGTCCGTATGCGGGTTACGGATAAGGGGGAGGCTCGGAAAGATTTTGACATAGATGACCTTACCGCGCTGCTAGCTGGCCCGGTTCATGCCAAGGGCGAGCGGCCTAGTGGCTGTGGCGGCGAAGCTGCTTACTGGCTGCCATTGCTGGCCCTGTTCATGGGAGCGCGCAGAGAGGAGCTAGGCCAGTTGCGGGTTAGCGATGTCCGGCAAGCCCCGTATGTGGACGGGGACGAAAACCGGAAACAGGTATGGTGCATTGAAATTACCGATACCCCGGATGACGGGGAAGGGCTGGCCAATCAGGTCAAGAACGCTGCTAGCCGTCGCCTCATCCCGCTGCACCCCCAGCTAATCGAGCTTGGATTTATCCGCTATGTGCAGGGTCTAGCCAATCAACAGGGCAGGGTGTTCCCCGAATTGAAGCCGGTAGGCGTCGGGCAAAAACTTACAGATAAGTGGGGGCAATGGTTCGGGCGGTATAAGCGCCAGATCGGGATAACCGACAAGGCCAAGGTGTTTCACTCATTCCGCCATACGTGGAAAACCCAAGCCGTTGACGCGGGCATTGCTGAGCGCATCTGCCGGGAGTTCCAAGGCCATGAAGGTAAGGACGCCGCAGACAAATATGGGGCAGCGCCATCAATGGCAAAGCTGGTGGAGGCCATCGCATCCTTTCGGGTGCCGGGGCTGAAATTCCCCACGGCCCCGTAGGCCGATTTTCCGGCCCGTAGAGGGGCGGCAGAGGTCGCCGGGTAGGTTGCCCTATCCAGCGCCTCATTGCCCCTGAGAGATTCCCTGTCGGGCCTCAGGCCGGGGTGTCGGTAACCGGGACGCCCGCATAGGATCGTGCGCGCTCGCCGGTCTGGGTCGCTCGGTATCCGGTGACGGTCCAATGGCCCGGAATGACCACCTGCCCATTCTGGATTACCGGGGCGGGACCGGCAGCGGCGGGCGGGCGTCCGGTATACTGAGCCTGTAGGGCCGCATATTCCGGGCTGTCGTCAATGGGACGGCCTTTGAGGTTAGCCCGAAGCTGGCGGACGGCCTCGGCATATTCGCGTGAGTTCATGTTATTTCCTTCCTGTGGGGTATCGGTCTGCCCGGCAGGGGCAGCAATTTCGGCGGGGGTGGGTGTCCAAGGTTCGGCGGCAACAGCTTGGTCGCTAAAGGCAAGGGCATCGGTAATGCCCCAATCCAGCGAAGCGGCATCCTCAGGCGTGGCCAATCCCTTGGCGACGATCAGGGCTTTGAAATCCTCAACGATCATCGGCTCAAGGGTGGTAAGCGCGCTGTTGTCGCCGGTCTGGTTAAACTGGCTGATAGCGGCATCGTATTTGGCCAGCGTCGGGGCATCGCTATGTGCCACTAGCTCAATGATCGTGGCCAGCGTTTCGCGGATACCTGGGACTTGCTTAGCGAAGCCCTCAAGGGCGTTGCTGTATGCGTCTACATGGGGAATGCCCCGTGCAATTTGTGCCTTAGCGGCTTCCTGTACAGTGCGGGGATTATGCCCGTGCAGGGTAATCATAGACAGGGCAGCATTTAGCTCGATCCGCTGTCGGGGGGTTAAGCTCATTCGGTTCCTTCCTTGAGTTTAATAGGTTCGGCCAGCCCGGCCTCGATCAATTCGGGCGGGGCATCTATGCAGCGGGCAAAGTGGGCTAGCTGCCCGGTCCAGACGTGCCCGCAGAGATACCGATAGGCGGCATAGAGGGCGGCATGGTTCAAGCCGGGGCTGCCCGCAGCTTCCCATTCGGCAATGGTTTCTTCGACCACAAGCAGGGCTTCCTGTCGCGATGCCGGGGACAGGTCGCGGAGTGCAGGATTGCCATATTTGACCCAATGTCCAGCGGCCCCGGCATCCTGCCATAGCTGGCATAGGTGGAGGTCTAGGCTTGTTCGGACGATGGCAGCGGGATTGCGGCTAGCGTTCCCCGGCTGGATCAATCCATCAACGGTGAGGCGGTCGCAGGCCCAGCCCCGTGCCGCTATGGCGACGGCATGGGAAGCGACTAGCTCGCCATGCTCCCCGCATTCAGATCGCAGGGCGTCCAGCGATTGCGGCCAAGGCGGCGCATTGTAATCCTGCTTGCGGGGCTGTGATGCTTTCCGGGCAAGATATTCCTGTCGGCCCTTTTCCCGCTGCTCAGGGGTCTTGATCGTGCTGCCCTTGTCGGTGATGTATTGCCGCAGGGCTTCCTGTTGCGCGTCCCGCTTGGCCTTGGCAGCTTCCCGCTTAGCCCGTGCCTGTCGGTTCAATTCGGCCTTGCTCGGCTTCCTGTTCGGATCGGCGAGTATCGCTGCCTGCCTAGCTGTCATGGCCTCAGATTGCTTTGCCCGGCGTTCCGGGGTCCAACTCGCCTTGTGACCCGTGGCGGGCTTAGGCTGCGATGGCATAGCTGTCCAACCGTCCCCGGCGCAGGGCAAGGAAATAGCGGCGGAATGCTTCCCAAGGATCGCCGGGGGCAAGGTTGCTAATCTCGGCAGGGATAGCCTCAGGGCGTTTCTCGACCAGATATTCCAGCGCATCGGCGGGGAGTGCAGAGAAGCCAATCAGCTTGTGCGGTTTCATCACCGCAGCCCGGAAAGCCATATTGTATTGCAGCCGGGTATATTCGACGGTGAAGATTGCCCGCAGTAGGTTGCCCTCATAGTTCGACGGGTAAGCAACGGTGACGGTGATGTTGCCAAACCCGGCAAGGCGGGCCTGTCGTTCCGCCTCAGCCTCATTGGCCAGTGCAACGGCAAGCTGTTCATTGGCATCGGTGATGGCCTTTACCAGTTGCTCGGCCTTGGTGATGGCGGGCTTACCGATAAGCTCGATCGTGGCATTGACCTTGGTCAGATCGGCCCGGAGATATTCAAGCTGTGATGTAAGCTCGGCAGAGGTTGCTGCCTTCATATTAGCGGGCATTGTCGTCCGATCCTTTCAATAGGTCTGAGGGGTCTAAGCTGTTCAGTATGTCGCCATTCGAGCGGGCAGCCTGTTGCGCCTTGCTGGTTTCATTCCCGGCGCTCAGCCGTTCCTGATTGTCGCGGATCGCCTCAACGGGATTGTCAGCGTTATAGTCCCGGACGATGCTGGCGATGCTGCTACGGACGCTGGCCCGCCGCAGGGCAGCACTAGGGACAGGCTGGCCAACCATTTCGACGGCAGCACGAAAGCCAATGACAATGCGCCTGTCTGCGCTTGCCAGATATTGCGCGGTATCCGTGGAGTACCACGGCGATAGATCAATCTTAGCTGGGTCCATTGCAGGGCCTCCTATGTTGGGGTTTGGAAATCGGGACACCTGTTCACAAAAGTGAGAAAGATACCCCTCGGGCGCACGGGCATTTGCCGGGGCAGGGATATGGTTTGATTGCTTGGTGAGCGGGACACTTGTCCCATTCGCGGGACAGCAGTCCCGAAATATACCCGACTAGATCAGCCTGCTACTCGCCTGTTGTCAGACAAGCGGGAAGGAAACCTTGGGAGCATACCAAGGGAGGCTGACCTAGCCGGATAAAGGGTAAGGGATCATTCCCGTAAACAGCCTAGATAGTTAGATGATGCAAATTAACTAAGCATCTAAGCTGATTATGAGAATGATATGATCATATCAGGATATACTATAATAGTATGATCCTAGATTGACTGAGTTTTGGCTGTATCCCGTCTCGTTCCTCTCCCCTCAAATACAGATGTAACTTTGTAGCTAACACCCTGAGGATATAGAGGATCGAAACAACACAGCCTCTAGTCTAGGTATGCGGTTGCATGATCCTGAGTTGACTTGAGTTTGGCTTGCATTGCCCGTCTCGTTTCGTTCCCAGCATGATCGGCCTTAGCCTTTCCTACTGCTCTCCGCTTACGCTAGCGCACCTTTCGGCGCACGTATGGAACGATCATGTTTAGTCCGTCATGCCTGACGTTTCCCCGGCTTAACGGGTGGCGCGATAATATGCCCGGCTGTTCAACATGGGCGGGTGAGGGCGGTTTATCCCTCAAGACGCATACGTAATGGTCATCCTTCAAGACGTAAGCGAAATGCCTTTTTCCTCAAGACGATGACGAAATGGATCGGCCCGTTTCTCTCAAGATAAGGACAATTAGATTTAGCCGCAGATTTCCGTCATTGGCCACGCATCCCGGATCATCCTCAAGAGTGTCCCAGCCAGCGCGTGTCGCGGTCCCGATTACAGGCCGGTGAGTGCGCTGGACCCTTCCCGGTTCAGATAGATGCAGGTTCCCCCTCAAGAATAGACCGATTGGGTGTAGCAATACACTAACACAGTATGTCCGAGGTGTATCCTTCCAGACGATACCGGCCAATATCCGCTGTTTTCCTCAAGTGTGTATCAATTAGATTAGGCAGCCATCCGGCCCAGCGCCTTGTGCAGCGATGCGAGGTGCCATTTCCCCCCGGCAGGGCTGGCAATTCCCCGGTCATTGAGGGCCGTCACCATCTGGCGCATGGTCATTCCTTCGCCCTTCAATTCCCGCAGCACCGGCAGGACCGGCTCTAGGCGTTCCACGGCCTCAGCCTTGTTCCGGGCAGCCTGCACCTTCCCATGCTTCCCTAGCACCTGTCCCCGGTCCTTTGCGGCGGCAAGGGCTGCCTTGGTCCGCTGAGAGATCAGCCCAGCCTCTAGCTCAGCAACGGCTGCCATCTGTGTAACGATGAACCGGCCCATAGGCCCGGACACCTGAGGCATATCAGCAAAGGCGACATCAGCCCCGCTGTCGATCAGGGTAAGCAGGAACCGTGTGTTGCGGGCTAGGCGATCCAGCTTGGCCACGATCAGGACGGCCCGCTCTTTCTTCGCCGCAGCGAGTGCAGCGACAAGCTCAGGGCGTCGGGCTAGCGCATTGCTGCCCTTGCCGGTTTCGACCTCAACATGCTCAGCGATAAGCTCAAGTCCATTGCTCGCAAGGTATCTGGCTACGGCATCCCGTTGCGCCTCTAGTCCTAGCCCGCTCTTGCCCTGTCTGTCGGTCGATACCCGTAGGTATGCGATAGCCTTGGTATGGCGATGATCATTCATGGTCTGCCCTATCTGTTCATACGTCTACCCTCGTATACCCATGAACAAGGCAGCATGCAATGCAGCAATGATCGGCCCGCGCAGCCCAGCCCCGGCCTGCCCACCCTACGGGGTAATCCGCGCACAAATGCTCTGAGGTACCCCCGCGCGTAACAATATCATTTTCAGGTCGTGGCCGGTGCTGCTAGTGCGGTAGGAAATGGGGAGGTGAACTTGGTTGGTACTAGAATTGAGCTGACCCTAACCGAGAGCTTCGCGAAGCATAAACGCAACGTCCTGTTGGTGTCGGCTATTGTATTCGTTCTCGCATTGGCGGCCCCGCAAGAAGTCAAGATACCGGGACTGGGAACGGACATGGCCGTGACCGGGCGAGTGGCATACCTGCTGCTTGGCCTTACCCTCGCTTATTTCTTTGCTGCGTACTGGGTTGAGCTGCTGGCTGTTTTGGCTCGAAACAAGGAGTTTACTGCTGCCAATACCGTTGAGGGCATCGCAGAGCGCTTGAATAACGCCATCAGTCCCCTCGCCGCAGAGGCAGAAAATTTAATCGCAAATATGAAAAGCATGACAACCGGCGTCAATGAAGTTGCCAGAATGTTACCAAGCCGCAAGCTAGACGAGAAGCTGACCCAATTTCTGCAAACAGCTGAGGAAATTCGGGAAAGAAGGGGCGCGGCTGCGAAAAATGATCCGGATGAAAATGGAGATATTCGGAGGGATGTTCAAGACCTGCAAGGAATGCAGACATCTCTTACCACATTTATCGGAGACATAAGGCAGCTAAACTCATTTATGACGAACCTGACTAATGATTTTTCAAAATTTATTGTGGACTTTGAAGTCAGTAAGAAAAGTATTGAAGAAAATTCTTCATCTTTGTCATTGAAAATCACCAAAATGAGTGAACGTATTATCTTACCTCAAAGAATAGGCTTTAGAGCATTGGATCAGGTTATTCCGATTGCTTTGTTTGTCGTCGCATTCGTTATTTGCGCGGACGGGGGATTGAACCAGTCGCGTTTTATGCGGGCCATTCTCGCCTCTGAAGCAGCGCCGCAGGCTGTTGCAAAAGCTAGTACAAAGGGCTAGTACAGTCGGGCTAGGCGCTTCAGGAAATCTATTTATTTTCCAATAGTTAGTGGTCGGCCCATCAAATCCTCTTCTGGGCACCATTTTCCCCTCTCATGACGCCCCAGAACCATCGACAAAACGGCAGAAATCTGCCATTTTCTCCTTGGTCTTGTCTTTGGGCGTCCGAGGAAGTTTCACTCGATCTCACCAAAAACGGGCCACCGAAACGGGGCACGATGGCCCGGGAAATTTCGGTGGCCCCTTTTGTCGATTTTGAGCCCGCTCCTCCCGCTCTGGCCAAGGCCTGTTTGCAGGAGTCCCCCCAATGCCCCTTACCGATACCCAGATCCGTTCGCTCAAACCCGAGAGCCGTCCCTACAAGCGCGCCGATGCCAATGGTCTCTACATCGAGGTCAGGCCGACGGGCGCGAAGCTGTGGCGATACAAATATGGCTTCATGGGCAAGGACAATCGCATCGCGCTTGGACTTTATCCCGAAGTGAGCTTGGCAGAGGCGAGGCGCCTTCGCGATGATGCGCGCCGAAAGCTTCGCGACGGGATCGATCCTTTGGCGGAGCGAAAGCGCGATAAGCTTGTCGCGCAGTACCGGGCCGCCAATACCTTCGGCGACATCGCCAAGGAGTATATCGACAAATCGGTTGCCGACGGCCGGGCTGACGCAACCACGGTCAAGGCCAACTGGCTCCTCGATCAGTTGAAGCCTATCGCCGCGATGCCTGTCGCCGATCTCAAGCCGGTCGAGGTTCTTGCCGCGCTCAAGAAAATTGAAGCGCGGGGCAAATACGAGACTGCCCGCCGTGCCCGCTCCTTTGCGAGCAGGGTATTCCGCTACGCGGTCGCGACAGGGCGAGGAGAAAGCGACCCCACGGCGGTCCTGCGCGGAGCGCTCATCGCGCCGCGTGTGACGCACCACGCAGCGCTTCTTGAACCGGAAGCCGTCGGCGCGTTCCTGCGAACGATCGATGGTTATACCGGGAACGCCATCACGCGGCTCGGATGCCAGATCGCACCCCATGTGATGGCCCGTCCGGGTGAGATGCGCAAAGCACTGTGGCCCGAGATTGATTTCGAGCATGCCGTATGGAGCATCCCGGCCGAGCGAATGAAGATGCGGCGTCCCCACGCCGTACCCTTGTCGCGTCAGGTGATCGCCTACCTCAAGCAGCTCCATGAACTGACGGGCCCCGAGGGCTTCGTATTTCCGGCATTTCATACATCGCGCCGGCCGATGAGCGAGAACACTCTGAACCAAGCGTTCCGGCGGATGGGATATTCGCGCGTCAGGCTGAAAACTTAGGTGTAGCGCAGACCATTCTGGGCATGCTTTTGGCCAGAGACCCCCGCGCGGTCTTCGCGCGGCGTGTGGCGCGGCGATCCTGGACGATACCGATCAGCGTAACTCGGCGCCTTCAGCGGAGACCTCAATCGCTGAAGCCACTCGATATTTTCTCGTCGCCGAACTCTCATGATGATCTGCGTCAAGTTTGAGGGTGAATCCTTGGACCGCCTGCTTTCGTCCGGGAACATCGGCTTTTGAGCGCGCGTCTCATCCTTATCAACAAGGAGAGTGATCATGACGAATGGACAAAAAAATCGCGAAGGCGAGCAACGCCGTGACCAGCAGGGCGATACGCATGCTGGCCAGATCCAGCAGGATCGCGGTCAACAGAAGCAGGATCTGAATCCCGCCGGGCAGAACCAGGGCGAAGACAATGGTGCTCAGCAGCGCGCCGACACGGACCGTCAGCAGCAGGACCAGCAGGACGCGATTCTTGAGAATAATCGCGGCGGTGCTGACCCGACCGGCGGTCAGGTCATCCGCGAGGGAGGTGGGCCGGGGGAAAATATCGCCCCGCGCCCCGGCGAGGGGATCGAAGGCGGTCGGGATACGGACAAGACTCTGGAGGAGGGACAGCCGGCCAGCATGGGCCAGTCGGCCGAAGAACCCGCCGAAGGCCCGCGCATCGAGCAAGAATTGACGCGCCAGAGTCCGGACTGACGAGCGCTAGTTATGGGGTTCCGTCTTTGGAGCCCCTCGCTAGCAGAAGCCTCGCACGCGCTCGGTGGCGAACCACGAATTGAGCGCGCTGGCGAAACGTCTCCAAACGGCCAGGGTGTTGAATGGCGGGAGCGTTATTTTCAGAAAGACGGGGCGCCACCATGCGGCGGCATGGCCGGAGCGATCACGAACCCCGGCTGGACTCCGGGATGACCAGCGACCTGGTCGAGATGGAGATAGGTCTCGTTGAAGCCGGCGGCCCGGCGCAGACCTGCCCAGTTGGGGATCGACACCACCCGCCGCGTCCGGCGGATGAGTCCCTCGGACGTCAATGTTTTCAGCACCCGGTTGACATGCACCGCAGTGAGTCCGGTGGCGTCGGCGATCTGCTCCTGGGTCAACGGCAATTCGTAGCCCGCGGCATCGGCGAGGCCTGCGACTTCCATCCGCCGTGCAAATTCGCAGAGCAGATGGGCGATGCGCGCGCGTCCGTCGCGCCGGCCGACATTGACTACCCATTCCCGGAAGATCGAGCTGTCGATCAGCGTATCGATCCACATCGC
>NZ_JALPRD010000024.1 GCF_023197165.1 Sphingopyxis sp. MSC1_008
CCTCGGTACGCTGACGTTCAACTTCGGTGCCACAACCGGCTCCGGCGCTGCGCCACCGAAGTTGAACGTCAGCGTACCGAGGATCGAGTGCGAACGGAAGCGCGTCGAAACGTCGCGACCGAGCTGGTCGACCAGGTCGAGGTTGTCGGCGTTGAAGAAACGATACTTCAGGCCAACGTCGATGCTGTCGGTCAGCGGAGCGCGGATACCCGCGATCGCCTGCCAGGCAAAGCCCGTGTCCGAATCGTCGAGGAAGTTACCGGCATAGACCGGTTCAACCGAAACGCGCGCAACACCGGCACCACCGCCGACAAAGCCCTGAAGGCCGTCGTCGTCACCGAAGTCGAGCATGCCGTTGACCATGAAGCTCAGCGCGTTCGAATCGCCGGCGAGCGGAACCGAACCGGTAGCCAGGCCACCCGTGCCGGCGACAGTCGCCGGAATGCCAGGAGTTGTGAAGCGGCCCGACTTGATGTCGGCTTCACGGAAACCGACTTCGACTTCCGCGCGGAAACCGCCGAAGTCATACCCAACGGTACCTTCGACGTCATAGCCAGCGCGATGATCAAGCGTACCGGCATTGTTGAACGTGCCGATGTCGAGATCCAGGTCCTCGACGAGCATTGCGCCAGCACCCACACCAACATACCAAGAGTTGTCGCGCGCCAGAACAGGCGACGCCAGGGCGGTGGAGGCCAACGCCAGAGCGACGGCAAGCTTCCTCATAATAATTCCCCTTTCAATTGAGATATACGTCTCGGCAGACGTCCTACTCGCCGCTTTGGTTCCGTGCAAGTGAACAAATCGTCAATCTGTTGCCAAAAAGTCGCACTTGTTAGATCAAAGAACCGAAATTGAGCCTGAAATCAGAAGACCCTGCGCGGCGAGGTGAAGGATCAGTGTGGAGATCGCGCTACGCGCTTCGGCGTCGATTGTCGACCCGCCGAAAGGCACCATGATCGTCGCCGGTACGGCCCATGCGGCGCTGTCGAAACGAAGCTGCGCACCGTCGGTCAAGCGGGTCGCCCGCATTCCCTCACGCGGCGGCGCAAATCGCCATCCGCCCCCGGTCCGGATCGCGATCGCATTTTCCCGGCCTGCCCAAGCGCCCGTCGGCGCCGCACCGACGATCCAGCATTGCCCTTCTTCCGGATCCGCAGGCGGCGCAGCGATCGGCCCGGCTTCGACGGCCGCATGAACCAACGCGTCGAGCAGCGTCAAAGCTTCGTTGTGCGTTACCTCTTTCTGCGCCTGCGCTACACCAAGTAACGGTAACGCGAGGCGCGGTGTGGTCGGCATGACGGTCATGGCATTATCCTTTTATGTCAATGGCAAAGACAGGGGCGGCGACAGGGCGAAATCTCCCGCCTGCCGAATCTCTATCTCGCAACCCGGTGGCAGCGCGGCCAGTTCGGCGGCACCGATATTCAGCGTCGGGAATGCACTTTCCCACGGCCCGATTCCCGGAACGGGCGGTGACAATGCAATGCGCCAGGCTTCGCGACTTTCGCCAAGCGGCTGGTCGACATGGTCGCGCCACCCCGTGTCGGCGCGGCTGCGCCGGACCCAGCCGATCGTCACGCCGCCCGCACCGTCGGCACGAACCTGCCCGTGCACCGGGGCTAACGGCCGCAGCGCCCGGCCGGCCGCCGGCACACCAATCTCGGTCAGCATCGTCCCGCCCCGCGGCGCCCATTCGAGGGTCGCGCCGCCGCTCTCTGCCAACCCGGCGAGCGCCTCGGGCAGGGTCAGCAGCGCCGGATCGTCGAGCAGGACAAAGAACGCGCCCGCCGCATGGGTCATTTCGCTTTCGGTCCCGGCCCGCCCGCGCAGCAGTCGCGACAGGCGCCAGCGCCCGGGTTCGATGGCCTCCGCGATGCCGAACTGCAGCAGCTCGCCATCGACCATCGCCCGGTTCGCGCCGCCCAGCAGCGCTACGTCAACGACCGATTCCAATGTCATCGCCGGATTGACCAGCTGAACCTCGACGCTGTTCGAAAGATCGAACAGGCAATCGCTTCCCGCGGCCAGCGGCAGGACAAGCTGGCCCAGCGCCGCGGCGGGACGCACCGTGCCGACCGCGATCGGCTCGGCGCCGGCCGACGCGACGAACCAGCAATCGGCGCCGCGCCAGCCATCGTTGCTGCCGGCGCCGGCGATCAATAACCGTGGCGCCGATGCCGCGGGACTGCCGATATTGGGAAGATCGAACAGGCGGACCGTCCCAATGGCGTCGGGCCAGTCGGGCGCGCTGACCGGAACCCCAGGTTCTGCCGGAAGCTCGGCTGCGGGAAGCGGCGCGTGGCGCCTCAGCTCAAGCAAAATGTCGCTCCCGCGCACCGTCCTCCCCGCCAGCCGCCACCGGCTCCCGTCGGCCAGTGCAATGACATGCCCGACCGTGAGCGCCAGCGCCGCAAGATCGGCGCGCCAGACCAAGTTTTCGCGCCCGTCGGCCGCGGCGGCGGCAAGCCGCTGCGCCAGCGCCCGCGCCGAGGTCGCCGGCAACACCGCGGGCAAGTCGATCCGCTCTTCGCGGACGCCGCCGCCCGCGACCTGGCTCATCTGCTGGCCCAGCTGATAATCGCGTTCGGGCTCATAATGCCGCAGCCGGATCGTCCCCGGCAGCGATGACAGCGGGGCGCGGCGATGCTCGATCCGGTCGCCCGGCGCGTCGCCTCGCCCTGTTTCGCTAAAATCGGTCAGTGCCAGCGGCTCCCCGGCCACGGCCGTCGGCGCAAGCCGCCATCCGCCCGGCCCGCTCGCCAGCCGCACACCGTCCACCTCGAACAGCGGCGCGAGCGCGTCACGCATCCGATCACCCGACGCGGCATAGCCTGAAAAGGACCATTCGCCATCACAGCGCGCGTTTTCTCCCAACAGGCTGTTGCCGACCATCCCGGCGTCGATACCCGCGGCATCGGCCTCGACCTCGAAGGTCAGCGATGGAATCCGGTTGCCGAACGCGCCCAGTTCGAGCTCTTCGAACACCGCATAGGCGCACCCGCGAAACGCGCTCGCCGACGCGATGCCCAGCGCCGACGCGATCAACGGATCGGCCGCCTGATCCTCGCTGCCGTCGTGCCAGCGAAAGATGCACCGCTCCTGAAACGTCCCGCTCGACCCGCGCAGCAGATTGCCGTCGGCCCATATCCGCCCGATTCCCCGGATCGGCCGCGACGACAGCGCGACCGCCAGCGACACCGCATAGCTATATTCGGTCGTCGACGGCCGCCCCTTGCCCCCGCCGCGCTTGTTCCGCCGTTCGATCAGGTCGGTGGCCCAGATCACGCTGCCCGCGACGCGCATCGTCCCGAACAGCTGGGGAATCTGCTGGCCATAGGTCGACGCCTGGATCTTCAGGTCGGCAAGCCGCGGCCCTTCGCGCCCCTTCGGCTTGAAAATCTGCGCGTCGATCTGCTGGCCCACCGCGGCCCCGATCGCGGCCCCCACCGGACCCCCGACAATCCCGCCGACCACCGTCAGCACCAACGTTGCCATCAATGTGCTCCTGAAAAGAATATTCCTCCCCTCCCGCTTGCGGGAGGGGCAGCGAGACTTGGCAGCTCGCTGCCTAGTCGCAGCGGGGAGGGCATTGCTCCAGCCGCCAGCACACCGCGCTACCGACGGCGCCATCGAGCGGCGTCTCGACCACCCGCCGCAGCCCGGCATGCGCATGCACCAGCCGATACAGCCCCATCAGGCCGAGGTGAAACTGCCCCGCCGGATAGGCGATCAGTGCCACATCGCCACCGCGCCCATCCCCAACGACCGGAACGAAGCCCGCGTGAACCAGTCCCGCTTCGACCTGAGCCCGTGCCCAGCCCCGCAGCGGGTAACCAACCGGCCGCGCCAACCGCCGCCCCGCCGCCGCATAGGCCGCCCACACCAGCCCCACACAATCGAGCCCCGTCGCCGGATCATACCCCTGCGGCCGGAACGTCACCCCCACCATCGCCCGCGCCGCCTCGAACGCGCGCGCTCCGAGCTCATCCACCGGGATAACGCGTCAGCAAATCATTGCCCGGCAGGTGCGCCTCGCCGCGGAAATTAACAGCGTTGGCAAACCGATCCCGGCACGTCGCAAGCTGCTTGTCGCATCCTTCAATGAGCCGTACGCGCACCGGCTCCGCGACCGCAAACGCCGGCGCTTCGGCCAGATGCAGCACCGCCGCCTCGACCGCGATCACCGGACTGGCCAATCCGCAATTGGCTCCCTCCATCCACAGGAGTTCGCCGAACGCCATTCCGGGCGCGGCGACATCGAGCGTCACCCTCCGCCCATCGACCGCGACGACCCGCCTCGCATGCGTCAGCGGCGCCAGATCGACCCGGCACGCCCGGTCGCCCAACACCGCCCGGCACGATGGCGAGGTCGCCGGGCACACCGGCCGGTCAAGCACCCGCGTTACCCCCTGCAACTCCGCGGCAAAGGCCGGCCCGCGCCGCTCGATCGCCCCCAGCGACCCGCGCGCCACCGTGACCGGCAGGGCGTCGGCCGCGCTCCAGTCGGTGACGAACAGCTCCAGCTCCGCACCATCCCACCGCCCAGCGTCGAGGTCGCGCGCAGCAAGAGCGTCGCTCGTGACCGCACCCTCCAGGTCCATCGTCGCCACGTCGAGGCTGTCGCTCGTCTCCAGCGCCGAGGGCTTCATCCCCGGCGCCGCGCGGTACAAAAGCCCGCCGACCATCAAATCATGGTCGTGCGAGGTCAGCCCGACGACGACCCCGTCGCGCCGCGCCAACCGCCAGCACCACGCCAGCGTCACCAGCTCCTCGCGCAACCAGTCGGGCGCGCGTTCCATCACCATGGCGCGCGCACCTCGACCAGCGGCACGCTCGCCATCTCGCCCGCCAGGAAGGTCGCGCGGCTCACCTCCAGCCGGTCATCGGCAAAGCGCACCGGCACGTCGAACAGAAAGCCAGCGCGCACCGAGACACCGGGCGCGGGCGCGACATCGAGCAGCACCTCGCCCTCGTCGGTCACCAGAAACGCCGCCGTCTCCAGGCCGTCGACCGACACGCGCACGCTGCTTTCGACCGGCAATCGCACGCTACGCTCCTGCACCGCATCACCCGCACCGTACCGCTTCACCAAAGCAAACTGCCGCCGCGCACCATCGCCGACACCAAGCATCTGGTCGACCGCGGTCGGCAACCCGCCATCGGCCGCCGAACTGCCATCGAACGGATCGCGAAAGCGGAATGCCCGCGCCGCCCCCCGCCGTGCGCGAAAGAAGTCGGCAAGAGCCCGCACATCGGCCTCGGACCGGATTCCCGGCCCCGCGTCATAGCGCATTCTCGCCTCCGCCCATTCGCTCGCCCGCTGCTCATGCCCCGACGGCGAACTCACGATCTGCGTGGAAAATTCGGTCGCGACCATCGCCTCGCGCCCGATCGCGAGCGGAAAGTCCACCGCATCGAAAGCCTGCACCACATCCTCCCCATCAAACGTCACAAACCCATCGCGCGCCACTTGCGGCAGCGCCCAGACAAAGGTCCGCGCCACCCCCGCGCGCCGCGCGCCATCGGCCGCATCGGCGATCGCCGCCCATTGCGCGCGATCCTCGGCCGCGAGCACAAATCCCGAAAAATAATGCTGTTCCTGGGTCGGATAGGCGAGCAATGGATGATCCCAGCGGTCTTCGCTTTCCCAGATCAGCCCCGCCAGATCCTGCTTGCGGTAAAACACCGCCTCGCCCAGCGTCACCCGCGCGGTGCCGTCGCGGCCGATCGATGTCCGGTAATCGCCGTCGCCCAGCACCACCTCATCGCCGCCCGGAAGCAGCAAGGTCACGCCATCGATTCCGACCACCGGCCGAGCGCCGGGTTGAACCGCGCCGTTTTTCAACGGCAAAACCTCCTCAGCCGCGCGAATGACCAGCCACTGCCCGATAAAGGCCTCGCAGATATTGGTCGCCGCGCGGACAAGCCCCGCGACCACGGCATCGTCGATCGTCGCCCCCAGCCGCAACCAGCCACGCGCTTCGTTCAGGCTCACCGGGGCATCGCCCGGCACCAGACTTTCCGCCATCACCGTTCCTCCACCCGCACGGTCATCGATCGCTCGTCGATCTGCCCGTCGCTCAGCGTCACGCGGTTGGTGACGCGGTAGACATGACCCGCCACGCCGCCCGCCAGCGTGGCGGTCGTCCGGGTCAGATCGTGCGCCGCGGCGGCCACCTCGATCCCGTCGCCCCGGTCCGGCGCGACCGTCCATTCGCTCGCGACCACCGCTTGCCCGTCGGGATAGGCGGCCGCCCAGTCGAACTCATAATCGATCCGCGCATCGGGATCCTTCACCACCATCGCCATGGCTGCTCCTCTCTCTGTCAGGGTTTACGCGGCGTCACACGGCGGGCGGGCTCGCGCGCGATCGGCACCGTGCCGCGCGCCGCCGACGGCTCGGGGCCGCCCCATTCGCTCGCCAGATCGCGCGGCGCCGTGTCCCCGACCGCCCGCGACGACAGCGCCGACCCGCCGATCATGCCGCTGCCTCCAGCGCGGCGAGCCGCGCCTCCTGCGCCGCGATCAGGAACAGCGTCAGCTGGTCGGGGCGAATGCCGAACCGGTCGCCCGCTTCGTCGCCCGCCTCCCATGCGTCCCAGCACAGAAAGGCATAGGGCGTCGCGCCGGGCCGTCCCTCGGCATCGATCGGGTCGATCAGGTCTTCATCGGCCATGATTTCCCACACGCGCTGCGCCCGGACGCCGAAGTGATAACGCGCATCGTCTGCGCTCTTCGCCGCGATCGCATCGTTCCACTGATAAAAGCCCAGCTCGGCGATGATCCGCCTGCCCGCGCGCACCTCGGCCGCATCGGCGGCGCCGCGCCAGGCTTTTTCGCGCGCGTCGGACGTGTTGATCGTGCCGGTTGCCGCATAGACGACCGTGGTACGGTTGCCCGCCCCGCCAAGCGAATGGACATTGTCCACGGCGGGCTGGAAATGGCCCGCCGTGACCAATTGCCAGCGGGCCGTATTGCCGGTCGCAAAGATATGACCGCCGGTCGGCCCGACGCTGTTCCCGGCATAGTGCCAGAAGCGGCCGAGATTATCGACCGTCCAGCCATAAGCTTCGGTGCCGCTGATGGGTACGAGGTTCAGCTTCAGCTGCTGGTTGGTGGGCGCCGGAGAATTCGCATAGGAGGTATCGAGGCTGATCCGTGTCGGCACGCCTTGCGGACCTGAAACGCCACCCAACTGCAGCAAGCTCCCCCGGAAGGCGACCGCGCCCGAACCCGCCGCAATCTGCATCGAAGCGGCGGCTGCCTGATTGTCCCAGACCGCGAATTCGCCGCCGCCGTTGACCCCCAGGCTATAGCTGCGCGCGGCCACATTGCCGCCCAGCGTCAAACAGGGATAGTCGCCCTGAATGTGAAGCTGACGATTGAAGCCGCCGCTGTTGCCGGGCGACGCGGTGCCGATCCCGACATTCCCTGCGCCGTCGACCCGCACTCTTTCGGCTGCGCCGGTCTCCAGCGCGACAAAATCGCCGCCGATGCGCATGCCGTCCCGGCTCGCGCCCGCGCCCGCGACGTTGAACAGCCGGTATCGCCACTGCGGCGCCTCGTCGGCGCGCGCGACCGCCAGCAACCCGCTCGGCCCCTCGATCATCACGCGCATTCCGTCATTCTCGTTCGCCGCGACAAGCGCGATCCGGGCGCCGGGCATACGCCGCGCCATTTCGCTGATCCATTCCGACCCGGCACGCGTCTTGCCGAACCCGCGCCCCGCACGGATCAACCAGACCGGCCAGTCGCCGGGCGGCTCGCGCTGTCCCGCATGCGCCCACTGATACCAGCGCTCGTCCAGCTCCTGCAGATATTTGCGCGGGGTCTCGCGCAGCAGGCGCTGCCGGTCTTCGGGCGACAACGCCAGCAACCGATCGACGATGGTCTCATCCGCGCGCAGCGCCAGCCGCTCCAGCCAACGCGCCAGCTGCATTATTCCGCTTCCTTTTCCGCCTCGCGCTCGCGCTCGCGTTGCTGTTCCATAATCGCGATACGGCGCAATATTTCGGCGTCGGTTTCCTCAGCGGTCGGCCGATTGCGCGCATTCAGGCGAACGCGTTTGGCACGGCCGCCTTCGATGCTGGCGCGATGCTTGTTCATCAGGTCGATCGCCTGCGCGACCGTCATCGTGCCCACGACCGGTATCGCATCGGGATTATCGTCATGCGCGACTTCGATCGTCTGGATGGCCCGCTCGATCAGCGCCATTTCCAGCCGCGCATAGCCGCTCTCCAGCGCCGCCTGCCATGCCTCGGCAAAGGACGGGTCGCGCCGCCGCAGCTTATAAGCCGCCGACGGGGCGAATCCCGCGACCGCTGCCGAAGCCCGCACGTGACAGCTTTCGGCCAACGCCTCCAGAAAGATCTCGAGTTGATGATCGGTTATCTGCCTCGACTGAGGCTCGGTGACGTCATCGCCCGTCGCCTCATCATCCCTGGCTTCATCCATCGCCTGCCTCCAAAAGCAATCGGACCGGAACACCCCTCCACATCGGAAGGGGCACCGGCCCGACTCGCAATTCTTCATGATGTGACACTTGTGGCGTTTATGTAGTTTACAAACCCACTCAACCGCCCGCGATATAAGGAACGGCGGCAATCAGCCCCGCAACGAAGGCGCCAGCGACAACAGCGGTTAGCAGCCAGTAATTGGCCGCTTCCGCGCGATCTTTCCAGTTTGGTTCGTGGTTCATCCGGCGGGCATGACAGGCCGGGATTTTGTAGGAAAGCAAAAAGGCCCCGCCCGTAGGGAGCGAGACCTTCCGGCATTTTCATGCAGCCCCCTTGGCAAGTCCGGGTCGCGGCCGAGTCGCCAAAGTTGCGGCAATCATATCCAAAATGGATCTATCGTCAATTAGCCTGAAGGATAGGGCTGGTCATTTCCGGACAGGCCAGGATTTTGTAGTACACGCCTAGAAGCCCTATTTTACATCGTTTGCCACAAGGCATTCGCGTGTAGTGGCGACGGTCTTGTAAACTAGATAGCAGCCAGTTTTTCCAAGTTGCTCATCCATGTTGCCAGCGTTGACCACCAACTTCATCGCCTTAGTGAGCTTCGGCTTCACTACGCCCAAGGTAAGCAATCGGAAATCCAATAGGCCGATCATTGCATAAGAATGAGCCTTGGCGATATCTCGCAGCCCTCGTTCAGCTAGACGCCGTTCGATAGCGCGGCCAAGAAAATAGATTATTTTGAACTCATCAACCGATGATGTCGCCCGAATCATATAGAAATTCAGGTACTTATTTATTCCAGCAGCCGCCGCGCGGAAGGTTTCGTCCATGAATTGGTCGATGACCTGTGTGTACAAAGCAAAGCTCTGCTCGTAAACTTCGGTATCGCCGTTGGTCGCATGGCTATAGGCGCGAGGAAAGGTTCTCACGTAAACGCCGACCATTCGAACAAAAGAATCGCGAAGAACGATTTCAATAGCACGCGACATTAAATAGGCTCCCCCCAACCCTAATTAGGGTCGAAGGAGCTTACTTGTCGGACAGAAACCGGTCTGTCAAATGATCGCCCTGTTCGAGGCGCGCAAAAAAAGCCTCGTCAAGCGAGTTGCTACCGTTAGCTTCGTCAGGTGAAATCTGGTCGAGCTGCAGCCCGTCCGCCGACATATCAGCAAAACGCGCGCACAGATTCTCAGCCTCCGTAGCGGCCTCCGCTTCCCACCGTGCAAGTGTTTCAGTTGACATTTCTCATCCTAACGAATCAGAGTCATTCCAAGCTAACGCACTGCGCAACCAAAGGTTGCCGTAGCGTTAACGGCCCAGACTCTCCCCTCCCGATTGAGGGGCTCATATCATTAAAGGCCGCCTAGACCAATAAAGATATTGTGGGGATGAGTTGCAAAAATGCAACAGCCAAGAAAAATCAATCCACAGGTTTGTTCGCTGGCTTATGCTTCACCAGCTTCCCTAGGCGCTCGTCGAAGCGCTTGGGATCGTCGTCGGTTTCAAGATCGCGCGCGGCTTCCTTGAATTTGTCGAGTTGGGATGGCTTTGGCTCATCAGGCATTTGCAGATTCCTTACGATTCTGCTACATAACAGAATGAGCCGGGAGGCAAATGCCCCCCGACTAGTTTGTGGTTATAATCCCTGTGTTCAGGGCGTGCTCCCCAACGGGGCTGCGAGGTTGGCAGGTGGCTAGACCTGTTTCCCCCGGAAGCGGCTCCGCTAGTTAGTTAGCGGTGGTGGCCGCATAGCCATCACCCCCTTTCTAGCTGGCAGGATCGTCTACAGATCCAGAAACGGGTTCTCCGTTTTGGGGGTGGCGAACGGGTTTACCGTCGCCACCTCCGGCGTGTCTGGCGTGTCTGGCCTTTTGAGAGCCGGACCGGCCTTATAAATGCCGTTCGCCACGATAAGCTCCTTAGTCCGCTTCAAGCGTTTGATCGTATCGACATGATTCATGTCCGACACGTCCTCTCCCAAGATTTCCGACACTTTGCTGATAAGGACGTCTCTTTTCGCGCCAATGAACGCGACTTGCCGCAGGGCAGAACGAAAGGCGTTAGCAACCGCCCCGTAAGGAAAGCGACGGCCCTCAGCAGAATTAGGATGGGTTTCGTTCTCTTTGATAGAACGCTCATCGTTTTCCTTTTGTTCGTATAACGGTTTCGGCGAGGCAACGCCGCGGACAGCATTCATGATGCGTTCTGTTGCCTCGCCAAGGCCGTCAGCGTGCCCTGCGGCGTACGCACGGCCCATCAGGATTCTGATTTGCTCGGCCACGCCATTGATGTCGACGAGGATAGAATCGGGGATGCGGTCATAGGCCATGCATCCTACTGCCACATCGGAAGGGGTGTTTCAAGGGTGTTTCGAAAGCCCCGCCGGAGCGTCAAATGAGAACAGTACACGAACAAACCATGAAAACGGGTCATTGGGTGTGTTTCGGTTGACGCTAGCAGGGGTTTCTGGCATCCCGAGTCCCGACGGTCCGCCGTCTTCTTCCTGAATCGCCCCCCAGTGCGTCTGTGACGCGGGGCGCAATGGGGCGCTCCCGGAGCCGGGGGCTTTCACCCCCGACCCTCAGGAGGTCGATATGCGGATTGCATGCAGTTGGCCGAAGGCGGTGTCAGTTACCAGCTACACCCGCACTCGGTTCGGACGCGTTGAGCACGTTTGTGCTCATTGTCGTTCATTTCCCAGCCGCTAACGCGGTTGATTAACTCAACTCGCGGCGGGCCGTCACCATCCTACACTGTCGGATTCCACGCCTCAAGGCATAAATCGCAATAGTTGCGAGTTATGCCAGTCACCGCCTACGCGTCAAATGGCCGGTAAGTTAGGCGCTTGCCAACGATACCGCGGACGGCAGCGACAGCGCGACCGCGATCATCAATGCCGTTCGCCTGACGGGTGTTATAGCGGAACTCAAATTCAGCCAGATAGCGGTGCAGATGCTGCTCGCCGCAATGCTGATAGACGCCCTTCATGCCACGCTTGAAAATCGAGAACGCACCTTCGACCGTGTTGGTGTGGATCGTGCGATCCTTGTAATCGACATACTGGCGAGCGCCGTGAAGCGTGGTGCCATGCTCTGCGAACTCGCGACCGATCTTCTTATACATCTTGGCTTCGTCCGTCATCAAACGGGCTTCGCGGGCGATGTTGTTCAGGACGATGGGGTGGACCTCGTCCGCACGGAACTTGTCGAAGGTGAACGAACGCATGGTGCCGGTTTCGCGGTCCACCAGCGCCAGAACGCCGAACTTGTGGGCCGTGCCAGCCTTGGCGCCGCGACGGCCTTCCTTGGTGCCGAAATAGGTTTCATCGACCTCCACAGCGCCACCGCCCGAACCGAACGGGGCAGCAAGGTCGCCCGAACGCATGGCTTCGCGGATACGGTGGGCAAGGAACCAAGCGGTCTTATACTGGACCTCAAGGATGCGGCCGAGCTGGTGGGCGGAAATGCCCTTCTTGCTGGACGCGATCAGGTGAACGGCCTGTAGCATCTTATGAAGCGGCATACGGGCATGCTCGAACACGGTGCCAACCTTGACGGTGAACTGCTTGCGGCACTCGCCACACTTTTTGAGACCATGACGAAGCGCGCCTTCCGGCGTTTTCAGGGTCGGCTTGCCGCGAACGCCCGACAGGTCATAGACCCGACCACCGATCACACCGCAATGCGGGCAGACAACGCCGTCAGCCCAAACGATGCTTTCCAGATGCTCGAAAGCCTTGGCTTCGTCGTGAAAGTAGGGGGAAGAAAGAACCGACATGGTGATATGCTCCGTTGATGAGCATTATCTACGGCAATCGATTGGGTTTGTAAACTACATAATCGCGACACTTGTGCCATATCAGCGTGACGATGTCAATAGAAAATAACCTATATGGTTATTACTATGAGAATGGACTGTCCACCCAAGTCACAGGTTCAGCGCCCATCCGGCAACCCCGCCCCCCAGCAGCAAAGCCGGGGCGGTGAGTTTTCCCTTCCACCGCCACACCACCAGGACAGCGGCGACGAAGAGCAGGCCCGCGGGGACGAGGCTGTCGGCGCGTCCCGCGGTCGACCAGCCCAGCTGCAACAGCGTCGCCGCAATCACGCCGACAACCGCTGCCGCCACGCCCGCGAGGATGCGGTGGAGCGCGGGATTGTCGACCACCGCCTCCAGCCGCTCGAAAAAGATCATCGAGAAAGCAAAGGCGGGCAGGAACATCCCCACCGTGATCGCGAGCGCGCCGGGCAGGCCCGCCGCGACATATCCGACGAAGGTCGCGAAGATGACGAGCGGTGCCGGCAGCATGCCCGCGAAAGCGACGCCGTCGAGAAAGCTCGCGTCGCTGATCCAGCCGCGCCCCACCGTGTCGGTGCGCACATAGGGGATTGCGGTATAGGCGCCCCCAAAGGTCAGCAGCCCGCCTTTCAGCCCCGCGATGAACAGCGCGACGATCCCCGCCTCGCTCGCGGCGGCACTCACCTTCGTCGGCGATACGGCACCCGTCACAAGGACGGCGAGCAGCACCGCCGCCACGAAGATCGCCGCGGCCGCAACCGGCCGCTTCGCATATGTATAGATCAGCCCCGATGCGATCAGCGGAATCCAGAACGGCACGCCGGCCAGCGTCGCGGCGAGCGCGGCGCCCGCGAGCAGCCAGAGCAGCCCGTCTTCGAGGATATGCGTCCCGATCCGCTGCACCGCGCGCAGAATGATCGCCAGCACGACGACCTGCACGCCCAGGAAGATCGGCGCCATCGCCGGATTATCGACGATCCAGTCCTTGTAAAGCCACGCCGCGCCCAGCATCAGCACAAAACCGGGCAGCATGAAGCCAAGCCCCGCGAGCAGCCCGCCGATCCGCCCGCGCGCGACCATCCCCAGATGGACGCACAGCTCATGCGCCTCGGGCCCGGGCAGGATCTGCATCACCGCGAGCAGCCGGTTGAACCGCACCGGCGAAATCCAGCGCTCCTCCTCGACCAATGCCTGTTTCACCATCGCGATCTGCGCGACCGGCCCGCCAAAGGCGAGAAAGCCGAAACGGAGGAAACGCAGGAAAAGCCGGAACAGCGAAAGGCTGGGCGGCGAATAGATATCGGTCGTCATAACAAGCACGCTCCTTGCCGCAGTCGCGGCTTATGGAGCGGAACTTGGACGGCGCGCCGTCTGAACGGGCGTCCGCATTGCCCGCACCGCTATTTTACCGCGCCGGTGCGAAAGGGGAAGATAGACTTTGTTTCAGCGCGACGCGGACGTCCGCTTTGGAGGTGGGAAGCGGACCTTATCGATCATCCACTTCCGTCATCCCGGGCTTGACCCGGGATCCATAGCCGCGCCGTCGTCGGCGACTCCGCCAAATTCATCGACAAGCTCCGCGCGCTGCGCCCCGACCTCGTCGTTATCCCGGCGAGCAAGCTCGACCTTGAATCGCCGACATTAGGCGCCGAGGCGCGGTAGCCCGTCCATGATCGCGGTGAGCGCGAGGGCATTCTCGCGCTCCATCGCGCTATGTCCGGCGTTGGTCACCACATAGGTCGCGGGCGCGCTCCCCGCATCGCGCAGCGCCGCGACCAGCCGCGATGCCTGCGTCAGCGGGCACACCTCGTCGAAGCGCCCATGTACGATATGCACCGGGATGCTCGCCAGCGTCGCAATATTGTCGAAAAAATGCCCCGCGGGAATGAACAGCGCGTTGGCGAAATAATGCGCCTCGATCTGCGCAAAACACAAAGCGAAGTCGGCCTCGCCAAATTTCCCGGTGTCGGCGGTCTCGGGGATCATGTTCGAGATCACGCCCTCCCATAGCGACCAGGTCAGCGCCGCCTTCAGCTGTCGTTCCTTCTCGGCCGCGTTCGCGGGCACCATGTCGAAAATCGCCTTGTACGATTTCATCACGTCGCCGCGCTCTTCTTGCGTCAGCACCGACAGCAACTCGGCCCATTCCGCGGGATATTTCATATATGCCCCGGGCTCGGTCAGGCCGTACGGGTCTTGCTCCCACGTCGCGGCATTGCCCTGATACAGATAGAGCAGATCTTCCGACGCCCCCAGGAAGATCCCCCGCAGGATCAGGCTCGCGGTATGCGCCGGATGCGCAATCGCATAGGCCATCGCGAGCGTGCTCCCCCAACTCCCCCCAAACACATGCATCGGCCCGCTGATCTCCAGCTTCTCACGCAATTTCTCGATATCGCCGATCAGGTCGGCGGTGGTGTTCTTCGCCAGCGCAACCGCCGGGCCGGCCGACGCCACGGTCGGCTCGCTCTTCCCGCACCCACGCTGGTCGAACAGGATGACGCGGTAGCGCTTGGGGTCGAAGAAGCGCGCCATCGCCGGCGCGCACGCGCCGCCGGGCCCGCCATGAAGGAACATCACCGGCTCGCCCGCGGGATTGCCATATTCCTCCCAGTAAATGCGGTGCGCCGGGTCGCGGTCGACCTCGAGCCAGCCGAAATTCAGGCACGGCGGCTGCGGATAGACCCAATCGTCGCCAATCTTGCTCGAAGCCTGCAACCGCGAAAAATCCATGTCCGATGCCTTACCTGGTGAATCGGCCGCCAACCGGCCTGCTGCGCCCGGCTTAACCTGCCCCACGGCCTTGTCCACCGCCCGGGAACTTATGGCGCGGGCCGTCGTTCAGAAATCACTCCTGATCGCGGGATGGATGACGCACCGTTAAACCTGCGCCTGTCTGAAATCCCGGGGTTGGGCACGCGCATCCGGAAAGCGATTTCCGCTTGCATCAAAAAGGAGTGGTCTATGCGTTTCCAACCCCTTCTGCTCGGCGCCGCCGCAGCACTCGCACTCTCCGCCTGCAGCCAACAGCAGGAAATCGCCGCCGCGCCGCCCCCGCCGCCGGGCGCGGTTCCGGGCAGCGTTGCCGCCGACCGCGACGGCGACGGCATCATCGACGGCTATTACACGGCGGACGGCATCTACCATCCGAACTATGCGCCGCCCCCGCC
>NZ_JALPRD010000025.1 GCF_023197165.1 Sphingopyxis sp. MSC1_008
CCCGCCCCGGTTATCCGCGTCCCGCTGGACATCCCCGCCGAAAAGACCGCTCCCGCACCCAAGGCAGCGGAACGCGCCGCAGCGCCCGCCCCGGCGCGCGCCGAACGCGCAGCACCGCGTACGCGCTCTGCGGCGCCGGTAGCAGCGGCGACCACCCCGGTCGCGTCGCCGGCGGCGGCCGAGGCTCCCTTGATCGAGGAAGCCACGCCGATCGCAGCCCCGATGGCAGCACCCGCCGAGCCGATCGCCGAGCCGGCACCACTGCCCGCCGAAACGGCCAGCGCGACCGGCAATGAATTTCCGTGGGAGATCACGGGCGGCGCAGCCGCGCTGCTGATCATCGGCGGTGCAGGCTTGGCATTCGCCCGTCGCCGCCGCGTGGTCGATACGGAAGCGACGGCGTATGAATATGAGCGCGCGCCCGTCGCTGCGGCCGAGCCGGTGACCGGCGAAACGCAGCCGTGGATCACGCCCGCCTATGCCCCGCGCGAAGAAGTCGCTCCGCGGACGGTTCCCGCCTTCGCCGCGGCGCCGAGTGGCAGCATGGGTCGTCACGAGGCGATGGCGATGGCCGGCCCCACCGACGACAATCCCTTTGCAACGCTGAGCAAGCGCCTGAAGCGTGCGCGTTTCCTCGATCGCCAGGAACGCGTCACCTATGACGAGACGCTCAGTGCCCAAAAGGACATGACTCGCAAGCCGGTAAGCGCGTGGGAAATCGCCCAGCGCCCTGCTCCGGCAACGCAGGAACAGGACGTACGCCGCCCCGAACCCGCGCGGGTCCGCACCTCTACCAGCTTCCGTCCGGGCTATTCCAAGAGCTAAGCCCGAACCATCCGCGGTGGTTCCCTCACCGCATAGCAAAAAGGGCGGTGCCTCGCGGCACCGCCCTTTTTCTTTTCGCTGGAACCGGCCGGACGAACCGGCCGGACCCCCGAACCGAATTACTTCAGTTCGACGGTGCCACCGGCGGCGAGAATCTTGGCCTTCAGCTCTTCAGCTTCAGCCTTGTTCACGCCTTCCTTGATGGCCTTCGGTGCGCCTTCGACGAGCGCCTTGGCTTCGCCAAGACCCAGGCCGGTGATCGCACGGACTTCCTTAATCACGTTGATCTTGTTGCCGCCGTCACCCGTCAGGATGACGTCGAATTCGGTCTGCTCTTCAGCAGCCGGACCAGCAGCGGCAGCAGCCGGAGCGGCAGCAACAGCAGCGGCAGCCGAAACGCCCCACTTTTCTTCGAGCAGCTTCGACAGGTCAGCCGCTTCGAGGACGGTCAGAGCCGACAGTTCTTCAACGATCTTTGCAAGATCAGCCATGTTCATTCTCCATCAGAACCGGGATGTCCCGGTAGTAAGTTTAAAGGGTTAGTTCGAAATCACGCTGCTTCTTTGGCGGCATATGCGCCAAAAACCCGCGCCAACTGGCCCGCCGGGGCTGCGGCAATCTGCGCAACCTTGGTGGCCGGAGCCTGCACCAGACCGATGATCTTGGCGCGGAGCTCGTCGAGCGAGGGAAGCGAAGCAAGCGCTTTGACGCCATTCACGTCGAGGACCACGTCGCCCATGCCGCCGCCAACGATCTCAAGTTTGTCGTTGGTCTTGGCAAATTCCACGGCGATCTTCGCAGCCGAGACCGGATCGGTCGAGGTTGCGAGGGCCGTGGGACCGGTCAGCAGTTCGCCGATACCGGTGTAGGACGTGCCATCGAGCGCGATTTTGGCAAGACGGTTCTTCGTGACGCGAAAGTCGGCCCCTGCGTCGCGCATCTGCTGGCGCAGCACCGTCGACTGAGCGACGGTCATGCCGAGGTTGCGGACGACCACAACAGCAGCAGCTGATCCCAGCGTAGCGTTCAGCGAGGATACGGCTTCGGCCTTTTCCGTACGATCCATGCCTATACTCCACTCATCTGCCCGGATGCGCTGGCGCCGAAACGCACGCGCCGCCGGGCGGCTAACACACGCAAAGACAGACGCGAGCCAAAGCTCGCCCGTATTTGCGCAACGATGTCCGATGGGGTCGGTCAAGACGCGTCGCCTGATCAAACAGGCGGGCGACCGAAAAAGACTGTTCCCCGTCTCGGCTGGAAATTAAGAAGGGCAAATCCCCTTCACCAACTGTCTCGGACGGAATTGCCACGGCCGAGACCGGGGCAACACGGGGGCGCTAATAGCGCGGGTGGGCGCAGAGTCAAGATATGATAGGGACTGCCGGATCCCTCATCGTCACCCCGGACTTGATCCGGGGCCCATCGAACTGCCGTTGCGCAAATGGATCCCGGATCAAGTCCGGGATGACGATAACGAGGAATGGCGGCTCTCTAGCCAAAGCGGAAAGGAAACTTGGCGCGGAGGCGGCTCTTCCTTATGGCACCGGCCATGATACGCATCCGACAATCCACCCCGGCCGATGGCGAGCGCGCCGTTCAAATCTGGCGCGACGCGGTCGATGCGACGCACGACTTTCTGACGGCCGAAGATCGCGCCGCGATCGAAGCCGAAGTCCGATCCTTCCTGCCCGCAGCATCGCTCTGGCTGGCGGTCGACGCCGACGACCGGCCGATCGGCTTCATGCTGCTCGACGGATCGAGCATGGAGGCGTTGTTCATCGATCCCGTACATCGCGGCGCCGGCGTCGGGCGCGCGCTGGTTGCGCATGCGCTGGAACACCATCCGACGCTGACAACCGAAGTGAACGAGCAGAATGGACAAGCCGTCGGCTTTTATGAGCGCCTGGGTTTCGTGCCCACCGGCCGATCAGAGCGTGATGGCCAAGGGCGCGCCCACCCGCTGATTCACTTGCGCTTCGCACCGCGAAGCTGATCCCGCCGCATTCCGCCGAGAATTTTTGCCGAAGCCCCTTGCGCATTCCTTCTTAAGATATATCTTAGACCCATCTAGAATCACTCTAAGGAACGACAAATGATATTCTATGCAAAAATGGAAGGCCGCGGTTGCGGCGGGCGGCATGGTATGCACCGCGGCGGACGCGGCTTTGGCCATGGTTTCGGACACGGCTTTGGCGGCGGCCGACGCGGTGGTGGCGGCCGGGGCGAGCGCGGCGAACGCCGGCGGATGTTCGACGGCGGCGAACTGCGGCTCGTGCTCTTGAAGCTGATCGCCGACGAACCGCGCCACGGCTACGACCTGATCCGCCACATCGAGGAACTCACCGGCGGCAGCTACGCGCCGAGCCCCGGCGTCATCTATCCGACGCTGACGATGCTCGACGACATGGGCCTGATCGAAGCGCAAGAGAGCGACGGCGCGAAAAAGCTGTTCGCGATCACCGATGCAGGGCGCGCCGAACTCGAAGCCAATAGCGAGATCGTCGAAGCCGCGATCACCCGCCTGACCGCGGTCGGTGAGGAAACGCAGCGCACGGACTCGGCCTCGGTCCGCCGCGCGATGGGCAATCTGCGCCAGGTGCTGATGAACCGGCTCGGCGACCGCGACCTCGACAATGCGGCGTTGCACGACATCGTCGCGCTGATCGATGAGGCGGCGCAGAAGATCGAGCGGCTGTAAGGAGCACTGGCATGACGGTTTCAGCAACGGCCAAAGCGCCGACGGCGCACGCGAACAAATATCTGCAGCAATTGTGTAAGCATTGGCAGCACAATCTGGTGGTCGAATTCACCCCCGACCATGGCACCGTGACCTTCCCGAAGGATGCGCGAGGCGCCGACTGGCCGGGCGACGCGCTAGCGACCTTCGATGCCGGACCCGACGCTTTGTCGGTCCGCATCGATGCCAGCGTCGGCGAACAGCTTGAAGGGCTGAAGGGCGCGGTCGCCCGCCATCTCGACCGCTTCGCCTTTCGCGAGGCGCCGCTGACGTTCGACTGGCAGGCGGCCTGATCCCTCTTTCGTCATCCGGACTTGATCCGGGATCCATAGCACCCTCGATCGGAAACACGGCGCAGGCCGTCATGGACCCCGGATCAAGTCCGGGGTGACGATGAGGGAAATGCGCTTCCGCCGCGCCGGTCGCTGAGTCATATCGTTTCTCGATATTATCGATTGACGATAAGACAGACTCGAAGTATATCGTTCTTCGATAAGCAAACTATCGGAGAACGATATGCCTATTCCCAATCCCGCTTTGCTCGGCGCGACGCGCGGTCTGCTCTGGCTGATCCTGGGGCTGATCGTCGCCTCGGCGCTCCTGGTCGTCGGTGTCGAAATCGCGCTGCTCGTCGCATGGCCCGAGGTAACGGCCGCGTTTCAAGACAGCCCCGAATTATTCGAAGTCACGGCGCTTCGGTTCCCGGTGAGCGTGCTGATGCTGCTGCTCGCCGCGATCCTCGGCGCGGGGGCCTACATGATCCGCCAGCTTCAGGCGCTTGTGGCAAGCGCGGCGACCGATCCGTTCATCGCCGCGAACGCGGCGCGGCTGCGCCGTGTCGGCTGGGCGCTCGTCGCCATTCAGCTACTCGCAATCCCGCTTCAGTGGACTGCCCGCTGCATCGCCAAAGCGGGCAGCGACTTCGGCGATATGGGCGGCATCTCACTGGAAGGCCTGCTCGCGATCCTCCTCGCCTTCGTCCTCGCGGCGGTGTTCGAACAGGGCGCCGCGATGCGCGACGAGCTGGAAGGGACCGTGTGATGGCGATCGTCGTGAAACTGGATGACCTGCTCCACGCCAAGCGGATGACGCTGACCGACCTGTCCGATCGCATCGGCATCACCCTCGCCAACCTGTCGATCCTCAAGACCGGTAAGGCAAAGGCGATGCGCTTTTCGACGCTCGAGGCGATCTGCACCGAACTAGATTGCCAGCCAGGCGACTTGCTGGCGTTCGAAGCCGACAGCTGAACAGAGCACGGCGAAACTCGGCCCCGTTCCGCCTCCCCGGTCGGAACGGGGCCTTTTCTGTTTGCGGAACGCACGGTGACTATGACACGTTAGAAGCACGGCGGCCCCTTCCGGCCGCCTTTGCCTTGAAAGGAAACTTCGTGTCCGATGCCCCGGGGCTGCTTTGCCCGACCTGCCGCGTGAACCTGACCATGTCGGAACGGCAGGGAATCGAGATCGACTATTGCCCCCAATGCCGCGGCGTCTGGCTCGACCGCGGCGAACTCGACAAGATCATCGAGCGCAGCGAAGCCGCGAGCGCCCCTGCCCCTGCTCCGCGCGCGTCGGCACCGCCGCCGCCGTCACAGCCGCAATATCGCGAGCAGGGCTATGACGACCGCGGCTATGGCAAGCCGTACAAGAAGAATTACAAGAAGAGCTTCCTCAGCGAATTGTTCGACTGATCGCGGCGGCGCGCGTCAGGGTTTGAGGCCGAAGCGCGCATAGTCGCGTTCGGTCGACGGCGACATCTGACGCGCGACCGCCAGGTCGACCGCTGCATCCTCCGTCTGCCCCATACGCTTTTTGACGATCGCGCGCAGAAAGCGGCTCGATCCCATTCCGGGCACTTGCGACAACGCCGCGTCGAGGTCGCGCAACGCATCCTCGTCGCGGCCGAGCCGCATCCAGACGAGCGCGCGGCTGTCCAGGATATGCGCCGTGCTGTCGCTGAGTTCCATCGCAGAGGTGCAATCCTTGAGCGCGGTATCGACCTGGACATTGCGCGTCGCCTTGATCCAGCAGCGCGCGTTGAGCAGGTTCGGTACCCCGGGCTTGGCCGCGATCAGGGCGTCCAGTTCCGCGATCGCCGCTGCCGCATCGCCGAATTCACCGACAACCGTCGCCTTCGCGACGCGATAATCGTCGCGGGTCTTGCCGCCCAGCGCGATACGCTCATCGAGCATCGCCGACGCTTTCGCAACGTCGCCGCGTTCGGCCGTGAACATGGCGACGATGAAAACCGCACCCTGCGACGCGGGATCGAGCTTGCGCGCTTCTTCGGCATCGGCAAGCGCGCCGGCGATATCGCCCAGTTCCTTGCGCGCCGATGCGCGTCCGAGATAGGCCTCCACCGAAGGCAGTAACGCGATTTGCCGCGTCAGCGCCGCAATCGCGGCCTTGTAGTCGCCGATGCCCTGGTGGAAGGACGCGCTGCTTGTCAGCGCCGTCACATCCTCCTCATCGGCCTCGCCCGCCGACTTGGCGAAAATGGCACTCGCGGCATCGAGCTGCGACAAGGATGCGGCGCCCTTCAGATTCCAGCGACGCCGAGCGTCCGCCACGGCCACCATGCGCGGCGAGCGCGCGAGCAGCGTCGCGGCACGGTCGCGCTCGGCGGCGATCTGTGCGGCGGGAATTTCGCGGCCCGAGGTGGCCATCACCTCATCAACCGTCACCAAGCCGTCCGCCGTGGTGATCGACCGTTTCACGTCGAAACCGCCGATCTGCGCGTCGAGCGCCGAATCGCCCTCGATCGCATATCCGCGCCCGCCGTCGGGCAAGCGGATACGCATGCGATAATGCGCAAGGTCGGGACCCGGCGTCGCGACGGGAATATCGGCCCACGACGCGCGCGCGCGATCGGGCGCGAAGCTGATCATGTCGGGTGCGCGCGACAGCCAGCGCTCCATGCGCTGATCCTGTCGGCGCCAGCCGGTGGTGAAAGCACCACGCCCCTTGATCGTGATGCTGCCCGCATCGGGATCGGTCGTCGTGACGAGCGTGTCATATTGCGCCTCGCCGACATAATGCTGCAGGAATTTCTCGGTGAGTTCGCGCTGTTCCTTCGGGCCCAGCTGAGAGTTTGCCAGTGTGATCAGGCTGGCCAGCTGACCGCGCACGACCATCGTCAGGTCAATGACCGACGGCAGGTCGATGCTGGTGCTTTCATCGGCTTCCAGCGTCAGATCGACGATCGGGCGCGCCGGCAGGCGCAGAGCGATCTTGACCAGTTCGGCGCCGTCGGTGCGGACCGGCAGCACATGGCCGAACGCCGGGGTGTCGCGAATATCCGCAAGCCGCGCGCCGAGGCCGGTGCCGTCGAGCCACAGCGTCTCGCCGCCGACCTTTGCGCCGACGATAACATGATTGAACGCCAGCGCGCTCGGGATGCGGCCCGCGACCAGATCGCCCATGTCTGCGTGGGCGAGCACGGCTTCGGCCTCGATATCCATGTCATGGAGTATCGCGAGGAGGAGCAAGGTCTTCGCCTTGCAGTCGCCATAACGCACGTCCCACGTCTTCGCCGGGGTCTGCGGCACATAATTGCCGCCGTCCATGCCCACCGCGAGATAGCGGACCTTGTCCTGCACCAGTTGCAGCGCCATCGCGGTCCGTTTCAGCGGATCATTGGTCGCCGCCTTGATCGTCGCGACCTCGCCGGCGAGCGCGCTGCCCACGGCGATCGTGCCGTCGGTCGCATAAAGCGGCGCCATGATCTTCGACACATCGGCCCAGCTCGCGAAGGTCGACGCCTCGATCAGCGGCAGGCGTTGGAAACGCCCGGGCGCGTCCTTGGGAATTTCGGCGAGCTTCGCAATCGGCATGACGATCGGCAGTTCCGAAAATTCGCCGACGCGCTTCGGCTTTGCATCGACATTGCCGCTCAGCACTTTCCACTGGGTGGCGTCGCCCGTTCGCCACGACAATTTATACGACGCGGCCTTGATCGGCGCCGGTTCAGCGACCAGCGGCAGCGCAAGCTGGGCGCGGCCGCCCAGCGCCGTATCCTTAACCGTCGTTGACATACGGAGGCGCAGCACATCGCCGACACGCAAGCCTTCGACCGCGAGCGTCGCCGACAAGATCCCCGTCAGCTCGCGCTGCTCGAGCGTCTGCTCACGGCGCAGCACGGTGAATTTCTGTCCGCTCGCGAGCGCATCGATTTCTTCGCCGTTCCGGATGATCGCGACCTGGTGGATGATCAGATCGCCCTTGTCGGGCGCCCAGGCAAGCGTCAGATTGCTGCTTTGCGACAAAGCCTCGGGCGTATCGAGCTTGAGCGCCGTGTCGACATAGTTCCACACCGTCGCACCATCGACGCGCTGCTGAACGTCGTACAGGACCGGCCCGGCCGCCGTACTGCCGGTCGCGGTGTCGGGAAGCTTGGCGACGGTGACCCACCCTGGCGCGGGTGCATAAAGCGGCTGCTCGCCCGCCCAGGCGATCTGCGCCGGCACAACGACGACGGCGGCACAAGCCGCGCCACGCCAGATATTCATCACCCTATTCCCCCGTAACTTCCTGTTCGCCCTGTCCCATCAACTGCACCGCCAAGCCGTTCGATGCAATCGCCTTTACCGCCAATCAGGCGACGACCGCATTGCGCCGGGCATAGAGGAAATAGACAGCCAGTCCGCCGACATTCCAGACAAGGAACCACAGCTGCGTCTGCGCCGGCAGGCTGAAGAAGAGATAGATACAGCCGAGTACCGCGATACCGCCGACGACCCACGGCAGCGGCGTGCGGAAGGTACGCGGCGCATCGGGCGCGCGGCGGCGCATGATGAGCATGCAGATCGAGACCGCCGTGAACGCCGCGAGCGTCCCTGCATTGGCGAGCGCGGCTAGCTCGCCCAGCGGGATGAAGCCCGCGAGCACCGCGACGACGAGCGCGGTGAAGATCGTAATCCGCACCGGCGTCCCGCGCGACGACAGCCTCGCAAGGCTCGCGGGCAACAGCCCGTCGCGCGCCATTGTGAAGAATATGCGGCTCTGCCCATAGAAGAAGGCGAGAATGACCGTCGGCAGCGCGATGATCGCCGACACCGCGAGATATTGCGCGGCGAGCGGACTGCCAAGTTCGCGCAGGATCAAGGCCAGCGGCTCGGGGCTGTTGGCGAAGCGCGTGTAGGCGATCGCGCCCACGGCCGCGACGGCAACCCCGATATAGATGACGACACACGCGAACATCGATCCGACGATCCCGATTTTGAGATCGCGGTCGGGGTTTTTGGCTTCCTCGGCGGCGGTCGCGATCGCGTCGAAGCCATAGAAGGCGAAAAAGATGATCGCCGCCGCGGCCATCACGCCGCGCTCGACGCCGTCGGGTCCGATATGTTTGGGAAAGCCATAGGGGCTGAAGGGTTCGAGATTGGCGGCGTTGAACGCGGGGAGCGCGACCGCGACGAACACGACAAGCGCGACGATCTTTACCAGCACGAGGACCGCATTGAGCGTTGCGCTTTCGCGCGTGCCGACGAGCAGCAGCCCCGCGACCAGCGCGATGATCGCAATCGCTGGCAGGTTGACGATACCGCCGAGTTCGGGCCCCTGCATCAACGCCATCGGGAAGCCCGCCCACGCCTGTAGCAAGGGTGCGGCATAGCCCGACCAGCCGACCGCGACCGCGCTGACGACGAGCGAATATTCGAGGATCAGGCTCCACCCGACGATCCACGCGAGCAATTCGCCGATCACGACATAGCTATAGGTATAGGCGCTGCCCGAAGCCGGGATCATCGTTGCCATTTCGGCATAGGCGAGCGCCGCGCAGGCGCAGATCAGCCCGGCGATACCGAAGGACAGGATCACCGCAGGCCCTGCCTTGTCGGCGCCGACCCCGATCAGCGTCAATATGCCCGTGCCAACGATCGCCCCGACACCGAGCGCGATCAAATGCGGCCAGCCCAGCGTCCGCGCCAGCGCCTGCTCGCCCTCCCGCCGTTCCGGAACGATCGGTTTGCGGCGGAACAGGCTGTCGGTCATGCGGTGGGCTCCCCTTGTGCTTTTCTGTGCTTGTAAGCGCGCAGGGTGCCAACGCAACCCTGCGCTACATCGTCATTCCCGCGAAAGCGGGAACCCAGTTGCTACGGTGGCTCGCTGGGTTCCCGCTTTCGCGGGAATGACGATCATGTGGGTAGCTAGACCAACGCCTCAATCGCTTCCGCCAGCTTTGCATCACGCTCCGACAATCCATCGGCGTCGTGCGTGGTCAGCAAAATATCGACGCGATTGTAGACGTTCGACCATTCGGGATGATGGTCCATCTTCTCGGCAATGATCGCCACGCTCGTCATGAAACCAAACGCCTGAGCGAAATCGGCGAATTTGAACTGGCGCGTGATCGCGTCGCGTTTCGGTTCGTGCGTCCATCCGGGAAAGCGGGTGAGGAGCGCGCCGCGCTCTGCATCGTCGAGTTTCTGCACCATATTCTTTCTCCCGCTGGTCAATGTGTCGCGCTCGCCATAGAGCCTGCCTTGGCCAGTTGGAAGCGTTGTGACGGAGTCGATTTTGGCTCAGTGCAAGGCGCGAGAAGGGCGCGATGCAGCCGCATCGCAACCGACGAGCAACGCAGCAATGGGCCAAAATCGGCCCGCCCCTTTGGGGGTCACACTGGGAAACCCGCCGGAGGGCGTCACGGCACTTGCACGGGCCACCGGCCCGCGCTTCGCGCCGCTCCTACCCGGCGGGTTTCCCAGTGCGATCACAACGCTTCCAACTGGCCAAGGCAGGCTCTAGGGAAGGGCGCGATGAGCGACAAGCCTGCCCTGCCCGATTTGCCTGCTGGATGGACCGGCGGCGCCCCTGACACCGATGCGCTGTTCGCGATGGCCGAGGCGGCGCTGGCGACGATGCCCGCGGTGTTTGCCGCGCATATCGAGGAAGTGGTCGTCTCAATCGAGGAATTCGCCGACGATGAGGTGCTTGCCTCGCTCGATATCGAACATCCTTATGAGCTCACGGGTCTGTATGAAGGCCGCCCGCTGACCGAGCGCAGCATCGATCAGAGCGGCGGGATGCCCGACCGGGTGACGCTCTATCGCATCCCGATCCTCGTCGAATGGATCGAGACCGGCGAACGGCTCGACACGCTGGTCCGCCACGTGCTGATCCACGAGATCGGGCATCATTTCGGCTTTTCGGACGACGACATGCACGCGCTCGAGGATATGGCGTGACCGAACTGCTGCGGCTGGACAGCGTGGCGTGCATCCGCAGCGACCGGCTGCTATTCGAGAATTTGTCGCTGGTGCTGAACCGCGGCGACGCGCTGTGGCTGCGCGGCCCCAATGGCGCGGGCAAGTCGAGCCTGATCCGCCTCGTCGCGGGATTGCTGCGCCCCGCCGCGGGGACCGTCGAACGCCGCGAGCGGATTGCGCTGATCGACGAGGCATCGGCGCTCGATACTGAACTGCCGCTGCGCCGCGCGCTCGATTTCTGGGCGCGGGTCGACACCGTCGATGGCCACACCGTCGACCGCGCGATGGACGAAATGGCGCTGGCGCCGCTCGCCGAGGTGCCGGTGTCGATGCTCTCGACCGGTCAGCGCAAGCGCGCCGCGATGGTGCGTGTGATCGCCAGCGGCGCGCCGATCTGGCTGCTCGACGAGCCCGCCAACGGGATGGACGATGCGGCGCAGGCGCGGCTGGTCGCTGCCATCGCAAAGCATCGGAGCAACGGCGGCGCAGTGCTGCTCGCGTCGCATTTCGCGCTCGGCATCCCCGATCTGGCCGAACTCGATATGGGCGCGCTCGCGTGACCGCGCTCATCGCCCTCTTCTGGCGCGATCTGCGCCGTGCATGGGGCAGCGGGGCGCTGTGGTTGCCGGTGCTGTTCTTCCTGCTCGTCGCGACCGCCTTCCCCTTCGCCGTCGGCCCCGACGCGCCGCTGCTTCGCCGTGCCGGGGGCGGAATGGTTTGGGTCGCCGCGCTACTCGCTGCGCTGCTGCCGATCGACCGGCTGGTCCGCCCCGACAAGGACGCGGGCGTGCTCGACCAGCTTGCGGTGCGCGGCTTCGCCGACGAGGTAATCGCAGCGGTGAAGATCGGCGCGCATGCCATCGGTTTCGGGCTGCCGCTGATGATCGCCCTCTTCCCCGCGGCGGCGCTGCTGGCGCAGGATGCGTCGCGGGTCGAGCTGCTCGCGACCGGGATCGCCATCGCCATTCCGGCGCTCGCGTCGCTGGCGGTGCTGAGCGCGTCGATGACCGCGAACCACAAGGGCGGCAGCGCGATCGGCGGGCTGCTCGTTCTTCCGCTCGCGGTGCCGATGCTGATCTTCGGCGCGGGAATGCTCGACCCGTCGGGGCGCGGCGCGATCAAGCTGCTCGCGGCGACAAGCCTGCTCCTCACCATGGTCGGGCCGTTCGCGGCCGGCGCGGCGCTGCGGGGCCTCCGCGAATGACCCGCCAGTCGCTCGCGCATATCGCGCTCGTCGTCCGCGATTATGACGAGGCGATCGACTTTTACGTCGAAACCTTAGGCTTCACGCTCGTCGCCGACGACTATCAACCGGCGCAGGACAAACGCTGGGTGCTCGTCGCGCCGCCGGGCAATACAGAAGGCGGGGCGACGATCCTGCTGGCGCGGGCCGCCAACGCGGAACAGGCGAAGTTCATCGGCGATCAGGCGGGCGGCCGTGTCTTCCTGTTCCTGCAGACCGACGATTTCCGGCGCGATTATCAGCGCCTGCTCGACAAGGGCGTGCGGATCGAGCGCGAACCGCTAGAGGCCGATTACGGCACCGTCGCGGTCTTCCTCGACCTTTATGGCAACAAGTGGGATTTGATCGAGTTTCGCCGATCGCAATGACCGCTAACGACCGATTGCGGACGTTAAGACAATCGATAATATTACGGGACCGATCAGTGCCGGTGCGGAGCCGAATATGCGGAATGCGATACTATGCGTGTCAGCTTTGCTTTTTGCGACTGCAGCCACCCCCT
>NZ_JALPRD010000026.1 GCF_023197165.1 Sphingopyxis sp. MSC1_008
GACTTCCCGCACGGCATCAGCACCTACCCCAACTCGCGCGCCATGTGCGACGCCATGTTCCAAGGCGTCGACGAAAAAGTCCGCGACAAGATCGTCTACCACAACGCCGCACAGCTCTACGGCTTCTGAACGGCAGGGCTCAGGCCCGCCATTGCGCGCCGGAAATCAATCGGAAAGGGGTAGGCATGGCTTTTGAAAAAGGCATCGACGTCGCCAGGTTCAACGAGCTTGACGATAGCTGGGTGCAGACCGGCGGTCTTTGGACGAGATGTGTTTTCATCGGGGAGAAAAACAGCCCCGATTCTCCGGTCGGGTTTGCCATCAAGGCGGATCGCGAGATCGGCGATCATGTCGCCGGGAGGCGGTCTTTCGACACCACGACGATGACCGTCCTCCTGTCGGGCTCGGTCATGCATGACGGCCGTTGGATGAAGCCGGGTGACTTCTACGTCGCGCCGCCCAATGACGTGAACGGCGACCTTGTGTTTGGCTCCGAAGGGGCGGTCCTGTTCATCATCTTCGACAATCGTTCCGGCATCATTCCCAAGTTCGTCGATGCCGACGACCAGGCCCGGTTCGACGAGACGCTAAGGGCCGACGTCGAAGCCGTGGCGGCGGGCAGAATCGAAAGGTCGGTCGCCCTCCTTCCGCTGCGTGATGCGTACACGAAGGGCCGCGCGGTCGTCTTCCGGACGTTGGAAGCGGTTCAGCAGTATCGGACGGAAACCGGAACCGAATGGTAGCAATGGTGAACCTCGACAGTCCGCGAACGACGGACTGCGGGTTCGAGGCTGCCGCGAATTGGGCCAGGAAGAAGCTCGCGAACGCATAAGGCCGCGGGACGGATGTCGCGTCGCTGCAAAATTCGAAGACACGGCCGAAAAAACGGGCGGACCCAGCGAACATAAAGCCGCCAGAGCATGAATGCGCCGCGGTTCAAAACCGCACGGAACGGGCACTTCGCGTGTGACCCGAACGGGCGGCTGCGTCCGCCGCGCGCGAAGAAGAAAACACAAACAAAATGGAGGGGAAGGTCGATATGAAGGATAAGAAACATGCACCGCGCCGGCGGTTTTTCTTACGCGCGAGCCTCGCGGCGAGCACGTTCGTGGCGACGGCAGGGCCTGCGTTCGCGCAGGACGGGGAGATCATCGTCACCGCGCAGAAACGCGAACAATCGATAATGGATGTCGGCGTCGCCGTTACCGCGATGTCGGGCGGAGACCTCAGAGATCAGGGAATGCAGAGCTTCGCAGCCGTTGCCGAGCAGGTTCCCAATTTCACCGTTTCGATATCGCGCGGCGCCATTCCCGATTTCAACATTCGCGGTGTGAGCGGCGATGCCAACCTGAGCCGGCTCAACGAAAGCTCGATCGCCGTCTATGTCGATGAGGTCTATCTCGGCGACGAGACGGCATTGGCCGGACAGACGTTCGATGTCGAGCGTGTGGAAGTTCTGCGCGGTCCTCAGGGAACGCTGTTCGGACGCAATACGACGGGCGGGCTCGTCCATTATATTTCGTCGCGGCCCACTCGCGATCTGACCGGCTATGGCGATGTACAATATGGTTCGGACAATTGGGTCATGCTCGAAGGAGCGATCAGCGGTCCACTCAGCGACAATGTTCGCGCGCGTCTCGCGGGCAAGTGGGACCGTCACGACGGGCATCGCGACAATATCAACACGACACCCGGCGCGGACCAGCGCCTGGGCGCGGCGAATACATGGGGGTTGCGCGGTACGCTCGAGTTCGATGTCGGCGAGGATGCCCTGCTGACACTCATCGGCACCTATTCGAACGGTGACGGCGAGACGATCCCCGGCAACAGCTATGGCGCGCTGAAACCCGGCGGCAGCCTCAGCCCGGCGGACTGGCCGAACGCATTTTGCAGGCTCAAGGACCTTCTTGATGCGAAATGTGTTAACACGCTCTCTGCGAACGGGCCGATCACGAGCCGGAAAGCCGGCCAGGGAAATACCGACCTTCCGAGCGAAAGGCTGGATCTGAGGCAGAAGTTCTACTCGCTGACGGCCAAGCTGGAGGCCGACCTCGACTGGGCTACGCTTACCTCGATAACCAACTACTCGCGCAATGATTTCCGCTACGAACTCGACGGCGATAACGGCTTTCATACGTCGGAGTTCGGCCCCGGTCTCGTCCAGTTCGTGGAGATCGACAACAAGGCGAAGCAATTCAGTCAAGAACTGCGGCTGAACGGCTCGACCGACACGCTCGACTGGGTCACGGGCGTCTATTTCTACGCGGACGACAAATCCTATCGAAAGCTGGAAGATTTCGTCTCGGTATCGCGGGTGACGGTGGTCGACGCCGCGGTCGAGACCAGATCCTATGCGGCATTTGGCCAAGTTAACGCGCATGTCTCGGACGACGTCAGCCTGGTTCTGGGCGTCCGCTTCAACAAGGAAAGCCGCGAACTGACCCGCGGCACCTTCAGCAATCTATCGACTGGTGAATTCCAGGATGTTCATGCGGCCTTGCCGCAACCGAAGATCGACACGCGCGACCTGACCGGCAAATTCGGCGTCGAATATGCCCCGGCGAGGGGGCACCTCTGGTACGCCAGTTATTCCAGAGGCGCCAAGAGCGGCGGCTTCAACGCCACCTGGAATCCGGGGGCGGTGCAAGCCAATGTGATCACGACGGGACCGGTGGGTCAGGAGACGCTCGATTCATTCGAAATCGGGGCCAAGCACCAGCTACTGGACAATAAACTTCGGCTCAGCGGCGCTGCCTTTCTTTACCTTTACCAAGGCAAGCAGCAGTCGGTGACCAGCTTCGATCAAGCCACATTGACCACATCCAATGTGTTCATCAATTCGGGCGACGCCCGAATGTATGGCGCCGAACTGGAGCTGAACTATGCGCCCAGCAGCCGCTGGGACTTGACCCTCGGGGGCGGATTGCTGCGCACGAAGATCGTCGATTCCGATGTCGTCGTCCGGGACCACCGCGCGCCGGTGACCGGCATCTCGCTCGAAGGCATGGAACTGACCCAGGCGCCGAAATGGACCGCCAATGGCGTCATCGCCCATCATGTCCCGCTGGGCGGGGCGGGAACATTGACGTTCCAGTCCGAAGCGACGGCGAGAAGTGCGATGCACTTCTCGATCACCAACCATCCGCTCGCGAAGGATCTGGCTAAGCTGGTGGTGAATTTCCGTGTCATGTGGAAGTCCGACGACGGCCGCTTCAATGCTCAGGCATTTGTGACCAACGCCTTCAACCGGCGATATTTGCTGGTCAATCGCGATGCTGTCCTCGGCGTCTACGGGGCGATCAATTCGTTCGAAGGCGATCCGCGCCTGTGGGGCGTGAAGTTCGGCGCGTCCTTCTGACATCGATTGCGGGCGCGCCGTCTTTCGCAGAATGGCGCGCCCGTAATGGCATGGCGTGATCCGCGCAGTTCGGCCGACCCGCCTGGCAGAGGGTTGAGGAGGTTCGAGGCAGGCAAGGGCATATTGTCTGCGGGCAGGGTCGATGGCGGCGGCTGGAGCACGAACTGACTGGTCCCGGATCGGGCTAGTGGTGGCCTGGTTGTCGTGCGTGCTTCATCCCGCCTTGCCGAGCAGCGCGCGGGCAATGATGTCGCGCTGAACCTCGCTCGTGCCGCTATAGATCGTCGCCGCGCGCGCCAGCATGTAAATCTGGTGGAGCTGCAGCTTCAGCGCGCCGATCTTCGCGGGCCCGTGAACGCCGGCATAATCCGACGCGATTTGTAAATTCGCCTCGCTGATCCGCTGAAACAGCTCCGACACGGCCAACTTCAGCAGCGAATAATCATGGTCCTCCGCGGTGCCGGCCACGGCCGCCGCGGCCACCATCTCATATAGCGCGATCAGGTCGTTCAGGTCGCAAAAGAGGCTGGCGTTGAGCGCATCGAACGATCCGCCGTTCAAGCCGAGCTGGTCGGCGACCTGACGGAAAACCGCATAGGCATCACGGGGCAGGCCGGGACTGCCGACGAAGATGCGCTCGACGCCGAGTAACGCCTTGGCGATACCCCAACCGTCCCCCTCGACCCCGACGAGATTGTCGGCTGGAATCCTGGCGTCGTCGAAAAAAACCTGCCCGAACTCGCTTTCGCCGGCGAGGTTCTCGATCGGCCGGATCGTCACGCCGGGCGTATCCATCTTCATCAGAAAGAATGAAATGCCCTGTTGTTTGCGCAGACCCTGCTGGGTCCGGGCGAGCAGGAACATGTGGCTCGCGTCCATGGCCATCGTCGTCCAGATCTTCGACCCGTTGACCACATAATGATCACCGTCGCGCACGGCGGTGGTCTTGAGGCTTGCAAGGTCGGAACCCGCATTGGGTTCCGAATAGCCCTGGCACCACAAGGTCTCTCCGCGGAGGATCGACGGCAGATATTTCGCCTGCTGCGCCGCGGTGCCGAACCGGATCAGGATCGGGCCAAGCATCGTACCGCCTGAATCGAGGAAGCGAGCCGCGCCGAAGCGCGCCAGCTCCTCGTGATAGACGAGCTGCTTGGCGAGCGGCAGGCCGAGGCCGCCATGCTCGCGCGGCCAGGCCGGCAGACGCCAGCCATGATCATCGAGCAAGCGCAGCCAGCGCTTCTCCTGCTCGCCGCGCAACCGCAGAACGATCGGCTTTCGCCACTCGGGCGGATAATTTTCTTCGAGCCAGTTCCGGAACCGGGCGCGAAATTCCGGGACGGAAAGCACATCGAGGTCGGCGGTGCCGGTCGGCGGCGTCAGTTGCATGTCGGTTGTTGCTCCCTCGACAGGTTCAGCGCGCGCCCACGATGCGCATCGGCATTGCCGAGCCACGAGGCCCAGCGGAGGATCGCGTTTGCATAGAGGCCGATGTCGGCTTCCTCGGTAAAGCCGAAGGCGCCGTGATAGTGGATCGCGGCTTTGCTCATCCCCTGCGCGGCGTCGGCGCACCGGGCCTTCGCCGCGCTGATTCGCATCGCTGACTCGGCGGTCAGGCCCTGCTGGAGCGAAGCTGCGGCGGAGCGCCACGACGCGCCGGCGAGCTCGATCTGCAGGTGCTGGCTGACCAGGCCGTGCCGGACCGATTGGAAGCTTGCGAGCGGCTTTTCGAACTGCGCCCTTTCATTGAGATAATCGCCGGTCATCGACAGGAGGCGCCGCGCCGCGCCCTCGAGCTGCGCGGCGAGCGCGATCGCTCCGCGCGCGAGGGCGAGGCGGATGGCATCGGTGGCATCGTCTCCCCGCAGAATGACCGCATCGTTGTCGAGTGCGGTTTTATCGAAGGCGAGATGGGCGCAAATCGTGCCGTCAGTCATGCGGTGCGTTTCTGCCGCTACGCCCGGGGCCCCGGCATCGACAGCGATGACGACGGGATTGCCTTCGAACGTTGCGGAGACGAGCAACCGGGTCTCGCTTGTCCACGCCGGAACGAAAATCTTGCTTCCGGTGAGCGCAAAACCGCCGCTATCAAGCGGGTGGAGCGCGGTACGCGGTGCCGCCGGTTCGATCGCGGCGATGTCTTCCTGATCGGCGAGTGTGACGACATCTTCGCCGGCGGCCAGCGCCCGTGCGAGCTTGCGCGCGGCGGGAGCATCCGACGCGCCAAGAACCGTCGCGGCAATGATCGCGCTCGCGACGAACGGCTCGGGGATCAGGTTGCGGCCTATCGCTTCCGCAAGCGATAGCACCGGCAGAAAGTCCAGTCCGGCTCCTCCCGCTTCCTCCGGCAGTAGCGCGCCGGTCCAGCCGAGCGCGGCCATGTCCCGCCAGCTTTGCGTATCGAAGCCATCCGCCGATCCGCGCTTGTCGCGAAAGCGAACTAGCGTGTCGTTGGCGATCGCATACCGATCGACACTTTCCCGCAGCATCGATTGCAATTCATCCTCATGGCGCCACATCGACAATATCCTCACGCGCTCATCTGGTGGCCACCGTTCGCCGAGAGGCGTTGTCCGGTGATGTAGGAGGCGGCGCCGGAGAGCAGGAAGCAGATCGGCATTGCGGCCTCTTCGGCGCTGCTCCATCGGCGCAGCGGAATTTTCGACAGCATGGTGTCGCGAAATTTCTCACCGCGCAGCGTTTCGGTCATCTGCGTCTCGACCACTCCAAAAGCGACGCAATTGACGTTGATGCCGTGGCGCGCCCATTCGCGCGCCGCGCTCATCGTCATGCCCAATATCCCGCTTTTGGCCGTGCCGTAATTGATCTGGCCGATGGTGCCCTGCACACCGGCATCAGACGAGATGTTGACGATCGCGCCAGGCTTTGCCTGTTCGATCATCCGGCGTCCCGCCGCCTGCAGGAACAGGAAGGATCCGGTCAGGTGGACCTCGATCACCTGCTGCCACTGCTCCAGTGTCATCTTGTCAGCCATCGCGGTGCGCGTGATACCGGCGTTGTTCACGAGGCCGTCGACTGCGCCGAACCGGGCGACTGCCTGTTCGACGGCATAGGACGCGAAGGCGGGGTCGGAAACATTGCCCGCCACGGTCAGACAAGAGTCCGTTCCGATCGCGTCGCGCGCGGCGCCAAGGTTTTCGGCATTCATGTCGACCAGGACAAGATTGCCGCCGAGATCCGCCACCAGCTTTGCCGCCGCGAGGCCGATCCCCTGGGCGCCGCCGGTAATGATGATGGTCCGACCCGAAAGGGACATGGGATTCGGGCGACCGGGATCGGGGTTCAACTGGGTTTCCATGTTGGAATTTCACTCCTGAGATTCGGCGGCTAGCTAACTGCCGAACAGCTTCCCAACAATCGCGGCTGTAAAAGCATCAGAAGTGTGTTTTCTTCGCGAATATTCGCGGCGCGCATAGCCTTGAGCAGTGTGAAATTATATGTGGTGGGCATCAGCTATCATGCACACGGACGGGATTATGAATGTGATGGGGCTCAACTATTATAATGTTACTTTCGACGGATGCGGCTCGACATTTGTGATGGCGCGGACGCCGGACGATGCGGTCTCGTACGGAAAGCAATTTGCCCGGATCGGCCGGACCAATGTTCGGATCACGACGCCCGATGCCCGAAGCTTTACGCTCGAAGAGGTGGATGCCGCACTGGCCGCCCGCAAGGAGGCGAGCCAATGAGTACAGCATCGCCAGCCGGGCTCGACCTCTTGCTTCGCCGCACGTCGGCGGTGCAGTTCGCGGAGCCGGGTCCCACCGAAGCACAGCTGGAAAAAATCCTCGCCGCCGCGGTTACGGCGGCCGATCATGGGCGGCTGCGGCCATGGCGGTTCGTCGTGTTCGAAGGCAGCGGCCGCGAAAGGCTGGGTGATTTGATGGCGGAGCAGGTCCGCGCCGACAAGCCGGACGCGGATGCCAAGGATTGGGATAAGGCGCGTGCCAAGGCTTTGCGCGCACCGACCGTGATCGCACTCATTTGCAAGCCCACGGTGGGCCACAAGGTCCCGGTGATCGAACAGCAAGCGGCGGTTGCCGCAGCCGGAGCGCAGCTCATGCTGGCGGCCAACGCGCTCGGTTTTGGCGCGGCATGGAAGACCGGAGCGGCGGCTTACCATCCCGCCGTCCGCACGGGGCTCGGGCTGGGGGAAGACGATACGATCGTCGGGCTATTCTATGTCGGATCCGAGCCGCAACCTTCGCCGCTTCCACGCGCCACTCTCGACGCGGTCGTACAATATCAGCGGACCCGGGCGCAGTAGAAGCCACTACGGCGGGGAAACTCGCACCGGGCATCGGCAAGCAGAAGATGACGAAGCAGTTCAACGGAATTTTTCGCACATGGACACGTGTCCAGCATGCGCGTCATGGGGCATTGCCGGTCCTCTGGGGCGACTGCATCGTTCACCTGTCGCATCCGGAATTTTCCGGCAACATTTTGCATACGTCGGGCATCATCGACATCATCGAACACGGCGGCTTCAAGATCGCTCAGACTCGCAACAATTATTATGCGCTACTGGGACCGGAGCTTCAGATTCCCCCTGGTGATGTTGTCGATCTCGAGGCTTTCATTCTCCAACATCGCAGCCGCGAGCCGGCGCTTGATGTCTATGCGAGCGCTGCGATGAATGCTGATCCGGGCTGCATCAATTGCGGGGGCGCCGGCGTCTATCGATGCGGCGAAGATCGGCTGTGTGTCTGCGATCGCTGCTGCAAGCACAACCAGGGATGGTGGCAGCTCGAAGGCGGATATGGCGCCGATAACGGACGATGGGCCTGCAAGGCCGGATGCGGGGTCGTCGTGGACAAGCAGCCACCAGTGCTGCAATTCCTGCCGCGGACTGTTGCGTGATGTCATTGCGGGTGAACTGCGGCCCGACGCGGCCGTTCGTCAGGACGCGCCTGGGCCTGGCTCGGACGGGGCATGAACCGCACTACCGAGCTTGAAGGGGGCGGGGTTTCCAAGGCCCGCGATGACGAAGTCCGCTATCTGGGTCGCGATCGCATCGCGCTCGCTGGCGCTGGTCGAGCGCTTGGGGTCGAACCAGACGATCAGCCAGGCAAGCGACCCGACCGCTCCCTTCAATGCAAGCGGAATGGACGAGACCTGCCAGTTTCCGTCGGACGCGGCCTCGTTGGCCAGCGCGTTGAGCTTCGTCTCAAGGTCCTGCCGCAAGGCGGAAATCCGCGCAAGTGGCCGCACCTGCGCGGCCGCACCGCGGCCGATCAGCTGGAACTGGGTCGCCTCCAACGCCACCCGGTGGAACGGATAATGGTCCATGATCTCGGCCGAGAATGCGCGAAAAACATTGTGCAGGCGTTCCACCGCCGGCACGTCCTTCGCTTCGGCCAGGAAATTGATGCGCTCGTTGATCATGAAGAACGACCCGACCGCGACGTCGAAGTACAGATCGAGCTTGCTGCGATAATAATGGTAGATTTGACCCTTGGTCGTTCCGAGCAAAACGGCGACATGGTCAAGCGTGGTGGCCGCGTAACCACGCTCCATGAACGCAGTCGCGGCGGCTTCGAGTACGCGCGCCCTTCCTTCCATTTTGGGAGTGGATCGCGCCTCGGATTCCCATAGGGGGGTCAAGGCCGCCTTGTTCTTTTTCTTGCGCGGCGCAGCAGATCGCATCATATCTCCATGGGCAGGCGATGACCGTGGCCGAACGCAATCGTTCGGCGCGTTTTGGTTGCTCCGGCCCGAAACCAGCTTTGATGACGCTTCCTATATTCGGCCCCGTTGGCATGCAACCGATGTTCCGCGGCGGAATCCGCCAAGTCGGCGAAACAGCGAAGCTTCGGCGGTTGTTCGCGCCGTGCGCTTGGCAGGCATCACATTTGTGGCGAATTGCGTTGCGGCACCCAAGAGAACGGAGCCGGGTCGTTGACGCGAGAGCGGAAAAATATAACGTCAGTAAGGACGGGGGTCCTGTAATTAATTATGACCGAACAATCAGATATCGGAAAGAGCCTGGTCTCGTCGCTGCTGGTCAAGCGGCCCGGTGCATCCGACGAAGCGCGCGTGGACATCCTCAAGGCGGCAGCGACCGCGTTCAACGAGCGCGGTTACGACGCGACATCCATCGATGATGTTGCTGACGTGCTTGGAGCGAGCAAGGGACGAATCTACCATTATTACCGATCTAAAACGGATATTTTTCTGGATCTTCACCTGGAGTCGCTGCGTGTCCTGAACGAGCGGGTGAGCAGCATTGCCAGCCGGGCCGAGCTGCCCCCGACGCAGCGCATTCGCGAAATGTGTTTGGCGCACGCCGTCGTCGTCATGACGCGGATCAATTATCAGAAGGCGACGATGCTCGGTCTCAACCGCTTTCTGCTCTCGGTTTCGGCGCCCTATCAGGACGCTGCGCGGCAGCGTGTCAATGACCTGCGCGACGAGTATGAAGACCTGTTTGTCGCAGTCGTTGCAGAAGGCGTCGAAACGGGGGAGTTTCGCCTCGTGGAACCGCGCTTCGCGACCAAGCCGTTACTCGGCGCGCTCAATTACGTAGCCAACTGGTATGACGAGGATAGCGCGAGCTCGCTTGGCACGGTGGACGATATCGCCGCCGCTCTCGCCGATTATTGCGTGCGCGGTTTGACGCGCACCTGAGCGCTCGGGGTTGGCAGCGTTCTGTTCGGCCGCCCGCCCCGTCCCGGCTTGGTTGATCGGGTGCGAATCGCCCCGATACACATCCCGATTACGACCCGCGAAACGACATTCATCGTGATTTGAACGAATGAACGGTTCGCGCCTCTGCAGCTAGCCTGCGCCGTCGCCAGTACATTCTGGCCCAAAAAAATAGTTGTAATACAGCAGGTTAATCAAAATTCTCCGGGGCCCTTTTCCTCGGGCGGCATGGGTGGGATCAGGCTTTCCGCTCGTCAGAAACTACGCTTTACAGCAAACATTCTAACGAGTAGGTTTTTCTCGCAAATAAGAGCTCCGCTGGAGTCGATTGGAGAGGAAAATTCATGGCGAATGTGCACGCGCTCCCTGCTTCGGTATCGCCGCGCGCTGCGGGCCCGGACGCTTCGGTGGTCAAATCGGCCGGCCGGGCATTGCAGATTCTGGAATATTTCGATTCCGTTCAGCGCGAGGCCTGTGTCACGGAAATATCGCGGGCGCTTCAGTGTCCGCAGTCGAGCACCTCGGTGCTGCTGCGAAGCCTGGTCCATCTCGGTTACCTTCAGAACGACCGCTATCGCCGTACCTATTTTCCGACGCGCCGAGTGCCCTTGTTGGGCAATTGGGTCGATCCCGCGATCGTCCGTCAAGGCGAGCTGCTTATGTATGCTGATGAACTGGCAACCCGGACGGGGCAGACGATCGTTATCGCGACGATCAACGGCCTGCGGGCGCAATATATCTATGTGAACCGGCCGGAAAAGGAGTCTGCTGGTTTCGATGCTTTTCATGCCGGCGTGCATTGCCCGCTCGCGCGCACCGCGCTCGGCAAGGCGCTGCTCGCCGGTCATAGCGATAAGCATGTGTCTCAACTCGCCTGGCGCATTAACAGCGAGCGGTCGGAGCATGAGCCGCTTATCGCGGCGCCCGAACTCCTCGCCGAACTGGAGCGTGGCCGCAAGCTCGGCTGGTTTGTCGGTGAGGGGGCCGACAGCTCGCAGTCCGGCGTCGCGGTCATGCTCGATCGCAAGCAGCAACTGCTGTCGATCGGAATCGAATTAAAGGGTTCGATGTCGGAGAACCAGGCGCTGAACTACGCGGAATTGCTCAAGAATCTGGCAGTGGAAGCACAGGTCTGAGTTCCACAGGTGAGGGCGAATGTGGACGCGTCCGCGTTTCGTTCGGCCGGGATTTCCGGCTTCGTTCGTCCGGCCATCTCGATGTTGCACGGAGTGTGAATGTACGACGCGATCATCCGCCAAGACGCGCGCCGAGGACATCTTTTCGGCTGACGACGGCGGGCATCGCCGGCCCCGAGCCCATCGCGCGGTTCGCCGTGCTCACAGATGCCGCAGGAACTTTTTTTACAATGGAAAAGCGCTCGCATGCCTAGAATTATTTTCGTCGAGTTTGACGGTACCGAACATCCGGTCGACGCCAACAATGGCCTGTCTCTCATGGAAGCGGCCCGGGATCACGATGTGCCCGGCATCGAAGCCGAATGCGGCGGCGTCGGGGCCTGCGCCACCTGCCACGTCTATATCGATCACGAATGGGTCGCCGTTTCCGGCGCCGCGGACCGGGTAGAGCGAGAGCTTCTCGAAATGGTTGAGGGCCGGTGCGAAGAAAGCCGTTTGAGCTGCCAGATCGGCATCTCTCATGAAATGGACGGACTGATTGTGAGAATGCCGGAGGCACAGGGCTTCTAGCAACAAGAAACGCCGTGGACGATTTAGGCATACAAGTTCAGCAATACGTCGTCACGAATATGATATCTTCTATACTATATTATAAAAATGTGGAGAAATATTGCGATCATTGGTCGACGTAGATATTTCGTACAGCATACTTGCTTGAATTGGTTACAAGAATTAAATGAGAGGTAGAATTATGAGCAGTGATTACAAGATCATCTCGTCGGATTCGCACGTGATCGAGCCGTGGTTTTTGTGGCAAGAGCGTTTGCCGGCGCAGTATCGGGACCGGGCGCCGCGTCTGGTGCGCAACGACGACGGCAGCGACCGCCTGGTGTGCGAGGATATCGAGATGCCGCCGATCGGCACGGCGGCGGGCGTGTTCCGCGGCAACAGCGAAGTGCGCCAGACGGGGCGCTGGGAAGAGGATATCCCGCCGTCGGCTTATGACCCCGATGCGCGGATCAAGGAGATCGACCGCGACACGATCTGGGGCGAGGTGATGTACCCGACCTTTGGCCTCGGCTTTTACGGGATCGACGACGCCGAGTTCAAATGGGCGCTGCTGCGCGCGTATAATGACTGGCTGGCGGAGT
>NZ_JALPRD010000027.1 GCF_023197165.1 Sphingopyxis sp. MSC1_008
CGGTGTCGAAGGTCGGCGTGGGGCGGCGCGGATCGGGGGGGCGGCAGGCGCCTGCAGCGCTAACAGCAGCGCGGCGGCGAGCGCGATCTTCATTTCGCGGTCTCGCGCGGTTTCATGTGCCACATCGCGTTGACGATGATCCAGCGCTCGCCGAACTTGCCCATGTGGAAATAGTCGACGAACCACGGGGTTTCGACGCGCACCGCCGCGGCGTTGCCAGCAACGTCGAGAATCCTGCACGATCGGTTCCACTCGGCACGCGGGGTCTTGAGCGCGCCGCCTTTGGTGAGGTCGACGAGCTCTTCGCGGCTCATGCGCTGCAGCCCCAAACGCTCGTCGGGGGCGTCGCCGAGCACGCGGCGCTTGGCGAGGTCGGGGTGGAGCGCGCGTTTGACGCGCTCGGCATCGCCCTCGAGCTGGCCGTCGACATAGTCGAAACACGTCGCCTCGATCGCTGCGAGATCGGCGGGGGATGCGGCGGGCGGCGTTGCGGACGCGGCGGCGAGGGTGAGCAGGGTCGTCAGCATGGCGGCTCCCAAGGTCGGTTTATCGTGGCCAACCTAGCGCGCCTGCTGCGCCTGTCACCCTCCTTCGCGTCAGCCGTCGCGGTCAGCGGCGGCGTACCCCGCCGCGGTCAGCGGCAGCGTACATTGTCGCGGTCGATCGCCGTGCCGACCGCCGCGCCGCCGACCGCGCCGAGGATCGTGCCGAGCGTTTCGGAGCGGCCCGGTGCGATGACGTTGCCGATCACCGCGCCGGCAATGCCGCCGACGATGAGCCCGGTCGAACCGTCGTTGCGGCGGCAATAATATTTGTCGTCGCGGCCGCGATAGACGCGGTCGTTGTTCGACAGGCGGCGCTCGCGATAGCGGCGGTCGGTGCGGTAGTAGTTGTCGGCATAATAGCCGTCGTGGCGCGGGTCGGGGCGGTCCCAGTCGTAACGGCCATATTGGTCGTAATAGGCGCGGTCGTAATAGCCGTAACCGCCGTCATCATAGTTGGAGGCGTAACCGTCTCCGGTGGTGGCACAGCCCGCCAGCGCGGTCGCGGCGGCGAGGGGCAGGATCATCAGCTTGTTCATCGACATCACTCCATCAGGATTGCGTGCCGGGCCAAGCGGGCGGGGCATGCTTTGCCCCTCTGTTGGGTAAACCCCTGGAAGCGGGGTCGGTTCCGCACGTCCTGCCGCTCCGGGGCGCGGGCTAATCGGCCGTGTTGGTTCGATCGGGCACCGGATCGCAACCTTTCCCTATCCGCAGCGCGGACGATTCCCCTGTCCATCGCTTCTGCGGCGGCACCTATGGTAGCTGGTAGTTGAGCCGGAGATTTAGCGTCCTGCTGCGGTTGCTGACCGCCGCGACATTGGGAATGAGACCAAGGTCGGCCTGCACCGCCTCAAGCTCCAGCGCGACGCGCGAGCCAAGGCGCGCCGCGGCGCCGACGCCGTAGAGGAAGCCCGACTGGCTGATCCCGGCGCCCCCCGGATCGAGTATATGGACCCGCGAAACCTGCAAGCCGCCGGTCGCATAGAGAAGAAGCGGGCCGTGCGCGACGCCCAGTTGGCCCTTGATGCGGCCGTGCAGCGTCGTGTCGAACGTCGTGGAAAAGGGAAAGGTGCCGTCCTGGCCGTTGGGTGCCGACACCTCGAGTTCCAGCCCGGTGACTAGCGCCCCGTTCTGCCAGCGCCATCCGAACTGGCCGCCATATGTCATGCCGTCGGGGCTGAGCTGGCGCGGCGGGTCGGCCTCGATGCGATAGCGGGTGCCGGCGAGCCCGACGTGGATGCCGACATAGGGTCCCTCCCACGGGTCCCGCGCGCCGGGCAGCGGCAAGGCCGGCGACACGGCGGCGGTCATGGCAGGGGGCGCGGCCGATGGCTCGGCGGGCGCTGCCGGCGCGCCGGGCTGTGGCGACGTTCCCGCGAGCCGTCCGACTTCGGCCTTCAACTCCGCATTCTCGCGTTCCAGCGCATCGATGCGCCGCGCAAGTTGTTCAAGCGTTACCGTCTGCGCCGTAGCGCCGGCCGGCATCGCCGCCGCCGCGATCACCGCCGCTCCGATCATCGCCCTCATCATCCTCTCCCCCATTATTCAATGCATGGGATTACAGTATTCAGCGAAATTTCAACCCGATACTATGCCGTCCTCAATCGATGATCGGAGCCCCCTCGGCCTGCAGCCGCGCAAGATTTTCCTTCATCGCCTGCAGCACTTCGGGCGCGTGCGGTTCCCACTCGGCCACCTCGCCGACGATGCGCAGCGGCGCGCGGCTGCGGTAGCTGCGCGTCGGGTTGCCGGGGAATTTCTTGTCGGTGAGGTTGGGGTCGTCGAACCAGTCGCCGGTGGGTTCGACGATATAGATGCGCTCGCGGCCGGTTCCGGCAGCGAGCTCGCAGCCCCAGATCGCCGACTCCAATGCGGCGGAGAAATAGATCCACGACATCGGCGCGGCTTGGTAATTGCTGCTCCAGCCGGCCGCGAGCAGGTCTCCGATGGACAGGTCGGCGCGGGTGCCGTGATAGAAGGTCGCGCCCATATCGGGGCCTGCGGGAGAGGTGTCGGTCATCGGGTCAATACTCGTTCCGTGTCGTGCGCAGCATCGCCTTGCCGTCTTTCCAATTGACCTCGGCGGCGGGCTCGTCGGCCTTGCCGGCCGCGAACAGTTCATAGACGATCGTGCCGTCGTCCTGCGTGCTTTCGATGACGCGCGCCGGGGTGAAGGCGTCGTCCGCGGCGCCGGCGACGGCGCGCACCGGGGCGGGCGCGTCGGCCCATGCGATATCGCGCTGCATCTCGACCACGCGGTATTTTCCCGCCTCCTCGATCAGGTCGAGTTCGACCGGGCTGCCGTCGGGGCGCGTTCCCTCGACGTCATAGAAGAGCTTGCCGCCGCGTTCCTTGCGTTCGGCCTCGGCGATTTTCATGCCGGGCACCCTGGCGAGCACCGCATCGCGTACGCCCGGCGGCAGGTCGGCTTCGGCGACCGTGCCAATCTCGGCGGCGGGCCCGTCGGCGAGCACCGATTTTTCGGGCGCCGCTCCAGATGCTTCGGTGGGCGCCTCGGCCTTGCCGCACGCCGCGAGGGCCAGCAACGCGCCCGCCATGAACCACGTCCGTTTCCGCATCGTCACTCTCCCATATCGGTAAGGGGTGTCAGCCTATCGGCGACGCGCGCCCAAGTCGAGCCGCGCGCCTCGACCGCGCGCTAATTGCGTACGGACCCGAGGGCGCCCGCGTTGACCATCGGCGGGGCATAGGGGCGGACGGTGCCGGTAAAGATGCCCGCGACGATCGCCGGGTCGGCGGCGAGGATCGCGTCGGCGGCGGCCTGATCGGCGGCGCGCAGCAGGACGAGCCCGCCGTCGGTCCCCACGGGTCCGGCGCTTGCGATGCGCCCCGCGCGAAACAGCGCCATCCAGTAATCGAAATGCGCCCGCAGCCCCTGTTCGGCGAAGGGGCGGCCGGGCTTCCACGCCGGGCCGGGGGCTAGGATGAGCGCGAAGAGCGGCTGCGCGGCGGGCGCGGTCGCCGATTGCGGCGCGGTGTCTGCTTGCGCTGCCGCCGGCGCGGCCAGCGACAGGGCCAAGGTGAAGAAGACCGGCGCGAAGGTCATTCGACATCGTCCGAGGGATCGAGCCGCACGACCCACATCGGGTGCCCGCCCGGCGACAGCGCGATGTCGTGCGAGGGGACCATGTCGGCGCCGGTCTCGATCCAGCCGCGCCCGTCGCACTTGGGGCAGGGCACGCGGATCGATCGGTGGCTGACAAGGTCGATCTGGCTGTTCCACTGGCCATGGCCGCTGCAGACCGGGCAAAGCATATCGAGGTCGCCGGTGCGGTTGCGGACCGAAATGCCGTCGAGCGCGTGCGGGTCGTGCGGGCCGGAACAAGTGACGATGTTCGAGGCGTGGGACATGGGGGGAGGATAGGCCGGGGGGCGGCGGTTTGGCAATGCAGGGCGATTCAGGGCCGTTGCATGCGCATCACGCCCTCCCCGGCCGGAACATCGGCGTCAGGACCGGCGAGGTTCCGGTCTGGATCTCGCCGATGATTTCGAAGTCGAAGCGCTGGTAGAGCGGGATGTTGCGCGGGTTCGAGCTTTCGAGATAGGCGGGGCGGCCGTCGGCGTCGATGCGCGCGATCGCCGCCTCCATCAGCGCGGTGCCGAGGCCGCGGCCGCGAAACGCCGGATCGGCGGCGATCATCGGCAGATACCAGTGCGGCTCCTTCAGGTGGAAACGATCCATCTGTTCGAAGAGCGCGTCCATTTCGCCCTTCCGGCTGGCCGGCGTCTGGTCGTCCATGATCGCGGCCATGCGTGCGCCGTCGGGCTCGACGCCGGGGGGCAGCCATGTCGCGACCGCCGCGCCGTCATCGGCGACGAAGGCGCTATCATGCTCGAACGCCGCGCCGCCGAAGGCATCGAAAAATTCATGCCGGCGGTCGAGATAGGTCGCGGCGTCGGGCGAGGCCCAGCGCGCCATCGGGTCGCCCGAAAAGCCGAGCACCAGCGTGTGGAGCAAGCGGGCCTTGTCCGCGGATTTGCCGGTCGTGATCTTCGCCATGTCGCAGGCTTCCTTTCCTGACGCCCCTTCGTGCCGGGCCGCGCTCTGGGCCGCGCTCAGTCGCCGGGTGGCGTCAGGGCCCAGCGTCCGTGCTCGATATGCGTGGTCTTTCCGACAACGCTTTCCATCAGCAATATTTCCCCGACCGTCCATTCGATCGGCGGCATTTTCTGCGCGTTCTGCCGGTCGCCGCGATAGTTGATCGTGATGTGCGGTTCGGGGGTGGTGCCGTCCATGATCGGCGCCTTTTCGCGCAGCAGATGGTTCACCAGCGCCTTCTGGAACGCCCGCGCCTCGGCCAGCGGATCGCGCGTGCGCAGCGTCACCGCCTTGCGGTTCTCGATCCGGTCGAAGCGGAGCGGGAAGGGCGCCGCGGCAAAGCCGTCCAGCGCGGCGATGGTCGCGTGCAGCCACTCGGGCGGCGCATAGTGCAGGTCATAGAGCGAGATGAGCGTGACATGGAGCAGGTCGGAGCCGCGCCCGGGGTCGTTGCGCGGCAGCGCGGCGATCGCCGCCTGCACCTCCGGCGGCGGCTTGGCCATGACGTAGAGGGGGTTTCGGGCGCGCATTTGTGGGAGTGTAGCATAGTGTGGCTGTGAGGCCGACTGCTGGCCGGAATTTGGGGATTTAGTAAACTGATTCCGTAATCCCGGGTTGAGGCCCAAGCCCTATCTATTCGATACCGAGGAAACGGCGCTGCCTTTTATCGAGATCGGTAAAATGCCGGCCCAATGCTTCTTCAATTGCACTGACTAGAGCTGCGCGTTTCATCGTTGAGACTTCATGCACCAGTTCGCTGTGATTTGCTGCACCTTTGTAAGCCTGCAGATACCCGGACGAGAGGGCATCTAGGAAGCTGCCCAGCTTTGGTAGGGTTACCCTTTTTTGTAGAAGCGCATCGACACTTCCCAAGCCTGCAATCTTTGCACCGATATTTTGAAGGCATTTGTCGCTTATCCGGAGTTCGTAATTTCCGGACTGCGACAACGCTATTTCCATTCCAAGAAATTCGGCAGCTTCCTCAGGTTTATAGACCTTAGTCTTGGAATTTTTTGCTCCGATAATGCCAATGGACAGGCTTAACTTATCAAGTTCAGCTCGGAGAAACTTATCAAAGGCAGAGCATTCTTCTTCGCTATCAAAAAAGGCAATTATATCATCTACATATCTTATGGCTCGGTAGCCATGCTTTTCAAGGGTTTTGTCCAAATCTCTAAGTATCAACCCAGCAAAATATGGGGATAGGGGCATGCCTTGGCGGACGCCCTTTCCAGAGCAAATTCCCGATTTCTCAATAATTTTCTTCCAACCAGGGTCAAATCCATCTTCAATTTCTGTATGCACGAACGGAATTATCAACTTGTGGAGAGACCGCTGCGGAATTATTTTCGATGATCGTTCAACAATAATATCTCTAGGTATATTGTCGAAGAACTTCTCAATATCGGCTTTGTAAACCCACTTGTGCTCGTTCCGGAACCGAATTGACTGGACTCGCGCATCACCAACGGTTCGGTTCGAATTTCTTATTAGACCATAGCTGATTGAGTTGAGAAGGCCACGTCTCTCAAGGGCGGGCCTTATTTCATTAAGAATTGCAAATTGAACGATTCGATCGGCGACCGTTGGGACGCAAATAATACGGTTCCCGCCAGCATTTTTCGGCTTAGCGATAGCCAAAAGGCCTTTAGGTTTAAAGTTCCCTCGAATCCTTTTCCGGATTTGATGAAACTCCGAAACAATGTTTTCTTGAAATTTCTTGCCCGATTTTCGGTCTATGCCGAAACAGGACTTCCTGAGGCGCCGCCCCTCATATCGCCAGACAATTTCGAGACTTGCCCTCGAAAATGCATTGTCCAAGGCGTTAGTCATCTAGTTGCCGCCAGCCTTACCTAATCGCCCCATGCTGGCGGGTATCCAGGAGCCGAGCCTCCGCATTCGGAGAACCGGCATTTGCCACGTGCCCGAAGCTGCGGGATACGGCCACGAAGGCGCGTTTCGCCGAAACTTCGACCTGACTACAGAAAGCGGCTTTCCACTTCTGAAGGCAAACCCAACTGGGGGTCGTTAGCCGAGAAAGAAGATGGGGTAGTCGCAATGACTTTGCAAGTGCCCCTTAATACTGTCTCTGGCCAGCGTTTGGGATCAGTAGGGATCCTTGTCCACGAGCCGCTGGACCTCTGCATCGGTGGAATCTTCAAAAGCACCTGAAATAAAATCGCCTAAGTCGCCAATGTCGTTTTCGATTTCTTCGCGAGTGATGCCCACCTCAGCAGCATCTGCGAGCAACTGCTTCACAGCCGCATCTGCCTCGGGGTGTGGACCGTCTTCTGGCGCGTAGGGGCCAGCATTGATATTCTCGGAAATCCACTCATTGGCGAAATCTATACCGCGCTGACTCATTTTGGCCTCCATGCTAAACCTCAAACATAGGAGGTCAGAGAACGACTGGCGATAGTCCAGGGCAAATTATTCAAAGTGCAGCGCGCTATGTTTGCTCCGATCTCGATCAATCATGCTCCCGATCGCCCTGACCCATATACAGCTCGCTCCCGGTCTCCTTAAACAGCTCGCTCATCTCGGCCATTCCCTTTTCGGCTTCCTCGACCGCGATAAAGTTTTCGGCGGGCTGGTTTTGCTTGGCCGCGAACTCGCGCACTTCCTGGCTGATCTTCATCGAGCAGAATTTCGGGCCGCACATGCTGCAGAAATGCGCGGTCTTGGCGCCTTCGGCTGGCAAGGTCTGGTCGTGGTACTGCTCCGCCGTGTCGGGGTCGAGCGACAGGTTGAACTGGTCGCGCCAGCGGAATTCGAAGCGTGCTTTCGATAGCGCGTCGTCGCGGACCTGCGCGGCGGGGTGGCCCTTGGCGAGGTCGGCGGCGTGGGCGGCGAGCTTGTAGGTGACGACGCCGACCTTCACATCGTCGCGGTCGGGGAGGCCGAGATGCTCCTTGGGCGTGACGTAGCAAAGCATCGCGGTGCCGTACCAGCCGATCTGCGCCGCGCCGATGCCGCTGGTGATATGGTCGTAGCCCGGCGCGATGTCGGTGGTGAGCGGCCCCAATGTGTAGAAGGGCGCCTCGCCGCACGCTTCCAGCTGCTTTTCCATATTCTCCTTGATCTTGTGCATCGGGACATGGCCCGGGCCCTCGATCATCACCTGGACATCCTGTGCCCAGGCGCGCTTGGTGAGCTCGCCCAGCGTGTAGAGCTCGGCGAACTGCGCCTCGTCGTTCGCGTCGTAGATGCTGCCGGGGCGGAGGCCGTCGCCGAGGCTGTAGGCGACGTCATAGGCCTTCATGATCTCGGTAATCTCGTCGAAGCGTTCGTAGAGGAAGCTTTCCTTGTGATGCGCGAGGCACCATTTCGCCATGATGCTGCCGCCGCGCGACACGATGCCGGTCATGCGCTTTGCCGCGAGGGGCACGTAGGGCAGGCGGACCCCGGCGTGGATGGTGAAATAGTCGACGCCCTGTTCGGCCTGTTCGATCAGCGTGTCGGCGAAGATTTCCCAGGTCAGGTCCTCGGCGACGCCGCCGACCTTTTCGAGCGCCTGATAGATGGGGACGGTGCCGATCGGGACGGGCGAATTGCGGATGATCCATTCGCGCGTGTCGTGGATGTTGCGGCCGGTCGACAGGTCCATGACGGTGTCGGCGCCCCAGCGGATCGACCAGACCATCTTGTCGACCTCGGCCGCGACGTCGCTGGCGACCGCGCTGTTACCGATATTGGCGTTGATCTTCACGAGGAAGTTGCGGCCGATCGCCATCGGTTCGGATTCGGGGTGGTTGATGTTGCTGGGGATGATCGCGCGGCCGCGGGCGACCTCGTCGCGGACGAATTCGGGGGTGACGTAATCGGGGATGCTGGCGCCGAAGCTTTCGCCGTCGCGCTTATATTCGGCGAGGCGCGCGCGGCCGAGATTTTCGCGCTCGGCGACATATTCCATCTCGGGCGTGATGATGCCGCGGCGGGCATAGTGCATCTGGCTGACGTTCTGGCCGGGCTTGGCGCGGAGCACCTGGCGGCGGACGTTGGGGAAGGCGGGGACGCCGCCGCTGCGGTCGGGGCCGAGCTGGCCGTTGTCCTCGGGGCGGACTTCGCGCTGGTTCACTTCCTCGACGTCGCCGCGGCCGCGGATCCAGTCGGCGCGGATCTCGGGGAGGCCGGCGTTGATGTCGATCGTCGCGTTCGCGTCGGTGTAGGGACCCGAGGTGTCATAGACGCGGACGGGGGGCTCGCCCGAATGCGGGTCGAGGTCGATCTCGCGCATCGCGACGCGGATGCCGCTGCCGGTCTGCGTCGCGACGTGGATCTTGCGGCTGCCTCTTATGGGGCCGGTGGTGACGCCGATCGGGGTGGCGTCGCGCTTGTCGAGGCGGGAATCGATGTCGGCCATGTGCAGTCGCTCCGTTGGTTATCGGAGCGAGAATGGGATTCCGGCCTAGGAACGCCAACCCTCCCTCCGCCGGTATTAGCCGGATCAGGTTCAACGGGTCGCGGTCTATTCCACTCTCAACCGGCCATTGCAGACGCGGCTCCCCGGGGATACCATTATCCTATAGGGATCCGGGGCAGTGTGCAATGGCAGCGGATCAGGTGCCGGGTCTCGCGGCACGATAGGCGTTGAATTTGCGCCGATCATAATGGTCCGCTGGATAAATCGAGGCATAATGCTCCGCGGCCTTTTCTAGCCATTTGTCCGCTTGGGCCGCGTCGCCCAAGTCATCCGCGACTTTGCAGCGAATGAATGCGAGTTCGGCTGACCAGCGTTCGGTCCAGTCCGAATTTGCCGTTTGTTCAGGTATCGTGTCGAGCAAGGCTTTGGCTGCAGGGGCATCTCCAGTTTCCAGTGTCGCGCGCGCAGACGAACCGGGCTACATATGTGTGGCTGTGGTCAGCACCGAGGAGCTTTTCTCGGAGTTGAAGCAATTCATGAAGATCCCCCAGCGTTTCGCCCGCGCGCCCTTGTTGCAGCACGGCGCGGCACAGCGTAAGGCGTGTCGTCAAGGTGTTGCGATGCTCGCTCCCATTCACGCGCAGAGACATCGGCAGCAGTTTGCGGAGTTCGGCTTCCGCTTCGGAAGCGCGGCCCTGATCGAGAATCGCATATGCGAGCACTTGCCGCGCCACCAACGTGTTTTCGTCTTTTTCGCCATAAATATGTTCACATGTCGGCAGTAATTTGCATAGCGCCGCTTCCGCTGCGGTAGGATCGCCGATTTCGATAAGACAGACGCACTTGTGATGAGCGGCCCATAGCGCCAGTTGTTCGTGACTCGTTTGCGGTTCCGGTCCGAGCAGTGAGGTGGTCGCATCATAGGCCGCGATAGCGTCGCGATAGCGACCGAGGTTGAAGAGCGCGTCCCCCACTGCATTATTAGCAAAGGCGCCTGCTTCGGCATCGGTGCCATGAGTCTGTACCATCAGTGTTGCCAGACGAAGCGTTTCCGGCCAATTTTTGTCCAGATACTGCGCCTTGCCGATACGAGTCTTATATTCTTCCACCGACCATTGGGTTTCGGGCGTGCCTTTGGTGCCGCTTGCCGCCGCCTTGACGATCTCCTCCTCCGCGGGCGTCAGTTGCGACGGCTCGCGGTTGGGATCGGCGGCGTTTGCTTTGAGGCCGTCGATGATCGCTGCTGATTCTCTAGTTCTTTCCGCGTGACGTTCCGCTTCTTCAGCATTTGCCTTGGCCGTCGCGGTGGCGTCATTTGATTGCTTCAGGAGGTCGTCGACGGCGACCTTGGTCGCTTCAGCCTGCGCTTGCGCCGCGGCAGCCGCCTCCGCTGCCCTTTTCGCTTCGGTGAGCAAGGCATCGATCTGTCCCTTGGCATTCGCGACTTCTTGACGTGCCGCGACCCCTGCCGCCTTTTCGGTCCGGAAGCCGAAGACGATCACCAGCAGCGTGACGAGCACACTGAAGCCACCCATCATGATGCCGGTCCAAATCTCGAACCGGTTATACGCCTGTTCGGTCTGGGCGTTCTCGAGCTGGTCGGCTGCCTCGCGGATCGCCAGATCATGTTCGGCCTTGTCGGCGCGCGCTTTTTCTTCGGCAATCTGCGCTGCCATGGCGGCGGGCGAAGGCGGCGCTTGCGCGACAGATGCCGCAGAAATTGTCAGGAAAAGAAAGGCAATAATAAAGCGTAGCATGAATCGACACCCCCCGGCGTTGAACAGGACATGGCGCCGAAACGCGTGACTGTACAGCCTCAGAATATTGGAACGCGCGCATCGGCGGCCGGCTGACCGGTCGTTGACCGCTCCCGCCAACGGGTCGATACAGTCGCCCCATCGATCCGCTTTGTCGGGAGGGGTGCATGACGTCAGGGTTGGCAGGAATGGTGGCGTTTTTGCTTGCGGCAGCAACGCCCGCGACGATCGACGATCTCGGCTGGCTCGCGGGCGACTGGGTGAGCGAGGCGGACGGGCGCTGGACCGACGAGAATTGGGCGGCGCCACGCGGCGGGGTGATGATCGGGTACAGCCGGTCGGGGCGCGGCGAGGCTTTGCGCGAGTTCGAGTTTCTGCGGATCGCGGCGGGGGAGGGCGGCGG
>NZ_JALPRD010000028.1 GCF_023197165.1 Sphingopyxis sp. MSC1_008
GCCCGGACGCTGCGTCCATCCTCCCGCCAGACACGGACGCGTGCGGCATGGCAGCGCCGGAGCAAAATGGCAGCCCGCATCAAAGCGCGTCGGTGGAGACCCGCCTAACGACCGGATAGAGATGTCATGCGCCGTAAGGAACCGCGTAGCTCAACCGGGCGCCTTTTGCGCGCGTGCCGCCCTGACACCTTCGAGAAACTGCTTTTCATTGGCCTTCACCGCCAGCCCTTTCTCCGACAGGAAGAACGCGGCGCGCGGCATGGTGATATTGCCTTCGCTGGTCGTCAGCACCGCACCTTGCGGCGCCAGCGCCGCCACGTTGCCGAGAACCGCGGTGCCATCGGCGCTCCGCACCTCGGCGCCCGGCTTCAAGGCTCCGTCGACCGCTGCGGCATCGGCTTCGGCCTGTCTGAGCACGGCGACGATCTTCGCCTTCTGGGCTTTCAACGCCGGACCCTTGGCGCTTTTTACAAAGGCATTTTTCGCAACCACCAGCCCGTTGCCGTCGATCGAGACCGCCACTCGGTTTCCCGACACTTTGGCGATCTGGCCGACCAACTCGCCGTTCTCGTCATAGACCTTGGCACCGGCGACGAGCGAGGCGGCAGGCGCTGCTTCCTGCGCCTGCGCACCGGGACCCGAAAGCGTGATCGCACTTGCGAGGCACAGCGCGGCGATCGGGCCGTAGGGTTTGGGCATGAAACAATCCTGTCCAGAAAGAATGTCTGCCCGTGCCGCATCCTGCGGCAGCATGCCAAATGCAATGTTGCCCGGTCGTGCAACGGACGCGGCGAAGCGACGTCCTCCACCGTTCGACGAAAATGTCGGCCACTCCGATGGCAGCGCGCCGGGCCGCTGCCTATATTGCTTGCATGTCCGCCATCACAACCGACCTGCCATGGCAGCAACTTGCGATCTATGCCGCGGGCGCGGCGCTGGTCCTCATCCTGTTGTTCAAGATTCCTTATGTCGGACGCATATTGCGCGCCCTCTTCTCCTTCGCCCTCCTCGCCTTCGGCATCTTCCTCGGGCTGCAGCACGCGCCGTTCGATCCCAGCCTCTCGCGGATCGCGGCGAGCCTTGGCCTCGACCGGCAGGAAGTCGTCGGCGACGAAGTCCGCATTCCGATGGCGCGCGACGGTCATTTCTGGGCGACGGTGCGCCTCGACGGCGCTGAGCGGCGCATGCTTGTCGACAGCGGCGCGACGGTCACGGCGCTCTCCGAAGCGACGGCCAAAGCTGCGGGCGTCGAGGCAGATGCGACGCTTATGCCGCTGCTGATGCGGACCGCGAACGGCACCGTCCGCGCGGCCGCCGGTACCGTCGAGCGGCTCGAAATCGGCGGGATCGAGGCGCGACGATTGAAAGTCGTCATTTCGTCCGGGCTCGGCGACACCGACGTCCTCGGCATGAACTTCCTCTCCGAGCTTAGCTCGTGGCGGGTCGAAGGCCGGACGCTCATCCTCGTGCCCAAGACGAAGGATAAAGCCGCATAGGGAACTTTCGCGCGCGCACGCGATTGTCTCCCGAGGGGTAGCCAGGAGACATATGCCCTCGCTCACCGCAACCGCCATCAACTGCTCGCTTTCGGCCAAGGGTCGGGAAAGCTCGACCGACGCGATGATCGCACTGCTCGCCGAGCAATTCGCCGGTCACGACGTTGAGGTCGGCGACCCGATCCGTATCTCCGCGCATCATGTCAAATGGGGGGTAACGTCCGACGAAGGCGCCGGCGATGACTGGCCGAAGATCCGCGCCGCCATCCTCGCGTCGGACATATTGATCTTCGGCACGCCGATCTGGATGGGCCAGCCTTCGAGCGTCGCGAAGCTGGTGATGGAGCGGATGGACGCGTTCCTCGACGAAATCGACGACCAAGGCCGGATGCCGAGCTATTCGAAGGTGGCGGTTGCGGCGATCGTCGGCAACGAGGACGGCGCGCATCATGTCTGTAGCCAGATATTCCAGGCGCTGAACGATGTAGGCTGGACGATCCCCGCGGTCGGCGGCTGCTACTGGGTCGGGGAAGCGATGGGATCAACCGACTTCAAGGACCTCACCCGTCGCCCCTGCATGGTTACCAAGACCGCGAAGATGGTCGCGGCCAACGCCGCCCATCTCGCGCGTCTCCTAAAAAAAACGCCTTACCCCGGCTGAGCGCGGAGCGATGCCCGCGCATTGTACGCAGCTGTCGGCGATACATCGCGGCAGTTTGATTGACCCACCCACCTTCCGCCCGCAAAGGATTGCTGGGTATCCCGATCCGCCTTCGTCGCTTACGGTCAACAAGTGGGAGAATTGCTCGCGGGATTATTTTGGCGTCGCAAACTATTGGTTCGCATTCGCCTCGCAACATTCCGCGCCGCGGGCGCTGATGCGAACTTGCGTCTTACCGGCATCCTGGGACACTCGCTGCGCTCCAATCGCAATTTCGCACCGGATGGCTCAGGGCCGATCTGACAGGCGGCGCGTTGACATTTTGCCCGCAGAGCTGGCGGGCCGACGCAGCTCGGCCGTCTAGTCCCTTGTTGGCCTTGGGCCTCCCGGCCTTGACCTCATACTTGCCGAATGTCCGCGCTGCCTGACTTCATATCCAATAGGCGGAGGCTGCAAGTTGCGACATCGCTACCCACAGACGGAGTCCTATCGCTAAATGTGGTTGCGGATTGTCCGCTCGCGAAATGACGAACGGTCGTCCTGTTGCAACACAGAATTGACTTGCAAATAATAATTTTTGCAGTACTAGGGTTCTGCTTACGTCGCATGCGACGGATAATCGGCAGCTTTATGCCACCCCTTTATCCCTTTCTAGCACTACTAAAGCCGGGATGCGCCGCTGTTGGCGCATGCCCGTCATACTTGGGATAAAGGATACCCATATGACTACCGGAACTGTGAAATTTTTTAACGCCGACAAGGGCTATGGCTTCATCGCGCCGAACGACGGCGGCCAGGATGCATTCGTGCACATCTCGGCTGTCGAACGTGCCGGTATGAGCACCCTTCAGAAAGATCAGAGCGTCTCGTACGAACTGGAGACCGATCAGCGTGGCAAGACCTCTGCCGTGAATCTTCAGGCTGCATGATCTGCTGGCGGCGGGCTGCTTGAGCAACCGCCGCCATTTAATATGTGTCAGCACTTTCGCCTACGGCATGGCCGTGGGATGGCCAGACTGTCCACCTCGCGGTAGCTCACTCGGTATCGATTAGGCTAATTGCCATGAGCTGTCGGCCATGACGATCCCTGCGGTGCGTCTTCCGTGTCGACGACGTCTGGCAGGGGAGCAATCCCAGGTTGTCTCGAGTATACGCATTATCTTTGCCCGCACCGCGGATGCCTAAAGCGTCACCCGCCGATGCAGACATACCCTCCGGATTCAAGCCATTGGCCAAAGAAGAACTGCTGACGATAGAAGGCATCATCGAGGAAATTCTTCCCGATGGACGCTTCGCCGTCCTGCTCGATAATGAGCACAAGATTATCGCCTACACTGCTGGCAAGATGCGCAAATTTCGCATCCGCTCGGTCGTGGGCGACCGGGTGCATCTCGAAATGACGCCCTACGATCTCACCAAGGGTAGGATTGTTTTTCGTGAGCGCGACGCCAGCCAGGCTGGCGCGTCGAAACGGCGCACCAATTTCAGAAAATGAATGAGCGCGGCGAAAGCCGCGGACCGAGGACAATATGCATAATTATCACGGGAGCGGACACAGCTTCCCCATGACCAAAATTTCCACCGACGACACCTCAGACCATCGCGCCTCTACGCAACCGGCTGGCGAAGGCCAGCTGGCACGGGAAGATCTTCGTCTTCTCGTCGCCGCAATGGTCGATTGAGGACGGGGCCACCGAAAAGGACCATATGATGCAAGGATACAAAGAGCCAAGTTTTCAGGACCGCATGGCGATCGCACAGAGGGCGAAAACCAAAGCGCTCGCGCAACTGAACAGCAAGGCACCCATTGATCCCGCCGAGCAGGCGCGGCGCATCGCAAGCCGAACGGCCAAGGAGGAAGCGCAGCAGGTCAAACGTGCCGCTGCGCAGGAGGCGAAGGCGGCCGCGCAGTCGGCGAAGGAAGCAGCGCAGCGCGTCAAGCATGACGAGGATCGTCTCGCCGCTAAAACTTCACTCGCTGCACCGGAGCGCGTCCTGACCGAGGCCGAGCTGAAAACGGCGCGAGATTTGCGGTACGCTGCGCGCAAGGCCCGGAAGGGACGATCTTAGAGCCGGCAGCGTCATGTGTTTCCGATTATGCCATGCCACTCCATTGCGCTTTCCCGTTGCGAGCAGGGATAGAAAGATTCGATATGGATGATATACCTGACCTCGTCGCAGCGAACCTCATTGCGGCTCACGAGGCGTCGGACGTTTCCGCGATCAACGGAATTGTCAGCCTCGCCAACATTCTTCGTAAACGAGGCCTCCTGACGGACGGCGAGGCTTCCGCCATGTATGAGAGTATGAGCTTGCCGCTCGGGCTACCAAAATATGCTGAAAACCCCGAGGTACAGGATCTGCAGTCCAACCTTGACCGGTTATTTGCGGTGGTAATGGAGCCGAGGTAGTCTGGCCGGACGTCCAGTTCCCAAGCGAAAGCATAGCGATCGCCCGCCGACGTCCATCGGATCAGGCGCGCCGACTGCGACCGGCGTCGCATTCGTCATTGGCTGCATCAGTACCGTGAGCGTGTTGGCGATCGTTGCAAGCCGATAGTCACACCGATCGAGACGAATTTCAGGAGCAACGTCAAGCTTCCGAGAATCTGCCCGCAGCCGCCACGGAAAATTTAAGTCCGTGACGACAACTTCGACCAGATAAGCGCAGCCTATAGCCTCTCGCCCGGGCGGCTGGCGAACGTTCGAAACATTCAGTTCGTTGACGGCTTATGTGCCGAAGTTCGCGGGTTCAGTGCGGTCGACGAGTTTCGTCTCCGAGAAATTTCTGGATTTGACGCCGCCTCGATTTCTGACGGGCAACCTCTACACCACAATCATGACTGCGATCACCAGGTTTGAATCAACGCGTTTTCAATGCCTGATAAGCGACGACCGCGTTTGTCCTACGCTCTAGCAGTTGCCTTTAACACCATCAGCACAGTCCGATCGACGCGCTCCTCGGAGCCGAGACACTGATCTGACGATCGTGTAACATGACAGCGTATAATACATCTTGCGCGCCGGGCGCGATGGCGAGGTTTTCCGTGGAACCGACGCGGTCACCTCAATCATCGAAAGCAGCGGTGGGCACCATCTGGCCCGACTGCCGCGGAGTAATCAGCCGGTCGAGATCGAACCCTTGCGCCCGCGCGAGGGCAAGATAGTCGTCGACGACGTCCGCTGGAACCGCGGCGCCGCGCGCGAGCAACCACAGATGCTTTCGGTCGGGCGTGCCAACGAGCGCGACCGAATATTCGGGATCAATCGCAAGCACCCAGTAATCGCCTTCAGTAAAGGGAATCCAGCGGAGATACTGGGGAAGAAAGCTGACCTTGAGCTTTGCGTTGGTCGCGTCCTGCGGCACCGCGACCCCGATCGCGCGGTCGGGCTCGCCATCCTTGTTGATACAGCGGTTCTCGACGCCGATCTTGCCGTCCGCGGTAAGGCTATAGGTCGCGGTAATGTCGCTGGCTTCCGGATCCTCCCATTGCAGCGGAAGGCGGCATATCTCGAACCAGGTCCCGAGATAGCGGTCGAGGTTCAAACTGGGGATGGCGGTGACGTCAGTCTTCAAGTCCGGCATGAGAATCTCCGTTCGCCTATGGAAACTTAGCCCACGGCAACTCGTTCCTTTTCTAATCGCCGGCGTGTCCTACCCCGGCAGCTCGAAGGAAATGCCATGCGTCCCTATCTATCTCTCATAGCCCTTTCGTTGACGCTCCCCGCCTGTCAGGGACCCGCCGAACAAGCAGGCGCCGAAAAAGACAAGGCGGCCGCAGAGGCGACTGGCCAGACATACGGCGGCGATGGTCCCAACGAGAAGATCGGCGAGGCGCGTGATCGCGTGGCAAAGGCGGCCGAGGATGCACGCAAGGCCGAGGCCGAAGCCATCGATAAGAAGCAGGACAGCATCCGCCGCGCGGCAGATATCGAAGCTGAACGGCTCGAGCAGGAAGCTGAGGCGGTGCGCAAGGCCGCCGACGAGCAAGCAGACGCAATCAAAAGCGATCCGGCGAAGTAGCGAGGACCGACGGGACAACGCGGCAGCATGGGCATTCAGCGCCTCGACAAGACGCTTCAGGCTGCTTGCCTCGCCCCCCGTGCCGGCGGAAGCGTCACACTATTCATTGACAGATATGTGGCGCCGAGCACCAACGCGTCTTCGATGAGTCCGATAGGCTTCTGGCCGTAGCGCCTGATCGCGAGCTGCCGCCGGTCGACGTGACAAAGGCGGGCCCAGTAGCCCCGGCAGCGCCAAGGAGCGCAGCGAGCACGCGCTGATCCCGCGGCGCAACAGAGGCGCCTGCGATCCGACCGGTCACAATCCGCGCCGCCATTCCGCGGCGACGATCCGCGCCCAACCCATTTTGTCGCCGACGAGCTCACCGGCAGCTAAAGCCTTCGTGCCGGTCGCCACGACGGGGTTGCCAAGGAAGGTTGGTTACGCTTCTGTTAGCGGGAAGCGACCGTTTTCGGCCGATGTCGCTCACAGGACGGCGAAACGAACTGGCGCGCAGAAGTCACGACTGAGGGCCGCCGTCCGCTCAAGTAGGGGGAAGTTTAACCTCGACCAGAGCGGCGAGGTCGGCCCTGGTCATCGGGGTCGCGAGATTGGTGTCGTCTCCATCGCCAGCCGTCTTCAACCCGGTTATCGGAATATGGATATAGCGGTCGCCAATGCCATCGAGTTCGACGAGGAGGCGATCAACCTTGCCGTCGGAATCGCGCACGACTTGCGCGACATCTCCCAGATCCTTGCCATCGACTCCGACCAGGTCGGCATCGAGAAGCTGAGCCTCGCTTAGTCCAAGCGCGGCGGGAAGCGGCCCGGCCACTCTTGCGCCCGTCTCGGCGGCGCGTTCGAGCTTGTCTTCGGCTTGTTCCTGCTTGTCGTTGCAAGCAGCGAGGAAGGGAAATGCGAGCATAACGAGCAGGCGCATGGCAATCCTTTCTAAAGCTGATCGGAAAAAACGCCTGTGTGCGCGGCATGGTTGCGGAAACAACTGTGAAATAGCGTTTCAATGCCGCAGAACCGAAAATCCGGCACAAAAGAATTTGGATGCCCTCGGATCAATGAACATGATGCTCCGGATCGGGACAGATGGCGACAAACGGTTGGCCGGAATTTTACACCTCGCTAACCTTGCTCTTCTAGCGTCCGGCGCTGAAGGAATTGCTATGCTGCGGGTGTACGCGTGCTTGGTGCTTGAGCATGATTGGACGATGGTGCTGCTCGCTGCGGCCATTTGTCTCGTTTCATGTGTAACGGCTTTTCATCTTGCGGCCCAGATCGACACGATGGGCGCACGCCGCGGGCGAGGCTGGCTGTTACTGCTGGCCTTTGTCACGGGCACCGGAATATGGGCGACCCACTTCGTCGCCATGCTAGCTTACCGCCCTGGCCTACCCACGGTCTTCTTGGCGGGCCCGACGATCGGCTCGATCCTGATTGCGATCGCCGCGACCTTCGCTGCTTGGTCCCTGCTTTTTTCGCGCAAGACGGGCCGCGTATGGGGCGCCGGCCTCGCTTTTGCCGGAGGTATCGCAGCAATGCACTATACGGGCATGGCGGCGCTCCAGACGACTGGCCGATATAGCTATGATTATCATCTCGTCGCCGCGTCGATCATAATCGGTTCGCTTTGCTCGATCCTCGCCGCGCGCCTGTTCGCGGCGCGGCGCGGTCGCCGGCTCGGGGCCGGGAGCCTTCTCGCCTGTGCTATATGCGCGGTTCATTTTGGCTCGATGGCCGCTGTATCGATCCGGGCCGACCCCAGCGTGCGGCTGCCCCCGTCTTCCATCGACGCCAACCTGCTAACCGTTTTCGTCGCCATGGGCGTGGTAACGCTGATGGCGGTCATGCTCGCGACCGCAATCTACGAAGCGCGTATCGCGCGCGCGACCGAAGACGAGAAGCAGCGACTCAAGAATTTCACGCAGAGCGCGCTCGAAGGCCTTGTCATCCTCGATGGCGAAACGATCGTCGATGCGAATGAGACCTTCTGGTGCATCGCAGGTTATGATCCATCTCGGCCCCCAAACGGCCTCGCGATTTCAGACATATTGCCAGATCATCGCGCCCGCCCGAAACAGGCCTTGGGACCTGCGTTCTTCGAAGCCCGATTGCTCGGTACTGACCGAGCTTTCGTCGAGGTCGAGACCGCAGTGCGGACGGTCGTGATCGGCGGCGTCGCACTCGAGTCCATCATCGTCCGCGACATAACCGAGCGCAAGGCGGCAGCGGCAAGGATCGCACACCTCGCCTCACATGATTCGCTCACCGGTGCCGGCAATCGCCTGTCCTTCATCCAGGCGCTCGATGGCGCGTTGCGGCAAGCCAGCGCGACCGCGCCCATCGCATTGCTTTGCCTCGATCTCGATCGTTTTAAGGCGGTGAACGATCTTCACGGACATCCGGCCGGCGACGCGGTGCTCATTGAGACCGCGCGGCGGATACGCGGCTGCTTGTCCGAACACGAATTTCTTGCACGCCTGGGCGGCGATGAATTTGCCATCGTGCAGCGGCGGGACGGCCAGCCAAGCGCCGCGGGAAGCCTTGCAGCGCGGATCATCGAAGCGCTCGGCAATGAAATGCGCGTCGGCGATCTGTCGATTCATCTGGGATCGAGCATCGGCATCGCGCTTTTTCCGTCCAACGCGGCCGATGCCGACGATCTGCACAAAAAGGCAGATCTGGCGCTTTATCGCGCGAAAGCAGAGGGACGCGGCACCTATCGCTTCTTCGACAGCGCAATGGACCAGCAGCTTGTTCAGCGGCGGCGTCTCGAGGCCGATCTTCGAAGCGCGGTTCAAAACGGCGAGCTCCATCTCCACTATCAGCCCATCGCATGCCTCGACTCCGGGCAGGCCACCGGGTTCGAAGCCCTCCTTCGCTGGGATCACCCGATTTTAGGCTCCGTTTCGCCATCCGACTTCGTTCCTCTTGCCGAGGAGAGCGGGCTCATTCTCGAAATCGGCGAGTTCGTGCTCGAGCGGGCTTGCGCCGAGGCTGTCCGTTGGGAGCGGCAGCTCAAAGTCGCGGTCAATATTTCGCCGGCTCAGATCGCCCAAGGCGATATCGTCGACACTGTCCGGTGTGTTCTCGCCAGAACCGGTCTGAATGCGGATCGCCTCGAACTTGAGGTCACCGAGGGAATGCTCGTCAGCAATCCAAAGAAAGCTGTCGCGGCGCTTAGCGCGCTCCAAGCGCTCGGCATTCATATTGCAATGGACGATTTCGGCACCGGCTATTCCTCGCTCGGATATTTCAGGTCGTTTCCCTTTGATCAGGTCAAAATCGACCAATCCTTCGTCAGCGGCCTGACCGAAAGCAGCGAAGCCCTTGCCATTGTGAAGGCGATCATCGGCCTCGGCAAAGGCCTCGGCTTGGCGATCGTTGCCGAGGGCGTGGAGACACCGGAGCAAATGCGCCTGCTGAAAGCGAAGGGCTGTCACAAAGCTCAAGGATTTTTGATCGGGCGTCCGGCACCGATCGAGAATTTCCAAAGTCTTTGCTCTCTTGGCCGCGATGCGGCGGAAAGCGATGCCAACGCGGCAGTCGAGACCGACGTCCACGAAACTGGCGTTAGCCGTCCGCTTCATCTTGTCTGAGGCGGACAGAAGAGGCTGGGATTTCGCAGCAAGCGGAAGCGCCTGATCAGACTGCCCGCTTCGGCAGGCTACTAGTCAAGCGCAGTGCCTTCCGTCCAACTCGGAGGCGCGCCATAGAATATGAAGGGGCCGAGGACGGGGTCATCGTGACGCTCGACGTCCGGCGCGACTGGCTGCAACACGGCGTGAGTAAAGCAAGCGGGTTACCGTAGCCAGGGCGGGTCGCTGAGCGAAGCCTCGAGCGATCGCACGCCCGCGCGCGGTGGACAATGGCGGGATATATAGATTGGGAGTTCAGTGTCTTTCGTCGTCGCGGGTTGTCTGTAGTCTTTGTGAGTGTTTGAAAACTACTTCGACATCCGTGCCGATACCGACGATCGGCCTCAGCGTTCCTTGGAGCTAATCCAGATCAAAAGGACTGGTTGCGGCCTTGTAACGGCATGACCGGAGCACTGTTGAAACCCGGCTGGACTCCGGGATGACCGGCGACCTGGTCGAAATGGAGATAAGTCTCGTTGAAACCGGCGACGCGGCGCAGACCTGCCCAGTTGGGGATCGACACCACCCGCCGCGTCCGGCGGATGAGTCCCTCGGACGTCAATGTTTTCAGCACCCGGTTGACATGCACCGCAGTGAGTCCGGTGGCGTCGGCGATCT